>NZ_CP168266.1:0-2860650 GCF_040149425.2 Cupriavidus sp. DF5525 | reverse complement strand
CAATCCACCCAAGATAAGCAGCATCAACAAGCCTTATAAGCGGCATGTCGATGAGGCTTGTGGCGTGGTGGACGGGGCTTGGCGCGATCTGGTCGCACGCGCTGGAGACGTGTTGCGATCAAGGTCAAGGTCTCGTTCAGGGCAGCCTTGGCCCAGCGCAGGCCGAGCAGCAGTGCAGGCAGGACACGTTTAAGGGCGGTGATGGCGTAGGCACGGTTGATCCGATGATCCGAGTCAATGTCATGTTCCTGCGCGGCCGCAAGACAGCACAGGGCGTGCAGGTTATCGCACAGGACTTTGGCTCCGAAGTCCTGCCTGGCGGCCAACTGTGAGAGGCCGGACAGGTGTTCGAGTGCCATGCGGTGTTTGAGGCGTTTGAAGGCCTCCTCGAGACGCCAGCGCTGGTGATAGAGATCGCGGAAGGTGGCAGCCGGATGGCGGTGCCTGTCGAGCAGATTGGTGATGAGCACGCGAACCTTGGCGGCTGGCGAGATCTGCCGGATGAGCCGGACGGTCTGCGGGACGGACGCACATTCATAGTCGCGCGCGTCATTGCGGGCTGGAGCCGGGAGCGTGACGACGGTCTCGGCGCGGCCGGAGCGGACGAAGTCCCGCAGGGCAGCAAAGCCGCTACCGTCGGCGCGCATGCAGAAAGGGATGTTTCGTTGGTTGAGTACGGCTACCAGCCAGCGGGCCGGGTAGCCGCGGTCGAGCAACAGCAAGTCGTCGGATTGCAGGCGGTCCAGATGCTCGAACAGGATCTGGCGTTCGTTCTCGAGCACGCTGTGCAGTGAGGCGGCGAGCATCATCTCGGCCCCGGGGAGGTACAGGCCGAAAGCGAGTTGATCACGGGTGGCGGCTCGAGGCAGATGGCTGTGGCGGATGGCAAAACGCAGGTGCGAGGCGTCGGCTGCGACCAGCCGAAAGCCATGCCAGCGCGGCAAATGGTTGGACACCTGCTGAAGCAGCCAGTCATTGAGGTGAGCAAAGACATCGCCGCTGAGTTTGCTGCGAGCCTGGGCGAAGGCTTGTTCACTGACTCGCCGGCACAAGGTGTTTTGGCGGGCGAGCGCGGCGAAGAATTGATCGAGTTCGGCTTGAACGCCCATGCGCAAGTTGCCAAGCATGAACGCGATCAGTGTGGGCAGGGTGAGCTTGCGCTGACGGGTGAATGCGGCTGGATATTCGGGATGACGGGCAAGATCGTGAAAGACCTTGGTGTGCAGATATTGGGTAAGCGTAGCGAACAGATCGGACAGGGGCATGAGAGCCAAGCGAAGATCGAGAAACGATCCTCTATTGGCCGCCGCCCTGCTTGCGCTAAACAGCCAGCGCAAGCAGGGCGGCGGCCGCTCGAACCTCGTCATCTGTCAAGCGTGCGCGTGGCAAATTGCGATTCTATTTGACGGCTTATCTTGGGTGGATTGGTGCCGGGGCTGGACGCAGGCGTCTGGTTCGGCATGGTGGTGCGCACCGGTACGCCCGATGCCGTGGTCGCCCGGCTCAACGAATCCGCGCTGAAGGCGCTGAAGGCGCCGGAAGTGGCAAAGCGCTTTGCCGACCAGGGCCTCGATCCCATGCCGATGAGCCCGCAGCAGTTCGGCACCTTCCTCGCCAGTGAAAGCACGCGCTGGACCCCGCTGGTCAAGGCCAGCGGCGCCAGCGTCGAATAACCCGTACAGGAGAATCCCCATGACACGCAAGCTCAAAGCCGCCATCATCGGCTCGGGCAATATCGGCACCGACCTGATGATCAAGATCCTGCGGCATGGCCGGCATGTCGAGATGGGCGCGATGGTCGGCATCGACCCCGCCTCCGATGGCCTGGCCCGCGCGGCCCGGATGGGCGTCGCCACCACGCATGAAGGCGTGCAAGGGCTCACGCGCCTGCCGGTCTTCGATGACATCGATCTCGTCTTCGATGCCACCAGCGCCGGCGCGCATGTGAACAACGATGCCTTCCTGCGCGGGTTGCGCCCGTCGATCCGCATGATCGACCTGACCCCGGCAGCGATCGGCCCGTACTGCATTCCGGTGGTCAACGGCGCCGCGCACCTGGACGCACCCAACGTCAACATGGTCACCTGCGGCGGCCAGGCCACCATCCCGATGGTGGCGGCGGTGTCGCGCGTGGCGCCGGTGCACTACGCGGAGATCGTCGCCAGCATCTCCAGCAAGAGCGCCGGGCCGGGCACGCGTGCCAATATCGACGAATTCACCGAGACCACCTCGCGCGCCATCGAGCAGGTGGGCGGCGCCCGCCGCGGCAAGGCCATCATCGTCCTGAACCCGGCCGAGCCGCCGCTGATCATGCGCGACACCGTGTACTGCCTGAGTGAGCCGGCCGACCAGGACGCCATCGCCGCGTCGGTCGAACGCATGGCCGCGGACGTGCAGCGCTACGTGCCAGGCTACCGGCTCAAGCAGGCGGTGCAGTTCGAGGCCATCCCGGCCGATGCGCCGCTGAACATCCCGGGCCTGGGCCGCCTGGCGGGCCTGAAGACCACGGTCTTTCTCGAAGTCGAGGGTGCCGCTCACTACCTGCCCGCCTATGCCGGCAACCTGGACATCATGACCAGCGCCGCGCTGAACACCGCCGAGAGCATGGCCGCTGCCATGCTTGCCGAGTCCGCTGCCGCCTGACAGGAGCCGATGCCATGAGCACCAACAAGACACTCTATATCTCCGATGTGACGCTGCGCGACGGCAGCCATGCCATCCGCCACCAGTACAGCCTGGAACAGGTTCGCCAGATCGCGCGCGCGCTCGACGAGGCCGGCGTCGATTCGATCGAAGTGGCCCACGGCGACGGGCTGCAGGGCTCGAGCTTCAACTACGGCTTCGGCGCGCATACCGACCTGGAATGGATCGAAGCGGTGGCCGACGTGGTGCGCAATGCGAAGATCGCTACGCTGCTGCTACCCGGCATCGGCACCGTGCACGACCTCAAGGCCGCCTACGATGCCGGCGCCCGCATCGTGCGCGTGGCCACGCATTGCACCGAGGCCGATATCTCGCGCCAGCATATCGAGGCGGCGCGCGAGCTGGGCATGGAGGCCGTGGGCTTCCTGATGATGAGCCACATGACCACGCCGCAGCACCTGGCGCAGCAGGCAAAGCTGATGGAAAGCTACGGCGCGACCTGCTGCTATGTGGTCGATTCCGGCGGCGCGCTGACGATGCAGGACGTGCGCGAACGCTTCCGCGCCTTCAAGGACGTGCTGAAGCCCGAGACCCGGACCGGCATGCACGCCCACCACAACCTGAGCCTAGGGGTTGCCAACAGCATCGTGGCGGTTGAAGAAGGCTGCGACCGCATTGACGCCAGCCTGGCGGGCATGGGCGCCGGCGCCGGCAACGCGCCGCTCGAAGTCTTTATCGCCGCGGCCGAGCGCATGGGCTGGCATCATGGCTGCGACCTGTACAAGCTGATGGACGCCGCCGACGACCTGGTGCGCCCGCTGCAGGACCGCCCGGTGCGGGTCGACCGCGAGACGCTGGCGCTGGGCTATGCGGGGGTGTATTCCAGCTTCCTGCGCCACAGCGAAGTCGCTGCGGCGCGCTACGGCCTGAAGACCGTCGATGTGTTGGTGGAGCTGGGGCGCCGCCGCATGGTGGGCGGGCAGGAGGACATGATCGTCGATGTGGCGCTGGACTTGCTGAACACCCGCACGGGCGCCTCGCCGTCCGCAGCCTGACGCCGAGGCGGGAACGGCATCGCGCGCCTGGCAGTACTAGGGTTCGAGGAGCCGGCTGATCTGCGCCAGCGCGGTCAGCGTGTGTTCGAGGTGCTCGCGCATGGCCTGCGCTGCTTCTTCGTTGCGCTCACGCTCCAGCAGGTCAAGAATGTGCAGGTGCTGTTTCGCGTGTTCCGGATAGCGTTCCCGGTCGCGCATTGAGCGGTAGGACAGCAGCCGGCGCACCCGGTTGACGCGCCGGATGGTATCGATGAAGAAGGGATTGCCCGAGGCCTCGACCAGCGATTCATGGAAGCGCACACCGCGATCGTGGAGCTGGTCGGCCGTGTCGGTCTCGATCCCGCCGTTCAGCAGGTGAAACTCCGCGGCGCGCAGCCGCTCGAGGGTGCGGGACTCGAGCCGGTAGCCGGGCTCCAGCAACGCGGCCGGCTCCAGCGCCAGCCGCAGCCGGTAGGACTGCAGCAGCGAATTCGGCGTGGTCAGCATCGACGAAAACTCCCAGCCATAGCCCGGTTTGCGCTCGGCCCAGCCCTCCTGCGCGATGCGCTTGAGCACGGTGTTGAGCTGGGTGGTGGTCAGGCCGTAGCGTGCCTTGAGGAGCTGTTCCGACACTTGCGTGTCCAGCGTGCCCTGCAGCAGGTCTTCGGCGATCCGGAAGTAGGCGGCGGCGGCCACATCCGGCTCGGCCAGGCCGAGCTGCGAGGCCAGTTCCGCGGCCGGTGCGGCAACGGGCCTGGCCAGGAAAAAGCCGCGGTTCTTCTCGCGCGTGAGCACGCCCTTCTCATGCAGCAGCGCAAGCGCCTCATTGACGGGCGAGCGCGAGACGCGCAGCTTGTCGGCCAGCATCTGCGCCGGCAGGTGCGCGCCCACGGGCAGGCCTTCAGACTGGATCAGCGCAACGATCTGGGTGGCAATGGATCGGTCGTGGTTCATGGGTTGGAGCGGTGAATGCACTTGAAGCTTACCGCAATCGCCACCCCGGGGTTCCCACATCACTCGATCGTTACCTTGCCGTCCTTCACCAGCTTGGCGAACTTGACCGTTTCGTCGTTGATCCGCTTGGCGAACTCCTGCGGCGTGCTGGGCATCGGCTCGGCGCCGATGCCCAGCATCTTCTGCTGGAAGTCGGGCGACTTCACGATCCTGACGATCTCCGCGTTCAGCTTGCTGACCACAGGCTCGGGCGTCGCCGCCGGCGCCAGCACGCCGAACCACGTGCCGATATCAAAGCCCTTGAACCCCGCTTCCTCCAGCGTCGGCACATCGGGCAGCACGCTGGAGCGCCGTGCCGTGGTGACGGCCAGCGCACGCAGCTTGCCGGACTTGATGTGCTGCAGCACCGGCGTCAGCGTATCGAACGACATCGTGACCTGCCCGCCAAGCAGGTCGGTCGTCAGCGGCCCGCTGCCCTTGTAAGGCACATGAAGCAGCTTTGCACCGGTAGCGGCCTGGAACTGGGTGCCGATCAGGTGCTGCGCGGTGCCGTTGCCGTTGGAACCGTAGGCGAACTCCGGCGACGCGGTCTTGGCCAGCGTCACCAGTTCGCTGACAGACTTCGCCGGCGTTTTCGCGGCATTGATCACCAGCACATTGGGCACCATAGCCACCGTGGCGATCGGCGTCAGGTCCTTCTGGAAGCTGTATGGCAGCTTCTTGTAGACGCTGGTGGCGATGGTGTGGTGCACCGCGCCCATCAGCAGCGTGTAGCCATCCGGCTTGTTCTTGGCGACGTAGTCCGCGCCCAACGTGGCGCCCGCGCCGGGGCGGTTCTCCACGATCACGGGCTGGCCCAGGCTCTTCGACAACTGGTCGCCCAGCGCGCGGGCCAGCACGTCGGTGGTGCCGCCCGAGGGAAACGGCACGACCAGGGTGATCGGCTTGGCCGGCCAGGTTTGCGCCAGGCCGGCACCGCTGAGGGTGATGCCGGCGGCCAGCACGGCCAGCGTTGAAATGCGACGCACGAGTTCAGTACCACGCATGCTTTGTCTCCTGAATTTGATTTATATGGCAAGCCGAAAGCGAAATGCTTAAGGCTTGTTTGCTGCCTGCTGGATGGCCTGCCGGCCCGCAAAGGTCGCGGCGCATCCCAGTTCCGCCTCGATAAACAACAGCCGGTTGTACTTGGCCACGCGATCCGAGCGGCTCAGCGAGCCGGTCTTGATCTGCGTTGCCGCCGTGCACACGCTCAGGTCCGCGATGGTGGTGTCTTCGGTCTCGCCTGAGCGGTGCGAGATCACCGAGGCATAGCCGGCGCGTTCCGCCACTGCGATTGCCTGCAGCGTTTCGGTCAACGTGCCGATCTGGTTGGGCTTGATCAGGATGGCGTTAGCCACGCCCTGCTCGATGCCCTCTTCCAGGATTGCCGCGTTGGTCACGAACAGGTCGTCGCCGACGAGCTGCACCTGTCCGCCCAGGCACCCGGTCAGCAGGCGCCATCCCTGCCAGTCCTGCTCGGCCATGCCGTCCTCAATGGTGACGATGGGGTACTGGCGAACCCAGCTGGCGAGCAGGTCGACAAAGTCCCCGGCGTCGTACGAGCGGCCTTCCGACTGCAGCACATAGCGGTCATCCGCGTAGAACTCCGAGCTGGCCACATCCAAACCCAGCGCGATATCCCGGCCTAGCCGGAAGCCGGCGGCTTCGATCGCCTGCATGATGACTTCCAGGGCATGTTCGTTGGACGACAGGTCCGGCGCGAAACCGCCTTCGTCACCGACGGAAGTGGCAAAGCCGCGCGCCTTCAGTACGCCCTTGAGCGTGTGGAACACCTCCGCGCCCCAGCGCAACGCTTCCGAGAAGCTCGGCGCGCCGACCGGCAGGATCATGAACTCCTGCATGTCGACGCTGTTGTCCGCATGCGCACCGCCGTTGATGATGTTCATCATCGGCAGGGGCAGGCGGGTCTCGCCATTGCCGTTGCCCACGGACCGGTACAGCGGCAGCCCGGCGGAAGCCGCGGCTGCCCTCGCGTTCGCCAGCGAGACCGCCAGCAGCGCATTGGCGCCCAGGCGCGACTTGTCCGGTGTGCCGTCGAGGCGGATCAGGCAGGCATCCACCTCGGCCTGCTCCGCTGCGTGCATGCCGGCCAGCGTCCGTGCGATATCGACGTTGATATGCTGCACGGCCTTCTGCACGCCCTTGCCGAGATAGCGCCGCTTGTCGCCATCGCGCAGCTCGATCGCTTCACGCGAGCCCGTGGACGCGCCCGAAGGCGCCGCGGCAAAGCCCTGCGAGCCGTCGACCAGCAACACCTGCGCCGCCACCGTGGGGTTGCCACGGGAATCGAGGATCTCGTAGCCGCGGATTTCCCGGATTGCAGTCATGGGTCTCTCCTTTATTGGACCTGCGCGATGCGCAGCAGGTTGGTGGTACCGGCCACGGTGAACGGCAGGCCGGCCGAAATGACGATCTGCTGCCCGACCTCGCCGAACTGCTCCTTCAGCACGGTCCGGCTGGCCAGGTCGGTCATCTCCAGCACGTCGACCACTTCATGGCAAAGCACCGCATGCACGCCCCAGGCCAGCGCCAGCCGGCGCGCGGTGGCGACCCGTGGCGTCATGCCGAGGATCGGCACTTCCGGCCGCTCGCGTGCCATGCGCAGCGCGGAGTATCCCGAACTCGTGTAGGCCACCGCGGCAGGCACGCGCAGCAGGTTCGCCACGTGCCTGACGGCGTAGCCGATGGCGTCGGCAGCCTCGGCGCGCGGTGCCGAATGCGAAGCCTGGATGGCTTCGTGGTAGTGCGGGTCGGCTTCGGTGCGCGTGATGATGCTGTCCATCATGCGCACCGCTTCCACCGGATACTGGCCCGAGGCGGATTCCGCCGACAGCATCACGGCATCGGCGCCGTCGTAGACGGCAGTCGCCACATCGGAAGCCTCGGCACGCGTCGGCACCGGTGCGCTGACCATCGACTCCAGCATCTGGGTGGCGACAATCACCGGTTTGCCGGCCTTGCGGCAGGCACGGACGATGCGCTTTTGCAGCGACGGCACCTGCTCCGCCGGCATCTCCACGCCGAGGTCGCCACGGGCCACCATGACCGCATCCGATTCGGCGACGATCGCTTCCAGGCTCTGGATGGCGGCAGGCTTCTCCAGCTTGGCGATGATGCCGGCGCGGCCGTCCACGATCTGCTTGATTTCCTGGATATCCTCGGCGCGCTGCACGAACGACAGCGCAATCCAGTCCACACCCAGCGTCAGGCCGAAGTCCAGGTCGCGCCGGTCCTTCTCGGTCATCGCCGACAAAGGCAGCACCACGCCCGGCACATTGACGCCCTTGCGGTCGGACAGCGTGCCGCCATTGACCACCGTGGTCTCGGCAAAGTCGGAGCCACACCGCTCCACGCGCAGGCGCACGCGTCCGTCATCCACCAGCAGTTCCGTGCCTTCCTGCAGCGCCGCGAAGATCTCGGGATGCGGCAGGCTGACGCGCTCCACGGAACCCGGCGTCGACGCGTCCAGGTCGAACCGGAACTTCGCCTGCGCGGCCAGTTTCACCGGACCGCCCGCAAACGTGCCGATGCGCAGCTTGGGGCCTTGCAGGTCCAGCAGCACGCCGATGGGCCTGCCGCGCTCGTGCTCGATGGCGCGGATGGACTGCAGGCGTTGCTGGTGGTCAGCATGGGTGCCGTGGCTGAAATTGAGGCGGAACACATCGGCGCCCGCATCGAAAAGCTGCTCGATGATGGCCGGGTCTGTGCTCGCCGGGCCCAGCGTGGCCACGATCTTTGCGTTGCGAAGGCGTCTCATGCGTTTGCTCCGGAAGCGCGCGTCAACAGGATCGCGCGAAAATCATTGACATTGGTCAGCGTGGGGCCGGTTATCACGGCATCGCCCAGCGCCTCGAAAAATCCGTGGCCGTCGTTGGCGGCCAGCGCATCGTGCGGCCGCAGGCCGGCGCGCCAGGCGCGCTCCAGCGTGTCGGGCCCGATCATGGCCCCGGCGATCTCTTCCTGGCCATCGACACCGTCCGTATCACCGGCGATCGCATGGACCCCGGCTTCGCCGCGCAGGGTCAGCGCCAGCGACAGCAGGAACTCGACGTTGCGGCCGCCCCGCCCCGTGCCACGGACGGTCACGGTGGTCTCGCCGCCGGACAGCAGCACGCACGGTGCGGCAAACGGTTCGCCATGCCGGGCCGCTGCCAGCGCGATGCCACCCATGACGGTGCCGACATCGCGGGCTTCGCCTTCGATGGCGTCGCCCAGCACGTGGACCGCATAGCCGGCGTCGCGGCCGACGCGGGCCGCCGCTTCCAGCGCCAGCCGCGGCGTGGCGATGAATTCGGTGCGGATCCGTGCCAGCCGCGGGTCGCCGGGCTTGAGCGTCTCGGCGGCGTCGGACTCCAGCACGGCCAGTACATGGGCAGGCAGGTCGATCGCATAGCGCCTGACGATGGCCAGCGCATCGGCACGCGTAGTGGGATCGGGCACCGTCGGGCCGGACGCGATATCGATCGGGTCATCGCCCGGCACATCGGAGATCAGCAGGTTCAGCACCTGCGCCGGATAGCATGCCGCGGCCAGCCGTCCGCCCTTGATCGCGGACAGGTGCCGGCGCACGCAGTTCATCTCGGAGATCGTCGCGCCGGACTTGAGCAGCGCGCGGTTGATGCGCTGCTTGTCGTCCAGCGTGATGCCTGCCAGCGGAAGGGGAAGCAGCGACGATCCGCCTCCGGAGACCAGGCTGATGACGAGGTCGCCCTCGCCCAGGCCGGACACCAGCCGCAGCATGCGTTGTGCGGCAGCCAGCCCGGCATCGTCCGGCACGGGATGCGCGGCTTGCACGATCTCGATGCGCGAGCAAGGCACGGCATAGCCGTAGCGCGTCACGACCAGGCCTTCGAGCGGGCCGGGCCACGCCGCTTCCAGCGCGCTCGCCATCGCCGCCGAGGCCTTGCCGGCACCGATGACGATGGTGCGGCCGCGCGGCGGTGCGGGCAGGTACTGCGCCAGCGTGCGGGCCGGCTGGGCCGCGGCGATGGCGGCGTCGAACATGCGCCGCAGCAACGCGGCCGCTTCGGAACGATGCGTAGTCACGTCGCCCCCTTAGTGCATCAGCGTGGCGTGGGCATCGGCGGCGCGTGCAATGCGCGAGCCGATCGGGGAGGCGTCCTGATGGCCCTCGGGCACCGTGTCGCCTTCCTCTTCCAGCTTGCCGTCCAGCGCATCCGCAAGCTGCTTGCGGTCCACTGCGCCCACCCAGCGCGCAATCGCCAGCGTGCCTACCGCATTGCCGATCGTGTTGGTGATGGCGCGCGCTTCCGACATAAAGCGGTCGACACCCAGCAGCAGCACCATGCCGGCGACAGGGATCTTGCCGAGCGATGCCAGCGTCGCCGCCAGCGTGATAAACCCGGAGCCGGTCACGCCCGCCGAGCCCTTCGACGTCAGCAGCAGCACGCCGAGCACGACCAGCTGGTCCGTCATGGTCAGCGGCGTGTTGGTCGCCTGGGCGACAAAGATCGCCGCCATGGTGTAGTAGATGCACTGTCCGTCAGGGTTGAAGGTCAGTCCGGAAGGCACCACCAGCCCCACCACCGGCTTGGACACGCCGGCGTTTTCCAGCTTGCGCATCAGCTGCGGCACCACCGATTCCGACGAGCTGGTGCCGAGCACGGTGAACAGTTCGTCGCGGATGTACTTCAGGAATTTCCAAAGGCTGAAGCCGGAAAGCTTTGCCACGCCACCCAGCACGATCACCACGAACAGGAAGCAGGTGAGGTACATGGTGCCCATCAGCTTGCCCAGCGAGACCACCGAGCCCAGCCCGTACTTGCCGACGGTAAAGGCCATGGCGCCGAACGCCGCGATCGGCGCCAGACGCATGATCATCCCCACCACCGTGAAGATGCCGTGGGTAAAGGAGTCGAGGAAGTCCACCACCGGCTTGGCGCGCGCGCCGATATGCGACAGCGCGATGCCGAACAGCGTGGCAAACACCAGGATCTGCAGGATGTCGTTCTTGGCCAGCGCGTCGATGATGCTGGTTGGCACCAGGTTCATCAGGAAATCGATGAACGTGTGCGGCTTCTCCGCGGCGTGCGTGTAGCTGGCGATCGCCTTGGTGTCGAGGTGGGCGGGATCGATATTCATGCCGTGGCCCGGCTGGACCAGGTTGACGACCACGAGCCCGAGGGCCAGCGCGAATGTCGACAGCACCTCAAAGTAAATCAGGGCCCGCACGCCGACGCGTCCGAGCTCCTTCATGTTCTCCATGCGCGCGATGCCGAGCACCACGGTCGCGAAGATAATCGGCGCGAACACCATCTTGATCAGCTTGATGAACACGTCGCCAAGCGGCTTCAGGTCACTGCCGATATCGGGCGCCCACACGCCCAGTGCAACGCCGGCGCCCACGCCGATCAGTACCTGGACGTAGAGCTTGCCAAGCAGCCGTTGAATCATTGCTGTCTCCTGCTGTGTCGTAAGGCAAAGCGCTCCCGGAGCAGCTCTGGTCGGCTGCTTTCCTGGCCCGGAAGGCGATGCGGGCCGGGGTGGCCCGCAGGGTGCGGCCCGGCCGGCGCCGGGCGCGAAGAGTGGCGAGGCTGGCGCTCAGGCCGCCTTGACCTGCTTGCCGGCGGCGAGCAGATCGCACACGGCCTTGGTCACTTCGGCCGTGGTGGCCTTGCCGCCCAGGTCGCCGGTATGCAGCGCGGGGTTGGCTGTGACGGCTTCGACGGCCTTCATCACGCGCTGCGCCGCCTCGTTCTCGCCGAGGTGCTCCAGCAGCATGACCACCGACCAGAAGGTGCCGACCGGGTTGGCCAGGCCCTTGCCCATGATGTCGAAGGCCGAGCCGTGGATCGGTTCGAACATCGACGGATAGCGGCGTTCCGGATCGATATTGCCGGTCGGCGCGATACCCAGGCTGCCGGCCAGCGCCGCCGCCAGGTCGCTCAGGATGTCGGCGTGCAGGTTGGTGGCGACGATGGTGTCCAGCGACGCGGGGCGGTTGACCATGCGCGCCGTGGCGGCATCGACCAGTTCCTTGTCCCACTTGACGTCCGGGAAGTCCTTGGCCACCTGCACCGCGACCTCGTCCCACATCACCATGGCATGGCGCTGCGCGTTGGACTTGGTGATGACGGTCAGCAGCTTGCGCGGCCGCGACTGGGCCAGCTTGAAGGCGAAGCGCAGGATGCGCTCCACGCCGACGCGGGTCATCATCGACACGTCGGTGGCGGCTTCGATGGGATGGCCCTGATGCACGCGGCCGCCCACGCCCGAGTATTCGCCTTCCGAGTTCTCGCGCACGATCACCCAGTTCAGGTCTTCCGCGGCGCAGCGCTTGAGCGGGGCATCGATGCCCGGCAGGATGCGCGTCGGGCGCACGTTGGCGTACTGGTCGAAGCCCTGGCAGATCTTCAGGCGCAGGCCCCACAACGTGATGTGGTCGGGGATATGCGGGTCGCCGGCCGAGCCGAACAGGATCGCATCCTTGTCGCGCAGCGCATCGAGGCCGTCGGCGGGCATCATCACGCCGTGCTGGCGGTAGTAGTCGCCGCCCCAGTCGAAGTCCTCGAACTCGAAGCGGAAGTCAGCGCCTGCCGACGCCAGGGCCTCCATCACCTGGCGGCCGGCCGGCACCACCTCTTTGCCAATGCCGTCGCCCGGGATAGTTGCGATGCGGTAAGTCTTCATGGTTGTCTCCTGGTCAGAATCTCGTTGAATGCGCTTGAGTGCGTGGGACGGATTCTGGGCCGTGGACAGGGTATTGGATCGCTTGTAAAGTTAAAGCATTGTTAACCTCAGATTAAAGATCGGAATGGCCTCCTCACCGGGTATCCAGCCATCGGAGCTGGGATTCTTCACCTCAGTGGCCACCGCAGGCAGCCTCAGCGCCGCGGCGCGAGACCTCGGCATCACCACGGCGGCGGTCAGCAAGCGCCTGGCGCAGATGGAGTCGCGCATCGGCATGCCGCTGGTGACACGCACGACACGGCGCATGAGCCTGACCCCCGAAGGCGAGGTCTACCTCGAGCACGCCAGGCGCATCCTCAGCGAAATCGACGACCTCGACCAGCTGCTGACCCGTTCCAAGGGCCGGCCGAGTGGCCTGCTGCGGGTCAACGCCACGCTCGGGTTCGGGCGCATGCACGTGGCGCCGGTGATTTCGGAGTACGTCACCACCTACCCCGAGGTCGACGTGCAGTTGCAGCTGTCCGCCGACCCGCCGCCGCTGACCGAAGACGCGTTCGACGTCTGCATCCGTTTTGGCCCGCCGCCCGACGCGCGCATCGTGGCCAAGCGGCTGGCGCCGAACCGGCGGCTGCTGTGCGCCTCGCCCAAATACCTGCGCGACCACGGCGCGCCGCACACACCGTCGGACCTGCGCCGCCACAACTGCATCGGCATCCGCCAGGGCAGCGACGCCTACGGCGTCTGGCGCCTGACCACCGGCAAGGGAGCGAAAGCGCGCACGGAATCGGTCCGCGTGCGCGGCAATCTCACCACCAATGACGGCGAGATCGCCGTGAACTGGGCGCTCGAAGGTCACGGCATCCTGATGCGGGCCGAGTGGGACATCGAGCGTTTCCTGCGCAGCGGGCGGCTGGTGCAGGTCCTGCCGCAGTACGCGACGCCGGAAGCCGACATCTATGCCGTCTACCAGCAGAGGCACCAGCTGTCGTCGCGGATCCGGCTGTTCGTGGAGTTCCTTGCGGCGAAGTTCAGTGAGTTTGGGAAGTAGCGGCAAGCCTCGAACGCGTCAGCGCCCAGAGCTTCGGGTATGACCTCGTCTACAGCGCGCGTGCCGTGGAGCGTCCTGCGACCAGGCTGCTGCGGGAGTGGGTGAAGGCGACGTTTGCCCGCTGAAGCCAGGGAGAAGCGGCGCGAGAGACCCATGCCATCTGCGCCAGCCGCGGCTTCAAGCCGCCGCTGGCATGGCCATCCCTCCCCTCAGCGCGACTTCGCGGGCGTGACAGAGATCGCAAGCGCTTCGGTGTAGACGGCCTGCACCTGGTCTCCGCGGCGAACCGCCTTCAGTTGCCCCGGATCCTGGACATGGACGTCCACCATCCTGCCCTTCGGCCCCTTGAGCGTCACCATGCCGGTCTTTTGGTTGACAGCCACCACGTCGGCGGTGACCGTGACCTCGCGCCCGACCGTGCCGCCGGGCTTGGCGCCGGGCGCCGCCCGGTCCACGGTCTCGCGTTCGATGCTGGAGCGCATGCCGGTCTGCCGGTTCAGGCTGACCGACAAAGCCTCCTTGTATTCGACCGTGACCACATCGCCCACACGGAGTTGCTCAAAGTTGAGCACGTCGTCGCCGACCTGGACATCGGTGAGCTTGCCCTGCTTGTTCTTGAGCGTGACGGTGCGCGTGGCAGCATCGATGGCCGTCACCGTGGCCGTGGCCTTGACGGTACCGGTCACCATGGTGGCACCCACGCCCGATGCCACGTCCACGCGCGTCTCGGGTTGTGCCATCACCGGGAGGGCCGCCGCGGCCAGCGCGGCCACGACGATTAGCCTGGAGGGATTCATGCCGAGCTCCTCGCGTCAGTCAGGACGCATGCAGGCCATTGTGCAACCCTCGGGTTCGATTTGCCAGAGCATTCTCTCCGTGCCCGGTTGGCGCCCATCGCGGTAGGAATGCCCATTACTGAGCACCCCCCGCACAGATCCGTACGAGCCCGATTCGGGCATACGGCTCCTACCTCGGGTGTTTGACGGCAAAGCGCCGGTCCGGCCATGGATGAAGGATTCGAGGCTGCGGGAGCCAGGCATCCGCGATCCGCTCGACCCGCGTCCACGTCATATGATCCTTTTGGCTGCGGCGCCTGAGCGCACGCCGCCAGAGGTCAACAACGTGGTAACGGAACGCGCTGAGCGCTCGCGAGTTCGTTGGTACCGCGTGGTACGCGAAGTATCCGCGCACCACCTGCCCAAGCCATTTTCCTTGCGCAGGAATCGGGTCGTGCATGCGCCGTCGCAGGTCCTCCTTGATCTGCCTGAGCTTCGCCCGCATGCGATCACCGCGAGTCTTCCTCTGCAACTGGAAGGCACCGCGACGCGATCGTCCGCAGATAAAGATGAAGCCCAGGAAGGCGAAGGTCTCCGGCCGGCCAAGGCCTCGACTCTGGCGGTTGGCCGCTGCGTTGCGGCCAAACTCCAGTAGCCTCGTCTTGTCCGGGTGAAGCGCAAGCGAGAACTCCTCCAGCCTCTGTCGCATCGCGTCCCAGAAGCGCCGCGCGTCAGCTTCGTGCTCGAAGCCAACCACAACATCATCCGCGTACCGCAGAATGATGACGTTGCCTTTAGCTTCCCGCCGTCGCCACCGGTTGGCCCAGAGATCAAACACGTAGTGCATATACACGTTCGCGAACAGTGGCGAAGCCACCGAACCCTGCGGTGTACCGGTTTCACTGACGCTCAGTTCCCCATTCTCCAGAACGCCCGCCTTGAGCCATTTCCGCACAAGGCGAATGACGCGCTCGTCGCCGATCCGATGCTCCATGAACCGAACCAGCCAGTCCTGACTGACCGAGTCGAAGAAGCTCCGGATGTCGGCGTCTAGGATCCAGTTCACCGGGGTGCGGATGATGGCCGTTGCCAACGCGTCCAACGCATCATGCTGACTGCGTCCGGGTCGGAACCCGTACGAGAAACCGAGGAAGTCTTCCTCGTAGATCGCATTTAGCACTCCAACCACCGCGCGCTGGACGATTTTGTCTTCCAGTGCGGCAATCCCCAATGGACGCTGTTTGCCGTCCGGCTTTGGTATGTACTGCCGCCGAACGGGTAGCGCCCGATACGCTCCGCTGAGTACTTGCGTGTGCAGACGCTGGAGATGCTCCTCCAGTCCTGCCTCGTAGTACCTCCACGTCATGCCATCCACTCCCGGAGCCGCGTTGCGTTTGAGCGCATAAAACGACTCCCGAAGCCGGTCGGCAGTGACGTGATGCAGCAACGCAGTGAACCGCTCCTTCTTCCGCTGCCTTGCAGCTCGCCGTACACGTTCCAGCCCCTGTGGCACGCTTGCCCGGTTCTGCGCCCGGCACGTGTTGGACTGACCCATGTTCCCCTTGGTCCCCGCCCTTCGCTCCACCCACTCCGCAGCCGATTTCCCGGCATTGTTCGCAGGCTTCCTCGCTAGTACGGCGGAGTCTGACTTCTCCCGTCCGTTCATCATCGGCTACGGCTCCTCGCCTTCCCGATGCGGACCAGGCCATGCTGCGACTGGCCAGACGAGAGATCTCCCGGTTCCCGCGCAAAGAGCGTCCGTGCGTGCCAGGGTCTTGGACCACGCCGGGTCGTCGAGGCACTCGCGTTCACGCGCCCCTTCATGTTGCCTTCCGCGTTCTGAACCGCGTCGGCACCCGGAACAACACAACTATCGCGGCTCGATGGCTGGCCCGCACGTTCCCCTACCGACGCTTCGCTGACCACCTCACGGTGGCCTGCGCACGGCTCGGGGCCGATGTGGTTCGCTATTCCTTCATCGCAGTGGACTTTCACCACCTACTCCTTACCGGTCTCCCGGCGCACTCAGAACCTGTGGCGGATGCCTACCACCGCGCCCAGCTGGTTCGAGCCCGGCTGCACGTTGATGATGGCGTTCGCGCCGGTGCCGCTGTTGTAGCCGTTAACGCCCAGGTACGAGTTTTCCTTGTTGAGCGCATAGGCCACCGACGCATAGAGATCGGTGCGCTTGGTGAACGTGTAGTCGCCCGTCACCACGAACTGCCACGGGTCCGACCCGGTATGGCGGAAATCCTGGTAGTAAGCCGCACCCATCAGCGTGAACGCCGGCGTCAGCTTGTACGACAGGCCGAGCCAGTAGAGGTTCGAGCCGGCATTGGCCGCTTGCGCGCCGGGCAACATGGCGCCGTCGAAGGCCTTGGCCAGCCGGTAGCCGGCGAACACCTTGGCCGGTCCCACCGCATACGTGCCGGCCACCGCATAGCGCCGCAGCACCGGCGCCTGGTTGGCCGGGGTGCCGACATGCGCATCGTCATAGGCCAGGCCTAGCGAAAACGGGCCGCTGGCGTAGCTGAGGTAGGCGCCGTACTCGCGGCCGAATACGTTGCTGCCCGCTACCTCGTTGCCGTTGGCCTGGAATGAGTAGAAGGCCGATGCGGTGAGGTCGCCGAACTTGCCGACATACTTGACGGCATTGTCCGCGCGCGCGCCAAACTCAGGCGCGATCCCCAGGATGCCGTAGCGGTCGGCCGTCGCGGCGGGATCATACAGGTTGTTGAAGTCGCGCAAGGCGGTCTGCTGCCGTCCGAACAGCAGACCGCCATATGGGCTTTCCACGCCGACATAGGCATTGCGCCCGAACAGGCGCCCGCCCTGGGCCGAGTTGCCGGTATCCAGGTCGAAGCCACTTTCCAGCAGGAAGACAGCCTTCAGCCCGCCCCCCAGGTCCTCCGTGCCGCGCAGGCCCCAGCGCGAACCGGACTGGTTGCCGGAACTCATCCGGAACAGGTTGTCGCCACCGGCGCCTGCATTGCTGTTGTATTCGATGCCGGCATCGACGATCCCGAACAGGGTGACGCTGGTCTGGGCATACACCGCATTGGTAGCTACGGATGCGGCGATTACCGCGAATGTCTTCTTCATGGGTCCTCCAATCGTCTTTTTTGGCTCGTCTTCAGGGCAGCAGCGATTTGACGGTGGGCGTGTATCCGCCCTGTTTCCATGAGGGCGTGGATTTGAAAGCGTCTGTGTATGGATGCCGCCTGCACACACATCGATACATGGCGACGGCAGGAAATGTGCCGCCAAACCGTCACCGCGCGACGAACCCACGCCGCTCGCGTATCGCAATGTGTGAAGCAACGGCATTGACAAGCAGTTATACAAGCATCGCCCCTGGCGGAAACATTGGGGATACACCGCAGCGGTGAAATGCAAGCTCCGGACGCGGTTCAGATGCCATGGGGTGATCAACGCCGTGCGCACTTGAACCATCGTACCGGATGCCCTGCAGAACTCAAGAAGGACCTAAACCAACATGAAACCCATCACGATCTCTTCCCTCGCCGCTGCCCTGCTCTTCTCGACGCTCGCGGTCGCGGCACATGCCGCCGACGCCAGCGGTGCAGCCCGACCCCTGACGCGCGCGGAAGTGCGTGCCGACCTTGAAGCCTGGACGCGCGCAGGCCTAGCCGAGTACTGGCGCGGCGACCGCGGCCCCGATGTCAACAGCGCGGAATACCAGCGCCGGTTTGCCGTTTATGAAAGCCTGCGGGCGGCCCAGGGAGACGCCGCCGCGCGCTGATCCGGCAAGAACGACGCGCGCCCACGTGCAACTGCGCCACCCGGAGTAAGCTCCCCGGGTGGCGCAGTTGCCGTGAGTGCCAGGCATTGCTGAAAGTCGATCGCCATCGCGGCGATCATCAACGCCTGTAGCCATTGGTGCGCAGGCGCTACAGTCGCGACAGGCGTGACGGCTATATATGACGACCGCCGCGCCCAGCCGGGATTACGTACGCCATTTGCCGCCGCGCACCAACTCCGTCACCGCCGTCGAAGGCAAGATAGCTGGTCGGGTTCTCGAACAGCATGGCGCGGCCGAGCACGTCCTGCGCCATCGAGATATTTGGCGCAGACGATATCCAGCGCCTCTTCGGTATAGGGGAGCGGCAGCAGGTCGTGCGAATTGAATCCGCCGATCCGAGACCAGCTCAGGGGCTCGGAGACATAGAGGGGCTCGGTCTTGTCGACCAGGGCCTTGAGCCGGCGCAAGTGGGACATCAGGCGCGGGCGCCGTCCAGGTAGGGATCGACGTTGCGCGCGCCGTCGGTGAACGGATCGCGAGCGTCCTGCACGGAGCGGGCACCGTCGGTGAACGGGTCGCGTGCGCCCTGCACGGAACGGGCGCCGTCGCTGTACGGGTCGCGCGCGCCCACGTTGCCGGCCTGGGCGCCCGCTGCGGCGGCAACCAGGGCGATGGCAAGGACGATGCGCTTGGTGAATTGGGTAGTCATATTGGTTTCCTGGAGAGATTGCGTGGGGTATTGCGGGCCGGGGATCGCTATGCTTGCGCGCCGCCGTGCCGCCAGACGCATTTAAGAAGACCGATGTATCTCGCCCATTGCGGGCAAAGGCCGTTTGTGTGAGGGCACGTATCGTGCCGCCGGCTCGATACAAGGAGGTACAAAGAGGCGCAGGAAACCGGCCTTGCGAGCAGGCCGGAAGGAGGCGGGGGAAGGCGGTGTGGTCTCGCCGGATGCAGGAAAGTGCCGGGAGCGCGGCGCGCTCAAGGACCGGCCACAGCAGGATCGGGGCTCGGAATGTCCTCTGTCAGTTCGGGCGGATCCGTCCCACCTCAGTATCTCAATACATATGGCAATCATAGTTGCCAACCTGCCCGACGCTCAGCCATGCTTTAACTCGGCCAAAATTCGCGACACTGGTGCAGTATAAGTCACATAATGCATATCCTAGCGGCAGATCGTGCTACTATGAAATCAATAGACGACTGGGAGGGAAAGGTGCGACGCAACGCCAAACCGGTAACCACGAGCTGCCCGATCGCCCGATCCGTGGAGGTGGTGGGCGACAAATGGAGCGTGCTGATCCTGCGCGAGCTGTACCTAGGTGCCACCCGCTTCGAGGAGATCCAGATCCAGACCGAAGCGACACCGCAGATGCTTGCCACGCGCCTGAAGGCGCTGGAAGCGGACGGCATCATCGAGCGCCATCCGTACAGCGAACGGCCGCTGCGGTACGAATATCGGCTGACCCCGAAGGGCAACGCGTTCTACCCCGTCGTGCAGGCCCTCAGGGTGTGGGGCGAGACCTGGTGCAAGAGCCGGGGGGAAGATTTTGCCGTGAAAGTCACCCATCGCGCCTGTGGGCACGAAGTCGGGCCCGGCAGCGCGTGCCCGGCGTGCGGGACAACGGTCGACAGGAGCGATCTCGAGCTGTCGCTGAGCCCGGGCTTTGAACGCGAGCGGGAAGCGAGGCGGATTGCGTTCAAGGAGGGCAAGCGGTGAGGTTCGAGGGTTCATGAACGGGCACGCCGCCTGATGGAGCTTTGATATGAACGATCTACTGGAGCAGGTTGTTGCCGCACATGGCGGTCTTGAACGCTGGAATGCTTTCCAGACGGTAAGCGCCACCATCGTCTCCGGAGGCGATCTTTGGCCGGCAAAAGGCCTGGTCGCGGACGACAACCCCCGTCGTGTCACCGCAAAGACCCAGGAGGAATGGATGACGGTGACTCCCTACGGAGCATCCGACCACGTCATGACGTTCGTTCCGAACCGGGTCGTGATCCGGGACGGCAACAACGCGACCATCGCAGATCGGGAAAATCCAAAGACAGCGTTTGACGGCCACGGCCTGGACACACACTGGGATCCACTGCACCGTGCCTATTTCAGTGGCTATGCCCTGTGGACCTATCTGACAACGCCGTTTCTGCTCGCCATGCCAGGCGTTGCCGTCGAGGAGGTCGCTCCCTGGAGCGAGGACGGCGAGACCTGGCGGGTTCTGCGTGCCACGTTTCCGCCTGCCATTGCCACCCACAGTCCGGTTCAGGAATTCTATTTCGGTCCGGATTTCCTGCTTCGCCGTCACGACTATCAGGTTGACGTGTCCGGCGGCCTACCTGCGGCTCAGTATGTTTATGACATCGTTGAAGCCCAGGGCATCCGCTTCCCGCGTCAGCGACGTGCCCACCCGCGCGGCGCGGATCTGCGCCCGGATCGCGATCGCACGCTGGTCTGGATCGACCTGTCCGATTTCGAGCTTCGGTAAACGCACAACTGGGAAGGGTCGACGGTGGCCAACCGGCTAATCGCCGACCACCCCCCTTCCCGGCCAGAAGCGCCCACCGCCAGTCATCCTTGAACGGCGGCAGGCACAAGCCAGATGCGTCGAGACCGCTGTTCAGTGACTTGCTGCCTCCACAGCGCCGATACCGGTCTCGGAGCGCAACTCCTGGGCTTCAAAGCCAGCCTTGTCCAGTAGCGCCCGCTTCGACTTGTCGGTAATCGAGAAGAACCAGATCCCGAGGAAGCCAGCCGTCATCGAGAACAATGCCGGGGACGTGTAGGGGAACGGCGCGTCCTTGAAGTGGAACACATCGACCCAGACCGCCTGCGACAGGATGGTCAGGACCACCGCCGTCAACAGTCCCAGGAAGCCGCCCGCGGTCGCGCCCCGGGTGGTGCAACCCTTCCACAGCACCGACATGAACAGCACCGGGAAGTTGGCCGACGCCGCCACGGCGAAGGCAAGCGATACCATGAACGCGATGTTCTGCTTCTCGAAGACAATGCCGAGGACCACCGCGACCATGCCGAGAATCACGGTCGTGATACGCGACACACGCAATTCAACGGCACTGGTCGCCTTGCCCTTCTTGAATACCGTTGCATAGAGATCGTGCGACACGGCTGATGCACCGGCAAGGGTCAGGCCGGCCACGACGGCCAGGATCGTTGCAAACGCCACGGCGGAGATGAAACCGAGGAACACATTCCCGCCAACCGCGCTGGCAAGATGTACGGCCGCCATATTGACGCCGCCATGCAGCTTGCCGCTGGCATCCTGGAAGCTCGGGTTGGTTCCGACCAGCACGATCGCGCCAAAGCCGATGATGAAGGTCAGGATATAGAAGTAGCCGATCCAGGTCGTTGCCCAGAACACCGACTTGCGCGCCTCCTTGGCGTTGGGCACGGTGAAGAAGCGCATCAGGATGTGCGGCAGGCCTGCCGTACCGAACATCAGCGCAATGCCAAACGAGATCGCCGAGACGGGATCCTTGATGAAGTTGCCCGGCCCCATGATGGAGTCCTGCTTGGCGTGGACTTCGACGGCTTTCGCGAACAAGGCCTCGGGGCTGAAGTGGAACTGGGCCAGCACCATGAAGGCCATGAACGAAGCGCCGCCGAGCAGCAGGCAGGCCTTGATGATCTGTACCCACGTCGTCGCCGTCATGCCGCCGAACAGCACGTACACCATCATGAGCCCGCCCACGATGACCACGGCGATCCAGTATTCCAGCCCGAACAGCAGCTTAATCAGTTGCCCCGCGCCCACCATCTGCGCGATCAGGTAGAAAGCCACCACCACCAGCGTGCCCGACGCCGCGAATGCACGCACCGGCCCCTGCTTGAAGCGATACGCCGCCACGTCGGCGAAGGTGAACCGGCCCAGGTTGCGCAGCCGCTCCGCCATCAGGAAGGTAATGACCGGCCAGCCGACAAGGAAGCCAATGGAATAGATCAGGCCGTCATAGCCGTTGGCGTAGACCGCAGCCGAAATGCCGAGAAATGACGCCGCCGACATGAAATCCCCGGCGATCGCCAGGCCGTTCTGGAAGCCGGTGATGCCGCCCCCACCCGTATAAAACGCCGCGGCGGATTTGGTCTTCGATGCCGCCCACTTGGTGATGTACAGCGTGCCGATGACGAACAGCATGAACATCCCGATTGCCGTCCAGTTGGTCGGCTGCCGCACCGCCTGGCCAAGGTCGCCACCGGCCGCGAGCGCGGCCGTCGACAACAGCAGCGCCGCACAGGCGAGGATTGCGTGACGGGTCTTCATGCGACCTCCCGCTTGATCTGCTCTGTCAGCTCATCGTAGGCGCCGTTGGCATGGCGTACGTAGAACCCGGTGATGGCGACGGTAAAGACGATCACGAACAGGCCGATGGGCATGCCCCACGTCATCACCCCGGTTCCCATCTTCGCGGCAAGAAGTTCCTTGTCAAAGGCGATGAGCAGCACGTAGCCGTAATAGATGACGAGCATGGCGGCGGTCAACGTCCATCCAAGCCTTGAGCGCCTGTGGACCAGCTCGCGATACCGGGGATTTGCCTTCAGTCTCCTGACCAGATCTTCATTCATTCCTGTCTCCTGCCATTTATGCTTCGCATTGCGGTTGCAGCCGATGCTGCGCCGGATGCGATTAGTCCGCGCTGGCGTGCCGTTCCGACAGGCCCATGCGTGGCGTCATCCGAAGTCCGTGCTGCATAAATTAACGGGCTCCCCTTACCTGCTTCTTACACGGGGCGTCGAATTTCGCCCCGGGTAAACGCGTAGGCAATGGATGCAGGGGTACTGAACGCCACCGACGGCTGCACGGATGCCATGCTGTGTAGGAATCGGCACGGCCGTGCCTGCGGGCTCATCAGCACATGCTTGCATTTGGCGCAACGTGCGGCAAAGGTTCGTCTGCAGGATGGCCAGACGTTGCCCAGGATGAGAATGGCGGGATCGAAAGCCCGCGAATGTTGTGCTCGCCGTTACCTTGGCTGCTGAGCTTCTTTGCTGCGCGAGGACAACCATCAAACTCAAACGGGTGAAAGATTGTGCCGCCCCTCAAGGCGACCCGAATCGAATTTGAGAAGCATCTGATCGGGTGCTAGATTGAATCGGGGAAGGCCCGATACCAGTCCCTGTACTTCCAGGCCCTCTGGGTACGGGTCAGCCCGCACACCAGCATAACGATGAAGTAATCTGGCGCGTCGTCGGTGTGCAGCTAAATCGTCCCTCATAACATGGCGCTTCCGGGTTACCTGTGTCGGTACGCATGGACGCTGCGTCGCCACACTGAACGACACATCTCACCTGGCGCTGCACATCAGCGAAAAGCGTTGCACTCCGCGGGGTCCCACACAGCTTCAGGGGAGAAACACTTTCCGCGCGAGCCGGAGCTTTTCAACTCAGCGGGCAGCGTGGAGTCGCCCCTTCCATTGGGCACTCCACGCCTTCATACCCCCAAGGAGCCCCGATTACGCCGGCGCGTTATCAGTGGCTGCTCGCCTTCAGCGCCAGCGGGGCATCCTGGGTTGCGTTATCAGAACGCGAAGGAAGAATGCCATGAACAAGAAGAAATTCATCCTCTGTGCTATCAGTGTAAGCGCCTCACGAAGACCGTTCTTGCCCCTGTCCCATAGATCACGAGATGCTGTCTGCTTTGAGGATGTTCCGTTACCCAGTAACGCACAGCGAGGTCGTTACTGGGTAACGGTCGCAAAGGAGAAGCGAGATGGCACAAACGACGGCACAGCGGCAAGCCGCCTACCGAGCAAGGCGCGTGACGACAGGCAACGATGGTAACGGAGAGCGTCGGTTGAGCATGTGGGTGACCACGGAGGCGGACTTTGCCCTTGCTCGCCTGGCGCGCCGTTACTCGGTAACGAAGCGAGAGATGCTGGAGCGGTTGATCGTGCGGGCTGACGACGCGATTGTCCGCAGACTCGATCCGGACTCGCCTGATTGGGACACGTACTTCTTCGCTCGCCGGGCGCCCAGCCACGTTACCGGGTAACGGAGTGTTTTGTGCAGGCGAGTGGGGGCGCTTCCACGCCGTGAGCCGTGAAGCGGGGTCATTCAGACGGCAGCAGTTGGTCAGGCGCCTGGCGGCGCGGTGGGCAGGTTCCGCAGGTGTGCGTGGGCACGCCAGGGCAGCAATTCTTCAACGCGGTTGATCGGGTGATCGGCAATGCCGGTCAGCACATGGCACAGGTAGGCGCGCGGGTCGATGCCATTGAGCTTGCACGAGGCGACCAGCGAATACATGGCCGCCGCCCGTTCGCCGCCGCTGTCGGAACCGGCAAACAAGAAGTTCTTGCGGCCCAGGGCGACACAGCGCAGCGCGTTCTCGGCGATGTTGTTGTCAATCTCGGCGGTCCCGTCGTCGCAGTACAACGTCAGCGCATCCCACTGGTTGAGCGTGTATTGGATCGCCTTGGCCGTCTCGGATTTTGCCGACAACGTCTGCAGTTTCGCCCTGAGCCAGGCGCCGTAGCGCTCAAGCAGAGGGCGGGCTTTCTCCTGGCGCACCCGCAGCCGCTCAGCCGGCGGTTTGCCGCGGATGCCGGCCTCGATGGCGTAAAGCTCACCGATACAACGCAGTGCCTCGGCAGTCGTTTCGGACGGCGTGCGCACGTGAATGTCGTAGAACTTGCGTCGCGCATGCGCATGGCATGCCGCTTCGCGAACCGAGCCGTCTGCAAACAACTCGTTGAAGCCGGCGTATGCGTCCGCCTGCAGAATGCCGCCAAATCCGCTCAGATGGCGCTGAGGATGCTCCCCCCTGCGGTTGGGCGAATATGCGAACCATACCGCAGGCGGTTCTGCCGAGCCTGCCCGGGTATCGTCGCGCACATAGACCCACAGCCGGCCAGTTCGCGTCTTCTTGTTGCCAGGCGCAAGCACGGGAATCGGCGTGTCGTCGGCGTGCAGCTTGGTACCGGCTATCACGTAGCGGCGCAAGGCCTGCACCAGCGGATCGAGCAATGCCTCGCACATGCCGACCCATCGGCCCATGCTGGCCGGGTCCAGCGTGACGTTCTCGCGTGCGGCGATGGCCGACTGTCGGTACAGCGGTTGATGGTCGGCATATTTGGCCACGAGGATGTCGGCGAGCAAGCTCGGGTGGGCAATGCCGCGCTCGATCGGCAAGCTCGGTGCCGCCGGCTGCGCGATGTGCCGGCAGCAGGCGCAGATCTTCTTGCGCCGGACGGTGCGAATGACCTTGAACGCCGCCGCGATACGGCCAAGCTGTTCGGACACGTCCTCGCCCAGCGGTTGCATCTGGCCGCCGCACTCGGGGCAACTCGCCTCGGGCTCAAGCACCTGTTCCTCGTGCGGCAGGTGGTCCGGCAGGGCTTCGCGCGAAGCGCGCTGATGGCTGGGCGCCTTGCTCTCGCCGCTTGCCGGCGCTTCGCGAACCTCTGCCGCACCGCGGCTGCCAGTCAGGTCCTCCAGCCGGGTCTCCAGGCGTGCAATCTCCCGGTCCAGTTGCTCAGATCTGCGACCGAACTGCATGCGCTTGAGCTTCTCGATCTGCGCCTTGAGTTGTTCGATTTCCAGATCGCGCTCGACCAGATCCTGCCGCATTCGCGACAGCGACGCCTGGGCCTCGAGCAACATGGCTTTGAGGGCATCGATGTCGTCAGGAAGGTCGTTGGCATCCGGCATGCCGCGCAGTTTACGCAGGTGCCGCGCCGTTTACAACAGCGTTTACAACATCGACAGCGGCTCGGCCGTGCGGCGCGGTTGCCGCCAGTCGATCCCCTCGAGCAGCATCGACAGTTGCGCGTGTGTCAGGTGGATCTTGCCGCTGTCGGCCTGAGGCCAGACGAAACGGCCGCGCTCGAGCCGCTTGGCGAGCAGCCAAAGTCCGTCACTGGTGGCCCAGAGAATCTTGACCAGGTCCCCTCGGCGGCCCCGGAAGATAAACACGTGGCCACCCAGCGGGTTTTCCTGCAGCGCGGTCTGCACCTTCGCGGCCAGGCCATGGAAGCCGCAGCGCATGTCGGTCGCTCCCGCTGCCATCCAGATGCGCGTGCCCGCCGGCAAGCCAATCATCGGGACAGCTCGCGAATCAGCAGGCGCAGCATATCCGGCGCCACCTCGCCGCGAATCCGCAAGCGCGCACGGTCGAATTCAATCTCGCAGACATTCTCGGACGGCTGTGCTGCACTGAGCGGCGCCGCCGGCGTATGCGCGGCCGCCTCGGCGACGATGCTCACCGGCAACAGTGCCGGCACCGTTGTCTCCTGTTTCGTCGCTACGCCCTCAGCCGACGTCGGCAACCCGTAAGCTCCGTCCAGATAATGCCGCCGCCACTTGAACAGCAGGTTCGCGTTGATATCGTTGCTGCGCGCGACCAGCGCCACCGACGCGCCTGGCTCAAATGATTGTTCGACCAGCCGCCGTTTGAACTCGGCCGGGAAGTTCGGCCGCTTGTACACGCCGCCAGCACGGCGCCCACTCAACGTCTTGTCCACTTTGGTGTCCGCAATAATTTGGTGGGCACCAAATTACCCAAGACCTCAATCAGTGCGCCAGAACGGTCTTCGTGAGGCGCTTACCTATCAGCGTGCTTTCGCTTGACCTCGGCTACGTAGCCTCGACGGCGAACGCCCAAACCAGTCAAAGCTCCGACACGAGGATTGGATGCGTCTATCGCACCCAGACTGGCGCGCGATTCATTGACGCCTCCACCCGCAATCGGGATGAAGTTGCCAACGACATTCAAGCGATCCACAAGCAAGGGATCAATGGCCTTGTTGACCCATGCCTGGCCGGGCAAACAAGGAACGTCCCCGCCGCTGTCTATCAAGCGATGGCCAGACGGTCTCCAACCACGTTCCAGGTGCTGGTTCCGCAGCCCGCCAGCGTTGACCAGGCAACAACGGCGACGAGCAGGTCACTGGGGCAGTTCCCACCGGCAGCCGGTTTCCGCTTCCGATACGCCTATCTGAACCTGGATGCCCTGGCGCCGTCGGGATTCTTCCCGCTTTTCATTCCTGTCGGCATCACCGACAACAACAGGGTCGTTGGCAATGTGTATGACAATGACTTCAACGGCTTCCTGGCAATCTATGAGAGGGGCGCTATAAAGGTGCTTTCCCCAGGGGCATTCCCCACGGCCGTATCGCACCTTGGCAACATCGGCGGCTATGTCATCACCGACCCGAATCAAGGCTTAACGCAGGCGGCACTTTTCCGCGAACACAGCATTGAACTGATTCCGCGGGCTCCCGGTGAAATCTCCAGCCTGGTCTTCACCATCAATGATTTTGGCGTTGCCATTATTGGTTCATTTGACGCCAACGGACAGGGCACGCCATACATCTACGCCAACGGCAAGCTCCGGCCTTTGAACCTGAACCTCGAAGGCAATATCGTCATTGCCACGATCAACAACTTTGGGACAGTCGTCGGCTACCGTTACCTCAACGGAATCTATACGGCATATCGTCACAACATCATCACGGGACATACGACGCTTCTGCCGCCATTGCCCACGGAGCCCCACTCCTGGGCGCTTGGCGTCAATGATCTTGGCGACGTGGTGGGGTACTCCTTCGTGATCTCAGGACTTGAACGAATCGGAATCTGGAACCCTGGCGCCAGGTTCGAGACCTACTTCACGGAGGGAACCCCGGAGTACCCAACCATCAGCAACTTTCTTCTGATCAATAACAGCCGACTGATTGTCATAACGCTGTCATTCAACGATCCGCAGAGTTACATAGTCCCCAGGAAAGGAACCCGCCTGGCCCTCGCCGACCTCATCGACTACGACGCCACTGCCGATGGCGCCCCGCGGTGGATCTTCGGGCTGAACAACTCAGGCGCAATGACCGGAACCACGTTCCTCGTCGACTTCCTGATCACCCCGAAACTCAGCTGGTAGGGTGTTCGGAATCAGCGATGGTGGCACCCCGCCATCATCGCTCGCCGACGATACTATCCCCCCAAGAGAGACAGAGGTCTTGTCCCTGCCCGCGTTGTCGTTGCCCGGGCCACTTCTGCCGCGCATCGCCTCGCTAAGGTATGCTTGCGCCTTCGGAACGATCTACTCCAGAGGGGCAAATGCGGCGCGTCGTATTCAATCAGAAGGGTGGGGTTGGCAAGTCGACTATCGTATGCAATCTCGCGGCGATCAGCGCCAGCGAGGGCTTGCGTACCCTGGTCATCGACCTGGATGCGCAAGGGAACTCGAGCCAGTACCTGCTGGGCGCGAAGGCCGCAGAGGCAAGCCCGACGGTGGCGAACTTCTTTGAAACTTCCCTGACCTACACCTTCAAGCCGGTGGACCTGACGTCCTTTGTCCACCCGACGCCGTTTGAGAACCTGGATGTGATGCCGGCGCATCCTGATCTGGATTCCCTCCATGGCAAGCTCGAATCCCGCTACAAGATCTACAAGCTGCGCGATGCCCTGCTCGAGCTGGAAGCAATCTATGACGCCATTTACATCGACACGCCACCGGCCCTGAATTTCTATACCCGGTCCGCACTGATCGCCGTGGAGCGCTGCCTGATCCCGTTCGATTGCGATGACTTCTCGCGCCGTGCCCTCTACACGCTGCTGGATAACGTGAAGGAAATCCAGCAGGACCACAACGATGGGCTGCAGGTCGAAGGAATCGTCATCAACCAGTTCCAGCCGCGCGCCAGCCTGCCGATCAAACTGGTCGAAGAACTGGTAAGCGAGGGCCTGCCGGTACTGGAATCGCGGCTGTCTTCATCGGTGAAGATCCGGGAATCGCACCAGCACGCCACCCCCATGATCCATCTGGATCCGCGCCACAAGCTTGCGCAGGAATACGTGGCGTTACACCGGGAGCTGGCTGGCTGAAGCACACGCCAAGCGGCTCGGGACATCAAGCATTGAGTGGGAGCGATGGCTTCTGGTCGCCTGGGCATGCCACGCGGCGACTCACACCACGGTGGCTGAGCTCCTCCAGCATCCTGGCGCTTTCGGCAGCGTCCTGGTTATCGTCGACAACCAGGATACGACCAGCGGTGAGCGCATCAGGGCGCGTAGGCGAGGCGCCCAAGTGGGTACATTGGTGAACGGGACAGCGGGCCGCCTGGCTTGCCACCAAGCATGCCGAAGTGGTTGGCTCACTGAGATGCGTTCCTGATGTGCCTAGTTGGCCACCGCGTGCAAACGTGGGCCTGACGGAACGCTCCAATATGGCGCCAGGATGCGCGAGCGCACTCAACGTCCACAACGATGTCGTGCTATGACCCGGTATGCGCTCGTTTCCCTGAACAGGGTTGTCGATCCGCTCCCACGGCGACTTTGCGGGCGTCGCAAACCTGCCGCATTTTGGTCATTTTCTGCGGGACATAGCTTGAGGTTTGCCGGCAATCGTCGCAACCCGAGTCCCAGGAAAGATATCTCCTGTGTCGGAGATTTAGCGCGTATGCTGAGATTGCCAGTCCGGCGGAGCAAATGACCAGGAGTACCAGCATGGCCAAAAGTCAACTACGTGGCAATCGCGAAGCCAAGAAACCGAAGCAACCCAAGAAGCCGTCGGTACCCGCTTCCCCCTTCAGCACGGTTCAGTCTCGCGTGGGGAACGATGATGTCGCCAAGAAGCGGAAGTGAGTAAGCTTGGGCACGAGGACGCAAGATCTTGCCAACCAGGCAGCCGGTGACGTTCCACATGGATTCTAAATACCTCCAATGGAAGCGCAGACTGCTTCGGGAGATGCATATGATTCATGACAACAAGGACACGACTTTCCGAGGGCTTCCACTTACCGCAGAACAAAACTCGGAGATCCGTCACTACTTCAAAAGGAAGGCCAGGCTGGGCCAGCCATGGAATACACCCGAGTTGCACGGCATGCTCGAGGACATGTTGTTGCCTCCAAGTACCGAGGATGACAACCAAGGTGACATCCCCCCTGATGCATTTTCCGTCGCAGAACGCGCTGCCGCGTTCATCGACCAGGAAATGGAGCCAATCGAGGCGTATGAGGAATGGCACGCCGCGATGGAAGCCGAGAGCATGAAAGGGGGTATGCGATGAGGTGTGGCCACACACTTGGTGCAGCTGGAGTGCGGCCCTTCGAACGCGCCCACACGGACTCGGGTCGTCCGAGGGAGGTCCAATGACAATCTGGCCACTTGCTTTCCTGGGGATGCTGATCGCGCTCTACGCCCTTATCATCCGAGTGGGAATCCACCGCAAGCCGGTGCTCCACAAAGCGAAGCACTCGCTTCGGTACTGGCGGAATCGCCTGGCCCACGTGGCCAGGTAATAGAGCCGCGCCGAGCCCACCGCCCAATGGTCGCCTTCACCCGCTTGCGTCACATCCCTGCTTACGGGTATATTTTTGCGCGATGACTCCATCGCGGAGACTTCCCATGAGCGCATACATCGCCCGCAATCGGGCCAGTGCAGTTGAGTACATCAAGGCACGCGCAGAGGGCACGGTCGAACTGGACTATGAGTCGGCGTGGGAGGATGCGCTCGAGCTCGGACGCCTTGGACAAAAATGTGGCGTCGATGTCCAGTATCGAACCTCCGAGCATATCTGCGTCGAATCCGCTGACGCCCTGGCCCGAGGGCTGCGGGGCGAAAAACTCACGTTCAGACAGCGGTACCTCTACTGCAGATTCGACCTGAATGCACTGACCGAGGAGAGCCTGTGCGAACTGGAAAGCCTGGCCATCGAGCACGGCGACTACATCTTGCCTGGCCACTTGCTGCAGGAAACGACACTCGTCTGGAGGTAGACGGGCCCGGCCTTTCCACAGTCGGCTTAGCAACGCACTTGCCCGCCCCCCACGGCCAATACCTGGGCCGTGACACAGCGCCTCATCATCATCTTTCATATCGCTCGCGTTCTCGCTCGGCATGAGGTGCCAGATCCCCATAAGGCAAGCAAGACAGCATAAGGTAGCAAATCTACTTAAGAACAATCCCTACAGGCGGAAGGGTCCCCACAAAAGTAGGATAGAAGGACCAATTAAGCGTGAAGGAACACGCCATGCGTCCTCACTATGCCACCGAGACCGACCGGCCGGAGATCGAAGCACTCCTACGCGCCTCCTCCCTGTCCGTCACGGGGGTGCGCGAACATATCACTCAATACATGGTAGTCCGCGACAACGCGGGGCTTCTCGGTTGCGCAGGTTTGGAGCGCTATGAGAATACCGGCGTCCTTCGCGGACTCGCTGTTGCGCTACGCGCAAGGTCTGCAGGTCTTGGCGAGCTTCTGATCTCCGCCATCGTGGCAGCCGTCCGTCCGGAGGGCGTCGAGTCCATCGTGCTGCAGACAAAGACCGCGGCCGGCTATTTCGCGCGCCTGGGCTTTATGCCAATCAGCGATTCAGACTTGCCACCGGCCGTACTCCCCTCGCAGGAATTCCGCCGCGACCAGCAAGATGTCGGGACGTTGATGCATATTGCCTTGTGACAGGCAGTCCTGGGCCGACCAACTCGACTATCAGCCAAATGGATTAGTGCGCAGACACGGTCCACCCTCCTGCCATCTCACCCGCTTTACCTATTGCAAAGGCCCCCGCTACCCTGAAGAATGGGCTTATGGATGACGGGGGGCTGACCATGGAAATGCGTTGGGAAAAGCTTTACTCAGGTGGACTGACCGAATTCCGTAAGTCCGAGTGGGCAATCTGCCGGCCCATGCGCCGGGCAAAAGCCCTGAACGTGGCATGCCTGGGCACGCTGCTGACGGTATTGGCCATTGGGACCGTGCTGATCTTCCAGTAATACGTTCGCCGGGATCCCAGGCGAACATCCTTTCCGCTTTTGTCTATTGTCCCGTGCAAGACCTGGGCAGGATGCGACCGACCAGGGTCGCTTGCCTGCCAGTTTCGGCCGCACAGCGGTGACTCACGATTGCAAGAGTAATCCCAGACAGACAGGGCAATCTCCAATCCGTAGACCAGCAAGAAGCTATCCCGCGCGGCGTGTGAGACCCACCCAAACGTTCCAAATGCAGGACGCAGCCAGGAAGGCCGTAGAATCCGCGGTGACAATCTGTTCCAGCACCGTGAATTTACTTGCCAGCCTCGAGATGAAGAAGGTCACCCTACTCTGCGCCGCCCTGTTGACATCCCTCGCCGCCCACGCGGCACCTCCTGCAACCCAGCCCGAAGCCTCAGGCAATACCGCGGCGCCGCTCGGACTGGAGCTTGGCAAGGCCAGGTGCTCGCGGCTGGCGCCGCCACAGAATCACGCCAGGACCGGCAAATCCGAGTGGGCCGGTGGCGATACGGTGGAGCTCAGGCATCTGGAACGCTTCCACCTTCCAGGCCTGACGCGTGTCATCCTGAACTGCGACGCCCAGGACACCGTGGTGCTGATGACGATGACGTTTGAGCGGTCGGCGCTGGATGAAGTGCGCAAGAAGCTGGACGACCGCTATGCCTCCCTGCGCAAGACCGAAGGTGCGGCCGAGAACGGCTACGCCGAGTGGGCGGCCGCCAACGGCAGCCTGGAGCTGCTCTACGGGCGCGACAGCAAGCACTTTACGGTGGCGTACTGGGCGAAGGGTGCCAAGGCCAGGTACTTCGCGTACAGCGGCACTGCCGACAAGAAGCCCGCCGCGGCCACGCCTGCTGCAGCGCCCCAGCCCGCGCCGCTGTAACGGGCTGGCAGCGCGCGCGCTGATGGCCCGGCCAGCCCGTCAATAGCCGGCCTGCCGGTCCACCTGGTTCAGCAGCGCCCGCCCGTCCCGCGCGCGACGCAGGTTTTCGATGCACTGCCGCGCCACCAGCTCGTACGACGGGTCCGCCGCGATATGCGGCGTGGCTTCGATGCGGGGATAGTTCCAGATCGGGTCGTCCGCCGACGGCGGTTCCTTGGCGAACACGTCGAGCGCCGCGCCGGCGAGATGTCCCTCGTCGATCAGCGCGATCAGGTCGGCCTCGACCACATGCTCGCCGCGTCCGACGTTGATGAAGAACGCACCCTTTGGCAGCCGCGACAGTGTCTGGCGGTCGAGCATGCCATCGGTCCGCGGGGTCAGCGGCAGCGTGCAGACCAGGATGTCGCTCTGCGCCAGCATCGCGTCAAGGCCGTCGTCGCCGGTGTAGTCGGTCACGCCGGGCAGGTGCTTGGCGCTGCGGCTCCAGCCGCCGACCGGGTAGCCGATGGCGGCGAACATGCGCGCCACCTCGCTGCCGATCTCGCCCAGCCCCAGCACGCCGACGCGGCAGCGCGACTGGTCGCGGCCCGGATGGCGCTTCCACTCGCCACGGCGTTGCTGCGCCGCGTAGGTGGCGAGGTCGCGGGTGTGGCGCAGCGCGGTGGCCAGCACGTAGTGGGCGATGCCGGCCTGCTGGCCGGGATCGACGATGCGCGTGACCGGCATGCTGTCGGGCAGGTCGGGCGCGGCCAGCAGCTTGTCGACGCCCGCAGTGGCGGCGCAGACCAGCCGCAGCTTCGGGTAGGCGGGCAGCACGCCGGGCTTGAGCCCCCAGGCGACGATGGCCTCGACGTCTTCCGGTATCGCGGCCTCGCGGCCGTTCCACACGGTGATATCCGGCGCGGCTTCGCGCAGCGCCGCGGTGATCGGGACCGCCATGAACGACGGCAGGTGGACGAGGATGGCCATGGTCAGTTGCGGTAGTCGGGGTTGATGCGGTCCAGGCGTCGCAGCAGGCCCGGCCAGGCGAGGTTGGAGCCCTTGCCCTTGGTGGCCTGGCGCGCCTGCTGGCCCATGTTGGCGCCGGCGGCTTCCGGCACCGTGGTCAACGGCGAGCCGCCGCTCTGCGCCAGGATCTGGATGCGGCAGGCGGATTCCAGCGTGTACATGGTCAGGAAGGCATCGGCGACGGTGCGGCCGCACGTCAGCAGGCCATGGTTGCGCAGGATCATCTGCTTGCAGCGGCCCAGGTCGGCCACCAGCCGCGCCTTCTCGTCCTGGCGCAGCGCCACGCCTTCATAGTCGTGGTACGCCAGCCCGGTCAGCGCGAACATCGATTGCTGCGAGATCGGCAGCAGCCCCGCCTGCTGCGCGGACACCGCGACGCCGTGCGGCGTATGCGTGTGCATCACGCATCCGACTTCGGGGCGCGCCTCGTGCACCGCGCTGTGGATGATGAAGCCGGCGGGGTTGACGTCATACGGCGTCGCCAGCACGGGCTGCCCTTCATGGTCGACCTTCACCAGGCTGGAGGCGGTGATCTCGTCGAACATCATCCCGTAGGGATTGATCAGGAACTGGTCGGGCGCATCCGGCACCCGTGCCGAGATATGGGTGAAGATCAGGTCGTCCCAGCCGAAGTGGGCGACCAGGCGGTAAGCGGCCGCCAGGTCGACGCGCATCTGCCATTCGGCGTCGGAGACGCGGTCTCTTACTGAATCGACGAGCTGGATCTGGACCATCTAGGTGTCTCCGCGGGGGCATGTCAGTCATTGAACGGGTGCATTCTCATGGCGCACGGCGCCGAAGTCTGTTAAGTAGTTGACAATCTCGACGCCACCAGGGAGAGCGATGTGAAAGGCTCGGAACCAATCCGGACGCTGCCGCGCAGCGTGCTGGCAAGCGGCTGGCTGCGCAACGCGCCGCCCGGCGTGCTCGATGCCGTGGCGAATGCCGCACGCCGCCTGCGCTTTGGTGACGGCGAAATGATCTTTGCGCGCGGCGATCCGCCTACCTATTTCTGCATGGTGCTGTCAGGCCGGGTGCGCATGAGCCGCGTCAGTACCGGCGGGCGCGAGTCGGTGTATTCGGTGATCGGGCGCGGCCGGTGGTTCGGCGAGATCTCTCTGCTGGATGGCAAGCCGCGCACGCACGATGCCTTTGCGGTGGGCAACACCGAGCTGCTGGTGCTGGGCCGGCGCGAATTCCACCGGATCCTGGCCGCGCATCCGGAAGGCATGCAGCTCATCGTGCAGCAGATCTGCGCGCGCCTGCGCGTGGCGTTCGACAATGCGGAGAGCGCGGAGCAGGCACCGGTCGATGCGCGGATGGCGGCGCGCCTGCTGCAACTGGCCGATCGCACCGACCATGTCGTGCGCATCAGCGCGGAGCACCTTGGCGATATGGTCAACCGGTCGCGGCAGACGGTGGCCAAGTACCTGCAGGCGTGGGAGGACGCGGGATTGATCCGGCGGCGATACCGGGCGATCGAGTTGGTGGATGCGGGGGCCTTGAAGCGGTTGGCCAAGGGATAATGTAATTGGCGCGCCGATCCAAAGCCGCCCCCAACTGCAGTGCTGTTTATGCGAGCCAACGCTTGATCGAACCCGCCATCACATTCGCCGAGATGCCATAGCGGTCATGCAGCGTCGGCAACGCACCGGCATCCAGGAAGGCATCCGGCAAGCCGACCTGCCGGAATGGCACGGAGACGCCGGCTTGCATCAGCGTGGTCGCCACCGCCTCACCCAGCCCACCGATCACGGTGTGGTTTTCCGCCACCACCACCAGGCGCCCCGATCGCTTCGCTTCGCGCAGGATCGTTGCAGTGTCCAGCGGCTTGATGGTCGGCACGTGCAGCACCGCCACGCCAACGCGATCGGCTTCGAGTGCCTTGGCCACCTCCAGCGCCCTCATTGTCATGATGCCGGATGAAATCACCAGCACCTCGGCGCCGTCGCGCAGCAGCTTGGCCTTGCCCAGTTCGAACTTGTAGTCGTATTCGTCCAGCACCACCGGCACGTTGCCGCGCAGCAGGCGCGCATACACCGGGCCGTTGTGCGCGGCGATGGCCGGCACCATCTGCTCGATATCGATGGCATCGCACGGGTCGATGACGGTCATATTGGGCATCGCACGCATCAGCGCGAGATCCTCCGCGGCCTGGTGGCTGGGGCCGTATCCGGTGGTCAGCCCCGGCAACGCGCACACAATCTTCACGTCGAGGTTGTCCTCGGCAATGGCCTGGTGCATGAAGTCATAGGCGCGTCGCGTGGCAAACACCGCATACGTCGTGACGAATGGCTGGGCGCCTTCGTGCGCGAAGCCGGCGGCCGCGCCCATCAGCAGTTGCTCGGCCATCCCCATCTGGTAGTAGCGCTCGGGAAACGCCTTCGCAAAGAGATGCAGGTCGGTGTACTTGCCCAGGTCGGCGGTCATGCCGATGACATTGGACTTCTGCCGGCCCAGTTCCACCAGGGCGTGCCCGAACGGCGCCGAGCGGGTGGCCTGCCCCTCGCCGGCGATGGAGGCGATCATCGCCGAGGTCTTCAGCTTCGGCCTGGCGTTGGTGTTCGTATTGGTGCTGCTCATGCTTGTCTCCCGGCTTCCAGGGCCTGCAGTGCGAGTTGCCATTCGTCGGCATCCACGCGGATAAAGTGGTTCTTCTCGCGCTGTTCGAGGAACGGCACGCCGCACCCCATGCGCGTATCGCAGATGATCATGCGCGGCTGGGCGCCCGGATGGGCGCGGGCGGCGCGGAAGGCCTCTGCCACGGCATCGATGTCGTTGCCGTCCACGCGCTGCGTGAACCAGCCGAAGGCTTCGAGCTTGGGCAGCAGCGGCTCGAACGCCATGATCTGCGTCGACGGGCCGTCGGCCTGCTGGTTGTTGACGTCGACCACGGCGATCAGGTTGTCGAGCTTCCAATGGCTGGCGGACAGGATGCCCTCCCAGATCGCGCCCTCGTCCAGCTCGCCGTCGGAGAACAGCGTGTAGACGAAGGCGTCGGAGCCCTTGCGCTTGAGCCCCAGGCAACGGCCAACGGCGATGGTCAGCCCCTGGCCGAGCGATCCGCCCGACATCTCCATGCCCGGCGTGTAGCTGGCCATGCCCGACATCGGCAGGCGGCTGTCGTCGCTGCCATAGGTCTCCAGCTCTTCCGGGGGCAGGATGCCTGCCTCCAACAGTGCCGCGTACAGCGCAATCGCGTAGTGGCCATTCGACAGCAGGAATCGGTCGCGCCCCTCCCACTTGGGGTCTTCCGGGCGGTAGTGCATGGCACCGAAGTAGGCGACCGCGAGCACATCGGCGATATCGAGCGCCTGGCCGATATAGCCCTGGCCCTGGACCTCGCCCATCAGCAGGGCATTGCGGCGGATCCGGTAGGCGCGTTCCCGCAGGGTCACGGCCTGGTCGGAAGTCTGGTGTTGCATGGTGTCTCCTGCAATCAATTGGAAAGATGAGGCAATCGGTAAGGCGCGGCCGCTCAGCGATTGACCGCCTTGGCTGGCACCAGGAAGACGAGCATGGCGCCCGCCACCACCGTGGCCGAGATAAAGATGAGACCGGCGGTGGACTTGCCAGTCAGGTCGTTGAGCCAACCCACGATGGCGGGCGAGAAGAAGCCGGCCAGGTTGGCGACGCAGTTGACCGCCGCGATCCCTGCCGCTGCGGACATGCCGCCCAGCAGCGCGGTCGGCAAAGCCCAGAACTGCGACGACGAGGCCAGGATGCCGGCGGCGGCGACGCACAGGCAGATCAGCGAAGCGGTGACGCTGCCCAGCATCGGCAGGGTCGCAAAGCCCGCCGCGGCGACCAGCATCGGCACGATCAGGTGGAAGCGGCGTTCACGCTGGCGGTCGGCGCTCATGCCGACCAACGGCAGCGCCACGATGGCGCACAGATACGGCAGCGCGGTAAAGATGCCCACCCACAGCGGATCGGCCACGCCAGACTTGCGGATGATGGTTGGCAGCCAGAAGGTCAGCCCGTACTGGCCCAGCACCACGCAGAAGTAGATCGCGGCCATCAGCCACAGGCGGCGGTCGCCCATGAACGACCGGATCGACACGTGGACCACCTTCTGCGCGTTGTCGCCCTCGATATTGCGCTTGAGCAGCGCCTTCTCCGCATCGGTGAGCCAGTGCGCCTGCTCGATGCCGTTGTCCAGGTAGAACAGGATGGCGACGCCCAGGCACAGCGACGGCAGCGCCTCGATCAGGAACAGCCACTTCCACCCGGCCAGGTCGCCCACGCCGTGGAAGGCGTGCATGATGTAGCCCGACAGCGGCCCGCCCACGATGCCCGCCAGCGGGATCGCCATGAAGAACATCGACAGCGCCTTGGCGCGGCGTTCCGAGGGGAACCAGTACGTCATGTACAGGATCACGCCGGGCGCGAAGCCCGCCTCCGCCACACCGAGCAGGAAGCGCAGGATGTAGAACTGGGTCGGCGTGCTGACAAAGGCGAAGCAGGCGGAAATCACCGCCCAGGTCAGCATGATCCGGGCTAGCCACCGCTTGGCACCGACCTTGTGGAGGATGACGTTGCTGGGCACTTCAAAGAGGAAGTAGCCAAGGAAGAAGATGCCGGCGCCGAGGCCGTAGATGGTTTCGCTGAACTGCAGGTCGCTCAGCATCTGCAGCTTGGCAAAGCCTACGTTGACCCGGTCCAGGTAGGCGCCCAGGTAGCACAGCATCAGGAACGGGATCAGGCGCCGCACGACCTTGGCGTAGGTCCGGGTTTCGAACGTGGCCGCGTCGGCGTGCGGCATCGCTTCGCCGCCGATGGGCGAAGGCGCGTATTTGGTTTTCATCGGTTGTCTCCTGCCATGTGCGCCGCGGGTATGGCGCAACGGCATTTGTGGTGGCCCGCCTCTGTGGGCGGCTTATCAGGAAGATTAGTGGATCAGCATGCCGCCGTTGACGTCGAGCGTGATGCCGGTCAGGTAGGCGGACAGGTCGCTCGCCAGGAAGATGCAGGCGTTAGCCACGTCGGCGGCGTTGCCCAGGCGGCCCAGGGGGATGCCCTTGATGATGTCGGCGCGCATCTCGGGGGTGAGCTTGTCGCCGGTGATGTCGGTCTGGATCAGGCCGGGCGTGATCGAATTGACGCGTATTCCATCGGGTCCGAACTCCCGCGCCATGGCACGGGCCAGCCCCAGCACGCCGGCCTTGGCGGCGCTGTAGTGCGGGCCGCCGAAGATGCCGCCGCCGCGCTGGGCGGAGACCGATGACATGCACACGATGCTGCCGCGCTTCTGCTCCTTCATCTGCGGCAGGACCGCCTGCGACATGTACAGGGTGCCGCGCAGGTTGACGTCGACCACGGCGTCGAAGTTGGCCGCCTGGATGTCCAGCGTGCGCACCGGCTGGGTGATGCCGGCGTTGTTGATCAACGCGTCGATGCGGCCATAACGCTGCACCACCGCCTGCGCCGCCCGCTCGCAGGCCGCCTTGTCGGTCACGTCGCAGGCCAGGCCGAAATGCTGCTCGCCCAGTTCCCGCGCCGCCGCCTCGGCGTCCTCCTGCCGCAGGTCCAGGATGACCACCGTGGCCCCCTGCGCGGCAAATGCCCTCGCCGCAGCCTTACCGATGCCGCGCGGCGAAGCGGCCCCCGTGATGATGACGACATTGTTCTCGACCAGCATCTTTTGTCTCCTGACTGTTGATGATTTGATGGGTCAAGTTTTGTCGCTGTAGGCTTTGCGATCAACGCGGTCTGGCTCAGGTATTGCTGAGAAATTTTCAGGTGAGCATGCGTCACGGCGCCTGCTCATGCGCGCCTCACACGACACTTCGCGCCGGAAAGCGGCGCGTTATGGACGGATTCAGCCGGGCAACTGCCGCTCCACCCAGGCCAGAAACCGCTCGACGCGCGGAAGGTCGGCGTTCTGTGCCGGATAGACCAGATGGTGGCTGCCGACCTCGACTGCATGGGATGCATCGAACACCGGCACGAGCGCCCCCTTGCGGATCAGGACCGACGCCAGCAGCGTGCTTTCGAGGGCCACGCCGAGTCCCAGGGCGGCCGTCTCCAGCGACATGTAGGAGCGATCGAAGGTGAAATCGAACGTCTTGCGGTCGGTGGGGACACCGAAGCGGGGGAACCACTGCTGCCATTGGACCAGCGGCGTCTCCGAATAGATCAGGCGCTGCGCCAGCAGATCGGCCGGCGACTGGATCGCATGCCTGGCGAGGTAGGCCGGCGAGGCCAGCGGGGTAATCGTCTCCTTGCGCAGCGTCCTGACCTGCAGGTCACGCCAGTGGGCATAGCCGTGGCGGATGTCGACGTCGTAGTACCCGCTCGTGAAGGAGACGTCCTCGTACGAGCAGGACAGGTTCAGCTGGATGTCTCCGTTGTCTGCCTGGAACGATTCCAGCCGCGGCAGCAGCCACATCAGGCCGAAGCTCGGGCTCGAATGCACGCGCAGGATCTGGACGTCGGACTGGCTGGAAGCGCGCTCGGTCGCGCGGTTCAGTTCCGCCAGCGCCCCGGTGATGTCGCGCAGGTACTGCTCGCCCACCGGCGTCAGGACCAGGCCACGTCCCTGCCGGAAGAAGAGCGCCTGCCCGATCGCGTCCTCGAGATTGCTGATCTGATGGCTGACGGCGGACGCCGTCAGGCCCAACTCCTCCGACGCCCGGCTGACGCTTTTTGTCCTGGCAACGCTTTCGAAGGCGACGATTGCCTTCATCGGTGGAATTCGCATGGCTCGGGGATCGGCAACGGATCAGGGTCAGGTGACGCGGTCCGACCTGGGTGGGGAACATCCGGGAATTCTACTTCCGCCGGACGGGGATGCTTCCGCCGCCACCTCCTGCCGTCTTGGATGAGCCGTTGAGCCTGTTACAACTTGCCTGCGTTTTTCTCCTTGACATCGATCCGCTCATGCACCATCATTCATTCCATCGCATCCGATTTAATATCACGCGATATAAATAAACGACTCAACCACCTTTAAGGATCATCCATGAGCAAGATCGACAAAGTCCTCCTGACCGGCAAAACCCACACCACGCTGAGCGACGCTGGCCGCGACAGCGTTGACATCAAACTCTCGTCGCCCGGCAGCGCCGAGCCGGCCCACGTCTTTGCCGGCATCCAGTCGCACCCGACTGCGGAGCAACTGTTCGCCGGGGCATGGTCGGCCTGTTACATCGCCGCGATCGGGCTCGTGGCCAAGGAGAAGAAGGTGACGCTTCCGCCTGACCTGTCCGTCGAAATCGAGGTCGACCTGGGCCAGACCGGAAAGGAGTACTTCCTGCAGGCGCGCTTCAATGTCCGCTTGCCGGGCGTCGCGCACGACGTGGCGACGGCCATCGCGCACGCCGCCGATGAAATCTGCCCGTACTCGAAGGCGACGCGAGGCAATATCGACGTGGCCCTGAACGTAGTCACCGCGTGATGTACTGCCTGGCCCTGAACATCGACCAGCTTCTTTGACATTTGCAAATTGATCGTATGCGATTAAATCGCATACGATCACGCAACAAGCTCTTCCGCGCGGCCCCGGCCGCGCACAACTTGACACGAACCTGAAGGAAACCATCATGACCGCCAACATCGCCAAGCGTTTTGTCTTCACCGTCGCACTGCTTGCCGCCGCTGCCAGTGCGCAGGCCGCCGGAATCTCCCAAGCGGGCGCGCGCGACCCGTTCACGGACGGTGCCCGTTCGGTCACCAGCGCGCGGAACCCGTACTTTGACGGCGCGCGTTCGGTGAGCGGCGTGCACGACACTTACACCGACGGTGCGCGCTCCGTCCACGATGCCCGCAGCCCGTACTACGATGGGGCCCACGGCTGATGGCTCGGCAATGGCAGCGCTACCGGGCCCACGCCGTATGCCACCGCCCCTGAACGGGTGGTGGCCCGGCCGGCACTGGCGCGCAGAGCGGCACGCGGCATCGCCGCAGTAATTTAGTACACCTCCGATAAAATCGCATCCGATCTATAATGGGCTCTTGCGAACCCACCAGCCTTTGCCCAGAGAGGAAGCCCATGAAATCGACCGACAAGGCGGCCGCCGCGAACCCGACGCTCTCCGACTTCCTGTGTTTTGCCGTCTATTCCGCCAACCTGGCGTTCGGCAAGGCATACAAGCCAATCCTGGAGCAGCTTGGGTTGACCTATACGCAATACATCACCATCGTGGCGCTATGGGAGCAAGACCATCAGACCGTCGGCAGCCTGGGCGAGAAGCTGTTTCTCGAATCGAACACCCTCACCCCGATCCTGAAGAAGCTGGAGGCGATGGGCTATGTCGAGCGACAGCGCGATCCCGAGGACGAGCGCCAGGTGCGGGTCACGCTGACCAAGAGCGGCCGGCGGCTGCGCGAAAAACGCCTGGAAACCGGCCTCGCCGAAGCAACCGGGCTGACACCGGACGAGTTCGCGGGCATCCAGAAGGCAGTCGCCACGCTACGCGACAATCTCGTCGACTCCGTGAAGGCCGAGGAATGAGGTGTTGTCCCGGCGCACGAAGCCTTCGCGAGAGCCACCAATCCAACTATCGCGACTCGTTCGATGGCGAGTCGCGGAGCAACCGGCTGGAGCCACGATCATGAGCAGCAATGCCACCCACTACAACCCGATCAGCTGCGAGTTCCATGATGTGCTTGAGGCGCTCGCGACCGTACGCAGGCCGGCGTCCATCAGCTTCCACGACGACGATGGCGCATTGCGGCAACGCACTGCGATCATCCATGACGTGTACAGCCGGGATGGCGCTGAGTATCTCTCGCTCAGCTCGGGCGAGACCTTGCGCCTCGATCAGCTGGTCGAAGTCGACGGCAACAGGTTGACTGACTTCTTCTGCGCTACAGGCTCAGACCACGCGTGAACCCGGCTTCGCCGTAGAGCCGCGCACGATCAGCTCCGGCGTCAATTGCACCGTCACGGCATCCGACGCCGGCTTCTCGATCTTGCGCAGCAGTAGCCTGGCCGCTTCCTCGCCCATCTCGTGCACGGCAATCCGCACCGTCGTCAGCGGCGGCGTCAGCGCGTCGACGAATGGCATGTCGTTATGCCCCACGATCGAAACGTCATCGGGACAACGCAAGCCACGTTCACGCAGGAAGTCGTAGCAGCCCATCGCCACCAGGTCGTTGCCGGCAGCGATGGCGGTCATCCCGGGGAATGCCTCGAAGAGTTGCTCACAGGCAATCCGCCCGGCTTCGCGCGAATAGCTGGCCGCTTCCACCACCTGCCATTCACCGCGGCGCAGCCGGTGCCGCTTGACCGCCTGGATAAAACCTTCGCGACGCAGATAGCCGGTGGACAGCGACGCCGGCCCGGCAATATGCCCGATATGGCGATGGCCCAGCCCGACCAGGTGGTCGACCGTCTGCCGCATGGCCAGCAGGTTGTCGCTCACCACGCACGAGACCCCGCCGGTACCTTCGCCCCGGTTGACCATGACCACCGGGATATGCTGTTTCAGGCAGTAGTCGAGGATCGGATCCTCCCGTTCCGCGGTGGCCAGCACCAGCCCTTCAACCTGCCGTCCCAGCATCTGGTCGATCACGAAGCGCTGGCGGGTCTTGTCGGTGCCGGCATTGACCACGATCGGCACGTAGCCTTGCTGGGCCAGCACGGATTCGATCCCGGCCAGGATCGGCGGGAACACGGGGTTGGCGATGTCGGGCAGCACCACGCCCACCAGTCCGGAGCGCTGGGTACGCAAGCCCGCCGCGATGCGATTGGGGCGGAAGCCGCGCGCTTCGGCAACTTCCAGGATGCGTGCCGCCACCTCTTCCGCCACCAGGTGCCGCGTGGCCGGGTTCATCACTCGCGAGACGGTCGAGTAATGCACGTCGATCTCGGCAGCCAGGTCTTTGAGGGTGAGGCGCTTGCGCTCGGGCATGGCGGCAGGTGGCTGGGCGGCGGCCCAGGGGGGATTGGAATACGCCATTTTAAGCCAGCCCCACCCTTGCCCCCTGCGTTTTGCTCCACCGCCGCCGCTTGCCGCTACTGGCCAGCCTGCACCCCGGATTGCCGCACCACCGGCGCAAGCTTGCCGATCTCCGACTGGATATAGGCCGCAAATTCCTGTGGTGACGAGCGCTTCGGCTCGGCGCCCTGCGCGGCCAGGCGCTCGCGCACGTCAGGCGCCGCCAGTGCCTTGCCGATCTCGGCATTGAGTGCGTCGACGATTTCCTTCGGTGTGCCGGCAGGGGCCAGTACGCCGAACCAGGAATCGAACGCAAAGCCGGGGAAACCGGACTCCGCGACAGTCGGGATATCCGGCAGCGCGCTGGCTCGCCTGGCCGTGGTCACCGCCAGCGCGCGCAGCTTGCCCTGCTTCACAAATGGCATGGCCGATACGGTGGGCGCGAACATCATGTCGCCGCGGCCGGCCATGACATCCGTCAGCGCTTCGCCGGTGCCCTTGTACGGGATATGGGTGATGTCGATGCCCGCCTGCATCTTGAACATCTCGCCGCTGAGGTGGGTGGAACTGCCGGAACCCGCGGAGTCGAAGTTCAGCGCGCCCGGCGTTGCCCTGGCGGCCGCCACGACGTCCCGCACGGACTTGTACTTGCTGGCGGCGTTGACCACCAGCACATTGGGCACGGTTGCCACCATCGAGACCGGCGTGAAGTCCTTCACCGTGTCATAGGAGAGCTTGGGATACAGCGTGGCATTGATCGCATGCCCGACCGACACCAGGATCAGGGTGTAGCCGTCCGGCGCCGCCTTGGCCACGCCGGTGGCACCGACCGTGCCGCCGGCGCCGGGCCGGTTGTCGACGATCACCTGGTAGGTCCCGCCCTCGCCCATCTTGCTGCCGATAATGCGCGCCAGGATGTCGGTGGCGCTGCCTGCCGAGAACGGCACCACCAGCCGGATCGGCTTGCTGGGGTACTGCGGTTGCGCGCTGGCGGCGGGAGCGGCCGCCAGCATGAACGACGAGGTCAGGGCCAGCACGGCGCCTTGGATGGATCGAATCATGTTATGTCTCCTCACTGCCGAAGCGAGCGCGAACGTCGCGCATCGCCGATCAGGGCGGCACGCCCCTGCCGGGCGCGCCGCCACGCCTCAGAAGAAATGCCGCATGCCGAGCGCGAAGGTCTGCGGGTCGGCGCCGGCGCTCACGCCAAGCTCGTTGATGGCAAAGTCATAGATCGCGTTGCGCTTGTTGTTGATGCGGCTGTAGTACGCAAACAGCGCGGTACGCTTTGACAACGGATAGTCGTAGCCGACGGTGACCTGCGTGGCGCCCGTCTCCGCGCCGCTGCGGAAGAAGCCGACCGTTTCCGTCGCATTGCCAGCACCGTTGCTCGCCAGCGCAAAGCCGACGCGCACGCTGCCCGGGCCGAGCTTCTGCACCAGCGAGGCGTAGTAGCCGTTGCGGGTCAGGTCGCCCGTGGCGGTGCGGTAGTGGAGCCGTTCATAGAGCAACGCGACGGTAGTGCTCGGAAACTTGTAGGACACGCCCGCCTTCATCGCATCGTCCTTGCGGCCGGCGGTCTGGTAGTGCTGGTGGATTTCATAGGCCAGCGCAATGTTGAGCGGCCCATTGTCATAAGCCGCGGAAAACGAATAGAGCCCCGGGTTGCGCGGTACGCTGGTCCTCTCCTCGTTCACGCCCCACGCCGCGGCGCCGCTGAAGCCGGCCAGCGACGGCGTCTTGTAGACGACAAGGTTCTTCTGCCGGCGGTCGAACGAACTGGTGTCCTGGACGTTGTCCGAGCTGGACGTGGAGCCATTGCCGATCAGCGCCATATAGCCGGCGGTGGTCGGGTAGTACGGGTCATAGCCCGCGGTCGCCTCGGTATAGGGCGTTTGCCAGTGGCCCATGAAGAACGTGCCGGCATCCCCCTGCAGCCCGATGCGCGAGTTGCGGCCCGCGATCTGGCCCTGGCCGGTGTCGAGCGAAACGTTGCTTTCGATCTGCCAGATCGCCTTCAGGCTGCCGCCCAGTCCTTCCTCGCCGCGCATGCCGAAGACGGAGCGGTTGTTGGTCAGCCGGCCGGTGCCGCCCAGCTTGATGCCGTCGGTGGCCGTGTTGGCGTACGAATACTCCAGCGCCGTATTGAGGCGCCCGTACAGCGTCACTGAAGACTGCGCGCCGGCCTCGCCGACCCAGCCGGCCGCGACCGTGGCCAGCAGCAGGACGCTGCTGCGCTTCGGAACGGATGTCATTTGTCTCCCCTGCTTCTTGTGGTGGTCTTGTTGTGCATGGGCCGCCCGCCTTCCCGTCCTGCAATCGTTTGCAAAAGCGACCCAAAAAAAATCAGCCCCTGGGATACGGCATCGCCAGCAACAGCATCGCCGGCCGGTTGCCCGGGTTCGACACCTGCCGCGCCTCGCCCGGCGCGAGCCGCACCGAATCGAACTGGCCCAGCGTCACGGTGCCTTCCGGCGTGCGGATGCAGACCTCGCCTTCGAGCACGACGTAATGCTTTTCCACGGGCGAGGCATCCATCGACGTATGGCCGCCCGGCAGCAGTACCGACACACCCAGCCACAGCGCATCGGATGGCCCGGCTTCATGCCCCTGCAGCCGCAGGCAATGCATGCCTTCGTGGTTGGCCGGATAGTAGGCCGGCGCCTGTGCAAACCGGGTCGTATTCATGGCTTGAGCACCACGCGTTCGGTCGCACCCTGCAGCACGGCACGATAGGCGTCCTTGGCCTCTGCGAGCGAATAGGTGTAGTCGGCCAGCACCGGGAACGGCCGCAGCTTGCCGGCGGCAAACATCGGCGCCAGCTGGTCGAGGATGCGTGCGCAGGCACCGCTGTCCAGCGCGAGCGTGTCGACCCCCACATAGGTGTGCTGGCCGCGATAGAACGCAAAGATATCGAACGGCACCGGCTTCTCGATGGTCGAGATAAAGATCTGCGTCGCACCGATCGCCATCGCCTGGTTGGCCTGTTCGAAGTACGGGCTGCCGACGGTGTTGTAGACGATATCCGCGCCGTGGCCGCCGGTCTCCTCGCGCACCACGGCGGCGATGGCTTCGCGGCTGGCATCGATCATGCGCACGTCGCCGCTGGCATGGCCACGATAGGCCTCCGCGGTGCGCTCCACGGCAAAGACGCGGGCGCCCAGCGCCGTGGCGATCTGGATGGTGGCCTGGCCGACCTTGCCGTTGCCGCCGCATACCAGCACGGTGCTGCCGGCCTGCGGCATGCCCGCGCGGCGCAGGCCTTCATAGGCGGTGATGAACGGCACGCCCACGGCGCCGGCTTCCAGCAGCGACAGCGACGCCGGCTTGGCGCGCACGGACGCTGCCTCGATGCGCAGGTACTTGCCATGCGTGCCGTCGCGGCGGATGCCGAGCTCGCCGCCGCTGCCCCACACCTGCAGGCCCAGCAGGCCGGCGGGGCCATCGACCACCAGGCCGGCATAGTCGCGGCCCGGCGTGCGCGGCCAGATGGCGTGCGGCATCAGGCCAAGGGTTGCCTTGACGTCGCTCGGGTTGACCCCGGCGCTGGCGACTTCGATGATGCATTGGTCCGCTGCCGCTTCAGGGCGCGGCACGCCGAGCAGCTCAAGCTGCAGGGCATCGATGTCGGGGGCTTTCTGGGTGACTCGGATGGTGTTCATGATGGTTTCTGTTTGAAATCTGCAATGCTGTTAGGGACTCAGGCTTCGCGCAGGCCGAGCGTGCGACGGGCATCGGCCGACGAGGCAAGCTCGCCGCCAAGCGACCTGACGATGTCGCGCGCCTTGGCGACCAATGCGGCGTTGCTCGGCGCCAGCACGCCCTTCTCCAGGTAGATGTTGTCTTCCAGCCCGACGCGCACATGTCCGCCGGCCAGCCACGCCTGCGCGACGATCGGGAACTCCGCGCGGCCGATGCCGAAGGCCGACCAGTGCGCGCCGGCGGGCAGCATGCTGCGGGCATAGAAAATGGTCTCAGGGGTAGGCGCAAAACCGTACTTGACGCCCAGCACGAAGGTCCACAGCCCGGGGCCATCCAGCACGCCCTCGCGGATAAAGTCGAGCGCCATGTTGAGGTCGCCGGAATCGAAGATCTCCAGCTCCGGCATGACGCCCGCGGCACGGATCGCCGCGGCCATCTTGCGCACGTTGGCGGGCGTATTGATCACGACGTCGCCGCCAGAGTTCATGGTGTTCAGGTCTAGCGAACACACGTCGGGCCGCAGCGCGGTGATGTGTTCGACCCGCCTGGCCGGAGGCAGCAGCGTCGTGCCCGGCGCCGCCACGCGCGGCTCGTCCTCGCTCGGCACGAAGCGGCCGCCGGGGCCGGTGGTGAGGTTGATGATCAGCGCGCGGTTGCGTGCGCGGATGCGGTCGATGACATCGGCGTAGTACTCGAGCGACATCGACGGGCGGCCCGTTTCGGGATCGCGCACGTGGATGTGGGCGGCGGCCGCGCCGGCTTCGGCGGCTTCCAGCGCGGCGTCGGCGATCTGCGCCGGCGTGACGGGCAGGCCGGGATGCTGCTCGGGGGTGGTGATGTTGCCGGTCACCGCGCAGGTGATGATGGTCTTGCGTGCGTGCATGAGCGATGGGTGGTGATGGAAAAGGAAAGGCGTGGCTTATCCGAGCTGGCGGCCACCGTCGACGACGATGGTGGTGCCGGTGGCAAAGCGCAGCGAGGTGGCGCAGGCGGCGATGGCATCGGCCACATCCTGCGCAGTGCCGATGCGCTTGAGCGGCGTCGATTTCGCGGCGCGCTCGTTGAAACTGCTGTCGCGCCCCGGCACGAAGGCGGTATCGACCACGCCCGGCGAGACGTTCAGCACGCGGATCTGCGGCGCCAGCGCGCGCCCGAGCGACATCGCCATGACATCGAGCCCGGCCTTGGCCGCGCAGTACGCGACGTTGCTGCCCTGACCCGTACGGCCAGCGATTGAGCCGACATTGACCACCAGCCCGTCGCCATTGGCGCGCAGGTGCGGCGCAAAGGCGCGGATCGCTGCGAACTGGCCGCGCCAGTTGACGGCAAATAGTTCGTCGATCAGGGCATCGTCCAGCGCGTCGAGGTCGGCATGCGGGATCGCCCGCGTAAAGCCCGCGGTGTTCACCAGGATATCGGCGCGGCCGTAGAGGTGGCTGACCTTGTCGGCCAGCGCGCGCAGCGAGGCGCTGTCGGCAATCTCCGCCACGGCGGCGAGATGGTTGCCGGCCGGCAGCGCGGCCGCGGCGCTGGCCGCCTTCTCGGCGTCGCGCCCGGTCAGGACGATGCTTGCGCCAAGGCGGGCCAGCGTTTCACCGGCGGCGAAGCCGATGCCGCCGGTGCCGCCGAGGATCACGGCAACCTTGCCGGAAAGAGAGGATGCGCTCATGGTTTTCGATGTCGAAATGCGTGGGTGGAGGTCGAGGAAGCCGTCAGTCGATCGGCGGCTTCGGGAAGGTCTGCTGGCCCGGCTCCAGCGTGAAATCGAACTGCAGCGTGTAGAACGGCGCCGCCACGTCGCCCCAGTCGCTGCGGCCGTGGTCGTGCAGCCGCAGGTTGCCCACCAGCAGCCGATGCACGCCGAACGTGACATCGGACTCGAGCTTGTCCGCCTCGTCGGCGAACACCTGGGTCACGAGCGTGCGGTACCCCGGCGCCGCGACGATGAAGTGGATATGCGCGGGCCGGTACGGATGGCGCTGCTGCGCGGCCAGCAACGTGCCCACCGGTCCGTCGGTCGGCACCGGATAGCCGGCGGGGCGCACCGTGCGGAAGTGGTAGTTGCCGTTCTCGTCGGTATGGAAGCAGCCGCGCAGGTTGCGGTCGGGCTGGTTCGGGTCCTGGTTGTCGTACAGGCCTACCGGCGATGCCTGCCAGATCTCGACCAGCGCGCCGGCGAGCGGCGTGCCGTCAGTGGCGCGCACGGTACCGCAGACCAGCAGCGGCAAGCCCGGCGCGTCGTCCTGCACCACGCAGTCGCCACAGGCATAGCGCGGGGCGTTGGCGCGATAGAACGGGCCGAGCAACGCACCGGGCGTGCGCCCGTCCCTGGTGCTGTTGTTCATCACGGTCACCAGCGTCGACAGGCCCAGCACGTCGGCCGCCAGCACGACCTCGTTGTGGCTGGCATGCGTGGCGTGGCCAAGGCGGGCCAGGAACTCCAGCGCGAACTCGAATTCCGCGTCGGTCAGCCGCGCTTCGCGCAGGAAGCCGTGCAGGTGCCGAACCAGCGAGCCCATGACGAAGCGCAGGCGCGGGTCGGACGTGTTGGCCATGGCGGCTTCGACGATGCGGGTTACCGAATGCTCGTCTTCGATCAGTGCGGGGCACAGGCCTGGCGACGCTTGCTGCGTCTCAAAGGAAGTTTCCATGTTTTTCTTGCCTCACTGCAAACGTTTGCAAAGTCTTTGCATTATCGGCGCTGCAAACGTTTGGTCAAGGGCAGAAAGGGGGCCCCAGCGGCCAGCGGGACGCTGGCGCGGGCCTAAACCGCAATCAAAACAAGCGGATACGAAGGGATTTCGGGAGAAACCCTATGAGGTCCTGGTACAGGCTGAATGTGTCGGAGCCGCCGCGCGGCTGGGGACGCGCGCGATGTGTGGGATGGGCATGGCGTCAGCGGCCAGCCGGCTCACTCTCCCTCCCACCGCAACGCCCCCAGGCAAGCCACCAGCGCCGCCACCACATCATCCTCCACCGCCTGCCGCCGCCACATCACCCCCACCGGCGGCAGGTCCCAGCTCAGCGCATGCGGCAGCGCCGTCGCCCCCTTGGCATCGACCAGTTCGCTGGCGACCGCCTTCGGCACGATGGTCGCCGCCGCCGGATGCTTGCGCATCAGCGTGGCCATGGTCTTGATCGAATAGGTCTCGACGATCGGCGTTGGCTGCGCCACCCCGGCCACCGCAAAGATGGTGTTGATGGTGCGCCGGATCGGCGTGTTGGGCGGTGGCAGGATCCAGTCGCGCTCGGCCAGCTGGCGCCAGTCGAGCGGGCCGCGCGCCAGCCGGGCGGCGGCCGCGGTGGGCACGACCAGTGCCGGTTCTTCGCGGTACAGCGGCTGCTGCGCAATATCCGCGCCCGGCGCATAGAAGGTGCGCGCCACCACGCAGTCCAGTTCGTGTTCGCGCAGCGCGTTGACCAACTCGTCGGTGGTGCCTTCGCGTACCAGCACCGAGACCCGCGGTGTCTGCGTCAGGCCGAAGGTGCAGGCGGCGTCGAGCACGCTGCGGCTGATGTAGGGGATCACGCCGATGCGCAGCCGGCCCGACAGCCCGGACCCGATCGCCGCCAGTTCGCGCCCCAGCGCATCGGCATCGGCCAGCGTCAGCCTTGCGTGCGCCAGCACCGCGCGGCCGGTGGGCGTGGGCTCCAGGCCGCGCCGGGTGCGGGTGAACAGCGGCACCATGAAGATGTCTTCGATCTCGCGCAGGGTCTTGGTGACGGCCGGCTGCGACAGGTTCAGCTCGGCCGCCACCCGCGACACCGAACGCTGCCGCTCCAGCGCCAGCAGCAGCGGCAGGTGCCTGAGGCGCAGGCGGGACACGAGGTTGTGGACCAGCTTGTCGGGGGCGATGGACACGGCGCTTCCTGCAAAAATGGGCGAGTTGTATTACCAGATGGTAATACCACGATAACTAATCAGGCGCTGATGGTTATTCGCCAATCCTATACTGCCTGCATCACAGGAGCTGCAATCCATGTTCACCACCCGTCCCGAGATCGTTGGCACCTTTGGCGTCGCCGCCTCCACGCACTGGCTGGCCACGCAGACCGCCATGGGCGTGCTGGAGCGCGGCGGCAATGCCTTCGACGCCGCGGTTGCCGCCGGCTTTGTGCTGCAGGTGGTCGAGCCGCACCTGAACGGCCCCGGCGGCGAAGTGCCGATCGTCTACTGGAGCGAGCGCGAGCGCGCCATGCGCACGGTCTGCGGCCAGGGCCCGGCCCCGGCGCTGGCCGATCCGGACGCGCTGCGCGCCATGGGCCTGGACCTGGTGCCCGGCATCGGCCTGATACCGGCAGCCGTGCCCGGCGCCTTCGGAGCGTGGCTGACGATGCTGCGCGAGCACGGCACCTGGTCGCTGGCCGACGTGCTGGCGCCCGCCATCGGCTATGCCCGCGAAGGCTTCCCGCTGGTGCCGCGCATCTCGCGCGCGATCCTGGCGGTGCAGGCGCTGTTCCGCGACGAGTGGCACAGCTCGGCACAGACGTGGCTGCCGGACGGCAAGGTGCCGCGCCCCGGCAGCCTGCACACGCTGCCCGCGCTGGCCGCCACCTACACCCGCATCGTCGAAGAGGCCCGGCGCCACCGCGATACCCGCACCGGCCAGATCGATGCGGCGATGGACTGCTGGTACCGCGGCTTCGTCGCGCAGGAGATCGATGCGTACTGCCGCAACACGCCGGTGCGCGACACCACCGGCGACAAGCACACCGGGCTGCTGCGCTATGACGACATGGCCAACTGGGCGCCGGAGATCGAGGCCCCCGTCACGCTGGACTTCGGCCGCTACACCGTGGCCAAGTGCGGCATCTGGAGCCAGGGGCCGGTGTTCCTGCAGCAGTTGGGCATGCTGCGCCACGCCGGCCTGGAGCAGCATGCGCCGGAGTCGCCCGAGTTCGTGCACCGCATTGCCGAAGCCACCAAGCTGGCCATGGCCGACCGACTGGCCTGGTACGGTGATCCGCATTTTGCACAGAGCCCGCTGGCGGCGCTGCTCGATGATGGCTACCTGGCGGCGCGCGTGCGGCGCATCGGCACGCGTGCCGCGTTGTCGCTCGACCCGGGCACGGTGAACGGCATGGCGCCGCGCCTGCCCGACCTGGCCGCGGCCGAGCGCACGCTGCAGCGCGCCGACGTGCGCTTCGGCGTGGGCGAGCCGACCTTTGCCGAACTGCCGCCGGTGGCCGAATGGGCCGAGCAGGAGATCTTTGTCGGCGATACCTGCCACATCGATGTGATCGACCGCCACGGCAATATGGTCGCGGCGACGCCGTCGGGCGGCTGGCTGTCGTCGAGCCCGACCATCCCGTCGCTCGGCTTTGCCCTCAATACCCGCCTGCAGATGACCTGGCTGGAGCCCGGCCTCCCCAACACCCTCGCGCCCGGCAAGCGGCCGTGCACCACGCTGTCGCCGTCGCTGGCGCTGCGCGACGGCGAGCCCTACATGGTGTTCGGCACGCCCGGCGGCGACCAGCAGGACCAGTGGTCGCTGGCATTCTTCCTGCGCCACGCCGTCCACGGCATGAACCTGCAGGAGGCGATCGACGCGCCGGCCTGGCATATCGACCACTTCCCGGCATCGTTCTGGCCGCGCCAGACCGTGCTCAACCGCATCAGCGTCGAATCGCGCTTCCCTGAAAGCACCCTGGCGGCGCTGCGCGAACGCGGACACGAAGTGCGCGTGGGCGAGCCCTGGTCCGAGGGCCGCATGTCGGCCTGCTCGCGCGAATTCGATGCCGGCGGCCGGCTGGTGCTGCGCGCCGGCGCCAATCCGCGCGGCATGCAGGGCTATGCGGTCGGGCGCTGACGATTGACGAGACCACTGACGAGAATTGCGGCGGGCCGCATCGTGCGCCCGCCCGGGACGAGGAGGAGTAAGACAATGCGGTTGATCACCAAGACCCTGCTGGGCGGCATGGCCGTGCTGGCGATGTGCTTTACCGGCGCGGCTTCTGCGGCCGATGCCTGGCCGCAGAAGCCGGTCACGCTGATCGTGCCGTGGGCGGCCGGCGGCTCGACCGATATCCTGGCGCGCGTGCTGTCCGAACACCTGACCCGTTCGCTCGGCCAGCCGGTGATCGTGGACAACAAGCCGGGCGCGTCCGGCAATATCGGCTCGGCCATGGTCGCGCGCGCCAAACCCGACGGCTACACGCTGCTGGTCGGCTCGATGAGCACGCACGCGATGAACCCGGCGCTGATGCCAAACATGCCCTTCCGCGGCGTGGAGGATTTCACGCCGCTGGGTCTGCTGGCCTACGTGACCAACACCATGGTGGTCCATCCGTCGGTGCCGGCGCAGAACGTCAAGGATCTGATCGCCTACGCCAAGGCCAACCCGGGCAAGCTCGCCTACGCCAGCGCCGGTCCCGGCTCGACCAACCACCTGAGCGCGGTGCTGTTCGAGAAGATGGCCGGCATCCAGATGCTGCACGTGCCCTACAAGGGCGGCGCGCCCGCCGTGGTCGATACCGTGGCCGGCCAGACCCAGCTGCTGTTCTCCGCCGGCACCCAGACCCTGCCGCACGTGAAGGGCGGCAAGCTGCGCCTGCTAGCCGTCACCGAGAGCAAGCGCTCACCGTTGCTGCCCGATGTGCCGACCGTGGCCGAGACCGTCCCCGGCTATGAACTGGCGGTCTGGTACGGCGCCTTCGGTCCGAAGGGCATGCCGGCGGACCTGACCGCGCGCCTGAACCGCGAGATCAACGCCGTGATGTCCCTGCCCGAGGTCAAGTCCAGGATGAACGCCATCGGCGTCGAGACCGCGACGTCCACCCCGCAGCAGTTCGGCACCATCCTGCACCGCGATGCCGACCGCTACGGCAAGCTGATCCGCGAACTCGGCATCAAGGGGGAATGAAGTGAGCCATATGCGCACGGCCCTGCTGGTGGCCAAGGCCAACGTCCTGTGCGACCGGCTGCAGCAGGCCAGCGATCCCGCCGCCGCGTTCGATGCGATCGGCGCGGCAACCTTGCAGACGATCGGGCCCGGCCTGCTGACGATCAATGCCTGGCATGCCGGCCGGGCGCAGATCGAACGCCTGTGGTCGTCGGATACCTCCGCGTACCCGGTCGGCGGGCGCAAGTCGAAGGGCGACAGCCCGTGGCGGCGCCAGTTGCTCGAACGCGGCGAGCTCTTCACTGGCGAGGGCGACGCGGCGCTGGCGGCGGTGTTCGACGATGTGCAGGTCATCCGCGGCCTCGGCTGCACGGCCGTGGTGAACGTGCCCCTGTGCCACCGGGGGTGGGTGATCGGCACCTTCAACTACCTGGCTGACCGAGCGGAGTGGTCAGCGGCGGAGCTGGCGGCATTGCGCGTGCTGGCGGCGCTGGCCGGGCCCGCGGTACGGGATTTGCTGGCGGCGCGAGGCTGACCCCGGCGACTGGTAAAGCCAATCGATCATCCGGGCGGCTGCAGCGGTGGCCGTGCCGGTACAGCAGGCCAGGTAATTGCAACGGGCAGCGCGTGGCGCTGCCCATTTTGATTTATCCGTGCCTACCGCTCAGCCCTGGCCGCCGCAAACCAGACAGCCCAGCGCGCGCTGAGCCGTGCGGGCCTTGGCCAGGCCGGGTGTGCCCGCGGGACTATCTATCCTCGTAGGCCTCTGGCAAGAATCCCCAGCAACCGATGATCAGCCAGTGCCTTCCCCTCCTCGACGTTTGGCCGTGTCCGCGCCATATGCATGGCCAGCCGGTGGTCGAGAATAGCCCGGCATTGCGCCAATGTGGCCCGTTTCGCAAGCTTCGCGATATCCGCGCCAAGCAGCAGAACGCCAGCCGCATCGGGATCGTACCCCAGCGCCGCAAAGACAGCCTCGTCGAGTTCGAAGACGCGATCGATGTTCCCGGCCTCCGAATAGTTGCGCATCAGCGTAGCGTAATAGAACCGGTGTGGGGCGTCCGCTGCTGCCCGAAACCCTGCGTGCCGCACTAACGCTGCGCCTATCTCGCCAAACTCCGCCCAGGTTTCCACCGCCACGGCAGCAGGATCCAGCGGTCGGTCAGAACTGATCAAGCGCATGCTGGATGACGCCTGAGCGCAACACACCGGCCGCTTCCAGACTGCGTGAATCAAGGCTGGCCATCAGGTCCGCATAGACAACTACCGCTGGCGCGATGCCAGCAGGCTCGGCATTGGCCATCGACGCGGGCCAGAATGCATCGAGAATTTCGATCGCGCCGTCTGGCTGAGGGCGCAACCGGTACTTGTGCATCAAGTGCTTGAGGATCGAGCCCTTGTGCTCTACGTCGACATACATGGTTTGCGTCTCCGCCTGCAGGAACCCAGTCATCTTCTCGGCGGCGACGTCTCCGCTCCAATAAGCATTTCCTGAAACCATTTCGGACGCCGCGCGCCACCAGTCAGGATCGGGCGCTTCATATCGGCCGACTTGCAGTCGGGGCCGCAGGATGGAGGGATAGTTGGCGACCCACTCGTCAAGGAGCCGGTCAGTCGCGGTCAGCCGCCTGCGCTTTGTCGTCGGCTCCTCCAGCAGCAAACCCCGCGCTGCGAGCTCCCTGAAAACTCCGCCGACAGACCCGAGGGCAATGTCACTGGCTTGTGCAATCTCGCGATAGGTCGCCTGCAACAGGGACGGCCGGTTGAGCAGCGCGAAGATCATGCGCAAGGCTGTGGGGTTACCGGTGCCACGCGCCCTGGCCGGCAACAGGGTGGTATCCGGCCGTCCGCCGCTCACGTAGACATAGAGACCGGCGGTCTCCAGATAAGCGTTGCCTGCTGTGTCGATGAATTGCAGGCCGATGTCCCGGCAATGCTCGGCCAGGAAGGGACTGAGATAGGTCGTGATGATCAGGTCGGGCGCTTTTTCTTCAGAGCGCGTGCGAACAAGCGTCAACGCCGCGGTGCTGGCGATCGTGGTTTTCCATGTCGCCTGGTAGCTCTGGGCAATGGTTCCCCGCTTCAGCACCACCGGAAAATCCTGTGTGCTGTCGGTAGCAGGACCGATATGGGCGTCCACGCCCGAGGAACGCTTAAGCGTCTCAAACGCCACACTAACAGCACTTATGATCACTTCACTGTTCATATTTAGCGTCTGTTCACTATTCATGAACATATGATAGATATGAACACCAAGGCCATCAATGACGGAATCCTTCGCCGAACATCGCCTCCTGCCAGCTCCCCGGTACCCGCCCTGCCAGCGACTTCCCCCCCACAACCGCCGACTGCCCCCCGCGGGCGTGTAAACTGCTGGATTTTTCCGACCCCGCAGCATGTCGCAAGCCCCCCGGCGCACAGGTTTCAGCGGCCCGACCCTGGTCCGGCTGCTGGCTCGCCTGACGGACGCCGATGTCCCCGAACCCGGAAACTCGCTGTCGAGCCAGCTCAGCCAATGGCTGGGCTGGGCGGACGCGATCGCCTTGTCGGCGGCGCTGAAGGGCAGCCCGCCGGCCGTGGCGCCGGACGCACAAGCCTCCGACAGCACCGAGGAGGAGCGCGAGTGCGCCCGCGTGCACACCGCGCTGGCCAATGCGGCCAGGGAAGATGGTGCTGGCGCCGGCAGGCGGCGCGGGCCGGCCCGGCCGTCCGCGCTACCGGATCCGATGGAGGCGCAGGTCGACTACGCGGTCTATCGCCAGCGCTATGTGACGCAGCAACAGTCGATGGAGACCGCCATCGGCAACCTGCGCGGCCGCCTGCGCATCGCGCTGTCGGGCCGCGCGCCCGGCATGGCGAAGCTGGCGATGGTCGATACCGTGATGGAGCGCGTACTGGGGGCGCGCGAGCAGAGCCTGCTTGGAACGGTGCCGGCACTGCTGGAGGCGCACTTCCAGCGCCTGCGCCAGGCCGAAGCGGCGGCGCTCGCCGAGGCGCAGGCCGCGGGGCAACCTGCACCGGTCACGGCCGGCGCATGGCTGGCCGTGTTTCGCAAGGATATGCAGAGCGTATTGCTCGCCGAGCTGGACCTGCGCTTCCAGCCCATTGAAGGATTGCTCGCGGCGCTCCGTGACAGCTAATCAGGACATCATGACCCGATACCTCATCCATATTGTTGCTTTCCTGGCAGGCTTGGCCGTCGTGGGCTGGATCGGCGCCAGCTATGCGGGCTCGAACGCCCTGGCGCTGGTCGTCACGCTGCTGATCGGCGGCTGCTACCTGGCGGGCGCGCACGAGCTGCAACGCTATCGGCAGGCCACTTCCACCCTGTCGCAAGCCCTCTCCAGCCTTTCCGAAGCGCCGGCGAACCTCGCCAGCTGGCTGGAGCGCCTGCACCCCAGCCTGCGCGATGCCGTGCGCCTGCGCATCGAGGGCGATCGCGTCGCCCTGCCCGGCCCGGCGCTGACGCCCTACCTGGTCGGCCTGCTGGTGTTGCTGGGCATGCTGGGCACCTTCCTGGGCATGGTGGCGACGCTGCGCGGCACGGGGCTCGCGCTGGAAAGCGCAACCGACCTGCAGGCGATCCGCGCGTCGATGGCGGCACCGGTCAAGGGCCTGGGCTTTGCCTTCGGTACCTCGGTCGCGGGCGTGGCCACGTCGGCAATGCTGGGGCTGCTGGCCGCGCTGTGCCGGCGCGAGCGGATCCAGGCCGCGCAGAGCCTCGACGCCCGCATCGCCACGGCCTTGCGCCCCTACTCGCGCGGCCACCAGCGTGAAGAAGCCTTCCGGCTGCTGCAGCGCCAGGCTGACGTGATGCCCGCGCTGGTCGACCGGCTGCAAGCCATGATGACCGCGATGGAGCAGCAGAACCTGGCGCTGACCGAGCGGCTCGCCGCCAGCCAGGACGCCTTCCACGGCAAGACCGAAGTGGCATACACGCGCCTGGCGTCTTCCGTCGAACAATCGCTGAAGGACAGCATCGCCGACAGCGCCCGCGCGGCCAGCGCAGCGATCCAGCCGGCCGTGGATGCCACCATGGCGGGCCTGGCACAGGAAACCGCGTCCTTGCGCGAGACCGTGACGCAGGCCGTGCAGCAGCACCTGGACGGTGTATCGGCGCGCTTCGAGACCACGACCACCAACGTGGCCGATATCTGGAACCAGGCGCTGGCCGGACAACAGCGTACCAGCGAGGCGATCGCCAACGACCTGCGCACCACGCTGGATGGATTTGCTCAGACCTTCGACCAACGCTCGGCCGGCCTGCTGGACGGCGTCGCCACACGGGTGGACGCGGCGGCGGCCAGCACCGCGGCAGCATGGACCGAAGCGCTGGGCCGGCAGGAGCGCGCCAGCGAGAAGCTCGCCGGCGACAACCAGCAGGCGCTGGCCAGCGCCACGGCCGCCTTTGCACAGCAGTCCACCGCGCTGGTCCAGGCCGTGGACCAGTCGCATGCCGGCTTGCAGGCACAACTGGCGGCGCGGGACGAGCAGCGCCTGGCGGCCTGGACTGAAGTCCTGGGCGCGATGGCGGCATCGCTGCGCCAGGAATGGCAGCAGGCAAGCGCGCATACCGCGACCCGCCAGCGGGAAATCTGCGAGACGCTCGCCAAAACCGCGAACGACATCGCCGCCCAGGCACAAACGCACGCCAGCGGCACCCTCGCCGAGATCGACCGCCTGGTGCAGGCCGCCGCGGAAGCCCCGAAGGCCGCCGCGGCGATGCAGGCGGAACTGGCCGCCAAGGATGAGCAGCGGCTGGCGGCGTGGACCGACTCGCTCGGCGCCATGGCATCGGCGCTGCGCACGGAATGGGAGCAGGCCGGCGCGCACACGGCTGGCCGGCAACGGGAGATCTGCGCCGCACTCACGCAGACCGCGCGCGAAATCTCCACGCAAACACAGGCGCACGCCAGCAGCACCATCGCCGAGATCGACCGCCTGGTGCAGGTAGCAGCGGAGGCCCCGATGGCCGCGGCAGCGTTGCAGGCGGAACTAGCCGCGCAGGACCAGCAGCGGCTGGCGGCGTGGACGGAGTCGCTCGGCGCCATGGCATCGGCGCTGCGCTCGGAATGGGAGCAGGCCGGCGCGCACACCGCGACCCGCCAGCAAGAGATCTGCGCAACCCTCGCGCAGACCGCACGCGACATCTCCACGCAAACGCAGGCGCACGCCAGCAGCACCATCGCCGAGATCGACCGCCTGGTGCAGTTAGCAGCGGAGGCCCCGAAGGCCGCCGCCGCGATGCAGGCGGAACTGGCCGCCAAGGACGAGCAGCGGCTCACCGCGTGGACCGGCTCGCTCGCTGCCATGGCCGCATCGCTGCGCCAGGAATGGGAGCAGGCAGGCACCAGCACCGCCAGCCGCCAGCAGGAGATCTGCGAAGCGCTGGCCCAGACTGCACGCGATATCTCGACGCAAACGCAGGCACACGCCAGCGGCACCATCGCCGAAATCGACCGCCTGGTGCAGGCCGCCGCGGAGGCCCCGAAGGCCGCCGCCGCGATGCAGGCGGAACTGGCCGCCAAGGATGAGCGGCGGCTTACCGCATGGACCGGCTCGCTCGCTGCCATGGCCGCGTCGCTGCGCCAGGAATGGGAGCAGGCCGGCGCCCACACCACCAGCCGCCAGCAGGAGATCTGCGACACGCTTGCGCAGACCGCACGCGACATCTCCACGCAAACGCAGGCGCACGCCAGCAGCACCATCGCCGAGGTCTCGCGCCTGGTGCAGGCAGCCACCGAAGCGCCCAAGGCCGCGGCCGAGGTCATCGCCGAACTGCGCCAGAAGCTCACCGACGGCATGGCCCGCGACAACGCCATGCTGGAAGAACGCAGCCGCATGCTGGAGACGCTGGGCACGCTGCTCGACGCCGTCAACCACGCCTCCACCGAGCAACGCACCGCGGTCGACAAGCTGGTCGGCACCACCGCCGACCTGCTCGACCGGGTCGGCACCCGCTTCACCGACAAGGTCGAAGCCGAAGCCGACAAGCTCGCCGCAGTCGCCGCGCAGGTCACGGGCAGTGCCGTCGAGGTGGCCAGCCTGGGCGAGGCCTTCGGCGTGGCGGTGCAGCTCTTCAGCGATTCGAACGACAAGCTGATGGGCCACCTGCAGCGCATCGAGGCCGCGCTCGACAAGTCGATGGTACGCAGCGACGAGCAACTCGCCTATTACGTGGCGCAGGCCCGCGAAGTGGTCGACCTCAGCATGATGTCGCAGAAGCAGATCCTTGAAGACCTGCAGCAACTCGGCGGCCAGGGCGCATCCCGCGCAGAGGCGGCATGAGGGACGACTTCGACGCCGGCGTGGAGCCGACCGTACCGGCGTGGGCCGTCTTCGGCGACCTGATGTCGGTGCTGCTGGGCGCCTTCGTGCTGATCCTGCTGGGCGTGATCGGCGTGCAGCTCGAACTGACGGCGAGGCTGGAAGACGAGGTCAGGCAGCGGCAGGAGGAAGCGCAGCGCCGCGAGACGCTGGAGAAGGCGTTGGCCGGACCGCTCGCCGCCGGCCGGGTGACGCTGGTCAACGGGCGCATCGGCATCAACGGCAGTGTGCTGTTCTCGCTCAACTCCGACCAGTTGCAGCCCCAAGGCCGCGAAGTGCTCCGCAGCCTGGCCGCGCCGCTGTCGGCCTACCTGCGCAGCCGCGACGAGATCCTGATGGTCAGCGGCTTCACCGACGACCAGCAGGTACGCGAAGGCAACCGCCGCTTCGCCGACAACTGGGAACTGTCCGCGCAGCGCGCACTGACCGTGACCCGCGCATTGATCGATGCCGGCGTGCCGGCCGCGTCGGTGTTCTCGGCGGCCTTCGGCTCGCAGCAGCCGGTGACGCCGAACGCCGACGCCGAAAGCCGGGCCCGCAACCGTCGCGTGGAAATCGCGCCGATCCCGCGGGTGACCACGGGCACCGCCAAGCGCAATGGATAGCGGCAAGAACGGCGACGTCCGCGCAACGCTCGAGGCCTGGCGCGAGCGCGGCGCCGACCGGCTCGACCCGGTGCGCTTCCGCTTTATCGAAGCGCTGGCCCGGCGCGCGGCCGGCCACAGCGGCGCCGCGCGGCGCCTGCTGGACGACCGGCTGGCCAGCCTGGTCGAGGCCTATGGCAAGACGATGGAGAGCGCCGCGTGCGAAGGCGTCCACGCCAGCAGCGCCGTGCTCCCACGCAAGCCTGCTGCCGGCATGCTTGCCGGCCTGGTCGGGCATATGCAGGCCCATGCGCAGCCCGCGCAAAGCGCTCCCGCAACGCGCACGCCCCTGCCGCGGCGCCCCGCCCCGGTCGAACCGGAGCTGGTCGATTATTTCCGCGATACCTGGGCCAGGGTCAGCGTCGACCGGCAGCTGCGCCAGTCGCTGGAGCACGTGCCGGAGCATGCCGGCCCGCTCAACTCGAACCACCTGGTACATCGCTCGCTGTCGCTGATGCGCGAGATGTCGCCGGGCTACCTGCACCAGTTCCTGTCGTACGTCGATGCGATGTCGTGGCTGGAACAGTTGCATGGCGGCGGTGCGCTGCCGGACAAGGAAGCGGCAAGAGCCGGGAGTGCGAAGAAGACGGTGCGCGGGAAAGCGCGCAAGTAAGGGCTCGTCCGGAGAACCCTAACTCTCTCGCCGCTCGCGCCGCATGATCGCCGCGATCGAATCCACCCGGGTCCGGTCGCACGCCAGCGCCATGCCATCGGCAAACACCGGCTGCGCCAGCCGTGTCAGCACGTCGCCCGGCGGCGCTTCCACCACCAGCCTCGCACCATTGGCACGGACCAGCAGCATGGTTTCATGCCAGCGCACAGGGGTGGCCATGTTCTGCACGAGGTCCTCGGCGATCTTGCGGGGATCGCGCAGTTCGCGTGCCTTGCTGGCGCTGAAGTAGCGCAGCGTGGGCGGCGACAGCGGTACGTCTTGCATGGCATCGCCCAGTGTCTGCGCAGCGTCATCGAGCAACGGACAGTGCGACGGGACGTGGATGGCCACGGGCTTTGCGGCCTGCGCACTGGCCGCGAGGGCGAGCGCCGATACTTCTGCCAGTGCCGACAGCTTGCCCGCGATCACGATCTGGGTCGGCGCATTGAAGTTGGCCAGGTACACCGGTTGCTGCGGCGAGCAGACTTGCGCGACCAGCGGTTCGAGCCGGCTTCGGTCCAGGCCGATGATGGCCGTCATGCCGTAGCCCTGTGGGTAGGCCTGTGCCATCAGTTCGCCGCGCAGCCGCACCAGCCTGAGCGCATCGGCGAAAGACAGCACCCCTGCGCTCACCGCTGCCGCGTAGGCGCCGATGGACAGGCCGGCAACTGCATCCGCGCTGGCCTCATGCGCGGCCAGGCAGCGCGTCATCGCCACGCCTGCGGTCAGCAGGCAAAGCTGCGTCCAGACCGTGGATTGCAGGCTTGCCGGCGAATCCATCTCCGCTACTGCTACCTGCAGGACCTCCTCCGCCTCCGCCAGCACCGCTGCGACCGCTGGATGCGCCGGCAGGTCCTTCAGCATGCCCGGGCGCTGCGCGCCCTGGCCGGGAAAGGTGAACAGGATGTTCATGGCGCGGGTTGCCAGGGATCGACGGTCATCCTCGGGCCGTGCGCAGTCTTCAGCAGCACCTTGCCGCCGCTGCGCACTCGCTCCAGCAACGAGAAGCCGCCGAACGGCGTCGCAACCTGGATGTCGATCCTGGCCGGCGCGGCGCGCTGCAGTTCGGCAAGCAGCTCCACGTGCCGGGCCGGCAGCGGTTGCGCAGCTTGCACAACGAGGTCGAGGTCACTGTCGGCATGCAGCACGTTGTGCGCACAGGCAAGCGAGAAGCCTGCACTGCCGGTCACGCCCCACCGGATATCCGCTGCGTCGAGCCAGTCTGCGATAGCCTCGAGCGCGACGATTGCCGGCAGTGTCGCCAGCTCCGGTCGATGGCGCCAGGTGCGCTGCGCGGCCAGCTCGATCGGCGTAACGATCTTGCAGATCGCCGAGGGCGCGACCCAGGTGCCATAGCGTTCCGAGCGCGTGCGGCCGCGCAGCCCGACGGGAATCTCACCGATGCGGCAGCCATCGCGACGCACCACCACCGGCATCTCGCGCAGCGCTGTCAGCGAGACCCAGTCCGGCAAGGCATCCCGGTCGAGGCTGGTGGCAGGATCGGCCAGCCAGACCAGGTCATGCGGTGCCAGCGTGGCGGCGTTCAGGCCTGCCATTGCCGCGTCAGGCAGGCGCGCACGTCGGCCGACGCCTTGCGGTTGGCCCCCGCGCGCCGGCTCGACAGGTCGTGCGCCTGATCGCGCTGGATATCCGCCAGCGCGGAGAGGATGGTGTCGCGGGCCAGGTGCACATCCGCCGCCATTGGTTCGCTGGCCGATTCCACATCAATGAGCCGCCACAGGATGCCCAGCGTGGCGAAGTTCTCGATGTCATAGGCCATCGGCGGCACGGTCGATGCCAGCGCTTCGAGGTCCTCGACCGTGCGCATGGTGATCCTGGCGGCGGCTTCCTTGCCCATCGCATGCACCAGCACGCCCTTGTCATCGAGCGCGATGATGCGGTTGGCCTGGTAGCCGTGCGCAAGGAAGGCCCCCGACATGGCGCGCCCGACGATCAGCGCCACCACCGGATGGCCGGCCAGGCGCGCGTCGGCATAGGCGGCCACGGCGCCGGCCAGTGACTGGTGGATGCCGAGCGCTTCTTCGCGCCGGCCATACGCCTGGCTGGGCGTATCGACGATCGCCACGATTGCGCGCTTGACCTGCGCGTTGCGATCCGCTTCGATCACCTCGCGCACCGCGCGCGCCAGCGACCAGCCTTCAAGCAGGCCGGCCTCGCCGTTGCGCGCACGCGGGAAGCGGCTGGTCGCATCCGGCACGAGCGCGATCCAGCGCACCGCTCCGCCGGCCAGTTCGCCGTCCGCAACTGCCACCGAGTCCGGGAAGCCAGGCAGGTACGACGCCGTCGGCGCCAGCGCCTGCAGCCATCGTGCGCCGCGGCTGATTTCGCGTCCAGGCGCGGGATGGAGTTGTGCGTTCATGCGTCGTTCTCCCATTGAAACAGGTCTTGCACCCCCGCCGGTGTCGGCTGGACGCTGGCGTCATAGTCTTGCAGCGCGGCCAGGTACTGCGCGTAGCGCTCGCTGCGATGGCTGGCGGCAACGGGGCCGCGCACCAGTGTGGCGACTTCGCTGCGCATGGCGTCGCAGTCGTCATCGACGTAAATATCCGCAAAGCCGCTGGCAACGCGCTGCGTGCCGCCGGTAAAGCTCCAGATAAAGGGCCGGTCGCGCGAGTCATACTCGGCAATGCCCGCCTCCTGCTCGATCACGGCCGGGCCGTTCAGGCCCAGGCGCCCTTCCTGCGTCATCACCAGCGCGGTACACAGCCCGGCGGCGATCGACATGCCGCCAAAGCACCCCACCTGCCCCGCGATCACACCCACCACGGGCTGGTAGCGCCGCAGGTCGACGATCGCGGCGTGGATATCGGCAATTGCGGCGAGGCCCAGATTGGCTTCCTGCAGGCGCACGCCGCCGGTTTCCAGCAGCAGCACCGCGCGCGTCGGTTCGCCGCGGCGATTATCCTCGGCCGCGAGCTCGAGCGCGCCGGCGATCTTGGCGCCGCCGACTTCGCCGAGGCTGCCGCCCTGGAACGCGCCTTCAATCGCCAGCACCACCACCGGCATCCCGTCGATGCGTCCCTTGGCAACCACCACGCCATCATCGCTCTGGGGCACCACGCCCTGCGGCGGCAGCCATGGTGATTGCAGGCCGTCGAACGGGCCGGCCAGTTCGCGGAAGGTGCCCGCGTCGAGCAGCACGCGCGCGCGCTCGCGTGCCCCCAGTTCGATAAAGCTGTTGCGCGCCAGCAGTGCCTCGGTGCTCATGACCCCTCTCCTGGTTGCTGTACGCCCCCCAGCGCCTCAAAGGCTTCGGCCAGGCGCATGCCGACCACACCCGGCGTCGCGCCGAAATCGTGGATGCGGATCTGCATCGATGCCCGCGGCTCGGCGGCAAAGACGCGCGAAAGCTGCGCATCCCAGACGCGGCTATAGCCATTGATCGAGGTGGTGACCTCCACTGTGGTCACGCCGCCGCTGCCGGGCTCGACCAGCACCTCGAGGTCGCCCGATCCCACCACGCCGACCAGCACGCGCCCAGCGGCAGGCTGCCCTGCCGGAAATTCAAATCGCAGTTGTTCCATCACAGTCCCCTGAAGTCGTGCCCGCCGGCATCGTCGTCGTGCGACAGCCGGTCCAAAAAGATGGTGGCGGCCAGCAGGTCCGCCGCGCCGCCCGGTGAGGCGCGCTGCGCCAGCATGCCGGCGTCCAGGCTGCGCAGGTGCCGCCGTCCGGCCACCGTGCCCGCGCCACCGGCGGCGAGTACCGCCTTCGCACCGGCCTGCATGTAGCCCAGGCCCTTGTGCCCGGACCTCGCCAGCACGCAGGTATCGTCCAGCGCGCTCATCAGCGCCAGCAGCGCATTGAGGCGTGCCGTGGATTCGCTGTCGCCGCGCGCGCGGCTGCGCTGCAATGCCGGCAGCGCCAGCCGCATCACGTGCGGGAAACCCGCCCGTGCCTGCTCCCGCGCACCGCCAACCCCGTACGCCAGGCACGCGAGCTCGCCCTTGTTCCCGGTCACCGCGGGGCGGTGACGGTCCGGCAGCGCGGCAATGGCGCCGGCTGTAGCACTGATCGCGGCGGCACTGGCACGGTGCCCGGCAGCGCTGACGTGTCCCGCGGCGCCGACCAGCAAGCCGATGCACCAGATCGCGCCGCGATGCGTGTTGACGCCGCCGGTGGCAGACAGCATGACGGCCTCGGCCTCGCGGCCGAGTGCGCCCAGCCGTTCGCGCAGCCCATACGCAACGCGCGGCGCCTGCAGGCCGGCGTCGGCCATGGCCACGAACGATGGTTCCAGCGACTGCGCAGAGCGCAGCATCAGCGGCAATGTCAGGTCGGTATGCGCACCGCTGCCGCGGCTGTCGACCAGGCCGGGCTTGGGCGACAGGCGTGCTTCCTCGACAATCGCGCTGACGGCCAGGCCAGCCAGTGCCTGGGCGCGGGTGGAGGCCGCAGGCTGGTGCCAGGGCTGTGCCGGCGTATGCAGGATCCTTGCAGCTGCGCTCGCCATTACCAGCTCCGGAAGCGGGCCGGCGGCGCGTACAGGCCGCCGGACCAGTCCACCAGGTCGGCCATGCTCTTGGCGGCCAGCAGGCTGCGCGTGGCCTGGCTGCGCTGCACGCCCAGGTCTTCAGGCAGCGCGATCAGGCCGTCGCTGCGCATGCGGCGCGTCGTGGCGGGGTCATGCTTCATGCCGATCGGCGTGACGCCGGCCACCGCGGCGATCATCCGGCGCCGCTCTTCCAGCGATTGCGCCTTGTACAGGTAGGCGATGCCCTCCTCGGTCAGCACGTGCGTGACGTCGTCGCCGTAGATCATCACCGGCGCCAGCGGCATGCCGCTTTCGCGCGCGACGTCGACCGCGTCCATCGATTCCACGAAGGTGGGCTTGCCGCCTGCCTGGAAGGTTTCGACCATCTGCACCACCAGCTTGCGGCCGCGCGCGAGCGGATCGTCGGTCTCGATCAGGTCCAGCCAGGCCGGCGTCGGGTGCCGGCGCCCGCCGGGCTGGTGGCCCATGTTGGGCGCGCCGCCAAAGCCCGACAGGCGCCCGCGGGTCACCGTGGACGAGTGGCCGTCGCCGTCGATCTGCAGGGTCGAGCCGATGAAGAGGTCCACCGCGTACTGGCCGGCAAGCTGGCAGAAGGCACGGTTCGAGCGCATCGAACCATCCGCACCGGTGAAGAAGACATCCGGCCTTGCGGCAACATAAGCCTCCATGCCCAGTTCGCTGCCAAAGCTGTGCACGCTCTCGACCCAGCCGGTCTCGATGGCAGGGATCAGCGTCGGATGCGGGTTGAGGGTCCAGTACTTGCAGATCTTGCCTTTCAGCCCCAGCGACTCGCCATAGGTAGGCAAGATCAGTTCGATCGCCGCGGTGTTGAAGCCAATGCCGTGGTTGAGCGACTGCACCTGGTGGCGCTCGTAGATGCCGCGGATCGCCATCATCGCCATCAGCACGTGGACCGGCTTGATCAGGCGCGGGTCGCGCGTGAACAGCGGTTCGCAGAAGAAGGGCTTGTCCGCTTGCACCACGTAGTCGATCCAGGAGCCCGGCACGTCCACGCGCGGCAGGCCGGCGGGGTCGTCGACGATCTCGTTGACTTGCGCGATGACCAGGCCGTCGCGGAAGGCGGCGGCCTCGACGAGTGCCGGCGTGTCTTCGGTGCTCGGGCCGGTGTAGAGATTGCCGTCGCGATCGGCCTTGTATCCGGCGATCAGCACGACGTTGGGAACCAGGTCCACATACAGCCGCGCATAGAGTTCGATATAGGTGTGGATCGCACCCACTTCGAGCTGCCCGTCTTCCAGGAACTGCGAGATGCGGATGCTCTGCGCGCCGGCGTACGAGAAATCCAGCTTGCGCGCGATGCCGCGCTCGAACAGGTCCAGGTGCTCGACCCGGCTGACGCTGGGAATGATCATGTGCAGCGCGTTCACGCGCGCGGGATCGACCTGCGCCAGCGAGCGCGACAGGAAGTCAGCCTGCTTCTGGTTGTTGCCCTCGAGCACCACGCGGTCGCCCGGAAGCAGCACGGCCTCCAGGAAGGGCACGATATCGCTGGTCGGGACCAGCTTGCCCTGCGCGATCGCGGCGGCGTTCTGCTTGCGGCGCGCCTTGGCTTCCCTGCGGGTGTTCCATTGGCGGCCCGTGCTGGTGGTGGTCATCGCATCTCCGGCTGACGTCTGTCTGATGGGTCCACCTTAAACAGGTGGAGGTCACCGAACAATCACGCCGGGGGGAGAACCGTTACGCTGGCCGGAAGCGAGGCCAGCAGCAAGGCTGGAAGCGGCCCCGGCGCCCTATTGGTCCGTCTCGCGCATGGCCATGCGGCACACCGCGGCCAGCGCCAGCAGGTTGGGATCGCGTTCGCGGCGGCGCAGGAAGCTCAGGCCGATGCTCTGCTTGATGTCGTACTCGCCGGTCAGTGGCACGAACGCCACGTTGCGCGAATACACGCCCCGGACCCGGCCGGGCAGCAGCGTGCAGCCGATGCCGCCGCCCACCAGGTTCATCAGCGAGAAGATATCGCCCACCTTCATGACGAGATTCGGCGTGAACTCCGCGATCCGGAACGCCTCGACAAATCCATGATAGGTGACGAAACCCTCGCTCAGCGCGACAAATGGTTCGTCGCGGCAGGCGCGCAGGTCGACCGCCGGCATCGAGGCATAAGGGGAGTTGGCCGGCGCCGCAAAGAAGATATCGTCCTCGAACAGCGGGATCGATTCGATATCCGGATCCGGCTCGGGCACCGCCATCAGCGTGGCGTCGATCGAGCCTTGCTTGAGCTTTTGCAGCAGGTCCGCATTGGAGCCCAGCACGAGTTCGGTCTGCAGCTCCGGGCGCCGCAGCTTCAGCCCGATCACGATCTTGGGCACGGTCTGGACCGTCAGTGAATAGAGCGAGCCGATCTTGAGCTGGTCGGCCGAATAGCCGGCGGCCTCGCGCGTGGCGCGGATGCCGTCGGCCATGGTCTTGAGCACTTCTCTTGCCGTATCCGCCAGCACATAGGCCGCATCGGTCGGGATCAGGTTGCGGCCCTCATGCCGGAACAGCGCGCAACTGGTGCCCTCCTCCAGCGAATGCAGCGCACGGTGCACGCTGACCGTGCTGGTGTCCAGGATCTCGGCCGCCTTGGCCAGGTTGCCCGATTCCATGAACGCCAGCAGGGCTTCGAGTTTGCGGAAGGTGATCTCTTCGCCAATGCGGATTCTCATGGTGCTGGGCTCGGGTGTGGGGGGCGGCCTCCTATCTTAGCCGCGTGGCGGCTGGTTCGCATGGCTAACTGGCCTGGCCGAGCTGCTCCAGGATCGCCGGGTTCTCCAGCGTCGAGGTGTCCTGCGTGATTGCCTCACCCTTGGCCAGCGACCGCAGCAGGCGCCGCATGATCTTGCCCGAGCGCGTCTTGGGCAGGTTGTCGCCAAAGCGGATGTCCTTGGGCTTGGCGATCGGGCCGATTTCCTTGCCGACCCAGTTGCGCAGCTCGGTGGCGATCTTGACGGCCTCTTCGCCAGTGGGACGCGCGCGCTTCAGTACGACGAAGGCGCAGATGGCTTCGCCGGTCATGTCGTCCGGGCGGCCCACCACCGCGGCTTCGGCCACCAGCGAGTTCGCCACCAGCGCCGACTCGATCTCCATCGTGCCCATGCGGTGCCCCGACACGTTCAGCACGTCGTCGATGCGGCCCATGATGGTGAAGTAGCCGGTGTCCTTGTCGCGGATCGAGCCGTCGCCGGCCAGGTAGAGGTTGCCGCCCAGCTCCTCGGGGAAGTAGCTCTTCTTGAAGCGCTCCGGGTCGCCCCAGATGGTGCGGATCATTGCCGGCCACGGGCGCTTGACCACCAGGATGCCGCCGTTGCCGTTGGGCACGTCATGGCCGGTCTCGTCGACGATCGCGGCCATGATGCCCGGCAGCGGCAGCGTGCACGAGCCCGGCACCAGCGGCGTCGCGCCCGGCAGCGGCGTGATCATGTGGCCGCCGGTCTCGGTCTGCCAGAAGGTGTCGACGATCGGGCAGCGCTCGTTGCCGATGTTCTTGTAGTACCACATCCAGGCTTCGGGGTTGATCGGCTCGCCCACGGTGCCGAGCAGGCGCAGGCTGGACAGGTCGTATTGCTTGGGGTGGATCTTCTCGTCGGCTTCGGCGGCCTTGATCAGCGAGCGGATCGCGGTCGGCGCGGTGTAGAAGATGCTGACCTTGTGGCGCGCGATCATGTCCCAGAAGCGGCCGGCGTTGGGGTACGTGGGCACGCCTTCGAACACCACCTGGGTGGCGCCAGCGGCCAGCGGGCCATAGGCAATATAGGTATGGCCAGTGACCCAGCCGATGTCCGCGGTACACCAGAACAAGTCGTCGGGCTTGATGTCGAAGGTCCACTTCATCGTCATCAGCGCCCATAGCAGGTAGCCGCCGGTGCTGTGCTGCACGCCCTTGGGCTTGCCGGTGGAACCGGAGGTGTAGAGCACGAACAGCGGATGCTCGGCGCTCACCGGCTCGGCTTCGCAGGTGTCCGGCTGGCCGGCGCTGACGTCTTCCATCCAGCGGTCGCGGCCCTCGGTCCAGGGCACGTTGCCGCCGGTGCGGCGGTAGACGATCACGTTCCTGACCGCCTCGCAGCCGCCCAGTGCCAGCGCATCATCGGCGATCGCCTTCAGCGGCAGCGCCTTGCCGCCGCGCATCTGCTCGTCGGCGGTGATCAGCGCCACCGCGCCGACGTCAACCAGCCGCTCCTGCAGCGACTTGGCCGAGAAACCACCGAACACCACCGAATGCGTGGCACCTAGCCGTGCGCAGCCCTGCATCGCCACCACGCCTTCGACCGACATCGGCATGTAGATCACGACCCGGTCACCCTTCTTGATGCCAAGCGACTTCAGGCCATTGGCGAAGCGGCAGACCTTGCCATGCAGCTCGCGGTAGGTCACGCGGCTGACGGTGCCGTCGTCGGCCTCGAACACGATCGCGACCTTGTCGGCATTGCCGTTCTGCAGGTTGCGGTCCAGGCAGTTGTAAGACGCGTTGAGCTCGCCGTCCTCGAACCACTTGTAGAACGGCGCGTTGCTCTCGTCCAGCACCTTGGTGAAGGGCTTGTTCCAGTGCAGCAACTCGCGCGCGTGGCGGGCCCAGAAGCCCTCATAGTCGTGCTCGGCTTCTTCGCACAGCGCCTGGTAGGCGGCGAGGTCGGGGATGGCGGCCGGCCTGGCCCGGGATTGCACAGGCACAATGGCCTGCGGCGCCTGCATGATGGATTCGAGCAATTTCATGTTTTCGAGTCTGGTGTAGGCGATGGAAGGAACTCAGAGCACAACGAAGATGAACCACAGCACGACCGGCGCAATCACGGTCACCAGCGCGCCATAGATCATCAGCTTGCGGAAGAAGGCCTGCCGGTCCACGCCCTGGGCGTTGGCCAGTACCAGCGCACCGTTGGTCGAGAACGGGCTCACATCCACGATCGTCGAAGACACCGCCATCGCCGCGATAAAGCCGATCGCGCTGACGTCGGAGCCTTGCTGCAGGAACGGCACGGCAAGCGGGATCAGCGAGCCCAGCACCGCGGTCGACGATGCGAACGCCGACACCACCGCTCCTACGAAGCACAGCAGCAGCGCCGCCATCAGCGGCGAGGTCAGGTGGGCCACGCTGTGGCCGACGAAATCGATCGTGCCCATCTTGTCCATCACGCCCACGTAGGTGCTGACGCCGACGATCAGCATGATCTCGGGCCACGACACCTGGCTCAGTGCGCGCTTCTGCAGTTCCGGCGCCATCAGCGTGAGCAGCAGCGCGATGGTCAGCGAGACAAAGCCGATATCGAGCTTGAAGTAGAGGGTCAGGACAGCCAGCGCCACCAGGCCGGCCACGGTCAGGTACTGGTAGAGGCCGGCCGGCGCCTCGGCGGTGCTGGCGGCATTGCCTTCGAGCATCGACCCGCGGTCGCGTGCCATCGTCTTCCGCTCTTCCATGCCGGCCTCGGCCTCGGCATCGCCATAGATCTGCGCGCCCTGCGCCGGCACGGTGTGTGCGCCGAAGGGAGGGCTCATGGCCAGCACACCGTCGGCGGCCGCCTGCGGTGCTGCCGCCGGCGCCGATTGCCGCATCAGGCGCAGGCCGCCGAATGCGACGAACAGTCCCGCGGCCACGGCAAGGTTGACACCCAGGCTGGCAAAGGCCGTCGCCATCTCGTTCAGCGGCAGGCCCGCCTTCTGCACGATCTTGTTGGTGATGCCGCCATAGATGCTGATCGGCGAGAAGCCGCCGCCCTGCGCACCGTGGATCACCATCAGCCCCATCAGCAGCGGATTGATGCCATAGCGCGCGGCAAACCCCAGCGCGATCGGCGCAATGATCGCCACCGCTGCCGGGCTGACCGCGCCGACCGAGGTCAGCACCGCCGCGATCATGAACATGATCCACGGAATCGCCGCGATCCGGCCGCCCACGGCGCGCACCGCAAGCCTCACCAGCCAGTCGATGGTGCCGTTGTTCTGCGCCACAGCGAACAGGTAAGTGATGCCGACCAGCGTCAGGAACAGGTCGGCGGGGAAGCCGGCCAGGATACCCTTGGCCGGCATCGCGGCAACCAGGGTGCCGACCAGGAACGCGCCGACGAAGGCCAGCGCGCCCATATTGATGGGCAGGACCGTGGCGATGACAAACATCAGCGCCAGGACAGAGATGGAAATCAGGTGTTGCGACATAGCGTCTCCGTCGCGGAAGGCGCGCAGGGGCGCCCGCCGCTTGGTGGGTCAAGCGAAGGAAGTGCTTTGGCAGGGAGTGCCGGAAGCGCGGGCCGCCCCCGGGGCGGCCGCTACGGCGAGGTGGGGATGCTGTGGATGGTCACGTCTGTCTCCTGGGATAGCGCGATACAGCCCGCAGGAGAATCGCGCAGGCCGGTCGTCATTTCAGCTTTGCTGTTATGGGACCAACGATAAGAAGACGGGGACCGAGCGTCAATTAAGCCGCGACGCGGATCCTTACGGAAATCGGAACTGGCCGGGCCGGCACGAGGTGCGCGCTCTGCACGGGCCACAGGCTACGCAGGGAAAACCCTGACCAACGTCCGCCACATCAAGCGCGATAGCGCAAGGCATCCCAGCAACGCAAAGGCAGGAGATGACTGGCGGCGGCTCGGGAAGTACAGGTGCACGCCGAGCCGCTCACGCCGCAGCCGGCGTCAGGCGCGGATAGGCCGGCGTGCCGGCGAGCGCGTCGGCACTCGTGGCCAGCAGCGTCTTGCGGAAAATCTCCACCAGCGGGCGCAGGTTGACCTTGTGCCAGGCGGCCCACAGCGGCGTGCGGTACGTGAACCACGACAGGTCGTGCAGCACCACGCCGCCCGGTGCCTGGTGGCGCAGGCTCTGCTGGATCATGGTCACGCCGAGCCCGGCGGCAACCAGTCCGAGCGCGGCCAGCGGCTCGGTGGCCTCCATCGTGATCGCGGGTGTGAAGCCGGCGCGCGCGCAGGCAGCGATAAAGGGATCATGGCCCAGCGCGTTCTCCTTGTGCATCACGCCGATCCACTTCTGCACGGCCAAATCCTCGGGCGTCAGCTGCGCGACAGCGGCCAGCGGATGGCCCTCGGGCATCGCGAGCAGCATCGGATCGTTGAGCACCTGCGCGCACTCGAGGTCGGGATCGTCGGGCGCGGGCGGCTCGCAGACCAGGGCGATGTCGAGGCTGCGCTGGCGCAAGCCCTCGATCTGCGCGGCCGAGTTGTAGTTGTAGAGCGCGATGTGGACCGCGGGCCGCTCGGCGCGCAAGGCGCGCAGCGCATTGGGCAGCACGCCTGAATGCATCGCGTATTCCAGGTAGCCGATGCACAGCCCGCCCTCGTCGCCCTTGCCAAGGCGCCGCGCCAGCGATTCAAGCCGGTTGGCATGGGTCAGGAAGGCCTTGGTCTCCGCCAGGAACGTGCGTCCGTCGGGCGTGAGGCGGATGCGCTGCTGGGAGCGCTCGAACAGCATAAGCCCGAGCTTGTCCTCGAGCTGCGCGATCTGCCGGCTCAGCGGGGATTGCGAGATATGCAGGCGCTCGGCGGCCCGGCCCACGTGCTCGTCCTCGGCCACCGCGACGAAATAGTGAAGTTGCCGTATATCCAACATTTGAGACTCCGCAGGACTTAACTACAGACAATTATGTCTTAGACAGACTTAAGTTGCCATCCTAGACTTGGCTTCACCAATCGTTACGTTATGGAGCAAGTCATGAGCATCAAGGACAAACTGCCCGCGGGCACCCGGCTTGGGTTCGGCACCGCCCCGCTCGGCAACATGTTCCGCGAGATCCCGGAAGCGGAAGCCGAGGCCACCGTGGAAGCGGCCTGGGACCACGGCATCCGCTACTTCGACACCGCCCCGTTCTACGGCGCCGGCCTGTCCGAGATCCGGCTGGGCCGGATCCTCGCCAGCCACGATCGCAAGGACTATGTGCTGAGCACCAAGGTCGGCCGCGTGATCCTGGATGAAGTCGAGGACGTCAGCGCGCGCGACCTTGGCGAGAAGGCCGGTGTATTCGCTTCCGGCCGGCCCAACAAGATCGTCAACGACTACAGCGCCGACGGCACCATGCGCTCGTTCGAGGACAGCCTCAAGCGGCTGAATACCGATCACATCGACATCGTGTGGATCCACGACATCGCGCAGGACTTCTATGGCGATGAATGGCTCGCGCAGTTCGAGATCGCGCGCAAGGGCGCGTTCCGCGTGCTGACCCGCCTGCGCGAGCAAGGCGCCATCAAGGCCTGGGGCCTCGGCGTCAACCGCGTCGAGCCGATCGAGCTGACGCTCGACCTGGATGAGCCGCAGCCGGACGGCTTCCTGCTGGCGGGCCGCTACACGCTGCTCGACCATGGCCGCGCGCTGCAGCGCGTGATGCCGGCCGCGGCCCGGCGCAATACCGAGATCGTGGTCGGCGGTCCGTACAGCTCCGGCATCCTCGCCGGCGGTACGCACTTCGAATACCAGAAGGCCCCGCCCGAGATCCTCGCCAGGGTGGAGCGCATCAAGGCGCTCGCGCAACGCCACGGCATCAGCGTCAAGGCGGCGGCGCTGCAGTTCTCGCTGGCCCATCCGGCGGTCGCCGCGGTGATCCCGGGCGCGAGCCGCCCCGAGCGGATCGCCGAGGACCAGGCAGCGCTTGCCGAGGCCGTTCCGGCGGACTTCTGGCGCGAGCTGCGCGCGCAAGGGCTCGTCGCGCCCGAGGCACCGCTTCCCATCGACCAGGCCTGAGGCAGCGCCGGCGTGATGCCGGCATGCACAACCGCCGCGGCCCGACGCGGCCACGGCGGTGTGGGCCCCTCTTTGCCAACGCCTCAGCCAGCAGCGGGCTCGCCCTCCTGCAGCGGCACCAGCGGCCCCTGCATGCGCACGAACTGCAGGTCCGGCGTGGTAAAGAACGCCTGCGATTGCCCACGCGCAAAGTCGTCGACATGGACCACCGTGGCGCCGTTGGCCTCCTGCCACGAGATCACGTAGATCCCTTCTGCAACCTGGCGCCATTCGCACGCGGCCTCGCCACTTGCGCCCGCGTAGGGGCCTGAGACGATGGCGTAGCGCAACGAGCGGCCATCCTCGGCATAGATGTTGTGGGCGGACAAGCCCTCGTAGTCGACGCGGTAGCTGCGGCCGGCGAAGGGCGGCCTGGATGCTGCGAAGGGCTTCATTGGGAATCTCCTGTTCTGGTCGAGCAAACAGGAGGCATTCTGGGCAGGACACGCCTTGCGAAACAGCCTTGGATGCGCGAATGATATTTGCGCTGAAATCAAGAATAGGAGCGATCCCGGCGTGGGATTGCGACCCTACTGTTCCATCGCAAAGCCATACAACGCCGCCGCATTCCTCCACCGGAACGCATCCGCCAACGCATCGCGCGGCATCTCCGCAATACCCGGCAACGGCGTGCCCAGCCACCCCGACAAGGCTTCGCATTCCTTCGCCCGCGCCGGCGCCTCATGATTGGTCCACGGCCAGTCGCTGCCCCACAGCAGCCTGTCGGCACCCGCGACATCGAGCCACTTCCGCGCCAGCTGCCGCCAATCCTGCAGCGCATTCAGCCTGTAAGGCGCGCTGAACTTGACCCATACCTGGCGGCGCTCGCGCACAGCCGCGGCCACGCTGAAAACCGGATCGTCGATACCGGCGGCGCCCGGCCTGCCGAAGTGGTCGATCACGACCGGTACGCCGGTGTCGCCCAGTGCGACATCCAGTTGCGCCAGCACGGTGCTGCCGTCGCCATTGTCGGTATGAAGTTCGACATGCCAGCCCAACGCAGCGATGCGCGCGAACAGCACGCGCCAGGGTGCGGTGGCAATGCGCTGCCAGTCGGGATCGCGGTACAGGTTCAGCCGGATGCCGCGCACGCCGGCGTCATGCAGTTCGCGCAAGGCATCGTCGGACACGCCCGGATCCACCACCGCGACACCTCGCAAACGCGCGGGCATGGCGCGCAGCGCGGCAAGCAATGCGGAATTGTCAGTGCCGAGAAAGCTGGTCTGCACCACCACGCCGCAGGGATCGCCCAGCGTGGCAACGAGGCTGTGCCAGTCCTGCAGGCCGGCGGCATAGGGGGGGCGATAGCGGGCCGAAGGCGCGGCCCCGCCCGCGTCGAACACATGGAAGTGGCAGTCCACCACCGGCAAAGCACTTTTACTCATCTGTCTGCCTCATAGGCCTACCCTCGGCACCCCGCGGGTATTTACGGATATGGGATCCGGGTCCGCGTCAGTATTCTAGTCCTCTAGAGGACATCGACATTCAATTTACCACGCCCTGACATGCGAGACAACGACGTTTCCCTGATGACAGCGGCCACCGCGGGAGTGAGCCGATACGGCAAGATCGCGGCCGAGTTGCAGGCCCGGATCGTGTCCGGCGAATGGCCGCCGGGCGAGGCGATACCGGCCGAAGGGTTGCTGGCAAAGGAATTTGGCATTGCGCTGGGAACGATCCGCCAGGCGATTGCCGTGCTGGTGCACCAGGGCCTGCTGGAGCGCGTGCAGGGCAAGGGCACCTTCGTGCGCAAAGGCCTGACCGGTGGCAGCCTGATGCGCTTCTTCCGTTTCGGCGCCGCCGATGCGATGGCTGCCGTGCCCCGCTCGGAGATCCTGTCGTGCCGCTCCGTGCGGCTGGACAAGGCCATGGCCGAGCGCTTCGAGCTGCCCGCCGGCGCACGCGGCCTGGCGATCTCGCGCCGCCGCTGGCTGGACGAAAAGCCCCGGCTGCTGGAATCGATCTGGCTGCCGCTGCCGCGCTGCGAGGCGCTGCAGCAACTGCCTGTGTGGCAGTGGGGCGACCTGCTTTATCCGTTGCTCGGCAGCCAGTGCGGGATCACGGTGCACCGCGCCGTGGATGAAGTGACCTTCCGCACGCTGACGGTGGACGAGGCCCCGCTGCTCGAACTGCCGGATGCGCATCCGTGCGCGGTGGTGACACGACACGCCTTCGACCTGCGTGGAACCTGCATCGAATACCGGCTGACCCGGGGCGATGCCTACGCCTTTCGCTATACCGCGGACATCCGATAACAAGTCCGCACCCGAGGAGACAGATTCATGCAAAGCATCAAGGCGATGGCCGCGGCCATTGGCGCCGCAGGCATCCTGCTGCAACCGGCACCGGCGCAGGCCGCCGACCCCGCGGCCGCATGGCCGTCGCGCCCGATCACCATCGTGGTGACCTATCCTCCGGGTGGCGGCGCCGACCTGATGGCGCGCCAGATCGCGCCCGGACTTGGCCGTGAGCTGGGCCAGTCGGTCATCGTGGAGAACCGGCCGGGTGCCGGCGGGCAGATTGGCGCGGCCTATGTCGCCAAGGCGGCGCCGGACGGCTACACGCTGATGGTCGATGCGTCGTCTTATGCGGTGAACCCGAGCCTCTATCCGAAGCTGCCCTACGATCCGGGCAAGGCTTTCACGCCCGTGGGCGTGCTGGCGCGCTACCCCAACGTGCTGGTCGCCACCGCAAGCTTCCCCGCCAGCAAGGTCAGCGACGTATTGGCGATGGCAAAGCAGAAGCCGGGCTCGGTCGCATTCGCCTCGTCCGGCAACGGCTCCGCGCAGCACCTGGCCGGCGTGCTGTTCGAGCAGCGCGCGGGCGTGGACCTGCTGCATGTGCCCTACAAGGGCGGCGGCCCGGCCATGACCGATGTCATCGCGGGGCAGGTGCCGCTGTTCTTTGCCAACGTCGCCTCCAGCCTGCAGCACATCAAGGCCGGCAAGCTCAAGCCGCTGGCGGTGACCAGCCATAGCCGCACCAGCGCGCTGCCGGATGTGCCAACGATGCAGGAAGCCGGCGTGGCGGGCTACGAGGTCTACGAGTGGAATGCCGCCTTCCTGCCGGCCGCAACGCCCGAGCCAATCGCCGGCAAGCTTGCCGATGGCTTGCAGAAAGTCATGAACAGCCCGGAGATCAAACAGCGCGTGACCGAGCTGGGTGGCGAGCTGGTCGCCGCCCCGCCCGCGCAGGCGCGCCAGTTCATCGACGGACAGACCAGGCTATGGGCCAAGGTCATCAGGGACGGCAACGTCAAGCCCGAGTAACGACCCGCCGCCTTCCCTCGCGTTAATGGCCCGCGCAAATGACCTGCGCGCTAACGACCCAATATTTCCGGAGACTCACATGACCGACATCGACCCCATTCGCCGCCATTTACTCAAGGCCTCCGCCGCGCTGGGCGCGTGCGCGCTGGCACCGTCGCTGGCCCGCGCGCAGGCCTGGCCGGCCAAGCCGATCCGCCTGGTGGTGCCCTTTGCACCGGGCGGCAGCTCGGAAATCGTCGCCCGTTCCACCGCGGCGGAGCTGACCAAGCTGCTCGGCGTATCGGTGTTCGTCGAGAACAAGCCGGGCGCCGCCGGCAATATCGCCATGGGCGAAGTCGCGCGCGCCGAAGACAACCATACGCTGATCCTGGGCCACATCGGCACGCTGGCGGTCAACCCGTTCATCTTCCCCAAGCTGCCGTACGACCCCAACAAGGACTTCCGCCCCATCTCGCTGCTGTCCAAGGTGCCGAGCCTGTATGTGGTCCATCCCGATGTGCCGGCGAAGAACCTGAAGGAATTCGTCGCGCTTGCCAAGAGCAAGCCCGGCAAGCTGAACTACGGCTCGGCCGGCAACGGCAGCGCCGGCCATCTCGCGTTCGAATACCTGAAGGCCGCGACCGGCACCTTTATCACCCACGTGCCGTATCGCGGCAGCGGCCCGCAGATCACCGACCTGCTCTCGGGCCGGCTGGATGCCGCAGCAGTGGGCGCGCCGGCGATCCTCCAGTTCATCAAGGCGGGCAAGGTGCGTTGCATCGCCACGGGCACGACCCAACGCATCCCGCAGCTGCCGGACGTGCCCACCGTGGCGGAGCAGGGCTATGCCAATTTCGAGATGACGCAATGGTACGGGCTGCTCGCACCCGCGTCGCTGCCGCAGGCTGCCGCGGACAAGCTGGCCGATGCGACCATCAAGGCAGTGAAGAGCCCCACGTCGGTCGAGCGCCTGAGCGGGGACGCGGCCATTGTCATCGGCAATACGCCCGCGGAGTTCGCGAAGTTTATCGCGCAGGAACAGCAGCGATGGAAGCCGATCATCGCGCGGGCGGGGATCAAGCCGGATTGATCTGGCGGGTGAAACGCACTGACAGGAGGACAAGCCACCGGAAGGCGGCTTGTCAGCTTTGGACTACGCACCGCGCAGCGCTGGTCACAGGAAGCCGATGGAGAACCAAGGCACCAACGTCAACAGCAACAGCAACAGCGCGATAAACAGCGCCGCCATATGCGGCCAGACCCGCGGCATCGCCACATCGGGTGAAACCCGTCCGATCGCACAGGCCGCATAGAACCCCACGCCAAAAGGCGGCGCGAACAAACCCAGCCCCATCGCGAAGATCACCACCATCGCGTAGTGCACCTCATGCACGCCGACCAGCTTCGCAATCGGGAACAGCAAGGGCCCGAACAGCACGATCGCGGGGATGCCCTCCAGCAGGCTGCCCAGGATGACAAAGGCCAGCGCAGAAACGAGCAAGAAGCCGATCTTGCCGCCTGGCACGGCGGACATGATGCCGACCAGGTCCTCGGCAAACCTGATTGCGTCAGCGCCCACGCCATGGTGGTGGCGCAGCCGACAATCAGCAGGATCGCACCCGACAGCGCCGCCGTATCAAGCAGCATCGGGTAGATCCGGCGCCAGTCGAACTGCCGATAGACCACGACGCCCGCCAGCACGGTATAGAAGATACCGATGGTCGATACCTCGGTTGCCGTGGCCATGCCCTCCACGACCGCGCTGCGGATAATGACCGGCAGCGCCAGCGCGGGCAGCGCAACCAGCAGGGACCTGAGGATTTCCCGCCGTGGCGCACGTACGGCAGCGCTCATGTCCTCCCTGCGCGTCTGGGACCAGACCACGAAGGCCATCATGACCAGCCCGACCACAGCCGGCATCAGGCCGCCGATAAACAACGACGTGATCGACACGCCGGTCACCGACCCGACCGTGATCAGCACAATGCTTGGCGGAATAGTTTCTGACATGGCCCCCGATGCCGATAGCAAGCCGATCAGGTCGCCGTCCCTGGCACCGCGCTTCCTCATCTCCGGAAACAGCGCCGGGGCCACTGCAGCCATGTCGGCGGCCTTGGCGCCGGAGATGCCGGAGACGATATACATCGCGCCCAGCAGTACATGCTGCAGGCCGCCGCGCACGTGGCCGATCAGCGTGACGAGGAAGCTGATCATCGCCCGCGCAAGACCGGTCATCTCGATCAGCCCGCCCAGGAAGACAAACAAAGGCACCGCCAGCAGGATCAGGTGGGACATCCCGTCCTGCATGCGGTTCGGGATGATGGACAGCGGCGTGGCGGTGGACAGCGCCAGGTATGACAAGGTCGCCAGCCCGAAAGCGAAGGCGATGGGCACGCCGATGACGACGCAGGTGACGAGCATCAGCAGGAAGAAGATCACCAGGTTGGCATTGCCCAGTTCCATCAGCGTCGGCGACAGCAGCCACTTCCCCACCGTGATCGACTGGATCACGCGCGGCCTGGTGAATCCCGGCCACATCGTCACGCACCAGTTCGACTTCCGCGACGTCGCCGCCGCCTTCGACCTGGCTGAACGCCATCCGCAGCAGAGCTGCAAGGTGTTGCTCGATTTTGGCGAGGCGTCCCACGGCGGCTAAGCCGATGCCTGCACCTCCGTCAGCGTGACAAGGGCCCTCACCCCGCCGAGCGCTGCATCCGCATCGACACCGAGAAACTATCCGCCGGATGCACGGTGACCGAGACCTCGAAGGTCTCGCCAGCCGCGTCCATATAGCGCCGCACAATCTTCAGCGCAGCGGCGCCCGCCTCCAGCCTGAGCGCGTCAGCAATGCGTCCGTCCTTGACGGCAAAGGCGCGCACATCCTGGTAGATCTCCGCAATCTGCCGGTCGTAGCGCGACTCGATCAGCGCGCTGACCAGCGTGTCCGGCGACGCGCGCACCATGTCGCCGATCTCCGCATAGGCCGGATCCACATACACATCGGTCCACGCCATCGGCGGGCCGTCCTTGCCGCCATCCATGCGCAGGCTGGAGATGCGCAGCCAGCGCACGCCGGGCTCGCATCCGATCTCCGCCGCGACGTCGGCCGGCACAGCGATCTCCTCCACCGACTGCACCACCCGCAGGTGCTCCGCGCCGAACTGCACCAGGTCGTCCACTGACGCCAGCGAGGGCCGGAATACCGGCCTGGGCCTGGCCGACTCCACCCGCGTGCCCACGTTCTTGCGCCGCGACACCAGCCCCAGCTGCTGCAACTCCTGCAGCACCGCGCGGATGGTGTAGCGGCTGGCCTGGTACTGCTCGCACAGCTCGAATTCCGTCGGCAGCAGCGAGCCGACCGCAAAGCGACCGCTGGTGATGCCCTCGATGAGCTGCCTGCTGATGTCTGCTGAATTGGTCTTGTTCATGAATGCCTGCCGCGTCACAAAACGCGAACACGGGTTAACCATCATTTCCTAAATATGTTCGAACATATTTAATGGCTACATACCGATATGTTCGAACATATTAACGCACCTCTCACCTCTCCAAGGTAGCACCATGTCCATGTTCACTACCGCGGCGGCCAGCACTGTCGTCGACTCCATCCTCTTCCGCGACGCATTCGGCACCAGCAAGATGCGCGAGATTTTCTCCGATATCGCGCTGGTCCAGCGGTATATCGACGTCGAGGTCGGACTTGCCCGGGCCGAGGCCAAGGCCGGCGTGATCCCCCCGGAAGCGGCCGAGACCATCGCCCGCGAATCCCGCATCGAGCGGATCGACTTCGACCATATGCGCGAGGAAACCGACATCGTCGGCTACCCGATCCTGCCGCTGGTGCACCAGCTCGTGTCGATGTGCGGGGACGCCGGGCGCTATGTGCACTGGGGCGCTACCACCCAGGACATCATGGACACCGCCGTCGCGCTGCAGGTGCGCGACGCGCTCGACAGCATCGATGCGGATATCCGCGAGCTGCGCGGCATCCTGGCCGACCTCGCCGTGAAGCATCGCAATACGCCCATGGCGGGCCGCACCCACCTGCAGCAAGCACTGCCCGTCACCTTCGGCTACAAGGTCGCGATCTGGCTGGCGATGTTCGACCGCCACCAGCAGCGCCTGGCCGAACTGCGTCCCCGCGTGGCGGTGGTCGAGTTCGCCGGTGCGGCCGGCACGCTGGCCTCGCTGGGCGACCAGGGCTTCGCAGTGCAGGAGGCGCTGGCCGATGAACTCGGCCTCGGCGTGCCCGCGACGACCTGGCATGTGGCGCGCGACGGCTTTGCCGAAGCGGTGAACCTGCTCGCGCTCATCACCGGCTCGCTCGGCAAGATCGCGCTCGACATCATGATCATGGCGTCGACCGAGTTCGCCGAAGTCTATGAACCCTTCGTCAAGGGCCGCGGCGCCAGCAGCACCATGCCGCAAAAGCGCAACCCGATTTCCAGCGAGCTGATGCTGGCGGCCTCCAAGGCCGTGCGCCAGCACGCGGGGCTGATGGTCGATGCCATGGTGCAGGACTTCGAGCGCGCCACCGGCCCGTGGCACGCAGAATGGATCGCCATCCCGGAGAGCTTCATCCTGAGCGCCGGCGCGCTGCACCAGGCCAAGTTTGCGCTGGGCGGCCTGATCGTCGATGAAGCCCGCATGAAGCACAACCTCGGCATCACCAACGGCCTGATCGTGGCCGAGGCCGTGATGATGGGCATGGCGCCCCACATCGGCCGGCAGCAGGCGCACGACGTGGTCTATGACGCCTGCCGCACCGTCAACGAGCGCGGCGGCACGCTGGCCGATGCCCTGGCCGCGCTGCCCGAAGTCACCCGCCATTTCGACCGCGCCGCCATCGATCGCATGACCGATCCGGCGAACTACCTGGGCCTCGCGCCCCAGATGGTCGACCGCGCCGTCGCCCTGTCCAGGCAATCCGCAGCCTGAGGCCGGCATCGCAACCTGAAACACACCACAGACACCATAAGCAGGAGACACCCTTCATGAATCGCATCCGCACCTTCGCCGCCAGCGCCGCCATCACCGCCGCCGCACTGGCCGCGGCCATGCCGGCCTTCGCGCAGTCGTATCCCGCCAAGCCCATCACCTGGATCGTGCCGTTCGCCGCCGGCGGACCGACCGACGCGCTGGCGCGGACCATTGCCGACCGCGTCTCGCGCGAGGTCGGCCAGTCGATCATCATCGACAACTCGCCGGGCGCCGGCGGTACGGTCGGCGCCGCCAAGGCAGCGCGAGCGCAGGCCGACGGCTACACCATGCTGGTCGGGCACATGGGCTACATGGGCGCCGCGCCCGCGCTGTACAAGAAGCTGCCCTATGACCCGGTCAAGGATTTCGCGCCGGTGTTCCGCTTTCCCGATACGCCGATGGTGCTGATGGTCCGCAAGGACCACCCGGCCAAGGATGTGCGCGAGCTGGTCGAAATGGGCAAGAAGAACCCCGGCAAGCTGTTTATCAGCAATGCCGGGGTGGGCTCGACCTCGCACCTGGTGGCGGCGCTGTTCGCCGCGTCGGCCGGCATCAAGGTCTCGCTGGTGCCGTACAAGGGCGCGGGCCCGGCACTGATCGACGTGATCGGCGGACAGGTCGACGGCATGTTCGACCAGACCAATACCGCGCTGCCGCAGATCACGGAATCCAAGGTCCGGCCGCTGGCGGTGACCTCCGCAGCCAGGGTGGCGCAACTCAAGGACGTGCCGACGCTGGCGGAAACCGTGGTGCCGGGATTCGAGGCCAGCACCTGGTACGGCATCTACGCACCGAAGGGGACGCCGCAAGCGGTCATCGACAAGATGCAGCAGGCCTATCTGAAGGTCATGACCGACAAGGCGTTCACCGCGAAGATGTCGGCACAGGCGATCCAGATGCTGCCGCCCGAGCGCTACACGGCCAGCGCGCTGGGCAAGCACACGGCTGCGGAAGTCGAACGCTGGAAGACCGTGGCGGCCAAGGCCAACATCTCGCTGGACTGAGCGCCATGACAGCGTTTCGCGTCGAGCATGATGCCTTCGGCCCGGTCGATATCCGGGCCGACCGCTACTGGGGGGCGCAGACGCAGCGCGCCCTGGCCATCTTCGAGGTGGGTGAGGAGCGCTTCCCGGCGTGCCTGATCCATGCGTTCGGCCTGCACAAGATGGCGGCGGCGCAGGCGAACATGCGCTGTGGCGTGCTGGATCCGGGCCTGGGCGAGATGATCGTCGCCGCTGCAGCGGAGCTGCGCAGCGGCAAGTTCGACCAGCACTTCCCGCTCACCATCTGGCAAACGGGGTCCGGCACGCAGACCAACATGAATGCGAACGAGGTGATCGCGAACCGGGCCAACGAGTGCCTGGGCCAGCCGCTCGGCACGAAATCGCCGGTCCATCCGAACGACCATGTGAACGCCTCGCAGTCTTCCAACGACAGCTTTCCCACGGTCATGCATATGACCGCGGCGCTCGAGCTAAAGGACAGGCTGATCCCTGCCCTGGTGCTGCTGCGCGACAGCCTGCGCGAGCGTGCCGATGCCTTTGCCGATGTGCTGAAGATCGCGCGCACGCATTTGATGGATGCCGTGCCGATGACAATGGGGATGGCGTTCGAAGGCTTCACCGCGCAGCTCGACAATGCGCTCGAACGCCTGCACGGCACCATGCCGCGCCTGCTGGTGCTGCCGCAAGGCGGCACCGCCGCCGGCACGGGCCTGAACGCCCCGCCCGGTTTTGCCGCGGCATTCTGCGAAGAGGCCAGCCAGCTGAGCGGCCTGGCGTTCCGGCCGAACCCGTGCAAGGTCGAAGGCATGGCGGCCCACGATGCACTGGTCGAGCTGTCGGGCGTGCTCAACGTGATCGCGGTGTCGTTCACGAAGATCGCCAACGACCTGCGCTGGCTCGGATCGGGCCCGAACTGCGGCCTGGGCGAGCTGCTGATCCCCGAGGATGGCCTGACCTCATCCATCATGCCGGGCAAGCGCAATCCGACTGTGGCGGAGGTCGTGGTCCAGGCGGCCATGCAGGTGTGCGGCAACCACATGACGGTCACCATGGCCGGCGCCTCCGGCAGCTTCGAGCTCAACGTCGCCAAGCCGGTACTGATCTACAACGTGCTGCAGTCGATTCGCGTGCTGGCGGACAGCGCCCGCATGTTTGCGCAACGGCTGGTCCGGGGGCTTGCGCCGAACCGTGAGAAGCTTGCGCGAAACCTGGAGAACCCCCTGCTCGCCGTGACGGCGCTCAATTCCGTGCTGGGGTACGATCGCGCCGCGCAGATCACGAATACCGCCGTCAGCCGCGGCATTGCGCCGCGCGCGGCAGCGCTTGAACTGGGATTGCTGAGCGGGGAGGAATTCGACCGGCTGGTCGATCCGATGCGCATGGCCAAGGGGAATCCTTAGCCCCCGTCAGAAGCTGATCGCCACGGAAATCACGGTGACCTGCTCATGCGACGCCGGGTTGAACCAGTACACCGCGGCGGCGACGTGCTTGCCCTTCACCTGCGCAAACACGCCGCGTTGCAGGTTGCGGCCGTTGTCATGCACGCGCGTGCGCTGGGCGGCAAGGCCGATGCGGAACCATTCGACCGGGCGGAACGCCAGCTCGCTCCAGGCGTAGGCGTAGCCGGACGGCTGGGCGTCCGGCACGTACTCGAACTCGATATAGGCATCCGCATACCGGCCGGTCAACGTGGCCTCGAAGCCGCCCACCACGCTGTGCGTGCTGCCCGTGACAAACCCCAGGATCGGCGTGAAGTCCAGGCGCACGGCTTCGCCGACACCGAGGTTGTACCCGACGAAGAACGAGTACGCGTCCATGCCTTCGTAGTTGCTGCGGGCTTCCAGGTGCAAGGCGCCGCGATTGGCGATGGCGATGCCGGTGACATAGGCCTCATTGCCGCGCGGCAGGTTGAGGTAGGCTGCGAGCGAGCCGCTCCAGGCGGGCGCTTCCGCCGCCGGTGGCTGGGCTTCGCTTTGTTCGGCTGCGCGCGCATCCAGCGGCGCGGTTGCCGCGGCCAGCAGCAGGCAGGGCGCGGCCAGCCGCGCGGCCCACATGCTCAGCCTCCCAGCAGGATGATGGCCACTGTCAGCGCGATGCCCAGCACCGTCATGGCCACGCCTGCTATCCAGCCGCCGAAGCCGGCGTGGCGCCCGAGGGCAATGCCGGCGCCGAACAACATCACGATGGTCAGGACCCGCGATACCAGCAGCGCCGCCGGGACCTCGTGAATGAGGATAAAGGGAAGCGCAACCGGGAACGTCGCGAGCACGACAATCCCGAAGATCGCCGCTGCCGCGAGAAAGTCCTGGCCGCGCAGCGCGGGCTTCTCGGGCCAGTCGGTCGACCTGGCGATACGGCTGCGCATTGCCTCCAGCTCCGTGTCGGCGACCAGCGTCCGCAAGGCCGGCGAAAGCGCTTCGCGCAGGCGTGCGATGCCATCGGACGGGTCGCTTGCGCGCACCGCCTTGACCAGCGACAGCTTGCGCCCCCGCTCGGTCAGGGTCCGGACCAGGTACATCACCGCGTCGACAAGCCCCCAGGCCAGGTTGCAGCCGAGGGCCGTTTGGAACATGACGCGGCCGGCATCTGCTGGGGCCGCCACAGCCGATACCGCCCCCACGAAGGTCAGCGCCATGAACAGGCCGAAGCACATCTCGGAGACCCGGTCGACGGTATCGAGCAGGCGGGGTCGCTCTTCGGCGGCATGCGGATCGATGGAAGTAGTCAACACGGGCGCGCACCTCGACCTGTCTGTCCACGGCGGAGGTCATCGTCGATGTCATCGCGGGCACGATGGCATCGATCCTGCGGATCTCAGGCGGGCAGGCGCCTGGACGAGACCGGACGGCAATGGCGACCCCGGACTGGCCGGCTGCCGCCGCCTTCACTGTAGGCAGTGATCCACACCGTAACTTGATCGGGCGCAAAATCCTTTGGACTTTGTGGCGCATGAGGCGGTATCAGCGCTGTTACGTCTTGCTTGCCGCACAGATCCGTCCTTAGAAACTCTTTCCGCTGGCCCGCCACGCCTGCCTAAACTTGCCCGTAGCGCACGCCCTATGCGCGCAAGGGCACTGCATTCGGCCAGCGGACCCACCGCTTGCGCGCCGGCTTTCCGGAGGGAGGCTCGCATGTTCAAGCCCTTCATCGCGGCGCTCGTCGCCCTGCTTGCCGCCACGGCAGCCTCCCTGGCGCTGGCGCAGACGTGCCGCTGGGACGGTACCGCGCCCTTCTGCAGCGGCTCCTGCCGCGACGGCGAGTCGGAGACCATGCGTCTCAGCTCATCGCCGGATCACTGGCAGGACGCGTTTCCCGGCATCCAGAATACGGACTTCGGCGAAGCCTGCTCGACCGGCAGCAAGGCGCTGTGCTGCCCCGCGACCCAGGGCAGCGAATGCCGCTGGGATGGCACCGCGCCCTCTTGCGACGGCAGTTGCGGCGCCGGCGAGCAGCGGCGCACGCCGCCCGCGGGCAGCTTCAGCGGTGCCGCGTGCGTGACCGGCAGCAAGGTGTTTTGCTGCCGCAGCAATACCGCATCATCGCGCTCGGCATTGCGCACCAATCCCGAGCTCACCATCTTTGCAGCAGTGTGGGACAAGTCTTCCGGACCCGCCTGGGAGGCGCGGAATGGGCTGAGCGCGCAGCAGTATCAGCAGGAGTTCGAGAGCCTGGTGGCGCGTGGTTTCCGGCCGGTTGTCGTGCGCGGGTATGGCGTCAATGGCAGGCCGACCTACGCTGCGCTCTTCGAGCAGCGGGAGGGCCCGGCCTTTGTCGCGCGCCAGGGCCTCACGCGCGCAGAGTACCAGCGCGAGCTCGACCGCTGGGTCCAGGCCGGCTACCGGCCGGTCGACGTGGCCGGCTTCACCAGCGGCGGCATCGACCGCTACGCGGTCATTTTCGAAAAGGTGCAGGGCCCCGAGTTCCGCGCCTTCCACGGCATTACCGCGGCGGCCTACCAGGCCGAGATCGACCGCGCGGTGCGGGACGGCTTCGGCCCCGTGCGCGTGAGCGGCTACAACGTCAACGGCCAGGACCTTTACGCCGCCATCTTCGAGAAGCGTGCCAGTCCGCCTTTCGCCGCGCGCTACGGCATGAGCTCGGCGCAGTACCAGCAGGCCTTCAACGAGCTCGGCCAGCAGGGCTACCGGCTGGTGCACCTGAGCAGCTGGAAGGCCGGCGACAGCGGCCGCTATGCGGCCATCTGGGAGAAGACGGACGGTCCGGTCTGGCAGGCGCGCCACAACATGCTGAGCGACAGCTACCAGGAGGAGTTAGACAAGCTCGCCAAGGCTGGATACCGGCTACGGGATTTCAGCGCCTTTCACTTGTATGAGTAGCGGCGGGGCCATCAGCCCTGCACCCGCCGCGCGGCCTCGTGCCGCATCGCGTAGTGCCACGCCAGCTCGGCCATCGGCCTGGCCTTCTGTCCCGTTTCCACCGCATCGGCAGCGGCCGCATTGCCCTGCCGCGCACGCTGCGCGATGCCGAACAGGATGGCGGCCAGGCGGAACAGGTTGTAGGCGAGATAGAAGTCCCAATGCCCGATGCCCTGCCTGTCGGTCGCAACGCAGTACCACTGCATATAGCTTGCCTCTGCCGGGATGCCGAGACCATCGAGATCCAGTCCGGCGATCCCGCGCCACAGCGACGGCGGGATATGCCAGCTCAGGCAGTGATACGCGAAATCGACCAGCGGATCGCCAAGGGCCGACAGCTCCCAGTCCAGCACGCCGATGATCCTGGGTTCGCTGGGGTGGAAAACCACGTTATCCAGCCGGAAGTCGCCATGGACGATGCACGTGCCTTCTGTGGCGGGGATGTTCTTTGGCAACCAGTTCATCAGCGACTGCATGGCCTGGCACTCCGCAACCGGCAGTTCGCGGCACTGGCGGCTCCAGCCGGCGATCTGGCGTTCGAGGTAGTTGCCGGTGCGGCTGTAGTCGGCCAGCCCCGCCTGCCGGAAGTCGACACGGTGCAGCGCGGCCAGCACGCGGTTCATCTCCGCGTAGATGGCGCTGCGCTGCGCGGGCGGCATGCCTGGCAGCGACTGGTCGAGCAGCACCCTGCCCTCCAGGTACGCCATCACATAGAACGGGCTGCCGGTGACCGAGCGGTCTTCGCTGTAGAGGTACACGGCCGGGACCGGCACGCCGCTGTCGCGTAGTGCCTGCATCACGCGGTACTCGCGGTCGATGGCATGGGCGTTGGCATGGACCCGGCCAGGCGGCCTGGTGCGCAGCACATAGCGGCGTTCGTCGGATGCCACCAGGAAAGTCGGATTGGATTGCCCGCCCGCAAGGCGGGACACGGACACCTGCGGCTGGTCGATCAGCCCGTGCGCGCGCAGCGACCTGGCCAGCGCGTCCCAGTCGTAGTGATGCGTTTCGTTCATCGCGAATACGTATGTCAGAGCGTGTATCAGAGCGAGCCCACCAGGTGCCCGCCATCCACCGGCAGCACCGCGCCGGTGATGTAGCTGCCGGCGTCAGATGCCAATAGCATCAGCGCACCGTCCAGTTGCGACGGATGCCCCAGGCGCCGTTGCGGAATGCGCCGGATCATGGCCTGCCCGCTTTCGGTTTCGAAGTAGGCGCGGTTGATCCCGGTTTCGAAATAGCCCGGCGCCAGCGCGTTCACACGGATGCCATGGCGCGCCCATTCCAGCGCCAGCGAGCGCGTCAGGTGGATCAGCCCGGCCTTGGCTGCGGTGTACGCCGGCACCTGCTGGGCCACGCGCAGGCCGAGGATCGAGGCAATGTTGACGATGCTGCCCTGCCGGCCGGCCTCGCGCATGTGCCGCGCCGCGCGTTGGGCGACCCGCCAGGCGCCGCTCAGGTTGGTGTCGATGACACTGGCCCAGTCCGCCTCGGTCGTCGCAAGCGCTGCTTCCGTCGTGGCGATGCCGGCGCTGTTGATGACGATCTCCACGGTGCCGAGCGCCTCGCGCGCTTGCGTGAAGGCGTCCGACACCGAGGCGGCATCGCGCACGTCGAGCTTCACGACGCACCCCGTCCCGCCGGCGGCGCGGATCTCTTCCAGCAACGGCTCGCCGTCGGCGTCACGCCTGCCCGCGAGCGCCACGCTGCACCCCGCGCCGGCCAGTGTCAGCGCAAAGTGGCGGCCGAGACCGCCGAACGCGCCGGTGACCAATGCCACCTTGCCTGCCAGGTCAGGGAACACGGGTCGGAAATAGGGGGAGGAATCCATGGCGTCGTCTCCTTCGTCGTTGGGCACCGTCAGTGGAGCGCACAGCGTAGGCGACAACCCCGGCAACGCCAGCCCCCCAATCGGGGAGGCCCCAGCTTCGTCCTCCCGCCCCCCGCCTGGCCACCCACCCGAAGCCGCGGGACTCCCCGATCGGGGGGCTGGATTGCGGCCTGCGCGCGCTTACGCTGCCAGCCATCCGGCATTCCCGCGGATGGCGCGCACCCACGCTGGCCGCGCTGCCCCGGGCCGCCGCCACCGCGAACCAGGAGGCTCCGTGTCACAGCCAACCCCCATCCCGCGAACGCCGTCGGCGTACGCCTACCCGCTTCTGATCAAGCAGCTCCTGCATACACCGCTGGCGGTCAATCCGGAGCAGGAGATCGTCTATCGCGACCAGGCCAGGCTCAGCTACTGGAACTTGCGCCATCGCATCGGCCAGCTGGCCAGCGGCCTGCACACGCTCGGCATCCGGCCCGGCGACACCGTCGCGGTGATGGACTGGGACAGCCATCGCTACCTGGAGGGCTACTTCGCCATCCCCATGATGCGCGCCGTGCTGATGACCGTGAATGTGCGCCTGTCGCCCGAGCAGATCGCCTACACGCTGAACCACGCAGGCGCCAGGCTGCTGATCGTCCATGCCGACTTCCTGCCGGTGATCGATGCCATCCGCGACCAGCTGGGCACCATCGAGTGCTATGTCCTGGCCTGCGACAGCAGTTTCGGCATGGACAGCGCGCCGCTGCCCGACGGCTTCCTTGCCGGGTATGAAGCGATGCTGGCCTCGTCACCGCCTGACTATGCGTTTGCGGACTTCGACGAGAACGCGCGCGCCACGACCTTCTACACCACCGGCACCACCGGCTTGCCCAAGGGGGTCTACTTCAGCCACCGGCAGATCGTGCTGCACACGCTGGCGACCATGACGGCGCTGACCAGCGCCCCGGTGCAAGGCCGGGTGCACCGGGACGATGTCTACATGCCGCTCACGCCGATGTTCCATGTGCATGCATGGGGGATGCCTTTCGTGGCAACCGCGCTCGGCCTGCGCCAGGTATATCCGGGCCGCTATGCCGCCGACCATCTGCTCGCGCTGATCGCGCGCGAGGGCGTGACCTTCTCGCATGGCGTACCCACGCTGCTGCATATGCTGCTGTCGCATCCCGATTGCGCGCACACGGACCTGAGCCGCCTGAAGATCATCGTCGGCGGCTCGGCGCTGCCGCGCGGGCTGGCGCAGGCGGCGCTGGCGCGCGGCATCGACGTCTTTACCGGCTACGGCATGTCCGAGACCTGTCCCATCCTCACGCTGGCGCAGGTCAAGACGCCGTTGCTTGCCGATGCCGAAGCCGCGCTGGACATCCGCACCAGGACCGGGTTGCCGATCCCGCTGGTGGACCTGCGCATCGTCGACGACGAGATGCGCGACATCGCGCACGACGGCAAGGCCACAGGCGAGATCGTGGTGCGCGCACCCTGGCTGACCCAGGGCTATCTCGGCAATGCCGCCGAATCCGAGCACCTGTGGGCTGGCGACTATCTCCATACCGGCGATATCGGCGCCATCGACAGCGACGGCTACCTCCAGGTCACCGACCGCATCAAGGACGTGATCAAGAGCGGCGGCGAATGGGTCTCGTCGCTGGAGCTGGAAGACCTGATCTCGCGCCACGCCGCGGTCAGCGAAGTGGCCGTGATCGGCATCAAGGACGCGCGCTGGGGCGAACGGCCGCTGCCCGTGATCGTGCTGCGGCCCGGGCAGGCCGCCGACGCCGCCGCGATCCGCACGCACCTGCACGAATATGTGCGCCGCGGCGCGATCTCGCGGTACGCGGTGCCGGACCACGTGCTGTTCGTGGAGGCCATCGAGAAAACCAGCGTCGGCAAGATCAACAAGCGCCTGCTTCGCGAAAAATACGCAGCCGTTTCCCCGGCGGGCGGCGCGAACGGATAGGCATTGCCGCAAGCCAACGACCACAACATCACAGGAGACAAGTCATGCAGGATTCCACCACCATCGCGCGCATCCGGCGCCATCCCAGGTTCGCGGAGCTGGCGCGCCGCCGCGCCCGCCTGTCATGCGGGCTGCTTGTACTGGTACTCGGTCCGTATCTTGCGCTGATGCTCGCAGTAGCTGCCGCGCCGCACGTGCTGGGCCGGCCACTCCATGCAAGCGGAATGATCAATCTCGGCATCGCCCTTGCCATCGGCGTCATCCTGCTCGGATGGCTGGCGACGTGGTTCTATGTGCATCGGGCAAATGGGGTGCTGGAAGCCCTCGTCGGGACGATCCTGCAGGAGGCCCGTCAATGAAGCCGCGCCACGCTGACGCCTTGACGGCGATGTCTTCCCTTGCGGCAGCTCCGACAGTGGCACAGGCCGGCCCAGCCATCGAAGCCGGACAGGCCCAGCCGCTGAACCCCGAAGCCATCGCGATGTTCCTGGTCTTTGTCGCACTGACGCTCGCCATCACCTGGTGGGCATCGCGGCGGACGCGGACCGCCCAGGACTTCTTTACCGCCGGCGCCGGCATCTCGGGCACGCAGAACGGCCTGGCGGTGGCGGGCGACTACATGTCCGCGGCGACACTGCTGGGCGTTGTCAGCCTGGTCTACGCACGCGGCTTCGACGGCTTGCTCTACATCGTCGGATTCTTTGTCGGCTGGCCGGTGATGCTGTTCCTGATGGCGGAGCGGCTGCGCAACCTCGGCAAATTCACCTTCGTGGACATCATCTCCGACCGGCTCGACCCCGTCAGCACCCGCTGCGTGGCCGCGGCGAGCAGCCTGGTGGTGGTGCTGCTTTACCTGATCGTGCAGATGGTCGGCGCGGGCGAGCTGGTGCAGCTGCTATTTGGCATCGACTACGCCTATGCCGTGATCGGGGTCGGCGCACTGATGATGGTCTACGTCAGCGTCGGCGGCATGATCGCCACGACCTGGGTCCAGATCATCAAGGCGGTCCTGCTGCTGTTCGGCGGCACCTTGCTGCTGCTGTTGTCGATGGTGCAGTTCGGCTTCAGCTTCGAGGTGCTGGCCAGGCGCGCGACGGCGGTACATCAGAGCGGCAGCGCGCTGCTGGCGCCGGGGACGCTGTTCGCGGACCCGGTCTCGGCGCTGTCGCTGTGCGTGGCAACCGTGCTGGGCCTGTCGGGCCTGCCGCATATCCTGATGCGTTTCTTCACCGTGCCCAATGCACGCGAGGCGCGCAAGAGCGTGCTGGTGGCCAGCTCCTGCATCGGCTACATGTTCCTCGCCATGTTCGCCATCGGCCTTGCCGCCATTGTCATCGTCGGCACCGATGGCCGCTACTTCGAGCTGGGGCAGGCCGGCGGGCGCCTGCTGGGCGGCGCGAACATGGTGGCGATGCACCTTGCCCGTGCCACCGGCGGCAATCTCTTCCTCGGCTTCCTGGCGGCGGTGGCGTTTGCCACCATCCTTGCGGTGGTTTCAGGACTGACGCTCGCGGGCGCGTCGGCGATCTCGCACGATCTCTATGCCAACGTCCTGCGGCGCGGCAGTACTACTGAGGCGGCAGAGATCGCCGTCACCCGACGGGCGACGGTGGTGATCGGCGTGGTTGCGGTGCTGCTCGGCATCGGCTTCAGGGGGCAGAACCTGGCCTTCCTGGTGGCGCTGGCATTCAACGTGGCGGCGTCGGCAAATTTCCCGGTGCTGGTGCTGTCGATGTACTGGAAGGGGCTGACCAGCCGTGGCGCGGTCTGGGGCGTGGCCACTGGCCTGGTGTCGTCGGTCGTGCTGGTGATCCTTTCGCCGGCGGTGTGGAAGAACGTGCTTGGGCATCCTGCCGCGCTCTTTCCCTATGACCATCCGGCGTTGTTCACGGTGCCGCTCGCATTCCTGGTCACCTGGGCGTGCTCGCGGCTCGACCGCAGCCCGCGTGCGGTTGCGGAGCGCGAGGCATTCGACGTGCAACTTGTGCGCGCAGAGACCGGCCATGGCGCAGCGGCGGCTTCGGAGCACTGACGATGCAATTCTGCATCGGAGCCATGAATTGCTGCATCACCGCTGGCGATTTCGCAAACCTATACTGCCTCCACCTTGAGGCAAGCCATCGTGGCTACTGCCTCTGCACACTCAACGACGTACCCCAGGAACTACCATGCGTGCGAATTCCCCCCATATCCCAACCTCGATGACGGCCATCGAAATCGTCCGTCCCGGCGGCCCGGAAGTGCTGGTGCCGGTGCAACGGCCCGTCCCCGTCCCCGGCCCCGGCGAGCTGCTGATCCGGCACCGCGCCGCCGGCGTCAACGGCCCTGACGTGTTCCAGCGCAAGGGCTTGTACGATCCTCCTCCCGGCGCTTCCGACATTCCCGGCCTCGAAGTCGCGGGAGAGGTGCTGGCCATCGGCAGCGGCGTCACCCACTTCAGCATCGGCGACACCGTGTGCGCGCTGGTCCCGGGCGGCGGCTATGCCGAGTATGGCGTCGCCAGCGAAGACACCACGCTGCATCTGCCCCAGGGGCTGCAGCTGGTGGAAGCCGCCGCCATGCCCGAGACCTTCATGACCGTGTGGCTGAACCTGTTCCAGCGCGGCCGTTTCACCCGCGGCGATACCGTGCTGATCCATGGCGGCGCTTCGGGCATCGGCACCACGGCGACCATGCTCGCCAGGGCATTCGGCGCCGCCACCATCATCACCACGGTCAGCTCCGCGGCGCAGCGCGACGCCAGCCTGGCGCTCGGCGCGGACTATGCGGTGAACTACCTGGAAGAGGATTTCGTGGACGCCGTGATGCGCGAGACCGGCGGCAAGGGTGCCGACGTCATCGTCGACATCATTGCGGGCGACTACGTGCCGCGCAACTATGCCGCCGCGGCGATCAACGGCCGCATCGTTCAGATCGGCGTGATCAAGGGCGTCGCCCGCGAAGTCGACCTGTTCCCGATGCTGACCAAGCGCCTGACCCATATCGGCTCGACACTGCGCTCGCGCACGCCCGCGGAAAAGGCCGAGATCATCCGCGAGCTGGAAACCCACGTGTGGCCGCTGATGGCATCGGGCCAGGTCAAGCCCGTCCTCTACCAGACCTTTGCGCTGGAGCATGCGCGGCAGGCGCACGAACTGATGGACTCCGGCACCCACATCGGCAAGATCGTCCTGACGATGGAGGCGTGACGGGCGCCGGCACGCGTGTGCCGGCGTCGGCCACGATCAGCCCTCAGCTCTTGCGCAAGCTTCGGTCAGCCACCAGCGGCAAATCGCGGCCCAGGCCGCTGCGCACGGCCTGGATGCGGGAATTGACCTTGAGCTTCTCGTAGACATTCTTCAGGTGCCACTTGACCGTCTCCGGGGCCACACGAATCGCACGCGCGATTTCCTTGTTCGACAGCCCGCGTGCGACGTAGTCGAGGATCTCCACCTCGCGGGCACTGAGCCGGCTTGCACCGAGCGCTTCCTGCGCCGGTCCCGACGACGCACCCGCGCTCGCACCCGGCACGCCGGCGGGTGCGTCGAAGCCGGCGCTGAGTTCTGCCAGGTACCACGGCTCGAGCCCCGCATGGCGGTGCGGCCCCGATCGCATGCCGTCGAGGATTTCCCGCACGGCCGGACCACCGTCGATAAAGGTCCGATGCAGGCCATGCTGCTGCCCGTAGGCAAACGCGGGCGCGATGGCCTGCACCGCCTCATCGCCCTGCCCGGCCGCGTGCAAGGCGGTGGCAAGGGCGACGCTGACCTGCGCGGCGAGGTATTGCATCCGTGCCGCGTGCAGCTCGGCATGCACGCCTCGCAGCACCGGGACGGCTTCGGCCGGCCTGCCGCGAGCGACCAGCAGGCGGCCCTGCGCGATCTGGAAGCGCTGCCACGTTTCCAGGAAGCTGCCTTGCAGCGCCTCGGGGCGGGTACCGGCGAGCGCCTCGAGCTCATGGCCGATCCGCGCCGCGCGACCCAGGTTGCCGGCCCGAATCGCCATCCGGATCGCTTCCGCCTTGCACGCGACCTGCATCCGCAGCCACTGGCGGCTGCGTGCCACGGCTTCGGCATCCTCCAGGATGCGGTAGGCCTCGTCCTCCTTGCCCTCCATGCAGCGCAGGCGCGCCAGCGTCACGCAGAAGCCGGCCAGCGGGCCGAGCGAGCAGGCCTGCAGCGCGATCTCGAAGCGTCCCTCCAGCAGTGCGGCGACCCGCTCGATGTCGTTCCACTCGTAGTGGATTGCGGCCAGGTAGCCTACCGGCAGCACTGACGCGGCTGACTGCGCGCCGGCACGCGTGTTGGCCTCGCGCAGCACGTCCTCCAGCGTCTGCACGGCTTCGCCAAGCCGGCCCTGCACGAACAGGCTGAGCCCCAGCATGCTCTGCCGGTACACCGTGGCGTAGAGCGGTGCCGATGCCCTGCTGCCAACGCCAGACGGATGTCGCAGCAGCTCTACCGCTTCGAAGCGGGATGCATAGGTCAGCCCGAAGACGTGGGTGGTAAGCCCGATGCCCTCCGCCCACGTGCCTTGCGGCGGGTGCAGGTCCAGCACGCTCCGGCCCAGCTCGAGCGAACGCTGGCTCTCGTCGCACAGGCCGGCGATCAACGCCTTGACCGCTTCCAGTTCAACCCGCAGCGTGTCGGTCACCGGCAGCAGGCCGTGCGCTATATCGTCCTCGACCGCGGCCAGCGCCTGTTGTGCCGGCACCGCCTGCATCGTCAGCGCCAGTGCCCACGCATGCGCCAGGCGCAGCCGCAGTCGTGCGCGCACCGCCTCGGCGGGCAGCTTTGCGACCCAGCTCAGCAGCGTGCGCACGTCGCTGGCCTCGACCAGGCCCATCGCGCATTGCTCGACCCAGGCCGCGGCGCGTTCGACATCGCCGGCCGCCAGTGCATGCCTGACCGCCTCGGCCCACAGCGACTGCCCGGCATACCATTCGCTGGCGCGGCGATGCAGCGCCGCGAGCTCCTGCGGCCGTTCCCGGGCGAGGCGCGTGCGCAGGTATTCCGCAAACAGTGCGTGATAGCGGTACCACTGGCAGTCCGCGTCCAGCGGGCGGAAAAACAGATTGTGCGCAACCAGCCAATCGAAGCTGGCCTGTGCCGATTCGGTCCCGGTCACTGCGTTGCACAGCGGCACCGACATCCGGTCCAGCACCGAAGTTTGCAGCAGGAAGGCCTGCAACGGCTGGGGCACGTGCACGAACACATTCTCGTTGAGGTAGGCGGCGATGCTGTGGCGTGCATGCGGCAGGCGGATGGCGAAATCGTCGATGCCACCAGGTTCGCCCAGCGCAAACGTGGCCAGCTGCAGCCCGGCCACCCAGCCTTCGGTCGCATGCAGCAGCGTCTCGGCTTGCGCCGCACTCAGGCTCAGCCCGGATACGCGGCTGAAGAACGCCTGCGTCTCCGCGCTGTCGAAGCGCAGCACCTCCGCGTCGAGCCTGAGCAACTGCCCGCGCACCTCGAAATAGCTTTGCGGAAATGCCGGCTCGCCGCGTCCCGCGACCAGGACGTGCAGGTTGTCGGGCGCATAGCGCAGCAGGCGGAACACCGCCTCGTGGATCGCCGGCGCCTCCAGCCGGTCGAAGTCGTCCAGCACCAATACCATCTGGCGCGGCAGCGCCGCGATCTCGTTGAGCAGCTCGGCAAAGATCGCGTCCGCCGGCGCCAGCGCATCGTTCTCGAGCCGTTCGCGCACGCTGTTGCCGATCTCCCCGCAGGCCTCGCGCACCGCGGCAAGCAGGTAGGCCCCGAACTGGTAGAGATCGTCGTCATCGCGGTCGATGCTGAGCCAGCCGACCGCAACGCCTTCCGCAGCCAGGATGTTCTTCCATTCGCCCAGCAACGAGGTCTTGCCGCACCCTGCCGGTGCGGTCAGCACGGTCAGCTTGCGCTCCAGGCCCGGGCGCAATTGCCAGATGGCCTGCTCGCGGCTGACGTAGTGGCGCGTCCTGGGCGGCGCCAGCTTGGTCGCGATCAGCGCGGGCCGCCACGGGGATCGCTGTGTGGTGAGGGCCGGGGATGGCTGCGTCATTGCGGTGACGGCGGGCGCGCACCGCACAGGCCGCGCCCGCCGCCTTCACGGCGCCTTACGGCCTCACGCCTTCAGTGCCGACAGCAGCAGATCGGCAACCGCCCCGCCGGAGGCCGGGTTCTGACCCGTGATCACGCGCGAATCCTCCACCGCAAACGACTGCCACGGCTCGGGCGCCTTGGTGTACTTTGCTCCGCGCGCAAGCATTTCCGTCTCGGTCAGGTACGGGACATGGCTGTCGAGCCCGGCCAGCTTCTCTTCCTGGTTCGAGAAGCCGGTGACCTTCTTGTTGTTGATCAGCAGCGTGCCGTCGGACAGTTTGATATTCAGCAGTCCCACGGCACCGTGGCATACCGAGGTGACATAGCCACCCGATTCATAAATGTTGCGGCTGAGCGCCTGCAGTTCCTCGTTGTCCGGGAAATCCCAGATCACGCCGTGGCCGCCGGCGAAGTAGATGGCCACGTAGTCGCCGGCCCTGACCTCGCTGGGCTTGAGGGTCTGGCCCAGCCGGTTCATGAAGTCCTTCTTCTGGTACCACTCCCAATCCACCGGCTCGGCCATCTGCAGGCTATGGGGATCGATCGGCGTATAGCCGCCCTTGGGACTGACAAAGTCCACCTGGTAGCCCGCGGCTTCCACCTTCTTGACGAAATGCACGGCCTCGCCCAGCCAGAGGCCGGTTGCACGGTCCATGTTCGGGTACTTCTCAAAGCTGGTCAGTACAACGAGGATCTTCTTGCCACTCATGATTCGCTCCTGTCTCACGCAGGCGTCAGGGCCTGCCACCCACACAACTGTGATAGATCATCCGTTGTGGCGAGGGCAAGCGGCAAGGGATGGCGGGGGGTCCGACGGGGGGGCAGGCGGGGGGCCAATCCGGAGCGCGTATCGCCGGACGGCAACACGGCGCGGCCGCGCTGGCCTGCGGCGTAGGAGGACCGATCGTCGTGATTGTTCTTGAAGGCGGTGGCGCGTACGCCGTCATGTGCAGCAAACGTCGTGACGAACCTGGCCCGCGCTGCACGCAACATTTACAAAGCGTCAGCGGCAGACCGGCGCCCGGGCGCAGGCGGCACCATGGCCCGGAACATGCGTGCGCTGTAGCCCCCAACACCAATTCAGGAGCCAGCCATGAGCATCTTCAAGGACATCCTCAACAAGCTGCTAGGGAAGGCCAAGCCGGCTGCCACGACCACCGCCGGCACGCCGACATCCGCCGGCGCGACGCCGTCGGGCCCTGCCACCACCGCGCCGGCAGGCGGCACCGCCCCGGGCAGCGCCGGGGCGGCCACTGCGGCCAAGCCCGAGCCGCTGTCCGGCGTCGATGTCGAGGCCATCATGGACCGCCTCGTCACGGAAGGCGGGCAGAAGCTGGAATGGCGCACCTCCATCGTCGATACGATGAAGGCGCTGGGCGTCGACAGCAGCCTGGAACACCGCAAGGAGCTGGCGCGCGAACTTCAATACAGCGGCGACATGAACGACTCAGCGGCGATGAACATCTGGTTGCACAAGCGCCTGATGCAGGAGCTGGCGGCGAATGGCGGCAAGCTGCCGAAGGAATTGTCCTGAGGCATGGCGCCGGCCCGGCCGCCCCTTGCGGCCGCCGGCGCCGGCGCGTCCGGGCGAACTCAGCCGGCGATGCCGGCCCAGCGCAGGTGCTTGTCCCAGTCCGCGTCGCTGATCACGCCTGACACGCCCTGCCGCTGCCCGTCCGCGCGATAGAAGTAGGTGCGCGGCATCTCCCCCATCCAGTCGGGATCGACCGCATAGCGCAGCCGTTCCTGTGGCTCGCTGCCGGACACCCATGCGTTGCGCGTGAGGTTGACCCGCCTGAGCAGCTGCTGCACCTGCGGCAGCGCCTCGGGATTGTCCATCGCCAGCGTGACGACGCGCAGGTCAGGATAGCGCGCGCGCAGCTTGCCGATGGCGTCGAAATTGCGCTTGCAATAGACGCAGTCGAGCGACCACACCAGCAGCACGAACGGATTGCCTTTCTGGCTGGCGGTGAGTTGTGCGGCGCTGGCGGATTCGAATACGGCCACGCGGCTGGTTGCCGCATCATCCTTCTTGCCGGCGGCATTGGCGACGGACCTGCCCATCAGGGCAAACGCTGCGGCAGCCAGCAGCTTGCGGCGGATCGGCTTCATGCGCCCTCCTTTGCCAGCGGGAACACCTGGAAGCCTTCGGCCTCGGTGCGCCACAACACGTAGGCGCGGCCTGCATGCTGCAGCACGTGTGGTTGATCGGAGTCGCGCTCGGTGCGGGCCACCTGCCGGGTCTGCCAGGTCTTGCCGCCGTCGTGCGACAGCATGGCGGACAGGCGCGTCTGCTGGCCGTCGAACGACTTCCAGGCGACCGCGATCTCGTTATTGTCGAGCGCGACAATATCGGCATGCTGCGCGCGCGGGTCTTCGAGCGGGCGCTGCGCCTGCAGCTTGCCGTCCTTCCAGCGGCCGACCGACACCGTGGGCTTGCCTTCGCGCATGTTGAACCAGACCATGTGCAGCGTGCCGTCCGGCGCCACCGACGCGCCCGGCCCCTGATGCGGGCAGGCGTCGATGCGCCAGTCGTCGAAGGTGGCGCGCTGCAGCGGCGTGGCGGTGCCGTCGGCGCCAAGCTGCGCGAGCGCGTGGTCGCGTGCGTTGGGCGGGAACACGTGGCGCCACAACGCCAGCATGTTGCCGTCGGGCGTGGGCGACATGGCAATGCGGCAGCATTCGCACGACTGGTCGGCGATCTTGTAGTCGCCCTGGAAGCTCTTGCCGTGGTCGGCCGATACCGCGTAGTAGATCGCGGCGCCGGCATACGGCTGCTTGCGCGCCTCGGCGGCGATGACGTCGCGCTTGTCGATCCAGCTGACGAAGATGCGGCCGGACTGGTCGACCGCGATGGCGTCGAAGCGGTGCGTGATCTCGTCGCGATTGGCATGTACCGTCAGCGGCGTGGCGAAGGACTTGCCACCGTCGGTGGAGCGCGCAAAGCGGATAAAGCCGGTCCAGGGCTTGGGCCGCGGCTGGGTCCAGGTGACGAAGATCTCGCCGTCGCGCCCGGTGGCCACCTTGGGCCGGCTGTCGTGGTCGGCGGCAACCGGCTCCGGCGTGCTGTTGATGTGCTGCGCGGGTCCGAAGCTGCGGCCGAAATCCGTCGACGAACGCACCGCGACATAGGGGCCGTCCTTGTAGGCGATCCACAGCTTGCCGTCCCGGTCGAACGCGGCGCCGGTGCCCAGTTCGCTCATCTTCGCGGCCTTGGCCTGGCCACCGTGGCCGCCGTGGTTGCCATGCGTTTGCGCGGTGCCCGCCAGCGCGGTGCAGGCCAGCAGCCCGGCAACGAGAAAGCGAAAGCCGGGGCGCATGCCTGTCATGGTTGTGGTCAGCCTGTTCAATTGCTTAGAAGGAGAGCTTGGCCTCGGCGTAGAACGTCCGCCCCGGATACGGGTGGTAGACGTAGTAGCGCTGGTCGGTCAGGTTGTCGATGCCAAGCCCGAGGCGCACGTTCTTGGCAGGCCGGTAAGTCACCTTGACATCGAAGGTCAGGAAGCTGCTGGTGCCGCCGAAGGTGTCAGGGTTGACGTCCGAATTGTCGAGCGTATTGTACTGCCGCCCGGAATAGGTCATGGCCAGCGTGCCGGCCCAGGCCGGCGTGATGCGATAGGTGCCGACCAGGTTGGCGCGCCACTTGGGGATCCGGTAGAAATACTTGCCCACCGAGGCCGGGTTGTTGGCGTTCTCCAGCGTCTTCGAATGGTTGTAGGCGCCGCTGGCCGACAGGTCGAAGCCGTTGATAAAGACATCGCGCGCGTCATACGCCAGCTCGATGCCGCGCGTGCGCACGCGGTCCACGTTCTGGAAGCTGGTGACGGTCGGGAACACGGTGGTGTTGGTCTGGCTCACCAGCGCGTCGCGGATATCGTCCTCATACACCGAGACGCGGAAATACGCCCGCTCCACCGTCCGCTCGAAGGTCAGGTCCTTGGAGAACGAGCGCTCGGGCCGCAGGTTGGGATCGTTGTTGATCAGCGAGGTGCCGGTGATGCGCCCCTGGAACAGCTCGCTGACAGTCGGGTAGCGATAGGCCTGGCCCAGCGACAGCCGGCCCAGCCAGTCCTGCCCGATCGCTTTCTCGAGCGCCAGCTTGGGCGACCAGTTGGATTCGCTGCGCACCGGGTAGCCGATATTCACGCCGGGTTGGCTGCGGCTGCCGTCATAGGCGCGCCAGTGCTCGTAGCGCACGCCGGGGATCAGCTTCCAGTCCGGGGCGAAGTACCAGGCATCCTGCGCATACAGCGCCTGGGTCTCGGTCTTGCCGGCAAAGGCATTGTTGAAGGCGGTGATGGTCGCCGCCTGCCAGTCCGAGGTGTTGTAGGTGGTATTGGTCAGCCGGTAGTTGTCGTAGTGGTAACCGAAGGTGACCCAGTGCCCGCCCTGCAGTTGCTGCGGACGGTAGTCGGCCTTCAGGTCCAGCGTGCGCCAGCCGGTGCCGTCGCCATAGGTAACGGTGCCCGGACCGTTGCCAGCCGTGCTGGCGGTGCGGCTCACGTCCTTGCTGACATCGAACAGCGACGCCACGCCGGAGAAGTTCCAGCCGGTCTCGTTGCGCGTGCGCAGCGACAGGCCGTAGAGCCAGCGCGCGTCCTCGCCGTTGCTCGGGGCAAAGGCGTTGGCGGGAATCACATAGCGAAAGCCTCCGATATTCACCGGGCCGCTGGAGACGACGTTGCCGTTGGCATCGCGCAGGTAGCTGCCGGTGGCGCTGGAGCGGTCCTGTTGCCAGTACGCGGCGGTGAACTGCGCTTGCAGCGTATTGGTGATGTCATAGCCCAGCTTGACCTTGAGCTGGTCCTGCACCGTGTGCGTGACGCCCTCGCTGTTGACGCCCATCACCACGCGGTCGGCGCCGGTCTGGTCCTTGTCGAAGAAGGCGCCGGTGACCGGCTTGTCGGCGGAAGTGGCGCGCGCGGACGAACGCGCCGCGGTGTAGAAGCTCAGCGGCTGGCTCTTGCTGTCCTGCCGGTCCACGCTGACCAGCCAGGAGAACGGGCCGACGCGGTCGCCCACGTAGGCGTTGGCATGCACGCCGTTGAAGTTGTCATGCGTGCCGTACAGGCCGAAGCGCTGCGTGAACAGCTGCACGCTGGCATCGCCCTCGAACTTCTCCGGGGTGCGCGTCGAGATCAGCACCGTCGCGCCCAGCGAATTGCCCGGGTACAGCGCGGAATACGGGCCGTACAGCACGTCCACGCGCTCGATCTCGGCGGCATTGACCAGCGACCAGCGCGGCGGAAATGTGAAATCCGAGCCCAGCAGGTTGGACAGCAGCAGGCCGTCCGCATAGACTAGCCCCCGCGCCGACTGGCGCGAGCTGGTGCTGCGCACCGAGATGATCGAATTCATATCGCCGATAAAGCGCTTGCGCACGGCGAGATTGGGCGCGTACTTGAGCGCGTCCTCGGTGTTCACCACATTGAAGTCCGCCATGCGCTTGCTGCTGATGCCATAGGCCGGCGACGGCGTATTGGGCGGCGTGGCGGGAGTTTCACTACGCTCGGTCTTGGCCGAGACCACCACCTCCTGCAGTGGCTCAGGCGCGGCAACCTGGGCGCCCGCCATGCCGGGGCCCATCAGCGCGGCCGATGCGGCCAGCGCAATCCGATTTCTCTTCACTGGAAAACCTTGTTCTCGTCTTTTTTGGCTCGCCTGCCCTGCGCGCGCTGTGTGTCCGGCGCTTCCTCCCGAGAGCGAGCGCTGACATTTTAGGTGGCAAGCAGGTCCCGGCCGGTGCGACATAGCGACGCGGGCGACGCCGGAGCCGCGGTGAAAGTGCTCGCCTCGTCCCACGGCGAACGGTGGATTGCCGCATCGCGCCACTCGCGTAAACCCGCATATCCAAGGCCGTGCCTTGTCTCTACATTGCCCGGATTGGCGTCAAGCCAGTGTGATGCTGGGAGAGACTGTTCCGGCGGCAACCGCCGCGGGACAGCGCCGAAGGAGCAACCGCCCCGGAAACTCTCAGGCAAAAGGACCGGTATCACTAGCAGTGCACTCTGAAGAATGTCCGGCGTCATCGTCCGCCGGCATACCGAAGGAGCAAGCGCGCATCGCCCCGGCGAGGCGTCGTGAATCTCTCAGGTCCAGAACAGAGGGGGCGTCCGCTACGCATATTGCGTATGGACTCCCACCATCGACGTTCCTGGAGCCTGCAGCTCATGAAGACAATCGCCGTCATCGGCGGTGGCATCACCGGTGTCACCACAGCCTACGCGCTCGCCCGGCGCGGATTCTCCGTCACGCTGTTCGAACGGCATCGCTATGCCGCCATGGAGACCTCGTTCGCCAATGGCGGACAGCTGTCCGCCTCCAATGCCGAGGTCTGGACCCACTGGTCGACCATCGTCAAGGGGCTCAAATGGATGCTCAGGAGCGACGCCCCGCTGCTGGTCAATCCCAGCCCGAGCTGGCACAAGCTCACGTGGTTTGCCGAGTTCATCGCGTCGATCCCCCACTACCGCAGCAATACTGCCGAGACCGCGCGCCTGGCCATCGCGGCCCGCGAGCACCTGTTCGCCTGGGCGGCGCAGGAGGGCATCGATTTCGACCTGAAGAAAGAGGGCATCCTCCATATCTACCGCGACAAGGCCGGCTTCGAGCATGCCGGCCGCGTCTCCGCGCTGCTGGCGCAGGGCGGGCTGGAGCGGCGCGCCGTGACGCCGCAGGAGATGCGGGCGATCGAGCCGACGCTGGTGGGCTCCTACTACGGCGGGTATTTCACCGAGAGCGACTCGACCGGCGATATCCACAAGTTCACCAGCGGCCTGGCCGCGGCCATCGACCGGCTCGGCGTGCGCTGCCTCTACGGGCAGGACGTCAGCGCCGTCAAGACCGACGGCAGGCGCGCCAGCGTGACCGTGCAGCAAGGCACCGATACGTCCACGTCGACCTTCGACGGCGCCATGATCTGCGCCGGCACCGCCAGCCGCGCGCTGGCGGCCGGCCTGGGGGACCGTGTCAACATCTACCCGGTCAAAGGCTATTCGATCACGGTCAACCTGGCCGACGAGGCCAGCCGCGCCGCGGCGCCGACCGTCAGCCTGCTCGACGATGCAACCAAGCTGGTCACCAGCCGCCTGGGCGACGACCGCTTCCGCGTGGCCGGCACCGCGGAGTTCAACGGCTACAACCGCGACATCCGCGCCGATCGCATCCGGCCGCTGGTGGAGTGGGTGCAGCAGTGCTTCCCGGGTGTCAGCACGCGCAGCGTGGTGCCCTGGGCCGGATTGCGGCCGATGATGCCGGACATGCTGCCGCGCGTAGGCCGAGGGAAAGCGCCGTGCGTCTTCTACAACACGGGGCATGGGCACCTGGGCTGGACGTTGTCCGCGGTGACGGCGGATATGGTGGCTGGGGTGGTTGAGCAACACCTCGGCGCAAAGACGGCGGTCGCGCCGGCTGCGGCGCTGGCATTGGCCAAGGCCTGAGCTCGCGGGTGTTTTCTCCCCTCTCCCGCAAGCGGGAGAGGGGAAAACCGGGCCTCATCCAGGACTTCGCCCCAGACTGCCGACGATGCCCCTGCGGAACGTCAGCACGCAGACGATGAAGATAATGCCGGTCACCGTCGACACCGATTCCCCGAGCCCGTTGAACCAGTCGATGCCCGTCGCGGCCGCCAGGTAGCTGCCCAGTTCGCCGAGCTTGTTCTCCAGCGCGACCACGACAAAGGCGCCGACGATCGGCCCGGACAGCGTGCCGAGGCCGCCCAGCAAGGTCATCAGGATGACCATCCCGGACATCGACCAGTGCACATCGGTCAGCGTCTCGAAGCCCAGCACCAGCGCCTTGATCGAGCCGGCCAGCCCCGACAGCGCCGCCGACAGCACGAAGGCGGTCACCTTGAAGCGGTCGACGTCATAGCCCAGCGAGATCGCGCGCGGCTCGTTCTCCTTGATCGCCTTCAGGATCTGCCCGAACGGCGAATGCACCGTGCGCACGATCAGCGCAAAGGCCGCGACGATGATCGCCAGCGCCACGTAGTACAGCGTCAGGTCACTAGACAGCGACAGCACGCCGAACAGCTTGCCGCGTGGGATGCCCTGCAGGCCGTCCTCGCCGCCGGTGAACGGCGCCTGCAGGCAGATGAAGAACAGCATCTGCGCCAGTGCCAGCGTGATCATCGAGAAGTAGATGCCCTGCCGGCGGATCGCCAGCGAGCCCACCACGTAGCCGATCAGAGCGCCGGTGGCCGTGCCCAGGATCAGGCCGATCTCCGGCGTCACGCCCCAGGCCTTCATCGCATGGCCGGCCGCGTAGCCGGCGCCGCCAAAAAAGGCCGCATGGCCGAACGACAGCAGCCCGGTGTAGCCGATCAGCAGGTTGAAGGCGCATGCAAACAGCGCGAAGCACAGCACCTTGAGCACGAACACCGGATAGGCCCCTGCCAGCGGCGCCGCCAGCAGGCACGCCAGCAGCGCCACGTACAGTGCCCGCCGTGGCAGGCGGCGTACCGCCTGCGGTGGCTGCATTCCCAGTGCAGCGATAGATTGCCCGTTCATCATTTCTCCTTTCCGAACAGCCCTGCCGGGCGCAACAGCAGCACGATCACCATGGTCACGAACACCACGGTCGACGATGCTTCCGGATAAAACACCTTGGTCAGCCCTTCGATCACGCCCAGACCCAGGCCGGTCAGGATCGCGCCCAGGATCGAGCCCATGCCGCCGATCACCACCACCGCGAACACGATGATGATCAGGTTCTGCCCCATCAGCGGCGACACCTGCATGACCGGCGCGGCCAGCACGCCGGCAAACGCCGCCAGTGCCACGCCGAAGCCGTAGGTCAGCGTGACCATCAGCGGCACGTTGACGCCGAAGGCCTCCACCACCTTGGCGTTCTCGGTGCCCGCGCGCAGGTAGGCGCCCAGCCGGGTCTTCTCGATCACGTACCAGGTCCACATGCAGACCGCCAGCGAAGCCACGACTACCCACGCGCGGTAGTTGGGCAAGCGCATGAAGCCGAGGTCGGCGGCGCCTTGCAGCGCTTCGGGCGGCGAATAGGGCAGCCCGGACACGCCATAGACCGAGCGGAAGATGCCCTCGATCACCAGCGTGATGCCGAGCGTCAGCAGCAGGCCGTAGATATGGTCCAGCTTGTAGATCCAGCGCAGCATGGTCTTCTCGATCGCCACGCCCAGTGCTGCGACCACCAGCGGCGACAGCAGCAGCATCGCCCAGTAGCTGAGCCCGGCATAGGTCATGCCGGCCCACGCCAGCACCGCGCCGAGCATGAAGAGCGCACCGTGCGCAAAGTTGATGACGTTCAGCAGGCCGAAGATGACCGCCAGGCCCAGGCTCAGCATGGCGTAGAAAGCACCATTGACGAGCCCCAGCAGCAGCTGCGACAGCAGCGCCGGAAACGGGATTTCAAACAGAGTCATAGGGGCTCCTCATACGCCCAGCAGTTCATGCAGCACCGGCATCCTGGCCTGCAGCTCACTGGCCGCGAAGCGCTCGACGATGCTGCCGTGCTCCATCACGTAGAAGCGGTCGGCCAGCGGCGCGGCGAAGCGGAAGTTCTGCTCCACTATCACCACCGTGTACCCCTTCTGCTTGAGCATCAGGATCATGCGCGCGAGCGCCTGCACGATCACCGGTGCCAACCCTTCCGAGATTTCATCGAGCAGCAGCAGGTTGGCACCCGTGCGCAGGATGCGCCCGACCGCCAGCATCTGCTGCTCGCCGCCGGAAAGACGCGTGCCCTGGCTCTGGCGCCGCTCCTTCAGGTTCGGGAACATCTCGTAGATATCCGCCTCGCTCATGCCCTTGCTGGTGTCGGCGCCCTTGAGCACGGGCGGCAGCATCAGGTTTTCTTCGCATGAGAGGCTGGAGAAGATGGCGCGCTCTTCGGGGCAATAGCCAATGCCGTAGTGCGCGATCTTGTGCGTGGGCAGGCTGATGGTTTCATGGCCATTGACCTTGATCGAGCCCTTGCGCGCACCCGTCAGGCCCATGATCGCGCGCAGCGTGGTGGTGCGACCGGCGCCGTTGCGGCCCAGCAGCGTGACCACTTCACCGCGGTTCACCGTCAGGTCCACGCCGTGCAGGATGTGCGATTCGCCGTACCAGGCCTCCAGGCCCTTGATTTCGAGGGCAGGTGTATTCGATGTCGTCATGTCGTGCCCCTCAGTGCGCGCCTTGCAGTTCCGCGTCGACAGTGCCCATGTAGGCCTCCATCACGCGCGGGTCCTTCGACACTTCAGCGTAAGGGCCCTCGGCCAGGATCGCGCCGCGCTGCAGCACCGTGATCTTGTCCGCGATCGACGACACCACGCTCATGTTGTGCTCCACCATCAGGATGGTGCGGCCCGCCGAGACCTTCCTGATCAGCTGCGTGACGCGGTCCACGTCCTCATGGCCCATGCCCTGCGTGGGTTCGTCCAGCAGCATCAGCTCGGGCTCCATCGCCAGCGTCGTGGCGATCTCGAGCGCGCGCTTGCGGCCGTACGGCAGGTTCACCGTGACGGTGTGCGCGAACTCGGTCAGCCCGACCTGCTCGAGCAGTTCCATGGCGCGGTCGTTGAGCACGTTCAGCGAGCGCTCGCTGCGCCAGAACTGGTACGCGGTGCCAAGCTGGCGCTGCAGGCCGATGCGCACGTTCTCCATCACCGTCAGGTGCGGGAACACCGCCGAGATCTGGAAGGAACGGATCACGCCGCGGCGCGCGATCTGCGCGGGCTTCTCGCGGGTGATGTCGATGCCGTTGAATAGGATGGTGCCGGTGGTCGGCTCCAGGAACTTGGTGAGCAGGTTGAAGCAAGTGGTCTTGCCCGCGCCGTTGGGCCCGATCAATGCATGGATCGACCCGCGTCGCACCCGCAGGTTGACATCGCTCACCGCCGTGAAGCCGCGGAAGGATTTCCCGAGGTTCCGGGTGGCCAGTATCAGGTCGTCTTGGGGCATGGGCGTAACTCCGTAGCGCTGCCGTGGCAATGTGGATGGCGCGCCATGCTCAACCCTCGACGGGCAGCGTCGCGACCGCGTATGCATGGCGCAGCGTGCGCCCAAGCACCGGATCTTCCAGTTCGATCTCGAAGCGCTCGGCCGGGCGGATGCCGCCGATGGCGGGCAAGGTGCCGCACAGCATGGCCGCGCCCTCGCCAAAGTCACCACCGTGGCCGGCGAACCGCTCCAGCAGGTCGGTCGGGGACCGCATGGCCGTCACCGGGCCCTCCTGGTACAGCACACGTTCGCCGTCGATGGTGGCGTAGGAGCGCAGCACCAGCCGGTCCCAGTGTCCCGCCACTTCGGCCAGGCGCCACAAGGTCGGCGCACAGGGCTTTTCGCACATCTGCTTCGATACGGTAATGCCGTAGGTCTCGGCCTCGCGGTCGGTATGGTCCGAGGCGATGCCCACCAGGATCTCGCCGCCATCCCTGACCAGCAGGAACTCGGCCTCGCCGCTGCTCGCTTCGCCGCTGACCTGGATCTCCCCCGCGGTACCCAGCCGCGCCGCCGCGACGCGATAGAAGACCGGGGTATAGGCGGGACGCTTCACGCCCAGTTCCTCCAGCTCGCGGATGTGGGCCTCCATGGCTTCGACGTCCCGGCCGGTCCATCCGGCCACGACCAACTGGCAGATGGTGACGGCGCGCTGCGACTTGCCGAGGCGGGTTTCGATATCAAAGGTAAGGGTTTTCATTTCGGATGCTCTCTGCGGTGTTGTGGCTGACCGGTGCTGGCACACGTGCCGGCGCCGGCCAGGTAGATGGGGCTTACTTCCTGACCAGCGGGCAGGTGCTTGCGCTGAGCGGACGAAATGCTTCGTTCGCGGGGATCACGGCCTTGATCTTGTAGTAGTCCCAGGGCCGCTTCGACTCCTGCGGGCGCTTCACTTCGACCAGGTACATGTCGTGGACCATCAGGCCGTCGGCGCGGATCGTGCCGTTGCTGGCGAAGAAGTCATTGACCGGCGTCGCGCGCATCCTGGCCAGCACGGCATCGCTTTCGTCCGTGCGCGCGGCCTGGACCGCCTTGAGGTAGTGCATCGTCGACGAATACACGCCGGCATGGACCAGCGTCGGCATGCGCCCGGTCTTCTCGAAGAACCGTTGCGACCAGGCGCGCGTGGCGTCATCGCGGTCCCAGTAGAACGCCGTGGTCAGCGTCATGCCCTGTGCGGCTTTCAGCCCCAGGCTGTGGATGTCGCTGATGAACATGTGCAGCCCGGCCAGCCTCTGCTTGCCCGCGCCGTTCATGCCGAAGTCCGCTGCCGTCTTGATCGCATTGACCGTGTCGGCGCCCGCGTTGGCCAGGCCGATCACCTTCGCGCCGGAAGCCTGCCCCTGCAGCAGGTAGGACGACAGGTCCGCCGAATTGATCGGATGCTTCGCCTTGCCCTTGATGGTTCCGCCGACGCCCGACAGCGCCTCGGTACCGTCCTTCTCGAGCGATGCACCAAGGGCATAGTCGACGGTCAGGAAGTACCAGCTGTTGTCGCCGCGCCGTGCCAGGGCCTTGACGGTATTAGCGGCGAATGCGTAGGTGTCGTACGAGTACTGGATAGTGTAAGGCGAGCAATCCTCGTTACTCAGGCGCGTGGTGCCGGCGCCGCTGGCAATGACGATCTTGCGCTTGAGCTTGCCCAGGTTGGAGACGGCCAGCGCCACCGAGGACGGCAGCGCGTCCTGGATGATGTCGACCTTCTGGTTGTCGAACCAGCCGCGCGCCAGCGTAGCAGCCACGTCGGTCTTGTTCTGGTGGTCGGCGCTCACCACCTGGATCGGTGCGCCCAGCACCTTGCCGCCGAAATCGTCCACGGCCATTTGCGCGGCCACCACCGAGCCCTTGCCGCCGATGTCGGAAAAGATGGACGACATGTCGGTCAGGACACCGACCTTGACCACGCCGTCGCTGACGGGTGCGCTGACGGGAGCTGTTTGCGCCGTCGCGGCAGTCGCCGCGAACAGGGTGGCGCAGGCAAGCACGGCCGCGCCGATACGGATATCAGGCATGTTGTCTCCTATGTATTTATGGAAATGCCGGGTATTACGGTCGGCGGCGCTGCCGCCGGGGTCTAACCTCGTTCATGGCGCAGCGCCGACTCGATCCCCATGCCGATCGCCAGCAGCCTGCGGTCGGCAAGGTGGCGGCCGAACAGCATCAGGCCGACCGGCGCCTCGCCGTGGCGATGGCAAGGGACCGACAGCGAGCACAGGTCCAGCATGTTGGCGATGGCCGGGTTGCGCAGCAGCAGCCGGTTGGTGGCAAAAAAGGTGTCGTCATCGTCGAGGTCCGCAATGCGCGGCGCGACGATCGGCACGGTCGGCAGGACCACGGCATCGAAGCCCGCCAGTTCGGCGTCCGCCCGCCGGCACAGCTCGCCGCGGCGCTGCCGCATGCGCAGGTAATCGGCGGCGCGCTGCCCGTCCGCCAGCCGGATGCGCGACAGCACGCGCGGGTCATAGCGGTCGGCATGCGCCGCCACCAGGCTGCCGTGCCATGCGCTGGCCTCGGCGGCAACCATGCCGCCGTGGGCGCCGAGCTCGGCCAGCTGGTCCCAGCTGTCGAACTCCACGTCCTGCAGCAACGCGCCAGCCGCGGACAGCCGGCGCAGCGTGCGGCTGAAGACCTCGGCAACCTCATCGGAGATGCCTTCCAGCACCAGCCCGGTCGGCACGGCCAGGCGCAGGCCCACGAGCGGCACCGCTGCCGTGGGCCCCTCTTCGCCTGCCATCACCGCATCGACGGCGGCACAGCACGCAACCGTATTGGCCAGGCACCCGACCGAGTCGTAGCTGGGCGACAGCGGTACCGCACCCTGCAGCGGCACGCGGCTTGCCGTGGGCTTGAAGCCGACGATGCCGCACAGCGCCGCGGGGATGCGGCAGGAGCCGCCGGTGTCCGAACCGACCGCGGCCAGCGCCATGCCGTCGGTCACGGACACCGCTGCCCCGGACGACGATCCGCCCGGAATGCGGCCGGCTTGCCGGTCGAACGGGTTGCGCGGCGTGCCATAGTGCGGATTGATGCCGACACCGGAGTAGGCGAACTCGGTCATATTGGTACGCCCGACCAGCACAGCCCCCGCCGCACGCAAGCGGGCGATGGGCGGCGCATCCGCACCGGCGGGCCGCTCCGGCAGCACGCGGGCACCGGCGCGGGTCACGTCGCCCTGCACGTCGAACAGGTCCTTCACGGAGACGGGCAACCCTGCAAGCGGGCCCGCCACGCCCTGTTCGCGCAGCATGTCGCTCGCCTGGGCCTGCTTGCGGGCCGCCATGCTGACGCCATGCGGGAAGACGCGCGCGCCTTCGCCGCCCGGATTGCAGATGCGTTCGACGCACGCTGCCAGCAGTGACTGCGCATTGGCGCTGCCGTCGGCAAGCTGGCGTCTGGTGGAGGCTACGGTGGCTTCCATGATCAGGCCGGGTCGTAGTAGTGGATTTCCAGCAGCATGCAACCGCCGCTCGACTTGAACGGACCATGGAATGCGCCGGGCGGACGGCAGGCGTAGGTGTTGGGCGCGAAGGCTTCGCCGCCCTCCCCGTTGACATCGTTGCCGACGGTCAGGTCGCCGCTGAGCAGGTAAACCTCCTCCCAGTACTCGTGCACGAACGGCGCGGTGGTGAAGACACCCGGGTCAAAGCGCAGCAGGCGGGTGCGGCTGCCGCCGCGGCCGCCTTCGTCCAGCGCGCCGGACAGGATCTTCTGCTGGATGCCGGCGGGATAGCCGTGAGGGACCTCCCAGCCGGACGCCAGGTCTACGGTATGGAATTCGTCGTGAAGCTTGTTGATTGCCATGCTGATCTCCGTTATCGGGGCAAGGGGGAAACAATGCAGGCGTGTCAGGCCGCCTGCGGCAGCCGGGCCAGTTCGTCTTCGAGGGAGTAGCTGCCGAGCATGTGGTCGACCAGGCCGGAAGCGCTCTTCCAGTCGTAGGTCCGGTAGGCGTGGCCCTTGGTGACGAAGGTGGCGCCGGCGTAGAACATCTCGTACTGGTTATGGCGCGAGGCAAACTCGGAGCCGACGGCATCCCAGGCCAGCTTGAAGAACTTGACGCGCTCCTCCGGGCTGCACACCGGCGACTTCTGCGTCTTGGCGATAATCCCGGCGAGCGCGGGGTTGGCGAAATCCCCGATGCTCGACGGCAGCATGATCATGCCGCCGCCGGCCAGCTCGCGCAGCGTGTTGAGCACCTTGGCATAGAGCTGCTGCGTCACCACCTGCGAGCCGTACAGCATGCTGCGGTCGGGCACGAAATAGCCGTTCTGGTTGACCTGGCCCTTGGCCTCCATGCCGTAGACCCAGGCCTCGACCATGCCCGCCTCCGCGGCGAGCTGGCCCAGCAGCTCCCTGACCTGCGGGAAGCCGTTGGTGCCGTTGATCTCGGTGATCCGGTGCGCGAGCCCGACCAGGAAGCGCAGCTTCACCATCAGCCGGACCTGGCACTGGTAGTTCTGGTAGACGTGGGCGGGCGTGGCGTGGAACTGCTTTGCGCACATCGCTACGTCGCCCGCGACGAAGATCCGGTCCCACGGCACCTTGACGTCGTCGAAATAGAGCACGGCATCGTTCTCGTCGAAGCGGCTCGCGAGCGGGTTGTCGAAGACCGAGGTAGCGCTGGCCTCGTACGACTTGCGCGACATCACCTTCAGCCCCTTGGTGTTCATCGGCACCGCGAACGACAGCGCATACATCTCGTCGCCCTCGCGCAGCGGCTGGATGCAGCTGCAGAACACCTCGTTGGCCATGATGCCGCTGGTGGCCAGCATCTTCGCGCCGCGCACCGTGATGCCCTCGGCGTCCTGGTCGACAATGCCCACGGCCAGGTACTTGTCTTCCTGCTCGTGCGCCGCCTTGGCCTGGTTGGCCTGCGGGTTCACGATGACGTAGGTCAGGAACAGGTCGTTGTCCCGCGCATAGCGGTAGTAATCACGCAACGCACCGGCGCGAGCGGGATCGGCCTGCTCGAGCACGTCGATGCCCATGACCATGCCCGAGATACAGGAGGCGACATGGTCGGGCGAGCGGCCCATGAAGCCATAGTGCAGCGCGGTCCAGGCTTCCAGCATCTGGCGGCGCTCGACCAGCTCGTTGTAGCTGGTGGGGAGCTCCCAGATGCGGCTCACGCGCCGGTCCGCGCCTGCGGGCTGGAAGGTCATCTTCTCGATGTTCTCGGGACGCGCCTGGTAATCGTAGAGATTGGCGTAGCTGCGAATCGAGTTGCGGAACGCCGGGTGCACCGTGACGTCCGTGACCCGCTTGCCGTCCAGATACACTTCGCGGCCATCGCGCAGCATCGCGATGTGTTGGCTACCGGTCTTGATCATGTCGTTCTCCTGTCCTGACTGCCTGTGTTTTGTGGATTCAAGCGGCGGCCGGGCTGTCTTCCAGTGCCCGGTACTTGCCGCCAAAGAAGATCAGGGGCCGGCCGTCGTGCCGGGCCTGATGGCGGACCACCCGCCCGATGAAGATGACGTGGTCGCCGCCGTCGTGCTGCGCGTAGGGCTCGCATTCGAACGTGGCCAGCGCATCCGGCAGCAGCACATGGCGCTCGCCGTCCTGCGCGCCGAAGTCGATGCCTTCCCACTTGCCTGTGTTCGCCTTCGCGAACCGGTTCGAGATCTCCTGCTGCGCTTCGGCCAGCACGTTGACCGCGAAGCGGGGGGCCGTGCGCAAGTCGCCAAGGCTCAGGCAGCGGCGGTCGACCGAGAACAGCACCAGCGGCGGGTCCAGCGACACCGAGTTGAACGACGCCACCGTGATGCCGACCGGCACCCCCTCTTCGCGCGGCGCCGTGATCACGGCGACACCCGTTGCAAACATCGCCAGCGCATTCCTGAAGCGGCGCTGTGCATCGGCGTCCATCTCGACGCCACGACCGGCAGATGACTCAGCCATCACGACTCCTACGCATGTTTGTTCCATCAACTCTATTGCTTTGTTTATTAGCTTTGTAAGTTAGATATTATTGAATGCTAGGTAACAACGCTATTCAAGTTAGTGGAAACCCTAGGCGGGATCCGGAGGGCGCGCGCGCCGGCCCCTGAAGAAATCCGCAAAGCCTTGCTGAACAAGACTTTGCGGGCGGCACGCCGGGTCACCAGACACGCCGGCAGAGCCAGTGGAGAGGCGTCAAGCAACCCTACCGGCAGCATGGCACCCGCCCGGCGCGCGGGCACCCGGTGCTAGACTCGGCCCCACTTTCCTTGACCAGCGGGTTCGCCTGCACACGGTCCTCCCCACCTCCGCATCCAGGAAATGAGCCCCATGCCAACCGAACCGAAATCCCTTCCGATCTACATGGACTACAGCGCGACGACGCCGGTCGACGCCCGCGTCGTCGAGAAGATGGTCCCGTTCCTGCAGCACCAGTTCGGCAACCCGGCCTCGCGCAGCCACTACTACGGCTGGCAGGCGGAAGAGGCGGTGGAAGCCGCGCGCGCGCATGTCTCGGCGCTGCTCAATGCTGACCCGCGCGAGATCGTCTGGACCTCCGGCGCGACCGAGGGCAACAACCTGGCCATCAAGGGCGCAGCGCATTTCTATCGGGGCAAGGGGAATCACATCGTCACGGTCAGGACCGAGCACAAGGCGGTGCTCGATACCTGCCGCGAGCTGGAACGGCAGGGCTTTGCGGTGACCTACCTGGATGTCGGCGAAGACGGCCTGGTCGATCTCGACACGCTGTGCGGCGTATTGCGGCCGGACACCATCCTGGTGTCGGTGATGATGGTCAACAACGAGATCGGCGTGATCCAGCCGGTCGCGCAGATCGGTGAGATCTGCCGCGCGGCAGGCATCGTGTTCCACTGCGATGCGGTGCAGGCGGCGGGCAAGGTTCCCATCGACCTGGAGGCGCTGAAGATCGACCTGCTTACGGTGACCGCGCACAAGGTCTACGGCCCCAAGGGCATCGGCGCGCTCTACGTGCGACGCAAGCCGCGCATCCGGCTGGAAGCGCAGATCCACGGCGGCGGGCATGAGCGCGGCATGCGCTCCGGCACCCTCCCGACGCACCAGATCGTGGGCATGGGCGAAGCCTTCAGGCTGGCAAGACTGGAACTGGCGGAAGAAGCGCGCCGTGTAGGCGCGCTGCGCGACCGGCTGCTGGCGGGGCTGTCGCGGCTGGACGAGGTCTACGTCAATGGCAGCCTCGCGCACCGCATCCCGCACAACCTGAACATCAGCTTCAACTTTGTCGAAGGCGAATCCCTGATCATGGGCATTAAGGACGTGGCGGTGTCTTCGGGCTCGGCCTGCACCTCAGCCTCGCTGGAGCCGTCGTTCGTGCTGCGGGCGCTCGGCCGCAGCGACGAACTGGCGCACAGCTCGATCCGCTTTACGCTGGGCCGCTATACCACCGAAGCGGAAGTCGATGAAGTGATCCGGCAGGTCAGCGCCACGGTGTCGCGGCTGCGCGAACTGAGCCCGCTATGGGAAATGCACCAGGAGGGCATCGATGTCGGCACCGTCCAGTGGGCCGCGCACTGAAGGCAGCGGGCTAGCCCTTCTGGCGGCGCGCCTGCAGGTGCTCCAGGTCGAGCGCGGCGCGGTCGCCGTTGGCGACCAGGCGGTCGACCACCGAGCACAGCACCTTGAATTCGGTGCGGGTGACGCCGTCGAACAGCACGTCATTGATCTGCTGCTGCACCGGCAGCAGTTCATTGAGCAGCTTCGATCCCGCCGCCGTGATGGTCAGCCGCATCTTGCGCTTGTCGTCGGGATGGGCCTTCTTGTCGATCAGGCCAAGCTTCTTCAGCTTGCCGGTTTCGATGGTAATGAACGGGCCGCTCAGGTGCAGGTGGTCGGCCAGCTGGTTCACCGTTACCTCGCCTTGCTGCGAAAGGTGCGAAATGGAGCGGATCAGCGAGTACTGTACCCCGGTCAGGCCGATCAGGCTGCCGAAGCCGTCGCGCACGGAAAGCAGCCGCGCGGCAAACGGCAACAGGCCATTGACCAGGTGCCGGAACTCGCGGTCCGAGCCATCGATCAGGCAAGCCGGGTGCGTGATCGTCAGAGTCTTGCTTGCAGGATTCGTCGCCATCGTCGCTTAGGTCATTTAGCTTGCAATGCAAGCTTTGTGCCAAATTCTATCAAACTCCCTGCGTCGCCCCGGCGCTTGTGTGCCATCCCCTACACCCCAAAAGGTTACCCGGCATGAACCCGATCTCACTCACCGCGGCAAAAGCGCTGCTCGCCCTCTATGTCGAGGCCAAGGACAATAATCGGCCGGCGCTGATCGCTGAAGCTTTTGCGCAGGATGCGTCGCTGACGTTCTCGATCGACACCGATACCATCAGCTTTCCGGCGAAGACGGAAGGCGCGTCAGCCATCGCCGCGACGCTGGTGAGCGACTTTGCGCGGACGTTCGACCGCTGCCGGACGTACTACATCGGCGACGCCGCCGCCGCGTTCACGGGGAACACCATGACCATTCCGTGGCTGGTGGTGATGCGCGAAACGGCGGCCCACACCTTGCGCGCGGGGAAAGGTTTCTACCGCTGGGGCTTTGCCGCCGGGCACGACGGTTCATACCGTATCGCCAGCCTGCATATTCATATCGAGCGGATGGACTCGGTGCCGGATCCGGGGGCGGCGGTGTTGTCGGCCTTGCAGTCGTCGTTGCCCTATCCCTGGCTGCCCGAACCCACGCTGAAGACGGTCATTGAAGGCAGCGCCGCGGCACAGCCGGGACTTGCGTTCCTGCAGGCCTTTACGGCGCCGGCGCGCATGGCTTAAGCCTTTGCTAAAGCCTGCCCTGCCGCTGGCGCCCGCAATGGCTTGTCCTTACCCCGTCACCCGCCGCAAGCACGCCAGGAACCACTGCGCCAGCGCCGGTACCGGCCGCTGCGGGTTGAACAGGATATGGCTCTGGAAGGCGATGACAGGCTCGAACGGAATCGCCTTGACGCCGGCCGGCTTCAGGCTGCGCACCACCAGCGGGTTGACCACGCTGACGCCCAGCCCCATGCCGACCATCGTGCAGATGGTGGCGGCATAAGGCGTCTCCAGCGTCAACACGCGCCGGTCATCCGGCACGAAGGCGGCATCGACCGTGGTGCGCGTGCCGTCGCCATGAGTCAGCGAGATAAAGCGCTCGCCGTCGAGGTCGCTGGCGTGGATGCGGCGCTTGCGCGCCAGCCGGTGCGTGGCCGGCACGATGCATACGCCGTCCTCGCGGCGCAGCAGCTCGCTGCGGATGCCGGTGGTCTCGGCCATATACGACACCAGCCCGATATCGCAGAACCGCGCCGCGGTCCACTTGGCCACCGTGGGCGAATCGTTGGTATGCACGGCGATCGGCACGTCCGGATAGCGTTCGCGAAAGGCCAGGATGGCCTGCGGCATCACGCTCATCGCAATCGACGGCACCGTGCCGATACGCAACGTGCCCACCCCTGACTCGCGGATCGACCGCGCCGAGGCACGCAGGCTGTCCAGGCCAACGAAGGAACGCTCCACATCCAGGAACAGGGCCTCGGCCTCGTCGGTGGGCGCGAGCCGGTTGCCGACCCGCTCGAACAGCCGGAAGCCCGTTTCGCGCTCCAGCTGGCCGATCACGCGGCTGATATTCGGCTGCGAGGTGTGCAGCTGCGCCGCCGCCTCGGTCATGGAGCGTGTGAGCATGACGGCACGGAACGCTTCGATCTGCTTGTAGTTCATGGGGGCGCTGGGCTGGAACACGGAGGGCAGCCGCAGCATATCAAATCCGCATATCTGCAGCCAAAGTTCTGATTTGACGATATATCCCGCGGATTTCCATACTTGCTCCATCGTTTCAGGAGATCGAACAGCATGGAATCCAAAGTCAGCCGCCGCCTGACCCAGCCCACCGCCGCCGAGGTATGCGAACACATCTACCTGCCGCGCCTGATGCGCGAGTTCGGCAGCGGCTTCCGCTATCTCACCGACATCAACCAGGCGCACCTGCTGATGCTGCACGGCACTGAGCTGATCCCCGCGGACGTGGCTGCGGTGCTGGCCCAGGCACTGGAGCGCATCGAGTCCGAGGGCGCCGGCGCCGTGCAGCTGGATCCGGCGCGCGAAGACGCGTACTTCAACTACGAAGCCCACCTGATGCAGATCGCCGGCGCGGACGCCGGCGGCAGGCTGCATGTCGCGCGCAGCCGCAACGACATCCTCGCCACGCATGACCGGCTGCGCGCGCGCGACCTGGCGCTGGACATCCTGGATGCCATGCTCGCGGTGCGTTCGGTGGCGCTGGACCAGGCTGCCGCTTACGCCGACGTGGTGATGCCCGGGTATACCCACCTGCAGGCAGCGCAGCCGATCACCTATGGCTACTACCTCGCCGGCTTTGCCGAAGCGCTCGGCCGGGATATCGCGCGCCTGGAGCGGGCGCTGGCAGCGCTGGATGCCTGCCCGCTCGGCGCCGGCGCGCTGGCCGGCACGGCATTCGCGATCGACCGGGCGGCGACGGCGCGCTGGCTGGGTTTCTCCACCTTCGTGCCGAACTCGCTCGATGCCGTGGCATCGCGCGACTTTGCGTGGGAGATGCTGTCGGCGATCACCATCGCCGCCGTCACCTGGGGCCGCGTGGCGCAGGACCTGTACGTCTGGGCCACGCCGGAATTCGGCCTGATCGACTTCCCGGACAGCGTGGCGGGCACCTCCAGCATCATGCCGCAGAAGAAGAACCCGGTCGTGCTCGAATACCTGAAGGGCAAGGGCGGCCACATGGTGGGCCTGCTGACCGGTGCGCTGGCCGCGCTCAAGGGCAGCCACTTCACGCATTCCGGCGACGGCAACCGCGAAAGCATGCGCGGCTTCTGGGAGGCCGGCGACGAATGCCTGCGCTGCCTGTCGCTGCTGCGCCTGGTGATCGCCAGCGCCACGCCGCAACGGGCCGGCATGCTGTCGCGCGCACGCCGCGACTTCTCCACGGCGACAGACCTCGCCGATGCGCTGGTCCGCGAGGCCGGCATGTCGTTCCGCCAGGCCCACCACATCGTCGGTGCCGTGGTGCGCGACGCGCTCGACCAGCATCTTCCCGCGGACGAAATCAGCGCGGACATGGTCGATGCCGCCGCGGTGCGCGTCGCGGGCCGCCCGGCGGGCCTGGGCGCGGCCGCGGTAGCACGCTGCCTGGATCCCGAGCAGGGTGTCGCCGCGCGCACAGCAGCGGGCGGCCCGGCACCGGCGCTGGTGCGCGACAACGTGGCCGCCCAGCACGCCGCGACCCAACTGGCGCGGGAGAGCCTTGACGCCACACGGTCGCGCCTGGACGCCGCCCGCGCGACGCTCAAGCGCTCGGTCGGCCACCTCGCCGCCTCAATTCACTGAACCACGGCGCGCATCGCAGCCGGCATTGCCCTTATCCTTGTCCCACGGAGAACCCGCCCCCATGAAACCAATCGCACATGCGCTGGCTGCAACGTGTCTGACGCTAGCAACTACGCTCGCCACCACGCTGGCCCTCGCCGGCCCCTACCCTGACAAGCCGATTCGCCTGGTGGTGCCGTTCCCCCCGGGCGGTACCACCGACCTGCTCGGCCGGGTGCTGGCGACCCGGCTGTCCGAAACGCTGGGCCAGCAGGTCGTCGTGGACAATCGTCCCGGCGCTGGCGGCACCATCGGCTCGGACGTGGTGGCCAAGGCGCCGGCCGATGGCTACACCCTGCTGTTCGGCACCGTGGGCACGCAGTCGATCAACGCGACGCTCTACAAAAAGCTGCCGTTCGATGCGCAGAAGGATTTCTCGCCGGTGGCGCTGTTCGCCGGCGTGCCGAACATCCTCGTGGTCAACCCCAACGTGCCGGCCAGGAACGTGCGCGAACTGGTGAGCTATGCCAAGGCCAATCCCGGCAAGCTGAACATGGGCTCGGCGGGCAACGGCACCACCAACCACCTTTCGGGCGAACTGTTCAAGTCGATGGCGGGCATTGAGATCGTGCACGTGCCGTACAAGGGCAGTGGACCGGCAATGGCCGACCTGCTGGCCAACCAGGTGCAGCTGATGTTCGACAACCTGCCGGGCTCGCTGCCGCACGTGAAGGCGGGCCGCTTGCGTGCGCTGGCGGTGACCAGTGCTACGCGCTCGCCAGCGCTGCCGGACGTGCCGACCATGGCCGAGGCTGGTATCAGCGGCTATGAGGCCGACGTCTGGTTCGGTGTGGTCGCGCCGCGCGGATTGCCGCCGGCGGTCGCGAGCCGGCTGTCGCAGGAGATCACCCGTATCGCGCAGGACAAGGCGATGCGTGACAAGCTGGTGCACGCTGGGGCGTCGCCGCTGACTTCGACACCGGAGCAGTTCTCGATGCTGATCCGGCACGATACGGACAAGTGGGCGAAGCTGGTGCGGGAATCGGGCGCGAGTATTGATTGAGGTGAGTAACGGGAAGACAGTATGTCAGCCCGGGCCGGTGCGCTGCGCCGGCTTCGTGACATTTATGCATTGTTCCGCACTTCTGGCTTTCGAGGCGGCTTAACGTCCGCCGCAAAAAGTTTCACTTCACTAAGGCCCGGCTGTCATGGAACATTTGCGGGCGTCGCCATTGCTGGCATGAGGGCACGGCCGCGCAAGTCCGGCGTCATGGCAACGGCACCCGTCCTGCGCTGGTAAGGATTCTCCTCTATTGGAGTTCACCATGGCACGCATACCGGTTCTGAGCTTGCTAGTCATCGCGCTGGCGGCTTGCAGCACGCCTTCCAAGACCTCCAGCACGCCGCCAAGCCCGCCTGCGGCTTCGGCCGCCCCAACGCCTGCTGCGCCCACCAAGGCGCCGGTTGATGCGAAGGCAGTCGACCCGGCCGCCGTGCAGGCGCTGAACGACATGGGTAAATACCTCCAGTCGCTCAAGCAGTTCGAAGTCTTCATCGACCTTTCCGGGGAGCGGGTGCTGATGGATGGCCAGAAGCTGCAGCACGCGGCGACGGCCGATCTCGATGTCCGGCGGCCGGACAGGTTGCGCGCCCAGATGCGCAGCGCGCGTTCGCAGCGCGACCTGATCTATGACGGCAAGAAGGTGACCCTTTCCATGCCCGTGCAGAAGTACTACTCGCAGGCGGACTTCACCGACAACCTCGGCGTGCTCGTCCAGCGCCTGAGGGAGCGGTTCGGCGTCGAGATTCCTTCGGCCGACCTGTTCCTGTGGGGCACGCCCGCCGCCCCGCTCGACGACCTGGAATCGGCGATGATTGCCGGCCAGGACATCGTCGGCGGCGAGCTGTGCGACCACTATGCCTTCCGCCAGGGCCAGCTCGACTGGCAGATCTGGATCGCCACCGGCAGCCGGCCGCTGCCGCGCAAGCTCGTCATCACCAATCGGTCCGACGAGGCCAGGCCGCAATCGGTCACGCTTTACAAGTGGAACCTGAATCCGAGGTTCGGCGATTCCGTGTTCGCGTTCAAGCCACCCAAGGATGCCAGGCAGGCAGAGTTTGTTCCCCTGAAGGCCCGGTAAAGGAGCATCGCCATGACCTACACATTTGGTAAGCCGTTTGCGGTGTGCATGGCCGCGCTTGTCCTGGTGGCATCGGGCTGGACGCCGACCGCGGAAGCTGCTCGGGGCGAGGGCCGCGCCGCCGGCGCGCATGCCGGTGGACAAGGCCGCGCCGCCGCGGCCGGCGGCGCACGCGAGGTAAACAACCAGCGTGCCGATGTACGTACCAACAACGTCCGCAACTCGAGCGTCAACAATGTCAATGCCAGCCGCAACGTCAATGTCAATACCAACCGGAACGTCAACGTAAATGTCGATAGCCATGGCTGCTGCGGCTGGGACAACGATTACCACCCGGTGGCGACAGCCGCAGCGGTCACCGCCACGGTCGCGGTCACGTCGGCGGTGGTGGGCTCCTTCGTTCGCTCCGTTCCGCCGAGCTGCGTTCCTGTCAACTACGGTGGCATGGTTTACCAGCAATGCGGCAGTACCTGGTACCTGCCGCAGGGGTCGCAGTATGTTGTGGTCAACCCGCCATACTGACGAAAGGAGACTGCAATGGTGGCCGCCCTACGCACCTCTAGCGGCGCACAGGGCGGTCGTCCAGTGCATACCCGGCGCCAGTGATGCCCGACTCACTTCCGCCCCAAGCTTCGCGGCTTTCGAACTGGTCCCTCCCCTAATCTGAACACGCCGCGCGGTTCAGCACGAAGTCGAAGTCGAGCCGCCAGCTGCCATCGCCCTGCCGCACCCACTCGCCCACCAGCGATTCGCGCACGCCGAACACAGCGTCGGAATCAAGATACTGGTCGCCCTTGCGGAAGACATGGGTGACCAGCGTCTCGTAGCCCGGCGCCTGGATCATGAAATGCAGGTGCGCGGGCCGCCACGGGTGGCGGCCGGTGGCACGCAGCAAGTCACCCACCGGGCCGTCATCCGGAATCGGGTACGCCTGTGCCAGCACCGTGCGGAAGCGGAACCTGCCGTTCGCATCGCTATGCAGCACGCCACGCCCCTGAGCCTGGTCCAGGCCGGCGTACTGCACGTCGTAGCGGCCGTCGGCATCGGCCTGCCAGACGTCGATGGTCGCGCCCGGCACCGGCTCACCGGCGAGGTCGCGGATGGTGCAGGACACCTCGCACGGTTCTCCTTTGGCGCCGTTGGCGAGATCGGCGCCATCCTCGTAGTGCGGTGCGCCTTCCACGTGGAACGGGCCGAACACCGTGGCTTCGGTGCAGCCGGCCGGCTTGCGGTTGTTCATGCAGACCGTCAGCATCGACAGGCCGAGCACGTCGCTGAGCAGGATGAATTCCTGCCGCTTGTCATCGCACTTGTGGCCGGTGGCGGTCAGGAAGCGGATGCCCTGCAACCACTCCGCTTCCGTCAGCCTCACGTCACGGGCAAAGTCGTGCAGGTGCCGCACCAGGCTGGCGACGATCTCCCTGACGCGTGGATCGGGCGTGTCGGCCAGGCGTGCCAGCACCGCCTGGGTGATGGTGTCCTCGTCGAGATTGCGCATGCTTGTCTCCGTTGGATTGTGGGGAAGCCGGGGTCGGATCGTTTGGGCCTACGCCAGCGTGCAGGCCTGCTCGAACGCCAGGCGCGGGCTGCGCGGAAACACCCGGCCGGGATCGCCATGGCCCAGTCCACAGATAAAGTTCGACCGGATCGTCGTTCCCGCAAAGAAAGCCGCGTCCACCGCGGCATTGTTGAACCCCGACATCGGTCCGCAATCCAGCCCGACCGCGCGCGCGGCCATGATCAGGTAGGCGCCCTGCAGCGTGCCGTTGCGGAACGCCGTGGTCTCGGCGAAAGCGGCCTTCTCCGGGCCTTCGAACCAGGACTTGACCGCAGGGTTGTGCGGGAACAGCTCAGGCAGGCGGTCGTAGAAGCGGGTGTCATAGCCGACGATGGCCACCACCGGCGCGTTCATCACCTTGTCGACGTTGGCCGGCGCCACGGCGCCCGCGAGCTTTTGCTTGGCTTCCATGCTGCGGACGAAGACGATGCGCGCGGGCGAGCAGTTGACCGAGGTCGGGCCGAACTTCATCTGGTCATAGATCTCGCGCAGCCTGGCGTCGGGAACGTCGCGGTCGAGCCAGCCGTTCTGGCTGCGTGCCTCGCCGAACAGGGTAGCAAGGGAAATGGTGGCAGTCATGATGGTTTCCTTCTCTTGTGGATGCGAAAAAACGCGGGCGGGCCGGGCGGAGCCCCCTCCCCCGTCCGCCGCGCGGGTCAAATCGCCATGGCGCCCGCCAGCGCGACTTCTTCCTGGTGCCGTGCGGCGTCGAGCGCCTTGGCGTAGTCGGCGGTCTTGCGGTATTCGGTGTCGTCGGTCACCGCCGAATCGATGCCGCACACCTGCCGCGCCAGCTTGCCGTACGGCCCGGAGCCCGAGAACTCGGCGCGCTGCATGGTCAGCATGCGGATGCCCTGCAGCGGCGTGCCGTTGAAGTTCTCGAACACGAACAGGCGGCTGCCCCAGTCGGTGAGGAACAGGTCGCGGATCACGCGGCCGATCTTCACGCGGTCATGCGGGCGGCCCACCGGGCCGTTGTTCATGCGCTCGAACCAGCCATTGAGCTTGTCGTCGTTCCACTGGTCCTCGCTGGCAAAGATCAGCGCACTGCGGCCGGACAGGTCCACCAGCTCGTAGATCATCTGCGAGAAATTCTCGAGGTAGAGCGCACGGCCGAAGTCGTAGATCAGGATGTTGGGCTTGTAGTGGCCGCCGGGCGTATGGAAGCCCAGTTCCTCGCTGGCGATCAGGTGTGCCAGCATGGCCTGGTGGAAACCGATCAGCTTGGCCACACGGGTCTGCACCGCCGGGATCTTGTTGGTGCCGATATGCTCGGTGATCAGCACCGCCAGGCCGGCCACCAGCTCGGCCCGCACCATCTGCCGGATCAGCGCGTGGTAGTGCAGCCAGTCGAACACGCGCTGCGGGTACAGCTTGGCATGGTTGGGATTGCCGATATGGAAGACGTGCGACCACGGGATGAAGACGTTCTCGAATACGGTCATGCCGTCGAGTTCGTCGCCCTGCGCGGCAAGCGGGTGCTCGACCTTGTCATCCTTGACCAGGCTCTCGCGGCAGACGATGGTGACGCCCGGCGTGTTGACCGGTGTCGCGGCAAAGATGACCTGGTCGCCGGGAATACCGGGGCGGAAGAACACGCCGATGTGGATCCAGTCGGCAAAGGCCACGCCGGTGCCGATGGCCTTCACGCCGTTCACCACGATGCCCTTTTCGTTCTTTTCCACCACGCGCAGGCCGGGCGAGCGCTCCTGCGCGTCCGGGTTGGAACGGTCCATCTGCGGGTCCACGAACTGCGGGGCGCAGTTCAGGTCATGCTCCCGGGCGTAGCGGATGAAGTCGACGATCTTGCCGGCCTTGATATGCCCGTCGTCGCCGATCGACTGCGTTTCCCACGGCGCGGGGTCGTCGATGTAGGTGGTCAGCACATAGTTGTTGACGTCCGGCGTGCGGGGGAACGACGCGCCCGCCATCTCGCGCATGACAGTCTCGTGGTACTTGCGCTTGCGGCGCAGCTGCTCCTTGTCGCGGTGGCCGAACCACTGCATGGCCCGGCGCTGGCCACCCTCGTCGATATAGGTCATCACGTCCTGCAGGTCCGGGCGATGGTGCAGGTCGTAGAAGTCGGCGTGGCGCTGCGCGTAGTCGCGTGTCTTGGGGTGGGTGGCAACGTTGTCGATCTTCTCGTTGCCGACCCAGACATTGCGGCCGTCGTTCAGGGATTCCAGGTACTGCGTGCCGGTACGAATCATGGCGGTGTCTCCTTGGCAAAGGCTCTGCTGCGCGGGCCGTGCGGACTCGCGTGGTTGGGGGTTCAGGGGAAGCGGCGCGCGGCGCCTAAGCAGCAACCGGTGTGGTAGTCGCGTAGCTGCGCTGGCAATAGACCAAAGGGGGAACGCTGTCCGTCTCGTCGTGCGCGGCCGACACGACCCGGGCCAGGAAGATGCTGTGGCTGCCCACTTCGAAGGCCTCGCTGATGCGGCAGTCCAGCGTCAGCGCGGCATCGCTGCTGCACGGTGCACCGGTGCGCTGGCGATGCCAGGTGCCGGTGGCAAAGCGCTCGGGCATGGGCAGCCCGCCGGCGCCGGCGAAAACCTGTGACAGCCCGGACTGTCCCGCGTGCAGCCAGTTGACGCTGAGCACCCCGTTGGCCTTGATGACCGCATTGGCGTAGCTGTTGCGATTGATGCAGACCAGCACTGTCGGCGGGTTGTCGCAGACCGAACAGACCGCCGAGCAGGTCACGCCCGCCTCGCCTGCCTGGCCGTTGGTGGCAATCACCGTCACCGGCGTTGCGGCGCGCGACAGCGCCTCCCTGAACCGCTGCGCACTGATGCCATCGGGAACTTCTCTGTCCTGGCTGCCCGACGGCGCCGCGAAGGGAAATCCGTTCATGTCGTCCTCCTTTGGTGATGACTTCTCGCATCCGGATCCAGGTTTCGCCACCGGCGCGATGCGCGCTTGTTGTATTCATGGCTGCGCGTTCCACGTAGACTAGTTGCAACGCCGGACTTCTACTATTGAGACGACGTCATGGACACTATTCCTCAGCGGCATGAAGACGATCTGGGCCTGCATCACCTGCAGGTGCTCGACGTGCTGCTCGCCGAGCGCAGCCTGACCAGGGCCGCACGCGTGCTCAACATCACGCAGCCGGCGCTGAGCAAGACGCTGGCAAAGCTGCGCACGTACTTTGGCGATCCGCTGTTCGTGCGCGTGGCCTTGCGCATGGAACCCACGCCCAAGGCGCTGGCGCTGGCCGAGCCGGTGCGCGGCATCCTGGAACGCATGCGCGCGCTGCGTTCCGACCACGTGGCCTTCGATCCAGCCACGTCATCACGCACCTTCAGCTTCTTCATCATCGATGCCGGCGGGGCGCAGATGCTGCCGCCGCTCATCAACCGCCTGGCCAACGGCGCGCCCGGCGTGCATGTGCAGGCCGTCAATTGCGACGCACAGCACATCGACCTGTGGCTGGAGTCCGGGCTGGTCGACCTGGCCATCGGCTCGTTCCCCGGCCTGACGCAGGGCGTGCGGCGCCAGCCGCTGTGGCGCGAGCGCTATGTCGCCGTGACGCGCCGCGGCCACCCGCGCCTGGGCGCGCGCCCGGACCTTGCCGCGTTCATCGCGGAACAACACGTGCTGGTGACGGCGGCCGGGACCGGGCACGAGCACCTGTCGGTGGAACGCGCCGTCGAGGCCGCCGTGCCGCGCGAGAAGATCGTCTGTCGCGTGCCCATGTTCACGACCGCCGCGCTGATCGCGTGTCGCTCCGACGCCGTGGTGCTGTTGCCGATGACGCTGGGGCGGATGCTGGCGGACGAGATGGGACTGCAACTGGTCACGCCGCCGCTGGACTTGCCCGAGATCGAGGTTGCGATGTACTGGCACGACCGCGTGCATCGCGAGAGTGGCAACCAGTGGATACGCGGGGTACTGCGCGAGTTGTTCCAGCAGCACGCGTCGGCCGTGGCCGAGGCATAGGGGGAAGCCCTCACCATCGCGCTGGTTATGGTGGCTATGCCGGCGCGCCCGCTGGCAGCCCGGGCCGGTGCCGCCTAGCATGGCTCTCATGTTTCATCGGGAGCCTCCCATGCAGCTACTCTCCGAAGCAGAAGCCTTCGCGCCCTCCGGCGCCGTGGTATCGATCGGCATGTTCGATGGCGTGCATCGCGGACACCGCGCCGTGCTGGCGCAGTTGCGCGCCCGCGGCGATGCGCTGGGGCTGCCTGCCGTGGTGGTCACCTTCGATCCGCACCCGCGTGCCGTGGTCACGCCGCACCGCGCGCCGCCGCTGCTCGGCAGCGTCGGGCAGCGCCTGGCACTGCTGGCCGCGAGCGGTGCCGTGGATGCCTGCCTGGTGATCCGCTTTGACCGTGCGCGCAGCACGCAGCCCGTGGACGCATTCGTCGAACAGACCCTGCTGGGCGGGCTCGGCATGCGGGCCCTGGTGGTGGGAGAGAATTTTGCGTGCGGGCACCAGCGCAAGGGGGACGTGGCTTACCTGGTGCAAGCCGGGCTGCGCCACGGCTTTACGGTCAACCCGGTGGCACTGCGGCAGGCAGCCGAAGCCGGCAGCGATGCACCGTGCTCCTCGACCTACGCCCGGCAGCTGGTATCGGCCGGCGACGTGGAGCTTGCCGGCGCCGTGCTGGGGCATCCGCACGAACTGGCCGGCACCGTCATGGCCGGGCCGGCAGCTCATGCGCTGGCAGTGAGGCTGCCGCAGGGGATCTGCACGCCCGCCCCGGACGATTACGACGGCGCGGTGGCGCAAGCGGGTGATGGGAGATGGATGCCGGCCATGCTGCAGGTCCGCGCGGGCGTGTGCGGCGTGACGCTGCACACGCGCGACGCGGCCAGGCTACCGGAAGGCAGCCGGATCCTGCTGCGCTTTACCGCGAGGCGGCTACGCGCGGCGGCCGCGTGAGGCCGCCATCGCACCAAAAGTCAGGCGCTGAACCCGCCATCGATCATCAGGCTGGCGCCCGTCACAAATCCGGCTTCCGGGCCCGCGACATAAGCCACCATGCCCGCGATCTCGTCCGGCGTCGCGTGGCGTCGCAGCGCCATCAGGTCATGCAGCGCGGCGCCGAATTCGCCGGCTTCCGGATTCATGTCGGTGTTGGTCGGACCCGGCTGGATGTTGTTGACGGTGATGCCGCGCGGACCCAGGTCGCGTGCCATGCCTTGCACCAGGCCCAGCAGCGCGGACTTGCTCATGGCATACGCGCTGCCGCCGGGGAACGGCATGCGGTCGGCATTGGTGCTGCCGATATTGATGATGCGGCCGCCCTGCCCCATGTGCGGCAGTGCAGCTTTCGCGGCGACGAAGACGGCGCGCACGTTGACGGCGAGCGTCTTGTCGAAGTCCTCCAGCGAGAAGCTCTCGACCGGGCCGAGCAGCAGCACGCCGGCGTTGTTGACCAGGATGTCGAGCTTGCCGAACTGGTGTGCGACGTCGTTGATCGCACCGGTGAGCGCTCCGGGGTCGGCGGCGTCGGCCTGGATGGCGAGCGCGCGGCCGCCGGCCGCCTCCACTTCAGCCACCAGCGTATTGGCCGCGGCCGCCGATTGCTGGTAAGTGAAGGCGACTGCCGCGCCCTCGCGCGCCAGGCGGCGGACGATCGCCGCGCCGATGCCGCGGGCGCCACCGGTGACAAAAGCGGTTTTTCCGGAGAGGGTGGTCATGAAGTGCTCCTGAACATGAGAAGTTGGTGAGACCAGTATGGTTGGCGCATTGCATCGCCGGTAGTCACTAGTCGGCATCAACTTTTTCAACCGCTGGTATAAGCTGGTGGCATGGAAGCGCTCAATCTCCTCGAATCGTTCGTCCGGAGTGCCGAAGCCGGCAGTTTCTCGGCCGCCGCACGCCAGCTTGGGTTGACGCCTGCCGCGATCAGCAAGAACGTGGCGCGCCTGGAATCGCACCTTGGCCTGCGGCTGTTCCAGCGCAGCACGCGCCAGCTGACGCTGACCGCAAGCGGCGAACAGTTTCTCCGGCAGGTATCCGATCCGTTCTCGACCCTGCGCGACGCCTTTGCCAGTGCCTCGCAAGACGCCGGCAAACCCGCGGGGGTGCTGAAAGTCAGCATGGCGCTCGCCTTCGGCAGGGAATACCTGGTACCGCTGCTGGGAGAATTCCTGGAACGCTATCCCGCGATCGTGCCGGACTGGCACTTCGAGAACCGGCCCGTGGACCTGATCCAGGACGGCTTCGACGCCGCGATCGGCGGCGGGATCGAGTTGACCGACGGCGTGGTCGCGCGCGAGCTGGCGCCTACACACATCGTGGTGACGGCATCGCCCGCGTACATGAAAGGCAGGCCGTTGCCGAAGCATCCGCGCGATCTTGCCGTGCTGGACGGGATCGTGCGGCGCTCAGGTTCGACCGGCCGGCTGCGCGCGTGGACGCTGCGCAACCAGGTCGGCGAAGAGGCGCCAGCCGAGCACCGCACGCGGATGGTCTTCGACGACCCGGAAGCGATGGCGCATGCGGCCATTCTCGGCCTGGGCGTTGCGCTGCTGCCGACCCCGCATGCCGCCAGGTGGCTGGAGAGCGGTGCGCTGATGCGGCTGCTGCCGGCCTGGTATGCCGACAACGGCCCGGTCTCGCTGTACTACCCCAACAAGAAACTGCTGCCCCCGAAGACGCGGGTGTTCATCGATTTCGTTGTCGACGCTTTCCGCCACGGGAGGCTGGCAACGCGCTTCGACGCGCGCTGAGCCTGCACTAGCTCGCCAGCGGCCGCCTGGCGGGCCCTGACAGCGCCGCAACGGCCTTGTCCATCAGATGCAGCAACATGCGCAATTCCGGCCCCGCCATGCCGCCATCGAGCGCGTCGGCCATCTGCCTGCGCAGTTGGGCATCGACCTTGCCGCACAGGGCCTCTCCCGAGGGGCTGATGCACAAACTGACGCTGCGCCGGTCTCCTGGCACCTTCAGCGCCACGATCAGTTCGCGCTCGCGCAGCAGGTACACCGCGCGCGACAGCGCGCCAGCGTCATGGTCGATGGCGGCGGCGATTTCGGTGAGGGTGCTGCCGTCGGCGCCGCGCAGATGGCACAGGATCAGCCACTGCGACACGGTCAGGTCCGCGTCGCGCAACACCGGAATGGCACCATGCTGGGTGGCGCGCCGCAGGCGGCTGGTCGCTACCAGGACCGCGGACAGTGCCACCGCATCCGACGGCTGCGGGTCGCGGCTCATCGGATCACCTTCTGGACCAGGCTCACCGCGACCGCCAGCACCGCCACCACCGCCAGCGCGCGAAAATGGTCGAGGTTAGCCAGCAGCGCGGACTGCTGCGCCAGCACCTGAGCGATCTGCGCGGTGGCCAGTTCCGCGGCGCGGACGGGATCCATCGCGTTCGAGAACGCCGCCGTGAAGCGCGCGTGGGTCTCCTGGTACTGCGGATTGGCAGGATTGATCGCGCCGTGCAGCGTGCTGTAGTGCCACGTCGTCAACCACTGCTGCCCGACCGTGGCAAGCGTCACGCCCAGCGCCTGGCCCATCTGCCCCAGCATGTTCTTGGTCTGCTGCGCGTGCGAGAACACCGACTCGTCGTGCATGACGCCGTTGAAGGTCTGCATGGCCGTGACCGGCATCAGCATCATGATGAAGACCCCATAGAGCGCGAGCGCGGGCAGGATATGGCCCCACAGGTCGGGCGCGGGCGTGGTCCGGCTCATCAGCCAGGCGGAGGCCGCCAGCGCCAGGAAGCCCGCGACAAAGTACTTGCGCGGGCTGGGCCAGCGCGGCAGCAGGCGCGTCATTGTCAGCCAGGTCGCGACGCCGGCGCCAAGCCCGAGCGCATAGAACTGTCCGGCGGTGGACCACGAGTGCCCCAACGAGCGCTGCAGCATGATCGGCAGCAGGTAGCCGTTCGCGCCCAGCGTCACATAGCAGAAGGTAAAGAGCGCCAGGCCGCTCAGGTAGCGCGGCTCGACCAGGCTGCGCAGCTTGAGCAGCGGACGTGTGCTTCTGGATTCCGTCCAGATAAAGGCAAGCAGCGCGGTGGCGCCCGCAACCGCGCCGATCACCAGCCACAGCTGGTCGGCGTAGAAGTCGTAATAGGAACGCTGCAGCACGAACAGGAGCAGGAAGCTGCCGACCGCCAGCGCCGCAAGCCGAACCGGATGGGCGTCCGAGCGTTGCGCCGGCGCCAGCGTGGCCGTGGGCAGGACGCGGGTGGCCGGAAGCAACGCCAGCACGGCAGCGGCCACCAGCCAAAAGATCAGGGGCCACCGGTCTGCCGTGACGATGACGGAGGCCAGCCAGGGCCCGATCGCCGTACCGCAGCAAATGCCCGTGGCCAGCGCCTTGATGCCGAGGAACCTGCCCGGACTCGGAGGGATCAGGTTCACCGCCAGCCGCGACGAGGTCAGCATGCCCGCGCAGCCGAGCGCCATCACCATGCGGCCGACCAGGAAGCCCGGATAGCTCTCGGCCGTGGCACACAGGATCGCACCGATCGCAGCCGCGCCAAGCGCGGCCTGGACATAGCGGCGCCATCCCACGCGCTCCACCATCCAGCGCTGCAGCGCAATCACCACCACGGCCACGCTGGCGTATGCCGCCGCGACGGTGCTGTACTCCTCGGGGCTGGCGCCGATCTCGCCCATGATGGGAGCGGTGGCGAAGGCCACCATGCCGTTCTGCAGGAAGTCGATCGAGGTCAGCGCACCGATCGTCAGCAGCAGCAGGCCTTGGGGTTTAGCGGGTTTCATGCCGGCGTCTCCGTTGTGTTGCGGTGCCTACAGGTTCTCTTGGACAATGCGGCGCACCAGTTCGTCGGCGCGCGCCAGCTCGTCGGCGAACACCGTGGTGCGGTAGTTCTGGCCCGACGCATCGACGGCGACCAGCCGCTTGCCGTCGCGCGAACGCGTATCCACCGAAACCTTCATCGACAGGCCGATCTGCAACGGGTGGGCCGCGACTTCCGCGGGAGTGAGCGCGATACGCACCGGCACGCGCTGCACCACCTTGATCCAGTTGCCGGTGGCGTTCTGCGCCGGCAGCAATGCAAAGGCACTGCCGGTGCCGGCGTCCTGCCCGATGACACGGCCGTGGAACACCACGCCGTCGCCGTACAGGTCGGTGGTCAGCGTGACCGGCTGGCCCAGGCGGATATCGCGCAGTTGCGATTCCTTCAGGTTGGCCGTGACCCACAGGTGGTCCAGCGGCACCACCGACATCATCGGCACCCCGGCGCTGACACGCTGCCCGACTTGCACCGAACGCTTGGTGACCACGCCGCCGACCGGCGCGGGAATGTGCGTGCGCGACAGCGCGATGCTGGCATTGCGCACCTGGGCGGCCGCCGCCTGCACGTCGGGGTGGGAGTCCACCGAGGTGCGCTCGACCAGTGCCTGGTTGCGCTTGAGCTGCTCGCTCGCCATGGCCAGCGACGCCTTCGCGGTGCGCACGGTCTGCGTGGCGTGGACCAGCTCCTCGCCCGAGATCGCGCCGCTTGCGGCCAGCGCCGAGCGGCGCGCCAGATCTTCCTGGGCCCGCGCCAGGTCGACCGAGCGCAGTTCCACGTTGGCGCGGTCCTGGCCGGCGGCGGCAAACTGGCCACGCACCTGGCGCACCGTGCGCGCAAGCTGGGCCTGCGCCGCGGCGAGAGCGAGCTGTGCATCGACGCCGTTCAGTTCGACCAGCGTCTTTCCGGACTCGATCAGGTCGGTGTTGTCGGCAAGAATCGCAGTCACCACGCCGCCTACCTGCGGCGTCACCTGCACCACATTGCCCTCGACATACGCATCTTCCGTCGACACCTGGTGGCGCCCGTATTGCACCCAGTAGCCCGCCGCCGCGGCAAGGGCCACCGCGAGCGAGGCCGCGGCGACGATGCGCCGGCGGCGCGACGGGCGGGCATCGCCCTGCTCCGCCGGTGTCTTGTTCGTGGGATTGGGTTGGCTTGCGGGATTCATGATGCGCTCCGTGTCGCGGGGGTTTTGGCCGTGCCCGTGTCGTTGGCGGGCGCGGCAGCCGTTTCGTATCCGCCGCCGAGGGCGCGGATCAGTTCCAGGTGCAGCGTGCGTTCCTGGGTTTCGAGATCGATCAGCAATTGCTTCTGCTGCAGGACCTGGCCTTCGGCCGACAGCACCTGCAGGTAGTTGCCGACGCCGCTGCGATAGCGCGACACGGCCATGTCGTAGGCCTCCTGCGTCAGCTGCAGCGCCTGGTGCTGTTCGCCGGCGCGCTCGGCCAGCCAGCGCAGCGACACCAGCTGGCTGACCACGTCGTGCAGCGCGGTGACCAGCGTGGCGTTGTATTGCTCCGCGGCGGCGTCGTACTCCGCCTGCCGCGCGCCGAGGTTGGAGCGCAGCCGGCCCCCATCGAAGATGGGCAGCGAGATCGCCGGGCCGATGCCGAAGGTGCGGCTGCCCGCCGTCAGCAGGTCCGACAGGCTCAGGCTTTGCAGGCCGGCAAACGCGGTCAGGCTGATGTTGGGATAGAACTGGGCCCTGGCCGCCTTGATGTCATGGCTGGCGGCTTCCACGCGCCAGCGCTGCGCGACCACGTCCGGCCGGCGGCCGATCAGCTCGGCCGGCAGCGAAGCCGGGACTGCTACCGCGTAGTCATTGCGAAGCTGCGGGCGGCGGATATCGGCGCCGGCGTCCGGGCCCTTGCCGACCAGGGCGGCGAGCTGGTTCTGGGTCAGCGCAATGATCTCGTTGATCGCGGCAAGCCGCTCGCGCGTGGCCGGCAGCGCCGCTTCGGCCTGCTTCATGTCGAGCCGCGAGTCGAGTTGCGCGGCCACGCGCTGGCGTGTCAGGTCCAGCGTGTTCTGGCGCTGGCGATAGGTTTGTTCGGTCAGCGTGCGCTGCGCATAGGCGGCGTCGAGCTTCAGGTAGGTCCGCACCACGGACGTGGTCAGGATCAGTTCCGCCGCGTGGTAGTCGACTTCCGCGGCGCGGGCGCGGTCGAGCGCGGCGTCGAAGGTCGCCTGGTTCTTGCCCCAGAAGTCCAGTTCGTAGCCGAGGCCAAGCTGCACGTCGCTGGCCCATTTCCAGCTGCCTGCCAGCGGCCGCGGCGCGACACTGTTCTCGCTGAAGCGCTGGCGCGTGCTCCGGGCGTTCAGGTTGACTTGCGGAGACAGCGCGGCTTCGGCACCGCCCGCCAGCGCATCCGCCTGGCGCACTCGCGCCGCGGCGACGCGCAGCGTCGGCTCTCCGGCCAGCGCCGCCTCGACCAGTGCATCCAGCTGCGGGTCGCCAAAGCCCTGCCACCATGCACGCTCCGGCCATGCCGCCGGCGACACCGGGGTAGCGCCCAGCGATGCGGTCGCGGCGAGGCGGTTGGCATCATCGACCGTGGCTTGCGTCTCCAGCCCCGTCATGCTGGCGCAGCTCGCCAGGAGCACGGCTGCACCCAGCACGCCGAGGCGCCGCAAGGCCGGGACGGTTCGCGCCTTTCGTGGAATAGTCATCGCCTTTCTCCGCATCTCTTTGCCCAGGCTTAATATGCCTAGGCAGATAAATATTCAAAAAAAGCCGGCCGGATCAGCCCTCGGCCGCATTTGCCAGGATGCGCTTGAGCATCCCGCGCAGCGCCTCGGCATCGTTTTCGCTGAAGCCGGCAAGCAGGCGGCGAATCGCCACCTCGGTACCCAGCCGCGCCTGAGGGAACACCGCTTTGCCTTGCTCGGTCAGTTCCACGATGTGGCTGCGCCGGTCGGCCGGGTTCTCCACGCGGCGGATGATGCCCTTGGCCTCGATGCGGTCCAGCAGCCGCGTCATGGCGCCCGAATCGTAGCCGAGCAGCCGGCAGAATTCGCTGAGCGTGCGGCCCTTGCCCGACATGATGCTGTTCAGCACCACGAACTGAGCCGCTGTGATCTGCAACGGTTCCAGCTCGCGCTCGACGCCGGCAAGCAAATGGTTGCGCACCTCTGTGACGAGAAAGCCAAGTTCGCCAGTACTCAGTTCTGCAATCACTGATCGTTTCTTTGCGTCCATGGCCAAGCCTCCAGATTCGGTTGGCTGGAATATAGCTGCCTGAGCAGAGTTTGGCAAGGCAGGATTTAGAACCGCGCTTCAGGTGCCGTATCTACCGCCACGCGTCCTCCTCGCTATCCACGCTCAACGTCAAGCCGCCCGGCGGCAACGGCAGCGCCGTGCGGTATCTCACCTGCTTCAGCGCAAAGCTCGAGCGGATATTGGAGACCCCAGGGATCTTGGTGAGCTGCTCCAGGATGAAGCGCTCCAGGCTCTGCATGCTTGGCACCACCACGCGCAGCAGGTAGTCGGCGTCGCCCGTCATCAGGTAGCACTCCATCACCTCGGGACGCTTGTCGATCGCCTCTTCGAAGCGACGCAAGGCATCTTCCACCTGCTTCTCCAGGCTGACCTGGATAAACACATTGATGCGCAGCCCCAGCGGCTCCGGATTCAGCAGCGTGACCTGTTGTTTGATCAGCCCCGCTTTCTCGAGGGCCTTGACCCGGTTGAAACAGGGTGTCGGCGACAGGTTCACGGCGCGCGCGAGCTCGGCGTTGGTGATGCGGGCGTTCTGCTGAAGCTGGTTGAGGATCGCAATGTCGGTACGGTCCAGCTTTTGTGCATTTTCGAGCATATGTAACTATTCCTCTAAATGACATCTTCCAGGAGAATTTATACTGCCTCCACCGGTTTCCACAAGATAAAACAGACACACATTCCGCAGCTCCAGGCGTAGCCTTTGTTGACAACAGGATCTATCCCTTCCCCGCAATTCGGACCGGAGTCGTGCCATGACGGATGTGTCAAACGGTATGCAATCGATGCTCGCCCTGCCCTCTGCCAACGAGGACAGCGATCCACAGGAAACGCGCGAGTGGCTGGACGCGCTGGAGGGCGTCGTCGCGCACGCAGGCAACGCGCGCGCGCAGTTCCTGCTCCAGCGCCTGGCCGCCCATGCATCGACCAGGGGCCTCGCGGCCGCGCGCATCACTTCGACCCCGTATGTGAATACCATCCCCGTCGAAGCACAGCCGCCCTATCCGGGCGACCTGGAGACCGAGGCACGCCTGGGCGCCGCCCTGCGCTGGAATGCGCTGGCCATGGTGGTGCGCGCCAACCGCGCCTATGGAGAACTGGGCGGGCATATCGCCAGCTATGCCTCCGCTGCGGACTTGTTCGAGGTGGGGTTCAACCATTTCTTCCGCGCAGCCGATGCCGGACAAGGTGGCGACCTCGTCTACTTCCAGCCTCACTCGGCACCAGGCGTGTATGCGCGCGCCTATCTCGAAGGGTTCCTCAGCGAGTCGCATCTTGAACACTACCGCCGGGAAATCGCCGGGCCGGGCCTGTGTTCGTATCCCCACCCGTGGCTGATGCCCGATTTCTGGCAGTTCCCGACGGGGTCGATGGGCATCGGGCCGATCAACTCGATCTACCAGGCGCGCTTCATGCGCTACCTGCAGAATCGCGGGTTGCTGCCGGCATCAGAGCGCAAGGTCTGGGGGTTCTTTGGCGACGGCGAGATGGACGAGCCGGAGTCGATCGGCGCGCTGTCCCTCGCCGCCCGTGAGCAGTTGGACAACCTGGTGTTCGTCATCAACTGCAACCTGCAGCGGCTCGACGGGCCTGTGCGCGGCAACGGGCGCATCGTCGACGAACTCGAAGCCCTGTTCGCCGGCGCGGGATGGAATGTGATCAAGGTCTTGTGGGGTTCAGACTGGGACGAACTGTTCGCTCGCGATCGTTCCGGGGCCCTGCTGCGCGCCTTCGCCCAGACGGTCGACGGCCAGTTCCAGACCTTCTCGGCAAACGACGGGGCGTACAACCGCGAACACTTCTTCCAGCAAAACCCGGAGCTTGCCGCGCTGGCCGCGCACCTGAGCCATGACGATATCGATCGCCTGCGCCGCGGCGGCCACGACCTGCGCAAGCTCCATGCCGCCTATGCCAGGGCCATGGACCACCACGGCCAGCCGACCGTGATCCTTGCCAAGACGATGAAGGGCTTCGGCATGGGCGCGGCCGGCCAGGGCCGCATGACTACCCACCAGCAGAAGAAGCTCGATCTCGATGACCTGAAGGCGTTCCGCGACCGCTTCCAGCTGCCGCTGTCGGACGAGGACGTCGCGGAAGTGCGGTTCTACAAGCCGGCGCCGGACAGCCCGGAAATGCGCTATCTCCATGCGCGCCGCGCCGCGCTGGGCGGCTACCTGCCGCGACGCCGCCAGACCGCGACCGAGGGGCTCGCCGTGCCGGCACTGGACAACTGGGCGCGCTTCGCGCTGGACGCAGGCGGCAAGGAGATGTCGACGACAATGGCGGTCGTCCGCATGCTCGGCAGCCTGCTGAAGGATGCCGCGCTCGGCCCGCGCATCGTGCCGGTGGTGGCCGACGAGGCCCGCACCTTCGGCATGGCCAACCTGTTCCGGCAGGTCGGCATCTATTCCCCGCTCGGCCAGCGCTATGAGCCCGAGGACCTGGGCTCGATGCTCTACTACCGCGAATCCACCGGCGGGCAGATCCTGGAAGAAGGCATCTCCGAAGCCGGCGCGATCTCGTCATGGATCGCTGCCGCCACCGCCTACAGCGTGCACGACCTGCCGATGCTGCCGTTCTACATCTACTACTCGATGTTCGGCTTCCAGCGCATCGGCGACCTGATCTGGGCGGCCGCGGACCAGCGCGCCCGCGGCTTCCTGATCGGCGCCACTTCCGGCAAGACCACGCTGGGCGGCGAAGGCCTGCAACACCAGGACGGCACCAGCCACCTTGCCGCATCGACCATTCCGAACTGCCGCGCCTGGGACCCCGCATTTGCCTACGAGGTCGCGGTGATCGTGGAGCATGGCATGCGCGAGATGGGCGAACAGCAGCGCGATGTCTTCTACTATGTCACGGTCGGCAACGAGAACTATGCGCAACCGTCGATGCCGACGGGACCGGACTGCCACGGCGGGTCAGCGGAAGCATTGCGCGATGGCATGCTGAAAGGCATGTACTCGCTGACGCCGGAGAACCAGGCCGCGAGCCAGGTCAGCCTGCTGGGATCGGGCGCGATCCTGCCAGAGGTCATCGCCGCCGCGCGAATCCTTGCAGAAGATTGGGGCGTGGTGGCGCAGGTGTGGAGCGTCACCAGCTTTACCGAATTGCAGCGCGAGGCCATCGAGGTGGAACGGACGAACCGGCTGAGCGACCAACACGCCGGATCGTATGTGGAGACGACTCTGGCAAAGTCGAACGGCCCGGTGATTGCTGCCACGGACTATGTCAGGGCGGTGCCCGAACTGATTCGCGCCTATGTGCCTGGCCGCTATGTGACGCTCGGCACGGATGGATTCGGGCGCAGCGACACCAGACAGGCGCTGCGCGAGTTCTTCGAGGTGGATCGGTTCTCCGTCGTGGTCGCCGCTTTGCGGGCGCTGGTGGATGACGGCAAGCTGCCGATCGAAGTGGTCAGGTCCGCGCGCGAACGCTACGGGAAATCGGTGGCCCAGCCTGCGGCATGGAAGGCGTGAGCGCAGCTGCAGCCGACGCCGGTCGTCCTCGTCGACGCCACTGTCCGGGCGACGCAAAAAGGCGGTGGCGCCAGCACTGCCAACGGCTTCGGGGCCGACTACGGCACGCCTGCCTGTTCAATCCACGTGCGGGAAAGCGCATAAATCTGCTCGCGGATCGAGCAGGCGCCCAAATCATGGCCTAGTCAAAAACTAGAAACATGCACCTGTTGACCGTGTCATCGGTCAGCTACATTGAAGCCTGCACAAACCAGCATTGATCGGCACCATGGCAAACAACCTGATTCTCAGACATGCGGAGACGGAGGCGGACATCCGTGCCTGTTTCCCTGTCATGCGGCAACTGCGTCCCCAACTGCAAACCCCGGAAGACCTCCTGGCCAATGTCACGCTGCAGGGCGAGCAAGGATATCGGCTGCTCGCGGTCTGGGACGATGGCAAACCTGTTGCGCTGGCCGGATATCGCCGTCTCGACAACATGATCCACGGGCGCTTCCTGTACGTCGACGATCTGGTCACCGACGCCGAAGGCCGGGGCCAGCGCCACGGCGAACGTCTGCTGCAAGCGCTCGGCGAGCTTGGACGCGCCGAAGGCTGCCAGCAACTTGTCCTGGATACCGCGCTCGCGAACGCGCTGGCCCAGCGTTTCTATTTCCGTTCAGGCCTGCTCGCCCGGGGCCTGCACTTCAGCATGGATCTGCAATGATCCCCCTCAACCTGCTGCTGCTCGATTGCAGCCCGCGCCGTGACTATTCCACGAGCCGGCACCTGACCGAGCAACTGCTGCCTGCGTTGTCCGCGCATTTCGGGCGCGAGATCCATGTCAGGAGACGCAACCTTGGTACCGAGCCGCTACCGGCCATCACCGCTGAATACGCGGAGGCGCTGCTGCTGTCCGCCGCCGAGGCAAAGGAACGCCATGGCGCAGCGCTTGCCGTGTCGGACGCGTTGATCCGGGAGCTCGAACAGGCCGATCTGCTCTGGATTTCCACTCCGGTGCACAACTTCACGGTGCCGGCCGTCCTCAAGCACTGGATCGATCTCGTGGTTCGACGCGAGGTGACCTTCACCAACACGCCCACAGGAAAAGTTGGATTGTTGCGTGATCGCCCGACCTTCGTGGCGGTAACATCCGGCGGCGCCATGTTCCGCGATCCGCCGGTCCAGCCCGATTTCTTTCGCCCGTACCTGACGGCAGTGCTTGGCATCATCGGACTCAAGGACGTCCGGTTTACGCACGCGACGGGTCTGGCCTCTGCGGAAGTGCCTCGATCCGTCATCGAGGCCCTGGCCACGCAATCGTTGCGCAGCGGCGCGCTGACTGCTTGACGTGCATGTCGAGGCAGGACGCGCATCCTGCCAGGCGGCCGGCGACCGCCGGCCCCTGGCACATCCGCGTCAGGCAGGTACGGCTTCCCGTTCGGGATGCAAGGCCAGCGCAACGGACGTCACCCGGCGGCCCTGGAATCGCGCCACGGCAAGGTGGTCTTCATCCGGCTTGTCGGCGTCGCGGTTCGAGACGTGCGTGGCGCCGTATGGCGTGCCGGCCTTGAACATCACCGCATCGGCATAGCCGAGCGGCACGATGATCAGCCCGAGATGCGCCATCGGGGTATAGATGGAAAGCAGCGTCGACTCATTGCCCCCGTGCAGGGAGGACGTCGATCCGAATACGGAGCCGACCTTGCCGTTCAGCTTGCCCTGGAACCAGAGGCCGCCGAGACCATCGATATAAGCCTTCAGCTCCGTGGAAATCGAGCCGAACCGTGTCGGCGTACCGAACACGATGGCATCCGCCCATTCGGCGTCCGCCTCCGTCGGCGCTTCGTAGCGCGCGTTCATTGCGTTGGCGTTCTCCAGCCAGCCCGGCGCCTGGCGCATGACCTCCGGGCCCACCACCTCCCGTGCGCGCCGCAGGCGCACTTCCGCACCAAGCTCCATGGCGCCTTCGGCAACGGCTTTGGCCAACAACTCCGTCGAGCGATTACGGGAGTAGAAGGCAACCAGAATTTTAGGTTTTGACATTGTGTGTGACTTTCGTTTTCAGGTTGTGTCGGGGGCTTACACGGCGATCGGCTCAAGCCGGCCGAGCAACTCGTCCTTGCGGCTTTTCAGCCAGGGCGGCACCTGGAACTCCTCGCCAAAGTGTCCGGGCTCCTCATCGATCGCGAAGCCGATGTCGGTCGTTGTCGCTTCGAACATCACACCGCCTGGCATCTTGAAGTACATGGAGCGGAAGTAGTTCCGATGGACCGACTCGGACGTATCGATATGGCCCATTGCCATGAACCGCTCCTTCAGGATCATCTGCTGGTCCATATTGTCGACGGCAAAGGCCACGTGATGGACGGTACCCTCGCCATAGATGGACGAGCCCTGGTGACGCTCGGGCTCATGCAGAAACTCAACCACCATGCCCGGGCCACCCGTGCTGGTCTCGAAACGATGGTATGGACCGGCGTCACCGACATGGCGAAAATCGAGTGCATCGGTCATGAAGATGATCGATTCGGCGACCTCGCGCAGCGACAGCGTGACGCTGTGCACGCCGCGAATCGCCACCCCATCGGGAATATCGTCTGCCGCACAGGCGGGCCGCGCATCCTGATCCGTTTCCACGAGGTCGAATTCAATGCCGCAGGGGTGGAAGAACCGCTGCCGCCTTTCGCCAAAGCGCTCGGTCACGTCCTGGGCATACGACACCCCATGCGCACGGAACCGGTCTCGCCAGAAATCCAGCGAGTCACGCGGTACCGAGTAGTTGATGACGCGAACCTGTCCGGATCCGGGCCTGGCCTTCACGCCCTTTTGCCTGAAGGGAAACGAGGTCACCAGGGTACCGGGATCGCCATTGGCGTTGCCGTAGTAGAGGTGGTAGATCGGGTCTTCGCCATCGAGCAGCACGGTCTTCTTCACCAGGCTCTGTCCGAGCAGCTTGACATAGAAATCCACGTCTTCCTGCGCGCCGCTGACACCGGCCGTCAGGTGATGAAATCCTTTGATAATCGACATTTAAATCTCCCGCTCAAGGTTGAGGGATGTGAAAAGACACGGCATCTGCCGTCAGGGAATGCATCGGCACTTCTGTCGCATCACGCTTCGACGACCGATACGAATTCATCAAGCTCGAGCTTGTGCATGCGCATGTTGTTCTCTGGCAGGCTGTCGTCGGCGTAGCCGAGCGACATCCCTGCGATGACCATCTCGGTTTCAGGGATGTCCAGATGCTCCCGCAGCACGGGGAACTGCAGCGACCAGATCTGCTGTGGACAGGTATCCAGGCCCCTGGCCCGGGCGGCCAGCATGATGCTCTGCAGGAAGCAGCCGTAGCAGATGAAGCTGGCCCGCTCCAGGCGCCGGTCCATCGTGAAGATGATGCCGATGGGCGCGTCAAAGAACCTGAACTGGCGCTCCACATCGCGCCTGCGTCCGACCTTGTCGCTCCTGTGGACACCCTGTGCATCGCCGAGTTGGCCACGGAAGGTGTTAAAGCGTTCCGCGTAAGGCTCGTGCAGTGGGTTGGGAAAGAAGGGGTATTCGGGCGCCAGGTCTTCCGGGTCGGCCCGGTATGCCTCGACCGCGGCCTCGACGATCCGGTCCCTGGCCTTGCCGACGACGATGTAGCAGCGCCAGGGCTGGGTATTGCTCGAACTCGGCGCGTACTTCGCCACGGAAAGAATCTCGCGCACGGTGTCGAGGGGCACCGCCTGATCGAGAAAACCGCGTTTGGTCTGGCGCCCGCGGATCAGCGCGTCGACAACAACAGCTGCATCCATCTTCATGTCTCCTCTTTTAATGGAACAGAGCTTAGTCGCTCCATTTCATTTGAGAAGGCCTGGTGCTTGTACGCTGGGTTCAAGGGACGCGAACGATCGGCTGGCCCAGGCGCGCGGAACGGGCGCACTGTCTTCTGTACGGCCGAGGGGTGCGCTGGCGGAAGGCATGGCAATGGCGGTCGATGGCGGTGCCGGACCATGGCACCGCGCGTACCCCATGCAGTACCATGCGATGGACACACACGATCGGACCAACCGCTACCAAGGCCGCCTGATGCTGGACCTGAAAGACATTTATTACTTCGTGCAAGTGGTCGACCGCGGTGGCTTCACCTCTGCCGGTAACAGCCTGGGAATGCCCAAGTCGACGTTGAGTCACAGGGTCAAAGAACTGGAGGCGTCGCTGGGCGTGCGCCTGATCAACCGGACCTCGCGACAGTTCGCCGTGACCGACGTGGGCGCGGAGTTCTACCAGTACGCTGTCGCCGTGTTGCAGAGCGCCGATGTCGCGGAACAGGCGATGCGCCAGAGGCTTGTGGAACCCAGCGGCATCATTCGCGTGACGGTAGCGGTCGAGCTTGCGCAGTTTGCGCTGCGCGAGATCCTGCCGACGTTCCTGAGCAGCAATCCCAAGGTCAGCATCGTGGAATTTGCCACGGACAGGCTCGTCGACGTCGTCGGCGAGGGCTTCGACCTGGCAATCCGCGGGCATACCTCGGCACTGCAGGATTCCAACCTGGTGCAACGGCCCATTGCCAGGGCGCCGTGGTGCCTGTTTGCGGGTGCCGACTACCTCGAACGGATGCCACCCCTGGAGGAACCGGAGCAACTGGCAACCCATGCCATCATCTCGGCGGTGCGCAAAGGGCCGCCGCAGTGGCAATTGCACGGCCCCGACGGCAGGCTCGTCACCATCCCGATCGAGCCACGATTCCAGAGCAACAGCATGATGTCCGTGAAGGAGGCTGCCTGCGCCAACATTGGCGTAGCAGCCCTGCCCGGGTATATCTGCCGCGCCGAGCTGCAGTCCGGCATGCTGCGGCAAATACTGCCGGGCTGGATCGCCGCGGATGCGCGCATCTCCGCCCTGATTCCCTATCGGACCGGCCTGCTTCCCGCGGTGCGGTCGCTGGTCGATTTCCTCGCCATAGAGCTGCCCAAGGTCATCGCGTTCGACGGCCGCTGACCCGGCACGACCTCCTTCCCCTCCAACGGTACGCGGGCCATGCCCGCTGTGGCCCGCCGCGGCGTTCCATATTCATGGACGCTGCGTTCGGCGCCAGCCAGCTTCCAATGCCGGGCAGATCAACTATCGTTTCCAACCAGGGATAAGCCAACCGCAACGTCACCCTGGAGTGGAATACATGAACCAGCTGAACTGCCTGCCACAAGACGCGATCTTCTGGGGCCACGACATACTTCCGACGGCTGTCGCGTCGCTCGACCAGCACGGCATCCGGCGCCCGCTGACCTTTACCGTCGAGCCGCTGCGGGACTTCCACGCGCAACACCTGCAGGCGCACGTGAAGGGAGGCGTCGGCGTCTTTACCGACCTGCCGCCGCATGCGCCGGATTTCGGGGTGCGTCGCGCGCTGGGGGCGTGCCTGCATGCCGGTGCGGACTCGATCATCGCCCTGGGCGGCGGCTCCGTGATTGACGCCGCGAAGGCTGTCTCCCATCTCCACCATCAGGAGACCGGCCGCCACCTGGCCATCGCCGCCTTTCCGACCACGTTGTCGGGCTCCGAGTTCTCGCACTATTTCGGCATCACCGAGACCACGGGACCCCAGCCGTTCAAGCGAAGCTATGCCGTGCGGGAGACGGTGCCGAAAGTCGTTGTGCTCGACCCGAAGCTCCTGCTCAACACCCCGCGTGAATTGCTGCTGTCCTCGGCAATCAAGGGCATCGATCATGCCGTGGAAGGCATGCGCCAGGTCACCGTGGACCACCCGCACGCCATCCTGGCGGCGGCTGGCGTGGAGCGCTTCTTTGCCGTGCTGGAGAAATGGCCGCAGCAACTCGATACGCAGCGGGCGCTGCGCGAAGGGCATGCCAGCACCGATGACCTGCTGCAACTCCAGCTTGCCGCCTGGCAGTCCTACTTCTTTCCCGCATCGGTCATCTATGGCCTGAGCCACCGCATCGGGCACATCCTGGGTGGAACCTTCGGCCTGCCACACAGCATCACCTCCTGCATTACCCTCGCCCCGGTCCTGCGGGCCTGCGCGGAATGCTACGGCGACAAGCTCCAGGTTTTCTGCCGCGGCTACGCCACCAGCAACGCTGCGGCACTGCTGGCCGACAGGATCTCCAATGTGGTGGAGCACCTCGGACTTCCAGACCGGCTTCGCGCGCTGGACTTCGACCGCGCACAGCTGCCGCAAGTCGCCGCTTTGCTGCAGCAAAACTATAGGAACGAAGTCGGCGATCTGGGCGATGGCCATGGCGCGACGCTCCATGGCTTCCTGGAGAGCCTGTGGTGATGGAAAAAGACTACGGACCGTCCAGCGCATCGGCGCCAGCCGTGGGGCTTCGCGAGACGCTCGCGAACCTTGGCAGGGGACGTACGACGGCCTATGCACTGACGGAACTGGCGCTTGCCCGGGCCGAAGCCAGCAAGAAGGATTTCAATGCCTTCTCGGTCATTGACTGGGACCGCGCCCTCAAGGCTGCCGCGGAAAGCGACAGGCGCTACGCGGCAGGCCGGCCGAGGCCGTTGGAAGGCCTGCCGGTAGCGGTCAAGGACCTGATCGATACCAGAGGCATCGAGACACGCTACGGCTCCCTGGCCTACATGGGTCACGTTCCGAACGCCGACGCCGACGTTGTCAAGGCGCTCGTGGACAAGGGCGCGATCATTATCGGCAAGACCACGACCCATGAGTTCGCCTGGGGGGTAACAACTTCCAGTGTCGCCTTCGGAGACACCCTGAATCCCCTGGACAAGCGACTGATTCCGGGCGGATCCAGCGGCGGTGCCGCCGCGGCCATCGCCGCCGGCGTGGTTGCGGCAGGGCTTGGCACCGATACCGGCGGCTCGGTGCGGATTCCCGCCGCCCTTTGCGGGGTCGCGGGCTTCAAGCCGACACTGGGCACACTTTCCACGCGCGGCATCTTTCCGCTGGCGCCCTCGCTGGACCATCCGGGCATCCTCGGACAGGGCGTCGACGACATCACGGTGCTTGCCGAGGCCTTCGACATTGCCATTCCCGAAAGCGACGTCTGGCTGTCAGCGCGGCTCGGCGTCATGGAGGGCATTCCGCCGGTGCCGGCCGAACCGGCGGTTTCCGCGGCATTCGCCAATGCCATCGAGACACTCCGGAAGATATTCGCGTGCGAGTCCGTAGACTCGGCGGACCTGTTTGATGGTGTCTACGACGCGTTCGCATCCATCGTCCTGACCGAAGGCAGCATCGAACACTTCAGGCGAAACGACGAGGCCCGCATTGCCGGACACTACAGCCAGGAGACCCGGCAGCGCCTGGACCTGGCAAAGGGCATGGTGGTGCGGGACTATGCCGGCGCCCAGCAAACGCGGCACGGGCTGAGACGCCGGCTCGAGGCGAGGATGGCAACGCTGGACTACCTGGTGTTGCCCACCTGCCCGTGCCTGGCACCGGCGCTGGACGCCAGCGACATTGCCATCGACGGGTGGTCCGGTACGGTCCGCCAGGCACTGATGAGCTATACCTCGCCGTTCAATATCGCGGGCTTTCCTGCCATCTCCATCCCCTTGTTCTCCACCAGGGGCATGCTGCCCGCGGCCATGCAGATCGTTGCCCACCCCGGTGACGACGGCGCGCTTTTGAAAATCGCCCTGGAAATGGAGCGCATGCTCCAGCCCGATGCCAGTTCCGTCACCAACAACGCCTGAAGAGCATTGCCAACCCGGAGGAGTACAACATGCAACAAGCACAAGCGACAGCAAACGACCCGTCCATCGAAAGCGCGACCGGACACACGCCGTACAGTTCCTGGCTGCAGACCGAAGCGCTGCACACACTGCAGCGCCCGGTCAGCGACCATCCCGGCGAGTATGGATTCATCGTCGTCGCCCAGATCTCTGAACTCTGCTGGATGCTGATCATCCGGGAGATCCAGGCGGCGCAGGCCCACTTGCGCGCGAACAATCTCATCGAAGCGCAGCGCGCGCTGCTGCGTGTCGTTGCCCACCATGAACCGCTCAATGCCACATGGCGCTCGATCGCCTGGATGACGCCAACCGATCTGCTTTCCATCCTGTCGCGTGTCGGCGCCCGGCATGGCCAGGACACGGCGCTCCAGGGCTGGACATACCGGCACATGGTGTACTTGCTGGGGATCAAGCAGGCCGAGCATCTCCAGCACTTTGTCCCCCAGCCGGAGCGCCGGGCCCTGCTGAACAATGCATTGTCCGAGCCGAGTCTTTACGACGACGTGCTGGCGTACTTGTCCCGCGCAGGCATGAAGCTTCCGGAGACGTTGCTGACCCGAAGCCTGAGCGAGCCATACGTGCCGCAAGAGGAAGTCGAACAGGTATGGCGAACCATCTACGCCGACCAGGCAGGCAATGCCGGGTTGGTCCAACTCGGCGAAACGCTGGCGGATATCGCCGAAGCCTTTACGACCTGGAAGTTCCGTCATCTGATGGCCACTCGCCGTACCTTCGGCGCCCGACCTGCCTACTTTGGCACCGAAGGCATTGCCTGGCTGAAGCCAACGCTGGACGAACTCCCGTTTCCCGAGTTGTGGTCGGCCAGGGGGTTCATCGGCGAACCGCCCGCAGGCTGCCCGCACCATATCAAAAAGGAAGGCTGATTCCTGCTAAGCCAGCCTTCTCACGGCTATGAAGGAGCCCGCCGGAAACGTTGCATTGATTACCGGCGGGCGGGATCACGCCCGTTGCCTTCGCGGAGCGCTTGAAAACGCTGCCACCAACAGCGGTAAGCCGTGGCGATGCCGGCGAACTCGCCTTGCGCGATCCCGGAAAGCATGTACTTTCGCCCTGGCGAGCGCTAACAGCGTCTTGATGCCTACCCATGGATTCCATAAGCACTGGCGTACCTGCTCGCTCCGCCCGACACCTGACACACACCATGTGCAAAAGTGTTCGCAGTTATTGGTCAGGAACTGATATTGGTCTTCGCCAAGGCGGGCCTTCGCCCTCTCCACCACATCGATTCCGGCATAAACGGCATCCGGCTCGGACTTGATTTTTATAACCCTTCCTGCCGCGAAGGCGCGCAACGCTATGTATTCTATGGGGCGCCGTTTTGCCGAATGATCAAAGCCCCCGTAGTGAATGACCTGCCCATCTCCCACATAAATGCCGTGGTGGGTGTAGCCATCCCGCTCGCTAATAAGATGGGCACCAGCTTCGATCGTACGTTCCGTGCTGTCCAACTCTGGCGAAGTCGTGTGCCAATCAATAAACAGAGTTTCCATGGCGTGCCACTATTCTTAAAAGCGATGTAAGTACCGCTGGTGAACCTCATGGATAAACCCATCGGCGCGGAAATGATCCTTCCCCCTGTCTGAAGGCAAAACGAGTGCCTCCGAGGAGGTTCCTCCCAGGAAAAGTGCTCACTGCATCACGGTTGGCTTACGTTCACCCGCCGGCGCCGACTAAATGACAGTCAGGCACGGATTCGCTGGCAAAAATGGATCGCGATTTGGGGGCGGATATTGGATTTCAGATCAAGCCGCTGAGCGCGGCTGCCATGGCAAGCCCGACATTGGCCGCTACCAGCATGATCCAGCTTGCTAACCAGAACAGAGGTCCGAGACGAAACATGATTGCTCTCCCATAACGGACTCAACGACTCGTCAACTCATTCGGTCGAGCTGCGTTGCTTGTCGGCATAGTAGGTCCCGGGTCCCTGGCGGAGTAGATATGCATCCGACCACTCGCCGTTTCCGTCGCGACAACAATGCGCACGGCCATCGCCAGTCGTGAATCCACACCTCCGAGCGTCATGGATACTCCAGCTTCATCCGCCTTCTGGATTGGTGCAAAACCGGAAACACCCTGAGTCCTTCCCCGGCGCTACCGCCACGATCCGCAGTGGCCTAATATTAACTTGGGTTATCCCGAAGTCTCCTCAACGTTCGAGGTGCATGATGGACAACGAGAAGCTGCAAGCTCCGCCGGTTTCCCTCCTCGACAGGTATCGGGGCCGGGATTTCGAGCCCTTGTACACAACGACGGTCACCGTTTCCGGCGGCCAGACGGGACACGGCCGCGCGTCTGGCGTGGCCCGTTCGGATGACGGAAATCTCGATGTGGATCTGCGCCTGCCCACGGAACTCGGAGGACCTGGCAGCGGGACCAATCCCGAGCAGTTGTTCGCCGCGGCCTTTGCGGCTTGCTTTCACGGGGCGCTGAATTTGCTCGGAAAGCGTATCAACAGGGAGATCAACGACACCACTGTCGAGGCAGAGGTTGCGTTTGGCCGTGATCCAATGGATGGAGGCTACGCATTGATCATCGATATCCGGGTCCGGATGCCGGGCGTTGAGCGAAACGTGGCAGAAGAGCTGGTTCGAAATGCGGAGCGCCTATGTCCGTATGCGAAGATGGCCAGGCAAGGGACTGTCAATATCGTGGCTGTTGTCGACTAGGGAAGGCTACTTTGGCGAGAACGTGCGGATCGGAGTGGTCAAGCGCTGTCAGTTCCCTTTTTGTCCTGGAAGTCGCTCAGACACTGCAAATCGAGGGTGCGGATCTCCTCCGTCATGAAGTCAATGAAGACGCGAATGCGGGTCGGCAGGTGTTGCCGGCTCAGGTAGCAGATGTAGTGCCCGCGATCGTCTGGGGCATGCTTCGCCAGAGCCACAACAAGCTCATCGGCCGCGATGTGGTCGCAGATCTGATAGCCGGGCATCTGCGCGATGCCCCGTCCCTGCAGCACCGCCCGCAAGACCAGGTCCGAGTCGTTGAACGCGAGCCGGGCCTTCGGATGGTATTTCCGTACCTGACCGTCGACCTTGAACTCCCATTCGAATACCCGGCCGTTCGGAATGCGGAAGTTGATGCACTCATGCAGGCTCAGGTCCTCCAGCGTTTGCGGCAGGCCATGCGCTTCCACATAGGACGGGGCAGCGCAAAGTGCCATTTGCATCGGAATCAGCTGCTTGGCAATGATGCTGGAATCCTCGATGCGGCCATTGCGGAACGCGACGTCGATCTGCTCGGTAGTAAAGTCAGTCAGCCGGTCGTCGAGCAGCAGATCGACGTCGATGTCGGGGTAGGCTTCCACGAACTTTGCCAGCAAAGGCGCAACGACCTTCCTGCCGAAGCCTACCGTCGCGCTGATGCGGACCAGGCCGCGTGGCGGGCCCTGGCGAAGCTCGAGCATGTCGTTCATGGCCTCCACCAGATGCGTGACACCCTGGTGGCAGTTCTCGAAGAAGCGTTCACCTTCGCGGGTCAGTTGCGTGGTGCGCGTAGTGCGCAGCAGCAGCCGGGTACTCAGCTGCGCTTCGAGCTTCTGGACATTCCTGCTCACCGCCGAACGGCCGATGCCAAGGCGCTCGCCGGCCTTGGCGAAGCTGCGCTCGCTGGCAACGGCCATGAACGCCATGATCCCTGCATAGCTTGCTGCAAAGCTCGTAGACAACGCATCAGCGCGATTCGGCAAGGTGAGACGGAAGCCATTCTCCGATGTGTCCGATTGATCCATTTCTGGTGTTCCCACAGATTTCCGATGTTCGACCGGGTTTCCTCCGCTGCGTACGCAGCACAGGCCGTCGCGCGCCCTCCTGACTACTACGGGCGTCTCCTTGTGGGTGAATGAGCTTCGGAGACGAGGCTGCTGCGCTGCAGTGCAGGATCAACATCGACATTCGCAGCCATGGTGTTTACCGGGGCCAGGCCGAATGCCTGTTGGTTGCGCAGCTGTCACGTTGAGTCAGACGAAAGGGGGTTCGTGCTCACAGGCCGGCCTGCCGAGAGCCACTTCGGCAAAATGCGTGCCTGGCATCTCGCAATTGACTGACGCCGGCCCCAACCGCTCACCCACTTGCCGACGAGTCTTGGATGTTAATAACGCCCTCATGCGTCGTAAATGACAGCGTTCCCAAATTTTCTGCCAGACTGCCAGCCCCGCTCTGCGCGCCCTCGCGGATCTGATCGGCGATTGGTGCGTAAATGGAAACGCAGCCGCCCACCCTGCCGTCTTGACCCCTTGTATCGGGGGTATCTAGACTCACTCCCTACGCCCTGTCGCGACGGCGACTTCCGGCAGAGCACGATGCAGCTTGCCAGGCGCATGCCTTGATCATGCGCGGAAGCACCGGATTCGATCCATGACCTCATTGTCTTCCATACTCTCTCGCAGTCCGGCGAGCGCCCGAACCGATGGTGCGCGTCGGCCGGCCCGGTCCCGGCGGGGTGACCATCGCGCGGCATCGCGCCGTGCCGAGGCCAGTCATGCCACGTAATATTCTCTTCGTGGCCTATCCAGATGTGAGCCTGCTCGATCTCGCTGGCCCCCAGACGGTGTTCTGGGCTGCGTCGAACTACGCGCGGGAGCGAGGCATGCCCGGCTACCGCTGTCATACCGCCAGCCTGTCTGGCGGCACGGTCGCGGCGATGGAAGGGACGACGCTGCAGACCGCGGCCATAGCATCCTTCGACATGCGAAGCATCGACACGGTCGTTGTCCCGGGCTCCGCGAACATCATCCAGGTCGCGAAGAACTCCGCGTCGCTGATCGAGTGGCTGCGCACCGTTCCCCGCGAAGTCCGGCGCGTCGCCTCGGTATGCAGCGGTGCATTCCTGCTGGCCTACGCGGGATTGCTCGACGGCAAGCGCGCTACGACCCATTGGCAGATGCAAGACCATTTTCGCGCACTGTTTCCCACGGTAGACCTGGACCCAGAAGCCATCTTCGTGCAGCAAGAGAATCTCTGGACCTCGGCCGGCGTCACCACTGGCATCGATCTCGCGCTTGCCATGGTGGAGGCCGACTATGGCCACGAGGTTGCGCTGAGTACAGCGAAGGAACTTGCGGTCTTTATGAAGCGGCCCGGGGCGCAGCCCCAGCTCAGCGAGATCCTCATCACGCAAAGCCGGCAGGTGCCGGTCTTCGAGACGCTGCATCTCTGGATCATCCAGAACCTGTCCAGGGAAGAGCTTTCCGTCGAGCAGCTTGCGGACCACGTAGGCATGAGCCCGCGGAACTTTGCGCGGGTCTACAAGCAGAAGACCGGGCGCACGCCCGCCAAAGGCGTCGAGCATTTCCGGGTGGAAGCCGCCCGCCGATTGTTGCAGGACCAGACCCGGCCGGTCGACCAGATCGCGCGTGAGTGCGGCTTTGGCAGCGAAGAGCGGATGCGGGTGACATTTCAAAGACACTTTGGGCTTTCTCCCAGCGAATACCGGTTGAAGGTGAATCGCTAGGTCCACGGCTTCCCGCCACACAGCCTTACCCACTCGCATTCTCCCCATCGACGACAAGCAGGCAGCTGCCCCGCATCCGGATTGATGCCAAACAGGAAACACCGTGCGTTCCGAGTCGATCTGGCGCGGGGACACCACTTTACCTACCATGGTCTCGTGGATTCTTCCACCTTCCACCTGGAGAGGCATCATGAAGATTGTTGTCATTGGCGGTACCGGTCTGATCGGCAAGAAGGTTGTGGCGCGACTCGCCGCACAGGGCCATGACGTGGTCGCCGCCGCACCGCAAACCGGCGTCAACGCGTTGACGGGCGAAGGCCTGGCGGGAGCGCTGGCCGGCGCGCAGGTCGTGGTGGATGTCGCGAACTCCCCTTCGTTTGAAGACAACGCCGTCCTGAACTTCTTCGAGACGTCGGGCCGCAACCTGGCGGCAGCCGAGAAGGAGGCGGGCGTCTCCCACCATGTCGCGTTGTCCGTTGTCGGCACCGACAAGCTCTCGCAGAGCGGCTACTTCCGCGCCAAGATTGCCCAGGAGGCGCTGATCCGGAATGCCGGCATTCCCTATACGATCGTCCGCTCGACGCAGTTCATGGAATTTCTCGGCGGCATCACGCAATCCGCTGCGGAAGGCGACACCGTACGACTCTCTCCCGCAATGATCCAGCCGATCGCTTCGGATGACGTCGCGCACGCCGTGGCCGACAGCGCGGTTGCCGATCCGGTCAACGGCATCGTCGAGATCGCCGGGCCGGAGAAATTCCAGATGAGCGCCCTCGTTCAACGTTATCTCAAGGCGATTGGCGACTCCCGGACCGTAGCGGCCGATCCTTCTACGCGCTACTTCGGTGCCGAGCTTCAGGAGAATACGCTCGTACCGGAAGGCAAGGCGCGCCTCGGGCGCATCGGCTTCGAGGCATGGCTGAGTCAATCGCAACAAAAATAGTCCGGTGCCCAGCCACGGCGATGCATGACGCGGCGATTGGTGCCGACGTGACAACAACGTGGGCACCTTGGCGGTACTACCGGCATGCCGTACCGAAGTCTAGGATTCACCCCAAGCCGTTCCTGCGGCAAGCACTGCAGCGCAGGTTCGGTGAACACCACCCCGATCAGCCCATCAGGAGATGTCATGACGCAACGCGTAAACTACTTTCAGCAATCCCCGGAACTGGTCAAGAAGCTCGTAGAGTTCGGCGGGCTGTTCCAGAAGACCACCATTGAGGAGCCCATTCGCGAACTCGTCGAGATTCGCGCATCGCAGCTCAACGGCTGCGCGTTCTGCGTCGACATGCATATCAAGACGGCAAAGATCCACGGCGAGCGCGAATTGCGCCTGCACCACGTGGCGATCTGGCGCGAGTCGACGCTGTTCTCGCCGCGCGAACGCGCCGCGCTGGCCTGGACCGAGGTGCTGACCAACCTTCCCGGCCATGGCGTGCCCGACGACATCTATGAGCGCGTGCGCACCCAGTACAGCGAGAAGGAGCTGTCGGATCTCACGTTCCTCGTGGGGGCGATCAATACCTGGAACCGCCTGAACGTGGCGTTCCGCACGGTGCCTGGTTCCTTGGACAAGATGTTCGGGCTCGACAAGGCCAATCTGGAGTGATGCCATGAAGACGGTCGTTTCCATTGCAGCAACCCTGATCGTGTCGTGCCTGATGGTTGCACCGCCGGCAGTCGCCTCACCGGATGTGAGTGTCAAGCAGCTGCGCACGGAGCCGTTGCCCGAGTATCCGGGGAAGGAAGCCGAGATGATCGTCGTGGAGTACGCGCCGGGCGCTGCCGATCCCGTGCATCGCCATGACGCGCACGCCCTGGTCTATGTGCTCGAGGGCAGCATCATCATGGGCCTCAAGGGCGGAAAGGAAGTGACGCTCAAACCGGGCGATACCTTCCACGAAGGCCCCAACGATATCCACACCGTCGGGCGCAATGCCAGCAAGACGCAGCCGGCAAAGTTTGTCGTGTTCCTGATCAAGAACAAGGGCGCACCGATCCTGACGCCGGTGAAGTAGCCGCGGCCCATTCAGGCACCGGCAACGCCGGTGCCCGCCATCCTGCCGGCAAGAACGGCGCCACTGCATGTTCTTGCCGCGCCCGCTGTTTTCCAGAGTTGCGATCCATCGGTCCGCGCGTGACCCGCGGCCGGCGGCCGCCCTCTGCCAGTCGAAATCGGCTGCCGCGCCTCTGAGGCCGGCAGTATCCAGCGTAAGAAGAGAGGTAACCACTATGAAACGAAATATCCTGATTGTTGGCGGCGGCTTTGCCGGGCTTTGGGCAGCGCTCGGTGCGGCGCGTGTCATCGATATGGAGCGCGAAGCCGGCTCGGATGTCGAAATCACGCTGGTGTCGCCCTACCCCGAGCTTCACGTACGGCCGCGCCTGTATGAAGTCAATCCCGAGCAGATGGCGGTGCCGTTCCTGCCGTTGCTGGATGCCGTCAACGTGAACTTCATTGAAGGCACGGTCGAGCGTATCCATCCCGCGGACCACTGCGTGGATGTCACCACGGCGGGCGGCGAGACGAAATCCGTCAACTACGACCGTCTGGTCCTGACCAGCGGCAGCCGCCTGTTCCGTCCGCCACTGCCCGGCCTGGCCGAGCATGCATTGGCCGTGGACCAGCTCGGCGACGCCGTCGAGCTGCGCGAGCACCTGGAAAGCCTGGCTTCGAAGCCGGACACTGCGGCCCGCAATACCTTCGTTGTCGTGGGCGGTGGATTCACGGGGCTTGAAGCGGCAACGGAACTGCCGGAGCATCTCCGTACCGTCCTCGGCGAAAACGTCCGCCCGCGCATCATCATCGTGGAGCGCTCGGACGCCGTCGCTCCGGATCTGGGCGCCGGTCCGCGGCCGGCGGTCATCGAGGCACTGAATCATCTCGGCATCGAAACCCGCGTAGGCGCGGGCGTGGTGTCGGTGGATGCCGGCGGGGTCGTCACAGCTACCGGCGAGCGCATCGACGCCAACACCGTCATCTGGACGGGCGGCATGGTGGCCAGCGGATTGACCGCGCAGGTATCGCCGAACGTTGATCGCCAGGGCCGCATGGAAGTGACTGGCGATCTTCGCGTGACCGGTGCGAAGGACATCTTTGCCGCAGGCGACGTGGTGCGGGCACTTACCGACGACGAGGAGCACTACTCGCTGATGTCGTGCCAGCACGCGCTGTTCATGGGCCGATTCGCCGGCTATAACGTTGCCGCCGACCTGCTTGGCATCCCGACCATCGAGTACCGCCAGCCTTTCTATGCCACCTGCCTGGATCTGGGCGCGTGGGGCGCGGTCTATACCGAAGGCTGGGACCGGCACGTCAAGCTGACCCACGCGGAAGGCAAGGCGCGCAAGCAGATGATCAACACACAATGGATCTACCCGCCTGCTCCCGATCGCGAGCAGGCGCTTGCGGCAGGCAATCCCCATATCAGCTACGAATAAGACGTTCTACTTTCTCCCTGTTGGCCGACGCCTTCCCCTCCGGGGCGTCGGTTTTTTCTTGCCCTCCGTCTGGCATCGAGGCAATCGCCGTTCGCGTACCGCTGAAAGGGCCGTGGATCGGCAAGCCGCTTTACCGGATCGTCACATGTCAGCAGCCCGGGCGGCGTACTCCCACCACCCGGGGCACCGGCCAGGTTACAGCAGGCAGATCCCCAACTTCCCGTATTACCTCGTTGCCATACGGGCGCAAGCCAGCCGCCCGTGAGAGCGCGTTCGTCCCTGCGTCCTGAAGTCATCTGTCAGGCGTTGGCCGCGTGCGCGCTGTTTCCGGGCCAATCAGTTTTGCCACCGTGATGGGCGCACGCAAGAAGTACTAAGGAAGCACAGCCCCTCTCATGCAGTTCGAATTGGCAATAAGCGCGGGCGTAGAATCTCACCTGAAGACGCCATCGAGAGACGTCACGTCATCGACAATCATTTGAGGAGATTCCATTGAAGCCGTCGAGGAACCACTTGGTTGCGCTGCTGCTGGCCATGTCCAGCACCGCCCACGCCAGCTATCCGGACCGCCCCATCAAGCTGATCGTGCCGTTCCCGCCCGGACAGGCCACTGACATCTTTGCACGCGCCCTGGCCGAGAAGCTTGGCAAGCAGCTCGGTCAGTCAATCGTGGTGGAAAACCGCGCCGGTGCCGGCGGCAACATCGGCATGGAAGTGGCTGCGAAAGCCCCGGCCGATGGCTACACGCTTGTCATGGGCGGCAGCGCAATGGCCATCAACCAGACGCTTTACAAGAAGGTTAACTACGATCCACGCCAGGACTTCGCGCCGATCTCGGGTGTGTTCTCGGTGCCGTTGATCTTCCTGGCCACGCCGCAATCGGGCTTCACGTCATTGCGCGACCTGATCGCCAAAGCCAAAGCCGCGCCGGGCAAGTACAGCTACGCCAGCGCCGGCATCGGCGGCACTCAGCACCTCTCTGCAGAAATGCTCAAGGCACAGACCGGCGTGTTTATCGTGCATATTCCCTACAAGGGCAGCGGCCCCGCGCAGGCGGACTTCCTGGGCAACCAGATTCCGCTGATGGTCGATTCCGTCACCGCCGCGATGCCGCTGATCCAGACCAACAAGGCCGTGCCGCTGGCCGTAACAACGTCAAAGCGTGTGCCGCAGTTGCAGTCGGTGCCGACTGTGCGTGAAGAAGGCGTACCGGGTTTCGAAGCGCTTGGATGGGCGGTGATAATGGCGCCCGCGGGCACGCCGCCGGCTATCGTCAAGCAACTCAATGCGGAGACGGTGAAGGCGCTGCAATCGCCTGATCTGCACAAGTTCATTACCGACCGAGGTTCGGAGCCGATGCCGATGACGCCGGTTGAGACGGGAAAGTTTGTGGATAGCGAGATTCGGAAATGGGCGACGGTAGTGAAGCGGTCGGGAGCAACGGCCGATTGAGGGCCCATTGGTTCAGAGCGCGGCGGCGATTACGCCGAAGGCATAGACGAGCTGGTGTTCATGGCTGCCTTTCTTGAGAGCGAGAGCCTCGTGCTACCCGGCGGCGCTGGCACGCTTGCACGCATGAACCATCGCGGGCCCGGCAGGCCGCCGATCGGTTGCAGCGACTGCTTTCAGAAAGGACCCAGCGACGAGGCCGCGACCAAGGTGCTTGGCACTCAGAAGTTCGCCTCGATGGCCATCCTGGCGCCCTCGGGCACCTCGTTCGGAATGACCCGGTGCGCAAGAATCGCGTAGCTTCGAGCAGCCGCCACTGCCGTGGGATTCACCAGCCGCTTCGGGCCTCCCAACCACGCAAAATGATCTCTCCCGTCGTCACTACTGAACCAGGCAAAGTCGCCGATGCAGTCAAGGCCGCGCTTCACCATCTTCAGCAGCGCCAGTGCTTCCTCTGAAACACCTAGGTGCCGTCCTGTGTCATGAATGACCGTGGCCAGATTGCGGAGCTTGTTGGTCGAGGTGCCTTCCCCGTTCGCCTGGCCAGGTAACAGCTCGACGACCAGAATCCCCCTGTGCGCAGTGATGCGTGCATGCTGCATAGATCCTCCCAACGGATGCCTGTCGCCTTACGACCTTCTGCATTGACCTAGCAAGTTTTCGGCCAGGCCTTGCCAAATGTGCAGCTTACAGTCCCTGCATGACATTACGACGCGGCGTTGACATGCGGACGCGGCATGGGGCGCGGCGATCGACGGCCGGCGGGCCCCGCCAGGCCAAGCCGATTGCTGACGCCGGTGTGGCGGGATTGGTGCGGTGTTGGTACCGGCCCGGCAGTTTCCGCTGACCGTTGGACTGCAGGCGACTCGCCCTGCTGGCCGGGAGCGAATGGATCTCGTTGTTTGCCGTCGTCGTGACGGCAAAGCAGGCACGAAATTGGTGCACTCATTCAATGCAGCTGGGAGAAGTCCCAGCATCGAATGCGCCCGCCCTCGCAGCCGACTTGGTGCACAAGACGTGCGCCAAGGCGGCCCGCAAATCACACCAGCGCAACCCGTCACTCCTATGGCAAGGCACTGCCCTATCCTTGCTATTGGAGGCTGCGCGCGGCAATCCTGCCGTCGGGCATAGGAATAGGCTGTTAATCAGGATCGCGTCAAGAAAGCGAGGGAAATCGGCCCTTTGCCGATTTCCCCGAGTCTTGCCGCCAGGCCCGCAGGCGAGCCGGTTCGCTCGCCACCCGACCCTTCCTGGAGGATTCGAATGACAATCGCTAGCGCAGTTTCCGCTCCGCTAGCCGGGGCGTTGATGTGCCTGTGCATCGGCAACGCCAACGCCATCGGCATGCAGGTGTCGTCCACTTCGTACGCCGAGGGAGCCACGATCGCTTCGCTGTATGCGCATGATGGCATTGGCGGCGACCAGAAGCCCTGCGGTGGCAAGGGCGTGTCGCCGCAGGTCTCGTGGTCGAAGCTTCCCGCGGGCGCAAAGTCCGTCGCCATCCTGATGTATGACATGGACGGCGCCGCCGGTCTCGGGGTCTCGCATTGGGTCGCCTACAACATTGCCGCGAATCGCGGTCAGCTGAAGGAAGGCGAAGGCAAGGCGGACGGGCCTGGCATCGCAGTCGGCAAGAACGTGCGTGGCGAGGCGGCGTACCGCGGTCCCTGCGCGCCAACCGGCGAGACGCCCCACCATTACGTCGTTACGGTCATCGCGACGGATCTGGAGCCGAACCTGCCTCCTGGCATGACGCGCGACGAACTGATGGCTCTGCTCAAGGGGCATGCCCTGGAGGCCCAGAGCTTTGTCGGACGGTTTGGGCGGTGAAGGGCCCGGAGCTTCCGCTTCGGCCGAACTTCAGTCGCGCATGGAAGTATGTGCGAACGTCTGTAAATCGATAGCAGGCGGCAGGTGTGCTGCTGGTCAGCTAACGTCATTTTCTACCGACGAGATACTGCACCCCTTCCAGGCCAGATCGCTCTGAGTGCCGGACGGTGGCAACGGGACCACTTGCCGTCTGCTGCGCCACCATGGGGCGACATACGAGCTTTATGTTTGAAAATTCTACGGCACCGTGTTCATTGGCATGCGCCTATGGCAAACGATGCTATCGCCGCTGCCATGGCGCCATTGGGCTAGCGCCGGATCGCCTTGCACGTTGACCCCCAGGGCCACCACGGCCAGGTCGCCAGCCATTGCGCGCATCGGGGCCGGCGCAATGCCCGCCGCCAGGGCATCGCCGAGTTGATGCACCCATGGCTCCCGAACTCTCCCCCTGGCTGCCGGCGACCAGGAGCAGGCCCGTCGGTTGCGATACTGCCGCGCAGCCATCAGTTGCCACGCAGTGGGGTTCAGCATATCGTGGAAAACCGATATCTCGACGCCGGCACTATCGAAATCGACTGCGGTTCGCGCTGACAGCGCGACTGACTCGCCGTTCAAAGGAGATATCCATCACCGCCCCTTGCGTGAAGCGCTCCCGGGGATAGTGTTCAAGTGCGACACGCGTCGCACTTGAACACTAGTTGCCTTCAGGGTCGACGCTGGCATTATGTTTGCCACTGGATTTCCTCACCACCTCAGTCTTTGCGTCGTTCTGGCACGAGGCATCCTGCAACGTGACATGCCCCGTGGCGCTTCGACATTAATAGATGGCCTGGCCCGCGGCATTTGTGGCCATGACGAACATCGCGATTATCAGATGTCTCAGAGCGCGAACCCCTCGTCAGCCATCGCGACCCGATATGGCCATCTCGCTTGAATGGTCTAGAGGACAATACCGTGCTCGGCCGTTGGCGCGGGGAAATCGCGCTTCTCGCCAAGCATGTCCATGAGTTCGTGTTCGATCTTCCGGCAGATCTGTGCCATGGGCACATCATTGGCGTTTCCTTCGAACGGGTTCTCCGTGCTTTCGCCCACTTGCTCCAGCGCGAGGCACATCCACGAGATCATCGTGCTGAATGGAATGACCAGCCAGATCATGTTGCCATGCATGATGCCTGAAACGTTGGCATTGAGCTTTTCGAACTCCGTAAGAATGCCAAAAGGCAGCAGCAGGCAAAAGGTACGGACAAAGAGCTTATTGATGACCGCATATTGCCTGGGATACGGAAAGTCCTTGATACGCTCCGCCCGTCCTTGCTGCGCGAAGAAGCCCCTGAGCGATCCTGCCAGCTCCAAATAGAAGGCATTGCCGATTTCGCCGGCGTCAAGCAACCACTTGATCCTCGCTGACTGCGTTCCGAGCAACCGGGTTGTCTTGATCTCGGCGTGCAAAACCGAGTCGAGCTCGGCCTGGGGCAGATACCGCGCAAGCGCCTGTTCCAATGGAGTCTCCCATTCTGGGACCCGGTAGTACTTCCGGTACTCCAAGTTGGATACCTTGCCCGCATTTTCCCAGATCCTTGGGGTTCTCAGTTGATAGCGGAGCGCCGTCAGCCACGCGCAATGCCGGAGAATCAGTTCCCGCCCGGCCGCCTGCCCTGCCAGAAGGTCCCGGCTCATCACACCCAGAAACCGGCTGCCATTCAGGATATCAGTCCAGATCTGCTGTGCCTCCAAGGCCCTGCTGTAGGTCTGCACGTTCCGGAAACCCACGATGAATGACGTGGCGGTGCCCAGCAGCACCACAACCGAGACCGGGATCGACAGCCATTTCAGCCCGAAGAACTGATAAAGGACAACGGGCAGCGAACCGCATGCCAGCGAAGCATAAAGTTGCCGTCTCGACCAGAACGTGAACTCGGATAATGTGTACGATTTTCCCAGGTGCATGGTGCGCATCTCGCGGCGGTGTGGCAAGTCGCAGGGAAAACGGCCGAACCGTCTCAGTCAGCGGACCTCGTTCACCGACGCCGAAATGGAGCGTCGCGAGCGTTCTCTGATCTCATGTTGGCAGACAAGGTGTCAATCAAGGGGCAAGAAGCCTCATTGCCATTGGCGTGGCATTGCCCAATGAGATTCTTCAGTTCCGCTCGCAATCGTCGCAAATCCTTCAATCTTTCCTCCACAAGACTGAGCTTTTGCTCGGCCAGTGCGCGGGCTGTGCTGCACGTGCCGCCATCGTTCTGTCGCAGCAGTACTCGGACTTCATCCAGGGTGAACCCGAGCGACTGGGCCTGGCGAATGAAATGAAGCCGCTGCAAGCTCTGTTGCGAATACTGGCGAATGGCGCCATAGGCACGCTCTGGCACCGGCAGCAGCCCGCACCGATGGTAGTAGCGTACCGTCTCCACGCCAACACCAGCCGCCTTGGCCAGCTTCCCGATTGTCAGTGTGTGCTCCATCGCTTGACTCCGTACCTTGGTACGGACCTAGGCTATTCCTAAACCGCACATAAGGGAAGGGCGAATTGCATTTCGATGGGCAACGCCGGGGATCAGGTCGCCAGGCACGGTGACCGTCTACTGCCCATCGGCAGTGATGGCAAAGGAAAATGATGAGCGCCGTCAAGCTGCAGTCAATCATCACCTGCCCCAAGTGCGCGCATGCAAAAGAAGAAACTATGCCCATTGATGCCTGCCAGTGGTGCTATGAGTGCGAGCGCTGCCACGCGGTACTAAGGCCCAAGGCCGGTGATTGCTGCGTCTTCTGCTCGTATGGCACCGAAAGGTGCCCGCCCATGCAGCAACAGTCTTGCTCGTGCTGTTCGCCGACGTCTGGGACTTCTCGCTGAATCGCATCACTCACGCAGGCCATTGCTGTTCCAGGCCAGAATTCGACGGGCGCGATCAACGAGATCAGTGGACGAAATGGTAGCTCTTCTGTTGCCGGCGCAGGCACAGCGATGCATGACGTACCCTCGATGCGGCTTCTCCCGGATGACCAGCTCTTACCCAGCCACGCTTGTCCGCGGGAACGTGTTTTTGCTCGACAGTACGCGGCGACGCCCGTTACACGTCGCGGGAAAAATTTAGAGAGGGGTCATTATGCAATCGCGGATCATTCGCGTTCTGCCCGCAGAACATGGTTGGGCATTGGAGTTCGGCGAACTCAATATAATGGCCCAGAGATTTCCGACCATGGAAGCGGCAATCGCTGCGGGTTGGGACGTGGCCAGGCGAGAGAACGCCGAATTGCACATACATCGTCACGACGGGGATGTGCACTTGCACAACGCGTGCGGCGACAAGCAACGGGAGCCGCAGCGGTGACGCCGCACTAGCCCGCCGGAAAAATTCCGCCAATCAGTCCAAAATTGGCCAATGGCCGCGTTGACCGAAGCTTCGGTCGTTCGCAGAGTGGGCGTGCGAACGTCCGTAGGGGTCGGGAAGCGCCGACCGGCGCCCTCCACTCAGTTGGCCGCAGTCGGCCCCCATCGCTCTCACCGCCGCCGCTATTCTGAAAAGCAACCCGCCGGATTTTTGCAAGTGGGTGCCGGGACTCGTTCGCCGATGGTGTCCGCCCTGCTGGCCGGCACCGTCCGGACCCGCGCGGGCGCAACTGGCAACGTGGCTCGGGAAGTACTATCCTCCCATGGGCTCAGGTAAGGAGGCCAGATGTCGCAAAGTTCTCGGCATTTTCGCAAAGCGAATCTCACTGTTCTCTGCGTGGCAGGCTTGCTCGTTTCGTGTACCACACCGAGGCTATCGGCTCCGCCCGAACTCCAACCCGCCGACGCGCGTGGAACGATCGCGGTGCTGCACGCATCCGGTGTACAGATTTATCAGTGCAAGCGCGCGAGCGACGGCCGGTTGCTATGGACCTTTTCGGCCCCGGAAGCAACCCTGAAGGACGACACCGGACAACTCGTCGTCAAACACTACTCTGGGCCGACCTGGGAAGCGCCTGACGGCAGCAAGGTGACCGGCAAGGTGCTGCGACAGACGCCCAATGCGCAGGAGCCGGACAGCATTCCACTCTTGTTGTTGCAGGCAACGAGCACCGGCGGGGCTGGCCTGCTTGCGAGGACGCGTTACGTGCAACGGCTGAATACGCAAGGCGGACAGGCCCTCCCTCAGGCCTGCACCCAGGAGGGACAGGAGAATCGCATGCCGTATCGGTCGGACTACGTCTTCCTGGAATAGGCAAGGTGAGGCTGGCAGGTGCCGTGCCGGTTAGGTGCTGCCCGCTGGCAGTGGCCTGCTGGTTGTACAGTTTGGTGACACCGCAAGTCCCGTAGTATTGAATCAACCAGGGCACTGTCGCTACGTTCAGAATCGCATCCTTTCAATAAAGACGAGAAACCCGCGCCCGGCTAGGCGGCGCGGATATCGTCAACGCATGGGCTTGGGAGGCTCAGAAGGGCTGGTGTTCAGAGGACGAACTAGATTGGCTCATCCGACGGCTCGGCGTGCTGCTGCAGGCAAAAGCAGATGGCTAGGAGGGAAGCGTGCCGCTTCAACTGAAGGATGCCATCGACAAGCTGTACCGCCCGCCGAAGGACGGTACACGCCAGGTGTTGGCTGTGTCGAGGGATGTGGCGGAGAGGCTGCCGCGATTGGGGTCGGTTGCAGTCATCTCCGTGACTGCGCCTGGAAGGCCACCGGCTAGCCTAGGTGGTTTCGAGCGCGTCCTACGGCAAAGTTTCGCGGACGTAGACTTCATGAACCCGGACCTTTCGGCTAGGGCCAAGGAGAAGCTCGCATATGCCTTCCGGCCGGAGCATGCAGAAGCGATTCGGGAGTTCGTGCAGGAGCTACCGGCGCAGGTGACAACTATCGTCGTGCACTGTGAAGGCGGGTATTCGAGGTCGTGCGCAATCGCGCTGGCACTGAACCGGCTATATGGCTACTCCACCGAGATAGAACGCACTGCCCATGCGAATCAGTCAGTCGCGAATCTGCTCATGCAGATCCACACCCGCCGTGGCGACTGACCTCACCTTTTTGCCGCGTGGGTCCGATGGTGGTATATATTGAAAAAGACGCATTGAGGTTTGGCTACCTCTCGACTCGTCCGACGGGAGCGCGTCCGTAATGACGGCGCAAGGGTCGAGAAGGTAAGCGGAAGCCACATTTCGGAGCCGTATCAGTCGACTTCCAAAATGTGCCTAAAGGTTGAGAAGCCCATACGCGGCGCGGGTTTCCGGGCGATTTTGGCCTCCCCTCTCAACCTTTAATAGGTTGCTTCTCAACCTTTAATACTCCGGCACAACGGTTGCCGGCTATGAGATAAGCCGCAACCTACAGAAACTTAAATAAATTCATCCCCTGAATCTGCATAAACGACTGCTGCGCCCCCTGCAGCGCCATCTGCCGCTGGTAGTACTCGGTAATCGCCGCCGCATAGTCCAGGTCCTGGATACCAGATAGCGTCTGCGAATATGTCAGGTCGCGGTTGGTCCCCACATCATCCAGCGCATCCAGCTCCTGCATGCGCGAGCCCACCGACGAACGCACCGTCAGCACATTGTCGAGCGAGTTGGAGAACTGGCGCGTGGCGGTGGCCAGCACGTTGTTGAGGTTGGCCTGGCTGCTGGCGGTGGAGTTGGGCTGGCGCAGCGTGTCGATCACGGTCTGCAGGTTGGCGAACATGTCGGTGCCGGCCTCGCTGGCGGGCTGCATGGTCAGGGTGTCGCCGTTCTTGGGATCGCCTGTGACGTTGAAGCTGACACCGCCCACTTCGATATGTGCCGGCGAGTTGTAGGCGAGAGGGCCCGCCACCACTGGCGGCGGAGCCGGCACTGACAGGTCGGTGACGCTGTATTCCATCTGGCCGGCGGCGTTGGCCTGGAAGGTGACCTGCAGCGAATGGCCGTACAGCGCATTGCTCGGATCGGTGGTGGATACCGTGCCAAAGCTGGCGCTGCCGGTATTGGCGCTGTTGCCCTTGACCACGTAGCCGGCGCCGCCAGTCACGCTCATGAAGACCTCGCGGCCGTTGTTGCCGGCCGGCATCTGGCGGGCCACGTCGACCTGCAACAGTTGCTGGCCGGTGTCGCCGATGTAGTTGCCGGCACCAGTGCTCTGCGTGAACGGCGCATTGCCGGAGCGGGTGCCGCCGAACAGGTACTGCCCGTTGCCGTCGTCGGAGTTGGCCAGGCCGAGCAGCTGGTTGTACAGGCCTTCGAGCGAGGTTGCCACCGAGGCACGGTCGCTGTCGCTCATGGTGCCGTTGCCGGCCTGCACCAGCAGCGTCTGGATATTCTGCGTGATGGTGGTGACCGACTGCAGCGCGTTCTCCTCTGCGCTCAGGGCGATATTGGCCTGGTTGCGCGAGGTGGCGTACTGGCCGTTGACGGCCTGCGCCTGGCTAACGCCCAGCGCGCGCGTGGCGCCGACCGGGTCGTCGGAGGGCGTGAGGATGCGGCGGCCGGTGCCGAGCTGCTGCTGGATATGCAGCAGCGAGCCCTGCTGGTAGTTCATCGACGCCAGGCCTTGCTGGTACAGGGTGGAGCTTGCAACGCGCATGGTGATTTACCTCTCGAATCCGTAGGGCTTGAACGATTCAGACGCCGATGCCGATGATGGTGTCGAACAGCGAGCTGGCGGTCTGGATGACCCGCGCGTTGGCCTGGTACAGCTGCTGGAAGCGCAGCATCGACACGGTTTCCTCGTCCATATTGACGCCGGACACCGACTGCTGCGCGGTCTTGATCTGGGTGGTGATGCTGTCCTGCGAGGCCGAGGCGATCTTGACCGACTTGGCCCGCGTGCCGACGTCGTTGACCAGCTGCGCATAGGCTTCGCTGAAGCTGGACACGCCGCCGATGGTCTTGGCGTTCTGCAGCTTGGCCAGCGTCAGCATGTTGCCGTTGTCCTTCACCCCGCCGGCATTGCTGCCCAGCGTGAACGAGTCGCCCGCCTTGGGCGCGCCGCCGAAGCTGAACGTCAGGCCATTGATGGTGTAGTCGGTATTGCTGCCGTTGGGCACGCCGACCGGCGCCGGCACCAGCGGCGCACCGCCGGCGTCGGTGAAGACGTAGTTGGTGCCATCGAAGGTGGCGGTGATCTTGCCGGCCGGCAGCGTAAAGCCCGGGGCGACATTGCTCAGGCTGGCGGTGCCGCTGCCCTTGTTGGTGGCCGCCGCATCGGCGCGTGCCGGCGAGGCCGCGGCGATCTTGGCCGGGTCGGTAATCGCCATGTCGAAGCCAGTGGCGGCGTTGCGCGTGGGCTGGATCGTGAACGAATCGTTGGTGCCCATCGCCGCGTTGATCTGCACGGAGAAGCCGTCGGCGGTGAACGCCAGCGGATAGGTCGCGCCGCCCCCCGGTACCGGCGTGACCACCTGCTTGTTGTCTGACAGCCGCGTCAGCGTGTAGTTGGTGCCGTCGAAGTGCAGGGAGTAGTCGCTGGTGGTCAGCGCCGAGGCGTTGTTGATCGTGGCCGTTGCGACCGTGGTAATGGCGGTGTTGTTAGCGTTGGGCAGCACGGTGGCGGTGCCCAGCTTGAACATGTCGGTGCCGACGGCGCCGTTCAGGTCCATGCCCAGCTTGTGCTGCGCGTTGAAGCTCTCGCCGATCGCCAGCGACAGGCGGCCGATCGCGCTCTGCGCAGCATCCAGGGTCTCGGTGCGGAACTGCAGCAGGCCGCCCAGCGAGCCGCCCTTGATCGCGCCCGCCTCGCTTTCATACACGCTGCCGTTGGGCAGGGTGTAGGCGACGACGGTGCGGTTTGGATCGGCTGCCGAGGGCACGGCCTTGAGGTCGTACGAGTCGCTGCCCATCACCAGCGGCTGGCCGTTGCCGACGAACACGTTGTAGGTGCCGCCGTCCTGCACCACCACCTTGGCGCCGACCAGCTTGGTCAGCTCGGCCACGGCCTGGTCGCGCTGGTCGAGCAGGTCGTTGGGCGGCTGGCCGCCGGAAGCGGCCTTCAGGCGCGTGATTTCCTGGTTCAGGTTGGCGATCTGCTTGGTGTAGGCATTGACCTGTGAGACCGCGGTGCCGACCTGGTCGTTGACACCGGACTGCAGCTGCTTGAAGTAGTTGCTGGCCGAACGAACCTGCCCCACCAGCGCCTGGCCGGCCGAGAGCATGCCCTGGCGCGCGGCCGGATCGGCCGGCGTGTCGGCCACGGCCTGCACCGCCGCGAAGAATTTCTGCATCAGCGGTGCCAGGCCGCCCTTCTGGTCGGCCAGCAAGTTGTCGATCTGCGCGATCTGGTCCGAGTACGCCGCCAGCGATGCGCTGGCCGAGGTGGCGCCGCGCAGCTGGCCGGTCAGGAACTCGTCATAGACGCGGATCACCGTGGTGGTGTTGGAGCCGTAGCCGTAGAAGCCCTGGCTGGTGTACTGGCCGCCGGCCGAGGCCACGATGGTGTTCTGGCGCGAGTAGCCCTCAGTCGCCGAGTTGGCGAAGTTGTGGCCGGTCGTCGTCAGCGCGTTCTGCGCGGTGTTCAGGCCGGAAAGACCAATACTGAAGAGAGACATTGTGCAATGACCCTGGTTTTGTTGGACTGCCGCGGCGTGGGCCGGCGGTGGTGGATGTGGGAGATATCGGCTGGTTGGGGGCGGGACTTTAGTGGGGCGAGTGGAAGATTGGGCATGTTTGCTTAGCTGCAAACGGCGGCGCGTGGCAGGCGCTCGGCCAGGACGCCATCACGTCGCGCCCTGCAAGTTTGCCCCCCTCTCCCGCAGCTTGCCTTTACCCACATCTCGACAGGAAAGGTTGTAAACCGGATTGGACGGTGTTAACTTCGGGTGAAGTTGACAATCAGTGGTGGCAATTTTGCCTGATACGGAAGATCTGGAAGACTGGGCCAGCGACGAATTCGGTGGCGCTCAATTGGGCGATGCACGTCGCACGCAGCGCCTTGTGGCATTGGCGCGCGGACTGGCGCAAAAAGCCCATGTTTCGTTCCCGCAGGCCTTGAGTGGTGCCCAACTCAAGGCAGCATATCGCTTCTTTGATAATGAGGCGGTTGACCCGGACGGAATACTGGCGAGCCACGTCACTCAAACCGTGGGTCGCATGCAGCAGGTACCTGTCGTATTGGCGGTGCAGGACACCACGGAATTCAATCTGGCAAATTTGCCCGCGACTGAGGGACTTGGTCACGGCACGGGCGGCAATTTGCACGGATTCATGTTGCACAGCGTGCTGGCGGTGACGCCTGAGGGCCTGCCACTGGGCGTGTTGAGCATGAAGACGTGGGTGCGTGCGCCGCAAGCATCGGGCAAGGCCAGGCAGCGCCGGGCGCTGTCCATTCGTGACAAGGAAAGCGTGAAGTGGCTGGAGGGGCTGGAATGCCTTGAGCCGCTCAAGATGCAGTGTCCGGACACGCACCTTGTTGCCGTCAGCGATCGCGAGGGCGATGTGTATGACGTGTTCCTGGCGCCGCGCCCAGCGGGGGTGGACTGGTTGGTGCGGGCCGCCTGGAATCGGGGCGTGGACCACCCAGAGAAGTATCTGTGGGAGACGGTTGCTGCGGCTCCTGTACTTGGGGAGACCGTACTGCACGTGCCCAGGAGCGGCGCCAGGCAGGCGCGTAGCGCCCGACTGGCTTTGCGCTGTGTGCCCGTCCAACTGCGACCGCCGCGCAGCCGCGGTGCAGAGGCCCTACCGAGTCTCGAAGTATTTGCCATTCACGCGCTGGAACTCGACCCGCCCGAAGGCGTTGAGCCGCTCGAATGGATGTTGCTCAGTTCAATGCCCACCCAAACGCTGGAAGATGTGCTCGAACGGCTGAGCTGGTACGCCCGTCGCTGGACCATTGAATCCTGGCATCGTGTCCTGAAAAGTGGCTGCCAGATCGAAGCCCGGCAGTTCGGGACGCTGGAGCGGTTCCTGCGGGCCACGGCGCTGTTCGCCGTAATCGGCTGGCGCATCTTGTACGCAACTATGCTGGGCCGGCTCGAAGCCGATATCCCTTGCTCGGTGCTACTGCAATCGCTCGAATGGCAGGCCTTGTACTGCCGCACGCACGGCACAACCAAGCCACCAGAGCAGGCACCCAAACTCAGCGAAGCGGTCCTTTGGGTCGCCAAGCTCGGTGGCTACCTGGGTCGCAAAAACGACGATCCCCCCGGTGCTACTGTCCTCTGGCGCGGCTTCCTCGTTTTGCACGAAATCACCGAAATGTATCGGATCTTCCAGAAAAACGAGTAAGCCGCCGGAAGTTGTGGGTAAAGGCAAGCTCCCGCAGGGCGGGAGTGGGGTGGCCTTGTTCAGGCGGTGTCAGCAACGGCTGGCGCTGGAGCTATGGCCCAGCCCTCAGACCGCCACCTTCTTCATGATCTTCACCAGCTTGTGCCCATACGCCGGATCCGTGGCATAACCCGCGCGTTGCAGCCCATGTGCCGCTTCCTCGGCCGATGCCGCGCTCACCACCCCCGCATAGCGCGGGTTGGTGGTCAGCAGGCGCGCGTAGTCGGCACAGGCTTCGTCATACGAGCCATAGGCCCGGAACTTGGCCCGCACCTTCTGCGGCTGGCCGTCGACATATTCCGTGGTGGTGATCTCCGCCACACGCCCCTTCCAGTTCGCGCCAGCCTTGATGCCGAAGACGTTGAACGTGGTGGAGCCGTCCGCGTGCGTGATCTCGCGCTGGCCCCAGCCGGATTCCAGCGCGGCCTGGCCGACGATCAGCCGTGCCGGCACGCCGCTGGCGCGCGCGGCAGCCTCCGCCGGTGCGGCCATGCGAGCCACGAAGGCGCTGACATGCGCCGGCGCGTCGTCCGGGAGCCGGCCAAGCGAGTCTTCACCCTGGCCGCGGTCGGCATAGGACTGCGGCTGGTACTGGCGCAGGCCCGCCATGGGATTCCAGTTCTGCCCCGGCACGATGGTGCCGATGGCCGGAAGGTCGGCGAGTTCTCCGTTGTCGGAAGGCATGGCACCGGCGCCGCGGCTGTCCAGCAGGCGCGCCATCTCGGCATCCGCGGCCTTGCCCGACTCGGCCGGGCTCATCGCATTCATGCCGGCCGGCATCGGCGTGCCGGCCGCGCGCGCCAGCTGGCGCACCATCACCTCGGCCAGCCCGATCCCGCGCGACGACATCTGCTGCGCGAGCTGCTGGTCCATCATGGACATGTAGAGCTTGCTCTGCTCGTTGTCGAAGATGCCGTCCTGCGGCGTGGCGTCGCGCATGCTCTTGAGCACCATCTGCGTGAACACCGCCTCGAACTGCCTGGCCGCGGCCCGCAGCGTGCTGGCATCCGCGCCATTGCGGGCGCTGTGCTTGAGCGCCTCGAAGCCCTGCGTATCCAGCGCGAAGCGCTGCGTCAGCTCCGCCTGCGGAGGTAGTGCCGTGCTCATGTCAGATCACTTCGAGCTCTGCGCGCAGCGCACCGGCCGCGCGCATGGCTTCCAGGATGGTCTGAAGGTCGGCCGGGGTCGCGCCCAGCGCGTTCAGGCCTTTGACCACGGCGGCCAGCGACGCGCCCGCCTTGACCACCTGCAGCGAGCCACCCTGCTGCCGCATGTCGATCTGCGACACCGGCGCCACCACCGTCTGCCCGCCGCTGAATGGCGCGGGCTGGCTAATCACCGGCTGCGTGTTGATCACCACCGACAGGCTGCCGTGCGCCACCGCGCAGTCTTCCACCGTCACCGCCTGGTTCATCACGATCGAACCGGTGCGGGCGTTCAGGATGACCTTGGCGGCCGCCTTGGCGGGGGTCACGTCGAGATTCTCGATGCGGGCCAGGAAGCCCACGCGGGCCGCTGCCGAGGCCGGCGCGCGCACCTGCACCACGCGGCCGTCCAGCGCCGCGGCGACACCGCCGCCCATCGAACGGTTGATGGCTTCGACCACTCGCTCGGCGGTGCCGAAGTCGGTGTCCTTCAGTTCGAGGTTGAGCACGCCGCCGTCCGGCTGGAACGCCGCGACCGCGCGCTCGACGATGGCGCCGTTGGCGATGCGTCCCACCGCCAGCTGGTTGACCTGCACCTTGCTGCCGTTGGCCGACGCGCCCGCGCCGCCCACCAGCATATTCCCTTGCGCGATGGCATAGACCTGGCCGTCGGCGCCCTTGAGCGGCGTCATCAGCAGCGTGCCGCCGCGCAGGCTCTTGGCATTGCCCATCGACGACACCACCACGTCAAGCTGGCTGCCGGGCTGCGCAAAGGCCGGCAGCGAAGCCGTGACCATCACCGCGGCCACGTTCTTGAGCTGCATGTTCTTGCCGGCCGGCAGCGTGATCCCCAACTGCGAGAGCATGTTGGTCAGGCTCTGCGTAGTGAACGGCGTCTGCATGGTCTGGTCGCCGGTGTTGTCCAGGCCGACCACCAGGCCGTAGCCCACCAGCGGGTTCTCGCGTACGCCCTGGAAGGTGGCCAGGTTCTTCAGGCGCTCGGCCTTGGCGCCGGTGGCGAAGGCGCCGAACGCCACGCCGAGTGCCAGGCTGACCACGCTCACGCGCAGCAGGCGGGACAGGATATAGGCGAGCATGGAAGCGGACATGGCGCGGTCAGAACGGAGAAACATTGAGGAAGAAGCGCTGCAGCCAGCCCATGTTCTGCGCTTCGTCGATCACGCCCTTGGCGGTGTATTCGATGCGCGCATCGGCCACTTGCGTGGACAGCACGGCGTTGTCGCCGGTGATCGTGCGCGGGTTGACCACGCCCGAGAAGCGGATGAATTCGGCGCCCTGGTTGATGGCGAGCTGCTTCTCGCCCGAGACCACCAGGTTGCCGTTGGTCAGCACTTCCAGCACCGTCACGGTAATGGTGCCGTTGAAGGTATTGGCCGCGCTGGCGCCGCCGCTTGCCTTCATCGAATTGGCGCCGCTCATGTTGGCGTTCTGGCTCGCACCGAACAGCCCGCCGAGCGCGCGCGGCACCGCGTCGAACGCCAGCGCGCCGCTGCCGGTGCGGCTGGCGTTGGTGCCGGAATTCTTGCTGGCGTTGACGTTCTCGGTGATCAGGATCGTCAGGATATCGCCCACGTTGCGGGGACGGCGGTCCTCGAACAGCGGATTGCCAGCGTACGACGACTGGTAGATCGACCCGGAGGCCGGCCCCATCGGGCGCGGCTCGGCGCGCGCACTGGTGGGCAGTTGCACCAGCGGCTCGCGCGGCACCAGCGCGCAGCCGCCGCTGGCCAGCAATGCCACGCCGGCCAGGCAATACAGCGCACGCGCGCCCAGGCGGGAAAGCAAGGTGGCCATGTTCACTCCAATCAACCGAGCTGCGCCAGGCGCTGCAGCATCTGGTCGGACGACTGCACGGCCTTGCTGTTGATCTCGTACGCGCGCTGCGTCTGGATCATGCTGACCAGTTCTTCCACGACGTTGACGTTGGAGGACTCGACGTAGTTCTGCTGGACCGTGCCGGCGCCGTTCAGGCCGGGCACGGTGGTATTGGGCGCGCCCGAGGCGTCGGTCTGCACATACAGGTTCTCGCCCATGCTTTCCAGGCCGGCCGGGTTCATGAAGGTGGCCAGCTGCAGCTGCCCCACCTGCACGTTGGCGCTCGAGCCCGGCTGCGTCACCGACACCGTGCCGTCGCGCGCAACGGTTATCGTCTGCGTATTGGCCGGGAGGGTGATGGCGGGCTGGATCACGAAGCCGCTGGAGGTCACCAGCTGGCCGTTCTGGTCGACCTGGAACGAGCCGTCGCGGGTGTAGGCGGTGGTGCCGTCGGGCAGCGCCACCTGGAAGAAGCCCTGGCCGATGATGGCCACGTCCTTGGAATTGCCGGTCTGCTGCGGGTTGCCTTGCGTGTGGATGCGCTCGGTCGCGACCGGGCGCACGCCGGTGCCCAGCTGCATGCCCGAGGGCAGCGTGGTCTGGTCCGACGACAGCGCGCCGGGCTGGCGGATGGTCTGGTACATCAGTTCCTCGAACACCGCGCGGCCGCGCTTGAAGCCGTTGGTCGACACGTTGGCCAGGTTGTTCGAGATCACGTCCATCTGCGTCTGCTGCGCATCTAGGCCGGTCTTGGCAATCCAGAGAGAGCGGATCATGTTGGTCCTTGCTGGGGTCTTGTAAGGGCTTTGCTGGCCCGCTTGTCCGGGCCGCTGCGTCAGGCCATCAGTTGGTCGACAGCAGCTGGTTGGCGCGCTGGTCGTTGCTGTCCGCGCCCTGGATCATCTTCATCTGCATCTCGAAGCGGCGGGCATTGGCGATCATCTCGACCATTGCTTCGGTCGGATTGACGTTGCTGCCTTCCAGCGCGCCCGAGATCACGCGCACGGTGGGATCGGCTTCCAGCGCCTGCGCGCCGGCGCGCAGGCGGAACAGGCCGTCATCGCCGCGCGCGATGGCCTCGTTGGGCGGGTTGACCACGCGCAACCGGCCCACTTGCGCGAGACCTGCCGAGGCTTCGCCCGGGCCGCGCGCGGTGATGGTGCCATCGGTGCCGATGCTCACCTGCGAGCCCGGCGGCACCGCCAGCGGACCGCCATCGCCCATCACGGGCAGCCCGGTGATGGTCTGCACCTGCCCGTCCTGCGACACCTGCAGCGCGCCGGCGCGGGTGTAGGCCTCGCCGCCGTCGGGCGTCTGCACCACCAGCCAGCCGTTGCCCTGCAGCGCCACGTCGAGCGCGCGGCCGGTGTAGGTCAGCGGGCCGGCGCGCATGTCGGCGCCCGGCGTCGACGCCAGCGTGAAGGCGCGCGTGCCGGCCTCCGGCCCGACCACCGGCACCGCGCGGTACAGGTTGACCTGCGCGCGGAAGGCCGGGGTCGAGACGTTGGCCAGGTTGTTCGATACCGCCGCTTGCTGGTCGAGTATCTGCTTGGCGCCCGACAGGGCGGTGTAGATCATGCGGTCCATGGCGGCGGCTCAGCTCAGCGTGGCGATCACAGGTTGACCAGGGTCTGCATGACCGTGTCCTGCGCCTTGATGGTCTGCGCGTTGGCCTGGTAGTTGCGCTGCGCCACGATCAGGTTGACCAGCTGGCCGGACAGGTCCACGTTGGAGGCTTCCACCGCGTTCGAGCGCAGCGTGCCCATGCTGCCGCCGGCCACGCCCAGCAGGGCCTGGCCCGAGGAGCCGGTAGCGGACCAGACGTTGTCGCCTTCCGGCTTCAGGCCTTCGACGTTGCCGAACGCGGCCATCACGATCTGGCCCAGCTTCTGGGTCTGCTCGTTGGAGTAGCTGCCGATGATGGTGCCGTCCGAATCCACGGAGTAGCCCAGCAGGCTGCCCGAGGTGTAGCCGTTCTGGACCAGCTGCTTGACGTCGTTGTCGGCGCCGAACTGCGTAGTGCCGGTCAGGTCCAGCTTCATGGCCATCGGTTGCGCGCCACCGGCGGCCGGCTGCGTCAGCGTGATGGCGCCGGCCGCGGGCGCTTGCAGTGCGCCGGCGTTGTCGAACGCCATCGTGAACGGCGCGCCACCGACCATATTGCCGTTGGCATCGGTCACGTACATGTTCCAGTCGGTGCCACCGGGAACCGTCGGGTGCGGCGGGACCGCGGGCGGGGGTGCGTCCGCGACCTTGGCGAAGTACGCCGTCAGCTGCTGCTTGTTGCCCAGCGAGTCATAGACGTTGATCGCCGTGCTGTAGTTGAACATGCTGGTGGTCGGCGGCGTGCCCGGCGCGCTGGCAAAGGGCGTGGCCGGCACCGTGCTGCGCGAATCCAGCTGGAACTTGGCCGTGATGGTGCTGGTGGCCTGCGGCGCCATCTGCGCGTTGCTGATCACCAGCGGCTGGGGCTGCACGCCAGCGCCGGCGGTCACGCCCGCCGGGTAGCCGGTGACCTGCAGGCCCTGCATGTTGGTGATGCGGCCGTCGTCCTGGCGCTGGAACTGGCCGTTGCGCGAGTAATAGATCGCGCCGTCCGGGCTGGTCATGCGGAAGAAGCCGTTGCCGTTGGTGATGGCGACGTCCAGCGAGCGGCCGGAGGCCTCGATATTGCCCTGGTTGAACGACTGCACCACCGAGTTCACGCGCACGCCCAGGCCGATCTTGCTGCCGGCGTAGACGTCGGCGAACTGCGCGGTGGACTGCTTGTAGCCAACCGTGTTCGCGTTGGCGATGTTGTTGCCAATCACATCCAGATTGGACGCGGCGGCGTTCAGGCCGCTTACCCCTTGACCGAAACCCATGGAAACCTTCCTTTGACTTAGCTGTCGTTGAAGCCGGCCCCGCGCTCGCGCGCGACCGGCGCCTGCGATTAGAGAATGCGGCGCACGTCGTCGACGTTGGCGGTCTGGCCATCGCCGAGATTGACCAGCACGCCGGTCGAGTCGCCGCTGATGCTCTGCACCTTGCCGTAGACCAGTGCCACCGGCTGCACCGAGGCGCCGTTGGCGGTGGCGGTGACCTTGAAGGTGTAGTCGCCGTCGGCCACGGCCACGCCCGCATTGTTCTTGCCGTCCCAGGGGATGTCGTGCACGCCCGCGGTCTGGCCCTTCATGTCGATGGTGCGCACCACGTTGCCATCCTTGTCCAGCACGTCGACGGTGACCGATTCGGCGGTCGACGGCAGGTCCACGCCGATCTTGCCCGGCACGCCGCCCTCGACCGAAACCTGCTTGCCCGGCACCATCACGGTGTGGCCGATCAGCGCGGCGGAGTCCATCGCGCGGCTGGCGCTGACCTGTGCCAGCAGCTGCGACAGCGTGGCGTTCATGGTCTGCATGCTGCTCACCGTGCTGATCTGCGCCAGCTGCGAGGTCAGCTGCGAGTTGTCCATCGGGTTGAGCGGATCCTGATTGTTCATCTGCGTGACGAGCATCTTCAGGAAATTTTCCTGCAGCTCGGAAGCGCTGGCGCTCCCGCTCTTGAGGGCGTCATTGATGCCCTGGGTGTTGCTGCTGACCGAGGAGGTGGTTGTCATGTGGCGGTCCGGCCCTTGCGTTCTGTACGATCTGTTGGAGGCAATCGGATGGAGAGGCTCGTCACTGGCCGATCGTCAGCGTCTTGAGCATCATGTTCTTGGCGGTGTTGAGCACTTCGACGTTAGCCTGGTAGGAGCGCGAGGCCGAGATCATGTTGACCATCTCTTCCACCGGGTTGACGTTGGGCATCACCACGTAGCCCTGGGCGTTGGCCATCGGGTGCGTAGGGTTGTGCACCATGCGCGGCGGCGACGGGTCTTCGGTGACGCCGGCTACCTGCACGCCGCCCACGTCGGTCTGGCCGGGTGTCGGCGCCATGCCGAACACGACCTGCTTGGCACGGTAGGCCTGCCCGTCTGGGCTGACCACGCTGTCGGCGTTGGCCAGGTTGGACGCGGTCACGTTCATGCGCTGCGACTGCGCGGCCATGGCCGAACCCGCGACGTCGAAGATGTTCATTGCCGGCATGCGCTCTCTCCTGACTGCTCGATTTATTGTTGGATGGCGGCCAGCATGGTCTTGATCCTGGAGTTCATCACCGTCAGGCCGGACTCGAAGTGCACGGCGTTGTCGGCGAAGGCCACGCGCTCGGTATCCATTTCCACGGTGTTGCCGTCCGCGCTGGACTGCAGCGGGATGCGGTAGGCCAGGTCGAACGCTTCGCGGCCCGGCGCCTGCGCGGGCAGGTGGCGCACCGAGGTGGTCGACAGCGACATCCCTTCGTTGCGATGACCGCGTTCGACGCTCTGCGCCAGCGTGCTCGAGAAATCGAAGTCGCGCGCCTTGTAGCCGGGCGTGTCCGCGTGCGCGATGTTGGAGGCAATCACCGACTGCCGCTGGTTGCGCAGGCTCAGCGCTTCCTGCTGGAAGCGTAGCGCTGCGTCGAGTCTGTCAATCATCCTGGCATCTCCCTGCTTACGGAACGTAAGCGAACACCAAACTAGCGAATAGCGAAGGGACGACCTTCTTCAGGGTTGCCATCTTAGGCGGGGCCTTGTCACGCCAATCGGATGAATAAGGACGGGAAATCCGTGCATTTCGGCCCGCCCTCGCGCGAGGGGCTGCCTACAATCGGAACCCGATGACTGATGTAGACGGGGTGTGCGGCCAATCACGGGGCAGCGCGCCAGGCATGCCAGCGCAGGCCGTGCCGTCCTTGCCGGGAAGTACAGATGAACCCCAACCGCCGCACTCTCCGCCGCTATCTCCGCCGCCATGGCCGCAGCAAGATGCAAGCCCTGCTGACGGCCTGCCTGCTGTGCACCGCCGCGGCCACCGGCGCCGCGCCGGCGCAGGTGACGCCTGTCGCCATGCAGGCGCCGGCCGGCCAGGCCGCCGGCGCTGCCAGCCCCTTTACCGAGGACCCGGCGCGCGTCGCCGTCGAACGCTTCCTGCTGCAGCAGACCGCCGGCCTGCCGGGCAAGGTCAGTGTGCAGGTGGCGCCGCCTTCGGGCGGCCGCGCGCCGGATTGCGTCGCGCCCGATCCCTTCCTGCCCGCCGGCGCATCGCCTTGGGGCCGGGTCTCGGTGGGCGTGCGCTGCGGCGGCGAGCGGCCGTGGGTGCGCTACATGCAGGCGCGCGTCTCGGTGCTGACCGACTATTACGTCGCCGCGCGCGCACTGGGCCCGGGCGAACCGGTCGGCCACGCCGATATCGAAGTGCGCCAGGGCGACCTGGCCACGCTGCCGCGCGCGGTGATCACCGATCCGGCGCAGCTCGCCGGCGCGATCACCACCAACCGCATCGCCGCCGGCTCGCCGCTGCGCGCCGACCTGCTGCGCAAGGCCATCGCCGTGCGCCAGGGCCAGACCGTTACCGTGGCCGTGGAGGGCGACGCCTTCCAGATCACCAGCGAAGGCAAGGTGCTGGCCGACGCTGCCACCGGCAACACCGTGCAGGTGCGCCTGCGCAACGGGCAGGTGGTCAACGGCCTGGTGCGCAGCGGCGACACGGTCGTGCTGCAGTAGCCCCTAGGAAAGTGCCTTAATCGTGGCCAACAGGCTGGAACCAGGCGGCGCCCGGCGTGCGAAAATGCCGCCGGCCCTGCCGCAGCGCGAATCCGGGGCACCAGCCCCTAAAGATTTCGCAGCCGCGGCCGTAATGCCATAGGAAACCAGCAAGGAACGCCCGTGAAGATCAACCACTCCACCTCGTCCCGGCCCGCCGACGCTCCCGCGGGCGACGCCGCCGCCCGGCCCCAGGCCGCGCCGGCCAGCGCCGCCGCGCCGTCCGCCGGCCTGAGCGTCAGCCCGCTGGCCGCCCAGGTGCGCGAGATCAGCGCCCGCCTGACGCAGGAAACCGACGACGATATCGATACCGCCAAGGTCGAAGAGATCCGCCAGGCCATTGCCGAAGGCCGGATCAAGATCGACCCGGGCAAGATTGCCGACGGCCTGCTCGCCACCCTGCGCGAGCTCGGCCAGGCCGACCCGACCTAGTCCACTGAATCATTGAAATGGTCGGTGAAGGACATGTCAGGCGGGATTCAGCGCTAAGGGCAAAGCGCAGCAATAGCACAGCTATTGCGAGCATTTGCAACGACGCGAGGTGCCCGCCTGACATGGCAGGCACCGACCAATTTCAGTGATTTAGTGGACCTACCCATCATGAGCCAGAGCCTGATCCAGTCCCTGCAGCGCGAAACCGAAGCCATCCAGGCCTTCGGCCAACTCCTCACCGAAGAACGCGACGCTCTCAAGCGCGGCGACTTCCAGTCCCTCAGCGAACTGCTGACGCGCAAGGTAGAACTGGGCCAGGCCCTCTCCCGCCAAGTCAGGGCCCGCGAAGCCCAGATGGGCGCGCACGGCCTGCGCGCCGGCCCCGAAGGCCAGTTGCTCGGCCGCCAGATCGACCCGGCAGTCGCCGCCGCCTGGCGCAAGCTCATCTTCGCCGCACGCGCCACGCGCGACGGCAATGCCCTGAACGGCGCCGTCATCAGCGCGCATCTCGACTTCACCCGCGAAGCGATCCAGGCACTGCGCCAGCATGGCGGTGGTGATGCGGGGTTGTATGGGAAGGATGGGAAGGCGGCGGCGGGGGTTGGTGGGGTCAGTCTGGCGGCAGGCTAGCGTCAAAAGCAGGTTGTGGCTTTGGGTGCTCCAGCAGCACCCGAGCTAGCCTAAGCAAGGTGTTCTCCCTCTCCCCTCAGGGCTTGCCTTTACCCACAACTTCCGGCGGCTTACTCGTTTTTCTGGAAGATCCGATACATTTCGGTGATTTCGTGCAGGGCGAGGAAGCCGCGCCACAGGACGGTGGCTCCCGGGGGATCGTCGTTTTTGCGACCCAGGTAGCCACCGAGCTTGGCGATCCAAAGGACAGCTTCGCTGAGTTTGGGCGCCTGCTCCGGTGGCTTGGTGGTGCCGTGCGTGCGGCAGTACAAAGCCCGCCATTCGAGCGATTGCAGTAGCACCGAGCAAGGGATATCGGCTTCGAGCCGGCCCAGCATGGTCGCGTACATAATGCGCCAGCCGATCACGGCGAACAGCGCCGTGGCCCGCAGGAACCGCTCCAGCGTCCCGAACTGCCGGGCCTCGATCTGGCAGCCACTTTTCAGGACACGATGCCAGGATTCAATGGTCCAGCGCCGGGCGTACCAGCTCAGCCGTTCGAGCACATCTTCCAGCGTTTGGGTGGGCATCGAACTGAGCAACATCCATTCGAGCGGCTCAACGCCTTCGGGCGGCTCGATTTCCAGCGCGTGAATGGCAAACACTTCGAGACTCGGTAGCCCCTCTGCACCGCGGCTGCGCGGCGCTCGCAGTTGGACCGGCACACAGCGCAAAGCCAGTCGGGCACTACGTGCCTGCCTGGCGCCGGACCTGGGCACGTGCAGTACGGTCTCCCCAAGTACAGGAGCCGCGGCAACCGTCTCCCACAGATACTTCTCTGGGTGGTCCACGCCCCGATTCCAGGCGGCCCGCACCAACCAGTCCACCCCCGCTGGGCGCGGCGCCAGAAACACGTCATACACATCGCCCTCGCGATCGCTGACGGCAACAAGGTGCGTGTCCGGACACTGCATCTTGAGCGGCTCAAGGCATTCCAGCCCCTCCAGCCACTTCACGCTTTCCTTCTCGCGAATGGACAGCGCCCGGCGCTGCCTGGCCTTGCCCGATGCTTGCGGCGCACGCACCCACGTCTTCATGCTCAACACGCCCAGTGGCAGGCCCTCAGGCGTCACCGCCAGCACGCTGTGCAACATGAATCCGTGCAAATTGCCGCCCGTGCCGTGACCAAGTCCCTCAGTCGCGGGCAAATTTGCCAGATTGAATTCCGTGGTGTCCTGCACCGTCAGGACGACAGGCACCTGCTGCATGCGACCCACGGTTTGAACGACGTGGCTCGCCAGTATTCCGTCCGGGTCGACCGCCTCATTATCAAAGAAGCGATATGCCGCCTTGAGTTGGGCACCACTCAAGGCCTGCGGGAACGAAACATGGGCTTTTTGCGCCAGTCCGCGCGCCAATGCCACAAGGCGCTGCGTGCGACGTGCATCGCCCAACTGAGCGCCACCGAATTCGTCGCTGGCCCAGTCTTCCAGATCTTCCGTATCAGGCAAAATTGCCACCACTGATTGTCAACTTCACCCGAAGTTAACACCGTCCAATCCGGTTTACAACCTTTCCTATCGAGATGTGGGTAAAGGCAAGCCCCTCAGGGGGAGAGGGGAGTCCCACAACGGCAAAATTGACGCCGCACTTCGGTATCAAGGTCTACCGAAACCCCACCACGACCTCATTACTCTTGCCCTGCAACACCGGCACCAGGCCCCCCTGCCCCGGCACCCGGAACGCAAACACAAAACCCTTGGTCGCGTCATCCCCGGAGAACGCATCCGTCTTCCCTTCGGCCTGCGGCAGCAACACGCAGCGCTGCGCATTGCAGAGATACGCCTGCAGTTCCACAGGTGGCGTCTTGGCAAAGCTGTAGCGCCAGCGCACGGAAGTAATGACGCCTTCGGACTGGGGTAACACCCCGGTGGGTTGGATCGGCGGCGACACTACACGCTGCCCGCGGCCGTATAGCGCGGGGCCATTGACCGAACCGATCCACGCATGACGGGTTCCGCCATCCTGCGCAGCCCATGCGCAACACGACACTGCGGCAAGCATCAAGCAAGCGCCGCGCACGGCGCCGACCAACACCCGCATCACAACATCCCGCGCAACTGGTTCCGCAACCGCGTAATCGCCTGCCCGCGGATCTGGCACACGCGCGACTCGGTCACATCGAGCACCGCGCCGATCTCGCGCAGGTTCAGCTCCTGGTCGTAACACAGCGACAGCACCAGCTTCTCGCGCTCAGGCAGGCGATCGATGGCGCGGATCAGCGCTTCGCGCATGCCGCTTTCCATCAGCACGGTCAGCGGGTTGCCGTCATCGCTGCCGCCGAGATGGCGATCGAGGAAGTCTTCTTCGCCAGAGCGTTCGAAATCCTCGTAATGCAACAACTGGCAACCATAGACTTCGTTGAGCAGTTGCTGGTATTCGTTTAGCCCCATCTCCATGGCCTCGGCCACTTCGGAGTCCAGCGGCGTGCGCCCGAGCTTCTGCTCCAGCCCGCGCTGGTTGCGTTCGATGCGGCGCGTGAACTGGCGCAGGCTGCGCGACTGCCAGTCGTTGGCGCGCACCTCGTCGAGCATGGCACCGCGGATGCGCTGGCTGGCATAGGTCTCGAAGCGCGCGCCGTGCGTGTCTTCATAGCGCTTGGCAGCGTCGAGCAGGCCGATCATGCCGGCCTGGATCAGGTCGTCGATCTGCACGCTGGCGGGCAGCTTGGCGGCGAGTTGCAGGGCGATGCGCCGCACCAGCTGTGCGTGCGCCTTGACCACATCGGCCTGTTCGAGCTTTCCCTGGATCGTGTACATGGTGCAATTCTCGTGGATGCTGGATTGCTGGACCGGCACGCCATATGGCGGCCGGCTGGCTCAGGGTCCGGTTCGGTTGGTTGGCATGGGGCGGGCTCAGGCCATCGCGGGCGCCGCGGCAGGTGCGGGCGTATCGGCGCGCAGCGGCCAGCCGCCGATACTGCCGGCGGTGCGGCGCAGCGCGGTGGTGGCGGGCGCGGCCGGAAAGGCTTCGACCACGCAGCGCCCCAGTTGCAAGCCACGGGCCACCAGCGGATCGGCCGGCAGCCAGCCCGCGCAGATCGCCTCTACGCCCAGGTACTGGCCGGCGGTGCGCGCCAGGTTGCGCATGATCGCCTGCACGGCGGCTTCGGTCGCCGCCATGTTGACGATCAGGTGGAAGCGCCGCCATGCGTACAGGTGATGCAGGCGCTTGATGCAGGCGTACGCGGCGGTGATCGACGCCAGCTCCGGGCGCATCACGATCAGCACGTTGTGCGCACCGCCCGCGAATGGCGACAGCCCACCGTCGGCATCGGCTGCCGCATCGACCAGCACGCTGCGAAAGGCGGCCAGCGCCGACGCCGGCAAGTCCAGGCTGGCGCGCTGCCGGCCCGCCGGCAGCAGCGATACTGCAGCGCTGGTACCCGCGCCCGCGGCGGCTTCCAGCGGCATGCGCCCGTCCTGCACGTCGGCGAGGGTCCCTGCCGGGGCGGCGCCGGCCAAGCGCGTCGCGCGCGCCGTAGCCGGGTCTTCGTCGAGCAGCAGCACGCGTTCGCCCTGCATCGCCAGCGCATGCGACAGCCCCAGTGCCACCGTGGTGGCACCGGCGCCGCGCTCGCTGGCGACCACGGCGATGCGGCGGGTCGTGCGCGGGGCCAGCATCCGGCGCAGGCTTTCAGCCTGGTCCATGGCGAGTGCGCTCACTGCAGGACCCCCATCGCGTCGGCGTTCGTGTTGATACCAGCGGCCGACGTGGCAGCGCCGCGGCCCGGGTAGTTCTCCAGCACGTCGAGCAGCGCCAGCATGCGGCCCATGCCTTCGTTGAGCACCGTGCCGGCCACCGGCGCACCCTGGCGCGCGGTGCGGCCCGCCAGGCGTGCGAGGAAGGCGGGTGCGGTGGCGGTCGGCGCGTGTTCCAGGCGCAGCACCGACAGGCCCAGTTGCAGCGCCGCCAGCGCGGCGCCGGCGGCGTGGCCGGCTTCCGCATCCTGCGCGAAGTGGTCGGCGGCATGGCGCAGCGTGCGCAGGCGCGCATCGGCGGTATCGGTCCACGGCGCCCAGCGCGCGACCTGTGCGGCGTCTTGCGCCAGCGCCGGATCGCACAGCAGGTAGCGGGTCTCGAGCAGTTCGCCGGCCGCGCGGTCGACCAGGCGCGCTACCACCAGGCAGGCGTCGATGCCGCCTTCGGGCGCGCCCTTGCCGCGTACCGGGCTTTCCGGCAGGCGCACGTCGGCGCTGGCCAGCCAGCGCACGGCATCGCGCTCGCGCACGGTGGCATCGCCCACGGCGTGGAAGGTGAGCGTGTCGGCCAGTGCATCGAGCTTCCACGCGGCGCCGGCGCTGATTACGCGCGCGGTCTTGCGCGCATTGGCGACCCAACGCTCGCCGGCTTGCTGCCAGCGCGCCAGCGTGGCGGCGGACGGTACCGCTTCAAGCAGGTTGACGACCTTGCGCGCGGCACTCATGGCGGCGCGCAGGTTGGCGGCTTCCGCATCGGCTTCGCCGAGCGGCTGGCCGGCGCGGCCCGTGGCCGTCACCGTGGCCGCCAGCGGCGTGCCGTCGCGGTCAGCCAGCCACAGCGTGTGCTGCATCGGCTGGGGCGCGCGGCGGCCCGGAACATTCACTTGCAGCGTGGTGGCGAGCGCCAGCACGTACTGGTCGCACAGGCGGTTGACGTCGCGGCACACCGCTTCGCGCACCTGCTGCGCCATCGTGCGCAGGGCCGGTGCATCGGCGCCGCGCTGTTGCCACAGCGAGCGGGCGAGGTCGAAGCCGAGGCCCGAGCTGTTGAGTTCAGTCACGCACTGGCCGAGCGCGTCGGCGCTGTCGGTCAGCGAGCGCAGCACATCGTCGGCGCCGCCCTTCGACTGCACGGCATCATCGCCAGCGGCCTGGCGGCGGCGCGCCGCATCGGCATCGGCAAACACCGAGCCGCGGCGCGGCGTGAGGAAAGCGCGCTCCACCAGTGCGGTGCTGCTGGCGAGTTCCAGGTGCTCCGGCACGCGCTGGCCGGTAGAGGCATAGAACACCGGCAGGCGGTGGCGGATCACCACGTCCAGCACCGAGCCCAGGTGCGTGGCTTCATCGAGCTTGCTGATGATGCAGCCGTCGATGCCACCGCTTTCCGGCGCGGTGTCATGACGGTAGGCGTGCACCACTTCATTGAGGGTATCGCCGTGGCTGGCGCCATTGAGCAGCAGCACGCGCTGCACCGGCGCGGGCACGCCGGCCAGCATGGCGATCTGCTCGGACAGGCTGCGGTCGCGCTGGCTCATGCCGACGGTGTCGATGATGACCAGGTGCTTGTCCTTCATCGCCGCCAGCGCAAAGCGCAGGTCGGCGGCGTCCTTCACCGCATGCACCGGCACGCCCAGGATGTCGCCGTAGATGCGCAGCTGTTCGTGCGCGCCGATGCGGAAGCTGTCGGTCGTCAGCAGCGCCAGCTTGTCGGCGCCGTGGCGCAGCACGAAGCGCGCTGCCAGCTTGGCGGTGGTGGTGGTCTTGCCCACGCCGGTGGGTCCGATCAGCGCCAGCACGCCGCCTTGCGCAAACAGGCTGTCTTCATCGCCCACCACCGGCACCTTGCTGGCCAGTTCAGTGCGGATCCACGTCATCGCTGCCGGCCGGTCGTAGCCGAGCGGCAGCCGTGCCAGCAGCATGCGCGCCAGTTGCCCGGAGAAGCCGGCGCCGACCATCCACTCGAACAGCGACTCGCGCAGCGGGTCGCTGGCGGCAACGCCGTGGGCGGCCGCGCCCGCGGCAGGGCTGATGCCGGCCAGCTGTCGCTCGAGCATCGCGCGCATCGACTGCAGTTCGCCGCGCAGGTCGCCGATGGCGACGGGCTCGACCACCGGTGCGGGCGGCACATAGACCTGCGCCGTGGCGGACACACTGCCAAGATCGGTATCGCGCATGGCGACGATCTCGACGCCGCCTTCCACGGTGCGGTTGGACAGCACCACGGCATCCGGGCCCATGGCTTCGCGCACCTTGCGCATGGCTTCACGGCCGTTGGCCGCGACGAATTTGGCTACGCTCATCTCTTGCTCCTCACGCGCCGATCATTGCGGTGATGCGGATATTGCGGTTGTCAGGCACTTCGGAATGCGACAACACCCTCAGCTGCGGCATCGTGCGGCGCAGGAAGCGCGCCATCAGCGGACGCAGTTGCGACGGCACCAGCAGCACCGGGTCCAGCCCCATCTGTTCCTGCCGCGTGACCGCGCCCTGGGTCTGCTGCAGCAGTGCGTCGGCCAGGCCCGGCTCGATGCCGCCGCCGTTGGTCAGCGCCTGCGACAGCACGCGCTCCAGGCCGGCATCCAGGCCGATCACCTGCAGGTCGGCGTTGTTCGGGAACAGCTGCTGCGTGATCGCGCGGCCCAGCGCCACGCGCACCATCGCGGTCAGCTCGTTGGGATCGCTGACCTTGGGGGCGTGCTCGGCCACCACGTCGAGGATGGTGCGCATGTCTCGGATGGGCACGCCTTCGTCCAGCAGGTTCTGCAGGATCTTCTGCAGAGCCGTCAGCGTGATGGTCTTGGGCACCAGGTCTTCGGTGAGCTTGGGCGAGTCCTTGGCGATGCGGTCCAGCAGCGCCTGCACTTCCTGGCGGCCCAGTAGTTCGGCCGCATGCATGTGGATCAGGTGGTTCAGGTGCGTGGCCACCACCGTGCTGGCATCGACCACGGTGTAGCCGTACGACTGCGCCTGTTCCTTGATGCCCGCGTCGATCCATACCGCCGGCAGGCCGAAGGCCGGGTCGCGCGTGGCCGCGCCCGGCAGCATGCCACTGACCTGGCCGGGGTTGATCGCCATCCACTGGCCCGGCATGGCTTCGCCGCGGCCGATCTCCACGCCCTTGAGCGTAATGCGGTAGGCGTTGGGCTTGAGTTCCAGGTTGTCGCGGATATGCACTACCGGCACCAGGAAGCCGATTTCCTGCGCCACCTTCTTGCGGATGCTCTTGATGCGGCCCAGCAGCTCGCCGTCCTGCGCGCGGTCCACCAGCGTGATCAGGCGGTAGCCCACTTCCATGCCGAGCGGATCGACCAGCGTGACGTCGTCCCAGCTTGCCTCGGTCGATTCCTGCGCCACTGCCGGCGCGCGTTCCTCGCGCTGCTTGAGCTGTTCCTGCGTGGCTGCGCGGCGCGACATATAGCGGCCCATCCACACCAGCACGCCCGCCAGCAGCAGGAAGGCGAAGTGCGGCATGCCGGGGATGATGCCCATCAGGCCGATGATGCCGGCGGTCAGGTACAGCACGCGCGGGTTGGCGAAGAGCTGGCCGGTGAGCTGCTCGCCCACGTCCTGCTCGTTCGAGACGCGCGACACGATCACGCCGGCGGCGGTGGAGATCACCAGCGCCGGGATCTGCGCCACCAGGCCGTCGCCGATGGTCAGCAGCGTGTAGTTGTGCACGGCGGTGCCGAAGTCCAGGTCGTGCTGCACCATGCCCACCACCATGCCGGCGGCGACGTTGATGAACATGATCAGCAGGCCCGCCACGGCGTCGCCGCGCACAAACTTGCTGGCACCGTCCATGGCACCGTAGAAGTCGGATTCCTGCGCCACTTCCGCTCGGCGCTTCTTGGCGGCCGCTTCGTCGATCAGGCCGGCGTTCAGGTCGGCATCGATCGACATCTGCTTGCCGGGCATCGAGTCCAGCATGAAGCGCGCGCCGACTTCGGCGATACGGCCCGCGCCCTTGGTGATCACCATGAAGTTGATCACCACCAGAATCGCGAACACGACGATACCTACCGCAAAGTTGCCGCCCACCAGGAAGTGGCCGAAGGCCTCCACCACCTTGCCGGCGGCGTCCGGGCCGGTATGGCCTTCGAGCAGCACCACGCGCGTGGAGGCCACGTTCAGCGACAGGCGCAGCAGCGTGGTGAACAGCAGCACCGCCGGGAAGGCGGCAAAGTCCAGCGGCTTCTGCGTGTACATGCTGACCAGCAGCACCATGATCGCCAGCGCGATATTGAAGGTGAACAGCAGGTCCAGCACAACGGCCGGCAGCGGCAGGATCATCATCCCGAGGATCATGATGATCAGCAGCGGCCCGGTCATGGCCTTGAGCTGGCCGGCCGAGCGCAGGCCTGGCAGGTTGAACAAAGCGTTCAGAGCGTTCATGCGCGACTTTCCGGTACGGCGAGTTCATCGGGCACCGGCAGGTCCGCCGGCGCCTGCGGCTGCGGGCCTTGCGAGTGGTGCCAGTGCTTCAGTTGATAGACCCAGGCCAGCACTTCGGCCACGGCGGTATAGAGTCCGGCCGGGATTTCCTGGCCGAGTTCGACATGGCGGTGCAGCGCGCGCGCCAGCGGCGGCGCCGACATCAGCGGCACACGGTGCTCGGCAGCCACGGCGCGGATGCGCGCAGCGACCTCGCCGGTGCCCTTGGCCACCACGCGCGGCGCGCTCATGCGCCCTTCCTCATAGCGCAGCGCCACGGCAAAGTGCGTGGGGTTGGTCACCACCACGTCGGCCTTGGGCACCTCGGTCATCATGCGGCGGCGCGCCATGGCGCGCTGCTGCTGGCGGATGCGGCCCTTGATATGCGGGTCGCCCTCGCTTTCCTTGAATTCCTGCTTGACCTCTTCCTTGGTCATGCGCAGCTTCTTGAAGAACTCCCAGTACTGCCACGGCACGTCGATGGCCGCCACCACCAGCAGCGACAGCGACACCACCAGGCAGCAGTACATCACCAGGTCGACCATGTGCAGCAGCGCTTCCTGCACCGGCGCGTTCATCAGCGCGATGGCCTCCGGCAGTCGTCGCCACAAGACCCAGGCGCCGACGCTGCCGACCAGCAGCGACTTGGCCACGGCCTTGAGCAGTTCCACCAGCGAATGGGCGGAGAACATCCGGCCCAGCCCCACTATCGGCGACATGCGCGAGAACTGCGGCGCGAACGACTTGGCCGAGAACACCCAGCCGCCCAGCAGCAGCGGCGCGGCCAGGGCGGCCACGCCGAACAGCAGCAGCAGGGGCAGGAAGGCGAGCAGGCTGTCCCACACCATGACGCCGAAGCGCGACAGCATGCGCGAGGTGTCGAACGCCGTATCGCGCTCGAAGCGCAGCGCGCCCTGCATGACCTGGTTCAGGCTGCGGCCCATATGGCCGCCCAGCGTCCACAGGCCGGTGACGCCCGCAATCAGCATGATGAACGTGGCGAGCTCGCGCGAACGCACCACCTGCCCCTCCTCGCGCGCCTTTTCCAGGCGCCGGGGTGAGGCGGGTTCGGTTTTCTCGAGATCGCTTTCTTCGGACATCCACGCTCCGTGCGAAGCGGCAAGCCGCTATTCGTCAGGAGGGATTATCGAAGCGGGGTGGGATTCCCATTCGCGCGAAAAGGCGGGGGAATTGGGTGTTGTTTGGGAAATGGGGGGGCGGTGGAGTTAACGGCGCCCCGGGGATGGACTTTAGTGGAACAGCCCCTCGGGGCAGGCTTGCGCCGCGCGAAGTCGATGGAGCCACCACAGGCCGGTCCCCTCTCCCGCAGGCGGGAGAGGGGAGCAAACCGGCAGCGGGAGAGCCGCCTGCGTCAGCAGGCCTGCCTCGCCTCAGAACCCCAAACTCGCCAACAGATCATCCACCTGCGACTGATCCGACACCACATCCGGCTTGCCCTCCGGGTTGATCTGCGGCCCGTTCATCAGCGTGCCAGCCGACTGCGTCTCCACCCGCCGCTCGGACGGAACATTGTCGATAAGCACCTGCAGCAGCTCCTGCTCCAGCGCGCGGATCATGTCCATCATCTTCTTGATGACCTGGCCGGTCAGGTCCTGGAAGTCCTGCGCCATCATGATGTCGAGCAGGTGGCTGTTGGTGGCGCGCGCCTGGCCGGGCACCCCGGACAGGAAGGCGCGGGTGTCGAGCACCAGCGTGCGGGCGTCGGCCAGCTCCTCCGGTTTCTCGAACCAGGCCTCCCAGCGCTTGTCCAGCGTTTCGGCCTGCTGCTCGATGTCGGACTGGATCGGCTGCGCGAGTTCGACCGCGTTGAGCGTGCGCTCGGCCGCCTGCTCGGTCATGGCGGCGATGTAATTCAGCCGGTCGCGCGCATCGGGGATGGCCTGCGCGGCGCGCTCGATCTCCTTGTCCAGGCCGAGCTCACGCATGTTGTCGCGCAGCATCCGCGTCAGGTTGCCGATGCGCAGGATCAGTTGCTCGGCGGAATCGTTGCTCAGGGTTGGAGTCATGGAAACGCTCCCCTGGCTCAGCCGCCGAGCTTTTCGAAGATCTTGGTGATCTTCTCGTCCAGCGTGGCCGCCGTGAACGGCTTGACCACATAGCCGTTGGCGCCCGCCTGGGCTGCTGCAATGATGTTCTCCTTCTTGGCCTCGGCCGTCACCATCAGCACCGGGGTCTTGCCGATATTGGCATCGGCGCGGATCGCCTGCAGCATGGACAGGCCGTCCATATTGGGCATGTTCCAGTCCGAGATCACGAACTGGAAGCTGCCGTCCCTGGCCTTCTCCAGGCCGGCGGCGCCGTCCTCGGCTTCCTCGACGTTGACGAAACCCAGCTCCTTGAGCAGGTTGCGGATGATCCGGCGCATGGTCGGGAAATCATCCACGACCAGGATCTTGATGCTCTTGTCCACTTTGACGGCTCCAAGTAAATACAGTTATGGCTTGTTGCCAGGGCGGGCGCCGCATGCCGGCATGCATGCGCGCCCTCCCCGATTCATTTACACCCGCTGCGCGCGCGTGCCGTAGGTGGCCAGGCGCGCCATCACGCGCTGGGTCATCGCCGGCAAGGGCACGACTTCATGCACGCCGCCGGCGGCAATCGCCTCCTTCGGCATGCCAAACACGATGCATGTGTGCTCGTCCTGGGCCAGGTTGTAGGCGCCGGCTTCGCGCATGCGCAGCATGCCGCGCGCGCCGTCCTTGCCCATCCCGGTCAGGATTACGCCGATCACGTTCTTGCCGCCATGCTCGGCGGCCGAATCGAACAGCACGTCCACGGACGGGCGGTGGCGATTCACCGGCGCTTCCTGCGACAGGTGCGCGACGTAGTTGGCGCCGCTGCGCGCCAGGCGCAGGTGCGAGTCGCCCGGCGCGATATACGCATGGCCCGGCAGCACGCGCTCGCCGTGCACCGCCTCCTTGACAGTGATGCGGCACAGCCCGTCCAGGCGCTGCGCGAACGAACGCGTGAAGCCGGCCGGCATATGCTGGACGATCATCACCGCCGGGCTGTCCGGCGGCAGCGGCATCAGGAATTCCTTGATGGCCTCGGTGCCGCCGGTGGAGGCGCCCAGGATGATCAGCTTCTCGGTCGACAGCAGCGGGCTGCGCAGCATCGGTGCGGCTTCCGCCGCGGCCGTGGGCTGCGCAGCCGCGCGCACGCGCGCACGCGCGGCGGCGCGCAGCTTGTCGGCGATGGTGTCGGTGTATTCCAGCAGCCCGTCGCGGATGCCCAGCTTGGGCTTGGTGACGAAGTCCACCGCGCCCAGCTCCAGCGCGCGCATGGTGATCTCGGAGCCGCGCTCGGTCAGCGACGACACCATCAGCACGGGCATGGGCCGCAGCCGCATCAGCCGCTCGAGAAAGTCCAGGCCGTCCATGCGCGGCATTTCGACGTCCAGCGTCAGCACGTCCGGGTTCAGGCGCTTGATCAGGTCGCGCGCCACCAGCGGGTCGGGCGCGGTGCCCACCACTTCCATGTCCGGCTGGCTGTTGATGATCTCCGTCATCAGGCTGCGGATCAGCGCGGAGTCGTCCACGCAGAGCACCTTGATCTTGGCGGCAGTCATATAAGGTCGTGCTTGGTTGGGTCCAGGGAAGCCTGCCGCGCAAACAGTTCGGGCGTGCGCGGCGGTGCCTTGGCCGAGGTGGCGATGGCGCGCGCCAGCGCGCTTTCTTCGCGCGCCACCGAGACCTGGTCGTCCTGCCGCGTCAGGCGGCGCACCAGCGCCAGCCCGCCGCTCGGGAAATAGCTGACGCGGCGCGCATGCGGGCCGCGCAGGTCCTGCGCCGCGACGCGGATCTCCTCGGCCTTCAGGTAGCGCAGCACGAAGTCCGCGTTGCGGTCGCCGATATTCAGCGTGGTCATGTTGGCCAGCACTGCGCCGCCGCCGAAGACCTTGGCCTCCAGCCGCTCCCGGCGCGCGCCCATCTTGAGCAGCTCGTTGATCAGCACTTCCAGCGCGTAGCTGCCGTAGCGCATCGACGCCGACAGCATGCGGTCGGCGCCGCCGCCGTCATCGTCGGGCAGCATGAAGTGGTTCATGCCGCCGACGCCCGCGGTCTCGTCGCGGATGCACGCGGCCACGCACGATCCGAGCACGGTGGTCAGCACCATGTCCTCGCGGGTCACGTAGTACTCGTTGGGCAGCAGCTTGACCGCCTGCTTGCCGAACTCGCGGTCGAAGTACGTGCGCGTGGCCAGCGCTTCGGGAAGTTGGGGCGTGCGCATCACGGCCTTCCCGCCCTGGCGGCATCCGACGCCAGCTCGTAGACCGTCTGCCCGCGCAGCTGGAAGGCGCGCGTGACGTAGGAAAAGTTCTCCGAGTGGCCGGCAAACAGCAGCCCGTGCGGCTTGAGCAGCGGCACGAAGCGCTCCAGGATGCGTCCCTGGGTCGGCTTGTCGAAGTAGATCATCACGTTGCGGCAGAAGATCGCATCGAACTGCTCGCGGATGCCCCAGTCTGGCGCGAGCAGGTTGAGCGGCTCGAACGCGATGGTGGCGGCCAGTTCCGGCTTGACCCTGACCGAGCCGGCGCGCGGGCCGGTGCCCTTCAGGAAGAATCGCTTCAGGCGCTCGGGCGAGAGCCGCGCGACCTGGTCGGCCGAATACACGGCGCTGCGGGCCTTGGCCAGCACCTGCGTGTCGATGTCGGTGGCCAGCACAGTGGCGGCGCGGTCGCCCAGCGCCTCGGCCAGCGTGATGGCGATCGAGTACGGTTCCTCGCCGGTCGATGCCGCGGAACACCAGACGCTGTACGGGCGGCCGATCTTCTTCGCGTGCTCAGCCAGCAGCGGGAAGTGGTGCGCCTCGCGGAAGAACGAGGTCAGGTTGGTCGTCAGCGCGTTGGTGAAGAACTCCCACTCGGGCGAGCGGTCGTCCGCGTCCAGCAGCGCCAGGTAGGAGGCGAAGTCCGACAGCTGCAGCGTGCGCAGGCGCCGCGCCAGACGGCTGTAGACCATCTCGCGCTTGTGGCTGCCCAGCGAGATGCCGGCGCGCCGGTGGATCAGCGCGCGGATCTTCTCGAAGTCGCGCTCGGTCAGCAGGAAGTCCCGCATCTCATCGCGCCGCAGGGTAGCGGCCGGCGCGGAGACGGCGCCCGGGAAGCCGGTAAGGCTGCCGGGAGCGCTGGCGGCATTGCGGAACGGCGTCATGGCTTCGCTTGGTATTGCAGGTTACGGCGGGGGCGTTGGGAGCGCGGCCGGGATCAGGCCAGTTCGGCCTCGACCAGCTCCATCTCGGCGCTGGTCATCAGCTTCTCGATATCGATCAGCACCAGCATGCGGCCGTCGACGGTGCCCAGGCCGGTCAGGTGCTCGGTCGAGACCGACACGCCGAATTCCGGCGCCGGCTTGATCGCATCGCCGGTCAGCGTCAGCACGTCCGACACGCCATCCACCACGATGCCGACCACGCGACCGGCCACGTTCAGGATGATGACCACGGTCTGGTGGTCGTAGCGCACGTTGCCCAGGCGGAACTTCAGGCGCAGGTCGACGATCGGCACGATCACGCCGCGCAGGTTGGTCACGCCCTTGATGAAATCCGGCGCGCTGGCGATGCGCGTAACGGTCTCGTAGCTGCGGATCTCCTGCACCTTGAGGATGTCGATGCCGTATTCCTCCGACCCCAGCGTGAAGACCAGGAACTCCTGGCCCGAAGCGTCGCTCCCGGGGGTATCGATGTGTCCGATGCCGGCCATGATGTCTTGTTCTCCTGTGATTGGACGATGGGTGTTGGCCGCTTATTGCGCCAGCGCCGGTTCCTGCCGGCGCACGCCGGTGCGCTGCAGCGCGCCGACATCGACGATCAGCGCCACGCTGCCGTCGCCAAGGATGGTCGCCGCGGAAATGCACGGCACCTTGCGGTAGTTGGTCTCGAGGTTCTTCAGCACCACCTGGTGCTGGCCGATCAGCTGGTCCACCAGCAGCGCAAAGCGCTTGCCCTCGGCCTGCAGGATCACGGCGATGCCCTGCGTGGGTTCCTGCAGCGCGTCGGCGACGTTGAAGACGCGGTGCATCTCCAGCAGCGGCAGGTATTCGCCGCGCACGTGCATCACGCGGTCGGAGTTGGCGGCGGTGTGCACGTCCTCGGCCTTGGGCTGCAGCGATTCCATCACGCAGTTCAGCGGCAGGATGAAGGTCTCTTCGCCGACCTTGACCGACATCCCATCCAGGATCGCCAGCGTCAGCGGCAGCACGATGCGGATGGTGGTGCCCAGGCCCGGGCGCGAGCTGATCTCGACATGGCCGCCCATCTCCTGGATGTTGCGCTTGACCACGTCCATGCCCACGCCGCGGCCGGAAACATCGGTGATGACCTCGGCGGTGGAGAAGCCTGGCGCGAAGATCAGCTGCCAGACTTCCTCGTCGCTGATGTTCTCGGACACCGGCAGGCCGTTCTGGATGGCCTTGGCCAGGATGCGCTCGCGGTTCAGGCCACCACCGTCGTCGCTCACTTCGATCACGATATTGCCGCCGTGGTGCTGCGCGGACAGGATCAGCTGGCCGGTCGCATCCTTGCCTGCGGCGATGCGCTTGTCGGGCGTCTCGATGCCGTGGTCCAGGCTGTTGCGCACCAGGTGGGTGAGCGGGTCGATGATGCGTTCGATCAGGCTCTTGTCGAGCTCGGTGGCCTTGCCGAACGTGACCAGGTCGATCTGCTTGCCGAGCTTGCTGGCGAGGTCGCGCACCAGGCGCGGGAAGCGCGAGAACACATAGTCCATCGGCATCATGCGGATCGACATCACCGCTTCCTGCAGGTCGCGCGCATTGCGCTCGAGCTGGCCCATGCCGGAGAACAGGCGGTCGAACAGCACCGGGTCCAGCGACGAGGCGGTCTGCGCCAGCATCGACTGGGTGATCACCAGTTCGCCAACCAGGTTGATGATCTGGTCGACCTTCTCGGTCGGCACGCGGATCGAGCCTTCACCGTGCGCGTGCGCGGCGGCCGGGGCCGGCTTGGCCTTCTCGCGCGCGGCAGCGGCAGGTGCCGGCGCGGGTGCAGCCGCTGCGGGAGCGGCGACCGGAGCCGGGGCCGGGGCCTGGGCCGGTGCGGCAATGGGCGCGTCGCTGGCGGCTTCGATCACGATCTGGTCCATGTCGATCACGAAGCAGCACACCGCAATGATGTCGTCGGCGCTGCATTGCGTGTTGAGCCATACCACCAGCTCGCCGTTGACCTCCTGCTGGCCGGTGATCTCGCCCAGGTTGGCGAGTTCTTCGCGCAGCAGCGCCTGGTCGGCGGCGGAGACCTTGATCAGGCGGATCTTCAGTCCGCCGCCTGCCGGGGCAGCGGCTGGTGCGGCGGCAGCGACAGGCGCCGCTGCGGGAACGGGTGCGGCAACTGCAGCGCCAGCATGCCCTGCGGCTTCCTGCGCCAGCTGCTGCAGCACGGCGCAGATGCGCACCAGCGTTTCCGGATCGGGTTCGGTGCCGTTGCGGTAGGCGTTGAGCTGATCTTGCAACACGTCCTTGGTTTCCAGAAAGGTGTCGATGATGGTCCGGGTCAACGCCAGTTCCTGCCGGCGCGTGCGGTCCAGCAGGTTCTCGAAGATGTGCGTGGTCTCGGTCAGCGCCGCGAACCCGAAGGTGGCGGCCCCGCCCTTGATCGAGTGCGCCGCCCGGAAGATCGCGTTCAGATGTTCGGGATCGGGCGACTCGATGTCCAGGCCGAGCAGCAGCTGCTCCATTTCCACGAGCAGTTCTTCCGCTTCCTCGAAGAAGGTCTGGTAAAACTGTGTGATATCGATATCGACAGACATGGCGTCCTGACTCACTAAATTACTGCGCTAGGCGCGGGCGCCGCCGGGCGGCCGCGCTTCATGGGTTGCTGCTTGGTTTCCTGCATCGATTGCCTGGTCATGGCTTGCTGCTCTTTGGCTCAGGCGTGGCCGCGGGTGAGGATGCGGCCGCCAGGCCGGCCTGCATTTCCTGCGCCGCCTTGCCGGCCTGCGCCGCCACCGAAACTTCAGCGGCGCTGGCGTTCTCGGCCTCGAAGCGCGCCTGGGCCTTCTGGTTGAGCACGACGATGCTGATGCGGCGGTTGACCGGCGCCAGCAGGTCTTCCTTGTCCAGCGGCATGGTCGCGGCCAGGCCCAGCACGCGCAGCACCTTGCCTTCCTGCATGCCGCCGGCGATCAGTTCGCGGCGCGAGGCATTGGCGCGGTCGCCGGACAGCTCCCAGTTGCTGTAGGTGCGCTCGCCGTTGGAATAGTTGGCCGCGTCGGTATGGCCCGACAGGCTGACCTTGTTCGGCAGCTCGTTCAGCACCGGGCCGATCTCGCGCAGGATGGTGCGCATATAGCTTTCGACGGTGGCGCTGCCGGTGCGGAACATCGGGCGGTTCTGCGTATCCAGGATCTGGATGCGCAGGCCCTCGCTGGTGATGTCCAGCAGCAATTGCGGACGGAACTGGCGCAGCATCGGGTTGTTCTCGATGATCTGCTCCAGCCGCTGCTTGAGCGCGCGCAGGCGCTGCGCTTCCTGCTGTTCGTTGCGGCGCTGCTCGTCGCTGGGATCGTTGTCGCGGGCGCGCATGATCTCGCCGTCCTTGCGCATTGCGTCCATGCCGCCGCCCGGTATCACGCTGGGCGACTGGCTGCTTTTCTCGCCGCCGACGATGGCCACCTTCAGCGGCATGCGGAAATACTCGGCAATGCCTTCCAGCGTCTTCTTGTTGGCGCTGGAGAGCAGCCACAGCACCAGGAACAGCGCCATCATCGCCGTCATGAAGTCGGCGTAGGCGATCTTCCAGCTATGGTTGCCGTGCGGCCTGGCGTGCGCCTTCGTCCGGCGGACGATGATCGGACGCATGTCGTGTGCGCTGCTCATGGCGGTGCCCCTTGCTGCTTGCGCGACTTAGTTCAGGCTCTTGACTTCACGCACGTGGTCGTCGAGCTCAAGGAACGACGGCCGCACCGTGGAGTACAGCACCTTGCGGCCGAATTCCACCGCCACCAGCGGCGCGTAGCCGTTCAGGGAGGCGAGCAGCACGACCTTGATGCATTCGTAGACCTTGACGTTCTCGGAGACCTGCAGCTCGATGCGCGCGGCCAGCGGCGAAACAAAACCGTAGGCCAGCAGGATGCCCAGGAAGGTACCGACCATGGCGTGCGCGATCAGCGCGCCCAGCTCGGCCGGCGGCAGGTCGGCCGAACCCAGCGCATGCACCACGCCCATCACCGCGGCGACGATGCCGAAGGCGGGCAGCGCATCGCCGACGCGCGACAGCGCATGGGCGGGGATCTCGGCTTCGTGACGGAAGGTCTCGATCTCGTGGTCCATCAGGGCCTCGATCTCGAAGGCGTTCATGTTGCCGTTGACCATCATGCGCAGGTAGTCGGTGAGGAATTCCATCACCACCGGATCCGACAGAATGCGCGGGTACTGGCTGAAGACGCTGCTGGCGGCGGGGTCCGCGATTTCCTTTTCCAGGAACAGGATGCCCTCGCGCCGTGCCTTGGACAGCAGCACGTACAGCAGCGACATGACGTCCAGGTACAGCTCTTTCTTGTACTTGGAGCTCTTGAACAGGCCCGGCAGGGCCTTGGCGGTGGCCTTGATGGCCTTGCCCGTATTGGTGGCGATGAAGGCGCCGAAGGCGGCGCCTCCGATGATCACAAATTCCGCCGGTTGATATAGCGCGCCCATGTGGCCGCCGGTCATGGCATAACCGCCAAGCACCGCCACTACCACGACGACATAGCCAAGAACTACTAGCACGATCGGATCCCCGTCAAAAAACGCGCGTCAACCACGCACAGTTGCCCGTCGCACGGGCGCACGGAGAGGCCTCCGTCCGCCAGCGCTGCAAGCTTGCCAGCCGGCGGACCTTGACCAGGATCAGGCGTTGGTCTGCTCGGCGGCGGCGTCTTTCGAGAGCTTCTTCACTTTCCCTGCGCGTGAGGGCGGACGGCACAGGCTGCACACGAAGTTCGCGTGCGGCTCATACGCGTGCGTGACGAACTGTCCGCCGCAACACGTGCAGCTGGACAGCTGCAGCATGTTGCTCTCGAAGAACCGTACTAACGTCCAGGCACGCGTGAAACTTAAGACAATTTCGCCGCCCAGCAGCGAAACATGCTCAAGGTACAGGCGGTATGCCGCCACCACCGCACGGATGCCCACGGTCTCGCCTTCCTGCACCATGAACTGGTAGGCAGAGAAGAACAGCGAAGAGTGGATATTCGGCAGCCAGGTGGTGAACCAGTCCGTCGAGAAGGGAAGCATGCCCTTGGGGGGCGAGACGCCGCGCAGTTCCTTGTACAGGCGGATGAGCCGGTCACGCGACAGCGTGGTCTCGGCTTCAAGCACCTGCAGGCGCGCACCCAGGCCGATCAGCTCGATGGCGAGCTGGGTCTGGTTGGCATCCTGGAGAACGCTCTTGCGGGGGGCGGCTGCGGAGGTGGCCGTGAAGCTCCGTGTGGGTTCGGCCTTCAGCAGCGCGGTCAATTGAGGGACTCCACAGGCTGACGTGCCAGCAGGATCGCGGCGTGGATCTGCTGCATGTCATGGCTCTTGGCCGTGTGGGTGAGAGTGGACAGAAGCGCATGGTCGTCGAAGCGGAACCTGCACAGCACCATGTTGGATGCCGCCAGCTTGACGAGTTGCGCGGACGTCAGCTTGCCAAGGATATCGGCGATTTCCTTGCTGACCCCGAGCCGGAACATGGCTTCGACTTGGTTTTCGCGCACCAGGCGTTGCGCGAGCAGCAGATAGGCGAGATTGACCTCCCTGATCTCCTGGAGAACTTCACTGCTTTCCAATTTTTCCCCGCTACCAAAAAACCTGCCATGGCCGCTTGTCCAGCGCTTACCGGAGCCCGAAGGCGCCGGCGACCGGATCGTTTGTATGCGGCTGGGCGGGTACAACGTACGACAAAAGGAACTTCGCCCGTGTCTTACTGTTATCGACTCCGTTACAACTGTTACAGAGTGTAAGTGAGACTGTTACGTTTATATCGGCAATTTGCCTGGAATGCCAATCCCTACTTACGCGGGGGGCAAGCAAATGTCGTGCGAAACAGACATGGAGCGCGTGCATTTTGTAACAAGTCACACGCCTGTCACTTGATTTCGCGCAACGCTGTTCAGCAAAGGTCATATCCGCCAACGCGCCACACCCGTTCCCGGGTGACTGCTGGATTCCTCTATTGACGAGTGGCGCGCATGATGCTCACGGCGCGTGTTTCCGAAATCGCCGTCCAAAAATCACCGCACATCACGATCCGAACATCCGGCGCAGCCACGCCGCCAGCCGGGTAAACACATCGTCAGGCGCCTCACGGAACAACGCCGGGCGCGTGCGCTCCACCTGCTCCAGCACGCGCGACGCTTCTTCGGGCTGCACCGAGCCATACTCCAGCGCCAGCCCCAGCATGCCGCGCAGCTCGCCCACGCGCGCGCGGCCGGCGGCCTCATTCTCTTCGGTCTGCAGTGCGTACATCAGGTCATAGGCGCGCTGGCGCAGGCTTTCCGCCAGCCGCCACGCGGGCGTGCGCATGCGCTCCTCCAGCACGCGAACATCTTCGGCCGAGGCCGCCACCTGGGTCGCCAGCGCTTCAGTAAAGGCGGCGTCGGCGCCGCATTCGGTCAGCACCTGCGCGGCCCATTCGCGCGCATGCGCAAGGCGCTGCTCCGCCGTCCATTCAGGCTGCACCGCCAGGCCAAAGCCGAAGCGCTGTGCATCGCGCATCAGCGCGGCCAGGGCATTGGGCAACTGCTTGTCGAACACGCGCCGCGCCCAGCCATACTCGCCGCCGGCCAACAGCCGCGTCACCGCGCGCTCGGTCAGCGGGCCGTCATGCTGCAGCAGCCGGGCGCGCAGGAAGTCGTTGAACTCGGGCGGCAGGAACTCCCGGTCCAGGCCGGTGGAAACCCCGATGAACTGGTCGAATTCCTTGCGTAGCCGGGCGGCATCGTCATGCGGCAGGGCCAGGGTGATCTCGGTCGTCATTGCATTGCCATCCCGGGCCGCCGCGCGGCCGCTGTTGCCGGTTCTCTGGGTGGATCAGAACGCGCTCCAGTCGCCGTTGTCGGCACCGGCCAGCGCGGGGCGCGGCGTGCGTGCGGCAGCGGGACGCAGGGGCTCGGCGGCGGCATCGACCACGTCGTTGGCTTCGCCCCCGGCGGCTGCGGCCGTTGCCACGGCCGGCACGGCGGCGGTGCGCTTGCGCGAGGCGACCGCACGCACGGCGCCGACCTTGCCCTGCGACGAGGACGACGACGAGGATGAGTGCGAAGACGACAGCGAGAACGAAGCCTGCGCATCCTCGGCCGCCAGGCGGAACATCGACACCGCGCCCTGCAGGCGGCTGGCCTGCTCTTCCAGCGCGCCGGCCGCTGCGGCGGCTTCTTCCACCAGTGCGGCGTTCTGCTGCGTCACCTCATCCATCTGCGCCACGGCCTGGTTGACCTGCTCGATGCCGGAACTCTGCTCGGCGGAGGCTGCGCTGATCTCGCCCATGATGTCGGTCACGCGCTTCACCGCCTGCACGATCTCGTCCATGGTCTTGCCGGCCTGGCCCACCAGTGCCGAGCCGTTGTCGACGCGCTCGACCGTATCCCCGATCAGGCCCTTGATTTCCTTGGCCGCATTGGCGCTGCGTTGCGCCAGGCTGCGCACTTCGCCTGCGACTACCGCGAAGCCACGGCCCTGTTCGCCGGCACGCGCGGCTTCCACCGCCGCGTTCAGCGCAAGGATGTTGGTCTGGAAGGCAATGCCTTCGATCACGCCGATGATGTCGACAATCTTCTTCGAGGCGTCGTTGATCTCGTCCATGGTCTGCACCACGCGCCCCACCACTTCGCCGCCGCGCAGCGCGGTTTCCGACGCATTGGCAGCCAGGCCGCTGGCCTGGCGCGCGTTGTCCGCGTTCTGGCGCACGGTGCTGGTCAGCTCTTCCATGCTGGAAGCGGTTTCCTCCAGCGACGCGGCCTGCTGCTCGGTGCGTTGCGACAGGTCGTTGTTGCCCGCTGCGATTTCACGCGAGGCCGTGCCGATCGACTCCGCCGACTCCTTGAAATCGCGCACCATGTGCGAGAGCTGCTGCTGCATCTGCTGCATTGCATAGACCAGGCTGCTCTTGTCGCCGGCGCGCGTGGCCACCGGCGACGAGAAATCACCCTCGGCGATACGCGAGGCGATCTCCGCCGCATAGCCCGGCTCGCCGCCCAGCTGGCGCGACAGCGCGCGCGCCAGGAACACGCCCAGCAGCACCGACAGCGCCAGGCCACCCAGCACCAGCCCCAGCATCCAGATGCGCGTGGCGTCATAGACGCGGCGCGCTTCTTCCATGTTGCTGCGGGCGCGGTCGTCGCGGCGCTTCACCATCTTGAACATAACCTCTTCCAGCGCATGGCTGTCCTTGAGCAGGTCGGCGCTCTCGGAGAACACCTGGCTCTCGAACTGCGAGGTGTCCAGCGGCTGCTTGCTGACCAGCTCCACGTACTTGTTCATGCGCTCGCGGAAAACCGGCGACAGCTGCTGGTACTGCTTGACCAACGCCTTGCCCTCGGCCTGCTCGAAAGCGCCCACCACCTGGCGGATGCGCTCGTCCATCAACGCGAGCGACTTGGCGATCTGTTCCTTCTCGGTCGCGCGCTCGCCCATGGTCGATGCGGACAGCAGCCCGATCTGCGAGCGGCTGGCATAGACCAGGTTGATGTTGGCGTCCTGCACCGCCTTCAGCGCCTGCAGGTCGCCGTTGTAGATCTTGCCGGTCCAGTCGGCCATGCGCCCCATGTTGATGACGCCCAGCAGCCCCATCACGGCGCCGATCACGGCAACGACCAGGAATCCGGCAACCAGCCTGGTCGTGACGCGCAATTGATTGAACCAATGCATAGCAACTCCCCCTTATTACTGAAAGCCCCGGGCACGGCATGCCGCGCCCGCTTTATGCGCATGCGGGTCATTGCCCGCACCTGCGGATCGGACTGGCCTGGCGCAACGCACTAGGCCCGTGCCAGTGATTGAACGGCGTCGGCGCGCTCGATGCTCTTCTTACGCTGCGGCCTCACCTCGGCCTGCATGCTGACGCGGAACGTGGCGATGGCATCGCGCAGGCGCAGCGATTGCTCTTCGAGCGAACCTGCGGCGGCGGCAGTCTCTTCCACCAGCGCCGCGTTCTGCTGCGTGCCCTCGTCCATCTGCGCCACGGCCTGGTTGACCTGTTCGATGCCGGAACTCTGCTCGGCCGAGGCCGCGCTGATCTCGCCCATGATGTCGGTCACGGACTTCACGGCCTGCACGATCTCGTCCATGGTCTTGCCGGCCTGGCCCACCAGCGCCGACCCGTTGTCCACGCGCTCCACGGTATCGCCGATCAGGCCCTTGATTTCCTTGGCGGCGTTGGCGCTGCGCTGCGCCAGGCCGCGCACCTCGCCCGCGACCACGGCAAAGCCACGGCCCTGCTCGCCGGCACGCGCGGCTTCCACCGCGGCGTTCAGCGCCAGGATATTGGTCTGGAAGGCGATGCCTTCGATCACGCCGATGATGTCGACGATCTTCTTCGAGGCATCGTTGATCTCGTCCATGGTGTGCACCACGCGGCCTACCACTTCGCCACCGCGCAGCGCGGTTTCCGAAGCGTTGGCAGCGAGGCCGCTGGCCTGCCGCGCGTTGTCCGCGTTCTGGCGCACCGTGCTGGTCAGCTCTTCCATGCTCGAAGCGGTCTGCTCCAGCGAAGCCGCCTGCTGCTCCGTGCGTTGCGACAAGTCGTTATTGCCCGCGGCCACCTGGCGCGTCGCCGTGGCAATGCTCGCCATGCCTTCCTGGATCTCGTGCACCACCGACAGCAGGCTGCGCTGCATGGTCTGCATGGCCTGCGCCAGCGCACCGATCTCGTCCTTGCTGCGGTGCTCGAAGCGGGTGGTCAGGTCGCCCGCGCCCATGCGCAGCGCAAAGTCCAGCATGTCGCGCACCGGCCGGTTCACGCGTGCCAGCAGCATGGTGCCGGCCGCGAACGACGTCGCCAGCGCCAGCGCAAAGCCGCTCCACAGCCACGGGCGCAGCACTGCAGCGCCTTCCTTGTCGAGGATCTCAACCGCTGCCAATGCCGCCAGGAACCACACCAGCCCGCCGGCCTGCGCCCACAGGATGCGGCGCTTCAGGTTCATGCGCAGCAGTCGCTGCACCAGCCCGGCCAGGCCGGTGCGCACCACCGCGCCGTCGCGGATCGCCAGCCCCGCCGCGCGGCCCGCGCGAAAACGCGCATACGCGGCGCCTGCGGCCTCGACCTGCTCGCGCGTCGCCATCGAGCGCACCGAGGTGTAGCCCACCACGCGGCCGTCCACGCGCGTGGGCGTGACGGTCGCGCTGACCCAGTAGAAGTCGCCGTTCTTGCGGCGGTTCTTGACCACGCCCATCCAGCTGCGGCCGGCTTCCAGGTTCTGCCACAGGTCGGCGAACGCTTCCGGCGGCATGTCGGGGTGGCGCACCAGGTTGTGCGGCGCGCCCAGCAGTTCCTCGGCCGGATAGCCGCTGGCCTCGATGAAGGCGCGGTTGGCAAAGGTGATACGGCCCTTGAGGTCCGTGCGCGAGATCAGGTAGTCCGACGGGGAGAGCTGGTGTTCGCGCTGCGTGACGGGTTGGTTGTTTCGCATCTATGACAGTACTGCTTGCCCGGGAGCAGCCATGCACGGTGGGATGGCGCGCCAGGCCCCGGGCGGTTTCGATCCGGCTGGCGTGGTTCGGCGGCCGGACGGCGGGGGCGGAGAAAGCGGTAAGACAGGAATCAGGACACGGCTTCGAGCGCCGCCAGTTCTTCGGTATTGAGCAGCTTCTCGATATCGACCAGGATCAGCATGCGTTGCTCGACCGAGCCGAGCCCGCGGATGTAATCGGTGGCCAGTTCGCCGGAGAAGTGCGGCGTGGGCTTGATCTGCGCGGCCGTGAGCGTCAGCACGTCGGACACGCCGTCCACTACGATGCCGGTGGTGCGGTCGTTGAGGTCGACGATGATGACCACGGTGTACTGGTCGTAGCTGACCTTCTGCTGGCGGAACTTGATGCGCAGGTCGATGATCGGCACGATGATGCCGCGCAGGTTGATCACGCCCTTGATGTAGTCCGGCGCATTGGCAATCTGGGTGACGGACTCGTAGCCGCGGATTTCCTGGACCTTCAGGATGTCGATGCCGTATTCCTCCCGCCCGAGCGTAAAGGCCAGGAATTCTTCCACCGCGCCGTCTGCCTTGTCGATGTGCTTCATCGTCTAGCCCCCAAATTTGGCTGATGCTGGTTTTCTGGCGCTGCGGCGGCAGTGGCCGCTGGCGGGCGCCGGGGCGTGACTTCGCCCACCAGTGTTTACGGCAGCCAGGCGGGGTGACTGAAGGGCGACGCCGCGCTTTCCTTACCCTTCCGTGGAGGGGTGCGGGGGCGCCAGCAGCGCGGCCACGGCCTGCATCAGTTCATCCGGATCGAAGGGCTTGGGCAGGAAGCCCGAGGCGCCGGCGGCGCGCGCCTGTGCGCGGATGCTGCCGTCATGCTCGGTGGTCAGCATCAGGATCGGGATGCGCGCGTAGCGTTCGGTGGCGCGCAGGCTGCGGATCAGCGTGAGGCCGTCCATCCCCGGCATGACCTGGTCGGTGACCAGCATGCCGAAGCTGGCGCCGGCAGCGAGCGCATGCGCCTGGTCGCCATCGGCGGCCTCGGTGACATCGAACCCGCCGGCGCGCAGGCACGCGCCGATCATGCGGCGAAGCGAAGGGGAATCGTCGACGACGAGGATGCTGGGCGATGACATGGGACGCCTCCGGTTTGCAGGGCTCGGTTGATCCGCCTGGAAGTTTGGCAGCGTGGACGGCGCGGACGGCGACGGACGGGCCGGCCCGAGAACCAGTCCTCAGGGCTGAGCCGCTGCCAGCGTCGTTATCGGCAGCGCGGCCGGCGTTCTTTAGCCCGAAGTTCACCAGCCGCCTGGGCGAGTTTCCCCTTTTGCGACAACCACTTGTCGTGATTCCCGTGTTCCAGTTTCTGTCTACACGCGGATTTGCTGAAGCAATTCCAGAGCCTGCTTCTGTTTCGCGTTGGCCGTGGTGACGAGTTCGAACGTCGGCACTTCAGCGCCAGCGCTGGGTGTGCGGCAGGTGTTACGCACGATCGTGGCGAGTTCGGCCATCAAGCTCGAGAAGCTGTGCACGGGCGTGCCGTCGTCAAGTGTGTGGCGCGCCGCCTTGGCCAGCGCTGCCGCAGAGCGCACGGCAGGCGCCACCGGATCACGCGTGGCCTTGGCGGCCTGATCCGGGTCGGCGAACATCAGTTCGCGCCAAGCCTCACGCATGTGCCATTCGACGTAGTAGGCCAGCATGCACAGCAGGATATGCGCACGCACCCGATCGGCCGTGCGGTGATGGATTGGCCGCACCTTCAGGTCCACCGTTTTTAGCGAACGGAACGCGCGCTCCACGTTGGCCAGCGCCTTGTAGTTGCGCACGCACTCGGCCGAGTCCATCTGCGCCGCACTCACCGAAGTGCGGATGATGTAGAGGCCGTCGAGCGCCGCCTCGCGGGCGATGCCCTCGCTGTTGCGGCTGAACGTGAAGGCCGCGTCGTCGATACTCAGCGCAAAGTGCTTGGCCACCTTGTACTTGTCGATCACCTTGCCCACGCGCAGGCCGATCTGATCGCGCCCGGCAAGCTTGCCCGCCTGCACGCGGGCAACGATCGGCTGCAGGCACGCCTCGGTGGCCGCCAGCAACTCTTCTCGCTTGTGGGCACGTAGCCTGGCCAGTTCCGGATTGCGGCACGCCACCAGCCGCTCGCCCGGATAGTCCGGTGAACTCAGCTCCAGCAGATTGCGCTCGTCGAACAGGCCAAGCTGCAGTTGCCCTTGCTCGAGCAGCGGGCGGATCGAGGCGCTCTTGAGCGCGGTGATCCAGCCCAGGTCACCGCCTTCACGCATCTGGTCGATGGCCTTGCTGGAGATCATGCCGCGATCGCCCACCATGACCAATCGGGAGAGACCAAATTCCTCTTGCAGGCGCCGCACCTCGGGCATGAAGGTCTGGCTGTCGGCCACGTTGCCCTCATGCACCGACACCGCCACTGGGCAGCCGCGCGCATCGGTGAGCAAGCCGTAGTTGACCTGTAGCAGCCCCTTCTTGCCATCGCGGCTGTAGCCAAGCTTGGCCAGCGGGCAGGTGCTGCCCTCGAAGTAGCTGGAGCTCAGGTCATACAGCACCAGGCCACCGGCGCTCAAGTGGCGCGCGGCGAGCTTCTTCTGGATTGTGCCCTGGCGCGCGAGCAGCCAGTCCATTGCCGCGTACAGGTCGTTCTCGTTGGCCTCGGTCACGCCGAAGTCCTCCGCCAGGGTGCTGGTGTGCCACCAGCGCGTGGTGGCCAGCTTCGTGTGCGGCGCCGCGATGCGCGCGGCCACCATCGCCAGCACCAGGTCGCGCTCGCGCGAAGGCTTGGAGGCGATCAGCGAGGCAAAGCCCAGACGCTGCATGGCCGTGGCCACCGCCTGCACGTGGCCGTGAGCGCGCGAGCGTGTCACCTCGAACGCCTCGCCCAGCGGCACGAAGGTCTCGCCCTTGAGTGAGCGGCGGATGATCTCGATCAGTGCCTCGGGCAAGTGGGACAGGTTGCCCAGCGTCTCGTTCTTGACCACGCCGTCCTCGCGGTAACTGCGCCGCAACAGGTGGGTGCGATAGATCTGGTCCTTGTACTTGCGGGTCGTCGTAACGACGTGAGCGGTTCCGTTTCGTGCTGGCATAGCCAGCAGAATAGGAGAAAACCCGCCAATGTCAAGAACTTTTAGTGACTACAAAATGAGGGCATCGAACGCCCCCCGATGAGCCGATTCCTCAATCGGGAAAAGGGCTTCGCGACGCCGCAGCCGCAGCGTCACCATGGAACTTCGGTTTAGCCGGCGCCGCCCGCCTCACTCCCCCTTCAGCGCGCGCAGCGCATCGGCAAACCCGGCGGTATCCAGCGGCAGCGACAGCAGGTAGCCCTGCACCTCGTCGCAACCCATCTCGTTGAGGATCTCCAGCTGCGAGGCCGACTCCACGCCCTCGGCCACCACCTTCATGCGCAGCTCGTGCGCCAGCGCCACCATCGAGCCGACGATGGCGCGGCCCTGCGCATCGGTATCGAGCCCGCCGATCAGCGTGCGGTCGATCTTGAGCGTGCCCACGCGCAGGCGCTTGAGGTAGCCCAGGCTCGAATAGCCGCTGCCGAAGTCGTCCAGCGCCACCTGGATGCCGAGCGACTGCAGCTCGGCCAGGGTCTCCAGCGACTTGCCGATGTCCTTCATCGCCGCGGTCTCAGTGATCTCCAGCGTGATCGCCGAGGGCGGGATGTCGTGCTGGTGGATCTGCTCGAGCAGGTACTGCGGGAAGTTGCGGCTGGCAAAGCGCAGCCCCGAGACGTTGATCGCCACCGGCACCGTGGGCAGGCCGGCGTCCTGCCACAGGCGCACCTGGCGGCAGACGCTGGTCAACACCCAGTCGTCGAGCTTGTCGATCTGGCCGGACTGCTCGGCCACGGTGATGAACTCGGCCGGGCTGACCTGGCCGAGCGCCGGATGGCGCCAGCGGCACAGCGCCTCGGCGCCGACCAGCGTGCGGCGGCGGGCGTCGTATTTGGGCTGGAACTGCAGCGACAGCGCATCGTCCTGGATCGCCAGCCACAGGTCGCGCCGGATCACGCGGGTGCGGCGCGCGCGCTCGCCGGCGGCGCTGTTGAACAGGCGCACCTGGTTCGAACCGCTTTCGCGCGCCTCGGCCAGGCTGACGCGGGCGGCCTGCATCAGCGCCTCGGAGGTCTGCGCGTCGCGCGGGTAGATGGCGATGCCGATATTGACGCCGATCTGCATCTGCAGGCCGCGCGCGGCAATGAACTCGGCCAGCGAGCCCAGCATGCGCGAGCCCAGCTCCTGCGCGCGGCCGTGGTGGACCAGCTCGGGCACGCCCACGGCAAACTCGTCGCGCGCCAGCCGGGCCAGGAAGTCATGCGGCTCGAGCACGGCCTGCGCCAGCGCGCCGGCGTCCTGGGCCAGGATATCGTCGGCGCGGATCTCGAAGACCTCGTCGACCTCGCGGTAGTCGGCAATATGGATCAGCAGCACCGCGCAACCGGTCTCGGCCAGCCGCGCCTGCGCGATGGCCTGGTCCAGCCAACGGCCGAAGGCGACCCGGTCAGGCATCACCGTGGCGACGCTGTACTCGCCCACCGTGCCCTGCCCGCGCGCGGCGGCCCGCACCGTGAGCCGGCCCGGGATGCGCGCGCCGCGGCGCACCTGGCGCGGCTCGGCCAGCCGGTGCACGGGGAGTTCGTCGGGGGCCTCCGCGGCCAGGTCGGCTTCACTACGCGCCGGTGCCGGCAACCAGCCGCGCGACTGGGCCCGGTGGATGACGAACATCAGCGCGCACAGCGCGGTCAGCGCGCCGGCCAGCCAGGCCGGGTGCGGCAGGCCGGCGGCGTCGATGCAGTGGCGCGCCGTGACCGTGCCGGCGCCGCAGGCACGGCCCAGGTGCGTGCCGGCCGCCGCCACCAGGCCGGCGCCGGCCACCACGGCCATGACCGCAGCGCCGCGCCACAGCCGGGTGCCCTGGCGCAGCCACTGCGCCAGCAGCTTGACGGCGGTGGTGGCCGCGGCGGCGGCGGCAAAGCTGACGGCCAGTTGCGCGGTGTCGTTGGCGACTGGCAGGCTGCCGGAAAACACCACCACCACCACGGGCAGGCTGATGGTCAGCTGCGACAGAAGCGCCGCCGACCAGCTCAGCGCGCGCAGCGACCGGCTTCCGGCTCCCTGGTCCGCCCGCCCGGCGCGGACACCGAGGGCGGCGGCCACGCCCAGCAGGGCGGCAAGCAGCAACAGGACGGAACTCAGGACAATCATTGGGCTGCGCGGTGGAGAAAAGTATGCGCGAAGACGAACCGGACGCGGGGCAAACCCCGCATCATGGCATCTTGCGGTCGTCGTGTGAACAAGACAATACTCAGGACGACGCGATCAGAACGCGCTCCAGTCGTCGGCGCCACCTGCCGTGGCGGCTGCCGGGCGGACTGCGGGTCGGGCAACGGGCGCCTGGCGGGCGCTGGCGGCGCGCGATGCGGCGGCCGCGGGAGCAGCCACCATGGCGGCCGCCGGGCCGAGCGCCGGCGCGGTGCGCGCTGCCGCGGCCGAGGTCCGGCTGCTGGCGGCAACCCGGCCGCCAACCGCGCCAGCCCCCGCACCGAGGGTGAACACCGATACCACGTTCTTCAGCTTCCGGGCTTGCTCTTCCAGCGCCCCGGCCGCCGCGGCGGCCTCTTCCACCAGCGCGGCGTTCTGCTGCGTGACCTCGTCCATCTGGTTCACCGCCTGGTTGACCTGCTCGATGCCGGTGGTCTGCTCCAGCGAAGCGGCGCCGATCTCGTTCATGATGTCAGTCACGCGGCGCACCGCCTGGACGATCTCGCCCATGGTCTGCCCGGCTTCGGCCACCAGTCTGGTGCCGCTCTCCACGCGCTGGCCCGACTCGCCGATCAGCGCCTCGATCTCCTTGGCTGCCGACGCCGAGCGCTGCGCCAGGCTGCGCACCTCGCCCGCCACCACGGCAAAGCCGCGGCCCTGCTCGCCGGCGCGGGCGGCTTCCACCGCCGCGTTCAGCGCCAGGATATTGGTCTGGAAGGCAATGCCCTCGATCACGCTGATGATCTCGACCACCTTGCGCGAGGCGCCGTTGATCTCGTTCATGGTATCGACCACGCGGCCCACCACGTCGCCGCCCTTGAGCGCGATCTGCGAGGCCTCGTTGGCCAGCACGCCGGCCTGGCGCGCGTTGTCGGCGTTCTGGCGCACCACCGTGGTCAGCTCTTCCATGCTGGCGGCGGTCTGCTCCAGCGACGAGGCCTGTTCCTCGGTGCGCTGCGACAGGTCCAGGTTGCCGGTGGAAATCTGCTGCGTGGCCGACGCCATCGAATCGGCGCCGGTGCGCACCTCGGCGACGATGCCCGACAGGCTCGCCTGCATCGCGGCCAGCGCCTGCATCATGCGGCCGACCTCGTTCTTCGAGATGCTGGTGATGCGCGAGGTCAGGTCGCCACGGGCGATGCGCTCGAATACGGCGAGCGCTTCCGCCACCGGCGTGACGATGGCACGGTTGAGCGTGAAGGTGCACAGCGCCGCCACCACCAGCCCCAGCACGATCAGCGCGACCGCGAGCATGCGGATGCGCTCGTAGCTGGCCTGTGCGGCGTCGAAATTGGCCTGGCCGGTTTCCATCAGGAATTTCTGCAGCTTCTCGTGCGCGGCCGACATGCTGCGCTGCAGGTCAGGCAGCACCTTCTTCGCCAGCCGTACCGCCTCTTCCTGGTTGCCTGCGAGCGCGGCCGCCTGCAGCGGCAGCACGCCCTGCTCCATGAAGGCCTGGCGACGCTTGTCCAGTTCGGCGGCCAGCGGCTTCTCCTGGTCGTGCTGCGGCAGGCTGGTGTAGCGCTTCCAGGCCGCTTCCGAGGCTTCCACGAATACCTTGGAGCGGTCTACGTTGACCTTGGGGTCATCCTGCTCGCCCTGCATGACGTTGCGGTCCAGCGCCAGCCGCATGCGCGTGGTAGCCAGCATGGCGTCGCTCAGCGCGGCGGTCGATGCCAGCTGGATCGAATAAGTCTCCCTGAGCGCTTCGTTGCTTTGCGATATCCCGTGCAGCCCCGCCCCCCCGACCAGCAGCAGCAGCAACGACAGCATTCCCATGGCGCCCCGTAGCAGGGTCTTGATCTGGATATTGTTTTGGAAAGACATGATGAAAGGAGACTGTGAGCAATCCACAAGGCCGACCCCTGGCCCCGGTACGGCAGGACCGACACTCCGACGATCCGCCCTGCCCGGATAACGGCGAAGCCCTTCTCATCCTTGAGCAAACGCACCGGCCACCGGGCAAAATCCGCGGGAATTGCTCCCATGTCGGTTATCCGGCACAGTGTTTTTGCTGCAGTGCGGGCGGAAACGCGCTTTCTGCCGTGGGGCTGTCGATTATGGCGATTTGATTTTAGCGTGGGGCTCCGTGGCGGTCTCCGGCATGGCTCGCACTTGGCTCAGACACAAAGCACTCTTTATGTGCAGAGGTTTCGCTGCCGCACCGAAGGCATGGCAGCGCGACGGAAAAACGGCGACCCACATTGACACCGAAAGTTCACACCAATATCGGCATCAAGATTTTTCGCAAAAACGGCGCCGGATAAGCGGAGCGGGATTTGCAGGGCGTCCCTACCCCGTTATAATTGTTTTCGGCATTTCACCGACCGCATACCCTTCGCAGTACCGCTGCACCATAGCAGCATCATCACCGCATTCCACCCTACCGGAAACCGAGGACGCAATGGCGACTTATCAGGAAATCGTTCAGAAAATCAGTGAACTGCAGAAGCAAGCCGAGGAAATCAAGGCACGCGAACAATCCGCGGTGATCGCCGATATTCGCGAGAAAATCGAGCAATATGGCCTGACCGCGGAAGACCTCGGTTTTGGCACCAAGGCACCGGCCGGCAAGAAGGCCGTCAACCGCAAGGTGCCGGTGCGCTACCGCGACAGCGCCGGCAATACCTGGACCGGCCGTGGCAAGCGCCCGGGCTGGCTGACCCAGGCCCTGGCCCAGGGCAAATCGGTCGAAGACTTCCTGATCCGCTGAGCGCACGCTCCGGCAGATGGCAAAACGCCACGGAATTAATCCGTGGCGTTTTTGCTTGGGCGGCCGCAAGGCAGGTTTTGCAGGGTGCCAGGCCCCTCCGGGGGCGCCGCAGAAACGGGTACGCCCGCCTGTTGGCGGGCGCCGACCATCAGGCATCGAACCCCTGCGGGTTCATCGACTGCCAGCGCCACGAGTCCTGGCACATCCGGTCGATGTCGTGCTGCGCGCGCCAGCCCAGCAGCTGGTTGGCCAGCGCCGGATCGGCATAGCACGAGGCGATATCGCCTGGGCGCCGGGCCACGATCTCATACGGCACCGGCTTGCCGCTGGCGCGCTGGTAGGCATTGACCACCTCCAGCACGCTGTAGCCGCGGCCCGTGCCCAGGTTCACGGTCATGCCCTTGCCCTGGCCGCGCAGGTAGCCCAGCGCCGCCAGGTGGCCGTCAGCCAGGTCGCACACGTGGATATAGTCGCGCACGCCGGTACCGTCCGGCGTTGGATAGTCGCCGCCGAATACCATCAGTTTCTCGCGGCGCCCGCCGGCGACCTGCGCCACATAAGGCATCAGGTTATTCGGAATACCGCGCGGATCCTCGCCGATCAGGCCGCTTTCATGTGCGCCGACCGGATTGAAATAGCGCAGGTAGGCAATGCGCCATGACGGATCGGATTTTTCCAGGTCGCGCAGGATTTGCTCGCCCATCAGCTTGGTCTGGCCGTACGGATTGGTTGCCGACAGCGGGAAATCCTCCAGGATCGGCACCGCATGCGGATTGCCATAAACCGTGGCCGAGGAACTGAACACCAGCTCTTTCACGCCGGCAGTGCGCATCGCCGCGCATACCGTCAGCAGTCCGTCCAGGTTGTTGCTGTAATACTCCAGCGGCTGGCTTACGGATTCGCCCACTGCCTTGAGCGCGGCAAAATGAATCACCGCGCTGATGCGGTGTTCGGCAAACAGCCGGTCCAGCAGCGCGCGGTCGCGCACGTCACCCTGCACAAAATGCGGGACCTGGCCGGTAATGGTGGCCAGCCGCTCGACCACCACCGGACTGCTGTTGCACAGATTATCCAGGCCGATCACGTTGTAGCCGGCATTGAGCAGCGAGACCCAGGTATGTGAGGCGATATAGCCGGTGGCGCCGGTAAGGAGCAATGTTTCGGACATGGAAATTGGCGTGGGTGTCGATTTCAGGGCCGGAAGTCGCAGGCCGGCCGATTCAGGAAATGGCGCAGGCGCCGCTTGCCGCCACGGCGGGGCCGGACGAAGTCACATATTATCCACGATGCGCCGCGGCGGCCCGGGCGGCTGACCCATACATGCCGGCGGCAGCAGGCGCGCTAGGGTTGCGCTTCGGCCGTCGCGGACACCAGCCCGGCACGCGCCTGCCAGGCTTCATAGGCGGCGCGCAGGCGCCAGCCCGATTCCAGGTCGCGCATGCCGAGGCATTGCGCCACCTCGGCCGGCGCCGTGCCCGCCTCGAAATGCATCGCGGCGCAAGTATTGCGCAGCGTCTGCGGCGAGGCTCGTTCGCTGCGGCCCGCCAGCACGCCGGCCTCGTCCAGCAGGATCTCCACGCGCCGATAGACCGAAGCGGCATGCATCGGCCGCCCGGCTGGCAGCGCCGGAAACACCAGGCCGCCCAGCGTGCCAGAGACCTCGCGCAGCGCCAGCCATGCCCGCAGCGGCGCATGGGCCAGGGGAAACAGCGGCACCGTATAGGCCCGGCCGTTGTCCGCGCGGACCATGCGCAGCGCCATCCTGCCCGGCGCGCCATCGTCCACCGCATCCACCCGCAGCGCCCGGGCTTCTGCCACCTTCAGCCCGCCACCGAGCAGCACAGCCAGCAGCGCCGTGTCGCGGGCGCGCTTCCATTGGGTAGGCGAGGCCGCCCCGCGCTCGTCACCGGGCGGAGGCAGGCTGGCCGGGCCGAGGATGCGCGCGACCAGCAGGTCGCGCTCGCCGGGCAGCAGGAAGGCGGTGGGGTCGTTCTCACCATCGGCCAGGTGCGCGCGTACCGCCTGGCTGCCGGGGTTGTGCATGCCTTCGCGCAGCCGCGCCAGGTGGTGGAAGACCCGCTCGATCAGTCGCGTGTATCGGTAGCGGTGCGACTTGTGCAGCTGCTGCGCGTCCAGGAATTCGCCGATCTGCTCCGCCGACCAGCTCAGCGGTGGCAGGCCGCGCTCGGCCGACCAGCGCAGCAGCTTGCCCCACATGGCGCGGTACACCACGCTGGTGCCGTGCCGAAAGCCGTGCCGCGCCAGCCACCCGTCGAAGGCACGCTCCGGATGCTCGCGCCAGGCGGCCAGGTCGGCATCGAACAAGGCCGCCTGTTCAGGGTGGGCGGCGCTGGGCTTAGTGGTCACTGACTCTCCTGCTGGGGCCGGCCGGCGGCGGGTTGCGATGCGCCTATTGTAGACAACCCGTCACTGCGCTGGAGGTGGGCGGCGGCGCCTGCCGTCCGTCGCTTGCACGGTGCCACAGACCGTGCTACCTTTCGACTCACTATGCAACTGGTTGCATATAACCCAGACCCGCAGATCCGAAGAGACGCCGCGCACCGACGCCAGCCAAGGAGACCTCCGTGACCACCGCCAACCTGATTCCCGCCGCGCAGGCTTCGCTCGACGCCTGGCACCAGATGATCGCCACCAACTCGATGGCCGGGCTGGACGCCATCGTCGCCGACGAGGTCGTGTTCCGCTCGCCGGTCGCGCACACGCCGTATCCCGGCCGCGCCGCGATCGCGCTGGTGCTGACCACGGTGAACCAGGTGTTCCAGGACTTCCGCTACCACCGCGGCTTTGTCAGCGAGGATGGCCACAGCGTGGTGCTCGAGTTCAGCGCCGCGGTGGAGGGCAAGGCGCTCAAGGGCATCGACATGATCCGCTTCGACGACGCCGGGCGCATCGTCGAATTCGAAGTCATGGTCCGGCCGCGGTCGGGCCTGGACGCGCTTGCCGCCGCCATGGGCGCGCGGCTTGGCAGCCAGAAGGACGTGCTGACCGGCGCGGCCTGAGCCGTCGCCACATCGGCCCAAACCCGCACAGATTTCCGTATCACCGTACCACCCAGGAGACATCTCAAATGGCCCTTCCCGCCCTGCTGCAGAACCGGCTGTCGCTGCCGGTGGTCTGCTCGCCGCTGTTCATCATTTCCAACCCCGACCTGGTGATCGCCCAGTGCAAGGCCGGCGTGGTGGGTTCGTTCCCGGCGCTGAACGCGCGTCCGGCGCCCAAGCTGGAGGAATGGCTGGACCGCATCACCACCGAGCTGGCCGAGCATGACGCCAGGCATCCCGATCGCCCGTCGGCACCGTTCGCGGTCAACCAGATCGTGCACAAGTCCAACGACCGGCTCGAGCATGACCTGGAGCTGTGCGTGCGCTACAAGGTGCCGATTGTGATCACCTCGCTGGGCGCGCGCACCGAAGTCAATGAAGCGGTGCATTCGTACGGCGGCATCGTGCTGCACGACGTGATCAACAACACGTTCGCGCGCAAGGCCATCGAGAAGGGCGCCGACGGGCTGGTGGCGGTGGCTGCCGGCGCGGGCGGCCATGCCGGCACGCTGTCGCCGTTTGCGCTGCTGCACGAGATCCGCGAATGGTTCGACGGCCCGCTGCTGCTGTCGGGCGCGATTTCCAGCGGCGACGCCATCCTAGCCGCGCAGGCCGCGGGCGCCGACCTGGCCTATATCGGCTCGGCCTTCATTGCCACGCAGGAAGCCAATGCGCACGACGGCTACAAGCAGATGATCGTCGACAGCAGCGCCAACGACATCGTCTATTCGAACCTGTTCACCGGCGTGCACGGCAACTACCTGCGCGGCAGCATCGAGCGCGCGGGACTGGATCCGGCCGCGCTGCCGCAATCCGATCCGTCGAAGATGAATTTCGGCTCGGCCAGCGCGAAGGCGTGGAAGGATATCTGGGGCGCCGGCCAGGGCGTGGGCGCGATCAAGCGCGTGGTGCCGGCGGCCGAACTGGTGCGCCGCTTTGCCGAGGAGTATGCGCTGGCGCGGCGCCGGCTGGGCCTGGGCGAGGCCAGCGCGGCGGGTGCGCGCGCGGTGGACGTCGCCTGAGGCGTCGCGACATTTGCAGCAAGCGCCGGCTCGCGAGCCGGCGTTTTACTTTGCGGCGGCAGATTGCCCCAGGGACTTCTCCAGCAAGGGCAGCAGTTCCTCGCCCCAGGCCACCCAGTCCTGCTCGAAGCGGATCCCCCGCCGCAGCAACGCATAGCGCAACTGCTGCGCGCGATCCATGTCCGGCGCCGAGAAATCGCGCCGCTCGATCGCAAGGTAGGTCTCCAGCCGCGCCTGGTGCAGCGCGAGCAGCCGGCGCATCTCGTCGCCCAGGCCAAGCGGCCCGATCACGGCATCGGCGCGCAGCTTGACCAGGATTTCCTCGCGCTGGTCCAGCCCTGCGCCGGGGGCCAGCACCCAGCGCGCCAGCTCGTCGCGTCCGGCGGGCAATACCCGGTAGACCTTCTTGCGGTTCTTGCGATCGGCCGCGGGCCCGTCGCCATCCGCCGCGTCGCTCTCGTCGGCAACGATCCAGCCGCTGTCCGCCATCCGTCCCAGCTCGCGATAGATCTGCTGGTGGGTGGCATGCCAGAAATAGCCGATGGAACGGTCAAAGCGCCGCGCCAGGTCATAGCCGGACGACGGCTTCTCGATCAGGGAAATCAACAAGGCGTGCTGGGTCGACATGCAGCTTGGCAGTGGCCCGTCGGGGACGGTTAATGATTTTTGGATGTGGATGCGGCCGCCAGACACACGCGCCGGCGGTCCGCACTCCGCAAGACAGGCGTAATGTTATCGCACTGGCAGGCGCCCCCGGCAGGTTGCCGGCTGGCTCGCCCGATTTCGGCGGTGAAGTTGAATTTGTCAGTTTCGAAGTTTCCTGGCAGACAGAATTAAAAAACACTGAATAGCATTTTTCTGCCAGCTGCCATACATTCGATACATTGAATCCAGTGCGAGCTAAAAAAACAGCCTCCCGGCCGCACCATGCGCCAACCGTGGACTATGACCATGACCGGAAGACCCATGCTTGCTGAAGACCGCGACGTCGCCTGGGAAGCCGACGCCCAGCGTCCGCTCGGCTTCCTGCCGCCCATGCGCGACAAGGCGCCCATCTATTACCGGCTGCCCGATACGCCGGACGGCCACCATATCAAGGAATTCGCCAGCGGCCTGCGCCAGCTGGTGCGTTTTGTCGGTGTCGAGGAACAGGTCGTCAAATACAACCTGGGATAGACCGCCGCGCGACCCTTTTTCCTGTGGTTGTCTCCTCCGAGCCCGATCCTGCGGGCAGGGACTTGAACCCGCGAAGCTCGCGGGTTTTTTTCTTCAGGCTGAAAAGTCCAGCGGGAACCCGTAGCTATCCCAGCCGTGACCGCACCTGCCCGATCACCTCCCGCCACATCTCCCGTTGCGCCGCGAGGTAGGCCGCCGCCGCGGCGCCGCTCAGCGCCAGCGGCTCCGCACCGTCCTGCCTCAGGCGCTGGCGCAACGCAGGCTGGCCTTGCAGCAGCCGTTGCAGGCGTTCGGCCAGGTCTGCATAGTGCGAGCGCGGCATGCCCGGCGCTGCCAGCAGGCCGTACCACGCCGACTGGACCATGCCGCCGATGCCGGCCTCGGCAAACGTAGGGGTGGACGGTGCCAGCGGGCTGCGCCGTTCGCCGGTCACCGCCAGCGCCCGCACCCTGCCCTGTCGCAACAGTGGCAGCGCAGCCTGCAACGTGCTGACCAGCATGGCGATATGCCCGCCCTGCAGGTCGGTCAGCGCGCGGGCGCTGCCGGGATAAGGGATATGCGCCATGTCGGCGCCCGCCTGCCGGCACATCAGCTCGCCGACCAGGTGAGCGCTGGAATGGATGCCGAGCGAGGCAAAGGCCAGTTGCCCCGGCTGTTGCCGCGCATGTTCGAGCCACGCATGCAGCTCGGCGACCGGCGCAACACCCGCTGGTGCGGCACCGCTGGTCAGCAGCACATGCGGCGTACTGGCGATCACCGCGACCGGATGCAGGCGCTCAGCGCCGGCTGCCTGCTGCGACAGCAGCGGCGCGATGCTGACCGAGCCCACCGTACCCAGCAACAGCATGGGGCGCCCGGCCGGCGCGCGCAGCACTGCTTGCAAGGCGAGCAGGCCAGCGGCACCGGGGCGGTTCTCGACCAGCACGGGATAGCCGTCGGCGGCGAGGCTGTCGGCGACAAGCCGCGCGATATGGTCGGCGCCGCCGCCGGCGCCATAGCCGACCACCAGGCGCGGCAGGTCAGCTGCCGACGCGAGCCGCGGCAATACCAGTCTGGCGGTTGCCGCCAGCATGCCAGCCGCGGCCAGGCGCAGGCATTGTCGCCGGCGCATCGGACCATGGGCGAGGGCGTTGTCGGGATCGCGACCCCGCCGCGCCGCAGCGCGCCGGGCGTCGCGCTGGAACTTGGGCTGGAACAAGCTAAGGGCGAAGGCGCAATTGGCATTGGGACCGGCCAGCGCATCGGCGCGGGCGTCCGCCAGAGGCGGCGGACCGCTGGATGGTAGCACCGCATCGCCGCGCTGGCCGCCCGGGCAAACCCCGCGCTTCGCGCCTCAGAGCTGCGGTGCCCGGCAGGCCGCGCCGTCCTTGTTGGCCGATTCCGGCAGGCCGAACACGGCCTTTGCCCCGCACTGCGAGCCGAACATGTGCGCCTGGTCATGGCCGACGCCCACCACTTCAAAGGCCTGGTGGCGAATCACCAGGCCCGGGCTGGCCAGGTAGCGCTCATAGCGCAGATAGCCGCGCGCGCGCTGCAGTCGCGTGGGGCCTTCAGCCTCGGCGCCGCAGGCCTTGTCGAGCACGCTGTGGTTGGGGTCGTTGTCTTCCGTGCCGGCCAGGTACGTCATCTGCCGTGCGGCGTAGCGCTTGTACAGCGACAGGCCGTTGGCGCCCTGCGCATATGGCACGATGTCCTGCATGCCGTAGCGGTACTTGTCGTAGTCGGGGCAGACGGCCTTGTCATACGGGGCGAACGACTTGCGGTCCGGGCCGGCCGGGCGCACCGGCGTGAAGTAGAGATAGGACGAGGGGTTCGCCACCACGTAGCGCAGGTCGATGCCGCGCGCGCGGATGCGCTCGTCAACATTGTTCAGCACCGCGTAGCGATGCACGATCTGTGCACCGCCCGAGTGCCCCGCCACCGTCACCTTCGCCACCTGCGGCAGGCGCGACTTGTCGGTGACGAAGGCGACCAGGTCGTCCAGCACCTGCAGCGAACTGACCGAGAACGGCGCGTTCACCGCATTCTCGCCGCTCATCCAGCCCTGCACCGACCATTGCGGCATGCCATCGAAGCCCTTGCGCTGGTCGGGCGTGCCGGGGAAGTTGGGCGCGACCAGCAGCACTTCTTCCGGATTGCGGCCGCTTGCCTTCAGCAGCGCGGCGCCGGCGGCGTAGTAATCGTCGCCGTTGCGCTGCAGGCCGTGCTGCATGAAGACGACCTCGCGGATGCGCGACAGGTCGCCATCGAGCGGGTGGTTGGCATACACCGGGAAGTCATAGCCGCCACCCGCGCCAAGATGCACTCGCTGCCAGTGGGGCTTGGCGGCGGCGGCAGCGGCCGGCTTGCCGGCGGCGGGCGGCGCCTCGGGCACACTGGCGCAACCGGCCAGCGCGGCGACAGCGATGGCGGCGCAGGCCAGGCGCCGGGCTGGCTGTCGTTGCACGATGAGAGCGATGGCATCAAGCATGGGATAGCGTCTCCTGTGGAATTCTGCCGATGGTAGGCCAGTTGTAGCGCCTTGAAAAATATATACTTCCTCTCACATTCATATCTATTGCATATACCAGCGTGGAACTCCGGCACTTGCGTTACTTCCTGGCCGTGGCCGAGCATGGCTCGGTCACCCGCGCCGCCGAGCAGCTCGGCATCCAGCAGCCGCCGCTGTCGCAGCAACTCAAGGCGCTCGAGACCGAACTGGGCGTGTCCCTGTTCGAGCGCCAGCCGCGCGGCGTGGCGCTCACGCCGGCCGGCACCGCCCTGCGCGACGATGCCGAGGACCTGATCGACCGCATCCACCAGATGCGCGCGCGCATGCAGCGCCTGGCGCGCGGCGACGAGGGTTCGCTGGCAATTGGCTTCACCAGTTCCGCCGCGGCGCACCGCCTCACGCCGGAAGTGCTGCGCGAGTGCCGGCGCCGCTTTCCACGCGTGGCGCTGTCGCTGACCGAATGCAATGCCGCCGAGGCGATCGAGCGCCTGGCCAACGGCACGCTCAGCGCCGCTTTGCTGCGCGCGCCGGTGCAGCATCCGGAAGGCGTGCGCTTCGACCTGCTCCTGGAAGAGGACATGGTGATCGCGCTGCCGCTGGACCATCCGCTGCTGCGCAAGCGCCAGGCCGCAGGCGCGGCCCCGGCGGCGCCAGTGTCGCTGCGCGAGCTGGCCGGCGATCCCTTCATCCTGGTGCGCCGCCCGGGCGCGCCAGGCATGTACCACGACCTGCTGCGGGAATGCGAGGCGCTCGGCTTCACGCCGCGCGTGGGCGCGGAAGTCGAACGCATGCTGACTAACCTGAACCTGGTGGCCGCCGGGGCCGGCGTCAGCGTGGTGCCGGCATCGATGGCGAGCCTGAACCGGCACGGCGTGGCCTACTGCCGCATGCAGGAAGCCGACCGCCTGCGCGCGCCACTGACGTTGGGCTATCGGGAGGATGCTGCGCAAGGCGGCGACCCCGCGCTGGCCGCGCTGGTGGCACTGACGCACCGGCTGGCGGCTCGCCACCGGCGCCGGCCGGCGAAGACGCTGGCCGACGCCTGAGCCGCCGCGCGGTCAATACATCAGGCCCAGTTCGAAACGCGTGCCCGCGGTACCCGCCAGCACGCCACCGTTGGCCGTATAGAATCCGCTCACGCCACCGCTCGCCGCGATCACGCCCGCCACCGGCTGGTTGTAGGCCAGCGTGCCGCCGGCGCCGGCGCGCGTGACGGTGGTGCCCGCCAGGTCCGCATCGGCCAGCACGCCATCCGTGCCCTGCAGGCGATAGGTGCCATCGGCCGAGCCCGCCGGCAGCGTCGCTGGCTGCGGCGTATAGACGCTCATGCCATAGGCGGTCGCGGAACGCGTCAGCACCAGCGGCACCGGCTTGCCGTTGACAATGCCGCTGATCAGCGACCCGGACAGCGTGCCGTCGTTGGCCGCGATGGTGCCGCCGACCAGATAGTCGAAGGCCTGGCGCGCGGCGTTCCACACGATATAGCCCTTGGTTGTCGCGGTGCATGCCGCGTCATAGACGATAAAGCCGCCGGTGGACGGATCCTGGCAGGTCTGCCACGTGGCCGCCGACGAGCGCAGCCGTGCGGCCCCGTTGCGCACCGTGGCAGTGTTGCCCGCCACCGCGTACTGGATGCCGTTGACGTTGTAGATATCGGCCACCGCCTTGTAGTCGGACGAGACGTCCTGGAACGCCAGCAGCGGCGCAAAGCCCGCGCCCGATGCCGGTACCACGCCACCCGTCACCGCGCCGCCACCGCCGAAGGTGAAGCGCGCGCCGTTCTCGTCGCTGGCATAGGTGCAGCCGCCCTGCGCCACCAGCCGCCCGGTTCGTTTCGTGCTGGCCGGACGCTGCAGGCTGGCATCGATCGTCACCGTGTATTGCAGCGTGGCGGGGTCCACCGTCAGGGTCAGTTCTTCACCCAGCGTGTTGCCACCCTTGAACGCCGTCACTACGGCAGGCAGGTTCAGGCACGCTTGCACGGTGCCGGTCTCGCCTTCGCAGGTGTAGTTGATCGCCGCATCCGCGCTGCCGCTGCCCTTGTACTTTGGCCACGACGGGTACTGGCACAGCGGGCGCGTGCGGCCATAGGTCTGCGCATTGGTATCCATCACCGTGCGCGTGCCCGGCGCCGCGCCGAGCTCGACCCAGTTCTCCAGCGCCGTCAGCGAATTCCACGCCGGCAGGAAGCTGCCGGTGCCGTGGCCCATGCCGGGCACCGTGTAGAAGCGGATGCCCTGGTCCACCGCCCCCTGCCCCACCGTGGCCGTCACCGCCTGGAACCACGCGATGGTGGAATTGGGGCTGATGACCTCGTCGGCCAGCCCGTGCAGCAGGATCAGCCGCCCGCCGTGCGCGAGGAAGGCCGAGATATCCGGATTGGTTGCATCGGTCAGCGCGGACACCGCCTGCGCGCGCGCGGCCCAGCTGCCGGGGTTGGCCGGATCGAAGGTCAGCGCGTCGAAGCCCGCATCGCGCGTGACGAAGTACTTCACCCACTGGTCGCCGGTGACGTACATGTTGGCGTCGGCGGTGGTCGCGGGATTGCCCGGCAGCGGCCGCGTGCCGAGATCGCGCGAGGTGAACGGACCGGCCACCAGCGCGCCTTCCAGCAGGTTGTAGCCGCCCGCCACCGTCACGCCATTGGCCAGCGGATAGGTGAGCTGCAGGGGTGCTTCGATGGTCTTGACCGTGGCGATCTGCGCATCCGACAGGCAGGTGTCGCCGGCGTCCGTGCCGCCCGCACAGCGCAGGCTGGCCAGCACCTGCTGCGCGCCGGCCCGGCAGCCTTCCACATTGCTGACGATCTTGTCGGCCACGCCGTCGAGCCGGTCGCATGCCGCCATCGCGGCATCCTGCACCAGCAGTGTCTTGTTCAGGTTGAGCCACCCCGCGCCGTTGTTCAGGTAGAGCGTGCGTCCCACCGCCACGTTGGAGAGCCGCGTTCCGGTGTAGTTGAGCGCCGGCTCGTTGGCGATCACGCCGTCGTAGTCCGCCGGCCAGCGCTGGATGTAGGTCAGCGCATCGCGCCCGCCGGTAGACGTGCCGAGGAAGTACGCGCGCTGTGGCGCCTTGCCGTAGCGCGCCTGGATCAGCGCCAGCGCCACGTCATGGGTTTTCTTCAGCGTGTCGCCGCCGTAGTTGCGCAGCGCTTCATCGTTGGTGGCAAAGCGCCCGTCGGTGATGCTGCTGCTCTGGTGGCCGGAATCGTCGCCCCAGGTGGCATAGCCGCGCGCCAGCGGCGCGGGATCGTCGGGCATGGCAAAGCGCACGGTCTCGGTGCCGTCGATCAGCTTGCCGTCAAACCCGCCGCCGCCGAACTGGATGCCCTTGTTGTTCCACTGCGTCGGCAGGTTCACCGCAAACAGGATCGACGGCGCCGCCGGGTCGACCGGCGCGATCGCACCGCGCACCTGGCAATACTCGCCCGGCGTATTGCCCGGCGCCGCCGCGGCGATCAGCTTAGCGCCGGTCACGGTGGCGCCGCCCGAGGCCAGCGCGAGTTGCGCGGCCGGGATGGTCATGCCGTTCAGCGCGTTGCACGCGTCCAGCGCCGACAGTGCCGGTGGGTTGCCGCCACTGCTGCCGCCAGCATCGCCGCCATCCTGCGTACCGTTGGACGCGCCGGGGTCTTGCGCCAACGGCGCGTCATCGCCCCCGCCGCAGCCCGCGGACAGCATCACCGCGATCAGGACGGCAGCGAACAGCCGCGGCCCGGTGCGGGCGCGGCGCGAGTCTTGTATTGCCATGCTTGTCTCCTCCGTATGCATTCGCGTCGTGCCATGTGGCCGGGAATGCTGGAGCGAGACGGTATCACCGGGGTCTGCGCGCGTAAAATATATGCTTCACGGCTTATTCATACTTTATAAATATGGATTAAGGCCGTGCAAATCCTTGCAACCCGCATCGGAAGGGATTGCAATCGGAAAGCGATACAAGCCACCCTGATGCCGGGAACGAAGGTTGCAGCGATGCTGCAAGCCACTACCCAGCGCAAGCAAAAGGACGTTCTATGTACATGGTCTACTGGTCCGAGGCCCACGGCGCCGGGCTCAGTCCCCACGCGCAGTCATTCCCCAGCGACGCGATGCGCGAGGCGCTGCACTTTACGGAAGCGCTGCGCCAGCGCCAGCATGCGGGCGAGCCGGTGAGCTTTGTCACGCTGTGCTCGGAGAATCCCAACTCGGTGGGTTGGCCCGGCGTGGCCGACCCACCGCCGGATTACGAGTGGAGGAAAAGGCGGCCTTGAGCCAGCGGTTGGGCGTCATGCGCGCACTGGCACTGCGGCAGGCCGCAGCGCGGCGCGCTACCCTGGCTTGCGCGTGCCCTATGGCGCCCAGTAAGCGCCCACCGGTCAATCACCCGTGGCCGGTCTGGCGCGACGCGATCCGGCGTGTCACGGTCTCGTCGAACCAGCGGTCCATCATCGCCTTCTCGTAGCGCAGCCTGTCTGTGGCATCGTAGATGTTGACGCCTATATTGAAGGTCTGGTCGGCGATACGCTGCTCGCCGCTACCGATCACGGCACCGTCGCTGCCGCGCAGTTCGTAGCGCAGCGTCATGTGCGGCCAGGTGACATCGCGCACGATGCGCACGTTATAGGCCTGGGAACGCCACGGTTCAAAATGTCCGGCCAGGTCGACATCGAGCACTTCAATGCTCAGCGCATAGCCCGGCGGCAGATAGCGTGCCACCAGTTTGTCGAAATGGCGGCGGATATCGTTCATCACCTGCGCTCTTTCCTTGTCGCTGCCGTAGTCGCTGCGGTAGGTGGCGTCGGTGTAAGTCTCCGGATGAACGAAGGTAAGTGTCAGGGTTCCGGCGGGCGGCGCGGCGAGAGCACTCAGGGCACCGAGGACACTAATGGCACTCAGCGCCAAGGGTGCCGCGCAGGCGGCCAGCAGACGGCGGGATCTGGCCATGGCGAACTCCAGGACAAGAGCATTACGCCTCTTGATTGTAGTGCGCCAATGCCCGGCAGGCGGCCGCAGCGGTGTGAGCGGCGCGCGGTATCTTCCGCGCTGCCGCGTTGGCTGGTGCGTTTAGCCGATGATGTTGAACTCGCTGAAGTATTCCTCGTTGAACTCCAGCCCCAGCCCCGGCAGGTTGTCGTCGAGCTGCAGGTAGCCGTTGTCGGGCGCGGGATCGCCCTTGAAGATGTAGTAGAACAGCTCGTTGCCCACCTCGACGTCATGCACCGGGAAGTACTCGGCCATCGGCGACGCGGTCGACGCCATGGTCAGGTGGTAGTTATGCATCTGGCCGGCGTGCGGGATCACGGGCACCGACCAGGCCTCGGCCATGGCGTTGATCTTCTGCGCCGCGGTGATGCCGCCGACGCGGTTGGTGTCGTACTGGATTACGTCCACCGCGCGGCGCTCCAGCAGATCCTTGAAGCCGTGCGAGGTGAACTCATGCTCGCCGCCGGATATCGGGAACGGGCTTGCCTTCTTCAGTTCGACATAGCCTTCGATATCGTCGGCGATCACCGGCTCTTCCAGCCAGCGCGGGTTGAACTCGGCCAGGCGCGGCAGCATGCGGCGCGCGTATTCCAGTGTCCAGCCCATGTAGCACTCCAGCATGATGTCGACGCCGTCGCCCACCAGCTCGCGCAGCAGGCGCACCTGCTCGATGTTCTTCTGCATGCCGGCGGGGCCATCCTTGGGGCCGTAGCCGAAGCGCATCTTCATCGCGGAGAAGCCCTGGTCGAGGTAGCCCTGCGCCTCGGCCAGGAAGGCATCGCGGTCATCGTTGTTGTAGAGCTTGGAGGCGTAGCACCAGATCTTCTCCTTGGTGCGCCCACCCAGCAGCTTGAACACCGGCTTGCCGACGGCCTTGCCCATCAGGTCCCACAGCGCGATATCCACCGCCGAGATCGCCGCCATGCCAATGCCCTTGCGGCCCCAGGCATGGGTGCGGCGGTACATCTTTTGCCACAGGTATTCGTTGTCGAAGGGATCCTGGCCGATCACCACCGGCGCCAGGTACTGGTCGACGATCTCCTTGGCCACGCGCGGGGCAAGCGCGCAGTTGCCGATACCGACCAGGCCTGTGTCGGTCTCGATCTCGACCACCATCCAGCCGTGGAAGCGGAACGAGCCCATGGCGTCGCCGCGTTCGAACAGGATGTCGGTGGCATTGGTGCAGAAATGCGCCTGCGGCGGCACGGTCTTGCCCTTCCATTCGAAGACGCGGGCACGGACGTTGGTGATCTTCATGTTGAGCTCCTGATGGCTTTGCTTTGGCGCGAACGCTCCCCGGCCGCGCCGGGGGCGGTCATGCTGGTTTCGGTGTCGGGTAGACCGCGCCGGCGCGAACCGGCGCGAGCGGGATCGTCAGTCTCTGGCGGCGGCGCGTCGTTGCGCACCCATGCGGCAGGCAATCTGGAAGGCCTGCTGCGTGGCGCCCGGATCGGCGCGGCCCTGCTGCGTGATGTCGAACGCGGTGCCGTGCGCGGGCGTGGCGATCGGCACCGGCAGGCCGCCCTGCACCGTCACGCCGCGCGAGAAGCCCATCAGCTTGATGCCGATCTGGCCCTGGTCGTGGTACATGGTGACGATGGCGTCGAACTGCCGCTGCGCCGGGCCTCCCTGCACCTTCAGGAAGATGGTGTCGGCCGGGAACGGGCCTTGCGCGTTCACACCGCGCTCGCGGGCGGCGGCCACGGCCGGGGCGATCACGTCGATCTCCTCTCGGCCGAAGGCGCCATTGTCGCCGTTGTGCGGATTGAGACCACACACGGCGATACGCGGGCGTTCCATCCCGGCGCGGCGCAGGGCCTGGTCGATCAGGTCGATGGCGGCGCCCACGCTCGGCTGCGTGATCATCGCCGGCACATCCTTGAGCGCGACGTGCGAGGTGACGCGCGAGGTCCACAGGCCGTCGAGCACGTTGAACTCGCAGAAGTTGCCGTGGTAGTCCAGTTGCTCGGCAAACCAGTGCAGCTCGTCGTTATGCGCCATGCCGGCAGCGTGCAGCGAACTCTTGTTGAGCGGCCCGAACAGGATCGCATCGGCCTGGCCCGCCTGCGCCAGCTCCAGCGCCAGTGCCAGCGTGCCCAGGCTGTAGCACCCGCCTTCGGCGGTGGCCACGCCGCGCTGGAACGCCGGCTTCTCCGGCAATTGCCATTGGTACAGGCGCGGCGCGCCTTCGGCAAACGCGGCCACATCGGTCTCCTCAAGGGAGAGTTCGACGCCGGCCACCTGCATGCCGCGGCGCCATTCGTCGCGATCGGCGATCAGCAGGATGTCGGCCTGCTCGCAGGTGGCGGGATCGGCCAGCAGCCTGGCGATCAGTTCGGGGCCGATGCCGGCGGGGTCGCCCAGCACCATGGCAATTCGTGGACGGAGATTCATGAGTCTTCCGGGAAATAGACCTTAATCGAGCTTGACGCCCAGTTCGGCAATCAGCTTGCCATAGCGCGCATACTCGGCGCGCGAGAACGCGTCGAACTGCCCCGCGGTGAGCGCGCCGGGCACGGCACCGACATCGGCCAGGCGGCGCACAGTGTCAGGATCCTTGATGACATTGGTCAGCGCGGTGCCCAGTTTTTGCAGCGTGGCGGGCGGCGTACCGGCCGGCGCATAGACGCCGTACCAGGCGCTCATCTGGATGCCGGGCACACCGGCTTCGGCCAGCGTGGGCACATTGGGCAGCTGCGCCGAGCGCTTGTCCGCGGTCACCGCCAGCGCGCGCAGCTTGCCGGCCTTGATATGGCTGATGACCGACGGCATGGTCTCGAAACTCATGTCCACCTGGCCGCCCATCAGGTCGACCAGCGCGCTGCTGCTGCTCTTGTACGGCACGTGCAGCAGCTTGCCCTGGATCTGCCGCGCAAACGCCGCGCCAGCCAGATGCTGGGTGCTGCCGACGCCCGACGAGCTGTAGCGGAACTTGTCCGGGCTGGCTTGGATCTGCGCCACCAGCGCCTTGACGTCGCGCGCCGACACCTGGTTGTTGACCACCAGCACATTGGGCACCGTCGACACCAGCGCCACCGGCGCCAGGTCCTTTAGCGGATCGAACTGCAGCTTGAGCAGGTGCGGCGCGATCGCCTGCGAGGTCACCACGCCCATCAGCAGCGTGTTGCCGTCCGGGGCGGCCTTGGCGGTGATGTCGGCGGCGATGGTGTTGGATGCGCCGGGGCGGTTGTCCACTACGACGGGCTGCTTCAACTGTGCGGCAAGCTTGTCGGAGACGATGCGCGCCATCACGTCGGTGCCGCCGCCCGGCGCTGCGCCCACCAGCAGCCGCACCGGCCGGGTGTCCTGCGCCAACGCACTGGTCGTCACTGCAGCTGCCACCGTAGCCATGCCGGCAAGCGCGCCGGCGATCCATGTCTTCATCGCTGTCTCCATTTTGCTGTCCGCCTCTGTGGTGCGGATGGGCAGACTATATGGGCATCAGCGATTCGCTACTACTGAGCATTTTTGAACTGGCGATCACCTGGCGTTATACCTCAGGCGCGGCATTCACTGACGTGCGCGGCACTGCCTTCAGGATAGCCACCAGTTGCCGCGCCGAGGCGGACAAGGCGCCGCCGCGCCGCGTGACAATGCCGAAGGTCTCTTGCCGCGACTGCAGCCGCACCGGCAGGATGCGCAGCATCTTCTGGCGCACGAACAACGCCGCCACGCCGGTCGGCAGCAGCGACACCAGGCCGGGGTCGCGCTGCAGCATGGTCACGGTCACGAAGGCCGATGAGGTCGAGATCGCATTGGCGGGGAAGCCGACGCCGGCCAGGTCGAGTTCGCGCTGCAGCAGCGCATGCATTGGCATATGGCCGGCATAGGTGATCCAGCGATAACCCGCCAGGTCGGCAAACCCCATCGATCGCGCACGCGGCGCGGGATGCGAATGGCCCACCACGACCGCGACCTGCTCATCGCCGAGCGGGTGGTAGTGGTACTTGGCCGGTTCGTCGCTGACCAGCGAGCGGCCGATCACCAGGTCCACGTGCCCGTCGTCGAGCAGCCCGAGCAGGCGCAGGCTGGTGTCCTCGATGATGTCCAGCGACAGGTCCGGCTGCGCCTGCCGCAGTTGTTCGAGCGCCGGCACCAGCACCTCGGGCACGGCGCCCATGATCACGCCGATGGCCACGCGCCCGCCGCTGCCGGCGCGGATGCCGGCCACCTCCTCGCACATCGCGCCCAGGTCCGCCACGAGTTGCCGGGCATGCCGGATCACGCAATGGCCGAAGGCGTTTGGGCGCATGCCGCGCCTGGAGCGCTCGAACAATGGCGCTTCCAGCATGCCTTCCAGCTCCTGCAGTGACTTGCTCGCCGCCGACTGGGTCATCGCCATCGCCGCGGCCGCCTGGTGCAGCGACTGGTGTTCGTCCAGCGCAAGCAGCAATTGCAGTTGCTTCATGCGAAGGCGGCCGGTCAAGGTGTCGAGGGTGGATTTCATGGCGGAGATGGTGATTCCTAAAAGCGATCACCAGATGGAAAGGTTTCAATATACAGCCCTCCGGCACGGCCCGTATATTGGCCCGGCGCATTCCGACCCAACACAGCGCCGCGGCCAGGCCGCCGGCACGCAAGGAGGAGACCATGACCCAATCCGCATCCCGCCCGGTGTATCGCGGCGTATTCCCGGTGGCACCGACCATCTTCGACGAACAAGGCGGCCTCGATCTCGACGGCCAGCGCCGCTGCATCGACTTCATGATCGATGCCGGCTCGCACGGCATCTGCATCCTCGCCAACTTCTCCGAGCAGTTCGTGCTGACCGACGACGAGCGCAACGTGCTGATGAAGACCGTGCTGGAGCACGTGGACGGCCGCGTGCCGGTGATCGTCACCACCACGCATTTCAGTTCGCGCATCTGCGCCGAGCGCAGCCGCGCCGCGCAGGACGCCGGCGCCGCCATGGTGATGGTGATGCCGCCCTATCACGGCGCCACCATCCGCGTGCCCGAGCGCGGCATCTACGATTTCTTCGCCACGGTCTCGGATGCCATCGACATCCCGATCATGATCCAGGATGCGCCGGTCAGCGGCACCACACTGAGCGCACCGTTGCTGGCGCGCATGGCGCGCGACCTCGCCAACGTCTCGTACTTCAAGATCGAAGTGCCGCAGGCCGCGGCCAAGCTGCGCGAGCTGATCGAACTGGGCGGCGACGCCATCGTCGGCCCGTGGGACGGTGAAGAAGCCATCACGCTGATGGCGGACCTGGAAGCGGGCGCCACTGGTGCGATGACCGGCGCGGGCTTCCCGGACGGCATCCGCAAGATCCTGGATGCATGGCAAGCCGGCGATGCCGAACTGGCCGCGCAGCACTACCAGCAATGGTTGCCGCTGATCAACTACGAGAACCGGCAAGGGTGGCTCGCGACCAGCAAGGTGCTGATGAAGGAAGGCGGCGTGATTGCGTCGGACGCGGTGCGCCATCCGCTGCAGCCGATGCATCCGGCCACGCGCGAAGGGCTGCTGAAGATCGCGCGCCGGCTGGATCCGCTGGTGCTGCGCTGGGCGCGCTGAGCGGTCAAGCATCCCACATCTCAAGGACAAGGCATGAATATCTCAGGGGAACTGCTGATCGGCCGCCAGGCAGTACATGGCGGCGCAGGCACCATCCACGCCATCGACGCCGCCACCGGCGCCACGCTCGAACCGGCCTTCGGCGGCGCCACGCCGGAACAGCTCGACCAGGCCTGCGCACTGGCCTGGCAAGCGTTCGACACCTATCGCGAAATCTCACCCGAGCGGCGCGCCGATTTCCTCGAAGCGATCGCCGCCAATATCCTGGCGCTGGGCGATGCGCTGGTCGAGCGCTGCGTCAGTGAGAGCGGCCTGCCGCGCGCACGCATCGAAGGCGAACGCGGCCGCACCGTGGGCCAGCTGCGCCTGTTTGCCAGCATGCTGCGCCAGGGCGATTTCCTCGAGCTGCGCGTCGACCCGGCCCAGCCCGAGCGCAAGCCGCTGCCGCGCCCCGACCTGCGCCTGCGCCATATCCCGCTGGGCCCGGTGGCGGTGTTCGGCGCCAGCAACTTCCCGCTGGCGTTCTCGGTCGCCGGCGGCGACACCGCGTCTGCACTGGCCGCGGGCTGCCCCGTCATTGTCAAGGCGCATCCGGCGCACCCCGGCACTTCGGAACTGGTCGGCCGCGCCATCCAGCAAGCCGTGCAGGCGCTGGACCTGCCCGAGGGCACCTTCTCGCTGCTGTTCGATGCCGGGCTCGCCGTCGGCCAAGGGCTGGTGGCGGACCGGCGCATCAAGGCGGTCGGCTTTACCGGTTCCCGCGCCGGCGGCATGGCGCTGATGGCGATCGCCGCCGCACGCGCGGAGCCGATCCCGGTCTTTGCCGAGATGAGCAGCATCAACCCGGTGCTGCTGTTCCCCCACGCGCTGGCGCATCGCGCCACCGCCATCGGCGAGGCCTTTGCCGGCTCGCTGACGCTGGGCGCCGGACAGTTCTGCACCAACCCCGGCCTGGTCCTTGCCGTGGCCGGCGAAGGCCTGGACCGCTTCATGGAGTCCGCGGCGGCAAGCCTGGTTCGCATCGGCGCGCAAAGCATGCTCACCCCCGGCATCCTGCGCGCCTACTGCAACGGCGTCGGCACGCTGGCGCAGCACCCGCGCGTGCAGGCCGTGGCGCGCGGGCAAGCCGGCAACGACTTGCAGGGCCAGGCGGCCTTGTTCTGCACCGATGCCGAGGCCTTCCTGGCAGACGAAACGCTGCGCCACGAGGTTTTCGGGGCATCGTCGCTGGTGGTGCGCTGTCGCGACCTGGCGGAGATTCGACGCGTGGTCGAGTCGCTGGAAGGCCAGCTCACCGCGGCGCTGCATCTCGATGCCGGCGACCATGACGCGGCGCGCACGCTGCTGCCGTCGCTGGAACGCCTGGCGGGCCGGATCCTGCTCAATGGCTTCGGCACGGGCGTGGAAGTGGGCCATGCGATGGTGCACGGCGGCCCGTGGCCTGCCACGTCTGACGGCCGCACCACCTCGGTGGGCAGCCTGGCGATCGCGCGCTTCGTGCGCCCGATCAGCTACCAGGACATGCCGGAAGAGCTGCTGCCGCCCTCGCTGCGCCCAGACAGCCCCCAGCGCCACACCTGGCGCCTGGACGGCAAGCTGCAAGGCCAGGCGGACTGAGGCCTACTTCGACAGCGCCCGCAACGTATCGATCAGCAGGCTCATCGATGCGGTCGGCGGGCGCCCGCGCCGCGTCACGATGCCGTAGGGCCCGAGCTTGCGCGGCAGGGGCAGCGGCAGCACGGCCAGCGCGCCAAGGCGGCCATAAAACGCGGCCACCGATTCCGGCAGCACCGCAATCAGTTCGCTGTCGGCCAGCAGCGAGGTGGTCATCAGCACCGCCGCGGTCTCGATGGTCGACGGCGGCGCCGGCACGCCCGCATCCTCGAACGAGCGGTCGATCAGCGCGCGCATCGGGCTCGGGCGCGGCTGCATGATCCACGGGTAGCCGGTCAGTTCCTCGAACGACAGCTTGCGGCGCCGCGCCAGCGGATGCTGCAGTCCCACCACGATGGCCAGGCCCTCGTCGCCGAGCTGCTCGAACTCCAACCCGCTGCTATCCCAGCCATCCGGCACGCGGCCCAGCACGATGTCGAGCTGGTCGCGCTCCAGCAGCGGCACCAGCAGGTCGCTGGTTTCTACCTGTACCGCCACTTCCAGCCGCGGATGATCGCGATTGAGCTGGCGGATCACATCGGCCAGCAGTCCCGGCGCAGGCGCCATCACCGCCCCGACTCGCACACGACCGATCTTGCCGGACTCCAGCGCCACCAGCTCGTCGCGCAGCCCGCCCATGTCGGCAAATACCAGCCGCGCGTAGCGCGTGGCCGCCAGCCCGAAACGCGTCGCCCGCAGCCCGCGCGCGTGGCGCTCGAACAGTGGCACGCCGAGCAGCTCCTCCATGTCCTGCAGCATCTTGCTGACGGCAGGCTGCGTCAGCGTCAGCGCCTCGGCGGCCTGGCGCAGCGAGCCGCGCTCCTCGACCGCCAGCAGCAGGCGCAGGTGCTGCATCTTCAGGCGGCCGTGGAGGGTACTGACGGGTGGGATCATGGGCGGGATGAAGCGTAGATAAGCGGGAAGGCAGGCTTTCGCCCGCGATCACAAATTCTTATCGCTTCGCCCCGGATGGTCAAGGCGGAGATATCACTGTCAGGCCGTCGGCGCCCGGCACCGGATTACTGCTTGGGCGAATCCACCGAGACTTTCGATGGGGTGATGTCCCCGACATCCTCCCACGCCTTCGTGTCGAAACCGAATTTGGCGACGGCGCAGGTAGGCATGTCGGTGATTTCGTCCGACAAGCGATGCGCGAAGTCAGTGAACTCGGGGTTGTGACCGAACAGCATCACGCAATCGAGCTTCTTGTCGAGCGCACGAACGACGGCCAGCAGCGCCTCCGCGCTGGTGGCATACAGCCGGTCATCGAGCGCGATGTCCTTGCGTGCATAGCCGAGCTCGTCGGCGATCAGTTGCGCTGTCGTCAACGCACGCAGGGCCGGACTCGACAGGAGCAGGTCGGGCTTCAGCTTGCGCTCGGCCAGGCGCTTGCCCATTTCCGGGGCGTCGTGCCGGCCCCGGTCATTCAGGGGGCGCTCACGGTCGGGCAAGGAGGGATCATCTTTACTTGACTTGGCATGCCGGACGAGAAACAAAGTCTTCATAGTCCCTCCTGATCCATCGGGATTGTTGTCGATTCCGCGCATCAGCAGACCGGCAGACTGCGGCTGGCCGCGCCGCTACGTCCGCCCTATAGTGGACTTGGGTGGGGCCAATTGCAACGCGATGAACGGCAAAGCGCCCATCTCTCGGAGGGAAGCGCCATGCGGAGCCATTCAGATGCCATCGAGGTTGTGATCCGCGCCGGCGGCGTGGACCTGCAAGGCATCCTCACCTTGCCCCCGGGCGCCAGCGCATTGGTATTGTTTGCGCACGGCACGGGGAGTTCCCGGCATAGTCCGCGCAATCGCTACGTGGCCGCCGAACTTAATCGCTGCGGCATGGGAACGCTGCTGATGGACCTGCTCCTGCCGGAGGAAGACCAGGTGCAGGCCATCCGCTTCGACGTCGAGCTCCTCGCTGCACGGCTCGCACACGCGACAAACTGGGTGGCGCAGCAGCAAGCCATGCCACGGCGGTTTGGCTACTTCGGCGCCAGCGTTGGTGGCGCCGCGTCGATCCGTGCCGCGTACCAGTCGCCAATCCCGATACACGCCATCGTTTCGCGCGGGGGCCGGGTCGACCTGGCGGGTCCGGACGCCCTTGCGAAACTGCTTGTGCCCACCATGCTGATCATCGGCGGGCTGGATGCGAGCGTCCTGGAACGCAATGAGTCGGCCTTTGCCCAGCTGACCTGCACGAAGAAACTGGTGATCGTGCCCGGCGCCTCCCATTTGTTCGAGGAGCCCGGCGCACTGGAGTCAGTTGCCCGCCTTGCGGCGCAGTGGTTCGAGAGATATCTCTGCCAAGCCTCGCCCTGACCAGGGCTGCCAATCTGCTCCTTTCGTCGACGGTACAATGCCCGGGCCCGGCCTGACGGCCAACCGGGCACTGGCACTTTCGCAAACCTCTCAGGGAACAGGACACCATCCATGCGCGACCCCAGCCGGGCGTTCCTCCTCGGTCCGCTGCTCAAAGGCGTCTCGCGTTCGTTCTACCTCACGCTGCGCGTGCTGCCCGCCCGGATGCGCGATCCGGTCGGCCTGGCCTATCTGCTGGCGCGTGCCGCGGACACGATTGCCGATACCTCGCTGATCCCGCCGGAAAGGCGGCTGGCGTTGCTCCTGTCGTTGCGCGACCAGGTCAACGGCGCGACAGACGGCGGCGAGCTGGTCCGGCGCATCGCAGGGGAGGTCGCTGGCCAGCAACAACAGTCGGATGAGCGCATCCTGCTCGAGTCGCTAGGTCCCGCGCTGGCGGTGCTGGCGCAGCTGGCCCCGGACGACCGGGAGGCGGTACGGCAGATCGTGTCGACCCTGACCGAAGGCATGGAATTCGACCTGCGCACGTTCCCCGATGAATGCGCGGGCCGCCTCGTCGCGCTGCGCGAACCGGAAGAGCTTGACCGTTACACCTACCTGGTCGCCGGCTGCGTGGGCGAATTCTGGACCAGCATGACTGCCTCCCACATGCCCGGCGCGATCGGCGGCGAGCCCGGCACCATGCTGCGCCGCGGCGTTCGCTTCGGCAAGGCACTGCAGATGACCAATGTCCTGCGCGACTGCGGCAAGGACCTGCGGATCGGCCGCTGCTACCTGCCGGCCACGATGCTGCATCGGCATGGCCTGAGTCCGCAGGAGCTGCTGCTCCCGGACGCCTCGACGCGCGCGCGGGCCATGATGCTCGAACTCGTGCGCAAGACGCTGGACCACTTTCGCGAGGCCATGGCCTACACGCTTGCCATTCCCCCGCGCTTTATCCGGCTGCGGCTGGCTTGCCTGTGGCCCGTCCTGATCGGCATGGAGACCCTGCTGCTGCTGGTGCGCAACGACGACTGGCTGGACCCGGCAAAGGCGTCCAGGCTGCAGCGCGGCAAGGTGTATCGCATCCTGGCGTATTCGCTGCCAATGGTCCTGTCGAACAGCCTGTTGCGCATCTGGTTTGCGCGCCAGATGCGCAACATCGATGCTGTCATTGGCTGATTCATTGGCTGGTGAAAACAGTCAGCACCCCCGTGTAGCCGTAGAGGTGATCCCTTGCGATCTCGCCGCCGGCAAAGAAACCGGCCAGCGGCAGGTCGCCCAGCGCGCGGCGCACGGTCTGCAGTTCGGCATGCGGCGCGCCGAAATGCGGCCCGCCCCTGCCTGAGCAGCTGATGTAGAGCGCGCCCCGTGCGCGGCCGTGGCCGCCGTCCTCGATCTCGGTGCGGATCTCGGTGGCGACGCGCACCAGGTCCGCGCGCGCCGCAGTGGCATTGCGCGTGCAGAATGCCAGCCGCATGCCGGGCTCGACCATGTCGGCCAGCGCCAGCACGCGATGCTGTACGTCCAGGCCGATCAGGTGGCGCACCAGCGTATCCGAGCCGAACCTGCCGGGCAGGACCGGGGCATCATCGGTGGCTGAGTTCAGGCCGGCGAGCGTTCCCGAAAGTGCCTCCGCCATGGTCTCCAGCGGGGCGTCGCGTTCGACGCCCAGGTCCTGCAGGATGCAATCCAGGGCCGGCTTGCCATCCAGCGCGAACAGGAGGTTGTGATCGCTGCGGGTCACGGCGCGCACCGGCCCGATCGGCTGGCAGCCCTGCGTGACGCGGGAGACCAGCCCGATTTCGGGGCCGAACAGCACGCCCGACAGCCCGCCGGAGAAGACGCCATCGGCAATGTGCAGGGTACGGTTGCGGGCCGAGGACAAGCCGCCGAAGAGGTAGCCGGTGGCCGTTCGCGCGCTCAGCTCGTGCAGCAGGTCCTGGACATCCGGCGTACTGCCCTCGGCATGCACCAGCGCGGTATGGGGAACGAAGCCGGAAGACGGGGCCGGCAAGGGCTGGCGCCCCGAAAACAGCTGGAAGCTGTCGCGCGGGAACGGCGCCGCCATCAGCACCATGGCCGGCTCGTCGAAGTACTCGACGCCGCTGGCGGATACTCCCAGGCCGACCGTGCCTACCCAGGACACGCCGGGCCAGTTCTGCTGCAGCGCGGCAAGGATCGCCTCGGCGGCCAGCGCGTAGTAGTCGCTCAGGTAGCACCAGCCGAGCGTCAGCGGCGGCGGGCTGTCCGACTTCGCCTGGCGCAGGAAATCCTGCGTGTCCAGCTGGCGCTGGCAGTCGGCCAGCGCGACCTGCCACTCGACGTGGGCCGCGTCAGCGTGAACGAAGGCAAGGTCATGCATGATGGTTCCTCCGTATTCAGGCTGACGACATCCATTGGACCCCGGCCGGCAAGGGGTGTTCAGGTGACGTTATGGCGGCCGATCAGAGGGCGCAGGCGCGTTTCACAATGATCTGGTGTAATGCCAGCGCCGCTTCCCGTGAGCGCGGCCGTTATTCCGCCTTCGCCCCCGAATCCCGCGCCACCTTGCCCCACTTGTCTGTTTCGGCGCGGATAAAGGCGGCAAGCTGCGCCGGCGTCAGGTCGCCGGCGGTCACGCCCTGCTCGTCGAACCGCTTCTGCACATCGGGCGCCTTCAGCAGCTTGCCCAACTCCGCCGCCACGCGCTGCTCGACCGCGGCAGGCGTGCCGCGCGGTGCCATCAGCGCGAACCAGGTGGTGACCTCGTAGCCCTTGATGCCGCTCTCGGCCAGCGTCGGCACGCCGGGATAGGCGCCCGAGCGCTTCGCCGTGGTCACGGCCAGCGCCTTGACCTTGCCGCTGCGTACGTGCGGTGCCGCCGACGGGCTGGTCTCGATCGCCATCTGGATCTGGCCGGCGATCAGGTCAGTCATCATCGGCGCGCCGCCCTTGTACGGCACGTGGGAGATATCGGTGCCGGTCATGGCGCGGAACAGCTCGCCCGACAGGTGCTCGGTGCTGCCGATGCCGGCCGAGCCGTAGTTGACCTTGCCCGGATGCGCCTTGATATAGGCGATCAGTTCGGGCACCGACTTTACCGGGATGGCGGGGTTGACCAGCAGCACGTTGGGGGTCAGCGCGACCAGGCCGACGGGATCGAGGTCGCGCGTGAACTCGTACGGCAGGCTCTTGTAGATGGCCGGCGCCATGGTGTGCGCCACGGTGGCCAGCAGGAAGGTGTAGCCGTCGGCCTGCGCGCGCGCCACGTTGGCCGCGCCGATGGTGCCGCCGGCGCCGGGGCGGTTGTCGACTACCACCGGCTGATGCAGCGCCTCGCCGAGCTTCTGGCCGATGGTGCGGGCGAGGATATCGGTGGTACCGCCGCTGGCGAACGGCACCACCAGCGTGATCGGTTTGGTGGGCCAGTTGTCGGCGGCGATGGCGGTGCCGGTGGCCAGCATGGCGGCGCCGGTAATGCAGGCGGCAAGCGCGCCAACGATGCGCGATACGGGCTTCATGCAGTCTCCTGTGAGGATAAGTCGCGTAGTTCCGGGACAGCGGGCGCCTGCCCGCTTGTTGTGGCCGCGACTCTACGTAGCGCATGGCAAGCCCGCCAGTCGGCATCCGTTAACGGGTCTTCAGGATCTGTGAACCGTCTGGCGGATTTCCGCTACGATGCGGGCAATTCAGGCCAGGCGGCAACAGCGGAGACAAGAGATGGAACTGAGGCAACTGCGCTACTTCGTCAGCGTCATCGAGCACGGCAGCATGGGCAAGGCCGCGCTGGAGCTGGGCGTGGTCACGTCGGCGCTGAGCCAGCAGATCAGCCGGCTGGAGAGCGAGCTGTCCACGCGGCTGCTGCAGCGCACCTCCACCGGCGTGGTCGCCACCGACGCCGGGCTGGCCTTCTGGCGCCAGGCCCAGCTGGCGCTGCGCCATATCGACGACGCCGCACTCGCCGCGCGCCAGGCGCGCCTGTCCGGCCACGTCAGCGTGGGCCTGCCGCCAAGCACCGCAGCGGTGCTGGCGCTGCCGTTCATGCAGGCCATGCGCGAGCGCTATCCCGATGTGCGCCTGCGCATGGTCGAAAGCCTGTCGGGCTACCTCGGCACCATGCTGGGCGCTCGCCAGATCGACCTGGCGGTGCTGTTCAGCGAGGAATCGGCGCAGCGCCGGACCGTACTGCCGCTGCTGGATGAAAGGCTGTTCGTGATCGGCGCCAGCGGGCTGGCCGGCATGCCGCGCGGCAACCGCACCTCGGTAGCCGCACTCGGCAAGCTGCCGCTGATCCTGCCGAGCGGCTCGCACGGGCTGCGCGCGCTGGTGTCGGCGTGCTTCCAGCACGCCGGGCGCGAGCCCCGCGTGGTCGCGGAGATCGACGGCCTGGCAATCCTGATGGACGCGGTGCAGGGCGGCCTGGGCGCCACCATCCAGCCCGGCGCCGCGCTGGCGCGCAGCCAGGGCGCGCCCTACCGCAGCGTGCTGCTCACCGATCCCGACGCGACCCGGCCGAACCTGCTGGTAAGCCTGTCGGACGATGAACTGTCGCCCGCGGCGCTGGCCGCGCGCGTGGTGCTGGCCGACGTGGCCGCCACGCTCGTGCGCGACGGCCGCTGGCCGGGCGCGACGCTGCGGCCGCGCTAGTGGCGGCGGCGTTCATGAAAGCTGAAGCCCTCGCCATTGTGCAGCAGCCTGCTGAAAAATTCGGCGAGGTTCCAGGCTCTCGCCAGCGCGCGCATGAACTCGCGGTTGCGCAGCTCAGGAAACCTCGCACGTTCATCGGAGCAAAAAAGAAAAAAGCCCCCGTGCCGCGAGGCAAGAGGGCTTCCACACGCGGTACATCGCACCGCTGCGACGCGCCGCCGGGCATGCGTCGGATGAAACTCAGTCCACCGTAGCGCCCGAAGCCTTCACCACCTTCGACCACTTGGCCGTTTCCGACTTCATGAACGCAGCCAGCTGCGCCGGCTTTTCGGGGTTGGGCTCGGCACCCTGGTCGGCCATCTGCTTCTTCACTTCCGGCATGGCGAGGATCTTCACCACTTCGGCGTTGAGGCGGTCGATGATCGGTTGCGGCGTGCCGGCGGTGGCGTACAGCGCGAACCACGAGGTGGCTTCATAGCCGGTCACGCCGGACTCGGCCACGGTCGGCACGTTCGGCAGCGCCGGCGAGCGCTTGGCCGAGGTCACGGCGATGGCGCGCAGCTTGCCCGCCTTCACGTGCGGGTACGACGACGGCATGTTGTCGAACATCAGGCCGATCTGGTTGCCCAGCAGGTCATTCACGGCAGGCGCGCTGCCCTTGTACGGGATGTGCTGGATATGCAGGCCGGTCATCGAGTTGAACAGCTCGCCCGACAGGTGCATCGACGAGCCGCTGCCCGACGAGCCGTACGACAGCTTGTCCGGGTTGGCCTTGACGTAGGCGATCAGTTCCTTGACGTTGTTGACCGGCACCTTGGGGTTCACGACCACCAGGTTCGGCACCATCGCCACGCGGGTGATCGGCGCGAAGTCCTTGACCGGGTCGTACGGCAGCTTGGAGTACAGCGACTGGTTGATCGCGTGCGTGCCGATGGTGCCCATGAACAGCGTGTAGCCGTCGCCAGGCGCCTTGGCTGCCAGCGAGGCGCCGATATTGCCGCCCGCGCCCGGACGGTTGTCGATCACGACCGGCTGGCCGAGCGCCTTGCCCAGCTGCAGGCCGACGATGCGGGCCAGGATGTCGGTGGTGCCACCGGCCGAGAACGGCACGATCATGGTGATCGGCTTGGTCGGGTAGCCGCCCTGTGCGTGGGCAGCGCCGGCAAAGCCGATGATGGTGGTGGCCAGCACCACGCCTGCGGCGAGCAGGCGGCGGCGGGTGGTGGAGGTCTGGGAATCGAGTCTCATCGGTATTACTCCGGTGTATGGCTGTCCGGCGGCGATTGGGGGCCGCGCGGGACGTTGTGCTGAAAAGGCGTGATTGCCGTTCCCGAACGGATGCTGCGCACACGCGCGCATCCGGTGGGCGACCCGGCCACGGGCCGCCATGCTGCGTGACGTTTGGTTAACGTCTCTTCTTGTTCAATGCTTGAATACCCGGATCTGGCGCGCTTACACCGGCGCAACACCCAGCGTGGTGCCGCCGCAAACGTACAGCACCTGGCCGGTGACAAAGCCGTTGTCGGGTGACAGGAAGAACAGCGCGGCGCGCGCGACGTCTTCCGGGGTGCCCATGCGCTTGACGGTGATGCTGGCGAGGATGCGTTTGGTCTGTTCGGCGCCTTCCGGGTTGCTCTTGCGGAACAGTTCGGTGGCGATCGGGCCCGGGGCGACGGCGTTGACGGTCACGCCGTCGCCGCCCAGTTCCATCGCGAGCGTGCGGGTCATGCCGATCAGGCCGGCCTTGGTGGCCGAGTACACCACGCGTTCGGGCTTGCCCAGCGCGGCGCGCGAGGCCATGTTGACGATGCGGCCGAAGCCGGCGGCGCGCATCGCGGGCAGGCAGGCTTGCGTGAGCAGCAGCGGGGCCTGCAGGTGCAGGCCGGTCACGTAGTCCAGGTCGGCGACGGTGGCGGTGGCGGCGGTGCCGGGCCGGGTGGCGCCGGCATTGTTCACCAGGCGCGTGACCGCAAAGCGCGAGGTCACCTGTTCCGCCACGGCGCGGGTCGCGTCGGCGTCGGTCAGGTCGGCCTGGAAGAAGGTCATGTTCGGGTGCGACCAGGCCGGTTCGGCATAGTCGACATTGACCACCTGGGTCACGCCATCGGCCAGCAGCATTTCACAGATGGCGCGGCCGATACCGGAACTTGCGCCGGTCACGAGCGTGGCTACGGGAAGGGACATCTTTCACTCCACTACCGGCAACGCAGCGCGCGGCCGGGACATGCAAATGCGAAAAAACGATGGTCGTACGGATTCTTGAATCAGGGTGTCACCCTGACAACTACCGCTAACCGGCTCCCTCTCCCGCTAGCGGGAGAGGGAGCAAACCCTCGGCAATGCAACCTGCTACCTTCAGACGCGCTCGATCACCATCGCGATACCCTGGCCCACGCCGATGCACATCGTGCACAGCGCAAAGCGGCCGCCGGTGCGGTGCAGCTGGTACATCGCAGTCGTGACCAGGCGCGCGCCGCTCATGCCCAGCGGGTGGCCCAGCGCGATCGCGCCGCCGTTCGGGTTGACGCGCTTGTCGTCGTCGGCCACGCCCAGTTCACGCAGCACCGCCAGGCCTTGCGCGGCGAACGCTTCGTTCAGTTCGATCACGTCGATCTGGTCCATGGTCATGCCGAGCTGCTTGAGCAGCTTTTGCGACGCCGGTGCCGGGCCGATGCCCATCACGCGCGGCGCCACGCCGGCGGTTGCCATGCCGACGATGCGTGCGCGCGGGGTCAGGCCGTGTTGCTTGATGCCGGCTTCACTGGCCAGCAGCAGCGCGCAGGCGCCGTCGTTCACGCCCGAGGCATTGCCAGCGGTCACGGTGCCGTCAGCACGGACCACGCCGCGCAGCTTGGCCAGCGCTTCCATGCTGGTGGCGCGCGGGTGCTCGTCGCGCTCGACCACGATCGGGTCGCCCTTCTTCTGGGCGATGGTGACCGGGGTGATTTCCTGGGCCAGGGTGCCGTCGGCCTGCGCGCGCGACGCCTTTTCCTGGCTGCGCAGCGCCATCAGGTCCTGATCTTCGCGGCTGATCTTGTAGTCGGTGGCGACGTTCTCGGCGGTCTCGGGCATCGAGTCCACGCCGTAGGCAGCACGCATGGCCGGGTTGATAAAGCGCCAGCCGATGGTGGTGTCGAAGATCTGCGCATCGCGCGAGAAGGCGCTGGTGGCCTTGCCCATCACGAACGGAGCGCGGCTCATGCTTTCCACGCCGCCGGCGATCATCAGCTGCGCCTCGCCCGACTTGATGGCGCGCGCGGCGGTGCCGGTGGCGTCCATGCCCGAACCGCACAGGCGGTTGATGGTGGCGCCCGGCACGCTTTGCGGCAGGCCGGCCAGCAGCAGCGACATGCGCGCCACGTTGCGGTTGTCTTCGCCGGCCTGGTTGGCGTTGCCATAGATCACGTCTTCAATGGCCGACCAGTCCAGGTTCGGGTTGCGGGCCATCAGCGCCTTCAGCGGCACCGCGCCGAGATCGTCCGGGCGCACCGCGGACAGGCTGCCGCCGTAGCGGCCGATGGGGGTGCGGATGGCGTCGCAGATAAAGGCTTCGGTCATGGTGTGTCTCTCTCGTCTTGGTGTGTGTATCGGTGCGGGCACTAATGCGTACTTATGCGGCCTGCTTCAGCGGAACGCCGGTCAGGCGCTGCAGCTCTTCAAAGCTCAGCCCTTCGACAAGGTCGCGTGCGACCAGCCCGTCGGCGGTCACGTCGATCGTAGCAAGATCCGTATAGATGCGGGTCACGCAGCCGATGCCGGTGAGCGGATAGGTGCACTGCGGCACGACCTTGCTCTCGCCCTGCTTGGTGTGGTGCTCCATCATCACGAACACCTGCTTGGCGCCGATCGCCAGGTCCATCGCGCCGCCCACGGCGGGGATCGCGCCGGGTGCGCCGGTATGCCAGTTGGCGAGGTCGCCCTTCTCCGACACCTGGAACGCGCCCAGCACGCAGAAGTCGAGGTGGCCGCCACGCATCATCGCGAACGAATCGGCGTGGTGAAAGTAGGAGCCGCCCGCCTTGATCGTCACCGGCTGCTTGCCGGCGTTGATCAGGTCGCCGTCTTCCTCGCCCGGTGCGGGCGCGGGGCCCATGCCGAGCAGGCCGTTCTCGCTGTGCAGCAGGATTTCCTTGTCTGCGGGCAGGTGGTTGCCGACGAGCGTCGGCAGGCCGATGCCGAGATTGACCACGGCACCTTCGGGAATGTCTTTGGCCACGCGGGCGGCCATCTGATCGCGGGTCAGGCGTTGCATGTTGGTTCTCCTGTTGCCTGTCGCACTCACGCGACCTTGACGACGCGCTTGACGAAAAGGCCCGGCGTCACGATGTGTTCGGGGTCCATCTCGCCCAGCTCGACCACGCGGCTGACCTGCACGATGGCGCATTTGGCGGCCATCGCCATGATCGGGCCGAAGTTGCGCGCGGTCTTGCGATAGGTGAGGTTGCCCCAGCGGTCGGCGGTGTCGGCCTTGATCAGCGCGAAGTCAGCATGGATCGGGGTCTCGAACACGTAGCCCTGGCCGTCGATGATGCGCGTTTCCTTGCCTTCTGCCAGCGGCGTGCCATAGGCGGTGCGGGTGAAGAAGCCGCCGATGCCCGCGCCGGCTGCGCGGATGCGCTCGGCCAGGTTGCCCTGCGGCACCAGTTCCAGCTCGATCTCGCCTGCATGGTAGAGCGAGTCGAACACGTACGAATCCGACTGGCGCGGGAACGAGCACACGATCTTGCGTACGCGCTTGGCCTTGAGCAGCGCCGCCAGCCCGGTGTCGCCGTTGCCGGCATTGTTGTTGACGATGGTCAGGTCGCGCGCGCCTTGCTCGATCAGCGCGTCGATCAGTTCCGCGGGCATGCCTGCGAGACCGAAGCCGCCGATCAGGATGGTGGCGCCGTCGTGGATGCCGGCTACTGCCGCTTCCACCGTGTCGTATAGCTTGTTGATCACTTGCGTTCCAGGTCGGAAGATCCGCCAGGCCACCGGAGCGGGCCGCAAGGCGCGGCGCATGAAGGACTGTCTCCGGTAGTCCTGCCGGAAAGGATGTTCGTCTCGGCCCCGCGGCTCTTGTGCCGCGTTTGCCGCCCGTTGAACGGTCCAGCAGACTGCGTGGTGTTGTTGCGACTTGTGCGCGCCGCTCGCTCGATACTCGCGAGATGTTCGCAATTCGAACTTGAATTCGCAGAATGAACAGGTTACACCTGCGCGATGGAGAGGGTCAAGCGAGGGCTGAGGGCGAAGATAACGCGGTGGGCGATAAACGCGCAGGGTGATGCAGGCGCCCCGTGTAGGACAGGGCCGACAGGACAATCGGCTCGCACTCGATATGGGCTGAGGGCGGCGCGGGCTATCGTTGAATCAGAGCAAAGGCAGCATCGCAAAGCAGCCACCGGACCACCCGGCTGAGCGCGGTGCCGCAAAGCTGGAAACAAGTCGAGAGCACAAGACAAGGACGAGGAGCCCGCCATGGCAACCGCCAACGTCCCGATTCAATCCACGCATCATGCCGCGCTTGCGCGCATCCTGCATGTCACGGAGCAGGCGTGGGGACTGGGTCAGCAGAAGGATCAACAGAGCGCGATCGCTGCGCAGGACACACGCAAATTGATGCCGTCTTTGTCGCGCCGTGCGCGGCTGGCTCGCGCCGCGGCGCGAGCGCTTGAAGCGCAGGTGATGGCGATTCGTTGCCGGCAGGTGTTTGTGGTGTGATGGGCGTTGTCGCGGGGAAGAGCGCCTGCCCTCTCCCCCGGCCGCTCTCCCGCAAGCGGGAGAGGGGAGCAAACCGAGCGTATAGCGTTTTCTGCGAGCGTCAGCTTTATAACGCTGCGGCAGTTGCGCCCGTCAACACCGTCCGGCTCCCACCCACACCCGGCCTCACTTCCAGCCGCACGTCAATGCGTTCCCGCAGTTCGGTAACGTGAGAAATGATCCCCACCAGCCGCCCCGCCTGCTGCAAGTCCAGCAACGTGCGGATCGCAAAGTCCAGGCTCTCGGGATCGAGCGTGCCGAAACCCTCATCCACAAACAACGTATCGAGCTGGATGCCGCCCGCGCGCGACTGCACCACGTCGGCCAACCCCAGCGCCAGCGACAGCGAAGCCAGGAAACCTTCGCCGCCCGACAACGTGTTGGCCGGGCGCGGTGCGCCGGTGTCGTAGTCGAACACTTCGATATCGAGCCCGCCCGCGCTGCGCTGGTCGCCCAGTTCGCGCACGCGCTGCAGCACATAGCGGCCGCGGCTCATCGCCAGCAGCCGCGCCGACGCGGCTTCGAGCACCTCGTCGAGCAGCGTCGCCAGCACGAAGCGCTGGAACGTCATGCGGCGCGGGTTGTTGCCGTTGGCGACTTCGGCCAGCCGGCCCAGGACCGCATAGCGGGCCTCGATGTCGCGGCCCTGCGCGTCTAGCTGCTGCAGGCGCTGGTGGCATTGCTGCAAGGCGTCGCGCGAACGGCCGCGCTCGGCTTGCTGGCGGACCAGTGCTTCCACTGCCGCGGCTGCCGCCTCCCTCGCCTCACGCAGGCCATCGAGGTCCGGCGCATCGAGCGATTGCGCCGCGGCCTCGGCGCGCTCGCGCCGGTCCGCGGCGGCGGCAAGCTGGGCGTCGAAGGTGCGCAGCGTGGCGTCAATCGCCTGCATCGCATCGTCGGGCAGGCTGTTGGCGGCATGCGCCTGCACGTCGGCAAAGGCTTCCTGTGCCAGCGCTTGCGCCAGCACGCTGTCGGCATCGGCGAGCCGGGTCGCGGCCTGCGACTGCACCTGACGGGCCGACGCCAGCGCTGCCTGCGCACCCGCGGCATCGGCGGCGGCCTGGCGCTCGGCCGCCTGCGCGGCGGCCAGCGCGCGTTCCAGCGTGGCGAGCATGGCCTGGGCCTGGCGCAAGGCCTCAACGAGCGCCGCCGGGTCGCGCGAATCTTCCGGGACTTGCGCGCTGGCGGCCTGCCATTCGCCCTGGCAGCGGGCCAGCGCCTGTGCGGCGGCTTCGGCTGCCGTGGCGGCATCACGGCTGGCGGCTTCCGCGGCATCGCGTGCGCTGCGGGTGGCAACGATGGCGGCTTCGCGTTGCGCCACGCTTGCCGCGGCCTGTTTGCCTTCGGCCAGCGCGCCTTCCAGGGCGGCGATCTCCGACTTCAGGTGGCGCGCGGCCTCGTCCGACACATCGCCCAATGCCTGCGCGATGTCGTCCAGCCGCTCGCGCGCCTGCGCGATGGCTGCCTGCGCGGCCTGATGCTGGCCGGCGCAGCGCACCGCCCGGGACTCGGCTTCCAGCGCGGCCTGGCGGGTCTGTTCCAGCGCTTCGTCCGATAGCGGCGCGGCCACATGCAGCGCCGGCGTCGGATGCGCAGTGCTGCCGCATACCGGACAGGCATCGCCCGACGCCAGGCTAGCGGCGAGGCGCGCGGCCTGTCCGGCGCGCCAGAGGGATTCCGCTTCCGCGAGCGTGCCGCGGCTGCGGTCGCGGGCGCGCAGCGCCTGCTGCGCCGCCGCTTCGGTATCGGCCGCCTGGTTCATCGCGGCGGTCAGCACCCCGGCGGCCTGCGCGTGGCGGCTGAACTGCCGCGCCCGTTCCTGCAGCGCGGCCAACTGAAGCTGCGTCGCCTGCGCCTGCGCGCCGGCAAGCTGCGCCTGGGCGAGCGCGGACTCGGCGGCGACGGCGTCGGCCTGGCGTGCGGCAAGCTGTGCCGTAGCCCGTTCCCGCGCGGTAGCCGTGGCGGCCTGTTTGCCTTCGGCGGCCTGCAATGCGGCCCGCAAGGCGCCGAGCTGCTGCGCGCGCGGCAACATGGCTTCCAGTTGCGAGACGCGCCGCTGCGCGGCCTGGCGCTCGCCGGCACGCGCCGTTTCCGCCTGCAACGCGGCTGCGACCTGTTCCGCCTGTTGCGCGGTACGGGCCGCCTGTTCGCCGGCCTGTGCCAGCGCCGCGCCGGCCGCCGTCTGGTCACGCTGCGCCGTCTGCCATTGCTGCAGCGCCGGCCTGACGCGCGCGGCACGTTGGGCGGCATGCAGGCGTGCGCGCTCGTCTTCGATCGACGGCTGGCGTGCCAGCAGCGCCGCATGCGCGGCCTGCGCCTGCTGGCGCTCCTGCAGGCGCGCCGCCACCTGCTCGGCGGCACCCAGCGTCGTCTGCGCGGTGGCCAGCACAGTGCGCGCGCCCTGCTCCTGCCCGTGCAGCGCCAGCAGTTCCGCCTGCAGCGCGGCGATGCCATCGGTCAGCGCCTGCGCGGACTCCACGCCGGCCTGTCGCAGTGCTTCCTCGCGCTGGATGCCGATGCGTTCGGCATCGCGGCGGATCTCGGCGGCTTGCGCCTTCAGCAACTCTTCTACGCGGCGATACAGCTCGGTGCGGAACAAGCGCTCCAGGATCGCCTGCCGTGCCTGCGAACTGGCCGTCAGCAGTTCACGGAAACGCCCTTGCGGCAGCACGATCACCTGGCGGAACTGCGCGCTGTCGAAGCCCAGAAGATCGCGGATCGCGTCGCTGACCTTGCCCGGCTGGCTGGCCTTGCTGACCCAGCCATTGCCGTCATGCAGGTCCAGCTGCGCCTTGGCGGCCTCGGTCACCCAGCCTTCGCCGCGCTGCTTGGGCCGCTCCTGCGCGGGCGAACGGACCACGCGCCAGCGCTGCGCGCCGAGGCTGAACTCCAGCGTGACCTCGGTCCGCAATCCTGGCGCCGCATTGGCGCTGCGCATCGCCTGCGCGCTGCGTTCGCCGCCGGAGGTATCGCCGTACAGCGCAAAGCAAATCGCGTCGAGCAGCGTGGTCTTGCCGGCGCCGGTGGGACCGTGGATCAGGAAGAAGGCCTGGTCGCCCAGCCGCGTGAAGTCAACCTGCTCGGTCGCGGCAAAAGGCCCGAAGGCCTGCAGGGTCAGATGCAGCGGTCTCATGCCGACTCCCGTTCCGCGGCGGCCATGCCCGCCAGCACCTGGTCCAGCACCTCGCGCTGGCCCGGCTCCAGCTCGGCATTGGCCACCTCGCGGAAGAAGCTGGCGAACAGTTCGCCGGTGCCGAGCTGCCGCAGCTTGCGCCCGGCCTCCGAGGCCGTGCCGCTGCGCGCCAGCACCGTACGCTCGATGGCCAGCGCGTTGGGATAGACCTGGCGCAGCTTCGCCATCGGGTCCAGCAGCGCGCCGGTATCGGTCAGCCGCGCGTGGATGTAGTCGTCGCGTTGCGGATCGGTAGTGCCCGCGTCCAGCAGCGCGGCCAGTTCGCCTTCGACCACGCGCACATCGCGCAGCGGCTGCAGCGGCACGGGCGTGATGGTCACCGCGCCGTCCGCGCCCAGTTCGATGCGCGACACGGATTTGTCATGCGCGCACTCGGACAGCGAGTATTTCAGCAGCGAGCCCGCATAGTGGACGCGCCCGCCGCCCAGCGTCTGCGGCCGGTGCAGGTGGCCCAGCGCCACCAGGTCGAAGCCGGCGAACAGGTCGGCGGCCACGGCGCCGCTGCCGCCGACCGACAGCGGCCGTTCGGATTCGCTGGCCGCGCCGCCCACCACGAAGGCATGGCCCACCACCACGGCGCGCACGCCGGGCGGGTGCACGGCGCGGATGGCATCCAGCTGCGCGCGCAGCGCGGCTTCATGCGAAGGCAGTTCGGTGCCCATCGCATCGCGCACCACGGCTGGCTCCGCATAAGGCAACGCGTAGAGGCGCACTTCGCCATGGGCATCGTGCAGCGTCACGCAGGCGGCCTCGGCCAGCGTGCGGCCGGCCACGTGCAGGCCCTGCGCACGCATCAGGCGCGCGCCGAATTCGAGCCGCTGGGCGCTGTCGTGGTTGCCGGCGATCATTACCACCGGCACGCCGGCATCGACGACGATGCGGCCCAGCACGTCGTCGAGCAGCGCCACCGCCTCGGGCGGCGGCACGGCGCGGTCATAGACGTCGCCGGCGACCAGCACGGCGTCGGGGCGTTCGGTGCGGACCAGTTCGACAAACTGGTCGAGGAGATGGGCCTGGTCTTCCAGCAGGCTGCGGGCATGGAAGAGGCGGCCGAGATGCCAGTCGGCGGTGTGGAGGAAACGCAATCTGGGACCCGATCAGTGAAGGCGCGAAGGCAGCATCATAAAGCGTCGCGCCCCGCGAGCCCGTTCAGCAACGGTTCAGGCGTGCCGGCGCATCATGCATGCCATCGCCCCCGTGATCCCAACCTCAACGGAGAACGCACATGAAACACATCCTGACCGCCACCGCCCTGACCCTTGCATTTGGCCTCGCCGCCGCCGGCGCCAGCGCCCAGTACACCGGCCCCTCGGCCATCCCCGTGATGACCGTCAAGGCCCTGCAGGCCGACGGCAAGGACGACCAGAACGCCGTGCTGCGCGGCAAGATCGTCAGCAGCGTCGGCGACGAGCGCTACCTGTTCTCGGACGGCACCGGCCAGATGAAGGTGAATATCAAGTCTAAGCTGTGGCCCGCACAGAAGCCCGTGGACGCGCAGACCACGGTGGAGCTCGTCGGGGAGTACGACAAGGAGCTGATCGGCGAGTCGCACTTCGACGTGAAGGAGATCCGCCTGCCCTGAGGCGACGAAACCCCGCGCGCGGCGCAATCCGGGTGCGCGCCGCGCGGTGGTGCGGCGGTGTAACGACGGGCGGCGCGGTATGCGCTGCGCCGCGATCAGGTCACGCGGAAACCCACTTTCAGCGTGACCTGGTAATGCGCGATCTTGCCATTCTGGATATGGCCGCGCGTTTCCACCACTTCGAACCAGTCGATGTTCTTGATGGTTTCGCCAGCCTTGGTAATGGCGCTCTGGATGGCCTGGTCGCAACCATCGGGCGAAGAGCCGACGATCTCGACCAGCTTGTAGGTATGGTTGGTCATGTCCCTCTCCTTGGCGGGCGCACCCGCGGGGGTTCCATCCATCATAGGCGCCGCGCGCGGATAGCCCCAAGGCCCGCGCCACGCCACGCAGCGCGCACAGATCCTGTTACACAATCCCCCTTTGCCAGTGGCGTATGCGGCTGCTACGCTGCGGACCCGTCCTGACCGCATGCGGCGCGCGGCGCGCGCACGCTGTCATCCACTGAAGCAAAGATCCGCCGTGACTGTCAGATTCATTCGCCGGGCCGTGCTGGGCCTGGGCCTTGCCGCAGCCGTATCCGCCTTTACTTCTTTCGGCTCGTTCGGCTCGCTGCGTTCATACTTCAACTCGCTCAGCCCGTTCAGCCACCTGATCGCGCAAGCGCACGCCCGTTCGACTTCCACGTTCGACCAGGTCACCGAGACCATCGCCGGCAGTATCAGCGATACCTTCAACGAAGCCGTTACCAAACACTTCCCGGCGCGCAACGGCAATCCCGCACAGCCGCCGGACGCGAAGCCGGTGCCGAGCAAAGCCTTTGCCCAGGGCAGCGGCTATACGCTGTGCTTCGTGCCCGATGGCGCGAGCTGCCAGGCGCTGCTGATCAACGCCATCCGCAGCACGCGCCGGCAGTTGCTGATCCAGGCCTACTCCTTCACCAGCGCGCCGATCGCCGAAGCAGTGGCGCAGGCGCACAAGCGCGGCGTGGACGTGCGCGTGATCCTGGACAAGAGCCAGCAATCGGAACGCTATACCAGCGCCACCTACCTGAAGCACGCTGGCGTGCCGGTGGTGATCGACAGCAAGCCCGCGATCGCGCACAACAAGGTGATGGTGTTCGACGACCAGGCGGTCTTTACCGGGTCGTTCAACTTCACCAAGTCGGCACAGGAGCGCAACGCCGAGAATGGCATGCTGATCCGCGGCGACGCGGCAGTGGTCAAGGCCTACACCGACAACTGGAACACGCGCTATCGGCAGTCAAAGGCGTACTGACGCGTACTGAGGGGCCAGCGCCTGCACGAAGCGGCGCCCGGTGGCACACTTGCGGCTGGCGTGCGGCCAGCGCCGCGCATCCTGCCTACCTGTTAAGAGCCATTCCGGAGAGCCTCCCCATGACAGCCATTCCCGACAGCCAATGGATCCGCGTCGACAGCGCCGCGGGCAGCTTCGACGCCTATCTGAGCCTGCCGCCCGCCGGCGTGCGTCCCGGTGCGCCCGCCATCGTGCTGCTGCAGGAGATCTTCGGCGTGAACGAGCATATCCGCGCCGTGGCCGACCAGTACGCCGCCGACGGCTATGTGGTGCTGGCACCCGACGTGTTCTGGCGCCAGGCGCCGCGCGTGGAACTGGGCTATGACGGCGACGACATGGCGCGTGCGATGACGCTGCGCAAGGCGGTGGACGTGCCAGCCGCGCTGGAGGATATCGCCGCCACCGTGCAGGCGCTGCGCCAGCGCACCGGCGCCGGCAAGGTCGCCGCGGTGGGCTACTGCTTTGGCGGCCTGCTGGCGTACCTGAGCGCGGCGCGCGGCCTGGTCGACGCGGCCGTGCCGTACTACGGCGGCGGCATCCAGAACCAGCTGGAGGAAGCCGTGAACATCCGCGTGCCGGTGCAGTTCCACTACGGCGCGCTCGACACGCATATCCCGCCCGGGGCCGTGCAGGGCGTGCGCGAGGCGACGGCGGGCAAACCCGGCACCGAGATCCACGTCTACCCCAACGCCGACCACGGCTTCAATTGCTGGGCGCGCGCTTCCTACCACCAGCCCAGTGCCGCGCTGGCACACGGGCGCGCGCTGGCGTTCCTGGCGCAATCGCTGTAGGTAGCGGCGCGCGCAGCGCGCCCCCCGCCGCCGCCTTGCCACGGCCGGGCGGCAGCCCTTATGCTCGCCGCTGAGCTTCAAGACCTGCTGGACCCCAAACCATAACGACGGAGACCACCATGCAGTCAGAGCAGCAGCGCGCCCTGCGCAACACCATCCCCGACGCCATCGCCCGCGCCGTGCGGCGCAGCCCGGACAAGACCGCGATCCGCTTCGGCGAACGGGCCTGGACCTACCGGCAGCTCGACGATGGCGCGGCCCGCGTGGCCGGCGCGCTGGCGCAATGGGGGCTGCGGCCGGGCGATCGCGTCGCTGCCTTCGGCAAGAACTCCGACGCCTATGTGCTGCTGTGGCTGGCCTGCCTGCGCAGCGGGCTGATCCATGTGCCGGTCAATTTCTCGATGACGCGCGCCGAGGCCGAGTACATCGTGACGCAGTCGGGCGCCAGCGCGATCTTTGCCGATCCGGCGCTGGCCGAGCGCGTGGATGGGCTGCCGTGCAAGGTCAGCGGCACGCTGCATGGCGGCAATGCGCGCGATATCCTGGCCACCGCGGCCGACGGACCCGCGGCACCGGTTTCCGATGCGCTCACCGACGCCACGCCCGCGCAGATCCTGTACACCTCGGGCACCACCTCCGCGCCCAAGGGCGCCGTGCTGACGCACCGCGCGCTGCTCGCCGAATACGGCAGCACCATTGCCGCCTGCGATATCCGCGAGTCGGACTATTCGCTGGCCGCGCTGCCGCTGTACCACTCGGCGCAGATGCATGTGTTCCTGATGCCGCTGCTGCTGTGCGGCGGCACCACGCTGATCGCCGACAGCCCGGAAGCCGGCTATTGCCTGCGCACCATCCACGGCGAAGGCATCACCAGTTTCTTTGCCCCGCCGACGGTGTGGATCGCGCTGCTGCGCCATGCGGACTTCGATCCGGCCAGGCTTGGCTCGCTGGTCAAGGCCTACTACGGCGCATCGATCATGCCGGTGCCGGTGCTGCTGGAGTTGCAGCAGAAGCTGCCCGCGCTGCGCTTCTACAACTGCTACGGGCAAAGCGAGATCGGGCCGCTGGCCACGGTGCTCGGGCCCGACGAGCATGCGGCGCGCCCCGCGTCCGCCGGCCGCCCGGTGCTCAACGTCGAGACCCGCATCGTCGACGAGACCATGCGGGATGTGCCGTCCGGCGAGCTGGGCGAGATCGTGCACCGCTCGGCGCAACTGCTGACTGAGTACTGGAACAAGCCGGAGCAGACCGCCGAAGCCTTTGCAGGGGGCTGGTTCCACTCGGGCGACCTCGGCTACATGGATGCCGAGGGCTACCTGTACGTGGTGGACCGGATCAAGGACGTGATCAATTCAGGCGGCGTGCTGGTGTCGAGCCGCGAGGTGGAAGAATGCCTGTACACCCACGGCGCGGTGGCCGAGGCGGCGGTGTTCGCGCTGCCTCATCCGAAGTGGGTCGAGGCAGTGACCGCCTGCGTGGTGCGCAAGCGCGGCCACGAGGCCAGCGAGGAGGAGCTGATCGCGCATGCGCGCGAGGCGCTGGCGCCGTTCAAGGTGCCCAAGCGCATCGTGTTCGTCGCGGACCTGCCGCGCAATACGGCCGGCAAGCTGCTCAAGCGGCAGCTGCGCGAGGACTATGCGCAGTTGTTCGGTGCTGATGCGTAACCCTCGGGGCGTCTGCCACAGACGCCCCTTGCGGACTCGCCTCAGTACGGCACCGCGACGCCGTTCTCGACCTTGACGCGGTCGCCGATGCGCATCTGGTAGGCGTTGGACTGCGTCAGCGTGAGGTAGGCGTTGTCGCTGGTGCGCACGCGCACGCGGTAGGCCGGGGCGCTGGAACCGGTGCGCTTCTCCACCTCGTTGCCGGCCACCGCGCCGGCAACGGCGCCGCCGATGGTGGCGACGGTATTGCCGCGGCCGCCGCCGACCTGGTGGCCGAGCAGCCCGCCGACGATGCCGCCGACCACGGCGCCCGCGCCGCTGGTCGAGGGCGGCTGGCCGGGCACCACTTCAATCGCTTCGACCCAGCCGTAGCGCACGCCGTAGGCCTCGTTGCCGTATTGGTCGCCATAGCTGCCGTCAGCGGGGTACGACTGCTGGGGGTAGCCCTGCTGGGGGTAGCCCTGCTGCGGGTAGCCCTGTTGTTGCGGGTAGCCCTGTTGTTGCGGATAGCCCTGCTGTGGATAGCCTTGTTGCGGATAACCCTGCGGGTAGCCCTGTTGCGCCGGATAGCCGCTGACCGTGGTGCCGTAGCCGGTGTTGTAGCCCGTGTTATAGCCGCCGTTGTAGCCAGTGTTGTAGCCACCGCTGCCTCCATACCCCGCGCCATAACCGGAGTCATAGCCATACGGCGTGGCACACCCGGCCAGCGCACCGGCGCCAAGCACCGCAAGCACAACCGAACGAAGGGGGATGGACATGTCTGGACTCCTGCGCGCTGCGCGTGTTTGTGGGAATGCGCGCGAGTCTAGGGCCGCCGGCGGGCAGTGGGTGTCACCGGAGCTTGTGATTGGTAACCACCTGTAACCGCTGGCGACGCCTGCCCGAAAATCGCTCAGCCGCGCTCGGCGCCGTCGTCGTTGAACTGCGTGATGCGCGCCACGCGGAAGGTGCCGCGCAGCGATTCGAGCTCGGTACGGTGCAGCATCGCCAGCCGGTTCAGGCAGCGTTCGCCCTTGGCCAGCAGGTGGACCTGCACCACGCGCCGGTCTTCGGGGTTGAGGCGGCGCTTGACCAGCCCGGCCGCCTCGCAGCGGTTGACCAGCGCGACCACCCCGTGCTGCTTGGCCTGCAGGCGCTCCGCCAGTTCGCCGATCGAGGCCCAGTCCTTGTCCGCGCTGCCGCGGATATGCAGCAGCAACAGGTATTGCTGCACGGTCACGCCTTCCTCGCGTGCGGCGTCTTCGGAGAATCGCAGGAAGCGCCGCAACTGGTAGCGGAAGTCGGACAGCGCCTCGAAGTCGGCCTTGTTAAGCGGGGTGTTGTTCCGTGACGGGGCGGACTTGCTGGGCATGGATGGCGAGAAAGCGGGGTTGCGAAGAAGCGCGAATCAACCAGAACGCGCCGGTACAACGCGCGGAACCGCCCGACTGCCGGCCGATCCCGCAACACGGGCGCACGCAATTATAGAGTCCGCGCACCGCGCTGCTGGTGCAAAGATGTCCGGCAGGCCACGCCGCCGCCACGCTGTTGCGCCGTGCCGCCGTCGGGCTATGGCAGAATCTGTGCGGTTGCAGACACCTTCACCCGTCACCGGATAACGCACCGATGTTCTCGGAAATCGCCCTCTTCCTGCTGGATACCGTCTTTACCCTGTTCGGCATGGCGCTGTTGCTTCGCGTCTGGATGCAGCTCACGCGCCTGCCCACGCGCAACCCGGTCTCTCAGGGCGTGTTCCAGATCACCGACTGGCTGGTCCGTCCGCTGCGACGGGTCATCCCGGGCGTGGGTGGCATCGACTGGGCCACGGTGGTCGCCGCCTGGCTGACCGCGGTGGTGTTCCTGCTGCTGGTCGCCATGATCAGCGGCGCGGACCTGCTCGCCTTCCTGCCGGCGGTGCTGCTCACCTCGCTGCTTTACGTATTGAAATGGGCCATCAGCCTGGTGATGTGGGTGACGCTGCTGATGGCGATCCTGTCGTGGGTCAACCCGCATTCGCCAGTCACCCCGGCCATCGACCACCTGACCGCGCCGGTCCTGCGCCCGATCCAGCGCGTGGTGCCGCGCCTGGGCGGCTTCGATGTGTCGCCGCTGGTGCTGTTCGTGATCGCGCAGATCCTGCTGATGGTGATCGCGCGGCTGGGCGCCAGCGTGTTCAACATGCATTTCTGAGGGGGCGGGCAGATTGGCGGCAGGCGATTGTCCGCGCGGCTGGACAGTCTGTCGACAATAGGCTCTTTTTCTGCCCAGTGTGAAGTCCTACATTACAGGCAACGTGGCGCTGCAGCCACGAACCCTGCCAAGAAGGACCACTCCACCATGAAGACCCTCGCACAACGCCCCACCCTGCTGCTCTCCCTGCTGTGCGCCGCCGGCCTCTCGTTCGCCGCGGCCACGGCCCACGCCTCTGAACCCGTTTCCGATATCGCCCGCCTGGACGGCAGCATCGGCCACGTCGGCAAGGCCGATCCGTTCCTGGACGGCGCCCGCGTCGGCAAGGCGGATCCGTACACGGACGGCGCCAAGATGGGCAAGTTCGACCCGTTCACCGACGGCGCCAGCACCATGGACCGCCGCGACGCATTTACCGACGGCGCCTGAGCGCCGCGGCCAGCCTCACCGCTTCCCTTGGCCACGGCCCCGGCCGTGGCGGCCCGACACCGGCGCGCTCAACCCGCCGGGCGGGCCTCTCCCTCCAGCGCTCCCTCTCCCTCGGCAAGCCCGGTCTCGGCGGCTTCCGTCCCAACGTCCGGCTCCAGCTCGGACACCATCATCGATTCGATCGCTTCCATGAAGGCCCGCACCTTGCGCGGCTGCAGGCGCCGGTCCGGCAGCAGCGCGAACACGCGCAGCGGCGGCAACGGGTAGTCAGGCAGCACGCGCACCAGGCGCCCTTGCGCGATCTCGGCCTCGCAGTAGTTCACCGACAGCCGGGCGATGCCCAGCCCGGCCAGCGCGCCCTGCAGGCGCAGCTCGGCGTTGTAGGTCTGCATGCGCGGACGGATCGGCACGGAAACGGTCTGGCCGTCGCGGGTGAATTCCCATACGGTGTCGCCGGGCGTGGTCAGCGTGGGCATGTTGGCCAGGTCTTCCGGGCGCAGCTGTGCCGGCAGGCTGGCCGCCAGCGCCGGCGCAGCGAACAGGCCGCGCTCGACGTGATAGATGCGCCGCGCCACGGTGCCGGAATCCGGCAGGTCGGCATCGACGATGACGAACGCCACGTCAAACCCGTCGCGGATCGGATCGACCAGGCCCTGCGTGATTTCCACGGCGACGTCGAGCGCCGGGTGCGCCGCCAGCGTGCGGCAGATCACGCCGCCGAGCTGCTGCGCGCCAAATTCATAAGGCGTGGCGATGCGCAGCACGCCCTGCACGCGTTCCTCGCGCGCCAGCGTTTCCTGGCGGATTTCGCGCAGCCGTGCGAACAGCGGGGCGACGTCGCGGTAGACCGCCTTGCCTGCATCGGTCAGGCGCATGCGGCGCGTGGTGCGCTCCAGCAGCTTGGCGCCGATGGCGGTTTCCAGCCGCGCCACCGCGGCCGAGACCCGCGACTTGGGGCAATCCAGCTGCTCCGCCGCGGCCGTGAACGTTCCCTGCTCGACCACACAGCAGAACGCCTCCCAATCATTCCATTGGATTGTTTCGTTCACCGGACAATGTTTCCCTGACAACCTGTAGTTCCCGACAGCAGGCGCCATTATGCTTGACCGATGCAACAAACGCCTGTCCCAGCCTGTCCGGACGCCTTAGCCCCCAACCCGGCCACCACGCCCCCACGCCCCCGCATGCAACTCGCCAGTCACCCGGAAATGGGTCACTGGCGACTTTCATTGTTCGGCCTGACGCTCGGGCTGGTGACCGGCATCGACTTCTCCTCCACGCTGATGATGGGCGTGGCCAGCCAGCACATCCAGGGCGGCGTCGGTGCCGCGCCGGAAGACTACCTGTACGCGATCTCCGCCTACGCGGCCACCGCGGTGCTGATGAACATGGTGCTCGACCAGGTCGCGCGCCGCACCACCTACAAGCGCTTCATCATGGGCTCGCTGGTGGTGTTTATCCTCGGCTCGCTGATCTGTGCCGAGTTCGCCAGCCCCGCCGGGCTGATCGGCGGCAAGGCGGTGCAGGGGCTCGGCGCGGGCGGCTTGTTCGCGGCTTCGCGCATCCTGGTGCAACTGGTGTCGACCCCCGCCGAGCGCGCGCCGCTGATGCTGCGCTTCGGCGGCGGCGCGTTCTCGATGCTGGCGATCACGCCGTGGCTGACCAGCATCTTCCTGGACGATATCGGCTGGCGCGCGGTGTTCCTGTTCCAGGCCGGCATTGCGTTGCCGGTGCTGCTGTCGGTGGCGCTGACCTATCCCACGCGCGCGCCGCGCGACCCGCATCCGCCGGTATCGACGCTGGACTGGCCGGCCGCGATCGCCGCGGCGCTGGGCGCGCTGGTGTTCCTGCACACGCTGCAGGAGATGCGCTACACGCGCTTTTTCAGCTCCCCGGAAATGCCGCTGGCGGCGCTGTGCGGCCTGGCGCTGTTCGCCTTCGCGGGCTGGCGGCTGTACCGCCACCCGGATCCGTGGATCGACTTCTCGCGGCTGGCCGGACGCCAGTACCTGTACGGGCTGGGCTTCTACACGCTGTATTACCTGATGTCGTCGGCGTGGGCCTTCCTGCTGCCGTCGCTGACCCAGACCGGTCTCGGGCTGACCTTCCGCACTACCTGCATGCTGCTGGCCACCAGCGGCACGGTGGCCACCATCGGCGCCATCATCATCACGCTGGGCATGGCGCTGGTGTTTCGCAAGCGGCGCGTGATCGCGATCGGCTTTGTCGTCTACGCCTGCGCGGCGATGCTGTTCTCTCACCAGCTGATGCCGGGCGCGCCGGACTATGCCCTGGTGCCGGTGGTGCTGCTCGAAGGGCTGACGCCGGTGCTGCTGATGGTACAGGTGGCATCGATGACCTACCTGGAGGTGCCGGTCGAGGACTTCTCGCACGCCTACCAGTTCAAGAACGTCTGCAAGCAGATCGCCTCGGCGATGGGCACGGGCCTGGCCAGCGTGTTCATGCAGGACGGGCTGGCGCAGCACCGCACGCACCTGGTAGAGCACGTCACGCGCTTCAACCCGGTGCTGCAAACCCCTGACGCGCTGTCCGCGTCCGGGCTGGCGAAGCTCTCGCTCGAAATCGACCGGCAGGCCACGCTGCTCGCCGGCATGGACATGCTGCACGGCTTTGCCGCGGTGTGCGTGGTGGCCGCGGTGTTCGTGCTGGTGCAGCGCAGCTTCCGCTAGCGCTCCGGCGGCGCGCCGCCGGCCATGCCAACCCTGGCAACGGGCCGGCACTGGCGCAAACACGGCATTTCCTCTACCCTTTCGGCCTTTCCGTGCCAATCCGGCGATCCACGCCGGTGCTCCACCGATGGCCAGTCCCGCCGATCCCCGTCCGCCCGCAGCCCAGACCGCAGACAGCGCCGCCACGCCCGAGAAGCCGAGCGACAGCTATGTGCAGTCCTTTGCACGCGGGCTATCGGTGATCCGCGCCTTCAATGCGCAGCACCCGGCCCAGACGCTGACGGAAATCGCCCAGGCCAGCGGCCTCACACGCGCCGGCGCGCGCCGCATCCTGCTGACGCTGGTGGGGCTGGGCTATGTGCGGGCCGACGGCCGGCTGTTCCGCCTGACGCCCAAGATCCTGGACCTGGGCTTTGCCTACCTGACTTCGATGCCGTTCTGGAATCTGGCCGAGCCGATCATGGAGACGCTGTCGCAGCAGGTGCATGAGAGCTGCTCGATCTCCGTGCTCGACGGTACCGAGATCGTCTACGTGCTGCGCGTGCCGGCGCGCAAGATCATGACCATCAACCTGTCGATCGGCAGCCGCCTGCCGGCGTATTGTTCGTCGATGGGGCGGGTGCTGCTGGCGGGCCTGTCCGAGCCGGAGCTCGACAGCGTGCTGCGCGCTACCGAGCTGCGCGCGCGCACGGACCGCACCGTGACCGATGTCGACGCGCTCAAGGCCATCATTGCCGATATCCGCAAACGCGGCTGGGCACTGAACGACCAGGAGCTGGAGGAAGGGCTGGTGTCATTGGCCGCGCCGATCCGCAACCGCGCCGGGCACACCATCGCCGCGATCAATATCAGCGGCCAGGCCAACCGTACCAGCGCGCAGGAGATGCTGGAGCGCTTCCTGCCGCAGCTGCTGGAAGCGTCGGAGAAGATCTCCGGGCTGGTCGGGCTGCGCACCTGAGCGCGGCCCCGGGATCAGCCGGCGGTAGGCAGTTCCACGCTGCCGAATTCGGCCGAGCGCGTGCCGTCCAGCGGCCGGTTGCTTGCGCCAAAGTATGCGAACGCCACTGACAGCTTGACCGCGTTGGACGCATTGCGGCCAGCGGCATGGAACAAGCGGCTGTCGAAGAACAGCACGTCGCCGCGGTGCAAGGCCAGCGGTTGCGCAGCCTGCAGCAAGGGCTGGCTGGCCGGGTGGGCCTCGATCAGGAATTCGGCCGGATCGAGCTGGCCCGGCTCCAGCTGCGCCTGGTGCGAGCCGGGGATGACGCGCAGCACACCGTTGCGCTCGTCCTCGTCGCCCAGCGCCAACCATACCGTCACCAGTTCCGGCTTGGCAAACGACCAGTAGCGCGTATCGCGGTGCCAGCCGGTCTGGCTGCCGTAGTGCGGGTGTTTGGTCATGACGCAGTTGTGGTGCGCCAGCGTGATGCACGCGGGCTCGCCCAGCAGCGCCTGCACCACCGACACCAGCTTCGGGTCGGTGGCCCAGCGGCGGAACACTTCATCACGCCCATAGGCCTGGCGCAACCGCCTGACGGTGCCGCCGCCGGCGGCATCGCGCGCGGCCGGGGCGCCGGGATAGCCGAGGTCGGCCTCGAACTCCACCGGGGGCACAGCCGCATCCAGGTGCCTGCGCGCCACCGTCTCCAGTTCCTCGCACGTCGGTTCGCCGGCAAAGCCGCGCAGGATCACGAAGCCATGGGCCCGGAAGGCCTGCGCCAGGCGCAGCAGTGCGCCGGAATCGGCAGACAGGATTTCAGAAGCAGGGAGGTCGGCGGGACAGTCCAGCGAGGCGGTCATTGCAGCAGGCGGCACGAAAGGCGGCAGAAAGAACGGACAGCGGAAAGCGATGGGTAGGGCACTGGTGGCCCAACGGCCCCATGATGCCAGAACCGGCGCATTCTGGCGCAGGCGGCATGCAGTCGGGATGCGACCTCCGGCACCGGCCGCGCACTGTCTCCGTACGGAAACAGACGGTGCCACGTGCCGCCCGCGCCGCTACAATGCGCTGATCCCCGCCCTGGTATCGCCTGCACCCTCTTTCTTCCACCCCATTTGCGCTCTCGCGCCGAGGTCCAACGTGACTGCTCGCCCACGCATCGTCGCTTCGCTGGCCGAGGCCCAGGCCCAGCTGGGCCGCATCGTTCTCGGCAAGCCGCAGCAGGTGCGGCTGGCGCTGGCCTGCATGCTGGCGCGCGGCCATTTGCTGCTGGAAGACGTGCCGGGCGTGGGCAAGACCACCCTGGCGCACGCGCTGGCGCGCACGCTGGGGCTGCAATACCAGCGCGTGCAGTTCACCAGCGACCTGCTGCCGGCGGACCTGATCGGCGTTTCCGTCTTTGTCCGCGATGCTGGCGAGTTCCGCTTCCATCGCGGCCCGGTGTTCGCGCAGGTGGTGCTCGCCGACGAGATCAACCGGGCCCCACCCAAGACCCAGAGCGCGCTGCTCGAGGCCATGGCCGAGCGGCAGGTCACGCATGACGGCACCACGCATGCGCTGCCGTCGCCGTTTTTCGTGATCGCCACGCAGAATCCACTGGAGCAGTTGGGCACGCACGCGCTGCCCGAGTCGCAGCTGGACCGCTTCACCATGCGGGTGTCGCTGGGCTATCCCGACCCGGCCTTCGAGCGCGTGCTGTACCTGGGCGGCGCCACCGCGCCGGACGCGGCCCCGGTGATGGACAGCAGCCAGGTGCTGGCACTGCAGGAGGCCGCGGAGCAGGTGTATGCCAGCCCCGCGCTGGTCGACTACGTGCTGGCGCTGGTGCAGGCCACGCGCAGCCATGGCGGCTTTGCCGCGGGGCTGTCGCCGCGCGCGGGACTGAGCCTGCTGGCTTGCGCACGCGCGTGGGCGTTGCTGGCGCAGCGCGAGATGGTGCTGCCGGAAGATGTGCAGGCCGTCTTTACCGCCGTCGCCGCGCACCGGCTGCTACCTGCCGGCGCGGCCGGGCCCGCTGCCGTCGCCGGCGAAGTGGCCGCGCTGCTGGCCGGCGTGGCCATTCCCTGACGGCCATGGCGCGCGATCCGCTGGCGGCCGCGCGCAAGGGCGGGCTCGATCGGGTGCCCAACCGGGGGATCGATCCCGGGCCGTTTGTTGCGGACAAGCGCATTGCCCCACGCCGCACGCGTGCGCGGCGTCCGGTCGGCGGCACGCTGCGGCTCGATCGGCGCCACCTCTACATCCTGCCCGCGCGTGGCGGCATCGGCTTCGCCGTGCTGCTGGGCGCGATGCTGCTGACCTCGCTCAACTACAACATCAGCCTGGGCTTTGCGCTGACCTTCCTGCTGGCCGGCATCGGCATGTCGTGCATGTGGCTGGCCTACCGCAACCTGCTCGAGCTGGCGGTGGCCGCGGGCACGGTGGCGCCGGCGCATGCCGGCCAGCCTGCGCTGTTCCACCTGCGCGTCGATAACCGCGATGCCGGCGCGCGCATCGGCATCGAGGCCCGCGTGCCGGCGCTGCCCGCCGTGGCGCCGGCCGTGCTGACGCTCGACGGCAATGCCAGCGGCACGCTTGCGCTGCATGTGCCAACGGTGCGCAGGGGGCGACTGACGCTGCCGCGCCTGGTGATCGCCAGCCGCTTCCCGTTCGGGCTGTTCCGGGTCTGGAGCTATGCCGACCTGGAGATGTCCACACTGGTCTATCCCGCCCCGGAACGCGACGCGCCGCCCGCGCCTGCCGTGTACCAGCCCGACGATGGCGATGCCCTGCACACTGCCGCGGGGAACGTCCGCGCCGACGACGGCATCGACCAGCTGCGCCGCTACCGCAGCGGCGACCCGCTGCACCGCATCGCCTGGAAGCACAGCGCGCGCACCGGACGGTGGCTGAGCCGCACCGGCGATCCACCGCAACGGCCGGCCCGCTGGCTCGACTGGCATGCGCTGCCCGCCGGCATGGAGGCCGAGGCGCGGTTGTCGCGGCTGTGCGCATGGCTGCTGGCCGCTGGCGACGATGCCGAAATCGGCCTGCGCCTGCCCGGCCTCGAACTGCCTCCGGCGCGCGGCGCGGGCCACCGGCGTGCCTGCCTGGAAGCGCTGGCGCTGTGGCCGCAGCGGCCCGCGCCAGTGCGCGCGGGAGGCCCGGCATGAAAGCCATCGCCCGGCCATTGCGCCATGATGACCATGGCCTGCTGCTCGGCCAGCTCGCGCTGGTGCTGGCGCCGCAGGCGCGCACGCTGCCGGTGGCGGTGAGCCTGTTGCTGGTCTTGCTGCTGGGCTGGCGCTGGCTGCTGTGGCGGCGGCGCGCGCCGCTGCCGTCGCGCTGGATGCTGGGCGTGACCGCGATGCTGGTGCTGCTGGTGGCAAGCGCGCTGGCGTGGCAGGCCGGCGGCGGCGTGGGGCGCGAGCTGGCGGTGGCACTGCTGGGCGCCTTCGTTATCCTGAAGCTGCTGGAGTGCCGCGCGCTGGCGGATGCGACGCTGGTCACGCAGCTGTCGTTCTACCTGCTGCTGACGCTGTACCTGTCGGACCAGCCGTTCTGGCTGGCGCTGTACAGCCTGGCTATCGGCGCCTGGGTGCTGCGCAACTGGCTGTTGCTGCATCACCCTGAGGCGCGCAGCAAGCTGGCGATCTGGCCGCTGCTGGGGCGCATGGCGCTGCTGGGGCTGCCCTGGGCGCTGGCGCTTTTCGTGCTGTTCCCGCGCCTGGAGCATCCGCTGTGGCAGCTGCCGCAGTCCGCGCCGCGCGGCACCACCGGCCTCAGCGATACCATGCGGCCCGGCAGCGTGGGGCAGCTGATCCGCTCGCCGGAGGTGGCGCTGCGCGCCGAGGTCGACGGCGCGCCGTTGCCGGCGTCGGCGCTGTACTGGCGTGCGCTGGTGCTATGGGACTACGACGGCACCACGTGGTATCCGTCGCGGCAGCGCCAGCAGCAGCTCGCGCCGGCGCCCTCGGCCGGCACTATGCCGGGCATCGACTACAGCATCACGCTCGAACCCAGCCAGCAACGGTGGCTGTTCGTGCTCGACCGCGGCCAGGCGCTGTCCGCCGGCGTGGAAGCGGCGGCCACGCCCGACGGGGAATTCCTGGCGCGCCAGCCGGTGGAGCAGCGCATTCGCTACCGTGCACAGTCGACGCTGACGCCCGCACCTGGTTGGCTGTCGCCCGCCACGCGCCGGCTCGCACTGAGCCTGCCGGCCGGCAATCCGCGCGCCCGCGCGCTGGCGGCCCAGTGGGCCGAGACCCATGCCGATCCCGGCGCACGCGTGCAGGCGGCGCTGCGGCTGTTTGCCGCCGCGCCGTTTGCCTACACGCTGCGCCCGCCTCCGCTGGGCCGCGAGCAGGTCGACAGTTTTGTGTTCGACACCCGGCGCGGCTTCTGTGAGCACTACGCTGGCAGCTTCGTGTTCCTGATGCGCGCTGCCGGCGTGCCGGCGCGCGTGGTCACGGGCTACCAGGGCGGCGAGTACAACCCCATCGGCCGGCACTACGTGGTGCGCCAGTCCGACGCGCATGCCTGGGCCGAAGTCTGGCTCGACGGCCGCGGCTGGGTCCGTGTCGACCCGACCAGCGCGGTGGCGCCTAGCCGCATCGAGCAGGGTCTGGATGCCGCCGTGGGCGATGAGGCGGCCGCCTGGCGGCCGTCGCAGCAGCCGGGGTGGCTACAGGACCTGCGCTGGGCCTATGAAGGCGTGGTCTACACCTGGCAGCGCTGGGTGTTGCAGTACGACCATGCGCAGCAGGCGCGGCTGCTCGACACGCTGGGCGCCGGCGCGGGACCCGGGCAGCTGCTGGCCGGCGCGCTCGGCGTGCTGTGCCTGCTGGCGCTGGTGCCGCTGTGGCGACGCCGCGCACCGGCCGATCCGCTCGATGCGGCGTATGCCAGCCTGTGCGGGCTGCTGGCCCGGCACGGCTGCGAGCGCGCACCGGCCGAGGGCCCGCAGGATTTCGCGGCCCGCGCCAGCGCCCGGCTGCCGCACGCGGCCGACGCCATCGCCGCGGTCACGGCGATCTATATCGGGCTGCGCTATGGCAACGTCGCGCCCTCGCGGCGCGCCGAGTCGGTGGTTGCGATGCGCGCCGGCATCCGGCAAATTGCCGCGGCGCTGCGCACCCGCAAGGCCTGAAAGCAGCGCCCCTGTTCCCGCTCCCACGATCGCACTGTGCTGACTGGCACAATTTGCTTCGCTTGATATAATTTCATTTGTAATTATCACGAATGTAACCGATCCACCGCTCTGGTGGATTGCACGCCAGCTTCCATGTCCTTCGAACAACGCATCGACCGCTTCTGCGCCAGCCATCCCGAAGCCCCGCGCGACCTGATCCTGGCCTCGCGGCTGCTCATGCGCACCGCGCGCCTGCTACGCAGCCACATCGACCAGGCGCTGGCGCCGTTCGACCTCGACATGAGCCAGTACCTGGTCCTCAGCATGCTGGCCGCCGACGAACACCAGCCCAGCATGCCGTCCGAACTCGGCACGACGCTGGACGCGACCCGCACGCAGATGACGCGTCTGCTCGACGGGCTGGAGGCGCGAAGCCTGCTGCGGCGGCAGGTGTCGGCGCACGACCGGCGCAGCCTGGAGTTGACCCTGACCCCGGCCGGCCGGCGTTTGCTGGAGCGCGCCGCCCCCGCGGTGCATGCGGCCTACGGACAGACGTGGGCGCCGCTGGGCGCGAGCGGCCTGGCCGGCGCCACGCGCGCACTGACGCAGCTCCACCAGACGCTGCAGGCGCTGCAGCCATGAAAGCGGGGACACCCTGGCAGCCGCTGTCGCGCCTTCGCGTCGGCATGCGTTGGCTGCGCTGGCTCAGCCACCGGCAACGGCAGACGCTGCTGATGATGCTGCTGGCGCTGGCGACCGGCGTGGAGTTCCTAGAGAACATCATGTTCGTGTTCGCGTCGAGCCATATCGTCGGCGGCATCGACGCCGACCCGCGCAGCTTTGCGCTGGTGCAGGCCGCCTATGCGGTGGGCAGCATGCTGATGATCCTCAAGCAGCAATGGCTGTCGCGCCGCTTCGGCTACCGCTGCTACCTGACCGGCGCGCTGCTGCTGTTCATGGCGGGCACGGTGGCGGCGGCCACCAGCCATTCGCTTGCGCAAATGGTGGCGGCGCGCTTTGTCCAGGGCGTGGGCGGCGGCGCGCTGTTCACCAGTTGCCGCATCCTGGTCAACGTGCTGTTCGGACCGAGCGAGCGCCCGCGCGCGACCCGCATCTTCATGATCGGCATCTTCGCGGCGTCGGCGCTGGGGCCGGCCTTCGCCGCCGAACTGATCGAGCACGGCGTGTGGCAGGACGTGTTCTACGGCGTGCTGCCGTTCGCCGCGCTGGCCACGCTGGGCGCCTGGCTGTTGCTGCCCGACGCCCAACCTGGCCAGCGTGCCGATGCCGGCGGCCCCGCGCTCGCGCCGCTGCTGCTGTTCGGCGCCGCGATCGTGACCCTCCAGGCCGCGCTGACCGAGGCGCGCTTCGACGTCTTCTCGCATCCGCTGCGGCTCACGCTGGTGGCCGCGGCCGGCCTCGCGCTGCTGGCGGCGTTCCTGTGGCACCAGTGGCATCACAGCGAACCGGTGCTGCATCTGCGCGCGCTGCGCCAGCCGGTGTATCTCACCGGCCTGGCGATGTACTTCGTGTACTACCTGATCAGCAACCTGAGCGGCTATCTGTTCCCGATCTATGCCGAGCAGGCGCTCAGGATCCCGCTGGCAACCACCGGCTGGCTCAACACCTTCGCCGCGCTGGTCAGCCTGGCGGGCATCTTCGTGTACCTGCGCGTGGCCCCGCAGCTGCCGCAGAAGAAGCCGCTGATGGTGGCCGGATTGCTGCTGATGGCCGCCGCGGCGTGGTGGTTCTCGCGCATGCCGCCCGATGCCGGCCCGCCGGCGCTTGCATGGGGGCTCGTCGGCAAGGGGCTGTTCGGGGTGCTGGTGATCATCCCCGTCGCCGGGCTGACCTTCCGCGTGCTGAGCGCTGATGCGTTTGCGCACGGCTACCGCAGCAAGAACCTGATGCGGCAGATCGCCAGCTCGTTTGCCTCGGCGCTGGGCGCGGTGCTGCTGCAGAATCGCCAGTTCGCCGTGCATGGCAGCCTGCTGCATGCGGTGGGCCAGCGGCCCGCCGAGTCCGGGCAGTGGATGGCGTCAGTGCAGGCGGCGCTGGCCGCGCGCGGCTTCGATACCGCGCAGGCGCACCAGGGCGCGCTGGTCCAGCTCAGCGGGCTGATCGAGCAGCAAGCCAGGCTGATTGCCTGCGAGGATATCTATCGGCTGATTGCCGTGCTGGCGCTGGGCGCGGCGGCGTACATGCTGCTGCAGCGGCGGCTGGCCTGATAGCCGGCGCAGGCGCTGCGCATGGCGTTACGCGAGACTACCGCACTACTGAGGGATGGCTTAGGGGCAACCGAGAGGCAACCGAGGGGCAACTGCGGAAAGCGAGGAGATGCGGGGTCGCCGCGCATATTGCGATGGCGCGGACGGGTCGCAGTGCCGGCGGACGCGGCACCGGCGGATTACCTGCTCAGAACAGCGACAGCTGGCGCATGCCGAAACCAATGGTCTCTTCGACGCGCGCACGCGCGTGGGCCAGCGAACCTTCTGCGCCAGAGTAATTGCCGGCGGCCCAGTGGTAGACCACGGGGATCTCGCCGCGCTCGGACAGGCGCACTTCGCCAAGCTTGTCGCCGCGTTCGTTGCGGTAAAAGTGCGAGCGGTAGCCGCGCTCCCAGTGCGGGGCGACGACTTTCTTGCGCCGCCGGGGCTTCGGCGCGGAGCCGGCGGTGGACGTCAGTCGCCGCGCTCTCTCGGTACCCGGCGTCGTGGCACGGGTGAAATCCAACTGCATAGACTTCCTCTTTGTCGATTCAGCAGAACCAGGGTCGGCGGGGGCTATCGCCGCATGCTTCGTGCATCGCAGTCGAGATGATACCTGTTGGCGCGGCTTCTGTAAGTAGTTCGTTGCGCGGAATGCCGCCTCCCGCAAGGCTTAGCGGGCCGTATACCCCTCCAGGTATACGGCCCGCGATGTCGTCGAAGCCTTGCCAGTTAACGGCTTGCGGGCAGTTGCGCGTGCCCGCGCCGATCAGCCCAGATCGAGCGGAATGAAGATACGGGCATCGTCGCGCTGCACCAGCAGTGCCACCTGCTTGCCCGATTTCGACACCAGCGACTTGAGCTGCTCGGCCGAACTGATCGGCGTGCCATTGAGCGACAGGATCACGTCGCCCGGCTGAATGCCGACGCGCGCGGCCGGACCGGTCACGTCCTCGACCACCAGGCCGCCGTCGATGCCGCTGCCGCGCTTCTCCGCCGGCGTGAGCGGACGCACCGCCAGGCCGAGCCGGCCGCTCGCCTCGTTGGCACCGCCCTTCTGCGCGACCGCCTGGTCCCTGGCCGTGCCGACCTTCACCGACAACGTCATCGGCTCACCCTTGCGGATAATCTTCAGCGTGGTCTGCGTGCCCGGCTTGATATCGGCCACATGCTCGGGCAGGTCGCCCGAATGATCGATCACGTCATTGTCCAGCTGCACGATCACGTCGCCGGGCTTCAGACCCGCGCGCGCGGCGGGGCTGTCAGGCTCGATCGAATTGACCAGCGCACCGGTCGGCTTGGGCAGTCCGAACGACTGCGCCAGTGCCTGGTTTACCTCCTGCACGCTGATGCCGAGGCGCCCGCGCGTGACCTTGCCATGCGCCACCAGCTGCTGCTGCACCTTGGTGGCCACGTCGATCGGGATCGCGAACGACAGCCCCTGGTAGCCGCCGGTCTGGCTGTAGATCTGCGAGTTGATACCGATCACCTCGCCGCGCTGGTTGAATAGCGGGCCGCCCGAGTTGCCCGGGTTGACTGCGACGTCGGTCTGGATAAACGGCACATAGGTATCGTCCGGCAGCGAGCGCGACTTGGCGCTGACGATACCGGCGGTCACGGTGTTCTCGAAGCCGTAGGGCGAGCCGATCGCCAGCACCGGCTCACCGACCCGGATGCGCGACGGATCGCCCAGGCGCACGGTCGGCAGGTCCTTGGCGTCGATGCGGATAACGGCGACGTCGGTCTGCGGATCCGAGCCCAGCACCCTGGCCTTGAACTCGCGGCGGTCGGTCAGCTTGACGGTGACCTCCTGCGCGCCGTCGACGACGTGGGCGTTGGTCATGATCAGGCCATCGGGGCTGACGATAAAGCCCGAGCCCTGCCCGCGCACCAGTTGCTGCTGGCCGCCTTGCGGGCCCTGGAACTGCGGGCCGAAGCGCTTGAAGAACTGGAACAGCGGATCGTCCGGGTCGACCCCCGGCGGCATCTGCGCCGCGGTGCGCTGCGCGCGTGCGGTCACGCTGATATTGACCACGGCGGGCCCGTACTGCGCCACGATGCCGGAGAAGTCCGTCGGCGCAGCAACGGCAGTTGCAGGCTCCGCGGCGACCGCAGCCTGCGTAGGTGCCGCGTATCCCGGCGTGATGACTTCCTTCTGCAGATAGGCATACCCGCCGCCAAGGGCGGCCAGGGCCGCAACACCGGCAGCCGTGCGGGCAATGGTCTGGCGCATCATGTAGTGGTCCTTTCTTTTGAGCATCCGGCGTCGGCACTGTGCGACGCTACGGGACCATGCTAGCGACCAAGACTTAAAACAGGCTTAAGGTTTGGGATGGGCGGATAGCGCACTTTCGAAAAAGTGTAAATTTAACTTGTGTACAATTTAATTGCGTCTAATATATCCGACATGGAACGCGACAAAGACTCCGCCGTTGACTGGCTGTTGCTTGACCGGCAACTGTGCTTCGCACTGTATTCCACATCGCTCGCGATGACCAAGCTGTATAAGCCATTGCTAAGTGAGCTTGGGCTTACTTACCCTCAGTATTTGGTGATGCTTGTGTTGTGGGAAGCTCAAACGCTGACGGTGTCCGAGCTTGGTGCTCGCCTGGCGTTGGATTCAGGCACCCTGACACCGCTGCTCAAGCGGCTGGAATCGGCGGAGTTGGTGACGCGGACACGCGACGCGGATGACGAGCGGCGCGTGCTCGTCAGCCTCACCGCAGCCGGCCGAGCGTTACGGCAAGCCGCGACGCGTATCCCTGAACAGATGTTGTGCGCCACGCAGTGCCCGGTCGAAGAGATCCAGGCCCTGACCCAGCGCCTGCATGCACTGCGTTCGACGCTGGAACAAGCGCGAACCGATACCCGCCTGCCGGACTGACGGCAAGCGTTGACGCCCCCTCGGGCAATCCAAACCGGAGCCTTAAATGCCACTCGAGAAAGTCTTTTATACCGCTCATGCCACTGCCACCGGCGGCCGCGACGGCCGTGCCGTCACCTCCGACGGCCGACTCGACGCCAAGCTGGCGGTGCCCAAGGAAATGGGCGGTGCCGGCGACGGCCTGAATCCGGAGCAGCTGTTCGCTGCCGGTTATGCGGCCTGCTTTATTGGCGCGATGCGCTTTGTTGCGGGCCAGCAGAAGATCACGGTTCCCGCCGATGCCTCGATCGAAAGCGCGGTGGGTATCGGCCCGATTCCGCAAGGCTTCGGCATCCAGGTGGAAATGAAGATCTCGCTGCCGGGCTTCGAGCGAGCGGCGGCGGAGAAGCTGGTCGAGGAAGCCCACCAGGTGTGCCCGTATTCGAACGCCACCCGTGGCAACATCGACGTGAAGCTGATCGTGGTCTGACGCCCCCGTCCGCTCAAGCAAAAACGGCCAGTACCGCTTTGCGGTATTGGCCGTTTTGTCTTGCCTGGCGTTCGGCTACGGTGCCGCCGCGGTCGCCCCCAGTTGCGCACAAAATGCGCGCTTCTGCGCCGAACTCATTCGCTTAATCTCGATTTCCGCCTTCAACGCCTCGGACTTCGTCTCGAAGCGCAACTGTGCCATGATGCGCAGCGGCTTGCGCGAACGCGTATATTTCGCGCCTTTTCCCGACACATGCTCGGCGAAGCGCCGTGCAACATCGGTGGTGATTCCGGTGTAAATGGAATCGCCGGTGCATTCGAGAAGGTAGAGATACCAGGCGCTGTCGTCCGGCATGGGTGGGCGTAGTGAGGAAATCAGCCGTGATGGTATTACGCCCGCGCCGTCAGGGCGAGCGTGGTGGTGCGGTGAGGATTCGGGCGAAGGGGTTTTCGTCTCCCCAAAGCAAAAACCCCAGCCTGTTAGGGCTGGGGTTCTGCGGTATAAGAGCCTGGCGATGACCTACTTTCACACGGGTAATCCGCACTATCATCGGCGCGGAGTCGTTTCACGGACCTGTTCGGGATGGGAAGGGGTGGTTCCAACTCGCTATGGTCACCAGGCATAAGGGGTTGCAACGCTGGGGTTGAGGCCAACGCTGCGAATAGGGATGTAGTTGGGGTTGTGCGTCTTGTGTCAACTGTTTCGGCACAGTCGCGATCACACATACCAGATAAAACACACTGGTTATAGGATCAAGCCTTACGGGCAATTAGTACTGGTTAGCTTAACGCATTACTGCGCTTCCACACCCAGCCTATCAACGTCCTGGTCTCGAACGACCCTTCAAGGAGGTCAAGCCTCCAGGGAATCCTCATCTTCAGGCGAGTTTCCCGCTTAGATGCTTTCAGCGGTTATCTCTTCCGTACATAGCTACCCTGCGATGCCTCTGGCGAGACAACAGGTACACCAGCGGTACGTCCACTCCGGTCCTCTCGTACTAGGAGCAGCCCCCGTCAAGATTCCAACGCCCACGGCAGATAGGGACCAAACTGTCTCACGACGTTTTAAACCCAGCTCACGTACCTCTTTAAATGGCGAACAGCCATACCCTTGGGACCGGCTACAGCCCCAGGATGAGATGAGCCGACATCGAGGTGCCAAACACCGCCGTCGATATGAACTCTTGGGCGGTATCAGCCTGTTATCCCCAGAGTACCTTTTATCCGTTGAGCGATGGCCCTTCCATTCAGAACCACCGGATCACTATGTCCTGCTTTCGCACCTGCTCGACTTGTCGGTCTCGCAGTTAAGCACGCTTTTGCCATTGCACTTTAGGTACGATGTCCGACCGTACCAAGCGTACCTTCGAACTCCTCCGTTACACTTTGGGAGGAGACCGCCCCAGTCAAACTGCCTACCATGCACTGTCCCCGACCCGGATTCACGGGCCAAGGTTAGAACCTCAAACAAACCAGGGTGGTATTTCAAGGACGGCTCCACGTGAACTAGCGTCCACGCTTCAAAGCCTCCCACCTATCCTACACAGATCGGTTCAAAGTCCAATGCAAAGCTACAGTAAAGGTTCATGGGGTCTTTCCGTCTAGCCGCGGGGAGATTGCATCATCACAAACACTTCAACTTCGCTGAGTCTCGGGAGGAGACAGTGTGGCCATCGTTACGCCATTCGTGCAGGTCGGAACTTACCCGACAAGGAATTTCGCTACCTTAGGACCGTTATAGTTACGGCCGCCGTTTACCGGGACTTCAATCAAGAGCTTGCACCCCATCATTTAATCTTCCGGCACCGGGCAGGCGTCACACCCTATACGTCCACTTTCGTGTTTGCAGAGTGCTGTGTTTTTATTAAACAGTCGCAGCCACCATTTTATTGCAACCCCGTCACCCTTCTGGCGCAGGCCAGTCAAGCTACCAGGGCGTACCTTATCCCGAAGTTACGGTACCAATTTGCCGAGTTCCTTCTCCCGAGTTCTCTCAAGCGCCTTAGAATACTCATCTCGCCCACCTGTGTCGGTTTGCGGTACGGTCTCGTATGACTGAAGCTTAGAGGCTTTTCTTGGAACCACTTCCAATTGCTTCGCAGCACTAGGCCGCTCGCCCCACATCCTTGAATTCCGCGCCCGGATTTGCCTGAGCGCCTTCTCCAATGCAGGGACCGGGACTTCCAACACCCGGACAACCTTCCGCGATCCGTCCCCCCATCGCATCATACGACGGTGCAGGAATATTAACCTGCTTCCCATCAGCTACGCATCTCTGCCTCGCCTTAGGGGCCGACTCACCCTACGCCGATGAACGTTGCGTAGGAAACCTTGGGCTTACGGCGAGGGGGCCTTTCACCCCCTTTATCGCTACTCATGTCAGCATTCGCACTTCTGATACCTCCAGCATCCTTTACAAGACACCTTCACAGGCTTACAGAACGCTCTCCTACCACGCACTTGCGTGCGTCCGCAGCTTCGGTGACTGGCTTAGCCCCGTTACATCTTCCGCGCAGGACGACTCGATCAGTGAGCTATTACGCTTTCTTTAAAGGGTGGCTGCTTCTAAGCCAACCTCCTGACTGTTTTAGCCTTCCCACTTCGTTTCCCACTTAGCCAATCTTGGGGACCTTAGCTGGCGGTCTGGGTTGTTTCCCTCTTGACACCGGACGTTAGCACCCGATGTCTGTCTCCCGTGATTGCACTCTTCGGTATTCGGAGTTTGCTATGGCGGGGTAATCAGCAATAGACCCCCCAACCATGACAGTGCTCTACCCCCGAAGGTGAGACACGAGGCACTACCTAAATAGTTTTCGGAGAGAACCAGCTATTTCCAGATTTGTTTAGCCTTTCACCCCTATCCACAGCTCATCCCCTAACTTTTCAACGTTAGTGGGTTCGGTCCTCCAGTACGTGTTACCGCACCTTCAACCTGGCCATGGATAGATCATCTGGTTTCGGGTCTACACCCAGCGACTCAACGCCCTGTTCGGACTCGCTTTCGCTACGCCTTCCCTAATCGGTTAAGCTTGCCACTGAATGTAAGTCGCTGACCCATTATACAAAAGGTACGCCGTCACCCGTTGCCAGGCTCCGACTGTTTGTATGCATGCGGTTTCAGGATCTATTTCACTCCCCTCCCGGGGTTCTTTTCGCCTTTCCCTCACGGTACTGGTTCACTATCGGTCGATCACGAGTATTTAGCCTTGGAGGATGGTCCCCCCATCTTCAGACAGGATTTCACGTGTCCCGCCCTACTTGTCGTACACCTAGTTCCACAACGCTGTTTTCGCATACAGGGCTATCACCTGCTAGGGCCGGGCTTTCCATCCCGTTCTGCTAACAATGCTGCTAAAGAGTACAAGGCTGTTCCCATTTCGTTCGCCACTACTCTGGGAATCTCGGTTGATTTCTGTTCCTGCAGCTACTTAGATGTTTCAGTTCGCCGCGTTCGCTTCCCACACCTATGAATTCAGTGTGGGATGACCCATACGGGCCGGGTTTCCCCATTCGGACATCTCCGGATCAAAGCTTGTTTGCCAGCTCCCCGAAGCTTTTCGCAGGCTACCGCGTCCTTCATCGCCTGTGATCGCCAAGGCATCCACCACATGCACTTGTTCGCTTGACCCTATAACGAGTGTGTCTCGATCGCTCGAAGACCTCGCTACAGGATGAGTTCTCGCATTTGTGCCGTATTCCAAGTCATCTTTCGATCACTTAAATACATTTTGGTTGATACAATCACAACCCGGTATCGCGTTGGTACTGCAGCGTCTCATCAACGCTCGCGCGACACCTTTACTACATCCCATATTGTTAAAGAACAGCCGATCGTTAGATCGCTTGGCAATGCCAAATGCAAACGCTCAATGCTAAGCGCTTGCATTTGACAACCAATCCAAGGTACCAGGTGATGGTGGAGGATGACGGGATCGAACCGACGACCCCCTGCTTGCAAAGCAGGTGCTCTCCCAGCTGAGCTAATCCCCCGCATGGATAACTTGGTGGGTCTGGTAGGACTTGAACCTACGACCCCCGCCTTATCAAGACGGTGCTCTAACCACCTGAGCTACAGACCCTTGGCTGTAACAGCAAACAAACCGATAAGTGTGAACGCTAGGCTTGAGACACAAGCCTCTGGAAAGGAGGTGATCCAGCCGCACCTTCCGATACGGCTACCTTGTTACGACTTCACCCCAGTCATGAACCCTGCCGTGGTAATCGCCCTCCTTGCGGTTAGGCTAACTACTTCTGGCAAAACCCACTCCCATGGTGTGACGGGCGGTGTGTACAAGACCCGGGAACGTATTCACCGCGGCATGCTGATCCGCGATTACTAGCGATTCCAGCTTCACGTAGTCGAGTTGCAGACTACGATCCGGACTACGATGCGTTTTCTGGGATTGGCTCCCCCTCGCGGGTTGGCAACCCTCTGTACGCACCATTGTATGACGTGTGAAGCCCTACCCATAAGGGCCATGAGGACTTGACGTCATCCCCACCTTCCTCCGGTTTGTCACCGGCAGTCTCTCTAGAGTGCTCTTGCGTAGCAACTAAAGACAAGGGTTGCGCTCGTTGCGGGACTTAACCCAACATCTCACGACACGAGCTGACGACAGCCATGCAGCACCTGTGTCCACTTTCCCTTTCGGGCACCTAATGCATCTCTGCTTCGTTAGTGGCATGTCAAGGGTAGGTAAGGTTTTTCGCGTTGCATCGAATTAATCCACATCATCCACCGCTTGTGCGGGTCCCCGTCAATTCCTTTGAGTTTTAATCTTGCGACCGTACTCCCCAGGCGGTCAACTTCACGCGTTAGCTACGTTACTGAAGAAATGAATCCCCAACAACTAGTTGACATCGTTTAGGGCGTGGACTACCAGGGTATCTAATCCTGTTTGCTCCCCACGCTTTCGTGCATGAGCGTCAGTGACGTCCCAGGGGGCTGCCTTCGCCATCGGTATTCCTCCACATCTCTACGCATTTCACTGCTACACGTGGAATTCTACCCCCCTCTGACATACTCTAGCCTTGCAGTCACAAGCGCCATTCCCAAGTTAAGCTCGGGGATTTCACGCCTGTCTTACAAAACCGCCTGCGCACGCTTTACGCCCAGTAATTCCGATTAACGCTCGCACCCTACGTATTACCGCGGCTGCTGGCACGTAGTTAGCCGGTGCTTATTCTTCCGGTACCGTCATCGACCCGGGGTATTATCCCAGGCCATTTCTTTCCGGACAAAAGTGCTTTACAACCCGAAGGCCTTCTTCACACACGCGGCATTGCTGGATCAGGGTTGCCCCCATTGTCCAAAATTCCCCACTGCTGCCTCCCGTAGGAGTCTGGGCCGTGTCTCAGTCCCAGTGTGGCTGATCGTCCTCTCAGACCAGCTACTGATCGTCGCCTTGGTAGGCTCTTACCCCACCAACTAGCTAATCAGACATCGGCCGCTCCTGTAGCGCGAGGCCTTGCGGTCCCCCGCTTTCACCCTCAGGTCGTATGCGGTATTAGCTAATCTTTCGACTAGTTATCCCCCACTACAGGGCACGTTCCGATGTATTACTCACCCGTTCGCCACTCGCCACCAGGCCGAAGCCCGTGCTGCCGTTCGACTTGCATGTGTAAGGCATGCCGCCAGCGTTCAATCTGAGCCAGGATCAAACTCTTCAGTTCAATCTCTGTGTGGACCCTCGCGGGTCCTCGCTCTTTCGAGCGGTCGCTCACTCTCAGAAAACTGACTGACCAGATCCGAAGATCCAGTCACGTTTTGCTGTGCGAGCACTGATAACTTTTGAAGCAACACTGTCCGAAGACAGCGGCGTCCGCTACCCAGCGCCCACACTTATCGGTTGTTTGGTTGTTAAAGAACCCGGTCTTTCGACCTCGCCTCCGGCTTTGCCGTTTGCGTCGCTGCGTCAGCAGCAGAGAAAGAGATTATGCAGAGCTTTCTTCGTTTCGTCAACCGTTTCAGCAATCTTTTTTTGCTGCGGTCAGCGCTGCAAACCTCGCTGCGCCAACCTCCCGGCCGACCCCGCAACCCTTGCTGCGCCTGCTTTGCAGCGCTGCGTTGTGTTGCGAGGGGGCGAATATTAAGGGAGCCATGCGGGCTTGGCAAGCACTTTTTCGGAAAGCAGCCGGAATCCTTTCCAAGTGGCACACGCGACGCTTCCGGCGATCGACATGGGCCTGTATAGAATGCCTGTTCCGGCCCACCGGGCCGCCTCTTAATTATAGATGAGGACGTTCGATGACTATCCAAGCGACATGGCAGCCGAGCCAGGGCAATACCATCTGCCACCTGACCAATGGCACCGCCAAATGGCAGGCCGACCTGGACGCCTCCGCAGGCGGCGGCATCCAATACCCGAACCCACATGACCTGCTGGATTCGGCGCTGGCGGCCTGCACCACGCTAACCCTGCAACTCTATGCCAAACGCAAGGGCTACGCCGTCAGCGGAATCCACGTCTGCGTCGGCCACGAAGAGGCGAACGGCACCTATACGATGAAGCGAGAGGTAAGGGTGACTGGCGAACTGTCTCCCGAAGTCCTGGACGACCTGCTGCGCGTGGCCAACCGATGCCCGGTCCACAAGACCCTGTCCGGACAACTCTCGATCCAGACCTCGATTGCCTGATCATTATCATTGCCTTTGCAAATGATAATCGTTGCCATTTAAGGACTCGGGATCAGACACGGCCTGAGTCAGCAAATGGGTTCGCCGGACACGTCTCGTGTCCGGTTTTTTCTTGCCGGCAGCGCCGCTCCCTCAAGCGTCTCCACGACGCCGGGGTCCCCGGCGCGATGTCATCGTCCTGACCCGAGCGCCGCGCTACCGTATCCGCCGATGCAACCAGCACAGGCGCACCCGTCGGGGGACAAGCCCATTCGGCTGTGTTGGCTGGCCCACCAAGGTTTCGTCGCTTTGCGTCCTAACCGACGCCGCGCGCTTTGTGTGCCATGCATCGCAGGCTTACCATGGACGACAAGCAGAACAATAAGAAAAGCGTCTACACATCGTAGTGAGCGGGGGGATTCCTTGACCAACTTCATCGAAGCATATTGCTCGCAGGTACGTCTTGCGGGTGCGGCCGGCGTGATCGCCAAACCGGTCGTGGTGGCGCAGGACAGTACGTACACCATGCACTACGTGCCCTGCGAATACCTGAATACCGAAGCACCGTTGGTGCTGGTCAGCACCACCCCCGGCCATGCCCATGTGCGGCTGGCCGCCTCCGTCACCGAGGAGTTGCTGCACTCCCATGCGCCCGGCCGCGTGATCCAGCGCGAGAACAAGCGGCGCGTGGAACTGGGCGGCAAGCTGGTGCGGCCCAACCTGATCCGCATGCTCGACCATTTCCGCGTGCCGGAGCTGGCCGGCTTGCCGCATGCGGCGGCACTGTGGAACGAGGGCTTCGAGCGCCTGCAGCCGCTGGCCTTGCTGCCGCATGCCACCACGCGGCGCGGCCTGGCGTTCGACGGGCCGCTGGAAGAACTGCTGGAGGTGCCGATGCTGCGCGATGTTTTCGAAGCGCGGTTCTTGGGCGCCATCCGGCAGATGCGCACGGATGCGCTCTACGTCGCGCTGGGCCGCACCGCCTGGGCGGGACTGCTGCATGCAGTAAGCCACCGCCTGCTGGCGCGGCCACAGTTGCTGGGGATGATGCCGGTGCCGGCCCGCGCCGGCAGCATGGTGCGCTATTTCCTGCGCGAGATCGCCGCCAGCGACCTGTCCGCCAAGGACCCGGTGCGCCATCGCGTCGCCTGGCTGGACGCCGCCCATGCGGAGTTGGAAGCCAACGTGCGCAAACTGCGCGCTGCGGCACAGCCCGACCCGCACTCCACCTACCTGATAGCGTAAGCGGTCGCTAGCCCCCATCGTTGTGATCGATGCGCCCCACCGAAGTGGGGTCTTGGCCCCGCCCTTTGCGCCGATAACGTTTCCTGAGGAAACTGACCTCCTCGCATTCCCGATTTGCGGCCCCGAGCGGGCCGCGATTTTTTTGGTGCCTGCCTCAGCGGCCCCACCACAGGAAGGCGACCACCACCGCAACCACCGCAACCACCCCGACCAGGGCGATCAGGTCCGCCTCGGACAGCCACTCGTTCACGTCGCGCGCCCGTTGCGGATAGCGGCCCAGCGTGACGACCCTGAGCACCGCCCAGCCGATCCCATGGAAGATGGCCTCGGCCATGCAGGCCGCGCAGCACCCACCCCACCACACTGGCAAACGTTTCGAAGCAAGTCTCCGGTACGATCGATGGCGCAAGGCTATCCGAAAACACCATGGGCACAAGCTTTGCATCACGCCAATGCCAAACCCTCCGTACCGACCATCATGACGACCACGCCCGCCCTGCGCATTGCCCTGTGTGCCACGCTCTTGCTGGCCGCGCTGCCTTCCCTCGCGCAGAGCGACAAGCCGGGGCTCTCCGTTTCCGCGCGCAAGCCGGGCAGTGCCCTGCCACCCGACTGGAAAAATTTACCGGTGGCCGAAGGCAAGGCCATCACCAGCTATCAATTGGTGGCCGACGGCCGCACCACGGTACTGCAGGCCGACGCCAGCCATTCCGCGTCGGCACTGATGCATGAAGGCGATATCGACCTGGCCCGTACGCCGGTCGTGGCATGGCGCTGGAAAGCCGAAGCCCCTATCCCCGGCGCAGACAGCAGCGATGGCGCGCATGAGGACGCGCCGGCGCGCCTGGTGTTCTTCTTCGAAGGCGACAAGAGCAAGCTCTCGCTCGGCGACCGCACCACCATGCAGCTCGCCAAGAGCCTGGGGGGCGAAGAACTGCCCTATGCCACGCTGATGTATGTCTGGTCGCCGAGCGCCGCGCCCGGCAGCGTCATCCCCAATCCGCATACTGGCCGGGTGCAGATGATCGTGGTGTCGGGCGAAGCGGGCGACGCGGGCAAATGGCAGAGCCTGCGCCGCAACGTGGTGAAGGACTATGAACGGGTATTCCACGAACCGCCGGGCCCGCTCAAGGCGTACGGCGTCATGACCGATACCGACAACACCAACACTACCGCGCGTGCCTGGTACGGCGACATCCGCTTCCTGCCAGGCGGTTAGGTCGGTGGCGGTGTCCGCGCGACGGTTTGCTGCAAGGCCGCCGATACCTGCGCCATCAGCGCAGCGTCATCGTCGACATCCAACCCCTGCGCCGAGCGCGCCTCGCGCACGCTGACGACCTTGCCTGCATCGTAGTGCCGCCCGCTGTCGATGGCCGCTTCGAACGCATTGGCGCGCGCGTTGATGGGCCTGGGATCGGCGGTCACCAGCAACACCGCGTGGGCGAGCACCAGGTGGCGCTGCCCGTCGGGCGATTGCATGGCGGCCGGTGCGCGCCGCCAGTACTGCGCCGTGCCGGCAATCTTGCGCGCCGCGTCTGACGGCCCCCATGCCAGGTTGTAGCGCCCGTCGCAGAACGAACCGGTCACCGCCTGCCAATGGGTATCCACCTCCAGCGACTGCAGCGCCTTGCCGATGACCTCGCACAGGTGCAGGTAGACGGCGTCGCTGAGCGCGCCCGGCGGCCGCCCCACGGCGTACGCCAGGCTCAGGTTCAGGATGCCGGGCCCTTGCGGCACCAGCCCGCCGCCCGACATGCGCAGGAACACGGGACAGCCCTGCCGTGCGAAGTCGGCGCGCGCTGTCTCCAGCGCTGCGTGGCGCAGGTAGGTGCGTGGCACGACCAGCGACAGCGGGGCTTCCCACAGCTGCGCCACCTGCCGGCCCTGCGCCGCGAGTTCGAGCAATGCCAGTTCGTCCTGCAGCGGATCGGCATCCGCCTGCGCAATACCGGCAGCATCGACGAATTCAAATGGCATGGCTCCTGCCCGGTGGCTGCAATGCGCCGAGTCTAGCAAGGCTAGGCGTTAAGTGCATCGAAATAAGCCAGCGCCTTCGAACCGTACATGGCGCCGGGCCCGCCGCCCATCTCGATATTGATGGCCAGCACTTCGGCGAGCTGCTCGCGCGTGGCGCCATGGCGCAGCGCCTGGCTGGTGTGGAACAGCACGCAGTCGTCGCAGCCCTTCTGCACGGCCAGCGCGACGGCGATCAGCTCCTTGATGGCAGCGGACAAACTGCCATCCTGGGTAGCGGACTTCATCAGCCCCTGGAAGGCGCTCATGGCGCCGGGCTGGGCCTTGCCAAGCGCGGCGAATTGCTGGTTGATCTGCGTCAGTCGCGTCTTCAGTTCTGTCGTCATTGGAACTCCTTTCGTGATCGCGCGGACGGCGGCATCGCTGCCCGCCGTCCGCGCGCCGGCATCAGCCCGCCAGGTGCTGCCTGAGCAGCGCATTGAACTCGTTCGCCTTTTCCATCTGGCTCATATGGCCCGCGTCGGCAAAGACCTTGACGGTCGCATCCGGCGGCGCGCTCTCGGCGTGCTCGGCCGGGATGATCCGGTCCTGCCCGCCCCACACCACCAGCACGCGCTTGCCGCTGCCGGCCAGCCGCTGGCCGGGCTGCTCGGTCTGGCGACCGCCGCCGAACAGGCCCTGCCCCAGCGCCGTCAACGCCTCGCTGACACCGTCCAGCCGCTTGTAGCGCAGCAGGTCGTCGAGCATCTGGCGGCTGACCAGCCCGGCGTCGGCAAACAGCAGTTCGACCACGGGCTTGAGGTCGCGGCGCGACTGCGCATTGACGAAGCCCTCGGTATAACTGCTGTTGACGGTATCGCCAAAACCCACCGGCGAGACCAGCGCCACCGACAGTACCCGCTGCGGCGCATCCACCGCCAGCTGCGCGGCAACGCCGCCGCCCATCGAATGACCGACCACGTGCGCTGCCTCGATGCCGGTCTCATCCATAAAGCGCGCTACAAAGCCGGCCATCTGCGCCAGCGTCGTGCCCGCGAGCCGCGGCGACGACTGCCCGTGTCCGGGCAGGTCCAGCGCCACGACGGTGTACGCGTCGGCGAGCGGGTCGAGGTTGAACAGCCAGTTGTCCAGGTCACCGCCAAAGCCATGGATGAAGAGCACGGTCTCGGCGCCGCTGCCCTTGCGGGCATAGCGGATGCGGATGCCGTCCACCTCGGCAAACTGGTAGGCAGAGGCGGCATCTTCCTCGCCGCCGTCGTCCTCCGGCGTTTCATAAGCCGCGACATACGCATCGATATCCGCATCGCTCACCTCCACAGGCGCAAGCACGCCCAGCAGCGCCTTGACCGGCAGCACGTCGCCGGCCTGCGCCACCTTGCGGCGCAGCGTGCCGGCATCGGGCGCCTCCACCGCATTGGCGATCTTGTCGGTTTCCACGTCGAGGATCGGCATGCCCACGGCAATCTCGGTGCCCTCGTCGACGAGCCAGGCATTGACCGTGCCTTCCTTCATCGACAGGCCCCACTTGGGCATCACGATCGGGGTAATAGTGGGAGTAAAAGCGGTTGCCATCAGTGCTTGCCTCCCTTGATGGTCTTGCGCGCGGCATCAGCGATCTGCGCGGCGCTGGGGATGTACAGGTCTTCCAGCGTGGGCGAGAACGGCACCGGCGTATGCGGCGGGCACACCATCTCGATGCCGGCCTTGAGCGCGCCGAAAGCCTGCTGGGCGACCTGCGCGGAGATATCGGTGGCGATATTGCAGCGCGGGCTGGCCTCGTCCACGACCACCAGGCGGCCGGTGTTCTCGACCGATTCCAGCACGGTGTCCATGTCCAGCGGCGAAAGCGTACGCAGGTCGATCACTTCCGCCTCGATGCCCTCCTTCGCCAGCGCGGCGGCCGCTTCCAGCGAGCGATGCACCATCAGCCCATAGGTGACGATCGACACGTCCTTGCCGTCGCGCACGATATTGGCCTCGCCGAACGGGATCGCATAGGCGCCTTCTGGCACCTCGCCCTCCAGCCCGTACAGGTTCTTGTGCTCGCAGAAGATCACCGGGTCGTTGTCGCGGATCGCCTGGATCAGCAGGCCCTTGGTGTCATACGGGGTAGACGGGCACACCACCTTCAGCCCGGGGATATGCGTGAACAGCGGCGTCAGCATCTGGCTGTGCTGCGCGGCTGCGCGAAAACCCGCGCCGACCATCGCGCGGATCACCACCGGCGTCTCGGCCTTGCCGCCGAACATGTAGCGGAACTTGGCGGCCTGGTTGAAGATCTGGTCGAAGCACACGCCCATGAAGTCGATAAACATCAGCTCGGCGATCGGGCGCATGCCGCAGGCCGCAGCGCCGATGGCCGCGCCGACATAGGCCGACTCCGACAGCGGCGTGTCCAGCAGCCGGTCGCCATGCTTGGCGTACAGGCCTTTGGTCACGCCCAGCACGCCGCCCCAGGCGTCCTTCTCGCCGTCCGCGCCGGCACCACCGACGATATCTTCGCCCAGCATGATGACGCTGGGGTCGCGGGTCATTTCCTGGTCGATCGCCTCGTTGATCGCCAGCTTGATGCTCAGTTTGCGAGCCATGGTTTGTCTCCTGATAGTTGGTTTGGCGTGGGCGGATCAGTAGCTGACGTAGACGTCGGTAAGCAGGTCTTCCGGCCCGGGCAGCGGCGCGGCCTTGGCTTCCTGCACAGCATGCTCGATCAGCGTGGCGACCTCGCGGTCGATGGTGTCGAGCTCCTCGCGCGCCACGACGCCGGCCTGCGTCACCGTGCGGGCGAACAGCTTCAGGCAATCCTTGTTGGCGCGGATATCGTCGAGCTCGCCCTCGGCGCGGTAGGTCTGCGCATCGCCCTCGAAATGGCCATAGAAGCGGACCATCTTGCATTCGAGCAGCGACGGGCCACCGCCTTCGCGCGCGCGGCGGATGACTTCGCCGGCCGCTTCATAAACCGCGAAGAAATCGGTGCCATCCACGGTCACGCCCGGGATGCCGAAGCCGGCGGCGCGATCGACGTAGCTGTCGACCGCGGTGCCGTAGTCGCGCGAGGTCGATTCGGCGTAGCCGTTGTTCTCGATCACGAAGATCACCGGCAGGTTCCACACCGCGGCCAGGTTCAGGCTTTCCAGGAAGGTGCCCTGGTTGGACGCGCCATCGCCACAGAAGGTGATGCCGACCTCGCCCTTGCCGCGGAACTTGGCCGCCAGCGCGGCGCCGCAGATCAGCGGCGCGCCCGCGCCGAGGATGCCGTTGGCGCCCATCATGCCCTTGGAGAGGTCGGCGATATGCATCGAGCCGCCCTTGCCGTTGCACGAGCCGCCCTTCTTGCCGTAGATCTCCTTCATCATCGCCACCGGATCCACGCCCTTGGCAATGCAGTGGCCATGGCCGCGGTGCGTGCTGGCGATGCGGTCGCCGTCGTTCAGGTGGTGCAGAATGCCGACACCCGCGGCTTCCTCACCCGCATACAGGTGGACGAAGCCCGGGATATCGCCACGCCCGAAATCCACATGCAGGCGTTCCTCGAAATCGCGGATGGTGCGCATCTTCCGGTACACCGTCAGCAGCGTCTCCTTGTCGAGCGGCAGCGCGGCGGGATTTTGTGAAGCTCTGGCTGTCATGTCTGTCTCCTTCGTTTTCAGGTGTTGCACTTCAATAAAGGCAGGGAAAAAATCGGGCGGTGCGCCCGCGCTTCATCAAACGGCCGCTTGTTGCGGCAGGCTGCGCATCAGGTGGTGGCGCGCGGCATAGCGCATGCAGGCCGCCACGTCGATGCTGCGGAAAGCGTGTTCATGCAGAGTGACGGTGACCTCGTCGCCGGGGCCGAAGGCCAGTTCGCGCTCGCCGTCGAGGGCGACAATGCCGCTGCGCTGGCGCACGCGGTGCGGGCGGCCATGTTCGAGCCGCTCCCAGCCTGCCACCGGCACGGTGCACAGCAGGCCCGGCGCAATCGGCGCGCGCAGGTCAAATTCGCCTTCACCAGGTGCGGCCAGTTCGATCGCCAGCCCGCCGGGCTCGCGCCGGCCCACCGGCTCCAGCAGCCCGGCGATGGCCGACAGGCCGATGGCCTGCGGATCGGCAAAGGACACGTAGACGGCGGCGAGCGTGTCGGTCTTCCACAGCGCGCGCGCACCGATGAAGTGTTCATGCGAGATCACCGCATCGACCAGCGCGATATCGCGGCGAAAGCCGCCGTCGCCGTTGCGGATGACGATGTCGAGACGCTTGTTCGATGCCAGCGCGTCCCTGGCCGGCACGCGGCCGGTGGCGTAGAGCCCGGCGGCGAGTCCGGTGATGGTGGGCTCGCGCATTTCGGGGTAGGCGTTGTTGGTTCCGGTCGACAGCCCGGCGATCGGCACCGCGCCGCATTCGCGCACCACGGCGCGGTGGGTGCCGTCGCCGCCCAGCACGATGATCGCGGCGACGCCCGCATCGGCCATGCAGCGCGCGGCATGCAGCGTATCGTCGACGCGCGCGGTGACCGGCATGTCGAGGTATTCGACGGCGGGCAGGTTCGAATCCGGTCCTTGCCGGCGTGCCAGGTGCCGCGCCAGCATGACGCGCAGTCCTTCGCGGTCCGGCATCATCAGCACGCGCCCGACACCGCATGACGCCAGCGCGGCCAGCAGCCGCAGCACGATATTGACGCGATCGGCCAGTTGCAGGCTGTTGGCGTTGGCGATCACGCGGCGGATATCGCGCGCGGAAATCGGATTGGCGATGATGCCGACCACTGGCGCCCCGGCGCCCGTTGCGTGCTCCATTGCCTGTCTCCTGTTGTCGTTGTCTTGACAGGCGTATTCGCAATGGATGTGCCAGCGCGCGCGGGCCCGGCAGGCGCGAAAAACCGAGGGATTACCCGCAGGAAAAGGACAAACAGCGACGCTGCGCTGTGACAGGTGTCACAGCGCAGGTGTACAGGACATGGACAACCGTATCGCGGCCGTGCGGCCTACTTGTCGGACGGCTCCGCAGCACCGTCGCGCCGGTTCGGCGACTGGATGCCGTAGCGCTCCATGCGGCGGTACAGCGTCATGCGGCTGATGCCGATCTGCCGCGCGACCGCGCTCAGGTTCCAGCCCGATGCGCGCAGGTACTGCATCAGCAGCATGCCTTCGGGCGGCAGTTGATGCGGATCGAACGGTGCGGTGGAGGGGGACTGTGTTTTGGCCGACTCCGGCAGCGCGGCGGAAACGGCAGGTGCAGCCAGGCCGTCCGGCAGGTCATGCGCCTCGATATAGCCGCCGGTGCAGACCGCGCGCGCGTACTCCAGCACGTTGCGCAGTTCGCGCAGGTTGCCTGGCCAGCGATAGGCGTGCAGCCGCTCGCGCGCCGCCGGCGACAGCGTGGCAGCATCGCCCGTGCCCTCCTGCAACAGCTTGCGGATCAGCCAGTCGAGGTCGGTGCGCGCGCGCAGCGGCGGCAGCTCGAAGCGCGCGCCATTGAGCCGGTAATAGAGGTCTTCACGGAAGCGCCCTTCGCCCACCAGCTGCTCCAGGCCGTGGTGCGTGGCCGAGATGACCCGCAAGCGCACCGGCACCGGCCGCGCGGCGCCGACCGGCAGCACCTCGCCCTCTGCCAGCACGCGCAGCAGCCGCGACTGCAGCTCGCGCGGCATGTCGCCGATCTCGTCAAGAAACAGCGTGCCGCCGTCGGCCTCCTGGATCAGGCCGCGCTTGCCGCGCGGGCCCGCGCCGGAAAAGCTGTTGGGCAGGTGGCCGAACAGCTCGCTTTCGATCAGCGATTCCGGGATCGCCGCGCAGTTCACCGCGACGAAGGGCCCGTCGCGGCGCGCGCTGGCCTGGTGCAGCGCCTTGGCGAAGAACTCCTTGCCACTGCCGGTCTCGCCGTGGATCAGCAGGTTGATCGGCGAATCGACCAGGCGCGCGGCGCGCTGCAGTTGCTGTTGCAGCGCGGCATCGCCGCCGGTCAGCGCGGCCAGCGCGGCAGGCATCGCTACCGGTGTTTCGGCTGCCGGTGCCTGCCAGCGCAGCGCGGGTGGCATCACGCTCAGGTAGAGCAGGCCGCTGCTGCGGTTGAGCGCCACCAGCCGCTGCTCGCTCGGGCGCGAATAGACATAGCGGCCCAGGTCTTCCAGCCGGGCGTCGAACAGCTTCTCGAATGGCTGGGCCAGTACCGTGGCGCCGTCCAGCTCACCCTCCAGCATCATCCGGGCCCGATGGTTATGGCCGACGATGCGCCCGGCATCGTCCAGCGCCAGCAGGTATTCGGGATTGACGTCGACGAACTCGGGCGCCACGTTCAGCTTCAGGATCCAGTCGCGCCGGTGCGCGCGCAGGAAGTTGGCGTTCTCGATATGCGCGGCGTAGATGCGCACCAGTTGCAGCGCCAGCCCCTGGCTGTCCTTGGCCTGCGGCGAGGTCAGTGCGGAGATGTCGAGGATGGCGTGCAGGTTGCCGTGCGTGTCGAACAGCGGCGCGGCGGTGCAGGTCAGCGGGATATGCGTGGCGTCGAAATGGTCGGCCTGGTGCACGGTGAGCGCCTGGCCCGTGACCAGCGCGGTGCCGACCGCGCAGGTGCCGGCGCCGCTCTCGCTCCATTCCGCGCCCAGGTAGAGGCCTGCATGACGCAGCGCGGCATCGCTGCGGGCGTCGCCGATATAGTCGACGGTCACGCCCTGCGCATCGGTCAGCAGCACCACGTAGCCAAGCCCGCCCACCTGGCCGTACAGACTCTGCAGCCCGTGGCGCGCGATGCGCGCGAAGTCGTCGATGCGTTCCTGGTGCTCGCGCAGCCGCGGCTGCGGCAGGATGCGCGCCTCCTGCATGCGCGAGGGATCGAGCCCGTACTGGTGCACGCAGCGCCGCCATGAATTCTGGATGATGGCGTCGTGCGCGATCCGGTCCGCCAGCACGGCGGGCGGGGCAATGTATGTGGTGGCCTGGACCACTGTTTCGATGTGCTCGCGTTGCCGCAGGTCCATCGCTGTCTCCTGGTCGTCGCTGCCGTCGGCCCTGGGAGTGGTCCCTGTGGGCGGTGGATCGGGCGGACTGTCGGGGCGCGGGCTGCGTGGCTGCGCCTTTCTGGTATCTCCGGGCCTTCTAATGTATCCGAGCGCGTCGGCCGCACGCAAACGAGAATCCCTGGGGCCTGCGCCGCCGGCCTTGCAAGTGGCGCCCACGGCATCCCGCCCTCAGCCGGCCCGGCGGCCGCTCAAGGGACGAAAACGCGGCCGCCGCCGCGCAGGTTCTGGCCGAGCAAGCGCAGTCGATGATGCGCGCAATGTCGGCATCCCGGGCTGGCGGCCTGACGTCGTTCAGACGCCTGCCGCGGTCTTCAGGCTGCGCGCTGCCTCGGCCGCGATGGCGAACGAGCGCAGCCGCGCCTGGTGGTCGTAGATCTGGCCGGTCAGCATCAGCTCGTCCGGGCGCAGGTCGTCGACGAAGCGCTGCATGCCGGCGCGCACCGTTTCCGCATCGCCAACCACCGAGCAGGCCAGCGAGCGGCGGATATGGTCGGCCTCGCTCTCGGTCCACAGCGACTCTATATCGTCCACCGGCGGGCGCAATTGCCCGGGCGTGCCGCGCACCAGCGCCAGGAACTGCTGCTGCAGCGAGCTGAACAACCGGCGCGCGTGGTCGCCGCTCTCGGCCGCGAACACATTGAGGCCGAGCATCACATAGGGCCGGTCCAGCGTTTCCGACGGCCGGAACGTGCGGCGGTACAGGTCCACCGCCTGGCGCATGAAGCCCGGCGCAAAGTGCGAGGCAAAGGCGAACGGCAATCCCATCGCCGCAGCCAGCTGCGCGCTGAACAAGCTCGATCCCAGCAGCCAGATCGGCACCTTCAGCCCCGCGCCCGGTACCGCGCGCAGGCGCTGGCCGGGACGCACGTCATCGAAGTAGGCCTGCAGTTCTTCCACATCCTGCGGGAAGGTATCCGCGCTGTCGGCCGACAGGTGCCGGCGCAACGCGCGCGCGGTGGCCTGGTCGGTGCCGGGCGCGCGGCCCAGACCCAGGTCAATGCGGCCCGGGTACAGCGAGGCCAGCGTGCCGAACTGCTCGGCGATCACCAGCGGCGAATGGTTGGGCAGCATCACGCCGCCCGAGCCCACGCGGATGCTCTGCGTGCCGTTGGCGACATAGCCGATCAGCACCGCGGTGGCGGCGCTGGCGATGCCGGGCATGTTGTGATGCTCGGCCAGCCAGAAGCGGTGATAGCCCAGTTGCTCGGCGTGGCGGGCGAGGTCCAGCGAATTGCGCATGGCCTGGCCAGCGTCGCTGCCTTCAGGGATGGGGGCGAGGTCTAGCACGGACCAGGCGACGCCTGCTTCGGTGGGGATTTGTTCGCGATGCATGATGGTCGATGGCAGGCGGCGTACGCAACACGTTGCGCCGCCGCGGCAATGCGGATGGATCGCTATCTTAGAGAGGCCGGGCCAATCGTGCTGGCGGCCGGATCGCGGCCCTTCGGGCGGCGTGGGTATCGGCGACGGCCCGGCGCGCCGTTGCCTCTTGTTGTGCCTCTAGTTGCCTCAGGCCAGCAGCGCGCGCCCCACGACGCCACCCAGCACGCGCTGGCCGATCGCATGGCCCAGCGCGCGATAGCTTTCCCATTGCGCCTCATCGAAGAACTGGTCGGCGGTGGCTTGCTGCGGAAAGGTGGGATGCGCCGCGCCGTACTGGCGCACGTCCGCCAGCGCCCATGACACCAGCCGCGGCTTGAGCAGCACGATGCGGCAGACCCGCGCGCGCGGCGCCGCGCATCCCGGCTCGGTGCGATAGACGTTGAGCAGCACCGCACATTTGTCTGGCCGCTTGTCGTCACCCTCCGCGCCCGGCAGGAAATCCTCCGGCACGCCGAAGACGCGGCTCAGCACCGGATGCGTGGTGGCCGCCTCGGTATCGACCACGATCTCGAGCCCGTAATCGATGCGCGCCAGCCGGATCAGGTTGGCCAGGTCGCCGAAGCGGTAGTCGGGATCGCCGCCGCAATCGCACAGCACGATCAGCGAGACGTCACGCCCGGGACGCAGCAGTTCATAGACACCGGTGTTGTCGAAGTGGCCGCCGTCGGACAGGTATTGCCAGCCGCGCCGCGTGCCATGGAAGCGCGCGGCCAGCTCGCAGCCGAGGTAATACTGCGTGCGAAACAGCGCCATGCCGGCGGCGAGCCACGGATGCGAGGCGCGTTCGGGCTGGCGCCGCGCCCGGCCCCGGCGGCCGCCCTCGCGCGCATGGCTGGCCGGGTACGACGGCCACCACGTGCCCAGCCGCAGGTTGGCCAGGCCAAGCAGCAGCGAGGTGCCAAGCGTGGTCGCGCGCCCCAGCCCGGTCGATACCACCGCGCCCGAGATCGCGATCCAGTCGCCCACGGTGCGCGATTGGGCCAGCTTGCCGGACGAAGGCCATGACACATCGGGGCAGCAGGCCCAGCCATCGATGGTGAAGCGCGCGTACGCATCCGGCGCGAGGGTGGCCGCCGCGCCCGGCTGCGCCACGCAGGCGCCGGGCGCCAGGCACAGCGGCTTGCCCTTGCGGTCGCGCTGCACCAGCTGTTCGGCCGGGTCGACGGTCAGGTTCAGCGTGACGTTGATCAGGTGCAGCGGCGCCAGCACGCGCGGATCGTAATAGGTGTTCAGGCTGAGCTGGTCGCCCGCCACCGGCTCGGCCACGCTGAAGCGTTCGCGCTGGCGGCCGTCCGGGTCCGCGCCCGGATCGGGCGCGGCAAAGCGTTCGCCGTTGGACGCGCCCAGGAACGCGCGCGTCAGCCGCGCCGCGTAGAACGGCTGCAGCGTGGACAGGTTCAGGAAGCCGGCAAATTGCCCCGCCACCAACGCCAGCACCAGCGCCACCACGGTCAGCGTGAATAGGGCCGGACCGGTATAGGCGGTGCCGTACACCAGCCAGTCGACCGGCTCGCGCCCGTCCCAGCGCACCCACAGCACCAGCCACGACCACAGCACGAACAGCAGCAGCGCCAGCACCGCCGCCGCCGCGCCGGCCAGCAGCGACACCGGCAGCCTGGCACCCAGCGCACGCCACGGCGTAGCGGCGCTGCCCTTGCGGCCTTCGTCGAGCCAGCGCGAGCCGTAGCGCACCAGCCAGACCAGCACGCCGAGCACGCCCGCCGGCAGCGCCGCGCCCCACGGATGGCGCACTGCGTGGGCATAGAGGTAGGCGGTACGCGCGGCGGTATCGGCAAGGCCCAGCGCCGCCAGCCACAGCGTCAGCGTAAAGGCGCCGCGCAGCGCGCGCGTGGCGCGCACGCGGTAGGCGGCCACGGTGGGCGGCTCGCCCCGCAGCAGCAGCAGGCAACACAGCACGCCCAGCAGTGTCAGCACGCCGAGCGTGGCGAACAGCCCGCCAGTGACCAGCCCGCGGCCGAGCCATTCCGACCAGCGCGCCGCGCCCAGCAGCATGAGTGCGAGCAGCGTGGCCACCAGCGGCGCCGGGGCAAGAAAGCGCGCCGCCGCCTGCGGATCGTTGGCGCGCGGATAGACCAGCCAGTACGCCAGCCCGGGCGGCACCGCGCCGACCACGGCCGTGACCAGCGGCAGCCACAGCAGCGTGCTCCACCAGATTGCGTAGCGCCCTTCGTTGAAGGCCTGCCGCGCGTCGTGCAGCAGGTCCATCTCATAGCGGCCGAGCCCATAGGACACACCGACCGCGACGTGCTGGCCGAGCGCCAGCACGGCCAGCAACACCAGCAGCGCGCTGCCGATCACGTAATGCATGGCGAGCCAGTTGCGCACCACCAGCGCGGCGGCATAGAGGTTGTCGCCGGCGCCGGTGGGCGACAGGTAGCGGCCGTTCTCGCGCAGCCACGCCACCGCGCCGCGCCCGGGATCGGCGGCGTAGGACACCGAGGTGTGGATGCGCCCAGGCGGCTCGCATTGCAGCGTGTGGTAGGCGTCGGCCGCGGCCTGGACCGGGCTGGTGCCCCGGCGCAGGCGGCCGGGCACGAACAGGCTGACGAAGAAGGCGCCGAGATAGCCGCCGCCGCTGACGGTGGACAGGTAGTCGAACTGCGCCAGCAGTGAGGCCAGGCCCGGCACGGCCTGCGCCGCTGCCGCGGTCGCAGCGGCCGGCGTGACCGGGTGCTGCGCCGGGGCTTCCGGGGCGGGCGCCGGCTGCACGGCTTCGGCGGGCAGCTCAGTGCCCGACAGCGCCTGCATCACGCCAAGGCAGAAGGTGGCGCTGCGGATGCCACCGCCCGACAGCGCCAGCGCCCAGTTGCGCTGGCCTTCGCTCACGCGCGGCGCGATGCCGAGCTGGCGGCGTCGGTGCGCGATGCGGGTCGCCTCATCGCCTGTTCCGCCAGTTCCCCCGGATCCGTGCTCTTCCGCGGTCATGCGGGCCTCCCGGTTGCAGTCGGTCTGCGCCAAGTATAGGCGGCGGCGCATGGCGAAGCGGCTGGCCTGGCGCGGTGATATCCGCCAAGCGCGGCAGGCGTCCTGGCGCCAGGCGCCCGGTGTCAGCCGTCAACCCGCCGCGGCGTGGCCCGGATCGGTGTGCGTCGCGGCCGGCGCAGCGTCGCCGTGGCGCCGCTTCCATTCGTCGAAGCCGCCGGCCAGTGCCCAGGTCCTGGCATAGCCGGCGGTGCGCAGGTGCTCGGCCAGCAGCGCGGCGGACAGCTCATGGGGGCAGGCGCAATAGACCACGATGTCTGCCTTCTCGGGTGGCACGCCGAGCGCGTCGAGGCTGTCCAGCGCCCCCTGCAGGTCCAGCACCACCGAGCCGGGGATGCGCTCCATCGGCACATCGCCATGCGCGCGCACGTCGATCACCACGGGCAGGCTGCCGGCCTGCCGGCGCGCTTCCAGTTCATCCACCGACATGCGCGGCACGCGCCGGGTGCGGCGCAGCAGGCGCAAGCGGCGCCACCAGCGCCACGCCAGGAACAGCGCAAATGCCGCCACCACCGCCACCACCGCCATGTGACCGTAGGTGCTGAAGCCCTCCAGGATGGCATCGATAAAATCGCTGAACACCACGCCCACCAGCAAGCCGCTGCCAGCCCACACCAGCGAGCCGATCGCGTCGTAGAACAGGAACACCGACAGCGGCGTGCCGGTCATGCCGGCCATCGCGGTGGACAGCGCACCGGCGCCCGGCAGCAGCTTGGCAAACACCAGCGAACGCGGGCCCACGCGCAGGTACAGCGACTGGGTCTGGCGGATGCAGGAATCAGGCGAGATCGAGACCTTGCAGATGGTGCGCAGCATCGGCTGCCCGAGCCGGCGCCCGGCAAAGTACCAGCCGGTATCGGCGATCAGGCAGGCGATGATCACGGCGGCCAGCACCGCGCCGATCGACGGCCCGGTCTCCTGCATGCCCAGCGCGCCGGCCACGAACAACATCGGATACGCCGGAATCGGCAGGCCCGCCTGCTCGACCAGCACGTTCAGGAACACCAGCATCAGCCCGTGGTTTTCCAGCAAGGCCTGTAACTCTCCCACCGCTCTCTCCCCGTCAGTCCAGGATGCCAGTGTGCCAGTCGCGAAGGCCCAATGCACCGGGCGCGTTTGCATGGGTGTTTCAAATTTACTGAGCGCGCGAGGCGGCTTGATATGTCGGCTGAGGCACGATGCTGAATTACGTTGTCCTACAACAGCGCCATCGCGGCAAGCCCTCGGCGGGGCATCGGGAAAGCGCCTCAACGCACGCTTGCCCTCCCCGCTCAGTCCTACTGCCGGCGCGCCTTCCCGCCGAAACACCGCGTTCCTCCCTGTAAACCCCGACGGTCCCTTCACCCTATTGCCTTTACCCGGTCATTGTCGTACGATGACTGATAACTCGAATGTCCCGCAGGACCGGGTTGACCGACAACCGCCACCCTGGGCCCCCGGCCCGATCAGGAATTCGCCAATGCTCGCACCCAACGAACTCAAGAAAATCGTCTCGGAAGGCCTGCTCTCCTTCCCCGTCACCGACTTCGACCGCGCAGGCAACTTTGCGCCCAAGCCCTACGCCGACCGCCTGGAATGGCTGGCTCCGTACGGCGCCACCGCACTGTTCGCCGCCGGCGGCACCGGCGAGTTCTTCTCGCTGACTCCGGCCGACTACACCGCCGTGGTCGACACCGCGGTCCGCACCTGCGCCGGCAAGGTGCCCATCCTGGCCGGCGCCGGCGGCCCGACCCGCACCGCCATCGCCTACGCGCAGGAAGCCCAGCGCCTGGGCGCGGCCGGCGTGCTGCTGCTGCCGCACTACCTGACCGAAGCCAGCCAGGACGGCATCGCCGCCCACGTGGAAGAGGTGTGCAAGTCGGTGGATATCGGCGTGATCGTCTACAACCGCGCCAACTCCAGGCTGGATGCCACACAACTGGCCCGCCTGGCCGACCGTTGCCCCAACCTGATCGGCTTCAAGGACGGCGTGGGCGATATCGAGGCGATGGTCAGCATCCGCCGCAAGCTGGGCGACCGCTTCTCCTACCTGGGCGGCCTGCCCACCGCCGAGGTCTATGCCGCAGCCTACAAGGCGCTGGGCGTGCCGGTGTATTCGTCGGCGGTGTTCAACTTCATCCCCAAGACCGCGATGGACTTCTACCGCGCCATCGCCGCGGATGACCACGACACCGTGGGCCGCCTGATCGACAACTTCTTCCTGCCGTACCTGGTCATCCGCAACCGCAAGGCCGGCTATGCCGTCAGCATCGTCAAGGCAGGTGCCCGCCTGGTCGGCCGCGATGCCGGCCCGGTGCGCGCGCCGCTGACCGACCTGACCGACGAAGAGATGGAAATGCTGGGCACGCTGATCAACAAGCTCGGCCCGCAGTAATCCGTCCTGCATTGCATATCGACAGGCCGGCCGCGGGGCACATTGCCCTCCGGCCGGCTTGTTCCGCTTGTTCTCACACAAATTACGCTGACAAGGAAACCTTCCATGCACATCACCGGCGACATGCTGATCGGCGCGCAAGCCGTGCGCGGCTCCGAATCCCTGCTGCAGGCCATCAACCCGGCCACGGGCGAAGCCCTTGGCCCTGACTTCCACGGTGGCGGCCAGGCCGACGTCGAGCGCGCCTGCGCACTGGCCGAAGCTGCCTTCGACACCTATCGCAACACCACGCCCGAGCAGCGCGCGGCCTTTCTCGAGGCGATCGCCGCGGGCATCGAGGCACTGGGCGACACGCTAATCGAGCGCGCCAACCTGGAAAGCGGCCTGCCCATTGCACGCCTGCAGGGCGAGCGCGGCCGCACCGCCGGCCAACTGCGCCTGTTCGCCACCGTGCTGCGCGAAGGCCGCTGGCAACAGGCCACCTTCGACGCCGCGCTGCCCGAGCGCAATCCGCCGCGCCCCGACCTGCGCATGCAACGCATCGCCATCGGCCCGGTGGCGGTGTTCGGCGCCAGCAACTTCCCGCTGGCGTTTTCCGTGGCCGGCGGCGACACCGCTTCGGCACTGGCCGCTGGCTGCCCGGTGGTGGTCAAGGCGCACTCGGCGCACCTGGGCACGTCCGAGCTGGTCGGGCGCGTGATCCAGAAGGCGGTGCGTGATGCCGGCCTGCCGGAAGGCGTGTTCTCGCTGCTGGTCGGCGCGGGCAATGTGGTCGGCACGGCGCTGGTGTCGCATCCGGCGATCCAGGCGGTCGGCTTCACCGGCTCGCGTTCGGGCGGCATGGCGCTGATGCAGGCGGCCAACGCACGCCCGCAGCCGATCCCCGTCTACGCCGAGATGAGCAGCATCAACCCGGTGTTCCTGATGCCCGCCGCGCTGCAAGCGCGCGGCGCCGAAATCGGCCGCCAGCTGGTGGATTCGCTGGTGCTGGGCGTCGGTCAGTTCTGTACCAACCCCGGGCTGGTGATCGGCATCGAAGGCCCGGCGCTCGACCAGTTCCGCGCCGCGGCGCTGGACGCGCTGGCGGGCAAGCCGGCGGCGACGATGCTGACGCCGGGCATCCATGCGGCCTACGAGAAGGGGGTGGCGCAGCTGTCGTCGCTCGACGGGCTGCAGCGCATCGGTAATGGCGTGGCAGCCACCGGCACCAACCAGGCCCGCCCGGTGATGTTCGAAACCACCGCGGCGCAGTTCCTGGCCGATCATCGCATGCAGGCCGAGGTCTTCGGCCCGTCGACGGTGCTGGTGGTCTGCCGCGACCTGGAGGAAATGCTCGCACTGGCACGCCAGCTCGAAGGCCAGCTCACCGCCACCATGCAGCTTGACGACGCCGACCACGACGCCGCGCGCCGCCTGCTGCCGGTGCTCGAGCGCAAGGCCGGCCGCGTGCTGTGCAACGGCTACCCCACCGGCGTGGAAGTGGCCTACGCGATGGTGCATGGCGGGCCGTTCCCGGCGACTTCGGATGTGCGCTCGACTTCTGTCGGCACCACCGCGATCGATCGCTTCCTGCGTCCGGTCTGCTACCAGAACCTGCCGCAGGCATTGCTGCCGGAAGCAGTGAAGGGTTGATCGCCCAGGCCCCGCCGCGCGCGGGGCCGCTTCTTTTAAGTAGTAGCGTCCAACAAAAAACGCCCGCGAAGGGCGTTTCTTGTTGGAGCTGCTATTGAATTGCCGCCGGCATTGCCGGCCGCAAGCTTGCGCTTCAGGCGTCCAGCTTGATGCCGGCCTGCTTGACGACACCGGCCCAGCGCGCCTGCTCGGTGGAGAAGAACTTGCCGGTTTCAGCCGGCGTCATCGTCACCACTTCAGCCCCCTGCGCCACCAGTTGCGAGCGCAGTTCCGGCGCACGGATGATCTTGATCAGCTCGGCGCTGAGGCGCGCCACCAGCGCATCCGGCATGCTCGCCGGCGCCATCACGCCCTGCCACGTGCCCGACTCGAAATTCGGCACGCCCTGCTCGGCGATGGTCGGCACGTTCTGCAGCAGCGGCATGCGCGTGCGCTTGGACTGGGCGATCACCTTGAGCTTGCCCGACTGCACATGCGGCAGCGTGGCCAGCATGCCGTTCATCAGCACCTGCGCGCTGCCGCCGACGGTATCGGCGATCGCCTGCGAGCCGCCCTTGTACGGCACGTACTGCCACTTGGCGCCGGTGGCCTGTTCCACCGCCACGCCCGCCAGGTGCGGCGCGCTGCCGATCGCGGTCACGGCGAAGTTCAGCTGGCTGCGCTTGGACAGCTCGACCAGTTCCTTCAGGTTGCTGACCTGCACCGACGGATGCACCACCAGCAGGTGCGGCGAGTAGGCCAGCATCGTCACCGGCTTGAGGTCCTTGGCGATATTGAAGCTCAGCTTGGTGTACACCGACGGGCTGATCGCCAGCGCGCCGATATCGCACAGCATCAGCGTGTGGTTGTCGGTGGCCTGCGCGACCATCGCCGCGCCGACGTTGCCGTTGGCGCCCGGCTTGTTGTCCACCACCACGGACTGGCCCAGCGCCTCGCCCAGCTGCTTGCTGATCAGGCGCGCGATGATGTCGGACGAGCCGCCGGCGGTGTACGGCACCACCAGGCGGATGGGGCGGGTCGGCCAGGCCTGCTGCGCGGCGTGCGCGCCGGTGGCCAGGCCGGCGAGCGGGCCGGCGGCGATGCCCGCGGCCAGCGCGGAAGTCTGCTTGAGGAAGATGCGGCGTCCCTGGGTCATGTTGTGTCTCCGTTGTCGTTGCAATGCGCCGGCGCGGCACGGTTGACGTGCGGCGGCCGGCGCGGTCGAGTCTTTAATTGGGTGTGGTCGGGGTCCGTGCGCTCAATCCAGCACGATGCGGCCCTTCTCGATCACGGTCTTCCAGCGCTCCAGCTCCTGGGCCTCGAACTGGTTGAACTGCTCCGGCGTATTGGCGACCACCTCGAAGCCGCTCTCGGCCAGCTTCTGGCGCATCTTGGGATCGTTCAGCGCGCCCACCAACGCGCCGTGCAGGCGCGTCTTCACGTCGGCGGGCAGGCCACGCGGCGCGGCCACGCCTTGCCACGAGTAGACCTCGACGTCCTTCACGCCCGCTTCGGCCATGGTGGGCACGTTAGGCAGCACTGCCGAGCGCTTGTCGGAAGTCACCGCCAGCGCCTTGAGCTTGCCGGTGCGGATGTGCTGCAGCACAGCGTTGACGTTCTGGAACGACACATCGACCTGGCCGGCGAGCAGGTCCGAGATCGCCGGTGCGCCGCCCTTGTAGGGCACGTGCAGGCCGTCGGTGCCGGTCCTCTGCCAGAACAGCGCGGCGGTCAGGTGGTCGGAAGAGCCCGCGCCGGACGAGGCAAAGCTCACCTTGCCCGGGTTCTTCTTCATATGGGCCACCAGTTCTTGCAGGTTGTTGGCCGGGAACTTCGGGTTGGCTACCAGCACGTTGGGCGCGCGCACCGCCACCGTCAGCAGGTCGAAATCCTTGGCCGGGTCATAGCCCAGGTTTTTCTGCAGGAACGGGTTGACGGCATAGACGCCGATCGAGGCCACCATCATGGTGTAGCCGTCCGCGGGCGCGCGCTTGACGAAGGTCGCACCGATCGCGCCGGTCGCGCCAGGCTTGTTGTCGACCACGAACGGCTGGCCGAGCTTGTCATTGAGCGGCTGCGTCAGCATGCGCGCGATGGTGTCGCTGGAGCCGCCCGCGGGGAACGGCACCACCACCGACACGGGGCGTTGCGGCCATTCCTGCGCCGCGTCCGCCGTGCCGGCGCTCAGCGCCGCCACCGCGAGGACCGAACCGAAAGCCATGGCGCGCAGCCAGTCTTGCAGGCGCAGCGCGCCAGTGCGTTGGAAGGGATACATCGTCTGTCTCCTGCTGTGTCTTGTACTGGGACTGGCCCGCCGTCGTGGCGACGGCGGCCGTGGATGTTGCTGGATGGGATTGTCGGGGCTGCCTTAGTGCACCTTCAGCGCACCATGCAGGGCGCCTTGTTGTTGAACTTCCAGTTCGGGATCAGGAACTGCATGGCGATGGCATCGTCGCGCGCGCCCAGGCCCTTGCTCTGGTACAGCGCATGGGCACGGCCCAACGCATCCATGTCGAGTTCCACGCCCAGGCCCGGCGTCCTGGGCACCTGCACCAGCCCGCCTTCGATCTTCAGCGGCGCCTTGGTCAGCGGTTCGCCGTCCTGCCAGATCCAGTGCGTGTCGATGGCGGTGACGCGACCCGGCGCGGCCGCGGCCACGTGGGTGAACATCGCCAGCGAGATATCGAAGTGGTTGTTCGAATGCGAGCCCCAGGTCAGGCCCCACTCGGCGCACATCTGCGCCACGCGCACCGAACCCTGCATGGTCCAGAAGTGCGGGTCGGCCAGCGGGATGTCGACCGACTGCAGGCGCACCGCATGGCCCATCTGGCGCCAGTCGGTGGCGATCATGTTGGTGGCGGTGGGCAGGCCGGTGGCGGTGCGGAACTCGGCCATGATCTCGCGGCCGGAATAGCCGTCCTCGGCGCCGCACGGGTCTTCGGCGTAGGCGAGCACGCCGCGCTTGTCGCGGCACAGGCGCACGGCCTCGGCCAGCGACCAGGCGCCGTTGGGGTCCAGCGTGATGCGCGCCTTTGGGAAGCGCTCGGCCAGTGCGAGAATCGCTTCCATCTCTTCTTCGCCGCGCAGCACGCCGCCCTTGAGCTTGAAGTCGTTGAAACCGTAGCGGTCGTAGGCGGCCTCGGCCAGGCGCACCACGGCCTCGGGCGTCATCGCCACTTCATTGCGCAGGCGGAACCAATCGTTTTCGGCGTTGGGCTCGGTGCGGTAGTCCAGCGTAGTGCGCTGGCGGTCGCCGATATAGAACAGGTAGCCGAGCATCTCCACGGCGTCGCGCTGCTGGCCTTCGCCCAGCAGTGCCGCCACCGGCACCTCCAGGTGCTGGCCGAGCAGGTCGAGCAGCGCCGACTCCAGCGCGGTCACGGCGTGGATGGTGATGCGCAGGTCGAAGGTCTGCAGGCCGCGGCCGCCGGCGTCGCGGCTGGCAAAGGTGGCGCGCACGCGGTTCAGGATGGCCTGGTACTGGCCGATGGGCTGGCCGACCAGCAGCGGACGCGCATCTTCCAGCGTCTGGCGGATGCCCTCGCCGCCCGGCACTTCGCCCACGCCGGTATGGCCGGCGCTGTCGCGCAGGATCACGATATTGCGCGTGAAGTACGGGCCATGGGCGCCTGACAGGTTCATCAGCATGCTGTCATGCCCGGCCACGGGGACTACGGTGAGTTCGGTGACGACCGGGGTATGGGCGGCGGCGGCGGATTGGGTCATTTCTGGGGTGTCTCCGGCATTTCCGAGTCGAGCGTAGTATCGTCCACCCGACACATCGTGTTGCGTATGTTATCTGTCATCGTATGACTGATAACCCAGTATAATGAGGCCATCTCGAACCGGTCAAGTCCGGGAAACCCCACCCGTATCCGCCATGCCTAACTCTACTTCCGCCCAGTCCGCCCCGCCCGTCACTCCTGCGCCGCTGCGCCGCCGCGGCCGCACGCTTGCCGAGGAAGTGGTGCAAACCCTCGGCGAAGAGATCAGCCAGGGCCGGCTCAAGCCTGGCGACAAGCTGCCAACCGAGTCGGAGATCATGGCGTCGATGGGGGTGAGCCGCACGGTCGTGCGCGAAGCGCTGTCGCGGCTGCAGGCCAGCGGGCTGGTGGAGACGCGCCACGGCATCGGCACCTTCGTGCTGGCGCGCGCGGCGGAGGCGCCCTCGCCTTTCCGCATCGGGCCGGATGCGCTCGGCACCGCCATGGACGTGATGGCCATGCTGGAATTCCGCGTCAGCCTGGAGGCCGAGGCGGCGGGCTTGGCCGCCACGCGCCGCACCGACGCGCAGCTGGCGGCGATGCGCCAGGCGCTGGACGAAATCAAGCGCAACGCCGGCGCCGGCAATGACGCCGTGGACAGCGATTTCGCCTTCCATCTGGCGATCGCGCGCGCCACCGGCAACCGCTATTTCACCGACATCATGGGCCACCTGGGCACCATGGTGATCCCGCGCAGCCGCCTGCAGGTCAGCACGCCCGAGCGCGAGCAGTACCTGGAGCGCGTCAATATCGAGCACGAGAACATCTACGACGCGATCGAGCGGCGCGACCCCGATGGCGCCAAGGCGGCCATGCGCATGCACCTGACCAACAGCCGGGAACGGCTGCGCAAGGCCTCCGGCCCGGCCTGACGGCCCGCCGCGCGCAGGCGCGGCTTGCGGCCTAAGTCATACGATGTCTAATGAGAAGGAAGGGGTCACTTACGGCGTCAGCCGGCACCGGCGCGCAAAAGCCCACCAGTTCCACCAGCGACGACACCTGCAGCTTGGCCATGATCCGGGCCTTGTAGCTGCTGACGGTCTTGTTGCTGATAAAGAGGCTGGTGCTGATGGCCTTGTACGACATGCCGCGCGCCAGCATCTGCAGCACCACCAGTTCCTTGTCGGACAGCCGCCGCAGCATCTCCTCGTCCGCCGACATGGCCTGGCGCGTCGCGCCGTCGCGGCCCATGGCCGGGAACACGGTGTAGCCGGCCAGCACCGCTTCGACCGCGCGCAGGATTTCCTTGAGGTCCTGGGTCTTGCTGACAAAGCCCTGCGCGCCCGCCTGCCATGAGCGGCTGACGAACACCGCCGGGTCCAGCGCCGTCACCACCAGGATGCGTATCTGGGGATGGATCGCGCGCAGGCGCGGGGCGACATCCAGCCCGCTCGAGCGCGGGATGTCCAGGTCCAGCAACACAAGCTCGGGCGTGCGCAGGCGCACCAGCTCGATCGCGCACTGTCCGTTGTCAGCCTCGATCACTTCGTCCACGCCGAGCAGTTGCAGCAGGTGGTTCTTGAGCACCAGCCGCATCGCCGGATGGTCGTCAACGATCAGGATGGTTGTCATGCGTGGGTCCGTAGTCCGTGGGAGGCATCGGCTGAAGGAACAGCTCCGGCGGCGCATCCCCTAAAGGGGGCAGGGTGGGATGACAGGGCGGCAAACAGGCCGCTGCGCGATGCAGCGCCAGCATAGGGAGACGCGAAGGCGTGCAGGATGGGAGGAATCCGCAACGTATAGCAGCAGAACCTTAGGTCGGCCTCAGACGCTGAGGTACGGTGTCTCTGCCGCGTCCCCCTGCACACCGCAGGGGCAACGGCAAACGGCCAGTGGTGCTACTCTATTCCAGCGTGTTTCACCCATGGAGAACACCGTGCCCCGCAAGACCCCCATCGAGCGCTACCGCAACATCGGCATCAGCGCGCATATCGACGCCGGCAAGACCACGACGACCGAGCGCATCCTGTTTTATACGGGCGTCAACCACAAGCTGGGCGAAGTGCACGATGGCGCTGCCACCATGGACTGGATGGAGCAGGAACAGGAGCGCGGCATCACCATCACCTCGGCTGCCACCACGGCCTTCTGGAAAGGCATGGCCGGCAACTACCCCGAACACCGCATCAACATCATCGATACGCCGGGACACGTCGACTTCACCATCGAAGTCGAGCGCTCCATGCGCGTGCTCGACGGCGCCTGCATGGTCTACGACGCGGTGGGCGGCGTGCAGCCGCAATCGGAAACCGTCTGGCGCCAGGCCAACAAGTACGCGGTACCGCGCATCGCCTTCGTCAACAAGATGGACCGCGTCGGCGCCGACTTCTTCCGCGTGCAGACGCAGATCGCCGATCGCCTCAAGGGCCGCGCCGTGCCGATCCAGATCCCGCTCGGCGCCGAGGACCACTTCCTGGGCGTGATCGACCTGGTCAAGATGAAGGCCATCGTCTGGGACGATGCCAGCCAGGGCGTGCGCTTTGAATACCAGGACGTTCCGGCCGAACTGCTCGCCACCGCGCAGGAATGGCGCGACAAGATGGTCGAGGCCGCCGCCGAGGCCGACGAGGCGCTGCTTAACCAATACCTGGCGGGCGAGCCACTGACCGAAGAGCAGATCAAGCGTGGCCTGCGCAAGCGCACCATCGCCAACGAGATCGTGCCGATGCTGTGCGGCAGCGCTTTCAAGAACAAGGGCGTGCAAAGCATGCTCGACGCCGTGGTCGACTACCTGCCCTCGCCCGCCGACGTGCCCGCCATCATGGGCCATACCGAGGACGACCGCCACGCCGAGCGCCACCCGACCGACGACGAGCCGTTCTCCGCGCTCGCGTTCAAGATCATGACCGACCCGTTTGTCGGCCAGCTGATCTTCTTCCGCGTGTATTCCGGCGTGGTCAATTCCGGCGACAGCGTCTACAACCCGCTCAAGGGCAAGCGCGAGCGCCTGGGCCGCATCCTGCAGATGCATGCCAACGTGCGCCACGAGATCAAGGAAGTGCGCGCCGGCGATATCGCGGCGGCGGTCGGCCTGAAGGAAGCCACCACCGGCGACACGCTGTGCGACCCCGACAAGGTCATCATCCTGGAACGGATGAGTTTCCCCGAGCCGGTGATCTCGCAGGCGGTGGAGCCAAGGACCAAGGCCGACCAGGAAAAGATGGGCATCGCGCTGAACCGCCTGGCGCAGGAGGACCCGTCCTTCCGCGTGGCCACCGACGAGGAATCCGGCCAGACCATCATCTCCGGCATGGGCGAGCTGCACCTGGAAATCCTGGTGGACCGCATGCGGCGCGAGTTCGGCGTGGAAGCGTCGGTCGGCAAGCCGCAGGTGGCCTACCGTGAGACCATCCGCCACGCGGTCAAGGACGTGGAAGGCAAGTTCATCAAGCAGTCCGGCGGGCGCGGCCAGTACGGCCACGTGGTGCTCAACCTCGACCCGCTGCCGCATGGCGGCGGCTATGAATTCGTCGACGCGATCAAGGGCGGCGTGGTGCCGCGCGAGTTCATCCCGGCGGTGGACAAGGGCATCAAGGAGACCATGCAGTCAGGCGTGCTGGCCGGCTACCCGGTGGTCGACATCAAGGCCACGCTGGTGTTCGGCTCGTATCACGACGTCGATTCCAATGAAAACGCCTTCCGCATGGCCGGCTCGATCGCCTTCAAGGAAGGCATGCGCCGGGCCAAGCCCACGCTGCTCGAGCCGATGATGTCGGTCGAGGTGGAAACGCCCGAGGAATTCACCGGCAACGTGATGGGCGACCTGTCCTCGCGCCGCGGCATGGTCCACGGCATGGAAGACATCGCGGGCGGCGGCGGCAAGATCGTGCGCGCCGAGGTGCCGCTGGCGACGATGTTCGGCTACTCGACCACGCTGCGCTCGCTGACGCAGGGGCGTGCGACTTTCACGATGGAGTTCAAGCACTATGCCGAGGCGCCGGCCAATGTGGCAGAGGCGGTGATTTCGGCGAAGAAGGGATAAAGACCAGCGGCAGACGCTGGTTTTCTCCCCTCTCCCGCCTGCGGGGGAGAGGGCAGGCGCATCAAAGCCCTCCCCCTTATCACTTCAACACACCGCCGCCGTCCTCGACCCCGGCACCTCCCGCTCCACCGCCTCGCCCCGCGCGCCGACAAAGATGCGGCGCACCGTATAAGTCCTCGCTGAAGCGTTCCGGATGGAATTCGCTGAGGAAGAACTGGGCGATCTCTTCCGGCGCATCGGCATGCGCGTATGAGCGGCCGGTCATGCCGATGCATAGCCCCTCTGAGCCCCATTCGTCACTTTCAAGGGGTGCGCGCGCAATGCGGGTAAACTACCGCCTGTTCGCCGCGCCGGGGACCGCCCCGGTCACGCCTTTTACGTCACACCGGCAATAGCCGGAACGACCTCCGAAGTGGGCGCCGGCGAACCCACCCCAGGCCTTCGGGCCGCTCCCCGTGGCGCCGCAAGCCGGCGCCGCACAAGGCTTGCCCGGCATCATTGCCGGCATTCGCCGCCACCAAGGCACCACGCCCACTTCGACCCTCGCCCGGGCCGCGCGCACCGTTGCGTCCGCCCGATGACGACCCGCGTGCCCCCGCGCGGGACTGGAACCAGCAGGCCATCGGCCTGAAGGATTCGCCCCGGCGCGCGAGCCAAGCGCCCGACGAGTCCGACTTCCGGAGTAAATCCATGAAGAAGACAGCCAGCCACTGGCTGCTGGCGGCCGGGCTTTTGCCCGTCGCCGCCCACAACGCCCACGCCGCGCCCGGCGTGACCCTTTACGGCATCGTCAGCTCCGCGGTGCGCTACACCTCGAACCTGGACGGCCATCACAACGACCAGGCCGCGCTGGTGTCCGGCGGACTGGTCGGCAGCCGCTTCGGCCTGAAGGGCGATGAGGACCTGGGCGGCGGCAACCACGCCATCTTTCAGCTCGAGGCCGGCATCGGCAGCGACGACGGCCGCACCAGCTACAACGCGCTGTTCGGGCGCCAGGCCTATGCGGGCCTCTCCGGCAACTGGGGCAGCCTGACCTTCGGGCGCCAGTACAACGCGCTGAACAATATTGGCTGGGCCTTCAACCCGCTCGGCCAGGGCTGGGGCAATTTCTGGTCCGATCCGATCTATCTCGGCGGCGACATCTTTTTCCAGGATTACCGCATCAACAACAGCGTGGTCTACAAGCGCAGCTTCGGCCCGCTGACGCTGCAGCTGGACTACGGCGCCGGCGAGCAGCGCGGCAGCCTGGCACGCGGCACCACGCTGGGCGGCGGCCTGATGTACCAGCAGGGCGCGCTGGCGCTGGGCGCGGCCTATGACCAGCGCAAGAGCGACGATGGCGGCAACACCGTGCGCAACTATTCGGTGGGCGGCTCGTACGCGTTCGGCAAGGCCACCGCCTACCTCGGCCATATGGGCCGGCGCGAATCCGCAGGCGACGCGCGCTTCAATATCGCCTTCGCCGGCGTGGGCTACCAGCTCACGCCGGCGCTGCACCTGTCGGGCGCCTACTACCGCTACTGGCAAGGTGGCAACGTGACCACGCAGTTCCAGGATGTGCCGGCGATGCTGGGCAGCGGCAACGCCGACAGCATCGCCGTGGTGGCGGACTATGCGCTGTCCAAGCGCACCAGCCTGTACCTGGAAGCGGATGCCGTGCGCGCACGCGGCGGCGCGGTCGGCCGCGAGACCGAGTACTGGGCCGGCACGCCCGCCACCGACGTGGACAGCAGCACGCGCGTGGGTGTCATGCTGGGCATGCGGCATCAGTTCTGAGCGCCGCATCGCCCTCCACGCACAGTCCGAGCAGGAAGGCGCGCAGCGCGACGCCGATGTCGTGCGGCGCGTCCTCCTGGAGGTAGTGGATGCCGCTGACTGCAATCTCCTGCTGGTTGGGCCAGCCGCGGCAGTACGCCAGCGCCCGGCCGGTCAGCAGCACGCCGGGTTCTGCGCGCACCAGCAGCTTGGGCACGTTGCTGGCGGCCAGCCACTCGCCATAGGCGGCGACCGCTTCGGCCACGTCCGCGGGTTCGCCATCGATCGGCAGCTCGCGGGCCCACACCAGGGTCTGCCTGCGGGCGTCGGGCTGCGCGAACGGTGCGCGATAGACCGCCATCTCGGCGTCCGTCAACGGGCGCAGCACGCTGCGCGGCAGCACCGTTTCCACGAAGAAGTTGTCCTCCATCACCAGCCGCTCGCCGTCCGCGCCGCGCAGCGCGCGGAAAATCTGCTCGCGCGCGGGCGGGAAATCGCTCCAGCAGCGCGGCTGCACCAGCGCTTCCATATAGGCGATGGCGCGCACGCGGTGTGGATGGCGCCGGGCCCAGTCGAAGCCCAGCGCCGAGCCCCAGTCGTGCAGCACCAGCGTGACTTGTCCTTGCGGCACCACGGCGTCGAACCAGGCATCGAGATAGCGGGCATGATCGGCAAAGCGGCAGGCGCCGTCCGGGACCGGGCCGGACTGGCCCATGCCTGCGAGATCCGGCGCCAGGCAACGGCCGATGTCTTCGACGTGCGGGATGACGTTGCGCCACAGGTATGAGGAGGTTGGATTGCCGTGCAGGAACACGACCGGGTCGCCGTGCGCCGGGCCGGTATCGACATGCCGGATCACGGTGCCAGCCACCGCGACGTCGCGCCGCGGATGGGGATCGGCGGCGCTGATGGAAGAAAAGGCCTGGGTCTGCATGGCAGTGTCTCCTGCGTTGGTGGCGAATGACCCGATGCTAGAATCCCCGCCGGCTCAGTAACAGGACCAGATTCTCAAAAGATTATGGAACCAGTGAAGCGTGCTGATCCGGGCGCCAGCGCTGCCGGCCCTGCATTAGGCCTGGAACTCGCGATGCCGCCGCGCGGTTCGCGCCAGCGGCTGCAGGCGCTGCACCGGCAGCTGCGTACGGCCATCGTCGACGGCCGCCTTGCCGCGGGGCTGCAATTGCCGTCGAGCCGCGAGCTGGCCGCGACGCTTGGCATCGCGCGCAATACGGTGCTCGCCGCGTACGATCTGTTGCTGAGCGAGGGCTACATCGACACGCGGCCCGGGGGCGGCACGTTCGTGGCCGCGGTGGCACGCGCGCCGGTACGCCCGGAAGCCACGCCGCAGCCGGGTGCTGACCGGCGCACGCAGCTGAACCCGCTGTGGCGCGATCCGGCGGTGATCCGCATGACGCCGGGCACACGCTTTACCTACGACTTCGTCCTCGGGCTTCCCGACAAGACCGCGTTTCCGTTCGACGTCTGGCGGCGGTTGTCGGCGCGCGCCTTGCGCGGGCTGTCGCGGGCCCCGGCCGGCTATGCCGAGCCGGAAGGCCGGCCACTGCTGCGCGAAGCGATTGCCAGCCACGTCTCGTTCGCGCGCGCGGTGGCCTGCGGCGCTGACGACGTAGTCGTGACCTCCGGCGCGCAGCAGGCCTTCGACCTGATCGCGCGCGTGCTGGTCACGCCGGGCAAGACCGTGGTGGCCGTGGAAGACCCCGGCTATCCGCCGCTGCGCCATGCCTTTGCCGCGGCCGGGGCCCGGCTGGTGCCAGTGCCGGTGGACGACGAGGGCATGCAGGTAGACCATCTCCCCGCCGGCGCGCGCGTGATCTGCGTCACCCCCTCGCACCAGTTTCCGCTGGGCGCGACCCTGTCGCTGGCGCGGCGCCGCGCGCTGCTTGCCTTTGCGCGCCGCCACGGCGCGGTGGTGGTCGAGGACGACTACGATGGCGAATTCCACCACGGCGGCCGTCCGCTCGACGCCTTGCAGACGCTGGACCAGGACCAGCTGGTCTGGTACGTCGGCACGTTTTCCAAGAGCCTGTTCCCCGGCCTGCGGCTGGGCTACGCGGTGGTGCCGCCGTGGGCGCGCGATGCCGTGGTGGCTGCCCGGCAATACACCGACTGGCACAGCGCGTTGCTGGCGCAGGACACGCTGGCCGCTTTCATGGCCGAGGGGCACCTTGCCCGACACATTCGCAAGATGCGCGCGACCTACACCGGCCGGCACGACGCGGTGCTGGCCGCGCTGGCGCGCCACTGCGCCGGGCGCCTCGCCCCCCTGCCCGCCGACGCCGGCCTGCACCTTGCTGCGCGGTTGCACCCCCAGGCGGGCGATGCCCGCGCGCTGGCGCAAGCGGCAGCGGCCGCCGGCATCCGCGTGCTGCCGCTGGGCGAGCTGGCGCTCACGCCGGGCCGCGGCGCCGATGCGCTGGGCTTCGGCTTCGGCATGATCCGCGCCGAGCGTGTCGATGCCGCGATCCGGCGGCTGGCCACCCTGCTGCGCTGAAGCGCGCGCGCATCCCGCACGCGTCCTCCTACCGCCTTTTTTGCAAGCCGCGCGAAAGAATTACCTTGCGGCAGCCCGCCGACCGCAGGCCGGCCGCGCCCCGGCGCCGCCCGCGGTGCAGGCATGGTCATTGCGCACGCCCAATGTTCCGAACGTTCATTACGAAAAGGAGCACAACATGCAAACCCAAACTCCCAGCAGTCAAGGCGCGGCCATCGTCGGTTCCGGCGTAGGCGAAGGTCCCGGCCCGGAAGTGATGGCAGCATCCAGCCTGGACGGAACCAAGGCGTACTCGTCCGACGGCGAACACGTGGGCAAGATCTCCGAGATCATGCTTGACGTGCCGCACGGCCGCATCGCCTACGCGGTGCTGACCACCGGCGGCTTCCTCGGCATCGGCGATACGCTGCACGCCATCCCGTGGAGCGCGCTGGTCATGGACACCGACGAAAAGTGCTTCCGGATCGCCGTGACGGCGGCCCGGATCAAGTCGGCGCCCGGTTTCAACAAGGACAGCTGGCCGACCATGGCCGACCCGCAGTGGGGCACGACCGTGCACGAGTACTACGGCCGCGATCCGTACTGGGTCAGCCCGCCGCTGTAAGACAGCAGCTATCGCCCGCCGCCCGCTTGCGGGCGGCGCCATGCCGGCGCGGCTCGGGAGACAATCATGAGAACACCCGACGGCAGCGTGACGCCTTCGCCACACCCAGCCCGTGGCAGCGCATCGGCCGAGATGCCGGGCTTTCTCGCAGGCGGCGGCGAGATGGGCGCCCTGATCCGCGCATACGACTGGGCCACCACGCCACTGGGCCCGCCGCAAGTCTGGCCCCACAGCCTCAAGACCGCCATCCGCATCATGCTCACTTCGCGCCAGCCAATCTGGATCGGCTGGGGCGACGCGCTGCACTTCTTCTACAACGACGCCTACAAGTCGATCATTGGCGGCAAGCATCCCGCCGCGCTGGGCCAGCCGACTTCCCTGGTCTGGCGCGAAATCTGGCCCGAGATCGCCCCGCTGCTCGCCACCGCGATGACCGGTACCGAAGGCACCTTCGTCGAGCAGAAGCTGCTGATCATGGAGCGCAACGGCTACCCGGAGGAGACCTACTACACCTTCTCCTACAGCCCCGTACCGAACGACCACGGCGGCACCGGCGGCATCATCTGCGCCAACAGCGACGACACCGAACGCGTGCTGGCCGAGCGGCAGCTGAACGTGTTGCGCGACGTGGCCGCCTCCGCCACCGATGCGCGCTCGTGGCGCGAGGCCTGCGAGCGCACCATGCGCGCGCTGTCGTCGGACCCGCGCGACATTGTGTTTGCGCTGCTGTACATCGCCGAGCCCGGCGCGCGCGCGCTGCAGCGCGTGGCGGTCGCCGGCATCGGCCCGGACCACCCCGCCGCACCGCCCACGCTGGCGCTGGAAGCACTCACACCCTGGCCGGTGGCCGATGTGCTGCAGCACCAGCGCCCCGGCCTGGTCAACGGCCTGGGCACGCGCTTTGCCACGCCGCTGCCGACGGGCGCCTGGGGCGTGCCGCCCGGGTCGGCCGCGGTGATCGCGGTGGCGCCTTCGGGCAGCGCGTCGCATCGCGGCGTGCTGGTAATCGGGCTCAATCCGTTCCGGCTCTTCGATGACCGCTACCGCAGCTTCCTGAGCCTGGTCGCGGGCCAGATCGGCGCCGCCATGAACTCGGCCCAGGCGTATGAGGAAGCGCGCAAGCGTGCCGAGGCGCTAGCCGAGCTCGACCGCGCCAAGACCGCCTTCTTCTCCAATATCAGCCATGAGTTCCGCACCCCGCTGACGCTGATGATGGGCCCGCTGGAAGAACTGCTGCGGCGCGCGGATGCCAGGCAGAACGATGGAGACCGCGCGCTGCTGGAGATGGCCCAGCGCAGCGGCGTGCGCCTGCTGAAGCTGGTCAACGCGCTGCTGGACTTTTCGCGCATCGAGTCGGGGCGGGTGAAGATGCGCCGCCAGACCACCGACCTCGCGGCCTTCACCGCGGATCTCGCCTCGCTGTTCCGCGCCAGCGTGGAAGGCGCCGGCATGGCCCTGCGGGTCGAGTGCCCGCCGCTGGCGCGCGCCGTGGCGGTGGACCGCGACATGTGGGAGACCATCGTGCTGAACCTGGTCTCCAATGCCTTCAAGTTCACCTTTACCGGCAGCATCGCCGTCAGCGTGGGCACGCGCGGCGGCGCCGACGCTGACGGTGCGGTGGTGTTCAGCGTGCGCGACACCGGCATCGGCATCCCGCCCGCCGAACTGCCGCGCATCTTCGAGCGCTTCCATCGGGTCGAGGGCGCCCAGGGCCGCTCGATCGAAGGCAGCGGCATCGGGCTGGCGCTGGTGCAGGAACTGGTGCGGCTGCACGGCGGCACGATCGGGGCCGAGAGCGTGCAAGGCAAGGGCACCTGCTTCACCGTCACGCTGCCTGCCACGACAACCGCGGCCGCGGATACCACGACGCCAACGCAGGCAGATACCACCGTCACCGCCGCACCCGCGGCCAGCAGCGCGCAGGCGCGCGCCTATGTCGACGCGACGCTGCGCTGGCCGCAGGCGGAAGCATCGGCCATGACGCTGGCAGCAGAGGACGTCGCCGTACAGGCGCAGGCTGGTGCCGTGGCCACCGGCGCCACGGTGCTGGTGGTGGACGACAACGAGGACTTGCGCGACTACATGCGGCGCCTGCTGAACGCGGCCGGGCATCACGTCGCGGTGGCCGCCGACGGCGAGGCGGCGCTGGCGCTGGCGCGCGCTCAGCCGCCGTCGCTGATCGTGTCAGACGTGATGATGCCGCGCCTGGACGGCCTGGGCCTGGTGCGCGCGCTGCGCGCCGATGCCGCGTTGCGCGACACGCCGGTGCTGCTGCTGTCCGCGCGCGCGGGCGAAGAAGCGAGCGTCAGCGGGCTCGGCTCGGGTGCCGACGACTACCTGGTCAAACCCTTCTCCGCACGCGAACTGCTGGCGCGCGTGGCCAGCAACCTGCGCCTGTCCGCGCTGCGCCGCGCCACCGAGCGCCGCCTGCAGGAACTCAACGCCACGCTGGAGCGGCGCGTCGCGCAGGCCGTGGCCGACCACGACCGGCTGTGGGAGCTGAGCGAAGACCTGCTGATGGTGGCGGGCTTCGACGGCAGCCTGCAGCGCGTGAGCCCCGCCTGGACCCGCACGCTGGGCCATCCCCCACACGAGGCGCTGGGGCGGCCCTACCTGTCGTTCATCTATCCGGACGACCTGATGCCGGTGACCGCGCAACTGGCCGCGCTGCGCCACGACGGCAACCCGGTGCGCTTCGAATGCCGCCAACCGCGCGCCGACGGCACGCTGCGCTGGCTGGCCTGGACGCTGACGGTGGACCCCGCCAACGGCCATATCCACGGCGTGGGCCGCGACGTCACCGGCGACCGTGAAGCCCAGGCCGCGCTGCGCCACGCCGACGCGGCCTTGCGCACGGCGCAGAAGATGGAAGCCATCGGCAAGCTCACCGGCGGCGTCGCGCATGACTTCAACAACCTGCTGCAGGTGATCGGCGGCAACCTGCAGCTGCTGGCGCGCGACCTGGCCGACGATCCGGGCGCGGGGCTGCGCCTGCGTAGTGCGCTGGCCGGCGTGGGGCGCGGCGCCAAGCTGGCGTCGCAGCTGCTGGCCTTCGGCCGGCGGCAGCCGCTGGCGCCCAAGGTGGTGAACCTGGGCCGGCTGGTGCGCATGCTGGACGACATGCTGCGCCGCGCGCTGGGCGACGGCATCGAGATCGATACCGTGGTCGCCGACGGCCTGGGGAATACGCTGGTCGATCCGTTCCAGGTCGAGAATGCGCTGCTGAACCTGGCGATCAACGCGCGCGACGCCATGCACGGACACGGGCGACTGACCATCGAAGCGCGTAACGCGACGCTGGACGAGGACCCGGACCCTGCGCTGGAAGAAGCGCCCGCCGTACCCGTTGCGCGCCGCCCCCCCGGCAAGGCGCAGTACGTGATGCTTGCCGTCACCGATACCGGCGTGGGCATTCCGCCGGAGGTGCGGGAACATGTGTTCGAGCCGTTCTTCACCACCAAGCCCGAAGGCCAGGGTACGGGCCTCGGGCTGAGCATGGTGTATGGCTTTATCCGCCAGTCTGGTGGGCACGTAAAGATCCTCAGCGAGCCCGGCTGCGGCACCACCGTCAGGCTGTACCTGCCGCGCGTGGAGCAGGCCGAGGATCCCGACCTGGAACTCGACACCGGCCACGCGCGCGGCGGCGCCGAAACCGTGCTGGTGGTCGAGGACGACGAGGCGGTGCGCGCCACCGTGGTCGACATGCTGGCCAGCCTCGGCTACCAGGTGCTGCGCGCGCGCGACGCGCAGGCGGCGCTGGCCATCGTCGAGCGCGACGAGCCGGTGGACCTGCTGTTCAGCGACGTGGTCATGCCCGGGCCGCTGCGCAGCACCGAGCTGGCGCGCAAGGTGCGCGAGCGCCTGCCGGGCGTCGGCGTGCTGTTCACCTCCGGCTATACCGACAGCGTGATCGTCCATGACGGTCGGCTCGACGCCGGCATCGAACTGCTCAGCAAGCCCTATACGCGTGAGGCGCTGGCGCGCAAGGTGCGGCATGTGCTCGCCAACCGCAGGCAGCGCGCCGCGCGCATCGACGAGATGCCGGCGCCGGGCGGGCCGGAGCCGCGGGCCGCCGGCATGCGCGTGCTGTTTGTCGACGACGATGCGCTGGTGCGCGCCGGCACCGCCGAGCTGTTGCGCAGCTGCGGTGCCGAGGTGCAGGAAGCGGAAAGCGATATCGAGGCGCTGGCGCTGCTCGCCCGCGGCGGGATCGACGTGCTGCTGACCGATGTGTCGCTGCACGGCGGCTCCGGCGGTTCCGGCGTCGAGCTGGCGCTTACCGCGCGCGAGCGCCATCCAGGCCTGCGCGTGGTGTTCGCCACCGGCCATGCGCTGGCGCTGACGCCGGCGCAGCGTGACGCGCTCGGCGGCGTTGCGGTGCTGCGCAAGCCCTATGCACCGCAGGCGCTGCTCGATGCACTGCACGGCGCCGACGTTGCCGTCGACAGCCCTGTGCGCAGCATCAGAAGTCCACCGTCATCGACAGCGTGAACGTGCGCGGCGCGCCCTGCACCAGGTAGCCGCCGCAGGCCGATGCCCGGTACGCCTTGTTGGCGACGTTCTCCACCGCGGCGCGCAGCGTGTTGCGCTGCTGCGCCGCCTTGAAGCTGCCGTTGACGGTCGCGCCGCCGTAGTTGCCGAACTCGTTGGCATGGTGCGCGCCCAGGCCTACGTAGGTGGTCCAGGCCGGCGCGATATCGTACTCGGCGCGAATGGTGCCGTAGGTCTCACGGCGGGCCGCTCTGCGAAGCAGGAACCCGCTGAGGCGATCTGAGACAGGCATCATCGCCTCATATGCGGAAAGGAATCTCCTGCCTTTTTAGGCAGGGAAGGGTGTCAAGAGAATCCCGCCACGGTCCCGTCGACGGCGTCAAAGCGCTTTACGCTTTACATCTGCCGCATCGCAAACGCAGGCAGCCGCGCCCGGCCCGATTGCCGGAACTCCGTCGGCGCCTGCCCCACCAGCCGCGCAAAGAAACGGGAGAAGTAGGCGGCTTCGGAGAAGCCAAGCGACAGCGCGATGTGCTTGATTTCCAGGTCGCTGAAGAGCAGGTCGCGCTGTGCTTCGGCAAGCAAGCGGGCGTGAATCATTTGCAGGGCGGACTGCCCGCAAGTCTGGCGACACACGCGGTTCAGTTGCGTGGGCGTGATGCCGAGGGCACCGGCGTAGTAGCCAATCTCCTTCTGCTCGCGGTAGTCCGACTCGAGCAACTGCTGGAAATGCTGGAAATGCCGTGCGGGCCGGCTGCTGCTGCGTGCCGCTGCCGGTGCCGAGGCGTTCGCCAGCCGCGCAATGCCGATCAGCACCAGCGTCAGCAATGACGACAGCGACGCCCCGCGCCATGCCGATACCGCCTCCATCTCCCCGCGAAAGAGCCCCAGCGCATCCGCCAGCGCATGGCCGCGCCGCACGCGGTCGTGACGCGGGCGCTCGAACAGCGGCAACGCATCCGGCACCCCCGCCAGCAGCGTGCGCAGGTGGCTGTCGGTCATGGTCACCACCATGCCGTCGGTGTCCGGCGTAAAGACGAAGCCGTGGATGTGCCGTGGCGGCATCGTCACCAGCGAGCCGCTGCGCAGCGGCTCGCGGCGTTCTTCCAGCAGGGCTTCGCCGCCGCCCGCATGGATGTACAGAATTTGCAGGAAGCGCTCATGCCGGTGCGGCTTGATCTCCCACCCGTACAGATGGCTGCGCGCGGCGATGGACTCGAAATGCAGCTGGTCCGACAGCGGTTCTGTGGAATTCACGCCATACAGCGAGTAGGTCGGGACGGGTCTCACGGCGGCTTCGGTGTTTACCAGCAATGTTCCGATTGTCCTGTCATTGGTTCGCTCTGTCCATTCCTGCGCGCGCCCTCAGCGACTATCTTTAGCGCTCAGAAGATCGATATGCACAAGGAGACGAGACATGCGCACCCAGGTTGCCATCATCGGCGCCGGCCCCGCCGGCCTGCTGCTCGGCCAGTTGCTCGCCACGGCGGGGATCGACAACATCATCGTCGAGCAGCGTAGCCCCGACTATGTATTGGGCCGCATTCGCGCCGGCATCCTGGAAAGCGTGACCGTCGACGCGCTGGAGCGCGCCGGCGTGGCCGCGCGCCTGCATGAAGAGGGGCTGGTGCACGATGGCATCGAGCTCGCCTTCGACGGTCGCCGGCATCGCATCGACCTGCACGCGCTGGTCGGGCGCAGCGTCACCGTCTACGGGCAGACCGAGGTCACGCGCGACCTGATGGCGGCGCGGCAGGCTGCGGGCATTACCACGATCTACGAGGCGCAGGATGTCAGCCTGCGTGATTTCGGCAGCGCCCGGCCGGTGGTCCGTTATCGCAAGGATGGCGTGGCCCATGAGATCCATTGCGACTACATTGCCGGTTGCGACGGCTTTCACGGCGTCAGCCGGCAGAGCGTGCCGCAGACCGCGACGCGGATCTTTGAACGCGTCTATCCGTTCGGCTGGCTTGGCATCCTCTCTGATACCCCGCCGGTCGCCGACGAACTGATCTACGCCAGCCACGAGCGCGGCTTTGCGCTATGCAGCATGCGCTCGCGCACGCGCAGCCGCTACTACGTCCAGGTGCCGTCCAGCGAGCGTGTGGAAGACTGGTCAGATGAGCGCTTCTGGGATGAGCTGCGCCGTCGGCTCGACCCGCAGTCCGCGCAGTCGCTGGTGACGGGGCCGAGCATCGAGAAGAGCATCGCGCCGCTGCGCAGCTTTGTCTGCGAGCCGATGCGCTTCGGCAACCTGTTCCTGGCCGGCGATGCCGCGCATATCGTGCCGCCCACCGGGGCCAAGGGACTGAACCTGGCCGCCAGCGATGTGCTGACGCTGGCCGACGGGCTGACCGCCGTCTACCGGCACGACGACAGGCGCGAGCTGGACGCCTATTCCGAGCGTTGCCTGCGCCGTATCTGGAAGGCGGAACGATTCTCCTGGTGGATGACGTCGCTGATGCACCGCTTCCCCGATGCGGATGATTTCGCGCGCCGTATGCAGCGGGCCGAACTGGACTACCTGATCGGCTCCGGGGCGGCGTGCAAGTCGCTGGCGGAGAACTATGTGGGCCTGCCGTACTGATCGGGCGCCGGGAGGCGCCTCAACGAGATCGTCAAGACCACGCAGGCACTCTCCGTGCCTGCAGCGCAGCCACGATGGCGCTGACAATGCTCTCCATCGGCGTGCCCGGTCCGAAGATCTCCTGCACGCCGCACTGGCGCAGCAAGCACCTGTGGTCTGCCGGTACAATGCCGCCGACCAAGACCGGCACATCGAGCGCGCGCTGCCGCAAGGCGTTTAGCAGCGCCGGCAGCAGATCCAGATGCGCGCCGCCAAGCGTGGAGATGCCGATGGCATCGAAGTCGCCATCGCAGGCGGCAGACGCAACCGCCTCGGCGGACTGGAACAGCGGCGTCAGTTCGACGACGAACCCGGCATCGGCAAGCCCGGCCGCCACCGCTTTCGCACCGCGGTCGTGCCCGTCCTGGCCCAGCTTGGCCACGAGTATCCGGGGCGCGCGGCCGAGCCGCTCGCGCAGCTCACTGACGCGCTCGCAGGCCGCCAGCCATTCCGTGTTGCCGGCGCGAGCCGTGCCATACAGCGCAGCGTCGTAGGACGCCCGGACCGTATGGCGCGGCCAGACCTGGAGCAGCGCCCGGGTACATTCCCCGAGCGTCGCACGGCAACGCATGGCGTCGATCGCACAGGCGAGCAGGTTGGGGCCGCCGCGCCTGGCCGCCTCAGTCAGCGCCGCCAGCGCATGCCTGACCGCAGCATCATCGCGGCGGGTGCGCAACACGAGGAGGCGCCGCGCCTGTTGCGCGCGGACCTGGGTACCGTCGATCTCCAGGCACTCCTGGCCGTCGTCGTCAGGTTCGCGGTAGCGGTTGACGCCCACCACCACTTCCTCCCAGGCATCAAGCCGCGCCTGTGTCCGCAGTGCACTCTGGTGGATACGCCGCTGCACCCAGCCGGATTCGAAGGCTGCCAGGATGCCACCCTGGGCATCGATGTGCGCCAGCACCGCGCGAACCTCCGTCACCATGCGGCCGGTCAGCGACTCGATCAGGTAGGAGCCCGCCCACGGATCCGCCACCTCGCATAGTCCGAATTCATGCTGGAGGATCAACTGGGTATCGCGAGCCAGCCGCGAGGCCTGCGCGCCCGGCAATGCCAATGCCTCGTCAAAGCCGTTGGTATGCAGCGACTGCGTACCGCCAAAGATCGCAGCCATCGCCTCGACCGTGGTGCGCGAGATATTGTTGAGCGGCTGCTGCGCGGCGAGCGTCCAGCCCGAAGTCTGGCAATGCATGCGCATCGCCGTGGCGCGAGCGCTGGTGCCGCCCAGCTTGCACACGATGTCGTGCCACAGGAGCCGCGCGGCGCGCAGCTTGGCGATCTCGATGAAGAATTGCTTGCCGACGCCGAAGAAGAAGCTCAATCCGCCGCAGAACGCGTCGACATCAAGGCCGCGCTCGCGCAGCAGGCCGACATAGGTCCTGGCATTCGCCAGTGTCAGCGCCAGTTCCAGCACCGGATCGGCGCCCGCTTCCTGGAAGTGATAGCCCGAGATCGACATGCCGTTGAATTTCGGCGCATGCGCGGCCAGCCATTCGACCACGTCGGTGGCGATGCGCAGCGACGGCTGGGGCGCATGGATCCAGGTGTTCCGGACCATGAACTCCTTGAGGATGTCGTTCTGGATCGTGCCGCGCAGTTGTTCGAATGGGACGCCCGATTCCTCGGCCGCGACAAGGAACGCTGCCAGTACCGGGAGCACCGCACCACTCATGGTCATCGATACCGACACACGGTCCAGCGCAATACCTTCGAACAAGCGCCGCATATCGTCGACCGAGTCGATGGCCACGCCGGCCATGCCGACATCGGCCTGCGCCTGAGGGTCGTCGGAATCGTAGCCGCGATGGGTCGGCAGATCGAAGGCCACCGACAAGCCCTGCGCGCCCTGCTTCAAGGCCTCGCGATAGGCGAGGTTCGACGTTGCGGCGTCGCCGTATCCCCCGTACTGGCGGATGGTCCATGGCCTGCCGCGGTACATGGTGGGATAGGGGCCACGAACGAACGGGGCCTCGCCGGGCATGCCGCCCAGGTGGCCAAGGCCGGCCAGATCGTCGGGCCCGTAAACCGCGTTCAGGCCCAGGCCGCCCGCCGGGTCGTCCCGTTTCGCCTTCATCGTTGCCTCCAGCGTTTCTGCGTGACCACATCCGCGATCTTCTCGCCGTCGCGGCTGCGCCGGATCTCGCACCAGTGCGTCAATCCCTCCTCGTCCTCACGCAGCGCGGAAAAGGTCAGCTCCAGCGACTCGCCGACATTGACGTTGCCATGGAAGAACAGATCCCGCGCGAACACCGTGGGAGGATCCGCGTCGCGGCGCCATTGCCATTCCGCGCGATCGACCATGGCCTGGAAGCTGGCGAAGTACAGCAGGTCGGCGCCGTTGAAGTCGTTGTAGGGGCACGGCAGGTACTCGGCGACGTGGCAGACGCGATGCCGGGCCTGGTCGAGCCCGAGATGCGTGCCCCAATCCTCGCTGCGAAAACCCCGCGCCAGCAGCGACAGTTCCGCCGCCTGCGCGGACGGCCCGGCGCCGGCCCACTGGGTAGCCACGGTCGGCATGGTGCGCACGACCGAGCGATTGTCACGCTCACGCGTGCGGCGGATGAAGGTGGACAGCATCGTCACGCTGGCGCGGCGGTCCCCCTGCATGTCGACGGCATGTTCGCTGAGATGCTTCACGCCACCCGCTGGCACGATGCGCGAGCCGATGTCGAACTCGCTGTGCTCGCCGATGGTTTGCGCCGCGGTGTCGCGCACGCGGATCGCGGTGAACGCCGCATACACCGGATTGCCCTCGGCATCCCGGAAGTCCGGCACCGCCAGACCGGCGCCGGCGGCCAGCAGGCGCCAGTGCAGGTCGCCGCAGGTCTTCAGCAGCCAGTTCTCTGACAGGCCGGTGTATGCCAACTGGGGCATGCCGGCAACATGGCGCGAGACGACCGCTTCCATGTCAGGCGGCCAACTCAGTGTCGCCCTGGCCTGCGGCGATCAGGCCAGCCAGGTACTCGGCGTCGCGTGCGATGCCGGAGAATCGCCCCGAGCCCCACGTGTGCAGCCAGGGCAGGCCAAGGAAGTACAGGCCGGCGTGCGCGGTCACGCCACGTTCGTGGCCCGGATAACCGCGGCCGTTGAACACCGGCACTTCGAGCCAGCTGAAATCCGGTCGGAAGCCGATACACCAGATGATTGAACCAATGCCGGCTGCCTGGGGATCGAGTTCGGTGCGCTCGGCCGGTGGCGTCCATACGGGCGCATAGGCGCTCGGCGGCGGCGCCTCAATGCCTCGCTCCGCGATGAACTTGTCGATGCTCGCGTTGATGCGGTTGTAAGTCGCATCGGCATCGTCCAGGTTGCGACGCAGGTCCGGCGCAAAACGCAGTTGGCCGTCGAGGTAGTCGTCGAGCACGCCGTAGAGCTCCATGCCCTCAATGGCAAACCTGCGCAGGTCGATATCGCGCCCGCCGTCCCGTCCGGTGACATAGTGATTGGTGTTGTCGCGCACGCCCTCGCGCAGCGGGTGCTCGGTGACCGGCAGGTCGTAGTACTTCATGTCCGCGAGCCAGTCCACAACGTCCCGGCCGCGATAGAAGCGCGCGCAACGCGGCGCCTCGCCGACGGCGAGATACACCTTGCGCCCGGCCAGATGCAGGTCTTCGGCAATCTGCGCGCCCGACTGGCCCGAACCGACCACGAGCACCGCACCGTCGGGCAGCGACTCGGGATTCCTGTATTCGGACGATTGCAGTTGCCGGATCGACGCCGGCAAACGCTCGGCCATGCGCGGCACGATCGGCGTGTGATAACCGCCCGAGGCCACCACCACCTGGTCCGTAGTGAATACGCCCTGGCTCGTCGCCACGGAGAATCCCTCCTGCGCGCGCGACTTCACATGCCGCACCTCGGTATGCTCAAGTATCGGGGCGTCGACCGTCCGGATAAAGCCATCGAGATAGGCGGTGATCTCATCCTTCTTCATGAAGCCATGCGGATCGTCGCCCTGGTAAGGGTAGCCCGGCAGCGCGCATTGCCAGTTGGGCGTCACCAGGCAGAACGCATCCCAGCGTTGCGTGCGCCAGGTATGCGTGACGGCGTGCTTCTCGATGACGAGATGATCGATGCCGGCCTGCTTCAGGAAGTAGCTCATCGATAGTCCGGCCTGGCCGCCGCCGACAATGATGACGCCGTAGTGCCTGGCCTCTGCGGCCTGGCCCGGCTTGGTGTTGATGACGTGGGACATGTTGGATCCTTTGAGGCGAGGAATTTGAAGAACGGCTAGCTGCCAAAGCCGAGAAACTGGACGGTGGCGCCGTCCTGGCCCCGGAACCGCTGCGCGGCGATTTCCAGGATGCTGAGCTGGTCCATCGCAGACGAACACGCGTAGCCATACCTGGCCCGCACCCGCTCGGATGCGGCGCCCAGCGCGATACGCGCGCGCTCAACAAATTCGTCCAGCGAGTACGCCGCCCCTTCGACAAAGTGCTCCGTGACGATGGAGGATGGGGAATAGCAGGCCATCTCGGTCTGGTCAGGCCAGCGGATGCGGAAGTGGGTAACCGGCATGGCAGTTCTCAGGTTGAAGAATCGATCGGCGTGGCCAGGCGCGTCGCCAGGATGAACCCCGCCTCGCGGAAGTCCCACAGCGTGGCCAGTTCGCCGGCGTGCGTGAGCGTGGCGACACGGGAATCATCGATGGCGCCGATCTGGGCGCAGGCGATGCCGCGATCGAGGAAGCGGCGTTCGACCGCCTGCGCATCGTCGTCATCGACAGCCAGCAGGAAGCCATAGCTGGGGAACGCCGTCAGCCATCGCTCCAGCGGCACGCCATCGGGCCGGGGAATGCGCTCCAGCGCGATGCTGGCGCCCACCCCGGAGCATTCGAGCAGCATCAGCGCGGTGCCGAGCGCACCCGCCATGCTGATGTCCTTGGCTGCGGCGCAAAGGCCGTCTTCGGCCAGCACAGGCAAGAGTTCGAGATCCGCGCGCAGCCGTTCGCCTGGTGCGCCCGTGGAGGCGTTCCAGAACGGATATGGCTCCGCGAATGCGCCGCGCAGGTCCACCGCCATCAACAGGCGCTGGCCGGGACGCGCGGCGAAACTCGACAGCAGCTTGCGCGCACGGCCGAGGATGGCCACGGCAAGCTGGCCTTGCTCGCTGCGCGCATTGCTGTGGCCGCCGACGACCGGCACGCCATAGGCGGCAGACGCCGCAGCCATGCCCTTGAGCACCTCGGCGGCGTCGGCGGCGCCATGGCTCCATAGCGCATCGACCACGGCCGTCGGCCTGCCGCCCATCGCATAGATATCGCTGACGTTCACCATGACCGCGCTGTAGCCGGCGAACCACGGCATCGTGCGGATAAAATCGCTGACCAGTCCTTCGATGGCGAACAGCAAGTAGCCGTCGCCATCCCGCAATGCCGCGCAGTCGTCGCCGACATCGACGGCCATGGCCGCGTTGCGCCCGGCGGCGCCAAGCGGCGACAACATGGCCGGGATATCGGTCTTATGCGCAAAGCCGCGGCTGCCGCGCAGGGTGTGTACGAGATCGTCGAGGCTCATCGCACGGCCCTGGCTTCGGCAATCAGGCCCGCGTGCGGGGTATAGCAAGGCGGGTAATGGTTCAGGTCTGCCTGCATCAGGTGGTGAGGCCGCCCGAGCAGCGTCTCCTCGGCCAGGACGTTCCAATGCAAGCGCCTGAACAAGGGCACGTTCTGGCTCTGCACGTGCGCAAGGAAGCGCCGGCAGCCGATCGCGTGGGCGCTGCTCACCGCCAGGCGGATCAGCGTCGCGCCTATCTTGCCCTGGCTTCGGTATGCCGCATCCACCGCCAGGCGCGAGCCGAACCACACGCCCGGCTCGCTTTCGTGGATGCGCACGGTGCCGACCACGGTGCCGGGACGGCCCGGCAACTCCGGCTCGAAGCGCACCGCCACCAGCAGTTGCGCCACATCGTCCACCGCGTCCCGGTCGTCGCCATCGAAGATGCCCTGCTCCACGCAGAACACGGCTTGGCGCAGGCGGTGGGCCTGCTCCGCCTCCCAGGCGTGCTCCGCCCAGCGGATGCGGAACATCGGGATGTCCGGCACCTCGACGCAGAGATCGCTTTTCATGATGTCGCTCCCTCGGCCGCCAGTGCCGCCTCGCGCTCGTAGGTGGCCAGCGACGAGCACGCGCCGCACTTGCCGCAACCTGCCTTGATATCGGACGAGCGCATGCCGGCGGCGCTCAACATGGCGCCGAGCGGCTGCAGGATCGACTGCATGAAGGCCGGCGAGGGAGCCGGGTGGTCCTCCAGCGGCGTGCCGGAGATCGGCACGAAAGGCACCACGAACGGATACACCCCGAGTTCGATCAACTCGCGCGAGATCGACAGGACGGCTTCTGCCGTGTCGCCGAGTCCCGCGAGGATGTACGTGCTGACCTGACCCCTGCCGAACACGGCAACGGCGGCCTTGAAGGCTTCCATGTAGCGGCTCAACGGCACCGACGCCTTGCCTGGCATGATGCGCTCGCGCACCGCCGGCGTGACGACCTCGAGGTGCATGCCGAGCGTGTCGACGCCGGCGGCCTTCATGCGTTCGAACCAGCGGTCGTCGTCGGGCGGCTCGCATTGCGCCTGGATCGGCAGGTCGACCGCGGCCTTGATGGCGAAGGCGCTCTCGCAAAGAACAGCCGCGCCCCGGTCCGGCGTGGGCGGCGTGCCGGTGGTCAGCACCATGTGCCTGACGCCATCAAGCAGCACCGCGGCGCGCGCCACTTCGGCCAGTTGCTCCGGCGTCTTGCGCGCGATCGTGCGGCCCGCCACCAGCGACTGGCCGATCGAGCAGAACTTGCAGGTCTTCTTGCGGCTCTCGTAGCGGATGCAAGTCTGCAGGACGGTCGTGGCCAGCACATCGGCGCCATGCAGCGTGGCGATATGCGAGTATGGGATGCCCTCCAGCGTCTGCAGCGCATAGAAACGCGGCGCCTTCGGAAAGCTGATGCTGGCAATCGGGATGGTTCCGCGCATCAGCGCGCTGCGCCCCGTTTCGTCGGGCGCCTGCGCCACGAACGGCGAGTGCCACGCGGTGCTGGTATGCACCGGCACCATGATGGTCACGCCGTCGATGGTGACCGCCTTGTGGTCGGACGGACCCGCCCCGCCGCGCCGGCTGGCCGCACCGGCATTCGGGTCTTCCAGGCGCAGCCCGACGGACTGCAACTCAGTCATCAATTGCCGGCTCGAAGCCGGCACGGTCGCGCTGGATGTCATCGCGGATGCTCCCATGGAAGTTGGAGAAAGCGCCTGCCATCGGCACCGCCGTCACCGCCGGCCGCTCGTTGATGGCCAGGCTTAGCAGTTCCGGGCGCGCGTAGTGGCCGACCGAATCCATCATTCGCTTGCGCTTGGTGATCAGCGACATGTCGAGGTCGGCGATCACCATGCCCTCGCCCTCGCGCAACGGTGGTGCCAGGTGCTGGCCCTCCGGCGAGATGATTGCGGTGTTGCAGCCGCCACGCAGCGCCTTCTGCAGAACGGGATCGGTGGTTACGGAGGCAATCTGATCTTCGGTCAGCCAGCCGGTGGCGTTAACGACGAAGCAGCCGGATTCCAGCGCGTGGTGCCGGATAGTGACTTCGATCTGCTCGGCAAAGATCGGCCCGACCAGCGAGCCCGGGAACTGGCTGCAGTGGATTTCCTCGTGCTGGGTCATCAGCGCGTAGCGGGCCAGCGGGTTGTAGTGCTCCCAGCACGCCAGCGCGCCGACGCGGCCGATCGCGGTGTCCGCGACCTTCAGGCCGGCCGCATCGCCCTGCCCCCAGATCATGCGTTCGTGGAAAGTGGGCGTGATCTTGCGGCGCTTGACCGCGAGGTTGCCCTCGGTGTCGAAGATAAGCTGCGTGTTGTACAGGCTGCCGTGGTCGCGCTCGTTCACGCCGAGCACCACGACCATGCCGTGCCGGCGTGCGCGCCCGGCGACGGCATCGGTGACCGGGCCGGGCACCACCACGGCCTGCTCGTACAGCCGCATGTGGTCGCTGCCGGAGTGCACCGGCGGCCGTACGAAGGAGAAGTATGGGTAGTACGGCACGAAGGTCTCCGGGAAGACGATCAGTTGCACGCCTTTCCCGGCGGCCTCGTCGATCGCCTCGCAGACCTTGGCCAGCGTGCCTTCGCCGTTCTCGAGGTCGGGCGCGATCTGGACCGCGGCCGCGCGCACAATGCGATTCTGTGACATGGTGGTACCTGCCCTTTTGCTCAGACGGTCCAGGTGTCGATAATCAGCGCGTTCTCCTTGCGATGCAGCAGCTTGAGGTCGAGCACATCGAGCGGATTGATCGGGCGGATGCCTTCGATCAGCGAGGCTTCGCCGTGGCCGTACAGGGCCTGCAGGGCGAAACGGCAGGCGTAGACCTTGCCGCCCTCTTCCATGAACTTGGTGAGCTGCTTGTTGAAGTTCATGTGGCCGGGAAACGCCTCATCGCCAAGCGTCGGAAAGCCGCGCTGAACGCCAAGGTTGACGCCGGGGCCGTACAGCAGGATCGAGGTCTCGAATCCTTTGCGCAGCAGGCGCGTAGCCTGCAGCATGTTGACGAAGCCGATCGAGCCTTCGAAGGCGACGGTGTGGAAGGTCACCAGCGCCTTCTCGCCGGCTTCGGCCTTTACGTCCTCGAATACCTTCTCTTCATAGTCCACCAGGAAATCGCCCTTCTTGTGGGCCGGTTTGCTGACAGCAGGCATGCTTCTCTCCGTTGCGTTGATGGGGCAGTGCGGTCGATCGATCCCATGCCGATCGACCGTTCGGCGTCAGGCCGACGTGCCGATATCAGCAACCGATATGCCACTCAATGCGTGGAGTCATGCGATCAATCGCCAATCAAGTCGACGGCGATAGAATGATCGTCCCAATGATCGCAACGGCTTTCCCCTTGCGTGCCACCTGAGGCGCCCAGCGGTCGCCATGCCGGCCTCGTCACAATGCACTTTGTTGGGCAGGAAGCAGGCGGGCGAGTGCGCGCGCATGGTGCATGAGCACTGATATCGCACCATCATTGAGAACTTCGGATGCAATCGCTTGCGCGGCTTGGTTAGCGATCATTCGGGTGCTACCCTCAGGCACTGAATTCCATCGCATCGCGCAGCGGGAGACCACGGTGTCCAACCTGACCAGTCATTGGGTAAAACGTATCGCCGGCAGTGCCAAGCCTGCCTATCTGCTGATTCCGGACCTGATCGAGGAGGCACTGGCCGACGGCCAGCTACGCGTGCGCGACCGGCTGCCACCGCTGCGCGACCTGGCTGAAGCGCTGCAACTGAATTACACCACCGTGGCGCGCGGCTACAGTGAGGCGAGGAAGCGGGGATTGATCGACACCAAGGCAGGAAGCGGGACTTACGTGCGCGGACGTGCGCCCGCGATGCAGCTGCGCGGCGGCACGGGTGCCGAGATGACCATGAACATGCCGCCGGAGCCGCCCGCGATGACGGCGCGGCTTCGTGCCGCCATGGCGCAGCTGCTGGAGGCTGCCGATCCCTACACGCTGCTGCGCTACCAGGACTTCGGCGGAACCCCGGCCGATCGCTCCGTTGCCGCGAAATGGCTGCGCCGCTGGGTGCCGGCATGCAGCGCGGACACCGTGCTCGTCACGCCCGGCATCCACAGCGCGCTGGTCGCACTGCTGTCGCAGCTCGCACGCCCGGCCCAGACCATCTGTGCCGACGCGCTGGCCTACCCCGGCATCAAGGCCATCGCCGCGCAGCTCAATATCCAGCTACAGGCGCTGCCGGGCGACGAGGATGGCCCGTTCGCCCACGCCTTCGAAGCCATGTGCAAGGCACGGAAGCCAGCGGCGCTCTATTGCAACCCGACCATCCAGAACCCGAGCACGCGCACCATGCCGCAGGCACGCCGCGAGCAGCTCGCCGAAGTCGCGCTGCGCTACAGTGTGCCGATCATCGAGGACGATGCCTACGGCATGCTGCCGCTGCGGGCACCGCAGACGTTTGCCGCGCTCGCCCCGGAAGTCACGTATTACGTCACCGGCTTGTCCAAGTGCCTCGGCGCCGGACTGCGGATCGCATTCCTGAACGCCCCCACTGCCCGGCAGGCACAGCGCCTGGCTGGCACCCTGCGGGCAACGACTGTGATGGCGAGCCCCATCAACACACTGCTCGCGACATCCTGGATCAAGGACGGAACCGTAGACGACATGCTCAAGGCCATCCGGGCCGAAAGCGCGGCGCGGCAGCTGATTGGGCGCCATGTGCTTGAGGGCCTGGCCTATGAGGCGGACCCGGAAGGCTTTCACCTGTGGCTGCCGATCCCGGCGGCTTCAGCATGGAGCCCGTCGGAACTGGCGCTGCACCTGCGCTCGCGCGGCATCGGTGCGGTGTCGGCCGCCGCCTTCTCGACCGACGGCAACCCGCCCGATGCGATCCGTGTCTGCCTGGGCGGCCCGGGCGAGCGTGATGAGATCGAGGAGTCGCTGCGGATCATCGCGGAGACGCTCGACAATCCGCATCACTTGCATTCCGCGATGCTGTAGTCGATCACACCGGCGGCCACAAGGTATCGAAGCCCCTCACTCCAGACTCCGCACCCCCTCCCGGATCGCCTCGGCCAACTCCATCAGCGGCCTGGCCAGCGCAGCCTCGACGGTCTGCGCGTCTTGTTGCGTCGACACGCTGACGTTCAGCACATGGACGCCATAGCCATCGAAGCGCATCGGCGTTGCCATCGCCACGACCTGCGGCTGCCAGCAGGCGACGCAATACCCTTTGTCGTGCACTGACAGGACTGCCGCCTCGATTTCCTTGTGCAGGCCATGCCAGGCCCCTCGCTGGCTCTTGCTTGCAAAGGCGACCAGCATCCGGCTGAGTTCCTCGGGCGCAAGCGTGGCAAGGTACGCGCGTCCCAGCGACGTCAGCGCCATCGGGATGCGCTGCCCGCTCACCACTGTTCGCAGCGACTGCCGCCGGTTGTAGCGGAATGACTCAAGGTAGACCATCTCGTCGCCGTCGGCCACCGCCAGCCCGACATTGATCTTGTGCCGCATCGCCAGCTCGACCATCAGCGGCGTGGCGACCTTCAGCACCTGCGAACTGTCGCGCATGGCGTGCGCCATGCTGAGCACCGGCACGCCCAACCGGTAGGTGCGGAACTGGGGGATGTATTCGAGCATGCCGGTCTCGATCAGCGACTGCGTCAGGCGGCTGACGGTCGAACGCGACAGGCCGGTGCGCTCGGCGATCTCGCTGTTGCCAAGCATCGCGGAGCCGGCACGGAACGCGCGCAGCACGGCGATGCCGCGCTCCAGCGAGCGGTTGGGCGTTGCCTTGCCTTGTCCTGGCTTGATCCGGTCGGTCTTGGGAATGCTGGTCGGCATGACGGGGAATCGCTGCGTGGCGGATGCTTGTGCTGTCGCAGGGAATGCTACGCGATGCGAATGGCCCTGTCAGACCTCGGCCGTCACGGCCCTGCCATGACGGCGCCTCGTGCTAGTGTGCCGCGAGGATCGCCACACCGTCGGCCGCCACCACCCCCTGCCCCGCAGGCAACACGAAGACAGGATTGATCTCGGCCTCCACTAGCGTGTCGCCGAGCGCGGCGACCATCCGCGAAAACGCCACGATGGTGTCGGCCAGCGCATCCACATCGGCTTTGGGGCGGCCACGGAAGCCGGTCAGCAGCGGCGCCGTCTTCAGCGCGCCGATCATCTGCAGCGCGGCCTCGCGCGTCAGGCCGCCATTGGGAGGCAGCAGGCGCAGCGTCGTGTCCTCGAACAGTTCGGCCGTGATACCGCCCATGCCGAGCAGGATCGCCGTGCCCAGCGCGTCGCGGTGCATGCCGAGAATCACTTCCACCCCACCCCTGACCATCTCCTGCACGAGATAGCGGCTCGGCGCGATGCCCGTGGCGGACTGCACGTCCGATGCCATCTTCGCCAGCCTGGCTGCAACCTCCGATGGCGCGACGCTGACCGCGACGCCGCCGACATCGCTCTTGTGCGTGATCTCGGCGGACAGGATCTTCAGTACCACGTTGCTGCCGAACTGCTGCGCGGCGGCCGTCGCCTCTTCGGCATTGCCGACCACGACTTCCCGCGCAACCGGTATGCCGAAGCCGCCAAACAGCGTCTTGGCCGCGGCCTCATCGAGCGAGCCGGTACCAAACCCGCTGAGGTCGGGGACGGGCAGCGGCGGCATGCCTGCGTCATCGTCAATGCCGGCCCTGGCCGCGCGCAGCATCACGTCAAAGGCTACCGTGCACGCCTCCGGCGCAGAGAACGCCGGGACGCCGCGGCGATTAAGCAGCGATGCCACCTCCGGCGCATGCGGGCTGACATAGGCGACCACCGGCTTGTCGCTGCCAGGCAGGCAGTCACGGATCGCATTGGCCATCAGGTCGGGCATGGCCAGGCCCGACGAACCGACGATCACTGCCACGGCGTCATAGCTCGGGCTGTCGAGCAGGATGCGGATCGCAGAGCGCAGCAGGTCGGGTTGCAGGCCGGCGAGGGTGACGTCGATCGGGTTGCGGTCCAGCGCCGCATGGTCGCCCTTCTGGAGCGCGCGCAGTTTTTCTGCGGTCGCGTCGTCCGGCGCGGGTGTTTCGAAGCCGGCCACGCCAAGGCTGTCGGAGACGAGCGTGCCAGCCCCGCCGGTCGAGGTCAGGATCGCGATGCGGTTGCCGCGCAGCGTGCGCCCGGTGGCCAGTGCGGCCGACATGTCGAGCAGGTCTGAGAAGGACTGCGCTCGGATCACGCCGATCTGCTCGAACAGGGCGTCATACATGCGGTCGGCACCGGCGAGCGCGCCGGTATGCGAAACCGCGGCACGCGCCCCGCTCTCCGAGCGGCCGATCTTGAAGGCGACGACCGGCTTGCCCGCCCGCGCGGCCTTGAGCGCCGCGCGGCGGAAGGTCTCGGGGTTGCGCACGCTTTCGACGTAGAGCGCGATCACGCGAGTGGCCTCGTCGTCGGCCAGGTAGTCGATAAAGTCGGCCAGGTCCAGGTCGACTTCATTGCTGGTAGAGATCAGCTTGGACAAGCCGATGCCACGCGCCGCGGCGCGCGACAGCAAGGCACCGAGAATGCCGCCGCTCTGCGACACGACCCCGATATTGCCGGCCGGAAACTCGTCCATCTCCAGCGCGCCGCTGGCCGACAGCGGGATGTTGTCGGTCAGGTTCACAAGGCCGATGGTGTTTGGGCCCAGCAGGCGCATGCTGCCTGCCGCCTCGATCAGCTCCGCCTGGCGCCGCGCTCCTTCGGCACCCGTCTCGGTGTAGCCGCTGGCCAGCACAATGGCCGCGCCCGCGCCGCGGGCGGCAAGGTCGCGCACGGCAAGATGCGCGCGCTCGGCACCGAGCAGCACGATGCCGACGTCCGGCACTTCAGGCAACGAGGCAATGTCGGGATAGCAGCGCAGCCCGTCGATCGAGTCGACCTTCGGGTTGACGGGATAGATGGCACCGCTGAAGCCATGCTTGCGCAGGTACGAGACCGGACGGCCGGCGGTCTTGGCGGGATCGGCGGAGGCACCGATCACGGCGACGCTGCGCGGCGCGACTAGACGTTGGATGGCGTTCATGATCTCAGCCCTTGCTGGCGGTCTTGTTCAGGAAGGCCAGCACGGATTCGCGATGCTCGGTGCTGGTGTAGCAGATGCCCTGGGCCTGGCTGCCCTGCGCGAACACCTGGTCGGCGGGCAGCTCGAAAGACTGGTTCATGATGCTCTTGCCCAGCGCGATCGCGGTGGCCGAGCCCTGGCTCAGTTCGGCGGCCCAGGACAGCGCGTCGTCGATCAGGGCTTCGGGCTGGCTCAGGCGATCGGCGATGCCAAGCACCCTGGCTTCCTGCGCCTCCACCTTGCGGCCGGTGAAGACGAGTTCCTTTGCGGCCGACAAGCCCACGCGGCGCGGCAGGAAATACATGCCTCCGCCGTCAGGGATCAGGCCCCGGTTGATGTAGGACCAGGAGAACGACGCCGATTCGGAGGCGATCACGAAGTCGCAGCACAGCGCGGTATCGGCACCGAGCCCGGCCGCTGCGCCGTTGACCGCGGCGATGGTGGGCTTGGGCATGGTGTGGAGCAGCTTCACGGTATGGTGGACCCGCTGCTGGCGGCTCCACCCATTGAAGCCCACTTGGCCCGGGGGTGCCTCCATGCGGCGCTGCATGCCGGCCACGTCGCCGCCCGCGCAGAAGCCCTTGCCGTTGCCGGTGATCACCAGCGCGCGGATGGCCTTGTCGGCAGCTACATGTTCCAGCGCGTGGATAAACTCCGAACGCATGTCGTCGCTCATCGCGTTGCGCTTGTCGGGGCGGTTGAAGGCGAGCAGCGCGATGCCCGAGACGACGTTCAGTTCAATCAGTGAATAGCTGTTCATGGTTCGTATCCAGTCTGTCTGTTGCGGTGGCCGCGCTTAGTCGGCGGTGATGTTGGCTTCCTTGATGACCTTGCTCCAGCGCTGGCTTTCGGCCTTGACGTAGCGGCCGAACTCATCCGGCGAGCCGGCGCTCACGGCCAGCCCTTCTTGCTCCGCGCGCTTGCGGAAGGCATCGGTCTGCACGGCCTTCTTCGCCGCGGCGTTCAGGCGCGCGATCACGGGTGCAGGGGTGCCGGCGGGTACGAACAGGCCGTACCAGCTGTCGGCGGCGTAGCTCGGCACGCCGCTCTCGGCGATGGTCGGAACCTTGCTCAGGGCGGGTGCCTGCGAGCGCTGCGCGGTCGTGACCGCGACGGCACGCAACTTGCCGCTCTCCAGGTGCGGTGCCACCGCGGCGGCCGTCGCAAACATCATGTCGACCTGCCCGCCGAGCAGGTCGGTGATGGCCGGGCCGGCGCCGCGATAGGGGATGTGGTTGAGCTCGACCTTGGCCATCTTCTTGAACAACTCGCCCGCCAGGTGTGCCGAGGTGCCGGCACCTTGCGAGGCGTAGTTGAGCTTGCCCGGTTTGGCCTTGGCCGTGGCGATCAGGTCCTGCACGGTCTTGATGGGGCTGTCCGGGCGCACCACCAGCACGTTGGGCGAGCGGCCGACCAGCATGACCGGCGCGAATGCCTTGTCCGTGTCGAAGGGCAGTTTCTTGTGCAGGCTCGGATTGACGGCGTGGGCCATCGTCGCCATCACCAGCGTGTAGCCGTCTGGCGCGCTCTTGGCGACTGTGTCGGTGCCGATGATGGTGCTGCCGCCGGGCTTGTTGTCGACGATGACCGGCTGGCCGAGGTCCTCGCCCATGGTGATGCCCATGGCGCGCGAGAGGAGGTCGGTGCCGCCGCCTGGGGCGAAGGGCACGACCAGGCGGATCGGCTTTTCCGGGAAGGCTGCCAGGGCGGTCAGCGGTGCCGTGGCGGCGAGAACGAAGGGGATGGTCGCCTTCGCCAGGCGGCGAAGAAATCTGGTGCGGATCCGGTGCATGTTGTTGTCTCCAGTAACGACTCTGTGCGCTGCGGTTATCAGGCTGCCTGTTCCGGGCGCGTTTGATTGTTGAAGACAGATTAGTGCTTGCATGGGGATTCCACAGCCCCTCAATTCCACTGTATGGAATTATGGAAGGGGGGGCAGGCTTGATGAACATGTTGTTGTTCGACGGCTCTCGAGGCTGGTGACATGTTGGCCCAGCAGAGTTTGCGCGCTCTGCCTAGCAATTTTTTCCATTCCACGCGACAGCACTCCCACCGGTCTTGCGTTCGCTCGGGGTTCCGGAAGTGCAGGCGTGAGCGGCTACACCGCAGCCCCCGCATTCACCTTCATCTTTGTACCACCATGTATGCCCAGCACATCCAGATACACGGCAATACAAGACCCCACCCTAGCCCGCTGCTCCAGATACAAAACCGCCAGCCAGCGACACATCCCCCCTCCCACCGCCTCCTAGAATCCCTCTCACCTACCCAGGCAGCGCGGACTGCATCGGCGTATTTGCGCCGGTACTGCTCAGTCAAATGCAAAGAGAGCGACGAATGAATAAGCACGGATGGCGCTGGTCCCGCACCATGGGGGCACGCCTGTTCCTGATCCTGCTTGCCGGCCTGACCATCGCACATGGCCTGTCGTTCGGCGTGCTGTTTTCCGAACGCTACGAGAGCGCGAACCGGGTGATGCTGGGCACGCTGGAAACCGACGTGGCCACGTCGATTGCCATCCTGGACCGCCTGCCGGCTGCTGAACGCCCGCAGTGGCTGCCGCGCCTGAACCGCAGCAACTACCAGTACCTCCTCGGTCCCGGCGCACCTGGCGTGCCAGAGATGCATGAGCACGGCCAGGACATCGCCGCGCGCATCGCCGAGGCGAGCGGTGGCCGCTTTCCGGTCAGGGTGGAGTCGATTCCCGGCGACAGCAAGCGGCTGCAGGCGCATCTGACGCTGAGCGACGGCAACCCGCTGACCATCGACGTGCATCCGCGCATGACGCCGATCGCGCAATGGTTGCCGTATGTGCTGGTGACCCAGTTGCTGCTGCTGATCCTGTGCTGCTGGTTCGCGGTCAGGCTGTCAATCCGCCCGCTGGTGGCGCTGGCCGACGCGGCCGATGCGCTCGACCCGAACGCAAAGACTCCGCCGCTCGACGAGAAAGGCCCCACCGAGCTCGCCCGTGCCGCGCACGCGTTCAATGCCATGCAGCAACGCATCGCCCGCTTCGTCGAAGAGCGCGTCCAGATCCTGGCGGCCATCTCCCACGATTTGCAGACGCCGATCACACGCATGAAGCTGCGTGCCGAGATGGCCGAGGACTCGGAGGAAAAGCGCAAGCTGGCGCATGACCTCGGCGAGATCGAACGGCTGGTGCACGAAGGCCTGGCGTATGCGCGCAGCGCGCATGGCGGCGGCGAGAAGCCATCGCGCATCGATCTCGGTTCGTTCGTAGAGAGCCTCGCCTACGACTACCAGGACACCGACAGGACGGTCAGCATCCTCGAGAACATCGGCGGGGCCATCGAGACTCGCCCGCACGCGCTGCGCCGGATCCTGACCAATCTGATCGACAACGCCATCAAGTTCGGCGGCGCGGCGGAACTGAAACTGCGCCGCGAGCGTGGCGCCGTGCTGATCGAAGTCCTCGATCGCGGTAGCGGCATTCCTGACGCGATGCTCGATGCCGTGCTGGAGCCGTTCGTGCGCCTGGAACACTCCCGCAGCCGCGAGACCGGCGGTACGGGCCTGGGCCTGGCGATTGCCAACCAGCTAGCGATGGCCATCGGCGGCTCGCTCAAGCTGCGCAACCGCGAAGGCGGCGGGCTGGTGGCCTGCGTCACGCTTGGTTAAGCCCACACGTCACGGGCCGGGTGTGGCGGTGCCTGGCGCGCGAGTCCCTCATGCACCGCCCGCCACTGTTGAGGTTGTTCCATGAAACGCATCCTGATTGTCGCCGGCATGCTCATTGCCGGCATCGCCGGAGAACTCCGCGCCGCCACCGTGTGCCGCTGGGTCCCGTCATCGTCTTGCCGGGTGGAGCCGCGACGCGAACCTCCGTCGCACGGGGACCGTTGAAACGGTCTGGAGCTTCAGCGCCCCTTGGCCCATCGGTCCAGCGCGGCACAGCCCAGCAACAGGGCGCTGGTCACGAAAAACACCGAACGAATGCCCACATGCACGCCAATCTGCCCGCCGATCAGCGGCCCGGCCACCTGCCCGGCGTACTGCGCGGACTGCAGGTAGCCCAGCATCCTGCCCGACTCATGCTCGGCCACGGCCTGGCGCACGAGCTTGGCGATGGCGGGCAGCAAGCCGGCGAGCGTCATGCCCATCAGGCCGCGCAGAATGGCCAGCGTCCACCAGTTGGTAACGAAAGCCTGCGGAATCATCACCAGCGCGGTGGCAACCAGGCAGCCGATAATCACTTGCCATGCGCCGATCCGGTCGGCCAGCGCGCCCAGGCGCGCAGCCGTCAGCATGCTGCCGAAGGCCGAACAGGCCATGACGATGCCGGCAACCGTCGCCAGGCGCTCGTGTGGCACGCCGAGCTGCGCGATGTACACGGTGATGATCGGTTCGATCGACATATTGGCCAGCAGCACCATGGTGGCCGTCACCAGCAGGGCCGCGATGGCCACGCGCGGCATCTTGCGATGGGTGCCGGCCGCGCCGGGCTTCGGGCTCGCCAGGGGTTGCCTGGCCAGGCCAGAGAAGTCTTCCCGGACGAAGGCGATGGTCAGGATGGCCGCAACGGCGATCATCCCGGCGGCTGCCGCGAAGGCGCCGCGGATGCCGATCAGGTTGGGCAGCAGGCCGCCGACGAGCGGGCCGATCAGGTTGCCGGCCAGGGCCCCGGTGGAGAGTACGCCGAGTGCCCAGCCCGATCGCTCTGGCGGCGCCTGGGTGCCGATCATCACGATCGAGGCCGAGGCATAGCCACCGATCAGCCCGGCGGCGAAACGTAGTGCTACCAGCTCGTAGACGTTGTGGGCCATGCCGATCATCGACATCACCACGGCCATGCCGATGGCGGCGCGGATCAGCATCGGCTTGCGGCCGAAGCGGTCGGCCATGCGGCCCCACAGCGGCGCGGTCAATGCGGTGCCAAGGAAGGTCACGCCAAAGGCCACGCCGGACCATTGCACGATCTCGTTGGAAGACGTGACGCCAAGCTGCTCGACGTAGAGCGGCAGGAACGGCAGCAACATGCTCAGGCTTACCAGCGTGGTGAATGAACCGAACACGCAGATGACGAGATTGCGACGCCAGTACGAGGCATTGCGGACCGCATAACTGTCGTCCGTAGCGGGCGACGACGGCATCGGGAGAACGGCTGGGCACTTGCTCATGGCATACCACTCGGGGACAACAGACGGGTTGATCGGAATGCTAGCAACGCAGGCGGCGACGCATACGCGGTTTATCGAGATAGCGGTATCACCGCAGCAGATTGCTGCCTGTTTTCGCGTGTGCCGGGCGTGTGCAGGGCATGCGGCCGTGGCGTACACTCCGTGCAGGCGAACAGAGCGGCAGGCAAGGAGCCGGACATGGATGTAGCGGACCTGAAGTTCTTTGAAGCCGTCGCGCGCCTGGGCAGCATGAACAAGGCGGCGACGTCACTGCATACGGTGCAGTCCAATGTGACGGCGCGCATCCGGGCGCTCGAGCAGGAGATCGGCGTGCCGCTGTTCCAGCGCCATGCGCGCGGGGTCAGCCTGACCCCGGCCGGGGAACGCATGCTGCCCTATGCGGCACGCATCGCCAAGCTGGTGTCAGACGCGCGCCAGGCCGCGCTCGATGACGGCCCGCCGTGCGGCCCGGTGGTGCTGGGCACGCTGGAAACCACGGCCGCCATGCGCCTGGCACCGCTGCTCAGCGGCTTTGCCCGCCAGTATCCGCAAGTCCGGTTGTCGCTGGTCACGGGGACCAGTTGCAGCCTGACTGCCGATGTGGTCGAAGGACGGCTCGATGCGGCGTTCGTGGCCGGTCCGCTCGATCACCCGGATCTCGATGCCGAGGCGATCTTCCATGAAGAGCTGGTGCTGGTGACGCCGCGGACCATGCGCTCGCTTGGCGCGCTGAAGTCGGCCGAGTACCTGAAGACCATCGTGTTCCGCCTGGGCTGCTCGTCCCGGCAGCGCCTGGAGACGCTGCTGGGCGAGATGGGCATACGGACTGCCACACCGCTTGAGTTCGGCTCGCTCGACACCATCATTGCGTGCGTGGCCGGCGGCATCGGCATTACGCTGCTGCCACGCAGCGTGGTAGCAGCCGCGGCACAGCAGGGCATGGTTTCGATCCATGAGATCGCGCCGGAGCAGGCGCATGTCGAGACGCTGTTCATCCGGCGCCGCGACGCTTACCTGTCGAGCGCCATGCTGGCGTTCGTGACCGCGGCGCGGGCCCGCTTCGGCGCGCTGATGGAGGCTGCCTGAGGCGGCGCACGGAGTACGCCGCCCCATCTCTCGCTTCCCGCCGCTTAGTGGCCGGCGCTCTGGCCGCCGTCCACGTGCAGGATTTCCCCGGTCACGAACGATGCCGATTCCAGGTACAGCACCGCGTCGGCGATGTCGCGCATTTCGCCCATATGGCCCACAGGATGCAGGGCGCCGAGCGCGGCATGGGTCTCGGGCGGATGCATCGGCGACTTGATTACGCCGGGCGAGACGGCGTTCACGCGGATACCGGTCTTGGCGTACTCGATGGCCAGCGACTTGGTCGCGGCGTTCAGGCCGCCCTTGGTCAGCGAGGCCAGCACCGACGGCACGCCGCTGATCGCATGGTCGACCAGGCTGGTGGTGATGCTGACCACATGGCCGCTGCGCTGCTTTTCCATCTCGGCGATGGCGAGCTGCGTGATGAAGTAGAAGCCCGACAGGTTCACGCCCGTGACCGCGGCGTAGTCCGCCGCCGTATAGGTGGTAAAGGGCTTGGCGACGAAGATGCCGGCGTTGTTGACCAGCGTATCGATGCGGCCGAAATTTTCCAGCGCCGCGCTGATCACGCGCTGCGCGGTTTCCGGCTCGGCGATGTCGCCCTGCACCGTCACGATATCGCGATCATCGGACGGCTTGACGTTGCGGGCCGTGGCCACGACGCGGTAGCCGCGTTCGCGATAGGCCTTGACCAGTTCTGCACCGATGCCTTGGGATGCGCCGGTAATCACGGCGACTTTCTGGGAAGCACTCATTTCACACCTCTAGGTAGTTTGTTGGATCTGGCTTGTTGGCCAATCGGATCGACGGGACCGATGGATCCAAATCTAGGGCATGCGCCCGTGCTGAAAAATATGGGTCGCGCACAAACACTTGTACGCGCGGGGAACAAGTCGAAATGGCTCGGCACAGCCAGCGTACGAGGGTGGAACAAGAGTTATTACATCAAGGTAAAAGGGGGCCGGATGCCGCGCGACGCCCCCGTCGCATCGACATCCGGCGCGACAGTGGCGAACTCAGTCGGGCTGCGGCTCGCTGCCGAATGCCTCCAGTTCGTGCACCAGGCTTTGCGCGGCCAGTTCCACCAGCGCGCGGCCTTTTTCAGGTGTGGCCAGGCCCGGATTCGAGCCGATGCGTCCGTCCGGATAGCGCGCGCGGAAGTCGAGCGCTTCGCGGATCGGGCCGCTAGGTGCGATTGGCGGCGCGTAGTCGGCCGACTTGATGGCGTCCGGAAACGCCCACTGCGTGATCGCGATCTCCGACGGCGTGGCGTGCGCGCCGTGGCCGGTGGGGAACTGGTCGCGCGCCAGTTCGCCCACGCCTTCCAGGTCCCACCAGTTGCAGAGCTTGAGCGCGACGCCGGCCCGGCGCGCGGCGAAGCTCGATTCGGCGTAGATCTCGGAGAACGCCGCCTCGATCGACGCGACATTGCCGCCATGGCCGTTGAGGAACAGGATCTTCTCGAAGCCGTGCCCGGCCAGCGAACGGACCCAGTCGGAGATGGCGGCGATAAACGTCGACGGACGCAGCGAGATGGTGCCGGCAAAGGCCAGGTGATGCTGGGCCATGCCGATATTGAAGGTCGGCGCGACCAGGATGTCCGCGCTCTTCTCCGCCTCGCGGGCGATGATCTCCGGACACAGCCAGTCGGTGCCGAGCAAACCCGTGGGCCCGTGCTGCTCGTTGGAGCCGATCGGCACGACGATGACGCGGCTGCGTTGCAGGAACTGTTCGACTTCAGCCCAGGTGGACAGGTGTAAAAGCATGAGGGACTCCTTTGCTCGGTTTGGCTTGCAGGCTGGCGGCGCAACTAGCGGCGTGCTGGCAGCTTGTTGGTGAGAATGATCAGCGCGGCGATCAGCGGCAATGCGGCCAGGACCAGCATGCCGGCATGCAAGGTACCCGTGGCTGTCTTGGCCCAGCCGATGATGGCGGGCCCCCAGAAGCCACCGGACAGGCCGATGGTGTTGATCAGCGCAATGCCGCCGGCGGCGGCCGGGCCCTTGATGTACTCGGCGGGCATGGCCCAGAACACCGTGTAGGTCATCCACAGCGACGTCGTGCCGAGCGTGAGCAGCACCAGCGTCAGCCCCAGGTGGCCATCGGCAAGGGTCGAGCCGGCCAGCAACAGGGCGCCGCACAGCGCGGGCACCGAGGCGTGGTAGCGGCGCTCGCCCTTGCGGTCCGAGCGGCGGCCCATGTAGTACATGCCGAAGGCGGCGCCGATATAGGGCACGGCGGCGTACCAGCCGAGCTGCACGGTGTCGGTGACGCCTTGCGCCTTGATCAGGCTCGGCAGCCAGAAGCTGATGGCGTAGATGGCGGCGATGACGCAGAAGTAGGCTAGCGCCAGCACATAAACCTTGGGATCCTTGGCCACGGCCTTGAACGAGTGCTTGTGCGCCGCGCCGACGCCGAGTTCGGCTTCGAGCATGCGCCGCTCCTGGTCCGTCAGCCACTTCGCATCGGCCGGGCGGTCCGGCACCAGCGACAGCGCGAGGACGCCGAGCAGCACGCAGGGCAGCCCTTCGACCAGGAACATCCATTGCCAGCCGGCCATGCCGGCGGTGCCGGCCAGTTGCGTCATCAGCCACGCCGACGCAGGAGCGCCGACGATGCCGCCGATCGGGCCCGCCAGAAAGACAATGGCGATGGCGCGCGCCATGCGCTGCGGCCCGTACCAGCACGACAGGTAGTAGATCATGCCCGGCGCGAAGCCCGCCTCGAAGATGCCGAGCAGGAAGCGCATGGCGTAGAAGGTCGGCACATCGCGCACGAACAGCATGCAGGCCGACGTGATGCCCCACAGCACCATGATGCGGCTGAAGGTCTTGCGCGCGCCGACGCGCGGCAGCATCAGGTTGCTCGGAATCTCGAACAGCACATAGCCGATAAAGAAGATCCCCGCGCCGACGCCGTAGGCCGCGTCGGAGAAGCCGAGGTCGCTTTGCATCTGCAGCTTGGCAAAGCCGATATTGACCCGGTCCAGGTAGGCAAAGAGGTAGCAGACCAGGAGGAACGGCAGCAGCCGCAGGTTGATCTTGTTGTAAAGGGCCGAAGTGTCGTCGACGGCGCCTGCATTCGAAATCACTAACATGCCTGTCTCCAAAAGCGTTGTGTGATCTTTTTTTCAGCGAGCTGGAGGGATTATTGGCAGTGCAGGGCTTGCGACCAACAGCAACTAAATTCACACTTCGTTGTTCCGTGAGCAACACAACTGCGGCCGTGCCGGTCGGGGTACGGTTGCGCTCTCTTCCACACAGCGGTTCAGGCAGATTCCAGGCATGCGTGAGATCAATCAGCAGCGGTTGCGTTACTTCCGTGAGGTGATGGCGCACGGGACCATCCGCGGGGCGGCGGAGAGCCTCAATACCTCGCCTTCGGTGATCACCCGGCAGATCAGGCTGCTGGAGGAAGAGCTGGGCACGACGCTGTTCGAACGCCAGGCGCGCGGCGTCAGGCCGACCGAAGCGGCCGGGCACCTGCTGGAGTTCTGGCGCGGCTACCGGTCGCACCAGGAAAAGCTCGAAGACCAGTTGCACGCGCTCAAGGGATTGCAGCAAGGCAACGTCCGGCTGGTCCTGAGCGAGGGGTATGTCGATGCGCTGGTCAACGAGGTCATCGCGCCGTTCTGCACGCAGTTCCCGCTGGTCGATATCCGGCTCGAGATCCTGCCGGTCGACGATGTGCTCAATGAAGTGGCGGAAAGCCGCGCCCATATCGGCCTGGCGTTCAACCCGCCGCTGCACCCGCGCATCGAATACCGGGCCAGTTCCCCGCAGCCGATCGTGCTGCTGGCGCGGCACGATCATCCGCTGGCATTGCGCGGCGGCGAGGCCGGCATCGAAGACCTGCTCGCCTATCCGCTCGCGCTGATGCCGGAGTCCTATGGCATCGGCCATGCAGCCAAGATGCTGGAATTCGCCGAGAACATCACGATCCGGCCCACGCTGGTCACCAACTCGCTGTCGGCGCTGAAGCAGCTGGTCGCCTACGACAACTTCATCACGCTGGTCGGCGAATTCGCGGCGTACCGCGAGATCAGCGCCGGCAGCCTGGTGGCCGTGCCGATCCGGCACCCGCTGTTCCGGGGCACCCAGGCGCGCTTGCTGGTGAAGGCGGGACGGCCGTTGCCTGCGGCGGCGCTGGAGGTGCTTGAACATATCTCGCAGCGCATGTCGATGTTCGCCGCGTCGCCTCGACAATCAACGTGACGGTTCTAGTAGAAAATTTCTCTTGTAATGAGATCGATTCCCATTTACCATTCGATCACTGCCTGACGCACGGTGCTTCACCAGCCAGCCAGGCAGTCCGGCCAGATCCATGGCCGCCGCGGTACGCGGCACCGCCGGGGCGCTGGCAGGGACAAGAGAATTTCCGGATGCCGCAGCGCGGCGTTCGACACCGACTTTTGTGGGGACCGCTCCGTCACGCGGAGCGTTTGGCAGTAGCCAGTCTTCGGAAGATCGGGAAAGCAACCAGACCCCGCTTTCCCGATCGCGTCTTCCGCAGGCAAGCCAAGCCGCCTTTTTATTCCGCGCGCCGTGCAGGCACGGCGCGCCGCCAGGGACGACGAGCGCAACTGCTTTGCCGGCCCTGGCGCTTCCAGCCTGAAATCCCGCCAAGCCACAGACGCCGTCCCGCGCGCGGCGCCAGGCAGGGCGCCGCCCTGCCCCGGCGGGGCAACAGCCGCAGCAAGCCCATGTCATCCGCCATGCCATTCGAGAGGCCCGACCCGATCCACCTGAAGCGCGCCGGCCTGAAGGCCACCTCGCCGCGCATGCGGATCCTTGAAGTGTTTCGCACCAGCGCCCGGCGCCACCTGAGCGCGGAAGACGTCTATCGCATCCTGCTGACGCAGGACGAGGACGCGGGGCTGTCGACGGTGTACCGCGTGCTCAACCAACTGGTGCAGGCCGACATCCTGCTGCGCCACAGCTTCGAGTCCGACCACGCCGTATTCGAACTCAACGAAGGCGGCCACCATGACCACCTGATCTGCGTCGCCTGCGGCCGCGTGGAAGAATTCCGCGACGAAAGCATCGAGCAGCGCCAGCGCCAGGTGGCGGCCGACAACGCCTTTGTCTTGCGCGAGCACATGCTGGTGCTTTACGGCATTTGCCCTGCATGCCGTGCCAGTGCCACCGAAGACGAACGCATGCCGGCCTTGCCAGCCGGGGCCTGAGCGCCCTGCGCAAGCGCTCCGGCGAGACCGCCGCCGCATACCGCGCACCTGACGGAGCCATCCATGGCGCGCCTGACCAAGCCGCTGTCCGAACTCAAACGCCTGCTCAGCCTGTGCCTGCGGCAGGAACCCGGCTGCCACGACTGCCAGCTGCGCGCCGTATGCGTGCACCGGCCGGACCATACCGGCTGCAACTGGAGCGCCGAAGTCGATTTCCCCGAACGCACGGAGGCCGATGCCGTGCGTCACCTGCGCCAGGCGCGGCGTGTGGTGATGATGGTGCGCGAGCAGTACAACGTGGCCGCCGGGGCGGCGGTGGGATCGCGGGCGGCGCACACATAGACATCCTGGCGACGCCTTGCGGCGAGAAACGGAAAATCAGTATGGGCAGTTCAGTGCATCAACGACCAGGCACCGCCTGTCCCTGCGCCGTCGCCTTAGCCCCCGCCACCGGCCGCAACACCAGCCACACTGCCACCCCGATCAGCACACCGCCCACCGCATACGCCCACGACAGCGCCTCGCCCAGGAACAGCGCGCCCCAGACGATGCCGAATGGCGGGATCAGGAAGGTGACGGTCAGCGAGCGCACCGGGCCGAGATCGGCAATCAGCCGGTAGTAGAGGATGTAGGCGAGCGCCGTGCACACGACGCCCAGCCCGAGCATGGCCGCCCACACGCCGGCGCCGGCTGCGGGCAGCGTGTTATGGCGCCAGAGCGCCGCAACGCAGAACGGCAGCAGGAACAGCGTCGCACCCACCATGCTGCCGGCGGCCACCAGGCGGCTGTCGAGCCCGCCGCGCTCGGTGATCCAGCGCCGGGCCAGGAAGCCGGCCAGGCCGTAGCAGGCGGTGGCCACCAGGCACGCCAGCGCGCCCAGCAGCACGTCCAGCGAGAATGCCACCGGCCCGGTGCGCGTCAGCACCGCTACCCCGGCCACGCCCAGCAGCACGCCCAGCGCCTTGGCGCGCGTGAGCCGTTCGGAGAAGGCCACCGCGCCGATCAACACGCCCATCAGCGGTGTCATGGCGTTGAACACCGCCGAATAGCCCGCCGGCAGCCACAGCGCCGCGATCGCGTACATCACGAACGGGATGCCGGAATTGACCACCCCCAGCACCAGCACCGCGCGCCATTTGCCGCGCATGTCCCAGCGCAGCCGCAGCAGCGGCAGGCAGGCGGCCAGCGTGACGGCGCCGATCAGGACCCGTACGAAGGCCGTCGGCATCGGTCCCAGCACCGGCGCGCCGATGCGGATAAACAGGAAACTGGCGCCCCAGATGGCAGCCAGGGCAAGCAGTCGGGCGAGATCGGCGAGTTTCATGGCGGTGAAAGTAGCGCTGGACAGGCCAGGGCGGTGAGGGGGTTGGCGCGATTTGACCCCTGTCCGGGGCGTGCCGCAAGCTGGTTTCGGACCTGTGCCTCGGCCGGTTATTGCACCGGCATCGCCAGCTGAGCAGGTTTTTTTATTCGCCGTTGACTGATCTACAACGGTGTTAGGCGACGTTTTCAGCACAATGTCACACAAAAACAACTCGATTTCTACAAAGTGCCTGCACTCATACCCCCCGCAGGAGGGGGAGTTGATACGGATACGTGACAAGCCGCATTCGATTAAATTAAACTCTGGTCTGCGCCAGAGTTAATTGACCCCTCCGACGCATTCCCGACAAGCCGCCAGGACTCTGGCGGCTTCTTTTTTTGTACGGCCGGTAAAATGCGTACCTTCCGGCGCCGCCCGTTACCGCTGCGCCGTGGCGAACCTTCCGCCCACGTGCTCCCAGTCGCACAACGTCTGCAATCCCAAACATCCGAAACGCCACCCGCGTCAACCATCGCCGCGGCTGCCGCGTTGCCAGCCACATGAAACGACAGTTCCTTGGCCTGCTAGCCCGCGTCTACGTCCTCCAATTCGCCCTCGAAGTCCCGGCCACAGTGGCGATGCTCGCCGACATGCTGCTGGAGTACGGCTTCCAGGTCGATATCGGCACCGTGCGCCCGTTGCTGCGCGCGCTGCAGATGGAAGGCTACCTGGAAAGCGTGCTCCGCGACGGCATCGGCCGCGTCTACCAGCTGACCGAGCGCGGCCGAGAAGAACTGCAGTCCAGCCGCCAGCGCATCGACGACCTGTACCGCCGCCTGCACGCCGACGGGCCGGACACAGCCGAAGCGCCGCGCGAGGTCTGAACCCGACCAGGGCGACAAGGACAACGGCAATGACAGCACGCAACCGTACCCGTTTCTGCGGAGCCCGCCCGCGCCATCCGTTGCGCGGATTCGCCCCGCTGACCCCTCCTCAGCCCTCCCTTCGTAGCACTTGCGCCGTTCGGCCGGAATGCGGTCGCGGTTGGCGCTGGCCGAGTCAAAGTCGTTCCTGATCGGGCCCTTCCAGTAGCCGGCAAGTTGCTGGCAGATCGCCCGGGGGCTTACGGCTCGCGCAACTCGGCGCCGTTCACCGGCACCGGCACCGGGATCCGCTCGTCAAACCCGGCTTCCAGCAGTTCCCTCAGCGCCTGCGGTGGCACCGCCTGGCAGAACAGGAACCCCTGCGCCCCATCGCACCCCTGCTCCCGCAGGAAGGCAAACTGCGCCGCGGTTTCCACGCCTTCGGCGATCACCTTGAGGTGCAGCTGGTGGCCCAGCGCGATGATCGCCGCTGCCACCGCCTGGTCGTGGCCGGGCGCGTCGACGTCGTCGACAAAGGACTTGTCGATCTTCAGCCGGCTGATCGGCAGCCGCGTCAGGTAGTTCAGCCCGGAGTAGCCGGTGCCGAAGTCGTCGATCGACAGCCCCACGCCCAGCTCGCGCAGGCGGCGGAAGGTCTCGATGGTGGTCTCGCCGCCGTCGACCAGGATGCCTTCGGTGACCTCGATCACCAGCCCCTGCGGCGGCAGGCCGGCCTCCCGCAGGCAGCGCGCCACGGTGTCGGGGAAGTTGGCCTGGCGCAGCTGCAGCGGCGAGATATTGACCGCCACCTCGATGTCGCGGCCGAGCGCCTGGCGCAGGGCCTGGATCTCGCGGCAGGCAGTGGCCAGGGTCCATTCGCCAAGCGGCGCGACCAGGCCGCTCTGCTCCGCGATGGGGATGAACTCTGACGGCTGCATCGGGCCCCGTTCCGGGGTGTCCCAGGCAATCAGCGCTTCCACGCCCGTGATCGCAAGCGTGGCGGTATCGACGATGGGCTGGTAGCGCAGGCGGAACTCATTGCCGGCCAGCGCGCGGCGCAGCAGCCCTTCGATGGTGAAGCGCGCCAGCGAGGCCTCGGCCATTTCGCTGGCAAAGCGGCGCAGCTGCGCGCGCCCGCCCTGCTTGGCGGCGTAGACGGCCGCATCGGCGCACTTGAGCAGCTCGGTCAGGGTATCGCCGTCGTCCGGGAACACCGCCATGCCGATCGACGCCGTCCCGCGCAAGCGCTGGCCGCCGGCCTGCAGTTCTTCATTGATGCGCGCCTGGATCTTGGCGGCGATCAGCTCGGCTTCGCTGTCATGGCGCAGGCCGCCCAGCACCACGCCGAATTCATCGCCGCCCATGCGCGCCACCAGGTCGCCCTGGCGCACCGCACCCTTGAGGCGGTCGGCCATGGTGCGCAGCACGTCGTCGCCGACCGGATGCCCCAGCGAATCGTTGATGTGCTTGAAGTGGTCCAGGTCGAGCAGCAGCAGCGCCACGCGCTCGCCGTGGCGGCGCGCGTGCAGCAGCAGCGGCTGTGCGCGCTCGTTCAGTTCTGCGCGATTGGGCAGGCCGGTGAGGGGGTCGTGCAGCGCGAGATGGCGGATGTATTCGTCCACGCGGCGGCGTTCGGTCAGGTCGTAGGCGATGGCCTGGTAGCCCGCCGACGGCGCGGGCGGCACGGTCGCGTCCTCCGTGGGCAACGCGGCCGGATCCGCAGGCGCCGGCAACGCGGCCACCGTCATCTGCACCGGCATGCGCGAGCCGCCCTTGCGCACCCAGGTCCACTCGCGTTCGTCGCGCAGGCCCAGCCGCGCCTTGGCCACCAGCGCGGGCAGGCCGCCGGGGACCGGCTCGCCCAGTTCGTGCGCGAGGGCTCGCGCATGGGCTGCCAGTTCGTCGGCTACGTGTAGCCCGGTCATGCGCATGCGGCCCACCAGCTCGGCCGCGGTGTACCAGAGCATGCGCTCGCCCGCGGGGTTGATGCCGGTGATCAGGCCGTCTTCGTCGAACGTGATTACGCAGAACGCGGCATGCTCGAGCAGCCCGGTGTAGCGCGCTGCCTGCAACGCGCGGTCTTGCTGTGCCTGGCGCTCGGGCTGCAGGTCCGTGACCGCCCACAGCCGGTGCGCGGCGCCGCCTTCGGCGCCCGGCAGCCGGGCCGCGCCGGCGCGCAGCGCGAAGCGGCCGCCGTCGTCGCGCACGCCGGTCAGTTCGCGGTGCGCGGCGGGCAACGCCGCCGCGCCACTGGGGACCACGCCGGCGGCGCCGGGTACGAGGGTGTCGAGGCTGCGCCCGGCAAGCGCGCCGGGAGCGGTGCCGAACAGTTGCCCGGCGCGCTCGCTGGCACGCACCACCACGCCCTGCGCATCGGTCAGGATAAAACCGTCCGCGGCTTGCGCCATGCAGGCCTGCAGCATCGCGCTGTCGTCCTCCCAGGCATGGACGGCCTGCGCTTCGCGTTGCCGCGCGGTGCGGCGCTGGCGGGCCAGCGCGTAAGTGAGCCAGGCCAGCAGCACGGTGACCAACGAGCCCGCAGCCAGCGTCAGGCGGGCCTGCCGCTGGCCGTACCCGGCTTCGAAGGCGGGGCGGGTGGCGCCGCGCAGCGTCCAGGTGCCGCCGCCGTACTGGATCAAGCGTTCGCCGCGCAGCCACGGGGCGCTGCCGTCGTCGCGGCGCTCGCCCTCGGTCGGTTCGCCGGACAGCAGCGCACCGGGCACGCCGGGGCTGCCTTCATGCAGCGACAGCTCCAGTTCGGCAGCCGCCGGCCCACTGACCGCGCGCATCAGGTCGCCCAGGCGCAGCGACACGTAGACATAGCCCACCACCGCCTGGCGCCGCTGCGCCACCGTGCTGACCGCCACGCCGCCGCCATAGACCGGCAGGAATACCAGGGCGCCGTGCTGCTGTACCGAGGCTTCGGATTCGCGGATCAGTTCGAGCCGGCGCGTGAGCCGCGGTTCGCCGCTGTCGCGGGCGGCCTCCAGCGCGGCGCGCCGGGTCGGCTCGGAAAGCATGTCGAAGCCCACGGCGCGGGCGTTCCTGCCCGCCAGCGGTTCGATATAGAGGATCGGCGCATACAGGTCGCGCGGACCGGGGGGATGGATCTCGTAGCTGGCCAGTCCGTCGGCGCGCGCGGCCTGCACCAGCCGCACGGAATGCTGCGGCGTCGTCAGCGGGGCGTAGCCGATCGCCTGGGTGCCGGTGGGCAGTTCGTCGAGCTGGGCGGTATAGAGGTAGTTGCGCCACTGCGCACGCGAGGTGGCGGGATTGGCCGTGATCAGGCCGGCCACGCCGCGCAGCAGGCGTTCGTTGTCCAGCATGCGCTCGCGCAGCGCGCTGCCGGCCTGCCCCAGCAGCACGTCGAAACGCTGCTGCGCCAGCTGGTGCTCCAGCTGCTGCGCCTGGCGCCATGCTCCCGCCGTCAGCAACGCACCGCCGGCCGCGACCAGCAGCGACAGCAAGGCAGGGGAAAGCGCAGTCAGTCTCATGGTCGATCGGTTACGGCGTGCGCGGAGGTCGCGCCTGCCGCGAGTTTGCACGCGGGCCTGGGGCTCGATAGTGCGGGCCGGGTAGTGCGCGCCGCCGCGCGCATGCCTGAGCCGCGCATCACCACGTGCCTGCGCCGCATGCCCCGTATTCACGCGGCACTATACCGTGGCCCGCCTTGCCAGCACACCCCCCACCCGGCTAGCTGGACACCGGCCGCCTTGCACGCCCTTGACACCGCTCGGGGGATCACAACACCAGGGGGCTACTGTCAAACCCGCCTTGTCAAACCCGGTTTGCCCGCCTGCCCCGTCGCGGCGCGGTATGGTAGGGTTGCATCGGAGGCGCCCCCCCGAGACGCGCGTCTGCAGTCACCGACTGGCCGCTGCATCGCACCGCCCCCCACCGCGCCCGCCCGGGCCACGCCATACCGGTTTGCGCTCAACCTGCGCCCACCCTCGCGCCCACATGCCTGTCTACACGCCCACGCTGAAAGCGCGCATTGCGATCATTACCACCGTGCTCGCCGCGGTGTTCGGCACCGGCATTATCCTGGCCGCCCTGTACGATGCGCACCGCGACCTGCATGCTGCACTGCAGGACCAGCAGGATTCCGTCGTCAAGCTGACCGCCGACCAGCTCGACACCGCCATGCACGACCGCATCATGCTGTTGTCGCACCAGGCCGACCAGCTCGGCGGTATCCTCGCGCAAGCGCACGGGACCCAGGCCGCCGCGGTACGGCAGCGCGCCCTGGATACGCTGGCGGCGGCGATCCCCGTGCCTGCCGCGTTCAACGCGCTGCTGGTCGCCGACACGCAAGGCAACATCGTCAGCAGCACTGGCCCGCCCACGGAGGTGAGCGACCGCGGCTACTTCCGCGAGGCCGCGCGCACGCTGGCGCCGGTGGTCTCAGCGCCGATCCGCTCGCGCACCACCGGCCAGCTCGGGGTGATTGTGACCGTGCCGGTGCTGTCGCCGCAGAAGACCTTCACCGGCCTGGTGGGCGGGTGGCTGGACATGTCCAGCAGCAATTTCCTGGTCGAGATCCTGCACAACCGGCTGGGCACCACCGGCTACTACTGCCTGGTGTCAGCCGGGCGCGAGCCGGTCTATATCCGCCACCCAGACCCGGCGCAGGCGCGCCAGCCGGCGCTGCCCGTGAACGACACCTGCGGCGAGGACGACAGCCCCGCGCCGCTGGAATTCCTCACGCCGGCGCGGCCGGTGATCGCGCGCTACCTGATGTCGACCACGGGCTGGGAACTGGTGGCGCTGCTGCCCGCGCGCGAAGCCTACGCGCCGCTGCACCAGATGCAGCAGCGCTTCCTCGGCCTGGCCGGGCTGGCCATGGCCGCGGTGGCCGTGCTGATCTGGCTGGCGATACGCCGCCAGCTGGCACCGCTCACGCGGCTGCACAAGGTGGTACTGGCCAGCGCCAACGACCTGTCGGCGTTCGAGCGGCTGCCCACGCGCCAGCAGCGCGACGAGATCGGCGACCTGTCGCGCGCCTTCATCAAGCTGATGCGCGACGTACGCGACCGCCGCCAGGCGCTGGACCGCAGCGAGAGGCGCCTGCGCGCGGTGACCGACACGCTGCCGTCGCTGCTGGCCTTTATCGATACCGAGGAGCGCTATGTCTTCAACAACGTGGCCTACGAGCATGTCTTTGGCCTGAAGCTCGAGGAGCTGCGCGGCAAGCCGATGCGCGAGGTGCTGGGCGAGGTCCGCTACGCGCGCGCGCAGCCGTTCCTGGAACGCGCGCTGGCGGGCGCGGCCGTGATCTTCGAGTCCGAGGACAACGATCCCGAATACCACTGCATGGAAACCAGCTTCCGGCCGGAATGGAGCGCGGACGGCAGCGAGGTGGTGGGCGTGCACATCCACGTGCAGGACATCACCCAGCGCAAACTGGAGACGCAGCGCCTGGCGCGCATGTCCCGCACCGATCACCTGACGCAGCTGATGAACCGCAGCGCGTTCGAAGGCCAGCTGCAGGCGGCCATGGCGCGCAGCCGCGAGCACGGCACGCTGATGGCGCTGCTGTACCTCGACATGGACCGCTTCAAGGCCGTCAACGACATCCACGGGCATGCCGCGGGCGACCTGCTGCTGCAGGCGTTTGCGCAACGTGTGCGCGCCTGCGTGCGCGAGGCCGACTCCGTCGCCCGGTTGGGGGGCGACGAGTTCGCAGTGGTGCTGGAGGCGATCGTGCAGCCCGGCGTGGCCCGCCGCGTGGCCGAGGCCATCCTGCAGACGATGGACGAGCCATTCCACTTCGACGGTGCGACAGCCGACGTCGACGTGAGCATTGGCGTGGCCCTCTACAACGGCGGGCCGGTGCAGGACCGCGAACTGATGCGCCTGGCGGACGTGCTGCTGTACCGCGCCAAGGGCGCGGGCCGCGGCCGCTTCGAGATCGGCCCGCCGGAACTGGCCGGCGAGCTCAACCCGCACTAAGCAGTGCCCCAGTTAGCCCTCAGTGGATGGTGCCACCCGGCTTGCCCGGCGCCGGGCCTGAACCTGCCTCGCCCGCCCCTTCCGGCTCGAACGGCACGTGGCGTCCGTCGCTGGACTGGTAGCCGAGCTGCGCATCCGCGCCCAGCATCTTCTCCCACGCGATCATGGCCTGGGCCACCGCGTCGGGCGCGCCCTTGAACACCACCACGTCGTTGCCGCAGTTGGGGCATTCGCCGCCGAACACGGCATCGATGCCGGGCAAGCCCGGCACGTCGAGCGCGTCGAAGGTGCCGAACGCGGTCTTGCAATGCCCGCAGACCAGCTGCGCGGGGCGCAAGGCCTCGATCTTTGCGCGTGCCTGTGCCGCACGCTCCTCGGGAGTACCCCGTCGTTTCGCCTCGCCCATGATTGCCTTCCCTCCCCGTTGCTGCCGGTGTCTGTGTATGCGTCGGCCCGGCCAGTGCGGCCGTGCCGAGCGGATGCCTGTTAGATGCGATGGCAGGGGTGGTGGTGCCCGGCCATTGCGTTGGGTGACGTCCGCGCGGCACGCGGCCCGCCTTCCCGAACGCTTCGCGCTGGCCGCATTGTAACCAGCGCGGCGCTGCAATTACCGGGCCGACAGGATCCTTTCTCGCCTGCTATTGTGGATAACGATGCCCCGAGCGGGCGCGGATGCGCCGCGCCCGGCACCGCGGGCATGCCAGGCCGCACCGCCCGTGCCTGCGCCGTCCCGGCGCGGGCATGCCGCCGCCGGTGCCGGTTTTCACGGTTCCAGCCACCTACCCCCAAGGAGGACGCTTCATGATCCGACCCACCGTGCAGGAAAACGCCGCCCGCTACGCCGACTGCATCGCCGCCTGCAATGCCGCCGCCGCCGCCGCGCTCAAGTGCGCGGCCGCCTGCCTGGAAGAACAGGACGTGCGCAAGATGGCGCGCTGCATCGCGCTGGACATGGATTGCGCCGGCATCGCCCAGCTGGCCGCGTCCTACATGCTGCGCAACAGCGAGTTCGCGCCGCTGGTCTGCGAGGATTGCGCAGAGGTCTGCAAGTGGTGCAAGGAGGAATGCGAGCGCCATGACGCCGAGCATTGCCAGGATTGCGCGCGCGCCTGCGCGGTCTGCATGGAGCAGTGCCTGAAGGCGACCGCGTAGCGCCGCCGCTCAGGCCGGGGCCTGCGCTGCGGGCCCAGCCTGCGCATCCGGCGCGCGTCTGCGCCAGCATCGCTTCGGAGGCGATGCGCATGCGGCCGGAAGGTGATTCGAAGGCAAGGCGGAGGATCCGGCCGGTGCCCGCGCACTGGCCGCGGTGAAGCAGTATCCTAATAGACTGCCCGCACGACCCGGCCCTGGCGCCGGTTCCTGCATCGACGTCGCACAAGCCGCCGCGCTTCCTTGCCAAGGAGTCTGTCCATGTCCGACCCGTCCCCCTCCAACACCCGCATCGAGAAAGACAGCCTTGGCGATGTGCCGGTGCCCGCCGACCACCTGTGGGGCGCGCAGACCGAGCGCTCGCGCCAGAACTTCCGCATCGGCGATGAAAAGATGCCGCCGGCGCTGATCGAGGCCTTTGCCATCCTCAAGCTGTGTGCGGCGCGCGCCAACCGCGAGCTGGGCGTGCTCAAGCCCGAGCTGGCGCAGGCGATCGAACAGGCCGCCGCCGAGGTCATCGAAGGCCGCTGGCCGCAGGAGTTCCCGCTGTCGGTCTGGCAGACGGGCTCCGGCACGCAGACCAACATGAACCTGAACGAGGTCATCGCGAATCGCGCCATTCAATTGCTGGGCGGCGAGGTCGGCAGCAAGAAGCCGGTGCATCCCAACGACCACGTCAACGCCAGCCAGTCCTCCAACGACAGCTTCCCGACCGCGATGCACATCGCCGCCGCGCGCGCGATCCAGCAACAGCTGCTGCCGGCGCTGGAACAGCTGCAGCAGACCTTCGCGCGCAAGGTGGAAGCCTTTGCCGATATCGTCAAGGTCGGCCGCACCCACCTGCAGGACGCGGTGCCGCTGACGCTGGGGCAGGAATTCTCGGGCTACATGACGCAGGTGGCCGATGCGCAGTCGCGCCTGCAGCAGGCCATGTTGCGCGCGATGCCGGTGGCACAGGGCGGCACCGCGGTCGGCACCGGCCTGAACGCGCCGCACGGCTTTGCCGCGGCGTTTGCGCGCGCGCTGGCCGACTACACCGGGCTGCCGTTCGAGCCCGCGCCCAACCGCTATGCCCTGCAGGCTTCGCACGACGCGCTGGCCGACCTGTCGGGAGCGCTCAACACCACGGCCTCGTCGTTCCTGAAGATCGCACGCGACTTCATGCTGCTGGGATCCGGCCCGCGCGCGGGCTTTGCCGAGCTGGTGCTGCCCGCCAACGAGCCGGGCTCGTCGATCATGCCGGGCAAGGTCAACCCGACCCAGGCCGAGGCGCTGGCGATGGTGTGCTGCCGTGTGATCGGCAACCACACCACGGTGACGCTCGCCAACGGGCTGGGCACGCTGGAACTGAATGCCTACAAGCCGGTGATCATCTACAGCCTGCTGCAGTCGGTGTCACTGCTGGCGGGCGCAGCCTCGAGCTTTGCCGAGCATATGGTGGAAGGCGTGGAGGCCGACCGCGAGCGTATCGCCGAGCTGCTGGAGCGCTCGCTGATGCCGGTGACCGCGCTCAATCCGCATATCGGCTACGACAAGGCCGCGGAGATCGCCAAGCTGGCGGTCAAGCGCAACCTGTCGCTGCGCGAGGCGGCGATCGCCTCGGGGCATGTGACCGAGGAACAGTTCGAGCAGTGGATCGACCTGAAGGGGATGACACGGGAAGTGTAGGTTGCGGCATGCGCGGGCGGCGATTGTTAATGAATACTGTCTAATCCGTTCAAACGCCGCCCATTTATCCAAGGGCAACCACCGTCCATGATAGTGGCCATACCTTCTGACAAGGAGCCTGACATGGCCGCTACCCAATCCCACGCAAAAGCTTCCACCCAACGCCGCGCCGCCCTGGTGACCGGCGCCTCCCGCGGCATCGGCCGCGCCATCGCGCTGCGGCTGGCCGCCGACGGCTTCGACGTCGCCATCGGCTATGCCGGCAGCGCCGCGCGGGCCGAAGAGACCGTGGCCGCGGCGCGCGCGGCCGGCGTCAATGCCATCGCCGTCCAGGGCGACGTGGCGCAGGCGCCAGACGTGGCGCGCCTGTTCGACGCCGCGCAGCAGGCCTTCGGCCGGCTCGACGTGGTGGTCAACAGTGCCGGCATCATGCCGCTGGCCCCGGTCGCGCCCGGCAGCCTCGAAGCCTTCGACCAGACTATCGCCACCAACCTGCGCGGCGCCTTCCTGGTGCTGGGTGAAGCCGCGGCGCGCCTGGGCGAAGGCGGGCGCATCGTCGCGCTGTCGACCAGCGTGATCGCGCGCTCGTTCCCGGGCTACGGGGCGTATATCGCCGCCAAGGCGGGCGTGGAAGGACTGGTGCGGGTACTGGCCAACGAGCTGCGCGGGCGCGGCATCACCGTCAACGCGGTGGCTCCGGGGCCGGTGGCCACCGAGCTGTTCCTCGAGGGCAAGTCGGAAGAGCAGGTGGCGCAGCTTTCGAAGGTGGCGCCGCTGGAGCGGCTGGGCACGCCCGAGGACATTGCCGCGGCAGTGTCGTTCCTGGCTGGTCCGGACGGTGGCTGGGTCAATGCGCAGGTACTGCGCGCCAATGGCGGCTTTGCCTGAGATCGCGAGGTCAGCCTAGCCCGGGGGCGGGCTTGAAAAGTCGCAGCGCTGGCGCGCCAGCGACTCCCTCGAATACCCATGGCGCACCCGAAGCTGGTGCTCCACGGCGTCGGCCTGGTCCAGGCAGGCGAATACCAGGTCGTCCTTCACGCGCTGCGACACGCCCTTCAGGCGCGGGGCCTCGTACGCGACCTGGCGCGCGCGGCAGCGCAGGAACAGCAGCGTTTCCTGCGTGGCGGCGACCAGTTGGTCGTGTTCGATCCGCTTGCATTCGACCAGGTCCTGGGCAAGGGCGCTGGCGCCGGCAAAGAGCAATGGCAGGCACGGCCATCGGCGCAACAAGCGGTGCATGGCAAACGGGGGCGCGGTAGGCCAGTTGAGGGTACGGATCGCATCATTGCCCAGACCCGCGCACAGTGCAAGCCACAGCACGCGCAATGACCTGTTGCATCACTCGTTGCATCCCCCGTTACAGCCCCGGCTCGGCCCGGCGCGCGGGCCGCAGGCCGGATACAGTTTCCAGCCAGATGGACAATCGCCCGCCAGCCCTGATGCCACCGTGGCACCGGTCCGGGCTTGCTGCCGCAGTGCGCGCCAGTTCACGCCCCAGACCGACGGGCTCCCCGCTCGGCCTTCCCCGTGTTCCCCTTGCCGCCCCACCGCTCAGGTGGCCATGCGGCGGCCTGTCCAATGGCCATCCTTCCGGCGTGCGCCGCCAGCTACTGCGAAGCGGGACCTGACCCGCGGTTGCCCCGCACCGCCCTGACTGCAAGACAACAACATGACCGATCTCACCGCTAACCCCGCCCAGACGGCCGGCCCGAGCCCCGATGAAGTGCGCAAGCGCGTCTACGCCATCGTCGCCGCCTCCTCGGGCAACCTGGTCGAATGGTTCGACTTCTACGTCTATGCCTTCTGCGCGATCTATTTCGCGCCGTCGTTCTTCCCCAAGTCCGATCCCACCGCGCAGCTGCTGAACACCGCGGGCGTGTTTGCAGCCGGCTTCCTGATGCGGCCCATCGGCGGCTGGCTGTTCGGCACCATCGCCGACCGCCACGGGCGCAAGAACTCGATGCTGATCTCGGTGATCATGATGTGCGCGGGCTCGCTGCTGATCGCCTGCCTGCCCACCTATCACAGCATTGGCAACTGGGCGCCGGCGCTGCTGCTGCTCGCGCGCCTGATCCAGGGCTTGTCGGTCGGCGGTGAATACGGCACCACCGCCACTTATATGAGCGAGGTGGCGCTGCGCGGCCGGCGCGGCTTCTTCTCGTCGTTCCAGTATGTGACGCTGATCGGCGGCCAGTTGCTGGCGGTGCTGGTGGTGGTGATCCTGCAGCAGCTGCTGGACGAGTCCGAACTCAAGACGTGGGGCTGGCGCATCCCGTTCGTGGTCGGCGCGATCACCGCGGTAGTGGCGCTGTTCCTGCGCCGCACGCTGCATGAGACCTCGTCGGCGGCCAGCCGTGGCAGCAAGGAGGCCGGCAGCGTGGCCGAGCTGTTCCGCAACCACAAGGCGGCCTTCTTCACGGTGCTGGGCTATACCGCGGGTGGTTCGCTGATTTTCTACACCTTCACCACGTACATGCAGAAGTACCTGGTCAACACCGCCGGCATGTCGATCAAAACCGCCAGCTATGTGATGACGGCGTGCCTGTTCCTGTACATGTGCATGCAGCCGGTGTTCGGTGCACTGTCCGATCGTATCGGCCGGCGCAACAACATGCTGATGTTCGGCGCGCTGGGCACGCTTTGCACGGTGCCGATCCTGACCGCGCTGGGCACGGTCAGCAGCCCGGAACTGGCCTTCGTGCTGATCGCCGTGGCGCTGGCCATCGTCAGCTTCTACACCTCGATCAGCGGCATCGTGAAGGCGGAGATGTTCCCGCCCGAGGTGCGCGCGCTGGGCGTGGGCCTGGCCTACGCGATCGCCAACGCGATCTTCGGCGGCTCGGCCGAGTATGTGGCGCTGGGCATGAAGACGCTCGGCCACGAGACCGCGTTCTACTGGTACGTGACCGCGATGATGGTGATCGCCTTCTTCGTCAGCCTGCGCCTGCCGCGCCAGGCGAAGTACCTGCACCACGAGCACTGAGCCAGGTGCGGCGCAATGCTGCGCAACGCCGGCGCCGGACCCTCACGCCGGCATGGCAATATACGGGGCGGCAACCGCCAGGCGGCGCCGCCCGCCCTGTATCCCATCACCCAAGCCATGGATCTCAACGCCCTGCGCCTGTTCGTCGATATCGTCGACGCGGGCAACCTGAGCGCGGCCGCGCGCAAGCTCAAGATGACGCGCGCCAATGTCAGCTACCGGCTGAAGGCGCTCGAAGAAGAGCTTGGCGTGCAGCTGCTGCGGCGGACCACCCGCCATGTCGAGCCGACCCCGATCGGCGCCGGGCTGTACGAGCACGGCCGCAATATCCTGGGTGAAGTGGCGGCGGCCAATGCGCTGATCAGCAATATGGGCAAGAGCCTGCAGGGCCATGTGAGGCTCTCGGTGCCCACAGGGCTGGGGCATACGCTGCTGTCGCCGCTGCTGGTGCTGTTCAAGCAGCGCTATCCCGACATCACGCTTGACGTCATGTTCGACAACCGCGTGCACAACCTGGTGTCCGAGGATGTAGACGTGGCGCTGCGCATTATCTCCACACCGCCCGATTCGGTGATCGCCACGGAAATTGGCGAAGTCGACTGGATCGTGTGCGCGTCGCCGGGGTATCTCGCCGCGCATCCCGCGCCGAAGGCACTCACCGGGCTGCAAGGACATGCGATCGTCTGCGCGTCGCCGGAGGGCCAGAAGCTCAAGGCATCGGGCACGCGGCTGGATGGCGATGAAGGCCATGACGCGAAAGAAGCCCGCGAGCAGGTAGTGCTCGAACCGACGCTCACCTCGGAAAACTTTGCCTTCCTGAAGGAATCGGTGCTGGCAGACCTGGGGATCGGCATTCTCCCGATCTATGCGATCGGCGCCGAACTGGAAAGTGGCGCACTGGTGTCGCTGCTGTCCGACTACCGCATCAGCGTGTTCGGCAGCCGGCTCTATATGCTGACCATGCCCAACCGCTACCAGACGCTGGCCACGCGCTACCTGCTCAACTTCCTCAAGACCGAGCTGCAGGCGGTGTGGCCGCGGCTGCACCGGTAGCCAGGGCGTTGCCGTGTCGCCACGTTGGGCGTGCTGACAGGCACTATATTAAGAGCACAAGGATAATCGTAGACGCATCCGACTGAATCTGAGGAGCTACCATGGCCCTGGCTAGCACGCTCGCAAACTGCCTGAGCAGCAAGAATACCCAGTACGACATCATTCGCCATCCCTACACCCTCAGCAGCATGGCCACTGCCGAGGCTGCGCACGTTCCCGGAGACCGACTGGCCAAGACGCTGTTGCTCGAGGATGACCGCGGCTATGTCGCCGCCGTGATCCCGTCGAGCCACCACCTGCAGATGGCCGCCATCTGCGAACAGACCGGACGCAACCTGGTACTGGCACACGAGGACGAGATCCGCGAGATCTTCAAGGACTGCGACCTCGGCGCGATCCCGCCGGTGGCAATGGCCTACGGCATGCAGACCTATGTGGACGACAGCCTGATGAAGCAGCCCGAAGTCTATTTCGAGGGCGGCGACCACCAGGAACTGGTCCACATGAGCGGGGAGCAATTCTCGCAGCTGATGTCGGATGCCAGTCACGGGCAGTTCTCGCGCCGCATGATGTAGCGATAGCGGCGCACTGTCGCCACGGACCACTGTCCGCGTGCGGCACGCGGCCACCATGGCGGGCTGAGCGCCCGCGTGGTGGCCGTTTTTCATTCTGCCGACAGGCTTGCTATTTGCGCCCGCTGCAGTCGAGCTTGTACCGGCCCAGCACGGCCATGCCCTGCCGCAGCACCAGTCCGACTTCACACTCGCTGCCGGGCGGTTGCGAGACCGTCAGCGACGACACGCGCGTGGGCTGCCCGGGCACCACGTGCAGCGTGCCGGCCTGCGCCAGCGATGACGCCGCATTGCCGCTGCGCGCGCGCAGCTTGAGCTCGTACTGCAGGTCCGCCTCCTGCGCCGAAGCGACATAAGGCACGACCTGCGCCATGCCGTTGGCCGACTGGATATCCAGCCATACCTGCAAATTCATGTCGGCTTGCATGGTTGCTCCCTTGGCAGAGGCGTTGCCCCGTCAGCGGTCCGGCAGCGCCGGCGCGCTGTCGTCCTTCAGATCCACGCCCGAACGCCCCAGCGCCGCCGCGCCGCGCAGCAGGAAGGCGAGCCGGTCGGCCGCCTGCGCGTACGCGAGGCCTTCCGGCCGCACATTGGAAATGCAGTTGCGCTCGGCATCGGTGCGGCCCACGCGCGGCGCATAGGTCAGGTAGATGCCGAGACTGTCCGGCGAACTCAGCCCCGGCCGTTCGCCGATCAGCATCACCACCTGGCGCGCGCCGAGCAATTCGCCGATCTCGTCGCCCAGTGCCACGCGCGACTGCTCGGCAACCACCACCGGTCCGATGCGCCACGAAGGCGGCAGGCGCTGGCGCGTGGCGTCGAGCAGCGGCAGCGCGTGTGTCTGCGTGGCAAGTGCGGAGAGGCCGTCGGCGATGACGAAGACTACGTCAGGGGCTTCGGCCGCCTGCAACGCGGCCAGCCTGTCGCGGCTGGCATCGTCAAGGCGCCGGCCCAGGTCCGGGCGCCGCAGGTAGTGCGTGCGGTCCGGCGCCGCGCTGTGCACGGCGACATGCTGCAGCCTGGTGGTGTCCAGCGCCGCGGTGACCGCGCCCACGTCCAGCGGCAGGTGCACCGCATCGCGCGCCTGCGCATGCGCCAGGCCGAAGGCCAGCACGGCATCGGTGGTCTGGCTGTGGCCGGTGCGGCCCAGCGCGACGCGCGCGCGCGTGAACTGGCGCAGGCGCTGCCATGGGTCGGTATCCGAGGTGGCGGTGGTGGCGGGCGTGTGCCCGGACATGGCGTCGCGGGAAGGAGGATGGCGTTTGGCCGGCATGGCGCTGGATATTCAGAGACTGTGCGCCATCTGCAGCAGCGGCTGGCGGGCGGCGGGCTCGAGCAGCCGGCCGCTGGCATCGGCAATGCCCATGCGCTGCAGCCACACCTCGAACTCCGGTGCGGGGCGCAGCCCCAGCACCTCGCGCAGGTACAGCGCATCGTGGAACGAGGTGCTCTGGTAGTTCAGCATGATGTCGTCCGCACCTGGCACCCCCATGATGAAGTTGATGCCGGCCACGCCGAACAGCGTCAGCAGCGTATCCATATCGTCCTGGTCGGCCTCGGCATGGTTGGTGTAGCAGACGTCGCAGCCCATCGGCACGCCCATCAGCTTGCCGCAGAAGTGGTCCTCCAGTCCGGCGCGGATGATCTGCTTGCCGTCGTACAGGTACTCAGGCCCGATAAAGCCGACCACCGTATTGACCAGCAGCGGCGAGAACGCGCGCGCCACCGCGTAGGCGCGCGCCTCCATGGTCTGCTGGTCGACGCCATGGTGCGCGTTGGCCGACAGGGCGCTGCCCTGGCCGGTTTCGAAGTACATCAGGTTGTCGCCCACGGTGCCACGCGCCAGCGCCTGCGCGGCATCGTGCGCCTGCGCCAGCAGCGACAGGCTGATGCCGAAGGCCGCATTGGCACGCTCGCTGCCGGCCACCGACTGGAACACCAGGTCCACCGGCGCGCCCTGGTCCAGCGCGCGCAGCGTGTTGGTGACATGGGTCAGCACGCAGGACTGCGTGGGGATGTCATAGCGGCTGCGCAGCTCGTCGATCATGCGCAGCAGCGAGACGATGGCGCCGAGGTTGTCCGAGGCCGGATTGACGCCGATGGTGGCATCGCCGCAGCCATACAGCAGCCCGTCGATGATCGACGCGGCGATGCCCTTGGGATCGTCGGTCGGGTGGTTGGGCTGCAGCCGCACCGACAATCGGCCAGGCAACCCGACGGTGCTGCGAAAGCGCGTCACCACCTGGCACTTGCGCGCCACCGCCACCAGGTCCTGGTTGCGCATCAGCTTGCTGACCGCCGCGGCCATCTCCGGGGTGATGCCCGGCGCCACGCGCGCCAGCGTTGCGCTGTCGGTCTCGTGCAGCAGCAGCCAGTTGCGCAGGTCGCCCACGGTGCTGGCGCCGATCGCCGCAAAGGCCGTGGCATCGTGGCGGTCCATGATCAGCCGCGTGATCTCGTCGTCCTCGTACGGCACCAGCGCCTCATTGAGGAACTGCGCGAGCGGCACCTCGGCCAGCGCCAAGCGGGCGGCCATCCGCTCCTGTTCGCTCTCGGCGGCGATGCCGGCCAGCGCGTCGCCGGAACGCGCCGGGCTGGCCTTGGCCAGCAGCGTGCGCAGGTCGGCAAAGACATGGCGATGGGTGCCGATGGTGTGGGTGTAGGCCATGCGTCGGGTTCCGTGCTGGGACTGCGACTTGAAGGGCTTGGTGGGGCCGGGCCTTGCGGGTGCCGGTCTTCCAAATATAGTCACTCTTTGCGCACGTGGCCCGCTTGGGGTCGGCGGCGCGCCGGTGGCGACGCTTGACGGTCAGCAAATCCCGTGCCTGTGGCGCAAGACAGACGGCGTCGAGCGAACAGCGGTCGCATTTCTATGCTATGTCGTGCAGCGGGCATCGCTGATGTTGCTTCTGTTCGAAGCACTTCAATGATGGCCACTTCCAGCGATAAGCTCCCCACCGGCAATGGAGCGCCTGACAGCCCTCATAATAAGCGTCGGGTTCAACCATAGCCCGCCAGCCATAACCGCCACACGCGGCGAAGCGACTTAAACACCCAGCCGGAGACCTTAAATGAAAGACCCCGACCCGCCCACCGTCCCGCGCCTGCTGCCAGCCGCGTGGTACAGCGTCGGCGCCGTCGCCTACCTGCTGACCGCCCTGGCGCTCTGGACCGTGCTCCAGGCCAACCTGGTGGCCGCGCTGCTCTCCGGCCTGCTGCTGTATTCGTTGGTCGACGTCCTCGCACCGCGGCTGATGCGGTTGCACCAGCGGCACGACGCGCTCGCGGTGTTGATATTGTCGGCGTTGATCCTGCTCGGGCTGTCGCTGGCGGGCTGGCTCCTGGTGCGCTTTGTCAGCGGTGAGGGCAATACGCTGGACGGGCTGCTGAACCATGTGGCGGATATCATCGACCAGTCGCGCGGTCGCTTGCCGCCCTGGGTGAGCGATGCGCTGCCCAATGGCGTGGACGAGCTGGCCAACACGCTGATCGAGACGCTGCGTGCGCATGCCGCCATGGCCCAGAAGCTCGGGGCCGAGGTACTGCGCACCTTGGTGCATATCCTGATCGGACTGGTGATCGGTGCAATGGTGGCGCTGTACCGAGCGGTGGCGCGTCCCAACCGCCGGCCGCTGGCGACGGCGCTGGTGGCGCGGGCACGTACGCTGCAGCAGGCGTTCTCTCAGTTTATCTTTGCGCAGATCCAGATCTCGACGATCAACACGGTGCTGACCTCGATCTACCTGCTGCTGGTGCTGCCGCTGTTTGACGTGCACCTGCCGCTGACGAAGACGCTGGTGGTGATCACCTTTATTGCCGGCCTGCTGCCGGTGCTGGGGAACCTGATCTCGAATACCGCCATCGTGGTGGCGTCGCTGTCGGTGTCGCTGCCGATCGCGGTGGGATCGCTGGTGTTCCTGGTGGTGATCCACAAGCTGGAGTACTTCCTGAACGCGCGCATCATCGGCGCGCGCATCCAGGCGGCAGCGTGGGAGCTGTTGATAGTGATGCTGCTGATGGAGACGCTGTTCGGCATCCCGGGCGTGATTGCCGGGCCGATTTTCTATGCCTACCTGAAGCGGGAACTGGCGGGCGCCGGATTGGTGTAAATGCCGCGCCCGGCACTCCAGGCTCGTGGTTGGACCACTATCGGCTCGGAACTCTCTGGCGACCTAGGCGCCGTCGTCCTGCTCGACCCGGCTGCGTACGAAATCGATGTGCGTCTGCATCGCCGTGCGCGCCTCTTCCGGCCGGCGCGCGCAGATGGCGTCGCACAGGGTGCGGTGCTGCAATAGCAGCAGGTCCGAAGCGCTGTCGTCCTGTTCGCGCAGGCCGGTGCCGTTGATGGTGATGTGTTCGCGCAGCATGCCGATCACGCTGGTATGCAGGTGCAGGAACATGGTGTTGTGCGACGCCAGCGCGATGGCGTCGTGCAGGCGGGCGTCGGCATTGGCTTCGGCCTCTTTGTGGTCGGCGGCGCGCGCGCGTTCGAGCTCGGCCATCAGCGCGCGGATGCGCTTGACGTCGGCCGCGTCGGCGCGCAGCGCGGCGAAGTAGGCGGTGGCACCTTCCAGCACCCGGCGGAATTCCAGGATGTCATCGCGCAGCGCAGGGTGGTCGGCCACCAGTTGCCCCCAGGGCGAGGCAATCCCGGCACGCAGCTGGTCGGTGGCGTAGACGCCGGCGCCGCGCCGGCTCTGCAGCAGGCCCCGCGCGGCCAGGCGCTGGATGGCCTCGCGCACGGTGTTGCGGGCCACGTCGTATTGCCCGGCGAGCACGCGCTCCGCCGGCAGCCGCGTGCCGGGCGGCCAGGTGCCATCAAGCAGCGCGGTTTCCATCTGGCGCATGACCGACTCCACGCGCCCGCGCGTTGCGCCGTGCCTCTGTGCCGCTGCCGTCATGCCGTCGCCCCTCGCTCCCGTGCCTTCCCGCGGACTGGTCCAACCAATTTGAACTGCCGCCCGGAAGCGGGAATTATGCGCCGAAACGTGCGACCCCAGCACGTCCGGAGCGAGACATGAAGGATCGTCAGTACCCCACCGGCCCTGCGCCCACGCAGTGCTACCTGTTTGCCACTTGCCTGGTCGACCTGTTCGTCCCCCAGGCCGGGCTCGACGCCGTGCGGCTGCTCGAGCGCGAAGGCCTCACCGTTCACTTCCCGCGCGCGCAGAGTTGTTGCGGCCAGCCGGCCTACAGCAGCGGTAATCCCGAGGCGGCCCGTGCCGTGGCGCGCGCGCAGCTCGACCTGTTCAGCCAGCCATGGCCGGTGATCGTGCCGTCCGGCTCGTGCGCGGGGATGATGCGGCACCACTGGCCGCAACTGTTCGCCGATGATCCGGTGGCCGGGCCCAAGGCGCGCGCGCTGGCCGAGCGCATCTACGAGCTCAGCGAGTTCCTGCTGCACGTGCTGAAGGTGGACTTCGGCGACGCACTGCCCGCGGGCCAGGCGCAGGAGCGCATTGTGCTGCATACCTCGTGCGGCGCCCGTCGAGAAATGGGTACGCGCGGGCACGGCGTGGCGTTGGTCGATGCACTGCCGGGCGTGACGCGCGTGGAGCATGAACGCGAGTCGGAGTGCTGCGGCTTTGGCGGCACTTTCTCGCTCAAGCACGCCGATATCTCCGGCGCCATGGTGCGCGACAAGGTCGCCTCCGCCTGCGCCACCGGCTGCGATTGGCTGGTGTCGGCGGACTGCGGCTGCCTGCTCAATATCGGCCACACCGCGGCGCATGACGGCGCGCCGCTGCAGGTGGAACACCTGGCGAGCTTCCTGTGGCGCCGTACCGGAGGTGAAGCATGAACCCGCTCAGTGCCCGCGAGCGCATGCTCGGCCGGCTGCGCGCCGCCGCGCCCGCCCCGTCGCCCTCCACCGCTGAACTCGACAGCCGTATCGACAGCCATTTCGAGGCGCGCCGCCGGGGCCCCGCGGATATCGATGCCCGGGTGACCGCGATGCGCCTGGCGCTCGAAGCCTCGCACGCAGAAGTCTGGTGCGCGGGGGAGGATGCATGGCCGGCGCTGCTGGCTGCTGCGCTTTCCGACGCAGGCGTCCGGCGCCTGCTGCTCGATCCATCCAGCCGCGCCGGCGCGGCGCTGGCAGGCGCGTTGCCGGCGCAAATCGAGGCCATTGGTTACGACCGCCCCATCGAGCAGTGGAAGGCCGAGTTGTTCGACACCGTCGACGCCGGCTTTACCGTGGCCCGTTCCGGCATCGCCGCAACCGGCACGCTGATCGTCGCGCCGGATGCGGGTTCGCCGCGCACGGTGTCGCTGGTGCCGCCGCTGCATATCGCGCTGGTGCGGGCTTCCACGCTGCATGAAGACCTGCACATGGCCGCGCGCGCCGAACGCTGGCGCGACGGCATGCCGACCAACCTGGTGATGATCTCGGGCCCGTCCAAGACCTCGGACATCCAGCAGACGCTGGCCTACGGCGCGCACGGGCCGCGCCGTCTGTGGGTCGTCATCGTGATGGACACCGAAGCGACGGAGGGCCGGGCATGAGCCAGAGCACACTGCATTTCATTCCCGCGCAGGACTTCAAGGCGCGCGCGCGCGAGGCGCTGGACGATCCCAAGCTGCGCCAGAGCTTTCGCGGGGCGATGGATTTCCTGCAGGGCAAGCGCCTGGCGCAATTCCCCGATGCCGACGAACTGGAACGCCTGCGCGACCTTGGCGAAGCGGTGCGCCAGCACGCGCTGGCCAACCTGCCCGACCTGCTGACGCAGCTCGAGGCCAGGCTCATGGCCGCCGGCGTGCAGGTGCACTGGGCCGAGACCGCCGACGAAGCGAACCGGATCATCCACGGCATCGCCGCCGCGAAGCAGGCGAAGCGCGTGATCAAGGGCAAGTCGATGGCCAGCGAGGAGATCGAGCTGAACCATTACCTGGCCGAGCGCGGCGTGGACTGCATCGAATCCGATATGGGCGAGTACATCGTGCAGCTCGCGGGCGAAAAGCCTTCGCATATCGTGATGCCGGCGATCCACAAGACCAAGGGCGATATCGCCACCTTGTTCGAGCAGCACATCCCCGACACGCCCTATACGGAGGACGTCGACACGCTGATCCAGACCGGCCGGCGCGCGTTGCGGCAAGCCTTTGTCGAAGCCGACATCGGCCTGTCCGGCGTGAACTTCGCAGCGGCGGATACCGGCACGCTGTGGCTGGTGGAGAACGAAGGCAACGGCCGCCTCTCCACCACCGTGCCTGACGTGCATATCGCCATCATGGGCATGGAAAAGGTGGTGGCCAAGCTCGAGCACATCGTGCCGCTGTCCAGCCTGCTGACGCGCTCCGCCACCGGGCAGGCCATCACCACCTACTTCAACCTGATCTCTGGCCCGCGTCGCGAGGGCGAGCGCGACGGCCCGCGCGAGGTGCACCTGGTGCTGCTCGATAACGGCCGCACCCAGGCCTATGCCGACGCGCAGCTGCGCGCGACGCTGCAATGCATCCGCTGCGGCGCGTGCATGAACCACTGCCCGGTCTATACGCGCATTGGCGGGCACGCCTATGGCACGACTTATCCGGGCCCGATCGGCAAGATCATCTCGCCGCACCTGCTGGGGCTGGAGGCCACCGCCGACCTGCCGACCGCGTCGAGCCTGTGCGGCGCCTGCGGCGAGGTGTGCCCGGTGCGCATCCCGATCCCGCAATTGCTGGTGCGACTGCGCACGGAATCCAATCGCGATCCGGAAGAGCAGGTTGCCAATCCGCTGCGCGGACAAGGCGCGAAGTACAGCCGCGGCGAACACCTGGTGTGGCGCTTCTGGAGCGGGGCGTATTCGCATCCCACCACCTACCGTTTGTTCCGCTGGGCGGCTACGCGGCTGCGTGCGCTGGCGCCGGCCAAGCAGATGGGGTGGACGCAGCACCGGACGCCGCTGCAACCGGCGGCGCGAAGTCTGGCGGATCTGCTGAAGGAACGAGGACAGCCGGAGTAGGCGGCGGTTTTCTCCCTCTCCCGCTCGCGGGAGAGGGCAGCCAACCATCGGGCAGCGAAAAGCCCGATGCGTCGGCCACGACAACAAAACATCCCCTGAAACACCACTGAAGTAGGAGACTGAGCAGTGCAACCCTGGACCCAACTCTATACGCCGCTGGGCAGCCTGTGGCTGTCGGCGCTGGCGGCGGCCATCCCTATCCTGTTCTTCTTCATGGCGCTGGCGGTCTGGCGCATGAAAGGCCATATGGCCGCGGCGCTGACACTGCTGCTGGCGCTTGGCGTGGCGATCTTCGCCTATGGCATGCCGGCGCAGCAGGCGTTCGCTGCGGCGGGTTTCGGCTTTGCCTACGGGCTGTGGCCGATCGCCTGGATCATCGTGACCGCGGTGTTCCTATACAAGATCGTGGTCAAGACCGGCCAGTTCGACGTTATCCGCGCCTCGGTGCTGTCCATCACCGACGACCAGCGCCTGCAGATGCTGTTGATCGGCTTTGCCTTCGGCGCTTTCCTGGAAGGCGCGGCGGGCTTTGGCGCCCCAGTGGCGATCACCGCGGCGCTGCTGGTCGGTCTGGGCTTCAACCCGCTGTATGCCGCGGGCCTGTGCCTGATCGCCAATACCGCGCCGGTTGCGTTCGGCGCGATGGGCATCCCCATCATCGTGGCCGGACAGGTCACTGGGCTGGACCCCTTCCATATCGGTGCCATGGCCGGCCGCCAGCTGCCGCTGCTGTCGCTGCTGGTGCCGTTCTGGCTGGTGTTCATGATGGACGGCGCCAAGGGCGTGCGCGAGACGTGGCCGGCGGCGCTGGTCTGCGGCGGCAGCTTTGCCGTGACGCAGTACTTCACGTCAAACCATATCGGGCCCGAGCTGCCGGATATCACCTCGGCGCTGGTCAGCCTGGTGTCGCTGGCCGCGTTCCTGAAGGTGTGGCAGCCGCGCAGCGCGTCGCAACGCGCGGGCGGCGCCGTCGGGGGCGGCACCATGGCGCTGTCGGGCTTCGGCGGCGGCTTTGGCGGTGCGCCGGTGAGCCGCAAGGCCTCGCCCTACACCATGGCGCAAACACTGCGTGCGTGGGCGCCGTTCGGCATCCTGACCGCGATTGTCACGGTGTGGAGCCTGCAACCGTTCAAGGCGCTGTTTGCCGCCAATGGCGCGCTGGCCGGCACGGTGCTGAAGTTCAAGGTCCCGGGCCTGGACCAGATGGTGATCAAGGCTGCGCCGATCGTCGCCACGCCCAAGGCGTATGACGCGGTGCTGAAGCTCGACCTGCTGTCCGCCGTGGGCACTGCGATCCTGCTGACCGCGCTGATTTCGGCGGTGCTGCTGCGCATGAAGCCGCGCGATCTGGTGGCGACGTTCGGCCAGACGCTGGTGGAACTGGCGCGCCCGGTGCTGTCGATCGGCCTGGTGCTGGGCTTTGCCTTTGTTGCCAACTACTCGGGGATGTCGTCGACGCTGGCGCTGCTGCTCGCCGGCACGGGTGCGGCGTTCCCGTTCTTCTCACCATTCCTGGGCTGGCTGGGCGTGTTCCTGACCGGTTCGGATACGTCGTCCAATGCGCTGTTCTGCTCGCTGCAGAACACTACTGCGCACCAGATCGGCGTGTCCGATACGCTGATGGTGGCGGCCAACACCACCGGCGGCGTGACCGCCAAGATGATCTCGCCGCAATCGATCGCGGTGGCCTGCGCGGCGACCGGGCTGGTGGGCAAGGAATCGGAGTTGTTCCGATTTACCGTGAAGCACAGCCTGCTGTTTGCAGTGATCATCGGCATCATCACGATGGTGCAGGCGTATCTGTTGCCGGGGATGATTCCCGGTTGATGGGGCGGTGCCCTGATGGCAAGAAAGGCGGCCAGTGGGCCACCTTTCTGCATTTGGACAGGACCGAGGGCGCTGGTGCCTAGTCGAGGAACTCGTTCCCTTCGCTCAGCGGCGCGTGCCGATATGTTGCCGGCGTCCGGCTCAGCTTGACCGGCGCCCCCAGCCCCTTGTAGCCGCCCGGCATCTCCACCACCATCTCGCGGTGCATCGTATGCGGATGCTGCAGGGCGTCGGCCACGGACAACACCGGCGCACAAGGCACCCCTGCCGCCACCAGCGTGTCGGCCAGCACCTTGCCATCGAGCTCGCGCAGCTTCGCTTCCAGCTCCGCCTTCAGCGCCACGCGATTCACCGAGCGCGCGCCGGCGGTGGCATAGCGCTCATCCTCGGCGAGGGCAGGCAGCTGCAGGTGCTCGCAAAGAATCCGGAACTGCCGGTCATTGCCGACCGCGAGGAAGATCGGGTCCGTTGCCGTGGCAACGGTGTCGTAGGGATAGATGTTCGGGTGCGCGTTGCCGGTGCGCTGCGGCGTCTTGCCGCTCATGAACCAGTTGGCCGCATGCGGATGCAACAGCGACAATCCGGAGTCATAGAGCGCCGCTTCGACGAACTGCCCGCGGCCGCTGCGCGAGCGTTCCTGCAACGCGAGCAGCACGCCGATTGCCGCGTTAAGGCCGGTCACCATGTCGACCACCGGCAAACCCACGCGCAACGGATCGCCGTCGGCTTCGCCGTTGATGCTCATGATGCCCGACATGGCCTGGATCGCGGCGTCGTAGCCGGGCAGGCCGCCGAGCGGGCCGTCGGCACCGAAGCCGGAGACGCGGCAATGCACCAGCCGCGGGAAGCGCGCCGACAGCGTGTCGTAGCCCAGCCCCCACTTCTCCATGGTGCCGGTCTTGAAGTTCTCGACCAGCACGTCGGCATCGGCGAGCAAGGCCAGCAGCACCTCGCGATCCGGCTCCTTAGCCAGGTCGAGACGCATCACGCGCTTGTTGCGGTTCAGGCCGAAGTAGTACGAGGCCACGCCGTCCCTGAACGGCGGCCCCCAGGTGCGGGTGTCGTCGCCCTGCGGCGGTTCGATCTTGAGCACGTCGGCGCCGTGGTCGCCGAGGATCTGGCCGCAATACGGGCCGCCCAGGATGCGCGACAGGTCGACCACGCGGATGCCGGCGAGCGCGCCGGGGCTGGATTGGGTCATGGCGGGTTCCTCTTTACTTAGTCGAGCTGCGCGCCCGACTTCTGCACCACGGCGCGCCACTTGCCGACCTCGGCCTTGACGAAGCCACCGAGCTGCTCCGGCGTGGTCGAGGGTGCGAACTCCAGGCCCTGCGCCTGCAGGGTCTTGCGCACCTCGGGCTGCTTGAGCGCATCGGCAAAGGCGCGGTTGAGCTTGCCGATCACTTCCGGCGGCGTGCCCGCGGGCGCGACCACGCCAAAGAACACCGAGACATCAAACCCGGGCACGCCCTGCTCCGCAACGGTCGGCACATCCGGCAGCGCCTGCGAGCGCGCCTTGGTGGTGACGCCCAGCGCGCGCACCTTGCCGCTCTTGATAAAGGGCATCGCGGTCAGCACGTCGGTGAAGGTCATGCTGACCTGGCCGCCCAGCAGGTCGTTCAGCGCTGGGCCGGTGCCTTTGTACGGGATGTGCTGGAAGTCGGTGCCGGTGACGTTGTTGAAGAGCACGCCCGCGAGGTGCGACGAGGCGCCGTTGCCGGACGAGGCGTAGGTCAGCTTGCCCGGATGCGCCTTGCCGTAGGCGATCAGTTCGGTGACATTCTTCGCCGGCACGGACGGGTTGACCACCAGCACGTTGGGCAGCTGGCCGATCTGGATCACCGGGGCGAAGCTCTTGACCGGGTCGTAGTTGATCTTGCGGTAGAGGCTGACGTTGATCGCCAGCGGCGCGGAGGTGCCGAACATCAGCGTGTAGCCATCCGGCTCGGCGCGCGCGACCACTTCGGCGCCGATATTGCCGCCGGCGCCGGCGCGGTTCTCCACCACCACGGGCTGGCCCAGGCTGGACTTGAGCGCGGCGGCGAGCGTGCGCGCCATGGCGTCGGTGGGCCCGCCCGGCGGATAGGTGACGACCATCATGATCGGCTTGGTCGGGAAATCCTTCTGGGCGAAGGCGGGGGCGATGCAGAGCGTGCAGGCGGCAATGGCCGCGAGGCGGTGCCAGAGTTTCATGGCGTTGTCTCCTGGTGTTGGACGTCTCCCGCGTGGGGCGGGATGGGGTTGCGGGGGCTTTGGGGAGAGGGGTGGTTCAGCGAGGGGCTACGCATCTGGAGGCGCGTGCCCTCTCCCCCGGCCCCTCTCCCGCAGGCGGGAGAGGGGCGCAAACAAGCGGTGGGGGTTTTTTGGTCAGAACACGTTGACCTCGTCGACCGCGCCGGCGGCGCGCACCACGCCATCGGCGGGCGGTGCCACGGTGTCGGCCAGCCATTCGGGCTCCACCTGCGCGGCGAGCGGGTCCTGCGGCAACACGCGATGCCGCAGCACCAGCTGCGCCAGCCGCATGCGGCGCACCGAGCCGATGCGGCCGGCTTCCCACGCCATCGCCACGGCGCTGGTCACGTGGTACAGCGCGGAGGCCGCCTGGCGTGCCAGCAGGTCGCCGTCGGCACCGGCCTCCGCGGCGTGCGCAGCGAGCTTCGCGGCGGCGGCGATGGCGCCTTCGAACACCACGCGCGCCTGCGCATGCATCGGCGTATCCGCCAGCAGCCCGGCCAAGTGCGCCTGCAGCACCGGCAACGCGCCTTCACGGCGAATCGCCCGCAGTACGTCCAGCGCCACGATATTGCTGGTGCCTTCCCAGATCGAGCCCAGGTGGGCGTCGCGCACCAGGCGCGGATCGCTCCATTCCTCGATATAGCCGCAGCCGCCGCGGATCTCCATGGCGTCGCCGGTGACCTTGCGCGCGTCGCGGCAGGCGCGGAACTTGATCAGCGGAGTCAGAATGCGCATCAGCGGGTAGGCATCGGCCTCGCCGGCGTCGGCGCGGCGCAGCGCTTCGGCGGTCTGGAACACCATGGTGCGCGCCTGCTCGGTGGGCAGTGTCAGCTTGAGCAGCTGGCGGCGCATCAGCGGCATGTCCTGCAGCCGTTTGCCGAAGGCCTGGCGCTCGCGGGCGATGAACAGCCCCTCGGTCAGCGCCCGGCGCATCAGGCCGGCGGCGCGCACGCCGTTGGACAGGCGCGAGTTGTTGATCATGTCGGCCATCTGCACGAAGCCGCGGCCGAGCTCGCCGACCAGGTGCGCATGCGCGCCTTCGAGCCGGATCTCGCCGCTGGCCATCGAGCGCGTGCCGAGCTTGTCCTTCAGGCGAATGATGCGGTAGTGGTTGTCGCCGCCGTCGGTCAGCTTGCGCGGCAGCAGGAACAGCGACACGCCCTTGATGCCGGGCATGGCGTTGCCGGCTTCGTCCTCGACGCGCGCCAGCACCATCGCCAGCGCGGCGTCGGGGTTGGAGCAGAACCACTTGTCGCCGGACAGGCGCCAGCCACCCTCGGCGCCCGCGTCGCGCACCGCGCGGGTGGCGATGGCGGCCACGTCGGAGCCGGCGCCCTGCTCGGTCATGAACATCGCGCCCTGGTACAGGTCTTCGAACACCTGCGTGGTCAGGTTGGGCAGGAAGCGATTGACCAGCGCCGGATCGCCGAACTTGCGCAGCGTGCGCGTCAGCGAGTCCGTCATCGACAGCGGGCAGCACAGCCCGAACTCGGCCTGCACGAAAAGATAGGTGAGTGCATACTTCGCCGCTGGCGGCATGGGCTTGTCCCAGCCGAGCACGCCGCCGCGGTGCGACGCCGCTGCCAGCCCGAACTCGGCAAAGGCCACGCGCTCCAGCTCGACATAGGCCGGATGCTTGTCGATGTGCTGCGCGTCTACGCCGGCGCGGGTGCGGTAGCTCAGCGTGGGCGCGTTGTGGTCGGCCACGCTGGCCAGCTCGTCGAGCACGCCGCCGGCCAGCGCGCCCATGCGCTCAAGGTGCGGCAGCAGGTGGTTGAACAGGTCTGCCGGCAGGTAGAGCGGCAGCAGCGCGCGCAGCTCGGGATCGGCGCTGAACAGGCTGCCGCCGTGGCGATCGGGTACCGGATGGGCGGTGGCCGGGGTTCCGGCATGGGCTTTGGGTGCGGTATCGCGCACAGCGTTGGTTGGCATGGCTGGGTCTCCTCGAGGCGGGCGGGTCGCTGCGGCCGACCCTCTGACCTCAATTATTGGAACCCCAAGGATTTGCGTCTAATTCTAAAATTGGCTTGATCCATATAATTTTTGTATCGCCATGGAATTCCGCCACCTGCGTTACTTCCTCGTGCTGGCCGAGGAACTGCACTTCGGCCGGGCCGCCCGCCGGCTGGCCATCTCGCAGCCGCCGCTGTCGCTCAATATCCAGCAGCTCGAGGCATCGCTCGGGGCGCGGCTGTTCGACCGCGATAGCCGCGGCGTGCGCCTGACCGCGGCCGGGCGGGCCTTCCGCGAATCGGCCACGGCGCTGCTGGCGCAGGCCGAAGCCGCGCGGGTGCTGGCGCGCGAGATCGAGGCCGGCGCGGTCGGCAGGCTGCGGGTGGGCTTTGTCGGGTCGATGCTGTACCGCGGGCTGCCGCAGTTCCTGCGCGATTTCGAGGCGGCGTATCCGGGCATCCAGGTGGCGCTGACCGAGCTGAACTCGCAGGAACAGATCGACGCGCTGCTGCACGACGAACTGGATGCCGCCTTTATCCATACCGGCCGCGTGCCCGAACCGCTGCAGGCAACGCTGGTGCATAGCGAGCCCTTTGTCTGCTGCCTGCCCGCCGACCATCCGATGGCCAGGCGCGACGAATTGCCGCTGGCCGAGCTGCGCGACGAGCCGTTCGTACTGTTCTCGCGCAAGGCGTCGCCGGACTACTACAGCCGCATCTTCGACATGTGCGCGGCGCAGGGCTTCTATCCGCAGATCCGGCACGAGGTGCGCCACTGGCTGTCGGTGGTGTCGCTGGTATCGCAGGGGATGGGAGTGGCGGTGGTGCCCGCGGCGCTTGCGCGCTCGGGCATGGCCGGCGCTGCGTTCCTGCCGCTGGCGGGCACCGCGGTTCGCTCGGAGGTCTATTGCGTGTGGAAGGCGGCGCCGGATCATCCGGCCCGCGACAACTTTGTCGCCATGATCCGTACAACGACAGGCCAAGCCCAGGCAAGCGCCCAAGAAAAAGCCACCGGCCCAACGGCCGATGGCTTGTGAAGTACGCGTGGAACGGGGTGTTCAGCGTGCTTGCAGCTTAACGCCACGGGCTGACGGCATCCAATAACGCAAATGTAGTAATTGCATCGCTTTGCATGAAGCCGGCAGCATTCGGCTTCGCACAGCCGAATGCTGGTGCGCCAGGCTGAATCGCCGGCACCCCAGGCCCATGCTGGAATGGCGCGCGGGAACTCCCTGGGCTGTACCAACACTCCCATCGCAAGCGGTTATCATTCGCCTCCTGCCGCGCGCCTGGGCGCGGGCAGCCGCCGGCATGCCCGCCCCCTGTGGGGCATCGCCGCGCCCCATTTGCGATACAATGAAAACGATTTTCATTTACGTACCCCGGCGGGGTCCTGCCGGCCGCATGGCGGCCCCCTGGCGGCAGACCGCGCCAACGGACTGGAAGCATGATGCGCTTGTCTGAACTTCCACGGCGCACGCCCGCCGTTGTGCAATCGGTGGACGACGCCACGCCGGGGGATCCGGTCGCGCGCCGCCTGCGGGAGCTGGGCTTCGTGCCCGGCGAAGCGGTGCAGATCATCGCCTACGGCCCCTTCGGCATGGATCCGCTGGTGGCGCAGGTGGGCTTCACCCGCTTTGCGCTGCGCCGCTCGGAAGCGGCGCGCATCGGCGTCGAGATCGCGAGCGCCACGGTCACCAGCATCGCCCCCGCCACGCAGGCGGACGACCAGCCCGGCACCACGACGGCCAAACGGACCGCCTGATCCTCCCCCGGAATATGTCTGCAGCAGCTCCCTCTACTTCTGCCCTGCGCATCGCGCTGGTCGGCAATCCCAATTGCGGCAAGACCGCGCTGTTCAACCGCCTGACCGGCAGCCGCCAGAAGGTGGCCAACTACGCCGGCGTGACCGTCGAGCGCAAGGAAGGCTATTTCGTGTCGCCGGCGGGGCGCCAGGTACGCATCCTGGACCTGCCCGGCGCCTACAGCCTGCACGCGGCCAGCCTCGATGAAGCCATCACGCGCGACGTCTGCCTGGGCGTGCGCGCGGGCGAGCAGCGCCCCGACCTGCTGGTCTCGGTGGTCGATGCGACCAACCTGCGCCTGCACCTGCGCTTCGTGCTGGAACTACGCCGCCTGGGCCTGCCGATGGTGGTGGTGCTCAATATGAGCGACGCCGCCGCGCGGCGCGGCATCCAGATCGACCGCGACAAGCTGGCGGCGGCGCTCGGCGTACCGGTGGTGAGTACCGTGGCGGTCAGGCGCGACGGCGCCGCGGCGCTGATCCAGTTGCTCGACGACACGCTGCCGCCAGCCCCGCCGTCCAGCCCGGAGCCGGCCAGCGACGTCGACGTGCATGCCGAGGTCAACCGGCTGCTCGCCGCCGCGGTCAGCATGCCGGCGCGCACCGCAGCACTGGATGACCGGCTCGACCGCATCGTGCTGCACCCGGTGTTCGGCCTGCTGCTGCTGGCCGTGCTGCTGTTCCTGATGTTCCAGGCGGTGTTCTCCTGGGCCGAGCCACTGATGGACGGCATCGAGGGCGGCGTGCACTGGGCCGGCGAGCTGCTTGGCGCCTACCTGCCCGACGGCATGCTCAAGAGCCTGCTGGTCGACGGCCTGGTGGCGGGGCTGGGCAGCGTGGTGGTGTTCCTGCCGCAGATCCTGATCCTGTTCCTGTTTATCCTGACGCTGGAAGAATCCGGCTACCTGCCGCGCGCGGCCTTCCTGCTGGATCGGCTGATGATGGGCGCGGGGCTGTCGGGGCGTTCCTTCATCCCGCTGCTGTCGAGCTTTGCCTGCGCCATCCCCGGCATCATGGCCACGCGCACGATCCAGGATCCGCGCGACCGGCTCACCACCATCCTGGTGGCGCCGCTGATGACGTGCTCGGCGCGGCTGCCGGTCTATGCGCTGCTGATCGGCGCCTTCATCCCCCAGCGCACGGTGCTGGGCCTGTTCAACCTGCAGGGGCTGGTGCTGTTCGCGCTGTACGTGGCGGGCATCGTCAGCGCGCTGGTGGTGGCCTACGCGCTCAAGTTCTTCCGCCGCGACCGTACCGATCATCCGCTGCTGATGGAGCTGCCCTCGTACCGCATCCCTAACCCGCGCGATGTGGCCATCGGCCTGTGGGAGCGTGCCCGTATCTTCCTGTCGCGCGTGGGCAAGGTGATCCTGGCGCTGACGGTGCTGCTGTGGTTCCTGTCGACCTTCCCGGCGCCGCCCGCAGGCGCGACCGGTCCCGCGATCGACTACAGCTTTGCCGGCATGATCGGCCACGCGCTGCAGAAGGTGTTCGCGCCGGTGGGCTTCAACTGGCAGATCTGCATTGCACTGGTGCCGGGCCTGGCCGCGCGCGAGGTGGCGGTGGGTGCGCTGGCGACGGTCTATGCGCTGTCGGGCAGCGAAGACACCGTCGCCACGCAGCTGGCGCCGATGATCGCGGCGCAATGGTCGCTGGCCACCGCGCTGTCGCTGCTGGCGTGGTTCGTGTTCGCGCCGCAGTGCATCTCCACGCTGGCGGTGATCCGGCGCGAGACCAACTCGTGGAAGGTGATGGCGGTGTCGGCCGCCTACCTGACCGGGCTGGCCTACCTGGCGTCGTTCCTGACCTACCGCATCGCGCTGCTGTTCAGCTGACGCTGCTACGTCTTCATTTGCTGCCATGACTCCCTACCACGCCATCGAAACGCTGCTGGTCCCGCTGATCGTGCTGGCGTGCGCGCTGTCGGTGCTCGCGCGCTACGCGCCGCGCACGCGCGAGCGGGTCAAGGCGGCGCTGGCGGCGCGCCTGGGCGGGGCTGCCGCCACCGGCCTGCGTGGCCGGCTGGTGCGCTGGCTGGCGCCGCAGGCGGCCGCGGGCTGCGCCAGCGGCTGCGACGATGGCGGCTGCAATACCTGCGGCTCCAATACCGCGAACACCACCGAGACGCAGCAGGGCAAGCCTGCCGAGCAGGTGGTGCGCTTCGTGCGCAAGCGCTGAATCGCGCGCTTTTCTTCCCTCACGCTTTCACGCAGAAACGGGTACGCCCGCTGCTTCCGCCCGGCGCGGAAGCAGCGGTTTGCACTCGCTTGTACGAGCCATGGTGGCTGTCCGGCGTCGCCCGGGTGCGCGTGCGAAGGCTTATGCCGACGCACGCAGAAATGGGTACGCATGGCATGTCGCGCGTGTGGTGCCATGAGATTGCAGGGGCCGGCAAAGGTCGGCGCATGCCTGTCTTGTCGGCTTGTATCGGGCTGCGCCCGGCATCGGAAATGCGCTTCGTGGCGTCACGCAGAAATGGGTACGCTTTGCCCTCATCCCTCTCCCGCAAGCGAGAGAGACGGGAGCAAAACCGCGCAGCGAGAGTCCGGCCCCAAACGCAAACGCCCTCCATCCGGAGGGCGTTTTGCATGGCGCGGGAGACCTGATGCTTACTTGACGGTGCCGAAATAAACCAGCTTCAGCGCCGTGTTGTCCGCCACCGCGTTACAGGTCACGGTGATGGTGAAAGCGCCGGGCGCCGTGCCAGAAACGTAGTTCTGGTTCGGCGTAAAGCCCGGCGTCAGCTGCACAGGGCCGGTGCTGGCCCACGCCCAGTTGGCGCACGCGGTGTACTGCGCGTCGTTGCCCAGGTTCTTCATGCGTGCCGTCACGGGGATGCTCATCGGCGGCATCAGCAGCAGTGCCATCGGCTGCTGGTTGTCGCCGACCAGCGCCCACTTGGGATGCTCGGTCACTGACAGGCCGGCGCTCGGACGAGCGGCAAGCTTGGTGCTCACCGCAGTCACTGTCAGTGTGCTCTGCACCGGGCCGGTGTCCTTGGCAAGGCTGGTCTGGACCGTCGCGTCATGCGTGCCGGCCGCTTCCGACGCGGACAGCGTGGGCGACGTGGCGGTGTAGGTCCAGGTGCCGTCAAACTCCGCTGTCACGTCCTGGCCGTCATTGCGCAGCACGCGCGAGGTGATGGTCGCCGGGCGGTCGTTGAACACCTGCAGCGCGTCCACGGGCTGGCCATTCTGCGTGGTCACCACGCGATACGTGGCCGTACCGTTCTTCTGCACCGTCACCGCGATCACCCCGCCGAGCGCGCGGCCATCGGGCGCCGTGACCGACACCGTGACGTTGGCCGTGGCCGCGGTGGTGGTCGAGCTGTTGCTCGCCTGCAGCGTGGCGCTGTTCTGGTTGGCCGTGACCTGGACCGCGGCGCCGCTGCTGGCCCATGCCCAGCTGTTGACGCTCGCCGAAACGTCGCTGCCGTTGCTGTCGATCAGCGATACCTTGACCGGCAGGGTCTGCCCGTCGCTCATCGACAGGCTGGTATTCGGGATCGACAGGCTGTACGACAGCGCAGACGCCGGCACCACCGTGATGGTGGCAGATTGCGCGGGCAGCTGCACGGTCGTGTTGTCGGCCTTCTTGACGGTCGCCACCACCTGCACGGTGGTCGAGCCGGTGGCAACGCCCCGGACCACGGCGCTGCCAGGTGTGGCGGCGCTTGACTCCACGCTGGCAACGGCGCTGTCAGTGCTGGTCCAGGTAAAGGTGGTGTTGCCGCTCACGTCGACGCCGTTGTTGTCCACCGCCAGCGCGCTGATGGTGAGCGTGCGGCCCACGCCAACCGAGCCGGAGGTCACGCTCATGCTCATGGTATAGGTCAGCGGCGTGGTGCCGCCTGCGTTTGGCGTGGCGGGCGCGCTCGAACCGCCACCGCCACCGCAAGCCGCCAGAAGAAATGTCATGGCAGTGCCTGTCAGCCAGGATGCCCACGTTCTCAGTCTCATGATGTTCCCCCCAGTCATGTGTTTTTTCCCGCGCTACCAGCCTAGGCGCAATGGCGCCAGCGCTGTACCGGCCAGACGACTGAGCGGCGGCGCACGGATGGTGAGGCGCTCTCATCCTTTCAGCGCAGGGGCCACCGCCATACGGGCGAGACTCCCGCCCCCGGCGCGGCCGCGCTGGAAGCGCGCCACCACCGTTTGGCGCAGGCGCGCCTCCCGCTTCCAGCGCAGCTCCCCCGATCGGGCCACGCCGCCATCGACCGCCCTCGCTGCCCGCGCGCGCGTGCTGGCGGCCCTGGCATCGGCCCGCGCCCTGCGCGCTTCCTCGCTACTGCTAAGCCTGCCGACCGGTTGCCGGGCCTAGGGCCCCGTGGCAGTTCGGCAGCCTTTCGCCACCCCTTTTCCGTTTTTCGTTTTCTGCGTCAAGTACCAGCCCGCCGCCACCGTCGACATTCCCGACCGCACCTGGCCCAGCCAGCGCATCACGCGCGCACCGCTGTGGATGAGCACCGACCTGCGCGATGGCAACCAGGCGCTGATCGAGCCGATGAGCCCGGCGCGCAAGCTGTGCTTCTTTGAACAGCTGGTAAAGATCGGCCTGAAGGAAATCGAAGTGGCATTCGCCGCGGCGTCGCAGACTGACTTCGATTTCGTGCGCATGCTGATCGAAGAGGGGCGCATTCCCGACGACGTCAGCATCGTGGTGCTGACGCAATCGCGTGAAGACCTGATCCGCCGCACCGTCGAGTCCGTGCGCGGCGCGGCGCGCGCCACGGTGCACCTGTAGAACCCGATCGCGCCGGCGTGGCGGCGCATCGTCTTCAATGCTTCGCGCGAAGAGATCAGGGAGGTGGCGGTGTCGGGCACGCGCCTGATCAAAGCACTGACCGATGCCATGCCCGAGGCGGTATGAACCTATGAGTATTCGCCCGAGACCTTCAGCCTCGCCGAACTCGACTTCTCGCTGGAAGTGAGCGACGCCGTCTCCGCGGCCTGGCAGGCCGGCCCGAGCCGCCCGATGATCCTTAACCTGCCGACCACGGTGGAATGCAGCACGCCTAACGTGTTTGCCGACCAGGTCGAATGGATGCACGCGATCGAGGCCTGACGCATCGAACGCCGCGAGGAAAGCTGCAAGAAAACCGGTGTGCCCCGCCCCCACGGGGCACACCCGGAAAGACGCCCTTGCGGACGCCCACGACATGCCCGGTGCCAAGGCGCCCGCCGCTTGCTGCGTGCACGCGGGCGCCGATCTCCTGCACAGCGTAAGGGCCCGCGCCGCGCCGCGCCACGAATAAATCCGCATGTGTTTAGAAGCGCCACGGCAGCGGCACTACGGGCTGCGCGCGCACTAGGCACGCGCTGTGGCGCCATCGCGACGCCGCGACGCCCTGCCATGAGACTTGTTCTGCATCAAGACCGGCCCAAGGCCCCTCGGCCACACTGGGCCCGGATTTCTTACCAGACCAAGTCAGAAACATCATGAAGAAGCTCTCTCTCCGCACCCGGGTCACCTGTTCCGCCATCGCCGCCGGCGCCCTGCTCGGCGCCTTCGCCACGCCGGCCATCGCCGCCGGCGATGAAGCCCAGGGCAACTGGATGGTGCGTCTGCGCGGCACCTACCTCGACATGGCCAACAGCTCCGATCCCGTGGGCGGCGTGGGCGCGTCGGACCGCATCACGGTCAACAACAAGTGGATTCCCGAGTTCGACGTCACCTACTTCTTCACACCCAACATCGCCGCCGAACTGGTGCTGACCGTGCAGCAGAAGCAGAACGTCTACCTCGACGGGAACAAGGTCGGCACCTTCAAGCACCTGCCGCCGACGCTGCTGGTCCAGTACCACTTCATCCCTAACGGCACCTTCCGTCCGTATATCGGCGCCGGCCTGAACTTCACCCGCATCTGGGGCGAGAACATCGCCAACAACTCGCTGCAGCTGGACAGCTGGAGCGTGGGCCCGGCGCTGCAGATCGGCATGGACTACAAGCTGACCAAGAACTGGTTCCTGAACGCCGACGTCAAGAAGATCTGGCTGTCGAGCGACGTCAAGGCGGGCGACGTCAAGGTGTCCAAGGTGAGCCTGGACCCGTGGCTGTTCAGCATGGGCGTGGGCTACCGCTTCTGATCCTGAAGTCCCATGCAAAAGGCCGGCGCCATTCGGGCGCCGGCCTTTTGCTTTTGCCGGGACGCAGAACTGCGCAGGCCTAACGGAACGCCGGCTCGTCAAAGCTGCGCAGCTTGCGCGAGTGCAGCTGCTCGACACCGTTCTCGCGCAGGATGCGGATCGCTTCCAGGCCGATGGTCATATGCTGGCTGACGCGCTGGCGGTAGAAGGCATTGGCCATGCCGCGCAGCTTCAGCTCGCCGTGCAGCGGCTTGTCCGAGACGCACAGCAGCGTGCCATAGGGCACGCGCAACCGGAAGCCGTTGGCGGCCACCGCCGCGCTTTCCATGTCGATGGCGATCGCGCGCGACTGGTTGAAGCGCGCGTACAGCGACTTGGACTTGAGCTCCCAGTTGCGGTCGTCGGTGGAGACCACGGTGCCGGTGCGCATGCGGGTCTTCATCTCGTTGCCGGACAGCCCGGTCACCCGCGCCACCGCCTCCTGCAGCGCTACCTGGATCTCGGCGATCGGCGGCACCGGCACCCATGGCGGCAGGTCGTGGTCGAGCACGTGGTCGTCGCGCACATAGGCGTGCGCCAGCACGTAGTCGCCCAGCTGCTGCGAGCGGCGCAGGCCGCCGCAGTGGCCCACCATCAGCCAGCAATGCGGGCGCAGCACAGCGAGGTGGTCGGTCATGGTCTTGGCGTTGGACGGACCCACGCCGATATTGACCAGCGTCACGCCCAGCTTGTCTTCGCGCACCAGGTGGTAGGCCGGCATCTGCGGCAGCGCGCGCGGGCGCGTGGCGTCCTCAGGCTCCACGCCCCCCAGCTCCTGCACCACGTCGCCGGGCTCGACAAAGTGGGTGTAGCCGCCGCCATCGCTGCTGGCCATCAGCCCGCGTCCGAGCGCGACGAACTCGTCGACATAACGCTGGTAGTTGGTGAACAGCACGAAGCGCTGGAAATGCTGCGGCGCCGTGCCGGTGTAGTGGTACAGCCGCTGCAGCGCCAGGTCCACGCGCTCGGCGGGGAACAGCGACAGCGGCCAGGCCTCGCCCGGGATCGGCTCATAGGTGCCGTTGGCGATGCCGTCGTCGATCCGGCTCAGTTCGGGCAGCACGAACGAGGCTTCGAGCTCGCGCGCCTGGGTGTAGCTGATGTCGGTGGTCGAGGCCTCGATCACGAATGGCAGCGGGATCGGCCGCCGGCTCAGCCCCACCACCACCGGCACGCGGTGGTAGCGCATCAGCCGCTCGATCTGGTCGCGGTAGTAGTCCGCCAGCAGGTCGGGGCGCGTGACCGTGGTGCCGTACACCCCAGGGTAGGCCACCGTGCCCCATGACGGGCGGCTGTCGGTGACCATGGTTTCGATATTGACCGAGATGCCCAGGTACGGATAGCACGCGTGCGCGGCCGAGGGCAGCGGCTTGCCGCTGGCGAACGCGTCAAAGCGCGCGCGCACGGCCCCGACCGAGGCCTCGTAGATCTCGCGGATGCGCGCCAGCGCGGCGTCGGCGTCGGCGAACTCGGCCAACTGGTCGGCCGGATGGGCGGAGGAAAAGACGGGGGCGTTCATGGAGCCATGATACCGCGCCGGCGCGCGGGCGGGAGGCGCGTCCCACCCCACCACAGGCCAAATTGACGCGCCCGCGCCCGCTCGCTACACTCCGCCAATTGTGCGGCACGGGTTCCCGTGCCGTTCTCGACTCGCGGCGCCCCTGGTGGCAAGGGGCGGCGAGGGGCCGTACATGCTTTACTGGGAGAGCCGCCAATGGAAATCCGTAACCTGTTGCCCGAGGACATCGAGGCAGCCAGACAACTACTGATCGCCAACGGCTGGGCTCAACGGGTGGGCGGCCCGGACAAATTCGCGCGGCTGGTCGCCAATTCCCAGCGCGTAGCCGTTGCGGTGGAGAACGGCGAGATCGTCGGCTTCGCCCGCGCACTGTGCGACGACGTCTCTGACGGCTTCCTGTCGATGGTTGCGGTGGCACCCAGCCATCGCCGGCGCGGCATCGGCCGCGCCCTCGTGCGGCACATCATGGGCAACGACCCCGACATCACCTGGATGCTGCGCGCCGCGCGCTCCTCCGAAGCCGCGTTTTTCGGCCAGCTCGGCTTCACGCCGTCGATGGTCGCGATGGAGCGGCGCCGGCCCTGAATCGCCCCTGAAATCGCCCCTGAGCGGCCCTCCGGCGGACCGTCAGCGTCCGCCCATCTTGCGCCGGAATTCCTCGGCCGTCCCGACCTGCCGGAACAGCGGCCCACCCGGCGCAAAGCGGTCCGCGCTCGCCAGCGGCCCCACCACCACCGGTTCGAAACCCGCAGCGCGCACCAGTTGCGCGGCCACGTCGAGCGCGGCCTTGTCGTCGCCCGCGATGGGCACCGCCACCAGCCCGCCCCTGCGGTGGTGCTCGCTGGCAAACTGCGCCGCCCCCATGAAGTTGAAGGCCCGCACCACGCGCGCGCCGCGCAGGTAGCGCGCGGTGGTGAGGCCGATGCCGTCGCGCTTCGCCTCCTCGGTGATCGGGCCATCGCGGTGCTCATAGGCGTTGGTGGCATCGAGCACGATCTTGCCTTTCCAGGCATCGGCATGGTCGCGGCTGAGCTGCGGCAGCGCGCCGTAGGGCGTGGCCAGGAACAGCACGTCGGAAAACGCGATGGCCTCGGCCACCGTGCCCGCGCGCGCAAGCGGACCCAGTTCTTCCACCAGTGGCTTGAGTGCCTCAGGGTGCCGCGAAGAGAACAGGACCGGGTGCCCGGCCTTGACCCACAGCCCGCCAATGGTGCCGCCGATCCGGCCCGAGCCGATCACGCCGATGCGCTGCGCGGCGGCGCCGTCGCGGCCCGCGGCCGGGCTGCCCTGCGCGCAGGCAGCCCGCGGCAGGACGAGTACAAAGGCGGCCGCGGCGGCGCCGAGCAGCCGGCGGCGAGCGGAATTGAGCCCAGATGCGCTGGTGTGCATGGCAAATCCTCCGGCAGTGGACAGGTGATCCGCACGCCGTACGCGCCGCGCGGGGGCCACTGGATGACTCTAGGCGAAAAAGGCGGCAAGGCGAGGGAGAAGGCAACGACTAGGCAACAACAAGGCGGCCAGCACGCGTACCCGCAAACGGCAACGGCTGCGCATGCGGCCGTTGCCTTGGTCGACCGGCCGTTATCGGTCCGTACGGATCGGTCCGTACTCGGCCGGCACCCAGGTGTACCCGGCCGCGTCGCGACGCACATGGCCCAGCCCCGGGAACGGCAGGTGCGCGCCGCCCACCCACAACCGGCCCTTGGCCGCATCGGCCAGGATGCGCTTGCGCGTGATCACCGCCGCGTGGCTGTCCGTGTCGAACTCGATGGCCACCTGCGGGCGCCGGAACTGCACCGCATGGCTGTGGATGATGTCGCCCCACAGCAGCAGGCTGTCCTTGCCCGAGGTGAACACGTAGCCGCTGTGGCCGGGCGTATGGCCGTAGGCCGGCACCGCACGCACGCCCGGGATCGGCTCGGCGCCCGCGCCGCCGTTGAAGGAGCGGAAGCGGTTCGCCGCCTGGTATGGGGCGACCGCCGCACGCGCCATCGCAAACAGGCCCTGCGCGTCCTTCGGCGCGGCCGCCGCGGTGGCCTCGTTCAGCCAGTAATCGGCATCGGCCTTGTCGACATAGACCGTGGCATTGGGGAACGCCGGCTGGCCGTTGGCGGCCAGGCCGCAGGCGTGGTCGCCGTGCAGGTGAGTCAGCAGCACGGTGTCGACCTGCTCGGGCGCATATCCCGCGGCGCGCAGGTTCTCGCCGATGCGGCCCAGCGTCGGCCCGAAGCAGCCGGCCGCGCCGGTGTCGACCAGCACCAGGTTGCGGCCGGTGTTGATCAGGTACGCATTGACCGCGGTCTGCATGCCCGGCGTCGATTCGACGAACATCCGCGCCAGCAGGCTCTGTACCTCGCGCGCGCTGGTGTACTTGAGGATCTTCGGGTCCAGGTCGATGTAGCCGTCGTAGAGCGCGGTGACTTCGAGCTGGCCGACCATCATGCGGTAGTAGCCGGGCACCTGGGTCTTCTGCTGCGCGGGGGGCGTCGCCTGGGCCCTCGCCTCGCCGGCAGGCAGCACGGTGGCACCCACGGCAACAGCGATTGCGGCGCCCAGCACGGCCACCGCCGGCAGGCGGCGCTTCGCCGGGCAGGAGGTTGCGTGGCGCACGTTAGACTGCAGCTTCATTCCTGTTCCTGTTCTGGTTGGTGTTGTCGAGGAGACGGCCGATGCCACAAGGCGCGCGACGCAGCGATGCCGCGAGCGCACGGCCAGGACGTATCTTATCCGGGCCGCGCGAACAGGGTTGGAGAGCCAAAGCGTACCTACTTCTGCGTAAAAAACGGGGCCACATGGCCCCGTTTTCCATGCATGCGAGCTTGCGCTGGCCTGCGTTCACTCCGGCTGGATATTCGCCGCCTTGATGATGCGGCCCCACTTGCCCGACTCCTGCTGCTGGAATTTCGCCAGCTCGGCAGGCGTGCTGGTAAACACCTCGGTACCCGTCGACTGGTAGAAGTTGGCCGCGGTATCGCTGCGCGCGGCCTTGACCATCATCGCGTTGAGCTTGGCCACGACCGGCTGCGGCGTGCCGGCCGGCGCGTAGGCCGCGAACCAGTAGCTCATCTCGTAGCCCTTGACCCCGGCTTCGTCGATGGTCGGCACGTCCGGTGCCAGCGGCGAGCGCGACTTGCCCGACACGCCCAGCGCGCGCAGCTTGCCGCTCTTGACCTGCGGCAGGCCGGTGGCGGTGTCGGTGATCATCATCTGGATCTGGTTGCCGAGCAGGTCGGTGATCGCCAGCGGGTTGCTCTTGTACGGCACGTGCAGCAGTTCCACGTGCGCCATCTGCTGGAACAGCTCGCCGGCGATGCGCGACGACGAGCTGCCGCTGCCGAAGCTGAGCTTGCCCGGCTGCTTCCTGGCCAGCGCGATGAACTCGCCCACGGTCTTGGCCGGCACCTGGGGGTTGACCACCATGATCTGGCCGCCGCGGCCGAGCGCGGTGACCGGCACGAAGTCCTTGATCGGGTCGTACGGCAGCTTCTTGAACAGGTGCTCGTTGGCGGCGTGCGTGGTGTTGGTGCTGATCAGCACGGTGTAGCCGTCGGGCGCGGCCTTGGCCACGTCGGACGCGGCGATAAAGCCATTGGCGCCAGGCTTGTTGTCGACCACCACGGTGGTCTTGCTATCCACGGTGATGGCCTGGCCGATGGCGCGCGCGAGCTGGTCGGTTGCGCTGCCCGCGGCGAATGGCACCACGAAGCGGATGGGCTTGTCCGGGTACTCGGCCCAGGCCTGCCCCGCGGGCAGGATCAGCGCGCACAGCGCGGCGGCGGCCAGTGGCTTGAGGAATCGGTACATCGTTGTCTCCTGTTGAAATCGTTGTCGGTGTTCGAACGGTATGTCAGGCGCCGCCGGCGAGCCGCGGCGGCAGCGGTATCTGCAGTTGCAGCAGGCGGAACGACAGCGCCTTGCCGTGCGTGTCGAGGTTGAGCGCGTCGTTGACGCCGCCATCGAGCACGCCGTCGAGGACGAAGTTCATCGCCTGCAGCGACGGCACCAGGTAGCGCGTGACGGCAGTGGGCTGGCGTTCGCGGAACAGCGCGCGCACGGCGTCTTCGGTGACATGGGCGACCAGGTGGTCGAAGTCGCGCGCGTCGTAGGCGATCACGCTGATGTTGGAACGGTCGCCCTTGTCGCCGGTGCGGCCGTGGGCAAACTGGTAGAGCGCGGCGGTAGCGGTCATCTCGTCGTCCTCCTTATGCGATGAAGCTGTGCGCGGCGGTCACGGCCTCGCGCGGTACCAGGCAAGACACGGCGTTCAGGCGGGCGCGCTGCACGGTGCGCACGCCGCCGCCGCCGGCCGGGCCGCAGGTGTAGAGCGCATTGACCTCGCGCAGCAGCGCCTGCGCCACCGCAAGCTCGTCATGCGCCAGCGCCGCGCGCAGGCGCACGTCCTGCGCTTCGGCCTCATGCGGCTGGGGCTGCGCCACCATCGTGCCGGCGTCGTCGGCCAGCACGCTGAGCACGCCGATCAGGTCGAAGCGGATCGGCACGTCATGGCCCAGCAGGCGCATGCGCTGGCGCAGGATGTCGGCGGCCAGGCGCGCGCGGGCGGCGGCGTTCGGGCCGGCGTAGGAGATCTCGCCCTCGGCGAGCCAGCCGCCGTGGCTGAACACATTAGCCTTGAGCTGCGCCGGGCGCGGGTGGCCGCGCACATTGCGCACCGCCACGCGGTCGGGGGCCAGTTGAGCGACCGTGACCGTACCAATATCTGCGACCACGTCGGGCGTCAGGTACGCGGCCGGATCGTGGACCTCGTACAGCAGCTGCTCCTTGACCGTGCGCAGGTCGACGCAGCCGCCGGTGCCGGCGGCCTTGAAGATCTCGATGCCGCCGTCGTCGTCGAGCTGGGCGATCGGGAAGCCCACCGCATGCACATCGGGTACGTCCTTCATGCCGGGATCGGCAAAGTACCCGCCGGTGACCTGCGCCCCGCATTCGAGCAGGTGCCCGGTCATGGTCGCGGCGGCCAGCCGGTCCCAGTCGTCCCAGGACCAGCCGAAGTGCGCCATCGCCGGCCCCACGGCCAGCGCCGGGTCGGCCACGCGGCCGCACACCACCACCTGCGCGCCATCCGCCAGCGCCGCGGCGATGCCTTGTGCGCCAATGTAGGCGTTGGCGCAGACGAAGCGGTCGGTGTCGAAGGCCGCGCCAAGGATGCCTTGCAGCAGCGTGCGCCCGGCCTCGTGCGAGAGATCATCGCCCTCCACCACCGCCACGCGCGGCGCCGGCAGGCCCAGTTCGCCGGCCAGCTGCAGCACGCGCCGCGCCGCCGCGCGCGGATTGGCCGCGCCGAAATTGCCGACGATGGGAATGCCGTGTTGCAGGCACAAAGCCAGCACCGGCGTCAGCAGCGCGTCGAGCAGGGGCTCGTAGCCCTGCGCGGGATCGTTGCGCCGCGCCAGCTGCGCCAGCGCCAGCGTGCGTTCGGCCAGCGTCTCGAAAATCAGCGCAGCGGGCTGGCCGGCGGCGATCAGCGTGCGCACCACCGGCAGCGCGGCGTCGGTGCGGTCACCGGAGAAGCCGGCGCCGGATCCGATCAGCAAGGGAGCAGTCATGGTCGGGGGCAGGTTGGTAGCAGGGGTAGAAGCCATTCTAGGGCGGCGACGTCCAGCCAAAAAATGGATTATTTGGATTAATCTATCGACTTGCTGGATAAGTGCATTTTGCCCATGAACCTGTCGGTCAAGCACCTGCGCGCCTTTGTGGCGCTGGCTACCTACCGCAACTTCACCCGCGCGGCGCGCGCCTGCCATCTGTCGCAGTCGGCGTTCAGCGCGCTGGTGCAGACGCTGGAGGAGCAGGCCGGCAGCCGGCTGTTCGAGCGCACCACGCGGCACGTGGAGCTGAGCAGCGACGGGGTGCGCTTCGAGCAAACCGCGCGCCGGTTGCTGGCCGACTTCGAGACCGCGTTCGAAGACTTGCGTGCGCACGCCGAGCGGCGCAAGGGCCGCGTGTCGATCGCGGCATTGCCGTCGCTGGCGGGCGGCGACCTGCCGCCGCTGCTGGCGCAGTTCCACGCGCAGTATCCGGGCATCGTGCTGGAGCTGTTTGACCAGCTTGCCGACGGCTGCATCGAGCTGGTCCGACAGGGCCGCGCCGACTTTGCGCTGACCCCGGCGCCGGCACAGGACGACGACCTGCGCGTGGAACCGCTGGTGCGAGACACCTTCCACTTGGTATGCCCGGCGGACCATCCGCTGGCGCGCAAGCGACGCATCGAGCCCCAGGCGCTGGCGGGCGTGCCGTTTATCCAGCTGTCGCGCACGACCAGCGTGCGCCAGCACCTGGATGCGGCGCTGCACCCGTTGCGCCTGAACAGCGTGATGGAGGTAGAGCACCTGGCGACCGTGGCGGCGCTGGTGCAGGCCGGCCTGGGCGTCAGTGCCGTGCCCTCGCTGGCGCTGTTCCAGTTCCGGCGCGAAGGGCTGGCGATCCGGCCGCTGCAGCTGCCGTCACTGGTGCGCGATATCTGCCTGGTACGGATGAAGGACCGCGGCGACTCTGCCGCCGCGGCTGCGATGATCGAGTGCCTGCAAGCGTTCTATAGCGGCGGCAAGCCATCGGCGCGGCGCTGACAGCCCTCGGATCGGGTACGCAGAATTGGGTACGCTTTTGTTTTTTCGCCTCGTCATCGCAGGCGCCCGCCCTCTCCCCCGGCCCCTCCCGCACGCGGTAGAAGGGGGGAAAAACCGGCTGCGCTTCAGAAGTGCCCGAGGTAGCCGCCATCAACGGCCAGCACATGCCCAGTGATATAGGACGCCGCCGGCGAAGCCAGGAACACCGCTGCACCCGCCACTTCATCGGGCTGGCCCCAGCGGCCCAGCGAGGTGCGCTGGCGCAGCCATTCGGCCACGCTCTCGTCCTCGACCATCGGCTGGTTGGGCTCGGTGGCGAAGTAGCCCGGCGCGATCGCGTTGACGGTGACGCCGTAGCGGCCGAGGTCGGCGGCCATCGCGCGTGTCAGTGCGTCCAGGCCGCCCTTGGTGGCGGGATAGAGCACATCGCCGGCGCGCGCGACCTGGCCCGCGATCGAGCTGACGTTGACGATGCGGCCGTACTGCCCGCGGCGCATGCGCTGCGCGGCAAGGCGGCACAGCGTATAGGGTGCGACCAGGTTGGTCTCGAGCATGGCGCGCAGGTCGCCGGCATCCAGGTCGGCCATGGTGCTGCGATTGCGCGCGCCGGCGTTGTTGACCAGGATGTCGAGCCGGCCGTGGGTGGTGTCGATGCGCTCGAACGCGGCCGCGACCGCGACCTCGTCGGTGATGTCGAGCACCAGCGCCTCGGCGCTGGTGCCGCGCGCGGCCAGCTTGGCGACGGCATCCTGCACGCGCTGCGCATTGCGCGCCACGACCAGCACATGCGCGCCGGCATCGGCCAGCCCGGCGGCGATCGCCAGGCCCAGGCCCTGCGCGCCGCCGGTCACCAGCGCGACGCGGCCATGCAGCGAGAATTGGGTACGCGCGGCGCGGTCGGGCACGCCGGCATCGGGGGATGGAGTAGAGGTAGCCATGCGGGCGAATATACCGCAGCAGTCCGGGCAGCGCAGCGCCGCCCGGACTGCCTGCAATCGCCCCGCCGTTTCAGCGGATCAGCTTGCCGGTGGACGAGACGATCGACATCTCGACAAACGACGAGCCGGTGTGCCGCGTCGGGCTGTAGCTGATCAGGATGCCGCCGAGATCGTAGTCGCGCATGCCTTCGAGCGCATTGACCAGCCGCTCGCGCGTCAGGTCGGGACCGGCGCGGCGCAGCCCTTCGACCAGCACCTTGGCCGACATGAAGCCCTCCATGCCGGCGTTGGATGGCTCCACGCCCTGCTGCTTGGCCAGGCTGCGGTATTCGCTGGCCAGCGTCATCTGGCTGGAGTTGGTGCCCGGCACCACCTGCGTGATGATCAGCCCGCGCGCATCCGCGCCCAGTTCGCGGATAAACGAATCGGCGGCATTGTTGGACAGCGTGACGAACTGCGCCTCGCTGCCGGCACCGCGCAGCTCGCGGATGATGCGCGCCGCCTCGGAGCCCGAGCCGATCACCAGCACCGCCTGCGGGTTGGCCTTGTGGATGGCGGCCACGCCCTGGCTGATGTCGCCCATCGGCCGCGCGAAGGTTGCGGTGGCCGCCGGCTGCACGCCACGCGCCTGCAGCGCGCTGTTGAAGCCTTCGAGCACGTCCTTGCCGAAGCCGTCGCCGGCGTAGAAGATGCCAATGCGGCTCATGCCCGACGTGGCCAGGTGGTTGATCGCGCGCGCGACCTCGTCCTGGTATTTGGCGCGCACGTTGAAGACGTAGCGGTTCACCGGCCGGTGCAGCGTGATGGCGCCGGTGAGCGGCGCCACCAGCGGCACCTTGTGCTCGGCGATGATGGGCAGGATGCTTTCGTTCTGCGGCGTGCCGCGCACCATGAAGAGGGCGAACACCTTGTCCTCGTCGATCAGCTTGCGCACGTTGTCGGGGGTGCGCTTGGCATCGAAGCCGTCGTCGTAGGTCACCAGTTCAATGCGCCGGCCCGCCACGCCGCCGCTGGCGTTGACGGTGCGCAGGTAAACCTGCGCGCCGGCGATTTGCTCCTTGACCGAACCGGCCACCGGACCGGTAACGCCCGCGGACTGTCCGATGCGGATAGTGGAGCGTGTCACGCCCGGTTCCGCCAGCGCCGCCTGCGCAGCCCATCCCAGCGTGGCGGCCAGCATGCCGCACGCGATCCATTTCGCCTTCATTGTCTTGACCCCTCCGCCCTTGTGGGCTGATCTCATAGTTGTGTCGCGGCGCGCGAAGCACAGCGGTGCGCCGTCATGCAAATTACCGCATGCGCTACGTCGGGGCAAACCTGAGAAGGGGGGCTGTTGCAGCAGCATCACACCGGAACCGCCTGACGGTTCCGGCGTGAGCAGGGGCGCGCTATAGGATGCGCGTCAGAACGCGCCGCACGGGCGCGCGGAAAGACATGCAGGACAGCAAGAACAAAGCAAACCAGCGCCGATCAGGGGAAAGCCGGCACCGCCGGATCCAGCCCGGCAAAGCGTGCTTCCGGATGGGCATTCTGCAGCAGCGTTTCGACCTCCTCGACACGGCTGCGCGGCACATCCAACATCAGCAGGATCTTGCCTGCCTCGATGTCCTTCTCGAACGCGCGCAGCCGGCTGTTGGGCGCCGAGCTGCCGATCATGCTCGCGGCCCATGCGCCGAACACCGCGCCGAGCACCGCCAGCACGCCGACCAGGCCCCACTGCGGGGTGTCGCTGACAATCGGGAACATTGCCACCACGGCACCTGCCACGACGCCGACGCCGCCACCCACCACCAGGCCCATCTCGGCGGCATGCACGATGTCAGAGGTCTGGAACAGGTTGGCTTCGTGCAGGCCCGTCATATCCGCACCGTCCCGCGCCACGAAGTGTATGTGGCGGTTCTCGATGCGGGCGAGCAGCAGGTCGTCCATGGTGCGGCGGGCACTCGCCAGGTCGGGCAACAACCAGAAGATGCGTTTGCGCATGTCTCTCTCCTTTTTCAGGCCGCGGCCGCTGGTGTGGGTGAACCTGGGTCCGGAATGTACCGCTGGCGGCGCGGGGTTATTTCTTTGTACGCCGTTCATGGGGCAAGCGCAAGGCGACTCTCCGCGTGCACACACGCTGCGCGCGGATGTGACGCGCACGTGTGCCCCGCGCAGGCGGGGCACACGTCACGTCGTCTAGCCAAGGAAGGGAATTGCGGCGCCTGCGCCTCAGAAAGTGATCGGCAGGCGGAGGTTGACTTGCAGGTCTGGCGTGTCGCGGGTCAGGCCAGCACCCACCGACAGGTTCAGCGTATAGCGGTTGTTGAAGCGGTACGAATACCCCACCAGCAAGGTGCCCTGGGTTACGCGCACCGAACCCGGCACGGTCTGGCCGTTCTGCTTGGTCGGCCAGATGATGGCCTGGTCATAGCCGATACTGAACGAGGCCTTCTCGTTGAGCGACAGGCCCATGCCGAAGCTGAACTCGAAGATATCCCCCGGCGCGATCTTGCCCAGCGGTTCCTTCTCGCCGTTGAGCACGGTGCGGCTCACGTTGTCGCGCGCAAAGTTGTGCAGGTAGCTGAAGGTGCCGAAGAACACCGCCGGGTCGGTCGGCAGCAGCCAGGTGATGCCGGGCTGGATCGCCTGGAAGCCGGTGCCGGTAGGCAGCCCCAGCGGCAGGCCGGTGCCAGTGGCATTGCCCACGCAGCGCGTCACGCAATCGGTCACGACCTCGAACGGGTCCTTGCCGGTCGCGGACTTGTAGCGCAGCCAGCCGACGAAGTATGGAATCTTCTCATTGCCGTAGTTGAGCTGGTAGCGCACCGTCGCTTCGACGTCGCCGATGCCGCTGCCGCTCGCATTGAACACGCGGTCGACGGCCGTGCCGGTGAATACCTCGCGGCTGACGGTCTGGCCCGATGAATGCACGTAAGGCACCTTGGCTTCGATTTCCAGCCGCTTGGTCAAGCCGTAGCGAAACGCGACCGACGGGATGTAGGTCGAGGTCTTGACCTCGCGCACATCGATCAGGCCGATCAGGATGGCCGGGATGACCGTGTAGCCGACCAGCGCGACGCGGTTATTGGAGGAATAGCCGTACTGGAAGCCGGGCTCGATCACCAGCTTGCCCTGGGCGGTCAGCACGCCAGGCTGGTCGATGATCGGTGCGATCTCGGGCGGACGGCGGTCTTCCTCCGGCGGGCGGCCCACGGGTTCTTCCAGGGCCACGGTCTGCCCGTCGGCGGACTCGCCCGCCTGCGGACCCTGGGCCATGTCCTGCGGTGGCTGGAGAATGATCTGCTGCGGGTTGTTGACCGCGTTGGGCGCTGACTGCGTGGCGCTGGCAGCGGCCGCCGCGGTGGCGGCGTTGGTGGCATTGTCGGACGGCGACACGCCGGGCCCCGCGCGCTGGCCGCCGCGCTTGTTGGCCAGCACCTCGGTGCCGATCACGTTGCGCAGCTCGCGGATCACCGCCTCCTGTTCGGCCAGCGCCCGCTTCATGGCGTCGAGCTGGGTGGCCTGGTCGGCGAGTTCCTTCTGCAGCGCTTCCAGTCCGGCTGCGGCTGGTCCCGCATCCGGCGGCGTCTGGGCCTGCGCCAGACCGCCGAGCAACAGTAACGTCGAGCATCCCGCATTGCGAATGCCCTGCATCGACCGCTTCTTCATGACGTCTTCCTCCCCCGGGACGGCAAACTGTTGTGCAGGAGTCTGCGACCTGTACTGCCTCATGCCTCGCTACGACTACCTCATGCTTGCGGCCCGCATCAGCGCACTGTTCAGCGCGGTGTTGGCCAATTGCGACCGGAATGCCTGCAGCGTATTCACGCTTGCGTCGATTGTCATCAGGCTCCGGATGCTCTGGTTGTTCAATGTGTTCTGGATCACCGTCGTGGGCGTACCCGCCAGCGATCCGACCGCTGCCGCATTGCCCGGGCCGTTCTGGATCACGTTCAGGAGCCCGTTGGTAAGCACCTGGCCCGTGGCCGTGGTTACGGTCGTGCCCGGCAAGCCGGCCGCACCGCTGGCGCTCGAACTGGCCCCGGCCGCGCCGGCGCTGGCCGCGGCACCGCCATTGGCCGCCACCGACGCGGCGCCACTGGCGCCCGCTGCGCCGCTTGCCGACGCCGCGGCGCCTGCACTGCCCGCGCTCGCGCCATCCGCGCCCAACTGAACCCCAGCCGTCACCGGATTGGCCGCCATCGCGCTATTGACCGCGGCATTGGTGCTGGCAACGATAGCGGGCCCGAGCGCCGTGGCAAGCTGCGCGGCCTGGTCGGCGGTAATGCGGCCGACATCGGGGATGTTAATGGTGGTTGCGACGACCAGGGCCCCGTTCAGGTACACCGCGCGTTCGATACCGAACGAAACCTGCAGGCCCGGCACCTCGAAGCCGCCCCGCATCTCGTCGAGCTTCTCCTTTGCAACCGGTTTCCAGCCGGCCATGCTGCCGCGCGCGGCAGCCAGAGGGTTTTGGTCCGGGTCACGGGCGGAACTGGCCGCCTGCGACGGCAGCGCCGACGCGTCGAGGGCGTCGGGCTGTGGCAGATCGCTGGCCTGCGCCGCGCCGGCACAGACCATACCGGCGCCCAGCAGCATGGCAACGGCCGCTGAAACGGCGCTGCGAGGGGCTGCTGGGGCCGGGAAGGAAGTCTGCAACATGATGCGTTCCTCAGAAATCGCTAACGCCATGCTTGGGCATGACGGTGAAGAACAGGCTATCCCGGTTGACTCCCATCCAGTAAGGGCCGCTTGGCGCGACGCGCCAGTCGGCAGCCAGGTTGAACCGCGCCTTCTCCGTGCGGTTATGGATCACGAACAGCAGCTGGCTGTCCCAGATCGTCTCGAAATGCTCGCGTGACATGGCGCGTGTGCCGCGCGCGGGATCGCCGACCAGCACGCGATTGCCTTTCACGCCCTTGACCACCACGAAATGGTGATAGCCGTTTTCCACGATCAGCACGATGGCGGGCACCTGCGTTTCTTCCAGCTTGGACAGCGGCAGTTCATAGCCGTCGGCCTCGTAGCCGAGCGCGGCCAGGAAGCGCTTCATGTCCAGCAGCGAGAACCCCTCGGCGCGAATCTTCTGCTGGTCGCCGTTGAGGTACATGTTCTGGAACACGGTGGCCTCGTTCATCGGATGGCCGTACTGGTAAGTCAACAGCGTGGCCACCGCGGCCGAGCCGCAACTGAAATCGTATTGCTGGCGGATCGTGGACTTGAAGCGCGCCTCGCGAACACTGGTGACCCTGACGCTGTAGGGTTCGCCGACCGGGCCGTAGAGCACGGTGTCGGCCGCCTGCGCGCAAGGGATAGCCCCCGCGGCCAGCAGAAACGATACAGACGTCAACAACCTTCGCAGCGGCATCATCATTTGAACTGGACGTTGACGATGGTGGCGTTCTGGATCAGCACGTTCGAGCCCGAGTTCTGGATCGCGGTTGGAATCCCCGCCGCGTTCGCGAAAGCCCCGTCCGTGATGTTGTTCGCGCCGGACAAAATATTGACCGCGGCGTTGTCGGCCACGGTACCGTGCAGGCGCATGTCGTTCACCGTGACCTCGGCGCCACCACGGATGTCATCCAGTTTAGACGCAGGTACAGCTTTCGCCACCCTTCCGAACAAGGTGGTCTCGGCCGCTGGTGTCTGCGCGTCCGTGGCTGCCGTTACCTGGGCACTGCCCGAGGCGGTGCGCGCGGCTGCCATGGCGGCTTCCAGCCCTGGCGGCTCAGCGTGAGCCTGCAGCACTGGCCAGGCGAGTAAGACCGTCGCGAATGTCCCGACGGCGAAGCGGACCGATTGCATGGTGTCGTCTCCCTTTGCCCGCGAGCCGCTCCCATCCGGGCGGCTGCAAGGCAATTAGGCTTGCATAGGCATGACAGGGCCCGGGCGCCCGCACACAGGATGCGGGCGCCGGTCCTGCCGGCTTGACGTTGAAGCTTCAGGCCCGTCCCTTGCCCGAAGGCTCAGGACGGGCCAGGGCTGCGCGTCTTACCTGCCCGCGTTGACGTTGGCCTGCACGTTGACGCCTTGCTGCACCAGCGACGAGGCTCCGCTGTTCTGGACCGCCATCATGATGCCCGCCGCCGTCTGACCGACGCTGGTCATGGTGTTGGACATGTCGAAGGTGCCTGCGGTCACGTAGTTGTAGCCGCCAGCGCCACCAGTACCGCCCGCGCCGCCGTTGCCGACGCCGCCAGCACCACCAGTACCGCCGGTCGCCGCACCGCCGGCTCCGCCGGCACCGCCGGCGCCGCCGCTGCCCGTGGTGGCGCTGCCGTTCGAGGCTGCCGTGGTGGCCGAACCTGCGGTGGCCGAACCGCCAGCGCCACCGGCGCCGCCCGATGCGGTCTGCGTTCCGCCGGCACCGCCAGTCGCCGTGCCTGAGCCGGCCGTTGCCGACGAGCCTGCCGTGCTGCCGCCACCGGCACCGCCAGTGCCGCTGCCGGCACCGCCGGTTGCGCTCGCGCTGGAGGTTCCGGCACCGCCCGCACCGCCGCTGGCGCCCGCTGCGCCGCCCGTGCCAGTGCCTGCGCCCGCCGTGCCGGCTGCGCTCGAGGACCCTGCGCTGCCACCCGCGCCGCCATTGCCAGTGCTGTCGGCACCGCGACCGTCGGCACTGCCGCTGCTACCGCCCCCACCACCGGCCGTACCGGCAAGACCGCCCAAGGCACCGCTGGCGCCCAGGCCGCCACCGCCGATCGCACCGGCACCGCCACCCTTGCCGCCCGCGCCAAGCGAAGCGCTCAGAGCGCCGCCGCCCTTGCCAGAGGCGTCACCGCCGCTGCCGCCCTTGCTGCCCGCCGCGCTAAGCGCGCTGCCGCCCTTGCCATAGGCGTCGCCGCCATTGGCGCCCCAGTTAGAGGCCTTGCCACCGTTGCCGCCATCGCCGGCCTTGGCCCAGCCGCTCTTGGCATCACCAGCGCTGGCGCTGCCGTTGGTTGCCGTGGCGCTTCCACCGACTGCGCCGGTAGCGCCGTTTCCGCCCTCGCCGCCGTTGCCAGTGCCGCCGTTGCCACCCTCGCCACCCTTCCCGCCGAAGCCGGTCCCACCGTTGGCGTTACCGTGGTTCGAGGCATAGTTGCCGATGTTGTGGACGTAGTTGTTGGCCACCGTGCCACTCAGCTTGCTGAGGGCAATTGCCGTGGTCTTGTTGAAGGAGCTGGCGATGCTGGACGATGCGGAACCGCCCACCGCAGCGGCGGTCCCGATACCGTCAGCCGAAGCCTTCAGGCGGTTGTCGGAATTGGTCTTGGTCTTGTTGTTCGAGCTGGTCTGCGACTTGTCGACAGCAATCCCGACCGTGGTGGTCTTTGTGCTCGTCTTGGTGGTCGTGCTGCTGTCATTCTTCTGGACAGCGGTCGAATACTCGTTCGCTGCCGCGCCGCTGCCACCCTGCGACGAGGTCGCCGTAGCGGTTTGGTTGTTGTCCCCACCGCCTCTCACTTCCTTGTTGTTATTGGTCGGATTTGCCCATGCCGTTCCCGCAAATGCCATGGCGATTGCCGACGCCAGTAAGGTCTTTTTCATTCCTAACTCCCAGGAGAATGTCACAGTGTCACAGCGGCTCAGCCTCCGGCCGGCGCTCCGCGGAACGACGGCTGGAGGTTCAGGTCCGGCACCTGCCAAACCAGCCTGCCCTTGCGCATAATCGGTGCCAGCTTCGCCACCTGCGGCGGCAATCCCTTGTAATACAAGGACTGGCCGGCGACACGCGGGGAACTTTCGGGCGCCTGGCACGATCTATTGGGCCCTCGCTGCTGTGCACGGCAGACGACATGTCACACCGCTGTGACACGGCCACCCCCGCCACATCGGGGGTACGCCCGGATCACCTGAAAAAGGCCTTAGATTTCAGTGCCTTACAGCAATACTCAGGATTTGCCCGAGCCCTGCGGCCGCGTATCGACGCTGAAACATCGCTCCCGGGTGCCGTCGCCGCCGCCCATGTGAGGCGCCCCACATTGCCCGCATGTCCGTTTTGCGCCGCCCGGCGCCCAGCCCTTGCGGCGCCCCGGCAAATTCACACCCCGGGCCGACGCAGTGGCACAAGCGTTACCTCGCCCGTACCTGGCCTGTCTGTCGTTTAACCCACGAACGCAGGGATGCACCGCTGCAACACCGCGACGCACGCGTTGTGTCGGAAGGGCCTCAGCGTCTATCCTTGCTAGGCTCTATGTCTGATTTAAAGTACATTAGAGGCATTGCAGACTTGTCATCTCTCCACAAGGGAAACCATGAGTGAAGCCGTCGTTCCCCTGTATCACCAGATTTACGTGGTACTGCGCCAGCAGATCGTAGAGGGCCGCTTCGGCCAGGGTCCCTTGCCGGGCGAGATCGACCTGGCCAAGCAGTTCCACGCCTCGCGCGTGACCATGCGGCGCGTGTTCGACCGCCTGGTGCAGGAGGGCCTGGTGCGCCGCCACCGCGGGCTTGGCACCTTCGTCAACCCGCACCCGGTGCGGCCCGCGGGAGCGAGCGAGGACCGCAGCACCAGCCTGCTCGACAACATCATCGACATGGGCCAGAAGACGTCGGTGAAGGTGATCTCGATCGACGAAGTCCATGCCACGCCGGACGTCGCCGAGTCGCTGCAGATCGAGGCAGGCGACCCGGTGGTCAAGATCGTGCGCGTGCGCCACTACCGCAACCGGCCGCTGTCGCATATCACGGTCTACCTGCCGGCGGAACTGGGCCGCCCGATCACGCGCAAGGCCCTGGAAGAGACGCCGGTGCTGCGCCTGCTGGAAGCCGGCGGCGTCAAGCTGGGCCGCGCCAGCCAGGTGCTGTCGGCGCGCCTGGCCGACGTGGTGGTGGCGCCGCTGCTGGACGTGCCGGTCGGCGGCGCGCTGCTGGCGGTGCGCCGCGTGGTCAAGGACCAGGCCGGCCGCCCGGTGCAGTTGCTGCTGGGCCAGTATCGCCCCGACCGCTACGAGTACCGCATGGAACTGTCGCCGGCCGGCGTGGACAGCGCCAACGTCTGGGTGGAGAGCGAAACCCGCCCCGGCCTGCGCGACTGACATGCCCGCCCCCGGGCAGTGCCGGCGCCGGATGCGCCAGACCTCGCTGATCCGGGCGATACTGCGCATTCCTGATCACATCAAGCGAGGAGCCGCCGTCATGCCAGTGTTCCGCCTGGTCCTGTCCAATCCGACCTCCGACCCGACCGGGTTGTCATCGAGCCACCGCCGCGCCGCGGTGCGCCGCCTTGCCGGCATGGCCGGCGCTGCCGTGTGCGCGCTGGCGCTGCCGCTGCCGGCCGCGGCACAGGGCACGCAGATCGCCGGCGGCAAGCCGATCCGGATCCTGGTGGGCGCGCCGGCCGGCGGCACCACCGACACACTGGCGCGCACCATCGCCCAGGAAATGACCCAGGAACTCGGGCAACCGGTGGTGGTGGAGAACCGCCCCGGCGCCGGCGGCAATATCGCCGCCGACCTGGTCGCCAAGAGCGCGCCGGATGGCAGCACGCTGCTGATGAGCTTCACCAGCCATACCATCAACGCCACGCTGTACAAGAAGCTGCCGTTCGACCCGGTGCAGGACTTCACCCCGGTCACGCTGGTAGCGACCGTACCCAGCGTGCTGGTGGCCACACCGCGGCTGGCCGCCAACAACGTGCCCGAGCTGATCCGCCTGGCGCGCTCGCAGCCGGGCAAGCTGAACTTCGCCATCGGCTCGGTCGGCTCGTCGCTGCATATGGCCGGTGACATGTTCAAGATGATGACTGGCACCTACATCGTCAACATCCCGTACAAGGGCACGTCGCCCGCGCTCACCGACGTGCTGGCCGGCCAGTGCGACCTGATGTTCGCCAGCACCATCAACGTGCTGCCGCATGTGCGGGCCGGCAAGCTCAAGGTGCTGGGCGTGACCAGCCCCGCGCCGCTGCCGCAGTTCCCGGGCGCGGCGCCGATCGGCGCCACCGTCAAGGGCTTCGAGTCGAGCGCGTGGTTCGGCCTGTTCGGGCCCGCCGGCATGCCGGCCGAGGTCACGCAGGCGCTGTACCAGGCCGCGCGCAAGGGGCTGGAAGCGCCCGCGGTGCGCAAGCGCCTGGAGAACGACGGCGCGCAGCCGATCGGCATGCCGCCCGAGGCCTTCGCCGCGTTCGTGAAGCAGGACGTCAAGCGCTGGGCCACCGTCGTCAAGTACTCGGGGGCATCGCCGGAATGAGCGTTACCCCTGCGGCCTCACCCGAGGCCATACTCCCGGCCACGCTGGCACAGAAACTGGTGGCGCGCGCCGCCGGGTTGCCCTACGCGCAGGTCGGCACCGTGGTGATCTGCCGCGTCGACCTGGCGATGTCGCACGACTCCAGCGGCCCGCGCCGCGTGGCGCCGCTGCTGGAGGAGCTGGATGTCGGCGTCTGGGACCCGTCGCGCTACGTGGTGGTGACTGACCACTTCGTCCCCGGCGGCGATGCCCAGGCCGAATCGATCCTGCGCTTCACGCGCGACTGGACGCGGCAGTCGGGCGCGCACTTTATCGACGCCGAGGGCATCTGCCACGTAGTGCTGCCCGAGCGCGGGCATGTGCTGCCTGGCCGCCTGATCGTCGGCGGCGACAGCCACAGCCCCACCGGCGGCGCCTTCGGCGCCTACATGTTCGGCGTGGGCGCGACCGAGATGGCCGGCGTACTGGCCACCGGCGAGATCTGGCTGCGCGTGCCGGATACCATCCGGCTGCAGTGGGACGGCCAGCTCGCGCCCGGCGTCTGCGCCAAGGACATCATGCTGTTCCTGTGCGCCAGTCTGGGCCTCGGCGGCGGGCGCTACGAAGCACTCGAATTCACCGGCAGTGCCGTGGCCGCACTGCCGATGCAGGAGCGCATGACCCTGACCAACATGAGCGCCGAACTGGGCGCGCAGACCGGGCTGGTAGCGCCCGACGCCGTGACACTCGACTGGCTGGCGCAGGCCGGCGTGCCAGCGCAGACGCTGGCGGACATCGATCTCGCGCACTGGCGCAGCGACGCGGATGCGCCGGTGCTCGCCACCCACCGTTTCGACGCCGGCGCGCTGGCGCCGCAGGTCGCCGCGCCGCACTCACCCGCCAACAGCGCGCCGGTGGATGAGGCCGCCGGCGAGCCGGTGCAGATCGCCTACCTGGGCGCCTGCACCGGAGCCAAGCTGGAAGACCTGCGCATGGCCGCGCGCGTGCTGCGCGGGCGCCGCGTGGCGCCTGGCGTGACGCTGCAGGTGGCACCGGCGTCGCGCCGCGACCAGCTGCAGGCCGAGCGCGAAGGCACGCTCGGCATCCTCACCCAAGCCGGCGCCACGCTGCTGCCCAACGCCTGCGGCGCCTGCGCCGGCTATGGCGCATCGCGTTTTCCCGCGGGCAGCCGCGCCATCGCCTCAACGGCGCGCAACTTCTCCGGCCGCATGGGCGACGCCGGCAGCGCCGTCTGGCTGGGCTCGCCGATGACGGTGGCCGCCAGCGCCGTCACCGGCCGCATCACCGACCCGCGCATCCTGCTGGAGTAACGCCGCGGGCCTGAATTCGTGCCCGCCGTGCGCGGGCCAGACCTTTCTTGCATGACTTCCCCCATCGCCCCCGCTCCCGCTCCCATCGCCGCCGGCCGCATCTGGCGTTTCGGCAACAATGTCGACACCGATGCCATGGCCCCCGGCGTGCTGATGAAATCGCCCCTGGCCGTGCTGGCCCGGCATTGCCTGGCCTCGCTGCGTCCGGAATTCCCCGCGGACGTGCGCGCCGGGGATGTGCTGGTAGCGGGCACCAACTTCGGCATCGGCTCGTCGCGCGAGCAGGCGCCGCAGGCGCTGCGCGAACTGGGGGTGGGCGCGGTGGTGGCGCAGTCCTTCGGCGGGCTGTTCTATCGCAATGCCATCAACCTTGGCCTGCCGGTGCTGGTGTGCGCCGACACCGGCAGGCTGGCCGACGGCGCGCACGTCGTGCTGGACCTGGACGCGGCCCGGCTGCGCCTGGACGACGGCAGCGAGGTCGCGTGCGAGCCCATTCCCGCCTTCCTGCGCGAGATCCTGGCCGCGGGCGGGCTGGTGCCGCACCTCAAGCGGCGTCTGGGCAAGGCCTGAGCACATGCCTGAGCACCTCGCCCGCAGGCGCGCGCCTCAGCCGGTGCGCGGCATGGCGGCCTGGCGCAACAGGCTGAGCGCCTCGTCGTCGCTGGTCTGGGAGAAATCCAGGTAGAAGGCGCCGACCGCGCCGAAGTTCGGCGGCGTGTTCAGGCAGATGATCTCGTCGGCGGCCGGCTGCAGGCTGGCGAGCCCGTCCTGCGAACCCACCGGCGTGGCCGCCACCACGCGCGCGGCCCCGGCCATGCGCACGCCCTCGAGCGCGGCGCGCATGGTGGCGCCGGTGGCCACGCCGTCATCGACCACGATCACGGTACGCCCGCCGCGCGCCGGCACCGGTGCCCCCCCGCGGTAGCGCTGCTGGCGCCGTGCGATCTCATCGAGCTGGCGCCCGCGTTCGGCATCGAAACTGCCGCTTTCCACCGCGCGCCGCGCCCAGGGATCGTCGTTGACCACGGTATGCGGGCCGCCGCCCGCGGCATCGCCCTCCACCACCGCGCCGAGTGCCAGTTCCGGGTAGCCCGCCGCGCCGATCTTGCGCACCAGCAGCACGTCCAGCTGGGCATCGATCGCACGCGCGACTTCAAAGGCCACTGGCACGCCACCGCGCGGCAGTGCCAGCACCAGCGCGGGCTGCCCGAGCTGCGCGGCGCCGAAGCCAAGTTCGGCCAGCCGGCGGCCCAGATAGCGGCCAGCCTCGCGGCGATCGGCAAAGCACGGTGGCAATGTCAACATGGCGCGCTCCCGGAAGTCCGGCGCCGTGACGCCGGCTAAGTGGCTGTCGAGGCCCGCACCGCCACGGCGGCGGCGCGGCGCAGGCGGCCCTTTGCCAATATAGACCTTGCCGGAGAAGGCGTAGGCGCAACCTGACGGTATGCCGCATCCGCGTGCAATAGCGCGCAAGTCACTTAGATTGAACGCGATTTCGCAACAGTGTGTTTTGCCGGGGCCGGCTGATCTTCCTGCGCTGCAGCATTAAGATTGCCCCATGCGATTCCCCCGGGAACGCCGCCCATCCGCTGTTCGCCGGGCATGATGCCCGGCCCCTGAATGAGCCCGACATGACTTCGCAAGCCAACGCACGCGCGCACCTGGCGCACCCCGATCACAACACCGCCACGGAAGGCAACCCCGGCGCCCTGACCATGCCCGACATCCCGTTCGGCTCGCTCGAAGCCGCCGCGATGGCCGAGCTGCCGTACACCTTCCGCCCGGCCGGCACCTGCACCCGCTACTACAACGAGTTCTTCGGCTGAGCCTCGCGCCGGACCTGGTGCGGGATCTCATGCGCTGATTCGCCCGCGGGCGCCATCACGCGCTCGCACAGCGCGGCCAGCCGCGCCGCCATGTCGCGCGCCGGGGCCGGCAGGTCCGGTTGCGCGTGCAGGCTCAGCTCGATCTCCGGCACCGCGGCCGGCCAGCCGTCGTCCTCCAGCACCCGGTGATGGGCGCTGGCCAGGCGCCGTGGCAGCAGCGTGATGCCGAGCCCGTCGGCCACCGCCGCCAGGATGCTGGCCAGGCTCGCACTGACGAAGGCCACGCGCCAGCGCCGCCCGCCGGCGTCGAGCGCGTGCGTCATCTCGCCGCGGTAGAGCCCGCCCACCGGAAACGCCACCAACGGTACCGGGTCGCGCGCCACCGCCGGGCGCTGGCGGCTATCGATCCAGCACAGCGGCTCCGGCCAGCTGGCCAGGCCGGTGGCATGCCCGACGCGCTGCTTGACCAGCACCAGGTCCAGCTCGCGGTCCTGGAAGCGCTGCCACAGCTCGTGGCTCATGCCGCTGGTCACCTCCAGCCGCACCCCCGGCCAGTCGTCGGCAAACCCGGCCAGCACCGGTGTCAGCGGCCGCGCGGCAAAGTCCTCCGGCACGCCGATGCGGATCTCGCCCTGGCCCGCGCTCTGGCGCAGTTGCCCGACCGCTTCGGCCATCAGTTGCTGCAGGCGGCGCGCGTAGCCGAGCAGGCGCTCGCCCTCCGGCGTGGTGGTGACATAGCGCCCGCCGCGGTCCAGCAGTACGCAGCCGAGCTGCTCTTCCAGCCGGCGCACCTGCTGGCTGACGGTCGACTGCGTCAGGTGCACGCGCTGCGCGGCGCGGGTAAAGCTGCCGCTTTCCGCCACGGCGACAAAGCTCTGCAGCAGCACGGGATCGAGGTGAGGGTCCTGCATCGGCGGTCCATTGGGTTTTCCACTGCCGGCGATTTCATCATTTAATTTCCCAATTACCAAGCCCCGGCGTACAGTGGGCTGCCCTCGCGCGACGTTCGACCGCCTGCGGGACCTACCTGCCAAAGCCATGCCGCGCGCCCGCGCTGCGAGCATGCACTCACTTTTGTCCGGATCATGACCACTCACCAGGAATTCATGCGCGAGGCAGTCCGCCTTGCCGAAGCCAACCGTGACCGTGGCGGCCGCCCCTTCGGCGCCGTGCTGGCGCTCGACGGCAAGGCCGTCGCCACCGGTGTCAACGACATCGTCCACAGCCACGACCCGACCACCCATGCCGAGATGGAGGCCGTGCGCGCCGCCGCGCGCAAGCTCGGCCGCCCGGACCTGCGCGGCAGCGTGGTCTACGCCAGCGGCCATCCGTGCCCGATGTGCCTGACGGCGATGACCATGGCCGGCGTGCAAGCGGTCTACTACGCCTTCGACAACGACGACGCCGCGCCCTACGGCATGTCCAGCGAGGCCACCTACCAGGCGCTGCGCCTGCCGCTCGACCCGCCCCCGCTGCCGCTCACGCGCGTGCCGGTCGATCTTTCCGCCGCGCAGCTCTACGCCACGCGCGCCCCCCGTGGCTGATGCCATCGCAAACGCCCCGGCGGTCCGGGCCACGCCGCGCTGGCTGGTGCTGGCCGCGGTGGCCGGCATCGGCCTGAACCTGCGGCCGTTCCTGACCGCCGTGGGCCCGCTGGCGCCCGCGATCCGCGCCGGCACCGGTCTCAGTTACCAGGGCATGGCCTGGCTGACGCTGCTGCCGATGCTGCTGATGGGGGTGGGCGCGTTCTTCGGGCCCGCCATCCGTGCCCGGCTGGGTGCGCGTGCCGCGGTGCTCGGCGCGCTGGCGCTGCTGGGCGCGGGCTGTGCGCTGCGCCTGGGGGTGGCCGACGGCACGCTGCTGATCGCCTCGGCGGCGCTGTGCGGGCTGGGCGTGGCGGTGATGCAGGCGGCGTGCCCGGGGCTGGTCAAGCAGGAATTCCCGGAGCGCGTGGCGCCGGTGATGGGGCTGTACTCGGCCGCGCTGATGGGCGGCGGCGCGCTGGGCGCGCAGCTCTCGCCCTGGGTCAGCACGCAGGCCGGAAGCTGGCGCGAGGCGCTGGCCTTGTGGGCCGTGCCGGTGCTCGCTGCGCTGGCGCTGGCGTGGGTGGCACTGCCGCGGGCCCTGCCAGCCCGGGGCGCATCGCCGCTGCGCCCGCCAAGTGCTGCGCGCGCCCTGCTGCGGCGCCCGCGCACCTGGCTGCTGATGCTGTGCTTCGGCGTGATGAACGGTGGCTATGCCTCGCTGGTGGCGTGGCTGGCGCCCTTCTACCAGGGCCACGGCTGGAGCGCCCCGGCCAGCGGCGCACTGGTGGCGCTAATGGCGCTGGCGCAGGCCGCCGCGGCGTTGCTGCTGCCGGCACTGGCGGCGCGCCGCGCCGACCGCCGGGCGTGGATGGCCCTGGCGCTGGCCATGCAGGTGGCCGGCTTCGGCGGGCTGGCGCTGTGGCCCGATGCCGCCCCGCACGCCTGGGCAGTGATCGGCGGCGCGGGCCTGGGCGGCTGCTTTGCGCTGTACCTTGTGGTGGCGCTGGACCATTTGCCGGATCCGGACAGCGCCGGCGCGCTGAGCGCGCTGATGCAGGGCGGCGGCTTCCTGCTCGCTTCGCTGGCACCTTGGATCACCGCCATGCTGCAGGCGCGCACCGGCGGCTTTGCCGCCGGCTGGTGGTACCACCTGGGCTGCGCCGCGCTGGTGGGCGTGCTGACGCTGCGCCTGGATCCGGCGCGCTACGGCAGCGCCTATGCGATGCCGCGGGCCGCGGGATAAGCCGCGCCCGCCCCGGCTTCAGTAGGTCTTGTAGGGCAGGAACTTGCCCGACATCTCGATGCGCACCCGGTCGCCGTTGGGATCGGCTTCGCGCTGCAGGTCCATGCGGAAGTCGATCGCGCTCATGATGCCGTCGCCGAACTCCTCGTGGATCAGCGCCTTGAAGGTGGTGCCGTAGACACTGATGAGTTCATAGAAACGGTAGATCAGCGGGTCCGCGGGCACCTGCGTCGGCAACGAGCCCTTGTAGGGGACCTCGCGCAGCCACGGCTCGGCCTCGGGCGGCAGCCCGAACACCTCCATCACCGCGCGCGCCCCCGCTTCATCGAATGCCATCTGGCCCAGGCACGCGGCCGTCGTCCATTCCTTGCTGCGGCCGACGCGTTCGGCCACCTGGGCCCAGGTAATGCCGCGTGTGACCTTGGCTTCGATGATAAGGTCGGTGACGTCGCTGCGGTTCATGCTGCCTCCGTGACAATGGGGTGGTTGGGTTGAGCCACTCGGATTGCCGCGGCGGCGGGCCGCGCGAACCTCCCGACATCAGCGTGTCAGCGCTGTCTCGACGACGGCCGCGGCATCCGCGGGCGGCATCTCCTGCGGCAGCGCGAACAACGCCGCGGCGGGCGGCGACAGGCCCTGCAAAAACTGCAAGGCAAGCACGATGAGCATGACCGGCATGGCGCCTCCTTCAAGCACACGTGGCAACTTCCCGATTGGCACAGCCGGCAGCGCAAGCTTCATGCCATTGACGCGGGCGTTCCAGCGCTCGCACTCGCACCGAACACGCACCGCACCCGCACCGCACCCGCACCGTTTCCAGCGCAGCGCGAGCCATGCCGATGCAAGCCGCACCGTTATAGCGTACCCGTTTCTGCGTGCTATTTGCAGGCGCCCGCTACAGGTGCAACGCGGCGCGGGCCGGCCCGCGGAAGCGGCGCTGCCTTGCGAGAACTATTTCCGATGTAACGTCACATTACCTTCCGCCCGCCGCGTCGCAGCCGCGCCCCGGCGCCGCCACCTTACCCGCAATGCCTTGTGGCACAAGGGTTCCCGGCCGATGCCCCGGGCCGCCCCGCGCTCGCGGGCGCCCTGGGTCCATGTGAGACAGCCTTACAAGTGCAAGCACCCGGTGCCGGGTCCGCTCGCTACATTGAAGCCGTGTCCAACGCGAACCCGCAGGAGCCCGAATGAAACGCACCCTCTCCCTGATCGTGCTGCTGTCCACCACGGCCGCGCTGCTTTCCGCCTGCATCGTGGTGCCGCCGCGCGGCGGCCCGCCGCCCCGCTACCACCACTACGACCGCTACTGATTCACCACGGCTTGAACCTGCCGAGCGCAGACCCGAACCACGCCCCCCAAGGAGAACCCAAATGAAACGCCAGCTTCTGCTTGCCGCAGCCGTCCTCGCCACGGGCGGCGCCTTCGGACTGATCGCCCCCGCCGACGCGCAACCCGTGATGGTCGCGCACGGCTACGGCCCGCCACCCCCGCCGCCGCGCTACGAGCCGCACCCGGCCGCGCGCCGCGGCCAGGTCTGGGTGCCCGGCCACTGGGTCGCCAGCGACGGTCGCTATGACTGGCGCCGCGGCTACTGGCAGGCGCAGCGCCCCGGCTACCGCTATGTGCCCGAGCGCTGGGTGCGCGGCCAGCGCGGCTGGGTCATGCGCCCGGGCTACTGGGCCCGCTGAAGCGGCCCAGCGAGGCTTGCGCGGCAAGCGCGCAGGAAGCGCAACAGGGGCAGGTCAGGGCTTGCCGCCCCTGCCCCGCCGACAGTTGGTGGCAAGCCCCGCGCCGGCCAGTGCGGCCGGCGCCGCAAGGCTCATCCCGTGGTTGGAGACGCCTCTCATCCAGAAGCACTAGGCCATGCGCCCGAACTGCCGCAAAATCAGGCAGATTCATTTCGAGACCTTGTATCAGGCCCGAGTTTCATAATTGCGCCACCCGCATGCCAGATATATTACGTACACCCCACGATGGGGTTAGAAACCTCGCTAACCGGGGGCTCTGATAATGCGATCTGTTTCAATGCTGCAACCATTCAAAATCGATGTGTCACATCGATGAAACCACCGCAACCCCGCCTCAGAGCGTCGTTTGCGGAACTTTGCATGGCGCATTCGGGTGATTTCTTAAAGGATTATGACCATCCTGTCATTTCAACCCTGTCTCGTCCAAAATCCGCTCGCTTGCATTCCATTCCACCAGCCCATAAGATGAATTTAAGCCGATTTGGGAGCGAGAATCTTTCGGGTTCGGGTTCGGGTCAACCTTCCAGCCGCCGACAAGTTCCATCCAGAAGAACGGGACTGCCGGAGCATGGAAGCATGGGGGTCATCACACGCAGACAGCCACCACCGGTGGCTGCTGTTCGGTAGTGCACTCCCATACGCAAAAAGCACCCCGCGTCCGCCCCCGAGTAAACGGGGAGTGAAGTCATGAACGCGTTGCTGATCGAGGAGCATCCATTGCTCCGGCTTGGGCTGTTGCAGATGCTCGAGAACATCCAGGAATCCGCCCAGGTTGCGGCCATTGCGCCCGCGGACATCGCCAGGCTGGAGGCCCGGCACCACAATGCAGACCTGCTTGTGTTCGGCATGCCCGCCGACACGGCGCCCGGCTGGGAGCAGCTGGAACGCGCCCGTGCAGCGCTGTCACCGCAGCGCATCCTGATCCTGGCTGACGTGCTGCCCTTGCACGTGCCCAACCCTGACAGCGCGCGCGGTGTCTGCGGCTGCCTGCCCAAGTCCGCCTAGCTGGCGGTGATCGAGGCCGCCATCCGGCTGGCGGTGTCGGGCGTGCAGGGACTGCTGTTCTCGGCCGAGACCGGCGCCATGCCCTCGGCCTCGCGCTCGGCCATGCCGGCGGTGCAGTCGCTGGCGTCGGCCGCGCCGCTGCCGCTCAGCGCATCGCTCCCCACTGCCCTGCAGTCCGAACCGCTCTCGCTGGTGGCCTGCGCCGGCACGCCGCGCGGCGCGGCCCGCGCCGCGGTGGCCGTGCGCGACCTGACCGGCCTGCGCCCGGGCCAGCCGCTGTCGGCGCCGGCCGCAGCGCCAGCATCCGCTGCCAACGCCGCGCCGCTGGTCGAGGAAGAGCCCAGCTACGACGAAGCCGAGATGCTGAAGATCACGCCGCGCCAGTATGAGGTGCTGGTGCTGCTGGCGCGCGGCTACCCGATCAAGACGGTCAGCCGCATGCTCAATATCTCGGTGGCCACGGTCAAGAGCCACGCCTGCACGCTGTACCAGCGCCTGAAGGTGCGCAACAAGGGCGAGGCCGTCTACGCCGCCCTGCAGCGCGGCGCGACGCTGGAGTGGGTGAGCGGCGACGAACGCTCCACGCGCGACAGCAGTGCGCGCCCGGTGGTGGCGCCGCGCACCGGCGAGACCGCCTTCCAGGCCGCGAGCCAGGGCCTGTAACGGACAGGGCCGGCCACGACCGGCACCTGCCATTGCATCACCGTGCCGTGCCGTACCGCGCAACAGACGCGGCCGGCTCGGCACGACCGGTGAAACCAATCCGGAAGGGGGTCAACCATGCCGGCCAGTACGTTCCTGCCCACGTTCTCGGTGTGCATCTGCACGCGCGACCATCCGCAAGGGTTACACCGCACGCTGCGCTCGGTCGCCGCATCGACCATGCCGCCGCACCAGCTCATCGTGGTCGACGACAGCAGCAACTATCAGACGCGCGAGATGGTGCGCCACGGCTTTCCCGATATCCCCGACATCCCTGACGTGCTCTACCTGGAAGGCCCGCGCCGCGGCGGCGCGGCCAGCCGCAACCGCGCCCTGCGCGGGGCCACCGGCTCGCACGTGCTGTTCCTGGACGACCGCACACTGCTGGGGGCGACCTTCCTGCAGCAGATGACCGACCGCATTGCCGACGACTACGTGCACCGCGCCACCTCGGGCTGCGCCGCGCCGCTGATCCTGACCGGCACTGACGTCTGCCAGGGCCAGCGCGGCAAGCCGCGCAAGGCGGCGTTCCTGGGCTATCCGTCGCAGGACTACCGCTACGGCGAGCGGCTGTGCTCGGTGGTACTGCACAGCACCGTGTTCCCGCGCGCGTTGTTCGACCAGGTCACGTTCGACGAGCAGCTGGCGGCCGGCTATGAGATCTGCGAACTGGCCAGCCGCGCGGTGTTCGAGTTCGGGCACCGGATCGAGCTGATGCCGAGTGCGGTCAACCAGCATGCGGCGGTGCCCGCGGTGGAAGAGGCCGCGCCGGCGTGCGAGGCCTCGCGGCTCTATGTCACCTATCGACGCTACGGGCGCAGCCAGCGCCGGCATGTCAAGGCGGCGCTGTACCTGATGGTGGCGTTGCCGCATGTGCTGGCGCGCAATGTGCGCGGCGCGGGCTGGCACGGGACGGTGCCGGCCTGGGCGACCGCGCGCCAGCTGTGGGAGATGCTGCGCGCACGGGATGGGCGGTATGAGGGTGGAGGCGAACACGGCAGCCGCTTGCCCGGGTCGATGGCCTGAGCTGCCGCAGCCGTGCCGCGGCCCGGGAGCGTACCCGTTTCTGCGTGGCTCGCCGGTGGCAGGGCGTGCTTTGACGGGCGTCGGCTGAGGAGGGCGCGCTGCCGCAGGCCCATGGCAGCCACGCCTGACAGCTACCCCCTACCGCCGGTACGCCGGGAAATACCCTCTCAGATCCTCCAGCTCCCGCCCCTTCCCACCCCTGCACAACGCCGCATATCGTCGCGGATCCACGATCAACCGCTGCGTGCGGAACACGTGGGTATCCGGGGAGAACCCCCGCTTGAAGCGGAACAGCGAGTCCTGCACCTGTCCGCCGCGCCCGCCACCAAGGTTCAGCACCCGGTAGCCCTGCTCCCGCCCCCAGGCGCGCTGCGCATCGATCAGCAGCTTCAGCGGCTGCCGGTGCAGGCAGCGTTCGTCCGCGCCGTACAGGTGCCCTTGCAGGATGCCGACCGACGGCGCCACCGTCAGCAGCGCCGCGCCGATCACCGCGCCCGCCTCCTCGGCCACGAACAGCCGCAGGCACGGACCCATTTCACGGCACAGGGTCTGGTAATAGCGCTCGTCGAAGTGGTAGTACGCCGGCGCCTCGAGCCGGTGCATCGACTGGGTGTACAGCGCGACAAAGCGGCCCAGCGCGACGAACGACTCGTCAATGCGCACCGTGACCCCCGCGCGCTGTGCCTTGTTGATGTCGCTGCGGTGGCCGTGCGCGGTGTCACGCCAGTGCTCGGCCTCGCTACGGGTCAGGTCGACCGATACCGTCAGCCCCTGCTCCACTACCTCGCCCACGGCGCTGCGCCAGCCGGCATTCAGCAGCGGGTGCAGCCGGATAAACCACGACACGCAGCCGGCACTACGCAGCATTCCCACCGCCTGGCGCAGCGCCGCATCGGCAAAGTCCTGGGTCGCACTTGCGCTGAGGATCGGGCCGCCGTAGCCGTAGGGCGAGACCGCGTCCCAGCTGCCGCCGTCGAGTTCGCGCCGCACCAGCGGCACCAGCAACTCCGCATCGCCCTCGGACGCGTACAGGCCCCAGGCCGTGCCGCGGTCGCCATACTCGGCCGCGCGCAGCCAGCCGGGCGTGTGGTAGCAGTCGTGCGCGCAGCGGCGCAGCACTGCTGGCCAGGCCGGATCGGATGTCGCCAGCAGCCGGACCTTCATGCCGGGGCGTCCTGCATGCACAGGCCGGCGACCGTCTGCGCCACGCACGCGATGGCCTGCACGCCATAGCGGTAGTCGACATGGAGCGCCAGCAGCTCGCCGGACAACGCGCGGTGCGCGGCCGGCACGCCGTCGCGCTCCACCGGCCACAGCACCGCCGGATAGATGCGCGCGGCGATCAGCGCGGCGCGGCAGGCCTCGCGCGCGGCGCGCGTGGCGAAGCGCAGCATGGGGTAGGCCGGTGTGCGCAACAGCGTCACGGGGCGGTCGGGTCCGCACAGTGCGGCGAGGCGTGCGCTGAAGATGGCGCCGTTCTCCAGCCGGCGGCGCCGCAGATGGTGCAGGTCGATCGCCGGCGCCAGCGCCCGCGTGAGTGCGCACGGCCCGGAGACCTCGCCCGCGCGGCCGAGCGCGGCCTCCACGTCGCGCGCCAGCGCCAGGTAGCGCGCCTTCTCCAGCGGCGCGCCGCGCAGCCACGCTTCTTTCATCGCCATGGCCGCGGCCAGACGCGCGGCCAGCGCCACGTGGGTGTCGGTCGGGCCGGGTTGCGGCAGGCGCTGCCCACCGGCCGCGCACGCAATACCGCCGTCGGGCAGCGGCAGCGTCTTGCGCAGCGAGGCAAACACATAGTCGGGCGTGCGCGCGTAGGTCCATGGCGCCAGCCAGTCATGGGTGCGGTCCAGCACCACCGCGCCGCCGCTGACCTGCACCGTGCACGGCATGCCGAAGTACTCGACCACCACCGCGGCCTCGTCCTCGCCCAGCCGCAGCGCGGTACCGGGCTCGAACGGCGCATGCGGGTACATGCGCACGTCGATATCCTGCGCGCTGACGTCGGTCACGTCATGGCAGTAGTACGTCGGCAGGTACAGGCGCCGCCAGCCGCGGGCCTTGCCGTGCGCCACGACCGCGCGCAGCGCGTCGCGGCCGCAGCCGTAGAGCGCGGCGTCGGGCGGCACCCAGGGCGGCCCGCCCGTGGGTACGGCCGAGTCCAGCGCGAAAAATGAGCCGAATTCCGGGGCACAGTCCATATCTGTCTACCTCTCTCGTCCTCCCCGCCGGGAAGCCGCCGCGGCTTGTTCAGGTGGCGTGCCGCGACGCCTGCCGCCCCCGCGTCGACAGGCACGACCGCTTGCGCACGGTGACGCGGGTCTGGCCCGTCACCGGATCGGCATCGATCTGCCGGTAATGCCGCACCGTGCCATCCTGCCAGCGTGCCGCGTGCTCCCACATCGCGGCCTTGACCGGGTACAGCAGCCCGTGCGCATTGACAAAGACGAAGGCGCCGATGCCAAGCACCGCCACCAGCACGACCTGCGGCGCCGGCCCGCGGATACGGATACCAGCGTTCAGCCACGCCACCGCCAACCCCACCGCGCCGCCCAGCAAGGTCTCGGACAGCGTGTGGTAGTGGCCGGACACCAGTTTCAGCGCCATCGCCAGCGCCAGCGCCAGTCCCGCGAACCAGCCGATGCGTGCCACGCGCGGGCTCAGCGCCGAACCCAGCAGCATCAGCAGCACCGGGTACACCGCCGTGGTCAGCATGGCGTGGCCGCTGACGTCGTACAGGTCCAGCGCCGGCAGGTACCAGCCGCCAAAGTCAAAGGCCAGCTTGGCGCTACCCACCAGCGCCGCGCCGCAGCCGAACGACGCCAGCCACACCAGCGCGCGCCGCCATGCGCCAGCCGCCGCCAGCGCCAGCGCGATCGCCAACCCTACCGGCACCAGCCACGTGCTCTCTCCGAGCAGGATGAATGGCGGCCACTGCGTCATCGTTGCAGTGCGGCCGCTTCATCCAGCTCGACTTCGGTCGCGTGCTGCAGGGTCGCGCGGCGCATCACGTCGCACACGACCTGCGCCGTCTTGCCGATCTCCGCTTCAGTCAGCGTAGGGTGTACCAGAAACATCAGGCTGGTCTCGCCCAGCTGCCGCGCGGCCGGGAGGCGCACCGTCGGGCGCCAGCCGGTGCCGTCGAACGCCTTCTCGAGGTAGCACTCGGCGCAGCCGCCCGCATAGCAGGGCACGCCGGCGGCGTTGATCTCGGCCATGATGCGGTCGCGGCTCCAGCCTTCGGCCAGCCGCTCGGGGCGCACGAAGGCGTAGAACTTGTACCAGGCATGCTCGGCATGCGCCGGCGCCAGCGGCACGCGCAGCGCCTCGCATGCGGACAGCGCCTCGGCCAGCGCGGCGGCATGCTGTGCCCGCTGCCGGCTCCATGCCGGCAGGCGCGCCAGCTGGATGCGGCCGATCACGGCCTGCATCTCCAGCATGCGCCAGTTGGTGCCGAAGCTGTCGTGCAGCCAGCGAAAGCCGGGCGGATGCTCGCGCTCATAGACCGCCTCCCAGCTCTTGCCGTGGTCCTTGTATGACCACATGCGCAGCCACAGCTCGCGGTCGGCGGTGGTGACCATGCCGCCCTCGCCGCCGGTGGTCATGATCTTGTCCTGGCAGAACGACCAGCACCCGATATCGCCGATCGAGCCCACCGTGCGGCCGCGGTAGCGCGCGCCGTGCGCCTGCGCGCAGTCCTCGATCACCTTGAACCCGTGACGCCGCGCCAGCGCCATGATCGGGTCCATCTCGCACGGCAGGCCGCCCAGGTGCACGCAGATCACCGCGCGCGTGCGCGGGCTCAGCACGCGCTCGATGGTGGCGGCGCTCAGGTTGCCGCTGTCCGGGTCGACATCGGCGAACACCGGCACCGCGCCGGCATTGGCCACGCACGAAATGCTGGCGACAAAGGTGCGTGGCGTGACCACCACCTCATCGCCGGGTCCGATGCCCAGCGCCTTGAGCGCGACGTCCAGCGCGAGCGTGCCGTTGGCCAGCGCCACCGCATGCGGCACGCCGCACCAGGCGGCGAACTCCTGCTCGAATTCGCGGCATTGCGAACCGGTCCAGTAGTTCACGCGGTTGGACAGCAGCAGCCGGTGCACGGCATCGGCCTCTTCGGCGGTGAAGCTCGGCCAGGGCGAGAACGGGGTGTCTAGCATGGGCGTGATCGTTACCTTGGGATGAATGCAACGCGAGGGCGGGGCAGGCTCAGTTGCGGCTGCCGGTGAAAACGGTGGCTGACACTTCGCCGGCGGCGCTGATGCCATCGCGCTGCAGCACCGTGCGTACGGTCAGCCACAGGATGCGCAGGTCGAGCCATACCGACTGATGGTCGACATACCAGACGTCGAGCGCGAACTTGTCTTCCCAGCTGAGCGAGTTGCGGCCGTTGACCTGGGCCCAGCCGGTGATGCCGCTGGGCACGTCATGGCGGCGCGCCTGCTCGGGCGAATACAGCGGCAGGTATTCCATCATCAGCGGACGCGGTCCCACCAGGCTCATGTCGCCCTTGAGCACGCACCACAGCTCGGGCAGTTCATCGAGGCTGGTGCGGCGCAGGAGCCAGCCGAAGGGGGTGATGCGTTCATGGTCGGAGAGCAGCTCGCCATCCGGGCCGCGCGCGTCGGTCATGGTGCGGAACTTGAGCAGCTCGAACGGCTTGCCGTGCAGGCCTGGGCGTGTCTGGCGAAAGATGACGGGACCGCCCAGCTTGATGCGGACCATCACGGCGAGGACCAGCAGCGGCACGGCGAGCAACAGCAGCGCCAGCGACGCGAGGACAATATCGAGGATGCGCTTCATGATGTGATGGTTATGTGGCGGCAGGGACTTGCCGGGGGCCGCGAACGGGCCGGCATGGCGCGCTGCGCCTGGCTGGAAACGCCTTCATCTAATCAAAGTTCATCAGGCAAGTGAAGGCAGCCATGTGGCCTAGACCACCAGCAGGAAGGTGCGCGCAGTTGCCGGGCGAGGGCTTCCGTTTGCGTACGGCAGCGCACGCTGGCCAATTGCGCGCGCCAGGCAGAAAACAATAATGGCTGGCATGGAACACTATCTCGGAACATCGCGCCGTCACCGTGGCGCAGGCCTCCCACGGCGCCTGCACCTGGCGCGGCAAGGCATGCGCCGCGGCCATCCGCGCGCGCCGCTGGCAGGCATGGTTCGGGCAACGCTGTACGCTGGAACGGGGTCGCTGGCGGCGTCCGTCGCACCGCCGTCGCGCAGGCACGCAGGAGGGCCACGGCCATGAGCACCCCGCTGTTCCCGCTGTCGCAATGGCTGGTGTCGCTGCCGCGCCGGCGCAAGGTGGCGCTGATGGTGCTGGCCGACCTGGTGGCGCTGCCGCTGTGCTTCACGCTGGCGCTGTTTCTGCGCTCCGGCAACTTCGACCTGGTCACGCACTACGGCGTGACGCCCGCGGCGGTGATCGCGATCTGCACGATCCCGGTGTTCTCCTTCAGCGGGCTGTACCGCACCGTGGTGCGCTACTTCGACCTGAAGGTACTGTGGATCACAGGCACCAGCCTGGCCTGCCTGATCGGGCTGACCTACGGGCTGTCGTTCCTGGTCAACCTGGACCGGTTGCCGCGCACGGGCGTGCTGATCTACTGGTTTATCGCCTTCGCCTACGTGGTGGTGTCGCGCTTCGTGGCGCGCGCGCTGCTCAACCGCACGCAACAGCGGCGGCTGCCCGCGGACAGCCGCCCGGCGCTGCGCGTGGCGATCTTCGGCGCGGGCGATGCGGGCTTCCAGCTGGCCATCGCCATGCGGGCCAGCCTGAATCACAAGGCGGTGTGCTTCTTCGATGACGACATCACGCTCGACAAGAAGATCTTTGCCGACCTGCCGGTCTACCACAGCGACCAGATGCGCGAGCAGATCTACCAGCATGGCATCAACGAGGTGGTGCTGGCGATGCCCACGTTGTCGGTCGAGCGCCGGCGCATCATCGTCGACAAGCTGCACCGCTACGCGGTCAGCGTGCGCACGCTGCCGACGCTGCTGGAACTGGTGGACCGCAAGATCACCATGCAGTCGATCCGCGACATCAAGATCGAAGACCTGCTCGGGCGCGATATCGTGCCGCCGCGCGAGGAGCTGTTCGCCAAATGCACGCACCGCAAGGTGGTGCTGGTGACCGGCGCCGGCGGCTCGATCGGCAGCGAGCTGTGCCGTCAGATCGCAACGTGCGACCCGGCCCGCCTGATCCTGTTCGATCACTCCGAGTTTGCGCTCTACGTCGTGGAACAGGAACTGCGCCGCGGTTTCCCCGGGCTGGACCTGCAGGCGCGCATCGGCTCGGTGTGCGATGCGGAGGCCGTGGCCGCAGCCATGCGCGGGCAGCAGGTCGACACCATCTATCACGCGGCCGCCTACAAGCATGTGCCGCTGGTGGAAGGCAATATGTCCGAGGGCATCCGCAACAACGTGCTGGGCACGGTCAATATCGCCAACATGGCGGACCACTTCGGCGTGCGCACCTGCGTGCTGATCTCCACCGACAAGGCGGTGCGGCCCACCAACGTGATGGGCGCCAGCAAGCGCATCGCCGAGCTGGTGTTCCAGGCCGCCGCGGCGCGGTCCGGCACGCGCACCACCTTTGCCATGGTGCGCTTCGGCAACGTGCTGGGCTCGTCGGGATCGGTGGTGCCGTTGTTCCGCCGGCAGATCCGCGCGGGCGGCCCGATCACCATCACGCATCCGGACGTGATCCGCTTCTTCATGCTGATCCCCGAGGCGGCGCAGCTGGTGATCCAGGCCGGCGCGATGGCGCGCGGCGGCGAGGTGTTCGTGCTCGACATGGGCAAGCCGGTACGCATCGTCGACCTGGCGCGCTCCATGATCGAGATGTCGGGGCTGGTGGAGCGCACCCGCAAGAATCCCGCGGGCGATATCGAGATCAAGGTGGTGGGGCTGCGCCCCGGCGAGAAGCTGTACGAGGAGCTGCTGATCGGGGGCGACGTCACCCCCAGCGAGCATGAACGCATCATGTGTTCGCACGAGCCCTTCCTGGAGCAGACCGAGCTGGAACAGCGCCTGGCGCGCCTGTTTGCCGCGTGCGAGACGCGCGACGAGGTCAGCATCCAGACGCTGGTGCAGGCGGTCGTGCCGGAGTACGCGCCCTACACGTCGCTGGACAACCGCCCCGCCGCGCCCGCACGGGCGCAACCGGCAAGCCAGCAGCCCGCTGCGCAGCCCGAGAGCGTGCCGCCCGAAGGCGCGCGCCAGCCGCTGCAGGCCGCCATCCGCAAGATTGCTGGCGCGCCGCTGTTCCCGCCCGAAACCGACACCCAGCTGGAGCCGGCCAGCGCTGCGGCGCCCGGCAATTCGCCATGAGGACCTACGGCCTGCCGCACGGGCGCGCGCCGTGCACTTCAAACAGGCGTGCGAAACCGTACAGAGCACAACGCCGCACCGGCCTACGATGACGCGGTGCACACCAGAGGCGGGGCGGCGCGAGTCAGTCCCGCCTTTGCGTGGCGCCCGGCAACCGTCCCGTGCGTTCTCTACCTGAAGCCGACACCATGACCAACACTGCCAAACTGCACCGGGTTTTTGCCGACGTACTGTGCATCCAGGAAGACCGCGTGACCGACGACCTGACCTACAACACCATCCCCGAATGGGATTCGGTGGCGCACATGGCGCTGGTGGCCGAGATCGAGAACTTGTTCGAGATCATGATGGACACCGACGACATCGTCGACATGAGCTCGGTGGCCAAGGCCAAGGAAATTCTCGCGAAATACCGCGTCGTCCTGTGAGGTGCACCGTGCTGCTCGAAGACAAGATCGCACTGGTCACCGGCGCCACCCGCGGCATCGGCCTGGCCACCGCGAGGCTGTTCGCCGCCGAAGGCGCGCACGTATTCCTGTCGGGCCGCTCCGAGGAGCGCGTGGCGCAGCGCCGCGCGGAGCTGCTCGACGCCATGCCGGGCGCGAAGGTGACGCCGCTGGTGCTGGACGTCAGCCAGCCCGAGAGCGTGCGCAACGCGTTCCAGTCCGTGTTCCGGCAGGTCAAGCGCCTGGATGTGCTTGTGGCCAACGCCGGCGTGCTGGAGGACGCGCTGATCGGCATGGTGACCGAGCGCCAGATGCGCCATGTCTTCGACACCAATACCTTTGGCGTGCTGCATTGCGCGCAGTACGCCAGCCGCCTGATGGCGCGTGGCCAGGGTGGCAGCATCGTCAACCTGGCCTCGATCATGGGCACCAACGGCAATGCCGGCGAGGCGGTCTACGCCGCCAGCAAGGCCGCGGTGATCGGCATCACCAAGTCGCTGGCCAAGGAGCTGGCGCCGCAGAATATCCGCGTCAACGCGATCGCGCCCGGAGTGATAGACACCGACATGGCGCGTTCGGTCGGGCCCGAGTGCTTTGCGCGGGCCGTGGCCTCGGTCAAGATGGGCCGCGTGGGGCAGCCGCTGGACGTGGCGCGGGTCGCGGCGTTTCTCGCCTCGGACCTGTCGGCCTACGTCACCGGCCAGACCATCGGCGTGGATGGGGGGATGCTGGTTTGACCTTCGCTCATCGCCTGCAGGCATTCGGCAGCCAGACCGCGCTGGTGCTGCAAGACGGCACCCGGGTCAGCTATGCGGCACTGGCGCGCGAGGCCGATGTCACCTACACCGTCGCCGGCGCGCCGGCGCGGCGCCGCACGCTGGTTGCGATCGAATGCGCCAACAGCCTGCCGTCGCTGGCCGCCTACCTGGGCGCACTGCGTGCGGACATCCCGGCGCTGCTGGTGGATGCCGGACTCGACGTCGACCTGCGTGAAGCGCTCTACGCGCACTACGGCGTGGCGCATGTCCACACCGACGACGGCTGGCAGGCGCGCGCGCCCTCGTCGCCGCCGGTGCATCCGGACCTGGCGCTGCTGCTGTCGACCTCGGGCAGCACCGGCGCGCCCAAGCTGGTGCGGCTGAGCGCGCACAACCTGCAGGCCAACGCCAGCGCGATTGCCGGCTTCCTGGCGCTGGACGACAGCGAGCGCGCCATCACCTCGTTGCCGATGCACTATTCCTACGGCCTGTCGGTGATCAACAGCCACCTGCTGGTGGGCGCGACGCTGGTAATGACCGGCGCGCCCCTGACCGCGCGCGCATTCTGGGACCGCCTGCGCGAGCAGTCGGCCACCAGCCTGGCCGGGGTGCCGGCGCAATACGCGATCCTGCGCCAGCTGCGCTTCGAGCGCATGGCGCTGCCGTCGCTGCGCACGATGACGCAAGCCGGCGGGCGCCTGCCCGACGCGCTGCAGCGCTGGTTCGGCGAACTGGCGGCTGCGCGCGGCCAGCGCTTCTTCGTGATGTACGGACAGACCGAGGCCACCGCGCGCATCGCCTACGTGCCGCCCCACCGGCTGCTGGAGAAGATCGGCGCGATCGGCATCGCCATCCCCGGCGGCCGGCTGGAGCTGCGCCGCGAGGACGGCAGCCTCGCCAGCACGCCCGGCGAGAGCGGCGAGCTGTGCTACACCGGCCCCAACGTGATGCTGGGCTACGCTACCGAAGCCGCCGACCTGTGCGCGCCGGACCTGCAGCAGGGCTACCTGCGCACCGGCGACCTGGCGCGGCGCGACAGCGATGGCTACTTCCACGTGACCGGGCGGCTCAAGCGCTTTATCAAGGTATTCGGCAACCGCATCGGCATGGACGAGGTGGAGGCGCAGCTGCGCAACGAGCGCCATGACGTGGCCGTCACCGGGCGCGACGACCTGCTGGTGGTGGCGGTGCGCGGTGCCAACGCGGCCGCGCTGGACGAACTGGCCAACACCATCAGCAAGCGCTACCGGCTGCACCGCTCGGCCATCCGGGTGGTGGGCGTGCAGGCCTTCCCGATGTCCGGCGCGGGCAAGGTGCGCTATGCCGACCTACTGAGCGACGTGGTCCACGCACCAGCCGCAGGCTGACCCCAATCCAACGAGCCCGACGCTGCGCCCACAGGAGATCCACAGCATGGCAACCGAGCGCCCGTACTTCGACTGGCCGGTCTACGGCGTGCCGCACGCCGAGAAGTCAGCGCATCTGGGCATGCTGCTGAGCGCGCTGACCTGGCACCATGCCGAGCATTGCCCGCCCTACCGGCGCGTGCTGGAGGGGCGCGGCTACCACGGCGGCGAGCGCTTCGCGCTGGAGGAACTGCCGTTCCTGCCGGTGCGGCTGTTCAAGGAATATGAACTGCGCTCGGTCGGCGAAGCCGATGTGTTCAAGGTGCTGACTTCGTCGGGCACCACCTCGCAGCGCGTGTCGCGTATCGTGCTGGACCGCGCCACCGCCACCGCGCAGACGCGCGCGCTGGTGCTGATCGTGCAGCAGTTCCTGGGCAAGGCGCGCCTGCCGATGCTGGTGCTCGACCACCCCGCGGTGATCCGCAGCCGCGCCTCGTTCTCGGCGCGCGGCGCCGGCATCCTGGGCTTTTCCAGCTTTGGCCGCGACCACACCTATGCGCTGCGCGAGGCCGACATGGCGCCGGATCTCGGCGTGATCGCGGACTTCCTCGCACGCCACCGCGGCGAGCGCATCTTCCTGTTTGGCTTCACCTTCATGATCTGGCGGCACTTCCTGGCCGAGCTGGACCGGCAAGGCGCCGACCTGGACTTCGGCGAGGCGGTGCTGATCCACGGCGGCGGCTGGAAGAAGCTGCAGGACGAGGCGGTGGACGGCGCCACCTTCCGCCGGCGCCTGCGCGAGCGCTGCAATATCGGCGCGGTGCACGACTTCTACGGCATGGTCGAGCAGGTCGGCTCGATCTTCATGGAGTGCGAGCATGGCCGGCTGCATACGCCCGCCTTTGCCGACGTGCTGATCCGCAATGCGCGTGACTGGTCGGTGCAGCCGCCGGGCCGGCCCGGTGTGATCCAGGTGCTGTCGGCACTGCCGGGCAGCTATCCCGGCAACAGCCTGCTGACCGAGGATACCGGCACCTGCCTCGGCATCGACGACTGCCCGTGCGGGCGGCTGGGGCGCACCTTCCGCGTGCACGGCCGCATCCCGCGCGCCGAGCTGCGCGGCTGCAGCGACACCTATGCGGCCGGATTGCCGTCCATGGGCGCCAGCCATGGCGCCGTCACCGGGGGAGCCCGCGCATGAGCACCCTGGTCTTCCTCAATCCTGACGTCCCCGGCATCCCCGCGGCGGTCGCGCCCGAGGCGCTGGCCGGCGTGCCGGTGCTGCCGCCGTACAGCGACGCGGCGCTGGCGTTCGCCGCGGCCCTGTCCGAGGCGCTGCTGCATGCGCCGCAGGCGCGCGCGTATCCTGAGCTGACCGCGCTGGCCTTCTGGCTGCGCCGGGCCAACCTTACGCGGCTGCGCGACGACGTGCGCCAGCAGTGGCAGGCGCGCACCGATGCGCCGGTGATGGTGCCGCGCGGCACCGTGCTGCATATCGCGCCCGCCAATGTCGACACCATCTTCGTCTATTCATGGATGCTGGCGCTGCTCAGCGGCAACCGCAATATCGTGCGCGTGTCCACGCGCGAATCGCCGCAGGCGGCGCTCTTGGTCGACGCGGTGCGATGCCTGCTGGCCGAGCCCGCCCACCACGCCATCGCCCAGCGCACGCTGCTGGTGCGCTATGCCGCCGATGAGGCCGTGACCGCGCGGCTGTCGGCGGTGTGCGACGTGCGCGTGATCTGGGGCGGCGACGATACCGTGGCGGCGTTGCGCCGCATTGCGCTGCCGCCCACGGCCACGGAGATCTGCTTCCCGAACAAGTATTCGCTGGCGCTGGTGTCGGCCGCGGGCTGGCTGGCCGCGACGCCGGCGCGCCAGGACGAATTGGCGCACGCCTTCCACAATGACGCCTACTGGTTCGGCCAGATGGCGTGCTCTTCGCCGCGGCTGGTGCTGTGGATCGGCGAGCGCGGCGAGGCGCGCGAAGCCAGCCGCGACTTCTGGCAGCGGCTCGGCGACATCGTCGCGGCCAGGGCGCCGGCGCTGGGCGAAGCCGATTACGTCAACAAGCTGGTGGCGGCCGACGCGCTCGCGATCGAGACCCGTGCCGAAGCGCGCAACGAAGGCAGCAATGACCTGGTGCGCGTATGGCTGGACGAACCGGCGCTGCATGCCGCGCGCCATTGCGGCGCGGGGCTCTTCTTCGAATCGTCGATGCCGGCGCTGACGGACCTGCCCGCGCTGCTGGACCGCAGCGTGCAGACCGTCGCCTACGCCGGCTTCGATGCCGCCGAGCTGCGCCGCTTTATCGCGGCCAGCCTGCCTGGCGGCATCGACCGCATCGTGCCGTTCGGCAAGGCACTGGCGTTTGCGCCGGTGTGGGACGGCCTGGATCTGACCCGTGCATTCCTGCGCGAGGTCAGCGTGTACTGAAGTCGTCTCCAAGCGCCTCAGGCGCCAACCCATCATGCCGTTGCTGCATCCCGAACCCGTTTCTTCCGTCGTCATCGCCGGCGCCGGCGGCTTTGCGCTGGAGATCTTCGACTACCTGTACGAGGAGTCCCTGGCCGGCGGCCCCGCGGTGGCCGGCTTTATCGACGACGCCCCCGGCAAGGTGCCCGACGGCGTGCCGCTGCCGCACCTGTCGAGCGTGGCGGACTTTCGCGCGGCGCCCGGGCAGGTGGTGGTGGTGGCGATCGGCATGGTGCGCGCGCGGCGAGCGGTGAGCATGCGGCTGGCGGGCAACGGCGTGGCGCTGCCCGCGTATGTGCACGGCGCGGCCATCGTGTCGCGCCACGCGCGGCTGGGCACGGGCGTGCTGGTGTGCCCGCTCGGCATCATCAACCGCAACGCGATGATGGAAGACGGCACGCTTGCCGGCGTGCACTGCAGCGTCGGCCATGGCGCACGCGTGGGGGCGTACTCGATTCTTTCTCCGTTCGCGGCGCTCAACGGCGATGCTTCGGTCGGCGAGGGGTGCTTCCTCGGCACGCGCGCCACCATCTATCCGCGCATCCACATTGGCCGCGAGTGCGTGGTCGATTCGCATTGCGGCGTGCGCGCCAACGCACCGGAGCGGCAGATGATTTCCTCGCGCGGCACCTACCAGGTCAATCCGCTGCGCCTGCCCGCCTAGTGCCGGCGCGGCGTGCGTGGCAAGCGTGTGCATGCGGCGGGGCGCGCAGCCCCTCCCATGAACCGAACGCGATCGCAGTTCACTCGAGCCACCATGCAAACCAGAGTGCTGGCTCCGGTTCGATGACCTCATTGCAGCCATTGATGTCGGTGGCGACCACCGGCAGCCCCATCACGGCGCCCTGCAACTCGCGTCCCTGTTGGCGTGCGTGCACAGCCCCGCATGTTTGCGGCGTAGCGTCGGCAGCGCGGGCAGGGTCGTGTGGCCGCGTCATGGGGCCGTGCCATAGGGCCTCGCAGCACTCGGCCAGAAGGCCCTCATCCATCGGCGTGAGAGCAGGCTTTGCGCACCGCTGCGGCCCTGCGAGAGCTTGGCACAAGCGGGGTTTAAACCCATCCGATTGGGCCCGACGCAATGTGCGAGAGCGCACCGAAGCTAGACCTCCGGGTTCATACGATGAGCTCGGAAGGCATGGGCACGAGGCGCCATGTCGGCGTTGTCGACCGAGGAGACAGCCATGAGATCAGACCGGACAAGGGCCGCAAGCGGTCCGGAGGCAGCAGCACCGCAAGACAAGCACGGCGCCCGCGCGGCACGATCGCTCGGGGTGGCCGCCGCCACCCTGCTGCTTGCCGCCTGCGCCGCATCCCCCGGCATGTATTTCGAACCCAGCGGCAAGGTCAGCGCGGTGGGCGACGACGCGATCGCCACCACCACGCCGATCACGCTCGACCTGGTGCGCAAGCTGAAGGCCAAGCCAAAGGTGGATAACCTGGGCGTGGACGAACTGTACGCCAAGCCCCAGCCCTATCGCATCGGTCCGGGCGACATCATTTCGGTGGTGGTCTGGGACCACCCTGAGCTGGTGTTCCCCACGCAGACCTACAGCGTGGGCGCCACCTACGAGATCCCGCAGTCCACCGGCGGTTCCAACGTGCCGGGCTACGTGGTGAGCGCCTCGGGCGACATCCAGTTCCCGTATGCGGGCGTGATGAAGGTAGCGGGGAGCACCGCCAATGAAGTGCGCGACCGCATGGCCAAGGTGCTGTCGCGCGTGGTGCGCGATCCGCAGATGACGGTGCGCGTGCTGGGCTTCCGCAGCCAGCGCGTCTACGTCGACGGCGAAGTGAAGACGCCCGGCATGCAGGCCATCGACGATGCGCCGATGACGCTGGTCGAGGCGCTGAACCGCGCCGGCGGCGTGCTCAACACCACCGGCGACAACAGCCGCGTGCGCGTCACCCGCGGCGAGCGCTCCTGGCACGTGAACATGCCCGCGCTGCTGGCCAAGGGGGTCGATCCGTCACGCATCCTGCTGCGCTCGGGCGACATCGTGCGCGTCGAGCAGCGCGAGGACAACAAGATCTTCGTCACCGGCGAAGTGGTCAGGCCGACGTCGCTGCTGATGCGCAACGGCCGCATGACGCTGAACGAGGCGCTGGGCGATGCCGGCGGCGTGAACCCGAACTCGGCCAACGCCGAGCAGATCTTCGTGATCCGCAAGCAGCCCGACGGCGAGCCCAAGGTGTTCCACCTGGACGGCAATTCGCCGGTGGCGCTGGCGATCGCCGAAGGCTTCGAGCTCGAGCCCAAGGACGTGGTCTATGTCGATGCGCGCAACCTGGTGCGCTGGAGCCGGGTCATGAGCCTGCTGTTGCCGATCACGCAGCCCGCGATCAGCGCCGGCACGGGCTTCAGGTAAATCGAGCGGAAAAATCGAGCGAGTCACCGAGCCAAACATGGTCAAGACAATCCTGGTCGTCTGCGTGGGCAATATCTGCCGCAGCCCGATGGCGGCCCACCTGCTGCAACAGGCGGTGCCGTGGTGCACGGTCACTTCCGCCGGGCTCGCGCCGCCGGTGGGCGCGCCCGCCGACCCGCGCGCGGCACGCCTGCTGGCGGGTGCCGGCATCAGCCTGCGCGAGCACCGCGCACGCGCCATCACCGCCATCATGGTCAACGCGGCCGACCTGGTGCTGGTGATGGACAACGAACAGCGCGACGAACTCGAGTTCCTGTTCCCGCAGGCGCGCGGCAAGACTTTCCGCCTGTGCGAGTTCCTCAAGTCAGACGTGCCCGATCCGTACGGCTGCTCGATGAGCATGTTCACGATCGTGCTGGAGCTTATCAGGCAGGGCATTGCGTCATGGTCGGCACAGCTCGAGGCCACATCGCCGGTCAACACCCACGGAGAGGCATCATGAGAACGGTTGGAAACCGGGAAGACATCGCTCTTGGCCCGGAAGAGCGCGGCAAGTCGATCGATCTGACGGCATACCTGGACGTGCTGATGCGCTACCGATGGAGCTTCCTCGCCACGGTGGCGCTGGTGGTGGGCGTCGGGCTGGCCTATGCGTTCCTGGCCAGGCCTGTCTACCGCAGCGACGTGATGGTGCAGGTGGAGGAATCCAACAGCACGGGCAACACCAGCAAGCTGACGGCCGGTATCTCGCCGGTATTCGACCTCAAGCCCGCGGCCAGCGCCGAAGTGGAGCTGCTGCGCTCGCGCATGGTGGTGGGCAAGGCGGTGGACAGCCTGCGGCTCGATATCGAGGCGACGCCGCGCTATTTCCCGGTAGTGGGCGCCGCGCTGGCGAGCTTCAACCCGGAGCTGTCCAGCCCGGGCCTGTTCGGCTGGGGCGGCTTTGCGTGGGGGCATGAGTCGATCTCGGTGTCGCGGCTGCATGTGCCGGCCACGATGGAGGGCCGCCAGCTGTTCGTGACCTCCCTGGGCAATGGCAACTACCGGCTGCAGTTCGCCAGCGACAATGCCAGCGCCACCGGCAAGGTCGGCACGCCGCTGGCCGTGGCCACCGCCTCGGGCGAGGTCACGATGCTGGTCGACCGGATCGACGGCAAGGCCGGCGCGCGCTTCGTGGTGCGCCAGCTGCCGCGCAGCGCCGCCATCGCCAAGCTGCAGGACCGGCTGGTGATCAGCGAACGCGGCAAGCAGAGCGGCGTGATCGGGGTGGCGCTGGAAGGCGATTCGCCGCAGATGACCGCCGCGATCCTCAACGAGATCGGCAACGCCTACGTCGACCAGAACGTGCGTCGCAAGGCCGCCGAGGCCGAGAAGTCGCTGGCCTTCCTCGAGCAGCAGCTGCCGCAGCTGCGCCAGCAGGTGGAGACCGCTGAATCGCGCTATAACGCCATGCGGAACCAGCGTGGCACCATCGACCTGAGCGAGGAGTCGCGGCTGATCCTGGCGCAGTCGGTTCAGATCCAGACCCGCTTGCAGGAACTGAAGCAACGCCGCCAGGAACTGGCCTCGCGCTTCACGCCCAACCACCCGGCGATCACGCTGATCGACAACCAGATCGGCAGCCTGACGGGCCAGCTCAACGGCGTCTCCGGCCGCATCCAGAAGCTGCCGGATGTGGAGCAGAACGTGCTGCGGCTGATGCGCGACGTGAAGGTCAGCACGGAGATGCTGCAAGGCCTGCTCAACGACGTGCAGCAGCTGAAGCTGATGAAGGCGAGCAAGGTCGGCAACGCGCGCCTGGTCGATCTGGCGGAAGTGCCGGTGCGCCCGGTGAGGCCGAACCGCGAGATGATCGGTGCGATCGCCGTGCTGCTGGGGCTGATGGCCGGCGTGCTGCTGGTGATCCTGCGCCACTCGTTCGACGGCGGCGTGGCCGATGCCGACGAGATCGAGGAGAAGACCGGCATGACGGTCTACTCGACGATCCCGTTCAGCATGCAGCAGGCGCGGCTCGAGCCGGAGGGCAAGAGCCCGCAGGGACTGCTGGCGCGCGAACATCCGGACGACCCGGCTACCGAGAGCCTGCGCAGCTTCCGCACCGCGATGCAGTTCGCGCTCGCCGGCAGCGGCAACCGGGTGGTGGTGTTTACCGGGCCGGCGCCGGGGGTGGGCAAGTCCTTCGTCTGCTCCAACTTCGCAGCGATCGCCGCCAGCGGGCGCCGCGTGGTGCTGGTGGATGCCGACCTGCGCCGTGGCGAGTTGCATCAACGCTTCAATGACAAGCGCAGCCCGGGCCTGACTGAACTGCTGATGGGCGCGCCGCTGGACCGCGTGCTGCGCCGGCAGGTCGCTCCGGGGCTGGATTTCATCCCGACGGGCACGGAGCCGCCGCACGCGGCCGACATGCTGTCGAGCCCGGGGATGGATGCGCTGCTCAACGAATTGCGCTCGCGGTATGACCTGGTGTTGCTGGATACGCCGCCGGTGCTGGCGGCCTCGGATGCGGGCATCCTGGCCAGCAAGGCGGGGGCGGTGTTCCTGGTCGCGCGGGCGGACAGCACCACGGTGGACGAGTTGCTTGCCTCGCGGCGCGAGATCCAGAAGGCGGGGATCGATGTGAAGGGGGTGTTGTTTAATGGGTTGAAGGTGGAGGGGCGGTGGTATCGGTCTCACTATTACTTCGGGAAGTATCGGTATCTGAGCAAGTATGGAGCGCAGGCTAAGCGGGCCTGATGCCTCTGGTTGCTTTCTTGATGGATTCGCCGCCCCGTTGGGGCGGCGAATTGCATTTTTGGATGGGTGCGGGGCCGTGCCTGGCGGAGAACATCTGGTCGTTGGTCGACAGCACGCGAAGCTGGTGTCATGTTGTCGTCGGTCAACCGCTTGGTTCCGCCCTCCTGGGCTGGTCACTTTTGTCCGAGCGACAAAAGTAACCAAAAGCGCGTCGCCTGCGGGTGGCCTTGCGGTGATTTCCGTTCTATGTGGTCAGCCGTTCAACCCCGCTACGCCAGGTGAGTGAGTGGCAGTGCCTTGCGAAGGCCGGGCCTGTCAGTTTTTTTGTGTGCAGGGCAGTTAAAGGCTCACCATCATTTCGACCGGTGAGCCAGCATTATCTCAACGATGTGGATGGGTGAAGCGTTCCTCATAGAGGATCGCAAACTGGTTCATGGCGGCCTTCCAGTCATGCGTTGAACTGCCCCACTTCCCGGTGATGTTGCGCGGGGCCAGCCACAGCAGCTTGGTCGCCGCCTCATCGCTGGGGAAGTGACCCCGTGTCTTGATGATCTTGCGCAGTTGGGCGTTGATGCTCTCGATCGCGTTGGTCGTGTAGATGATCTTGCGGATCGCCGGCGGGAACGTAAAGAACGGGATCACCTGGTCCCACGCGCGACGCCAGGATGCGGCGATCGGGGTGTACCGCTTGCCCCATTCCCCTTGCTAGAAGGTCGCCAGCTCGGCCAGCGCAGCCTCCACGGTGGGTGCGGTGTACACGGGCTTGAGCGCCGCCGCCACGGCCCGGCGCTCCTTCCAACTGGCATATTCCAAAGGCCATCGGTCACCGCGATCAGGATGTCCTGGGTGCCACGGGTCTTCAGGTCGTTGAACACCTTCATCCAGAACTTGGCGCCTTCGGTGGTCTCGATCCACAGGCCCAGGATGTCGCGGGTGCCGTCTGGCAGCACGCCCAAGGCCAGGTAGGGCGCGTTCATATAAGTGACCCGCCCAGGAGGGCGGAACCAAGCGGTTCAACAGCGAAAACATGTCACCAGCAGCGAAGCCCGTCGAGCATCGACCAGATGCCTGCCTCAGGCACAAGCACACAGACGCGGAGGGTACCGAGCGGTTCAACAGCGACAACATGTCACCAGCAGCGCATGCCGTCGAGCATTGGCCAGATGCCAGGCCGCAGGCACAAGCACACAGTTACAGCCCCAACACCCACCAAAACAAAAACGCCGCTGCCAGCGCAAAAATGCCCCGGCAACGGCGATTCCAATAGCAGTACCCCCTCCGCAGAAACGGGTACGCTTCCCCTCTCACCCCTGTTTTTTCTCCCCTTGTTCGAGGGCCGGCACCCGCACCACACTAGCCGGCAACGGCATCCCCAGATAAGGATTGATCGTATTGAAATCCGTCCGGTTGCTACGCCGTGGCATAACCCCATTGAGGATGCCGCCAGCCAGCCGCGCATTGGCATGCGCCAGCCGCTTGAGCGTCTCATCAACCTGCGCCGTAGCCGTGACATCCGCGCGCACCACTACCAGCGTAGATCCTGCCAGGTTGGCAACAAGCGTGGCATCGGCCACCGCCATCACCGGCGGTGTATCGACCAGCACCAGGTCAAACCGCCCCGCACACAACCGCAGCGTCTCAGCCAGCGCCGGCAGCATCAGCAGCTCCGACGGATTGGCCGGGGCCACGCCACGGGTCAGCAGGAACAGCCCGTTGACCACGCTGGGCTTGACCGCGTCAGCGATCGCGGTGCGGCCTGCCAGCACTTCGGCCAGTCCCGGTTCGACAGGCTGGTCGAACCAGTCGGCCACGCGCCCGCGCCGCAGGTCGGCGTCGACCAGCAGCACGCGCTGGCCGGCTTCGGCGAACAGCACCGCCAGGTTGACCGCCGCAAAGGTCTTGCCGGCTCCGGCAGCAGGACTGGTGACCGCCACCACGCAGTTGGGCGCATCGCGCAGCGTGAAATGCAGTGCCGCGCGCAACGTGCGCAGACCCTCCACCGCCAGCGAATGCGGCGCGCGGCGCGCCAGCAGGTAATGGTCGTGCAGGCCGTGGCGCAGCAGCCGTTCGGCGCGCGCGTGCTCGCTTTCCGGCTCCGCGGCGGTGGTCGCGTCGATCACGCTGGTGGTGGGCTCGGGCCAGCCCAGTCGCGCGTTCGGCGGCAAGGCGAAGCCCGCGGCGATACCCAGGCGGCGCTTGCCCTCGATCTGGCGCTCCAGATCGGTCTGCTCGTTGCTGAAGGCGATATCGCCCAGCATGGCCATGCCCAGGCGCTCCTCCGCGTCGGCGGCGCTGGCCACCGAGGGGCGCAGGCGCTGCCGCAGGTTGATGCCGGCCACGCCCACGCACAGCCCGAGCAACGCGCCCGCAAACGCGAACGGCCAGGTGCCAATCCCGCTCGGCGCGACCGGCGCAATCGCGGCATCGACCACGCGCAGCTGGCTGGAGCTGTCGGAAAGCATCAGCGAGAGCTGCTCGACCTTGTTGCGCAGGGTCATGTACATGTCCTCGGCCACCTTGACGTCGCGCGTGAGCGCCACCGATTCGCGCTCGGAAGCCGACAGGCTCTGCATGCGCGCGTCGATCTCGGCGCGTTCGCGGATCATCTGCTGGATCTGGCTGTCGACGGTGCGCACCTCGTTGGCCTCGGGCGTGAAGCGCTGCAGCAAGCGCGTGCGCTCGATGCGCAGCGCGGCGATCTGGCGCTGGTACTCCATGCTGTTGTTCAGGAAGGACTGCGCGTCGCGGCTGGGCTGCAGCGAGCCGGTGCGGGCGCGGTAGCGCGCGAGCGCTTCCTCGGCGCGGGTGAGTTCGGTCTGAACCCGCGGCAGTTCGCTCGACAGGAACGCGAGCGTGCCGGCCGCGTCCTCGCGCCGCTTGGTGGTCTGGCCGTCGATATAGGCGCGCGTGACACCGTTGACGAGGTGGGCAGCGAGCTGCCGGTCGGGATACTGCCAGCTCACGCGCACGGTGCCGCTGGGCAGTGCGGTTGCCGCGGCAGCGCCGCCAAGGCTGGCCGGGATCTCCGCACTTTCGCTCTCCACCGTGAGCCCGCGGCGCACGGCTTCGGCGGTTTGCGCCAGGTCATGCCGCGTGAGCGTGAAGCGCGTGCCGGGGCCGGCCTCGATCTTGTCCACGCGCAGCATGATGCCATTGCCGCTGGCGGTCTCCCCTACGCTGCCTTCGAGCAGCAGCGCGTCCTGCTGGAAGACGCGGTAGCGGCCCTCGCGGCGCACTTCGAACGTGAGCGGCTGGTCCACCAGCTGCTCGGGCACGGTCATGCTGTCGATGACAAGACGCTCGCCGCCCCAGGAGTAGCCCAGGCTCGCGGGCCAGGTGCCGCCCAGGTGCCCGGGCGTGGAGAAGCGGTCGAGCAGCGCGCCCACCAGCGGCGGGCGCAACGGCTGCGCGGTGATGTCAAGCCGCAGCCGCTCCACCACCGGCCCGACCACGGCGCGGCTCTTGAGCAGGCCCGCATCGAAGCCGGCGGCGCCCTGTGTCTGCGCGACGCTGCGCGCGCCGCCGTCACGGCTCTCCACCTGCACCAGCGCCTGCGCGCGGTACTGCGGCGGCGCCGACAGCGCCACCAGCGTGCCCACGGTCGCGCCGGCTACGCCCACGGCAACAATCCAGCCCATGTGGTCCATCAGTACGCGCGCCTGGCGCGTCCCGGCCGGCTGGGCTTCGCGGCGGGGGGCGACACCTTCGGCCGGTGCACCGGCATATGACAGTCTGCTCACGGGTACTGCTCCTGAAATGGGATCAGCGCGGCGCTTATCGCGCCGCGCGTCGTCAGCCGTGCCTTGCCGGCCTTGCCGGTCGGGCAGGCTGGTCCGGCAGGTGCCGCTCAGGCGGTGGCCAGTGCCGGCAGCAGGCGGTCATATTCGCGCTTGACCAGCTTGTAGCACTCGCATGAGTGCTTCTCCAGCCCGCAACGATCCAGCACGGTGATATGGCCGCGGCTGTGGTGGATCAGGCCCAGGTCCTCAAGTTTGCCGGCGGCTTCGGTCACGCCTTCGCGGCGTACGCCCAGCATGTTGGCAATGACCTGCTGGGTGATCACCAGCTCGTTGGAGGCGAGTCGGTCGATGGCCAGCAGCAGCCAGCGGCACAGCTGCTTGTTGAGCGAATGATGGCGGTTGCAGGCCGCGGTCTGCGCGATCTGCGTGAGCATGGCTTGCACGTACAGCAGCGTCACACGCTGCAGCGTGTGCATGCGCGGCAGTTCGTTGCGCAGCATGCGCGCCGGGATGCGGTAAGCCAGGCCCGGGCTGCGCACTTCCACGCGGCTGGGCATGGTGTCGCCGCCGGTGACCACCGGGATGCCGACCAGGCCCTCGTTGCCGACCGCGGCGATCTCCACCGTCGCGCCGTCTTCCAGCAGCGACAGCAGCGACACCACCGCCGTGGTCGGGAAGTAGACGTGGACGATGCGTTGACCGGAGTCGGTGAGCAACTCGCCGGCGCGCAGCCGGACCAGCTCGAAGTGTTGTGCCAGCGTTTCCCACTCGCCGCGCGGCAATGCGCTGAGCAGGTAATTGACATGCAGATCCGATCGATGCGTAATCATTTTCGTACCCCCCTGTCCAAGCCCCGTGTTCGGGAACCACCTACTGCCGGCACGACGCGCCGCCACGGATGGAACCGGGCCTTTCCGCCTTGCCGCACAGCGCCGGCATGGGCCGGCATGTCTCCTGTCCGACTACTACCGCCCGCGGCGCCGCCGACCCTGGCTGCGGCGCTGAGTGCAAGCCAGTGACTCTATTTAGCGCCATGGCAATGCACTTCGACAGTAGGCGAACGGTTGGGAAGCGCTCATCCATCGGGAGGTTGGCCGGAAAGGCGATCACCGCGCGCGTGCACGCCTGCGGCCATGGGCCGGCAGCAGCTCGAGCATGGCTGCAGCGGGCAAGGAGGGGGGCGAGACTCAGCCGTAGCGCACGGGCGAGGGTTGATTCATGGCCTGAACCTCCCCTGTCGGCATGATCCCGGCGCCGGCGCGGGCCGGGCCATCATGCATAAGGCGGATATGGCGTGTGGCGCCCGGCGCGAGGTCAAACCAGTCCTGTGCCGCGCGCCAGGCGCGATCATCGATATGCACGCGGTGCGCGAAGCAGGTGGCGGAGACTTCCAGCGACCAGGCCTGCGGACCGCCGCGCAATACCGCGTGCAGGCCTGCCGTGGGCAACGTGGGCACGCTGCCGGGCGGCAACCACGTGGCCTCGGCCAGGCGCTCGCCGCTCTCGGCATCGGCAAGCGTGGCGAGCAGGATCGTGCCGGCCGCAGCAGGCAGTGCCAGCGTCGCCATCGCCACGCGTCGCATGCCGCGCGCCGGCAGCGACAGGCGCAGCGCGCGGCGTGCCGTCACGGCCTGGCCATTGCCCACGCAGCACAGGTCAAGCACCACGGCGAGGGCCGAACCGGTTTCATTGCGCAATGTCAGCGCGGGCGTGCCGGCTGCATCGGGCAAGAACACGGCCTGCACCGGTCCGCAATGCTGGCGCACCGCATGCCAGCCAGACTTGGGGCGCCCGCAGGCATCCACCAGCCCCGTGCCGCAGCCCGGCTGCGGATCGCGCAGGCGCGGCAGCAGCAGCAGTCGGGTGGCGGACTGGACGGCGGCCGCGGCGGCATCGGCGAGCACGTCGGCGGCGAGTGCGCGCGACAGCATCAGGTAGCGTTGCGGCGCCTCGCGGCGCAGCTGCGGTGGATCGACGCCGTAGCGCGCGCGCAGGCAGAGGTCGCGCAGGTCTTCCGCATCCCACGCATGGCCTGCCTGGCGCGGGATGCCGGCCTTCCAGCGTGCGTCGTGCGGCGAGGTCGCCGGACCTGCCTCGGCAAGCGTGCGCGGGCATGGCACCGCGGCGATCGGTGCGAGGGTCGACGCGATGGTTGACGAGCCAGCCGTCGGGACGGCCGACGCGACGCTCGAAGCAGCATCGGCCAGCGCCGCGGGCGCGCGCCAGACCAGCATGCCGAGCGCGTCGCAGGCGCGGTAGAAGCCCTCGCCAGGACGGCAGGCCGGATCGTCATCGACCACCACCAGGTTCAGGCCCGCATCGCGTGCGTGCGCGAGCCAGCGCCCGGCGGCCTGCATGTCCGCCACCTGCGGCAGGTCCTGCGCATCGAGCAGCACGCCGCGGCAGAACACCGGCACGCCGTTGACGCGCACGCCCTGCGCCGCCCCGGCACGTGACGGAGCGACGTGTTCGCACCAACCCGGGTGCCGCGCCGCGACCTTGGGAAAGGTCACCGCGCGAAAGCCGGCAAGCCCGCACTCGACGCTTTGTCCTGCCACATGGGCGCGTACCCGGTACAGGAACGGTTCGCCATGCGTATGCGGCCACCATCGCCGCGGGTCATTCACGCGCACGGTGCCGGCCAGCGTGCCGGGGCCCGCCGGCGTGAGCTGCCCAGACACGGGGCGCGCGCCACCAATGATTTCGAAGCGGCCCTGCGCGACAGCGCCTGCGGACACGCACACGGTCAGCGTGAGCGAGCCGGTATCGCCGTCCAGCGCGGTGGCAATCGATGTGGTGATCGCTATCGTGTTCGATGGCGCAACGGCGGCGATGGCCGTGTCGGCGCACCGGGTATCGCCGGGCGGCGCGAATGCCAGCAGCTCGAGCGGCTGGCACGGTCCCACCGCATGGAGCGGCAACGCGTGCGCAACGTAGCCGATGACCTGTGTCGATGGCATCGATGGCGCCGGCCTGCCGCCGCGCCAGACCAGCGCGGCGCACCCGGCATGCATCCGCGGACGTGGCGCGCGAAAGCACAGGTCGAGCGTATTGGCGCCGCACAGTTCGATCTCCGCGTCGCAGATGTCCGGGGCGTGGCCCGCACCGATCACCAGGCGGCCGTTGAACCAGGCCTCGGCGGCGCGATCCAGTCCGCGCAGGCGCAGCAGGCGCCGGCCGTGGCCGGCAAAGCGCAGGCGGTACCAGTAGTCGTGCTGGTGCAGCGGACTGGGCGCGCCCTCGTCCCAGCGGCCCGCGGCGCGCATCGCCGCGGCCACGCTGCCGGGCACCGGCGCCGGCAGCCAGCCGGCCGTGTCGTCCAGCACCGCGGGGGAGTCGGCGGCGCCAGGCAGCGTCTGCAGCCAGCGCCACCGGCCACACAGCGGCGCCGGATCGCCCGCTGGCTGAGGCAACGCGGGCGCGGCGCGCGGCACCGGAAGGGGAGCGGCCGCGCCCGGCTCGTTCACCGTGCGTGCTCACCGAAATGCGCGGCCAGCACCGGCACGCTGGCCTGGTATGAGGCTTCGAGCTGGTCCAGGCAGTCTTCGCAGCGGTCGGGCTTGCGGCTGATCACCGCGCGCATCAGCCGAAACTGCATCACCATCGCTTCCGAGGCCATGGTGTAGCAGGCTTCGGCCGCCTTGTCGGGCACCTCCTGCCCCTGCATCATCAGCCAGCGCAGGTAGCGCGCCAGCAGCTCGAAGTTGGCGCCGAGCTGGCGCAGCACGCCGGACGCGTAATGGTGGAAGCCCGGTTCGCCGCGCGCCATCAGCCGCTCGAGCTGTTCGGGAAAGGCGGCGCGGAACAAGGTCAGGGGGTTGTCCAGCGGACGGTTGCCCAGGTGCAGGCGCAGCAGCGCCAGCGATGCATCGAGCAGGGCCTCGTCGGGGCGCGCGCGCACGCCGCGGCGGACCCTGTCGGCATGCGTGAAGGGCAGCGTCTCGGCGCCGCGCGCCCCGGGAGCAAGGCGAAAGATCGCGGCGTAATCTTCGCCGCTGGCGGTGTGGTAGCCGTCGGTATGGTAGTAGCCGACCGCGCCGGCCTCGGGGATCAGCACATCGATGGCGATGCAGGTCGGCGTGCGATGGCGCTGGTAGCCCGCGCCGGGCGGCGGCGGCAGTTGGCTGCTGTCGAGCTCCAGCACGACGATATGGCCGCGCGCGGTCTGCGCCGCCACGTGCGACTCGAGCGAATCGTATAGCGTGAGTTCATGCATGGTCAGGCCATACAGTCGCTCCAGGTCGGCCGCCGGAAAGCGGCACTGCGTGAAGTGGTCGGCCTCGAAATCCTGACGCACCGCGCAAGGCAGTGCGGCGACCGGTGGCATGTCGAGTCCGTGCAGCAACTCGATCCACAAGTCGACATGGCAGTTGACGTGCGCCCACACTGGGTTGCCGCCGCGCAACCCGGGTCCGCCACGTCCACGCATCTTGGTGTCGCCGTACACTAATGACCTCCGCGCCTGCCCTGCCGTTCCATTTGCGGGTGCGCACGGCAGGCGCCGGGCTGGTGCCCTTGCGCTTGCAATACGGCAGCCCGTGCACTGACTCCTGTCATGCTCGCCTCTCCGCCAAACACCGAGCCAGATACTTGCGCCATCGGTCGTGTTGGCGATCTTGGCGCGCACCATTCAGCGCAGTCTGTTAGACGGCGCACAAACTCATGAAAACCCCGCGAGGCAGGCATCGCAGCGCCGCGGGGCAGCCGCGGCGCATGCAGTGGCTATGCAGACGTGCAGCGGGATACAAGGCATCGCCGCGCGAAGTTCAGATGGTTCAGCCGGTTCAGATGCACTCAGCCGCATGCGTGGGGCGCATGGTGCTTCTGGTTGATGGAGGCGCGCGTGCCGATTGGATATCGTCAAGGGGACGTGTGGGCCGGCAGTATCGCCCGCACGTCTTCAAAGCCCGCATGGTCCCCCGGTCGGCGGGCTTCTTTTTTGGGTTTCGGCATTGACGGGGCGAGGTGTCCGCAAGCGTCGTGCGGGCGTTGCCGCTGCCGCTGTCGTTGCCGATCTTCGCCGCGCAGCGGGCCAGGGCGCGCAGCGTTCAGGTACGCACGCGCAGTGGGCTCACGCAAGTCACGACCAGTGCAAGCGCAAGCCCCGCGGCACGCCTTGCGCGTGTCGCGTTGCATAGGCGTTCAGGGAGCATGCGTGCTGCGTACGCAGCGTTCGCCGTTCGGGGTGCTCAGGGCATTCAGGGAAGAGATGCGCCCGGCAGGCGCAGACGATGCTGGGCGATGATCAGTGCCCTCAGGCTTTCCACGCGCAGCTCGGCTTCACGTTCGCCGGCCTCGCGCGCGGCTTCGGTGGCGGCGTGCTCGCAATCGAATCGCCGTCCATGCAGCTCGCCCCGATACAGCAGCGGCTGGTCGCCCACGCCCGCCAGCCGGATCTCGAAGCAGCAGGCCCACTTGCCACGGCCCTCGCGCACGGCGAAGCCATGCACGACCAGGCATTCCATACCGCCTTTCATACGACCCCCTTGCATCCCGGCACAGTGGGCCTCTTACGGTGGGGCCGCTTACGTGCCTGGCGCTTTCCAGCATAGCTCGCGCGCGGCGTGGGCGCCCTCATCCGCTGGCCGTAATCCTGTTGGTGCAGACAACCAGTGGCCTGCTCTGCAGGGGTTGTCGAACCCAGGGCACGCGCGTGGCGGCGTCAGCGTCGAAGCGATGGCAGCGACGAACTGGGACGCATGGCAGGCATCCCCGCCATGTCATGGCCGTTGCGCAACAGGACGCTAGGCGCTGGTCGCGGCAATGCTGTCCGATGGCGAGGCCGGCAGCAGCGACAGCGCCATGCGCGGGAAGCACTGTCCGCCGGCCCATACCAGCGCGGTCGCGGCGCAGACCAGTTCCGCAGGGGCGGGCACGGCCAGGCAGCCGCTCGCGCCCAGCAGCGCGGCATGCACGATCAGCGAGGCATCGAGGTGGTCTGACAGCACCAGCCAGCGGCGCGGCGCCAGGCGTACCTGCAGCTGATCAAGCAGCTTGCGTGGATCGCCCTCCATCCCGCTGCAATCGATCAGCGCGACGTCGGCGGGGTCGGTGTCTTCGCCCCCGTGCAGCGGGGTCGGATGGGCTGCGGCTGTCAACGGACCGGGCTCGTGCAGCCATTGCGGCGCGCGCCACCGGATTGGGCGCGGCAGGCCGAGCGCTTCCAGGCGCCGCACCAGGGTGCGGCACATCATTTCATTGCTGGCGATGAGGTAGGTCGGCATCGATTCGGCGTGGCATCCGGCTGCCGTTGCGCGCGCAGGTGCGGGCGTGAGCGCCGGATGGTCGAGAGGTCGGATGGTCGGAAGTACGGAGATTCAGACGGCGGCCAGGTCGATCCGGGCCCCGACGGCGGCCCGGCGACATCCGCGGCACCGGGCATAGCCAGGCGCAACGAGTGTCTCCCTGTCAACGTAGCAAGCGCGGACGGGCAGCGCCTCATGCTTTTGGATGAGGCTTGCTCATCAAACGGATGACACTGCGGCGGCTTGACCTCTGGTGGTGCCCTTCCATCCGCCCGCAGCGCTGCGGCGGCGGGGGGATGAGGCTGACGACCGGCCCGAAGGCCGACGATGGGGCGCGCCGTTGCTTCCCGTGCCGCCGCCCCGCCGCTCCCTCGCCGCATCCGATCCTTCAGGCAGCCTGGCAGGTCCCGGCGGGCCTGGCGGCGGCCGGCGGGCCGGCCCAGTCGAGCGTGGCACCGCGCTGCAGCGCTACGTAGACGGCTTCGCCCTTGTTGCGCACATGCAGCCGCTGGTAGAGCGTGCAGGCATGCGTCTTGGCCGTGGCAATCGAGATATTGAGCAGCCGGCTGACGGTCTTGATCGGATAGCCGCGTGCCAGCAGTGCCAGCACTTCGTACTGGCGCTCGGTGATATTGAGCAGGTGCGCGCCTGCCGAAGGCGTCTCGCTCGCCTGCTGAGCCGGCGCGGCGGGTACCGCTGGCCTGCCATCGCCGCGGACCGCATGCAGTGGGATCACCACCGGCGCCTGGGCCGTGGCATCGACCACCAGCGTCGGATGCGCGCCAGCGCCGCCGGGGGCTGTCTCGCACTGCAGCTGGGACGGAAAGCACTCGCCGCCGGCCAGCACCAGCCGTACCGCGGCATCGAGCGCCTCGGCACTGGCGGTCTTGTGCACGCAGCCGCGTACCGGCACGGGCAGCGCCGGGCCGGACAGCACCGCGTTGGGCTGGTCGGTCAGCAGCAGCACGCGCCGCGGCCGCAACTGCTGGCACAGCGCATCGAGCTGGGCCCAGCCGGCGGCAGAGTCGGCCGGAAGTCCGTAGACAAGCAGATCCGCGTCGATCAGCCAGAGGTCGGGGTCGATCGGCGCGAGCGGATCGAAATCGATAAGGTCGCCAGGGAGGTGTGCTTGTGCCAGGAGATGACGAAGCCCCAGGCGCAGTAGTGGATGGTGTTCGACCAAGAGGATGCTGGCCATGGCCGCTCTCCTTCTTATTGATTTCGGCAAGCACAGGCTCTGCGAAGACCTGCGTTTGCTGTTGGAACGGCTGCCGCTATCCTGCGATTGGCCTTTCCATACGATCCCGCCTGGCTCCTGGCCGGTCGCAGCTTCCCGTCGGTTGCCGCTGCCGCCCCTTCCCATGGAGGTGCCGGATCGCCCCGTTTGCGCCCGTTCGGACGTCCCCGCCTGGGCGACGATTCACCCTGACGCTTATCGTTGACTGACGCTTTAGAAACTATTCAAGTCAGATTTAAACAAATCTAATTCTGGTGTTCAGCTTATGAAACAGGCTCTGCAAAAGCAAGGCTCTGTTGCATCGCGGCGGGTTTTCCCCGACCCAGGGCCGGCCGACCCTGAGCCGGCCCATTGGGCTGAGCATACGCACGCAAAGAGACGTTTGGTGCCGCTGCGGGTGCCCCGACTGCACGTAAAGTCGCATAGAATTATCGGCATTGCGTTTTGCTGTGCATTTCGGGTCGGATGGATTTGCGGCAATTTCAGGTGCCTTATAAATCAATAAGTTACCGCAGGTACCGCGCCCAGCACCTGCCAGCCCGAAGTCAGCCAGATTTGCCCCGTTCGTTGCCCTGACCAATTCATTCCGACGCCCATGTTGCCTCGCATCGAGCCGATCAGCCTGACCCGTTCCGAGTTTGCGGCAGTGCGCGCCTACGTCCAGGGCATGCCCGCGCCGATGGTGGTGGGCCGCTACCTGTCCGACGACAGCGACGACGACGATGGCGGCGAATCCGCGCTGCGGGTTCTGCTCGGCCTGCGCGACCGCATGGTGCAGCTGGCCCATCTGCATGGGCGCCAGGATCTGGCCGAACTGCTTGTGGCCGGCCCCGGCCGTTCCAACCGCGGCATGGACCGGCGCGTGGACGCGCTGGCCGAACTCGAACGGCTTGGCACCGCGGCGCCGCGCCCGGCGCATGGCGTCGAACTGTGGTTCGGCCCGGCGCTGGCGCGCCGCCTTCGCAGCGGCCTTATTGTTAGTCTTAAGTCACTTATTGAGCTAGTGAACCGGCGCGGCACCGCCTGGTGGCGCAGCGTGCCGCGGATCGGGGCCCTGGCCGGCCACGCCATCAACCGCTGGCTGGCCGAGCATCGGCAGGCTATCCGGGACGACAAAGGGCAGCCGTTGCTGGCGCAGCATGTCGGCAACCGCGAGCCGCTGGCGCACGGCCCGCTCTCCCCGGCCATGGCCCGGCTGCTGCCGCTCGAACTGATGGCGGCTGCAAGCGACGCGCCGCCGGACTGCCCGTTTGCGTCGGGCGTCGGGATGGTACGGCACTGGCTGCAGGCCAGCGGCGACGCCGGCAGCGCCACCTATGCCGCGTATCGCAGGGAAGGGGAACGCCTGCTGCTATGGGCCGCGATCGAGCGCCGCAAGGGCCTGGCCGTATTGGACGGGGACGATCGCCTGGCGTACCAGGCGTTTCTGGCCTCGCCTGAGCCGGCGTCGCGCTGGTGCGGCCCGCGTGCGTCGCGTCAGCTCGCGGCCTGGCGGCCTTTTACGGGTCCGCTGGGCGAGGCCAGTATCCGGCACAGCCTGCGGGTCCTGGCCGCGTTGTGGAGTTGGATGGAGCGCAGCGGTTATGAGGTCGCAGCGCGGTGGCAGCCACCGGCGGCGCGCGCGCTTGTGGTCGAGGATGTGGGCGCCATGCCAGGGAGCGCCGGTACAGGTGAACCGGGAGAAGGCGCCCCACCGCGCCTCGGTGCTGCTGAGTCGGTTGGTTCGGCCGGACTGGTCGATGCCGCTGCGGCGCTGGATCCCGCTGCTCCGACCGAGCCCGTCGGTCTGCTCGAACCCATCACCGTCCCGGGCTGCCGACGCGCTGACGATGCCGCGCTTGGCCGCTTTGTCGCATGGCTCGACGTGCAATCTCTGCATCCGGACGGCATGCGCTACCGGACGGCTGCGGCGGCGCTGGCGCTGATGCGTGAACTGCAGCCGAGGCTGGCGGAACTGGCCAGCCTGCGTGCGGTGCAATTGCTGCACGATTGCGGCCCGCTTGGCGCCCAGCCGCACAACGCCACCATGCGCGTCAGCGATGGCGCCCTCGCTACGCTGCGCCGGCACTGGCAGGACCGGCATCTGGATCTGGATGCGGCGCTTGCCCCGGACTCCGGGCTGGGGGATGTGCCCCTGCTGGGCCCACCCCGCTCGCCGCCTACCCGACGCGCCCAGCGCAAGCGCGAGGCGGACAAGCATCCGCCGTATTCGGTGCGAGGCCTGCACGCCCTGCTGGCGGCCGCGATTGCGCATTACCGCGAGCAACAGGACGGGGCCTTTCCCGTGCGTTCGCCGCGGGATCTGATTGGGTGATACGGTGATCTGGCTGCAGGCGGAGTTGCCAATGGCGGGCTACCGTTGGGGGATACCGGTGAAGACCGTGGTTGATTCCGCCGTTGGGAGCTGTAGGTGAGGCGCGGCGCTCAGAGTTGGCGCTCCGCCCGGCCGGTAAGCTGCTGTCGGGCTCGCGGTAGTGCTTGGCCGCGCCCCGAATGAAAAACGCCGGCCTCCATGCCGGCGTTTTTCATTCGGGAGCGGTGGGCCGTTGCCAGCCACCCGCGCGGGTCATCCCCTACGATTCAAAGCAAGGTCTTGTCCAGCCCGAAGCGGGCTTTCAATGCTTCCACCAGCGCCTCGCGCGCGCTGCGGTCAGACAGCTGGACGTCGAGCATCACGCGGCCCGAGTCCCATTCCTTGATAGTCCCGAGCAACTGCCCGCTGTCAGTCCGGATCTTGTATTGCCGGCTGATTTCCTTGACTTTGCGCGCCTTGCCTTCCTGCGCGTGCTTGCGGATCGCTTCGACTTCCCGGCTCGATAGGCCGTCATTGATGATCCGCGCCGCCAAGTCCCGCGTACGTTCCTCGCCGACCAGCTTGCAGTACAGCGTCAGCTCATAGCCGGCCGCGATGCCGATGGCGCTCGGGCGTTCGCGCATCACGCCCAGTACGGAGTCCGGCAGGCGCAACAGGGCCAGTGTCTTGTTGACCGTGCCGGCCGACATGCCGGTCAGCTCGCAGATCTCCTCTTCCTTCTGGACCTTGCCTTCGTCCAGCAACTGGCGCCACGCGATCGCATTGTCGAGCGCCGACTGGTCCGAGCGCTGCTCGTTGAGCATGAACGACAGCCGGTAAAAATCCAGGTCGCTCAGATCATCTTCGACAAAACATTCCATCTCGAGCTTGCCGGCGGATGCCAGGGCTCGCTTGCGGTAATGGCCGTCGATCAGGATGTAGTGGCCGGGACGCGCCGGGTCGGGTGCGGCCAGGCCCGGGGTCTTCTGGCCGTGCGTGGCGATCGACGCCGCGCGCTCCTGTACCACGGCGGGGTCGTAGATGCGCCGCGCATTGAGCGGGTTGTCATGCAGCTGGGCCAGCGGAATCCGGACGAGCTGGCGGCCGGAGGCTGCGACATCGCTGAAACTTTCAGCGCTGAAAGCGGGCGAGCCGTCGGCCGCCCTACCCTGCAGCAAACCGTTCGGGTGCTGGGAAATAGCTGCTTCAGCGCGCGCGAAGCGGTCAAGCGTATCACTGCGGCTCTTCTCGGCCGCCATGCCGGCGAGCATGCCGGCCTTGAGGCTTTTCAGTTTTGTAGCCATGCCTATTGCTCTATCAAAGACAACACTTCGTCGACCATCATGTCGACCTCCTGCACCGACTCGCGCGCGCCGACGACGCCGTGCACGGTGCAGCCGATCGCCTGGCATTCGCGGAATGCCGAGCGCGATCCGATCATCGAGTTCATCAAGGGCACTTCGCCGTCGTCGCCAAGAATCTCAAGGGCCTGCCGCGCGATCGAAACGCGTCGCTGGACCATATTGGCCATCACGCGAATAAGCAGCGATTCATTTTGTACCTGCGCATGCTGCGCCAGCGTCTTGGCTGCCACGGCTGCCCACAGATCCGGCGGCGAAGGCACCACGGGAATGATTGCCAGATCCGAGATCAACAGCGCACTGGACGGCGCGGCGGAATGCACCGCCGGCGGGCAATCCACCACGATGTAGTCGTAATCCTGGACGAATTTGCGAACCTCGCGGTGCATGGCGCCGCCCGAGGGGGCCAGTCCGATCACCGACGCAGGGAATGGCCGTTCATCGCTGGCCTGGGCAGCCCAGCGCGTGGCCGTACCTTGTTCGTCCATGTCCACCAGCATCGAGCGTGCGCCGCGCAGCCCAAGGGTGCCGGCCAGGTGCATGCTGACCGTGGTCTTGCCGCAACCGCCTTTCTGGTTGAAGACCGTGATGATTTTGGCTGCCACTGCGACCTCTCTTTCAGCGCTGAAAGCGCGGTTTTGACCTAAGGCGCAACTTTAGCCAAAACCAAGTGACGCTTCAACCGTTTTCCAAATTAACAAAATAAATGTTGCTATATCGAAAATCGGCGAATCTGCGCCGCAATGTATCGCGTCACGCGAAGCACCGTAAAATTGCTTGAAATGCCGGCGGGAATGTGCCTAAAGTATCTGTAGTGCGCATTACGCCGCACATGACACCGCAATGCAAAGTGGTTATGATGCGCGCTACAGTCGAGTCAAGTCGTGTCAACCTCGTCGGCTTCCGTTCGGTATCTACGAGAACTCAACGTGCTTGAACGGTTGTTTGCGTTGTGTACAAGAACTTGCTTCGAAAGGAAATTCCTATGGCAACCGGTACGGTCAAGTGGTTCAACGAGACCAAGGGCTTTGGCTTCATTACCCCGGACGACGGTGGTGCAGACCTGTTCGCGCACTTCTCGGAAATCCAGGGCTCGGGCTTCAAGACCCTGAAGGATGGGCAGCGCGTGACGTTTGAAGTCAAGCAAGGTCCTAAGGGCCTGCAGGCTTCGGCAATCAAGCCGGCCTGATCCAGCCTCGGCTGACCCCCCGCCCGTTGCGGACTTGTCCGCGGTGGGCAAGCAAAAAAGGCAAGCGTTCATCGCTTGCCTTTTTTGCTATCTGCGGCCGCTGTTCACGTTGGCCGGCCACGGCGTGAAGGCCGGCTCGGTCTGGATCGCCCCGCTGGCCCGGCCGATATCGGCCGACCCTTTCCGCCCTGCAGCAACCGCGCAAGCGGTCGCCCGAACTCTCAGCCCAGCTTGCGTACGCTGGTACGCGACGGCTGCAGGATCAGCGCCTTGGACGAGTCCGCATCCACCTTCGCGCCCGGGTACACCACCAGCACGTCTTTCAGTGCCTTGCGGAACAGCGCGCGGAACTTGCGCTCGCTTTCGGTTTCGGTGCCGAACTGCATCTGGAGCGCTTCCCACGGGATTTCGGTGCGGCGCTGGATGGTGAAGAAGCGATACGTCAGCCACGAGTACACGTCCAGCGCGAACGGCGACTGCTTGAGCGCCTTCAGCGCGCGCATGTCGACCGGCACCGGCCGGTTGACCAGCTCGTTGAAGAACGGCTCGGACAGCACCACGAAGCTTTCGAACATCGAGCCCTGGCCGGGCTGCATCGGATCCCACCAGGTCGACAGCTGGTCGGCGAGCAGGTAGCCGACGCGGTCGATCGACAACGGCTCATGGTTGGGATTCTGGTTCTGGGTCGGCGTCGACTTGTTCTGCACGATGGCAATGGTCGCCGAGAACAGCCGGATCATCTGCTGGCGCACCAGCGTCATGGTGCCGCGCTTGCCGCCGGTGGCCATCGGGATGCCGAGGTTGTACATGAACTCGGACAGCGAATTGCCCAGCGAAATGCGCCGGTCCTCCACCGTGCCGGTGAATTCGCCGCGCTTTTTCTTCGCCATGATCTCCTTGCCGATCCAGGCGAGCATCAGCCGGGGATAGGAGCCGTAGGGATAGCCGAGCGAAACGGTTTCCGACACCAGCTTCTGGCGGCCGTTGGCGGCGCGCTCCGAGCGCTGTTGCGTGAAATAGCCCGGCTGGATCATCAGCGAGATATTGCCGCTGGTGCGTGTCCACACTGGCGGCGCGCCCTTGGGCGCGCGGTATGGCAGCGTGACCTGGACGCTGGCGCGGCTCAGGAAGCCCACCTCGCCGCTTTGCCAGGCGTCTTCACGCTCCATGGCCTGGGCCTCGTCGAACAGACGCTGGAATTTCTCGGACGGAATCAGGCTGTTCTCGTTGCCGGGAACAATGATGCGGGAGGACTCGGCGTCCAGGTCGAGGACACTTCGGTCCCCCGTGGCGGCCGGGGAGCGTTTGATGGGCATATTGGCGTGCTTCGGATTACCCGCCTTTGTACTCGAAGCAGCAAGGCTTGTCACGCAGAAACAGGTACGCAAGGTGCTGGCATTGCTTGCCCTGTTTTTTGCAAGCCGGAGGATCCAATGGCTGGTCGCATGGTGGCGGACGGTGGGCAACCCGGCAGGGTTGTCCACGGTTCGCCAGCCATCCACTACCAGTAAACGATACCGATACGGGTTAACTACTTGTAAACCGTATACGTGAAGTTCAGCGCCTTGATTCGTAAGGGAAAAAACAACCCCCGCGAACCCGAATCTGCGGACGAACGTACTCGATTCTGCGAAGGGGCGAACCTGTATCTGCGGCAGGCCGAACCCATATCTGCGGCAGGCGCGTACTGGTTTCTGCGGGGATAACCTGGGTGTCCCACAGGCTTGTCCACAATGGCGAGGGGTGAAAGCGTACCCGTTTCTGCGTGCGGCGGACCGGTATACGCGGTTTACCTGCCATTCCCTGGTCGATTCCGGTGGATATCTGCGCCGGACCCTGGTTATCCCCGCAGAAACTGGTTCGTCGTCCTGTCTGCCGCCGGCGCCGCTGCCGGCAAAGCGTACCTGTTTCTGCGTGCCGTGCCCCGAAAGCGTACCCGTTTCTGCGCGGGTCCTGAATCAGCGTCTCCCGCCACAACTGCGTACCCGTTTCTGCGCCGTACCCATTTCTGCGAAAACGCCACAACACGGGGTTGGCTGCCCAGCGTACCTGTTTCTGCGTGCCCGCAGGGGCGCTCGTTGCACCGACCCGTACCCGTTTCTGCGTGCGCACTTTGGCGAATAGAGCCGGGAGTTGGCCCGAGTTTCTATGATACACATGATTTATAATAAAAGCTAGTACTTACACTCGACGTATACGTAGCTGCTTGCCCAAATAGCGCCGCGTACCCGTTTCTGCGTGTGCCAGCGGCATAACCGCCACAGCCACCCACGATCGCCGCATGCCGCCACGGTTGGCCGTACCCGTTTCTGCGGCTCGCGGCCCAGCTTCCGGACGTTGCCGGCGTACCTGTTTCTGCGAGGCCGTTCGATATCTGTACTGGCAAGGGGGGCTGCCTCGGTACAGCAGCGACCGTACCCGTTTCTGCGTCGGCCGAAGTGTGGATATGTCGGCACAGGCAAGACGGCGTGGCGCGTCTTTGGTGGTGATGGATTTGCAACGCGCTTGAGGCGCGTACCCGTTTCTGCGGGACTGGAAGGTGGTGGCGGCGGTCGCGCGGCAGCTGGGCGTACCCGTTTCTGCGTGTGGGAGTTCTGCGCAAAAGTGGCAATGGCGGCCCGGGCGTACCTGTTTCTGCGAGCAAGAAGGCCAGGGCATGCCACCGGTGCTGCAACAATGCGTACCCGTTTCTGCGTCAGGCTGAGGGTCTAATGCTGAGGGTCTGGAGAACTCAAGTCCCTTGGCAATTCAGGCGGGCCGCCAGGCGTGGCGTGACAGTCTCGCAACAGTGTATTGGCACGCGCGATGCGGGGCCTGTTGACCGGCTGTAGACCTGCAGTTCTGGAAGGGCCAGCCGAAAGCACGCACGAACAGGTGCCGGTGGGAAGAGTGGCGAGCGCCGCCAGACAGCGCCCACTGCCGTACGAAAACGCGGGGCGCTAAAAACAAAAAACCCCGCCACGGGGGCGGGGTTCTCACGTTGTGCGGCGCGCACGGAGCGCGCCGGCGGTCAACGCTTACAGCGGGGTGATGTTCGCGGCCTGCAGGCCCTTCGGGCCATTCTTGACTTCGAACTGCACGCGCTGGTTTTCCTGCAGCGACTTGAAGCCGTCGGAGCGGATTTCCGAGAAATGGGCGAAGAGGTCGTCACCACCCGCGTCCGGCTTGATGAAGCCGAAGCCCTTGGCGTCGTTGAACCACTTGACGATACCGGTTTGCATGATTTGCTTTCCAGAAAAAGGACATAAAAGATCGCATGACGAACACGTCATCCGACACGGGGAACTCAAGGAAAGGACACCATGGACAACCGAAGTACCAGACGGTGGCTAACGAATGAACTGTTGCCTCGTCACTTGAATCTAGCCGGGTTTATACGGGGGATTGCCGCCAGCGTCAAGCTGGGGGCGGCCCCAAGGGCGCATGCGGGAGCGCAGCCGGCTGGCGCTGGCAGCACCGGCGGCCGCTGTGGGATCATCACGCCTTTTGCATATCGCTTATTCGCCCGCGCCAGCGCGCAGCGGGGCTGGCGTGGACCAGAGTACGCTTGCCGCGTAGTGGGCCGATGATGCCATCACCAGCAGGCGCAGCAGCCGTCGCGGACACGATAACGATATCAGGAGACCATTCATGTCGATCCCGGAACCCGCTTCCAAGCCGGGCACGTCTTCCGCCAATCCGCCCCAGCCGCACGCCGCGCCTTCGCTGATCGAGCGCGTGTTTAAGCTGCGCGAGCACCAGACCAATGCCCGCACCGAGATCCTCGCCGGCATCACCACGTTCCTGACGATGGCGTACATCATCTTCGTCAACCCGTCGATCCTGGGCGACGCTGGCATGCCCAAGGACGCGGTGTTCGTCGCCACCTGCGTGGCCGCGGCGATCGGCACGCTGATCATGGGCTTCTACGCCAACTACCCGATCGCGCTGGCGCCAGGCATGGGCCTGAACGCCTACTTCGCCTACACCGTGGTCAAGGGCATGGGCTTTGCGTGGGAGGCCGCACTCGGCGCGGTCTTTATCTCCGGCTGCCTGTTCCTGCTGGTGACGCTGTTCCGCGTGCGCGAGATGATCGTCAACGGCATCCCGCATTCGATCCGCGTGGCGATCACCGCGGGCATCGGCCTGTTCCTGGCGATCGTCGCGCTGAAGAACGCCGGCATCGTCACCGCTAGCCCGGCCACGCTGGTGACCATCGGCGACCTGCACCAGCCCCCGGCAGTGCTTGCCATCGTCGGCTTCTTCGTGATCGTGGCGCTGGACCACCTGCGCGTGAAGGGCGCGATCCTGATCGGCATCCTGCTCACCACGCTGCTGAGCTTCGTCTTTGCCGGCAACACATTCCACGGCGTATTCTCCGCGCCACCGTCGCTCAGCCCCACGCTGTTCAAGCTCGATATCAGCGCGGCCTTGTCGATCGGCATCATCAACGTGGTGCTGGTGTTCTTCCTGGTGGAGCTGTTCGACGCCACCGGCACGCTGATGGGCGTGGCCAACCGCGCGGGCCTGCTCAAGGCCGGGCGCATGGGCCGGCTGAACAAGGCGCTGATGGCTGACAGCACGGCGATCATGGCGGGCTCGTTCCTCGGCACGTCGTCCACCACCGCGTATATCGAAAGCGCCTCGGGCGTGCAGGCGGGCGGCCGTACCGGCCTGACCGCGGTGACCGTGGCAGTGCTGTTCCTGGCGGCGCTGTTCATCGCACCGCTGGCGGGCACCGTGCCTGCCTATGCCACCGCACCGGCGCTGCTCTATGTGTCGTGTCTGATGCTGCGCGAGCTGCTCGAGATCGACTGGAACGACGTGACCGAAGTCGTGCCCGCGGTGATGACCGCGCTCGGCATGCCGTTCACGTACTCGGTCGCCAATGGTGTCGCGTTCGGCTTTATCAGCTACGCGGCGCTCAAGCTGCTGACCGGGCGCGCGCGCGGCGTGCCCGTGATGGTGTGGATCATCGCGGCGGTCTTTGTCTTCAAGTTCTATTACCTGCCGGGTCACTGAGCCATGGGCACGTACGGATGAGACAAAGGGCGGGACATTGCAGGTAGTGCAGGACAAAGAAGGGACGGCGAAAGTCGTCCCTTTTTCCATTGTCTTGATGGCGTCATCCCGATGCAGTACCTATGGCTGGTGCTGGCCGCGTATTTCAGGGGGCTGTCCGAAACCTCATTCCGTACCCGTTTCTGCGTACCCCCTCATCCCCCGCACGGCAAGCGGTGCGTACCCGTTTCTGCGTGCCGCTTGACTTTCCCAAGCGTGCCGCAGCCGCGCTCACTGATTGCGGCAAGCAGCGCCCGGGAAGCTCCGCACGACCGTCCGAAATTCCTCGGCGAGACGGCCGCGATCACCCGTTCGGGGTGCGAAAGCGTACCCGTTTCTGCGTACCATGTAAGCAGACATTTACCTGTCCTATGGTGCGGTGGCGAGGCGGCGCGGATCGGCTTGCGGGGGTGTGCTGGCGGGCTCATACCAAAGTATGAGATTGGGTGTAAGTCACCCACTCAGGGCTGGACAAACCGCCCCAAATGCACTGAACTATAGGCGTGGCAAAGAGGGGCGCGGCAAGGCGCCCCTTCTTGACTCCGGTGCATGCGGCAGGATGCCGGAGATTACCGAGAGCCTTCGGCGCCGTCCGCCAGTACGGGGACATCGCCGGAACAGACCGTCAGACAAGAAGACGGCAAGCCACCAACCGGGAGCGTGCGGGAAACACGCGCGCCACGCGGACAAATATTCCAAGACTGACAAGTGGTAACCGCAGACGTGTAGTGCCGGGGGATGTTGTTCAACGGGGATAATCATGACCGCAGGAGAGATCCGGCGACCCGCCATCGGGCCCATCAGGGAGTCCGTCAACCGATCCATTCATCATCGCGCCTGGGCTGCTCGGGGGGAAGCTGCAGGCGAAGCACCCCTCAGCAAGGCGGCCCATGACGGCGCTACCGCCGACGTGGCGGCCCTGCTTGCCGAAGACAGCGAACTCAGCGATACCGCGCGCGCGGCCGTGCAGAACCTGCTGCGCCGCCATCGCCTGCTCGAGGGCGAGATGGCGCGCCAGCGCGTGCTGCTGCAGGAATGGATCCTGAGCCAGCTGACCTACAAGACGCTCTATTACCAGTATTCCGGCCAGTCGCCCCAGGCGCCGAGCCTGGAGCTGATGCGCGAGAAGGAGGCGGTGCGACGGCGCATCCGCGAGCAACTCCAGGGGGGCGCGGATTACCTTGCCGCGCCTGACGAGCAGTCCCGCAGTCTGTCCAGCTCGTGATACCGACGTCGCGCGCGGGCGCCGGCCCGCAGCCAGTTCAGCCCCACCGCCCGCCACGGCCCCAGGCCGCGGCAGTGCCCACGGGTGCCGGAACCAAGAACAAGCCTAACGTCCGGGAGATCGTGATGGACCGACTGTGCAAGGCGTCACGCACTGCACAGATCGTGGTCGTGTCGCGTCATGAAGATTTTGGTTTTGACCCGTCCAGCTTCGGCGCGGGATGGGAAGTCCGCCGCGTGCAGCAGATCCGCGACCTCGAACGCGTCGTGCGCGCCAGTCCGCCGATGGCCGGCGTGATCGACCTGCAGTCCGACTACAGCGATGCCGAACTCGTGCAGCTCGAGCAGGCGCTGCAGTACCTGCATGTCGCGTGGGTCGCCATCACCACCGATGCCATGCTCGCCGAGGAGCGCGTGCGCCGGCTGATCCGCGACTATTGCATCGACTACGTGCGCGTGCCGTTTTCGGTGGAGGAGCTGCTCTACACGCTCAAGCACGCGCACGGCATGGCTTCGCTGCACGGCGCGCGCGTGCAGGAGCCCGCCTCGCGCGGCACGATGATCGGCGAATGCGCGATCATGCGGGCGATGTTCCGCTCGCTGGCCAAGGTAGCGCACAACGAGGCGCCGGTCTTCATCTCCGGCGAGTCCGGCACGGGCAAGGAACTGGCCGCGCAGGCGATCCACGATGCGTCGAGCCGGCGCAAGGGACCGTTCATTGCCATCAACTGCGGCGCGATTCCCTCGCACCTGGTGCAGTCCGAGCTGTTCGGCTACGAGAAGGGCGCGTTTACCGGCGCGAACCAGCGCAAGATCGGCTGGATCGAGCAGGCGCAGGGCGGCACGCTGTTCCTGGACGAGATCGGCGACCTGCCGCTGGAAAGCCAGGTGGCGCTGCTGCGCTTCCTGCAGCAAGGCACCATCACGCGCCTGGGTGGGCACCAGTCGATCCCGCTGAACCTGCGCATTATCTCCGCCACGCACGTGGATTTGGTGGTGGCGCAAACCGACGGGCGCTTCCGCTCCGACCTGTTCCACCGGCTGTGCGTGCTGACGCTGAGCATCCCGCCGCTGCGCGAGCGCGGCGAGGACATCCTGCAGCTGGCCAACGCAGTGCTGACCGAGCACGGGCACGAGGCGCACCGGCGCATCCGCGGCTTCTCGGCGTGCGCGACGCAGGCAATGATGCAGTACGCCTGGCCGGGCAACGTGCGCGAGCTGATCAACCGTGTGCGGCGCGCCATCGTGATGACCGACAACCGCAAGATCACCGCCGAGGACCTGCAGCTGCATGGCGGCACGGAACTGCCGCGCAAGACCCTCGACGCGATTCGCGAAGAGGCCGAGCGCGAGGCGATCCGTACCGTGATGGCCAGCCACGGCTTTCACGTGGTGCCAGCCGCGCGCGAGCTTAACGTGTCGCGCGTGACGCTGTACCGGCTCATGCACAAGCACAATATCCGCGTGGAGAGCCAGGCCCCGGCAGGGGAATAGAGGTAACAGCGGCGGTAAAACGCGGCGCGCCAGCTTCAGGCGCCAGAGGAAAGGGGAACGGACGACGTCCGCTCGCCAGTTCCACCTTTCCCCGTGCCCGCTGGCACGTCAGCGCACAGCCTGTCAGCGCACAGTCTTGTGGGGTCGCCCGGCCCCGGCGCCGCCGTCCGCATCCGCGGCAGCGAGGTTCATGCTGATCTTGCCGCGCGGATGGCGCGGCGGTTCGTTTTCGTCATGCTGGCGCCACGGCACCGCGTCGCGCCGGTCCAGGATGTCGCGTGCCTGGCGGCCGTCCTGCGGCGCCGGCGCGGTTGTCGGGGCATCGGGGCGCATGAGCAACTCGCCCCATGCCCAGCCCCAGCCGCGCACATAGATATCGTTGCTGACCGCCGCATGGCTGTTGGCACTGGCTTCGTCGGGTCGATCGAACCAGGCGTAGCTCGCCGCCATGGCGCTGCCGGAGCAGACGGCCAGCGCGGCGGCAAAGATTCCGGCTTTCATGGACTGCGCCTCCCTGTGGAAAAAAAGTGCCCGCCGGGGGACGGAGCACAAATCCGTGCAGGTACGCTGGCTCGCGAGCCTGCAATGGTCCTGTTTGCGGTGCCGGGGCACTGAGGCCCTGAGGCAGTGACGCACCGCCGCACGCCCGCGCCCTGCGGCGCCCGAACATGCGGTTGCGCGGGTGCCGTCAGGCGCGCCGCTTGCCCGCATGGCGCCGGCAGGCGGCGCGTGCGAACCCCGCGCCCTTCTCCGTGCCGATGCCCTTGCCGACGCCGATCGCCGCGCACGGCACGGCGGGCGTGGCCGGCGGCGCGTGGATGCGCGGATAGAGCAGCAGCGGCGGCGAAAGCAGGTCCGTCACCGATGGTGGCGGGCCCGCTAGCCGGTATGAGCGCCGGCGCGCCGTCATGCGTGATGGCGGATGACGCATGGCTGGGTAGTCTCCTGCGTGCAAAGTCTGGTTGATGGTCACTGACGCGTACAGCGTCCCTTGCGGATACTGAGCGACAAGTGTGCCAATGGCCGCAAAGCCTTGTGCCACGCGGCTTTGCGGGAGGTGGCCGAATTGCTGCGGGGGACGCTCGCCTGCTGGCGGACCAATCGGTTTCGCCGCTGTAACGCGTGCGGAAAGCGCCCCCGCGCGCGGTGGCCACAACCGTGCAGCGCATGCTGCTCGTGGCACGCGCCGGGTGCGGGATAGCGCGCCCCGGCATCCGCGCCGGGGCGACATTGCACCCCGTTGCACGTTTGAAACTGGGTTACATCAGCCTTGCACTTGCGTAACGGCGTGGACAACGGGCGCGGGCAAAAGCCCCGGCTACAGCGTCGGCAACGGCAAGGCTTTACTTCAACTCACGGGCTTCAGTGGGCCCGGATCGGCGCGTGCGGGCCAGCCCGCGAGCCACGCAGAAACGGGTACGCCCGCGCTGACGCGTTCAGCGGGCCGGACCCGATGCCGGGGGCAAGCTGGACGAGTTCGGGTTGGCGGGCGCGGCGGGTGTGCCCGCGGCAGGGCGGTCGGACGCCGTCCCGGAAATGGGTTTGGGGCCCGGCTGGCTGCGTTCGCAGCCGGCGCAGCCCAGCACGCCGATGATCAGGAGTGCGGCCACCGGGCGGGCGGAGAGAATCGGGGTCACGTGTGCCTCCATGCGCCGGCGCGCGGGCAACGGATGCGCCGGCTGGTGTGCCTGATCTTACTGTAGCAGGTCGCCCCCGGCGCGCCCGCTTGGGCAAAGCCCGCAATGCGCAGTATCATGAACGCAGACGCCCCCGACACGCGGCGGCAGACGCCCCCGGCATGCGGCGCGGGCAAACACACAGGCCGTGACCGACAAGACCGAGCACCCGTCCTCTCCTTCCGCCGGCAGCGGGACCCCGCAGCCCCGGCCCAACCGCCCGTCCTGGCTGCCGGACCGCCATACCGGCACGCGCACGCTGCGCGTGTTCACCGCGGCCGTCAGTTCATGGTTCGACCATCGCGCTGCCAGCAAGGGCGCGGCGCTCTCGTTCTACATGCTGTTCTCGCTGGCGCCCATCCTGGTGCTGGTGATTTCCATCGCTGGCCTGTTCTTCGGCGCAGAAGCGGCGCGCGGCGAGATCTTCGCGCAGATCCAGGGCCTGGTGGGCGAGCAGGGCGCCGCGGCGATCCAGGAGATCCTGGCGGCCACGCACCGCGCCGGTGGCAGCGGCGTGGCCGCACTGATCGCGATGGGCATCCTGATCGTCGGCGCCACCAGCGCCTTTGTGGAGCTCAAGAGCAGCCTGGACGACATCTGGCACGTGCCGGTGCCCAAGACGGCCGGCTGGCGCCAACTGCTGCGCGCACGGGTGCTGTCGTTCAGCGTGGTGCTGGTGCTGGCCTTCATGCTGCTGGTGTCGCTGATCGTCAATGCGGCGCTGGCCGTGGTCGAGCGCATCTGGGGCCAGCTGTGGACCCAGTCGTGGTTTGCGCCGGTCGCGGACGTGATCTCGACCGCCTTTTCCTTTGTCGTGGTGACGACGCTGTTCGCGGTGATTTTCAAGATGCTGCCCAACGCACGCATCGCCTGGCGCGACGTCACCATGGGCGCGGTCATCACCGCGTTGCTGTTTGCAATGGGCAAGCGGCTGATCGGCCTCTACCTGGGCAACAGCGCCGTGGCCTCTTCATACGGGGCCGCGGGCTCGGTGGTGGCGCTGATGCTGTGGGTGTATTACTCGGCGCAGATCTTCTTCTTTGGCGCCGAGCTGACGCGCCAGTACGCGTTGCAGTTCGGCAGCCTGCGCGGCAAGCCGGCGGAAAAGCTGGCGGAGTGATCGGATAGGTACGACGCCGGATCGGATGGATTCGCCGGCCGATTCAGCCCGCGCCCGCGCGCGAACCGGTAAAATAGCGCCCCATTCATTCCCTCGCGTGCCCGCAGGGCCCGGCCCACCGCCGCCCCGCGGCGCTGCCGGACCTGGTTCCGGCCACCCGCCGGGCCACATCCAATATTTCCCAGTCAAACTCCGCTGCCGTGAGCTCGCTCGTTTCTGAAATTGCGCGTCGTCGCACCTTTGCCATCATCTCCCACCCCGACGCGGGCAAGACGACCCTGACCGAAAAGCTGCTGTGGTTCGGCGGCGCCATCCAGGTCGCGGGCGAAGTGCGCGCGCGCAAGGCCGACCGCCACGCCACCTCCGACTGGATGGAACTGGAAAAGCAGCGCGGCATCTCGGTGACCTCGTCGGTGATGCAGTTCCCGTACCGTCGCGAGACCAAGGACGGCAACGCGCAGGAGAACATCGTCAACCTGCTCGACACCCCGGGCCACGAGGATTTCTCCGAAGACACCTACCGCACGCTGACCGCGGTCGACTCCGCGGTGATGGTGATCGACTCGGTCAACGGCGTGGAAGCGCAGACCATCAAGCTGCTCAACGTCTGCCGCCTGCGCGACACGCCTATCCTCACCTTTATCAACAAGCTCGACCGCGAGGGCCGCTCGCCGATCGAGCTGCTCGACGAAATCGAGGACGTGCTGCAGATCCAGTGCGCGCCGATGACCTGGCCGATCGGCATGGGCAAGGCCTTCCGCGGCGTGTACCACCTGATCGACGACAAGGTGCAGCTGTTCGACCCGCACGGCGACAAGGGCACGGCCGCGATCCTGGACGGCCTGGACAATCCCGAGCTCGACCGCATGCTGGGCAGCCAGGCAGAAGAGCTGCGCATCGAAATCGAGCTGGTGCGCGGCGCCTCGCACACGTTCGACAAGGAAGCGTTCCTCAACGGCAAGCAGACGCCGGTCTACTTCGGCTCGGCGATCAACAACTTCGGCGTGCAGTCGCTGCTCGACGCGCTGTGTGAGCTGTCGCCGCCGCCGCTGGCGCGCCAGACCGAATCGCGCGTGGTCGAGCCGCAGGAGCCCAAGTTCACCGGCTTCGTGTTCAAGATCCAGGCCAATATGGACCCGCGCCACCGCGACCGCATCGCCTTCGTGCGGGTATGCTCGGGCCGCTTCGAGCGCGGCATGAAGCTGCTGCACGTGTCGGCCGGCAAGACCGTGGCGATCAACAATGCCATCACCTTCATGGCGCAGGACCGCAACACCACCGAGGAAGCGTACGCCGGCGACATCATCGGCGTGCCCAACCACGGCACCATCCGCCTGGGCGATGTCTTCACCGAGGGCGAGCCGCTCAAGTTCACCGGCATCCCCTCGTTCGCGCCCGAGTTCTTCCGCCGCGCGCGCCTGAACAACCCGCTCAAGGTCAAGCAATTGCAGAAGGGTTTGCAGCAACTGGCGGAAGAGGGCGCCACCCAGATGTTCCGCCCGCTCGCCTCGAACGACCTGGTGCTGGGCGCGGTCGGCATCCTGCAGTTCGATGTGGTGGCGCACCGGCTGGAGCATGAGTACGGCGTCGATGCCATCTTCGAATCGCATGAATGCGCCACCGCGCGCTGGCTCAGGGGCGACTCGGCGGAGATCGAAAAGCTGATCGCCAAGGCCGGACACAACGTTGCGCTGGATGGCGCGGGCGACCACGTCTACCTGGCGCCCAGCATGGTCAACCTGCGGCTGACGCAGGAACGTTTCCCGAACCTGCAGTTTTTGGAGACGCGCGAGATCGTGTGATCGCGCATCGCGCCTGAAATTTAAAACGGCTCGCAATTGCGAGCCGTTTTTGCCTGGTAGAGGCGTAATGCCGACATCTGCGGTCGATATTTGCCCAATCAAGGTGTGCGATTGTCGGCATCTGTATGCAGCAATTCAGCAGGCGCTTTAGAATCTTGCCTTTGTGCACCGCACGCTCGCACCAGACGGCCCAGACGGCCCGGCTGGCGTCCCGGCGGATCGTGACGCACAGCAATCTCCCCGCACCTCCCTCCTGCATCCATGTCTTCCCCTGCCACCGTCCCGGCCGCCGAGCCGGACAGCGTCTTCGGCGACGCCGTTTTTCGCCGCTACTGGTTCGCGCGCCTGTGCACCACCATCGGCTACCAGATCTTTACCGTGGCGGTGGGTTGGCAGATGTACGACCTGACGCGCGACCCGCTGATGCTCGGCATGGTTGGCCTGGTGCAGTTCCTGCCCTCGGTGGTGCTGATCCTGATGTCGGGCCACGTGGCCGACCGCTTCGACCGGCGCCGCATCGTGCGTACCTGCCAGTCGATCGAGGCGCTGCTGGCCGGGGGCATGGCGGTGGCGAGCCTGACCGGCTGGATCGACAGCCACCATATCTTTCTCTTTGTCGCGCTGATCGGCGCCACGCGCGCGTTCGAGAACCCGACGCTGCAGGCGCTGCTACCCAGCGTGGTGACGCCGCGCCAGTTGCCGCGCGCGGTGGCGCTGGCGAGTTCGGCCGGACAGACCGCCATCATCATCGGCCCGGCCATTGGCGGCTTTGCCTATGTGGCGGGGCCGGACGTGGTCTACGCGCTGAGCGCGACGCTGTTCACCATCGCCGCCGTGCTGGTCAGCGGTATCCGGCTGCGCCAGGCCGCGCAGCGCCTGACCGCACCGGTCAGCGTGCGCACGGTCTTTGCCGGTTTTACCTATATCCGCGGCCGGCCGGTGCTGCTCGGCGCGATCTCGCTGGACCTGTTCGCGGTGTTGCTGGGCGGCGCCGCGGCGCTGCTGCCGATCTATGCGCGTGACATCCTGCACACCGGTCCGTGGGGCCTGGGTCTGCTGCGCTCCTCACCCGCAATCGGCGCGCTGGCAATGGCGCTGTGGCTGGCGCGAAACCCGCTGAACCGGCGTGCCGGACGCATCATGTTCGGCGCGGTGGCGCTGTTTGGCGTGGCCACCGTGGTGTTCGGTGTGTCGACCTGGCTGCCGTTGTCGATGGCGGCGCTGGTGGTGCTGGGTGCCTCCGACATGATCAGCGTGGTGGTGCGCTCCACGCTGGTCCAGCTCGATACCCCGGACGACATGCGCGGGCGCGTCGGTGCCGTCAATTCGGTGTTCATCGGCGCATCAAACCAGCTGGGCGAGTTCGAGTCCGGCGTTACCGCGGCGCTGCTGGGACCGGTGGGCGCGGTGATCCTGGGCGGCGTCGGCACGCTGCTGGTGGTGGCGGTGTGGATGCGGCTGTTCCCGGCGCTGGCCTCGCGCGACAAGCTGCACGACCATCCGACCTGAGCGGCTCCATGACCTTGCCTGAGCCGCTGCCACTTGGCGCGGCGAGCGGCAAGCGTACCCGTTTCTGCGTGCAAGCCCCAGGCGCCGCCGGGCCGGTAGCCCGGGGCCGTCCGCCAACTTTCGTCGCTGAAAGTTGGCGCCGGCGCCGGCTGGCTACGCGGCCAGCGCGCTATGCCCACGCACTCCCGCCATATAGCCCGTGCAGCGCGCTCCCACGCCATCACGGGCGACTGGGCGCACCGTACCCAGTGCTTCCTCCCAATACTTCGGCGCTATTCCCCGGACCGCCGCCATCCCTTATTCCATAAGGGATGGCGGGTCCTGCAAGCGGGCCAGCCTCGCAGGCACCGGAAACCAATGTCCGCTCTGCTTGTCACCTGCTCTGTGGTGTGCACCCCGGCTTTGTCGGTGATCGTCTGACATCGTGTATTCAACGTGCATCAATTTGTCAAATTAGACGCCGATCCTTGAGCGGCAGGAGAGCGAACCGACTCCAGTCGCGGCACGCAGAAACGGGTACGCCGCGAAACCCGCGGCAGCGCCACCAGATCCCGACAACAACCTGGACAACAAACGGAGCCGCGCCCATGGACCTCAACTTTATCGACGCCGACAAGCTGGAGGCCGGCTGGACCTACCTGGTCCACTTCGCCATCAACCAGGGCATGAACTGCCTGGCGGCCATCTTGATCCTGATCGCCGGTTGGTGGCTGTCAGGCCGCGTGGCCGGGGCTATGCGGCGCGCCCTCAGCGGCACCCACGTGGATGCAACCATGCGCCCGCTGCTGGCCAATGCGCTGCAGTGGATGGTGCGCGTGCTCACCATCGTGCTGGTGCTGTCGCAGTTGCGTGCAGACCGCCAGCATCATCGCCATGCTGGGCGCCGCGGGCCTTGCCATCGGGCTGGCGCTGCAGGGCACGCTGCAGAACATTGCCGCGGGCATCATGCTGGTGCTGCTGCGGCCGTTTCGCGTGGGGCAGTACATCGATGCGCAGGGCGTGGCCGGCACCGTGCGCGAGACCGGCCTCTTCATGAGCGAGCTGACCACCTTCGACGGCGTCTGCCTGCGCGTGCCCAACGGCAAGCTGTGGGGCAGCGCGATCACCAACTACAGCGAGAACGCCACGCGCCGCGCCGATATCGAGGCCACGGTGACCTTCGACAGCGACCTGCAGCGCGCGGCCTGGAAGCCTTGCGCGAGATGCTGGTGCGTGAGCCGCGCCTGCTGGAGGAGCCCGTGCCGGAGACGATGGTGATCAACTACACGCAGCAGGGCATTACGCTGAACGTGCGCTACTGGACCTCGAACGACGATTACTGGAACGTGCGCTTCGCCTTCTACGAGCGCATCAAGCAAGTGCTGGAAGGCGCCGGCTGCAAGCTCGCCGTGCCGATCCAGGAACTGCACGTGCCGGGTGCGTCGGCCGTGCCCGGCGCGGTGAAGGTGAGCGAGGGGGCGCCCGCCCCCTCCGCGCCACGGCCGGCCGGCGGCCAGCGGCAGCCGGCGCACAACCTGGGTTGAACGCAGGCGCTCAGGCCGCGTGCGTGGCGCGGCCGCGCGCGCCAGCGTGGCCATGCCGGGCTTGGTCGCCCTCGTGGCCTTCACCCCCTTCATCCGAAAAAAGCGTGCAGGCCCCGCTCTCCGCGGTGCTGACATTGCAGCGGAAGGTCGCAAACAGGTCGCGCCCCACACCGTGCCGGTTGGCGCTGAGATCGGGACGAGCCGCTTCGCGTGCCTGCCACTCGTCGGCGGGCACCAACACCTCGAGCACGCCCGCGGGCGCGTCCACGCGCACCAGGTCGCCGGTGCGCACGCGTCCGATGGCGCCGCCGCGCAACGCTTCGGGGCAGACGTGGATCGCCGCCGGCACCTTGCCCGACGCGCCCGACATGCGCCCGTCGGTCACCAGCGCCACGTGAAAGCCGCGGTCCTGCAGCACGGTCAGCGTCGGGGTGAGCTTGTGCAGCTCCGGCATGCCGCACGAGGCCGGGCCCTGCCACGGCAGCACCGCAACGAAATCGCGCTCCAGCTCGCCGCGCTTGAACGCGTGCAGCACGTCGTCCTGGTGCTCGAATACGATCGCCGGCGCCTGCACCACCTGGTGTTCGGCCTTGACCGCCGAGGTCTTGATCACCGCGCGGCCCAGCTTGCCGTCCAGCACCTTGATGCCGCCGTCCGGCGCAAAGGGCCGGTCGGCCGTGCTCACGATGCTGTCGTCGAGCGGCGCCGCCGGGCCGTCGATCCACGTGAGCGTGCCGTCGCGCAGCACCGGCTCGCGCGTGTAGTCCTGCAGCCCGCGGCCGACGATGGTGGTCACGTCGTCGTGCACCAGGCCCAGCGCCAGCAGCCCGCGGATCACCACCGGCAGCCCGCCGGCCGCCTGGAACTGGTTCACGTCGGCCTTGCCGTTCGGGTACACGCGCGCCAGCAATGGCACCACGGCGGACAGCTCGTCGAAGTCATCCCAGCTCAGCACGATGCCGGCCACGCGCGCCATCGCGATCAGGTGCAGCGTGTGGTTGGTCGAGCCACCGGTAGCCAGCAGCCCGACAATGCCGTTGACGAAGGCGCGCTCATCCAGCACGTCAGCCACCGGCGTGTAGCGCTCGCCGCCATGCACCAGCTTCAGCGCCTGGCGCGCGGCCTCGCGCGTGAGCGCCTCGCGCAGCGGCGTGTTGGGGTTGACGAAGGCCGTGCCCGGCAGGTGCAGCCCCATCATTTCCATCAGCATCTGGTTGGAATTGGCGGTGCCGTAGAAGGTGCAGGTGCCCGGGCCGTGGTAGGAGCGGGTCTCGGCCTCGAGCAGTTCCTGGCGGCCGATCTTGCCTTCCGCGTAGAGCTGGCGGATGCGCGCCTTCTCGTCGTTGCTGATGCCGGTGGTCATCGGCCCGCCCGGCACGAACACCGCCGGCAGGTGGCCGAACGACAGCGCGCCCATCACCAGCCCGGGCACGATCTTGTCGCAGACGCCCAGGTACAGCGCGGCGTCGAACATCTGGTGCGACAACGCCACCGCCGCCGCCAGCGCGATCACATCGCGCGAGAACAGCGACAGGTCCATGCCGTCCTGCCCCTGCGTGACGCCGTCGCACATCGCCGGCGTGCCGCCCGCGAATTGCGCGGTGCCGCCGGCTTCGAGCGCGGCTTCCTTGATCCATTGCGGGTAGGCCGCCAGCGGCTGGTGCGCCGAGAGCATGTCGTTATAGGCCGAGACGATCGCCAGGTTGGGCCGCTCGTCGGCCTTCAGGCGGATCTTGGCGGTGTCCGGCATCGCGGCCACCGCATGGGCAAGGTTGGTACAAGAGAGTTGCGCGCGTTCGACCTTCTGCCCAGCCATGGCGCGGGTGCGGTCGAGATACGCCTGGCGCGAGGCGGCGCTGCGGGAGACGATGCGGGCGGTGACCCGCTCGAGCACTGGATGACGTGGCATGGGGTTCTCCTGCGGGGGAGCCTTCAGCCTAGCGCACTTTGCCGCGCACTGCACGGAGTACGCAGAAATGGGTACGCTGCCTCGCCAAGCCGGGGCGACTCACGTAAACTGGCCGCAACTCGGCCTTCGGTCTCAATGGCTGCAACAATGAATCAAGGAGCTCAGCGTGAGCATGCCTGACTTCGACATGGTGCTGTTCGGCGGCACCGGCGACCTGGCGCGGCGCAAGCTGCTGCCTTCCCTGTTCGATGCGCACCACGCGGGCCTGCTGCATCCGGCCGCGCGCATCCTCGCCACCGGCAGCCAGCCGCAGTCGACCGCGGACTACCTCGCTTCGCTGGAGCAGACCGTGCGGCCCGCACTGGCGCATGCGCCGCCTGAGTCATGGGACAAGTTCTGCGCGCGCATCGTCTACGTGCAGGCCGACGCACGCGTGCCCGAGCACTTCGACGCGCTGGCGGAGCAGGTGCTGTCGCGCAAGCCCGAAGTGGTGGTGTGCTATCTCGCCACCGCGCCGCACCTGTTCGTGCCGATCTGCGAGCAGCTGGCGCGCACCGGCCTCAATACCCTGAGCGCGCCCAATGTGCGGATCGTGCTGGAAAAGCCGCTGGGCCACGACCTCGAATCGAACGAGGCGATCAACTCGGCGGTGGCCAGGTTCTTCGCCGAAGAGCAGATCTACCGCATCGACCACTACCTCGGCAAGGAATCGGTGCAGAACCTGATGGCAATCCGCTTCGGCAATGCGCTGTTCGAGCCGCTATGGCGGCGCGAGTGGGTGCAGGACGTGCAGATCACCATTGCCGAAGAACTCGGCGTGGAAACGCGCGGCGACTTCTATGACCGCACCGGCGCGCTGCGCGACATGGTGCAGAACCACCTGCTGCAGCTCTTGTGCATGGTGGCGATGGAGCCGCCTGCGAGCCTCTCCGAAGATGCCATCCGCGACGAGAAGATCAAGATCCTGAAGGCGCTCCGCCCGATCACGCCGCAAGACGTGGCCGAGAAGACCGTGCGTGGCCAGTACCGCGCCGGCGCCATCGGCGGCAAGCCGGTGCCGGGCTACGTGGAAGAAGAGGGCATCGCGCCCGACAGCCGCACCGAGACCTTTGTCGCGATCAAGGCCGAGATCGCCAACTGGCGCTGGGAAGGCGTGCCGTTCTACCTGCGCACCGGCAAGCGCATGCAGGCGCGCGTGGCCGAGATCGTGATCCATTTCCGCGACGTGCCGCACGCGATCTTTCCGCGGCCACTGACGCTGTCGCCGCAGAACCGGCTGGTGATCCAGCTGCAGCCCGAGGAAAGCATTCGCCTGTACTGCCTGGTCAAGCAGCCCGGGGACACGCTGGAGCTGACGCCGACCTCGCTCGACCTGGACTTTGCCAACTCGTTCAAGGTGCGGCGCGCCGGCGCCTACGAACGCTTGCTGCTGGACGTGATCCGCGGTCGGCTGGGTTTGTTCGTGCGCCGCGACGAGCAGGTGCAGGCATGGCGCTGGGTCGAGCCCATCATCGACACCTGGGAAGCGAGCACCGTCCCGCCCAAGCCTTATACGTCCGGCACCTGGGGCCCGGCGGCGTCGTCGGCACTGATGTCGCGCGACGGCGCGCTGTGGCACGAGGAGGCGTGAGCGATGCCACGCCGCAGCGCCCGCCTGAATTGCAAAGGAAACCATCATGCGCCTGTTTGAACATCCCACGCCAATGGACCAGGCCGAGGCGCTGGCCATCTCGATCAGCAATGCGCTGGAACTTGCCATCCGCGTGAACGGCTGGGCGGTGCTGGCGGTCTCGGGGGGGCGCTCGCCGGTGGCGATGTTCGAGCGCCTGCGCTACCGGCCGGTACGTTGGGAAGCTGTGACGGTGACGCTAGTCGACGAGCGCGTGGTGCCGCCGGACCATCCCGACAGCAACGCCGCGCTGGTGCGCGCGCACCTGCTGCGCGAAGCTGCCGGCAGCGCCGCCTTCCTGCCGCTGATCGCCGACGCGCAGGACGCCGCCGAGCCTGAACAGGCGGTGGCGCGTGCCAACCGCGCCTTCCGCCAGCCCAACGTGGTGGTGCTGGGCATGGGCGAGGACGGCCACACTGCCTCGCTGTTCCCGGATGCGCCCGAACTGGAGAGCGCGTTGAGCGATCCCACGCCGGGCTATGTGATCACCCATCCGGCGGCCGCGCCGCACGCGCGCATCACGCTGAACCTGGCCGCGCTGCTGGCGGCCGAGCGCGCGTTCCTGGCGGTCAGCGGCGCCACCAAGGCCGAGGTGCTCGAACGCGCGCTGCAGGGTCCGACGCCCGAGTTGCCGGTCAGCCTGGTGGTGTCGCGGCACCGGCACGGGTTTGATGTGTTCAAGGCCTGATCCCAACGACTGATCCGAGGTGACGCCAATGGCCGCGACTGCTTCCACACCGTCTTCCGCCGCCTTCCCGCGCCTGCTGGGCGACATCGGCGGCACCAACGTGCGCTTCGCGCTGGAAACAGCACCGATGCAGATCGGCCCCGTCACCGCGCTGAAGGTGGTCGACTTCCCGTCGCTCGAAGCGGCGCTGCGCCAGTACCTGGACGGCCTCGCCGCCTCCGGCCAGGCGGTGCCGCGCCACGCGGCGATCGGCTTGGCCAACCCGGTGACCGGGGACCAGGTGCGGCTGACCAACCACAACTGGTCGTTCTCGATCGACGGCATGCGGCGCGCGCTCGGGCTGCACACGCTGGTGGCGATCAACGACTTCACCGCGCTGGCGCTCGCTTTGCCGCACTTGCCCGCCGACGGGCTGGAACAGGTGCGCCCCGGCACGGCGGTACGCGCCGCACCGCTGGCCTTGTTGGGGCCCGGCACCGGGCTGGGCGTGTCGGGCCTGGTGCCCGCGCCGGGCGGGCAGGCCGTGCCGCTGGCGGGCGAGGGCGGGCATATCGAACTGATGCCGGACACCGACGATGAATGGGTGGCCTGGCGCGCCGCCCATCGCAACATCGGGCGCGTGTCGGCGGAGCGGCTTTTGTCGGGCAGCGGACTGTCGCAAATCCATGCCGCACTGGCCGCAGAAACGGGTACGCTTTTGCTCGCTCCGCTGCAGCCGGACCAGGTCACCGCCGGCGCTTTCGAGCGCAATGACCCGCTGTGCCAGCGCACCATGGCCGTGTTCTTCGGGCTGCTCGGCTCGGTCGCGGCCGACATTGCGCTGGTGCTGGGCGCACGTGGTGGCGTCTACCTCGGCGGCGGCATCCTGCCGCGCTTCGTGCCGGCGCTGCAGGCCTCGTCGTTTGCCGAGCGCTTTGTCGCCAAGGGGCGCATGCGCGGGTGGCTGGAAGCCGTGTCGGTCCACGTCATTACCGCACGCCATCCGGCGCTGGCTGGCCTTTCGCGCGCGCTTGACGAGCGGCTCAGCGCCGGGAACAGCTAGCCATGCGCGTATTGCTGGTGGAAGACGACGCCATGATCGGCGACAGCGTCAGAGTGGCGCTGCGCCAGGAAGGCTTTACCGTCGACTGGGTACGCGACGGCGACGCGGGACTGGCCGCGGCGACCACCGCGCAGGACGGCGAAGCGTGCTATGACCTGGTGCTGCTCGACCTCGGCCTGCCGCGGCGCTCCGGCCTCGACGTCCTGCGTACGCTGCGCACGCGCGGCGTGCCCACGCCGGTGCTGATCCTGACCGCGCGCGATGCCGTGGCTGACCGCGTGGCGGGCCTGAACGCAGGCGCCGACGACTACCTGGTCAAGCCCTTCGACCTGCAGGAACTGGCCGCGCGCATGCACGCACTGGCGCGCCGCGCGGCCGGCCGGGCCGAGCCGCTGATCGTCTATGGCGATGTCGTGCTCAACCCCGCCACGCGCGAAGCCACCCACCGCGGTGAACCGGTGCGGCTGTCGGCGCGCGAGTTCGCGCTGCTGTCCGCGCTGATGGCGCGGCCAGGCAAGGTGTGGTCGGTGCCGCAGTTGCAGGAGCGCCTGTACGGCTGGGACGATGAAGTCGGCAGCAATACCGTCGAGGTCTATATCCATGCGCTGCGCAAGAAGTTCGGTGCCGCGCTGATCCGCAATATCCGGGGCGTGGGCTATGTGGTGCCGCGCCTTGACGGCGATACAGCGGCGGACAAGCCGGCGGGCGAAGGGGACAGCCGCTGATGCGCTCCATCCAGCGAACCCTGCTGTGGTGGCTGGCCGCCGGGCTGCTCGCGGGCATCGCCATCGCCACCGCGCTGATCTACGGGCAGGCACGGCAGGAAGCCAACGCGCTGTTCGACTACCAGATGAAGCAGATGGCCGCGGCGCTGCCCAGCCAGTTCGCCAACCCCGTCGCGCCGCCGTTCCTCGGCGCACCCGGCGACCTGGCGCATGCCGACGAGGACGTCGTCATCCATATCTGGGACGGGTCGGGCCGCAGCCTGTACCTGTCGCATTCGCACGCGGCCCTGCCGCCGCGGGCCGAGCTTGGTTTTACCAACGTCACTAACGAGCAGGGCGAATGGCGCCTCTACAGCGTGCAGCTCGGGCCCGCGGTGGTGCAGATCGCGCAGCCGATGAGCGCGCGCCGCACGCTGGCCGCGCGCATGGCACTGCGCACCGTGGCGCCGCTCTTTCTGCTGCTGCCACTGCTGGGCTGGCTGGTGTGGATGGCGGTGGGGCGCGGCCTGCGCCCGCTGCGCGAAATCGCCGCCGAAGTGCGCTCGCGCGACGCCACCACGCTGGCGCCGCTGACGGTGCGCCAGATGCCGGACGAGATCGCTCCGCTGAGCGCCGCGCTGAACCAGCTGCTCGAACGCCTGTCGCACGCCATCGACACGCAGCGCGCCTTTGTTGCCGACGCCGCGCACGCGCTGCGCACGCCGCTGGCCGCGCTACAACTGCAGGCGCAACTGGTCGAGCGCGCCGACAACGGCCCGGCGCGCGACGAGGCCATCGGCAAGCTGCGCCAGGGGCTCGAACGGCTGACCCACCTGGTGACGCAGTTGCTGACGCTGGCGCGGCAGGAACCCGGCGCGGCCACGACGCCGCGAGAACCGGTGGACCTGCGCGAGCTTGCCGCCGGCGTGGTCGGGGAGATGACGCAGGCTGCGCTGGATCGCAATATCGACCTTGGGATTGATGGTGGCGAGGATCTATCGCCGGCGATCGTGCGTGGCGATGCGGATGCGTTGCGGATCCTGCTGACCAACTTGCTCGATAACGCGTTGGCTTATATCCCTTCCGGCAGCCGTATCGATGTGCGGGTGGGGCGTAGTGCCGACGGGCGCTCAGTTGAAATGGTGGTCAGCGATAACGGGCCGGGTATTCCTGCCGGGGAACGGGGGCGTGTGTTTGATCGTTTCTATCGGCTGGCAGATGCGCCGACGGGCGGCAGCGGGCTGGGGCTGGCTATCGTGGCTGAGATCGTGCAATCGCACGGGGCGCGGCTGGCGCTGGAGGATGCGGGGCCGGGGTTGAGGGTCAGGGTTTTGTTTGAAGGGGGGTGAGGGCTGGTTCGTTGTTGGTGCGTCTGGTGCTACGGTTTGCACTGGAAGTGCCCTACGTCCTGCCCTGGGGTTGGCATCTGGTCGGTGCTCGGCGGGCTTCGCTGCTGGTGACATGTTGTCGTTGTTTGAACCGCTGGGTTCCGCCCTCCTTGGCCCGGATAGCCAAGGTAGAAACCAGTTACCTATGTGCTTGAACTGTTTTGTCACCTACGTCGGTGAACCGTATCGGCCTACGCGGGCGGGAATCTGATGCGCCGCGCGCAGCGCAGCCGAAGGCGTTGACGCGATGCCCGTGTTAGAGCCGGGCCGGGCTTGCCGGAGGCAACAGCGGTCGGCGGCTTCAGTAAATGCCCCGCCCTCATAGCGTGCGAGGCGCGCAATACGGCCTTCCTCCTGCCGGTGCCAGTCACGCAGAATTGGGTACGCTTTGCTCTCGCCAGCATGTTTCTGGCTGCGCGTGCGACGGGGTTCGTAGTGCGATTACACCGACGCCATAGCCGATGGGGCCGGTTCCTGAAGGCCGCTTAACGCGCTTCCGGGGATCGCGGCAAGGTACGCAGAAACGGGTACGCTTTCGCTCCGCAACCGCCGTGTGGAGCCGCCCCCGCACCACCATTGCGTATCATGCGTGTTCCCTTCCTCACTCCCGAAAGGCTGGCATGCGCGCAATCGGCAACTTCCTCTGGTTCATCCTTGGCGGCGTGGTGATGGGCCTGGCCTGGTGGCTGGCCGGGCTGCTCTGCTTTATCTCGATCATCGGCATTCCCTGGGGCAAGGCCTGCTTCGTGATCGGCACCTTCACCTTCTTCCCGTTCGGCAAGCAGGCCATCAGCCGGCGCGAGCTGACCGGCCGGGACGATCTCGGCACCGGCGCGATGGGGCTGGTGGGCAATGTGCTGTGGTTCGTGTTTGCCGGCGTGTGGCTGGCGATCGGCCACGTGATGTCGGCGATCGCCAACTTCGTCACCATCATCGGCATCCCGTTCGCGATTCAGCATCTGAAGCTGGCCGGCATCGCGCTGGCGCCGATCGGCCAGACCGTGGTCAGCAACGAGGTGGCCGAAGCCGCGCGCCGCGATGGCGCGCGCACCCAGGTGGACAACCTGCGCCGCTAGGCGGCGCCGTCAACGGTATCTTCCTCTTCCTGCCGGCCGGCGTGCGCCACCAGCCGGTCGAGCAGGCTGCCCAGCAGTGCCTGTTCCGCTTCGCTCAGACAGCCGAAGATCTCTTCATTGCGTTTGGCGATCATCGCGATCGCCTGCCGGTACAGCGGCTTGCCCTGCGCGGTCAGCGACAGCACCACGCCGCGGCCGTCGGCTTCGCTGGTCTCCTTGCTGACCAGCCCGCGCTCCACCAGCGCCTGCGCCGAGCGGCTGGCCTGCCCCTTGGTCAGGTTGGCGCGGTGCGCCAGCTCGTTGACCGACAGCGGCGCAAACGCGCCGATCGCCGCCAGGCAGCGGCCTTCGCTCAGCAACAGGCCGCATTGCGCCAGATAGGCGGCGGCGCTGTCCTTGTCGCTGAGCTTGTTGACCTGGTGCAGGCGGTAGGTCAGGAATTGGTCGAGGCGTGGCAGTGGCTTCATGGCGTTGTCGTGTCAGGCGTCGGAATTGTAGAGCCCTACGCCTTGCTGCGCGCCTCCGCCTCGTCGATCAGCGCGAGCACCGGCGCCAACGCCTCCTGCCGGCTCATCAGGCCCAGGCACACCATCGCCAGCAGCAGCGGGGTGCGCGCTTCGCCGGTGCGGCCCATGGCTTCGCACAGGCGGGTGTAGGCGAGGTCGAGGTCTTCAGCTTGCATGGCGGGCTCCGGTTTGCATCAGGGGGGCGAGGGCGGCGCGCACGGCGTCCCATGCGGGTTCGCGCCAGCGCGCCAGCACATAGCCGTCGGGCCGGATCGCGTAGAGCGTGCCGGGTTGCGCGCCGTAGCGGGCGCAGGCCTGGCCGGCGATGTCGGCCAGCACGGCATCCCCGGGCTCGCCGATGCTTGAGACGATCACACGCGCCTGCAGCGTATCGGAATGCGCCTGCACCAGCGCGGCCAGCGGTTCGGGCAGCGTCGGCCCCTCGCCGAAATACAGCAGCGTGAACGCCTGGCCGAAGCATTGCGTCAGGTGGGCGATGCTGTCTGCGCCCGCGACACGCGCCTCCGGCGCGGGCATGCCGGGCGCCGCACCGGGACAGTCGTCGCCGAAGCCGGACGGCCCGTTCAGCGGCGAACCGTCATAGGCGATCGGCGCCGACTGCCGGGGGTTGATCAGCGAACGCACCGCGCTCTCTTGCTGCGCCAGCCGCAGCGTGGCCTCGCGCATCAGCCGGAAGGCAAAGTCGGGCGGGGCCATGAACTCTGTGCTCTTGGCGCCGTAGGCAATGTTCTGCCGCGTGGCATGCACGCGTTCGGTCGAATAGGAGTCGAGCAGGCTGTCAGGCGCCTGGCCACGCAGCACCCATGCCAGCTTCCAGGCCAGGTTGCCGGCATCGTCCAGCCCCGAATTGAGCCCGCGCACGCCGAAGATCGGCACCAGGTGCGCGGCGTCGCCGGCGAACAGTACGCGGCCGTGGCGGTAGTCCTGCAGCGTGAGGCACTTGGCGTTGTAGATCGAGATCCACAGCGGGCGCCAGGGCTCGGTCTCGCCGATCATGTCGAGGTGGCTCTGCACGCGGGGCAGCACGTTCTCGGGTTTGACTGCTTCGTCCGGGTCTTCGTCGTCGCGGATCTGGTAGTCGATGCGCCAGACGTCGTCGGGTTGGCGGTGCATCAGGATGGTCGAGCCGGGGTTGGAGGGCGGATCGAACCAGGCCAGCCGCTCCACCTCGCGCCTGGTCTTCTGCACGATATCGACGATGACGTAGCGGCCTTCGTACTGGGTGCCTTCCATGCGCAGGCCGAGTTGCTCGCGCACGGTGCTGCGGCCGCCGTCGCAGGCCACCAGCCATTGCGCGTCGACCTCTACCACGCCGTCGCCGGTGTGGATCTGCGCGACCACGCCATCGCCGTGCTGGCGCACCACCTGCACGCGCGCGCCGAAGCGCACGTCGGCCGGCGCGGTCCCGCGCAAGGCGGCGTCATGGGCGAAGGCCTCGAGGTAGTACTGCTGGATATTGACCATCGGCGCGAAGCGCTCGCCCGGCTCGCTCGGCATGCGGAAGTGCAGTACCTCGGTATCGCGGTAGTAGCTGCGCCCGCCTACCCAGGGCAGGCCGGTATCGACGGTGCGCCGGTCCGCGCCGACCCAGCCGAGGATTTCCAGGGAACGGCGCGACATGCAGATGGCGCGGCTGCCGGCACAGTAGCCCTCGTCGGCTTCCACCACCAGCGATGCGATGCCCTGACGAGCCAGCAGCGCGGCGAGCGTCAGGCCGACCGGGCCGCCTCCGGCAATCAGCACCGGTACGCGCCCGGGCCAGGGGTGGGATGGCGTTGGGGGCGGTGCCGGTGGCACGGACGCGTGGGGGGCGTTGGAGTCTGGCATGGCGGGATCCGGTGGGTCGCTGCAATGTGGTTGTGTGCGCAACTATATCGGCCAAATAGTTGCGCACGAAACTAGTGTTTACCCCCGCCCCGGGGGCCGATGCGGCCGTGCGGGCGGCGCAATGCGATACAAGTCGCACATCGGCAAGAGGTGGGCTTCGCCTATGCTTCGCAAGGAGCACAACACGCCTTTCGCCATGCCCACGCTTCCGACCGAAGCCGCGCCCCGCGCTGCCTGGCTGCCCCGTCCTGGCAGCTGGCAGTACCACGCGCTGCTTGGCGCGGCCGGCATGCTGGTGCTGGGGCCGCTGGGCGGCGTGGCGGCGGCGTACATGAATTTCTCGCTCGGTTTCTTCGTGGGCGGACAGGTGCTGGCCGGCATCCTCGGCTCGGTGGTGACGGCGGGCTACGGCGCGCCCGGGCGCCACGGCGCCAACTACATCCAGACCGCGGCGGCGTCGGTGGCGGGCATGGGCGGCATGGCGGTGGTGCTGCAGGCGATGGCGTGGCTGGGCATGGCGCAGCCGCCGCTGTGGCAGCTGGTGCTGTACATGCTGTGCATCGGCATGTACGGCGTGGGCGTGGGCATGCTGTACACGCCGCTGCTGGTGGACCGGATGCAGCTGACCTTTCCATCGGGCCTGGCGGTGGCCAATATCCTGCGCGCGCTGACCGATCCGGTGCTGCTGCGGCGCTCGGTGGCGCGGCTGGCGGGCGGCATGGCGCTGGGGCTGCTCAGCGGGCTTGGCGGCGGACGCGTGCCGTGGCTGGCGGCGCTCGACCTGTCGGCGGCGACCTTCGGCGCCGGCATGATCGTGGGGGCGCGCATCGGCATTGCCGCGCTGGTGGGCGGGCTGGTGGGCTGGGCCATGACGCCCTGGTTCATCGCCGCCGGCTGGCTGGCGCCGGGCGAGCCTTACCGCAAGGCTACCTTTCTGGTGGCGCTCGGCATGATCATGGGCGCGGCCCTGCTGGATGTATCGCTGCTGCTGGCGCAGGCGAGCCGGCAATGGCGGCTGGCGCGGGTGGGACGTGCCGGGCAGCGCCCGGCAGCGCGGCGCGGGCCGGACATGGGCTGGGTGGCGGCATGGGCGCTGCTGTGGGGTGGGGCGACGGTGGCGGCGGGCGTCGCCTGGTTCGGGCAGCCACTGGGCTTCCAGTTGATGGCGGTGCTGCTGGTGCTGGTATTCGCGCTGGTCAACGGGATCTCGGTCGGCATGGTCGACCAGAACCCGATCTCGTCCGCCTTCGTGCTGACCGTGATCCTGATGGCCGCCGCCGGGCTCCGCGCGCCGCACGTCGGCCTGATCGCGGCGACGGTACTGCTGGTGGCTACCGCCGAGGCCAGCGACATGCAGCAGGACCGCTCCACCGGCTGGCGGCTCGGCAGCGACCGCATGGTGCAGTTCGGCTACCAGGTGGCGGGCATTGTCGTGGGCGCGCTGGTGGCGGTGGCGATGGCGCGGCTGTTCATGCACGCGTACCCGGTGCTGGCGCTGGACCAGACCAGCCTGCCGGCCGACCAGCAGCCGGCGCGCTGGACCTCGGCGATGACCTACAAGATCGTGGGCGTGCTGCACGGGCTGGCGCAATCCCGTACCGACCAGCATATTGCGGTGGCGATCGGGCTGGCCATCGGGCTTGTCACCGCGGTATTGCGCAAGGCTATCCTGGGCCGCCCGGCATGGCAGCGCTTTGCACAGTCCGGCCGCCGGGGGCGGGCGGCGGATTTCCTGCTCGATGCGGTGATCCTGCCGTCGCCTTATGCGTCTTCGTTCGGCGGTTTCGTCAACCTGGCGGCAGCCGGCTGGATGGCCGCGGGCGGCGTGGTGGCAAGCGTGGCCGCTGCGATGGCAAGACCGGCAAGACGCGGCCACGGGTTGCCGCCGGATATGAGCACCACGTCGCTAGTCGGCGGTGGTTTGATCGCTGGCGATGCGCTGGCGGCACTAGCGATCGGCATTGCAGGCCTGCTATCGGTCACATGGGATTGAATTGGCGGGATTGTCAAATTGTATTGACGCTTCTGTCTAATCTTGCGTGGATTGTCAAATCACTGGGCAGGCGTACCATTGGCGGCCAGACTGACGTACTGGCTTGACCCGGAGAATCACCATGGCCCTTGACCAAGAATCCTTTGCACTGCTGCGCGCCTCGGTGCAGCGCTTCATCGATGAACGCCTGAAGCCCGCCGAGGACACGCTCGAAGAAACCGACGACGTGCCCGCCGAGATCGTCGCGGACATGAAGGAGATGGGACTGTTCGGCATCTCCATCCCCGAGAACTACGGCGGAATCGGCCTGTCGATGGCACAGGAATGCGATGTGGTCTACGACCTGGGCCATACCGCCTTTGCCTTCCGCTCGGTGTTCGGCACCAATGTCGGCATCGGCTCGCAGGGCATCCTGATGGATGGCACCGAAGAGCAGAAGCAGAACTACCTGCCGCGCATCGCCAGCGGCGACCTGATCATCTCGTTCGCGCTGACCGAGCCCAATGCCGGCTCGGATGCGGCCTCGCTGCAGACCAAGGCCGAGCTGGACGGCGACCACTACGTCATCAACGGCACCAAGCGCTTTATCACCAACGCGCCGCGCGCCGGCGCCTTCACGCTGATGGCGCGCACCGGCGGCGCGGGCGCGTCGGGCATCTCGGCCTTTATCGTGCCGGCCGACACCCCGGGCATTTCGCTGGGCAAGCCGGACAAGAAGATGGGCCAGCGCGGCACCAAGACCTGCGACGTGGTGCTCGAGAATGTGCGCGTGCCGGCGGCCAACATCATTGGCGGCGTGCCGGGCGTGGGCTTCAAGACCGCGATGAAGGTGCTCGACCGCGGCCGCCTGCACATCTCCGCGCTGGCCTGCGGCATGGCCCATCGCCTGATCACCGACGCCGTGGCGTATGCCAAGGAGCGCAAGCAGTTCGGCAAGCCCATCGGCGACTTCCAGCTGATCCAGGCGATGCTGGCCGACAGCCAGGCCGAGCTCTATGCCGGCCTGTCGATGGTGCGCGACTGCGCCCAGCGCTATGACGCCAAGCCCGCCGGCAAGAGCGACCCGGAAGTGAGCATGCTGGCCTCGTGCACCAAGATGTTCTGTACGGAGATGGTCGGCCGCGTGGCCGACCGCGCGGTGCAGATCCACGGCGGCGCCGGCTATATCGCCGAGTACAAGGCCGAACGCTTCTACCGCGACGTGCGCCTGCTGCGCCTGTACGAAGGCACCACGCAGATCCAGCAAGTGATCATCGCCAAGCAACTGCTGCGCGACTGAGAATGCAACGGCCCGGTGCCGCAGGAGTCGACATGAACGATTTGCAGATCCGCGAGCCGGCCGGCCCGCTGCTGGCAGGGCATGACGGCGGCGCGCCGCACCGGCTGCGCGCCGTGGTGGCGACCTATCGCCCGACGCTGCAGGCGTACACGCTGGCGGTGTCGCCCGCCGAGCTGATGACGCTCAGCGCCATGCCGGCGGAGCTGGCGGCGGCACGTGATCCGCGCGCGCATGCGCACCTGGCGCGCCTGCGTGGCGAAGTGCAGGCCAGCGGCATCGCGCTGCCCGGCGCCATCGTGGTCGCGGTCAGCGGCGGGCGCCTGCAGTGCGAGTGCGACCACCTGTACACGCTCGAACTGCATCCGCGCCACGGTGACCGGTTGATCGTGATGGAAGGCTACGAGCGCCTGCTGGCACTCGCGCATGGCGAGCGGCGCCAATGCAAGACGCTGGTGTCGGCGGTGCTGTGGCGCAGCGCGCTGGAGTACGCCGCGGCCACGCCGCCGGCGGATGTGAGCAGCGAGACGCTTGAGCCCGCGGTGGCGCAGTCCTGTGCGGCGCGCTGGGCCAATGCCGCGCGGGTGTGGCACTGATCGTGCCGTCAGGGGCAATGCGCGCTGTGCTGGTGCTCAGCGCGAGCTAAAAAATTACAGTTATGACGAAGCGAAGCCGCCTGCATGGCGGCTTTTCTTTTTGCGGAAGGCGGACGTGTCCGAATGCCGCCTATTGCGGCGGCCACACGCCATCGACATCGCGCAGCAGGTGGCCCGCGAGGATATAGTCTCCGAGCCGCGTAGCCTTGGCTTCGAGGTCGAGCAGTTCATGGTCCGCCAGCGTGCCGAGATCGAACTGGCAATACAGGTTGCGTTGACGGAACGTGGTCTTGGGTTTGGCCAGCCCTTCGATCAGGGCTTCGCGGGAACGGACGGCAATGCTTTCTTGCCCGCGATACTGCACCTTGATACCGCGCTTTTCTCCGAGCCTGCCGAGTTCGACGGCGTCCTGCCATCCGGTCTCGTAGTCCAGCTCAAGCGCCAGCACGTCTTCCGAGGACAGAAGCCTGAGCGCTTCTGCCTTGCTGCCAGCTCGCACGATTGACATCCACACCTCTTATATCGACTTATACTGTACGAATATACAGTCAACCCGGGGTCGCGGCAAGGGCCTTGCGCCGCAGCGGCGCCAGCAATCGCACATTGTTTCGCGCCGCACCCGGTCGGCCTTGCGCTTATCGCGCGCTTATCGCGCTTACTGCGCTTACCACGCTCGCGACACCCGCCAGTGCAGCCGAATATTGTTTCGAACGTATGTATGTCACGGGCGCGCAGCCGGTGTGGCGCCGGTGGCTTCGTTGCCCTGGTTTGCCCCTGCTGCATTGCCCGCGTTCCCGCCCGCGGCGTTGCTGGCGGCGCCGGCCTGCGCCGCCGCGCCGCTGAAGTCGCCCGCATACACGCGTGACAGCCCGCCGGGCTGCATATAGCGGCGGATGGCGGCGTTGACTGCTTCCCGGGTGGCGTTGCGCAACCGTTCTTCGAGTTCGGCGGTGAAGGCCATGGTGCGGCCCAGGTAGAGCTGGTTGGCCAGCGTGCCGGCCAGCGCCGCATCGCTGCTGCGGCTGACCATGCCTTGCTGCAGCAGGCCGCTGACGGCTTCGGCCAGTTCCTGCCCCGTGATGCCGTCGCGTACGAAGTGCTCCAGTTCTTCCGTCACTGCGCGCTGCACGCGCGGCAGGTTTTGCGGCGCGTACTGCGCTTGCAAGCCGAAGCGCCCCGCGCGGTCGAGCGCGCCCACCTGCACCCAGCTGCTCGCGCCATAGCTCAGCCCTTCCTGCTGGCGCAGCCGGTCGGCCAGCCGGCCGCGCAGGCTGGCGCCGCCGAGCACGCGGTTGGCGATCATCATCAGCACATAGTCCGGCGAGTCGTTGGTCAGGTCGATCGGCGTGGAAGCGAGATACACGGCGTTGGCCTTGCCAGGCGAGGACAGGGTGAACTCGGCCGGCGTGATCGGCACGAAGGGGCGGTCCACCCGCGCATAGGGCTGCGGTGCTGTCCAGTCGCCGAACAGCTGCGCGGCCTGCGTCGCGGCGGCCTGTGCATCGAAGTCGCCCACCAGGCTCAGCTGTGCGTTGCCGGCCCCGTAGAAGCGCGCGTGGAAGTCGCGCACCTGCGCCAGCGTGGCGGCCTGCAGGTCGGCGATGCTCTCGGCAAAGGTGCGGGTGTGGCGCGGGTCGCCTGAGGGATAGGGGTCGCCGTGGCGGCCCAGCGCGTTGGACGCCATCACGCCCGGCTGGCGCTGGGTGCTCTCGATCTCGGCGACGCTGGTCTTGCGCAGCGTCTCGAACTCCGCTTCGGGGAAGGTCGGTGCGCGCAGGATATCGCGCAGCAGCGCCAGCACTTCGGGCAGTTGCGCGCGGCGCGTCTCGAAGCTGACCGTCACGCGTTCGGAGCCGCCGAAGATGCCGACGCGCGCGCGCAGTGCCTCGATACGGTCTGAAATCTGCTGGCGGTCCATGCCGGCCGCGCCACGCCGGAGCATCGATGCCGTCAGCGCACCGACCGTAGTCAGCCCTTGCAGGCTCTGCACGTCGCCCATGCGCAGCACCAGCACGCCGTGCACCACGTCGCCGCGCGCGGGCTTGGGCAGCAGTGCGAGCTGCATGCCATTTGCGAGCGTCTGGCGCGTGGTGAGGGCCTCGATATTGGCGGGGCTGGGGTCGAACGGCGCTACCGCGGCCGGTGCCGGCCTGCCCTGGTAGTTGCTGACCATCGCCGCGACGTCCGGCGCCGCCGGCACCTGCGTGCGCTTCGGCTGCTCGGCGGGCACGAACAGGCCAACGGTGCGGTTCGAGGCCTGCAGGTAGTTCAGCGCCACGCGCTGCACGTCGGCCAGCGTGGTGGTCTCGATGCGGTCGCGCGCGACGAAGAACAGGCGCCAGTCGCCCTTGGCGATGGCCTCGGACAGCGCCACGCCGAGTGCGCCGGGATCGTTCATGTAGTGCTCGTACGCGTTGCGCATGCGCACGCGCGCGCGTTCCAGCTCGGCCTCGGTCACGGGCGCCTCGGCAAAGCCCTCGACCTGCGTGATCAGCCCGGCGCGCGCTGCCGCGAGCGGCTGGTCTTTGGACGTCTCGGCCATGAGCAGCAGTGCGCCCGGGTCCTTCATCGCATAGAGCGCGGTGCCGACCGACACGGCCTGGCCGCGCTCCACCAGCGCCTTGTACAGCCGCCCGCCCGGCGTGTCGCCGAGGATGATGGTCAGCAGCGAGAGCGCCGTGCTGTCCGGATGCGCACCCGGGCTGACGTGGTATTGCGCGGCGACCAGGCTGTTGTCGCCGGGCCGCATCACCACCAGCTCGCGCGCGCCTTCCTGCGCGGGCTCGACCGTATGCTCGGGCGGCAGCACGCGCGTCGGGCGCGGGATCGGCCCGAAGTAGCGCTCGATGCGAGTCAGCGTGGCGGCGGGATCGAACTTGCCGGCCACCACCAGCACCGCATTGTCGGGCTGGTAGTAGCGGCGGTAGAAGGCGCGCAGGCTGTCGATGCTGACGTGCTCGACATCGCTGCGCGCGCCGATCGGGGCCTTGCCGTAGTTGTGCCAGCGGTAGGCGGCGGCCATGGTCTGCTGCGTCAGCATGCGCCCCGGGCTGTTCTCGCCCATTTCCATCTCGTTGCGCACCACGGTCATCTCGCTGTCCAGGTCGGCGCGCGAGATCACGCTGTTGACCATGCGGTCGGCCTCCGTGCGTAGTGCCCAGTCGAGGTTGTCGTCGTTGGCGCTGAAGGTGCCGAAGTAGTTGGTACGGTCCTGCGCGGTGGTGCCGTTCACGCTCATGCCGCGGCGCGCGAACTCGGTCGGGATGGTCTTGCCTGGCAGCGACGGCGTGCCCTTGAACAACAGGTGCTCGAGCAGGTGGGCCATGCCGGTCTCGCCATAGTTCTCGTGGCGGCTGCCGACCAGGTAGGTGATGTTGACCGTGGTGGTGGCCTTGGCCGCGTCCGGCGCCAGCAGGATGCGCAGCCCGTTGGGCAGGCGGTATTCGGTGATGCCTTCGACCGATGCGACCTGCTGTGCTCGCGCCGCCGCGGTGGCGGCCGGCGTCTGCACAGGCTGCGCCAGCGCGGGCACGCTGGCCAGCGCGGCGATCACGGACAAGTGCAGGGCAAAACGGCGCATGGCGTCTCCGGTAGAGCCGTAGGCCGGGGCCGCAAGGGAAGTCGGCGGGCCGGCGCGGGCATTGGCGTGAAGTGCAATTCTAGCCGCTGCCTATGCCTCCAACTGTGCCGCAGCCCACGCCCGCATGCCAGAGGGAAATGTCCGAATCCAGCGGGTACGCGCGCGCCTGAAGCGGTAGCATGCCATCATGAACCTCGATCCCGATACCTGCTACAAGGCCGTGGCGTCGCATGACCGCCGCTTCGACGGGCGTTTCTTCGTGGGCGTGTCGTCAACTGGCGTGTACTGCCGGCCGGTGTGCGCCGTACGTACCCCCAAGCGCGAGAACTGCAGCTTCTATGAAAGCGCCGCGGCGGCCGAGAAGCACGGCTTCCGCCCCTGCCTGCGCTGCCGTCCGGAGCTGGCGCCCGGGCACGGGCTGGCGGATATCTCGGGCCGGCTGGCGCAGGCCGCGGCCACGCTGATCGACGAAGGCTTCATGGCCGAAGGCAGCGTGGCCGCGCTGGCCGCGCGCATCGGCGTCACCGAGCGTCACCTGCGGCGCCTGTTCGATGCGCAGTTCGGCGTGTCGGTGCTGGAGTACGCGCAGACACAGCGCCTGCTGCTGGCCAAGCGGCTGCTGGCCGATACCGCGCTGCCGGTGACGGAGGTGGCGCTGGCGGCGGGCTTCGGCAGCGTGCGCCGTTTCAACGATGTGCTGAAGACGCGCTATGGGCTGACCCCGGTGGCACTGCGCCGCCGCGCCGCCGAAGGCGTCGCCGACCGGCTGGTGTTCGAGCTGGGCTACCGGCCGCCACTGGCGTGGGACGCATGGCTGGGCTTCCTGGCCACGCGTGCGGTCGATGGCATCGAACAGGTCCGTGACGGCGCCTACGCGCGCACGCTGCAGGTGGAGGCCGGCGGCAGCACGCATGTCGGCTGGGTGCGCATCGAGCATGTGACGCGCCGGCTGGTGCTGCGCGTGACGCTGTCGGCGTCGCTGGCGCGCGTGATTCCGCAGGCGCTGGGCAAGGTGCGCCGGCTGTGCGACCTGGGCTGCCGCCCCGATGTGGTCGACCGCCACCTGGGCGAGCTGGCGCAGGCGGTGCCGGGCATGCGGCTGCCGGGCAGCGTCGACGGTTTCGAGATCGCGGTGCGCGCGGTGGTGGGGCAGGTGATCTCGGTGGTCCACGCGCGGCGCATCCTGGGCGCGCTCGCCGCGCGCGCCGGGCAGGCGCTGCCGGACACCGCACCGGCGGGACTGCGCTTTGCATTTCCCACGGCCGCGGCCCTTGCCGCGCTGTCGCCGCAGACGCTGCGCGACGCCGGCGTGCCGGCCGGCAAGGCGCGCACGCTGCAGGCGCTGGCGCAGCGCGTGGCAGACGGCACGCTGGCGCTCGATGCCCACGCGCCGCCGGAGCAGACCGTGGCCGCGCTGCGCGCCATCGACGGCATCGGCGACTGGACCGCGCAGTATGTCGCGATGCGCGCGCTGGGCTGGCCGGATGCGTTCCCGGGCACCGACTACGCGCTGCGCAAGGTGCTGGGCGTCAGCACCGTGCGCGCGATGCACGAACGCACCGCGCAATGGGCGCCATGGCGCGCGTACGCGGCCATTCACCTGTGGCATCGCTATGAGGCGCTGAAGGACAACGCGGCCGCGCAGCCGGAAGACGCCGCAGCGACCGAACCGGAGACCATCCCATGACCAGCTATCGCCATATCGACAGCCCCCTGGGCACCATATTGCTTCGCGCCGAAGGCACATACCTGACCGGTGTCTACTTTGCAGGGCAGAAATACCATCCCAAGGGCATCGCCGACAGCCGCGAGGTGCCGCCCACCGAAGCCGCAGTGCTCGACCGCGCGGCGCTTGAACTGGCGGAGTACTTCGCCGGCCGCCGCGACAGCTTTACCGTGCCGGTACGCATCACCGGCAGCGCCTTCCAACAACGCGTATGGCAAGCGCTGCAGGCGATCCCGTGCGGCGCGACTGCGTCGTATGGCGAACTCGCGCGCATGCTGGGGCTGCCGCCGACGCATGCGCGCGCCGTCGGCGGCGCGGTGGGGCGCAATCCGCTGTCGGTGATCGTGCCCTGCCACCGCGTGCTGGGCAGCGCCGGCGCGCTGACCGGCTATGCCGGCGGCGTTGAGCGCAAGCGCGCCTTGCTGCAACGCGAAGGCCTCGGCGCCGCGCAGCAGCTGCCGGTGATGCGCGCGGCGGCGGCGCTCGTGCCGGCTGACTTCGCGCTGGTCCCGGACTGAGCGCGCAGCCATCCGTCGAGCGCTCGCCATGCCGCGTCTGTTCATCGCCGTGGAAGTCCCGCCCGCACGGGCGGCACGGCTGCTGTCGACCCTGCCGGCGGCCAGCGGCATCCGGCCGGTCCCGGCGGCGCAGGTCCACCTGACCTTGCACTTCCTGGGCGAGTCCGAAACGCTTGCCGGGCCTGTCGAAGCCGCACTCGACCGGATTCGCGCGCCCGAGTTCTCCCTGCAGGCACTCGGTACCGGGCGTTTTCGCAGCGGCCAGGGTGCGGTGCTCTGGGCCGGCCTCGCGCCCGGGCCAGGCCTGGACGCACTGCGCGCGCTCCACGCATCGGTCGGGCAAGCGCTGGCCGATGGCACGGGCATCGTGCCGGAGCGCAGGCGCTTCCATCCGCACCTGACGCTGGCCCGGTGCCGGCCATCGGTGCCGGAAAGCGTGCTGCGCGGCTGGCTCGATACGCAGCGCGTGCTGGCGAGCGAGCCGTGGGCCGTGCAGCGCGTGGTGCTGTTCGAAAGCCGGCTCAGCCCGCAGGGCCCCCAGCACCTGGTGCAAGCAGCGTGGCCGCTGATGCCGGCAGCCCCTACGCCAGGTTGCTGAACCCCAGCGCCACCCCCAGCCCGCAGAGCGCCGAGCCGATGGTGCGGTCCAGCAGCCGCTGGCGCTGCAGCATCGCCGCGCGCAGCGCCGGCGCGGTGAACACGCACGCCACCAGGCTGAACCAGGCCAGGTGGGCCACCGACATGAAGGCGCCATAGCCGAACTGCACCGGCACTGGCGTGTGCGCATCGACCACCTGCGTGTAGGTGCTGACCACGAACAGCGTGGTTTTCGGGTTCAGCGCATTGGTCAGGAAGCCCATGCGCAGCGCGGCCAGTGGCTGCAGCGCTCGCGCGCCCTGCAGGTCCACCGCCAGCGCCTGCCGCTTGCGCAGCGTCTGGATGCCGATCCACACCAGGTACGCCGCGCCCAGCGCCTTCACCGCCGTCAGCACGCTGTGCGCGTGCGCCATCAGCACCGCCACTCCGAACATCGTATAGAGCACATGCACTTGTACGCCGAGTGCGATGCCCAGGGCGCTCAGCAGGCCCGCGCGCCGGCCGTACAGGTAGCTGTTGCGGGTGACCATGGCGAAGTCCGGGCCGGGACTGACGACGGCGAGCACGGTCACGGCGGCGACCGCCAGCAATTCAGCGATTGGGATCATTTTCTGTCAGGTTTAGTTGCAGTTATCTACAGATCGGCACATCGGCCGATCCAAGCGTACCCAATTCTGCGTAACGATCCACGCCACCACAACCGATATATACTCGCGCAAATTCGTGAGAAAAACTGACCGATGCACTGGCTGGGCTGGATCCGATTCTTCGAGGCCGCGGCGCGCCACGAGAGCTTTGTCCGCGCCGCGCAGGAGTTGCACCTGACCCATGGCGCGGTCAGCCGGCAGATCCGGCAACTGGAAGAGACACTGGGCGTGGCGCTGTTCGAGCGGCGCAACCGCGGCGTCTTCCTGACCGAGGCCGGGCGCACGCTGTTTGCCGCCGCCACGCAGTCCATGGAGGTGCTGGCCGGCGCCGCCGCGCGCATCCGCACGCAGCCGCCGGGGCGCGCGCTGGTGTTGTCGTGCGAGCCGACCGTCGCCATGCGCTGGCTGATCCCGCGGCTGCCGCGCTTTGCCGCGCGCCACCCGGATATCCCGCTGCACCTGATGGCCGCCGGCGGGCCGATCGACTTCGCGCGCAGCGGCGCGGACCTGGCGTTGCGGCGCGATGACTTTGCTTTCGATACGCGCTGGCATGCGCGCGAGGTGGCGCAGGAACGGGTGGGGCCCGTGTGCCGGCCGGGATCCGGTTCCCCGGTCGTGCCGGTGCGGCTGCATACGCGCACGCGGCCCGACGCGTGGCAGCGCTGGCGGGGCGCCAGCGGGGATGCCGCGGCCTCGCTGCAGCTGGATGGCGACGCCTGGTACGAGCACTTCTACCTGAGCCTGCAGGCCGCCGCTGCAGGACTGGGCTGGGCCATGGCCTCGCAGCTGATGGCGGCCGACGAGGTTGCCGATGGCCGGCTGGCGGCGCCGTTCGGCTTCGTTGCCGACGGATCGGCGTACCATTTATTATCGCCAGCGCCGTTCGAGCTCGACACGCGCCGGCTGGTGCTGCTGGCCTGGCTGCGCGAAGAGGCGCAGGCAACGCTTGGTGCCCCTTCACCAGCGCCGCCGCACGCCTGAAAGCGGCGCCTGCGCTACCCCCCGTAAGTCTGTGCTCAAGTTCTGCCACAGATTTGCCGAAGGTGTCGCCATGAGCCTTGCCGGACGCAGGGGCGCGCACTTAACATGCGGCGCGCGGACGGCAGGCCGACCTTGCTGCCGCGCTCCCGCCCCGGCGGCTTCCCGCCATTCCAGACGTTGCTTGAACCATGACCCTGCACGATGCCTCCGGGCCCTCCGATGCCAATGCCGGATCCGGCGCTGAACCCGGTGCCGAATCCGATCTTGAGGCCGTTGCGCCGCCCGATGAGCGTTACCGGCTGACGCACAACTCGCAGATCGGCACCGTGCTGCGCGACCTGTCGTGGCAGAAGTGCATGCTGAGCGTGCGCACGCGCACCGGGCACCAGTTCGTCACGTCGATCCTGCAGGTCGATCCGGTCGATCGCACCTTTGTCTTCGACTGGTGCAATGCGGATGCCGAACGGCAGTCGCTGATGACCTCGGAAGAGAACGCTTTCTCGGGGTTGCTGCGCGGCGTGCCGGTCAACTTCGTGGTGGGCCAGCCGGCTGCCACGCGCTTTGAGCAGGGGCCGGCCTTTGTCGTCAGCTTCCCGGAGAAGCTCTACCACTTCCAGCGCCGGCGGCATTTCCGTGCGCGCACGCTGGTGACCAAGGGCTACCGCTGCGAGATCCGCAAGGCGGACAACACCGCGCTGTGCCTGGACATTGCCGATCTGTCGCTGTCAGGTGTGGGACTGCGTTCGAAGACGGTCACGGACGAGCAGTTGCCGGTGGGCACCACCGTCGGCACGTGCCGGCTGGACTTCCGCGAACTGGGCAAGCTCGAGCTGGACCTGCAGGTGGTCGGCCACTGGCTGGTGGGCCACGACGACAACGCCATCCACCATTTCGGCTGCGCCTTCGTCAATCCGGACGGGCGCATGGAGAACTTCCTGCAGCGGCTGGTGTTCTCGCTGGAACTCGCGCACCGCGGCTGAGCCGGCGGGAGCGGCCCGCTCGCGCGGGCCGACGCGCGCGACGCAGCTCGCTATCGCAAGAAAGGTAGGAAAGGGATCAGGAGCCGACCATCCGGCCGATCGCCGCGGCGGCTTCGCGCATCGGCGGCAGCAGCCGCGTAATCATCTCCGCCTCCGACACGCGTGCGGCGCGCACGCTCACGCTCAGCCCTGCCAGCACGATGCCCGAGGCCGAGCGCACCGGCACGGCCATCGCACGTAGGCCCGGCTCCAGCTCTTCGTCGACGATCACGTAGTCCACCTCGCGCGCGCGCTCGAAGCACGCTTCCAGCTCCTGGCGCGAGACCTTGGTCTGCAGCGTGCGCGGGCGCAGTTCGGCATGCTCGAAGAAGCCGTCCAGCACCGTGGCGGGCTGGTGCGCCAGCAGCAGCCGGCCGTTTGAGGTGCAGTAGGCGGGCAGGCGGCTGCCCATGCCGAGTGAGTAGTTGAGGACCCGCTGCACTTCGGAGCGCACCAGGTACAGGATGTCGGTGCCGTCCAGGATCGCCAGCGCGCAGGTTTCATGGATGCGCGCGCTCAGGTTGTCCAGGATCGGCTGCGCCAGCGAGACCAGCGAGGTCGACGAGAAATATGCATGCCCGAGGTGCAGCACGCGCGGGCGCAGCGCGAACTGGCCGTCCTGCTGGCTGACGTAGCCCAGCTGCTCCAGCGTATAGAGGCAACGCCGCACCGAGGCGCGCGAGAGCTGCGTGCGCTGCGCCACCTGCGAGATCGTCAGCGGGCGCTTGCGCTCCGAGAAGGCTTCCAGCACGGTCAGCCCCCGCGCCAGCGACAGCATGAAGTTGGGATCGCCGGCAAAGCTGCTCAGCAGGTCGGCCTGGGGGCGGGCAACGCGGACGGTGTCGGCCTGGGCATGGCCAAGACCGATGGGGCGGAGGACTTCCATAGGCGGGGTGGCGTCTCGGGTCGTTGTTCGATAATCGCGCAATCTTAAACCGGCTTGGCGGCGGGGGCCAGCCCCGGATGCGTTCCCGACTGGGTTTGTGCGCCGCCCGCTGCCCGCGTCGCCCCGCTGCGGTGTCTCAGCCGCGCTGGCGCTCGGCGATCTCGTAGAGCGCCATGCCCCCCAACATCGCCCCGACAAAGCCCCACGCCTTGGCATAGCCCGCCCCGAGCGCCACCAGCGCCGGGCCCGGGCAAAACCCGGCCAGCCCCCAGCCCACGCCGAAAGCGGCACTGCCCAGCACCAGCCGCAGCGTCACCGCCGAGGCGGTCGGCCAGTGCATCGGCAGGCCCAGCCAGGAGCGAGCGCGCCGGCGCGCGAGCGCAAACGCCACCACGCCGACCAGCACCGCGCCGGCCATCACAAAGGCCAGCGACGGGTCCCAGGCGCCCGCCAGGTCCAGGAAGCCCAGCACCTTGGCCGGGTTGGCCATGCCGGACACGATCAGGCCGATGCCGAACACCAGGCCGGCCAGCAGTGCAAACAGCGTCGGAAGGAGCGCGCCCATGTCAGCTACCCAGCAGGTGGCGCTGCACCAGCACCGTCAGGAAGCCGGCCGCCATGAAGGTCAGCGTGGCCACCAGTGAGCGCACTGAACCCCGCGACAAGCCGCACACGCCGTGCCCGCTGGTGCAGCCGCCCGCGTAGCGGGTGCCAATGCCGACCAGCAGGCCCGCCGCCAGCACCTGGCCCCAGCTTGCATCGATATGCGCCTGCGGCATCGCGCCAAGCGCGTTGGCCAGCCACGGTGCCAGCAGCAGCCCCGCCACGAAGGCGACGCGCCAGCGGGTGTCGCCGTGCGGCAGCATCAGCAGCCCACCGACGATGCCGCTGATGCCGGCAATGCGGCCCAGGCCCAGGATCATCAGCGCCGCGGCCAGTCCGATGACCAGCCCGCCGGCCAGCGACAGCCAGGGCGTGAAATGGGTGAAATCGATTTGCATGGGGGATGTCAGCCGGAACGGCCGCCAGCGCGGCCCGAGGCGGGGATTATAGGCGTCGTAGGGTCGCGCGCAGGGCCCGTCTTCCAAGGGCAGCCATGCGCCGCATGCGGGGCGAACGCCCATAAAAAAAGTCACCGCTGGGAAGCGGCGACCGGGGAAGGGTCGTCATTCAAGAGGGGGTCTTGGTGACAGGAAAAGTATAGACATTTGGATTAAGACATTACATACAACTTTGGTGGGGGTTGCCTGGCGCACAGACAGCCGGCCACCGCTTCAGTACGGCTTGCCCAGGTACAGGTAAAAACTGTACGTGCGCGCGGCGGCGCGGCCGTAGGCGAGGTAGAGCGGTCCGAGCGGGCTGTCCAGTGCCAGGAAGACCGAGCCGGACTTGAGCAGCCCGGTCGGGCTGCCCGGCACCAGCGGAGCGCCCATGCGGCCGGCTTCCAGTGAAAAGCCGGCATAGACCCCTTGCAGCAGGGTCTGCTGTGCCAGCTTGTTGTAGTACATCAGCCGCGCGAACTGCAGGTTGCCGCCCAGCAGTTGCCCGGTGGCGTACCCAGACTGCTGCAGGAAGCCGCCCCACTGGAACAAGTCATATCGCGGCAGCGGATTGCCGCCAATATTGCTGCCGACCTTGAAGCCGAGCGAAACCGTATGGTTGCCCCATGAGTGCGCATAGACGCCGTCGGCTTGCGCCTTGACGTAAGTGTCGTCGGCGCCCAGCCCCGGCTGCGAGGCATACACCCGGGCCGAGGCCGCATAGCCGAAACGCGGGAAGTCCACGCTGTCGAGCTGGTCGAAGAACAGCCGCCCGGTGATGGCGCCGCGCCGGATATCGCCCGGCCCGGGAGATAGCACCGCCGGCCCGGTGCTCAGCGTGGCGTCCAGGGTGCCGGTCTGCACGCCAACGCGCAGCTCGCCATACTTGGTGAACTGGCTGCCCACGTCCAGCGCCACGTCGAAGCGCCGCAGGTCGTAGGTGGCGATGCGCGTGCTGCCCTGGAAGATATTGACCGGGCGCCGCTCCAGCTCGATGCGCGGCGCGATAAAGAAGTACTGGCGCGTGTTCAGCGGCTGGTAGAACTCGCTGGTCAGCGACGACGTCTGGCCCGCCTGCAGGTCGGTGCGCCATTCCGCGCCCAGCGAGTTCAGCCAGGTGCGGCGGTAGCTGCCCACCAGGTTAAAGAACGCATCGCCGCGGAAGTCCGAGCTGAGCCCGAGCCCGAAGCGCAGGTAGTCGGGCCCGTACGATTTCTCCACCGCATTGACCACCAGCACGCGCTTGCCGGGCTCTTCCAGGATGCCGTAGTTGACGTGCTCGAAGTCGCCGGTGCCGAACAGGCGGCGCATGTCCTGGTCGAGCGTGGCCTGGTCGACCGGCTCGCCAGGTTTGGTCTCCATCACCGCGGTGGCGTACTCCGGGTTGACCCGATGCAGCGGCGCCATGCGGATCTCGTCCACCGGGCGGGTGTCGGGTGGCAGCACCGCCTGCTGCACCGCGCGCAGCTGCGCGTACTGCGCCGGCGGCAGAGCCAGTGGGGCCAGCCGGTCGGCCACCTTGCGCGCGGCGGCCTCGCCGATGGGCACGGGCGCGAGCAGGTGGTCGAAATCCGTCGCGGAGAATTCGCCCAGCGCGGGCTCGATCAGCACGTCGGTGGGGCGCAGCGAGGCCAGCGACGCGCGCACGTTCTGCTCGGTCAGGATATTGAGCATCTGGCCGGTCACGCCGATGATCGAGTTCAGTTCCTCGCGCTTCATCAGCGGCGTGCCCAGGTTCACGGCGATCACGATATCGGCGCCCATGCTGCGCGCCACGCCGACCGGGAGGTTGTCGGTGAGCCCGCCGTCGACCAGCAGCCGGCCCTCGTACTCGGCCGGCGCCACCGCGCCTGGCACCGACATGCTGGCGCGCATCACGTTGGCCAGTTCGCCCTGGCTGAACACCACCGGCGTGCCCGCCACGAGGTCGGTGGCCACTGCCCGGTACGGAATCGGCAGCTTGTCGAAGTCGCGATAGCCTGGCGCGCGCGCGAGCTGGCGCAGCACGGTTTCCAGCTGCACGCCGGAGACCGCACCCTTGGGCAGCAGCAGGCCCTTGGCCTGCACGCCGATCTCCGGCGTAACCAGGTTGGTGAAGTCATCCTGCTTGCGGCGCACGGTCAGGTCCTGGCGCGGCGGGCGTTCCTTGAAGATCTTGTCGGTGCTCAGGCCGCCGACCAGCCGCTCCATCTCGGCGGGCGACATGCCGGTGGCATAGGCGCCGCCCACCAGCGAACCCATGCTGGTGCCGGCGATGCAGTCGACCGGGATGCGCAGTTCTTCGAGGACCTTCAGGACGCCGATATGGGCGGCGCCGCGTGCGCCGCCGCCAGAGAGCACCAGGCAGATGCGCGGACGCGTGCGCCCGGCGGCCAGTGGCGTGGCGAATGCAGTGGACGGGTCGGCAGCGCCGCTGCCCGACGCTTTGGCGGGAGATGGGACGTCCGCGGCCACGGCTGCGCCGGCCGCCAGCGTGAAGGCCGCGGGCAGCAGCAGGGTGCGCAACCATTGGGAGGTGGCTGCCTTCATGGTTTTGTCATGTCCGCTGTCGGCGCAATGGTGTGTACGCCAGTTTCCCTGCCTGTCCGGGGCCGGGTCGGGGCTTGGGCTATCTTCGGGCAAAACGCCCCATTCGGGGCCGTGTTCGGCACACCGTGCAAAAACAATTCATCACCCCGCACGGAAGCGTGCAGATCGCCGCGCCCACGCCAGCCGTGCGCCGCGCATGGCCTGCGCAACGACTAAGATGGACGCAGGCAAGGTTACTGGGGGGTGTGTGTACGGTTATTTCTTTTGCCAGACCGCCGCGGGCCAGCTCACGCTGATCCCACGCGAGAAGGACTGGATGCTGATGCTGGGCAATGGCGTGATGGGGAGGTTCCCGGATGCCCAGGCAGCAGTGGATGCCCTGCACGGCGGCGCACTGCGCGTGCAGGGCCGGCGCATCGATGCCGGCGCGCTGGGCGTGCCGGCACGCGCGCACGACTGGCTCTACCACGTACTGAGCCGCTGACGCGGCGCACCGGCGGGCACGCTGACCCGCCAGAGGGGGAATCGCCATGACTGCCCTTGTCGAGTGGACCCGCGAGCATACCTGCCGGCTCTTTCCGATGTCGGCCGAATACAGCCCCGGTGGCGGCAGCCAGGTGTACATCAGCTGGCAGGCCGAGCCGGAAGGCTCGCCCGGGCGTTGCCGCATGAGCGCTGCGCTGCAGTTCGACCAGAGCGTGATCGATGCCGTCTACCTGGCCGACGCCACCGAACTCGACCGCATCGGCGCCAGGCTGGCGCGGCTGGTGTCGCGCTGGCTTGCCGATGACGACATCGCCTGCCTGGCCGGCACGGCGCTGGTGATCCCGGTGGGCGAGGTGCTGCTCAGCCACTGAGCGGCGCGGCGCGCACGTGCGGCGCACGGCTGGGGTGCGCAGGCGGGGTGTGGCCGACGGGAATATACTGGTGGCTGATCCGCCATTTGCCTGTTTTCGCGAGCCGTACGTGTCCCAAGTGCCCCCCGACGACCCCCGCCCGGCGCCGCCAGAGCGCCCGGGCGATGACGAATGCTGCGGCTCCGGCTGCGATCCCTGCATCTTCGACTACTACTACCAGGAGCTGGACCGCTACCGCGAGGAACTGCGCGCCTGGGAGGCGCGCCATGCCGAGGACCCGGCCAGTTGAACGCGCCGCTGAATTCACCCCGGGCCGCTGAAGCCGCCGAGTCCGCGCTGCTCGACTTCGTGCAGCGCCATCCACGCCTGTTCGTGCTGACCGGCGCCGGCATCAGCACCGACTCCGGCATCCCCGGCTACCGCGATGCGCGCGGCCAGTGGCAGCGCTCGCCGCCGATCACGCTGCAGGTTTTCCTCGGCTCGCACGCCGGACGCCAGCGCTACTGGGCGCGCAGCATGCTGGGCTGGCCGGTGGCGTGGCAAGCGCAGCCCAATGACGCGCACCATGCGTTGTCGCGGCTCGGCGAGCAAGGGCGGCTGACCGCACTGGTCACGCAGAATGTAGACGGCCTGCACCAGCGCGCCGGCAGCCAAGGCGTGATCGAGCTGCACGGCAGCCTGGCCAGCGCCATCTGCCTGGACTGCGGCACACGCCATGACCGCGCCGGCCTGCAGGACTGGCTGCTTGCGCAGAACGCCGCGCTGCGCGACGTGATCGCCGAGCCTGCCGCCGATGGCGACGTGCATTTCGAATCGCCGCTGTTCGCGCAGTTTCGCGTGCCCGAGTGCGGGCGCTGCGGCGGCGTGCTCAAGCCAGACGTGGTCTTCTTCGGCGAGTCCGTGCCGCGAGCACGCGTCGATGCCGCGCGTGCGGCGCTGGAGGCCGCGGACGCGATGCTGGTGGTGGGCTCGTCGCTGATGGTCTATTCCGGCTACCGCTTCTGTGTGTGGGCTGGCCAGATGGGCAAGCCCGCGGCGGCACTCAATCTCGGCACCACGCGCGCGGATGCGATGCTCGCGCTGAAGGTCGAGGCGGGTTGTGCGCCGGCGCTGCAGGCGCTGGTGAAGCAACTGGAGCAAGGCGCGCCGGCCTGAGTGCTGGCCGCAGCGCTCACAGATTTCGAAAGACGCCGTTGACGCGGCCGCCGCACAGGCATAGCATCGCCAGACCTTCTGTTCGAAGTCTTTTCCCGAATCCCGCCATGACCGCAGACCGCCAACGCCCCGTCAACGCCGCGCCCCCGTGCGACGCGTTGCCGTGCGCGCGTCGCCAGCCTGCGTTCGCTTCTGTCGCACCGCCGCCGCCGTTCTCCGGCGGCGCGCACCCGCCCCCGCCGCCGCTGCGCGGCTGACGGGCACGCACCGCAGCCCCCCTCGTCTCCGGTAATTCCGCAACCGTGTGCCTGCGCGCACGGCAGCCGCACGCCTGTGCGCGCCTGTCGTCGCCCGTGCGCACGCCTGCGCCGGAGCCTGCCATGCTGACGACAGATGACCTCCATGACGATCGAAAAAGACTGCGCGGCGCAATTGGGCGCAGCGACCGACACACGTAACCAGGCCTCCGTCTGGGCCACGCCGCTGTTCGTGCTGCTGTGGAGCAGCGGCGCCATTGCCGCCCGGCTGGCGCTCGACCACGCCACGCCGTTCGGCCTGCTGACGCTGCGCTTTGCGCTGGTGCTTGCCGTGCTGTGCGCCATCGACCTGGCGCGGCATCGGATGCTGCCGCCGCGCGGAGAACGGCTGCACGCGGCGCTGACCGGGTTGCTGCTGATCGGCGGCTATTCCGTTTTCTACTTCCTCGCCCTCGACCACGGCATGACGCCCGGCGTTCTGGCCACCGTGCTCGGCGCGCAGCCGATGCTGACGCTGCTGCTGACCGAGCGGCGCTTCTCCGCGCTACGCCTGGCCGGACTGGCGCTGGCGCTTGCAGGGCTGGCACTGGTGGTGGCCGAGAGCCTGCTGCTGGCGCGGCTGTCGCTGGCGGGCGTGCTGTGCGCGCTGGCCTCGCTCGCCAGCATGACCGTGGGCGCGATCCTGCAGAAGCGCATCACGCGCGCGCCCGCCGAGGTGCTGCCGCTGCAGTACGGCGCGAGCCTCGCGGCATGCCTGCTGTGCCTGCCGTTCCAGCCCTTTGCATTCGAACCATCGCTGGCGTTCGCGCTGCCGCTGTTGTGGCTGACGCTTGGGATCTCGATCGGCGCGACGCTGCTGTTCTATCGGCTGATCCGCGCGGGCAACCTGGTCAACGTGACCAGCCTGTTTTACCTGGTGCCCGCTGGCACGGCGTTGCTGGATTACCTGCTGCTGGGCAACCGGATGGCGCCGCTGGCGATTGCGGGAATGTTCGCGGTGCTGGCGGGACTCGCGCTGGTGTTCCGCGGTGGGCGGGGTTGAGGCCGGGGTGAGCATGCGAGGACGGACGCTGGCCGCACGCCGGTGTAGCCTACCGATGCTTCACCTCCACCCGCACCTCGTCCTTGCCCACCGTGATCGCGCCCGGCTCCACCTCCTGGCCGCCGAAGCGCAATTCCTCGGGCTTGAAGGTGTACACCGGATAGTCCTTCAGCAACTGCTGCGCAACCACCGCACCGATCGCATTGAGCTGCTCGCGATACTGGGCCATGCCGGCCACTTCCACCTGCTGCACGGTCGGGTTGTCGAGCAGCACCGCGCGTTTGGCCGCGTCATAGCGCACGCCGCTGTTCAGCGAGAGCTTGCCGTTCACCGGCGGCGAAGGCAGCAAGGCGTTGGTCAGGCGCGCGTCGAGCTGGGTGGTCACGCGGTTGTTGGCCTCATCGAGCACCAGGCGCGGATGGCTCAGCTGCACGCTGACCACTTCGGCATAACGCAGCGTGGCCGGGAAGCGCTGCTCGATGGCGGTCTGCAGTTCCAGGCGGCTCAGCGTGTATTCGCCGGTCCAGACGTTATAGCCGGCCAGTGCGGAGGTGGCGGTGGCGATGGCGGCCGCGGCGAGGAACAGGGGAGGGTGCAGGCGCATGTGGCGGATGGTGCGCGCCTGGCAGGCGCGTCAAGGGATGGAGTCAGCCAGTCAGACCGCGCGCATAGGATGGCGTTCCGTCACATGGCCAATGGGCCCGTGCCGGAGCGGGCCGCGGCGATCAGTAGTGCGGCGGGATTTCCTGCTGGGGATCGGCCTCGGCGGCCGTGGTGGCGGCGCTGCGCACCTGCTGGTACAGCGCGCGAAACTGCTCCTGCAGCAGGTCCATCTGCTGCTGCTGGCGGGCCACGGTGGCGTTCAAGGTTTCAAGCAGGTCTTCCTGGAAGGCGAGCTTGATTTCGAGTTCGGTGATGCGGTCGTCCATGGCGTGGTCTCTTGGGTTTCTCCGGCAGGCGGCGCATTGTAAGCCCGGGGCGCGTCCCCACCGGGAAACCCACGTAAATCCCGCTTACTTTGGCGCGGTCAGCAGCATCCACATGATGCCGAAACGGTCTGTGACCATGCCGAACTGCTCGGCAAAGAAGGTCTTGTCCAGCGGCATCACCACCTGGCCGCCTTCCTTCAGGCCGTTGAAGGCCTTCTCGACCGCGGCCTTGTCAGGGTAGTTGATCGCCAGGCCGAAGCCCTGGAAGTTCGGCTGGTTCGAGCAGCGGCCGTCGGAGGCCATGATCACGCTGTCGCCGACCTGGAACTCCATGTGCATGACCTTGTCTTCCGTTCCCGGCGGAGGCTGGCAGCCGGGGTCGGCCTTTTGGGGCTCGGGGTTCTCCTTGAACGACATACGCATGTTGACCTTGGCGCCAAGGGTCTTCTTGTAGAACTCGACAGCTTCGTCGCAACGACCTTCGAAGAAGAGATAGGGCTGGACTTGCATGACAACTCCTGTAAGTGGGCCGCCCCGGAAGACAGCCATGAAGAAGGCAGCGTGGATATCGGCAAGGCGCGTGCGCCGCCAGGCGACGGCGACTGGCGCACGCTTTTGTGTACGCCGTCCACAATACCTTAGCAAAGAAAGTGGGCGGTGTCCACATCAACCGAAAGCCTGGTTTTGCTGCGCCCGTGCGCGGCGCGCTGCACTAGAATGGCCGCGAACCTGCTTCCGCCTGACCCCTTTAGACATCCGGGACCGCCTTGCGTTACGAACTGACCGACCTGCGCCTGTTCCAGGCGATTGCCGACGCACAAAGTCTCTCCGGCGGCGCATTGGCCACGCATATCACCGCGTCAGCCGCCAGCTACCGGCTGAAGAACCTCGAGCATGCGATGGGCACGCCACTGTTCGTGCGCAGTGCGCGCGGCATGGAGATGACGCCGGCCGGCGAGACGCTGCTGGTCCACGTGCGCGAACTGCTGCTTGGCGTCGAGCGCATGCATGGCGAAGTCGGACGCTTCTCGGCGGGGCTGAAGGGCAATATCCGGCTGCTGGCCAACAGCAGCTCGCTCAACGGCTTCATCATTCCGAGCGTGAGCCGCTTCCTGCTGGCCAACCCGGATGTGAACATCGACCTGGAGGAACGCGCCAGCCAGTCGATCCTGACGGCGGTGGCGGCGCACGAGGCCGACGTCGGCATCCTGGCCGGCGATTACCAGAGCACTGGCGACACCGCCAACGTGCGCTCGGTGCGCTATGCGCGCGACGAGCTGATCCTGGCGGTGGCCGCCGACCACCCGCTCGCGCGCGAGCCGGAGGTGCGCTTCGGCGCGGCGCTGGCGTTTGATTTCGTATGCATGAGCCGCACCAGCAGCAACTTCCTGTTCCTGCGCGACATGGCGCAGCGCGCGGGCAAAAGTCCCAACGTGCGGTTGCACGCGCACAGCTTCGATGCGGTGCTGTCGCTGGCGGAAGCCGGGGTCGGGGTGGCGCTGGTGCCGCGCAGCGTGGCGGCCCAGGCGCTGCGCGAGGCGCGCGTGGTCGGCGTGCGGCTGGCCGAGCCTTGGGCGTTGCGCGAACTGAACCTGATCGTGCGCGCCGATGGCAAGCTGCCGGCGTTTGCCGAGGCGTTCGCGCAGTTCCTGCTGAACGATCCGCGTGTGGTCGCCACGCGCGAAGGCGGCGCCGTAGCCAGCACGGCGCCGTAACAACGCATCAGCGCTTGCGATTCAGGAAGGTCGCCATGTGCTGCTGCGGCTCGCCGGTGTCGAAGGCGCTGCCGAACTCGGCCACGCTGTTGTTGATCGACACATCCAGCGGTGCATCTTCCCACTCGCGCAGCAGGCGCTTGTGCTGGCGCAATGCGACGGGGCCGAAGCCAGCCAGCAGCGCGGACACGCGCTCGACTTCCAGGTCCAGCTCTGCCAGCGGCACCACCCGGCTGACCAGGCCCCACTGCAACGCTTCGGCGGCGTCGGCAATCTCGCCGGTCAGCAGCATCCACGCCGTGCGCGCATTGCCGATCAGGCGCGGCATCAGCGCGGCGTGGATCACCGAGGGGATGCCGACCTTCACTTCCGGCATGCCAAGCTGCGCGTTGTCGGCGGCGATGCGGATATCGCACGCCAGCGCCAGCTCCAGCCCGCCGCCTAGGCACCAGCCCGGCATGCGCGCGATCACCGGCACCGGCAAGTGGCGCACCGCGTCGCACAAGCGGCGCAGGCCGCTGATAAAGGCTTCCGCGCTCTCGCGGTCCAGCGCCGCCATCTCCTTGATATCGGCGCCGCCGACAAAGCCCTTCTCGCCCGCGCCGCGCAGCACCAGCACGCGCACGGCGTCATTGGCGGCCAGTGTTTCGATGGCGCGCGTCAGCGAGGCGATCACCGGCGTGCTCAGGATGTTCAGGGAACCCGCCTCGCGGATGGTGACGGTGGCAACGCCGCGCGCGTCGATCTCGACGCCGGCGTGCGCTTCGTTTTGCTGTTCGCTCATATTGGTCCTTGCTTACTGGAGCTTGGTGAAATGGATGTCCTCGACCACCTTCTTCCAGTGCGCGTTCTGGCCCCGCACCAGGTCCGAGAAGGCCTGGCGCGAGGTTGGCGCCGGGATTGCGCCCTGCTTCTCGATGGCGGCGATCACCTCCGGCTCGGCCAGCACCTTGCGCACGGCTTCGTTGAGCTTGTCGAGGACCGGTGCGGGCGTGCCCGCCGGGGCGCCAAGGCCGAACCATGAGGGGTTGTTCATCGCCGGCAACCCGGCTTCGGCATAGGTCGGCACATTGGGCAGCACCTTCAGGCGCTGCTTCGCGGCAACCGCCAGCGGCTTCAAGCGCCCACCCTGGATCAGGGCGGATGACGAGGGGATATTGTCGAACACCACCTGGATCTGACCCGCCACCGCATCGTTGAGCGCCGGGCCCAGGCCCTTGTACGGCACGTGCAGCATGCGCGTGCCGGTGCCGTTCATGAACAGTTCGCCGTTCATATGGCTCAGCCCACCGTTGCCGGACGAGCCGAACGAGTACTTGCCCGGGTTTGCCTTCAGCAGCTTGATGAACGCCTGCAGGTCCGTGGCCGGGAACGACGGGTTGACCACCAGCACGTTGGGCACGTCGGCCAGGTTGCTGATCGGCGCGAAGTCTTTGACCGGGTCGTAAGCGGTCTTCAGGTAGACGTTGGGATTGACCGCGTGCGAGCTCTCCACCTCCATCACCAGCGTGTAGCCGTCGGCCGGTTGCTTGGACGCATAGGCGCTGCCAACCGCGCCGCCGGCGCCGGGGCGGTTCTCCACCACCACCGGCTGCCCGAGCATCGGACCCAGGTGCGTGCCGACGATGCGCGCGATGATGTCGGTCGTGCCGCCGGCGGCGTAGGGAACGATCAGCTTGATCGGCCGGTCGGGGTAGGCGGCATGCGCGGTACCCGCTATGCCGAGCAGGGCAATGGCGATCAGGGTTGGCTTCATCAGGTGTCTCCGTGTCAGGGTTATCGGTCTTGTGGTGTTGGTCAGCTCGCCGGACTGTGCTCGCCGAGCAGCGGCGGCGGTGGCAGCGGTGGCAGCGGGCCGTCGTGCCCCGCCAGCATCGGGTTGCGCACCATCGGCACGCGTCCCATTACGGGGTGCTCGGCCACCTGCATCAGGCCGCGGTGCTGCACCTGCGGATGGGCGAAGACCTCATCCATGGTGTGGATCGGCCCCCAGGGCACGCCGTTGGCATCGAAGGCCTCGGTCCATGCGGCACGGGTGCGCGTGGCGAAGACCTCGGTCAGCAGCGCGCGCAGCGCCGGCAGGTGTTCGATGCGCGCAGAGTTGGTGGCATAGCGCGGGTCCTGCGCCAGTTCAGCCAGGCCAGCCACCGTGCAGAAGCGCGCGAACTGGCCGTCATTGCCGATCGCCAGGATCAGGTGGCCGTCTGCGCAGCGGAACACTTCATAAGGTGCGCAGTTGGGATGGGCGTTGCCGCTGCGCTGCGGGTTCTGGCCGGATACCAGATAGTTGGCGGCCTGGTTGGCGTTCATCGCCACCGCCACATCGAGCAGCGCGATATCGAGGTGCGTGCCCATGCCGGTCGCCTGCCGCTGGTACAGCGCGGCCAGTACGGCCGAGGTCGCATACATGCCGGTGCTCAGGTCCACCACCGCCACGCCGGTGCGCAGCGGCCCGGCGCCAGGCGTGCCGTCGGGCTGGCCGGTATAGCTCATCAACCCGCCCATGCCCTGGAACACGTAGTCATAGCCAGGCTTGTCCGCCATCGGCCCGCTCTGGCCGAAGCCGGTGATCGACAGATAGACCAGGCGCGGATTGATCGCCTTGAGCGTGTCGTAGTCCAGCCCGTAGCGGCGCAGCGTGCCGACCTTGTAGTTCTCAACCAGCACGTCGGCCTCGCGCGCCAGCTCGCGTACCTGCGCCGCACCCTCGGGCGTGCCGTAGTCGATCGCGACGGAGCGCTTGCCGCGGTTGCAGCAGATGAAGTAGCCGGACAGGCGGGCATCGTCCTCGGTGCCGGGCGACTCCAGGTAGGGCGGACCCCAGCCACGGGTATCGTCGCCCCGCTGCGGGTGCTCGACCTTGGTCACCTCGGCGCCCAGGTCGGCCAGGTTCTGGGTACACCAGGGACCGGCCAGGATGCGCGACAGGTCCAGGACACGGACCCCTGCCAGGGCGCGATGCAGCATGATGACTCCGCTTTCGAACGACAATGCGGCGGAGTATAGGGAGGGGCTTCCAGGCGAACCAGTCGAGAGTTTTTAAAGGCGCGTTCGCGGGATTTCAACGCTCAGGGACGCTGCAGTACGGGTGGCTGCGCCGCCCTGGCCTGCCCCGCCGTTTGGCGCGTGGGCGTTGCCGTGTCACAATTCGCGTTTGGCACTGACTCGGCACGTGACTCGGCCGGCCGCGTCGCCGTGCTTCCCGCCGCCCTGGCGCGCGCAGTGGAAGCCCGCCCAAGAGCCGACAAATTCACTTAGATTTTCTGGCGATGACTACCATCCTTCAGCACATTCCTTCCGGCCAGCGCGTCGGAATCGCCTTCTCCGGCGGCCTTGACACCAGCGCGGCACTCCTCTGGATGCGCCAGAAGGGCGCCGTCCCCTACGCCTACACCGCCAACCTGGGCCAGCCGGACGAGCCCGACTACGACGACATCCCGCGCCGCGCCAAGGCCTACGGCGCCGAGGAAGCCCGCCTGGTCGACTGCCGCACGCAACTGGTGGCCGAAGGCATCGCTGCCATGCAGTGCGGCGCGTTCCACATCTCCACCGCCGGCATCACTTACTTCAATACCACCCCGATCGGCCGCGCCGTCACCGGCACCATGCTGGTCGCCGCGATGAAGGAAGATGGGGTAAATATCTGGGGCGATGGCAGCACGTTCAAGGGCAATGACATCGAGCGCTTCTACCGCTACGGCCTCCTGACCAACCCCGGCCTGCAGATCTACAAGCCGTGGCTGGACCAGCAGTTCATCGACGAACTGGGCGGCCGCGCCGAGATGTCCGAGTTCATGCGCCAGAACGGCTTCGACTACAAGATGTCGGCAGAAAAGGCGTACTCGACCGACTCCAACATGCTGGGCGCCACCCACGAGGCCAAGGACCTGGAGCACCTGGATTCAGGCATCCGCATCGTGCAGCCGATCATGGGCGTGCAGTTCTGGCGCGATGACGTGGAAGTGAAGCGCGAAGAAGTGACCGTGCGCTTCGAGGAAGGCCAGCCGGTTGCACTGAACGGCCAGACCTTCGCCAACAGCGTCGACCTGTTCATGGAAGCCAACCGCATCGGCGGCCGCCATGGCCTGGGCATGAGCGACCAGATCGAAAACCGCATCATCGAAGCCAAGAGCCGCGGCATCTACGAAGCCCCGGGCCTGGCGCTGCTGTTCATCGCCTACGAGCGCCTGATCACCGGCATCCACAACGAAGACACCATCGAGCAGTACCGCGACAACGGCCGCCGCCTGGGCCGCCTGCTGTACCAGGGCCGCTGGTTCGACCCGCAAGCCATCATGCTGCGCGAAACCGCCCAGCGCTGGGTGGCCGGCGCCATCACCGGCGAAGTCACCATCGAACTGCGCCGCGGCAATGACTACTCGATCCTGAACACCACCTCGCCCAACCTGACCTACAAGCCGGAACGGCTGACCATGGAGAAGGGCGAGTCGATGTTCACGCCGCTGGACCGGATCGGTCAGCTGACGATGCGTACGCTGGATATCGTCGATACGCGCGAGAAGCTGCAGACATATGCCAAGTCGGGGCTGCTGTCGACGAAGGTGAGTGCTTCGTTGCCGAAGCTGGAAGACTGAGCGGGGCGCTGAATGGCGCAACGCTGGCAGTAAGAGGACCGGCACCTTTGGGTGCCGGTTTTTTTGCAGTCTGCTCTGTGCCCCGGACTGTGGATGGACGGCCTCGCTTGTTGCTGTGTAGAGTTACGGAACACTGAGCAAGGCTTGTATTCATGTCGCCCGGTCTAACCATCCCTGCCACCATCCTCGCCGTCGCCAGCTCCGCGACGCATGACTTCGCCAAGCAACTGCGCGACGAAATCCAGCTGCTGCCGGGCCTCGGCGTAGAAGGCGACGCCCACGCCGGCCAGACCGTCAAGCACCGCTCGCGTGTACACGTCGACCCGACCCAGCCCAACCTGCGCCAAGTCCACCTGATCGGCACCGAGCTTCACGCCGAACTGGCACGTGCCGGCTTCGATGTCGGGCCTGCCGATCTCGGCGAGAACATCACCACGCAAGGCATCGACCTGCACGCGCTGCCAGTTGGCACGCAGCTAAAGCTGGGCGCAAGCGCCATCATCGAACTGACCGGCCTGCGCAATCCCTGCGCACAGATCGAAGCCTTCCAGCCGGGTTTGCTCGCACAGGTACTAGGGCGGGCTGACGACGGCACACTGATTCGCAAGGCCGGCGTCATGGGCATTGTCATCGCGGGTGGCGTGGTGCGTGCTGGCGATGTGATCGCCGTCAGGCTGCCGCCGCCTCCTCATCGCGTCCTGGAGCGCGTCTGACGAGGGCCACCGCAAGGCTATCCCCACCGGCGTACACTGTTGCATCCCGACCTCCGGAGACCCGCGCCCATGTCCGCCCTGCGCACCCTCTACCCCGAAATCGAGCCCTATCAGACCGGCATGCTGGACGTCGGTGACGGGCACGTCATCCACTACGAGCGCGTCGGCACGCCCGGCGCCAAGCCGGCGGTGTTCCTGCACGGCGGGCCAGGTGGCGGGATTTCGGCGGACCATCGGCGGCTGTTCGATCCGGCGCGCTATGACGTGCTGCTGTTCGACCAGCGCGGCTGCGGAAGCTCGACGCCGCATGCGGGGCTGGAGGCCAACACCACCTGGCACCTGGTGGACGATATCGAGCGCCTGCGCGCGCTGGTGGACGTGGAGCGCTGGCTGGTGTTCGGCGGCTCGTGGGGCTCGACGCTGGCGCTGGCGTATGCGCAGAAGCATCCGGAGCGTGTCAGCGAGCTGGTGCTGCGCGGCATCTACACGGTATCGCAGGCAGAGCTGGACTGGTACTACCAGTACGGCGTGTCGGAGATGTTCCCCGAGAAGTGGGAGCGCTTCCAGGCGCCGGTGCCCGAAGCCGAGCGCGGCAACATGATGGCCGCCTACCGCAAGCTGCTCACCGGCGACGACAAGGACAAGCAGGTGGAAGCGGCGCGCGCTTGGAGCGTGTGGGAAGGGGAGACGATCACCCTGCTGCCGGATGCCGACAACAGCGCCAAGCATGCCGACGGCCATTTTGCGCTGGCCTTTGCGCGGCTGGAGAATCATTACTTCACTCACCGCTGCTGGCTGGAAGACGGGCAACTGCTGCGCGATGCGCACAAGCTGACCGGCATCCCCGGTGTCATCGTACACGGCCGCTACGATATGCCTTGCCCGGTGCGCTATGCCTATGCGCTGCATCAGGCGTGGCCGAAGGCCGATTTCCATCTGATCGAAGGCGCCGGCCATGCGTGGACGGAGGCGGGCATTCTCGACCAGCTGATCGCCGCGACCGACCGCTTCGCGGCAGCGGGATGACCGACTGGCCGCGTACAACCACAAAACCAGGAGACAACGCATGCAACTGTTTGCCCACCCGTTCTCTTCCTACTGCCAGAAAGTCCTGATCGCGCTGTACGAGAACGCGATCCCGTTCGAGTTCCGCATGCTGTCGCCCGACCATGAGCAGAACATGGTTGAGCACGCCGAACTGTGGCCGCTCAAGCGCATGCCGGTGCTGGTCGATGACGACCGCATCGTGCTCGAATCCAGCATCATCATCGAATACCTGGAGATTCATCACCCCGGCCCGGTGCGTTGGCTGCCTCAATCGGCCGACGCGGCGCTCGAGGTCCGCCTGCTCGACCGTTTCTTCGATCAGTACGTGATGACGCCGATGCAGCGCATCGTGTTCGATTTCATCCGCCCTGAGGAGCATCGCGATGCCTTTGGCGTGGCCGAGGCGCGCAAACAGCTCGAGACAGCCTACGCATGGCTGGAACAAACGCTGGCCGGCCGTGAATGGGCCGCTGGCAGTGACTTCACGCTGGCCGACTGCGCGGCGGCGCCCTCGCTGTTCTATGCCGACTGGGTGCATCCGATCCCCGCGGATTGCGCCAACTTGCGCGCCTACCGCAGCCGGCTGCTGGCGCGGCCGTCGTTTGCGCGCGCAGTGGAAGACGCACGTCCGTACCGCGGGTTCTTCCCGCCCGGCGCACCGGACCGGGACTGAGCGCAGGCCCCCGGAGATTCGCCGATGGACCGCCTTGCCGCGATGGAAACCTATGTCAGCGCGGTCGAGGCCGGCTCGTTCTCGGGCGCGTGCGCGCGGTGCTGACCGACTGGACGCTGCCGCCGGTCGACCTGTGGGCAGTGTTTCCGTCAGGCCGGTTGGCCACCTCGAAGGCGCGCGCGTTCGTGGCCTTCGTCGAGGAAATCCTTGCCAATGCGGGCCATGCCGGGGCCGCGCAGCCATGACACGGCCCCACATGCCGCTCAGGCGGTCGCCGCAGCCCGCTGCAGCAACGGCAGCATCTCCGACGGATCGGGCCGTTGGGTGTAGTCGTCTACCTGGGGGCGGAGATCGCGCGCTTGCCGGTCACGCCGGCGTGAGCAGGCGCGCTGGGGCGCTCAACGCACGCGTCCCCGCGCTACTAGAACCGTGAGCGGCCGCGCCAGCAGCGTGCTGGCCAGCGCCATCAGCAGCAAACCGGAAAACGCCGTCGTGCTGATGATGCGTGCGTCCAGCAGCACGGTCAGCACCACCACCTCGACCAGCCCCTTGGTCTGCAGCAGTGCGCCCAGCGCCAGCGCATCGGACCAGCCCATGCCCGAGCGCCGCGCAGGAACCGCCACGCCGGCCATCTTGCCGGCAATGGCGATGGCCAGCGACACCGCCGCGATCAGCAACGCCATGGGATTGTGCAGCGAGATCTCCGTACGCAGCCCGGCGGCGAGGAAGAAGAAGGGCAACAACACCACCACCGTCACCGGTTCGAGCTGCTGGCGCACGCGCTGGGCTTCGCGCGTGGGCCACACCAGCCCGGCCACGAAGCCGCCCATCACGTGGTGCAGCCCGGCCAGCTCGCCCAGGAATGCCGACGCCAGCACCAGGAACAGTGCCAGCGCCAGCAGCAGCTCGGTCTCGGGCGGCCGGCGGCGCAGCAGCCAGGCCAGCGCGGGGCGCACCGCCAGGAACATGAATGCCAGGTAGGCCCCGGCACGGGCGGTCACGGTGGCGACGCCGTCATTGCCGCCGTGCTGCAGCAGCACCACCGTCAGGAACAGCCACACCCAGGCATCGTTGACCGCCGCGCAGCGCAGCGCCAGCTGGCCCAGCGGCGTGCCGGTCAGGCGCATCTCGCGCAGCACCGCGCCCAGCACCGGCAGCGCCGTGACGGCAGTGCAGATGCCCATGGCGCAGGCGAACCAGTAAGGATCGGTGCGTTCGCCGCCCACCGGCCAGCCGGCTCCCATCATCCACCACCCGGCTGCGGCGCCGAGCGCGAACGGCACGGCGATGCTGCCCAGCGAGATCTGCACGGTCGCGCGCCATTGCGCGGGCACGCTGTCCTCGCGCAGGTGCAGGCCGGTCAGGAAGCAGAACAGCGTCACCGCCAGCCACTGCAGCCCGGACAGCATCGGCAGGTGGTCGGGCCCGAACAGCGCGGTCCAGCCCTGCGGCGCGAGCTGCCCGAATACCGACGGGCCCAGCAGGATGCCGGCCAGCACCTGCACGCAGACTAGTGGGAACACCGACTGCAGGCCGGCGCCGCGCCACAGCAGGTAGGGCAGTGCGACCACCAGCATCGCCTGCAGGAAGAAGATACTGACTGCGTTCATTGCGCGGTCCTCCTGGTACTTACCATTTCGCCTCTCGCACTTCCTGCAGCAGGCGGCGCAGCTCGGGTTCGAGTGCGCGGTCCTGCACGATCAGCGGGATCTCCGCCTGCAGCCGCTCGGCCAGCGGCTGCAGCGGTTGCGGCAGCGTATAGCCAGTGCGCAGGCGCAGCGCGATGCCCTGGCGCACCGCGACCAGCATCGCGGCCGCCACCTGCTCTGTGAGTTCCAGCACGCGCAGGCAATCGCGACTGGCGATGGTGCCCATGCTGACCTTGTCCTGGTTATGGCATTCGGTCGAGCGCGAGAACGCGGTCGCCGGCATGGTGTGCTTGAGTGCCTCGGCAGTCCATGCCGAGGCACCGATCTGCACCGCTTTCAGGCCGTGGTTCAGCGGCGCGTCGGCACCGGTGGCGCCAGACAGGTTGGCCGGCAGCCCGTTGTTGTAGCGCGGATCGACCAGCGTGGCGAGCTGGCGGTCCATCAGGTCGGCGACGCTGGCGACCGCGGTCTTGAGCGCGTCCATGGCGAAGGCGATATGCCCGCCGTAGAAGTGGCCGCCGTGCAGCAGGCGCTCTTCGTCGGGTTCGACCAGCGGGTTGTCGTTGGCGCTGTTCAGTTCGGTCTCGATCCAGCGCCGCGACCAGTCGAGCGCGTCTTCCAGCACGCCGATCACGTGCGGCGCGCAGCGCAGCGAGTAGCGGTCCTGCAGCCGGTTGGCGTGCCGCGGCGCGCGCGAGTCGCCCAGCAGGTGGCGGATGCGCTGCGCGGCGCGCTTCTGGCCGGGGTGCGGCTTGGCGTCGAACAGCGTGGCGTCGTAGTGGTAGGGGTTGCCGTCCACCGCCGCCACCGCGGCGGCCGTCAGCGTGGCGGCCAGCTTCGCCAGGTTGGCGGCGCGCTGCCACGCGAGGCAGGCCAGGCCGGTCATCACCGCGGTGCCGTTCATGATCGCCAGCGCTTCCTTGGGGCGCAGCCGCAGCGGCTCGCGGCCGATCGCGGCCAATGCTTCGGCGGCGGGCTGGCGCCGGCCCTGGTACACCACCTCGCGCTCGCCGCACAGCGCCGCCGCGACATACGACAGCGGCGTCAGGTCGCCGCTGGCGCCGACCGATCCCTCGGCGGGAATGCACGGAAGCACGTCATGGGCGAGAAACGCGGCGAGCTGCTCCAGCAGCGCGGGGCTGACCGCCGAATAGCCCTGGCATAGCGAGGCCAGCCGGGCGGCGAGCACGGCGCGGATCTCGTTGGCGTCCAGCAGCCGGCCCAGCCCGCAGCCGTGGAAGGTGTACAGGTGCACCGGCAGCTCGTAGGCGCGTGCCACCGGGACCGTGGTCTCGCACGAATCGCCGTAGCCGGTGGTGACGCCGTAGACGCGGCCGTCCTCCTGCAGCAGCCGGTCCAGGAAAGCCATGCCGCGCGTGATGCGGGCGCGGAAGGCCGGCGCATCGGACAGCATGGCACCAGCGCGGCGGTGCGCCAGTGCGGCCACCGCTTCGATGGTCAGGGGCGTGCCGTCAAAGACCACCGACGTGGCGGTGTTGGCGGCATCGAACGCAAAGTGTTCAGACATCGGTTCAGGCATTCATCATTGCAGCGGCGCGGTGCCGGAGGGCACGAGCCGCCAGTAGCGGGGAACGGGCATTCCCGGCGCGGTCATGGCACGCAGGTCGTCAGAACAGAGTGCGAGCACGTGGTTGTCGTGCAGCCACGTACAGGCATTGGCGTCCTGCGCGCCCGACGCCGCCTCGATCCCGAGCCCATGGCCCAGCATGGTGGCAAACAAGCCACCGCCGTGGCGCTTGAGTCCCGCCTCCTTCAGCGTCCACGCATGCGCAAACCGGTGCACGGTATCCGCCGGAGCGGCGGTGTGGTCGGCGAGCGCGGCACGCTCGACGTCCGTGGTGATCGCGTCATACAGCGCATCCAGTCCCTTGCGCGACCGGCACGGTTCGAGATCGAGTCCGAGCGCAGCGACGCTCACTGCGCAGGCAACCAGGTCGCCGCTGTGGGAAATCGACAGCTTCGCGGGCACGCCACCGGATACCACCGGCGCGGCATCGGCGCCGCCCGTCAGCATCCAGTCCCGCCACGCGCCGCCGAACGCTTCGGCCAGCAGCGCACGCGCCAGCCAGCGGCCGGCGACGAACTGGCCGCGCCGCCGCGCCGCCTGCATCGCGGCCAGGCGCGCCAGTTCGCCTTCAGACATCCATGACTGCGCGTCGGGCGCCTGCGCGGCAAGTTCCGTCACGCCCCCAAGGCGCAGCCAGGTGGTCATTACTGCGCGATCCTGGCGTAGGTGCCCTTGAGCGCAACGCCCACCACCACGGCGCCGGCGTGGCATTCGTAGTCGGTCGGGCTGGCGACTTCGTTCTTCTTGTAGTAGCTGACGATGTCGATCACCGCATTGGCGCCCTGCGACTTGGCCGTGTCCTGCAGCGCGATCAGCGCCGACAGCGCGGCCCAGCGGCAGCCGTCTTCATCGCTCTTGCCCACGCCGTTGGTCTTGCGGTTGGAGACGCCCGAATCCATGCGCTGCAGCACCTTGGGGGTCTTCTGGCCGGAGAGGTAGAAGCGGAAGGAATCGTCGAGCTTTTCCTTGGCCTCGGGCATGTCGAGCACTTCCTGCAGCGGCATCATGTACTTGGTGTCGCGTGCGTGCGCGGGAGCCGACAGCAAGGCGCTGGCGCACAGGGTGATGGCAACGACAGAGAGAGCGGATTTCAAAGATCTTCCTTTTTGTTGGTTGGCAATCTAGAAAGGACTTCAGTCTTCCCAACGGCGGAACACCAGCGAGGTGTTGATCCCGCCAAAAGCGAAGTTGTTGCTCATCACGTAGTCCACGTCCAGCTGGCGCGGCGTTTCCATGATGTAGTCGAGGGGCGCGCAGCGCGGGTCGGGCGTGCTCAGGTTCAGCGTGGGCGCGAACCAGCCGTCGCGCATCATTTCGATGGTCATCCAGGCTTCCAGCGCGCCGCAGGCGCCCAGCGTATGGCCCATGTAGCTCTTGAGCGAGCTGACCGGCATCGAAGGACCGAACACCGCATGCGTGGCGTGCGATTCGGCGATGTCGCCGTGGTCGGTGGCGGTGCCATGCGCGTTGACGTAGCCGATGCGGCCGGGCTCGAGGCCCGCGTCTTCCAGCGCCAGGCGCATCGCCACGGCCATGGTTTCGGCCTTGGGCTGGGTCACGTGCGCGCCATCGCTGTTGGTGCCGAAGCCGACGATCTCCGCCAGGATGCGCGCGCCGCGCGCCTGCGCGTGCTCCAGTTCCTCCAGCACCAGCGTGCCCGCGCCTTCTCCAAGCACCAGGCCATCGCGCGCGCTGTCGAACGGGCGCGGGGTGGCCTGCGGGGTGTCGTTGCAGGTGCTGGTGGCAAAGAGCGTATCGAACACCGCCGCCTCGGTGGCGTCGAGTTCTTCGGCGCCGCCCGCGAGCATCGCCACCTGGCGGCCGGAGCGGATCGCCTCGTAGGCGTAGCCGATGCCCTGGCTGCCTGAGGTGCAGGCGCTCGACGTGGTCACGATGCGGCCGGTGATGCCGAAGAACACGCCGATATTGACGGCCGTGGTGTGCGGCATCATGCGGATATAGGTGGTTGCGCTGATGTCCTCGGTAGTGCGCTCGCTCCGCATGCGGCCGAAGTCGGCGACCGCCTCGGGGGTGCCGGTGGACGACCCATAGGCGATGCCGAGCTTGCCGCTGGCCAGCAGCGGGTCGCCCACGAGGCCGGCGTCCTGCAACGCGGCTTCGCTGGCCAGCACCGACATCAGCGCCACCTTGCCCATCGAGCGCGTCAGCTTGCGCGTGTAATGCGCCGGCAGCACCAGCGGCGGCACGGGTGCGCCCAGCATCGTGTTCAGGCCCTTGATGCCTTCCCAGTCCGGCATGCGCACGACCGCGCTGCGGCCGGATTCCAGGGTGCTGCGCACCGCGGCCCAGTCATTGCCCAGCGCACAGACTGCGCCGGTTCCGGTGACAACGACGCGCTTCATCCGAACATGCCCCCATTGACCGAGATCACCTGGCGCGTGATATAGCCCGCGTCGGGCGACATCAGGAAGGCCACCGTGGCGGCCACCTCATCCGGCGTGCCCAGGCGGCGCGCCGGGATCATGCGCAGCGCTTCGTCGCGCACGTGCTGCTCGACCATGTCGGTGTCGATCAGCCCGGGCGCGACGCAGTTGACGGTGATCGCGCGCTTGGCGAGCTCGATCGCCAGCGCCTTGGTGGCGCCGATGATGCCGGCCTTGGCCGCGCTGTAGTTGGTCTGGCCGCGGTTGCCCACCAGCCCCGACACTGACGACAGCGTGACGATGCGGCCCGGCTGGCGCCGCTGCACCATTGGCATCACCACCGGGTTGAGCACGTTGTAGAAGGCATCGAGGTTGGTGTGGATCACCTCGTCCCACTCGGCGCCGCTCATCGCCGGGAAGGCCGCGTCGCGCGCCAGGCCTGCGTTGCAAACCACGCCGTAGTAGCAGTCATGCGCGGCGATGTCGGCCAGCAGCACGGCGGCGGCTTCCTCGCGCCGGGCCACGTCGAAGGACAGCACACGGGACTTGCGGCCGCAGGCGCGTACCGCGTCGGCGACGGATTCGGCCTCTTCGCGGCGCGCGCGGCAATGCACCACCACGTCATAGCCGTCGCGGGCCAGCCGCAGGGCGATGGCGCGTCCGATGCCGCGGGACGAGCCCGTGACCAGCACGGTCGGATTGGTCATAACTCTTGTCCTTGCAGAAAGGCCTGCGCATCCGCAGGCTGGAAGACGGAGACATTGGCGCGGGCGACCTCGCGGCCATCGAGCGCCAGCCGGCAGGCGAACTGGCCCAGGCCGTTGTCGCCGGTCAGCTCCGCCTGCACGCTGATCGTGAGTTCGCTGCCGACGGGAAAGGCCGGCACGTCGCATTCATAGCGGCGCGAACCCAGCAGGAAGCCGATGCCCGGCGGGCGTCCCGCGCGCCGGTCGCGCACGCCGGCCCACGCGGCGATGGCCTGCGCCATGTATTCGATGCCGACCCAGCCGGGCATGCCGGCGGGATCGACGAAGAGTTGCCCGGGCCGCACCGTCGCACGTGCGGTGCAGCCGTTGTCGTCGGCCTGCACCAGTGCGTCGAGCAGCAGCATGGCGCCGCCGTGGGGCACCACTTGGGCGATGGGCGGCAGGGTTTGCAGATCTTGCATGGTTTATCCCTCCCCCAGCACCAGCACGCAGTTGCTGCCGCCAAAAGCGAACGAATGGCTCATCACGTAGCGCGGTGCGCGCCCGAGCGTGCTGCCCGGGCCGGCGACGTGCAGCACTGGCAGCGCGGCATCGGCCGCGCCGTCCCACCAGTGCGGCGGCAGCTTGCCATGCGGATTGCCGTTCAGCGTCAGCCACATCAATGCGGCTTCGATTGCGCCGGCCGCACCGAGCGTGTGGCCGGTCAGCGGCTTGGTGGAGCTCACGGGCACCTCGCGGCCGAGCACGTCGGCGACAGCATGTGCTTCCATCACGTCGTTGGCCGGCGTGGCGGTGCCATGCAGGTTCACATAGTCGATCGCCTCTGCGCCGATGCCCGCCCGCGCCAGCGCCTGCTGCATCGCCAGGCGCGCGCCCTTGCCCTGCGGGTCCGGTGCGGAGACATGGAACGCATCCGATGACTCGCCCCAGCCGGGCAGGCGCACCGGGCCCGGCTCGCGCGACATCAGGAACAGCGCCGCGCCTTCGCCAAGGTTGATGCCGTTGCGGTTGGCCGACAGCGGATTGCAGCGCGCCGCGCTGACCGATTCGAGCGCGGAAAAGCCGGCTACGGTAAAGGCACACAGCGTATCGACGCCGCCGGCAAGCACCACGTCAGCCAGCCCATGGCGCAGCAGCCGTGCGCCGGCGGCAAGTGCCTTGGCGCTCGATGAGCATGCGGTCGAAATGGTGTAGGCCGGCCCCTTCGTTCCCAGCACTCCTGCGAGGAAGCTCGCCGGCGAGCCCAGCTCCTGCTGGCCGTAGTGGTAGCTCTGCGGGAAGGCATTGCCGCGCACCAGCGCCTGCACCGCCAACTCGCCTTCGCGGATGCCGGAGGTGCTGGTGCCCATCACCACCGCCACGCGCGCGGGACCGACACGGGCGATCGCGTCATCCACCGCCGGGCGCACCTGCGCCAGTGCGTCGAGCAGCATGGCGTTGTTGCGGCTGCGATGGCGCGGGTCGGTGTGCGCCGGCGCAGCATCGTCCGCAAGATCGTTCACCGTGCCGAGCAGCAGCTGGCGGCCCGGGCTGTAGCGGTCGGTGACTTCACCGGCCAAGGGGGCGTCTGCCTGCCACATGGCTTCGCGCACGGCATCCTGCCCGCGGCCGAGCGCACAGCGGATGCCGACGGTGTTCAGGAACGCCGTCATGCCGCACCGCCTTGCGCCGGAAGGTTGCGGATCGTCAGCCGGTAGCCGTCGCGGTACTGCACGAACAGCGTGGTGGCCGCATCCGGAAAACGGATCTCGGCAACGGTTTCGGTGCCCTGGCGCAACTGGCGCAGTGCGGGTGTTGCGTCGAAGCTCCATCCCGCGGGCAATGCGGCGCGGATCGCGTCAGCCGGCCACAGCGACAACTGCAGGTCGCTCAGGATGCGCTCCGGCTGCAGTTCCGCGGGCGCCCATGGCGAGCGCGAGACCTGCAGGTTCGTCCCGTCCCAGCTCAGCCGCGCCAGCACCTGCCCGCCGGCCACGGCTGCGAGCCGCGTGTGCGCGGCATCGGCTTCCAGCAGCGCCATCAGCTCGCGGCGCTCGGTGCGGCCCTGCAACTGGAACTCGACGATGATGTGCTGCTGCAGCTTCAGTTCGCGCTGCAGCGATGCCGGCGGCAGGCGCAGCAAGGCCGTGGCACCGGGCTGCGGCGCGGCGTGCTCGGGGGCGGCACCCGGGGCGGCACAGCCCGCTGCCAGGGCAGCGGCCAACACCAGCGCGGACAAGGTAAGGCGGCGCATCAGACCTTGCAGAACTCTTCCAACACCGCCAGCCGGCGGCGCGGCTCGGCGACGAAGGGATTGTTGCGGTCCCATGCGTAGCCGGCCAGGATCGCGGAGATCATGCCGCGGATTTCCGGGGTGGCGTTGGGGTGGAAGATCAGCTTCTGGAAACGGCCTTCGTACCAGGCTTCGACAAAGACGCGGAAGCAGTCCACGCCGGCCTTGAGCGGTTGCGCGAACTCCTTCTCCCAGTCCACGGTCTCGCCGGAAAGCTGGCGCACCAGGCATTGCGCGGCGAGGCTGGCCGACTTGAAGGCGATGGTGACGCCGGAGGAGAACACCGGGTCGAGGAACTCGCCGGCATTGCCGAGCAGCGCATAGCCGTTGCCCCACAGCGATTTCACATTGGCCGAGTAGCCTGCGATCTGGCGCGCCGGGGTGTCCCATTGCGCATTGGCGAGCAGCCCGGCCAGGCCCGGCTCCTCGTTCACCAGCGCTTGCAGGCGCTCGGTCTCGGTGCCGGTGTAGCGGTCCAGGAAGGCCTTCTCGGCAACCACGCCCTGCGAGCAGCGGCCGTCGGAGAACGGGATGGTCCAGTACCAGACGTCCTGGTGTTCTGGATGCACGCTGATCAGGATCTTGTTGCGATCGAACTCGCCCGGCGCGATGTGGTCTTCCACGTGCGTGAAGATCGCGCTGCGCACCGGGAAGCCCGACGGCGATTCCAGGTTCAGCAGGCGCGGCAGGATGCGGCCGAAGCCGGAGGCATCGAGCAAGAACTTCGCGCGCACCGTGTACTGGCTGCCGTCCGGCGCGCGCACGGTGACCTCGGGCTGCGCGCCACTCACGTCGACGTTCTCGACCAGGTGCGAGAAGCGCACCTCCGCGCCCTGGCGTGCGGCGTCGCGGATCAGCACGTCGTCAAAGCGCGCGCGCTGCACTTGGTAGGTGGTGCCCCAGCCGGGCGAGAACTTCTCGCGGAAGTCGAACGCGGTCTGCTGCGTGCCGCGCGAGAAGGCGGCGCCGTTCTTGTACTGGAAGCCCGCTTCCACCACCGCGCGCAGCATGCCGGCCTCTTCGATATAGGCCATGCTCTGCGGCAGCAGGCTTTCGCCGATCGAAAAGCGTGGGAACGTCTCCTTCTCGATCACCAGCACCGGGATTCCGTGCTTGCGCAGCAAGCCGGCCGCGACCGAGCCCGCAGGGCCTGCGCCGATGATGACGACATCCGTGGTTTCCGTTTTCATCAGACTTGCTCCGAGAAACCCCGCCCTTCAGGGCCTTCAGGGCGGGGAGTGAAAGGAGCGCCGCCGACAGGCGGCATTCCCAAGTTAGAATGGCCGGCATGCTTCTCGTCTATCGCTACCGGGTGAAGTCGCTGAACGGCCTGCTCAATCAGCAGAGCCGCGTAGTGAACTACGTCTGGAACTTCTGCAATGATACGCAGAAGCACGCGCTCAAATGGGGCAAAAAATGGCCTACGGGCTTCGATCTGAACGTGCTGACGACCGGCAGCAGCAAGGAGCTCGGCATCCATTCGGGTACCGTCAATGCGGTTTGCGAGCAGTACGCCAAGTCGCGTAGCCAGCATCGCCGGCCCTATTTGCGCTATCGCGGCCGCAGATCCCTCGGCTGGGTGCCGCTCAAGGGCCGGGATCTCAAGCGCTCGGGCGACGCATTCCGCTTTGCCGGCAGCACATTTCGCGTGTTCAACTCGAGGCCCCTTCCCGAGGGCAAGATCAAGGACGGCACGAATTTCTCGCGCGACGCCCGGGGCAATTGGTTCCTGAACATCGTGATTGAAGTTGCCGACACTCAGGCCCGCTGCCCGGAACGCGGCGTCGGCATCGATCTGGGCTTGAAGGACCTTGCCACACTCTCCACCGGCGAGAAGATCGGGAATCCGCGCCACCTTGGCCAACTTGAGCAAGCCCTTGCCAAAGCGCAGCGTGCGCGCAAGAAACGACAGGCCACCAACGTCCACGCGCGCATCACCAATGCGCGGCGTGACTTCCTGCACAAGCTCTCGCATCGCATCGTGCGGGACTTCGACTACATCGCGGTGGGTAATGTGAATGCCGCCAGCCTCGCCAGAACCAGCATGGCGAAGTCCGTCCTCGATGCAGGCTGGTCGTCCTTCCGCACAATGCTCGCGTACAAGGCGATTGCGCATGGCGCGTGGTACGAGGAAGTCGACGAACGTTTCACCACCCAGGTCTGCTCTTCGTGTGACACGATGCCGCCGGAGAGGCCGAAAGGTATCGCAGACCTTGGAATAAGGCAGTGGGTATGCAGTCGATGCGGTGCTGTACATGATCGCGATGTGAACGCTGCGCTAAATATCCTTGCCCGATCGGGACATCGATCGCCTGCAGAGGGAATCTCCTCCCTTTAGAGCCTAGGGAGGAGAGGATGTCAAAAGCTTCAATCTCAATACTCAGGGACTGCGAGATGACGGGAACAGGCTCGTGGCTCAGTGCCCGCCATGCGAATTTCCTTGCTGCGCCAGCGGCCGGAACCAGGGCGACAGCACCCAGACCGCGCCGACGCCGGCCAGCATGGTGACGCCGAAGGCATGCAGCGCCGGCGTGGACGACAGCGCCAGCAGGCCGAAGGCGAGCAGCGTACTTGCGGCGCCCAGCACGATCGCCGTCCACGATACGCCATCGCCGGGGTGCTCCAGCAGGAAGATGCCGTAGTCGACGCCGACGCCAAGCAGCAGCGCCAGCGCCAGCACCGGGAACAGCTGCAACGGCACGTGCAGCCAGCCCAGCAGCGCCACGCTGAACAGCGCCGCCAGCAGGGTCGGCACCAGCGCGCGCCAGGCGGCGCGGCCGTAACGCCACGCCAGCAGCACCGAGACCGCGGCGGCGCCGGCCAGCAGCAGCCAGGTCATCAGCACGCGGTAATGGTGCAGCAAGCCGGACAGGTCCGCCACCCGGTCGACCCATTCGACGCCCGCTACGCCGGCCACGGCGGCCTGCACCTTGGGCATGGTCTTCGGGTCGTCCAGGCCGCGCAGCAGCATCACGCTGGCGTAATTGCCGTCCTTGCCTTCGCGGCCCACCCACAGGTGGCGCAGGGCTTCCGATACCGGATGGGCCAGCCACACCGGCAAGGTCAGCACTTCGTCCGGTCCGGCCATTTCGGTGCTGGCAGCGTGGCTGGCGGCCGTGCCGGTCACGTGCGCGACGCGCTCGCGCACCTGCGCCTCCAGCATCGATGCGAGCGCCGCGTCTGCACGCTGGCGTGCCGCCGAGGGGACCCAGTCGGACAGCGCGACAAAGCCGTCGATGCCGCCGTCCGCCATGATGCCAGCCAGCGCCGTCTTGGCGGCTTCCTCTCGCTGCAGCACCTGGTCGGCAGAGTCGCCGCGCACCAGCAGGAACTGGGCCGGGCTGGGGCTGCCGAGCAGGCGGCCGGCGGTGCGCTGGGCTTCGATCAGCGCTGGGGGCGAGCTTTGCAGCTGGCGCACGTCGTCCACCACCTTCACCTGCAGCAGGCCCGGCACGATAAAGGCGGCGAGCATGGCTGCCAGCAGCAACGTGCGGCGATCGGCGCGTGCGCGCGGCCACCGCGCCAGGCTGTCTGCCAGCCACGCGGACAGCCGCGTCGGCCGCAGGCTGCCGCGGTCGAGCAGCGGGAACCACAGCACCACGGTCAGGAATGCAGCGACCAGGCCTACCGCCGAGAACAGCGCCATCTGCCGCAGCCCCGGGAACGGCGCGATGCCCAGCGCCAGGTAGGCGACCACGCTGGTGGAGAGCGCCAGCGTCATGCCCGGCAGCAGCCGGCGCATTACGCCCGCCGGCGTGCGCCGGCCATCGGCCTGCCGCGTCACGAAGTAGTGGATGCCATAGTCCTCGGCGACGCCAACCAGGCTGGCGCCGAACACCAGTGTAATCAGGTGGACGCGCTCGAACACGGCGCCGGTCACGGAGATCGCCGCGGCGGTGCCGATCAACAGCGACAGCGCCACCAGCACGATCGGGCGCAGCGAGCGGAAGGCCAGCCACACCAGCAGCAACACCGCCGCCAGCGAGCCCAGCCCGATCGCGTTCATCTCGAAGCTGGCCTGCGCCGCCGCCGTCTCGGCGTGCAGCGGGATGCCGGCCATCACCACGCGCACCGCATCTTGTCCCTGGCGCGCGCTGGTATTGGCCGTGGCCAGCAGGTCGCCGTAGTCGGTATCGCCGCTGACCGAGAACGCGGGCTTGCTGATGCGATAGGTGAGCAGCACCCAGTGCATGCCTTCGGCCGAGAACGCCGCCAGCCCGTCGCGCTCGCGCACGCGGGTCAGGTCCGCGCGCGACAGCCACCAGCCCTGCCACAGCCCCAGCGGATCGGCCGACCAGCCCGACAGGCTGGTGCCGGCCGAGAACTGGTACAGCCGCGCCAGCGCCTGCTGCGCCAGCGTGTCGGCATCGGCGCGGCCGAGCATGGCGCGCTGGGCGTCGGTCAGCAGGTGGTCGCGCCAGGGGCGGTAGAAGGACAGCGCAGCGTCGAAGTCGAAGGCGGCGATCCTGTCGACCGGGCGCAGCAGCTCGGAATGCGCGCCGGTGGCCTGGCCGAAGCGCTGCGCGGCCGTCTTTGCCTGCTGCCAGTCGGGCGCGCCGACCAGCACGATGATCTCGCGCGAGACGCCGTCGGCCAGCTGGCGCAGCACGCGGTCGGCGGTGGCGGTGCGCTCGCTGCCGGGCAGCAGCGCCATCACGTCGGTATCGATGCGCGCGCTGCGCCAGAAGCTGGCCTGGTGCAAGGCCAGCGCCAGCACGGCCAGCAGCCAGGCGAACGCCAGCACGCGGGCCAGCGGCGCCATGCCCGCCAGGCCGGCGCGGGCACGGACCGGAACGCGGTTGGCGGAATCACTCAAAGCGCTGCGCCTCCGCGGCGGAAAGTCTTGGCGCCGCCACCGGCTCGAGCAGGCGGATCTGGGTGGCATCACCGCCCGCCTCTTCCAGCCGGATGCTGCGCACGAAGCGGTCGCCGCTCAGCTCGATGCGGGCAAAGGCGCGCCGGATGCCGCTGTCGGTGGGCGTCAGCGTCAGTGCCCAGCTGTCCTTGCCAGCCAGCTTCGCATCCAGCGCAAAGCGCGTCGACAACTTCGACAGGTCGCCACGCAGCACCGCGATCATCGATTCGCCGACAACGCGCATCGCCGGCTGCTCGTCGGCGGCAAGACGCTGCTGCACCTGGCCGTCGGCGCCGCGCACCACCAGTTGCGTGGGCGTTACCAGCAGGCTCGACACGATCGGTTCGCGCGTGGTCCAGGCCAGCCCGCGTTCGCGGGCCAGCACGAAGTCGCCGCGCGAGAGCAGCGGATTGGTAAAGCCCGCAAGCTGCCGCTTCTGCTCGAAGCGGCCGCGGATCACCGGCGCATCGGCCAGCCGTGCGGCGATGGCGCCGAGCGTATCGGCAGCCTGCGCCGGCAACGCCGGCACGCAGGCAAGCGCCGCGAGGGCGGCCAGCAAGGTGCGGCGCTTCATGGCTTCACCCCCAGCCGTTCCCACAGCACCGGCGGACACTCGTAGCACATCTCGCCGGTGCGCATGTCCACTGCTACCTGCACCGAATAGCCCTTGGTCAGGCGCTCGCCGGTGGTGGCATCGCGCAGCACGTAGTCGATCTTGAGCCGGTTTTCCCACTCGACGATGGTGGCACGCACGATCACGGTTTGTCCGTAGACCAGCGGGCGCACGTAGCGCAGGCGCAGGTCGACCACCGGCCACGCATAGCCGGAATCGCGCATCGCGGGATAGTCGTACTGGAACCGCGCCAGCAGCGCGCAGCGCGCCTGCTCCAGGTAGCGCACATAGTTGCCGTGCCACACCACGTCCATCGGGTCGAGGTCGTGGAAGGCGGGGCTGAGGGTGATCTCGTGGCTGAGGTCTGGGGTCATGGCGCTGTGAGGGTCGGTCGCGGGCTCAGCGCGCGCGCCCGGGCGTGTTGTCCGGGTCGGCCCAGAAATCGTAGAAGTTGAACCAGTCGTACGGCGACAGCACCAGCAACTGCGCGAGCCAGTCGGCATAGGCGGTGGCATAGCCGGTCAGCGCCTCGGCGCGGCCGGCGCGCGGCAGGCGCACTTGGCGCGCCAGCTCGGTAAAGCGCAGCAGGTGGCCATCGCCGTGGCGGATGCAGCCCATCGCGAACAGCGGGCAGTCCATCAGCGCGGCCAGCACATAGGGGCCGACGGGGAAGCGCGCCGGCGCGCCCAGGAACGGCACGCTGACGGCGCGCCCGCCGTGGGCCGGTGCGCGGTCGCCGGCAATGGCGACGAACTCACCGGCGCGCACCTTGTCGGCCAGTTCCTGCGCGGTGGCCGGCGAGATCTCGTCGACTTGGTACAGCTGCAGCGTCGAGCCGGGATCGAGCCGGGCCAGGATGCGGTTGAAGCGCTGCGCATGCGCGGTATGCACCAGCACGGTCAGGCGCAGGCCAGCGCGATGGCGGGCCAGCACGCGGCACAGCTCCAGGCAGCCCATATGCGCGGTGACGATGATGCCGCCCTGGCCGCTCTCGATCTGGCGCAGCATCACCTCGGCGCCTTCGCGCGTGACGTTGCCGAAGGCATAGCGGCCGCCGATCGCCAGCAGCTTGTCGAGCAGCGTGTCGGCGAACGCGTACAGGTGGCGCAGCGTATGGCGCGCGCCAGGCAGCGGGCCTTGCGCGCCGGTAGCGCGATGCGCGCGGCGCAGGTAATCGAGCGAGGCGCGGCGCGCCGCGCCATGCGCGAGCCAATAGTAGGTCACGACCGGGTACAGCACCGCGCGAAACGCCAGCCGCCCGAACAGGCGGTGGATCGTGTACAGGCACCACACGCCCCACACGCAGGTGGCCTCGCCGATGCGGCTCCAGTGGCGCGCGGCGGGTGTGCTTGCGGGCGGGGCCGCGCCGGGTGCGGTCGTGCTCATGCCAGCTTGCGTCCCATCAGTACGGGCAGGCGCCACAGCATGCCGAAGAACAGGCGCGTATGCATCCACGAAATGCGCAGGTTGTCGCGCCAGACGCGGAAGTGCGAGACGCCGTCGCTGGGGTAGGTCACCGGCGTCGGGATATTGATGATGCGCACGCCGCGCCAGACCAGCCGTACCAGGATCTCGATATCGAATTCCATGCGCGGCCCGATGCGCGCGGCGCGCGTCAGCGGCACCACGTCGGCGAGCGGATAGACGCGCAGCCCGCACATCGAATCGCGCACCGCGAACGACAGCGTGTGGACCCAGACCCACACGTGCGTCAGGTAGCGCCCGATCAGCCGCGCGCGCGGCACCGAGGCGTCGTAGACGGGGTTGCCGCACACCATTGCCGCCGGATGGCGTTGCGCCATGTCGAGGAAGGTGGGGATGCAGCCGGCATCGTGCTGGCCGTCCGCATCGATCTGCAGCGCGTGGGTGTAGCCCGCGCGCCAGGCGGCCTCGAAGCCAGCCATCACGGCCCCGCCCTTGCCCTGGTTCTGTTCGAGTCTGACCAGCGTGACGCGGCCGTCCGGGCGCGCGGCGAGCTCGTGCAGCACTGCGGCGCATTCGGCATTGCTGCCGTCGTCGACCAGCAGGCAGGACACCGGATGCGCCAGGATCGCATCGACCATGGCGCCGATGGCGCGCTCGTGGTTGTAGACCGGCACCAGTACCACCGGATGGAAGTCGGCGTCAGTCATGCTCGCTCCTGAAGATGATGCGGCCGCTGGCGTGCGGGCCTGCCGCGGAGGTCAGCCGGAACGCCAGCGCGGCCTTGGCCGGCAGCCATTCCAGGTCCAGCCGCACCTGGCTGCCGGGGCGGATCACGCCCTGGAACTTGAGCACGTCCAGCCGCAGGAAGCGCTCGCGCGGCGGCACCGGCAGGCGCTGCGGCGCCAGCGTCATGACCCAGTCGATCTGCGCCACGCCGGGCACGATCGGCGTGCCGGGGAAATGCCCGTCGAAAATCGCCAGGTGTTCGCCGACGTCCAGCGTGGCGGCGGCGGCATGTTCGCTGCTTTCGATCCAGACCGCGCGCGGCAGTGTCTGGCGGAACAGTTCGCGCAGCATCGCCTCGGTGGTCTTGCCCTGAGCATTGCAAGGCAGCGCTTCGGTGGCCAGGTGCCAGCGCCGCGGCAGCGCGAGCGGATCGACGGTGTCGGCCAGTGCCGCCTTCAACGCGGCGATCAGCGCGGGCCGGCCGCGAATCTGGCCAAAGCCGGCCAGCATGGCGGCGCCGGCTTCCGCCAGCACCACCGCAGCCGCCACGCGCGTGCCGACATCCAGATCCACCAGCACCACGCGCGCATCCAGCACCAGCGGCGAGGCCGCCAGCGCCTGCTCGATGCGGGTCAACGACACGCGCTTCTCTTCGATCTTGGCGACGCGGTCGGCGCGCCCGGCCAGCACGAAGCCCTGTTCGCCGTCGGCCAGCGCACGGTCCGCGCAGACATGCCAGTCGTCAGTGGGCAGGTGCGCCGAGCGCACCGCCAGGAAGCCGTCCTGCAGGCGCCAGGCCACGCCGGGCAGCGCCGTCCAGCGGTCCTGCTGGCGTGCGCGCTGGCGCCAGGCGATGCCGCCGGTTTCGGAGCTGCCGAAGACTTCGATGGGCGATTGCCCGAGATGGCGCAGCGCGTCGTCCGCCGCCGTGGGCGGCAATGGCCCACCGGAGGAGAACACCGCACACACCGCCGCGCGGGCAGCGGACCAGTCCAGCGATTCCGGCATGCGGCGCAGGTGCGCCGGGCTGCTGACCAGCACCACCGGCGCACTGTCGCAGGCGGCGACCACTTCCTCATGGAAGGCGAGGCGCGCGTGCGGCAACGCGCGGCCGGCTGCCAGCGGCCACAGCACACAGAACAGCAGGCCGTAGATATGCTGGTGCGAAACCGTGGTCAGCAGCCGAACGTCCGGCGGCAGTTGCGCGCCAAAGGCGGCTTGCAGCGCGCCGGTTTCCGCATCGAGCTGCGCCAGCCGCTTGTGGATGGCCTCGGGCGCGCCGGTGGAGCCGGACGTGAACAGCGTGACGCCAGTATCGTCGGGCGACAGCGGCGGCCAATCGCCGGCATCGCCGTCGAGGTCCTGCCGCGGCTGCAAGCCATCCGGCAGTTCGCCGGCCCAGCCGTCAGTGTGCACGCGTAGCGCCTGCAGCGTGTCCGGGCGCATGTCGCCGGGCAGCACCACGTGCTTGCCCGCATGCCATGCGCCGAAGAGGGCGGCGGCGAATTCCTGCGTCGATTCGATATGGATGGCCCAGCGCGCGCACGGCGCTACGGCAAAGGCCGCGCGCCATGCGGCCGCGCGGGCCAGCAGGCGGGCGGCGTCGGCATCGGCGCCGGATTGCGCTGCGACGCGGCGAGCCAGCGCCGCCATCGCGCCGCGGATACCCGTCCACTCAGTCATGACGGCTCCTTGCCATGACCTGCCGGCGCACCAGCCACTCGCCCGCGAACATCGCCCCGATCAGCACGTAGGCGATGGCGCCGTTATAGAGCGCCCACACGCGGTCGCTGGCAAACCAGGCGGTGGCCAGCGCAATCGAGCCGTTGCCGCAGAAGAACAGGCACCACGCAGCGGTGACCCTGCGCGTGTAGGCCACGCCGGCCTGCGGCAGTTCCGGGTCGCGCAGCCGGGCCAGGCGCTCCACCACGGTGGGCGGACGCCACAGGCTCCAGCCGAACACCGCCAGCAGCACCGCGTTGACCAGTGCCGGGTAGAGCTTGAGCGGCATCGCCTCGCCTGAGGCGAGCACCGCCAGCGCGATCGCGCCCGCGACCAGCGCCAGCGGGCGCCAGCCGGCGTGCCGCACTGCGGCCAGGCGCAGCAGCATCAGCGCTACCAGCAGCAATGCCACCATGCGCGGCGGCCAGTACTGCAGCCCGACATAGACCGCCACCGGGTAGCACAGCGTCAGCGCACCCAGGCTCCAGTTGCGCCACGCCATCAGGCCGTCGCAGCGGAATCGGAGTCGATCAGCAGCGCCAGCGCCTGCACCACGTCCTGAATGGTGCGCACGGATTTGAATTGCTCGGGCTTGAGCGGCTTGTCCAGCATCGGCTTGAGCTTGACCAGCAGGTCGACTGCGTCGATGCTGTCGATGTCCAGGTCTTCGTAGAGCCGGGCTTCCGGCCGGATGCGGTCGGCGTCGATTTCAAAGGAGTCCTGCAGGACTGCCGAAATGCGCGCAAAGATTTCGTCGTGGGTCATGGCCTTGCCTACCAGCTTGAAAGTATCGGATACCAGGGGCGTACTCAGGCCGAAGCCTGTTCGGCGCGATGCGCGGTGACGAATGCCGCCAGCGTGGCAACGCTGGCAAAGCGGGCGCGTACCACTTCCTTGTCGCCGCTCATGGAGACGCCGAAGCGCTTCTGCAGCGCCAGGCCGAGTTCGAGCGCATCGATCGAATCCAGGCCCAGCCCTTCGACGAACAGCTGCGCATCGGTGTCGATGTCTGCGGGCGCCACTTCCTCCAGCGACAGCGACGAAACGATCAGTTCTTTGATTTCTTGCTCAAGCGCCTGCACGGCGTATCTCCCTGGAAAAGTAAGCGGTCAGTGCCAGCGTGACCTCGCGTACGGCCATGGCGTCGTCGGTGCCGGCTTTCGCCAGCTGCCGGGTGTCAAAGTCTTCGCGCACGTCGATGACGTAGCGCGGCCTGCGTACCGGTACGCGGTACCACTTCTCGCCCTTGCGCAGCGTGGGCGGCTCGCAGCGGATCACCACCGGTGTCAGCGCAAAGCCGCCGCGCACCGCGATATTGGCGGCGCCGCGCTGCAGCCGCAGGCTGCCGTCGGCCGGGGTGCGCGTGCCCTCCGGAAAAATCACGAGGTTGTTGCCCGCGCGCAGCGAGGCGATGCAGTCCTGCACCATCTGCGCGCCCGAATCGTTCTGCACATAGCCGGTGGCCAGCACCGGCCCGCGCGTGAACGGGTTGCGCGCCAGGCCCGCCTTGACCACGCAGTCGGCACGGCGCGTCAGCGCGATCAGGAACACCACGTCGATCAGCGAAGGGTGGTTGGCCACGATCAGCAGCCCTTGGCGTTGCAGCCGCTGCGCGTTGCGCACCTCGTAGCGGATCACGCCCACCGCGCACATCAGCCACAGGAACAGCCGGAACGCGTGGTGGATCACGTTCTTGCAGATGCGCTGGCGCCGCGCCGCGCTCCATGGCGCCAGCGCGAGCGCCGGGAACACCAGCACGCGCAGCACCAGCCCGCCCAGCCCGAAGCCGGAAAAGCACAGCCCGGTGGCGCATACGCGCCAGGCGCGCTCCATTCTCTCAACCATCGCGCTCAACCATGGCGCTGCCACCGCCAGCCGGCATGCTCGCCCCGATGGCACAGTTGGGCGTCGCCGGCCAGCATGAAGCGCAGCACGTCCAGCCCGTGCGGCAGTCGCGGCGCGGCCGCTGCCGCGGCGGGTGCATCCGCGAGCGCCAGCGTGTAGCAGGGTTCGCCCGCGCGCGGCGCGCCGAGGCGCCAGCACCAGCCATACAGGCAGGCGGGCTCATCCGCGAACGCGGCGTAGGGCGCGGCCACGGGTTCGTCGTAATGGACCAGCATCACTTCGGGTGCGCCGTCCGCGAGCAGGCTGCAGGCTTCGAGCAGCGCCGTCTCCACGGTATCGCGCCCGGCGGACACGGCCAGCAGGTTGCCGGTATCGGCCAGGTCGATCGAGCGCAGCGCGCCGATGGCGTTGTGCACCGACAGGCCGAACGCGGTCGGCGACAGTGCATCGCCGGCCGCCAGTTCGCTGAGCATCGTCACCAGCCGCCCGGTATCGCCGTGGCGCGAGGCAAACACCGCGGGCACCGCGGCCGCGCTATCGCCCGGCGCGCAGCCATAGGCCGCGGCCAGCGCCACGCGCCCCAGCACGGGCAGGCGCCGGCGCAGCATCGCCGCCATCTCCGGCAGGGCCGGGGGCTGCGACGGCGGCGCTGGCAGGTGCGGGGCCGCGCTCCATGCGCGCCAGTCGTCGGCGGAGTGCAGGCCGCCCGCCCAGGCCGACCAGGCCCGGATGGCGAAGGTCACTGCCACGCCTTGCTCCGTTGCGCCGATGCTGCCGCTCATGCCCGCCCGCCTTCCGCGCAGGCCGGACACCCGCGGGCCAACGGCGCGCCGCACTGGCTGCCGGAAGCGAAAGGGAGGGCATGGCGATTCATGATGCTGGCGGGAAAAATGGACGGTGAAGGGGCGGGATTTTGGCGGGCGTCATTTTACTCAAACCGACCCCGGCCGAATGTCAGAAATATTGCTGCTGTGGCGAAAATGCTTATCGGACGGCGGAGATTTATCTCAAGGCCTGCAACCCGCACGGCCTTGCCAGCATTGGCTTTACCCCACTATCGAGGGGCGTCCCAAATGGCGTATTCGGAATATTCCGAGCAAATTGGCTACATTGTCTGATTGACACCGGCGCGAAGCGCCCATGGCGGCTGGCAATTGACCTGAGAGCCACATATGCCTGCCATTTCTGTCGATTCTTTCGCTGAATGGCCGGTAATAAAAGCCCAAATACCGTTGATTTTGCCACGTTGTTCCGCGCCGGCGCCGGCGCCGGCAGGTTTGGCCAAGTCCCGGCAAAATGTCGGATCGTGGTCACAGCCGACCCCGCCACGGTTTTTCATCGCTTTGTCATAGTCCGGCGCGCCTTGCCGCGCCCACCGAAGGAACCGCCATGCCAGATACCACCATGCCTTACCGCCGCCTCGGCGCCAGCAACCTGCGCGTTTCGCCGCTGTGCCTGGGCACCATGATGTTTGCCGACCAGACCGACGAGGCCGAGGCCGCCCGCATCGTCGCCAGCGCGCGCGATCACGGCGTGAACTTCATCGATACCGCCGATGTGTACAGCAAGGGCGGGTCGGAGCAGATGGTCGGGCGGCTGCTGACCGCCGACCGCCACGACTGGGTGCTGGCGACCAAGCTGGGCAACGCGATGCAGTCCGCGCCCAACCACTCGCACTATTCGCGGGTGTGGATCACGCGCGCGGTCGAGGACAGCCTGCACCGGCTGGCGACCGACTATATCGACGTCCTCTACCTGCACCGCGACTACCCCGGCGAGAACCTGGAAGAGGCGGTGCGCGCGATGGGCGACCTGGTGCGCAGCGGCAAGATCCGCTACTGGGCGGTGTCGAACTTCCGCGGCTGGCGCATCGCCGAAATCGCACGGCTGTGCGGCGAGCTGGGCGTGCCGCGGCCGGTGGCTTGCCAGCCGTACTACAACCTGCTGAACCGGATGCCGGAGGTGGAGATCCTGCCCGCGTGCGAATACTACGGGCTGGGCGTGGTGCCCTACAGCCCGGTGGCGCGCGGCGTGCTCACCGGCAAGTACGCGCCCGGCCAGACTCCGGGACAGGGCACGCGCGCGGGGCGCTCCGACCGCCGCATGATGGAGACCGAGTTCCGCGACGAATCGCTGGTGATCGCGCAGCAACTCAAGACCCATGCCGAGGGCCGCGGGCTCACGCCGGGGCAGTTCGCCACCGCATGGGTGCTGGCCAATCCGATCATTTCGTCGGTGATCGCGGGACCGCGCACGCTGGCGCAGTTCGAGGATTATTTCGGTGCGCTGAACGTTGCCATCACGCCCGAGGAAGAGGCGATGGTCGACGCGCTGGTGTCGCCGGGGCATGCCTCGACCCACGGCTATAACGATCCGGGCTACCCGTTCGGCGGGCGCCCGGTGGCACGCGCGCGGATCGCCAAATAATAGTCCCCGATCGCGCCCGATGGCAGCGCTGCATGGGACCTGGGATGTGGCGCAAGCGCTGCCTAGATTGAGGCATGTTCGCAATGGCGCGATGACCTTGCGCACGGTTGCTGCATGCTGGCTTTACTCCTACTAATATCAATACAGGCGGCGCGCGCGGTGCGTGCGCCGCGAGAAAATTGCGCTTCGAGCCGGTGCGAAGACACCCCCTTCGCGCAGCACCGGCCCAACAGGGAAGCCCAAACGTGTCGCGTCGTGGCTGGATCTTCGCTGGCTTGGCGGTCGCCCTAACGGGCGGCGCCTACGTTGTGTATAGCTTTGTCGCAAGCGAAGTGCGCAATTCGCACTGGCAGGCGCGGCTGATCGGCAGCCTTGGCCAGCGGCTGACGTTCGAGATCCAGCCGGGCGCCAGCGACAGCATCCGTTTCCCGCATTCCGGACCCTATGACGCGCGCATGGGCTACGGCATGCTGCCCAGCTTTGCAAGGCGGCTGGAGCAGCGCGGCTACGTGCCGGCCGAACAGGCGCGTATGTCGCCGGACATGGTGCGGCTGATGGACCAGGGCCTGTTCGCGCCCTACCGCGAGAAAAACCAGGCGGGCCTGCTGCTGCGCGACTGCAACGGACTGACGCTGGCGTTCGAGCGCTATCCGCAGCGGCAGTATGCGGATTTCAACGCGATCCCGCCGCTGCTGGTGAGTTCGCTGCTGTACGTCGAGAACCAGGGCCTGCTCAACCCGGAATACCCCAATATGAACCCGGCGCTGGACTTTCGCCGGCTGTCGCGCGCAGTGCTCGACCAGATGATCCGGCTGGCCGACAAGTCGCACGACGCCCCCGGCGGCAGCACGCTGGCCACGCAGATCGAGAAATACCGGCACTCGCCCGAAGGCCGTACCGCGTCGATTCCGGAGAAATTCCGCCAGATGGCGTCGGCGTCATTGCGCGCCTACCTGGATGGGCCCGACACGCAGCGCGCGCGCGAGCGCATCGTGGTCGACTACCTGAACACCGTGCCGCTGTCGGCGCGCGAAGGCTTCGGCGAGATCAACGGCATCGGCGACGCGCTGTGGGTCTGGTACGGCGAGGACTTCAGCGAGATCAACCGCCTGCTGAAGGAGCTCGACCAGCGCGCGCCCGAGCCGCGCCAGGCGCAGGCCTTCAAGCGCGCGCTGTCGCTGATCATCTCGCAGCGCCGCCCGTCCTACCACCTGCGCCGCGACGATACCAACCTGGATGCGCTCACCGCCAGCTACCTGCGCCTGCTGGCGGCCAACAACGTCATTACCGCCGAGCTGCGCGACGCCGCACTGGCGCAGCCGCTGGAGAAGGCGGCGCCGCCGCAGCGCCCGGCGCAGGAGCCCTTCGTCACGCGCAAGGCCGTCAACCGCGTGCGCGCCGACATCACCCGGCTGACGGGGGTGGAAAGCCGCTACGACATGGACCGGCTCGACCTGACCGTGGACAGCACCATCAACCGCGAGGCGCAGCGCATCATCACCGAGACGCTGCAGCGCGTGAACAACAAGGCCGATGCGCGCGCCATGGGCCTGTACGGCCACAACCTGCTGCGCGACAACGATGACCCGTCGAAGCTGACGGCGAGCTTCACGCTGTTCGAGCGCGTGGGCAACGCCAGCGTGGTGCGGGTGCAGGCCGACAATATCGACCAGCCCTTCGACGTCAACAGCGGCGCACGCCTGAACCTGGGATCGACCGCCAAGCTGCGCACGCTGGTGACTTACCTGGAGATCATCAGCGAGCTGCACTCGCGCTATGCCGGCATGAGCGGCGACGAGCTGGCCGCGGTGCACCTGGCGCGCCAGGACGCGCTCAGCCGCTGGGCGGTGGACTACCTGTCCAAGACCCGCAGGCCCGCCGAGCGCGAGCTGATGGCGATGCTCGAAGCCGCCATGGAGCGCAAGTACTCCGGCAGCGCCGGCGAAGGCTTCTTCACCGGCGGCGGCCTGCAGAGCTTCACCAACTTCGAGCGCGAGTCGGGCGAGCGCAACATGACCGTGCGCATCGGGTTCCAGCATTCGGTCAACCTGGTCTTTATCCGCATGATGCGCGACATCGTGCGCTATGAGATGTTCCATGCCAAGCCGGACATGGGCGACCTGTTCGAGGACCGCAACGCACCCGGCCGGCGCGAGTACCTGGAGCGCTTTGCCGACCAGGAAGGCAGCGCCTACATGACCAACTTCTACCAGCGCTACCGTGGCAAGGATTCGGCGCAGCGCCTGGACACGCTGCTGGGCCGGGTACGCATGACCATTCCGCACCTGAACGCGGTGCGCACGTCGGTGACGCTGCTGAGCGCACGGCCATACCTGGATGAGGCCAGCTACATCCACATCATGCGCGCGCGCCTGGGCGACAAGCAGCTGGCCAAGGAAGACCTGCCGGCGCTGTACCGCAAGTACGGCAAGGACAAGTTCAACCTCAACGACCGCGGCTACCTGTCACGCGTGCATCCGCTGGAGCTGTGGATGGTGGAGTACCTGGACCAGCATCCCGACGCTACGCTGGCAGAGGTGCTGCGCGCCAGCACCGCCGAGCGCCAGGAAGTTTACAAGTGGCTGTTCAAGACGCGCAGCAAGGCCGGGCAGGACAACCGCATCCGCACGCTGCTGGAGCAGGACGCCTTCACCCGCATCGCGCGGCGCTGGCAGCGCCTGGGCTATCCGTTCGATTCGCTGACGCCGTCGTACGCCAGCGCCATCGGCGCCGCCGGCGACCGCCCGGCCGCGCTGGCGGAGCTGGCCGGCATCCTGCTGGCGGGTGGCGTGGTCACGCAGAACGCCGCGGTACGCAGCTTGGCCTTCGCCGACGGCACGCCGTACGCCACGCGCTACGTGCTGCAGCCGGGGCAGGGCAAGCGCGTGTTGCCGGCCGAAGTGGCCGCGCTGGCGCGTCGCTCGATGCTGGATGTGGTGGAACGCGGCACTGCCAAGTCAATCCGCGGCGCGTTCACGGTGCCGGGGCGGGATGGCACGACGCTGATGGTGGCGGGCAAGACCGGCACCGGCGACCAGCGCTTCCAGGTGTACGGTCCGGGCGGGCGGCTGATCTCGTCGCGTTCGGTGAACCGCTCGGCGACGTTCGTGTTCACGCTGGGCGAGCGCTTCTTCGGCACCGTGGTGGTCAACGTGAGGGAGCCCTACGCAGTGCGCTACAGCTTTACCAGTGCGCTGGCGGTCAGGGTGCTGCGTGCGATCGCGCCGCAGGTTTCGGCGATGGCGCCGGGCGGCGACCGCGCACTGCTGCGTTGCCGCGACGCGGCCCCGGGGCTGCTCGCCCCGCGCGGGCCGACCATGGCCGCGCCGACCGAAGCCGTGCCCGGCGCCGCGCTGGCGCAAGGGCTCGAGGCCCGCCCGCAGATGGCCGAACCTGCGCCGGCGCCCCCCACACCTTCCAAGCGCGAGGTGCCGAGCCTGGCCGATGCCAACGACGCCGTGGTGCGCAAGGCCAGTCAGCCCTTGCGGCGCACCATGCCGTAGATCACCAGCAGCACGATCGCACCGATCACCGACGCAATCCAGCCGGCGGGTTCGCCCGGCTGGTACCAGCCCAGGGCGCGGCCGACGTAGCCGGCGATCACCGAGCCCAGGACCCCCAGGACGATGGTCATGATCCAGCCCATCTTGTCGTCGCCGGGTTTGACCGCGCGCGCGATCAGTCCGACGATGAGGCCAACGAACACGGTGCCAATGAATGCCATCATGGTGCGCTCCCGGTGGTGGTCTGGATCGATGCCGGCCGCACATGATGCGGCCGGTTGCGCTTCATGATACACGCCGCGGCGCGGCGTGTATGACGGGCATGTAACAAAGTCCACCGGGCCGCCGGCGGCGCTCAGGCCCCCGCCAGCCGGAACTGTCCGACCGCGCGGTGCAGGGCATCGGCCTGGTCTTCCAGCGATGCCGCCGCGGCCGCGGCCTCTTCCACCAGTGCGGCGTTCTGCTGCGCCATCTGGTCCATCTGCGACACCGCCTGGTTGACCTGCTCGATGCCGCCGGTCTGCTCCTCGGTGGCGGCGCGCATTTCGCCCATCAGGTCGGTCACGCGCTTGACCGCCTCGACGATCTCGTCCATCGCCTTGCCCGCGCTCTCCACCAGCACCGCGCCATCTTCCACGCGCTGCGCCGAGTTGCCGATCAGCGCCTTGATCTCCTTGGCGGCGGTGGCGCTGCGCTGCGCGAGCGTGCGCACCTCGCCGGCCACCACGGCAAAGCCGCGCCCTTGCTCGCCGGCGCGGGCGGCTTCCACCGCGGCGTTCAGCGCCAGGATATTGGTCTGGAAGGCAATGCCTTCGATCACGGCGATGATGTCGACCACCTTGCCCGAGGCGTCCTTGATCTCGCCCATGGTATCGACCACCTGGCTGACGATGGTGCCTCCGCGCACGGCGATGTCGGAGGCGCCTTCTGCAAGCCGACTGGCCTGGCGCGCGTTCTCGGCGCTCTGGCGCACGGTGCTGGTCAGCTGCTCCATGCTGGCGGCGGTTTCCTGCAGCGAGGCGGCCTGCTCCTCGCTGCGGCGCGACAGGTCGGCGTTGCCCGCGGCAATCTGCTTGGCCGCGCCCGCGATCGAATCAGCCGAGCCGCGGATGCTGCCGATCGCACCGGTCAGGCGCGACTGCATGCGCTGCATCGCAAAGAGGATGCTGTGCTGGTCGCCGGGGCGCACCTCCACCTGGCCGGCGAGGTCGCCCTCGGCAATGCGCCCGGCGATATGCGCGGTGGTGGCCGGCTCGCCGCCGAGCTGCTTCTGCAGGCTGGCGGAGACGCGCACCATCACCAGCGTCATCAGTGCGCCGACCCCGAGCAGCAGGCCGAGGGCCTTCAACAGCTCGGTGCGAAACGCCGCGTCGATGTCATCCAGGTACAGTCCGGCGATAAAGTTCCAGTCCCACGGGCGGAAGTTGGCAACGTAGCTCAGCTTGGGCTGCGGCGCCTCGGCGCCCGGCTTGGGCCACAGGTAATGGACGAAGCCCTTGCCCGCGCCCTTGCCGATCTCGGCGATATCTCGGAACAGGTAGACGCCGTTGGGATCTTTCATGTCCGACATGTTCTTGCCGTTCATCTCGGTCTTGAACGGGTGCATCACCACCACGGTGTCGGAGCGCATCAGCGTGAAATAACCGTCGGCGCCGAAGCGCATCGCGCGCACGCGCTCGATGGCCTGCTGCCTGGCCTCGTCCTGCGACAGCTTGCCGGCCTTGGCCAGCGCCTCGTACTCGGCCACCACGGAGTAGGCGGTGTCGGTCACGTGGGCCAGGTCCAGGCGCCGTTCTTCCATGCGCAGCTCGCGTATATGCCAGGCGTTCCACAGCGTGATGCCGAGCAGGCATATCCAGCTCAGCACCAGCGGCAACAGCAGTTTCTTTTTTAGGCTCAGGTTGTCCAACATTGCGTTCACTCCTCCTTCTTCCGCGCACTGCGCATGGCTTATCGGTGATGCTCACGGCGACACTCATCGCGCTGTCACTCATTGGTGACAACTGTCGGCGACACTGGCTGGTATAGGGCCAGCGGCATATGGGTGTGCGTCTGCGGCATAACGGCGGGGGCGCAAACTAACTTAATTGGGGTAATACCGCCCATGAAGCCATTGTGGTTGATTGGCTTTAATACAACTGCCATCGGAGTGTCGTATGCATCGCTTCATGTGCGGCGCGAGTGATGTGCGCTTCGCGCCTGTACCGCGATCGGTCAGAATCGCGCGTTGTTCCCATTGACTGAACCATGCTTCCAAAAGGCGATATGGCTACCCTGCCCAGCCCCTCCGATAACACCCGCCAACAGGACGGACCGCTTGCCGTGTTCCTAGTCTTCCTGCGGCTGGGGTTGACCTCGTTCGGCGGGCCGGTGGCGCACCTGGCGTATTTCCGCGAGGAACTGGTGCGCCGGCGGCGCTGGATCAGCGAAGCCGCCTATGCCGACGTGATCGCGCTGTGCCAGTGCCTGCCGGGGCCGGCCAGCAGCCAGACCGGTATCGCGCTGGGGCTGGCGCGTGCCGGTTATGCGGGCGCGCTTGCCGCGTGGATCGGTTTCACGCTGCCGTCGGCGCTCGTCATGATCCTGTTCGCGCTGGGCGTGTCTCACTACGGCATGACCGCGGCGCCCGGCGTGCTGCACGGGTTGAAGCTGGTGGCGGTGGCGGTGGTGGCGCAGGCGGTGTGGGGCATGGCGCGCAGCCTGTGTACCGGGCCCGTGCGCATCGCCATCATGATCGTGGCCGCCGGCATCGTGCTGGCGCTGCCTGGCCCATGGACCCAGGTGGCGGTGATGGCCGCGGCGGCGGCCGCAGGGATCGCGTTGCTGCGGCCGGCACTGGCGGGCGCGCATGAACCGCTGGGGATGGCGGTCACGCATCGGGCGGGCGCACTCGTGCTGGTGCTGTTTGCCGTGCTGCTGGCCGGGCTCCCGTTGCTGGCGCAGGTCGTCGCCGACCCTGCCATGCGCATGTTCGATGCGTTCTACCGTGCCGGTGCGCTGGTCTTCGGCGGCGGGCACGTGGTGCTGCCGCTGCTCGATACCGCGGCGGTGGCACCGGGCTGGGTCGGCAAGGAAACCTTCCTGGCCGGCTATGGCGCGGCGCAGGCCATGCCGGGGCCGCTGTTCACCTTTGCCGCCTTCCTGGGCGCGTCCATGCAGATGCCGCCGACCGGCTTTGCCGGCGGGTTGCTGTGCACGCTGGCGATCTTCCTGCCCGGCGCGCTGCTGGTGATAGGGACGCTGCCGTTCTGGGAAAGCCTGCGCCGCAACCGGCGCGCGCAGGCGGCGCTGGCCGGCGTCAATGCCGGTGTGGTCGGGCTGCTGCTGGCGGCGCTGTGGGATCCGGTGTGGACCAGCGCCGTGCAGGTGCCGCTCGATATCGTGCTGGTCGCGCTGGCGCTGCTCGCGCTGATGGTGTGGAAGCTGCCGCCGTGGCTGGTGGTGGTAGCGAGCGGCGTGGTGGGGTGGGCGGCCGGGGCGTGGTTGTGACGTTCGGCTGCCGCGCTTAACGAGGCGGCGGCGGCGGTGCGTGCGGCAAGGCATGTAACGCGCTGTAATGTTGAGCGGTCACCATTCGTTTGCGCATTCAAATGAGAACGATTATCCTTCTCTCTTGCGTCAATCATTGTGACAACAATGACACAGCCCTTGCTGCCACAGGTGCGCAAGGCGGCGCCCGAGCTTCCAGGACATAAAGGCAACAACTGGCCGCAGGCCGCGCCAGCACCGTGCCCGCCGACCAACCGCAATGACCCAATCCCAGCCGGCTTCCGGCCAGCAGCGCCGCGCCTTCTGGCTCAAGCATCTCCACCAGTGGCACTGGATCAGTTCCGCGATCTGCCTGATCGGGATGCTGCTGTTCGCCATCACCGGCTTCACGCTCAACCATGCGGCGCAGATTGAGGCAAAGCTTGCGGTCGAGAACCGGCACGCCACCATGCCCACGCGCGTGCTCGACAAGGTGCGCGCCGAAGCGCCCGCCAGCGACGCCCAGGCGCGCGAGCGCAAGGCGCCGGTACCCGCGGCGTTGGCCGACTGGCTGGCGCAGGCGCTGGACGTCGACACCCGCGGGCGCGAGGCCGAATGGTCGGCGGACGAGATCTACGTGGCCTTGCCGCGCCCTGGCGGCGATGCCTGGGTCAGCGTCGAGCTCGACAGCGGCGAGGCCCAGTACGAAAAAACCACGCGCGGCGCGATCTCCTACCTGAACGATCTGCACAAGGGCCGCAATACCGGCGCCGCGTGGAGTCTGTTCCTGGATGTGTTCGCGCTGGCGTGCGTGATCTTCAGCGTGACCGGCCTGTTCCTGCTCAAGCTGCATGCGGGCGGACGCGTGGCGACGTGGCCGCTGGTGGGGCTGGGGCTGGTGGCGCCATTGCTGCTCGCCATCCTGTTCATCCACTGATCGACCCATTCTTCTTCCTGCATCTCACTGACGAGGTTCCTTCGATATGCGCCGACTGCTCACCGTCACCCTGACCGGCATGGCCGCGGTTCCCTTGGCGGGACCCGCGATGGCCGCCGACCTGAACGTCAAGGTGGAAATCCCGCGCCTGAACGTGGCCGAATACCACCGCCCCTATGTGTCGATGTGGGTCGAGCGCGCCGACCAGAGCCCCGTACAGACGCTGGCGGTCTGGTACGACGGCAAGCTCAAGGACGGCGAGGGCACCAAGTGGCTCAAGGACATGCGCCAGTGGTGGCGCAAGGCCGGCCGCGACCTGCATATGCCGGCCGACGGCATCTCTGGCGCCACGCGCGCGCCGGGCGAGCACGCGGCCAGCTTCAGCGACGGCAAGACGCCGCTGGGCAAGCTGCCGGCGGGTAACTACCAGCTAGTGGTGGAGGCCGCGCGTGAAGTGGGCGGGCGCGAGCTGCTGCGCGTGCCGTTCACCTGGCCGCCGCAATCCGCGCAGACCGCCCGCGCCAAGGGCGAACACGAACTCGGCGGCGTGACCGTCGAACTGAAGCCGTAAATCTCCCGGAGCCCCGACGATGAAACCTTCCGCGATCCTGTCCGCCGTTCCTTCCCGCCTGGCCACCCGCGTGGCCGTGCTCGCCCTCGCCGCGCTGGCGCCGCTGGCCGCGCATGCGCACCGCCAGTGGCTGCTGCCGTCGGCCACCGTGCTGTCCGGTAGCGATCCGTGGGTGACCGTGGACGCCGCCGTCTCCAACGACCTGTTCTATTTCGAGCACGTGCCGATGCGGCTCGACAACCTGCAGGTGACCGCCCCCGACGGCAGCGCCGTCAAGGCCGAGAGCGCGGCCACCGGCAAGTACCGCAGCACCTTCGACCTGCACCTGACCCAGCCGGGCACCTACCGCGTGGCGGTGGTCAACAACGGCCTCTTCGCCAGCTACAAGGTCGACGGCCAGACCAAGCGCTGGCGCGGCACGGCCGAGAACTTCGCCAAGGAAGTGCCGGCCAACGCGCAGGAGCTGCAGGTCACGCAGGCCGAAGGCCGCATCGAGTCCTTCGTCACCGCCGGCAAGCCCAGCGACAAGGGCCTGCGCATCGCCGGCCGCGGCCTGGAGCTGGCGCCGATCACGCACCCGAACGACCTGGTCGCGGGCGAAACCGCCAGCTTCCGCCTGCTGCTCGACGGCAAGCCCGCCGCCAACCTGAAGGTCTCGGTGGTGCCGGGCGGCATCCGCTATCGCGACCAGCTGCAGGAGTTCAGCGCCACCACCGACGCCGACGGCAAGTTCAGCGTCAAGTGGCCGGCGCCTGGCATGTACTGGATGGAAGCCGAGGTGCGCGACGACAAGGCGACCTTCAAGCAAGCCAAGTCGCGCCGCGCCGTCTATGCGGTGACGATGGAAGTGCTGCCGCAATAAGAGGCTGACGGTTTGAACCGCGTCCTCGTTCCCGTCGCGCTGTCCGCGCCGCCGATGCCGCCCGCGGCGCAGGTGCGGCTGCACCGCTGGTGCGGTGAGAGCATGGGCACGACCTGGTCGGTGGCGGCGTTGTTGCTACGGGCGGCTGATGCCGATCGCATCGCCGCAGGGATCCGGGCCGTGCTCGATGGCGTGGTCGCGCAGATGAGCAACTGGGAAGCGGATTCGGACCTGAGCCGCTTCAATCGCGCCGCGCCGGGCAGCTGGCACACGTTGCCGGACGACTGCTTCGCGGTGCTGCAATGCGCGCTGCAGGTGGCGCGCGACAGCGGCGGTGCCTATGACCCGAGCGCCGGCCCGCTGGTCGACCTGTGGGGCTTCGGCCCGGCGCCGAAGCGTAGCGCGCCGCCATCGCCTGACGCGGTGCAGGCGGCACGCGGCCGCTGCGGCTGGGTGCGCATCGAAGTCGATGGGGCAGGCAAGCGCGCGCTGCAGCCCGGCGGCGCCTCGCTGGACTTCTGCGCCATCGCCAAGGGCTTTGCCGTCGACGCGGTGGCGAGCTACCTGCGCGAGCAAGGCCTGGACCACCACCTGACCGAGATCGGCGGTGAACTGCGCGGCCATGGCGTCAAGCCCGACGGCATGCCGTGGTGGGTCGCGCTGGAAACGCCGCCGGGGCTCGGCACCGGCGCAGCGGGGCAGACGCTGGTCGCGCTGCACGGCTTGTCGGTCGCCACCTCCGGCGATTATCGCCGCTACTTCGACAGCGACGGCCGGCGCTACGCCCATACCATCGATCCGCGCACCGGCTATCCGGCCAGCCACGCGCTCGCTTCGGTCACGGTGCTGCATGCGCAGTGCATGCTGGCAGATGCGCTCTCTACCGCGCTGACCGTGCTCGGCCCCGAGGCCGGCATGGTGCACGCGCACCGCCACGGTATCGCCGCGCGCTTCCTGGTGCGCACGCCGGACGGTTTCGAAGAACACCTTTCCCCGGCGTTCGCCGCGATGCTGGCATGAGCCGGCCTTCCGCTTTCGCCGGCGCGAGCTGGCTCGCCGTGGCCGGCGGCGTGGCACTGGCGCTGCTGGGCCCGTCGCGCGCCGTCACGGCAGCCGGTGTGGTTGCGGCCTATGCGGGCTTCTGCGGCGCGGTGATCGCGCACCATCGCCAGCGGCGCGCGAGCGTGGCGGCGTTGGCAAGCCCCGCGGACGACGCCACGCTGGTCGCCTATGCCAGCCAGACCGGGTTTGCCGAGCAACTGGCGCTGCAGACCGCCACCGCGCTGCAGGGCGCGGGCATGCCGGTGCAGCTGCTGTCGCTGGCCGAGGTCGATGCAAGACGCCTGGCCGCATGCCGGCAGGCGCTGTTCGTGGTCAGCACCACGGGCGAGGGCGACGCGCCTGACAGCGCTTCCGGCTTTGCGCGCCGCTTGCTGGCCGGCGCGGATGGCCTGCGCGAACTGCGCTACGGCATCCTGGCGCTGGGCGACAGCAGCTACGCACGCTTCTGCGCCTTCGGCCACGCGCTCGACGGCTGGCTGCAACGCCATCGCGCGCAGCCGCTGTTCGACCTGATCGAAGTCGACAACGGCGATGCCGGCGCGCTGCGCCACTGGCAGAACCACCTGTCGGCGCTGAGCGGCGGCGCCGAGATCGCCGACTGGGAACGCCCGCGCTACGGCAGCTGGCGGCTGGCGCAACGCCGTCACCTGAACCCGGGCAGCCAGGGCGCGCCGGCCTTCCATATCGCGCTGGCACCGCAAGCAGGCGCCGCATTGGACTGGCAGGCCGGTGACCTCGCCGAGGTCGGCCCCTGCCACGCACCGGCCGAGGTCGAGCGGCTGCTGGCGCGGCTCGCGCTGGATGGCGGCACACCGGTGCGCTGCGATGGCCACGCCATGACGCTGGCCCAAGCGCTCGCCACGCGCATGCCGTTGCCCGAGCCGCACTTTGCCGCGATGCAGGGCCTGCCGCCGCAGCAACTGGTGGACGTGCTGTCGCCCCTGCCGCACCGCGAGTATTCGATCGCATCGCTGCCGCAGGACGGCACGCTCGAGCTGCTGGTGAGGCAGACCCGCCATGGCGATGGCCGCCTGGGGCTGGCCTCCGGCTGGCTGACGGCCCATGCGCAAGCGGGGGCGCGCATCGCATTGCGCATCCGCACCAACCGCAGCTTCCATCCGCCGGCCGACGACCGGCCGCTGATCCTGGTCGGCAACGGCACGGGCCTGGCCGGGCTGCGCGCGCATCTCAAGGCTCGCGCCGCGGCGGGACAGCGGCGCAACTGGCTGTTGTTCGGCGAGCGTTCGGCGCAGCACGATGGTTTCTTTGCCGATGAGCTGGCCGCGTGGCAGGCCGATGGCACGCTGCAGCGCGCGGACCTGGTGTGGTCGCGCGACGGCGGCGCGCTGCGCCACGTCCAGGACGCGCTGCGCGCGCATGCCGGCGCGGTGCGCCAGTGGGTCGACGACGGCGCGGCGATCTATGTCTGCGGCAGCCTGCAGGGCATGGCCGGCGGCGTCAACGACGCGCTGGCGGAGATCCTCGGTGAGGACACACTGCGCCAGCTGGCCGACCACGGCCGCTACCGGCGCGACGTCTACTAAACCTCGTAGCTGCAAGCAACTGCCGTGCGGAGATCGGCCGCGCGGCTCGCGCCCGGGCCGGGCATGCACTATCTTCGGTGTGGTCTGCAAAGCATCTGCAGCCAACAACAATACCGAGGAGACCTGATTGATGTTAAGCACCCCCCGCCGCATCGCGGCCGCGCTGGCCCTGCTCGTCACCACATCGGCCGCCATGGCCCAGGCACCCCGCGCCGAACGCCTGGCTGTACCCGGCCTGGAAAAACCCGCCAGTGTGCTGGTCGACCGCTGGGGCGTGCCGCATATCTATGCCGGTACGCTCTACGACGCCTTCTACGTGCAGGGCTTCATGGCCGCGCGCGACCGCCTGTGGCAGATCGACCTGTGGCGCAAGCGCGGCCTCGGCGAAATGGCCAGGGACTTCGGCCCGGCCTATGCCGACGGCGACCGCATGGCGCGCGCGGTGCTGTTCCGCGGCGACATGTACCGCGAATGGCTCGCCTACGGCTCCGACGCCAAGCGCGTGGCCGAGGCCTTCGTGGCGGGTGTGAATGCCTACGTGGCGCTGACCGAGCAGAAACCCGAACTGCTGCCGCCTGAATTCCGCAAGCTCAACTACAAGCCCGCGCGCTGGCGCGCCGACGATATCGTGCGCATCCGCCACCACGGCCTGACGCTGAACTTCACCGGCGAAGTCGAGCGCGCGCAGCTCTACTGCCGGGCCAGGAACGAGGCCGCGCGCGCCGACTGGCTGCGCCGCGAACTCGATCCGCCGGTCGAGCCCAAGCTGAACCCTGGCCTCGATCCCTGCACGGTGCCCGCGGCCGAACTGCGCCGCGCCTATGAACTGGCCACCGCCGCCGCGCGCTTCCCGAAAGAGGCGTGGACCACCGAACAGGCCGGCACCATCCCGCTCGACCAGCTCTACGCGCTGGTCGATCCCAACAGCGATACCGGCCGCAGCCTCGGCTCCAACAACTGGGTCATCGGCGGCAAGCGCACCGCCACCGGCCGCCCGATCCTGGCCAACGACCCGCACCGCTCGCACGGCGCGCCCAGCCTGCGCTATATCAGCCACCTGAACGCGCCGGGGATGTCGGTGATCGGCGCGGGCGAGCCCTTTCTGCCAGGCATCTCGATCGGGCACAACGGCACCATCGCCTTCGGCCTGACGCGCTTCTACATGGACCAGGAAGATCTCTACGGCTACGAGCTGAATCCGGCCAACCCGCGTGAATACAAGTACAAGGGCCGCTGGGAGCCGATGGAGACCGTCACCGAAGAGATCGCGGTCAAGGGCGAGTCCGCGCCGCGCAAGGTCGCGATCGACTTCACGCGCCACGGCCCGGTACTCCACGCCGATGCCGCGCGGGCGTGGGCGCTGCGCGCCGCGTGGCTCGACTACGGCATGGCGCCGTACTTCGGCTCGATGGACTATATGCGCGCGCGCAACTGGGACCAGTTCCGCGGCGCCATGAACCGCTGGGGCGCGCCGGGCGAGAACCAGGTCTATGCCGACACCGGCGGCAATATCGGCTGGGTCCCGGGCGGGCTGACCGTGAACCGGCCCAACTGGGACGGCCTGACGCCGGTGCCGGGCGACGGGCGCTACGAATGGGCCGGCTACCGCAATATGGACGAGCTGCCATGGGCCTATAACCCCACGCCAGGCTATATCGTCACCGCCAACGAGAACAACATCCCGCCCGAGCACCCGGCCGCCAAGCTGGGCGTGGGCTACGAATGGAGCGACAGCTCGCGCGCGCGCCGGCTCAAGGCGGTGGTGGGCGCCAGTCCGCGCAGCTCGGTGCAGGACTCGATGGCATGGCAGAACGACACCGTGTCGATACCGGCGCAGCGGGTGGTGGCGCTGGTGAAGGACCTGCGCAGCGACGATGCGCAACTGGCGCGCGGCCTCAACCTGCTGCGCGGCTGGGACGGCAACGAGCGCGCCGACAGCGCCGCGGCCGCGCTGTTCGAGGTCTGGTTCAGCAAGCACCTGCGGCCGGCGGTGGTGCACGCGTCGCTGTCGCCGGAGTCCGCCAGGCTGGTTGGCGCGGGCGATGCCGCGCGCGTGCTCGCGGTGCTGGAGCAGCCGGGGCCGTGGATGCCGGTGGAGCGGCGCAATGCGGTGATGCTCGAATCGCTGAAGGCGGCGATGGCCGAGGTCGAGGGCAAGCTTGGTCCCGATCCGCGCGCGTGGCAATGGGGCAAGCTGCACACGGCGGTGTTCTCGCATCCGATGGACCCGATCCTGACGGATGCCGAGCGCCAGCAGTACAACGTGAATGCCGGACCGATCGGCGGCTCGGCGTTCACGCCGATGAATACCAGCTATCGCAATTCCGACTTCCGGCTGACCGCGGGGGCGTCGTTCCGCATGGTGCTGGATGTGGGCGACTGGGATGCGTCGCGCGTGGTCAATACGCCGGGGCAGTCGGGGAATCCGGCCAGCCCACACTATCGCGACCTGGCGCCGTTGTGGGCCAAGGGGGAGTATTTCCCGCTGGTTTATACGCGCAAGGCGGTGGAGAAGGCGAGTCGGGAGAGGCTGGAGTTGGTGCCGCAGTGAGTCTTCGTATGCCGGCGTATCGCAGGCTCATGCGATTCAGGGAGGGCCATTACGCCAGGCAAACGCACCCCTCTCCCGCGCGTGCTTGCCTTTACCCACATCTCGACAGGAAAGGTTGTAAACCGGATTGGACGGTGTTAACTTCGGGTGAAGTTGACAATCAGTGGTGGCAATTTTGCCTGATACGGAAGATCTGGAAGACTGGGCCAGCGACGAATTCGGTGGCGCTCAATTGGGCGATGCACGTCGCACGCAGCGCCTTGTGGCATTGGCGCGCGGACTGGCGCAAAAAGCCCATGTTTCGTTCCCGCAGGCCTTGAGTGGTGCCCAACTCAAGGCAGCATATCGCTTCTTTGATAATGAGGCGGTTGACCCGGACGGAATACTGGCGAGCCACGTCACTCAAACCGTGGGTCGCATGCAGCAGGTACCTGTCGTATTGGCGGTGCAGGACACCACGGAATTCAATCTGGCAAATTTGCCCGCGACTGAGGGACTTGGTCACGGCACGGGCGGCAATTTGCACGGATTCATGTTGCACAGCGTGCTGGCGGTGACGCCTGAGGGCCTGCCACTGGGCGTGTTGAGCATGAAGACGTGGGTGCGTGCGCCGCAAGCATCGGGCAAGGCCAGGCAGCGCCGGGCGCTGTCCATTCGTGACAAGGAAAGCGTGAAGTGGCTGGAGGGGCTGGAATGCCTTGAGCCGCTCAAGATGCAGTGTCCGGACACGCACCTTGTTGCCGTCAGCGATCGCGAGGGCGATGTGTATGACGTGTTCCTGGCGCCGCGCCCAGCGGGGGTGGACTGGTTGGTGCGGGCCGCCTGGAATCGGGGCGTGGACCACCCAGAGAAGTATCTGTGGGAGACGGTTGCTGCGGCTCCTGTACTTGGGGAGACCGTACTGCACGTGCCCAGGAGCGGCGCCAGGCAGGCGCGTAGCGCCCGACTGGCTTTGCGCTGTGTGCCCGTCCAACTGCGACCGCCGCGCAGCCGCGGTGCAGAGGCCCTACCGAGTCTCGAAGTATTTGCCATTCACGCGCTGGAACTCGACCCGCCCGAAGGCGTTGAGCCGCTCGAATGGATGTTGCTCAGTTCAATGCCCACCCAAACGCTGGAAGATGTGCTCGAACGGCTGAGCTGGTACGCCCGTCGCTGGACCATTGAATCCTGGCATCGTGTCCTGAAAAGTGGCTGCCAGATCGAAGCCCGGCAGTTCGGGACGCTGGAGCGGTTCCTGCGGGCCACGGCGCTGTTCGCCGTAATCGGCTGGCGCATCTTGTACGCAACTATGCTGGGCCGGCTCGAAGCCGATATCCCTTGCTCGGTGCTACTGCAATCGCTCGAATGGCAGGCCTTGTACTGCCGCACGCACGGCACAACCAAGCCACCAGAGCAGGCACCCAAACTCAGCGAAGCGGTCCTTTGGGTCGCCAAGCTCGGTGGCTACCTGGGTCGCAAAAACGACGATCCCCCCGGTGCTACTGTCCTCTGGCGCGGCTTCCTCGTTTTGCACGAAATCACCGAAATGTATCGGATCTTCCAGAAAAACGAGTAAGCCGCCGGAAGTTGTGGGTAAAGGCAAGCCCGCGCGTGGGAGAGGGGTGGGGGAGCAAACCGGCGCCGGGCGACGCGCGCCATCTTCACTTCAACATCTTCATCAACGCCTCCGCCGCCACCTCGCCGCGCGCAAGCCGCGCGTCAGGCGCGGTTGACCACCGGCACCAGCGCGCCTTGCACCGCACGCGCGGCATCGGACGCGAGGAACAGGATCACGTCGGCCAGCGCATCCAGGCCGACCCAGCGCGCGTGCTCGGCATCCGGCATGGCCTGGCGGTTCTCCGGCGTATCGAGGATGCTGGGCAGCACCGCGTTGACGCGGATGCCGCGGTCGCGCAACTCGGCCGACATCGATTCGGTCACGCGCGCCAGCGCGTCCTTGGAGGCGCAGTAGGCGCCCATCTGGGCAAGGCCGCGCGCGGCGGAGTTGGCGCCGACGTTGACGATGCTGCCGCCACCGGCTTCGAGCATATGCGGCACCACCACGCGCGCCAGGTTCAGCACGGTGCGCACGTTCATGTCGAACAGGTGGTCCCAGGCCGCGGCGTCGGTCTCATGCACGGCCGGACCCATGGCGAAGCCGCCGGCCAGGTTGCAGACCACGTCGATGCGCCCGCATGCCTGGATCGCCTGCTGCACGGCTTGTCCGAGCTGCGCGGCATCGAGCAGGTCCGTCTGCAACGCCACGTGGCCGTTGCCGGCCTCGGGCAGCGGGGCCGCATGCCGATCCAGCAGCACCACCCGCGCGCCCGCCTGGGCGAAAGCCTGCGCCACCGCGCGGCCGAGGTTGCCGCGCGCGCCGGTGATCAATACGTTCTTGCCGTTGAAGTTCATTTTGGGGGCTCCTGCGCCATGGCGGCGCGCATGATCGGATCAGAAAAGACGCAAGCCAGTCTACAAAACGCCGACCAACATATGCTTGCGAAATTGCCCCGGGCTAACCCTCGAAACGCACAGGAAGTTGCGCGCTTACGGCTTGTGCTGCCGTGGTGGCTTGCGTCGCGGTGCTTCCGGCTCAACGCCCGCGATCACCGGTGCCGCCGCCGTCCGTTCGAGAAACGCCACCAGCAGCCGCGCCGCAGGCGAGAGCAGCTCAAGGTCGCGGAAGCAGATCGCAAAGCGCCGCCGCGCCCAGTCATTGCGCAGCGGGATCACGCGCAAGCCAAAGGTGGCGGCGATTGGCGCGGCGATCTCGGCCGGGATGATGGTGATGCCGAGTTCCGCGCGCACGCAGCGCAGCGCCGCGTCGAAGGTCGATACCACCGCGCGGTAGGCGATGCGCCGGCCCAGGATCGCGGCATAGCGCGTCAGCATGGTCTGCACCGCCGTCTGGGCGGGCATGCCGATATGGTCGTAGCCGAGCGTGTCTTCGAACAGGCAATCGTACGCCCCGGCCAGCGGATGCCCGGCGTGCACCACCGCCGCCAGGTGGTCGGCGCGGTAGGGCCGGGTCTCGAAGCCCTCCAGGTCCGCCGCATCCCAGCAGATGCCAAGCGGCGCCGAGCCCTCGCGCAAGGCGCGCACCACGTCGCTGCTCAGGCTCTCCTCCACGGTGACGCGCACGTCGCGGTGTTCCGGCTGCTGCAGGAACGCGGCGATGTCGTCGGGCAGCGATTCCGCCATCGACGACACCGTGGCCAGCAGCCGCACCTGCCCGCGGATGCCGGAGCCGTAGTCCGCCATGTCCCGGGCCACGCGATCCGCCGCGGCCAGCATCGCGCGCGCATGCGCCAGCACCATCTCGCCGGCGGGCGTGGGGATCACGCCGCGGCGGCGGCGTTCCAGCAGCGTGGCGCCGACGGTCTCTTCCAGCTGCGCCAGGCGCTTGCTGATGGCGGAAGCGACAATATGTTCCTGCTCGCCCGCGCGCGCCATATTACGGGTTTCGCAGACGGCGACGAACAGGCGCAGCGTGGTGAGGTCGAGATCTCGCATTGGGGGCGTCGGTGTTTCCGGAATGGAATGGTAGCCGCGATATGGGTGCTTTATCGGCTCATTCGGGAATTCCCGCAGGTATGGCAGTGGCGCTTTAGAGACTTTCCGATTCGGAACGTTATCGTGCATAAATCACCGCTTCAGCTTGTCGCCAGAAACTCATAGAGTTCTTCCGTCGCCTCCTCCGCGGGGCCTTTCCCGAAGCCCCAAACCATGACCGCCCCTATCCCCCGCCATGCCGTAATCCGCGAAGTCGGCTTGCGCGACGGCCTGCAAAGCATCCGCACCATCCTGCCCACCGCAAGCAAGCAGGCGTGGATCCGCGGCGCCCACGCCGCTGGCCTGCGCGAGCTGGAAGTGGGCTCGTTCGTGCCCGCTCGCCTGCTGCCGCAACTGGCCGATACCGCCGAGCTGGTGGCCTTCGCCCGCACGCTGCCCGGCCTGTTCGTCTCGGTGCTGGTGCCCAACCTGCGCGGTGCGCAGGATGCGCTCTCCAGCGGCGCCGACCTGATGATCGTACCGCTGTCGGCCAGCCATGCGCACAGCCTGGCCAACCTGCGCAAGACGCCCGACGAGGTGGTGGCCGAAGTGGCGCGCATCCGCGCGGCGCGCGATGCCAGCGGCGCCAGGACGCTGATCGAAGGCGGCGTCGGCACCGCCTTCGGCTGCACGCTGCAAGGTCACGTCGATCCCGACGAGGTGCTGCGCCTGATGCAGGCGCTGCTCGACGCCGGCGCCGACCGCGTCAGCCTGGCCGATACCGTCGGCTATGCCGATCCGCGCATGGTGCGCGAGCTGTTCGCGCGCGCCGTCGAGATCGCCGGCGAGCGCTTCTGGTGTGGCCATTTCCACGACACCCGCGGACTCGGGCTGGCCAATGTCCACGCCGCGCTGGACGCGGGCGTGACGCGCTTCGATGCCTGCCTGGCCGGCATCGGCGGCTGCCCGCATGCGCCCGGCGCCAGCGGCAACGTTGCGACCGAAGACCTTGCCTACATGCTCGGCAGCATGGGCATCGACACTGGTGTCGACATCGCCCGCCTGCTGGCGCTGCGTGAAGACGTCGCCGCTTGGCTCAAGGATGAAACCCTGCACGGCACGCTGTGGCGCGCCGGCCTGCCCAAGACTTTCCCGGCCCAGCATGCTGGCGCCGCTTTCTGAGACGCAAGATGACCCAAGACAGCAACAGCAACTCCCTGCCGCTCGCCGGCATCCGCGTGGTCGAATTCACGCATATGGTGATGGGCCCCACCTGCGGCATGATCCTGGCCGACCTGGGTGCCGAGGTGATCAAGGTCGAACCGCCCGGCGGCGACAAGACCCGCAACCTGCCGGGCCTGGGCATCGGCTTCTTCCGCGCCTTCAACCGCAACAAGAAGAGCGTGGTGCTCGATATCACGACCGAGGAGGGGCGCGCCGCCGCCGCGGAGCTGGCCGGCCAGAGCGACGTGCTGCTGGAGAACTTCCGTCCCGGCCTGATGCAGAAACTGGGGCTGGACTACGCCACGCTGTCGCGCGACTACCCGCACCTGATCTACGTCTCGCACAAGGGCTTCCTGCCCGGCCCGTACGAGAACCGGCTGGCGCTGGACGAAGTCGTGCAGATGATGGGCGGCCTGTCCTACATGACCGGCCCCAGCGGGCGGCCGCTGCGTGCCGGCACCTCGGTCAACGACATCATGGGCGGCATGTTCGGCGCCATCGGCGTGCTGGCCGCGCTGCGCGAACGCGACCGCACCGGCCGCGGCCAGGAGATCCAGAGCGCGCTGTTCGAGAACTGCGTGTTCCTGGCCTCGCAGCATATGCAGCAGTTCGCGATGACCGGCGAGGCGCCGCCGCCGATGCCGTCGCGCGTCTCGGCGTGGAGCGTGTATGACGTGTTCACGCTGGCCGGGGACGAGCAGCTCTTTATCGGCGCGGTCAGCGACAAGCAGTTCGTCACGCTGTGCCAGGTGCTCGAACACCCGCAGCTTCTCGGCAAGCCCGAGTACGCCACCAATACCTCACGCGTGGCCGTGCGCCCGCAACTGCTCGCAGAGCTGGGCGCGATCCTGCGCCACCATCGCTCCGACGAACTGGCGCCGAAGCTCGAAGCCGCCGGCATCCCCTACGCGCCGATCGTGCGCCCGGACCAGCTACTCGACGATCCGCACCTGCTCGCCAGCGGCGGACTGGTGCCGATGCAGGCCGACGATGGTTCGACCACGCCCACGGTGCTGCTGCCGCTGCTGATGGGCGGGCGCCGCCCCGGCGTGCGCCGACCGCTGCCCAGGGCCGGCGAGCACAACGAAGAGATCCTGTCGCAGCTCGGCAAGGGCCGCGTTGGCTGAATGGCACGACGGGCATGCCGCGCCACAGCGGCAGCCCGCAAAACGACATCACGATAACGATACGGAGACAACCTCATGCAACGCCGTACCCTTCTCAAGTCTGGAGTGGCGCTGGCCGCCGTGTTCGCCACTGCGCTGGCCGTGCCTGGCTTCGAAGCCCTGGCCCAGGGCGGCACCGGCAAGCCAGTGCGCCTGATCCTGCCGATCAGCGCCGGCTCCGGCGTCGACACCATCGCCCGTGCGGCCGGCCCGGCACTGGGCAAGGCCTTCGGCCAGCCGGTGGTGATCGAGAACCTGCCCGGCGCCGGCGGCATCACCGGCGCCGCGGCGGTGGTCAAGGCGCAGCCGGATGGCAGCACGCTCGGGCTAGTTTCGAACAACCACGTGATCAATCCCAGCGTGTTCCGCTCGATGCCGTTCGATGCGATCCGCGACATCACGCCGATCAGTGTGATCGGCGCCACGCCGCTGGTGCTGGTGGTCAATCCGAAAGTGCCGGCAAAGAACGTGAAGGAACTGGTGGCGCTGCTCAAGGCCAAGCCTGACGGCTACAACTATGGCTCGTCGGGCAACGGCACCATCATCCACCTGGCCGGCGAGATGTTCCTCGACGAGGCGGGCGTGAGTGCGCGCCACGTGCCGTACAAGGGCACCGGGCCGATGCTGAACGACCTGATCGCAGGCCAGGTGGAGATGGGCGTGGTTGCGCTCAATGCCGTGGCTCCGCATCTGAAGGCGGGCACGTTGCGCGCCATCGGCCTGTGCGGTGACAAGCGCACCGCGGCCGCGCCCGAGATCCCGACCATCGCCGAGCAAGGGCTGCCCCGATACAACGTCGCGGGCTGGTTCGCCGTGGTCGGCCCGGCCGGCATGCCGCCCGCGGAAGTGAAGCGCGTGCACGATGCCTTTGCCAAGGCCTTCACCTCGCCCGAAGTGCTCGAGGCGATGAAGAAGCAAGGCACCGTGATCGAACCCGGCACGCCCGAAGCCGCGGCCAGCTTCTTCCGCAGCGAGGCCACGCGCTACGCCGCATTGGTGAAGAAGGCCAACGTCAAGGTCGAATAGCGCACCGCACGCATCCATCCACACTATCCACAACATGACTCTCTACAAGCTTGGCGAGCTCGCGCCCGCCATCGCCGGCAGCGCCTTTGTCGCTGCCGAAGCCACCATCATCGGCCGCGCCGAACTGGCCGATAACGTCTCGGTCTGGCCCGGTGCCGTGATCCGCGCCGACAACGAGCCCGTGACCATCGGCGCCGGCAGCAACGTGCAGGAAGGCGCGGTGCTGCATACCGATCCCGGTTGCCCGCTGACGCTCGGCGCCGGCGTGACCGTGGGGCACCAGGCCATGCTGCACGGCTGCACCGTCGGTGACGGCGCGCTGATCGGCATCCAGGCGGTGATCCTGAACAACGCGATGATTGGCGCCGAGTCCCTGGTGGCCGCCGGCGCACTGGTGACCGAGGGCAAGCAGTTCCCGCCGCGCTCGCTGATCCTGGGCTCGCCCGCCAAGGCCGTGCGCGAACTGACCGATGACGAAGTGAAGAGCCTGCGCGCAAATGCCGAGGACTATGTCCGCCGTGCCGCGCAGTACCGGGTGGCGCTCGAGAAGATCGGCTGATGGGCATCCGGCATATCTTTTGAGGCAGCGGGGCGCTGCCGTGCAGCCAATGCGCGCGGCGCCTAGAATCGTCCTGCATTCACCCGTCGCGGCATCCACCGGATCGCCGCCACGCCACACAGGAGAACGACGATGCCAGACAAGCCAGTCAGGATCCCCGGCCCCGACCATCCCATCACTGTCACGCCGACCTCCGGCCGGATCGTGGTCAAGGTCGGCGGTATTACCGTGGCCGACAGCGATGCCGCGCTGACGCTGCGCGAGGCCGACTACACGCCGGTGCAGTACATCCCGCGCGAGCATGTCGACATGGCGCAGCTGGAACGCACCACACACGCGACCTACTGCCCGTACAAAGGCGACTGCAGCTATTTCTCGATCCCCGCCGGCGGCGAGCGCTCGCGCAATGCGGTGTGGAGCTACGAGACTCCTTACGACGCGGTGGCCGCGATCGCATCGCACCTGGCCTTCTATCCGGACCGGGTCGACAGCATCGAAATCCTCCAACGCTAGCACGCAGGGTGCCGCCACGCAGGGCGGCATATCCATCCGCGAAACCTGTCGTTCCCTCATCCGCAGTGCACTGCTATCGTCTTTACGGCCGCATCCTCGCAGCGGACTCCGGCGTCATGCGCAAGCCCGTATTGGCACCGTTGAAGCACACGTGGCATGCACGCCGTTGCCATGCTTGCATTTCCGCGAGGCATGGCCTTTCATGAAGTCTTCCCGCAGCGGCCCGCCACCCCCCGGCGGATACCGTTCACGCCGCGAGCCGCCACGCCTTGTCCTGCATCGCAGCGCCAACCGCCCGGGAGGCACCATCATGCTCGGACTCACGCAGCTTGGCCTCGTCCATACCCTGATCAGCATCGCGGCACTGACGTGCGGCCTGGTGTCGTTGTGGCGCACGGGAGTGATTCGCGTGAGCAGCGCGCTGGGCTTCAGCTACGTGATCGGCACCACGGCGAGTTGCCTGACTGCCTTCGGCATCTTCCAGCATGGCGGTGTCGGCATGCCGCATGTGCTCGGTGTCATCACGCTGTTTGTGCTGGACGTGGCGGCGTATGCGGCGCGCGGCTCGTTCGGGCGCCCGGGCCGCTATATCGAAGTGGTGGCGCTGTCGCTGACGGTGTTCTTCCACTTCATCCCCGCGCTGACCGAGACCGGCAGGCGGCTGCCGGTGGGCAACCCGGTGTTCGCCAATGCCGACGCACCCGAACTCAAGGCGATCGTCGCCGTGCTGTTCGTGGTGTTCCTGGTGGGTGCCGTGTTGCAGGTCCGCTTCCTGCAACGTGAGCCGGAGGCTGGCATGAGGACTTTCCCCGGGCGCATCGCCTGAAAAATCTCTTACGGTGCGAGCGCCGCATCGATCATCGCCACGCCCAGCCCGACCAGCAGCGCCACGGCCGAGGCGATAAACCATCGCACCGTCTTGCGGTATTCCTCGACGGCGTCGTCCTCGATGCGCAGCGCGCGGAACAGCGCGACGATCTGCAGCGACACAGCGGCCAGCAGCGAGACCGCGGCGAACAGCGCGCGCAGGTTCCAGTGGCCAGGGGTCTCGAAGCCCCAGAAGCGCCAGAACGCCAGCGAGAAGCCCAACAGCACGGTGATGGCGGTGATGATGCCCTGGCGATAGCCGTTGGGCACCACCTGCGGAGCCGGCGTGGCGGGTGGGGTGGCGGGTTCTGCTGCATCCATGGCGCGTCTCCGGGTCGGCGGTGGCGTTGGATGCAGTCTAGTGCGGATCAGCCTTTGCTGAAGATGCTGTAGAAATCCGGCGCGCCGCTGTCGGGCATGCTCAGGTCGAGCGAGGCTTCGATGTGTTCCAGGTGCTCGGCCATCAGCGCGCTGGCGCGCGCGGCGTCGCGCTGTTCGATCGCGTCGATCAGCTGGCGGTGCTCGTGCTCGGCACAGGCGGGGGCGCCGGGGCGGTCATACAGTGTGATGATCAGGCAGGTCAGCGAGACCATCTCGCGGATCAGCTTTTCCAGGATCGCATTGCCGGCCATCTCGGCCAGCAGGATATGGAATTCGCCGGACAGGCGGATCATCGCGGCGCGGTCGCCACGGCCGCGCGCGTTGTCCTCTTCCATTGCATGGCGGCGCAGGCTGCGCACCTTGGCCGGCGTGGCGCGTTGTGCAAGCTCGGCGGCCAGCGCGGGCTCGACCACGCGGCGTGCCTGGAACACCTCGCGCGCTTCGTCCACCGTGGGGCTGGAAACGAAGGCGCCGCGGTTGGGCACCAGCGTGACCAGCTTCTCATGCGCCAGGCGCGCGAACACCTGCCGGATGCGGGCGCGGCTGGCGCCGGTGACTTCGCACAGGCGTTCTTCCACCAGCTTGGTGCCGGCCAGCAGGCGGTGCTCCATGATGGCGGTCAGCAGGCCGAGGTAGATGGCCTCGGTGGCGGAGGCTTCGCTGGCCTCTGTGCCCGCGGCTTCATCCGGTGCGGCATTGTTGGCCTTGGTTGCGGCCCTGGCCGGGGCTTTCGTTGCGGGCCGGCGCGGCGCCCTGGCTGCCGCGTCGGGCGCCGCCTTCTTCGATGTGGTTGCCATATCAGGGTACGGACATTCAGCCTGTCGCCGGAACTGGCGACGAAATCCGGCTATATCGTACACAAATATGGCGACGCGCACGGCGCTATCAGGCCGCGGCGGCTTCCTCGCGTAGCTTGCCGACGGTATCCGCGCGGCTCGCCGGCTGCCACGGATGCGCCTGCGCCCAGTGCCGCGCGATCTCGACACGGCGGCAGATCCACACCTTGTCATGGCCCTGCACATAGTCGAGGAAGCGCTGCAGCGCGCGAAAGCGGCCCGGCCGGCCGAGCAGGCGGCAGTGCATGCCGATCGACAGCATCTTCGGGCTGTCCAGGCCACCGGGATCGCCCTCCTCATATAGGACGTCGAACGCATCCTTCAGGTATTGGAAGTACTGCTCGCCGGTGTTGAAGCCCTGCGGCGTGGCAAAGCGCATGTCGTTGGAGTCCAGCGTGTACGGCACCACCAGGTGCGGCTTCTTCTCGCCGCTGGTGACTTCCACCTCGGTCCAGAAGGGCAGGTCGTCGCCGTAGTAGTCGGAGTCGTACAGCAAGCCGCCGTGCTCGACCACCAGCCGGCGCGTATTCGGGCTGTCGCGGCCGGTGTACCACCCCAGCGGCATCTCGCCGGTCAGCTCCTTGATGATCTGCATGCCGATGCGCATATGCTCGCGCTCGGTGGCTTCGTCGATGCCCTGGTAGTGGATCCAGCGCCAGCCGTGGCAGGCAATCTCATGGCCCAGTTCGACAAAGGCGCGCGTCAGTTCAGGATGGCGCTGCAGCGCCATCGACACGCCGAAGATGGTGAGCGGCAGGCCGCGCTTCTCGAACTCGCGCAGGATGCGCCAGACGCCGGCGCGCGAGCCGTATTCGTAGATCCCCTCCATGCTCATGTGGCGGTCGGGGTAGGCCGCGGCGCCGACGATCTCGGAGAGGAACTGTTCGGAGGCAGCGTCGCCGTGCAGCACGCAGTTCTCGCCGCCTTCTTCATAGTTGAGGACAAACTGCACGGCGATGCGGGCGCCGCCGGGCCAGCGGGCGTGTGGCGGCTGCGCGCCGTAACCGATCAGGTCGCGTGGGTAGCGTGGCTGGAGCATATTGCTTTGGCAGGAAGAGGGGGTCGAAAGAAGGTCAGTTGAGCGCATAAGGCGCCAGCATGCCGGCGTACGCCTTGGGCAGCGGCCGCGCCCAATCGCCGCGCTTGCTGGTGGCCAGGCGCACCGAGACCAGCGCCTCGGCCATCTTGACCGCGCACACCACGCCATCGATCACCGGCGCGCCGATGGCGTCGGCGATCTCGTCGCACAGGTCGGTCATGCCGGCGCAGCCGAGCACGATGCATTCGCTACGGTCTTCGGCGAGCGCGCGGCGGCAGGCCTCGGTGATGATGCGGCGCGCGTCCGAGCCCGGGCGCTCCAGCTCCAGCACCGGCAGGTCGCAGGCGCGCACGTTGTTGCAGAAGCGCTCCATGCCATAGCGCTCGGCCAGGTGCCAGGCGATATTGCAGGTGCGCGCCAGCGTGGTCACCACGCTGAAGCTGCTGCCGACCATGCTGGCCATATGCATCGCGGCCTCGGCAATGCCGATCACGGGCCCGCGCGCCACCTCGCGCGCCGCATACAGCCCAGGGTCGCCGAAGCAGGCGATGACGTAGCCGTCCACGCCTTCCTGCTCGCCGGCCAGGATCTCGTCGAGGATGCCGGGCACGGACAGCGCCTCGTCATAGTGGCTCTCGATCGAGGCCGGTCCCATGCGCGGGCTGACCGCGCTGATGCGCGTGCCCGGCGCCGCCACGGCAACGGCGCACTGGCCGATCTTCTCGGTCATGGTCTGGGTGGTGTTGGGATTGATGATCTTCAGCTTCATGGACGCGGCTCTGCGAAGGTGCGGTCGAATGGATGGGGCGGTCGGGATCAGGCCTGGCTGGCGGCGCGGTTGCCGAAGTGGGCAGCCATCATGCGCGGCGCCAGCTGGCGGTACAGCACCAGCGCGATACCCATGCCGATAAACCAGCTGTAGTTGGCCGCAGGCTGCCACGCGGGCACTACCACGCACAGGATCGGGATGATTGCGGCCGGGATCATGGTGGCCACCGCTGCCGGATTGAAGCCGTTGCGGTACCAGTAGCGGCCGCGCGGGCTCAGCGTGTACAGGTCGTCGACCTCCACGTGCTGGCGGCGCACCAGGTAGTAGTCGGCGATCAGGATGCCGAACAGCGGCCCGATAAAGGCGCCCAGCACATCGAGCGTGTAGTGGATCACGGCCGGGTTGTTGTACAGGTTCCAGGGCGTGATGAAGATCGATGCCACCGCGGCGATCATGCCGCCGGTGCGCCAGCTGATGTGCTTGGGCGATACGTTGGAGAAGTCGAACGCCGGCGAGACGAAGTTGGCGACGATATTGATGCCGATGGTCGCGGTCATGAAGGTGAACGCGCCCAGCAGCATGGCGAAGGTGCTGTCGATATGGCTGACGGTTTCCACCGGGTCGGTGATCAGCTTGCCGAACACCGGCAGCGTGGCCGAGGTGGTGATCACAGTCAGCAGCGAGAAGCCCAGGAAGTTGACCGGCAGCCCCCAGAAGTTGCCGCGCTTGACCGACTTGAAGTCCTTGGCATAGCGCGAGAAATCGCCGAAGTTCAGCATCGGGCCAGAGAAGTACGACACCACCAGCGCGATCGCGCTCAGCATCACCGGTACCGCTTCCCAGCCGGTGTACTTGATGAAGCTCAGCGTGAAGTTGACGTTCTCCCAGCCGGCCTTGCTGACCAGCCAGATCGCCAGCGCGATCATCACCACGTACACCGCCGGGCCGGCCAAGTCGATGAACTTGCGGATGGTTTCCATGCCGGTCCAGAACACCAGCGCCTGCAGCACCCACAGCACCATGAACGCGGCCCAGCCGAGCGTGGACAGGCCGGCAAAGCCATGCAGCTTGACGTCGGAATAGGGCGCAAGTGCCGGGAAGAAGTGCAGCGCCAGCACCAGGAAGGCGCTCGACGCGAGATAGGTCTGGATGCCGTACCAGGCCACCGCGATCAGGCCGCGGATCACGGCGGGGATGTTGGCGCCGAGCACGCCGAACGACGCGCGGCAGATCACCGGATAGGGCGTGCCGGTCACCTGGCTGGGCTTGGCGACCAGGTTGCAGAAGAACTGGACGATCAGGATGCCGACGAGCAGCGATACCAGCACTTGCCAGCTCGTCAGGCCGAGCGCGAACAGGCTGCCGGCGGTGATGTAGCCGCCAACGCTGTGCACATCGGACATCCAGAAGGCGAAGATGTTGTAGGTGCCCCAGGTTTGTTTGCGCAGGGGGGCCAGGTCTTCGTTGGTGAGGCGGTCGTCGTAACTCGGCTTGATCAGGGCGTTGCCGTGGGGGGCGTGCCCGGCTTGCACGTCTGGCGCGTCGGTTGGCGTGGCGCTCGTTTGCATCATCTGAGTCTCCTGGCAGATGGTTGTCTTGACGATAGGCGAACGTGCGGCCGTGTGGCTCTTTTGTGCGCCTTGAGTGGGTTGTTGTACTGTCTACTAAATTGTCGACAAAAATTCGTGTATGTGTAGACGATGTTGTAGATCATGGATTCTTGATTGTCAACATTCGATTTCCCTGAAGAGGGGGAGGCGTTGGCGGCTGGTGCCTGCGGCATGCGTCGGTCGATGCTCGACGGCTCTCGCTGCTGGTGACATGTCGCCGTTGAACCAAGCGGTTCAAGCAACGACAACATGTCACCAGCAGCGAGAGCTATCGAGCCACCAAACAAAAAACCCCACTCCGAAGAGCAGGGTTCTGCAAGGCACACCATCCAGCTACAACAACAACTCAATAAGCAATCCTCGCCGTCAAGCTAACACTGCGAGGATCCCCCGGCTGCAGGTAGTTCTCATACTGGAAGCCCCAGTAGTGCTTGTTAGTCAGGTTGTTCAACGCCGCACGCAGCGTCACGTCCTTGCCTGCAACGCGTGTGTTGTAGGTCGCACCGACGTTAAACACCGTATAGCCAGCCGTCTCCAGCGTATTAGTCGCATTCAGCTTGGTGCCCCCCGTGTACTTGCCATCAACGCCAAGACGCAACCCCGGCACGAACGGCACGCGATAGCTCACGCGGCCGGCGAACACGAAGTCCGGCGCGCCAGCAACGCGGTTGCCACTGTTGGGGTTGCCCTTGTCGTAGTAGGTGTCCAGGTACATCGCGCTGGCGCCGAATTCCCACTGCGAACCCAGGCGATACACACCCGCCAGTTCCACCCCTTGGTAGATCGAGGTGCCGTCCTGCTGACGCGTCGGCACGCCGCCGCTGATGCTGTCATACTCCGCGCCGCGCTCGATCCGGAAAGCGGCCGCCGTGGCGCTCCACTTCTGTTGGTCGGCCTTGACGCCAACTTCATACTGCTTGCTGCGAATTGGGCTCAGCAGCTGGCGCGCGTTGGTATAACCGTCCGGCACGATCGAGCCCGGCTCCAGCGCTTCCACGTAGCTGGCATAGACCGTGGCCGTCGGCACCGGCTTGAACATCAGCGCGAGTGTGGGCGTCACCACGGCGCTCTTGCTGTAGCTCGACGTCACCGGCACATACCCGTTCTGCTCGAAGTTGGTCACGCGCAGGCCCGCCAGCACCGACCAGCGCTCGGTCAGCTGCACGGTATCGCTGGCAAACACCGACTTCTGCGTGATGTCGCTGTTGCGCACCTTGTTGAACGCCGTCGAGCTGAAGTACGTGTTGGTATTGGGCAAGAAGATATTGCCGGTGCCGATCACAGCGCCGAAGCCGTTGTTGTCATAGCGGTCGATCTGCTTCTGCCACGACAGGCCCGCCACCAGCTGGTGGCCGAACGGGCCGGTGCGGAACTTGCCTTCCAGCATCGCCTGCCACTGGCCCACCTGCTGGTTCTGCGCGGTGTCGAAGCGCATGTCGCTGTAGTCCCCAGCCTGGTTCAGCAGGTTGTAGGTACTCTCGTTGCGGCTGCGGTTGACCTTGGTGAAGCTGTAGTTGGTGCTGACCGCCCAGTCCGGATTGACCTGGTAGCGCAGGCCCGTGGTGTAGAGCTGTAGGTTGGTGTTCAAGTGCTGGTCGGCGCCGGCGAAATTGCGGATGCGGCCCGACACCGCGGCCGGCAGCGCCGTGTCGCCGTAGCTCCAGAAGCTGAACGACGGCATCTGCCCGGTGGCGCGGCGGTCCTGGTAGATCGAGTCGAAGGTCCAGGTCAGGTCCTTGGTCAGGCGTGCGTCCAGGCCCAGCGACACCGTGTCGCGCTTGATATTGCGCGCGTTGTAGGGTGTGCCTTCCTCGTGCGTCGCGTTCAGGCGGTAGCCGAACATGTTATTCGGGCCGGCGCGGCCGCCCAGGTCGACGTGCTCGCTCCACACGTTGGCGGCGCGGTAGCCGAGCTCGAACGAGGCGGTGAAGGTGTCGGTCGGCTTCTTGGTGACGTAGTTGACGATGCCGCCCGGCGTGGCAAAGCCGTACATGAAGCCCGGCAGGCCCTTGAGCAGTTCCACCTGCTCCAGATGCTCGTACGGCAGCGTGATGCCGTAGGCCACGAACGGCAGGCCGTTGATCTTGAAGCCGTTCTGCCAGTCGATCTGCAGGCCGCGCACGGTCAGGTAGCTGGACCAGCTGTTGTAGCCGTTGCTGTTGTCGGTGACCGAGGCGTCCATCGCGAACACGTCGCCCAGCTTGCTGACCTGGCGGTCGGCGAGGTCTTCGCCGGTGACGATGGTGGTGGAGTAGGGCGTGTCCAGCTGCGTGCGCGAGCCGAGCGCGCCGGCGCTGGCTTTTTTCTCAAGCTGCAGGCCGGAATCGTCCACCGCGGTGGCGGTGACGGTCACCGCGGGCAGCGACTGCGCGTCGGCCGGGGAGGTGGTTTGCTGCGCCAGGGCGGCCGCTGCGGGGAAACCAGTCAGGACGGCCAGTTGCGCCAGCACGGCGAAATGGCGGGGTTTGGGTGCGCGAAAATGCGCGGCGCGGATGACTGGGCGGCTCATGAGGCAGGGTGAGGCGAGTGGGCCAAAAGGCGAATGTAGATACAAATGCGAATAATTCGCATTTACGAAAAGTCCGAATGATGCCTAGGCCGGGGTGGGGCGTCAAGCTGCGGGGTGGGGTGTTGTGGTGAAAGCAACGGATGGCTCGCGTAGCCCGCTCGCGCTACGCTGTTCGCCTGACTCGCCTAAGGATTGCTGGAGCCTGCCCTGTCTGCTTCGACTTCGTTCGTGCCCGGATCGACGCGCAAATCAAGGAAGAGGCTTCCGCCGTGCTGGCAGCGCTGGGCCTGACGGTGTCAAGCGAACAACCCTACAACGGCTTCTGAATTCCCTCATACACCTTATCCAACTCCGCGATCCGCTCGTTATACCGCTGCTTCAGGCATTCGACATTGCGCCCGCACTGCCGCCGCTGCTTCAGCCACGCCCGCTGCTTGTCCTGCATGTCGCCCCGCACCCCCATTGCAAACAGCCCGCTAAGCAGCTTGTATTTGGTGCTCAGCTCCACGTCCTTGTCATTGAGTGCGCGGTCGGCGCAGATGGCGATTTCATCCGGCAGGCGCGCCTTGCCGCAGTCGAAGCTGGCGGCATTGGCAAGTGGTGCGGTGAGAGCGCCCAGCAGGGCAAGGGAAACAAGCCGGTGGTGAAGGTGCATCGTGCTGTCCTCGGGCGAAATCGGGCGAAATCGGGCGTCGATTAAAGGGCGCGCAGCGCGTATGCATCGCGCGCCCCAACAAGGATAGCTCGCACCCCGCCGCTACAGCCCCAGCTGCTTCGCTGCCAGGTCCTTCATGATCTCCTCCGCGCCGCCGCCGATCATCATCACCTTGACCTCGCGATACAGCCGCTCGACCCGGCTGCCACGCATATAGCCCATGCCCCCAAGCAGTTGCACGGCGCGATCCGCGCAGAACTGGAAGGTGCGCGTGGCCTGGTTCTTGGCCATGGCGATCTGCGCCACCGGCGCGGCACCGTCGTCCAGGCGCGCGGCCAGGTCGTCGAGCAGCGCGCGCGTGGCTTCGATGCGGGCGGCCATGTCGACCAGCTGGTGGCGCACCACCTGGTGGTCGGCCAGCCGCTTGCCGAAGGTGCGGCGTTCGCGCGCCCAGGCCAGCGCGTCGTGGAAGCAGACCTGCGCATAGCCGCATGCGGCTGCGGCCAGCGCCAGCCGTTCGTGGTTGAAGTTGCGGGTGATGGCGGCGAAGCCCTTGCCTTCCTCGCCGATGAGGTTCTCCACCGGCACGCGGCAGTCCTCGAAGAACAGCTGCGCGGTGTCCGACGCCCACCAGCCCATCTTCTTCAGCGGCGTGCGCGTGAGGCCCGGTGTATCGCCCTCGACCAGCAGCAGCGACACGCCGCCAGAGCCCGGTCTGCCGGTACGCACGGCCACCGTGATGTAGTCCGCGCGCATGCCCGAGGTGATGTAGAGCTTGGTGCCGTTGACCACGTAGTGGTTGCCCTCGCGGCGCGCGCTGGTCGTCAGTTGCGCCACGTCGGAGCCGGCACCGGGCTCGGTGATCGCCAGCGCGGAGATCTTCTCGCCCGACAGGATCTGCGGCAGCACGCGGGCCTTGAGCGCATCGCTGCCCACCGCCGCGATCGGCGGCGCGCCGATGGTGTGCGAGAACAGCCCCGAAGCGATGCCGCCCGAGCCGCCCCAGGCGCGCTCCTCGAACAGGATCATGCGGTAGAAGGCATCGCAGGGCGCCCCGCCATATTCCTCCGGAAAGCCCGGCTGCAGCAGCCCGGCTTCGGCCGCCTTGCGGTACAGCTCGCGCGGGAAACTGCCGGCTTCGTCCCAGGCTTCGGCATGCGGGGCGACTTCCTTCTCGAAGAAGCGCCGCACGCTGGCGCGGAACGATTCATGGTCAGCGCTGTAATAGCGCGGGTTGGGCGGCTGCAGGATCATGGTGTCGATCCTTCGGCGGACGGTGTCAGGCACTGCGGCAGCGTGTAGAGCGGAAAGCCGTTGAACGGCTGCGAGCGCCGGTGCTCGGGCAACGCCCACGTGTGCTTGGCATTGGGCACGCCGCCATCGATGCGCAGGGTCGAGCCGGTGATGAACGACGCCGCCGGCGACAGCAGGAACACCACCGCCGCCGATACCTCGGCCTCGGTGCCCAGCCGCTGCAGCGGCACCTTGCGCGCGAGCTGGCGGATCTTGGCCTGGAACTCGGGCGGATAGGTGTCGAAGCCGCTCGAGGCGATCCAGCCCGGCGCGACCGCGTTGACGCGCACGCCGGCCGCGGCCCATTCGCAGGCGGCGGTCTCGGTGAAGGACAGCATGCCCGCGCGCGCCGCGCCGGAGTGGCCCATCCCCGGCATCCCATTCCACATGTCGGCGATGATGTTGACGATGGCGCCGCCGTTGGCTTCCATCCATTGCGTGAAGCACTCGCGCGCTACCAGGAAGCCGCCGGTCAGATTGTTGCGCACCACCGCTTCCCAGCCCTTCAGGCTGATATCGCGCAGCGGCGACGGGAACTGGCCGCCGGCGTTGTTGAACAGGCCGTCGAGGCGGCCATGCGCGGCCAACATCGCGGCCACCGTGTCGCGCACCTGCGCTTCGTCGCGGATATCGCAGGCGTGCAGCGTGATGCGGCTGGCGGCTTCGGGCTCGGCGGCGACGATCTCGGCCTTTACCTGTTCGAGCTTGTCGAGCTTGCGCCCGGCCAGCGCCAGGCCCGCGCCCAGGCTGGCGAGCTCGTGCGCGGTGCAACGGCCGATGCCGCTGCCGCCGCCGGTGATGAGGATGGTGCGGCCCGCGAACAGCCCGCGATGGAAGATCGATCGGTATGGCATGCGGTGCTCCGGGATCATGGATTGGCGCTCAGGCCGAGCCGCTTCACCAGCTTGCCCTGGCTGTCATAGCGCTGGCGCGCGAAGGCGGCGTAGTCGGTGCTGCTCAGGTAGGCGGTTTCCTGGTCGAACCGCTCCAGCATCTGCTGCATGGCCGGATCGTTCAGCGCCTTGCGGAAGGCGTCGTGCAGCACCTGCACCGCCTGCGGGTCCAGGTTGCGCGGCCCGGCGATGCCGAAGGGCGAGGTCGACACCATGTCCAGCCCCACGTCGCGCAGCGTGGGCACCGCGGGCCAGCGGCGCGAGCGCGCGGCGGTCCACAGCACCAGCCAGCGCGCCTTGCCGCTGTCGACGTAGGGCCCGATGCCGCCCGCGGTCACGCCCAGGTCGATATGCTGGCCCATCATCGCGGTGATGATCTCGGACTCGCCCTTGTACGGCACGTGGTTGAGGCGGATGCCGAGCTTCTGGCTGACCTCTTCCATGGTCACGTGCATGGTGCTGTTGGTGCCGGTGGTGCCGTAGCTGATCGCGCCGGGGCGCTTGCGCGCGTCTTCCACCATCTCCTGCCAGGACTTCCACGGCGCCTGCTCGCGCACCGCCACGCCCAGCGTGTAGCCGGTCAGGTGGATCACGTAGGTGAAATCCTGCATCGGGTCGAACTGGGTCTTCTGCAGGTGGGGCAGGCGGAACACCGGCTCCGGCATGATCGTCAGCGTGTAGCCGTCGGGTTTGGCGCGCGCCACCACGTTGGCGCCCAGCACGCCGGCCGCCCCCGGGCGGTTCTCCACCACCACGCGCTGGCCCAGCGTCTTGCTGGCGCCTTCGGCCAGCGTGCGCACCAGGGTGTCGGTGGCGCCGCCCGCGGCGAAAGGCACGATCAGCGTGACCGGCTGCGCCGGGAAGCCGCTGGCGTGCGCCTGGCGCGGTGCCAGTGCGCCCAGCGGCCCCAGCGCGCCGAGCCCCAGCAGGGCGAGCGTGCCGCGGCGGCGGCGGTCGTCGATGGCTTCGGCGGCCGTCCTGGCTATGCCCGTCTTCATTGCGCACCTCCTTCGGGATGGGATGGGGCCATCAGCACCAGCGCGTCGAGGGCCACGGCGCCCTGGCCGGCCTCGCGCACCAGCAGGGGATTCACTTCCATTTCCGCCAGGCCGTCGCCCAGCGCCATGGCGGCATCGGACAACCCGGCAATGGCGGCCACTGCGGCATCGATGTCGGCAGGCGGCTTGCCGCGGAAGCCGGTCATCAGCCGGTAGCCGCGCAGGCTGGCCAGCATCTCGCGCGCCATGTCGCGGTCCACCGGCAGCAGGCGGTGCGCCACGTCGTGGAAGATCTCGGTGAAGATGCCGCCCAGGCCTACCGTCATGGCCAGCCCGAAGACCGGGTCGCGCGTCACACCGACGATCAGCTCGCACACGCCGCCGGCCATCTTCTGCACCAGCACGCCGCGCTGGCGCGCCTGTGGCAGGGCGCGGGTGGCGGCGGCTACTACCTCGGCGGCCGCGGCCTGCACCTGCGCCGCATCGGCCAGGCCCAGCCGAACGCCGCCTATCTCGGTCTTGTGGGCGATGTCCGGGCTCAGCACCTTGACCGCCACGGGGTAACCGATGGCATCGGCGGCCGCCGCGGCTTCCTGTGGCGTGGCCGCAGCGGCTTCGGCGCCAACCGGTACGCCGAAACCTGACAGCCATTGCTTGGCCTGGTGTTCGTCCAGCGTCTCGGCGGGCAGGTAGCCGGCCGCGCCGGTGGTGGCCTGTTGGCGCAGCGCCATCCAATGCGCGGTTGGTGTTGCCGTGCCCAACCAGCCGACATAGGTACCCAGCGCCTTGGCCGCGCGCGCGCAGTCGGGGAACAGCGCGACGCCGGCGGCGGCCAGCTTCGCGCGGCTTGCGGGCTCGCCGGTGGTGGCGACCACGATCAGGCGGTTGGTCTGGCCGGCCACGGCGACCAGCTCGTCGGCCATGCGGTCGAGCAGGTAGGCAGTGGCGTAGAGGAAGATCGCGTCGATGCCGTCGGCGGCGGCCAGCTCGTTTAGCACCGCATGGGCCAGGCCCTCGCGGTTGAACAGTTGCCCGGTCATGTCGACCGGGTTGGCGGTGGCGCCGATCTCCGGCACCGCCGCCTGCAGGCGCTGTTGCACCCCTTCATCCAGGCGCGGCACTTCCAGCCCGGCGGCGCTGAGCAGGTCGGCGGAGAGCGCGCCCATCGCGCCGGAGACCGATGCCACTACCACGCGGCGCCCGGCGCTGCGCTGGCGGAAGCCCGCCAGATGGGCGAGGTCGGTCAGGTGCGTCGGATCGCTCGCCTGCATCGCGCCCAGCTGCGCAAACGCGGCGCGATAGATCGCCTGGTTGCCCGCCAGCACCGCGGTATGCGACTGCGTGGCGGACGAACCCGCCTCGCTCTCGCCCGCCTTGAGCACGATCAGCGGCTTGTCCGCGGCGCGCAGCCGGGCGGCGGCATTGATAAAGCGCGGCCCGTTGCGCAGCCCTTCCACGTAGCCGACCACGGCGCCGGTGTGCGCGTCGTCGGCCAGGTAGTCAAGGTAGTCGGCGTAGTCCAGGCAGGCTTCGTTCCCGGTATTGATGAACTGGTGGAAGCCCACGTCCATCTGGCGCCCGGTGGCGTAGACGATGGCGCAGACATTGCCGCTCTGCGTCAGCAGGCTGACGTGGCCGGGGCCGTCCTGCGGCGGGAAGGCGCGGAAGGTGGTGGCAAAGGCGGTGATGGCGCGCGTGGTCAGGTTGGCCAGGCCCATGCAGTTGGGGCCGGCGATGGCCATGCCGGTCTCGCGTGCAAAGGCGGTCAGCTCGGCCTGCCGCGCGGCGCCGGCCTCGCCCGCCTCGGCAAAGCCGGAGGCGTACAGGATCGCGGCGCGGATGCCGCGTGCGTGGCAGCGCCGCAGTTGCGGCAGCACCTCGTCGGCGCCCAGCGCCAGCACCGCCGCGTCGGGGGTGTGCGGCAGCGCTTCGATGTCGGGATAGCAGGCCAGCCCGGCGATTTCGGCATAGCGCGGGTTGACCGGGTAGACCGTGCCGCGATAGCCGAGGCGCTGCAGGTGGTCCAGCGCCACGCCGCCGATGCGGCTGGTGTCGCGCGAGGCGCCCACGATGGCGATCGAAGCGGGCTCGAGCAACAGGGACAGGGCGGTGCGGCTGGCGGTGCCGGCCGCGGCGGAAGGGGAAAGGCTCATTCGTTGTCTCCATCCTTCCCGTACCGGAAGGTGAGCCGATTCAAGCCGATTGCACCGGGCCGCGGCAAGCGCATGGGCGTGGACTGTGCACATTGTGAACAGCCGCCCATGATGACTGGCCTATGTCTCAGGTGCAGCCGGTGATGTGCGCCCGGCGCCGCTCCGTAGGGTGCGGCAGCGTGCGGTGTAGGACAAACACCCGGTGCGGAAAGGAATGGCACTGCTGCCGCGGCCACGGACCGCGGTATATGTTTGGAGGGTGCGGGCGCTGCACGCCGGCCGGCGTGTGCAGCCGCCCATCCCCGGCGCAGGGAGACCTTGACGGATGTTCCAGACGCTCTGCCATTTCCCGTTCGATGCCAGGCGGCCAGGCACCGCGGGCTGGCTCACGCGCCTGCGCCGGTTCGCTGCCCTCGCGCTGGTCTTCACGCTGGGGGCCGCCGCGATGGGTGGCTGCACCAGCCTGCCGGCCTCGGCACAGCGCACCCCCTCGACCGCGCCCGCCAACACGGCCGACACGTCGCTGGGCAAGGTGCTCACGCGGCGCCTGGCGCAGCATCCCGGCGAGTCGCTGTTCTATCCCCTCGCCTCCGGGCCCGACGCGCTGGCCGCGCGGCTGGCGATGGCGCGCGCCGCCGAGCGCAGCCTGGACCTGCAGACCTATATCTTCGAGCCCACCGGCACCGGCGCCGCGGTGCTGGGCGACATCATCGATGCAGCCGACCGCGGCGTGCGCGTGCGGCTGCTGCTGGACGACCTGAAAACCGGCGGACTGGACGAGGTCCTGTCGGCGGTCGATTCCCACCCCAATATCGAAGTGCGCCTGTTCAATCCGTTCGCCAACCGCAGCATGCGCTGGCTGGAAATGCTGGTGGGCTTCAAGCGGCTGGACCGGCGCATGCACAACAAGTCGATGACGGTGGACAACCAGATGTCGCTGGTGGGCGGGCGCAATGTCGGCGACGCCTACTTTTCCGCCCGCCCCGACATGGACTTCAGCGACCTGGACGTGCTGATCGCCGGGCCCGCGGTGCCGCAGGTGTCGGCCGTGTTCGACGAATACTGGAATGATGAGTCCTCGTACCCGGTCGTGGCGCTGATCCCCGCCGGCAAGGAGGCACCGGTCGAGATGCGCAACCTGCGCAAGCGGCTGGAGGCGCGCGGCGACCTCGCGAAAACCAGCCCCTATGTGCAGGAGTTGCTGGATTCCGGCCTGGCCAAGGGCATCGAGAGCGGCCACATGCCCGGCTACACCGGCAAGGCCACCGTGGTCTCCGACAAGGCCGCCAAGATCACGCACCAGACCGACGACGAGCCGGGCCATGCCACCGCCCGGCTCGAGAAAATGATCGGCAGCGCGCAGAAGGAGGTCCTGCTGATCTCACCGTACTTCGTGCCCGACGACGACGGCGAGGCATGGCTGATCGCGCTGGCCGGGAGCGGCATCCGCGTGCGCATCCTGACCAACTCGTTCGCCGCCACCGACGTGAGCGCGGTCCACGCTGGGTATGCGCCGCACCGCCAGGCGCTGGTGGCCGCCGGGGTAGAACTGTATGAGCTCAAGCCGAGCGCCTACGCGGAGCTTGCGGCTCGCGGCAAGTCCGCGCGCGGTTCGCGCTCGCGCTCGTGGCTGTCTTCCAGCCGCGCCAGCCTGCATGCCAAGAATTACATCGTTGACCGGCGCCTGGTGTTTATCGGCTCGCTCAACATGGACCCGCGCTCGGCCAAGCTCAATACCGAGATGGGCATCGTGCTGGACAGCCCCGCGCTGGCCGAACGCATGATCAAGTCCACCGAGGACGGGCTGCTCGACATGGCCTACCGCGTCGGGCTGCAGACCGATGGCGACGGCGGCAATCCGCGCCTGACCTGGACCACGCGCGAGAAAGGCCAGCTCACTGTCTATGACAGCGAACCCGACATGGGTCCGCTGCAGCATCTGGGCATCGGCGTGCTGCGTGTGCTCCCGATCAAGGAAGAGCTATAGACCCCCTGCGGCGCTGCCCGGCGCCTTTCCTGAACCGGGGTTTGGGGGTATGGTTTTCCGCTTCGTTGCGTGTGCAAAGGAGCTCCATGAAAGCCGCTGTCCTGCATCAACCCAAGACCCCGCTCGCGATCGAAGACGTTGCCATCGGCAAGCCTGGCCCGCGTGAAGTGCTGGTGCGCACCGCCGCCGTGGGCGTGTGCCATTCGGACCTGCACTTCCTCGATGGCGCCTACCCGTACCCGATGCCGGCTATCCTCGGCCACGAGGCCGCGGGTGTGGTCGAGCAGGTTGGCTCGGAAGTGCGCACGGTCAGGCCCGGCGATCACGTCATCACCTGCCTGTCGGCCTACTGCGGCCATTGCGAGCATTGCCTGACCGGCCACCTGTCGCTGTGCACCGAGCCCGATACGCGCCGCCGCGAGGGCGAGGCGCCGCGCCTGATGGCGCGCCAGGGCGGGCCGATGAACCAGTTCCTGAACCTGTCGGCGTTCGCCGAGCAGATGCTGATCCACGAACACGCGCTGGTGGCGATCCGCCGCGACATGCCGCTGGACCGCGCCGCGCTGATCGGCTGCGCGGTGACCACCGGCATGGGCGCGGTGATCCATACCGCCAAAGTCCAGCCGGGCGAAACCGTGGCCGTGATCGGCTGCGGCGGCATCGGGCTGGCCACGGTCAACAGCGCCGCGATTGCCGGCGCCGGGCGCATCATTGCCATCGATCGCGTGCCGGCCAAGCTGGAGCTGGCGCGCAAGTTCGGCGCTACCGATGTGATCGACGCAGGCAATGCCGACGTGCCCGACGCGGTGCGCACGCTGACCGGCGGCGGCGTGCACCACGCCTTCGAGGCCATCGGCCTGAAGCAGACTACCGAGCAGGCCTTCGCCATGCTGCGGCGCGGCGGCACGGCCACGATGATCGGCATGATCGCGCCGGGCGTCAAGATTGAACTGAAGGGCAGTGATTTCCTTGCCGAGAAGCGCATCCAGGGCTCGCTGATGGGCTCCAACCGCTTCCCGGTGGACATGCCGCGCATGGTGGACTTCTACATGGCCGGCAAGCTGCACCTGGACGAGCTGATCGCGCAGCGCCTGCCGCTGGAACGCATCAACGACGCCTTCGACGAACTGCGCCGCGGCGAGCTGGCGCGCTCGGTCATCATGTTCGGGTAAGCCGGGCGCGGCTCAGGCGGCCGGACGCCAGCTGCCGTGGAAGCCGAACGGCACGCGGTGCGACAGGTGGACCAGCGCGACCGGGCCGGTCTCGATGGCACTGGCGTCGTAGACGGCGAGGTCGCTGCGATGCTCGGCGCCGCGGTACACCGTGGCCAGCAGCCAGCCGTCGCCTTCCGCGCTGTCCGGCGCGCGCGGCACGAACACGGGTTCGGACACGGCATCGCCCGCTGGCAACTGGTGCGTGCGGCGCGTGTTGGTGCGCAGGTCCAGGTGCACCAGCGTGTCATAGGTGCCGCGCTCCGTGGCTCCGTGCTGGCGCGATGCGAAATAACCGTGGCGGTAGGACCGTGTTGAAAAGCGTTCGTCGATGCGCGGGAATTCGCCGGGCATGTCGTCGATCCATGCGCGCGTGAAGCTGTCGGTGTTGCCGGCCAGGTCGAAGCTCCAGCGGCACAGGCGCGCGCGGTTGTCGGCGCCCTCCGCGGCGGCGTTGAACAGCGGCGCGCTCTCGTACTGCATCACGTCTGCAACGATGTGCTCGCCTTCTTCCCACGCATTCATCACGTGGAACACATAGCAGGGCTCGCCGCGGAACCAGCGCAGCTGCGCCGGGCTGCCGCCGCGCGGCATGATGCCGATATGCGTGCCCAGGTGCGGCTCCCACGCATAGGCGGGCTCGCCGCGCACGGCGCGTTCCATGCTGCCGGTCAGCGGCATGACCGGGAACAGCACATGGCGCTGCGTAACCATGAAGTCGTGGATCATGCTGGCGAAAGGCGCCTCGAAGTGTTCCAGCCGCGTTAGACGCCCGTCGCCGTCGACCACGCCGTAGCGCATGGTTTTCGTGAACGGCCCGGTGGCGGCATAGGCAAAGAACACCATCTCGCCGGTGACCGGGTCGATCTTGGGGTGCGCGGTCATGGCGCCGGGCAGCTTGCCGCCATAGCTGCAGTTGCCGCGCGTGGCCAGCGTGTGCGGGTCCATCTCGACCGGCAGGTCGGCTTCTTCCAGCGCCAGCAATTTGCCCGCATGCCAGACGATATGGGTGTTGGCGACGCCGTCTTCCTGCCCCTGCACCGACGGATCGGTGGTGCCCGGGTTGCCCCAGCTGCCGAACAGCGCGTGCCCGGCGGCGCGTTCGCGCCCGAACTTGTTGGTGCGCACCCAGCGGTTGTTGTAGCGCACGCGCCCGTCTTCGAGATGGAAGGCATGGACCATGCCGTCGCCGATAAACCAGTGGTACTGGTCGTCCCGCGGGGCATGCTGCGGGTTCGGGCCGTTGCGGTAGAGCGTGCCGTGCAGCGCGCGCGGCAGCTCGCCGCTGACGGGCAGGTCGTGTGCGTCGCACTCCATCAGGATCGGCGCGAAATTGCCGGCCAGGCAGGCGAGGGGCGGGAAGGGCTGGGTCATGGGGCGGGTCTCCGGCAACACATGTCGAAGATTAGTCGCCAGGCGCCGGGCCGGTGTAGGTCTTCAGGAGGGAATGCCTGGAAACCAGCCTGTAGCGTGCCGCCGGCCGCCTGCGCCATTGTTCGCCCTGTGGGACAATCGCGGCGCAAGCGCCGCCTTCCTGACGCCCACGCCGGAGCGGGACCGGCGGCGCTGCAACGACGAGGCGCCGCATGAAGACAATCGAATGGAAGGACTGGGAAATTTTCTGCCGCGTGGTAGAGGGCGGTGGCTTCACCCAGGGCGCCGAACTGGCTGAGGTTCCCAAGTCGTCCGCCAGCGCCGCGGTGGCGCGGCTGGAAAGCCAGCTCGGCATCCGCCTGTTCGAACGCACCACGCGCCGCGTGCGCGTGACCGAGCGCGGCCAGCGCCTGTACGAGCGCGTCGCGCCGCTGTTTGCCGAACTGCACGAGATCAGCGCCGAGGCCGCCTCGGTCAGCGCGGAAGTCAGCGGCCTGTTGCGCATCTCCACCCCGTATGAAGTCGGCTCGCAGCACCTGTCGGAAAGCCTGACGCGCCTGCTGCGCGCCCATCCTGCCCTGCGCGTGCAGGTCGACGTGAGCTGGGATCAGCCCGACCTGATCCGCCACGGCTATGACCTGGCGTTCGTGATGACCAATACCGGCCTGCACGACACCTCGTTCGCCAGCAAGCGCGTGGTGCTGATCGACCGCGGCTTCTTTGCCGCACCGGCGCTGATCCGTGCGCGCGGCCTGCCGCGCACGCCGCAGGACCTGCAAGGCTGGCCGACGCTGGGCCATCCCGAGGACAAGTATTGGGAATTCCTGCGCGACGGCGTGGAGATCGCGCGCGTGGATGTCGAACCCCGCATCTGCACGCACAACGCCGAATTGCGGATGAAGGCGGCCATCGACGGCCTGGGCGTGGTGCGGCTGTCGCCGCGCCTCGTGCAGGACCAGGTCGGGGAGGGGCAGCTGGTGCGGGTGCTGCCGGCCTATACCTCGTCGCCGCTCAAGGTCTATGTGCTGATGCCGGCGCGCAAGCTGATGCCGGCCAGCGTGCGGGTGTTCCTGGACGTGCTGGAACAGACCCTGGGGGTGCCCGACGCGCGCCGGCCGGCGCCGCGCAAGCGGGAGACGACGGCGCTGTAATGCCTGAGGTCCGGCCTATGCGGCTTCGACACCCGCGAGCAGCACCAGGTCAGCAATGGCCTTGCCTCCGGCCGAGATATGGGTACGCATGGCCTCCGCCGCAGCATCCGGATTGCCGGCGACCACCGCCTCGACCACATAGCCGTGCTCCCGATATGAACTCGGCACGCGCGCATCGTTGATCAGCCCCTTCTGCTGCCAGTAGATCGCCAGCCGCCGGCGCAGCTGGACGATCTGCTCGGACAGGAACGGGTTTGCCGCGGCCTGGTACAGCACGTCGTGGAACTTGCGGTTCGCCTCGATGTAGCCCGCCGTATCGCCTGCCGCCACATGCAGTCCGGCGGCCTCGTGTGCCTGCGCGAGTACCTTCTTGCCCGCCGGCGAAATCCTTTGCGTCGCCAGCCGGGCCACCACCCCTTCCATTTCCGCGAGGGTCTCGAACATGGCCACCAGCTCAGCGGCGCTGGGCTTGTGCACGAACATGCCAGCGCGCGGCACGATCGTGATGAGCCCCTGCGCGGCCAGCATCAGCAGCGCTTCCCGAACCGGGGTCCGCGAGCTGTCGAACTTGTCGGCCAGCGCTTTCTCGTCAATCTGCGCGCCCGGGCGCAAGGCGCCGGTCTGGATGGCGGAAACGACGCTTTCTCTAATCTGGTCTTGTAGCGATTGCACGGGTATACACCTGTTTGTCCCATATCAGAAATATCTGTAGGCTTCATGAATATATCAGATGGCCTATGGAGATATTACGGGATGGATGATAACGCACCACTGCTGACTTTTGACGGTCCGGTCGCAACGATCTGCCTGCGTCGCCCGGAAGTCGCCAATCGCCTCAGTCCCGGCGACCTCGGGCGGCTGCGCGAGCACATCGACGCAGTCAATGCGATGGAACGGGTGCTGGTGCTCCGCTTTGTCAGCTCGGGCAAATATTTCTGCAGCGGCTATGACATCGGCGCCCTCGCCGGCAAGTCGGACGAAGGCGCCCTGAACTTCGGCGAGGTCATGGACGCCATCGAGGCGGCCCGCCCCGTCACCATCGCGGCCATCAACGGCGGCGTGTATGGCGGCGCTACGGATCTCTGCCTGGCGTGCGACTTCCGTATCGGCGTACCCGGCTGCGACATGTTCATGCCGGCGGCGCGGCTGGGCCTGCACTTCTATCGCGGCGGCATGGAACGCTATGTGTCCCGGCTGGGATTGAACGCCGCCAAGCGCCTGTTCCTTACGGCAGACAAGATCGATGCGCGGGAGATGCTGCGCATCGGCTTCCTCACCGAAATCGTTGACCCCCCGATGCTGCAGGCTCGCGTGGACGAACTGTCCAGCCAGCTTGCCGGCATGGCGCCGATCGCCCTGCTGGGAATGAAGACACACCTGAACGCCATTTCCCGTGGCGCGCTCGATGCCGACGCGCTGCAGCGGGACATGCATCGCTCGGAAACCTCCGCGGACCTCCGCGAAGGCGCGACTGCGTGGAAAGAAAAGCGCAAGCCGGTATTCAACGGAAAGTAGCACCACAGCTACGGAGGAGACGACCCCATGACGACGACCGCAATCCACCTGGCGGCGCTGGCCGCATTGGCACTGGCCGTGTCGGCCCACGCCGCGCCGGTTGACTACCCGACCAAGCCCATCCGCCTGGTGATTGGCTTCCCCGCCGGTGGCGGCGCCGACAACACGGCGCGCCTGTATGGCGACGCGCTCAGCCGCGAGCTGGGCCAGCCCGTGATTGTGGACAACAAGCCCGGCGCCGGCACCACCATTGCCGCGGAGTTCGCCGCCAAGGCGCCGCCGGACGGCTATACCCTCTACATCGCCACGGCCAGCCTGATGGGCGGCGACAAGGTGCTCTACAAGAACATCAGGTACCAGCCTTCGGACTTCATCCCGATTACCCGGCTGGTGGCGGCGCCGATGATCCTCGCGGTCAACAAGGACACCGGCATCAGGAATGTGGCCGAGCTGGTGGCGCGGGCCAAGGCGCAACCGGGGGCGCTTAACTACTCCTCTTCCGGCAACGGCGTGATTACCCACCTGGCCGGCGTCCAGTTCACCAGGCTGGCCGGCGTGCAGATGACGCACGTGCCCTTCAAGGGCGGGGCGCCGTCGGCGCAGGCGGTCGCTGCCGGCGACGTGCAGCTGACCTTTGGCACCGCACCGTCGGTCAAGCCGATGATCGACACGGGCAAGGTCGTCGCCATCGCCGTGACCTCCGGCCAGCGCTCGCCGGCCAACCCGCAGTTGCCGACCATCGCCGAAGGCGGGGTCAAGGGCTATGACCTGTCAGCCTGGTATGGACTGTTTGCCCCGGCAAAGACTCCCCCGGAGATCATCGACAAGCTGTTCGCCGCGACCAGGAAAGTCATGGCGGATCCCGAACTGAAAAAGCGGTTCCTGGCGCAAGGCGATGAGGTCTCGGTATCGGGCTCGGTGGCGGAGTTCCGCGAGTACGCGGCGCGCGAAGGCAGGCTCGGTGTCGACCTGGCGGTCTCGAGCGGCGCAAAGATCGACTAAACCACGGAGAGCGTAATGACAACAGCAAGTGGCCAACTCCCCCTCGCGGGACTGACCGTGGTGGACCTGACACGGGTGCTCGCCGGCCCGTACTGCACGATGATGCTTGCCGATCTGGGCGCGCGGGTGATCAAGATCGAGAACCCGGCCGGCGGCGACGATTCGCGGCAGGTCGGCCCGTTCGTCGACGGCGAGTCGGCCTACTTCGCGTCGATCAACCGGAACAAGGAATCGATCGCGCTCGACCTCAAGAACCCCGACGACCGCAAGGTGCTTGACCGCATGCTCGCCACGGCGGACGTGCTGGTGGAGAACTTCCGCGCCGGCGTCATGGAGAAGCTGGGGTACACCTGGGAAGCCCTGCACGCCCGCTACCCGCGGCTGGTCTATGCCTCGATATCCGGCTTCGGGCAGACCGGCCCGTATCGCGCCCGCCCGGCCTACGACATGGTGGTGCAGGCCATGGGCGGGCTGATGAGCGTGACCGGCGAGGCGGGCGGCAATCCGGCGCGGGTGGGCGTTTCCATTGGCGATATCGGGGCCGGCCTGTATGCGACCATCGGCATCCAGTCGGCGCTGCTCGAGCGGGTGCAAACCGGCCTCGGCGAACGGGTCGACATTTCCATGCTCGATTGCCAGGTCGCACTGCTGGAAAACCCGATTGCCCGCTATTCCGCGACCGGGGGCGTGCCCAAGCCACTCGGCACCCGGCACCCGTCGATTACCCCGTTCGACATGTTCGCCACCAGCGATGGCTTTATCGTCATCGCGGTCGGCAACGACGCCTTGTTCGCGAAGCTCTGCGACGCGCTCGGCCGTGGCGAATGGGCGCAGGAAGAACGCTTCGCTACCGTGCCGGCGCGCAACGAGCACCATGTCGCGCTCAAAGCCTGCCTGGAACAGCGGCTCGCCGACGCGTCCACGGCCGAATGGGAGGCGGTCCTTGAAGCCGCGGGCGTGCCGCATGGCCCGATGAACAGCGTGCCGCAGCTGGTCAGCAATCCGCATGTCCAGTCGCGCGGGATGATCCTCGATATCGGCATTGGCGACGGCAAGGCGCTGCAGGTGGCCGGCAACCCGGTCAAGATCGGGACGGTCGAGGCGCTTTCAGGGGTACGGAACCCGCCTGCGCTGGACCAGGACCGGGAGCGGCTGCTGGCGGAGTTCTGCGGCTGACGGGCGGACGGACCCGCGCGCCTCAGTACGGCTGGTCCGCCGGCCGGATCTCGAAGCGCAGCGTCTCCGCGATATCCAGCATCTCCTCATCGTCCTCGCTGCGCGTGATCCACCCGCCGTAAGTGTCGCCGTCGGTGTCCCATTGCCACAGCGTATAGCCGGCCACGCGCAGCTGGTTGTGCGCCGCCTCCATCAGCTCCGGCACGCTGGTGCCCTCCAGGAAGGCCTCGTCCTCGGGATCGTCCGTGCCCCAGTCGAGTTCCAGGTCCATCCGCTCGCACAGCTGGTTCAGGCAGCCGATAAAGGACTGGCAGTCCTTCCAGTCGACAAAGAAGCCGGACTGCCAGTCGATGACCTCGCGGATCACCCAGAGCAGTTCCTGGCCGTCGGTGTCATCGTCCTCGGCGTCGAGCAATGCATCCTCGAACATCGCCAGCTGCGCCGAGGTCTGCGCGCTGTCGCCAAGATTGATAAGGGCGAAGAAACGCGCGATGGCGTCCTGCGTGTCGTCGTCCAGTGATGTGGCCATGATCGTCTCCTGAGGCTGCGCGGTCTGCTATGCCGCGATGCGCATGATCTCGCGTTGGCCGGCCGGTGTCACGCGCAGCGCACGCGAGGTGCGCGTGGTCTCCACCCAGCCGCGCTCCAGCAGGCTGCCCAGCAGCGCCGCGCCCAGCGCGCCGCCCAGGTGCGGCTTGCGTTCGCTCCAGTCCGGGCAGGTGCAGGCGAACTGCCGCCGCTTGCGCCGCGCCGCGTCCACGTCGATGCCCAGCCCGGCCAACGCCTGCGCGCCGTCGCCGCCCAGCTCCACGCGCTGCGCGGCCAGCACCAGCCAGCCGGAACGGGTCATCCGCTCGAACAGGCCCACCGCCAGCTCGCCCGCCAGGTGGTCATAGCAGGTGCGCGCCTGGCGCAGCGCCGCCGGTGCCGTGCGCGATACCGACACGTCGCGCAGCCTTGGCGGCTTGCTGGCCAGCGAGGCCGACGCCAGCGCCTCGATCGCTACGCCGATCTCGGGCGCGGCCAGCCGGTAGTAGCGGTTGCGCCCGCGCGTCTCCACCACCAGCAGGCCGCCCTCGCTCAACCGCGCCAGGTGGCCGCTGGTCGATGACGCCGACAGGCCGGCGATCAGTGCCAGTTCGCCCGCCGGGCGCGCACTGCCATCCATCAGCGCCCACAGCATGGCCGCGCGGCCGGGATCGGCGAGCAGGCCCGCCAGCTGGCTGATGCCGGGTGCGTAATCCATGGTTTGGCTCCGGGTGAAATGTGTAATGCGGAGTATAGAGCCGGGATGGGGTTGTTGACCTCGGGGAATAAAGTCCTTCCAAGGGAATAAAGTGCTTGCAGCGGGAATAACAGTTTTACCGAATCAACACCCATCGGCCGAGGCTCGGCTTGCGACATATCGGTGGCCCGGGAATGTACGAGAGTTGCAGCTTGCGAGCATGTGCGCGCCAAAATCTGCTGGCGCTGTCATTAAAGATTCACGATGCATGTGCACCACAGCGGAGTCGACAGAACTATACTTTCATTTCCATTATGCTAGAGATGTGGAATCGTGTGTTTGTCGCATTGCGTCATTGCGTTGGAGGGTAACCAAACATGAGGAAGCAAGCCTTCAGGCTCGTGGTGGGCGCTATCATCCTCGCGGCTGCCGCTGGCGCGGCTCGCGCAACCGAAGTAACGGGTGCGGGCTCAACCTTTGTCTACCCTATCCTTTCTAAATGGTCATCGGACTACGAGCAGGTGTTCGGCCACAAAATCAACTATCAGTCCGTCGGGTCTAGCGCAGGTATTGCACACATCAAAGCCGCCACAGTCGACTTTGGTGCCAGCGACATGCCGCTATCGGCCAACGGGTTGGCTTCCTTGGGGATAGGGCAGTTTCCTTTCGTCATTGGAGGCGTAGTACCCGTGGTCAACATCGACGGCGTGGTTCCTGGCAAGATTCGCTTCACCGGACCACTGCTAGCCGACATATACCTCGGAAAAATCACGATGTGGAACGACCCGGCGCTCGCGAAAGTGAACCCCGGCTTAGCGCTCCCAGCGGCAAAGATTACGGTGGTGCATCGCTCGGACGGCTCCGGTACGACATTCAACTGGGTGAACTATCTGACGAAGGTCAGCCCCGAATGGAAAAGTCGGGTCGGGGAAGGTACCGCGGTGGACTGGCCTACTGGCGTTGGCGGCAAGGGCAATGAAGGTGTTGCTGCCTATGTGAACCGGCAGAAGAATTCTATTGGCTACGTCGAGTTTGCCTATGCGCGGCAGCAGAAGATGGCATATGGTGTGGTGCAGAATCGGGCTGGCAATTTCATTGAACCCAGTGCCAAGGCGTTCCAGGCGGCTGCGGTCACCGCTGACTGGTCAAAATCGAAAGATTTCGAACTGGTGATGACGGATGCCAGTGGCCCGGAGGCTTACCCGATTACCGCAACGGTCTTCATCCTCATGCGCAAGCAGCCGAAGAGTGCAGCCAAGTCCAAGGTTGCGCTGGAGTTCTTCAAATGGACCTTTGAGAACGGGCAAAAACAAGCCGAGGCGTTGGACTATGTTCCATTGCCTGCGGCTCTGGTCGCTCAAATTGAGTCTTACTGGTTGACTAGTTTCAAGTTCTAACGCGGATGATTTCCAAGACTCTGCGCGCGCACCAAGGAGTCAGCGCCGGGTGTCGGCCTGCGCGGTCATTGTTTCTGCGCCTCCTGCTCAAGGGCCTCCTGTGTGAGGTGTCGGACGTCAGTGCCCTTGACGATATAGATGGTGAACTCGGCGATGTTTGTGGCGTGGTCACCGATGCGCTCGATAGCCTTGGCGATGAAGAGGTAGTCCAGCGATACTGATATCAGCTTCGGGTCTTCCATCATGTAGCGCATGAGCTTGCGGACGAAGCCTCGAAACTCCTCATCCAGGGCCGGGTCCTTCCGACCTATCATTGCTGCCTCACTCGCATCAAGCCTTGCAAAGGCATCCAGGGCCTTGTGCAGCATTTCAACAGCCAGTGCGGCCGAGACGCGGACCTCTGAAAAGTCGATGGTGGAATGCGAGACTTGGCCAATGATGCGCTTCGCGCGCTTTGCAATTTTGTAGGCTTCGTCCCCGACACGCTCCAAGTTCGTGATGGTCTTGGATATCGCCATGAGTAATCGCAAGTCGCGCGCAGTGGGCTGGCGGCGGGCAATGATATAGCTGCAATGGGCATCTATCTCAATCTCCTGCCGATTGACACGTTGTTCCGCTGCGATGACGTCATCAGCAATGGCTATGTCGAAGGTCTCCAACGCGCGGATAGCCGATTGAACCTGTGCCTCGACCAGTCCACCCATCAGCAAAACTTCCGTGGAAATATCGGTGAGGTCGGTTTCAAACTGGCTGGACAAATGCTTCTCGGTCATACTGCTTCCCCAAGTCAGCCGAAACGGCCGGTGATGTAGTCCTCCGTTGCTTGTTTACCTGGTTTCAGGAAGATTTGATTGGTCTCGCCATACTCGACAAGTTCGCCCAGATACATATACGCTGTGTAGTCGGAAACACGGGCGGCTTGCTGCATGTTGTGGGTCACGATGAGAATCGTGACGCGCGACCGCAGTTGACTGATAAGTTCCTCGATGCTGCCCGTTGCAATCGGGTCCAAGGAGGAAGTTGGCTCATCAAACAATAGAATCTCGGGGTCGGTCGCCAGGCACCGCGCGATGCACAGACGCTGCTGCTGTCCCCCGGAAAGCGCGGTACCCTGTGACTGCAACCGGTCCTTCACTTCGTCCCATATGGCCGCTGCACGTAGCGCCTCCTCAACACCCTCATCAAGCCTCGAGCGGCTCTTTTCACCCCGCAGCCGCAACCCGTAAGCGACGTTCTCGTAGACGGACTTGGGGAAGGGGTTCGGCTTCTGAAACACCATGCCAATGCGCATCCGTACTTCAATGGGGTCGACTCTGGGGTCGAGGATGTTGGTGTTGTCCGGATATAGCCGGATGCTGCCCTCATACCGGTTGCCGGGATACAGGTCGTGCATGCGGTTGAATGAGCGTAGAAGTGTCGATTTGCCACACCCAGACGGTCCAATCAAAGCGGTCACACGCTTCTCCTGGATAGGAAGATTGACTCCCTTCAAAGCATGGAACGCGCCATAGTAGAAGCCGAAGTCGATGGCAGCCGCCTTGACTGTTGACGGTTCCAGGGCGTGAGGTATAAGCCCTGGCGAAAAGTTATTGCGTGCAGGAGCGGCGGGTTCCCGCTGGCCTTCCGCGGGCATGGTGTTGCTTACCATTTGATGGCCTTCCTCAGACGATAGCGAATCCAGATGGCGAGTGCATTCATCGAAAGTGTCATCAGAACCAGGATGAAGCCGGCGGCCGCGGCGTTCCGTTGAAAGGCCTCTTCGGGCCGGGATGTCCAATTGAACATCTGAATCGGCATGACGGTGAATCCCGACCAGAGCCACTCGAAATTGAGCCAAGGGAAATCTGGCGAAACGGGGGACTGCGGCAGGAATGCGATGAAGGTCAGCGCCCCGATGGTGATGATGGGCGCAGTCTCACCGATGGCCCGCGACATGCCAATGATGACACCGGTCATGATACCGGGCATGGAATACGGCACGATGTGGTCACGGGTGACCTGCCAGCGAGTGGCTCCCAGTGCATACGCGCCCTCACGGATATGCTGCGGGATGGCTCGAATCGACTCGCGCGTAGCGACAATGACGATGGGGAGGATAAGAAGAGCGAGCGTCAAGCCGGCAGACAGGATGCTCTGACCGAACCCAAAGCCATAGACGAAGATGCCCAGGGCAAGCAGCCCGTAGACAATGGACGGAACACCAGCGAGGTTGGTGACATTGATTTCGATGATGTCGGTAACCAGGTTCCTGGGCGCATACTCCTCCAAATATGTGCCGGCAGCGACGCCCAGCGGAACGGCAGTGACTGCGGTGACAAGCATCACCAGCAGGGAGCCAACCCAGGCGGAAAGGATGCCAGCCTGTGGGGCTCGTCTCGAAGGAAAATTCGTGAAGAACTCGGGAGTGAGGCGCTCCCAGCCCGTATAGGCCATCTGGAGGAAGAGCGCGACGAAGGTCAGCACGCCCACAAGCAACGCGAGAAACCCTGCGATGGCGAAGAAGAGGTCCCATCGCTTGTTGGTCCTGATGATGCTGCGAATGGCATCGAGCGGCGGCAGTGGCATGGCGTGCCCCTCAATAGGCTTCGCGATAGCGACGGCGGATGACGTGGCCGAGGATGTTGAAGAGCAACGTCATCAGCATCAGCGTCAGACCGGCGGCGAAGATGGACTGATAGCCGATGGAACCGTGAGGCAGGTCACCTAATGCTACCTGCACAATGTAGGCGGAGATGGTCGCAGCAGGCTCCAGCGGATTCATCGTGAAATTGGGCTGCATGCCGGCGGCCACCGCAACAATCATGGTTTCACCGACCGCGCGAGAGATACCCAGGATGTAGGCCGAGAGAACGCCGGACAAGGCTGCCGGTACGACGACCCGCATAGCGGTCTGGAACCGTGTGGCGCCCATCGCGTATGAACCCTCTCGCAAACTCATCGGTACGGCGCGCATGGCATCCTCGGCTAACGAACTGACGTAGGGGATGATGGCGATGCCCATCACGAGCCCGGCGGATAGCATATTGAAGCCGGGTAGGGAAGGTATCCACGCTTGTAGCAGCGGAGTAACCACGGTGAGTGCAAAGTAACCGTAGACGATAGTCGGGATGCCGCCGAGCAATTCCAGGAACGGCTTAATGACTTCCCGAAGCGAGGGATTCGCGAACTCGGAGAGGTAGATGGCGATGGTCGTGCCGAGAGGAATTGCTACGGCCAGGGCTACCAGCGAAGTGGTCAATGTGCCGAGGAGCAACGGAAGGATGCCGTAGCGAGGTTCGGAGAAAAGCGGTGCCCACAGCGTATCGGTGAAGAAGTCCCCGACCGGGATATTGGCGAAAAAGTGGGCTGATTCGCTAACCAGTACCCACACGATTCCCAGCGTGGTAATAACCGAAACCGAGGCAGCAAGGAACAGAATGAATTCAATCAGGCGCTCAGTGGTATTCCGGAAGGCTTTCTTGGCGAGTCGCTCACTGACCACATGCGAGGTCACGTCATCCGCTGAAGTGGTAAGGGTTGAGGAGTCCGGCATAGGAGCCTTCACACGAGCGTTATGACTGGGCGCGGACTGATGCGCGCGCCCGACGACCGTTACAGCTTTGCTTCGCGGGCTAGTACAGACTCGATAGTTGCACCGACGTCCGCTTCGCCGCCGAAGACCGTGCCGAGCTTCTTCCTGGCCAGGTGTTCAGCGGCTGTCGTGTAGGCCTTTGCCGGCAGAGGCACGTATTTCACCTCTGCAGCCAACCGCTCACCGTTCTGCAAATAGTAGGTCACGAACTCCTTGACCTCAGGCTTGTCGAGAGACTTCTCGTTGACGTAGATGAAGATTGGTCGCGAGAGGGGATTGTAGGAGCCATCAATGACGCTCTTCTCGCCCGGAAGAACAGGCTTGCCAGCCTTGTTCACAATCGGCACAGCCTTGAGTTTGCTCTTGTTTTCTTCGTAATAGGCGTAGCCAAAGTAGCCGATGCTATTCACATCGCGCGAGACGCCCTGGACCAGAACATTGTCGTCTTCCGAGGCGGTGTAGTCACCGCGCGAAGCCTTGGCTTTGCCAACAACGGCTTCAGTGAAGTAATCGAAAGTACCGGAATCGGAACCTGCGCCGAACAGCTTCAAGGGCGCGTCGGGGAAGGATGCGTCAACTTGCTTCCAGGTAGTGACCTTGCCCTGCGCCGCTGGCTCCCACATCTTCTTGAGCTGCTCGACGGACAGTTGCTTGACGAATGTGTTCTTCGGATTGACCACCACCGTCAGCGCATCGAAGGCAATGGGCAACTCGTAGTACTTGATACCAGCCTTGGCGCAGGCCTCCATCTCCTGTTTGAGGATGGGTCGGGAGGCATCTGTAATATCAGTTTCGCCCCGGCAGAACTTCTTGAAGCCACCCCCGGTTCCTGAAATTCCGACGGTGACCTTGATGGCATTTTTCTTCGCCTTCTGAAAGTCTTCTGCAACGGCTTCCGTGATGGGATAAACGGTGCTCGAGCCATCGATTTTCACGATAGCCTGGCCATGCGCGGCATGCGAACCTACAGTTAGCGCTACTGCCGCGAGGACGGAGTGAGAGGAGAGGCGCATCACGGACTCCCTGAGCAAATGAGTGGACAAGGCCAGGTTAGGAAGTACATTTCCATAAATCTAGGCGTATAGAAGCATGGGCTCGACATATGGCGACGAGATGACCGTCCAGACGCCGGAATGACATGCTGCGCTCCAGCGTTGCGCTATCGGTCTCAAGGGCCCTACATTTCAACAAATGATGAAGAGCGAAACTGCAGTTGCGGCTCTGGCTGCACTTGCCCAGACCTCCCGACTTTCCATATTCCGTCTCCTGGTCCAAGCGGGTCTTGACGGTGTGAATGCCGGCCGCATTGGCCAAGAGCTAGGCGTGCCGCCGGCGACACTATCCTTCCACTTGAAGGAACTTGTGCACGCTGGCTTGATTGCGAGTACGCAGGAAGGGAAGTTTGTTATCTACCGCGCCCAGTTCGACCGTATGTACGAGTTGATTGGGTTCCTCATGGAGCACTGCTGCGACGGGCATCCCGAAGACTGCGGCATGGCTGGCGTCCAATGCACGCCAAAGAGTGCCAAGCGGACGAAGCCAGCTGTCGAGGCTGCCTGATAGGCCGTTCCCCTTGCCTTCCCGGGCCGTGGCTCCGCGTGCGAGCAGTTTGATGCTGAGGATAAGGCGTCTATGCCAGTGCCTGGGCTGAGGGCAAAGCTCTGGGGATATGTGGAGAATCGACCGCACCACGTCGTCTTGTTCTGTGCGGCGCTTTCGCTCGCCCTGATTGCGATCCTGTGCTGGCGCGCGGCTGGCATCCTCAATGACCGCCACCTGGCACAGGTACGGCACGAACTGGACCGCACCAAGGTCGCCGTCACGGCATTCATGGAGCAGGAGCTGCGCCGGGTGCAGACGCTGCGCCAGGTAGCCGAGGAGTCGCTGCAATCCCGGCAGGGCAGCGATGCGACCGCGCCGGATTCCCAGTTGCAGGCCGCCTATGCCGGCCGCAACCAGCCGACCTGGCAGCTGCCGCTATCCGCGGGCGGGCCCGTCGCTGTCGGCTTTGGACCCACTGAGCTTGCCAGGCTTCCCGCGTATCTGCGCAATGACGAGACCCTGCTCGCGGATCTGGCCGCGGCGCATACGGTGGGACGCTTGCTGCAGATCACGGCCGGCAATCTCGAGTTTGAAGCAGCCGGTCGCTTCGTGTCCCGCAACGGCTTCTATATAGGGGTGCCGCAAGACACCATCGCGCCCCATCGCGGGCTGGAGCGTTTTGCCGGCATGCCCCTCTATCGCGACACCATGCCAGACCGCAACCCGCAGCGGCACGTGGTGCGCACGCCTGTCTACGTTGGGCTGGCCAGGCCGGAGTTGCGCTTCGCAGTCAGCGCGCCGGTCTACCTCGGGAACGACTTTCGCGGCGCCGTCGTGCTGGAAATCAGCCAGCGCATGCTCAGGCGTGCGCTGGGCGAGACCGTGCCGGGGCCGGGCAAGCGGATACTGGCGGCGCGCAACGGCGAGGTCATCGCCATCAGCGAGCCAGGCATGGCGCCCGGCCAGCAATGGCCGCGAGATTTTGGGGGGACGTGGCGCAATGAATCTGCCGCTGACTTGTGGGCGCGCGGGGAGGGCACGCTGCGGCGCGCGGGTCAGCATCTGCTGTTTCGCCGGGTCGGAAGCACCGACCTGTTGCTGGTGGAGGAGATTTCCGACGCGCAGCTTGTCGCCGCCTTGTTCCGGGATCTGCGCTGGCCGCTGGTAGGTGTGGTGGTGAGCATTGGCCTCTTGCTGTGGGCGTCGCTGGCGGTGATCTCGCGGCTGTTCGCTCGCCTGATCGAGCGTGGCGAAGCGTTGCGCGCGCTGGCCGAACACGACGCGCTGACAGGGTTGGCCAATCGGCGCGCGTTCGAGCACCGCTTCCGGCTCGAACGCGATCGCCGGCATCGCAACCCCGAGCCGCTGTCGCTGGTGCTGGTGGACGTCGACCATTTCAAACGTATCAACGACACCTGGGGCCACGCCAACGGCGATCGCGCGCTGGTCGCGCTGGCCGACGCCTGCAGGGACGGCTTGCGTACCGTCGATTTGCCGGCGCGCTTCGGCGGGGAGGAATTCGCCCTCCTGCTCCCCGCTACCAGCCTTGCAGAGGCCAGCCGCGTGGCCGAGCGCCTTCGCGCAACGGTAGCCGCGCTGGCGGTGCCCGCCATCGGCGACGAGGCGTGGCCCGACGACGATGCCCACCGGATCATCTCGTTCACCGCTTCATTCGGGGTGGCAGAGATGGGTGCGGACCGCGTCGACGAACTCGAGCAACTCGTCGGCGTGGCCGACCGGCGGCTGTATCAGGCCAAGGCGATGGGCCGCAACCGGGTCGTGGCAACCGATGTGGCAGCCGATGACGCAGCGGTTGCCAGCGCACCATCCCCTACAGCGCGATCTTCACGGTCTTGAACACCGTTCCCCAGCGCTCGACTTCCTGCTTCAGGTATTGCCTGAACTCTTCGCGCGAGCCGCCGACCACGATCGCGCCCTGCGACTCCAGCTTCTCGCGCAGGTCCGCCGACGCCAGCGCCTTGTTCACTTCCGCATTGAGGCGGTCGAGGATCGGCTTGGGTGTCCCGGCAGGTGCCAGCAGCCCGTTCCAGGAGTCGGCTTCGAAGCCGGGCAGCCCCGATTCGTCCATGGTGGGAAGCTGCGGCATCTGCGGCAGCCGCTTTTTCGACGCCACCGCCAGCGCGCGCGGGTTGCCGGACTTCAGCGCCGGCAGTGCCGACATCGACGTCATGAAGACCATGTCCACGGTCCCTGCCATCAGGTCGGTCAGGGCCCCGGACGCACCCTTGTAAGGGATATGGAGCATGTCGATGCCGGCCTTCTGCTTGAGCAGTTCGCCGGCCAGGTGCTGCGAGCCGCCCGCGCCGCTGGAGCCGAACGTCAGGCTGCCCGGGCGCTGCTTTGCGAGGGCGATCAGCGACTTCAGGTCGCGTACCGGCAGTTTGGTCGACACCGCCAGCACGGCCGGCGCGTTCATGACATTGGCGACAGGCTCGAAGCTCTTCTGCACGTCGAACTTCAGCCCCTTGTACAAATACCTGGTCATGGTGATGGGCGCCGCGGCCAGCAGCAGCGTATAGCCGTCCGGCGCCGCCGACGCGACATACTCCGAGGCAATGTTCGAGCCGGCGCCGACCTTGTTTTCCACGACCACGGGCTGGCCCATTGACGCCTGCAGCTTGCTGGCCAGCAACCGGGCCGTAAGGTCGGTCGGGCCACCAGCCTGGTAGCCGACGATGATGCGGATCGGCTCGGATGGGTAAGCGGCGGCAGCCATTGCTCCGGTCGGGGCGAGGGCGGTGCCGAGCGCCAGCAGGATGCCGGCCACCGTGCCTCTGGACGCGCGAGGTTGTTGCATGTTGTTGTCTCCATGTGTGATCGGGGATGCGGGCGCCTTCGGCGGGAAGCCGGGCGCTTCTACCGCTCGCGTCGTGCCGCTTTGCAGCACCGGTGCGGACGGTCCGTTCCAGCGCAATAGTGGGCGATTCCTCCGCGGGGGAGAAATTCCGATTCCGCTGTGTGGGATGACAAAAACTCAACCCTGCAAGGAAGGCCGTGCGCGCACGTCGCGGTCTTCCAAAAAGTCATGGCTGGCCCCGCAATTGGAAGTTCTCATCCGGCTCCGGGTCGGCGACGATCAGGGTCCAGCCACGCTGCGCCCGTGCGCGCGAAGATGAACACGACACCATGACGATCATCGAGACCTTTGCGGCCTACGCCGCCGATCCCGGCGCAGGCGCCGACACCCCTGAAGTGATCCATCACGCCAAGCGTGCCGTGGTCGACTGGTACGCCGCGCTGATCCCGGGCGTGGTCGAGGCGCCGGCGACGCTGCTTGAGCACGCGCTCGCCGACGATCTCGACCGGGGCGGCGCGCGGCTGGCACTGGGACGCAGCGCCACCGCCAGGACGGCCGCGCTGATCAACGGCACCGCCGCGCACACGGTCGAGGTGGACGATATCTACAAGCACGCCATCTATCATCCCGGCGCACCGACCATTGCCGCCGCACTCGCCGCGGGGCAGCAACGCCAGGTCAGCGGCATGGCCTTCCTGCGCGCAGTGGTCACCGGCTACGAGGTGTCGACCCGCATCGGCGCCGCCATGGGCCGCACCCACTACCGGTACTGGCACAACACCGGCACCGTCGGGACCTTTGGCGCGGCGGCAGCGGCCGCCGCCATCCTGAAGCTGGACGCGATCCGGACTGCGCATGCGCTGGCAACCTGCGCGACCTTTGCCGCGGGCCTGCAGCAGGCGTTCCGCATGGACTCCATGTCCAAGCCACTGCATTCCGGCCGCGCCGCCGAAGGCGGGCTGCTGGCGGCACTGGCGGCCGAGGCCGGTGTCACCGGCTCGCTGGACGTGATCGATGGCGAAGCCGGCCTCGGGCGTGCCATGAGCGATGGCCCGGACTGGCCGGCCGCTGCCGCGACGCTGGGCCGCGAGTACAACATCACGCAGATGACCTTCAAGAACCACGCCTGCTGCGGCCACACCTTTGCCGCCATCGACGGCGCGCAGGCGCTGCAGCGCGAGCACCGGTTCACCGTGGACGAGATCGAGAGCGTAAGCGTGGCCACCTACGGGCCGGCGCTGGAGGTGGCCGGCAACCGCAATCCGCGCACGGCCGCCGAAGCCCGCTTCAGCCTGCCGTATGCCGTGGCAAGCGCGCTGATCCATGGCAGCGTGCGGCTCGCGGCCTTTACCCCGCAACGTCTTGCCGATCCCGCCATCCGCGCGTTGATGGGCCGCATCGAGCTGCAGGTCGACCCCCGGCTCGATGCGGCATTCCCCGGCCAGCGCGCGGCGCGCGTCACGGTGCGTACCCGCGATGGCAGGTCGTTCGAGTACCTGCAGCCGAACCGAAAGGGCGATCCGGAGGAGCCGCTCAGCGACGCGGACCTCAACGACAAGTTCCTCGAACTCGCCGGACCGGTGCTGGGCGCGCCGGCGGCAACGGACTTGCTGCAACGCCTGTGGCAGCTCGAATCCGCGGCGTCGCTGCCGTGATGGCGGGCGGTGGGTAGTCCCGCCGGGCCCCGCGTTGCCTGGCCGATATAATGAGTACCCACTTTCAGGCATGCAAACGGATGGCGCGGCGTATCCCTCCCATGAACCCGTTGCGGGTTTTCGAAGTCGTTGCCCGCACCCAGAACCTCACGCTGGCTGCGCAGGAGCTGCATGTCTCGCAATCGGCCGTCAGCCGGCAGATTGCGGTCATTGAAGGCTATCTCGGCGTGGAGCTGTTCCGCCGCGAACGGCATGGCGTCACGCTGACACGGGCGGGCCAGGCTTACGCCGAGGAGGTCGTGCCGGCCTTCGACGCGATCGCCAATGCCACCGCGCGCCTGCTGCGCAGCACGTCGCAGGGCGCCTTGCGGGTACGCACCTACACCACCTTCGCCGCCAAGTGGCTGATCCCGCGGCTGCCCGATTTCCAGGCCCAGTATCCCAGCATCGAGGTCCGCATCGACAACGCCATCCCGGACGTGGATTTCGACCGCGACCCCGCCGATGTCGCGATCCAGTACGGTGACGGACGCTGGCCGCGGGTCAGCGCCGAACTGCTGTTTCATGACGAGATCGAGCCCGTCTGCACGCCGGCTTACCTCCGCGCGCACCGTGCGCCGCGGGGCAAGCTGGAGCCGCTGCTGCGCCACCGCCTGCTGGTGTCCCACTACCGGCGCACCGACTGGGACGACTGGCTCGCCTTTGCCGGCCTGAGCGGCATCGCGCAGGGCACCGAGCGCATGAGCTTCGGCAGTTCGGTGCTGACGTGGCAGGCAGCGCTGGATGGACTTGGCATTGCCATCGGGCAGACGGCGATGCTGAAGGCCGAGTTCGACCACGGCCGGCTGGTGCGCCCGTTCGCGCTGCCCCTGACGCGCGACAAGGGCCATTACCTGGTGCGCCCCGCAGTGCAGCGCGAATCGCGCAAGGTAGCGATGTTCCGCGACTGGTTGCTGGAGACTGTGGCGCGCGAGAAGGCTGACGCCACTGAGCCATAAGTCCCAGATCGGCCCCCACGGCCGCACGGCGCCGCTGCCATGAGTTTTTGTTCTGGCTCGCCGCCAAACGCGAAGTTCACAACGTTCTCGATTTCACCGATCCTGACCCTGTCGACGATCCGAATCCAAGAGAACAGACCATGAACTTTGAACTCAGCGAAGAACATCAGGCATTTGCCGAATCGGTGCGCCGGTTCGCGCAGGACCGGCTCGCCGCCGGAGCGCTGGAGCGCGCCCATTCCGCCCAGTACCCCTGGGACGTGGCGCGCATGCTGGCCGAGCAAGGCCTGCTCGGCATCGCCTTTGCAGAAGAAGACGGCGGGCAGGGCGGCACGCTGATGCATGCGGTGATTGCGATCCAGGAGATCGCACTGGTCTGCCCGAAGAGCGCGGACATCGTGCAGGCGGGCAACTTCGGCCCCATCCGCACCTTTGTCGAATACGCCAGCGCCGAACAGAAGGCACGCTTCCTGCCGGACCTGCTGGCCGGCAGGAAGCTGATTGCGCTGGGCATGACGGAGCCGGATGCGGGCTCGGCCGTGACCGAGCTGAAGACTTCCGCGCGCCGCGACGGCGACCACTACGTGATCAACGGCAGCAAGATCTTCTCGACCCATAGCCCGGAGGCCGAGCTGTTCCTGGTCTATGTGCGCTTCGGCCCGGGCGTGGGCGGCATCGGCTCGGTGCTGGTGGAGCGCGGCACGCCGGGCTTCCAGGTCGGCGAACCGTCGAAGTTCATGAGCGGCGAGGAATGGTGCCAGCTTTACTTCGAGGACTGCCGCATCCCCGCCGCCAACCTGCTGCTCGGCGAGGGCGGCTTCAAGCGCCAGATTTCAGGCTTCAACGTCGAGCGGCTGGGCAATTCGTCGCGCTCGCTGGCGCTCGGCCGCCATTGTTTCAACGTGGCGCGCGAGCACGCGCGCATCCGCAAGCAGTTCGGGCGCGAACTGTGCGAATTCCAGGGCGTGCAGTGGAAATTCGCGGAGATGGCGCTCAAGCTCGAATCGGCGCAGTTGCTGCTGTATCGTGCCGCGATGGAAGGCGAGCATGGCCTGCCCTCGGCCCACAGCACCGCCATGGCCAAGCTGGCCTGCAACCAGGCTGGCTGGGATGTTGCCAACGAGGCGCTGCAGATCATGGGCGGCATGGGCTACAGCCAGGAATCGATCGTGGAATACTGCCTGCGTCGGATCCGTGGCTGGATGATCGCGGGGGGCTCCATCGAGATCCTGAAGAACCGCATCGCGGAAGGCGTCTTCGAGCGCACGTTCCCGCAGCGCGCGCCGAAGGCAGGCTGACCCGGTGCCCCAGGCGACTAGCGGATATACAAAGACAAGACAGGCAGGCATTAAAGGCAGGTAATCCAGGATGAACACCACAACCACCGCTCCCTTCCATGCGGATCCCGCGCTGGCCCAGGCGCTGCTCGCCCCTCGCAGCGTGGCGCTGTTCGGCGCCTCGGACGACGCGGGCAAGACCGCCGGCCGGCCACTGAAGTTCCTGCGTGCGGCAGGGTACGAGGGGAACATCTACCCGATCAACCCGAACCGCAGCACCGTGCAGGGCGAAACGGCCTATGCGAGCCTGGCCGCATTGCCCGAAGTCCCCGAGCATGTGTTTATCCTGACGCCGACCGACACGGTGCCGGATGCGGTGCGCGAATGCGCCCGGCTCGGCGTGAAGGTGGTCACCATTCTGGCGAGCGGCTTCTCGGAATCCGGCGCCGAAGGCGTCGCGCGCGAAGCCGCACTGCGCGCGCTGTGCGAGCACAGCGACACCCGCATGCTCGGCCCCAGCAGCCTTGGTGTCGTCAATCCCCGCGCGGGCCTAGTGCTGACCGCCAACGCGGCCTTCGCGGAGCCGGAGCTGCCGCAGGGACGGGTGTTCGTGGCCTCGCACAGCGGCAGCATGCTCGGTGCACTGGTGTCGCGCGGCAAGGCCCGCGGCGTCGGCTTTGCCGGGCTGGTGTCGGTGGGCAGCGAATCGGACCTGTGCGTCGGCGAGATCTGCATGGCCACGCTGGACGATCCCGCCATCGACGGCTACCTGCTGTTCCTGGAGAGCCTGCGCCATGGCGACAAGCTGCGCGCCTTCGCGCTGGAGGCGGCAAGGCGCGGCAAGCCCGTGATCGCCTACAAGCTCGGGCGTTCGGCCGCCGCGGCCGAGATGGCAGCCACCCACACCGGCGCGCTCGCCGGTGAGGATGACATCGCGGATGCCTTCCTCAAGGATCTCGGCATCGCCCGCGTCGGTGTGCTGGAAGCGCTGCTCGAGGCCTTCCCGCTGGCCAGGCGCATCCCGCTGCACGGCGCAGGCGCGCCGCTGCGCCGCGTTGGCGTGGTGACCACCACGGGCGGCGGCGCGGCGATGGTGGTGGACCAGCTCGGTATCCGCGACGTGGTGGTCGAGCCGGCCTCCCCGGCCACGCTGGAGAAGTTCGCGGCGGCAGGCATCGCCGTGTCGGCGGGCCGCGTGCTCGACCTGACCCTGGCCGGCACCAACTACAACGTGATGAAGGGCGCGCTCGACATCATGTTCGATGCGCCGGAATTCGATATCGTGCTGGCGGTGGTCGGCTCGTCCGCACGCTTCCAGCCCCAGCTTGCGGTGAAGCCGATCATCGACAGCGCTGCCAGGCCCAAGCCGTTGGCAGCGATGCTGGTACCCGACGCGCCGGAAGCACTCGCCGCGCTGACCGCGGCAGACGTGCCTTGCTTCCGCTCGCCGGAGGCCTGCGCGGACGCCATCGCCGCGCTGCTTGCGCGCAGGACGCCCGGCGCGCAGCCCACGGTGCAAGGCGCGGGCGCTGCGACCGCCGCTTCGCTGAGCGAAGCGCAGGCGTATGCGATCCTCGACGAACTAGGCGTGCCGCATGCCCCTGCCGCGACCATGCCTCTCGCAGGTCCCGCAGGCAAGCTGCCCTTTGCCTTCCCGGTGGTGGCGAAGGTGTGCTCGGCGCAGATCCCCCACAAGACCGAGGTCGGCGGCGTGGTACTGGGCATCCAGGACCAGGCCGGGCTTGACGCCGCGCTGGCCACGCTGCGGCGGAACCTGGCCGAGCGTGCGCCCGACACGCCGTGCGACGAAGTGCTGGTGCAGCCCATGACCCGCGGGCTGGCCGAGGTCCTGGTGGGCTATCGCGTCGACCCCGAAGCCGGCCCCGTGATCATGCTTGCCGCCGGCGGCATCTGGGCCGAAGTCGCGCGTGACCGCAGCATCCGGCTCGCGCCCGTCAGCGTCGAGGTCGCGCGCGAGATGATCGCCGAGGTCAAGGCCCTGCAAACCGTATCGGGCCTGCGCGGCAGGCAGCGCGGCGACCTCGATGCGCTCGCGCGTGCCGTCAGCGCGCTGTCGCAGCTCGCATGCAAGCCGCAGCTGCGCATTGCCGAGGCGGAGGTGAATCCCATGATGGTCCTGCCCGAAGGACAGGGCGTGCTCGCCGTCGATGCGCTGGTGCTGAGTTCATGACCGCGCGCGCAGCCGACCTCCATGCGGCAGGCGATGCGGGTTTGCTGGCCCGGCTGGAGCGCATGGCCATTCGCCACGACGTGGCGCACCTGGGGCGCACCGTGGTCTGGTGCCGGTTTGGCGAAGGCACGCCGCTGGTGCTGCTCCACGGCGGCCACGGCAACTGGATGCACTGGGTGCGCAATATCGAGGCGCTGGGCACGCGCCATGCGCTGTGGATTCCGGACATGCCGGGCTTCGGCGACTCCGATACGCTGGCCGGCGACGACCACGCCCCCGACCGGCTCGACCGCCTGGCACAGGCGCTGATGGCCACGCTCGACCAGCTCGTGGGCGAAGGCAGCGAGCTGGGCATCGCCGGCTTCTCCTTTGGTGCCCTGGTTGCCGCTCAGATGGCGGCCACGCGGCCGCGGGTTACGCGGCTTGCGCTGCTGGGCCCGGCCGGCCATGGCGGCCCGCGGCGCCAGGGCCAGCCCATGCAGGACTGGCGCATCGACAACGAGGAGGAAATGCGCCGCAGGCTGCGCCACAACCTGCTGGCCTTGATGCTGCACGACGAGGGGCTCGCAGACGGGCTCGCCATGGCCGTCCATGAGCAGGCATGCAAGGCGACCCGCTACCGCAGCCGCGCGATCTCGCGCCAGGCAAGCCTCGGCGACGCGCTCGCCGCATACGGGGGTCCGACCTTGCTGATGTGGGGCGAGCACGATGTCACCGCGGTGCCGGTCGACGTGGCGCAACGGCTGGCGTGCGGCGCGAGCCACCGCGACTGGTGCGTGATTCCGGCGGCCGGACACTGGGTCCAGTTCGAGCGTTGGCAGGAAGTCAATCCGATGCTGCTGCGCTGGTTCTCTGAAGCGGGGCAGCGCTGATGCGCGCGAATTGAGGGAATGCGATTCAGGCCTGGCCCGGCGAAAACACCATGCACACCGGGCTGCCGGTCTGCGCGCTGAACCCTGTGGGCGACAGCCGGCCCGACGACGGATGGATGTGGAAGGCGACGATGGTGTCGCTGTCTTCATTGAGCCCGTAGAGCAAGCGCCCGTTGGGATGGGTCGCGAAGAAGCGCGGCGTGCGCCCCTGCGACAGGTCCGTGCCGGCAAAGCGCAGCAGGCCCGTTCCCGGGTCGACGGCAAACACCGCGATGCTGTCGTGGCCGCGGTTGGACGCATAGACGAAGCGGCCGCTGCGATCCACTTCGATCTCGGCCGCGCGGCTGTTGCCGGTGAAGGTTTCGGGCAAGGTTGGCAGGATCTGCACGGGCGTGAGTTGCGCGGTCGCGCAGTTGTACGCATACGTCGTGACCGTCGAGTCCAGCTCATTGACGACATAGGCATGGCGGCCGTTGGGATGGAAGACGACGTGGCGTGGCCCGGCCGACTCCCGTGACTCGACAAAGGCAGGCGACGCCGGTGTCAGCTTGCCTTTCTCGAAGCGGAACGAGAACGTGCGGTCGAGCCCCTTGTCCGGGACGATGACAAAGTTGCCGGACGGGTCGAACGGGTTGAAATGCGGCTTGGCCTGCTTTTGCTCGGTACGGTGCGGCCCGATGGGGCCGTCCAGCCTGACCAGCTGCGTCATCTCGCCCAGTGCGCCGTCATCGGTCAGCGGCAGCACGGCCAGGCTGGCGCCGATGTGGTTCGAGACCACGATGTACTTGCCCGTCGGGTCCAGCGCCAGGTGCACCGGGTTCTTGCCGTGGGTGCTCTGCCGGTTGATGAACTCGATGCGTCCGGTGGCGCGGTCGACCGCAAAGGCGCTGATGTCGCTCATGTCGCCATGCACGCTGTAGAGGCGGTCGCCCCGCCGGTTCAGCGCCAGGAAGGACGGATTGACCAGGTCCTTGACCACCTGGGCCGGTTCCAGGGCACCGGTGTCCGCATCCACGCGAAACACGCTGATCCCTTCTCCGCGGGCGTTGCGATCACGGGTGGTCCGTGAGCCGAGATAGGCGTACATGAACTTTCCTTTCGATGGATGGGTGTTGGTCCTGACGCTGTGCTCAGCATGCGCGGGAATGGCGATCGCGCCAATCCCCGCGAGGGCGACGGCGGAGGCTGCGCCTTGCAAGAGCCGGCGTCGGCTCTGTACGGGGTGAGGGCAGCCTGCGCCAGGGTATCGATGCTGCACTTCCGTCTCGAGCGTTGAGGGTGTTGACATAGGGCTTCGGGTTTTCGCTTGATTGCATTTTTGAGCAAACACATGCAAAAATACAGTCATGGAAAACACTAATCACTTCCCGGCAGGGTCGATGAGTGTCGACAGCGCCACTTATCGCATCGTTGACCTTCCCGCCCTCATCGGCGCAAGGCTGTGGCGCTTGCCTGTCGTGCTCCGGCTGTTGCTGGAGAACGTGATCCGCAATGCCGAGGGCAGGGAGCGCGACGAGGCCGTCGCCGGCATCCTGGCCTGGCTCGAGCGCGGCACCAGCGAGGTGGAGATTGCCTACCAGCCCGGGCGCGTGCTGATGCACGACACCACCAGCACCCCCGCCCTGGTCGACGTCGCCGCGATGCGCGATGCCGTCGCCGAAGCCGGCCGCGACCCGAACCTGCTCAATCCGGTGCTGCCGGTCGATTCGTCGGTGGACCACTCGCTGGCGGTCGAGTACTACGCCCGCGCCGACGCGGTGCCGCTGAACCTGGAAACCGAGACGCGCCGCAACGCCGAGCGCTACGGCTTCCTGCGCTGGGCCTCCAAGGCCCTGCACGGCGTGCGCATTCATCCGCCGGGCACCGGGATCATGCACACCATCAACCTCGAACAACTGGCGACGGTGGTCAAGACCGAGACCCGCGGCGGCGAGCCGTGGGCGGTGCCGGACACCATGATCGGCACCGACAGCCATACGCCCATGATCAACGGCATCGGCGTACTGGGCTGGGGCGTCGGCGGGCTGGAGGCGCAGACGGTGATGTTCGGCATGCCCGTGATGCAGCGCATCCCCGACGTCATCGGCGTGCGCCTGACCGGTGCGCTGCAGGCCGGCGTGCTGGCGACCGACCTGGCACTGACCGTCACCAAGCGCCTGCGCGACCTCGGTGTCTCGGGCGAGTTCGTCGAATTCTTCGGCCCCGGCGTCTCAACGCTGTCTGCCGGCGACCGCTCGGTGGTGGCCAACATGGCGCCCGAGTACGGCGCCACCACCGGCTTCTTCCCGGTGGACGAGCACACCCTGGCGTACCTGCGCAGCACCGGCCGCGACGAGGCCGCGATCGCGCTGGTCGAGGCCTATACCCGCCGCGTCGGCCTCTGGTTCGACGGCGAGGCGCAGCCGTGCTACACCACCGTGCTCGACCTGGACCTCGGCACCGTCGGCATGCACGTCGCCGGCCCGCGCCGGCCGCAGGACCTGCTCGGCTATGCCGACACGGCACGCGCGTTGCAGCCCTTTGACTTCACCCCGTCGCGCGCCCGCCCGGACATGCCGAAGCACCCGGTCGCGATCGCGGCGATCACGAGCTGCACCAATACCACCGACCCCGCGCTGCTGGTCGCCGCCGCGCTGGTCGCACGCAAGGCGCGCGCGCTTGGCCTGCGCGTGCCGTCGTGGATCAAGACTTCGATGGCGCCGGGATCGCCCGCCGCCGCGCGCTATCTGGAACGCGCCGGGCTGATGGAAGACCTGGCGGCGGTCGGCTTCGACATCGTCGGCTACGGCTGCACAACCTGCATCGGCAACTCCGGTCCGCTGACCCAGCCGATCCACGACGCCATCGCCGACGGCAGCGCGCTGCCGGTCGCGATCCTGTCGGGCAACCGCAACTTCCCGGGACGGGTCCATCCCGACCTGAGCCTGGGCTTCATCATGTCGCCGCCGCTGGTGGTCGCGTTTGCGCTGGCGGGCAACGCCGAAGCCGACCTGAGCCGGGACGCGATCCAGACCGGCGCGGACGGTACGCCGGTGTTCCTGAAGGACCTGTGGCCGACGCGCGAGGAGATCGCCGCACTGGTGGCGCGCGGCGCCCAGCCTGCCGACTACCGCGACGCGTTCCGCGTTGCCACCGCGAACCCGCTGTGGCATGCGTTGCCTTCGCCCGACACGCCGCGTTATCCGTGGAACCCGGCGTCGACCGCGTTGCGCCGCCCGCCGTTTGCCTCGATCGACCAGGGCAGCCAGCTCGGTTCGTACGAGGCTTACCCGCTGCTGGTGCTCGGCGACGACATCACCACCGACCATATCTCGCCGGCCAGCGCCATTCCCAAGGACAGCTTTATCGCTGATTTCCTGGTATCGCGCGGCGAGGATCGCGACGACCTGAACGTGTTCGCCTCGCGCCGTGGCAACTGGGAAGTGATGATGCGCGCGGCGTTCTACAACAAGACGCTGGTCAACCTGCTGCATTCCGAGGTGCCGGTGGGCCACACGCTGCACATTCCCGGCGGGCAGGTGCAGCCGATCTTCGAGGTGGCCGAACGCTACCGCGCCGATGGCGATGCGGTCGTGCTGGTTGCCGGCGAACGCTATGGCACCGGCTCATCGCGCGACTGGGCCGCCAAGGGGCAGCGCCTGCTGGGGATCCGGGCGGTCATTGCGCTGAGCTTCGAGCGGATCCATCGCTCCAACCTGATCGGCATGGGCATCCTGCCGGTCCGGCTGCCCAGGAACGCGGGGCCTGACACGTTGCATATCAAGCTTGGCGACAAGATCCACGTGGATGCCCCCGCGCATGCGATCGCGCCGCGCTGCCGGATCCCGGTGCGAATCGTGCGCGCCAGCGGCGCCGTCGACGAGATCGAGGCAACGGCCGCAGTCGAGACACAACTGGAAGTCGAGCTGCTGCGCCGCGGCGGCGTCATCCCGTTGATCCTGCACAAGACGCTCGCGCAGCCGGCGGGTTGAGCGGCAGCAACGCCACGACGTCATGCACTACGACAAGTCCATTGCCACACTGAAACCCTGACCTGTATTCCCATGCGCCCTGATCCTGAACTCCTCGCCGCCTTTGCACCGACCGGCGTGCTGCGCGCCTCCATCAACCTCGGCAATCCCATCCTGGCCAATCGCGGCGAGGACGGGCAGCCGTTCGGTGTGTCCGTCGACCTCGCCAACGCGCTGGCGCAAAGACTCGGACTGGAACTGAAACTGGTCGTGGTCGATGCCGCCGGCAAGTCCGTCGAGGTCGTATCCGGCGAAGAGGCCGACGTCGGCTTCTTTGCGGTCGATCCCAAGCGCGCCGCGACGATCCGCTTCACGGCGCCCTATGTGCTGATCGAAGGCTATTACCTCGTGCGCGACGACTCGCCGATCCGCAGCAACGCAGAGGTCGATGTGGCAGGCAACCGCGTCGCGGTTGGCAAGGGCAGCGCCTACGACCTGTTCCTGTCGCGCGAGCTGAAGGCGGCGCAGATCGTGGCCGCGCCGACATCGCCGGCGGTGGCACAGACCTTCCTCGAACAAGGCCTGGAAGTGGCCGCCGGCGTCAGGCAACAGCTTGAAGCCGATGCAGCGAAGCACCCTGGACTGCGTTTGCTGGACGAGCGCTTCATGGTCATCCGGCAGGCGATGGGTATCGCGCAGAGCCGGGGCAGCCGCGCCGCGCAATACCTGCATGCGTTTGTCGAGGAGATGAAGGCAAGCGGCTTTGTCGCGCAAGCGCTGGCACGCCATCGGATCGCCGGTGCGTCGGTCGCGCCTGCAGAAAACCTTGCCTGAGTAGTCTTTGCTGTCCCGCAGGTAGCGAGCGGCAGCAGCACGAACCGGCTCTTCGCAACAAAGTGACGAGCCGGTGATCTGCGTTTCCAATCTGATAACGATCGCCAGCCTCTGAGGTCGCATCCGCATTGCGGAAGCGACGTGCCGTCTGGCGCGCTTCTCCTGTAAACCAAGGCTTTATTGGGCCGCTCCGGTTTGCCATTGCCTCCGGATCATTCTCCGATCGCGAACGATACTTTCGCCATTCCTCACTTTTCATCGCAGTCCCCACTGCATAGCATCGAAGAAAACAAAATCCATGTTGCTGCGGCCGGCCCGGCCCCCGCACTTCGGAGACAACACCACGCACAGGGCAACCACCTACGCCCTGCTGTCCACCGCCTCAGGCGGACCTGCATTCCTGCACCGGCAGCCGCGCTGCCGGCACAGACCACCGAACAGATTGAAAAAAGGAGACTCCATGCTTGCCATCATCAACCGGCTTGCGTCCGCCACGGCGCTGACGCTGCTTACCGCTACAGTGCCCCTGCACCTTGCCCACGCACAGGCACCACTGGAACTGAAGATCACCGCCCCGGCCGCGCCCGGCGGCGGCTGGGACGGCGCCTCGCGCTCGCTGCAGCAGGCCATGGTCGCGAGCGGCGCAGCGAAGAGCGTGCAGGTCAACAACATCCCTGGCGCCGGCGGCACGGTGGGCCTGGCGCAGTTCGTCAATAACGCCAAGGGCGACGGCAACCAGCTGATGACGATGGGCATCACCATGCTCGGTGCGGTAGTCACCAACAAGGCGCCGGTCAGCCTCGACAAGGTCACGCCGATCGCCCGCCTCACCGCCGATCCGCTGGTGGTAGTGGTACCTGCCAACTCGCCGCTGAAGACGATCCAGGATCTGTCGGCAGCCATCAAGGCGGATACCGGCAAGGTGGTCTGGGCCGGCGGCTCGGCAGGCGGCGCGGACCATATGCTGGCGGCACTGGTAGTCAAGTCGGCGGGCGGCAACACGGCCCGGCTGAACTACGTGCCTTTCTCGGGTGGCGGTGAGGCGCTGGCGGAAATGCTGGGCGGACGCGTCACGGCGGGCGTGTCGGGCTACAACGAGTTCGAGAGCCAGATCAAGGCCGGCAAGCTGCGCGCGCTGGCGGTCTCGTCGGCGCAACGGCTGCCCGGCATCGCCGTGCCGACGCTAAAGGAGCAAGGGCTCGATGTCGAGCTGCTGAACTGGCGCGGCATCGTGGCCGCGCCCAACGTGTCGCCGCAACAGGCCGCCGCACTGGCCGCTGCCGTCGAGAAGGCCGTGAAGTCGCCGGAATGGCAGAAGATCCTGAAGGCCCGCGGCTGGGACGATGCCTACCTGCCCGCGGACAAGTTCTCGGCCTACCTGAAGACCGAACAGGCGCGCGTGCGCGACATCCTCGCTTCGATCGGACTGGCGAAATGAAAGCGATGTCCACTGATGCAGACCGCGGTCGAGGCGCCGTGACCCCCGCCACCCCCGCCACGCCCGCCACGATCAAGCGCTTCGAGCCTGCCAAGGCCATCGTCGGCGCCGGGCTGTTGCTGCTGGCGCTGGTCGTGTTCATCGATGCGAGCCAGCTCCCGCCGCCGCCGGCCGCCGGCGTCGGCCCCTCTGCAGGCATGCGCTTCGTGGCCGTACTGCTCGCCGTGCTCGGCGTGGGGCACCTGGTGGTCGCTGTGCGTCGCGGCACGGCCGAGGCCACGGCGCCGCGCGGGCCGATGAACTGGAAGGCGGTCGGCTGCGTGCTGGCCGGCTTGCTGGCGCTGATCGCCGCACTGCAGCTGCAGCTTGGCTTCGTGCTGGGCGCCACGGTGCTGTTCATCGCCACCGCGCGCGGTTTCGGCGAACGGCGCATGCTCAGGTCGGCCGCGATCGGCCTGGTCCTGAACCTGCTGGTGTATGCGTTCTTCGCCAAGGCATTGTCGCTGGGGTTGCCCGGCGGCCCGCTGGAACGCCTGGTCTTCGGTTGAGCGGGAGTCGTCATGGATGTCTTTACTTTTCTTGCACAGGGCCTCGCCGTCGCGGCGCAGCCCGGCAATCTGCTGTTCGCCGGCATCGGCGTGCTGCTCGGGACGATGGTCGGGATCCTGCCCGGCATCAGCCCCTCGCTGACGGTGGCGCTGCTGCTGCCGGTCACGTTCAAGCTCGATCCGACCGGGTCGCTGATTATGTTCGCCGGGATCTACTTTGGCGGCATGTACGGCAGCTCGACCACGGCGATCCTGATCAATACCCCGGGTGAAGCGGCCTCGATCGCCACCGCGATCGAAGGGCACCGCATGGCGCGCGCCGGCCGCGCAGGCCAGGCGCTTGCCACGGCCGCCATCGGCTCCTTCGTGGCCGGCACGCTGGCGACCGTGGGGCTGGCGCTGCTGGCGCCGGTGCTGGTCGACGTGGCCGTGCAGTTCACTTTGCGCTGATGGTGCTGGCCTTTGTCACGGTATCGGCGACCTTCGGCGATTCCACCCTGCGCGGCCTCACCAGCCTGGCCGTTGGCATCGGCATGGGCCTGATCGGCATCGACAAGCTGACCGGGCAGGCCCGCCTGACCTTCGGCGTACCCGAGATGCTCGACGGCATCCAGGTGACGACGCTGGCCGTCGGCCTGTTCGCGATGGGCGAGACCTTCTCCTCGGCCGCACGCTTCACCGGTGTACAGGACAAGATCGAAGCCGTGAAGGGCGGACTGCGCATGACCGCGACCGACTGGAAGCGTTCATGGAAGGCCTGGCTGCGCGGCACCGCGCTCGGCTTCCCGATCGGTGCGCTGCCCGCTGGCGGCGCGGAAGTGCCGACGTTGCTGTCCTACACCATCGAGCGCAAGCTGACCGACCACAAGGATGAGTTCGGTCGCGGCGCCATCGAAGGCGTCGCCGGACCGGAGGCCGCCAACAACGCCGCCGCCACCGGCACGCTGGTGCCGCTGCTGACGCTCGGCCTGCCGACCTCGGCGACCGCGGCGATGATGCTGGCCGGCTTCCAGCAATACGGGCTCGTGCCCGGCCCGCTGCTGTTCGCCGACAAGCCCGACCTGGTGTGGGGCCTGGTGGCCAGCCTGTTTATCGGCAATGTGATGCTGCTGGTGCTGAACCTGCCGCTGATCGGCATCTGGGTGCGGCTGCTCAAGCTGCCGCAGCCGTGGCTGTATGCCGGCATCCTGGTGTTCGCGGCAATGGGCACGCTGGCGGCGAATCCCTCGATCGTCGAACTCGCCATGCTGGTTGTGTTCGGCCTCATCGGCTTTGCCATGCGCTGCCTGGATTACCCGGTGGCGCCGATGATCGTCGGGCTGATCCTGGGGCCCATGGCCGAAAGCCAGTTCCGCCGGGCGATGCAGATGAGCCTGGGCGATCCGTGGGTGTTCCTTTCCCATCCCGGCTCGGCTGCCTTGCTGGCCATCGCCGCCGCCGCGCTGATCGCTCCGTTCGTCTTCAAGGGCCTGCGCAAGATGCACGGCTCGGACGAATGACCGAGGGGCGGCCACGCCGTCCTGACCAAGCATCAGCGACAAACACAATCAGGAGGTAGACACCATGAACCTGCCATTCTTCAACCGGCGATTGCCGAAGCGCCTCCTCGCGGTGTTGCTGTTCGGCCTGGTATCCGGCGCCGCGCTGGCCCAGGGCAGCTATCCGACGCGCCCGGTCACCATCGTCGTCCCCTTTTCCGCGGGCGGCGGCGTCGACACCATGGCGCGCGTGCTTGCCGAGAAGCTGCGCACCGTGCTCGGACAGCCGGTGGTGGTGGAAAACAAAGGTGGCGGCAGCGGCATGATCGGTGCCCAGGCCGTGGTCAAGGCGCCCGCCGACGGCTACACCCTGCTGATGGGCTCCGCCGGCGAAACCGCCATCAACCCGTCCGTCTACAAGAGCCGCATGCAGTACGCGCCGCAGACGGACCTGCTTCCCATCAGCCTGATCGTCAAGGTGCCTAACGTCGTCGTCGTCAATCCGTCGCTGCCGTACAAGACCATCGACGAGTTGATCGCGTACGCCAGGGCCAATCCCGGCAAGGTGCGCTACGGCACCAGCGGCGTGGGCAATCCGCAGCATCTCTCCGGCGAGCTGATGGCCAGGCAGGCGGGCGTGCAGCTCACCCACGTTCCCTATCGCGGCGCCTCCAATCAGTTGCTGGATGTGATCGGCGGCAATATCGAGATGACCTTCGTCAGCCTCGCCGGGGCGCGCCAGTTCATCAAGGACGGCAAGGTGCGCGCGGTGGGCACTACGTCGCAGGGCAAGAGCCCGCTGGCGCCGGAAATTCCCGCGATCTCCGATTCGGCGAGCCTGAAGGGCTATACGCTGGAAAACTGGTTCGGCCTGTTCGCGCCCAAGGGCACGCCCGCGCCGGTGGTGGCGCGCCTGAACGCCGCGGTGGCCGAATCGCTCAAGGATCCCAAGCTCGACGCCCGGCTGCGCGAACTGGGCGGCAACCCGAGCCCGTCGTCGCCGGAGCAATTCAAGGCCTTCATCCAGCAAGAGTCGGCGAAGTTCGCGCGCATCGTCGCCGACGCCAGGATTACGCCCGACAGCTGAGCCACGCGGGAGATAGAATCTGCGCGTTGTCCGCCCACGGAGGCAGCCACTGCGATGCGATACGACCTGACCAGTCTGGAAGTCTTTGTTACCGTCGCGGACGAGCAGAACCTGACGCGCGCCGCGGCGCGCCGCAACCTTGCTGTTTCCGCCGTCAGCAAGCGCATCGCCGAGCTGGAAGAAGAGGTCGGCTGTGCCCTGCTGGTGCGGTATCCGCGCGGCGTCGGGCTGACGCCCGCAGGCCAGGCCCTGCTGCACTACGCCAGGCAACTGCTGCACACGCTTCACCAGATGGAGAACGAGCTCAGCGAGTATGCCGACGGCATCAAGGGCCATGTGCGGCTGCACGCCATCAATTCAGCGCTGGTCGAGTTCCTGACGCCGGACCTGCACTCCTTCATGAAGCAGTACCCGCTGATCCGGCTGGATATCGAGGAGCATCCTGGCGGAGCGATCGTGCGCGCCATCGCCGAAGGGGCAGTGGAGGTCGGCGTGTTCTCGGCCCACACGCCGGCGCCCGGCCTGCAGGTGTTTCCATACCGTGTTGACGAGCTTGTTGTCGCTGTCCCGGAGGGACACGAGTTCGCGGGCAAGCGTCGTGTGTCCTTCTTCGAACTTGCCCAGCATGAGCTTGTCGTGCCGCACACCCAAAGCTCCGTACATGCTGTCCTCGAGCGCCAGGCCAAGGAGGACGGTGTGCAGTTGAAGCAGCGAATCCGGGTCAGCAGTTTCGACTCGATGTGCCAGCTGGTGGCTGGCGGCTTTGGTCTGGCGCTCATGCCTCGCGGCGTGCTGCGGCCGTTGGCGCGCACCCTGAAGTTGAAAGCGGTGGCAATCGATGCGGAATGGGCAACCCGGCCGCTGGTGATCGGTGTTCGCGACTACGAAGCGGTCTCGCATGCGGCCCGGGCATTCGTGGATCATCTTCGGCAGCAAGCTGGTTAAGCCTGTACAACTTACTGGCGAGGTTTCTGCTGCGCCACATGGGACTGCCTTGGCGCTGTGCCTCCGCCGGCATGCATGACTCGATTTCCGCAGTCGGGCCCGACCCGGAGCAACGTCTTGCGACGAAAGAAAATGCGGCGTCTAATTGACTGAGCGAAAGTCGGAGGCTCCATGGCGCGCTGCACAATCTGCGGAATTGACAATGCCGAGGGCGCCAATTTTTGCGAGCAGTGCGGCGCCAGGCTGGCACGCCTCTGCGCTCGCTGCGGCCAGGCACTGAATCCGGCCGCGCGTTTCTGCAATGCCTGCGGCACGCCCGTCGGCGACTTGCCGCAAGCGTCTGCCGCGGCTCCCGTCCAATACACCCCGCCCCATCTGGCCGAGCGTATCCGTGCCGAGCAAGCCGCGCTGGAGGCGCGCGGCATGACCAGCGGCGAACGCAAGACCATCACCGTCCTGTTCGCCGATATGGCGGGTTCGACCGCCCTGATCCACGACCGCGACCCGGAAGCGGCCCTGCGCCTGATTACCCCCGTCGTCGAACTGATGATGGAGGCCGTGCACTACTACGAAGGCTATGTGGCCAAGTCCCTGGGCGACGGCATCCTGGCGCTGTTCGGCGCTCCCATTGCGCACGAGGACCATCCCCAGCGCGCGCTGTATGCCGCGCTGCGCATGCAGGAGGCGATGCGCCGGCACAGCGACCGGATCCGGCTGGAGCAAGGCATCTCGCTGCAGATCCGCGTGGGCATCCACACGGGCGAGGTGGTGGTGCGCTCGATCCGCAAGGACGACCTGCGGACCGACTATGAGCCGGTGGGGCCCACCATTCACATCGCCTCGCGGATGGAGACGATGGCCGCGCTGTCCTCGATCCTGGTGAGCGACTCGACCCATAAGCTCGCGGAGGGGTATTTCGACTTCAAGGCCCTGGGCGCGGCCCAGGTCAAAGGCGTGCCCAAGCCGCTGGAGGTCTACGAGGTGCTTGGCCTGGGCGCGCTGCGCACGCGCCTGCAAGTGGCGGCGCATCGCGGGCTGGCGCGCTTCGTGGGCCGCGAGGCCGAACTGGCGGCGCTGCACGGGGCGCTGGAACTGTCCACGGCCGGCAACGGGCAGATCGTCGCCGTGGTGGGCGAGGCCGGCGTCGGCAAGTCGCGGCTGTTCCATGAGTTCAAGGCGCGCTCGCAGCGCGGTTGCCTGGTGCTGGAGACCTTCTCGGTGTCGCACGGCAAGGCCTTTGCCTATTTGCCGCTGATCGAACTGATGAGGAACTATTTCCAGATCACCGCGCAGGACGATGACCGGCGCTGCCGCGAAAAGCTCACGGGCAAGGTGCTGACGCTGGAGCGCAGCCTGGAAGGCCAGATGCCCTATCTGCTCTACCTGCTGGGCCTGGGCGAGCCTGGCTCGGCGGTGGCTGACATGGGCGCCACGCTCCGGCGCGAGTGCGCCTTCGAGGCCATCACTCGCCTGCTGGTGCGCGAGAGCCAGAACCAGCCCGTCCAGCTGGTGTTCGAGGACCTGCAATGGCTGGACAGCGAGACCGAGGCTTTCCTCGCCTACATCGTCGAGCGCGCGGCGGATGCGCGCATTCTCTTGCTGGTGAACTACCGGCACGAGTACCGCTGCGCCTGGGGTGGCAAGGGCAATTACACCGAATTGCGGCTCGCTCCGCTGGGGCCGGACGAGGCGCAAAGCTTGCTCAGCGCCTTGCTCGGCGATGACCCCGGCCTCGGGCCGCTCAGGCAGCTGATCCTGGAGAAGACCGAGGGCAATCCCTTCTTCATGGAGGAGGTGGTCCAGACCCTTGCCGAGGAGAATGCGCTGCTCGGCGAACCTGGCCATTACCGCATCGAGAAGACCCCTGCCGCGCTGCATATTCCGACCACCGTACAGGGCGTGCTCGCGGCGCGCATGGATCGGCTCCCCCTCGCGGAGAAGGAACTGCTGCAGACCCTGGCCGTGATCGGCAAGGAGTTCCCGCTGAGCCTGATCCGCAAGGTCACCGGGCTGGAGCAAGACCCGCTGTACGCACTGCTGGCCAGCCTGCAGGCCGGAGAGTTCATCTACGGGCGGCCTGGCTTTCCGGAGGTCGAGTACGCGTTCAAGCATGCGCTCACCCAGGAAGTCGCAGGCAACTCGCTGCTGTCGGAACAGCGCGGCACGCTGCATGAACGCACGGGGCGGGCCATCGAATCGCTCTTCCGTCATCAGCTGAAAGACCACTGCAGCGAACTGGCCCACCATTACAGCCTCAGCGGCAATACGCCGAAGGCGGTTGAATACCTGCTCTGCGCCGGGCGGCAGGCGCTTGAGCGTTCGGCACACCTCGATACCATCCGTCATCTGGGTACGGCGCTGGAACTGGTGGCACGCTTGCCCCAGACGCCAGAACGCACGCGTCAGGAAATTGCATTGCGCGTCGCGCTTGGGCCGGCGCTGATCGCCGCGAGGAGCTTTTCCTCGAACGAGGTGGAGGCCAACTACAAGCGGGCGCTGAGCTTGTGCGAGATGGAAGGCGAGACCTCGCAGCTGTTCCAGGTGAAGTTTGGCTTGCGCACGTTCTATTCCATTCGTGCGCAGCATCAAACGGCGCATGAACTCGGAGAGGCGATGCTCAGCCTGGCTGAGAACGCACAGGATCCGGTGTTGATGGGGCACGCCGAGGTCGCGCTGGGAATCACCTCTTACCTTCAGGGCGAATTCCGCGCCGCCCGGACTCACCTGGAGCAGGGGCTTGCCCACTATCAGCCCGAACAGCAGCACCTCCACGTCGGTCTTTACGGGCAGGACGCGGGGGTCCGTGGCCTCAGCTTCCTGGCACAGGTGCTGTGGCACCTGGGGTATCCGGCCCAGGCCCGCGACAAGAGCCAGGAGGCGCTGGCGTTGGCCCGTCAGCTCCCTCACCCGTTCAACCTGGCGCTCGCCCTGGTCCATTCTGCCGAAGCGCATCAGTACCGGCATGAGGTGCAACTGGTGCAAGAATGCGCCGATGCCGCCATCGCGCTCTCGACTGAACAAGGGTTCCCGTTCTGGCTGGCGTGGGCAACCGTCATCAGCGGCTGGGCGCTGGCAGAGCAGGGGCGCGAGGAGGCGGGAATCGCTCGGATGCGCGAGGGCCTGGCCGCATACCAGGCCCTGGGCGCCGAATTGGCACGGCCGCATTTTCTCGGCCTGCTGGCCACGGCGTATGCGTCCGCGGGACAGGCGCGGGCGGGACTGGATGTGCTTGCCGACGCCCTGGCCGCTGTCGCCAACACAGGCGAGCGCTACTATGAAGCGGAGCTGCATCGGCTCAAAGGCGAGCTCCTGCTGCAATGCGCGACCGCGGGCACGGAACAGGAAGCGGCGCAAGCATGCTTTCACCAGGCCATCGAGATCGCCCGCCGGCAAGGCGCGAAGTCCCTCGAGCTGCGCGCGGCGCTGAGCCTGGCCAGGCTATGGCAACAGCAGGGCAAGACGGAAGCGGCACGGCAGATACTGACGGGCCTTCAAGAGGCCTTCACGGAAGGTTTCGACTCGGCAGACTGGCAGCAGGCCAAGGCATTGCTGGATGCCTTGGCTCAGGAGGCTGGCGGCATGCCTTGAGCCGCCGATACCTGCGGGCGCGCTTCTGCCGGTCAGAGCGGGTAGAACGGGGCTTCGCCCTTGACGGTCATCCACTGCCATTGGGTGAATTCTTCCCAATTGGCGGGCCCGCCGATGCTGCTGCCGTTGCCGGAAGCGCCAACCCCGCCGAACGGGTTCACGACCTCGTCGTTGACGGTCTGGTCGTTGATGTGCAGCAGGCCCGTGCGCAGTTGCTCGCCGAGCCTGATGGCACGGCCGACGTCGCGCGAGATGATGGCGGCTGAAAGGCCGTACTCGGTGTCGTTGGCCATGCGGATCGCATCGTCGTCGCTGTCGAAGGGGACCACGACCGCCACCGGCCCGAAGATCTCCTCGCGGAACGCGGGATTGTCAGGTTGTACGCCGCTCAGCACGGTGGGCTGGAAGAACAAGCCTTCATAGCTGCCACCGGCTTCCAGCGTGGCGCCGGCCTGTTGCGCCGCCTGGACGATCCGGTAGGCATGATCCCGTTGTTGTGCGTTGATCAGCGGCCCCAGTGCCGCATCGGAACGTGCGGGGTCGCCGGCCACCAGCGTCTTTGCCTTCGTCACCAGCCGGTCCAGGAAGCGGGCGTAGATGGGGCGCTGCACCAGGATCCGTCCGGTCGCCATGCAGATCTGGCCCTGGTGCAGGTAGGCACCCCAGGCGGCATTGGCCACTGCGATGTCGAGGTCCGCGTCGTCCAGCACGATCAGCGAGTTCTTGCCGCCCAGTTCGAGCGAGACCTTCTTGAGGTTGCGCGCGGCGGCCTCGCCGACCTTGCGCCCGGCACCGGTCGAGCCGGTGAACTGGATCATGGCGACATGCGGTGAAGTGGTCAGCGCCGCGCCGGCATCCGCGCCGCCGGGCAGCACATGGAGCACGCCCCTGGGCAGGCCGGCCAGTTCGAACAGGCGCGCGATCACCAGGCCGCCGCAGACGGCGGTGCGCGGGTCCGGCTTGAGCACCACGGCATTGCCCACGGCCAGGGCCGGAGCCACCGCTCGCATGGCGAGATACAAGGGGAAATTGAACGGCGAGATGACGCCGACCACGCCAAGCGGCCTGCGGCGCGCAAGGCTGAGCCGGCCGGGCGTGGAAGGGAGCACCTCGCCCTGGCTGCGCGAAGGCAGGCCGCTGCATTCGTGCAGCAACTTGATCGTCACGGACGCTTCGAATGCCGCCTTGTTCCGTGTCGATCCGCTTTCCCTCACCAGCCAGTCGACCAGTTCTTCGAAATGGGCTTCGGCCAGGTTGGCTGCCGTACGCAACACCTTGGCACGGGCTTCATACGGCGTGGCGTACCAGGCGGGCTGGGCGCGGCTGGCGTCTGCCGCCGAGCGGCAGACCAGCTCCGCGTCCGCCAGCGCGAGCGGCCCCAGCGGGGCGCCGGTCGCGGGCTCGATAACCTCGGCGGGAGGCAGCGTCCCCGCTTGCCACTCGCCGGTATAGAGCCTGGCATGCCAGAGGTCTTTGCCAAGCAGGAGGGAGGTGTCAGTCATCGCAGTTCCTTGATCGTTCCGGGTGGATCCCGGCAGCAACGATCATCGATCAAACTGCGTCCGCAAAATTGACTGGGTTGTGCGAATCGTTTGTCTGGGTTGTGCAGGCCGCCGCGACTAGCGGCTGGTGCACGGAATCCGGTTGTCCGCGCGGGCCAGGCGGCGCTGCGCCGACGGCGTCATGCCATAACGCTGCTGGAACAGGCGGCTGAAGTGCGCGGCCGTCGAGAAGCCACAGCGCCACGCGAGTTCGCCGATACTCAGGTGCGCGAACTGCGGGGAGGCCAGCATCTGATGGGCACGTTCAAGACGTTGCGACCAGAGGTATCGCATCAGCGAGGTGTTGTCGGCTTTGAAGACCCGGTTGAGGTAGTTCACGGACAATTTCATCCCGTTTGCGATGTCGTTCGCACTCAGTCCCGCGTCGCCCAGGTGCTGCTCAAGAAATTGGTCGACGCGCAGGCGGATGGCGTCGGCCGCCCGGGTCCTGGCACAACGGTGATCTTCTCCGATGACGATATCCATCAGGCCCAGCAGATGGTTCGCAAGGCTGGCCCGGGTCCGTTCCCGGACCGCATGACCGTGCGTGCCCGCCATCCGGATCATGCCTTGTATCACCTGGGTATCCGGCAAAAGGGGATCCGGCGCGAGCCAGCCGTCGAGCTGGCAGCGAATGCCGCGCTGCCGCAAGGTGCTGCGCGGGCATGAGACCACGATCAGGTGGGTCTGGTCGTCGATCGTCTCCGTGAACGGGTTGGCGGGATCCACCACGGCGATGCTTCCCGTTTCGAAGCGCTGGCGGAACCCCCTGCGCTCCAGCGTCATGCCGCCGCTTTCCACCAGCTTGACGTAAAGCGCCGGGGCATTTGCGGGTGTGGATCGCACAGGCGTGAGCACCTGGGGGCTCATCCGCACATCCGCCACATCCATGTCATCCATGCTCTGGATGCCGACTGCCGAGACAAAGGGATTTCCGGCGGGAAGGTCACATTCCAGCCCGAAACGGTCCCTCAACAAGGCGCTCCAGCGGGAAAACGGCATGGCCGTGGCCATGCCGCCTTGCGGGGGCGTTGCTCGTGAAGTGTCCATCCGGGTAGTCTCCTGTCCCTCAACTTTGTGCGCTTTGCGACAGGTGCTGGCTGGTACTTGGCTGGCCTGCCCACCTGTCTTGCCTATGCTGAGGGCAAGCGCTTCGGAGGTAAAGCGGGAATTTCCCGATCAGGAATGGATTGCCGGGTGCGTTTGCCGCCCAGCGGAGTGCTTTCGCCGCGACGTGTTGGTCGCGGCAATGGCTGCTGCCGCGCTGGTAGTGGGGTGATCCGGACGGTCTATCTACAGTTCGTGCCGCGGCGCACCCAGCACCTGTTCGAGACACCGGATGATCTCCGTGTCCTCGAACGGCTTGCTGATAAAGCAGGCCGCTCCTGCCGCGCGGGCGCGCTGCTCATAGCGTTCCTTCTCAAATGCCGTCATGAAGATGACCGGCATCTGCAAGCCCCGCGCGCGCAGCGCCTCGCACAGCACAAAGCCGTTCATGCCAGGCATCTGCACGTCCGTGATCACGCATGCAATGCCGCCGATCGAGGGGGATTGCAGCAGTTCCTGTCCGCCCGCGTAGAGTTCCACCGCCAGGTCGAAGGAGCGCACCAGCCGGCCCATGGCGTGTCGCACGGCAGCGTCGTCGTCGACGATGGCAATCACGAGGGTGGCAGTCACGCGAATTCCTTGAGTATCCGTGCGCGATGGCGGAGGTCACGCAAGCATCAAAAGTTGTGCCGCATGCCTAGCGCCAAGGTCTGTGGGTCGGCACCGGCGCGAATGCCCAGGTCGTTGATGGCGAAGTCATAGACCGCGTTGCGCTGGTTGTTGATCCGGCTGTAGTAGGCGTACAGCGCCGTGCGCCGGGACAGCGGGTAGTCGTAGCCGACCGTGAACTGCGTGGCACCCGTCTGCGCGCCGCTGCGGAAGAAGCCGATGGTGTCGGTCGACGAGCCCGTGCCGTTGGCCGCATAGGCCAGCCCGATGCGTACGCTGCCGGTTCCCGCCTGCTGCACCAGCGAGACGTAGTACGCGTTGCGCTGCAGGTCGCCGCTATCGGTGCGGTAGTGCAGGTGCTCATACACCGCGGCGATGCGCGTGCCGGCAAGCACCTGCCACGCCATGCCGGCCTTGAGCGCATCGTCGTTGCGGCCGGCGGCCTGGTAGTGCTGGTGGCGCTCCCAGGCCAGCGTTGCGTTGAGCGGCCCGCGCTCATAGACCGCGGCGACCGAGTACAGCGCTGGATTGCGCGGGACGGAGGCCTTCTCCTCGGGCAACCCCCAGCCCAGCCACAGGCTCACGCCGCGCCATTGGGGCGTGCGGTATTGCAGGATGTTCTTCTGCCGCCGGTCGAACGAGCTGGTGTTCTCGACGTTGTCCGTGCTCGACGCCGAGCCATTGCCGATCAGCGCCATGTAGCCGGCCGTGGTGGGGTAGTACGGGTCGTACCCCATCGTCGCTTCGGTGTAAGGCGTGTGCCAGTGCCCCATGAACAGCAGGCCGTAGCTGCCCTGCAGCCCGATGCGCGAGTTGCGGCTGGCGATCTGGCCCTCGCCGGTATCGAGCGACAGGTTGCTTTCGATCTGCCAGACGGCCTTCAGTGATCCGCCCAGCTCCTCTTCGCCGCGCAGGCCGAATACCGAGCGATTGTTGGTCTGGCGCACGACGCTGCCGAGGTCGGTGCCGTCGGTGGCGGTGCTGGCGCGGCTGTATTCGATGGCGGTGTTCAGGCGGCCATAGACCGTCACGCTGCTCGCCGCGAGTGCCGGCGCGCACAGCAGCGCCAGGCCGGCGCCGAGCAGCGCGAGCGAAGCCGCGTCAGTGCGCGGCATCGTCCGCGGCGGGCCTCTTGCTGGCAGCGCTCAGCGTGGGGCCGGGCGTACCGGTGATCTTCGGCATGCACTCGGCATGGAACCACGCGGCGGTGACCGGTTCGCCCGCCAGCATGCGCTTGATCGGCGGCACCACCTGTTCGCCGATCAGCATGCCGAGCAGGCCGATCAGCGCCACCACCGGCGGCGCCGGCGAGCGGACCTGCATCACGGCGTAGATGATGCCGACCAGGATGCCGGCGGCCAGGGAAACGAGGTAGAGCTTCATCGGAAGGGCTCCTGGAAAATGTCAGTGGCGGGACGGCGCCGCGGGCAGGCCGACGCCGAGCAGGTGGCGCACGCGCGGTGGTGTAGCGCCGGTATGGAAGCGCGTGACCTCGCGCTGCAGGTCAGCATCGGCATGGGGGACGCGCCGGTGCTGGCGCAGGTGTTCGGCCCACGATTCGACCAGGAACCACTCGGTCAGCAGCTCCGGATCGGCCGGGTCTTCCATCACGCCCCAGTTGAAGGCGCCGTCGCGCAGGCGTTCTTCCGAGAGCTGGTGCACCGCGCGCAGGAAGGCGTCGCGATCGTCCGCGCGCACGCAGTACTCGATCAGGATCATTACCGGGCCACGATCGTGGGCGATCTCGTCGGCGCCTTGCGGCTCGGGCCAGTGCTGCGCGGGCCCCAGGTCTTCTTCGCCGCGCGGCAGCCGCAGGCGATGCAGCAGCAGCGCCGCAACCACCAGGCCGCCCGCGGCCACCAGCAGGCCGCCGGAAATGCCCAGCGCCTGGGCAACGAAGCCCCACACCAGGCTGCCTGCCGCCATGGCGCCGTTGAACACCATCTGGTAGACCGCGAGCGCGCGCCCGCGCACCCAGTTGGGCAGGATCGCCTGCGCCACGCCGCCGAGCGTGGTCAGCGCGGTGATCCAGGCCGCGCCGAGGAACAGCAGCAGCGGTAGCGCGACCCACACCGGCGGCGCGATGCAAAGCACCGCCATCACCACCGCGGTGACGATGGCCGACAGCAGCACCAGCCCGTCGGCATCGAGCTTGCGCTGCAGGCGCGGCATCACCAGCGCGCCGAGGATCGCGCCGAGGCCGACCGCGCCCAGCAGCACGCCATACAGGCTGGCGCCGCCGTGCAGCAGCTGCTTTGCCACCAGCGGCAACAGCGCCCAGATGCTGCTGCCGAAGGCAAAGTGCACGGCGGCGCGCGCCAGCACGATATGCAGCTTGCTGTGCGCGCGGGTAAAGCGCATCCCGGCGCGGAACGCGCCGAAGAAGTGTTCGCGCAGCGGGTCGGCCTCACGCGCCGGGCGCTTCCACCACAGCAGCGCGGCGATCACGAAGACATAGCTGACGAGGTCCACGCCATACGTGGTGGCCGCGCCAAACGCCGCCAGCAGCAGGCCGCCGGCGGCGGGACCGATCGCACGGGCGATGTTGACGCCGAGCGCATTGAGCGCGACGGCGCGCTTGAGTTCCTGTTGCGACACCAGCTCCGGCACGATCGATTGCCAGGTCGGGCCCATCATCGCCGCGCCGATGCCGCCGAGAAAGGCCATGCCGATCAGGATCTCGATGGTCAGCGCCTGGCGCCAGGCCAGCACCATCAGCGTGCCGCTGACCATGGCCAGCCCGACCTGCACCGCGATCAGGAAGCGGCGGCGGTCCAGGATGTCGGACAGCACGCCGGCGGGAATTGCGAGCAGGAAGACCGGCAGTGTCGCGGCGGCCTGGATCGTGGCGACCGCGGCCGGTGAAGTGGAAAGGTCGGTGGCCAGCCAGGCGCTGGCCACGTCGCGCATGAAGCTGCCGATATTGCCGAGGATCGTCGCGGCCCACAGCACCGCGAAGGTGGCCTGCGCCAGCGGCGCGAAGGTGCCGCCGCCGGCGGGCGCGGGCGAAGGGCGGATTGCTTGCTCTGCCATGCCGGTCACCTGTCCTTTTCGGTGAGTCCCTTGCGCTCGGTGCGTTCGCGCAGGTCATGCCACGCCACCAGCAGGAAGCCGCCGACCAGGCCAAGATGCTCGAAGAAGGCATTGGCCATCATGAAGCGGGCATCGGGCGGCGCCTGCCAGAAGCGGTTGGCGACGAAGGTGGCCGCCAGCGTGAAGGCTGCCAGCGCCAGCGCGCCGAGCCAGCGGCGCCAGCCGAGCAGGATCATGGCGCAGGCGCCCAGCTCCAGCACGATGGTCGCAATCGCCATCGGCACCGCCGGCGACAGGCCGAAGTGCTGCATCTCGGCGATCGCGCCGGGGAAGTCGGCCAGCTTGACCAGCCCGCCCTGCAGGTAGGCCGCACAGAGCAGCAGCAACGCGAGCCAGCGCAACCAGCCGGGCAGCGGATGGGTGGCGCCACCAGCGGAGGCCGGCGTCAGCGAGGTAGTCGGTTCAGTCATGGCCGGGTCTCCGCATCAGGTTGAGGCTCAGAATGCCCAGCAGGAACAGCCGAGCGCGCCCCAGAACGAACCCTCGTCCGAGGTCGGCACGCCGGAGGTCCAGGCTTTGGCATGCGCGTGGCCGTGTACGCCACACGAGCTGGCGCAGCCGCAAGCAGTGTTCAGCGCCAGCTTGCGCGCCTGCGGCCGTGGCTGGTAGCCGCCGACGTGCCGCACCGGCGACCAGTCCGGCATCGCCGGCGGAATCTCGGGCGAGAGCTTGCCGAAGTCGCCATCGCCATAGACCACCTTGCCGCCGAGAATGGTCATCACCGAGGTGATGTCCTGGATCTCGTCGCCCGGCACGCTGAAGTAGTCGGCCGACAGCACCGCCAGGTCGGCGAGCTGGCCCACCTTGATCTGGCCCTTCTTGCCGACTTCCGACGAGAACCAGGTATTGGCCTCGGTCCACAGCCGCAGCGCGGTCTCGCGATCGAGCAGGTTGGCCTGCGGGTACATCGACATGCCGCCCACGGTCTTGCCGGTGGTCAGCCAGTACAGCGATACCCACGGGTTGTACGAGGCCACGCGCGTGGCGTCCGTGCCGGCGCCGACCTTGACGCCCTTCTCCAGCATCTTCTTCACCGGCGGGGTGGCTTCTGCGGCGCGCGCGCCATAGCGTTCGACGAAATACTCGCCCTGGTAGGCCATGCGGTGCTGCACGGCGATGCCGCCGCCGAGCGCGGCGATACGGTCGATATTGCGGTCGGAGATGGTCTCGGCGTGGTCGAAGAACCAGTTCAGGCCATCGAACGGGATGTCCTTGGCGACCTTCTCGTAGACGTCGAGCGAGCGCGTGATGGTCTGGTCGTAAGTCGCATGCAGGCGCCACGGCCAGCGCTTCTCGGCGAGCAGGCGGATCACGGGCTCGAGGTCGGCCTCCATCGACGGCGCCATGTCGGGGCGCTCGACGCGGAAATCCTCGAAATCCGCCGCGGTGTAGACCAGCATCTCGCCGGCGCCGTTGTGGCGGTAGAGGTCGTCGCCCTGGCCGGGCTTTACCTTCGACGTCCAGGTCTTGAAGTCGCTGAGTTCTTCCTTGGGCTTTTGCGTGAACAGGTTGTAGGCCAGCCGCACCGTGAGCTGCCCCTCCTTGTGCAGCTCCTCGATGATGCTGTAGTCCTCGGGATAGTTCTGGTAGCCGCCCCCTGCGTCGATCACGCCGGTAACGCCCAGCCGGTTGACCTCGCGCATGAAATGGCGCGTGGAGTTCTTCTGGTATTCGGGCGGCAGCTTCGGGCCCTTGGCCAGCGTGGCATAGAGGATGGTGGCGTTGGGCTTGGCCAGCAGCAGGCCGGTCGGGTTGCCGCGCGCATCGCGCAGGATCTCGCCGCCGGGCGGGTTGGGCGTGTCCTTGGTGTAGCCCACCGCGCGCAGCGCGGCGCCGTTGAGGATCGCGCGGTCGTACAGGTGGAGGATGAACACGGGCGTATCGGGCGCCACGGCGTTCAGCTCCTCCACGGTAGGCAGGCGCTTCTCGGCGAACTGGTGCTCGGTGAAGCCCCCCACCACGCGCACCCACTGCGGCGCAGGGGTACGCGCGACCTGGTCCTTCAGCATGCGCATCGCATCGGCCAGCGAGCGCACCCCGTCCCAGCGCAGCTCCATGTTGTAGTTCAGGCCGCCGCGGATGATATGCATATGGCTGTCGATCAGCCCGGGAATGGCCCGCCGGCCCTTCAGGTCGACGACCTTCGTCTGCGCCCCGGCCAGCTTCATGATGTCCTGGCGCGTGCCGGCGCCGACGAAGCGTCCGTCGCGGATGGCAACGGCATCCGCCTGCGGGTTGGATTTGTCGAGCGTGGCGAACTTGCCGTTGACGAGGATGAGGTCGGGTGGGGTGCTTGCCTGCATGGCTAAGATCTCTGAAGAAGCCGCCGCGCCCAGGGCGGCAGCGGAGGCGATGAATTGCCGGCGGGTAACTGACATAAGGTTTATGCGTTCAGGAAGGCCAGCAGGTCGGCATTGACCTCGTCGGCGTTGATGACGCACATGCCGTGCGAGGCGCCCGGGTAGACCTTGAGCGTAGCCTGCCTGACGATCTTGGCCGACAGACGCGCCGAGTTATCGATCGGCACGATCTGGTCGTCATCGCCATGCAGGATCAGCGTGGGCACGTCGATCTTCTGCAGGTCCTCGGTGTAGTCCACCTCCGAGAACTCCCGGATGCAGGCGTACTGGCCAACGATGCCGCCGGCCATGCCCTGCGCCCAGAACGCGTCGATGGTGCCCTGCGAGACCTTGGCGTCCGGACGGTTGAAGCCGAAGAACGGCACCGCCAGATCCTTGTAGAACTGCGAGCGGTTCTCGGCCACGCCATTGCGGATGCCGTCGAACACATCGACCGGCAGGCCGTTGGGATAGGCCGTGGTCTTCAGCATCAGGGGCGGCACGGCGCCGATCAGCACGGCCTTGGCCACACGGCTGGTGCCATGGCGGCCGATGTAGTGCGCGACTTCGCCGCCGCCGGTGGAGTGGCCGACCAGCGTCGCGTCCTTCAGGTCGAGCGCGTCGAGCAGCGCCGCCAGGTCGTCAGCGTAGGTGTCCATGTCATTGCCCTGCGCGGGCTGGTCCGAGCGGCCGTGGCCGCGCCGGTCATGGGCGATCACGCGGAAGCCCTGCTGCGCGAGGAACAGCATCTGCGCATCCCAGGCATCGGCATTGAGCGGCCAGCCGTGCGAGAACACGACCGGGCGGCCCGCGCCCCAGTCCTTGTAGAAGATGCGGGTGCCGTCTTTGGTGGTGACGAAGCTCATGGGAGATCCTTTCCAGGGAGAGTGGGACGACGCTGTCGAACGCTCGCTTATGTCGAACGCTCGCTTAGCAAGCTCAGCGAGATCAGCGGGCCGGCACCGGCGCGACCGACTCGTGCGGCGTCGCCGTGCGCTGCGGGGCCTTGTGGACCATGGTGTAGGCATAGTCGACACCCATGCCGTAGGCGCCCGAATGCTCCTTGACCAGCTTCATCACGGCGTCATAGGTGTCGCGGTGGGCCCAGTCGCGCTGCCATTCGAGCAGCACCTGCTGCCAGGTCACGGGCACGGCGCCGGCCTGCACCATGCGCTGCATCGCGTAGTCGTGCGCTTCCTTGCTGGTGCCGCCGGAGGCATCGGCCACCATGTAGATCTCGTAGTTGCCTTCAAGCATCGCGCACAGCGCGAAGGTGGTGTTGCAGACCTCGGTCCACAGGCCGGCGACGATGACCTTGTTGCGGCCGTTGGCCTTGAGCGCGTCGCGGACTTTCTGGTCGTCCCACGAGTTCATCGAGGTGCGCTCCAGCGTCTTCTGGTCCGGGAACACGTCGAGCAGTTCCGGATAGGTGAAGCCCGAGAATGACTCGCTCTCGACGGTGGTGATGGTCGTCGGGATATTGAAGATCTTTGCCGCCTTGGCCAGGCCGACGACATTGTTCTTCATCGCCTGGCGGTCCATCGATTGCACGCCGAACGCCATCTGCGGCTGGTGGTCGATGATGATCAGCTGGCTGTTGTGCGGGGTGAGGACTTCGAGCTTCGGATTGGACATGATGTCGTTCCTTGGGACAGGGTTGAGCGCAGGCGCGCATGAGAGGGATCGCCGGATCCGGGGGATGACCGCAGCGCAGTCCAGTGGAAGACTAGTTGGCATCGGCGCCTGCGGCCAGTCGTATGTTCGTATTAGTCGGTGCCGCCCCGGATGCGCCGGCATGGTGCGTGGGCGGCCGCAGCTTCGCGGGGGATGCGGTGGCTGGCGCGCATCCGACTAATACATTGGTATGAGTGGCCAGTGCGTCACTGCCGTGCTCAACGCGCGGTCGTTGCGGTGACGTACTTGCTGGTTATAATCGGCGTCACCGTTCCGAGCGACTGGAGATCTGACCGTGACATCCCAAAGCCTGGAGCCTGCCGACGCCAGTGCGAGCGATGACGCGATGGTACTGGTGGTGGACGACGACGCCGCGCTGCGCCGCGCGCTGGGCAGCCTGTTTCGCTCGGTCGGCCTGAACGTGACCTTGTTCGCCTCGGCTGCTGAACTGCTGGCGTTCCCCGTGCCCGACACGCCCTGCTGCCTGGTGCTCGATGTCAGGCTGCGCGGCCCGAGCGGGCTCGACCTGCAGTCCCGCCTCGGCCAGATGGGCATCCCCATCCCGATCATCTTCATGACCGGCTACGGCGATATCGCCATGACCGTCGCGGCCATGAAGGCGGGCGCCGAAGACTTCATGCCCAAGCCGTTCCGCGACCAGGACCTGCTCGATGCGGTGGCGGCCGCGCTGGAGAAGGACCGTCTGCGTCGCGAGGGCCTGCGCCAGGTCGAAGCGCTGCGCGCCCGCCACCAGGCACTGACGCCACGAGAAACCGAGGTCATGGGCCTGGCGGTGGCGGGCCTGCTGAACAAGCAGATCGCCGCCGAGATCGGCATCAGCGAGGTGACGGTGAAGATCCACCGCGGCCAGGCCATGCGCAAGATGAAGGCGCGCACCTTCGCGGAACTGGTGCTGATGGCGCAGCAGCTCGGCATCTGCAAGGTCGGCGACTGAATGGCCGGCCCGCGCGGGCGGCGCCTCACCTCTTGAACTGGGACGACGCACGCATCTTCCTCGCGGTTGGGCGGCGCATGCGGCACTCGAACATGCCATTGGGCGGCATGGCGAAGCGGGTTTCATTCCGGGATCTGCATGAGCTTGCCTCCGGGCCCTCCGACCAATCCTTGCACCCATGACGTCTGGCAACCGCCCGAAGCGGGCATCCGAGCTGACCTTCGACCACGCCTGGCTGATGCGGGTGGCGCAGACCGTGCTCCATGTGTCGGGCGGCATCAGCTATCTCGAACTGTCCGACCCGCGCACCGACCCGCACACGCAGGCCCGCTGGTTCGCCCGCAGCGCGCCGCTGCCAGCGTGCGAGCCGTTGCAGGACGAAGCGCGCTGGGCCGGGCGCCTGCAGGCGGAATGGGCGGCCGTGCCGGTGGCGACACTGCGCACGGCGGACCGCATGGTGGTGGTGTACGGGGCCGGGGCGTCGTCGACGCTCGCCGCCGCATTGACCGCTGGCCCCATGCCCCTCGCGCGCTTTCTCGAACTTGCCATCGGCAGCGCGCGTGCCGTGGCGGCCGCGCATGCGCACGGCCTGCTGCATGGTGATATCCGGCCACACAACCTGCTGGTCGACGGCAGCGCCGGCGTGCGCCTGACAGGCTTTGACCATGCCACGGCGCTCGACGTGATGCCGCCCGTGGTCCCGCATCCCGGTCCGGCTGCACTGGCGTATCTCTCGCCTGAAGTCGCCCGCCACGACCAGGTGCGCACCAGCGCCAGGTCGGACCTCTATTCGCTCGGCGTCACCTTCTACCAGATGCTGACCGGCGCGCTGCCGTTCATGGCCGACTCGCCCACGGCCTGGCAGCACGCCCATCTCGCCATCGAGCCGGTGCCGCCGCAGGCGCGCCAGCCAGACATTGCGCCCGTGCTGGGTTCGATCGTGCTCAGGCTGATGGCCAAGGACCCGGCGGACCGCTACGCCGGCGCCACCTCGCTGCTGGCCGACCTGCTGCGTTGCCAGGCGGACTGGCGCGAACACGGCGAGATCACGCCGTTCGCGCTCGATGCCGCCGGAGCGACCTCCACGCTGAACGTGTCAGGCGAACTCTTCGGCCGCGAGCGTGAAACCGCTATGCTCGCCGATGCACTGGCGCGCGTCAGCCACAGCGGCAAGTCGGAACTTGTGCTGATTGCCGGCGCCGCCGGCACCGGCAAGTCCGCGCTGGCGGCCTGGCTGTCGTGCCAGGCGGGACAGCAGGGCGTGTGCTTCGCCAACGGCAAGAGCGACCAGCTGCAGCTCGATATTCCCTACGCGCCGGTCGCGCAGATGATCCGGGCGCTGACGCTGTCCCTGCTGGGCGCGCCGGAAGCCGCGCTGGCGCCGCTGCGGGAGCGCTGGCTCGGCGCGCTGGCGGGGCAGGGCAGGGCCATCGCCGAACTGGTGCCCGAGGCCGGGCACATACTGGGCCGCACCGCGCCGCTGTCCGACGTGCCGGCGCAGCAGGCGCAGGACCGCGCGGAGACCGCCATCCTGGCCACGTTCTCCGCCTTCGCCGACAAGGGCGCGCCGCTGGTGCTGTTCGCCGACGACCTGCAATGGGCGGACGCGTCGACCATCGCCCTGCTCGAAGCCTTCACCGCGCAACGGCCGGCCAACCTGCTGCTGATCGCCGCCTATCGCGATCACGGCCATGACGTCGAGCAGCGCTTCTCCTGGCTGCTGCATGCCAATCGCTCCGGCGCGCTGCCGGTCACGCGCATCGCCGTCAGGCCGCTGGCCGGGCAGGACCTGACAGAACTGGTGGCGGCCGCGCTCAACGAGCCGCCAGCGCGCGTGGAGGCGCTGGCGCGCGCCGTGCATGCCAAGACCGCGGGCAACCCGTTCTTCTCGTACCAGCTGTTGCGCGCACTGGTCGACGATGGCGTGCTGACTTACCGCAACGACCGCGGCGACGACAGCGGCGGCTGGGAATGGAGCGAGGCCGACGCGGCGCAGAACCGGTATACCGACAGCGTGGTCGACCTGATGACGCGGCGCTTCGCCAGGCTGCCCGGCGTGGGCACGGCGCTGCTGCAGCAACTGGCGTGCGTGGGCATGCGTTGCGAGGAAGGCCTGCTGGCGTGCGTGGCGCAGCTCAGCCCGCTGCAGGTCAGCGAGCGGCTGCGCCCGTTCATGGACGCGGGACTGGTGGTGCGCGTGCCGGACGGCTATGCCTTCCAGCATGACCGAGTGCTGGAATCCGCGTATGCCATGACCGATCCACGGGACCGCCCGGCCGCGCATGCCCGCATCGCCGGCATCATGATCGAGCACTGGCAGGACCAGCTCGCCGGGTATGCCTTCGAGATCTGCAACCAGATCGAGCGCGCGGCCGGCCATGCCTTGTCGGAAGCGGAGCGCGTCGCCTTCGTGCCGGTGCTGCTGCTGGCCGGCAAGCGCGCCAAGCGCAGCGCCGCGATCGCGCAGGCCACGCGCTACACGGACACGGCCTTCGCGCTGATGCAGCCGTCGTGGTGGTCGACGCACTACGCGCTTGCCTACGCCGCCAGCCTGCTGCACTGCGAATGCCTGCTGGCACAGGCCAAGCTGGAGCATGCATCGCGCCAGATCGATGCGCTGCTCACGCGCGACCTGCCGGCGCCGGACAAGGCCGCCGTGCATCGCCTGAAGGCCAGCCTGCAGACCGTGCGCTCGGACTACGAGGGCGCGATCAACGCCGCGCTGTCCGGCCTGGCGCTGCTCGAAATCCACCTGGAGCGCGGCCCCACGCCGGCGCGCATGCGCGAGGCCTATGACGCGGTCAGGACGGCGCTGGGCACGCGGACCATCGACAGCCTGGGCATGTTGGCGGCGACCAACGACAGTCGCATCCAGACTGCCATGGGCCTGCTGTCCACGCTGATCTCCTCGCTGTTCGTGCGTGACGGTATCAGCTTCCTGCACGTGGCCAAGATGGTCGAGCTGACGCTGGAGCACGGCGCCACGCCTGAATCGCCGTATGGCCTGTCCTGGTTCGGCGTTTTCATCGCCAGCCTGTACGAGGAATACGAGGACGGGCTCGCCTGGGGACAGGCGGCGATGGACCTGATCGACCGCCATGGCTACGAGGCCGAGCGCATCGCCACGCTGGTGGCGGTCGACCAGGTCAGCGCCTGGACCCGGCCGCTGTCCTACGCGCTGGGCCATGCGCAGCGCGCGGTCACGCTGGGGCGGGCCTCGGGCGATATCGGCATGGCCTGCTATGCCTGCAACCATATCGCCTCCGACCTGCTCGCCATGGGCGAGCACCTGCGGCTGGTGGAGGAAGAGATCGGCCGTGGCCTGGCGCTGACGCGGCTGGTCCAGTACCGGGATATCGAACTGATCCTGTATTCGCAGCATCATTTCCTGCATCGGCTGCGCGTTGGCGACGAGGCTGCGCTACATGGCGAGGCCAGCCGCCAGATGACCGCGGCACAGCGGGTCGCGCGCAGCATCTCGCTGCCGACCAGGTTCTGGATCTGGCTCTACGACGGCATGGCGTCTGTGTTCCGGCAGGAATGGGACAACGCAGTGCGCAGCCTGACGCAAGCCAAGGCGCTGATCTGGTCGGCGCCGGCCCATTTCAACGTGTCGGATTGCCGGCTGTACCTTGCCATCGGGCTGGCGCGCTCGGCCGCGGCTTCATCCGATCGCGGCCAGGTCATGGGTGCCCTGGCCGCGCATCGTGATTGCTTCGCGCGTTGGGCAGCGCTGAACCCGCTGACCTTCCACGGCAAGCTGTTGCTGGTCGACGCGGAGCTGGCGCGCCTGCGCGGCGATGCGCTGCAGGCGCTGGCTTGCTATGAGCAGTCGGCCACCGCCGCCGCCGCCGCGGGATTCGTCCACGAACAGGCGCTGGCGCACGAGCTTGCCGGCATGCTGTGCGAAGCCAGCGGCCTGCCGACGGCGGCGGCGCAGCATCTGCGCGCGGCCCGCGCCGGCTATCGCCGCTGGGGCGCGGATCACAAGGCCATGCTGCTGACCACGGGCTATCCGCAACTGGACGAGGCAGGGCCTGGCGAGGCCGCCGCCGGTGCCGCCGACAGCAAGCACACCGCGGCGCGCTGGGAACTGGGCATGAAGGCTGCCAGGGCGATGTCCACGGAGATCGTCATGGACCGGCTGATCGAAACCCTGATGACCCATGTCGTGATCCATGCCGGCGCGCAGTACGGCTTGTTGCTGCTGATGCGCGGCGAGCAGCCGATGATCGAAGCCTCCGGCCGCGTGGTCGATGGCAACGTGGCGGTTGCGCTCGGCGCGGCGGTGCCGACCGAGCAGGCCTTGCCGCTGGCGGTGCTTAACAGCGTGCTGCGAACCCGGCAGACGCTGGCGCTGGACGACGCCATGGTCGAGGCGCCGTCGATCCGGACCAAGGGCGCCATCCCCAACGGCTTGCGCTCGGTGCTGTGCCTGCCGCTGCTGCGGGGCGGCAGCCTGATCGGCGTGTTCTACCTGGAAAACAACCTGGCCCCGGGGGTCTTCGATGCAGCCCGGATCGCGGAACTGGAAGTGCTGGCACCGCAGGTCGCGATCTCGCTGGAGACGGCACGCCTGTACGAACAACTGATCGACGAGAACAACCGCCGCGTCGCCGCCGAGATGAACCTGCACACGGCGCGCTCGGAACTGGCCCGCACCTCGCACCTGACCGTGATGGGCAGCCTGGCGGCGTCGATCGCCCACGAAGTGAACCAGCCGCTGACGGCTATCGTAGCCACCGTGGACGCCAGCCTGCGCTGGCTGAACCGGCCCAGGCCAGAGATCGCCGAGGCGCTGGACGGGTTCACCGATATCAAGCAGAACGCCATGCGCGCCGCCGAGATCATCCGCGCGCTGCGCGCGCTGGCCAAGCAGGCCCCCGCGGTGCTCACGCCGCTGCAGCCCGACGATGTGCTGCGCGAAGTGCTGAGCATGGTGCGCGTGGATACCGACGAGCACAACGTCAAGGTCGTCACGCGCCTGGCGGCGGGACTGGCGACGGTCGAAGCCGATCGCGTCCAGCTGCAGCAGGTGGTGCTGAACCTGGTCACCAATGCGCTGGATGCGATGGCGCAAACGCCGGTCGAGCAGCGCGAGCTGGTCGTGACCTCGTACCGGGAGCAGGACACCGTCGTCGTCAGCGTGCAGGACCGGGGCGCGGGCATTCCGGACGAGGTGCTGGGCCAGGTGTTCGAGCCGTTCTTCACGACCAAGGAGGACGGCATGGGCATGGGGCTCGCCATCTGCCGTTCCATCATCGAGGCGCATGGCGGCACGCTGCAGGTCCGCGCCCGCCGCGGCGGCGGCAGCGAGTTCATGTTCCGCCTGCCGGTGTGCGAGGGAGTGCCGCCGCTGGCGGGCGCCTCCTGAGCACATCGCGACGCGGGCGATGGGGTGCCGGCGCTGGCGAACCGGCAAATGCGGACTTCCGCTTACGCCGCGGCTTGCGCCGGCAAGCGTCCCGCCGGTCTTTCCAGGCCCAGGTGCGCGCGCAGCGTGGTGCCCTCGTATTCCGTACGGAAGATGCCGCGCCGCTGCAGGATCGGCACCACGCCGTCGACAAAGTGCTGCAGGCCATCCGGCAGCACATCGGGCATCAGGTTGAAGCCGTCGGCGGCGCCGTGGCGGAACCAGTGTTCGATGTCGTCGGCGATCTGCTCGGGCGTGCCGACGATCACGCGATGCCCGCCGCCGCCGGCGAGTTCGCGGATCAGCGCGCGCACCGTCAGGCGCTGGCGCTGCGCCAGCGCCACGGTGGCGCGGAAGAACGTGTGGTTGCCGTTGGCGGGCAGGGGCAGGTTATCCGGCAGCGGCGCGTCCAGGCTGAGACGCTCCACCGGGATGCCAAGCGTTCCCGCTACGCGCGTGAGGCTGTAGTCCCACGGAATCAGGTCGACCAGCTCGTCGCGGCGTTGCCGTGCCTGCGCCTCGGTGGCGCCGATGATCGTGGTCAGGCCCGGCAGCACCTTCACCGCGTTCGGCCCACGCCCGAGCGCTTCGGCGCGCGCATTGATCTCCCGCTTGTAGGCGAGCGACTCGTCGAACGACTGCGAGGCGGAGAACACCGCTTCGGCATGCAGCGCCGCCAGCTCGCGGCCATCGGCGGATCCGCCGGCCTGGAACACGACAGGATGGCCTTGTGGCGAACGTGGCAGGTTCAGCGGCCCCTGCACGTCGAAGAACGTGCCGTGGTGGGCAATCGGCTGCAGCTTGCCGGTATCGACAAAGCGCCCGCTGTCCTTGTCGCCAATAAAGGCGTCGTCTTCCCAGCTGTCCCACAGCGCCTTGACGATGCGGGTGAACTCGTCGGCGCGCGCATAGCGATGCCCGTGCTCGGGCGGCGCGGCCCGGCCGAAGTTGCGCGCCGAGCCGGCATCGGCCGTGGTCACCACGTTCCAGCCGGCACGGCCGCCGCTGACATGGTCTAGCGTGGCAAAGCGGCGGGCGATGTTGTAGGGCTCGTTGTAGCTGGTCGATGCCGTGGCTACCAGGCCGATATGCGTGGTGGCCGCCGCGACGCTGGCAAGCAGCAGGGTCGGTTCCAGCGCCGTGATCGGCCGGAAGTTGATCTGGTCGGCGATCGAGGCATTGTCGGCCAGGAAGATCGCGTCGAACTTGCCCGCTTCGGCGATGCGCGCCACGCGCACGTAGTGGCCGACGTCGAAGAACGCGCGCGGATCGCTGGCGGGCAGCCGCCACGCCGACGGCACGAAGCCGGCATGGAGGGCGTTGATATTGAGGTGCAGCTGTCGCTGCGAGGGGCTTGCTGTCATCGGGGTCTCCGGGCCGCTTCCTCAGAACACGCGGCCTTCGGTGAGGTGCGTGGTGTCGCCGTTGAGGTGGTACGCGCCCACCACCCGCGCCTTGTGCAGCAGCGGGTTGTGGCTGAAGATCGTGCGCAGGTTGCGCCAGTGACGGTCGAAGTTGTGCCGCCGTGCAGTCGCCGAAGCGCCGCCGGCTTCGAACAAGCGCTCCGCCACGTGCAGCGCCAGCTTGCTGACCACGAGCTGGGTCTGGGCCGTTGCCAGGGCGCCTTCCAGCACCAGCGCTCCGGCGTCGTCCGTCTGCGCCAGCAGCGCATCGGCCGAACGGTCCAGCACGCGCGCGTTCTCGCGCACCAGCGCGTCGATGGCATGGCTGTGCGCGGCCAGGTCGCCGATCACCTGCTGGATGAAATGGTCCTCGCGCGCGGTCGGCGCCGGGCTGTGCAGCACCGGGCGGCCATGGTCGAGCACATAGTGCCGGGCATCGGCCCAGGCATTGCGCACGATACCCGCAGCCACCGCGACGAGGTGCAGCTGGCGCAGCGCGCCGCAATGGCGTCCGGCCAGCGTGCTGTTGGCGCGCGGCGCCACTTCATCGGCGAACACCTGCACGTCATCGAACAACAGGCTGCCGCTGGCCGTCATCCGTTGCCCCATGCCGTCCCAGTCGTCGACCACGCTGAAGCCGGGGCGGTTGGTCGGGATGATGATGAAGACGTCGGCGCCGTCGGCGTCGCGCACGTTGATGCGTGCGTAGTCGGCAAAGGCGGTGCCGGTGGCGTAGTACTTCTTGCCGCTCAGGCGATAGTGGTCGCCGTCTCGGCGCAGCGCGGTGGTGATTTCTCCCGGGCGCGAAGTGCCGCGCTCGGTGGAGGCGCCGCCGAAGGTCGCGCCCTCGACGATGCGCTGTACCTGCAGGTCGTTGAACGCCGAGCGCGGCGCCAGGCGCAGCAATTCGGTCTGGTCGAAGTGGATGCGCAGCGCGTGCGCGACATTCGATTCGTCGGCCGCGATGGTGGCGATGACCTCGAACAGGTCGACCAGCGATCCGCCCAGCCCGCCCCATTCCACTGGCAGCCTAAGCAGCCCGAGTCCGGACTTGCGGAACAGCGCGAAGCCCTCATAGGGCAGCACGCGCCGCGCCTCGCGCGCGGCGGCGTCGACGCCGATGTCCTGCGCCAGCGCCGGCACCTGTTCCAGCGCGGCGCGCAGCGCATGCCGGGCATCGAAGTCCAACGGTGCGTTCATGAGTGAGTCCCTCCCTGACGGATGCGTAGGGGCTCAGGATAGGGAACGGGGGCCGGCGGGGGAACGAAGGAAAGGCCATATCGATATGCGCAGAGACTTGCGCGGCGATACGATGCAGAGCCAGACCGAAACGGCGACTGAGGCCTCGGAGCGTGGCAGGGCGCGGTTCGTGGCGCGTTGTCGAGAGACCAGGCTGTCAGCCTGGTACGCATGCCATGGTGCCGGATGCGTGGGTCCGGATCTGGAATGAATCAGCGCCTGCTTCAAATCAAAAAGAGGATCCACAAGCCTATGCCCGTGGATCCTCTGAAGCCGGGAATGACGTGGAAAGTGTCGCTTAGCGGATGGTCGGCATTCAGGCGGAGACAACCTCTGCTAATGAAGTGCAACGCCAGGTCAGTAGCATGAGCGGTGGGCTAGACCGAGCACGGCTGACTCAGCGAAATACGCGTCTTGCAGACCGGCTGCACATCAGAACTTGTGCCGAACGCCAATCGCGGCACCCAGCATGGTGCTCTCGCCCCTGCCCAGGGAATAGCTGTTGCCAAGAGCGAGGCTGCTGGCATAGCCATTCGCCGCCGAGTCGAGCGTCAGGCCAGCGTTCTTGGAAAACGCCGTGGTCAGGTAGACGTCAGTGCGCTTCGAGAAGCCGTAGGTGGCAATGAATGCAACCTGCCAGGGATTGGCAACGGACGTACTGCCGAACAGGTTCCTGACGTTGTCGTAGTTGTACTCGACCGTGAGTTCCAGCGCGGGTATGACCTTGTAGCTGGCGCCGATCCAGTAGAAGTCATCCCGTTTTATCAGGACATCTCTCTGATCCTTGTTCATGTTCCAGCGGTAGCCGGCCATGATCTTGGCGGTGGTGCCGAACGTGTAGCTGGCCGCCACGGCAGCACTCTTGAAGGTGCCGGTGCCGGTGCCAATGGTCGGATTCAGCTGATCGTAGCCAGCGGCCACGCCGAACGCCCCGCCGTTGTAGCTCAGCCCTGCGCCGTAGGCGGAGTCCCGACGGAACTGCCCGGGTACCTCGCCACTTCCACCCAATGCAACGCCCCCGGGTGTTGTTTGCGGCAAGGCCAGTCCGGTGCCGAAGGACCAGTGCGCCGAGGCGCTCAGCGGACCAAAGACACCCTTGTACTTCGCGGTGTTGTCTTCGCGGAAGTTCGGGCCGAGCAGCACTGCCGACGGCTCATACAGCGTTCCGTAGGCAGCCGGAACGAAGTTTGCCATTACATCGAACAGCGACGTGTACTGGCGACCAAAGGTGATCTGCCCGTAGCGATCGCTCTGCAGGCCAACATACGCATTACGGCCGAAGATGCGGCCACCTTGCTGCAGCGTGCCGGTATCCAGGTTAAAGCCCGATTCCAGCACGAAGATCGCCTTGGTGCCGCTGCCCAGGTCCTCCACGCCGCGCAGACCCCAGCGGGAACCTGCCAGGCCGCCGGAGTCCATGCGGTAAACCCTGTTGCCCGGCCCCGGATTGAATCCATTGGCGGCGGTCGGTACCACGCCGACATGATTGACATACTCGATGGCCATGTCAGCCACCCCATAGAGGGTGACGCTCGATTGTGCCGAGGCCACGCCGGCGAAAGTGCCCAGTGCGGCCAGGGTGATGAGCGAGCCTGTCCATCGAGCCCGTCCGTCTGACTTCAGCGCTTCCCCTTGCCTGACCCAACGCTTGTTCTTGTCCTTCCTCATCTGCAACCTTGCCTCCCTTGTCTGTGTTCTTGGTTGATTCGCAATGACCTGGCTGCCGGCTTACTGCCCGCAGGCCGGGCCTTGCCTTGCCGTTGCCGCCATGGAACGGTCCCACGGGCTTCACCTGACAGCTGAAGCCCTTGCTGCTGCTTACAACTCCTGAATCAGTTCCTCCGCCATCGGCCACGTGCCATATCCATCGGCTGGCGAAAGATGGCCGACGTGGCCGGCGTCGACGAAGCGGCTGTCCCAGTCCTGCGCAAGCTCGCGGATGCGCTCGAACTTGCCGATCGGGTCATTGCGGCTGGCGACGACGATGCTGGGAAACGGCAGGCGCTCGCGCGGCACCGGTGTCCAGCCATTCCTCGCCAGCGTCTGCGGGTCGGAGTAGCCGGCGGGCAAGGGCGTCTCGTAATCAGGAGGTGCGGCCAGCAGCGCCCCCTTGATTTCGCGGCTGGCTTGTTGCGCCCAGTGCACGGTGATCAGAACGCCGACGCTGTGGGCCACCAGGATGACCGGGCCTTCGATGCCGCTCACGACGCGATCCAGGTTGGCCACCCGCGCACTGCGCAGCCTTTGGTCCTGGTCGATCTGGGGCACGATGTGTACGGCTCTGCCTTGCTTCTGCAAATGCTCGGCCAGCAGCGTTTGCCAGTGATCGGGCATGTGATCGCGCAGGCCCGGGACGATCACAACCGTCGGCAGCTTGTTGGAGGTCATGGAGTTCGAGTTCATAGTTAGGCGTGGACGTTCCCGCGCGACGGCGGGATGCGTGGCGTGGCCAGCGTCTCGTGGTAATGCGGTCGCGCCTATGCAGTGCCGGGCGCGTACCATCCTCAGAAGGGGCGATCGCCCTTGATCGTGGCGCGTTCCATCCTGCGCGGCGCCGGCCAGTAGTCGCTCACGGCGTAGTGCTGTGTCGCCACGTTGTCCCAGATCGCTACGCTGTTCGGCTTCCAGCGGAAGCGCACCTGGTACTCCGGAATCGCAGCCTGGCTGATCAGGTAGTTCAGCAGCAGGCTTGCGCCCGGGGTCTTGTCCTGGCCGACGCGCACGTTCTCCGGCGTGTGGTAGTTGATGAAGTGCGTCGAGAACGGTCCCACGTACAGGATCTTTTCTCCTGTCTCCGGGTGCGTCCTGACCACCGGGTGGTCCACCAGGGGGTTCTTCCGCACCAGTTCCTCACGCTCCTCCGTGGTCATGATCGCGCCGAACGAATGCTCGATCCCATGCTTGGCACGCAGACCCGCAATCTTCTGCTTGATCTCTTCCGGCAGGTTCTTGTAGGCCTCGACCATGTTCACCCAGATGGTGTCGCCACCCACGTCCGGGCACGAAATGCAGCGCAGCACCGCGCCCTTGGGCGGGCTCGCGCGCCACGACGCATCGGTGTGGTAGGTATTCTCGAAATGATCCCGCTTGTCGCTCTTGTAGATCTCGATCAGGCCCGGGTACCCCGGTACCGTATTGTTGACAGGGTGGTCTTCCAGCTCACCGAAGCGCCTGGCGAATGCAACATGGTCGGCGCGCGTGATGTCCTGGTCGCGGAAGAACAGCACCCGGTGTTTCAACAGCAGTGCCTTGATCTCCGCAAACAGCGTATCGTCCCGCGCCACGTCGGCGAGATTCACGCCCGACAGTTCGGCTCCAATCGAGCATGTGAGGGGATTGACTTGCATAACGACTCTTCCTTTGGCGTGTGAGATTGACAGGCCCACCGGCCGGTAGCAGATAGCCTGGCTTCGATTGTCGGCACTCGCGTCACCGCGCGCTTGACCCATCGCGCCACAATTTGGCGAGTCGCGCCAGGACCACGGAAAGTGGCAACGCTGCCGCTGAGCGAGCCCGGAACTTAATCGGCAACGAGCACGATCTTGCCCATGTGCTGGCTGCTCGCGATGTACGCGTAGGCGTCGGCGATCGCATCCATCGGGAAGGTGCGGTCGATCGGGAGGCGAAGCTTGCCTTCGCGGAAGAATGGAAGCAGATCGCGTGCGCACGCCTGGATGCAATCGAGGCGTTCCTGCCAGGCGCTGATGTCGGGCCGAGGGTATCGATGCGGACCCGGTCGTCAGGCGGTCCACGGTACTGGCATGGCTAGCCTGCTCACATAAGCAGTTCGCCGCGCCAGCGCGTCGGTGACTTGCCGAATTGCGCGCTGAACCAGCGAGAGAAGGTGCTTACCTCGGAGAACCCGACCAGCATCGCGACCTGGGACACGGGATATCTGTGGTCCCCAAGGTAGCGGTTGGCCAGGCCGCGTCGGACCTCATTCACCACGGAGGAGAACTCTTCGCCTTCCTGCTCAAGCCGTCGTTGCAGCGTGCGGGCGCTCATCCCGAGCTTCTCGCCCACCTGGTCGATGCCGCTTCGGCCGCGCGGCAACAGCATGTGGACCGCGCGACGGACGTTGGACGCCATGGAAGCCTGTCTGCCGCGCGAATTCTGGTCAAGGAACTCCTTGGCGTAGCGGGACAGGTTCACGTCGCCCAGCGGATTGGGTCGATCAAGGTCCTGCTGGTCCAATATGATGCCGTTAAAGTCGCATCCAAAGTCGACTCTTGTGCCGAACAGCCGATGGTGGATATGAAGGCTTGCGGGCGCGGCATGCGAGAAATGCACGCTGCGCGGCTTCCACCGTCCCCCCAGCATCGATTTCATCAGGCACAGCAGCGCGCCGACCGAAAGCTCGACACGCTGCCTTCCCGGCTCGGACCTCTCCGTAATCAACTGCTGATGGACGATGGCGATATCGTCGGCTTCCTCGACGTGGAGGGAAAGGGACTCGCTCAGCAGGTGACGATAGGTCTCCACCTGCCCCAGTGCATGGCGCAGCGTCGGCTGGTGCTGCAGCAGCAGGCTGATGGGGCCGAAGTCAGACAGCCGCCACGCTTCCGCCATCAGCAGGCCCACCGAAGCGCAGCTGGAGGCCTGCTCGGTGGAATCCAGCACCTCGGCCAGCCACGCTTCCGGGACATGCAGGTCCGGCGAACATATACAGGACTGGTCGGCCCCGACGTGGTGGATCATGCGCTCCGGGTCGACACCCAGCGTGCGGGCAATCTCGGAGAACTTGACCAGGAGGGCGCTGCGAATCAGGATGCTCATGGGATCTCAGGCGAATCGTCGCCGGTCGGTGACGCGGCGTTGCTGACAGTGAAGGTATTTTCAGCCCCAGGCTGTGTCAAGATTCCTATATAGAAGTTGGAGTAAACACCTATCGCGAGGTGCGGCCGGAGGCGCCCGCTCGCCGGCTCCCGTGCACTGCACACATGCGCCACCGTCCGGCCGCTCTCCCGGCAAGCCGACAACGTCAGTTGTCGCTGATCCGCGCTCAGAACGTCTTGCGCAGGAAGCCCTGGTTGCCCCCGTTGCGATTGGGGGCGAAGCCGTTCGCCTGCAGGGATTCCTCCACCGTGTCATAGAACACGCCGATCTTCGAGATCTCGCGCGCCTGTTTCGCGGTGGCGATCTCGCGGCCGAACTCGCGCGAGATCCGCACCAGCTGCTCGATCTGCTTCACCGTGCTCATCTTCTCGGTGCGGGACTGGTTCCACAGGCAGTCCTCAGTGCCGCAGCGCACGTGCAGGCCCGCGGCAATGCCCATCATGTTGACCGGCAGTACGTTGCGCACGTTGCTTTCCACCGTGACCACGGCGCCATCGGGCACAGCTCGAATGAAGTTTGCGAGGCTGTAGACACTGGGCGTATCCATGCCGCCGGCGATGGCCACCCAGTTCATGACCAGCGGGCCCTTGTAGAAGCCGCGGCGCATCAGACGCTCCACCGACTCAAAGCTGTTGAGGTTGTAGCACTGGAATGCACTCTGGATGCCCTTGGCAGTCAGGCGGCGGACATGCTCCTCCACCCAACCCGGCTGCGCGGGCACCGTCATTTCCTTGTAGGCGTCGAAGATCGCGGGGTTTGCGCGCGAGGTGCCCCTGAAATCCGCATCTTCGGCCTGATCGGTGACGTTCATCTGCGAGGTGTTGACGGTCACCGTGACCTGGTCCGGCGTGGGTTCGAGATCGGCCAGCATGTGGCGGGTATCGTCAGACAGCCACTTGGCGGCCTGGCCTTCGTTCTCGGGGGCGAAGGAGATCGAACCGCCGACCTGGATGATCATCTCGGGCACCGCCTTGCGCACGCCGGCAACCAGTTCATTGAACTTGGACAGGCGCTTGCTGCCCCGGCCATCGAGTTCGCGCACATGCAGGTGCAGCACCGTGGCACCGGCGTTGTAGCAGTCCACCGCCTTCTGGATCTGGTCTTCCATCGTGACCGGGATGTCCTCGGGAAAGTCGCCAGGCAACCAGCCGGGCGCATAGGGTGCGGCCGTGATGATCAGGGGTTGCTGGTTTTCGGGGAAGAGGTGGCCGTCGAGAAAATTCATGTTTGTTCTCCAGGGGGATAGGTTGCGGTCGGTTCAGCAGGAGGCATCCGGCTTCGATCCGTTCCCCCGAGTATCCCGGGCACCCGCAATTCCCCGCTTGCTTATCGGGGACATTCATTTGCTTATTTGGGACAGAGAAGAAAACGAGAAGTGGCGACGTCCGCAAGCGGCGCTCTAGACATGCCTGCTATCCCGGGTGCTGCAGGATTTCGCTTGCCGCCGGCAGGCCGGGCCCTTGGCGCGATTTGCAAAGACTCTGTCGTGCAATGCAAAGCGCCTGGCGGAGCGACCCCACAGAATCTGTGTTCAGTCGCCACCCAGTTGGCACCACGAAAGGAATTTCGATGAAACGCGCCCCCTCGATTGCGCGCCAGGCCCTGGCGCTCACGATTGCCCTTGTTCCACTGCTGTCGGCCGCGCCCGCGGCGAATGCCGCCGAGTGGCCGACCAAGCCCGTGCGGATCATCGTTGGCGCCCCGCCGGGTGGAACGGCAGATATCCTGGCGCGCCTGTTTGCGCATGAGCTGCAACGCCCGCTCGGACAGCCTGTGATCGTGGAGAACAAGGCCGGCGCAGCGGGAACGATCGGCGTTCATGGCCTGCTGTCGGCGCCGCGGGACGGCTACACCTTCCTGTTGATTCAAAAGGGCATTGCCGCGGAAGTGCCCCACACCATGCAGGTGTCCTACGACCCGTTCAAGGAAATCGTTCCGATTGCACAGCTTACCCGGCAGGGCCTCGTACTTGTCGGCAATCCCGGCCTGCCCGCGAAAAGCCTCGGCGAACTGATCACCTATGTCAAGGCGAACCCGGGCAAGGTCGACTATGCGAATTTCGGTCCCGGCATGCGTAGCCAGACCATCGCTGTGCAATTCAATCGCCTTGCCGGACTGACGGCGGGGAACGTGAGCTACAAGGGGTCGCCGCCTGCGTTACAGGACGTCATGGGCGGGCACGTTCCGCTCATGTTCGACGGCCCGGCAACTTCGCTTCCGTTCATCAAGTCGGGGAAGCTACGGGCCTTTGCCATTGCCTACCCCAAGCGGGTCCCCGCGCTCCCTGATGTGCCGACCTTCGCCGAACTGGGATTCCCCGACCTCAAGGAAGTCAGCTGGATGGGGCTCTGGTCAGCGCAAGGCGTACCGCCAGCTGTGGTGTCGAAGATGCGCGACGCCGCGCTCAAGGCGACGCAATCGCCGGAAGTCCGGAAAAAGGTCGAGGAACTGGGCATGGAGGTCGGTTCGGCGGCTACCAGCGAAGAGCTTTCCGCGGACGTGCGTGAATCCCACGAACGCCAGGGCAAGCTATTGCGCTCGATCAACTTCAAGGCTGAATGAAGCGGAGACACCAGTCATGGCAGCACCCCAAAGCAAGGTCATCGTGACCTGCGCCGTGACCGGCGGAATTCACACGCCGACCATGTCGCCTTACCTCCCGATTACGGGGGATGAGATCGCCCGGGAGGCGATCGCGGCCGCCGAAGCCGGCGCCTCGATCGTCCATCTGCATGCGCGCAAGCCCGAGAACGGCCAGCCGTCGCAGGACCCGGCGCTGTTCCGGGCCTTTCTTCCGACCATTGCCGAGCGTTCGGATGTGGTGATCAATCTCACCACCGGCGGCGCGCCAAACATGCTGGTGGAAGAGCGGCTGCAGCCCGCGTTGCAGCTCAAGCCGGAAGTGGCTTCGCTGAATATGGGTTCGATGAACTTCGGCCTGTATCCGATGCTTGGCCGGCACAAGGAATTCAAGTACGACTGGGAGCGGCCTTACCTGGAAGGTTCGGAAGACCGGGTGTTCCGCAATACCTTCAAGGAGATCCGCTACATCCTTGAATCCTGCGCAGACCATGGCACCCGGTTCGAAATCGAGTGCTATGACACCAGCCACCTCTACACGGCGGCGCATTTCATCGACCGCGGCATCCTCAAGCCACCGTTTTTCATTCAGTCGGTCTTTGGCCTGCTGGGCGGAATCGGCTCTCACCCCGACGACGTCATGCATATGCGCAGGACGGCGGAGCGGCTGTTCGGCAAGGACTACTACTGGTCCGTGCTGGGCGCCGGCCGCAGCCAGTTTCCGCTTGCCACCATGGCAGCGTCGATGGGCGGAAATGTCCGGGTGGGGCTCGAGGATTCCCTCTGGGATGGGCCGGGCCGGCTCGCAACGAGCAACGGCGGGCAAGTGCAGCGCATTGTTTCGATCCTGAGATCGCTGAACCTGGAAGTGGCGACGCCCGATGAAACGCGCGACATGCTGCAACTGAAAGGAAAGCATGCGGTCGCGTTCTGACCCGCTGTGCGCAACCGCGCACCGTTCCTCGCATTCGCGGCCGGTCGTCATGGGGCTCCGAGGCAGTCGCGAAAGCTATGCAATACGTCGGCAAACTTATCCGTAGCGCCAGCCTGAACGGCTACATCGAACTGGTGGAGTCGCTCGGGCGCGATCCCCATGCCTTCCTGCGAGGCGTGGGACTTTCAGCGCGCTTGCTGGAAAACCCCGAAACGCCCATCCCCAGCCACGCCGTGCGCGAACTGCTCGAAGTCACCGCGCGCGCTACCGGCGTGGAGGACCTTGCCCTGCGGCTGGCGGCGCGGCGCAGCTTCTCCAACCTGGGGCCCATCAGCCTGGTGCTGAAGGAAGAACCTACCCCACGGCAGGCGCTCGATACCTTGTGCCGCTACCTGAAACTGCTTAGCGCCACCCTGATGACTCGCATCGAGGACGCCGGGCCGGCCGTGATCATCCGCGATGAGCTTCTGCCCAGTCCCGGCGTGGCCATGCGGCAGGCAACGGAACTGGCGGTCGGCGTGAAGTTCCGCATCCTGCGCGAGCTGATCGGTCCCCAGTGGCGGCCGCTTCAGATTTGCTTCACGCACCGCCCGCCCGTCGACGCGTCGGCGCACCGCGCCTTCTTCGGACGCAGCCCGACGTTCAACCAGCCATTCAACGGCCTGGTCTGCGCGGCGGCGGACCTGCAAATTGCGCGCACGCCCGACAATCCCGGCGCCGCGCGCTTCGCGAGGGACTACCTGGAGGCGGCGCTGCGGCACCGCGAAGAAGGCGTGCGCGAATCATGCCGGGAACTGATCCTGGCCTTGCTACCGGGTGGGCGCTGCACGACCCAGCAGGTGGCGCATCTCCTGCGCGTCGATCGCCGCACGCTGCACCGTTACCTCAGCGCCGAAGGGCTGACATTCTCAGCCCTCCTCAACCAGGTGCGCTCGGAGCTGGCGATGCGCCACCTGCAAGAGAGCGACCTACCGATCGGGGAGGTCGCGGGGCTGCTGGGCTTTTCGGCGCAGAGCAGTTTCTGCCATTGGTTCCACGCCGCGTTTGGTTGCAGTGTCACGGACTGGCGCAAGCGGGGAGCCGGGGACTCATCCTTGACGGATCCCAGGCTGAATCAATCCGATCCATTAGTTCTGTTTTGAGACAAAAGAGGAATACATGATGACTCGCCCCGTCGTTCTGGTTACCGGAGCTACCTCCGGGATTGGCCGCGCAACCGCGCTCGCATTCGGTCGCGAGGGCGCTCAGCTGGTTTGCTCCGGCCGCAATGTCTCTGCCGGCGCCGCGCTTGTTGCCGAACTCCGCGACATGGGCGCCGAGGCCGAGTTTGTCGCGGCCGACGTCAGCAACGAGGAGCAAGTCCGCGAACTCGTCGACCGCACCGTTTCGCGCTTTGGACGGCTCGATGTTGCAGTGAACAGTGCAGGAACGGAAGGAACGGGCGGGTCGATTGTCGACCAGACTGTCGAATCCTATTCGGCGACCTTCGACGCCAATGTCCTGGGGACGTTCCTCAGCATGAAGCACGAGTTGCGCGTGATGCTGGCGCAGGAGCAGGGCGTTGTCGTGAACCTTTCCTCCACGATGGGAAGCCGCGGCAATGCGCAGAATCCGATGTATGTCGCGAGCAAGCACGCGATCGAGGGCCTGACCAAGGCTGCTGCCCTGGAGGCAAGCAGGTCCAACGTACGCGTGAATGCCGTGGCGCCTGGCCCCATCGACACAGGCATGCTGGAGCGCATTGCGGGAGGCGCCGAGCGGATCGCGGCAGTTGCCGCGACCATCCCGGCCGGTCGCATCGGCACCGCGGAAGAGGTCGCCGATGCCATTGTCTTCCTGGCGTCAGATCGGTCCAGGTATATCTCGGGTCAGATTCTTGGCGTCAACGGCGGCAAGACCGCCATGTAGTCCCCCACCTGCGCGCTATCCAACGGTCAGGGCCGGCCCCAGGGAACTGGCCCCCCGTTCACGAGCTGCCTACGTGTTACGCAATCGGCGCCTGAGAGGGTCTATGGCGACATGATGTGGCTGTGGCGTGGTTTTGTATGTAATATACAGAATATCACAAAGCCACCGACACCAGCCATGCTCGATCCCTCGCTGTTTGGTCGCCTGTCCTTTACCCCTGCCGAACCGCGCCACGCGCCGCTGCCGCCCGGGCGCCACCACCTGGGCGTGGCCGGCGCGCGCGATGCCGTGCTGTTCGTCCCGGATAGCCTCGACCCCGCCACGCCGGTGCCGCTGCTGGTGATGTTCCATGGCGCCGGCGGCTTCCCGGAAAAGGTCCTGCCCCACCTGGAGTCGCATGCGCAGCGCCACGGCTTCCTGGTGCTGGCACCGCATTCAATGTTTCCGACCTGGGACATCGTGATCGGCGGCAACGGCCCCGACCTGGAGCGGCTGCACCAGGCGCTGACGGCGGTGACCTCGCGCTACCGGATCGATCCGCAACGGCTGGGCTTTGCCGGCTTCTCCGACGGCGCGAGCTACGCGCTCTCGCTTGGCATCACCAACGGCGATATCGCCAGCCATGTGATGGCGTTCTCCGGCGGCTTCATGTCGGTGTTCATGCAGGAGGGCGCGCCCCGGGTGTTCGTGGCGCACGGCCTGGACGACGAGCAGCTGCCAATCGCGACCAGCGGCCGTGCCAATGCGGCCAGGCTGAAGGCCGCCGGCTACGACGTGCGCTACGTCGAGTTCGATGGCCTGCACGTCATCCATCCGCCGGTCGTCGACCAGGCGATCGAATTCTTCCTGCAGTGACACGCCGGACCCCGGCGTGCGCGGGCAAGCCAATCAACCGGAGTGTGGTCCATGGACTTTGAAATTCCGCAGGCGCTGGTCGATCCCCTGCTGGCGCTGATCGAAACCGGATCGCCGCTGGCGAAGCAGCTGCAGGAGCATGGCGTGTGCCACGGCGACATGCTGGTGTCGAGCAAACTGTTCGATGCGCACGCGCTCAATTCGCTGTACACACTGAGCAAGTCGCAGAACCAGCGCGCGCTGATGTTCCAGATGCTGGCGCTGGACAATATCCACAACGCTCCGCAGGCGCGCACGATCCCGGGGCTCGACCAGCTGATCCCGGGCCTGGTGGCCTACCTGGCGCGCGATGCCATCGATGGCTGGCTCTACCAGCGCAACCGCGACGGCGTGCTGCTGCCCTGGCTGGTGCGCCGCATGCGCTATGTCGCGCCCGACCAGGGCATGCCCTACGTGGTGGTCGACATGCTGGCCAATACCATGCAGTCCGCCAACTCGGAACTGACCGACCACCACAAGCGCCGCGCCGGCATGACCACCTCGATGGTGATCACGCGCGACGATATCGCCAACCGCACCATCCCGGAGCTGCTGGCGGAGTTCGGCTTCTACAAGGAATGCGCGGAGTTCCGGCAGGAATACGAGCAGCACGCGCGGCGCTTCGTGCGTTACCAGCGCCGTTTCGGCGCGCAGTTCGTCGCCGCGCGCTCGGCGTTGACGGTCGATGCCAAGGGCAGCGTCGAGCTGACGCGCATCGCCGAGGTTGCGCCGGCCCGGTGCGTGAACGACGAAGAACGGCTGGAGCGCCGCTTCGAAATGAGCTGCGACCCGGAGTTCTGGCGCGATGCCGGCGTGGACGAGGGCTTCGAGCAGGTGCCGCTGCACTGCTATGTGCACCTGTTCCACCTGGAATGGCACCGCAATATCTGGGTCCATGTGCAGCACCTGTCCGAATACCGCTATCAGCCCGAACTGCGCGACAAGCTGGTGCTGCCGGCCCATCACCGCGACCTGATCGATATCCTGACCTCGCATATGGACGTGCTGGTGCCGGACTTCGTGCCGGGCAAGTCCGGCGGCACCACCATCCTGTGCCAGGGCGCGCCGGGGCTGGGCAAGACGCTCACTGCCGAGGTCTATGCCGAGGTCGTCGGCAAGCCGCTGTATCGCGTGCATTCGGGGCAGCTCGGCACCACGGCGGCGTCGGTCGGCGCCACGCTGACCGGGATCCTGCGCCGCGCCATGCGCTGGAACGCGATCCTGCTGCTCGATGAAGCGGACGTCTATATCCGCTGCCGCGACAACGACCTCGAACACAACGCCATCGTCGCGGAATTCCTGCGCACGCTGGAATATTTCGATGGCCTGCTGTTCATGACCACCAACCGCATCGGCGATGTCGACGATGCCATCCTGTCGCGCTGCATCGCCACCATCCACTACGAGACGCCCGGCAAGGACGATGCACGGCGGCTGTGGCGGCTGCAGGCCGCGCAGTTCGGCGCGGAACTGGGCGATGGCTTGATCGAAGTGCTGATACGCGCCTATCCGAAGGCGAGCGGGCGCGATATCAAGGAATTGCTGAAGCTGGCGACGCGCTATGGCAAGGCGAAGGGGATTCCGTTGTCGGAAGATGTGTTCCGCTTGTGCGGGCAGTTCCGGGGGATCGGCTAGGCGGCGCGGTCTGTCATGCGCCCGCGAACAGCGACTTGCGGATGATCGCGTGCACCCCCCAGTTGCCATTGACCACCTGCGTGATGCCAAAGTCGACCGCAACCGAGATCAGCGTGATCGCCTCATCCTCGCTCAGGCCCTTGACCGACATCAGGAAGCGCCGTGCCTTGCGAAACGCATCGCGCATGGCCTCGTCCAGGGTCGACTTCAGGTAGATGTGGCTCTGTGCCTTCTGCCCCAGCTCGGCCAGGTGGTTTGGCGAGCTGAAGCCGTGGAGCACCCATTCATCCGGCGTCTCGACCAGCGGGTAGGTCAGGTCTGCAAACGGCGCGCCGGGAGCGATCTGCGTGGCCTTGTGCAGAATCAGCTGGAATTCGCCGGTCAGCGAGCATTCGATGGCGGTGCCGCACAGTTCGGAATCCCCCTGGGAAGCATGCGGATCGCCGACTGAGAGCAGGGCGCCAGGCACGGCCACCCGCAGGAAGACACTGGCGCCGCGCGTGACCCGCCAGTTGTCGAGGTTGCCGGCGAAGCTCGACGGCGGGATGGAATCGATCAGCCCGTCCTGAGCCGGGGCCACCGCAATCACCCCGAAATGCGGGCGAATCGGGATGTCGATGCCGCGCAGCACGTCGTGTCGCTTGACGATGGTGGCGTGGTCGACGGGCACGCCGGGGTAGTCGATGGTGGGATGCAGCACGCCGAACGGGTCGCGCTGCGGGGTCCAGCGGAAGTTGTAGACCGCGCGTGCCCGGCCGTCGGCGCGCTCGCAATCGATCTCGAAGACCGTGACGACCTCGCGCTCGCGCGGTTCGGTCAGCATGTCCCGATAGTGGAAGCCCCACCACGTCGCCGCATTGGCGCCGAACGCCTTGCCCGCGAAACGCGGATCGGCGCACGGTCGCGGGCGCACGTCGAGGATCCGGACTTCCAGCACATCGCCGGGCATGGCGCCGCGCACGGCCACCGGGCCGGTGCAGATATGCACGCCGAAGCCTTCGCCCGCGCCGCGGCCATAGACCGAGGCATCGATCGGGCCCGCGCCGCGCCGATTGACATTCTTCTGCTGCGCGGTCCAGTGGAACACGCTCTCCGCGCCGGCGTCGCCTGCGACCATGCGCTCCCAGTCGTCAGCGGCATGCTGCGTCAGCGTTTCGAGCGTGAGCCTGTCGCCCGATTCGACCTCGAGTACCGGTGCCAGGTCGTGGCTGAGATAGCCCCAGTGGACGGTCTTGTCGGTGGCGCGAAGCCAGTGGTGCCGCTCGCCCAGGCGCCCGTCATGCGCTCCTGCGCGGGCCGGCTGCACGGGCGTCCTGGTCCTGGACGCGCCATCGTCCGGTGCTGCCGCAGGGAGCCGCGCGTTGACGGGCAGGCCCCGCGAGACCTTCTGCGTCAGCAGCCTGGCCGGGGCGAGCGTCATTTGCTCGCGATATGCGCTCGGCGACAGGCCGAACTGGTCGCGGAAGGCGTGGCTGAAGTAAGAAGGGTCGTTGAAGCCCCAGCGATAGCAGATATCGGAGACCGTCAGACGGTCGTAAAGCGGATTGGCCAGGTCGGCCCGGCACCGTTCGAGTCGGCTGGTGCGCAGGTACGCCGAAAAGCTGCTGCCCGACTTCTCGAACAGTTTCTGCAGATAGCGCGCCGAGACATGCTCGTCCGCCGCAATGGCGGCCAGGCTCAGGCCCGACTCGGCCAGGCGGGCATCGATGCGCCCGCAGACCCTGGCGAAGATCGCCGCCCGTGACGACGTCATGCCGGGAAGCGGCCGGGGCTGGACGTTTGCCAGCGCGGCGGTCAGGAATTCCGGGATGGTGCTGTCGAAGGGCTGCAGCGCCCGTGGCTCCGCCGCGACGATGGTCTCGAAGCTCTCTGCGATCGATTGCAGCACGCGCGCGAACAGTGTCGCGGTGTCGCCGCCCAACCGCATCGCCGCGCGCGGCAAGGGGGCGGCGATGCGCGCCGTCAGCGCCGTACCGAGATGGACAGCCAGCAGGCGGAACGGCGTGGCAAGCGCCAGCTCCGGGCCGGCGCCCTCGGGTACGCACAGGATGTCACCGGCTTGCAGGCGCTCGCGGACCGGCGTCGCGCCCAGCATGGCTTCGCCCTCGGCCAGCATCAGCAGCATCAGGCCGCGGCCTTCGCCGGCAGTCACGGCCAGCGTCTGCGGCACCGACGCGATATAGGCCAGCTCGATGCCGGCGGCTGTCGCCCTGGACTGGATCGCACCGTGCAGGGTGTGGTCCGCGCACAGGCTCTCACAGCGCAAGCGCACCGCCCTGAGCTGGTCACGCCACGCGGCGCCGCGCCGGTTGCGCGGATAGGCTTCGGTGGAAAATGGCGACAGGTGCAAGTTCAGCCTCCCTGGCATCGGCCTGCAACGGTAATGGGGTAGACGCGCCGCCTACCCCGTTTCTGCCTTGCCGTGCGAAGGCTGGCACCGTGGCTAGCCAAACAGCAGCTGTCCTCGCATGGCCGCCACCAGAACAAAGCCGGCAAACGTGCCAAAGATGGCGAAGATGCCGCCAAGCACGTTTGGTGCAGGGATCGGGGCGCGTACCGCAGTGTAAACAACCCCCGTCACCAGGCCAACGGCCGCGGCCTGCAATTCCGTACTGCCCAATGCGATCTCGACCATTGCATTCCCCATGCTCATGAATCCGCAGTGACGGCGTCGCGTACCGGCGGGCGACCGAAGGTGATGCTGCGGCGCCAGGCGTGGACGATCAGGTAGCCGATATAGGTAAAGAGGATGGCGAAGATACCGCCCATGACGTTCGGTGCCGGGATCGGCAGGCCCAGCCAGGCGTACAGCGTGCCCGTGACCAGCCCGACGACCAGCGCAACGATCTCGTTGCGACCTATGTAGACGTATTGCATGAACTCTCCGTTCGATCGGCCGCCCGGGCGGGCAATGGCTGGCCGCGGCGCCCGGCGGCATGGTTTCGGAATGCGGGCCTGGGCGGCGCTCAACCCTTCTGCCGGGGCGGGAAGATTGCCCGGGGCATCGTGCAATGGATGCCTTGGGTGCCGTCGACAACCTGGGTGACGCCGAAATCGGCGGACACGCTCATCAGCGAATAGGCGTCGTCGCGCGACAGCCCTTGCTGCTCGGTCAGCAACTGGATCATGTCGCGCGCGGCGTTCTTGCCGGCTTCGTCGAGATCCTCGTGAAAACCATGGACGACCCAGCAGTCAGGCGTTTCCAGCAGCGGGGACGGAAAGTGGAAGTCCTTGCGCAGCACCACCTGGAACAGCACGTTCAGCGAGGCCTCGATGGCGGTGCCGCTGATTTCGCCATCGCCCTGCGAGATATGCGGATCGCCGATCGAGAACAAGGCGCCGTCGACTTCGATCGGGTAGTACATGGTGGCGCCGGCGCCGATGCGCCAGTTGTCGATATTGCCGCCGTGCCGGCCGGGTTGCACGGTGGAGACTCGCCCCCGGGCGTCCGGTGCCACGCCGGCCGTGCCGAGATGGGGCCGAACCGGTACGCGCACCCCGGCCAGCGCGGGCTGCCGGCAGCATTCGCGCTGGTCGACAATCTTCCCGGGGGTGGTCAGCTTGCCCGGATAGTCGTAGGCATAGAGGGCGTGGGCGGTGTTGGATGCGTTGTCCAGCTCGTAGATGGTGACGCGTTCCTTCTCGAACTCCGGGTACAGCTGGCCCCAATGCGCGGCGACGTTGGCGCCGAAGCGGAAGCGCGGAATCATCTGCAGGTAGCGGACCTCAAGCACGTCGCCGGGCTTCGCGTCTTCCACAAAGATCGGACCGGTCATGATATGCACGCCGGGATTGCGGTCCTCATGGGGGATCTGCTCGTAGATGGCGCGCACGGCATGGTCCATCATCAGGTCGGGTGCGTCGCCGGCGTGGTGGGTGACCGCTTCCGCGCGGATGATATCGCCGCTCCTGACGGTCAGGGCGGGCGCCCTGGTGGCTTCGAAATAGCCCCAATGCACGGTATCGGGGCGGGCAGGCAGGTCATGCAGCATGTTGTCTCCTTCTTGTTGTGGTGCGGGATTCCGCCAGGGCGCGGGCCCGGCCGGACAGGCGCGGCGAACGGCGATGGGAGCAACGGGAATGCGTGAAGGTCATGAACCGCCCTGCCTGGAATCCCGCTTGCGCCGCACACCGGGCATGGGCCAAGGGGCGGTGAGCTAATGGTAGGAAGGCGGGCTGGCGGGGCCCTAGGGCGATACGCCCCGACAGCTTGTGCTGCAGCGAACTAACGTAAACCCGGCGTCATGCGCCAGGCCGTGCGGCCCTGGATGCTGCGGCTTGCCCGCCTGCAGCTGCGATCCGCCAGCCGTTCAGACAAGAAAAAAGGCCAGCGCAAAGGCGCTGGCCGTTTCGTCTTGAGCTTGCGGACTGCTGTCGATGCGATCAGGCACGTGCGCCCTCGCCGTACGGGTCGAACGCGCCAACCCGGCTGCCTTCGGTGTAGGGATCGAAGCTGCGCGCCGGCGATGCCGATACACCGCTGCGCTCCAGGCCGGCCAGCGTGCGGGCGCCGTCCACATACGGGTCGGGCTTGCCGGCACGGGCGCCGTCGGTGAAGGCGTCGTGCGAGCGGAATTCATAACCATACTTGTCACCCGGCACCGTGATGGCGGCCAGCGTGCGGGCGCCGTCCAGGTACGGGTCGGCCTTGCCGGCGCGGGCGCCGTCGGTGAAGACGTCTTGCGTGCGGAAGTTGTAGCCGTACTTGTCGCCGGGCAGCTGTTCGGCGGCGGTGGCGGCTTGCGCGGTGCCCAGGGCGGCCAGCGACAGGATCAGCGCGGAAACGAGGCGGGTGGTCTTGGTCATGAAATTTCTCCAGGTCTTGTTCGTTGAATTTGTCAGAACGTGTTGTGTTGCGTGTGTGCCGTTCATGTAACGAACTATAGGCGGGGTAGCGGCCTGGAAAGTGGGCTTGTGCTGGATAAGTTATTCAGAAAAATTGAATAACGACTGGGTGTCCGCGCGTCGTAATGTGAACGCGTTTAGATGCGACCACCGGCCCTCGTGGATGCTCCCCTTGCCCGCTCGCGGGAGAGGGGTGCAGACCGCCAGGTATCGCGGCGATGACGCAAATGTAATGACCCCGTCGCGATAGTGGCCGGCACCACTCGGTTAAACTTGCGGCTCGCTGTCTCCGCCACGTCGGATGCCAGCGCAAGCCGCCCGACCATGCAACGCCTCCTCCTCATCCTCCTTGCGCTCATCCTGCCGCTCCAGTTCGCCTGGGCGGGAGCGGCGGCGTATTGCCGGCATGAGGTGGCGGCATCGGCCAAGGCCCATCTGGGGCACCACGAGCACCAGCACAAAGCCGACAGTGGTGCGCACAGCAAAGCCAGCGACAAGCCCGGCGGCACGGTCAGCGACAAGGCCGCCGACGCCGATAAGCTCGGCCTGGCCGATCCCGATTGTGGCATCTGCCATATCGCCTCGCTGCCGTTCGCGCGCGCCGATGCGCCTGAGGTGCAGGCCATGCGCCGCGTCGAACTGGCGCCGCCGGCTTCGCAGCCAGGCTTCTCGTCCCACAGCGCGCGGGCGCCCGACCGTCCGCAGTGGCTGCGTCTCGCCTAGCCGGCGAGACGACGCGCTTCCCCGCTCTCCCTGATGCCCTGACGTCAGGCGTCTCGCCGAATTCCCCGATTTCTTTCCTGGTGCAATTCGATGCGAAGACTTTTGCTGCCGCTTGGGCTGGCGGCCGCCCTATCCAGCCCGTTCTCCGGCGTCGCCCAGACGCCGCCTCCCGCCATGGCGCCCGTGGATGGCAAGCCATTGGCATCCCCCGCCGCGCAGGAGCCGTCCGGCACGCTGACGCTTGACGCCGCGCTGGCGCTGGCCGAAGCCGGCAGCTTCGCGCTCTCGGCCGCCGGCAAGGAACTCGACGCCACCGAAGGCGACGTCACGCAGGCGCGCGTGCTGCCCAATCCGGAGCTGGCGGTGTTGATGGAAGACACGCGCCGCGCTACGCGCAACACCACCGGCCAGTTCAACCTGCCGATCGAGCTGGGGGGCAAGCGCGCCGCGCGCATCGGCGTGGCCGAGCGCGGGCGCGAACTGGCGCAGGCCGAGCTGGGCAGCGTGCGTGCCGAGCTGCGCGCGGCGGTGATCGCGCGCTTCTTCGGCGTGCTGGTGGCGCAGGAGCGCGTGACGCTGGCCGAGGGCTCGGTCGGCATCGCCAGCAAGGCCGCCGCGGCCGCAGGGCGGCGCGTCGCCGCGGGCAAGGTCGCGCCGCTGGAAGAAACGCGCGCCCGGGTCGAGCAGGCCAATGCCGAGCTGGAGCTGGCCGAAGCTACCGGCGCGCTGCAATCGGCGCGGCAGTCGCTGGCCGCGCTGTGGGGCAATACCGCGCCCGGCTTTGCGCAGGCGCGCGGCGATCTCGATGCGCTGCCGTCGCGACCCGCGCCCGCCGCGCTGCAGGCTGCGCTGGAAGACGCGCCGCTGCTGGCGGCGAGCCGGCTGTCGGCCGAGCGCAGCCGCGCCGAAGTGGCGGTGGCGCGCAGCCGCCAGTACCCGGATGTCACCGTGAGCCTCGGCGCCAAGCGCGACAACGAGGCCAACCGCAATATGGCCGTGCTGGGCGTAGCCATCCCGCTGCCGCTCTTTGACCGCAACCAGGGCAACCTGTACGCGGCGCTGCGCCGCGCCGACAAGGCGCAGGACGCGCATGCCGCCAATCGCATCCGGCTGGCGAACGAACTGCAGCAGGCCTCGACCCAGCTCTCGGTAGCACGCGCCGCGGCGCAGACGCTGCAGTCCTCGGTGCTGCCCGCGGCCGAGCAGGCCTATGCCGCCGCCACGCGCGGCTTCGAGGCGGGCAAGTTCAATTTCCTCGACGTGCTGGACGCCCAGCGCACGCTGTTCCAGGCACGCATCCGCTACCTGGACGTGCTGGCCCGCACCTATGACGCCGCGGCCAGCATCGACCGCATCCTCGGACACTGATACGGAAGGCTTCAAGCATGGCAATGAGCAAGCAACAACGGGCCGCCGTGGTGGCCATCCTGGTCGTCGGGCTGCTGGGCGGCGCGGCGATCCTCTTTACCGGCAAGGGCGGCGGCGCCGGGGAGGAGGCCGGACATGGACACGCCGAACATGGCGACGAGCACGCGCACGGCAAGGACGGGGACAAAGCGGCCGACCACGGCGGCGCCAGCGCGCCTGCCGTGCCGCCGCAAGCCGAGAGCAAGCCGCACCTGGTCACGCTGACGCCCGCGCAGATCGAGCAGGCCGGCATCGGCCTCGCCACCGCCGGTCCCGCGCCCTTGCGCAGCAGCGTCGATTTTCCGGGCGAGATCCGCTTCAACGACGACCGCACCGCGCACGTGGTGCCGCGCGTGGCGGGCGTGGCGCAGGCGGTGCCCGCCAACCTGGGCGAGCAGGTCGCCAGGGGTCAGGTGCTGGCAGTGATCGCCAGCACGGCGCTCGCCGAGCAGCGCAGCGAACTGCTGGCGGCGCAGCGGCGCGAGGCGCTGGCGCGCGCCACCTACGCGCGGGAGAAGACCTTGTGGCAGGAGAAGATCTCCGCCGAACAGGACTACCAGCAGGCGCGCACGGCGCTGGAAGAAGCCCGGATCGCGGTGCAGAACGCGCGCCAGAAGCTGACCGCGATCGGCGCCACCGAGGCCCCCGCCGGCAAGGGCGGCAGCCTGAACCAGTTCGCGCTGCGCGCCCCGTTCGACGGCATCGTGGTGGAAAAGCACCTGTCGCTGGGCGAGGCGGTCAAGGAAGACGCCAGCGTTTTCACCATCTCCGACCTGAGTTCGGTATGGGCCGAGTTCGTGGTGTCAGCGCGCGACCTGGACCAGGTGCGCGTGGGCGAGTCGGTCACGGTGCACTCGAGCGCCTCCGACACGCAGGCCGAAGGCAAGGTGTCCTACGTCGGCGCGCTGCTGGGCGAGCAGACGCGCACCGCCAAGGCGCGCGTGACGCTGGCCAACCCTGGCATGGCGTGGCGCCCGGGGTTGTTCGTCACCGTCAGCGTGCTGGGTGTGCCGGTGCAGGCGCCGGTGACGGTGGCCGCGGATGCGGTGCAACAGGTCGACGGCCAGAGTGTGGTCTTCGTCGCGGTGCCGGGCGGGTTTGCGGTACAGCCGGTCAAGACGGGCCGCACCGGCGGCAAGCTGGTGGAGATTACCGAAGGCCTGCAGCCAGGCGCGCGCTATGCCGCGGCCAACAGCTTCATCCTCAAGTCCGAGCTGGGCAAGTCCAGCGCCGGGCACGAGCACTGAGCGGGAGGCAGCCATGTTCGAACGCCTGATCCGCTTTGCCATCGAGCAGCGCTGGCTGGTGCTGCTGGCCGTGCTGGCCATGGCCGCGCTCGGCCTGTACAGCTATACCCGGCTGCCGATCGACGCGGTGCCGGACATCACCAACGTCCAGGTGCAGATCAACACCGCCGCGCCGGGCTACTCGCCGCTGGAGACCGAGCAGCGCATCACCTATCCGGTCGAGACCGTGATGGCGGGCCTGCCGGGGCTGGAGCAGACGCGCTCGCTGTCGCGCTACGGGCTGTCACAGGTGACGGTGATCTTCCGCGACGGCACCGATATCCACTTTGCGCGCCAGCTCGTCAACCAGCGCATCCAGGAAGCGCGTGACAAGCTGCCCGCCGGCATCACGCCCGCGATGGGGCCGATCTCGACCGGCCTGGGCGAGATCTACCTGTGGACAGTCGAGGCCGACCCCGGCGCGCGCAAGCCTGATGGCACGCCCTACACGCTCGCGGACCTGCGCGAGATCCAGGACTGGGTGATCCGTCCGCAATTGCGCAACGTGCCGGGCGTGACCGAGGTCAATGCGATCGGCGGGCATGCGCGCGCCTACGTGGTCGCACCCAGCCTGGAGCGCATGGCGTCGTATGGCCTGTCGCTGGCCGACGTGGTGGCCGCGCTGGAGAAGAACAACGACAACGTCGGGGCCGGCTATATCGAGCGGCGCGGCGAGCAATACCTGGTGCGCGTGCCGGGCCAGGTGCGCTCGCTCGACGATATCCGCGAGGTGATCGTCGGCACCGCGCAGGGCCAGCCGATCCGCGTGCGCGACGTCGCCACCGTGCAGACCGGCGGCGAGCTGCGCACCGGTGCCGCCACCGAGAACGGCCGCGAGGTGGTACTGGGCACGGTGTTCATGCTGATCGGCGAGAACAGCCGCACGGTGTCGCAGGCGGTGGACCGCAAGATGGCGGAGATCAACCGCACCTTGCCCGCTGGCGTGGAAGCGATCACGGTCTACGACCGCACCACGCTGGTCGACAAGGCCATCGCCACGGTCAAGCAGAACCTGCTCGAAGGCGCGGTGCTGGTGATTGCCATCCTGTTCCTGTTCCTCGGCAACCTGCGCGCGGCGCTGATCACCGCGCTGGTGATCCCGCTGTCGATGCTGTTCACCTTCACGGGCATGGTGCACTACCGCGTCAGCGCCAACCTGATGAGCCTGGGCGCGCTGGACTTCGGCATCATCGTCGACGGCGCGGTGGTGATCGTCGAGAACTGCGTGCGCCGGCTGGCGCATGCGCAGGAACGACACGGCCGTGTGCTGACGCGCTCCGAACGCCTGCACGAAGTCTTTGCCGCCGCGCGCGAGGCGCGCCGGCCGCTGCTGTACGGGCAGCTGATCATCATCGTGGTGTACCTGCCGATCTTCGCGCTGACCGGGGTCGAGGGAAAGATGTTCCACCCGATGGCCATCACCGTGGTGCTGGCGCTGCTGGGGGCGATGGTGCTGTCGGTGACTTTCGTGCCGGCGGCGGTGGCGCTGGCCATCGGCAACCGCGTGGCCGAGCGCGAGAACCGGCTGATGGCGTGGGCGCGCCGGCGCTATGCGGTGCTGCTGGAGCGCTCGCTGGCGGCCACGCCGGTGGTGCTGACCTTTGCCGGCGTCGCGGTGGCGCTGTGCCTGGCGATCGCCACGCGGCTGGGCAGCGAGTTCGTGCCCAGCCTGAACGAGGGCGACCTTGCCGTCCAGGCGCTGCGCATCCCCGGTACCAGCCTGACGCAGTCGGTGGCGATGCAGCAGCAGGTGGAGACCACGCTGAGGGTGAAGTTCCCGGAGATCGAGCGCATCTTCGCGCGCACCGGCACCGCGGAGATCGCCTCGGACCCGATGCCGCCGAACATCTCCGATGGCTACATCATGCTCAAGCCGAGGTCGCAATGGCCCGAGCCACGGCGCACCCGCGACGAACTGATCGCGGCGATCCGCGAGGAGGTCGGCAAGCTGCCGGGCAACAACTATGAATTCTCGCAGCCGATCCAGCTGCGCTTCAACGAGCTGATCTCGGGCGTGCGCTCGGACGTGGCGGTCAAGGTGTTCGGCGACGACAACGCCGTGCTGGAGCAGACCGCCAACCGCATCGCCGCTGTGTTGCAAGGCATCCCGGGCGCTGCCGAAGTCAAGGTCGAGCAGACCACCGGCCTGCCGATGCTGACCGTCAATATCGACCGCAACAAGGCGGCGCGCTATGGCCTGAACATGAGCGATATCCAGGATGCGGTGGCGATCGGGATCGGCGGCAAGACGTCGGGCACGTTCTTCAGCGGCGACCGGCGCTTCGATATCGTGGTACGCCTGCCCGATGCGGTGCGCGAGGACGTGGAAGCGCTGCGGCGCCTGCCGGTGGCGCTGCCGAAGGACAGTGCCGCGCGCACCAGCTATATCCCCCTCAGCGAGGTGGCCACGGTGGAGCTCGCCCCCGGCCCCAACCAGGTCTCGCGCGAGAACGGCAAGCGCCGCATCGTCGTCAGCGCCAATGTGCGTGGGCGCGATATCGGCAGCTTCGTGCCCGAGGCCGAGGCGGCCATCCGCGAGCGCGTGCAGGTCCCGGCGGGCTACTGGACCAGCTGGGGCGGCACGTTCGAGCAGCTGCAGTCCGCCACCGAGCGCCTGCGCGTGGTGGTGCCGCTGGCGCTGGGGCTGGTGTTCGTGCTGCTGTTCGCCATGTTCGGAAATGTGAAGGACGGGCTGCTGGTTTTCACCGGCATCCCGTTCGCGCTGACCGGCGGCATCCTGGCGCTGTGGCTGCGCGGCATCCCGCTGTCGATCTCGGCGGCGGTGGGCTTTATCGCGCTGTGCGGCGTGGCAGTGCTCAACGGGCTGGTGATGCTGTCGTTTATCCGCTCGCTGCGCGAGGGCGGGCAGGGGCTCGATGACGCCATCCGCCAGGGCGCGCTGACGCGGCTGCGGCCGGTGCTGATGACGGCGCTGGTGGCTTCGCTCGGCTTCGTGCCGATGGCGCTGGCGACCGGCACGGGGGCCGAAGTGCAGCGGCCGCTGGCCACGGTGGTGATCGGCGGCATTCTGTCGTCGACGGCGCTGACATTGCTGGTGCTGCCGGTGTTGTATCGGCTGGCGCACAGGAACGACGAGGCGGCGGCGGAGGCGGCGCAGGGGGAGGGGGAGTTCGTGCAGGTGGAGACGTAAGCGGCGCGTGAAGACGCATCAAAGACACGTGGTTCCCGCGTACCCGGGAACCCGGCGACTCTTGGCGGCGCAATCGATCTTTCACGACACCGTGAAGCGTTTGCGCCGCGCACGCGGCAAACTGGCAGCACATTCAGCCCCCAATGTGCCGCCATGCTGACAGCCACCCTGCCCGATACCGGGATCGACCCGCTCAGCGCCGTCATCCATCCCGACCCCTATCCGTATTACCGGGAGTTGGCCGCCCGCCGGCCATTCTTCCGCGACGAGCGCCTCGGCCTGTGGGTCGCCGCCGGCCCGCGTGAAGTGGCGGCAGTGCTGGCCCATCCCGACTGCCGCGTACGCCCGCCCGCGCAGCCGGTGCCGCCCGCGCTGGCCGGCACCGCTGCCGGCGACCTGTTCGGCCGGCTGATCCGGATGAACGATGGCGCTGCCCATGCGCCGCTGAAGCAGATCCTGATGCCGATGCTGGCAGGCATCGACCCGGCCGCCGCGGCCCTGCGTGCGGCGGCGATGGCAACGGTGATCGATGCCGGCGCTGCCACCGGCACGCCCGGAGAGCGCGTCAACCGCTGGCTCTTCACCTTGCCTGTGGTGACCGTGGCCGACCTGCTCGGTTTGCCCGTTGCCGAAGGCGACGGGGCGACGGCGGTTGCGCAGCGCGTAGCGGCCTTCGCCGCCGCGCAGTCGCCACTGGCCGATGCGCACACCGTGCGCGCCGGTGCGGAGGCCGCGCAATGGCTGGGCGCATGGCTGGCCGATACCACGCCCGGCGACGGTCCGCTGCCGGCGCTGCATCAGGCCGCGCACGCCGCCGGCATCGATGCGCAGGCTGTCGCCGCCAACACCATCGGCCTGCTGGTACAGGCCTGCGAAGCCACCGCCGCGCTGGCCGGCAACACGCTGCTGCGGCTGGGCCGCGGCGCGTCGGACCTCGCGCTGCAAGCCGTGGTCGCCCGGGTCGCGCAAGACGATCCGCCGGTGCAGAATACGCGCCGCTTCCTCGCCGCCGATGCGCAGCTATGCGGCCATGCCGTCAAGGCGGGCGATGCCGTGCTGGTCCTGCTGGCGGCGGCATCGTGCAGCGGCCTCGCCGGCGGTGCACGCCCATGGACCTTCGGCCACGGCCGCCACGCCTGCCCCGGCGAGCGGCTGGCGCAGGCGCTGGCCGCCGCCACGGTCGCGGCGCTGCTGGAGCGCGGCGCCGATCCCGCAGCGCTGGCGCAGGCTTTCCGCTATCGTCCGTCGCTGAACGCGCGCATGCCGCACTTCCTCTGAGCCCAACAACGCAATCACCGGAGACCCTCATGATCGCCATCATCTTCGAAGTCGAGCCCGCACCGGGCCGCAAGGACACCTACCTGGACATCGCCGCGCACCTGCGCCCCGAACTCGAGGCCATCGACGGCTTTATCTCGGTGGAGCGCTTCCAGAGCCTGACCAACCCCGGCAAGATGCTGTCGCTGTCATTCTTCCGCGACGAGGCCGCCGTGATCGCCTGGCGCAATACGCTGGCGCACCGCCAGGCGCAGGCCGCCGGGCGCGGCGGCGTGTTCGCCGGCTACCGGCTGCGCGTGGCGCAGGTGCTGCGCGACTACGGCATGAACGAGCGCGACGAGGCGCCCGCCGACAGCCGCGCCGTGCACGATCACAAGGCAGGCTGAAGGGGGCAGCGATGACGATCGAAACAATCGGCACGCAAGCCGCCTTTATTGGCCTGACCTTCCTGCTCGCCGGTTTCGTCAAAGGCGTGGTGGGTCTGGGCCTGCCTACGGTCGCGGTGGGCATGCTGGGGCTGGTGATGCCGCCCGCGCAGGCCGCCGCGCTGCTGGTGGCGCCGTCGATGGTGACCAACGTGGTGCAGCTGGTCAGCGGCCCGCGCTTCGGCCTGCTGGTGCTGCGGCTGTGGCCGATGCTGGTGGCGATCTGTGCCGGTACGTGGCTGTGCGCGGCGCTGGTGCCGGCGGGCATGATGACCCATGCGACCCCGGCGCTCGGCGTGGCACTGGTGCTGTATGCGGTGGTGGGGCTCGCCGCTGTGAAGCTGGTGGTGCCGGCGCACGCGGAACGCTGGATGGGCCCGCTGGTCGGGCTGGTCACCGGCGCGATCACGGCGGTGACGGGCGTGTTCGTGATCCCGGCCGTGCCTTACCTCCAGGGCCTCGGACTTGAAAGGGAAAGCCTGGTGCAGGCGCTGGGTCTGTCGTTCACCGTGTCGACCATCGCGCTGGCGGTGAGCCTGGCGCTGGGCGGTTCGCTGCTGCATATGCCGGTGCTGGGCGCCTCGGTGCTGGCGCTGGCGCCCGCGCTGGGCGGCATGTTCATTGGCCAGTGGCTGCGCCACCGGATCAGTGCTGAGCGTTTCCGCAAGCTGTTTTTCTGTGGCCTGCTGGTGTTGGGTGGAGAGCTGGCGATGCGCGGGTTGTCGTGAGCGCGGCAGTCCCCGCATGGCATCAGACTGCGGGCAAACTTGCACGCTGCTGGCTTGCTCCCTCTCCCGCGAGCGGGAGAGGGAGCACCCAAGGCGGTAACCCATCGGGTCAGTATCAGGCGGCCACTTACTGCCCCGCCTGCACCACGCGCCCGTTCAGCGGCTGTACCGGCCGCGCATTCATCCGGTACAGCTGGCGGAATGCCGCCAGCTGCGCCGGCGAGATTTCCACCGGCGTCTTCAGCACCTGCCAGCGCACATCCTCGCTGCACGGCGGCGTGGTCAGCGAGCCGGTGAAGGCCCAGTAGGACTGCTGCGCCGGCAGCAGCGCGGCCACATCCAGCTGCGCGGCCAGCTCGCGCGACTCGCCGGCCTTGCCCGGCAGGCTGGCAAAGACCGGCTTGAGCGCGGCGTTCTCGCGGCCGGACTTGAACAGCACCGCCACCACCGCGAGCTTGCCTTCGGCGTTCTGGTGCACCAGGTGCGCCACCAGCGGATAGGTCTTGCCGTTGATCTTCTCTTCGCTGGGCGTGTGGAAGTGGAACTGCAGCAGCTTGTAGGGCACGCCGTCGAGTTCGATCTGCCCCGCGGCGGGCAGGTTGACCTGGACGGTATGGCCGTTGTTGACCACGGTGGCCGGCGCCGCGGCATAGGCAAAGCCGATCGGCTTCAGGTCCGCGCGCTTGGCCTTGCCGGTGCGGATATCGATCGGGGACTGGTGCTTGCCCAGCGCGCAGGTCTTGTAGCCCGCGTCGAGTTCGGCCCAGTGCGGTGCGCCGGTGGGCCCGGTGTAGCTCCAGTGTGGTTCGTTGCCTGCCCACGCGGCAGGGGCGAGCAGGGCTGCACAGATGGTGAAAGTCGGCAGCTTGATGGTCATGTCGATGCGTCCTCGTGTAGGTGACCCCATGTTTTCCGATGCCCCGGTCGGTCTGGTCTTCGTGCCAGGTCGTCGCCCCGGGCCCGAAATCATGCAGCAAAACCGCTGCCCGGCGAACATTGCATTGCTGAATTCCGGTCTGCATTGCGCTTATCTCTGGTATGGCCGGGATGCGCGCGGCAGCAACCCGCAGCCGGGGCTGACACCGGCGGCTGCCGATACGCTCGACGTGGCTTCGCTGAGGCGGCCGGCTACAGCGTGGTCAGGTGGACGGTCAATGACAGCGCATCGCGCAGCAAGACGCCGGACGACAGCGAGTTTGTCCAGATCCGCCTGCCGAAGGCGCTCAACCTCGCGCGCTGAGGCTTGCGGCCCTGGCGTCGGGCAAAGACCTTCGCCGTCGTTCCCGCTCGCGCGGGAACGACGGGTAGCAGGGTTGGGAGGTTGGCAGGGGTTGAGGGGACTTAATGGGGCCGCATTCCGGCCTGGTAGCCCGGGTTTTCTTCCAGCTGCGCACGCACCGCGGCGATATGGTCGCCGGCGGCATCGACGGCGTGTTCCAGATCGTCCTGGCTGCAGCCCAGCTCGCGGCACCAGTACTGCACTTCAAGCGGATCCATCAGGTTGACGCGGCCCGGATCCAAAGGCCTGAACTGGCTTGTTGCATCGATCATGCTTGCCTCCTGTCCGTGCCTCGGGGCGACACGGCCATTGCATTGTAGGCAGTCATCCGGCGCGCGTTGCATGCAACCTGGAGACTTTTCCGCATTCCCCCCTCAAACGCCTCGTCTGCCTCGCACCCTTCGCGACTCGGCATATGATGCACGGGTTACCCATGCCGACAGGACGCCGCATGCCCCGCTCTTCCGGCGCGAGACTCTGGTCCACGCTGAACAAGACCGCTACCCGCAACGCCCGCCGCATGCAGCGCGCGGTCAACAAGAATTTCACCAAGCCGATGACCGAGGCCATCGTGCGCAACGCGGTGAAGCAATCCGCTGTGGTCACGGCCGCCACCCAGCGCGCGCTGACCGGCGTGGTCTCACCCGTGCAGGCCCCGGAGAGCCGCGGCAGCGGACGCTGGGAGGAGGGCGCTTGGGGCGGGCCGCTGACGCCGCGGCGCTATCGCATCTTCGTGCCGGCCGGCGCCACCGCCTCGCATCGCGCCCCCATGCTGGTGCTGCTGCATGGCTGCGGCCAGGACGCCGCGAGCTTTGCCGCGGTCACGCGTGCCGCCGCAGTGGCGCGCGAATCCGGCTGGGTGGTGTTGCTGCCGGAACAAAGCTCGCAGGCCAACGCGCAGCGTTGCTGGAACTGGTTCCGCCCTTCGGTGCAGGGCGCTGCCGAGGCGGGGCAGCTGATGGGACTGATCGATAACGCCTGCCGCAGGCATCCGGTCGCGCCCGACCGCATCAGCGTGCTGGGCCTGTCCGCGGGCGGTGCGATGGCGCTGATGCTCGGGCTGCGCTACCCGGAGCGCATTGCCGCGGTGGGTTCGCATTCCGGCGCGGTGCCCTGGAGCGCAGCCAATGCCGCGCAGGCGACGCGCGCGATGCGCGGACAGCGCGGGCCCGATGCGCAGGCCATGCAGGCCATGCGCGTGGGGCTGGCCGGGCGCCGCCCGCCGCCGCTGTTGCTGCTGCACGGCGATGCCGATGGCGTGGTCGACTTCAGCAACGCCACCGCGACCGCAGCGATGTGGATGAACCTGCAGCCGGAAGGGGCGCACCCGCTAACCGGCGTGCCAGCGCGGCGCATCCAGCGCGGGATGCGGCGGGCGGTGGATGTGTTCGACTGGACGGCGAGCAAGTGGCCTTACGTGCGCCTGGTGCGGATCGAGGGGATGGGGCATGCCTGGAGCGGCGGGGCTGGCGGGCATGCGTTTTCCGATCCGGCGGGGCCGGATGGGTTGAAGATGGCGCTGCGGTTTTTTCTGGCGGCTGGGGGGTGAGGGGCTCGGATTCATGGCCGGCCTCGGCCAGGTGCCGGACGACTTCGATCAGATGGGGTACGAAATCTGGCGCACGCCAGGCTGACCGATTCCACGAGCCGCTTCGCGCTAACCCAGCGTCACCGGCTCAATCACCACATCACTCTCCGCACAGGCCACGCACGGCAGGATCAAGCCTTCCTCCTTCTCATCCAGGCTTAGCCCCGGCCATTCGATCCGGTAGCGGATCGTCCCCGCGTGCAGCCGGCTGGCACAGGCGCGACAGGTCCCATTGCGGCAGGAGTTGGGCAAGGCCACGCCTTCAAGTAGCGCGGCTTCGAGCAAGCTCAGCGCCGCAGGCGCGGTGAAGCTCACGTCGCCCGGTAGCACCCGTGCGGTAAATTCCGCGCCCTCGTCCGAATCCACCGTCTCTCCCTCAGCCATGCGCACCATCCTCCGCTTGCGGAAACTGGGCACGGCCATGCGTCGCGTCGCGCAGCGCGTCGCGAGCCGCGTCGACCTGGGTGGCAGGTAGCCGAATGACCAGGGTGGCCATTACGCCATAGGCGGTGTCGGCCAGCGTGCAGCCATGCTGCGCTTCCTGCTCGATCCAGCGCCGCACGCGCGGCTCGTCGGCATAGTCCACCGCCACCACCAGCGTGCCATAAGCGATGCGCTCGACACGTTCGGCCGACTTCAGCGCCGCCGCGATGGCATCGGTGTAAGCGCGCACCAACCCGCCAGCCCCCAGCTTGACGCCGCCGTAGTAGCGCACCACCGCAGCCAGCACGCCGTCGAGGTCATGGTGGCGCAGCACCTCCAGGATCGGCCGTCCCGCCGTGCCGGAGGGCTCGCCGTCATCGGACATGCCCGACGCGCCGCCAGCAAGCAGCGCCCAGCACACGTGCGTGGCGGTCGGATGCTCGGTGCGCAGCGCCTGGAGCGCGGCCATCGCGGCCTCCCGGTCGGCCACCGGCAGCGCCAGCGCCAGGAAGCGGCTCTTGCGGATTTCGATCTCGGCCTGGACGGGGTTGGCTAGCGTGTAGGTTGGCAAGCGGAGGGAATGGAAGGCAGGAGAAACGGCGGCGGCCGGCACTCGGTTTCCGCGCCTGTGGGGCCGCGGAAGGCAAACGGGGAGTGTACCGCAGCGGCCGCCATGTCATCGCAGGGCGCCCGGCGATTTTGTGTTGCATCGTCAACCTGGTGTCATATACGCGCCATACGATCCGCAGCGGACGAGCGCAATGCCGCCCGCCGCCCGCCTGTGCCAACAGGTGCCCGGCCGCCTTCGCGGCTGGCCGGAGCGATCACGCAGTCAAAAACCAAATCCATCCTTTTCCCCGGATCAAGAAAATGCATGAACAACCTGATGTTGGCCGCCGCAAGGCGCTGAAACTCCTGGCCGGCGCGCCGATGCTGCCGCTTGGCTTCGCTTCGGCCGGGCTGCTGGCAGGCTGCGGCGGTGGCAACGACGCCGTTGCCGCACCCGCTCCCGCCCCGGCGTCTGCCGCCACCTTCACCACGGCAGAGTTCGTCCCGATGAGCGCGCCCACGCTGGCCGACGCGGCAGCCATGGCGACCACCACCGTGGGTTCGAGCCTGAAGGTGTCGTTCAGCGACGGCAGCAGCCAGACCTACAAGCTCGCCTACCAGCCGTTCTTCGTCACCGGCGACACGCTCTCCGACGGCAAGGGCGGCACCATCGTCGCCGGCGGCTACTACGACATCAACAACAAGCCGATCATGGATACCTCCGTGGCCGGCAAGGAACGCCAGTTCTTCTCCGACGCGCCGGACGGCAGCTCGCTGCTGACCGTGGCCAACCCGACCGTGGCCGGGGTCAAGGGCAACACCGTGTTCGCCGTGGTGCAGTTCGAGTACACCACGCGCAACCAGAACAACGTCAGCATGTACGGCCTGCTGCCGTCGCCGATCGCCATCGTGACGCTGGACCAGGACCCCGCCACCGGCAAGCTGACCCCGGTGAAGTACCACAACGTCGATACCGCGGACGTCAACGGCCTGTGGATCACCTGCGGCGCCAGCCTGTCGCCGTGGAACACCCATCTGTCGAGCGAGGAGTACGAGACCGACCTGATGGACGTCAACGCCGTCAAGCAGCTGCAGGGCTACAGCCAGAACCTGTACGGCGACCCGGCCCGCGCCAACGCCTACAACTACGGCCACCTGCCGGAAGTCACGGTCAACCCGGACGGCACCGGCACCATCAAGAAGCACTACTGCCTGGGCCGCATCTCGCACGAGCTGGTGCAGGTGATGCCCGACGAGCGCACCGTGCTGATGGGCGACGACGCCACCAACGGCGGCCTGTTCCTGTTTATCGCCGACAAGGCGCGCGACCTGTCCAGTGGCTCGCTGTACGTGGCCAAGTGGCACCAGACCTCGGGCGTGGGCCCGGGCAGCGCCACGCTGTCATGGATCAAGCTCGGCAGCGCCACCAGCGCCGAGATCCGCGCGCTGGTCGACGGCGGTATCAGGCTGGCCGACATCATGGACGTCAAGACCGCCGATCCGTCCGATACCAGCTACACGCGCATCCTGTACAACGGCAAGCCCAACTGGGTGAAGCTCGTGCCGGGCATGGAAAAGGCCGCGGCCTGCCTGGAAACCCACCGCTACGCCGCGCTGGTCGGCGGCAGCCTGGGTTTTACCAAGATGGAAGGCACCACGGTCAACATCAAGGACAAGAAGGCCTACTCGGCGATGTCGCGCATCGAGGCGAGCATGCTCATGGGCAATGCCGCCAACGCCGGCGATATCCAGGTCGAAGGCCCGTACTCGGGCGCCGTCTATGAGCTGAACCTGAAGGGCGGCCAGGCCGACAAGAACGGCGCTGCGATGAACAGCGAATGGGTGCCGGTCGACATGGCCGCCGTGCCCGCGCTGGTCTCCGAGGACCTCGGCGGCGGCAAGATGAAGCAGCAGGATGCGCTCGGCAACTTCGCCAATCCGGACAAGGTCGCCACCCCGGACAACCTGAAGTTCTCGGAAAAACTGCGCACGCTGTTTGTCGGTGAGGACAGCAACACCCACGTCAACAACTTCCTGTGGGCCTACAACGTCGATACCAGGACGCTCAGCCGCGTGCTGTCGTGCCCGGCCGGCGCCGAGTCCACCGGCCTGCATGCGGTCGATGAGATCAACGGCTGGACCTACATCATGAGCAACTTCCAGCACGTCGGGGACTGGGAGTCGCCGCTGCATGACATCGTCAAGCCCATGCTGGATCCGCTGGTGCGGGCCAACTACAAGGACCGGTTCGGCTCGGCGGTGGGGTACCTGACAGGGGATCCGACCGGGGTGAAGCTGGCGAAGGCCTGAAAGCGCAACGAAGTTCGGATGTGAAAGCGGCGGGCATTTGCCTGCCGCTTTCTATTCGGAGGCGGTCAGCCCGCTTCCGTCGCATCCACCCGCATGCCCAGTGCGGCCAGCTTGCGGTACTGTCGCCGTCTTGCGGCGACGACGCGGCTACCCCGTGGCCGAGCAGAACTGGCCCAGCCGCCGGATCGCCGAAGCGCCCGGAGGCGCGGTGGTGGGGAGGTCTTCGTCGCCGAAGTACGAACGCGTGATCTACCGCATCCCGGCACACCGTTGACGCGGTGCGGCAAGACTCCGCCATCGCTCTGCGCTTGGCCGCCTTTGCGCCCCGACTCTGCTACGCTAGTCATTCCCCCGCATTGCTCTCGTTCCCATGACTGACCAGACCCGAGATCCCGACGCACGCCGCATGGCGCCCGCCACCGAGCGCAACCGCGAGCCGATCCTGGCAGTGCTGCGCAATGTGCTGCCCGCCAGCGGCACGGTATTGGAAGTCGCCAGCGGCACCGGCCAGCATGCCGTGTACTTTGCCGCCGCACTCCCCGGCCTGACCTGGCAACCGAGCGATCCCGATGCTGCCGCGCGCGAGTCGATCGCCGCGTGGACCGCGCATGCGGGCGTGGCCAACGTACGTCCGCCGCTGGCGCTCGACGTGTGCCGGCAGCCGTGGGGCATCGACGCTGCCGCCGCGGTGGTCTGTATCAACATGATCCATATTTCGCCATGGGCCGCGGCCGAGGCGCTCTTTGCCGGCGCCGGCAAGCTGCTGGGCCCGGGCGGGGTGCTGTACCTTTACGGTCCCTACCGCCGCGGCGGTGCGCATACCGCGCCCAGCAACGCGGCCTTCGACGCGCAGCTGCGCGCCACGGATCCGGACTGGGGCGTGCGCGACATGGAGGATGTGATCGCACTGGGCGCGGCGCAAGGCATGCGCTGCGACGAGCCGGTGCCGATGCCGGCCAACAACTTCAGCCTGGTGTTCTACGTCAAATAGAATCAGATAGGTACCGTTTTTTTGCAGTGGCGGTTCGGGTCCCGCGTGACGTGGGAACTTACCGAGCCGGGCTGCAACTCGCACCAGCGCAAGCATATTCGCGGATCATGCCTCCCATGCAGTTCACGCGATACATGTCGCCGGCTTCACTGCTTGCGACCAGCAGCGCGGCACCGACCGGCATGCACATGTCCCGATTGGCCAGAGCCTCCACACTGTGTGAGTGCGGGCCGGGGCGGGGCGTAGGGAGTACGGGTTTCGGCAGGGCTGATGCAGGAGCTGCAGCGGCTCGCGTTTCCACGCCGCAGCCGCGCTGCACACTTAATGCCTGCAGGTCGTGCATGCGCGCCGTGGCGCTCTCTGTGGCCGCGCTCTGTTCCATCACATTGCCGATCCCAAAGTCGCCCAGGAAGGCGAGGACCGACCGGCCGTCGAACTGGCTTTCCCTGTCCACATGCTGTATGAAGCCGTTGACCTTGGCTTGCTCCAGCGCGATCTCGCGGCAGCTCAGAGTTTGTCGTTCGAAATCTGTCACCGTCCCCTGACGCCCATAATGCTTCGTCGCGCAGCCTTGCGCAGCAATCAGACAAATGCCGATCGCCAAAATTGATCTTTTCATGGCTCCCTCCCCCGTCGTTGTTCCGGAAAGGGTAGGCCCGTGAACTCTTGCCTTCATATCCGCCAGAAGAATGAGTCCTATGAACCCTTGCCCTGGACACGGGCCTCGAACTTATTTCTACAGACTAAGTAATAGTCGTGGCGCAGGTCATACACCAGATGGTTGATGTGATAGGGCAAGCCGGATGACCACCAACCGTGCAAGATACGGCCAGCAAAAGTGATGAATCTACGATACCGCCGCCCGGCCGGTAACGGAGGAAGACCGCGCAAGCAGCGCAGCGCTAGCGCTCTCAGCCTGGTGTTCCGCAAGTAAGCCGCGGCGCGCTTCAGCCGCGCACCAGCATCACGATAGCCGTCGCGATCAGGCACACGGCGAACGCGGCGCGCAGGCGCCGCTCCGGCATCCGGTGCGCCAGCGCCACGCCCCACGAGATCGTCAGCATGCCGCCCAGCGACAGCGGAATGCCGCTGGCCCAGTCGACGTGGCCCGCGTGCGCATAGGTGGCCAGCGCGACCACCGCCCCCGGCGTTACCAGTGCCAGCGCCAGCCCTTGCGCCGCCGCCTGGCGCAGCCCGAACAAGCCCACTAGCGCCGGCGCGGCCACCACGCCGCCGCCCACGCTGAAGAACCCCGAGAACGCGCCGCCGACCACGCCCACCAGCGGGATCCAGCGCGGCGACACGCGCGCCTGCTGCGCCGTGATGGCACGACCCGGCAGCAGGCGCCACAGGAAGTACAGCGCCAGCCCGATCATGAACACGGCAAAGACGCGCCGCAGCAGCTGCGCATCCATCGCGGTGGCGGCACGCGCCGACAGCCAGGTCGCCAGCACCGCCGACAATCCCAGCACCACCGCGGTACGCAAGGCGATGTCCGCGCGCTTGCGGTATTGCCAGAAGCCGATCACCACATTGGGCGCGATCATCACCAGCGCGGTCCCCTGCGCCAGCTGCTGGTCCATGCCGTAGAGCAGCCCCAGCGCGGGAATCGCGATCAGCCCGCCGCCGATGCCGAACAGCCCGCCCACGGCGCCCAGCAGACCACCAAGTCCGAAGATCAGCAGGGAAGACAGCAGGAAATGTGCAGACATTGCGGGAACGGCGGTGATGCGAGGGGAAGAGGGAAGAAGCGAATGCGGGGCGAACGAGGACGCGCGGGCGGGCTCAATCATACGCGAGCAGGCCACGCGGCGTATTGCACTAGAATCGTCCGATCATTCGAGCCACGCAGCGACACAGCCGTGCCGCCGCACCTCTCACGGAGAAGACATGAAGGTAGAGAACATCCTGCAGACCATCGGCAATACCCCGCATATCCGCATCAACCGCCTGTTCGGCAACAGCCATGAGGTCTGGATCAAGTCCGAGCGCAGCAATCCCGGCGCTTCGATCAAGGACCGCATCGCGCTGTCGATGGTGGAGGACGCGGAGCGCCGCGGCGTGCTCAAGCCGGGCGGGACCATCATCGAGCCGACCTCGGGCAACACCGGCATCGGCCTGGCCATGGTCGCGGCCGTGAAGGGCTACAAGCTGGTGCTGGTGATGCCCGACAGCATGTCGGTCGAGCGCCGCCGCCTGATGCTGGCCTACGGCGCCACCTTCGACCTGACGCCGCGCGAGAAGGGCATGAAGGGCGCGATCGCGCGCGCCGAGGAACTGGTCGCCGCCACGCCGGGCGCATGGATGCCGCAGCAGTTCGAGAACCCGGCCAACGTCGACGTGCACGCGCGCACCACTGCGCAGGAAATCCTGAACGACTTCCCCGAGGGGCTGGATGTGCTGATCACCGGGGTCGGCACCGGCGGCCACCTGACCGGCTGCGCCAAGGTGCTGAAGGACAAGTGGCCGCAGCTCATGGTCTATGGCGTCGAGCCGGTGGCCTCGCCGGTGATCTCCGGCGGCGCGCCGGCGCCGCACCCGATCCAGGGCATCGGCGCGGGCTTTATTCCGAAGAACCTCGATACCTCGCTGCTCGACGGCGTGATCCAGGTCGATGCCGAACCCGCGCGCGAGATGGCACGCCGCTGCGCCCGCGAAGAAGGCATCCTGGTCGGCATCTCCTCCGGCGCCACGCTGGCCGCGATCGCGCAGAAGCTGCCCGAACTGCCGGCCAATGCGCGCGTGCTGGGCTTCAACTACGACACCGGCGAGCGCTACCTGACGGTGGAAGGGTTCCTGCCGGCGTAAGCGCCCGAGCGCCTCGACCTCGATTCAGCGCGACAGCAATCCGTGCCGCTTGTGCCAGTCGACCAGCGATTCATCGGGCCATGTCGCGCAATGCACGTGCCCCTTGCCCTTGGGCACATCGACCCACGGCGCCGCAGAATCCAGCCCCGCCTCCACCACCTCCGGCGGGCGCGGCAGCGGCGTGTCGATGGCAGACGCATGCGGATACACGAGGTCCGGCCAGCGCGGGTCCCACAGCCACAGCGCGCTGCCGCACTTCACGCAGAAATGCCGCTGCGCCGGCGAACGCCGCGCGCGCTTGCCCGGCTCGCGCATCACCGCCTGGTAGATGCCCAGATGCTTGCGGCCGCGCACGCGCAGGGTGGCAGCGTCGCCGCCGAGATTGATCGCATAGCCGCCGCCCCCGGCCGTCTTGCGGCAGATCGAGCAATAGCAATGCATGTACGGGTAGGGGGAATCGGCTTCGAGCGAGAATTGGATGGCGCCGCAATGGCAGGAGCCGTCGAGATGCATGGTGTGGGCCTTTGCGCGGTGGCGGTCTGGACAGTCCCTTGACTGTAGAAAACCGTGCGCAAAGTGCAAAGCTGGCGACGACCGCTACAACGCCTTGCGGAATGTCAGGTTGATGCGCAGCCGCCCCAGCAGCGGATGGTCGCCGTCGGCCAGCGGCGCCACGCCGTGAAACGCCAGCCGCGACGGCCCGCCCCATACCACCACGTCGCCATGTGCCAGCCGCACGCGCTGCGGACGATCGGCGCGGCGCATGCCGCCGAACAGGAAGATGGCGGGCAGCCCCAGCGACACCGAGACGATGGGCGCGTTGAAATCGCGCTCGTCGCGGTCCTGGTGCAGCGACAGGCGAGTACCGGGTTCGTAGCGGTTGATCAGGCAGGCGTCTGGTTCGAAGCCGGCAAAGCCGGCCTGCGCCGCCGCAGTAGTGGCCAGCTGGCGGAAGCTTGCCGGCATCTCCGGCCACGGCTGTCCGCTGAGCGGGTCGATCGGGTCATAGCGATAGCCGCGGGCGTCCGAGACCCAGCCGGCGTGGCCGCAGTTGGTCATGGCCACAGACATTTTCAGGCCGCCGGGCGTGATCATGTGGCGCCAGGGGGCGGCGGTGGCGATGGCCTGCACGTCTGCGAGCAGCGATTCGGCGTTGGGACGGGCAACGCCGCGCAGGACGACGGCGCCATCGGCGAGGGGCTCGGAGGTCAGTGTGGCGGGGGCGGCGTCGTCGAGGTTGTCGAAGAGGTCGAAAGTCATGGGGCAGGGGCCGGAGGCGCTGGCAGCGGCAATCCCTTGCATTGTCCTCCTTGCCTGCCCAAGTATGCAGGCATGTCAGCTGACGGTTATTTCCAGTCGCTTGCCCAGCACGCGAAAGGCGGCTTCGACGGTATCGAGCCTGGTTGTATGCCGAAGGTGCGGATAGCAGCGTCCAAATGCACGTGTCGCCACAAAAACCCGGCGCTGCGAACGGGGTTATCGGGGTTTATACTTATGATACTGAATTGCCGAATTTCGCCGGCCGGCGGCCAGCTGCCCGGTCCCCCGCATCATGAAACGCCTCCTCGCCTACAGCCTCGTCACCTGGCTTGCCGCCGCCGTCCTGATCGTCGGTGGCGATTCGCCGGCCATGATTGCGCTGAGCGGCGTGGTCGCGCTGGGCGGGTTTGACCTGCTGCGCCCCTGATCGACCGGAAACGCCATAAGAAAAGGCCGCCTGCAAGGCGGCCTTGTTGCATCTCCCGTGCGGCAAAACCATGCGCCGTCCCGGGGGCGCCATCAGGCGAACGTATCAATCTCCCCACGCCCTGGCGTCCGCGCCGGCCGCACGGTCGCGGTAGCCGGAGCCGCCGCGGGCTCGGCAGCGGCCAACACCCCGGCACCAAATCCCGCCTGCCCCCGCCCATTCCCCGGCGACTGCTGTTGCTGCCCATTCCCCGCCTGGCTGGCGAAGCCGTCGGACCCCACTGAAGTCTGGCCGAGCTGGATCCCGTTTTCCGACAGCGCGGTGCGCAGATGCGGCAGGGCCGCTTCCACCGCGGCACGCACCGCCTGGTGCGGCGAGACGAACTGCGCCTGCGCCTGGTCGTTGACCACGTTAAGCACCACCTTCAGCGGCCCGAGGTCGGGCGGGTTCAGTTGCAGCTCGGCGCTTTGCTGGCCTTGCGTGCTCAGCCGGATCATCTGCTGGCCGAGGGCCTGGGGCCACTGGCTGTCGTACAGCGGCGGTGCGACCACGGGGCGGCTGGCAGCTGCGACCGCGGCGGCGGAAGCTGACGGGGTCTGCTGGCCGGCCAGCGTGGCCGCCAGCGCGGGCGTGCTGTCGGCGCTGGCCGTCGCGGTCGTGGTCTCGCCGGTGCGGGCGGCGGCCTGCGCGGCGGCAAACGGTGCCGCGGCGGGCTTTGCGTCCTGAGTGGCCGCAAGCGGATCGGCGCGCTGCTGGCCGATACCGCTGTCCGGGCGCTGGCCTGCAGACTGCCCGCCAGTGTCCCGCTGCGCGTCCAGGGCGGCGCCAGGCACGGCCTGCGGCGCGGCGGCCGGCGTCTTGCCGTCGGTTCCTGCCGCGGCGTTGCCCTGCATGGCCGCGCGCTGCGAGGCGATGGTGGCCAGTGTGTCGGCGACGGAGGGCTGGGCGGGCCTGGCTTCGGCGGTGACCCCCTGCAGCGTGTCCGGCAGCTTCGTGACGGCAGGCTGCATGGCGTCGGATTGCGTGTCCGGGGCGGCAGCGGCGGTCGGCTGCGTGGCGCCAGCCAGTGCGGCGTGCAGCGCGGCGCTGCTGCCCGCGTCGCCAACACCGCCGACGGCGCCTGCAGTCGACGGAGCCGGCGTGGCCGGCAGCAGCATAGCCAGTGCGGCGGCAGCGGCTGCGTCGGTGGGCGCGGCGGCGGTGGTGTCGTCTTCGTCCTTGTCCTCGCTGCCGTGCGTGTGAGGTTTGGTGGTCGAGGCCGCCTGCTGCGGCTTGCCGGCGTCGGCAGGCGCCGGCTGGGCGGCGGCCGGCTTGCTGTCGCTGGCGGCGCCCTTGTCCTGCGCAGCGGTGTCCTTTGCGGCCGGCGCCGGAGTTTGCGGCTTGCTGGCTTCGCGTGCGCGCGTCAGCGCGTCGCCGAATCCGCCGGCGGCGGTATCTGCCGCGGCGCGTCGGTTCGCATCGGCGGCATTGGCGGCGCTGCTGACAATCTGGCTGATATCGATCATGTGGTCTGTAAAACGGTCCGGGCTTAGCTGAGCCGGCTGGCCGTGGTGCGGGCCAGGCGGGCGGCGTATTCGTCGGTGGCGCGCTGCTCGCGGCGCGCGGCGACCTGTTCTTCCTTGGCCTCGGCGCGCGCGATCAGCGTGTCGAAGGAGTTCAGGCGGCGCTTCTGGTGCTGCCAGTGGTTGCGCCCGGCCAGCAGGTCGGCCTCGGCCTTGGCCAGCGCAGCGGTCTGCTGGCGGATGGCGTGGTCGAGCGAATCGAGAAAGCGCGAGAAATCCTGCCAGCGGCTGGAGGTCATGCCCTCGGCCGCCACGACCTGCATGCGCGCGCGGTATTCCTGCCGGTATTGCGTGAGCTGGTTGAGCTGTTGCTCGGCTTGCGTGCGCAGGCCCTGCAGCCGGCCCAGTTCCCGCGCCGCGGCGTCGGTGTCGTTCTGGGCGAGGTCCGCCAGGGTATTAAGCGGTGAATGCTTGACCATGTTCACTCCTGTCGAAGAGGCTGTGCAGGTGGGCAATGGCGTCGTCGTAGCCGGCGCGTTCGTGGATGTCCTGCTGCAGGAAGGCTTCCATGCGCGGGTGCAGGCGGATCGCCAGGTCCAGCTCCGGGTCGTTGCCCGGCACGTAGGCGCCCACGCTGATCAGGTCGCGGTTGCGCTGGTAGCGCGACATCAGCTGCTTGAAGCGGCGCACCGAGCCGAACTGCTGGTTCGGGATCAGCGCGGTCATGGCGCGGCTGATCGATGCTTCCACGTCGATGGCCGGGTAGTGGCCGGCCTCTGCCAGGCTGCGCGACAGCACGATATGGCCGTCCAGGATGGCGCGCGCGGAATCGGCGATCGGGTCCTGCTGGTCATCGCCTTCGGTCAGCACCGTGTAGAACGCGGTGATCGAGCCGCCGCCTTCGGGGCCGTTGCCGGTGCGCTCGACCAGCGTCGGCAGCTTGGCAAAGACCGAAGGCGGATAGCCCTTGGTCGCCGGCGGCTCGCCAATGGCCAGCGCGATCTCGCGCTGTGCCATGGCGTAGCGCGTGAGCGAATCCATGATCAGCAGCACATGCTGGCCCTGGTCGCGGAAATACTCGGCCAGGCGCGTGGCGTAGGCCGCGCCCTGCATGCGCAGCAGCGGCGAGGTATCCGCCGGCGCGGCCACCACCACCGAACGCGCGCGGCCCTCGGGGCCGAGGATGTTCTCGATGAATTCCTTCACTTCTCGGCCGCGCTCGCCGATCAGGCCGACCACGATCACGTCGGCGCTGGTGTAGCGCGCCATCATGCCGAGCAGCACGCTCTTGCCCACGCCGGAGCCCGCAAACAGCCCCATGCGCTGGCCGCGTCCCACGGTCAGCATGCCGTTGATGGCCCGCACGCCGGTATCGAGCACGGTCTCGATCGGGGCCCGCATCAGCGGGTTGATCTGTTCGCCGGCCAGCGGCACTTCCAACGCGGCGGTGAGCGGGCCGAGGCCGTCTAGCGGACGGCCAGCCGCATCGAGCACGCGGCCGAGCAGGCCCGCGCCGACCGGCAAGCGCTTGGAGCCCGGCTCGCGCGGCATGGCCGCACCAGCCGGTTGCGGCGACGGCTCGAGCGGATAGACACGCGCGCCAGGCAGCAAACCGACCACATCGGATTGCGGCATCAAGTACAGACGATCCGCACCAAAACCAACGACTTCCGCTTCCGCGGTACGCGGGGCGTTGCTGTCGGTAGTGAATTGCCCTGCAGGCAATTCGATCAGGCAGTCGCTGCCCACCGGCATGCGCAGGCCCACGGCTTCGAGCACCAGGCCCGCGGCGCGGGTCAGGCGACCGCAGCTGCGCTTGCTGTCGAGTCCGGCGATGCCGGCGGATGCCGTGTTCAGCGCGCCGATCCAGCGTTGCGTATGCGGGATTGCGGCGCTATCCGGCGCGGTCGTATCGTGCGCGGCGGTGTCAGGCATGCGGCGGCTCCCACCGGTCGTCGCGGCCCAGCGCCTTGACCACGCGCGTCCAGCGCGTGGGCAGCGTGGCATCGCGCTCGCCGCTGGCGGCGCTGGCGGTGCAGCCGCCGCGCGCCACCGTCGGATCGGCGCGCACGGTCCATCCGGCAGCTTGCAGTTCGCCGTGCAGGTGGGTTTCCACAAGCGCCACGTCGTCGGGATGGAGCAGCAGGCTGGGCGAGCCGCACAGCGCGGGCTCGCTGGCCAGCAGCTCGCGCACTGCCGGCAGCAGCACGTCAGGGTTCTCCGCCACGGCGCTGCGCACCAGCTGGCGCGCCACGTCCAGCGCCAGCGACACCAGCGCTCGCGAAACCTGATCGTCCACGCCATTGAGCGCGCCGCGGAAGTTCGCGGCCAGCGCCTGCAGCTGCGCGGCCTCGTTACGGGCGGCTTCCAGCCCGCGGGCATAGCCCTCGCGATGGCCGTCGCCATAGCCCTGCGTCTGGCCCTGGGTGTAGCCCTGGGCATAGCCTTCCTTGCGCGCGCCTTCGCGCATCGCATCGAGGGCCTCGAAGTCGACCGGCGGCGGCGCGGGCTCGGCCGGTACCAGCGGCATCATCTCGGGTGGCTCGCTCTCGCGCGGATCGAGCGAGCCCATCTGCCAGCGCTGCCAGCCGGCCGCGCCACCGCGCGCACGGCGCGGGGGCTCGAACGGCGCAAAGCCGCCGGGATCGGCGGCAGCGGCTCCGCCGGCTCCGCCGGCAAGGGATTCGCCGCGCAGCGCGTGGCGTGCGGCCGAGCCGCGCTCAGACATAGGCATCGTCGCCTCCGCCGATCTGGACTTCGCCCGCATCCGCCAGGCGTCTTACCACCTGCAGGATGGCCTTCTGCTCGGCCTCGACCTGCGACACGCGCACCGGACCCAGCGCTTCCAGGTCCTCGCGCAGCATCTCGCCGGCACGGGTCGACATATTGCGGATGAACTTGTCGCGCAGCTCCTGCGGCGCGCCCTTGAGCGCGACGATGAGCGATTCGGTGGCGATTTCCTTGAGCACGCGCTGGATGCCGCGGTCGTCGACCTCCAGCAGGTTCTCGAACAGGAACATCTCGTCGATGATCTTCTGCGCCAGGTCGCCGTCGTGCAGGCGCACGCCGTCGATCACGGCTTCTTCGTGCGCGGTGCTCATCAGGTTGATGATCTCCGCGGCCGTACGTACGCCGCCCATGCGGCTGCGCTTCAGGCTCTGGCCCGCCAGCAGCTTGGTCAGCACGTCGGTCAGTTCCTGCAGCGCGCCCGGCTGCACGCCGCCGAAGGTGGCGATACGCAGGATCACGTCGTTGCGCAGGCGGTCGGTGAACAGCGCCAGCACCTCGGACGACTTCTGGCGGTCCAGGTGGATCAGGATGGTGGCGATGATCTGCGGGTGTTCGTCGCGGATCAGCTCGGCGATCGCAGTCGAATCCATCCAGTTCAGCGAGTCGATGCCGCCGCCCGGATCGCGCGATTCCAGGATGTCCTCGATCACCGACTGCGCGCGTTCCTCGCCCAGCGCCTTGTTCAGCACGCTGCGGATAAAGGCGCTGGAATCGACGTTCAGCGCCAGGTACTGCTCGGTCTCGGAGCGGAACTCGCCCAGCACCCCGGCCATTTCCTCGCGGGTGACCGAGCTGAGCGTGGCCATGGCCGAGCCCAGTTCCTGCACCTCGCGTTGCGACAGGTGCTTGAATACCTCGGCCGCGGCGTCCTCGCCGATCGCCATCATCAGGATGGCGCTCTTCTGCAGGCCCGATTCGGAGATGGCTTTAGCGGTTGTCATTGGAAATCCAGTTCTTGATCACGCTGGCGACCAGTCGCGGGTCACGCTGGGCGGCGTCGCGCACCAGCGCGAGGTCGCTTTCGTACTTGGCGGCGAGTCGCAGGACTTCCGGATTGGCCGGCTCTTCCGGCGGCAGCAGCACCGCCTCCATTTCGTCCCTGGCTTCCGGTGCCGGCAGCGGCGGCGTGGTGTAGCGGCGCAGGATCGGGCGCGCCACCTTGAACCATACGAACAGCGCCAGCAGCGTCAGCAGCAGGTAGCCTGCGCCGGTCTTGGCAAGATCGATCATTTCAGGCTGTTTCCACAGCGGCACCTCGGGCGTAACGGCCTCGCGGTCTGCGGTGAACGGGCTGTTGACTACGTTGATGGAGTCGCCGCGGTCAGCGGAGAACCCCATCGCTTCCTTGGTCAGGTTCTGGATCTGCGCCAGCAATGCCGGCGGCAGCGGCTGCGCGACGAGCTTGCCCTTGGCGTCGGCCATCTGGCGGTAGTTCACCACTACCGCCACCGACAGGCGGCGCACGCCACCCGGTGCCTGCTGCACGTGGCGCACGCTGCGGTCCAGCTCGTAGTTGACGGTGGAGTCGCGGCGGTTGCTGCTCGGGCCGCTCGATGCGGTCGCGGCCGCGCCTTGCGCGGCCTGGCCTTGCCCTTGCTGGCCCGGCTGCCCGGCCACCGGCGCTCCCGCCTGTCCAGGCGCCTGGCCCGCCCGCGGCGTCTGCGGCGTGGTCACCGGCGCGACGGCGGCAGCGGGCGGCTGGTTCGACAGCGCGCCGGGCACGCCGCCCGGGGGGGTCGCGCCCTGCTGGGTCGACTCGCTGGTCTGCTGGCTACGGATCGCCGTGCGAGTGGGATCCTGGTTGGGCTTGTAGCTCTCGTCGGTGTGCTCGACGATGGAGAAATCGACGTCGGCGGTGACCTGTGCACGCACATTGTCCTTGCCGACGATCGGCGTCAGGATCGCTTCGATGCGCTTCAGGTAGTTCTGTTCCAGCGCATTGACATACTTGAGCTGGGTGGCGTCGAGCATGCGCTCGTTGCCGGTATTCGACAGCAGGTTGCCGTGCTGGTCGACGATCGAGATCGACTTGGGCGTCAGTTCCGGCACGCTCGACGACACCAGGTGGCTGATCGCCGCGACCTGGCCTTCATCGATGGCGCGGCCCGGGTGCAGCTGCAGCACGATCGACGCGGTCGGCTTCTGGCGCTCGCGCACGAACAGCGTCGGCTTGGGAATGGCCAGGTGCACGCGGGCCGACTGCACCGCGGCGATGGATTCGATCGAGCGTGCCAGCTCGCCTTCGAGCCCGCGCTGGTAGTTGACCTGCTCGGCAAACTGGCTGATGCCGAACTTCTGGTTGTCCATCAGTTCCATGCCAGTCGTGCCGCTCTTGGGCAGGCCCTGCGACGCCAGGCGCAGGCGGATTTCGTGGACCTTCTCGGCCGGCACCATCACCGCACCGCCGCCTTCGGCGAACTTGTACGGCACGTTCATCTGCTGCAGCGACAGCAGCACCGCGCCGCCATCGCGCTCGGACAGGTTGCTGTACAGCACCTTGTAGTCTGGGCTGCGCGACCACAGTACGCCCACGGCGATGGCCGCGGCCAGCGCGGCGCCGGCCAGCATCAGCGGCAGCTTCGGGTTGGCCTTCAGGCGCTCCAGCACCTCGGCCGAGCGCCCGGGCAGCGCCACTGCCGCGGTCATGCGCGTGCTCCTGTGCCGCGATGGTCGCCACGGCGGGGGCGAAGATGACCGCCATGGTCGTCGGCACGGCTCACATTACGCTGCAGATAAAACACGCGTACTCCCGAATGGATGGTTGTCTGGCGATGTCCCGGAACCCGGCGCAAGGCGACAGCCCGCGCTTCTCCGGCACGGTGGCAATGATCGGCCAGACTTGAGGCCGACAATCGGGCGAACAGACCGGGTTTTCTGTCCGAATTCGGTCCATGGCGCGAAAGGGGCGGCGGGTACTCTGCTCGGGCTGAAACTCGGCGCGGACCGCCTGCCTTTCCTGCAGGCATGTGATCAAAGGGCCGCGCCATTGACTGAACCGAGCCAGTCCGGGCCCGGCGCCCCGCGCCGGCGGCCGGCACATGACGACGCCAATGACCACTATCACTTCCATCGAGGCCATGCTGCAGCAACTGCGCGGCCTGCCCCAGGTTGCCTCGGACAACAACGCCAGCCAGTCGGCTGCGCCTGTCGCCGGCGGCGGGTTTGCCGGAGAGCTGCAGCGCTCGCTGGGCCGCATCAACGCCGCCCAGGAACGCGCTTACGGCCAGGCCGAGGCGTTCGAGCTGGGCAAGCCCGGCGTGGCGCTGAATGATGTGATGATCGACCTGCAGAAGGCGAATATCTCGTTTCAGACGGGGGTGCAGGTGAGGAATCGGTTGGTGGCGGCGTATCAGGAAATGATGAATATGGGGGTGTAAGCCGGCCCGGGAACCATGCCAGCGACCCCTGCACCGCGCGAGCGGGCAGGGGTCGTTTGCTTCGCGGCGGTTCCCAGGCGGGCGTCAGAGGCGGAAGTACTCCGCGATCGCCGGTTCCGCGGCGGGCTTGCAGACCAGCTCGCCGCCCTGTCCACCAAACACCAGGCAGTTGCCCGGCGTATCCCGGTTGATCACGCCGACGCCCTGGGCAAGCACCGATCCCGCGCCCACATGGCTGCGCCCGATGATGGCGGAGTTGGGATACATCACCACGCCTTTGCCGATCACCGGCGCCACGCCGTGGTTCTTGCCGACGGTGGAGTTCTGGTAGAGCACCAGGTAGTTGCCGTAGGTGGCCTTGGCCAGCACTATGCCGACCGAATGGCCGATAAAGAACACTTCCGGCATCTCGATCTCATAAAACAGGTCGATGCCGTTGAGCGCCTTGTTCAGCAGGAACAGCCGCGTGCAGGCCTGTGCGTCGCGCTCGTTGCGCCAGATCGTGTTGGCCAGGTAATAGAGGTACTGGCAGTGCTGGCTGGAATGCAGGTAGTTGAAGGTGCCTGGCTTCCACATCTTCACTGCGTCGATGCAGCGGCCGGTGCGTTCCAGCGCCTCGTCCAGGTTGCGCGTGATGACCGGCAGCAGGGCGCCGGCCTGTCCGTCCGGCACCAGCGAGCCGATCTGGTTGCAGGTATAGGCCGCCAGGCTGGCGCGGGTCTGCCCGATCAGTTCCATCGTTGAATCTCCTCAAGCCGTGCGTCCACCACGTCGCGTACGTCGCGCGGGACGACGTTGAGCGCATGCAGCCGTTTTACGCTGCACTGCGCCGCGGATTGCGGTGCGGACGCGCGCGCCAGCTCGACCGACCAACCGTGCCGCGCAAACACGGCGGCCAGCTCGGCGTTGGACACGTTGGCGCCGCTGGCCACGTTGAAGATGCCGGTGGCGGGTGTCTCGCACAGTGCGACCAGCGCCGCCACCACGTCATTGAGATGGATGTAGTCGCGCACGAACCCGGCATCAGTCTCCAGGCGGAACACCCGTTCGCGCGCGGCGCGCTGCAGCCACTCGGACAGGAAGCCGGGCGCGTCGTCGTCCCAGTCGAACACGCACGACAGTCGCGCCACGGCGGCACGGCCCGGCGCCTGCGTCAGGCACAGGTTTTCGCCGAGCGCCTTGGACAGGTCATAGAGCGCACGGGGGTTGATCGGGTCGAGCGTCAGCGGCTCGGCCTCGTCGCCGGCCGCTAGCGCGCCGCTGTCATAGAGCCGCGTCGACGACAGGTAGACCAGGTGCGCGAAGTGGCCGGCACGCAGCACGTCTGCCAGCAGGCCGACATGCGCCTGCACCGTGTCGAACGGGCGCGCCGCGTAGTCAGCGGTCAGCCCGGCGCAGTAGTAGACCTTGCCCAGGTCGCGTGCCAGCAGCTCGGGATCGCCCCGCTGTGGGACATAGACGTTGCGCCCGGCACGGCGCAGTGTGTCGACCAGGCGCCGGCCGACAAAGCCGGCGCCGCCGATGACAGTGCAATGCATGACGTGCGGCGCTCAGTGGATCGGGTGGTGCAGCGCCGGGTCGCGGTGCCACAGCAGCTTCGGGCTGACGCCGGGGCACAGCGCGAAATCCGCCGAGCGCAGGATGGCGGGGTCCTTGACCGCCACCATGTTGAAACCATGCGGCGGGCCATCGAGGTAGATGTTGTCGACCGGCACCAGCTCGATCGGCCGGCCCTGCATGTCGACATTCGAATTGAAGTCGCGCACCGCATACACGTGGTAACCGTAGCGCGCCAGTTCGCGCACGATTTCGGCATTCTGCAGCCCCTGGCTCCAGTCGACGTAGTGGCGATGCACCTCGAATACCAGGTTGGGCGCCTCGCCGGCCGGGCGCGCCAGCTGCCTCGTGGCGCCGCGGAACACGTTGAGCTCGGCGCCTTCGATATCCAGCATGATCAGGCTGAGCTTGTCGATGCCTTGCTGCGCGCAGTAGTCGTCGACGGTGATGGTGGCGAAGCTGGACGAGTTTTCGTCAACTTCTGCCCCCGCCTCGGCGCGTTCGGCATGCGCGAACGAGTCGTGGCCCACCAGCCGCAGCTGCGAGGTGCTGTCGGACCACAGCCCCAGGCGCCAGCTCCGGATATTGCCGACCGCGTTCAGCTCGGCATTGCGTCGCAGCATGCTCAGCTGGTCGGGATTCGGCTCGAACGCATGGCAGGTGCCGCCGGCCTGCGCCAGCCGGCGCGCCATCAGCACCACCTGGTCGCCGAAGTAGGCGCCGCCCACTACCGCGTGGCCGCCCTGCGCGGACAGTGCCAGCAGCAGCTTGGTGGTCTGCGGCTCCCACACGTGGTCCGGCTGTTCCGGCGTGCTCATCAGGAAGTCGCGGGCGATCTTGGTGCGGTACAGGAACTCGAACACGGTGCCGTCGGCCAGCGTCTTGCGCAGGCGCGTGGCCTCGGTGTGCAGCGCGTCCACGATCGGGCCGGTGATGTCATCGCGCACGCTGCCGGCATAGCCGCCGAAGTCCTGCTCGATGGCCTTGCACAGCGCGATGACCTTGTCGCGGGCGGTGGCGTTGCTGGCGACTGCCTGCAGCGCGGCGGACAACTTCTGGAATGCTTCGGTGCTCATGGTGTCTCGGCGGATAGGTTCGGTAGAAGGTGGAATCAACGCTGCGCCTGCTCGTCCAACTCGGCCAGCGTCGGCAGCGCGAGATCCTTGGGCGAGATCAGCCGGTGCTCGCAGTCCGGCCAGGCAAGGCCGATATCGGGGTCGTTCCAGCGCAGGCCGCGGCTGCTGTGCGGATCGAAGGGCACCGTCATCTGGTAATACACCTCCGACAGCGCGGTCAGCGTCTGGAAGCCGTGGGCCACGCCTTTGGGGATATAGACGGCGCGCTGCGACTGCGCCGACAGCTCGAAAGCCTGCCATTGCAGGTAGCTCGGCGAATCGCGGCGCAGGTCGACGATCACGTCATGGATGGCGCCGGTGGTCACGCGCACCAGCTTGTCCTCGGCGGCGGCGCCGGCCTGGAAATGCATGCCGCGCAGGATCCCCGCGCGCGTGTTGCGCGAGACGCTCTGCTGCACGAAGCACGCGTCCAAGCCGTGCCGGGCGAATGCGTCGGTGCAGACGGTGCGGGCAAAGAAGCCGCGCTCGTCGTGCAGCGGCTCGGGGTCGACCAGCCAGGCGCCGTCGATGCGGGTCGGCGTGAAGATCATGGATGGACCACCGTCTGCGGAATGGCGGTGACGAACCGGCCGCCCCAGCTACGGATCCCGGCCATCTGCTGCATGATCTCGTCGCGGATATTCCAAGGCAGGATCAGCAGGTAGTCGGGCCGGCGCTCGTCAATGGCCTCGGGCGCCAGCACCGGGATGCGCGTGCCCGGCAGCAGCTTGCCCTGCTTGGCCGGGTTGCGGTCCACCACGAAATCGACCAGGTCGGCCCCCGCGCCGCAGTAGTTCAGCAGGGTGTTGCCCTTGGCGGCTGCACCATACGCGGCAACGCGCTTGCCGGCGCGCCTGGCATCGATCAGGAAACCCAGCAGGTCGCGCTTGGCCTGGCGCACGCGTTCGGCAAAGGCTGCATAGCGGGCTGTCGAAGCCAGCCCGGTAGCCTTCTCTTCGTCGAGACAGGCCTGCACCGCGGCCGTGACTGCGTGGCTCGCGCCGATCTGGCAGGCGTACAGGCGCAGGCTGCCGCCGTGCGTGCTCAGGTGTTCGATGTCGAAAGCGCGCAGGCCGGCGTGTGCCAGCACCGGCATCAGCGCGGTCAGCGACAGGTAGGAATAGTGCTCGTGATACAGCGTATCGAACTGGTTCTCGTCCAGCAGCCGCAGCAGGTGCGGGAATTCCAGCGTGACCACCCCTTCGGGCTTGAGCACCACCGGCATGCCGGCGACGAAGTCGTTGATGTCCGGCACATGCGCCAGCACATTGTTGCCCAGCAGCAGGTCAACCTGCCAGCCGTCGGCGGCGAGTGCGCGCGCGCTGTCGGCGCCGAAGAACACTTCGCGCGTCTGCACGCCCTTGTCGCGCGCCGCTGCTGCGGTATTCGCCGTTGGCTCGATTCCCAGGCACGGCACGCCGGCCTGCACGAAGTACTGCAGCAGGTAGCCGTCGTTACTGGCGATCTCCATCACGCGGCTGTGCGGGCCCAGCGCAAAGCGCTCGCGCATCGCGCTGACATAGCGCCGCGCATGCGCCAGCCAGGACGTCGAATACGACGAGAAGTAGACGTAGTCGTCATGGAAGTGCGCCGCCGCCGGCGTGGCGTCGCGCAGCTGCACCAGCCAGCACTGGCCGCAGACCATGGCGTGCAGCGGATAGAAGGTCTCGCCCTGAGCGGCATGCTCGGGGCGGATAAAGGCATTGGAGATCGGCGACAGGCCGAGATCCACCACAGTCTGTTCGAGCGGCGCGCCGCAGGCGCGGCAGGCCGGTTGGATCGCGAGGTCGGGGTTCATGCGGCGTCAGGTTGCGGTGCGGGTCAGGCGCAGAACGCCTCGATCTGTTGTTCGGTGATGGCGCGGGCCTGGCCGGGCTCGCGCAGCACGCGGCGATACCAGTCGGCGGTTTCGGCCAGCGCCTGTTCCAGGCGCCAGCGCGGGCGCCACGCCAGCATCTGGCGCGCGCGGGCGCAGTCCAGCAGCAGCAGGCCCGCTTCGTGCGGGCCATTGACTTGCGGCTGGGGCATCCAATGCAGTTCCGGCCAGTGCTGCTGCAGGCCGGACAGCACCGTGCCCACCGAGACATTGTCCGCACTGTCTGGCCCGAAATTGAAGGCGGTGGCAAAGTCCTGCTCGCCCGCCACCAGCCGCGATGACAGCAACAGGTAGCCGTAGAGCGCCTCCAGCACGTGTTGCCAGGGGCGCGTGGCGTCCGGATGCCGGATCTGCAGGGTGGCGCCGGCGACCGCGGCGCGTGCGGCGTCGGGGATCAGCCGGTCGGCGGACCAGTCGCCGCCGCCGATCACGTTGCCGGCGCGCGCGGTGGCCAGAAGCACGCCGCGCCCGGCAAGGAAGGACTGGCGGTAGCTGGCCGCCACCAACTCGGCCGCGGCCTTGCTGGCGCTGTAGGGATCATGACCGCCGAGCGCATCGGTCTCGCGGTAGCCCCACGGCCATTCCTTGTTCTCGTAGCACTTGTCGGTGGTGACGACCACCGCCGCGCGCACGGTATCGCAATCGCGCACGGCGTCGAGCACGTTGGCGGTGCCGACCACGTTGGTGGACCAGGTCGCAAGCGGATCCCGATAGCTGGCCCGCACCAGCGGCTGCGCCGCCAGGTGCAGCACCAGTTCGGGCCGGGCCGCGCGCATCGCGGCGCGCAGCGACACGGTGTCGCGGATATCGCCGACGGTGTGCGCGACCATGGTGTCGCCCACGCCGGCCAGCGCGAACAGGCTGGGGTTGGTCGCTGGCGCCAGCGCGTAACCGCTGACCTTTGCCCCCAGGCGCGCCAGCAGCAACGCGAGCCATGCGCCCTTGAAGCCGGTGTGGCCGGTCACGAAGACGCTCAGACCGCGATAGCAGCCAAAACTCCCCGGGAGCCCGGAACGCGGGTCGATCACCATGTCTTCCACGGCGCGGCGCCGGATTGCCACAGGTCTTCCAGCAGGTTCTTCTCGCGCAGCGTATCCATCGGCTGCCAGAAGCCGCGGTGCTCGAACGCCACCATCTGCCCGCTGGCCGCGAGCTTGCGCATCGGGGCTTCTTCCCAGCTGGTGTGGTCGTCCTCGACCAGGTCGATCACGTCGGGATGCAGCACGAAGAAGCCGCCGTTGATCCAGGCGCCGTCGCCGCGCGGCTTCTCGGTGAAGCCCACCACCTTGTCGTTGTCGCGCTCGAGCGCGCCGTAGCGGCCGGGCGGCTGTACCGCGGCTACGGTGGCACGCTTGCCGTGCGCGCGGTGGAACGCGATCTCGGCGGAGATGTCGATGTCCGAGACGCCGTCGCCATAGGTGAAGCAGAACGGCTCGCCGGGAGTCAGGTAGGAGCGCACGCGGCGCAGGCGCCCGCCGGTCAGGGAGTCCTCGCCGGTGTCGACCAGCGTCACGCGCCACGGCTCTGCCTTGCGCTGGTGCACGGTCATGCCGTTCTCGCGCATGTCGAAGGTGACGTCCGACATGTGCAGGAAGTAGTTGGCGAAGTACTCCTTGATGACGTAGCCCTTGTAGCCCAGGCAGACCACGAACTCGTTGACGCCATGCGCCGAGTACATCTTCATGATGTGCCAGAGGATCGGCTTGCCGCCGATCTCGATCATGGGCTTGGGGCGCAGGTGCGACTCTTCCGAGATGCGGGTGCCGAGGCCGCCGGCGAGGATGACTGCCTTCATACTGGTACCTCGGCGGCTTCCGGTGCCGCCGCGGCCTGCGTTTTCACTTCGATCCCCAGGATCTCGAACACCGATGGCACCGGCGACGCTTCCAGCGTTTCCAGCATCAGGCCGAACTGCTCGTGCAGCAGTTGCGCCAGCGAGGACTTGTCCAGTTTGCCCTCATCGAGCCAGTGTGCCAGCAGGCGATAGAGGGGCAGCGCATAGGGGCGCATGCCGATACCCTCGACCAGCAGCTCGATGGCATAGGCCTTGTCGCCGCTTTCATATTCGGTGATGGCCAGCGCGTAGGCGACCATCCAGTGCCGGTACCAGCTCGAGGTCAGGTTTTCCAGCAGGTTGCGCAGCGGCGTGTATTCACGCTGATGCAGGTGGGCCGCCACCGACAGCACGATATCGTTGTAGCCGTGCCAGGTGCCGCCGAAATACACGCCCTGCGCCGGCGACAATTCGCGCGGCGGCACCGGCTTGGCCGGGGCGACCAGTTCGCCCAGGCGTTCTTCCAGCCACGCCGCGAAGCCGGCGGCATCGCACATCGCGCTCTGTTCGGCGCGCTGGCGCAGCGACAGGCGCAGTGCATTGAGCTGCTCGACGTCGTCGGCCAGTGCGCAGGCCACTTCGACATAGCGTTGCGGGGTGTCGCAGATCAGTTCGTCCAGGCCGGTGGCGTGCAGGAATGGCGCCGACACGCGCTGGTGGAACATGCCGCCCGCCAGCGAGACGACGGGCACGCCCATCCACAGCGAGTCGCAGGTGGTAGTGCCGCCGGTGACCGGCGTGGTGTCCAGGGCGATGTCGATGCGGTGATAGGTCAGGTACTGGTTTGCGCTGGAGCGCGCTACCAGTTCTACCCGTGAGGTGTCGATGCCGTGGGCGCGCAGGCGTTGCTCCATGCGTTCGCGCAGGCTGGGCTGGTCCAGGCCGCTGGCCTCGATCAGCAGGCGGCTGCCGGGGCAGTTGGCCAGCACCGCGCTCCAGAGGTCCAGCGTGGGTTTCGTCAGCTTTGCCATGCCGTTGCAGGAGCCAAAGGTGATGTAGCCGTTGGCCAGTGCCGGCGTCTCATTGACGCGGTAGCGCGGCTCGTAGATGGCCAGCGGGTTGCTGACCAGCGGATGGTAGGCGCAGAACACCGGCGCGCGCAGCAGCGTTTCGGTGTAGTTGTCGTCGCAGCCGTCGGGGTCGCCGATGCTGTCGGTGACGCGATACCCGATCTGCTTCATGCCGGTGGTGCCTGGATAGCCAAGCCAGGTCAGCTGCACCGGCGCCAGTTCGTGGACCATATAGGTCAGCGGCGAAGCGCCGGCGTAGCCGCCGAGGTCGATCAGCGCGTCGAGCCCGGCGCTGCGCACCTGCGCCACGACCTCGGCTTCGCCCAGGCGCGAGACGTCGAGGAACTCGTCGGCATACTGGCGGATCTTCTCGGTGACGCGGTCCTGCGAAGGATTCAGCGACACCAGCACCAGTTCGAAGCGGCTGCGGTCCAGGTTGGCAATCAGCGGGATCAGGAAGTAGGCGCAGGCATGCAGGCGCAGGTCATTGGAGAAGATGCCCAGGCGCACCCGGCCCGGGCGCGCCTGCCAGGGAGCACCCGCGGCGGGCGACTGGCTGGCCAGTGCTTCGGCCCAGGCCTGCGTTTCCGCCTTGATCCGGGCGGCGTCGATGCGATGGTCGTACAGACATGCGAACAGCAGGTTGGTGCGGTTGTGGCGATGAGCCGGTGCGATCGCGCAGGCCTTGCGGAAGTAGGGGATGGCCTCCACCGATTCGCCCGTCTCACGCATCGCGGAAGCGTAGTTGCCCAGCGCGGCGGGATCCTCGGGCGTCAGTTGCAGCGCGCGGGCGCCGGCCTGGCGCGAGCCTTCGTAGTCGGCCAGCCGGTACAGCACCGACGCGTACTCCTGCCACACGCCGTCGCCCTTGGGATCGATATCCAGGCTCATTTTCAACACCTTGGCGGCGCGCTTGTACTGGGCGCGCTGGACTTCGATCAGGCCCAGCAGGGCCAGCACGCGGGCATGCCGCGGGTATAGCTGCGCGGCCAGCTCCGCCGCGGGCTGGGCTTCTTCGATGCGGCCCAGGTTCAGCAGCGACGCCGCCTTGATGAAATGCAGGTCGCCGGAGCGTATGCCCGTGCTCTCCGCCTGCGCAAGGGTGCGCATCGCCCCCGCAAAATCGCCGGCCTGGAATTCTGCGCGCGCCTTGTCGAGCAGGCGTTGCGGCGGGGCGGCGGCGGGGATATGGCGAGGCATTGCGGCGGTCTCCGGTGACGAGGTATGGGCCATTGCCGCGCATGACGGGGCAAGGCTAGGGGAATGTAACAAACGGTTCCTCGCATCACCGGCGGAAAAACAGGCCCAAATCGCGCCTATTTCTCGGGGCTGGAAGGAGGGTGCGGCGGGCGGCGGGCAGCATCCGCCGCGTGCGGCCGCGCGACTTATGGCGCCGGCGCGTCGGCCGTGACGCTTTCCAGTTCGTACAGCCACGCCAGCAGCTCGGCCACCGCCACATAGAGCTGCGGCGGGACATTGCTGTCCAGGTCGACCTGCATCAGCAGGTTGACCAGCGTGGGTGAATCATGGATATAGACGCCCGCCTCTCTGGCGCGGGCGATGATGGCCTCGGCGGTCACGCCATAGCCCTTGGCGACGACGCGCGGCGCCTTGTCGCTGTGCCGGTAGGTAAGCGCGATGGCCGCGCCGCGGTCCTGGCTGGATTCACTCATGGGTTGGCTCCGGCGTCGTCCTGCGTCTGCACGTTCAGGCGCTGCAACGGGATGCCTTGCGCTTCCAGCCGGCTGCGCAGCAGCGGACGTGCGGCGATAAAGCGCGCGGCAATATCGGTTTCGGCGGTGGCCACGCGCGCTTCGAGGCCGGACGGGCCGAGCGTCAGCAGCACCTCGACCGTGCCCAGGTTGGGCAGTTGCAGCCGCAGGCGGCTCGACCACGGCCGGCTGGCATCGTCCGGCGCGGCGCCGCCGGCGTCGGAGTCGGCGCGGCGAACCTCCCATGCCATCGGCACGCCGGGCCAGGCCTCGCCGGCAAAGCGGAACTGCTGCGTGGCCAGCAGTTCCAGCTGCTGGCGCACCACGCCCTCGGTGGCGGGATGGATGGCGGGGCCGGCAGGCGCGGACTGCCTGGCGGCATCGGCGGCAGCGGCATCGCCCGGATCGGCGGCGCGCGACGCATGCGCCGCGAGCGCGTCGGGCACCGGGGCACGCGCGGCATCGGCGGTGGCCTGGTAGGCCCGCGTTGCCATCGATGCCACGGACGGGCGCGGCGGCGCGGCGTCGGCCGCGGCCTCGCGACTGTATGGCGCGGTGGAGCCGGCGCCCTGGCGCACGCCCTGTTCGGCGGGCGCATGGCTGTGCGCCACGCGCGGATCGCGCGGCGACGCCAGCGCTTCGGCCAGCACCTGCGAGGCAGGGATCAGGGGCGGTGCCGAAGGCCTGGGCGGTTCGGCGCCGGGCGCGGTGCCGTTGTAGGTCAGCAGCGCGGAGGGCGGCGCGTTGCCGGCCGGCGCTTGTGGCTGGGCCACCGCAGCCGATGCGGCTGGCCGTGGCACGCTTGCCTGCGGCTCCTGCCGGATGCCGGGCAATGCGCGCGCGCCGGCGACCCACTCCGCCAGGTGCGATTCATAGAAGAGCCCGCTCTGGCCCACCGCATTGGCCAGCGCCGCGGCCGCCGCTTGCGCGGAGGCCGGCGTGGGCGCGCTGCCCAGCAATGGCGCCGCAGGGCGGACCGGCTGGGCCTCGATGCCGTCCATCACCGCCAGGATGGCGCGCGCGGCCGCGCTCAGCGATTCCCGCGTCGAGGTGCCCGGCAGCAGCCCGGCCTGGCCCGGTACGCCGTTCGGCCCGGCGGCCTGCTGGCTGTGGCGGATCGCCTGGCCGGTGGAGTTCTGGACATTCGACTCCGTGGCCTCGGGCACGGGCTGGAGCGCGGCGAGTTTGTCGATCACCAGCGCCGTGCGCAGCTGTTGCGGGTCCGGGGCCTGACCGGGTGCCAGGCCTGGAGGCAGATGGATGCCGGTCATACGGGTCGGAGGAAATGCAGGCGGGGTGGAAGACGCGCGCGACGGACCCGGTGGCCCGCCGCGGTCGGCCTGACGTTGTCGTCAGGCGATCGTCAGGCTGTAGCGCCGTAAGCGGCGGACAATTCGAACTGGCGGCGCGAGCTGGTCAGCATGTCGCCAAGCTTCTTCAGCTGCGGTACGGCCAGGTCGCGGATGCGGGCATCGTAGGTCAGGATGCGGTCCAGCAGCTGGTACCGGCGCATGCGCTCCGAGTCGGAGAACGGCGCGTCGTGGTCCAGCTGGCGCAGGCGGTCCACCCGCGCCAGGTAGCAGCGCTGGAGTTCCGTGACCTGGTCCCAGTCGGCGGCCTGGGCAGCCTCCAGCATGCGTGCAGACAGCGCGAGGATTTCCTCGTAGCAGGTGACGATCGGGGAAAACTCAGGGAGGGAAGCCATTTCAGTTGTCCTGTAAGGCGGGCTGCCGGTCGGAGCCCTGGGCCGTGTCATCGATCTGCGCCCAGGCCGAGGCCAGGCTTTCGAGCAGGGCATCGACCTCGGCCAGCAGGGCCGCGTCGCTGCGCAGGTTGGCCAGCATCAGCCGGCGCACCATGTATTCATAGAGGGATTCGAGATTGGCAGAGATCTCGCCGCCGGCCTCGTGGTCCAGCACCGCGCGCAGCCCGTTGTCGATGATGTCGATCGCCTTCGAGATGGCGTTGCCGCGCGCCGGCACGTCGCCGCCCTCCAGGTGGAACTTCGCCCGCGCGATGGCAGCGCGGGCGCCGTCGTACAGCATGGCGATCAGCTTGTGCGGGCTGGCGCTCATGGCACCGGTCTGGACGCCCACCTGGGCGTAGGCGTTTGCGGCTTGGCGGGCGAACATGGCTGGCTTCCTCTGGCTTGCGGTGTTTGCGCTGGGCGCTTACTTCGTCGTGGTGTTGTTCAGCGCGGAGAACTGCTGCGTCAGGTAGCTGCTGGTGCGGTTCATCTGCGCGACCAGCAAGTCCAGCTGTGTGAACTGGGCCTTGTAGCGTTCCACGGTGGCGTTGACGCGATCCTCCACGCGGTTATAGTTGTCCTCCAGGCCCTTCAGCGTCTTGGTGATGCCGTCCTGGGCCGCCTTGAGCGCGCCGTCGGTCTTGCTCAGGCCATCGATATAGTCGCTCGCCTGCTTGCCCAGGCCGCCGGCATTCGCGGTGCTGGAGAACATGTTCGTGACGCCGCCCAGGTTGGTATTCAGCGCCTTGGTCAGCTTGGTGTCGTCCAGCTTCATGGTGCCGTCCTTTTCGAACGTGACACCGATGTCGATCAGGGTGACCTTGCCGCCATTGCCGTCGTCCATGGCGCCGCCCAGCATCGAGCGCAGGCGCGACTGGATCGCACGCAGCGTGGTGTCGCCGGTCAGCGCCGCGGAGGTGCCTGCGTCGGTATCGAAGGCGGTCAGCGACTTGGCCGTGCTCTGGATATTGTTGTACGCGGTGACAAAGCCCTGGATGGCGGCCTTGATCGCCTCGTTGTCGCGCGTGACCACCAGCGACGTGGTGCCGGTCTTGGCCAGGTTCATGGTCACGCCCTGGGCCGCGTCCACTACCGTGTTGCTCTGGCTGACCACGTCGATGCCGTTGATCTTCAGCGTCGCGTTGGCCGGCGGCACCTTCTGCTCCATCTTGTTGACGCCGGCCGCTGCGGCCGGGTCGAAGGCGATCACGTTGTTCAGTGCCGCATCGGTCGACGACACGCGCATGGTGGCCTGCGTGCCGGTCTTGTCGGAGGTCAGCACCAGGCGGTAGGGGCTGGCGCTGCCGTCGTTGACGATGCTGGCGGTCACGCCGATGCCGGCCTTGTTGATGGCGTCGCGCATGCCTTCGAGCGAGGACCCGGCCGGGATCGTGACCTTCTTGGTGCTGGTTGCCGCGCCGCCGGTGGCAAGGGCCTCGCCGAAATCGAACACGATCTCGCCGCCGCCGATCGCGGCCTTCTGGTCGGCAACGTTGCCGCTGACCAGTGACTGCGCAGTGGCGAGCGTGTTGACGGTGATACTGTAGTTACCGGGCACCGCGTTGGCGGCAGTCGTCACGGACATCACGTCGGCCGAGCCCACGGCGGCCTTGACCGCGCCGAAGGTGGCGGCGTCGGACAGCTTCTTGGCCGCAGCCTGGTAGGCGGACAGCACGCTCTGCACCTGGCTGTAGGCCGACAGCTTGGTCTGGTAGCTCTTGGCCTGGTTGGTGATCGCGGTGAGCGGCGCCTGCTCAGCCGTCTGCAGGTTCTGCAGCAGCGTGTTCAGGTCCAGGTTGGAACCGATGCCGAGGGAGGAGATCGTTGCCATGCTTGTCGTGCCTCTTCTTCTTCAACTGTTGTTCGGGTGCGCTGCGCCGGCTTGCGGCCCAGGGTGGCTCAGGCCGCCTGGCTGACGAACAGCCCCTGCAGCTTGTCGATGGCGCGGGCGACGCGCAGCACCTCTTCGGTGGGCATCTGCCGGATCAGTTCGCCGGTTTCCCTGTCGATCACCTTGGTGATGACGCGGTGCGTAGTGTCGTCGATCTCGAAGCGCAGGGCGATCGACGTAGTCTTGAGCGCATCGACCAGTTCGCCGATGGCGGCGCCCGCCTCCACGGTGTCGGCGGCGTCCGCGGCTAGCGTAGCCGGAGCGGCGGCGTCATCCCGGCGAACGGCCTGGCCGGCGCTACGCACCGGGGCCACGGAAGCGACCGCGCCCGCCAGCACATCGGATGGCAGGCGCATTGCGCTCGGGTTCACTGTCGGGGAAGGCGCCATGGTCTGCTCCGTCCGGGTTGGCGTGGTTCACATTCGGTTTGAAACGCTTTGCAGGCAGCGGTCTGCCTGCGAAACGCTCCGCGGGCAAAAAGGCCGGGCCTTGCGGCCCAGCCTTTCATGCCCGTTGCCGTTGCGATTAACGCAGCAGCGACAGCACGCTCTGCGTGGTCTGGTTGGCTTGCGCCAGCACCGAGGTACCAGCCTGTTGCAGGATCTGCGCGCGGGTCATGTTCGACACTTCCGTTGCGTAGTCAGCGTCCTGGATGCGCGAACGCGAAGCCGACAGGTTGGTCACGGTGGTGCCCAGGTTGGCGATCACGGAGTCAAAGCGGTTCTGCACGGCACCCAGCGAGCTGCGCAGGTCGTCCACCTTTTGCAGGGCGGCGTCGATCGAGGCCAGCGGGTTGCTGGTCGCACCGCGCTGCAGGGACGACACGTCGAGCTTCGAGGTGTCGATGCTGTAATTGGCGGTCGTGCCCGATGCCCCGGTCGACGTCGGGTTGGCAGCGTCGATGCCGATGTAGAAAACCTGCTCCGTGCCGGTGGCAATGTCGAAGCCGCTGGCCTTGAGAGCCGTGGATTCAGCAGCGCTACCGGCGCTGATTCGGACTTCCGCGAACCAGTTGTCATTGCCATCAACGATGGCCCTGTTCGTAAAGTTCACGCTGCCGCCGGCGATACCCAGCTTGGTGGCCAGGGTGCCGCCTGTAGCTTCGGAAACGGATGAAGTGGTCAGCGCGGTGCTCGAACCGAACACCTTCTGGAAGTCGCCGGCAGCCGCGTGCGCAGCCGTGGTCGCTACGGCGGCGCCGTTGAAGGTGTTGGCACCCTTGGCCTTCGGGCCATTGACGTTAAAGCTGGTCAGGTTCAGCGTCGAGGAGCTGATTTCTTCCAGGTCGATGGTGATCGTTTCCGAATCGTTGGCGCCAACCTGGACGGTCAGCGGCTTGGCGGCGGACGACAGCACCTTAACGCCGTTGAAGTCGGTCTGGGCCGAGGTACGGTCGATTTCCGACAGGCGTTGCTTGATTTCGTCCTGGATCGACTTCAGGTCCGAAGCCGAGTTCGAACCGTTGGCAGCCTGCACGCTCAGTTCACGGATACGTTGCAGGTTGTTGTTGACTTCGGTCAGCGCGCCTTCGGTCGTCTGAGCCAGCGAGATACCGTCGTTGGCGTTGCGCTGGGCTTGCGTCAGGCCGCGGATGTTGGCGGTGAAGCGGTTCGCAATGGCCTGGCCGGCGGCGTCGTCCTTGGCGCTGTTGATGCGCAGGCCCGACGACAGGCGCTGGATTGCCGTGTTCAGCGACGATTGCGAAGCATTCAGGTTGTTCTGAGTCATCAGAGACAACGAGTTGGTGTTAATGACTTGCGCCATGGTACGACTCCTATATGCAAAGTTTTGGGCATTCCGGCTAGTGCCGTAACGTTGGCTGCCTGCTTTGCAGGGCGTAGAGTGCCTCCGTTGCTTGGGTTATCGACCGAGCTCGGCAAAGGTTTAGAGTGATCTCTGCGATAGTTCGATGGGTGTCGACGGGCGAACGAAGGCATCCCGCCCCTTGGCGTGGGACGGCTGGAAGGGCGTGGCATGCGCGCCGGCGGCGCCAGCTTCAGCGTCGCTTGCGGGTGCGCGGTATATAGATAGGCACGAAGTCCGGCCGGGTCACCGGCGCGGGCAGTTCGGGCACGTCGGCCATGCCCGGGGTGCCGGGAGCGGCGGCCGGGGTGATCAGCGCAATGGCTTGCTTGTAGACCAGGGTGGGTTGGTTGTCGTCCAGTTGCCGGCCGAGCAGCAGCATGTAGTCGTCCGTGGCCAGGACGATGCCCTGCAGCCGCGTGCCGTTGGACAGGTGCACGACCACCGGGGCGCGGCTGTTGGAATGTGCCGCGAGTTGCTGGAACTGCGTTTGTTTGCGGCGGGTTCGCTTGGGCCCGCTTTCCTTCTTCTTCACGACGACTCCGGAAGAGCCCACAAGGGTTCTGGCGGCTGATAACGGTCCGTTGGCCGGCGGCATGGGGAGCGGCACGGCCAGGGCGGCAGGAGAAACATCCGCTCTCGGTACCGGCGGTGGGGCTGGCCGTCGGGGCCACGGTGTCGACGGGCCCGGCGCTCGGACCCCGGGGCGTCACGCAGGTGCCGGCGGTTGGCGCTGCCAGAAGAGAAGGGGAATACTTCAAGGTTGAGAGTAACAAAGTTTTACAAACCTTGACGGGCAGAGCGTCGTTCTGCAACTAGAGGCCCTGCTCTACAAAAAACCTTGCTATCTCGTACGTGGTATTGTAACAGACTTGCCATCGCACAATCCTTGCGGTGGGCGAGGGGGCGACCGCTGTCGTGCCAAGGGCTCGCGGGAAATTCGCCAACTCCTGCTAAAAGTATCCCGGTGTGGCGAAGGGGTGCAAAATACTAAAAGTGCGCAAGCAGACGCTTAGTGTCATAAGGGAATCCCCTGAAAGAAACGGGATTTACACCTCATGTAAGCGCGTTTATATTCATCACCAGAGCCGGTTGGCTCAAGCAGTCCTGGAAAGCCTACGAGCACCCCGCGCGTGGGCTTCTTTTTTTGACCCACGTCGTTTGGGCCGCGCTCTGTGGCGCTACGGTCGGAATTAACCGACCGGTCGGAATGCCCGCCGAGATTAAAAGCCGCCGCGGCTTTGCGCAATCCTCCGAATAGCGGGGGTTTTTGCCATCAATTCTCATTTCCCTTCAAGAAGTGTTCGCTGAACGCCGATAGACCGCCAGCGCTGCCGCCTGGCTGGCAGGACCGCGCTCATACGAACAAAACATATCCAGTTCAGAAGGGAGCGTTGTGATGGCATGGTTCCGAAACCTAGGCATAGGGGTTCGCCTGTCCCTGGCCTTTTTCCTGGTGGTGGTGCTGCTGGTGGGCATCGCCGTAGCGGGCGTGGCTGCCCTGGGCGGCATGAACGACGCGATGCGCATGACCGTCGAGGGCCGCCTGCTGAAGGTGCTGGACCTGAACCGGGTCAAGGAACACGCGCAAGAGGTCGGCATCATGGTGCGCGACGCCACGCTGACCGAGGACCCGGCGATGGCTGCGCAGAATGCCGAGCGCATCCAGGCGCTGCGCAAGTCGATGCAGGAAACGCTGGCCGAGATGGGCAAGGTGACGGCGGCTTCCGGCCGGCCGGACCTGCAGAAGCTCTTTGCCGACCTGGACGCGGCGCGCCAGGCCTACGACGGCCAGCTCGACATGGTGTTGCGCCAGCTCGGCGCCGGCGAGTTCGCCGGCGCGCGCGCCGCGCTGGTGGTGACGCTGCCGGCCGCGCAGGGGCCATATTTCGAACAGCTCGACCGCATCGCGGCGATGGGCCGTGCCAGCGCGGTCGAGGCGGTGAAGGAATCCGGCGCCAGCTACGCCTGGACCCGCAACCTGCTGTTGGGCATGGCGGCGGCCGCGGCGGCGCTGGCCGTGGTGCTGGGCATCGCCATCACCCGTTCGGTCACGCGGCCCGTACGGCAGGCACTGAAGGCGGCCGAGGCGCTCGCCACCGGCAACCTGCGCTACCGCGTCGCGGTGCACAGCCGCGACGAGACCGGGCGCATGCTGGCCGCGCTGGAGCGTGCATTCGGCCACCTGTCGGGGCTGGTGCAGGGGATCCAGCGCGCCTCAGGCTCGATCGAGGGCGCCACGCGCGAGATCTCGCGCGGCAATGCCGACCTGTCGCAGCGTACCGGGCAGCAGGCCGCGTCGCTGCAGCAGACCGCGGCGTCGATGGAGCAGCTGACCTCGACCGTGCGCCAGAATGCCGACAATGCGCGCCAGGCCAGCCAGCTGGCGGTCAACGCGTCGGAGGTCGCCTCCGAAGGCGGCCGCGCCGTGCGCGAGGTGGTGCAGACCATGGACAGCATCTCGAAGTCTTCGTCGCAGGTGGCGGAAATCACCGGCGTGATCGAGAGCATCGCCTTCCAGACCAATATCCTGGCGCTCAACGCGGCGGTGGAAGCCGCGCGCGCGGGGGAGCAGGGGCGCGGCTTTGCCGTGGTGGCGACCGAGGTGCGCAGCCTGGCGCAGCGTTCTTCGGCGGCGGCCAAGGAGATCGCCGAGCTGATTGGCGGCTCGGTGCGCCAGGTGCGGGAAGGCGCGCGCCAGGCCGAGGAGGCCGGCCGCACCATGGACGACATCGTCGGCGCCGTCGGGCGCGTGACGCATATCATTGGCGAGATCTCGGCGGCCAGCACCGAGCAGACCGCCGGCATCGAACAGGTCAGCCTGGCGGTGACGCAGATGGAAGGCGTGACCCAGCAGAACGCCGCGCTGGTGGAGCAGGCCGCCGCGGCCGCGCACAGCCTGCTGCACCAGGCCGACGGGCTGGTGGCCGAGGTCGGGCGTTTCGAGGTGGAGGCCGAGGCGCCGCAGGCGCCGCACGAGACGGCTGCCGCGATGGCTGCAGCCGTTCCCGCGGCTGCCCCGCGTGCCCCGCTGCGTCCCACCCCGCGCGCGAACCCGCGCACCGCTCCGCCCAGGGCCGCGGTCCCGGCGATGCCGGCCGAGCCGGCACCGGTTGCCCCGCGCGCCGCGCGGCCCGCGCCGGTACGGGCGCAGCCCGCCGCCCGGGCACCAACCGCCGCCGCGCCCGCACGCCGGCCTGCTCCGGCCGCTCCTCAATCCAGACCGCCCGCACCGCAACCCAGGCCGTCCGCTGGGCGCCCGCCGGCCGTCCCCGCCGCGAGCCGTCCGCCGGTCGAACGCAAGCCGCAAAAATCCGTGCTGCCGGCGCGGGCGCCGACCACACCGACCCGCCAGCGCCCGCCCGTCACCCACCGCCGCCAGGAGCCGGTGCTGCAAGCGGCGCCGCGCCGGCGCGCGGCACTGCCCGCCATGGCCGACGCGGGCGACTGGGAAACCTTCTGACCGGGTAGCGGCATCGGCGCCGGCACCCCAGCCAGCAACGGCTGCACGAAGCGCCTACAATAGGCGCTCTCCTTGACTCCGCAACAAGAGCAGGCCCGGCCACCGCGCAGCGCCCCCGTACCCCCAGGTACCGTTGCACCCGGCCGCGATCCCGCCGTTCGCAGGTGCCCATGACCGCCGTCTCCCCCCAGCCGCCGCAGCCTGCGGCCGCCAGCACTTCCGCTCCCGCTACCGCCTCGCCTGCGCCGGTCCCGGTCATGCAGGTGATCTTCGGCCTGATGCTGGCGATCCTGCTGGGCGCGCTGGAGCAGTCCATCGTCGCGGTGGTGCTGCCCGATATCGCGCTGCAGCTCAACGGTTTTGACAACATGGCGTGGGTGATCTCCGCCTACCTGGTGGCGTCCACGGTGACCACGCCGATCTACGGCAAGCTCTCCGACGTGCTGGGCCGGCGCTCGGTACTGTCCTTTGCCATCGTGCTGTTCCTGCTGGCCTCGGTTGCGTGCGCGCTGGCGCAGACCATGCCGCAGCTGATCCTCGCGCGCATCCTGCAGGGCCTGGGCGGCGGCGGCCTGCTGTCCGTATCGCAGGCGACCATTGCCGACGTGGTGCCGCTGCGCGAGCGCGGGCGCTACCAGGGCTATGTCAGCGGCGTGTGGGCCGTGGCCAGCATGGCGGGGCCGGTGATCGGCGGCTATCTCGCGCACTTCCTGTCATGGCGCTGGATCTTCTGGATCAACCTGCCGCTGGCGTTCCTCGCGCTCGTGACCGTGCGCCGCGCGCTGCGCCACCTGCCCGCGGGCGGGCGCCGGCACCGCATCGACTATATTGGCGCGCTGTTGTTTGGCGCGGGCCTGAGCGGCGTGCTGGTGTTCCTGACGCGGCTCGGGCAGGGGCAGTCGCCGTGGCGGCCAGACACGCTGGCGATGCTGGTCGCCGGGCTCGCCGCGCTGGTGCTCTTCATCTGGCAGGAGCGCCGCGCGGCCGACCCGGTAATCCCGCTGGCCATGCTGCGCGTGCCGACCGTGGCGATCTGCTGCATCACGCTGTTCCTGTGCTTCTTCCAGCTGATCGCGATGTCGGTGCTGCTGCCGCTGCGCTTCCAGGTGGTGGGCGGTGCGCAGGCCGATGCCGCGGCGCTGCGGCTGGTGCCGCTGACGCTGGCGATCCCGTTCGGCGCGTTCGCGTCCGGGCGGCTGATGTCGTGGAGCGGGCGCTACAAGCCGCTGCAGATGGCGGGCTCGCTGGTGGCACCGCTGGCGATCGTGGCGCTCGCCTTCGTTGACCCGCGCTCGGCGTGGCTGAGCGCGCTGGTGATGGTGGCGCTGGGCTTCGCGATCGGCCTGCAGCTGCCCAGCGGCCTGGTGGCGACGCAGAACGCGGTGCCGCTGCAGCATGTGGGCGTGGCCACCGCGCTGACGGCGTTCTCGCGCATGCTGGGCGGCGCGGTCGGCGTGGCGGTGCTGACCACGGTGCTGATCGCACTGCTGCGTCACGGCGGCATGGCGGTCACGGACCTGGGCGGCGGCGAAGACGTGCTGATGCAGATGTTCCACCGCGTGATGGCGGGCGGCCAGGCCGATGGCGATGCCGCCGCGGTGCGGCAGGCCGCCGAGCATGCCTTCCGGCTGCTGTTCCTGATGAGTGCGGGGGTATCGCTGCTGGCGCCCTTCCTGGTGGCGCGGCTGCCGGAGACGGTGCTGCGGGGCAGCCCTGGCAGCACCGCCAGCGCGGCGGCTGCCGCGGAATAGCGTAGCGGCAGTCGCGCGCTCAGCCGGCAGGGGCCCCTTCGCCGCGGGCCACGCGCCGCCGCGCGCGTGCCGCCAGGCCGGCCCCTAGCACCCAGCGCAGCGCGGGCGCCAGCACGCGCATGCCGGCCAGCGCGGCGGGGCGCCGTATCGACGGCCCGTCCAGGTCGAGTTCGTGCCGCGCCCACGGCGGCAGCAGGGCGATGCCCGCATCGGCCATGATGCGCACCGCCGGCTGCAGCAGCGGGTTGGCGACCGGCATCTTGCGCACCAGCCGCACCACCTCGCGGGTGCGCTCGCTGGCCTGCAGCTGCGGCCGCATCGCTTCCAGGTAGGCCTGCACGGCGGCGCACGAGCGCGGCACATCGGTGGCGCCCAGCATCTGCGCGATGCGCGCGACCTCGTCGTAGTAGCGGTCCTGCTCGGCCTCGCCGAGCGGTCCGACATAGCGCAGGTAGCCCGCCATAAAGCTCGACACCTCGGCCACGTGCACCCATGTCAGCAGCGCCGGGTCGGAGGCCGCATAGTGCCGCCCGTCCGGCGCCACGCCCACCACGCCGGCATGGATGCGCCGCACGCGCTGGATCAACGCCATGGCATCGGCACGGCTGCCGTAGGTGGTGCCGGCGATGAATTGCGCAGTGCGCCCCAGGCGCCCCTGCATGTCGGTGCGAAAGCTCGAGTGGTCCCACACGCCGGCCAGCGCCAGCGGATGCAGCGTCTGCAGCAGCAGCGCGCTGACGCCGCCGGCGAGCATCGAAGGGAAGTCCGCATGCACGCGCCAGCAGACCGCGTCCGGGCCGAACAGGCCGGGGTCGCCGGGCGGGTTGTCATAGTCGAGGCTCAGGCCGGAGTTGCTGCGCGTGAGCGCGCGCACGTGCGCGCCGGCACGCCCGCGCAGCTTTGCGGAGAGATGGTCTAGCGGGCCGCGCGGGCGCTGCGGAGGGCGACCGGTGGCGGGGTCGGTAAAGCTGGACAAGAGCGGTGGCGCTGCAAGGAGGATGTCACGGCCAGCATACACGGGATGCGGCCGGCGTGCGCAGGCCGTGCCGCAGAGGCGGCTGCACAAAAAGGGCCGGAGTTCCCTCGCGGGAGTTCCGGCCTGTCAATTTCCGGCGTATGCCCCTGCGGCAACACCGCATGTTGCTGCCGCACATACCCGGATAGCTGCCTGTTGTCGTCAGCTACTGGGGCTGGTTGACCGGCTTACGGCTGGCGTTGTCCGCCCTGACCGCTTTGCTGGCCACCCTGCTGGCCGCTTTGCTGACCGCTGCGTTGATCGCCTTGCTGGCCCGGTTGCGAGCTGCCGCGATCCTGCTGTTGCTGTTGATCCTGCTTGCGATCCTGGTTACCCATCTGACCGCCGCCTTGTTGTTTATCTGGCTGCTGTTGGCCGCCGCGTTGGCCCGTCTGCGACTGTTCCTGTTGCTTCTGGCCCGACTGCGATTGACCCGGCTGTTGCTGCTGTCCCATTGCTAGTCTCCTTGGCGCGGCGAACTGCCGCATAGCTGTCTCGCAATCACCATGCCAAGCACGACAGCGCCGCCGCGCCGCGCGTTCCGAACCATGGCAGGCCGCATGGATCGGATAAGGCACTGCGGCAGGTAGCCCGCTTTTACAACAGGTGGCCCGATTTACACACGCGGAGCGTCGTAAAGCATGCGTGGCGGCCTAAGGTCACGCGGGTACGGAGCTTGCACAAAAATGCCTTACCAGTGGTTCGTGCGGCGTGCGAGTCATGCGTTGCGGCGAACGCACTGGGAACCCGTACAGGAGAAAGCCATGCGAATTCCCCGAACCTCCGCGCGCACCTTGCGGATGGCATGCGTGTCCGCAGCGCTGGCGGCGGCTGCCGGCAGCGCGCTGGCACTCGACAAGAGCGGCCTGATCTTCGTTGCGGCGGACAATGCGCCCGCGGCGCCCGTCAACTCCGCGCCGGGCATGCCCGGACGCGCCGATCCCGATCGCAGCGCCGCTCCGGACGAGGGCGCCGACAAGGCCAAGCAGGCGGTCGAGGACGGTGCCATCACTACCAAGATCAAGACCAAGCTGCTGGCGACCAAGGACCTGAAGTCCACCGGCATCCATGTGAAGACGACCAACGGCAAGGTCGATGTGACCGGCACGGTGCCCAGCAAGCAGCAGCACGACATGGCGCTGGACGCGATCCGCGGTGTGGAGGGTGTGTCGTCGGTGAATGACAACTTGAAGGTGTCGGTGCGGTGAGGGGGCAGGGGGCGCGTCAAAGCGCGCGTCGAGCTGGATAAAACCGAAGGCCCCGCTTGGTGTGGTTCTTAGCTAGACCACCCCTCACCCCGGTCCCTCTCCCCATGAGGACCATGAGGGGAGAGGGAGAACACCTTGCTTAGGCACGCTCGGGCGGCTTTGGCGCACTCAAAACCGATCTCCTCTTCCGCGTCGGAGTTCGGAGTTCGTTGGCACTACGCCGCCTGCTTCCTCCGCGCGGTGCCGGTACTCTTGCGCGCCGCCGGCGCGCGTTTCGCCGGCGCATGCTTGGTGGCCGTGCCGGCACGCTTTGCCGGCGCCGCAGCCCGTTTGGCCGTCGTCTGTTTCTTCGCCGCCGCATGGCGCGCGGGCGCCTTGCGGCGCGTGCGGCCTTCGCTCCCGGTCTCCTCTTCGGCGTCCTCGGCTTCGGCCTTTGCCCGTTCCTTGCCGCGCGCCGGCTCTTCCTCCGCCTTGCCGCGGTGATCCAGGCTCTTGCGCAGCAGTGCCACCATGTCGATGACCTTGGCTCCCTGGCGCGGCGTCTCTTCCTCTTCGGCAGGCTGCGTCAGCTGGTGGGTGTTGCCGGATTCGATCTTTTCCTCGATGCGCGCCATCAGGTCGTCGCGGTAGGTGTCGCGGTACTGCTCGGGTTCCCAGTCCTGGCTCATGTCCTCGACCAGCTTGGTCGCCATCTCGACCTCGCGCGCGTGCGCGCCGGTGGCCTTGCCCTTTGCCGCCTTGGGCAAGTGTAGTTCGGATATCGGCAGCACTTCGTCGGCGAAGCGCATGGTGTTGAGCACCAGCGCATCGTCATGCACCAGCAGCGCGGCCAGGTGCTGCCGCGCGCGCAACACCACCAGCGCCAGCGCGGCGCGGCCGGTGCGGCGCATGGTCGCGAGCAGCAGTGCGTAGCCGCGCTCGCCGCGCTTGTCGGGCTCAAGGTAGTACGGCGTGTCGAAGTAATAGGGCGGAATGCTTTCCGCGTCGACAAAGCTGACGATATCCACCGTCTGCGTGGCCTCGACATTGGCCTGGCGGAAATCCTCGTCGTTGAGCAGCACGTACTCGTCCTTGGCGTACTGGTAGCCCTTGACGATATGTTCCTTGTCGACCGGCTTGCCGGTGCTCTTGTTGATGCGCTGGTATCCCACCGGCGCCATGTCGCGCACGTCCAGCAGGTCCAGGTCGAGCGTCTGGTTGCGCGACGCGGGCCGCAGCACGACAGGAATGTTGACGAGGCCAAAGGTGATGGCGCCTTTCCAGATGATGCGGGACACTTGACGGCTCCTTTGCGCTAAGCGCGCGGGGGCGCGCTGGCACTGCTTGCACGTTGCGGCGGCGGAGGCGGCGTATCCCCGGGCGGCGGGTCGGCCACGGGTTCGGGTTCGGGGATGCCCGGGGGGTGCTCCGGCGGCGGGCTTTCAGGCTTGCGCGTCGGGATGTCGGGTTCAGGCGTGGTATGCACGGAGGCTCCTTGTTGCGGGTTGGTTCGGTTGCGGCCGCTACGCGCGTTCGCTGCCAAGTGCATCCAGCAGTCGCGTGAGCGCCTCCAGGTCGGCCGGCTTGACCAGGTGCTGGTCGAAGCCCGCTTCCAGCGCGCGGCGGCGGTCTTCGGGCTGCCCGAAGCCGGTCAGCGCGACCAGCGTGGCACCGCGCATCTCGGGCAGCGCGCGCAGGCGGCGCGCGGTCTCGAAGCCGTCCATGGCGGGCATGCCCAGATCGAGCAGCACCACCTCCGGCCGTACAGCGGGCGCGCGCGCCAGTGCGCTGGGGCCATCGGGGGCGGTCACCACGGTATGGCCGAGGGTCTGCAGCGTCATGGTCATGGCCTCGAGCGCATCGACGTTGTCGTCGACCACCATGATCCGGCGCGGCACGCCGCTGCGCGGCGCGGCCTTGCCGGTGCCGGGATGCCACTTCTGCCAGGGCTCCACCGGCAGCGTCACCGTGAAGGTGCTGCCCTGTCCGGCGCCGGGGCTGTGGGCGCGAATCACGCCGCCATGCAGGCGCACCAGCTTCTGCACCAGCGTCAGCCCGATGCCGGGCCCTTCATGGGGGAAGGCGCCGTGCGCAGGCTCGGGGGGCGCGCCGTCTTCAGGCGGCGCCAGCGGATCGAACAGCTGCCGCTGCAGCGCCTCGGACAGGCCGGTGCCGTTGTCGCGCACGTTGACGATCACGTGGCCCGCGTCGTCGAGCGTGGCATCCACTGTGATCTGTCCGCCCGCGGGCGTGTAGGCCGCGGCGTTGTGCAGCAGGTTGCTGAAGATCTGCGTAAGCCGCACCAGGTCGCCGCGCACCGGCAGTGGCTGCTCGGGCAGCGACAGGCGCAGCGTATGGCGGTAGGCGTCCAGCACCGGACGCACCGCTTCCACCGCCGTATTGAGCGCGGTGCGCAGCTCCACCAGGTCCTGGCGCAGCGTGATGCGGCCCTGGTTGAAGCGCGAGATATCGAGCAGTTCGTCCACCAGCCGCGTCAGGTGGTGCAGCTGGCGGCCGATGACGTCGCGCGCGCGGAACATGTCCTCGCGCGATGGCGACAGCTGCTGCAGCAGGTCCGCGGCGCTGCGTAGCGGTGCCAGCGGGTTGCGCAGTTCATGCGCGAGCATCGCCAGGAAGCGGTCCTTGCGCCGTTCCTCGTCGCGCAGCGCGCGCTCGGCGCGGTTGTGCAGCGTCACGTCCTGGCAGGTGCCGGCGATGCGCAGCGGCGGGCTGTCTTCGGCGCCTGCGGTTTCAGCGTCCTTGCTGGCGCCGCGCACGGGGAAAGCGCGCGCGCGGATTTCGCGCAGTTCGCCGCCCGGGCGTGTCAGCTGGAACTCGATATCCATGCGCCCATCGCGCAGCATGCGTTCGAACGCGGCTTCCACGCGCGCACGGTCGGCGGGCACCAGGCGGTCGAGGCAGCGGCGCGGATCTTCCATCAGCTGCTCGGCGGAATGGCCCCACAGCGCCGCGAACGAGCGGCTGACAAAGAGCAGGCGCTTTTGCACCGGGTCCAGGATCCAGACCACGTCCGCCATCGATTCGGCCAGCTGGCGGAACATGTCTTCATTCTCGTGCAGCGCCTGCGAGGTGCGGTGGTAGGCATCCTCGGCGCCGCGCAACCGCAGCAAGGCCTGGATGCTCGACTGCACTTCCTCGGGCTCGGCGGGTTCGACCAGGTAGCCGTCGGCGCCGCAGTTCAGCGCCTCGACCCGCTGGCGCGACTGCGCCAACCCGGACGAGGTCAGCAGCACCAGCGTGCGTGCGGTGTGCGGGTCCTCCTTGAGCAGCCGGCACACGTCCAGCCCGCTGATATCGGGCAGGCGTGCGGACAGTAACACCAGCGCCGGCGCATGCTGGCGGACCAGTGATAGCGCGGAATGGCCGGTGGCGGCTTCGATCACGGAGAACTCGCCGCCGCGGTGCAGGATGCGGCTCTTGACGTAGCGCGGCCCCTCGCGGTCGTCGACGTTGAGGATAAGGGGCGCGGGGTTGGGGGTGTGCGGAGTCATGGCGTCACGCAACCGTGCGCCGGCGCGCCGGTCGAGAAGCCAGCGGGGGCGCCGGCATGGCCGCGCCGCACCAGGTCGATGTGTAAAACTGCGCCGGCCGGCTCTGGCCGTTTGCAATTGTTGCCCCACTGGTGCGCCTGCTGGTTGTCGTAATTACATGCGTACAGAAGTGATCCATCATCGTTCCCCCTTGGCGTCGGCATGGTCGCGGTCTTCACTGAGGCCGTCATGCGTGGCAGTGGCAAGAGGCGTGCCGGGCAGGCGGCGCGTTGGCCGCTTTGCCGTCATCATTGCCACGAAGCTGGCCGGTGCCTGCCTCGCTCACTTGCGCGCGGCTTCGCCACTGTGGGCTTCCGCGCTGGGCGAGGTGCCGCCATGCGGGCCAGCCGTGCCCGGCGCCTCGGCGGCCTTCTGCGGGACTTTGCCGGGTTCGGTCGTGGCCCCCGCGCTGCTGCCCTTGCCGAAACGCGCAGCCAGCTGGTCCTGGACGCGCCCCAGCGCATCGGCCTGGAGCTTGGCAGCTTCTGCCTCCTTGGCCTTCTTGGCCTCGGCTGCCTGCTGCTGCTCCGGCGTGGGGGCGGGCAGGCGTGCATGCAGCGGGCCGGCCGCGAACGACAGCATCGCGCAGGACACCAGCAGCCGGTGCAGCGCGCGGCAGCCACGCGGCGCGGCGGTATCAGGTGCGCCGGCGGCGCGTATCTTCCGGGGAATAGCAAGTCGGCGCATCGCGGTGTCCTCCTGTGTTTGCTGAGTCGTCGGGCACTGCAGGCAGTGCCGCGACGTGCCCGTCGCGGGCGTGCTCATGGGGCGTGATCACGGAGGGAACGTGGCAAGAAATGTGCCGCTCGATGTTGGCGCCGCCAGTTGCGCCGGGCGCCGCGGCCCGCGCCAGTGTCGCTAGCGCACGTGGCCGAGCCTTGCCGCGGCCCGCGTGATGGCCTGCCGCGTGCCAGCGTAGTCCGCCCAGGGGTCGTCCGCTTCCAGCGCTTCCAGCCTTGGCTCGACGTTGGCGACGGTCCATTGCGCCGAGCCTTCCAGCGCGTCGAGTTCTTCCCACGACACCGGAATCGACACGCCCAGCCCTGGCCGCGCGCGTGCGGAAAACGCCGCTGCCGTGGTGGCGCCGACACCATTGCGCAGGTAATCGATGAAAATCTTGCCCACGCGGTTGCGCGCGCCGCTCTTGGCAACGAAGCGCTGCGGGATGGTCGCGGCGACGTGGCGCACCACGTCATGGGCAAAGCCCTTGACCTCGTCCCAGCCCGCGCGCGGCGTGACCGGCACCACCACATGCAGGCCCTTGCCGCCGCTGGTCTTCAGGAAGCTGGCCAGGCCCAGCTCGTCGAGCAGCGCCTTCATCAGCGCGGCGGCCTCCTGCATATGCGACCATGCCACGCCTTCGCCCGGGTCCAGGTCGAAGATGATGCGGTTGGGCCGGTCGATGCTGCGCTTGCTGGCGTTCCAGGTATGGAACTCCACCACGTTGAGCTGCGCGGCCGCGACCAGCGCCTGTTCCGAGACGATTTCCAGCAGCGCTGGATGCCCCGGCCACAGCCCGGGATCGAGCACGTTGATGCCGTCCACGCGCAGCGTGTCGCCATGCCGCTGGAAGAACTGCTCGCCGCCCACGCCCGAGGGCGCGCGCACCATCGCGATCGGGCGCCCGCGCAGGTGCGGCAGCATCAGTGCAGCGGCGCGCTCGTAGTAGCGCACCAGGTCGCCTTTGGTCAGGCCCGAGGCGGTGTCGATCACGCGCCCGGCATTGCTGATGGCAACCTTGCCGCCGGCGGCGGTGGGGCGCTTTGCCGCCGCGCCTGATTTCGCTTTTGCTCCGGTTCCTGTCTTCGTGCTGTCGGCCCTGGCAGTCTCCTTTACGGTCTTTGCCGCGGCCTTGCCCTTCGCGGCAGCCTCGGCCGGGCGTTCCACCGACACCGCGCTCGCGGGTTTGTCGCTGCGCAGCCCATGGAAGACGGCATGGCGCACGCGGCCTTCGCGCGTCCAGCTGCCGAACGACACCTCGGCCACCAGGTTCGGCCGCACCCAGTGGCCCTTGACGCCGGCGGGTACCGTGTCGAACGGCGGGTCATCGGCGCGCAGCGCGTCCAGCTGCTTGCGCAACACGCCGAGCATGCGCGTGTCGAAGCCGGTGCCGACGTTGCCGGCGTAGCGCAGCCGCCCGCCGCTGTCATGTACGCCGAGCAGCAACGAGCCGATGCCTTCGCGGCTGCCCTTGGGGTCGGTGAAGCCCGCCACCACGAATTCCTGGCGCAGCGTGCATTTGAGCTTGATCCACGTGTTGCTGCGCGCGCTCACATATCTGGAATCCGCGCGCTTGCCGATCACGCCTTCCAGCTTCATGCGGCAGGCGGCATCGAGCATCTCTTCGGGGCTCGCTTCAAAGTCCTCGCTGAACCGCAGCCGCGCCGAGGTGTTGTGCTCGAAGATCCGCCGCAGCAGCGCGCGCCGCGCCACCAGCGGCACCTTGCGCAGGTCATGGCCGGCAAAGTACGGCAGGTCGAACGCGAAGTACTGGATCGCCTCCACCCGCGATGTGTCGAAGGCGTTCTGCAGCGCCTGGAAGTCGGTCTCGCCATGCTTGCCGATCACCACGATTTCGCCGTCGAGCCAGCCGTCGGGCAGTCCCAGCGCGCCGACGTCGCGCGCCAGCGCGCGCAACCTGGCGGTCCAGTCATGGCCCTGGCGCGTGAACAGGCGCACGTCCTTGCCGTCGATGCGCGCCAGCAGCCGGTAGCCGTCGAACTTGATCTCGTAGCGCCAGGCCTGGGAAGCGGACGGGGGGTTTTCCACCAGCGTGGCCAGCTGCGGCGCCAGCGCCAGGGGCAGTGCCGCGCGCGCGGCCCCGTGCGGGGGCTTCAGGGCCTTCACTGAGGTGCCTGCCGGTGCGGCCTCCGCGTCGTCAGGGTTCTGCGCGCGCTTTGCCTTTCCCGTGGTGGGGGAGCGCTTTGCCGGGGCCTTGCGTTCGGTGCCACCCAGCACGCTGTCAGGCATGGCCTCGACCACATCGAACTCCGACGCCGGCACCGCGGCTTCGTCGCGTTCCTTGATCAGCAGCCAGGCGTCCTGTTCGCCCTGCGCCTTCTGCCGGCTGCCGTGCATGCGCACCAGCGTCCAGTGCCCATGCAGCTTCTCGCCGCGCAGCTCGAACTTCAGCTTGCCGGCGCGATACCCGGCTTCGGCGTCGCCCACCGGCACCCAGCTGCCGCGGTCCCAGACGATCACCGTGCCGGCGCCATAGTGGCCGGCGGGGATCACGCCCTCGAAGCCGGCGTACTCCATCGGATGGTCTTCGACATGGACGGCCATGCGCTTGTCGGCGGGGTCCAGGCTGGGGCCCTTGGGCACCGCCCAGCTCTTCAGCGTGCCGCCCAGTTCCAGGCGGAAGTCATAGTGCAGTCGCCGCGCGGCATGCTTCTGGATCACGAAAGACAGCTCGCCGGCGCGCTTGCGTGGCGCGGGCCGGGCGCGCGCCGCGGCGGCGCCGGGCTCGGGCGTGGCGCCGAAGTCGCGCATGCGACGGTATTTGTCGAGCGCGGCGGGCGCCGTGCCGGCGGTGCGCTTGCGCGCGGGGGCCGCTGCCTTGGTAGCGGACTTGGTAGCGGACTTGGTCGGGGTCCTGGTTGGGGACTTCGCTGCCGCCTTGCGCGCAGCCGCACGCGGCGCCTTGGCGGCGGCAGTACCCGCGCGCTTGCCGGTGCGCTTTGCCGGGGTGCGGCCTTCACCTGGATCCTGCCGCGTCGTCTTGGCCATGGCTGTCGCCGGTTGCAGGGGAATGCATCCAGCTTAGGCAGCACATGGCCTTGCCGAAATCGGCGCCCGTCCTACAGGCGCCGTGGGCTGGGGACGCGGTATGTGGTTCTTACCGGGCGTTGTAATTCTGCGGCACCCGTCTCGCGACGTTATCCGCGCCCGTACCGGTGCGCCTTGGCGCACCGGACGGGAATACTCCTTGCGACTAGCTAGAGGCATGCCCGGCGCCGTGCCGGGGCCATCCGAGGAGGAAGCGGCAGATGAAACCAACCCTGAAAAAGATCGGCTCACAGGTCATTGTGCTGACCGGCGCCAGCAGCGGCGTGGGCCTGGTCACCGCGCGCAAGGCAGCGCAGCAGGGCGCGCGCCTGGTGCTGGTGGCGCGCAGCGAGGATTCGCTGCACCAGCTGGCGGAAGAACTGCGCGAGCATGGCGCCGAAGTCATTACCGTGGCGGCCGACGTGGGCAAGCATGAAGATGTCGCGCGGGTGGCGCAGACGGCCATCGAGCGTTTCGGCGGCTTCGATACCTGGGTCAACAACGCCGGCGTGACCATCTTCGGGCGCCACTGCGATGTGCCGCTGGAAGACCAGCGCCGGCTGTTCGACACCAACTACTGGGGCACCGTGCACGGCTCGCTGGCCGCGGCGGCGCACCTGCGCGAGTGCGGCGGCGCCATCATCAACATGGGCAGCGAGGCATCGGATGGCCCGTTGCCGCTGCAAAGCGCCTACGCGGCCTCGCAGCATGCGATCAAGGGCTTTACCGATTCGCTGCGAGTGGAGCTGGAACAGGAGCAGGCGCCCGTCAGCGTGACGCTGATCAAGCCGGCCGGGCTGGAAACGCCGCTCGCGCGGCATGCCAAGAATTTCCTCGATGTCGAGCCGCGTCTGCCGCCGCCGCTGTATGACCCGGCGCTGGCCGCCGACGCGATCCTGTTCGCGGCCGAGAACCCGCGCCGCGACCTGTTCGTCGGCGCCGCCGCCAAGGCCTTCTCGGCGGCGGCCTACCACGCGCCGCATACCTTCGACCGCTTTATGCGCCGCTTTATCGGCCGGGCCCAGCAGACCCGCCACCCGGCCGGGCCGCTCGAGGACAATGCGCTCTACGGGAGCGGCAGCGGGCTGCAGGAGCGCGGCGGCACGCAAGGTGCGCTGCACTCGTGCCCGTACACCACCACGGCGCGGTACCCGATGCTGACGACCGCGCTGGTGGTCGGCGCCTCGGCCGCGCTGGCCGCAATGGTCCAGTTGCGGCGTTCGCGCTAGGTGCCATGCTGCCCCGCGTGCGGAGCCGTTCCACGCGGGGCTTTCGCCCCTTTGATGCCTGTGCTCCCCCGAAAGGGTGCGGCGAGGCCTGGTGAAGCCAGAACGGGTGGCGCATGGGCCGCGAGCGCCTATCATTGACACGGATGCCCGCCAAATGGCGGGCATTTGGCCCTGCGCCGCGCGGTTCCGGCCGGGACTTGCCGATTTCCATCTCCACCTATGCAGAAGGTGCGCTCATGGCCGAGCCGCAAACGGCAAAAGGTGTCCGCGCGTCACCCGTTGGCGAACCAGGGGGCGCCATGGCGGGCCATCCCACGCAGCAGCAGGCCATCCAATACGGGCGCCTGCTCGATGCCGTGCAAGACTGCGCCGTGTTCGAGACCGATGCGGACGGCCGCATCGCGCTATGGCCCGAGGTCGCGCGCAAGGTGTTCGGCTACAGCGCCGACGAGATCCTCGGCCGCCACTTTTCCTGCCTGCACCGCCCCGATGACATTGCCGCCGGCCTGCCGCAGCAATTGCAGTGCATGGCCGCGCAAACCGGCAGTGCACGCGACCAGGGCTGGCGCGTGCGCCGCGACGGCAGCCTGTTGCAGGCGGACTGCATGATGCTGGCGATCGGCGCGGAGATGCCGGGCATGCCGTCGCCGAACGGGGATGCAGCCACGGCCGCGTCCAGCGGTTTCGTGGTGTCCTGCCGCGACATCACCGTGCAGCAGGCTGCCACCGAACACGCCGCGCTGGCCGAGTCGCGCCTGCGCCTGCTGGCCGATAGCCTGCCCGGCACCGCGATCTGCGAACTGGACCTCGACGGCACCATCCGCAGCTGGAATGTCGGTGCGCAGGCACTCTCCGGCTATGCCGAAGCCGACGCCGTGGGCCAGCCGCTGGCGCTGCTCTACACCCGCCAGGACGCTGCCGCGGGGCGCCACCGGGTGGCACTGGATGCCGCCCGCGCCTGCGGGCAGTGGGCGGGCGACGAGCGCGTGGCGCGCAAGGACGGCACCATCGTGCGCTGCCAGGCGCGCATCGTGCTGGTGCGCGACGCCGGCGGCTGTCCCAACGGCCTGCTGTGGACCGCGCGCGACCTCAGCGACGCGCTGCGGCTGGAGGTGCTCGAGACCGGCAACCGCCGGCTGCAGTCGTTCCTGGCCATCCTCGCGCATGAACTGCGCAACCCGCTCGCGCCGGTGCGCAACGCGGTGGAGGTGATTGCGCTGACGCCCACCGCCGATACCCGCATCCGTCACTGCGCCGAGATCATCGACCGGCAGCTGCACCAGCTCGAGCGGCTGGTCAACGACCTGCTCGACGTCGGCCGCGTGACCGCGGGCAAGATGAAGATGGAGTTGACGCCGACCTCGTACAACGATGTCGTGACCGCCAGCCTCGACGCGATCCGGCCCATGCTGGACGCCGCCGGCCAGCAACTGGTCGTGGAACTGCCGGCTACCTCGCCCTATGTGCGCGCCGACGCGGCGCGGCTGGGGCAGGTGCTGCTCAACCTGCTCAGCAACGCCACCAAGTACACGCCGTGCGGCGGCACCGTCAGCGTGCGCGTGAGCGTGGAGCCGGCGCGCGTGGTCACGGCCGTGTCCGACACCGGGCGGGGCCTGCCGCTCGCGGCGATGGACCGCATCTTCAACCTGTTCTCGCAGGAGGCCGAGGCCGGCAGCCGCAGCGGGCTGGGCATCGGGCTGGCATTGGCCAAGGCGGTAGTGGAAGCGCATGGCGGCGCGATCCAGGCCGACAGCGCCGGCGCCGGCAAGGGCAGCACCTTTACCGTGATCCTGCCCCGCGTCACCGGCCGCGCGCGCGAGGCGGACGCGCGGCCGCCGGGAACGGTGCCGCGCAGGCGCGTGCTGGTGGTGGACGACAACGCGGATTCGGCCGACAGCATGGCTGAGTTGCTGTCCCTGCTCGGCCACGAGGCGCGCGCGGCCCACGGCGGCCAGCAGGCGCTGGCCGTGGCTGGCGAATTCCGCCCCGACTGCGTGCTGCTCGACCTGGAGATGCCCGACATGTCGGGCTATGAGGTCCTGCAGGCGATGCGCCAGGCGGGCGCGGACCGCGGCGTGCAGTTCCTGGCGCTGACCGGGCGCGGCACCGCCGAGGAGCAGCGACGCAGCCAGCTGGCGGGCTTTCATGCGCACCTGACCAAGCCACTGGCGCTCGATGCCTTGTCGCACGCGCTGGCGCAGCCAGCGGGCAAGGGCCAGCCGCCGGACCAGTCCTAGAGCGAGCGGTAAGCGTCCAGCCGGTTGTATAGCGTCTTCAGGCTGATGCCGAGCGCGCGCGCGGCCTGGCGCTTGTCGCCGTCAAAGCGCGCCAGCGTGGCCATGATGATCTCGCGCTGGGTGTCGGCCAGCGTGGTGCCCACGCGCACGTTGACCACTCCGTCGACGGTGGTCGGGCGCGGTGGCTGCGTGGCCAGGTTGGGGTTGCCGATTTCCACCACCTTGTCGGCCAGGATAAAGGCGCGGTAGACCGCGTTCTTCAGCTCGCGCACATTGCCAGGCCAGTCGTAGCGCACCAGCCGGTCCAGCGACGCGGCCGAGAACGCCTTGTCGGTGTGCTCCATGGCGTTGTACTCAGCCAGGAAATGGCGCGCCAGCGGCACGATATCGTCCAGGCGCTCGCGCAGCGGCGGAATATGCAAGGGGAACACGGCCAGCCGGTACAGCAGGTCCTCGCGCAGGTGGCCTGAGCGCACGGCCTCGACCGGATCGCGGTTGGTGGCCGCCAGGATGCGCACATCGGTGACGATCATCGTGTCGCCGCCGACGCGGTGGAAGGTGCGCCCCTCCAGCACCCGCAGCAGCTTGATTTGCATCTCCAGGGGCATCTCGGTGACTTCATCGAGAAACAGCGTGCCGCCCTGGGCCTGCTCGAAGTAGCCGGCCTTCTGCTCGATCGCACCGGTGAAGCCGCCTTTTTCATGTCCGAACAGTTCGGATTCGATGATCGTGGGCTGGATCGCGCCGCAATTGACGGCGATAAAGGGACCCTTGCGGCGCGCGCTACGCTCGTGCACGGCCCGCGCCACCACTTCCTTGCCAGAGCCGCTTTCCCCTACGGCGAGCATGGTGACGTCGGTGGGCGCAACGCGCTCGATCTGCGCCAGCAAGCGCCGCATCGCGGGCGCGGTGCTCTCCCACAGCAGCGTCACCTGCGACGGCACCGCCCGGCGCGGCGCGGGCTCTCCCCCGGACGCGCTGCCCGGGTGGCTGGAATGGGAGGCGGCGTTGCTGCGCCGCGGTGTGCTGGCAGTCACTGTCACGGTCACTGGCGCCTCGGAGGCCTCGCAGCGGGGCGAGTCAAGTCATGGGAAGGTGGGAACTTCCTATGCTAGCCTTTGCCACGGGGGCTTGCCAGACGTGCGTGAACAGGCGCGGAAAGTTCCGACAGCCGTGTCAGACGGACACCGGCAACGACCGTGCCTGCCCGCGCTTAGACTTGCAATACGCAGTGCAGAACCCCCGGTGCAGTGCCAGTGTCGTCGCCTGTACCTGCCGCCGAGCCACGCCTCGCATGGAGCGTGCCGGCGGATCGTTCCCGTTGCCCCCGGCCGGAGCCAGCCCAAAAGCTACCGCCGCAATGCACGGAGAGCCAGGCGCGCGCAGGGTTGCGCTCAGGACTCTATTAGGTCTCACTGACGGATCGTATGCCCCACATCCTGATTGTCGATGACGATGAAAACGCCTGCGCCGCGCTGGCCGAGATCGTGGCCATGGAAGGCTTCAGTTCCGCCACCGCAGGCACCTTGCGTGAAGCCCGGCTGCAGATCGGCTGGCGCATGCCCGACGCGATCGTCGCGGACCTGCGCCTGCCCGACGGCAACGGCATGGAACTGTTCGACGAGGTCGGCGCGTCCGGCGTCGAGGTGATCCTCACCACCGGCTACGCCAGCGTGGAAAGCGCCGTGGAGGCGCTGCGCGCCGGCGCCACCGACTACCTCGTCAAGCCCATCAACGTGGCGCGGTTGCAGACCGTGCTCAAGCGCCTTGCCACCACCGGCGAGCTGCGCGCCGAGATCCATTCGCTGCGCGGCGAACTGCGCCGCTATGGCCGCTTCGGCCGGCTGATGGGCAGCTCCGAAGTGATGCAGGTAGTCTATGACCAACTCGCGCGCGTGGCGCCCACCGAGGCCACCGTGCTGCTGATCGGCGAAAGCGGTACCGGCAAGGAGCTGGCCGCGCAGACCGTGCACGAGCTTTCGTCGCGCCGGCGCCAGCCGTTCCTGGCGGTCAACTGCGGCGCGATCTCGCCCACGCTGATCGAAAGCGAGATGTTCGGCCACGAGCGTGGCAGCTTTACCGGCGCGGACCGCCAGCACAAGGGCTATTTCGAGCGCGCCGACGGCGGCACGCTGTTCCTCGATGAAATCACCGAGATGCCGGCCGAGTTGCAGGTCAAGCTGCTGCGCGTGCTGGAAACCGGCACCTTCATGCGCGTGGGCACAAACCGTGAATGCCACTCCGACGTGCGCGTGCTGGCCGCCACCAACCGCAACCCGGAAGAAGCGGTGGCGGACGGCAAGCTGCGCGCCGACCTGTTCCACCGCCTGAACGTGTTCCCAGTTGAGCTGCCGCCGCTGCGCGCGCGCGGCGACGACGTGCTCCAGATCGCCAACCTGATGCTGGACCAGCTCAATGCCGAACAGGGCACGCAACGCCGCTTCGCGCCGAATGTGCTGGAGAGCCTGCGCCTGCACGCCTGGCCGGGCAATGTGCGCGAACTGCGCAACTTCGTGCAGCGGGCCTTCATCATGGCCGACGACGACCTGATCACCGAAGTGCAGGTGCCGCTGCAGGTGGCGGCCACGCAGGCGCCGGGCGCGGCGGTGGTGTCGGTGCCGGTGGGCATGTCGCTGGCCGACGCTGACCGGCAGCTGATCTTCGCCACGCTGGAGCAGTGCGCCGGCGTGAAGAAGCACGCGGCCGAGATCCTGGGCATCAGCCTGAAGACTTTGTACAACCGGCTGGAAGATTATGCCGCCCGTGGCGAATTGCCGGAGTGGTTGCGCGCCTCGCGCAACGACAACGGTTCGTCCGCCACCGGGTGACGGCGTGCGTGCCGGCAAGCGGTTGCGGCGGTTCGCGTCCCGTGGTGGCCTACGGTGCCCCCGTGCCGCACGCTTCTTGCTTCAGCCAAAGTAGCCAACCAGGCCGACACGATGATGCTTGAGCAACCGCCGCAATCCGGCACGCCGGACGTCTCTGACCGTCCTCCCCTGCATGGCGCTGGCCATGCAGGAGCGCGCAGCGATGCCACCGCCTCGCTGGACGGGCTGGCCGTGCAAAGCGTGCAGGAAGTGAGCGCGCTGATCGAGCAGTCGGCGCACGACTTGCGTTCTTCCCTCAATGCCATCCAGAGCTGGGCCTACGTGCTGGACCGCGCCTTCGATACTGCACCCGCGCCGGCGCAGCGCGCGCTGGACGGCATTCGCGCCGGCATGCAGCAACAGCTCGCGCTGATCGAGGAAATGGAAGAAGGGGTGCGGCTGCTCGCCGACGAGGCGGTGCCGCGCTGGCAGCAGGTCGACCTGCTCGAAGCCGTGGCCCAGGCCATTGCCGATCGCCGCGCGGCGGCGGAGGCGCGCGGGGTGCTGCTGTCGCCGGTGACCACCGACGGCGCCGGTGATTCCGCCTACGTCATCGACGCCGACGCGGCGCGCCTGGCGCCGCTGCTGCGGCACCTGCTGGTGCACTGCATCTGGCGCGCCCCGGCCGGCGGCACGATCGCCGTACAAATTGCCGGCGAGCCCGACCACGTCAGGCTGCGCATCACCGAAAGCCCGCCGCTGGACCAGCAGCGCAGCGCCAGCCGGCTGGCCGCACTGACCGACTTCTTTGGCCGCCGGCCCCCGGCGGCGGATGGCGCCCCACCGGCGCGGCAAAGTACCGCACTGCTGCTGACCCGCCGCATGGTGGAACTGCATGGCGCCGTGCTGAGCGCGGAAAGCGATGGCTGCGACAGCGACAAGATCAGCGTCTGCATCGCGGTCCGGTTCCCGCGGCATGTGCGCGGAGGGTGAGCGGTCGCGCGCGGCGCGATGACGGCCTCAATGTGCGTTCATAACGCTTCCATGGCGATGTAGTTTTTACAGGCGTGCGGTGCGCGCTACGCGTACCGCTTGCCAGAGCGCGGCGCGCCCGCCGCAGCCTGACCGCAGCCCCACGGCAACATGGCGGCCCCCACGGCAGGCCCTGCCTCCGCTCCCGCCCGCATGTGCCATCCGCCTGGCATCTGGCCCGCGCCTTGCATGGGTAAGTTACTCAACCAAGGAGGGACCAACCATGCCCAAAGCCAGCCGCCCATCCGAGAAGGCCGCGCAGGTTGCCCGCAAGTCGTCCGGCGCGAAGTCCGACATGAAGTCCGACAAGGCGCAGGCCGCCCGCAGCTCGCGCGCTTCGGCTGCTTCCGCAGGCAAGGCCGGCAAGAGCGGCGCGGCGATGAAGGCCGCAAAGCCTGCCGCAAAGCCCGCAGCCAAGGCCGTGGCAAAGCCGGCCGCGAAGCCTGCGGCGAAGTCAGCCGCTAAGGCAGCCGCCAAGCCTTCCGCCAAGCCTGCCGCCAAGGCAAGTGCCAGGCCGTCAGCGAAGCCTGCCGCCAAGCCGGCCGCGAAGACCGGCAAGTCCGCCATGGCCAGTCCTGGCGCACGCGCCGGCCGTGCCGAAACCGGCAAGGTCGCCAAGGCCGGTGACAAGCCGCGCAAGGAAGGCAAGACCTACCAAGCTGCCGTCGACGATTCCCTGGAGATGACTTTCCCCGCCAGCGACCCGATCTCGCCAAGCGCGGCCATGCATGCCGAGAAGAAGACGCAGACCGCGCGCGACGATGTCGACTGGAAGCTCAAGCGCGGCAGCGAACAGCAGCCCGCAGGTGCCAAGCCAGCCGGTCAGCGCAAGGGCTCGACCGGCCGCCGCTGAGAGCGAGCACGTCAGCCACCTTTAGTCCATGCGCGGCAGCGCGGCGCCACCGGCGCTGCGCTGCGGCCCGAACCCATCGGATGAACGAAAAGGAGCCAGCATGTCCGCCATCATTGCAGGTCGCTTCGACAGCTTTTCCGCCGCAGAAACCATAGCCAGCCGGTTGAAGGCGCACGGGTTTGCGGACAAGGACCTCAACCTGTTCTACGTCAACCCGCCGGGACAACACGCGGCCTATCCGCTGGGCGGCGACCACGCCGCCGATGCAGGCGCGCGCAAGTCGGGCATCGGTGCCATCGCCGGCGTGCTGATCGGCGCCGCGGTGGGCGCGGCACTGGGCGCAGCGCTGATTTCCGCGGTGTCGGCCGCGCCGCCGCTGTCGATCCTGGTGATGGTGTTTGCCGTTGGCCTCGGTGCCTACCTGGGGTCGCTGGCCGGCGCGCTGGCGCTCGCGCGCAACGTGCGGCGCGACCCGCTGACCGGGCAGCCGGCGGTGCGCAACGCCGGCGTGGTGCTGGCCGCGCATGTGGCCCGCGGGAACCCGGCCGCGGTGGCGGACCTGCTGCGCCAGGGCGGCGCCAAGGACGTGGAGCGCGCCGATGGCCGCTGGGTCGACGGCCGCTGGGCAGACTTCGATCCGACCGTGCCGCCGGTGCCGGCGGAAAACCCGAGAACGCGCGAATACAGCTAGCGCAGTGCGGGCGCGGGCGATGCCAGCGCCGGCGTCCTTCCATCCCAAGGCATAAACGGAGGTGTCCATGAATCCAGTCCAACCTGAATCCCCGGGCGAACAGCCGCGCGGCGCATCGATCGTCGGCGGCATCGACCGCAATTCCCCGGGTCCCGGCCCGTTCGTGATGGCCGCCGATACGCTCGAGGGCAACAAGGTGGTTGACCCCGCGGGCGACGATATCGGCACCATCGACCACATCATGATCGACGTGCTGGGCGGACGCGTGGCCTACGCAGTGATGGCCATGGGCGGCTTCCTCGGCATCGGCGAGAAGCTGTTCGCCCTGCCGTGGTCGGCGCTGACGCTGGACACGCGGCGCAAGTGTTTCGTGCTCGGCGTCGAGAAGGACCGGCTCAAGGCCGCGCCGGGGTTCGACAAGGACCACTGGCCGAGCATGGCCGACTCGCAGTGGGCCACCAGCATCCACCAGTACTACGGGATTTCGCCGTATTGGGAAGCGGATCGCTACGATCCATGGGAAGACCGCAAGTAGCTTATGCGGTCATCCGGGGGGAGGCCCGGCGCCGGCATGGATCCGGCGCCGGGCCTTTTCTTTTTTTTCACACCTTATGGTGGACCTGCCCCGACGGTTTGCGCGCGGGATCCGCGTTCATGCCGCTGTGCTGCGGCTGCCCCTTTGGCTCGGGCGCGGGCTGGCGGCGCAGCGACAGTTCGTTATGTACCCCGAGCACGCCCGCGCTGACCGCTGCGGCCTTCTCGATGCGCTGCGCGACCCCGACGTCGTCCACGCAGCCGCGCACGGTCACGCGGCGATCCACCACGTCGAGCGTGACGCCTTCAGGAAAGCGGCCAGCGAAGGCCGCGGCAATCTCGGCGCGTATGGCCACGCGCAGGGCTTCGTCATCGGCGGCTGAGGAGGCGTTGCGGTTCATCATTGCTCCTTTGCTGGAATCGAACATCTGAAGGCGTACCCCGCCTTCGCTGCGTAGCCTGTGACCGGCGCAAGAAGCATTCCCGCCAACGCGCCGTCGCGCATGCGAGCGTTTCCACTCCGCACACCGGTGGCGTCGGCAAGATTTATCACCCGATGTAGAAAGGAAAGTCGCGCCGCAGCCCGGACAACGCCAACGGCGGTACAAGTGCAGCGCGCGTTGTAGGACTGCGCCCGCTGCACTTTGGCACCGCGCTCCATACAATGAAATCAGCATGCCGCCGCGTGGCGGTTCAATGTCGGGAGCGCAACGATGAGCAAGACCAGTCCAATCCTGCCGGGCATTGGCCATCAGCCCAATTCCGGCAAACATGCCCGCATGCTGCATGTGTTCGACCGCTTCGCCGGTGCCGCCACGCGCCAGGCGGGCTCGCCCACCGCGTTCGTGCTGGCCGTTGGCGTGGTGGTGGCCTGGGGCATTACCGGGCCGATTTTCGGCTATTCCGAGACCTGGCAGCTCGTTATCAATACCGGCACCACCATCGTCACCTTCCTGATGGTGTTCCTGATCCAGCAGAGCCAGAACAAGGACGCGGTCGCGGTTCACCTGAAGCTCAACGAACTGCTGGCCTCGCATCGCGAAGCCAGCAACATGCTGGTGTCGATCGAAGACCTGGACGAAGAGGAACTGCGCCAGCTGGTCAATTTCTATCGCCACCTGGCCGAGCTGGCCGACAAGGAGGACGGTATCAAGTGCAGCCATTCGCTGGACGAGGCGCGCGAGAACCACGCGGCCAAGCTGCAGGCGCGCGCGTCGCGCCGCGGGCCTGCACAGGATGAGCCAGTGCGGGCGGATACCGGTTCTACCGCCGCGGTCAGCCCCTAGCCGGGCCGCGCCGGGCCCCGCCATGCCGTCGCCTCCCCCCGTGCCGTCGCGCACAACCCAGCAAGGAGCCAGCCGTGTCCGATCCCAACCAGGCAACGAAGCGCAAACGCGCGGGCAGGGCCGCCACGGCCTCGCCGCCGGGCCGCAGCGTCATGGTCTACGGCTGCGAGCCGCTGGGCGATGCCGACAGCCACCATGGCACGACCCTTGCCAATATAGCCCGCAAGGTGGCCGATATCGCGGGCTATGCCTTCGCCGGTGCCTACGCCGCGCCGGGCGCGGGGCAAACCGCGCCCTACCTGGTGCCCGCGCAGACGCTGGTGGGCGCCGACCTGGCCGCCAGCCTCGGCGTGCAGGGCGAGAGCGACCTCTTTGGCGGCGTGGTGCCGTACGCGTTCGTGGCCACCAAGGCGATCACGCACGGCCTGGTGGAACCGGGCGCGGCGGCACCGCAGGGCTGGTGCGAGGGCTTCGTGCAGCGCGTGGTGGGCGCGACCCTGCCGGGCTTTACCGCGTTCACCGTGGCCGACGCGCGCGTGGCCGGCAAGCGCCTGCTGGCGCTGGGACCGGTGCGGCTCAAGGAGCCCTGCGGCATCGGTGGGCTGGGCCAGCGCGTGGTCGACAGCGAGCGCGCGCTGGACGAGGCGCTGGACGCGATGCAGGCCGATATCGTCGAAACCCTCGGCCTGGTGCTGGAGCGCGACCTGGACGCGCCCCAGACCTACAGCGTTGGGCAGGTGGAGCTGGCCGGCCTGCGTGCCGCCTACTGCGGCACGCAGAGGCTGACGGCCAACAACCGCGGCCAGCAGGTGTACGGCGGCTCGACGCTGACGGTGGTGCGCGGCGGCTTTGACGCGCTGCTGGAGCAACCATTCGATGCGCGCACGCAGGCCGCGGTACGCGCGGCGATGGTGTACCACGACGCCGCGCTGGCCTGCTATGGCGGCATGGTGCTGTCGCGCTGCAACTATGACGTGGCCTTCGGGCCCGCGGCCGGAAGTGCCGACCGCGAGTGCGTGCTGGGCGGCGTGCTGGAGCAGTCCTGGCGCGTGGGCGGCGCGACCGGCGCCGAACTGGCTGCGCTGGCGGCGCTGCGCGAGGATCCGAGGCGCACGCGCGTGGTGGCCTCGACCCGCGAGGTGTACGGCAACGGCGTGCAGGTGCCCGACGATGCCGAGATCTATTTCCAGGGAGAGGACCGCCATGTCGGTCCTCTGACCAAATACGCACGACTGGAGCGTGAATCCGATGGCAACGCATGAAGAACTCCTGCAGATACAGACCGAGGGCGGCACCATTGCCGGCACCCTGATCAGTCCTGAAACCAAGCTGCCCGGGGTGCTGTTCGTCCATGGCTGGGGCGGCAGCCAGCAGCAGTACCTGGCGCGCGCGCGCAAGGTGGCGGGGCTGGGCTGTGTCTGCCTGACGTTCGACCTGACCGGCCATGCCGGTACGCGCGCGGAGTACGAAACCGTCACCCGCATGCGCAACCTCGCCGATGTGGTGGCGGCCTACGATTTGCTGGTGCGCCAGACCGAAGTGGACCGCAACGCGATCGCGGTGGTGGGCAGCAGCTACGGCGGCTACCTCGCCGCACTGCTGACCACCTTGCGCCCGGTGCGCTGGATGAGCTTCCGCGCGCCGGCGCTGTACATGGATTCCGGCTGGGAACTGCCCAAGCGCCAGCTGCATCGCGAACAGGACCTGGTCAGCTATCGGCGCAGCGTGGTGCCCCCGGAAAGCAACCGCGCGCTGCGCGCCTGCTGCGCCTTCGCCGGCGACGTGCTGGTGATCGAATCCGAGAGCGACCAGGTGGTGCCGCACGCCGCGGTGATGAGCTATGTCGACGCCTGCCTGCATGCCAATTCGATGACCTACCGCATGATCAAGGGCGCCGACCACGGCCTGACCGACGAGGAAAGCCAGCGCGCCTACACCAGCCTGCTGGTCAACTGGCTGCGCGAGATGATCACCGTCGCGCGCGCCGGCCCGGTCAGCGCGGAGCGCGCGGTGCCACCCAGGCCGCGGCCCGCGCCCCCGGAGCACGAGGAGGAGCTGGGCATGGCGGGCGCCATGTCGGGCACCGGCACGTCGCCATCAGGCGCGAGCGCCCCGCCGGCCCGCGCGGAATAGCGTGCCCGCGCCAGCCTTGCGACGGCCATGGATAGCGCGCTGGCGACCACAGAGGCCGCCGTCACGCTCGAGGCCGTGCTGCGCGACGCGGGCCTGCGCTATGTCGACGACAGCGGACCGGGCATCACGCGCCGCCGCCACGGCAGCGGCTTCCGCTATATCGGTCCCGACGGCGAGCGCGTGCGCGATGCCGGCACGCTGGCGCGCATCGCCGCGATGGCGATCCCGCCGGCCTATGAATCGGTGTGGATCTGCGCGGACCCGCGCGGGCACCTGCAGGCCACCGGGCGCGATGCGCGCGGGCGCAAGCAGTACGTCTACCACGCCGAATGGGCGGTGCTGCGCGATACCGACAAATACGGCCGGCTGCTGGCCTTTGGCACCGCGCTGCCGCGGCTGCGGGCGCGCGCCACGCGCGACCTCGGCCGCAACGGCATGCCGCGCGAGAAGGTGGTCGCCGCGGTGGTGGTGCTGCTGGACGCCACGCTGGTGCGTGTGGGCTCGCCGCGCTACGCTCGGCAGAACCGCACCTACGGCCTGACCACGCTGCGCCGCCGCCATGTGACCGTGCGCGGCAGCCGGCTGCGCTTCCAGTTCAACGGCAAGAGCGGCATCACGCATGACGTCTCGGTCAACGACCCGCGCCTCGCGCGCATCGTGCGCAACTGTGCCGACCTGCCGGGGCAGCGCCTGTTCAAGTACCGCGACAGCGACGGCGAGATCCGCGAGATCGGCTCGGCCGACGTCAACGCCTACCTGCAGGAAGTCACCGGCGGCGACTTTACGGCGAAGGATTTCCGTACCTGGGCCGGCAGCGTGCATGCGCTCGCGATCCTGCGCAAGCTGCCCGAAGCGGACAGCGAGAGCGCGCGCAAGAAGGCCGTCGCGGATGCGATCCGCCAGGTGGCGCACCAGCTGCGCAACACCATGGCGGTGTGCCGCAAGTGCTATGTGCATCCGGAGGTGATCGACGCCTACCTTGCCGGCGCGCTGCAGGCACGCGGCAAGGCGCCGTCGGCGACGCGGCTGCGCGCGGACGAGGCGCGGCTGCTGCAACTGCTGGCGAAGACAACCTCCGGGGCCGGCAAGTGAGCGCGCGCGGCGAGCGGGTTCAGCAGGGCAGCGGGCCGATATAGCCGGGCAGTTCGCGCGCACCCGCCGTATGCGCCAGTTGGAACGCGCGCGCGAGGGCAATGGCGAAGTGGTGCTGCGTGTCGAACGGCCCCGGCACGTTGCGCCGGAAGTAGTCCGCCCAGCGGAAATCCGGGTAGGCCGTTTTTACCTTGCGGTAGCCGCCGGCCAGTTGCACGAATGCCTCCAGGCTGCGGTAGGGATCGTCGCGCATGTCGTGGATCGCGTCCGGCAGCTCCGTCAGAGGGCGGCGCCGGCCGTGCTCGTCATACGGGTGGACCATGTGGTTGGCCACCATGTGGCGCCAGAATGCGCGCGCATCCATGTCGCTGAGGTCAGTGCGCACGAGGCCGGGCACATGGGTCAGGCCCAGGTCGTGCCAGGCGCGCACCCAGTGGTGGTGATCGACCACGTACAGCGCCTGCTCCGGGCCGATCACCAGATGTACCCGGTGCCGGTCCAGGAACGCGGCGCGATGCTCCGGCGGCACGCGCCGGGTGGTGTGGACCTTCTGCGCGACGTGGTAGGCGCCGACCGTGATCTGGGTGGGATGCAGGATGTCCAGCGGCACCATCAACTTGCTGTCGGGCCTGAGTTTGCGTGGAGAGCGAGGCATAGGGGCAGGGGCGGGGCGCGGCAGGGCCGCGCCCGTCGTCATGGTTGGCGGTCAGCTCTTGTTCAGCGTGCGGTCCGGTGAGGTGCCGGCGGGACTGGTGCCCGAGGCGGTGCCGCTCGTGCTGCCACCGGTGCCGCCGGTGCCCGATGTGCCCAGGCTGCCGCTGCGGCCGCCCAAGGTCTCATCGCCGCCGACTTCGGATCCCGCTGCCCACGCGCTGCCCGACTGGCGCTGCACGCGCAGGCGGTTATCCACTTCGGTGACGCCAAACACCGCATCGGCGATCTCCTCGATCACGTACTTCTCGCGGCGCTCGCGCACCGTGCCGTCCAGCGTTACCACGCCGTTGGCGACCTCCACCGTGACCTCGCCGACATCGATATACGGGTTCATTGCCAGGCGTTCGCAGACGTCTTCGCGCACGCGCTCGTCCGGGCGGTGGTAGCCCTTGGGGCCTACCGCGCGGCGCCCGGCGTGGCGGCTGCCCTGTCCGGCCTGCTCGGCATAGGGCGTGCGACGGTGGTAGCCGGGATCGTCCGGATATACGCGCTGGCCGCCGCTGTACGACTGGCCGCCGCGGCCGGCGTCGCCAAAGTAGCCGCCGCCATAGCTGGGCTGGCCGGCGCGCTCCTCGCGATCGCGCTCCATGCCTTCACGCCAGTGCATCGCGCGGCCGCCGCGTTCGCCCCATTCGCTGCGTTCGCGCCGCTCGTCCTCACCGCGCCAGCCGCGGCCTTCGCCGGCGCCCTGGCGGGCGCGTCCGTAGCCTTCATCGCGCGGGCCCAGTTCGCTGCTGCGGCCGCGCGGACCGAAGCGGTCCTCGTCGCGGTAGCCATAGCCGGATTCGCGCTCCTGGCTGCGATAGCCGCTGTCCTGCGGGTTCGGGCGATAGCCGCCATAGCCGCTGCTGTACGGATGCCCGGTGCCGCCGGTATCCGCGGCGCCGTAGCCCTGTTCGCCCCAACTGCCGCGGCGCTGGCCCGCCGGCGTGTCCTGCTGGTACCACGCGCCGCCGCGTTGCGGCGCCTGGCTGCCGCGCCCAGCGCTGCCCTGGCCGTTGTCTTCGCCGCGCCAGTCCTCGCCCCATTCCTGGCCCCAGTCTTCCGAGCCGCTGCCCAGGCGCTCGTCGCGCCGGCGTTCCGGCTGGCCGCCTTCGCGGCGCTGCGCTTCGTGGCTGCCGCGGCTGCGGCCGCCGCGGTCATTACGGAAGTTGAACATATGTGCCTCCTGGCTGTGGCGGCCCGTGCGGGCCGCCGCCTTGCAGGTGCGGCGGTGCGGCAAGCGGGCCTGAACGTTCATGCCTGAAAAGGCCGCAAAAACCGTGCCCCGCTGCGGCGCTGCCCGTGGGCCGCACGCAGCGGCGGCGCGCTGTAAGGATTGCCGGGCGATGTAACGGTTACGGGCGCCGCCGCAGGCACGCTGCGGCGGCGCTGGCGCGTGCGCGCCGCCGGGCAGAACGGCCGCGGCTTGCCGTTCGCGGCATGGAACTTGCGCAGCACGTGCAAAGGCTCTTGCGCGTCTCCCCGGCTGGTCCGATGCGCGCAACAAGCGGCCCCCGCAGTCAGGAGAGAACCATGTCCACACCCTCCACACCCTCCACACGCAAGAGCGTTCCACCCCAGCACCAGGACCGCCAGCCAGGGCTGGAAGCCCCCATGCGCCCGCAGCCGGACAGCGGCGCGGATGACTATGTCGGCAGCGGCCGGCTGAAGGGCCGCGTGGCGCTGGTCACCGGCGGCGACAGCGGCATCGGCCGCGCCATCGCGGTGGCGTTCGCGCGCGAAGGCGCCGACGTCGCCATCGCCTACCTCAACGAACATGCCGACGCGCGCGCGACCGTCGAACTGGTCGAGGCCGCCGGCCGCAAGTGCCTGGCGATCGCCGGGGACCTGGCCGACCATGCGCATGCCGAGGCCGTAGCCCGGCAGACGCTGCAGCAGTACGGCAAGCTCGACATCCTGGTCAACAACGCCGCCGAGCAACACCCGAAGGAATCGCTGGAAGACATCGATGCCGAGCAGGTCGAGGCGACCTTCCGCACCAACGTGTTCGCGATGTTCCATCTGACCCGCGCGCTGCTGCCGCATATGAAGCCCGGCTCGTCGATCCTGAACACGACTTCGGTGACCGCGTATCGTGGCAGCAAGCATTTGCTGGACTACTCTGCTACCAAGGGCGCGATCGTGTCGTTCACGCGTTCGCTGGCGCTGCAGGTGGTGGAGCGCGGCATCCGCGTCAACGGCGTGGCGCCCGGCCCGATCTGGACGCCGCTGATCCCGTCGACCTTCACCCCCGAGGAAGTCGCCGAGTTCGGCAAGAAGACGCCGATGGGCCGCCCGGGGCAGCCGTTCGAAGTGGCGGGGGGTTATGTCTTCCTGGCGTCGGACGCTGCCAGCTACATCACCGGGCAGATTCTGCACATCAACGGCGGGGAAGTCGTCAACGGTTGATCCCGGCCGCGCGCCGCGGCGCCGCGCATGTAGTTCGGGGCCGCGTTTTGCAAATATTGCACGGGCGGCGTGCGCCATGCTCCGCAACATGCCGCAAGCGTTGCCAGGGTTGCTGCATCACGCGCGGGCGTGGCTCTTGCAATGCGAATTGAGCAGTCACGGCCATTGCCGATATCAATCAGGGAGCCATCATGTCACCGATCGTAGCCGGACGTTTTGAATCGCTCGCCAGTGCGGAAGACGCGGCGCGCACGTTGTTCACACGCGGGTTCTCCGTGTGGGACGTATCGATCATGTCGATGCGACAGGGCGCCGCCGGCGCCGCGCCGCCGGGTGGCGTGATGCTGGCCGCGTGCGTCACCAACGGCCTGGATTCGGTCGTGGTCGACGTGCTGCGCGAAGCCGGCGCCAGCGACGTGGAGCGTGCCCAGGGCAGTTGGGAATGCGGCCAGTGGACCGATTTCGACCCTGCCACGCACGGTGAGCCGGTGCAGGACGGCGAGGGCGAGTTCTGGCCACGCCCGATCGCCCGGGAAGCGGTTGCCGAGCAAAGCACCGGCAACGAGGACCCCGGCAGCGAGCTGGAGCACTACGTCGAACGCAAGCGTGTCGAGCACGACTGAGCGCCGCGCGGGCGCGGCAGACGACGGCGAGGCCAGACGCAGCGGCACGGAGCGCGCCGCCGCGCCACGCCGGCTGCGCGGCAAGGCCATGGCTGAACTGGCGCGCCTGCGCCCGACGCAGCTGACGCTGGGCTACGTCCACGTCAACCACAAGATCGAAGTGACCCGGCGCCACGCCGATCCCGAGGACCTGGACGCGCTGCGGCGCTTCCTGCGCCGCCATCGCCTGAAGACCATCGCCGGGCCGGGCGGCGACCTCTATATCGTCGATCACCACCACTGGGCGCGCGCCTGGGTGGAGCTGGGCTATGAGTGGGCGCCGGTGCAGATCCTGCACGATCTCAGTCACATGAGCGCGTCGGCGTTCTGGAAGCGCATGCGCCGGCTCGGTCATGTCCACCCCTATGACGAGCACGGCAAGCTGCTGGGCCCGAAAGCCCTGCCGCCAACCGTGATGGGCATGCGTGACGACCCCTATCGCAGCCTCGCCGCGTTTACACGCGAGGCAGGGGCCTACCGCAAGCCGGGCAATGCCTATGGGGACTTCTGCTGGGCCGGCTTCCTGCGCGAGCGGGTGGAACAGGACATGCACAGCATTGCCGGCTTCGGCCTGGCGCTGGCCGAGTCGATCCGGCTGGCGCGCAGCGCCAAGGCCCGGCGCTTGCCGGGCTACTGCGGTGCGGCTGCGGGCAAACGCCGCAATGGCGCAGCCGCCGCCAAGGGGAAGGATGCGGGCAACGGAAAGGCGGGGCGCGCGGACAGCCCGAAGGGATAAGCGAAAAATAACCTGCGCGGAGCGGCACACCACCAATGCAAAGGGGCAGGCGCGATGGCCTGCCCCTGTCTCGCTGGCCCAGGCAACGGGCCCGCGCGGATCAGCTTTCCGACTTGTGCTTCGGCATGCCCTTGGTCTTGGTCGATGCCATCTTGTCGAGTTCCTTCTCGCTCATCGACTTGACCATCGAGCGTGAAGGCCCTTTGAGCGATCCGGCCTTCTTTTCGCCGCGCTTTGCGGAGAGCGCCGCTCCCGCGGCCTGCTGTTGCGCCTTGGATTTTGCTGGCATGTCAGTCTCCTTGCGAAGGGTGGAAAAGAACCGGTGGAGAGGAACCAGGCGATGCACCGGCACACGCCCGCGCTTCGTTATAGGCCGCTCAGGCGGAGCCTGCAAGCAGGCGCCGCTGCGCTGCCGCCGTGCGCGCGGGTGTGTGCCGGCGTGCATCGCCCGCTGGCTAGCCAGGACGCTATATCCTGCCGAGCACCACGAGCAGCACCACGATCAGGACGATCAGGCCCAGGCCGCCGCTTGGCCAGTAGCCCCAGCCGGAACTGTACGGCCATGCCGGCAGCGCGCCGACCAGCAGCAGGATAAGAATGATCAGAAGGATGGTGCCGATACCCATGGCGTGCTCCTTGTTCGTGGATCGGGGAAGCCGCGGCTTCCGTTCCGAAGTGACCCGCAGGGGTTTGCACAAAAGGCCACTACTCAGAATCCAGCGTAGAACAAGGCACGCGTACGTCCCTCCGGACAAGGGCTGAAATCGGTGTAGGAATCGGACGACGCCGGGAGCGCACGGCTGGCGCGTGGCGCGCCGCACAACGGCTGTGGCGCTCGCTGGTACCGCCCATGGTGGCGCAACGGCAGCGCAGTGCGCAAAGCGCCTCAGCCGGCTTCGGTGAGCCTGTGCTCGACCGCATAGACCGCCACCTGCACGCGGCTGGCCAGGTTCAGCTTCTTCAGGATGTTTTGCACGTGGATCTTCACCGTGCTTTCTGCCACGCCGAGATCGCGCGCGATCTCCTTGTTGCTTTCGCCCCGCGCCAGGCCCTGCACGATCTCGCGCTCGCGCGCGGTCAGGCGCGGGGCTTCGTCCTGGCGCGGCACGGCCAGCGGTGCCGGCGCGCGGAACTGCGCCACCAGCTTGGCGGTCATGCTGTCGGAGATCACCGGTTCGCCGGCGGCGGCGCGGCGGATGCCTGCGATCAGCGCTTCAGTCTCGATGTTCTTGATCAGGTAGCCGCGTGCGCCGCTGCGCAGCGCCGCGGCCAGTTCCTCGGCTTCCTCGGACACGGTCAGCACGATCACCGCGGTTTGCGGCAGGTCTTCCACCAGCAGCTGCAGCGCCTCCAGTCCCGACAGGCCCGGCATGTTCAGGTCCAGCAGGATCACGTCGGGGCGGTGCTGCTTGGCGCGCTTGATGCCTTCCACGCCGTCGGCGGCTTCGTCGACGATCTCGAAATCGGTCTGCCGCTGCAGCAGCGCGCGGATGCCGGAGCGGAACAGCGTGTGGTCGTCGATCAGCAGGATGCGGATGGTCATGGCTGGATTCCGGTGGTCTGGGTAGTCTTGGTGTCGGGGCGGGCGGCGGCTTGCGCCGTGGCGGGCAGGACGAGTTCGATGCGCACGCCGCGCCCCGGGCCGGCCTGCACGTGCAGCTGCGCGCCCAGGCGCGCGGCGCGCTCGCGCATGATGTTCAGGCCGATATGCGCATCGGCGCGCGTGGCCAGCTCGTCGGGATCGAAGCCTTCGCCGTCGTCCTGCACCACCAGGCGGAACTCACGCCCGTGGCGCAGCGCTACCGTCACGTGCGCGGCCATGGCGTGCTTGCGCACATTCGAGAGCGCCTCCTGCAGGATGAACAGCACCTGCAGCTGCTGCTCGGGCGAGAGCGGGCGGCCCGCGCCATCGTCGTCGATGCTGAGCGCGGCCTCCGTGCGGCACTGGCGGCGGAACCTCCCCACGGTTTCCTCCACCGCCGGGCGCAGTTCGCCGGTGCCCAGGCGCGAGCGGAAGTTGTTCAGCAGCTCGCGCACGTCCTGGTAACTCTCTTCCACGCCGTGGCGCAGCATCGGCACGATCTCGCGGGTCTCGGCCAGGTCGTCGCGCGTGACTGCGGCGTCGAGCAGCTGCACCTGCAGGTTCAGGTAGTTCAGGCCCTGCGCGATGCTGTCGTGCAGGCCTTGCGCGACCAGGTTGCGCTCTTCCACCACCGCGAGCTGGCGCGCGGTGGCCGACAGCCGCAGGTGCTCCAGCGCGGTGCCAAGATGCTGGCCGAGCGTTTCCAGCAGCTGGCGGTCCGACGGCGGCAGCGTGCGCGGCGCGCGGAAATGAAGCGCGAACACGCCGGTGGCGCCGCGCTGGCTTTCGATGCGGAACGCGGCCAGCGCCTGGAAGCCGCTGCGCGCGCAGGGCGTTGCGTCCCCGGCGGCGATGCCGCCGCGCGGCGCCGTGCGCAGGTCGGCGATGGCCACCACCGCCGCGCGCGTGGCGTCGCCGCAATGGCAGGCGTCGGCAGTGGCGCAGGCATCGGCATCGGCCAGCGACGCCGGTAGCCCGGTGGCCGCCAGCAGGTGCATCCTGCCGTGGCGGCTGTCGAGCACGCGCACGCTGCCGCCCTCGGCGTCAAACTGGCGCATCACACGTTCCAGGAAGCCGCGCGCCATGGCTTCGGCGTCGCTGGCCTGGTTCAGGAAGGCGGCCATGTCGTACAGGGCTTCCAGGTCGCGGTTCTGGCGCTCCAGCTCCGCGGTCTTTTGCGCCACGCGCGCCTCCAGGTCCTGGTACAGGCCCTGCAGCTCGCCCGCCATGCGGTTGAAGCCCTCGTTGAGCGTGCCGAACTCGTCCCGGCTTTCCACCGGCAGGCGCAGCGAGAACTCGCGCGCGGCCATGCGCTGCAGGCCGTCCTGCAGGCGCAGCACCGGCAGGATGATCCACAGGTAGAGCAGGTAGATCACCGCCACCGTGCCCACGCACGCCATCGCGGCCAGCGCTGCCTGCGACAGCCGCAGCAGGTCGGTCTTGCGCGCGCTGTCGTGTTCGATCATGCCGACCAGGCGGTCAGCCTGCGCGACAAAGCCGGGCAGCGCGGCGATGTACTGGTCCGGCGCGGCAGCGTGGCCCCCATCCGGCAGCGCCAGCGGCCGCAGCAGCTGCTGCCAGTCCTGCGTGACGCGCGCCATCTGCGCGTGGATGGCGGGCTCGTCGGGCAAGAACAGCGGCCGCGCCGGGTTTCCCTTCTTCAACTGGGCCAGCGTGGTGTCCAGCGCATGCACCTGCATCGCGAGCGCGTCGGACCGCCGCTCCTGCGCCAGCGACAGCTCGATCGCCACGCGGTTGGCGCGCATGCGCAGGCTGCCGGCGTCGTTGATGGCGGCGCCGGCGCCTTCTAGCTTCCAGGACAGCCACAGCGTGCCGGAGATCATGCCCAGCACGACCAGCAGCACCGCCAGCGACAGAGAGATGATGCGCGTGGACAGGCGGTGGCGCAGCGCCGGCAGGCCGGAAGCGGCAGGGGGGTCGGTTTGGGGCATGGTTCGGTATCGGGGGCTACCTGGGGGCTACCTGGAGGCTACGGCGCTCGGGCGCGCGCATTTCGTCAGCCATTGTCGGCGGCTGGCCAGGGCGGCTTCCTGCGCCAGATCAACTAAACCCGGGTTTTGGTGCTCGGATGTGCGGGCAGCGACGCATCGGGCCAGGAGCCTGGCGGGGCGATCGCAGCCAGGACAGTGGAGCTGACACCACACCAGATATGTCATGGGGTGATATTTCGTCGCGCCTCCCCGCATGGCACGCGCTTTCACCGGCGGACTTATCCGGGATCAAATCCCGCGGGCAAGGCGCGCTCTAGCATCCGGTCAATACCGATCCGGGAGACCGCAAACCATGTCCACGGGAACCGACTTGCTGGTGCGCCAGCACCGCGACTGCGATGACGCGCTGGCACGGCTCGAAGCCGCCGCGCGCGAAGGAAACTGGGCCAGGGCCGCCGGCGCGTTCGCGCTGCTGGAAGCCGCGCTGGAGGGCAATTTCAACGCCGAGGAAGCGCGCCTGTTCCCAGCCTTCGAGCAGGCCACCGGCATGGCCGGCGGGCCCACCGCCGTGATGCGCCGCGAGCACGACGCGGTGCGCGCGCTGCTGGACAACGCGCGTGAATGGCTGGCCCTGCATGACGGCAATGCGCTGGCGGCCGACCTCGACACGCTGGTGGTGCTGCTGCAGCAGCACAACGTCAAGGAAGAGAACGTGCTGTTTCCGATGTGCCGCGCGCTGCTGCCCGACCTGGACGCCGTGCTCGCCGGCCTCGCGTAGGGCTGGCCGATGCATCGTCAATGCACGACACGCGCCGCATGAAAGCCGCCAACCTGGACTACGAACGCGCGCCGCGCCCGGCGGTGGTGTTCGGCTGCCTGATGCCGGCGCCGTGGCTGGGCGCGGCGGCCGGCGTGCTGCTCGCGGCGGGGCCGGCCGACGGCCTGCCGGACCGGTTCGCGCCGCTGGCGCTGGTGGCCGTGCACATGCTGGCGCTGGGCATGCTGCTGCCGGTGATGGTGGGCGCGCTGTTCCAGATGATGCCGGTGGTGGCCGGCGTGTCCGTGCCGGGCACGGGCGCGCTGGCGCCGTTCGTGGCGGCTGCGGGCGCGGGCATGGCCGCGGCGCTGGCAGTTGGCCTGCTGGGCGGCGAGCCCATGGCCTTGCGCGCGGCGGCGATTGCCGCCGCGGTGCCGCTGCTGGCCGGCGTGCTGTTGCTGGCCGCGGGGCGGCGCGTGGTCGCGGTCGATGCCACCACCCGTACGCTTGCCGGCATCGGCGCGCCGCTGGCGCTCGCGGTGCTGTGCGGCATGGCGCTGGCCGGCACGCTCGGCGGCTGGTGGCGCGTGCCGGTGGCACAGGTGCTGGACCTGCATATGGCCTGGGCGCTGGGTGGCTGGCTGGCGGCGCTGGTGACGGGCGTGGCCACCACCGTCGTGCCGATGTTCTGGCAGACGCGGCGCCTGCCCGCCGCGCTGGAGCGCTGGCTGCCGCTGGGACACTGGCTGCCGCTGGCGGCGTTCAGTGCCGCGGCGCTGTTATGGACAGAAGTGCCTGCGTTGGCGCACGGCGTGCTGCTGCTGTGGCTGGCCTTTGTCGCCGCGCTGGCCGCCTGCGGGCTGGCCGGCACGCTGCGCGCGCGGCGGCGCCATGATCCGCTCTGGCTGCTGTGGCCGGTGGCCTGCGCGAGCATGCTGGGTGCGGCCCTGCTGGCGGGAGTCGCCGTCGCCATGCCCGGCGTGGACCTGCCGCTGGCATGGTGGGCCGGCACCATGGCGCTGGTCGGCGCGGGCGTGCTCCCGGTCACGGCCATGCTCGGCAAGATCGTGCCGTTCCTGGCCTGGCTGCACCTGCGCCGGCTGCTGCCGCCGCGCGCGCGCGTGCCGGCCATGCAGGCCATCATTGCGCCGGCGCGGCAACAGCGCCAGGCCTGGCTGTTGCTGGCGGCTTACCTGTTGCTGCTGGCGGTGCCGCTGGCGCCGGCGTGGCTGGCGCGTGCCGGCGGCGTGTTGCTGGCGGCCGCCAATGCGTGGCTGGGCTGGCAGCTGCTGGGCGCGTTGCGCTGCATGCGCCAGATGCGCAAGCGCGGCGGCCTGCCGCCGCGCCATGTGGGCGTGGGTGCCGAAGGAGGTCATCACCATGATTGAAGCCGTAAGCCTGGACGCGTTGCCGCTGTTCCGCGGCGTCGATGAAGCGGTACTGGCGCAGCTGCGCGCCGCCGCCACACTGCGCTGCCTGCGCAAGGGCGAATACCTATTCCGCTGCGGCGAGCCGTGCGAAGGCCTGTTTATCGTGATGGAGGGGCTGGTCAAGCTGGCCCTGCTGTCGCCCTCCGGCGAAGAGCCGACCGGCGAGCGCGCCATCGAAGTCTTCGGTCCCGGCTCGGTGTTCGGCGAAGACCTGTTGTTTCTCGGGGTGCCACGCCGCATGGCCTGCCAGGCGCAGGCGCGCACCGTGGTGCTGCATATCGGCAAGGCGGCGCTGTGGCACGCGCTGATGCAGGAGCCGCTGCTTGCCGCACAGCTGCTGCGCAACCTGTCCGGGCGGCTGCACGGACTGATGCGCGATATCGAAGCCGTCAGCCTGCAGAGCGCGCTGCAGCGCGTGGCGGGTTTCCTGCGCGAGCAGGCCTTTGCCACGCGCCGCACCTGGCTGGCGTGCACGCAACGCGTGATCGCCTCCAAGCTCGGCATCACGCCGGAAACGCTGTCGCGCGTGATGCATCGCTTCTGCGCGGAGCGGCTGGTCCGCATCGAGCGCGGCAAGATCTACCTGCTCGATCCGGAGGGGCTGGCGCGGCAGGCGGGTGGGCCGGAACTGGCCGCGGCCTGAGCGCAAAAAAAGACGAGGAAGAACAGATGAAGCGTGCCGCGCCGCAAGGCGGGGCACGCGGGATTGCGCGCCGGGTTGCGCGCCGGGTTGCGCGCGTCAAGCCTGCGCGGCCGGCGCCAGCGCTGCGGGCTTTTCCCCGGTCAGCAGGTAGTGCATCAGCTCGGCCACCGGCCGGATCGCCTCCCCGAACGGTAGCGCACCGCGGCCGCGGAAGAACAACCCCCGCTCCACATCGCCGCGCACCGCCTGCGCCAGCTTGAGGTCGATGCAGAACTGGCCGATGCGGGCGATGCCGTCGCGCAGCCCGCAGGTCTGCAGGCAGTCGAAGCCCTCCAGGCATTCGCGCACCTTGGCGCGGCGCTGCAGCCGTGCCTCGCTCGACAGGTAGCGCGCCAGCCACGGCGTCAGCACCGCGCGCGCAGGCAGGCCGGCCACGCTGGTGAACTCGCGCAGCGTCTCCGGCCGCGCAGTGGCCAGCACCTGCTTGAAGGCCGGATGCGCATCGCATTCCTCGGTGACGGCAAAGGCGGTGCCAAGCTGGACCGCGGCTGCGCCCTCGTTCAGCCAGTGGCGCACCTTGGCGTGGCTGTCGATGCCGCCGGCCAGGATCAGCGGAATGCTGTCCCACGCCAGCCCGAGCGTTTGGAACAACTCGCGGCACTCGGCCAGCACGCGCGAGAAGGAGAAGCGCGGCTCGGACAGGTCCTGGATGGTGGCCGCACCGAGGTGGCCGCCGGCATGCGCCGGGTGTTCGATCACGATGGCATCGGGCAGGCGGCCCTTTTTCATCCAGCGGCGCAGCACCAGGCCGATGCCGCGCGACTCTGACAGGATCGGGATCAGCGCCACCTTGGGGTGGCCGGCGGTCAGCTCGGGCAGGTCCAGCGGCAGGCCGGCGCCCATGACGATGGCATCGGCGCCGCTTTCGCACGACTGGCGCACCAGTGCGGCATGCGAGCCCACCGCCTTCATCACGTTGACCGCGATCAGGCCACGGCCTTCGGACAGCCTGCGCGCGGCGCGGATCTCGCGGTCGAGGGCCTCCAGGTTGGCGGCCTCGATGTTGGCCTTGTCGCGGGTGCAGCGCGGGCCGCTGGTGCGTTCGACCAGGTCGGGATGGTGGTGGCGCAGGTCGATGCTGGCAATGGTGCCAACGCCGTTCTCGCGCGCGACCGTGCCGGCCAGCCGGTGCGCGGAGATGCCGATGCCCATGCCGCCCTGCACGATGGGCAACAGGCGGCGGCCGGCCAGCTTGAGCCAGTGTTCATTCATTAACGCTCTCCGGAAAGGTGGTGCGCGCGGGGCCGGCATGCGGCCTGGCGCGATGGGGGTGATTGCGGAAGCGTGGCACAGCGCCAGGGGTCCGCGTTTGCCGCAGGTCAAGCGCACGGGCGTGCCCTGCCATCGGCCTACGCCGACCGGCATAGGTCCGCGTGCGCCGTGTGCGCGTTGGTGCCGCGCGTTGGTGCCGGTTTGCGCGCGATCAAGCCCCTGTCGCGAACGCTTGGCTAGCATCGGCCGCTGTCCTGCCTCCTGCGCCATCGTCGGCGCCATCACCCATGACACCTGCTTCCCCAGCCTTGCCCGACGGCGCAACCGCGCCGCGCCGGCCCCAGCTGGTCGCGCCCGCCGGTTCGCTCGCTGCGCTGCGCATGGCGCTGCAGCACGGCGCCGACGCGGTCTACCTGGGCCTGCGCGACGCCACCAACGCACGCAATTTCGGCGGCCTGAACTTCACCGAGGCCGACATCCGCACCGGCGTTGCCGAAGCCCATGCGCGCGGCGCCGAAGTGCTGTTCGCCATCAACACCTTTGCGCAGATGGGCGCAGTGCCGCAGTGGCACCGCGCCGTGGACGCGGCCGCGGACCTTGGCGCCGACGCGGTCATCATGGCCGACGCCGGCCTGATGGGTTATGCCTGCGAGCGCCATCCCGGGCTGCGCCTGCACCTGTCGGTGCAGGGCTCGGCCACGCACGCCGATGCCATCGAGCTGATGCGCGAGCGCTTCAATATCCGCCGCGTGGTGCTGCCGCGGGTGCTGTCGCTGGCGCAGATCGGCAAGCTGGCGCGCCAGACCAGCGTGGAGCTGGAGGTGTTCGGCTTTGGCAGCCTGTGCGTGATGGCGGAGGGGCGCTGCCTGCTGTCGTCCTACGCCACCGGGGATTCGCCCAACAACAAGGGTGTCTGCTCGCCCGCGCACGCGGTGCGCTGGACTGAGCAGGACGGCACCATGCACGCGCGGCTGTCGGGCATCCTGATCGACAGCTACGCGCCAGGCGAGCCCGCCGGCTATCCGACGCTGTGCAAGGGGCGCTTCGACGTCGAGAGCGAGCGCGGCTACGTGCTGGAAGAGCCGACCAGCCTCAACGCGCTGTCGCTGCTGCCGTCGCTGATCGACATGGGCATTGCCGCGATCAAGATCGAAGGCCGCCAGCGCAGCCCGCGCTATGTGGGCGACGTGGTCGGCGTGCTGCGCGCGGCCATCGACGCCGCCTGTGCCGACCCGGCACGCTTTGCGCCGCGCCAGGAATGGCAGAGCACGCTCGGCCGCCATGCCGAGGGCGACCAGGTGACGCAGGGCGCCTACGACCGGCCGTGGCGGTGATGCCGATGGAACCGATTTGCGTTGATATGGCCATGCCGGCCACGATGGAGTTTCCCATGCCCGACACCGACACCGACACCGACACCGACACCGACACCGCGTTGCCGGACTTCGGCATCGCGCTGGGCCCGCTGCTGTACTACTGGCCGCGCGAGCAAGTGCTGCAGTTCTACGCCGCCGTCGCCGATGCGCCGGTGCAGCGCGTCTACCTCGGCGAAACGGTCTGCACCCGCCGCCATGAACTGCGCCATGCCGACTGGCTGGCGCTCGCGCAGATGCTGCGCGACGCCGGCAAGGAGGTGGTGCTGTCCACCCCGGTGCTGGTGGAGTCCGACACCGATATCGCCTGGATGCGCCGCGCCTGCGCGCAGCACGACTACCTGGTCGAGGCCAACGACCTGGGCGCGGTGCGCAGCATGGGTGGGCGGCCCTTTGTCGGCGGCCCGCACCTGAACGCCTATCACGCCGATACGCTGGCGTGGCTGGCAAGCCTGGGCGCGGTGGGCTGCGTCGCGCCGGTGGAGATGGACGGCCGTACGCTTGGCGCGCTGGCCGCGGCCCGGCCCGAGGGCATGCGTGTCGAAGCCCTGGTCTGGGGCCGCATGCCGCTGGCCTTCTCGGCGCGGTGCTTCACCGCGCGCCACCATCGGCTGCGCAAGGACAGCTGCGAGTTCCGCTGCATGGACTACCCCGACGGCCTGGTGGCCGCCACCGGCGAAGGGCAGGCATTCTTCACGCTCAACGGCGTGCAGACGCAGAGCGCCACCTGCCTGGACCTGTGCGGCGAGGCGCTGGCCATGGCCGCGATGGGCGTGCAGATGCTGCGCGTCAGCCCGCATTCGACCGGCACGCTGGAGGTGGTGCGGCAGCTTGCCGCGATCCGTGCCGGCGTGCAGGCGCCTGCCCCCAGTGGCATCGTCCCGGCCGGCGCGCAGCCCTGCAATGGCTACTGGCATGGCAGCGCCGGCATCGCCTGGGAGGCGCGGGCATGAACGCATTGCACAAGGTGATGGCCGGCGTGCATCGGCGCATGCCCGCGCGGGCGCGCGCGCTGCCGCTGGTGGCGGCGCTGGAACTGGCGCGCCGTGCCGGCTGGCTGGAGCCGCCCGCGGCGCTGGACGGGCATGCCTTCCTGCTGACGGTGCAGGACCTTGGCCTGGAGGTGCCGTTCCGTTGCGAAGGCGGGCGCTTCCATACGGCCGCGGCCGAAGGACCGGCGCCCGCGCTGACGCTGCGCGCCTGCGCGGTGGACTACCTGCGGCTGCTGGGCGGCGAGGCGGATACCGATACGCTGTTTTTCCAGCGCAAGCTGGTGATCAGCGGCGATACGGCGCTGGGGCTGGAGGTCAAGTACTGGCTCGATGCCGCGCCGCGGCCGGCGTGGGTCAGCCGGGCGGCGGCGCGCCTGGTGGCATTGCAGGGGGCGCTGGCGGCAGGCGGCGCGTAGCGGCGCGCTACGCGTCCCCGTCCAGCAGGAAGCGGTTGCGGCCCGCGCGCTTGGCGCGATACATCGCGCTGTCGGCACGGTGCAGCAGCGGCTCCAGGCGCGGCGCTTCGGGCACCGTGCACACCGCGCCGACGCTGATGGTCACCACGGGCTGGACCGGCGTGCCGTTGTGCGCGATGCCGAGGTCGCGCACGGCCTCCACCATGCGGCGCGCGACGGCCCGGGTTTCCTCGCCCGAGGCGTCGGGCAGCAGCGCCGCGAATTCCTCGCCGCCGAGCCGGGCGCAGAACTGCGGGCGCGCCAGCGTCCGGGTCAGGGCCGTGGCGATCTGGCGCAGGCAGTCGTCGCCGGCCACATGGCCGTGCAGATCGTTGTACTGCTTGAACAGGTCCACGTCGAGAATCAGCAAGCCCAGCGCCTGGTTGCGATCGAACGCGCGCGTCACCGCCGCGAGCGACTCGCGCTGGAAGTAGCGCCGGTTGGGGATGCCGGTGAGCGCGTCGATATCGAGGTCGGCCTGCACCTGCGACAACTGTTCCTCGGTCTGCCCGAGCCGCGCGGTCAGGGCCAGTTCGCGCGACTGGAACCGGCTGATATCGCGCATGAACACCAGGCTGCCGATCTGCCTGCCGTCCAGCCTGGCGACGCTTTCCACCGTCAGTTCGAAGGGCGCGCCCGGCGGCACGAAGGGCTGGGCGGCGCTGTTATCCGCGGCGGCAAGCGAGCGCTCCAGCGCGCCTTGCCAGCCGGCCGGCACGGCGCTGCCGCGGTGCAGCGCGGGCCACAACTGCGCGGCGGCCGGGTTGAATTCGACCACCGCGCCCCGGCTGTCGACGATCACGCAGCCTTCGCGCAGCGCACCGAACACGCGCAGCCGCGCATAGTGGCCAATATCGTCGAGGTGGGTGCGCAGCGCGCAGAACCACACCAGCACCGCCATCAGCGAAAACGTCGCCGGCGTCAGGTCGCCGCCGAGCGGGCCGGTCCAGCGCTTCAGGTAAGCGACATGCGTAAGCAGCGGCAACGCCAGGCCGGCGGCCAGGATGGCGCGGCCCCGGCGCGACAGCGCGTCGTTGGGCACTTCCGCCGTGACCAGGAAATACAGGCTCAGCCCGAGCAGCGCATACGACCACGCCGCCACCACCACATAGCCCGGGCCATGCTCGAACACGGCGCCGGGCGCGACCCCGGGCGGCATCAGCGTGATGCGCTGCCAGATCAGGTGGTGGCGTTCGTTGGTGAACACCAGCACCACCGTCACCACCGCGGCCAGCACCGGCAGCCACAGCCTGGACCACGGCACCACGTAGCGCGGGCGGCTCAGGTGCACCATCGCCACCAGCCAGCCGATCGGCACGGCCACGATGCCCAGGTACTGCGCCTTGGACCACAGGATCCGGCCGGGCAGGTCGGTCGAGCTGATTTCCAGCAGGCGGCCGCCGCTCCAGATCACCACGCCGCCGGCCAGCACCAGGAAGGCCTGGATGGTGGGATCGTCGCGCCGCGTCCAGGTGGCAACGACCATGCCAATGCTGCAGATGACAGCAATGGTGAGCAGGAGAACCAGGGGGTAGGAAGGCATGGAGACGGGCGCGTCCTGGAGCGATGGGCCTATGCGCTGGCGCCGCGGGGCATCCCGGTGGGGACGTTGGGGCCCGCATGGTGGCGTGCCGTGCCGGTTCGGCGCCTGGCTCGGGCGCTGGCATATTGGGTTCGCGTTCTCATCGGCATGAATGATACCGGGCTGCGCGGGCCGGTTGTCGTCCAGCCGTAGCCGGTTGGACGGGATGAGCGTCAGCGGCGGGTGGTCGGGACGGGGGAACAGCGATGGGCGCCGCTGCCCCGACCGCCGGTAGAGGGGGTGTGGCCATCCTCGACCGGATCGGAGAAGCGGTCGCTGAAGGCCAGGTCGAGCTTCAGTGCCGGATACGGCACTGACAAGGCCTATATCCTGGACGGGCTCGCGTCAGGGGCGCTGCGGCCTTGCGGGAAGATTGTCGTGACGGCGTGACTGGCCCGGGCCGGCTTACTCCCCGGAGGGCTGCGGTCGCGGCGTCTCGCGGATCGACCAGGACGGCACATCGGTCACGCCATCCCGACCGACCGTCCAGTCAGCAAATTGTCCCCGCATCAGCAGGTGGCCCCAGCCATCGATCCATTTCTGCTGCGCCCGCGCCATCAGTTCCATCATGGCCGAGACGTAGCGCAGCGGTCCGCCGAGCAGAGGCAGCTCGCTGGCGATCTCGCGCGCGTACAACTCCTCCGGGTCCTGCAAGATGATCACGCCCAGGGCATCGAGCCGCAGCTCGTCGAACATGGAACGGGCGAACTCGAGGTTCAGCTCGGCCATCCGGCGCAGGTTGTCAGCCAGGTCGGACTGCATGGACTCATACTGGTGCATGCCGGCAAAATAGGTCGGGAAGGGCCAGAAGGGCTGGGGCCAGAAGACTTGGGTTGCGGTCATCATCACGGAACTCTCCGGTGGGTCCGCAATGCCGGCAGGGGGCAGGGCGGAGTCGTCCGATGGCGGTGGCCATGGCGGCGGCACACCTGCGCGCCGCCCACACGGACGGCATGCTGACTAGCTTAAGCGGTAAGCCGACCCGTCGCCATGACGGATGGGTGCCAGCGGCATTCAGGTGACGCGCCGGACGGAAATCCGCGCGACGACATGCTGGTGACACACAAATGGCGCAGGCACGCATGATCCGTGCCTTCACTTGCACCGCAACCGCTTCGCCAGCTTATGCAGATTGCTGGCATCCACTCCCAATTGCCGCGCCGCCTGCGCCCAGTTCCCATGATGGAACTGCAGCGCCTGCTCGATACAGGCTCGCTGGGTTTGCTCCACCGCGTCGCGCAGCGTCGTGCCCGCCTCCAATGCCGGTGCAGCAAAGGCGCGCGTCATGCCCGCACCGGGCTGGTGCGCCGACGCAGGCGATTCCAGCCCGTCGAGGTCCAGCAACTCCGCCTCCAGCGTCACGATGTCATTGCGGTCCGCGCCGCGGCTGACGGCGCGCAGCGCGGCGCGGCTGATCACGTGTTCCAGCTCGCGCACGTTGCCGGGCCAGCGGTAGCGCCGCAGCGCATCCTGCGCGGCGGCTGAGAGCCGCAGGCTGCGCAGGCCGAGCCGCGCGCGGTTCAGCTCCAGGAAGCGCCCGGCCAGCAGCAGCACGTCGTTGCCGCGCTCGCGCAGCGGCGGGATGGGGATCGGGTAGACCGACAGGCGGTGATAGAGGTCGGCACGGAAGGAGCCGTCGCGCACGTGTTCGCGCAGGTTGCGGTTGGTGGCTGCGATCACGCGCACGTTGACGCGGCGCGGGCGGTCGGAGCCCAGGCGCTGGATTTCGCCATTCTGCAGCGTGCGCAGCAGCTTGGCCTGGATTGCCAGCGGCAGTTCGCCCACTTCATCGAGGAACAGGGTGCCGCCGTCGGCGGCCTCGAAGCGGCCGGGGCGTTCGCCGGTGGCGCCGGAGAAGGCGCCACGGGCGTGGCCGAAGAGCTCGCTTTCGGCCAGGGACTCGGGCAGTGCCGCGCAGTTGACATGCACCAGCGGCTGCGCGCGCCGGCGCGACTGCCGGTGCAGGCGGTGTGCGAACAGTTCCTTGCCGACGCCGGTCTCGCCCAGCAGCAGCACCGGCAGCTCGGTATCGGCCACCACTTCCAGCTCATGCAGCAGGTTGGCGATGGCTTCGCTCTGGCCGACGATCTCGCCGGCGATTTCGCCATTGCCGGCGACGCCCTCATCGGTGGCCTGGGTGCCGCGCGCGAGTTGCAGCGCGCGGATCTCGGCCTCAAGACGCGTGGTGCGGATCGCTGCTTCGACGATCACCGTCAGCCGCTGCAGCTCGGCCTGCGCGGCGGTATCGAAGGTGCCGACCGTCAGCGCATCCAGCGTCAGCGCGCCCCACGGCTGGCCGTCCACTTCCAGGCTGGTGCCCATGCAGTCGTGCACCGGTAGCGGCTCGCCCACGTGTTCGTCGATCAGGCCGTCATACGGGTCGGGCAGCATGCTGTCGTGGTGGAAGCAGGTCACGCCGCGCCGCGCCAGGATCGCCGCCAGGCGCGGATGCAGGCCCACGGCAAAGCGCCGGCCCAGCGCATCGCGCACCAGGCCGTCGACGGCAACGGGGCGCAGATGGTCTTCCTCGAGCCGCAGCAGCGCCACCGCGCCGCAACGGAAATGTGTACGCAGGACGCTGACCAGGCGTTGCAGGCGAACCGCTTGCGGCAGGTCGGTGACGAGGTCGGCCAGCAGGTCGGGATACATCGCGCTCGGTAGCATGGTGAAAAATACCCGTCGGGTCATAAGTACCGCGCGAAGTATAGGGTATTTATGACCTTCCGTGTTTCAAGTCATTGATCCGGATGGGTTTTTTTCAGGCACGCTCCTCGCGTAAGTCATGCAGGCGTAACTTTCCCCACCGGAGAAACATCATGACTTTGCAGGACCAATCCCTCGGCCAGCTCGCCCGTCGCATTCCGGGTGCCACGCGGATCTTCCATGACTACGCGCTGGACTTCTGCTGCGGAGGCAAGCAGACGCTGCGCGATGCGGCGCAGGAAAAGGGTCTCAACGCCGCCGCCATCGAAGCCCAGCTGCGCGTGCTGCAGGACGAAGGCGAGCCCGCGGCCCACGACTGGAGTGCCGCGGCGCCCGCCGCGCTGATCGGGCATATCCTCACGCGCTTCCACGCGCGCCACCGCGAGCAACTGCCCGAGCTGATCCGCCTGGCGCGACGCGTCGAGCAGGTCCATGGCGACCGGCCCGATTGTCCGCTCGGCCTGGCGGATCACCTGACCGGGATGCTCGGCGAGCTGGAAACCCATATGCAGAAGGAAGAGCAGGTGCTGTTCCCGATGCTGTCGCGCGGCATGCATGCCGCCGCGGGCCGCCCCATCGCCGTGATGCGGCTGGAGCATGACGACCACGGCCAGGCGCTGCAGCGGCTGGCGGCACTGACCAACGACATCACGCTGCCGCGCGCGGCCTGCAATACGTGGCGCGCGCTCTACCTCGGGCTGCGCACGCTGCGCGAAGACCTGATGGAACACATCCACCTGGAAAACAACGTGCTGTTCGAGATTGCCGTAGCGCCCGCCGCGGCCACCGAGGCCCCGGCCTGCTCCTGCTCGACGCACGCCTGAGCCGGCCCGCACGCAACCACAACCAACGACTTAGCATCATGGGCTCTTACCGCAGACTCTGGTTCCTGTTGATCGCCGTGCTGGCGGTCACGTTCTCCCTGCTCGGCTACTACGGTGTCGAGGTGTACCGGCAGGCCCCGCCAATTCCGGCCAAGGTTGTCGTGGCCGACGGGCGCACGCTCTTTACCGGCGACGATATCCTCGACGGCCAGACCGCATGGCAGTCCGTGGGCGGCATGCAGCTCGGCTCGATCTGGGGCCATGGCGCCTACCAGGCGCCGGACTGGACCGCCGACTGGCTGCACCGCGAGCTGACCGCGTGGCTGGACCTGGCCGCGCAGGACGCCTACGGCCGTCCTTTCGCCAAGCTCACTCCGCCCGAACAAGGCGCGCTGCGCGAACAGCTGCGCACCGAATACCGCGGCAATGCCACCGATCCGGACACCAACGTGCTGACCGTGTCCAAGCGCCGCGCGCAGGCCATCGCCAACACCGCGGCTTACTACGACAAGCTCTTCTCCGACGCGCCGGCGCTGCACACCACGCGCGAGCACTATGCGATGAAGGAGAACACGCTGCCCAGCGCCGAACGGCGCGAGCAACTGACGCAGTTCTTCTTCTGGACGGCGTGGGCGGCATCGACTGCGCGCCCGGGGCATGAGGCCACCTACACCAACAACTGGCCGCACGAGCCGCTGATCGGCAACCAGCCCACCAGCGAGAACGTGGTGTGGTCGGTGATCAGCGTGGTGGTGCTGCTGGCTGGTGTCGGCTTCCTCGTGTGGGCGTGGGCCTTCCTGCGTGGCAAGGAAGAAGCGCCGCCGCAGGCGCCGGCGCGCGATCCGCTGCTGTCCGTGGCACTGACGCCGTCGCAGCGCGCACTCGGCAAGTACCTGTTCCTGGTGGTCGCGCTGTTCGTGTTTCAGGTGTTGCTGGGCGGCTTTACCGCGCACTACACCGTCGAAGGCCAGAAGTTCTACGGCATCGATGTATCGCAGTGGTTCCCGTACGCACTGGTGCGCACCTGGCATATCCAGAGCGCGCTGTTCTGGATCGCCACCGGCTTCCTGGCCGCGGGCCTGTTCCTCGCGCCGCTGATCAACGGCGGCAAGGACCCGAAGTACCAGCGCCTGGGCGTGGACGTCCTGTTCTGGGCACTGGTGGTCGTGGTGGTGGGCTCATTCACCGGCAACTACCTGGCGATCGCGCAGAAGCTGCCCGCGCACCTGAACTTCTGGCTGGGCCACCAGGGCTATGAGTATGTCGACCTGGGCCGCCTGTGGCAGATCGGCAAGTTCGCCGGCATCCTGATCTGGCTGGTGCTGATGATGCGCGGCATCCTGCCGGCGCTGCGTGCGCGCGGCACCGACCGCAACCTGCTGGCGCTGCTGACCTCGTCGGTGGTGGCGATCGGCCTGTTCTACGGCGCGGGCCTGGCCTACGGCGAGCGCACCAGCCTGACGGTGATGGAGTACTGGCGCTGGTGGGTGGTGCACCTGTGGGTAGAGGGCTTCTTCGAGGTCTTTGCCACTACGGCGCTGGCCTTCATCTTCTCCACGCTGGGGCTGGTGTCGCGTCCGATGGCGACCGCGGCCAGCCTGGCATCGGCCTCGCTGTTCATGCTGGGCGGCATCCCCGGTACGTTCCACCACCTCTACTTTGCCGGCACCACCACGCCGGTGATGGCAGTGGGCGCCGCCTTCAGCGCGCTGGAAGTGGTGCCACTGATCGTGCTCGGCCATGAGGCCTGGGAGAACTGGAGCCTGAAGCAGCGCGCGCCGTGGATGGCAGACCTGAAGTGGCCGCTGATGTGCTTTGTCGCGGTCGCGTTCTGGAACATGCTGGGCGCCGGGGTGTTCGGCTTCATGATCAACCCGCCGATCGCGCTGTACTACATCCAGGGCCAGAACACCACGCCGGTCCACGCGCACGCCGCGCTGTTCGGGGTGTATGGCTTCCTGGCACTGGGCTTCACGCTGCTGGTGCTGCGCTATGTGCGGCCGGCCTACCGGCTGAGCCCCGCTCTGATGAAGACCGCCTTCTGGGGTTTGAATGCAGGCCTGGTACTGATGATCGGCACCAGCCTGCTGCCGGTCGGCATCATCCAGTTCCTGGCCAGCGTCGAGCATGGCACCTGGTATGCGCGCAGTGAGGAATTCATGCAGCAGCCGATCCTGCAGACGCTGCGCTGGGTGCGTACGTTTGGCGACGTGGTGTTTATCGTCGGTGCGGTGTCGTTTGCCTGGCAGGTGGTGCTGGGGCTGGTGAACCGCACGCCGATGGCGGCGGATGCGGTGCCGGCGCGGATGAAGACGGCGGTGCGCTGAACGACGGAAAAGAAGTGGCAGTACTGACCCGCCCGGTGTTCCGGGCGGGTTTTGTTCTTTGCAGAGCAGGTCCGCTCAGCCCTGCGCGGGCTGCTGCGCCTCGGCCAGGATTTCGCGGATGGCCTGTTCGAAGGCTTCCACCGGCTGCCCGCCGGTGACCAGGTAGCGGTTGTTGAAGATGATGGACGGAACCGACTGGATACCCATGCCTTGGTACTCACGCTCCTCGGCACGAACCTCGTTGGCATAGTCATCGCCTTCCAGCAACTTGCGCGCCTGCGCAGCATCGAGGCCAACCGACTCGGCGGCTTCGACCAGCACCTCGCGATTGCTGGGATCCTTGCCATCCGTATGGTAGGCGCCCAGCAGCGCCAGCTTGAGCGGCAGCTGCTTGCCTTCGATGCCTGCCCAATGCAGCAGCCGATGCGCATCGAAGGTGTTGTAGACACGCGTGCGCTCGCCGAAGGTAAAGCCCACGCCGGCGCCGCGCTCGCGGATCATGGCCTGGGACTCGGCAATCTGCGCCGGCGTGCGACCGTATTTCTTGCCGAGGTAGTCGACAATGGCCTCGCCTTCGGGCCGCATGTCCGGATTCAGTTCAAAGGGGTGCAGGACGATCTCGGCGTCCACGGCATCGCCCAGGCGCTGGAGCGCCTGCCGCAGCGAAGACAGGCCGACGGCGCACCAGGGGCAGGCGATATCGGAGACGAAGTCGATTCTCAGGGGGTGGGTCATGGGCTTTTTCCCGGGAGGGCCGCGGGGTCGCGGCCCTCGGCACGTTGTGACAGTGCCGACAGGGTAGCGTGACTTGCGAATCCGTGCAGGAAGGCAAGCCAGGCATCCCCGGTCCCGTCAGTCCCAGCGGCGGCCCGGGCCGTCATGGCCGTGGTGGCGGGCCCATTCGCGCTCGCGCCATTCGCGGCGGTATTCGCGGTGATAGGCGCGGTGATAGGCGCGATGATAGTCGCGGCCGTCGTAGCGGTCATAGCGCACCGGGACTGGCGCCACCACCACCGGGCGCGGCGCATAGGCTACCGGCGCCGGTGCGTACACCGGTGCGGGCGCATAGACCGGGGCCGCCCGATAGACCGGGGCGGGGCGATAGACCGGCGCTGGCTCGGCCACCACCACGCCCGGCACGCCGATACCGATGTCGATATTCACACCGGCATAGGCGCCGGCGCTGGCCGCAAGCATTGCACCACCGACTACTGCCATGGCGACGATTCGTTTCATGGTTGCCTCCCAGGGGGCGTTGGACATGGGCTCACTGTAGAGGGCGGGCTCGTAATATAGGCCGCGCGAAGTGTTGCAAATGTGACGGGGTGTAAGCTGCGCTGCGCCGTGGTGGTGGTGGCGCCGCCGGTCGTCGGGGCCATGCCCTGTATCATTCAGTCCCGCACCAAAGCCCCACCTGCAGCTCTCGCCTCATGCGCCGTACCGTATTTCTCGCCCTTGCCCTGACCGGCCTCACCGTCGCCCCCGCCCGGGCCGAGCCGGACCTCCAGGCCGGCAAGGCCCTGTTCGCCGCGCGCTGCGCCTCGTGCCACCACGTCGGCCGCAACGCGCGTGCCGGGTTTGGCCCGCACCTGAACGGCATCTTCGGCCGCCAAGCGGGCGGCACCAGCGATTTCCAGTACTCAGACGCCATGCGTGCATCGAAAGTGGTCTGGTCGCGCGACACGCTGGACGCCTTTGTCCGCTCGCCGGGCAAGGTCGTGCCCGGCACCAGGATGCGCTTCTGGGGCATCGGCAACGACAAGCAGATCGAAGACCTGCTGGCCTACCTGCAGACTTTCAAATAAGCGCCACTGCGGTTGTCATTGCGCCGCGCCCGGGAAATGCGGCCCCGGGCCTTCGCCCGCCAGCGTGTCCTGCGGATTGCGCAGCGGGCACGCCTTGAGCGACAGGCAACCGCAGCCGATGCAGCCGTCGAGCTGGTCGCGCAGCTGCGTCAGTGTGCGGATGCGTTCATCGAGATCGTCGCGCCAGCTGGCGGACAGCCGGCGCCAGTCGGCGACGGTGGGCGCGCGTCCATCGGGCAGCTTCTGCATGGCCGAGGCGATCACCGCCAGGGGCAGTCCCATGCGCTGGGCCACGCGGATCACGGCCAGGCGGCGCAGCACGGCGCGCGGATAGCGGCGCTGGTTGCCGCCGCTGCGGGTGCTGGCGATCAGGCCGCGCGATTCATAGAAATGCAGGGCGGACACCGCGAGGCCGGTGCGCGCGGCGACTTCGCCGACGGAGAGCAGTGCTTCGGCGGGCGCCGGGCGGCGCCGGCGCGGTGTGTCGGGCTTGTTCGCGGATGCCATGGCAAGGGAGCAGCAGTCGGGCCAAAGAATGCCCATGCTACCACCATGGCTCTGCTTGACCTCAAGCTAAGTTGAGGTTTGATACTTGCGGCTCCATTGTTCGCCATTCCTCGATACAGAGTTGAAGACCATGTCGCCGCATGCCCGCCCCAATGACTCGCTAAGCTTCCTCAATCCTGCCGATCTGTATGACCCGCGTCCCAATGGCTACTCGCACGTGGCCGTGGTGCAGGGACCTGCCCGCATCGTGTATGTGGCCGGGCAGGGCGGCGAGGATGCCGCCGGCGGCCTCGCGCCGGATTTCCCGCGCCAGGTTGCGCGCGCCATGCAGAACCTGCGCATCGCGCTGCAGGCCGCGGGTGCCGACGTGGGCGATGTGGCCAAGCTCACGGTGCTGGTGGTCGACCACTCGCACGACCGGCTGCGCACCTTCGGTGCCGCACTGCGCGAGATGTGGGCCGACAAGCCGGTGCCGGCCTGCACGCTGATCCCGGTGCCGCGGCTGGCGCTGGACAATATGCTGTTCGAGATCGAGGCGACGGCCGTCCTGCCGGGGTGAGCAGGGGCGGGCCCCTGGGTTGGGGCCCGCCTGCCGGCCTTGACGCTTACTTGCCTTGCCCGCGCGGCGCCGCGCTGAAGGTCTTGTTGACGATCTTCCAGGCGCCGTCGATCTGCAGCAGCGTCATGTAGTCGGTGAAGACGACTTCCGGATAGTCCAGCACGACCTTGGCGACGCCGGCATTGCCCACCACGTCGAACTGCGTGATGAAGCGCCTGCGCTGCGCTTCGTCCGGCGCGGGGTGGCCGGGGCAGCGCGCCGAGACGAATTCCTCGACAGACAGCGAGTGCAGTGCGCCGTCTCGGAACGAGACGATGCGGGCGTCGGGGGAAAAGGCCTTGTACATGTACTCCGCCTTGCCGGTGATATGGCCTTGCAGGTAATCCTCGATCGGCGCGAGTGCTGCTACATGGCGGGAAGTCAGGCCGGTTTCACTGAACGTCATGGGTCTCCTCCAAAACTGGAAGCGGCAGTGCGCAGGCCTGCCGCGGCGTTGAAAGTCTTGATTGTATTCCAATTTTGTATGCAAAAACACGACAGATACGCGGTGGCTCAGACCGACGCAGCGATCAGCTCGCGCAACCACTGGTGCGCCGGGTCGCGATGCACGCGCTCGTGCCACAGCATCGACATCTCATAGCCAGGCACCTCGACCGGCGGTTCCACCACCTGCAGCGCCGTCGCACCGCGCACCAGCCGGGCCGGCAGCATCGCCACCAGGTCGGTGCTGGCCACCGCCGACGTGACGAATAGAAAGTGCGGCACGGACAACACCACGCGCCGCTGCATGCCGACGCTGGCCAGCGCCTCGTCCGTGACCCCGTAAAAGCCGCCGCCGTCCGGCGAAACGATCACATGGTCCAGCGCGCAGAACTGCGCCAGCGTAGGCCGGCGCTTGAGCCGTGGATGGCCGGCGCGGCCCACCAACACGTAGCGCTCGGAAAAGAGCGCGCGCCGGTGCATCCCCGGCGGTGCGCCATCGCTGGTGTGGAAGGCGAGATCGAGCTCGGCCTGCTCTGCCTGCCTGGCAATGCGCGAGGGGACCATTTCCACCACGGCCAGCCGCGCGCCCGGCGCCGCGGCGCGCAGCGCCTGCAGCGCTGGCAGCACGATGGTCGATTCCCCATAGTCGGTCGCGGCGACGCGCCAGGTCTGCGTGGCGGCGGCGGGATCGAACGGCGTGTCCGGCGACACGGTTTGCTCGAGCGCGGCCAGCGCCTCGCGCAACGGTTCGCGCAGGGCCTCGGCCCGGGCCGTGGGGCGCATGCCACGCGGGCCGGGCAGCAGCAACGGGTCGCCGAAATAGTCGCGCAGCCGGGCAAGGTGGACGCTGACCGAGGGTTGCGAGTAATTCAGCCGCTGCGCGGCGCGGGTCACATTCTGCTCGGACAGCAGCACGTCCAGCGTGACCAGCAGGTTCAGGTCCAGGCGCCTGAGATTAGTCATGACAATACCTGCGATATCGGATATTCATTTCCAATATACCGGAGCGCGCCCTATGCTGGCCTCACTTTCGCAATCCCTGGAAGCAGCCATCATGAACGTACTTCTCGTCTACGCCCATCCGGAACCCACCTCGCTGAACGGCGCCATTCGCGACTTCGCCGTGCAGCGCCTGCGCGATGCCGGCCATACCGTGCAGGTCTCCGACCTCTACGCGATGCAATGGAAAGCCCAGCTCGACGCGGCCGACAGCAAGGCGCGGCCCGGTTCCGCGCCGTTCCATCCGTCACTGGACTCGAAACACGCCTTCGAGAACGGCCTGCAGAGCGACGATATCGCGCGCGAGCAGGACAAGCTGCGCTGGGCAGATGCGGTGATCCTGCAGTTCCCGCTGTGGTGGTTCTCGATGCCGGCGATCCTGAAGGGCTGGGTCGAGCGCGTCTATGCCTATGGCTTTGCCTACGGTGTGGGCGAGCACTCCGACGAACACTGGGGCGACCGCTATGGCGAAGGCATGCTCGCCGGCAAGCGCGCCATGCTGATTGTCACCACCGGTGGCTGGGAATCGCACTACAGCCCGCGCGGCATCAACGGCCCGATCGACGACATCCTGTTCCCGATCCATCACGGGATCCTGTACTACCCGGGATTCGACGTGCTGCCGCCGTACGTGGTGTACCGGACCAGCCGGGTGGATGACGCGCGCTTTGCCACGATCCGCCACGAGCTAAGCCAGCGGCTGGACACACTCGGGACGACGGCGCCGATTCCGTTCAGGCCGCAGAATGCGGGGGACTATCACATTCCGCACCTGACCTTGCGCGAGGAGATCGCGCCCGGCCAGGCGGGCTTCGCCGCGCATGTGGCGTAGGGTCGGGGGAGTGCGGCCAGCCGCCCGCCATTGCGCTCCCCCGCTGGCTCACTCGCCGCGGATATCCGCCCGCGCCGCCACCGCCCGCATCTCCGGCAGTTCCTTCTCGACCCGCGCCTTGACCGCCGCGCCATTGCCCCACGCCGGCGTCAGCCCGAGTTCGGCCATGCGGGCCCTGGTCGCCGGTGCGTTGGCGACCTCGGCCAGCGCTTTCTCCAGCTTCTGCTGCACCGGCGCCGGCAGGCCGGCGGGTGCCAGCAGCGCGAACCACGTGCCCATCTGGAAGCCCGGATAGCCGCTCTCGGCCACCGTCGGCACCTGCGGCAGCGCGGGCAGGCGCTGCGGCGACAGCACCGCCACCGGCCGGATCTTGCCCCCCTTGATCAGCGGCAGGGTGGCCACGATGGTGTCGACCGCCACCTGCACCTGGCCGCCGGCCAGTGCCGTCAGGCTGGGCGCGCTGCCGTTGAAGGGCACGTGGACCATGCGGATGCCGGTGGCCGACTTGAGCATCTCACCGCCGAAATGCACCGACGAGCCGGTGCCGAAGGAGCCGTAGGAGAACTTGTCAGGACTGGCCTTGGCCTGCGTCACCAGGTCCTTGAGCGAGCGGATGGGCGTGTCCGGGTTGGCCACCAGCACCAGGCTCATGTCGGCGACCAGCCCCAGCGGCGTAAAGCTCTTGATGGGGTCATAGCCGAGGTTGGGGCGGATCGCCGGGTTCAGCGTCAGCGTGGTGCTGGCCCCGAGCAGCAGCGTATAGCCGTCGGGCGCGGCCTTGGCCACCTGGGTCGCGCCGATCACCGTGCTGGCGCCTGGCTTGTTCTCGACCACCACGGACTGGCCCAGCTTTTCGCCGAGGCCGACCGCCAGCAGGCGGCCCAGCACATCGGTGGCGCCGCCGGCGGCGAACGGCACCACCAGCCGCAGCGGACGGTCGGGCCAGGTCTGTGCCGCGGCCGGGGCCGCGGCCAGCGCCATCAGGCTGGCGCATGCGAGTAAGAGCTTCGGGGGCATTGCGGTCATCGGAAATCACTCCTGCCGGCAGTTGGGGGAATTCGAAGCAAGCGATGGCCACGACGGGCGGCCGCCATGGATGGCCGCCCGGTGGCGCGGGCGTTCAGGCCAGCCAGGGGCTGCGCATGCGCGAGAAGCCGCCGGCCTGGTCATAGGCATGGCCAAGCTGCAGCACCGCGGCGTCGGCCTGCGCCGGGCCGATGATCTGCAGGCCAGCGGGCAGGCCCTGCGGGCCAAAGCCTGCCGGCGCGGCCAGCGCCGGCAGCCCGGCCATCGTGGCCGGCACCACTGCCTGCATCCAGCGGTGATAGGTGTCCATGTCGCGGCCGTCGACCGCATGCGGCCAGTCCCAGTTCGCATCGAACGGGAATACCTGGGCGACCGGCAGCACCAGGTAGTCGAAGCGCTCGAACAAGGCGCGCAGCGCCTGGTACCACGCGCTGCGCTCGCACATCGCTTCATAGACGCGGTTGCCGGACAGGGCCAGCCCGCGCTCGATCTCCCACACCGCCTCGGGCTTGAGCAGCATGCGCGTGGCCGGGTCGCGGTAGAGCGCGGCATTGGCGCCCGCCACCGAGAAGCTGCGCAGGTCGATCCACGCCCGCCACAAGCGCTCCAGGTCAAACGCGGGCAGTGCGGCATCGACGCTGCAGCCGAGCGTGCGCAGGTGCATGAGCGCCTGCTCGCAGGTGTCGAGCAGTCCGGGTTCGGTCGGCAGGTGGCCGCCAAGGTCGCCGAGCCAGCCGATGCGCACGCCGGTCCAGTCGCGCTCGGGCGGCAGCGCGAACGTGCCCGGCGGCTCGGTGCGGCGCGTCAGCGGCAGCCGCGCATCGAAGCCGGCCTGCACCGACAGCAGCAGCGCCAGGTCCGGCACGTTGCGCGCCATCGGGCCGGCCACGCTGAACTGCTGGAAGAAGACCTCGTCTGCCGGCCCGTGCGGCACGCAGCCGAACGAGGTGCGCAGGCCGTATACATGGTTGAATGCCGCCGGCGTGCGCAGCGAGCCCATCATGTCGGAGCCGTCGGCGACCGGCAGCATGCGCAGCGCCACGGCCACGCCCGCGCCGCCGCTGCTGCCGCCGGCAGAGCGCGCCGGGTCGAAGGCATTGCGCGTGGTGCCGTAGACCGGGTTGTAGGTATGGCCGCCGAGGCCGAACTCAGGCGAATTGGTGCGCCCGACAAAGAGCGCGCCCCCGGCGCGCATGCGCTCGAACACCACCGCGTCGGCCTGGCTGACCTGGCCGGCAAAGATCGGCGAGCCCTTGGTGGTGACCATGCCCGCGGCCGGGCTGATGTCCTTGGGCGCCTGCGGAAAGCCGTGCAGCGGGCCGCGGCTGGCGCCGCGCGCAAGTTCGGCGTCGAGCCCGGCGGCCTGCGTGCGCAGCGTGTCGCGCTCCATCGGGGCGACGATGGCGTTGACGCGCGGGTTGTGGCGGTCGATCTGGCCGAGGAAGGCATCGAGCACTTCCACGCACGAGAGCTCGCGCGCATGGATGGCGCGCGACAGCGCGACGGCGTCGAGTTCGACGATGGGATCGGTGGGGAGTGGTTCGGGCGACATGGCTGGCGGCGTCTCCTGTGGTTTGTGAGAAAGCATACGGGTGCCGCGGGGTTTCCCACAATCGATGAATTTTTCAAATATCCTTGCGTAAAACGCAAACCGCCACGCCCACCGAGCCGGAGGCCGCCCCATGCTGTCGCATCGTCTGCAAGACACCTCGCTGCGCTATTTCCTGGAAGTGGTGCGCAGCGGCTCGCTGACCGAGGCGGCGCAGCGGCTGAACGTCACGGTCTCGGCGGTCAGCCGCCAGGTGGGTGCACTCGAGGCGCTGCTGGGCGTGCCGTTGTTCGACCGCCGCCCGCGTGGCATGGTCGCCAGCGCCGCCGGCGAGCTGCTGGCCGCCTATGCGCTGCGCGGCGCACTCGAGGCCGATCGCGTGGTGTCGGAGATCGCGGCGCTGCAGGGCCTGCGCCGGGGCCGGGTGCGCGTGGCCAGTTCGGCCGGGTTTGCCATCGAGTTCCTGCCGCGCATCATTGCCGAGTTCCGCGAGCGCTATCCGGGGCTGCACTTCCACGTGCGCGTGGCGCCGCCGGCCGAGGTCACCGGCATCGTGCTGCACGGCGACGCCGATATCGGCATCACCTACAGCCGTGCCGCGGAACAGGGCATCCGCGTGGAGCACCGGCAGCCGGCGCCGGTGATCGCGATCATGCGCCCGGACCATCCGCTGGCGCGTTTTCGCAGCGTCACGCTGGCGCAGATGCAGCCGTATCCGCTGGCGCTGCCGGAGGGCGACAACACCGTGCGCCAGCTGTTCGACATCGCCTGCGGCGAGCGCGGCGTGGTGTTCGAGCCGGTGCTGGTGACCAACCATTTCGAGACGCTGACCAACTTCGTGCTGCATGGCGGCGGCCTGTCGATCTCCGGTGCGGTGACCGTGGGCGACCGGCTGCGCCGCGGCGAGCTGCACGCCGCGGCGATCCGCGAACGCGGCATGAAGAGCCGCGCGATCGAACTGCAGACGCTGGCCGGACGCACGCTGCCCGAGGGCGTGCGCGCGTTCCTGGGGTTTATCCGGGACAGGCTGGCGGCGGAGGGGAGCGTGGCGGGCGCCTAGCACCGCGCCTGGCCCTAAACCGCCCGCTTGCGCCGCGTGGCAGCAGGCCGGTCCAGCACCACCCACGCCGGCGCATGGTCGCTCGGATGCTCCTCGGCGCGCACCCAGCGGTCCACGCCGGCATCGCGCAGGCGCGGTGCCAGGTCGGCGCTCAGCAGCAGGTGGTCGATACGCAGGCCGGAGTCGGTCTGCCAGTGCTGGCGGAAGTAGTCCCAGAAGGTGTAGATGCGCTCGTCGGGGTAACGCGCGCGCAGCGCGTCGGTCCAGCCCTGTGCCAGCAGGCGCGCGTAAGCGTCGCGGCTTTCCGGCTGCAGCAGCGCGTCCTTGCGCCACGAGCGCGGGTTGTAGATGTCTTCGTCGGTGGGTACCACGTTGTAGTCGCCCGCCAGCACCACCGGATGGCCGCTGTCGAGCAGGGTCTGCGCGTGTTCGATCAGGCGCTCGAACCATGCCAGCTTGTAGTCGAACCTGGGTCCCGGTTGCGGGTTGCCGTTGGGCAGGTAGAGGCAGCCGATCACCATGCCCTGCACCGCGGCTTCCAGGTAGCGGCTGTGGCTGTCGTCCGGGTCGCCGGGCAGGCCGCGGCGCACTTCCACCGGCTCGCTGTCGCGCGCCAGGATCGCGACCCCGTTCCATGACTTCTGGCCATGCCAGGTCACGCCATAGCCCGCTTCCCGGATCTCGCGGGCGGGGAAGCTCTCGTCGGCGGTCTTCAGTTCCTGCAGGCAGGCGATATCCGGCGCCTCGTGCTCCAGCCAGCGGAGCAGCGCCGGCAGCCGGCTGCGGATGCCGTTGATATTGAAGGTGGCGATCTTGAGCGTGGGCATGCCGCGTTGCAGGGTTCCAGGAACGAGGCCGGCCGGCGGGTGCCGGCCGGTTTGCTGCGTCAGCGCGTCAGCGCATCAGGCGCGCCATGTACTGCCCGACACGTCGGTGCTGCCCGGGGTGCCGGTGGCGGCGGTGCTGCCGGCGATGCCAGTGCCCTCGCGGCGCACGCGGATGTCGTTGCTGACCTCCGTGACGCCGTAGGTGCCGTCGGCCAGGTCTTCGATGTAGTACTTCTGGCTGCGGCTAGGCACTGTGCCCGCCAGCGTCACCACGCCGCTGCTGACCTCGACGCTCACGTCGCTGACGTCCACGCCGCGCGCATAGCTGAGGCGCTCGCAGATCTGGTCGCGGATGCGGTCGTCGCTGCGCTGATAGCCGCGCGGGCCCGCGTGGCGCTCGCGTTCATGGTAGGGCGCATGGTAGCCCCCATAGCCGCGTTCGCGTTCCCGCTCGTCGTCGGAGCTGCCGAACAAGTCGCCGACGGCCTCGCCGATGCGGCGGCCGAGGTTGTAAAGCACGCCATGGTCCTCGCGGTCATCATCCCCGTCGTCATCGCGCTCGCCGACTTCCCAGCCACGGCGGCGTGCGCTTTCGCGGCTGTAGCGGCGGCCGTAGCGCTGCTCCTCGTCCCAGTCGTTGCCGGGTTCGGTCCAGTAACGGGTGTCGCTGCGCAGTTCGCTGAAGGACGGATCGTGCTCGCCGCTGCGCGCCGCTTCGTGGGGGGCGCGCGCGCGCTCGGCGCTTTCGCGCCACTGGCGTTCGGCGGAATCGTCGTCGCGCTGCCAGGCTTGCGGATCGCGCCATTCGCCAGCGCGTTCCCAGCCGTAGCCGCCGTTCAGGCCGTAGCGCAGGTTGCTGCCGCTGCTGCCGTAGCGGCCTTCTTCGCGGCGGCCGTAGCGGTCGTCATCGCGGCTGCCGAAGCGCTCGTCGCGGCTGCCATAGCGGCCGTAGCGGTCGTCATCGCGGCTGCCGAAGCGCTCGTCGCGGCTGCCATAGCGGCCAGAGCGGTCGTCTTCTCGGCTGCCGTAGCGTTCGTCACGGCTGCCAGAGCGGCTTTCATAGTCCCGGGCGCCGGGCCGTTCGGGATACCGGCGCGCGCTGTACTGCTCGCTGTAGTCGCCGGCCGGGCGGGCCGGGCCGCCATAGCTGGTTTGCCCCGGTGACAGCTGCTGGCGCCGCCGCTGCGCCTGCCAGTGATCGCGCTCGGATTCCGGCTGCCAGTCGTCGTCGTCCCATGCATGGCGGCGCTGGCGTTCGTCGCGTTGGCGTTCGTCGTAGTAGTAGCTCATGCTGATTTCCTGAGTATGTGAGTTTGGCGCCATGAGCGGATGCCGACGCGAAAAAAGCGTGCGGCCCCGCGGGCGGGTATTCAGGAAACGGCAAGATTCGTACCGTGCGGCCGGGCCGCCTGGCAGGGCGCTGCGGCGGCTGGATGCGTGCAACCATTGCAGAGCGTGTAAGGGTTGCAAGCTTGTTGCTTCAAGAAAAATGGCGCGGCATCCACAATAAGGGAGCCGCGCCACTTGTCTTGCTGCCAGCGTGCTGCAGCACAGCATGGTCCTTCCCACGCTTCGGAACCGTCGCGACGGTCAAGGCAGGCGCGCCTGCGGCAGCATCCGCACGGCCAGCGCTGCCAGCGCCGCAGCGCTGGCCAGTGCGGCCACGCCGGTCCAGCCGTAGTGCGCCAGGGTCACGCTGCCGAGGGCGGCGCCCGCGGCCATGCCGGTGAACATGCCGACGAACAGCACCGCGTTCAGGCGGCTGCGGGCGCCGGGGTCGATGCCGTAGACGATGGTCTGGTGCGCCACCAGCGTGACCTGCACGCCCAGGTCGAAGCCAATCGCGCTGGCGCCGATCAGCCACAGCTGGCCCTGGGGGGGCAGCAGCGGCGACAGCAGCATGGCGGCGAAGGAAAGCGCCGTCAGCACGGCCCCGAGCCGGGTCACCAGCTCAGGCCCGCGGCGGTCGGCAATGCGGCCGGCGATGGGAGCACCGAGCGCGCCGGCCGCGCCGGCCAGGCCGAACGCTCCCGCGGCTTCACTGCCGAGATGGAAGGGCGCGCCATGCAGCATCACCGCCAGCGTGGACCAGAACGCGCTGAAGCCCACCGACAGCAGGGCCTGCGCCAGCGCGGCGCGGCGCAGCGCCGGATGCGCACGCCATAGCGTGGCCAGCGACCCGAGCAGCGCCCGGTACGGCAGCACCGCGGTCGGCGTGAAACGCGGCAGGTGGCGCCGTGCCACCAGCGCGATCGCGGCGATGCTCGCCGCTGCCGCCAGGAACATCGCGCGCCAGCCGAAATGCTCGCCGACAAAGCCGCTGACCACGCGCGACAGCAGGATGCCCAGCAGCAGGCCGGTCATCACCGTGCCCACCACCTTGCCGCGTTCGGCGTCGGGCGCCAGCGTCGCGGCCGCGGGCACGATGTCCTGGGCCAGCGTGGCAGACAGGCCGATCGCCAGGCTGGCGGCCAGCAGCATGCCGATGCCGGGCGCGAAGCCCGCCAGCAGCAAGGCGGCTACCAGCACCACGGATTTGGCCAGGATGATGCGCCTGCGGTCGAAGCGGTCGCCGAGCGGGGCCAGCAGCAGGATGCCCAGCGCATAGCCGAGCTGCGTCAGGGTCGGGATGGCGCCGACCACCGTATCGGACGTGCGCAGGTCCGGCGTCATGATGCCGAGCATGGGCTGGCTGTAGTACAGCGAGGCGACCGACGCGCCGGCGCCGGCGGCGAGCAGCAGCACCAGCCTGCCGGGCAGGGCCGGTCTGGCAACGGGCGCGGACGCGGAGGTAGCGTCGAGGGCGGACATATTGTGTTTCCTTGGATCTGGTGTCTGGAATGGGGGGAAGTGTTGTCCAGCCGGCCGCGTTCTGGTAGACGTGTGCCGTGAACAATGGCTATACGAGGCACGTATGAAGCGCCAGGCGGTCCCCACGCCATCGACGCGGCGGCAGGCGCCGCGCAAGCAGGCTCCCGGCCCCGGCGCTACCACGGCCGACCGCATCGAACTGATGCAGACCTTCGTGCGCATCGTCGAGTCAGGCAGCCTGTCGATGGCTGCGGCGCAGATGCACACCACGCAGCCGACCATCAGCCGCCGCCTGCAGACGCTGGAGCGGATGCTGGGCGTGCGGCTGTTGCAGCGCTCCACGCATGCGATGAACCTGACCGAGGACGGCGAGCGCTGCTACGAGCGGGCCAAGGAACTGGTCGCCGACTGGGCGACGCTGGAGGCCGACCTGCGCGGGGTCGGCTACGAGCCCGAGGGCACGCTGCGCGTGCTGGTGCCCCATGCCTTCGGCCAGGAATTTCTGGTCGGCCCGCTGGCCGGCTACCTGCAGCAATATCGCAAGGTCTCGGTGGAATGGCTGCTGCACGACCGCACCCCGGATTTCATTGCCGAAGCCATCGATTGCGCTATCCATGTGGGCGAGGTGCATGAGCCGGGCGTGGTCGCGGTGCGGCTGGCCGAGATACCGCGCCTGGTCATCGCAGCGCCGTCGCTGTTCGAGGGCAGGCCGCTGCCACGCCGGCCCGAGGACCTGGAAGACCTGCCCTGGCTCGCGCTGCGCACCTTCTATCGGAACGAGATCGAGCTGTCGCACCAGGCCAGCGGCGAGCGCCGCCGGATCGGCTTCCGGCCGCGCGTCAGCACCGACAGCCTGTACGCGCTGCGCGCCTCCACCCGGCTGGGGCTGGGCGTCGGCGTGGGCTCGGCCTGGATTTTCGCCGACGACCTCGCCCGTGGCGAACTGCTGCACCTGTTGCCGGACTGGCAGGCGGATCCGTTGCCGATGCACCTGGTCTATCCCTACGCGCGCTTCTACCCGGCCAAGCTCAGGTTCTTTATCGACGCGGTGCGCCAGGCGATTCCGGGACTGGGCGTGGTGGAGTTGCCCGACGCCAGGCGCGGCCTGGGCGGCCGGATCAAGCGCGCGTCAACTGCACCGAAGCGTCGCTGATACGCCGCGCAGGCGAGCGGAGATCCGGTAATGACGTATCCTGTGGCGGTCGCCAGCTTGCCGGTGAACCCCTGGGGCCAGACATCATGGTGCTTGCGTGATCCGCCGCCGCGTCTTTCCAGGCATGCGTAGAAGGGGCCGAATGCTCGCATTGGTTGCCGTCGTTCTCGTGCTCGCCCTAGGCGGCATCGTGGCGTACAACCTGATCGGCGGCGAAAAACGCATCGAGCGCCGCCTCGACCGGCTCTACGGCCTGGCCGACCCCCAGTTCGCCCGCGAGCTGGGCGTCCTGCTCGGGCCGCCGGTCGTCGACGGCAACCGCTACCGCGTGCTCAGGAACGGCGACGAGATCTTCCCCGCGATGCTGGGCGCGATCCGCGGCGCGAAGAAGACCATCAATTTCGAGTCCTACATCTACTGGTCGGGCGATATCGGCAACGAGTTCGCGCAGGCCCTTGCCGAGCGCGCGCAGGCAGGCGTCAAGGTGAAGGTCCTGCTGGACGCGGTCGGCAGTTCCAAGATCGACGAGTCCGCGCTGGGCCTCATGACCCGTGCCGGCGTGGACGTGCGCCGTTATCACCCGGTGCGCTGGTACACCGTCGGCAAGCTCAACAACCGCACGCACCGCAAGGTGCTGGTGGTCGACGGCACGATCGGCTTTACCGGCGGCGTCGGCGTCGCGCCGGAATGGACCGGCAACGCCCAGGATCCTGACCACTGGCGCGATACGCATTTCCAGGTGGAAGGCCCCGTGGTGGGCCAGATGCAGTCCGTGTTCCTGGACAACTGGATCAAGGTCAGCGGCGCGGTGCCGCATGGCCCGGACTACTTCCCTGAACTGCCGCCGGTCGGCAACGGCCGCGCCCAGATGTTCAGCAGCTCCCCCACGGGCGGCAGCGAGAGCATGGCGCTGATGTACCACCTCGCCATCACGGCGGCGGCCCAGGCCATCGACCTGTCCGCGGCCTACTTCGTGCCGGATGAACTGACAGAAAAAGCCTTGCTGGCGGCTTTGGCAAGAGGCGTCAGGGTGCGGGTGATCGTGCCGGGCGAGCATATCGATTCAGAAACCGTACGCTCGGCTTCGCGCGGCCGCTGGGGCGCGCTGCTCAAGGCGGGCGCGCTGATTGCCGAGTACGCGCCGACGATGTATCACTGCAAGGTCCTGATCGTCGATGGCCTGCTGGTGTCGGTCGGGTCGACCAATTTCGACAACCGGTCCTTCCGCCTCAACGACGAAGCCACGCTCAATATCCTGGATGCCGCCTTTGCCGCCGAACAGACCCGGATCTTCGAGGGGGACCTGACGCTGTCGCGCCCGGTGACGTACACACAGTGGGTCAACCGCCCCTGGACCGAAAAGCTGCGCGACCGGATGGCTTCGCTGATCGGCTCGCAACTCTGACGTCATATGCCGGGTGGCCCTCCGATCCGGTGCCGCTTCCTCCGCAAGGTCGCCCCTTGACGCCGGCATCCGCCGACGCCCCCTTCCTTCCCGATGGGTTCGACGCCACACGGTGACCGGCTTGCCGGATAAACCGCCGGCTTTGTGCGCTGCAGATTCCCTCACAAGCATCCCATCGGGCACATTCTGACTTTTGCCTTGACCTGACACCGCCCGTTTCCTATAAATCGACCATCCACATGGATGGTGCATGGATGGCGCATGGATGGGGATTGGAGGGTTATGCGCGTGCTTGCATCGTTGAGCCCAACGCTGAATGAAGACATGACCCCTCAGAAAACCGAAGCCTCACCCCTGACGAAACCGAAGACCGGTGATACGGAAAAAATCACCATCAACCTCGGCCCGGTAGACCTGGGGCAGATCGACCTGCTGGTCGAAGAAGGCTTTTACTCGAACCGCTCTGATCTGATCCGGACAGCCATCCGGAACCAACTGGTCGCGCATGCGGTGGTTATCCAGGAAACGGTGAGCCGTCGCGCCCTGGTCCTCGGGCTGCAGCACTTCACCAAGAAGGACCTGGAGGCGGCGCGCGCGGCCAATGAACGACTCGATATCCATGTCCTCGGCCTGGCGAGCATTGCGTCGGATGTCAGTCCGGAGCTTGCCCTGGCGACCATCGAGTCCGTCGTGGTACTTGGCGCCTTTCACGCCCCGGCTGCAGTCAAGGCTGCGCTGGCCGGGCGAATACGGTAGTTCGCGGCAATGTCGCCGCCCCTGGTTCGCCAGGTTGCCTGGAAACAATGATGAGAATGAATGACGCGTTCCTCGCTTCGATGTACGAGGCCATGCAGCTGCTGCAGACGGCAGGCCCGATGGAGGCCACCGAGGTCATCCAGCGGGCACTGCGCCAGCACGCTTCCGCGGTTGTGCAGCCCGGTCCGGCGGCGCCAATGCCGGCACAAGTGGTCGAACGCCTGTTGACCCATGACGGGGCTGCGGTTCGAACCCGCGGCCCCGATGGCGTGGGCCTGGAGCGCACGGCGGCCCGCGCGCCTTCTGCTGCCCCGGCTTCCCAGCCCGCACAAACCGCTGCCCGCGCCGAACCCGGGCACTTCACCCAGCGCACCTACGCCAACCAGGCCGGCACCCGCGCGTACAAGCTCTACATCCCGGCCGGCCGGCATGCCGAGCCGATGCCGCTGGTCGTGATGCTGCACGGATGTACGCAGGACGCCGACGACTTCGCCGCCGGCACCCGCATGAATGAACTTGCCGAGCGGCTCGGCTTCGCCGTGCTGTACCCGATCCAGCCGACCGACGCCAACCCAACGAAGTGCTGGAACTGGTTCCGGCCCGGCGACCAGCAAGCCGACCGCGGCGAGCCCTCGTTGATTGCCGGCATGACCCGCGAGGTCATCGCCGCCCACGGCATCGACGCCCGGCGCGTCTATGTAGCCGGCCTGTCCGCCGGCGGCGCGATGGCGGCCGTGCTGATCCAGCGCTATCCCGGCCTGTTCGCGGCGGCTGGCATTCACTCGGGCTTGCCCGCGGGCAGCGCGCACGACCTGCCGTCCGCGCTGGGCGCCATGCGGGGAGGCAAGGGCATCGGCGTGTCGAAGGGCAACAGCGCGCAGCCGCTACCGCCCACCAGGCCGATGATCGTGTTCCATGGCGATGCCGACAAGACCGTACACCCGTCCAACGGCAGCGGGCTGGTGGCGCCATTCGAGCAAGGCGCGGCGCGCAAGGGCCAGCAGCGCGGGACCTCGCGCGCGGGTCACGACTACTCGCTGAGCAAGATCACGACGCCCGCCGGCATCGACGCCGAGTACTGGGTGATCCACGGCGCCGGACACGCGTGGTCGGGCGGCAGCGGTCGCGGCAGCTACACCGATCCGAAGGGGCCCGACGCCAGCGCGGAGATGCTGCGGTTTTTCCTGGCGCATCCGCGCGCAGACTGAGGCGTGCACGGAGCGGAGGAAAACGCTGGATTTCCGCCCACAAGCCGTGCATTTCGCCCCACCCAGGGGCATTTTCTGCACCCTCTTTGAGCGTCATCAAAGTCTTTGCCAAACGGCCTTCAGCCCCCGAAAACACGGCCGATAGGACGGTAACCACCCCGTTCCATCGAGCCCCATGACCCCCTTCCTACGCCCCGCCGAGCGCCTGATGGCGCGCCTCAATATCAACCAGAAGCTCACGCTGATCGCGGTGCTCTTCCTGGTGCCGCTGTGTGGCGCGATGTATGTCGTGCTGAGCGCTTCCGCGCATGCGATCCGAGCCACCGACAGCGAGATGCGCGGGCTTGCCATCGTCGAGCACGCGCTCGATTTCATGCGCGAGACCCAGGTGCGTCGCGGCGCCGCCAATGCCGTGCTGGCGGGCAATGCGGGTTTCCGCCCGACCTTCGACGGCGCGGATAACAACGTCGCCGCCAATCTCGCCCAGCTGATCCGCACGGCCGCGGAGAATCCCGCCTTCGGCCTCGATGACGGCGCGCGCAAGCTGGAGCAGGACTGGCAGCAGATTCGCGGCCTGGGCCTGAACACCACAGCCGGGCCGCTGTTCGCGCGGCACAGCGCGCTGGTCAGGCAGACGCAACTGTATATCGGTGATGTGGCCGACCGCTCCGAACTGGCGCTGGACGGCGAAGCCGCCTCGTACTATCTGATCAGCCTGCTGGCGGGCCCCATGCCCCGGCTGGCCGAGCAGAGCGCGCTGGCGCGCGGTCGCGGCGCCGGCATCATTGCGCGCGGCGGTTATGCGGATGCGGCGCAACAGGCCGATCTTGGCGCACTGGCCGAGCAGATCCACGAAGGGCTGGAAGCGGTGCGGCGCGATCTTGCACGCGTGCGCTACAACGCGCCCGCCCACCAGGCTCAGGTGGACGCGGCCCTGGCAAAACTGGCGGCAATGGACAACTTCTATCGCACGCTCAAGGTGCGCATGCTGGGCGCGGGCGGCATCGACATCGAGGCCAAGGCGTATTTCGATGAGGCGAGCGCGGCGATCGACGGCGTGCTGGCGGCCAACAAGGCGTTCTCCGCCATTGCTGGCGCGATGCTTGCGCAGCGCATCGCCGCGCAGAAACGGCAGTTCGCACTGCTGGCGGGGGTTGCGCTGGTCACGGTGTCGATCGCGTTCTACCTGTTTATCGGCTTCAGCCGCGGCATGCGCAGTGACGTGCGCGAGGTGGCCGGGATGGTCGAGCGCATCAATGCCGGCGACCTCGGCCTGCGCATGGCGGTGCACGGGCGCGACGAGTTCAGCGACGTCAAGCGGCACCTGCTGTCGCTGGTGGACAGCTGGCGCGCGCTGATCGGCGATACCAAGGCCGGCGCCCACAACGTGCTGGCGGCGGCGGGCGATATCGCGCAGGGCAATATCGACCTGTCGCAGCGCACTGAGGAGCAAGCCTCGTCGCTGGAGCAGACTGCGGCCAGCATGGAGCAGCTCACCGCCACCGTGCAGCAGAACGCCGGCAGCGCCGGGCAGGCCAGCGAACTGGCGCGCGAAGCCTCGGGCATTGCGCTGGCCGGTGGCGAGGCGGTGGGCCGCATGCAGCAGACCATGCAGCAGATCGAGGCCGATTCGCGCCGCATCGTCGACATCATCGCGGTGATCGACAGCATTGCCTTCCAGACCAATATCCTGGCGCTCAATGCGGCGGTGGAAGCCGCGCGCGCCGGCGAGGCCGGACGCGGCTTTGCCGTGGTGGCGACCGAGGTGCGCGGGCTGGCGCAGCGCGCGGGCAGCTCGGCCAAGGAGATCCGCGCGCTGATCTCGCAGTCGGCAGAGCGCGTGGCAGCCGGCAACACGCTGGCACTGGATGCGGCGGCGACCATGGAGAACACCGTCAGCGCGATCGCGCGCGTCACCGCGATGATGGACGAGATCAGCCACGCCTCGCGCGAGCAGAGCACCGGCATCGCCCAGGTCAACCAGGCGATTGCGCAGATGGACCAGGTCACGCAGCAGAATGCCGCGCTGGTGGAAGAGGCCGCCGCCGCCGCGCAGTCGCTGCAGGAGCAGGCGCTGCATATGCAGCGGGCGATGGCGGTGTTCCGGACGGAGGCGGAAGCCTAGCCACCTCGCAGTGCTCAGCGCCGGAAGATCCAGATCACGACGGACACCAGCACCGACACCAGGATGCAGGTCGTGATCGGAAAGTAGAAGCTGAACCCGTCCCGGACGATATGGATATCGCCGGGCAGCCGCCCGAGCGGCAGCTTCGACAGCCAGGGCCAGGCAGCGGCGGCTGCGATCAGCAGGCAGCCAAGGATGAGAAGCAGGCGTTGCATGATTGGATGGGATTCGGTTCGGCCGTGCCTTGTGGTAGCCCCATGTCCTGATACGTTGGACAGGCACGTCGCCGCGGGATTGCATCGGCTCGGCGCAGCGGGGCCAGGGACTATAGGTCGCGGGTTTCGGAATGTAAATTGAGAGTTGGCGCTCTTTACATGAAATTTCCTTATCTGATCGGATTGTCGCAGGGGTAGTCTGTGAATAAGTTTCGCGACTAGCCTCTTTCTTGATAGAAACCACCGTTCCATGAAGCCAAAATGGCCAACCCCGGGCCGCAAAGGGCAAGAATCCTGGTGAATTCCGCATGCCCACGGCCGCTGGACTGCCCCATTTCCTGCCGGGTTTACGCCAATTTTGAGTCGCAATGCCCGTTGCCTAAGATTCGTTCAATTAGGGAACATTAGTTCGCTATTAGAACATGATCGCATGTCCTGCCTGGAGGGCGGTTAGTGCGATTTCCAGGCAAACGGAGACAGCAGTGACACATCCCACCCAAACCAAAGGCGGCGTCGCAGACGTCCAGGCCTTGATCGACGGCCAGCGATTCACTGGTTACCAGTGGCTCATTCTTGGCCTGTGCTTCCTGATCGTTGCCGTTGACGGATTCGATACCGCGGCGATGGGCTATATCGCGCCGGCGCTGGTGCAGGACTGGGGGATCGAGAAATCAGCCCTCGGGCCCGTCATGAGCGCGGCCCTGTTCGGCCTTGCTTTCGGTGCGATCTTCGCCGGTCCGCTGGCCGATCGTGTCGGCCGCAAGAAGGTGCTGGTGCTGTCGGTCTTCTTCTTTGGCGCCTGCAGCCTCGCCACCGCGTTTGCGCCCACGCTGGGCTGGCTCACGGTCTGGCGCTTCCTGACCGGCCTGGGCCTGGGCGCCGCCATGCCCAATGCCGTGACGCTGACCTCGGAGTTCGCGCCGCAACGCAGCCGTGCCGTGCTCGTGAACACCATGTTCTGCGGTTTTCCGCTCGGTTCCGCGGCTGGCGGCTTTGTCGCCGCCGCGGTGATTCCGCACTTCGGCTGGCACAGTGTGCTGCTGCTTGGCGGCATCGTGCCACTTGCGCTCGCGCTGTTCCTGGTGGTGCTGCTGCCGGAGTCCGTGCGCTACATGGTCCTGCGCAAGTATCCGGCGGACCAGATCCGCAAGGTGCTGCGGCGCGTGACCGGCGCGGACCTGCCCGAGGCCAAAAGCTTCATCATCAGCGAGCAGGCCCCGGCGACCCGATCCGCCATCGGCACCGTGCTGGCTCCCGGCTATCGCCTGGGCTCGGCGATGCTGTGGTCCACTTACTTCATGGGCCTCGTCATCTTCTACCTGCTGACGAGCTGGATGCCGACACTGATGAAGGACGCCGGCTTCTCGATCCAGCACGCGTCATTCCTGACGGCGCTGTTCCCGCTCGGCGGCGGCATCGGCACCATCGCGGCCGGCTGGTTCATGGACCGCTTCAATCCGAACAAGGTCATCGCCATCACGTACGCCGCAACCGGCGTGCTGATCTACGCAGTGGGCCACGGCACCGGCAGCCAGGTGCTGCTGGGCGTGCTGATCTTCATCGCCGGTACGGCCATGAACGGCGCCCAGTCGTCGATGCCTTCCCTGGCCGCGGCCTTTTACCCGACGCAGGGCCGCGCCACCGGCGTCGCCTGGATGCTTGGCATCGGCCGCTTCGGCGGCATCACCGGTGCGCTGCTAGGTGCTGAACTGCTGCGCCTGCACCTGGGCTTCGACACGATCTTTACGCTGCTCACCGTGCCGGCATTCCTTGCAGCCGGCGCACTGCTGGTGAAGCATTTCAGCAGCCGCCCCGCGGCGGTTGCCGGCGACCCGGTCAAGGGCGGCGCGAGCATCGCAAGTCACTGAGCGGAAGCAGGCTGGGCCGCGGCGCGAATGCAGTTCGCCAGCGCCTCGGCCATCGGCGTGAGCGTGCGGTCGCCGTGCCGCAGCAGGCCGATCGGCTCCTCGGTGCCCTGCGTATCGATCGGCAGGAGTACCAGATCCCCCTCGGATACCGCGCGCCTGGTTGCAGAGAGCGGCGCTGCCCACACGCTGTCGCTCTGCCGGGCCAGCAGCCGTCCGAGATAGGCGTCCGCGGTTTCCACGCAGCCGCCCGGCAGGGGCAGGCCGTGCCGGGCGAGCAGGCTTTCCGTGTTGTGGCGTGGAATCGAGCCCGCGGCCGGGATGACCAGCGGCCACGCCAGCGCGTCGACCAGCGTTGGCCGCGATACGGCGGCGAGGGGATGCCCGGGGCGAACCGCCAGCGCCAGCGAGTCCGGGCCCAGGGACTCGAACCACAGGCTCTCCATGGCCACCGGGTCATCCATCCGGCCAATGACGAGGTCGAGCACATCCGCCTTGAGCTGGTCGATGAGGTTGCGGTTCATGCCGGTCTGCACGGCAAGGCCGACCTCGGGATGCGCGGCGCGGAAACGCAGCAGGGCGTCAGTCAGCACTGCCGGCACGACGCTCGGCAGTGCACCCAGCCTGATGCGCTCCTGCGGCAGCGCATCCGCGCCGGCCATGCTGTCCGCCGCCGCATCGATATCCGCGAGGATGCGCAGGGCGTGGCGCAGGAAGCGCGTGCCGGCGGTGGTCAGTTCGGTGCCGGCCCGCTGCCGGACCAGCAGGCGGGTGCCGGCCAGTTCCTCGAGCTCGCTCAGTGTCTTGGAGACGGCCGGCTGCGTCAGCCCCAGGCGTTCGGCGGCGCGGCCCAGGTGCTGGGTCTGGGATACTGCCACGAAGCAATAGAGATGCCGGAGCCGCACGCGATTGCGGAAGATTTCGAGTACGGGCGGTGGCATAGGCGCGGGATGGGGTTTCATGCCAAAAAGTTATCGTATTTCGCAAGAATCTTAATTTACATGACTTTATGTGTTGTTTAAAGTCAAACCATTCCAATGACAAGGAGACTGCGCGATGACCCGTCTTGCCCAGTACCGCCGTCCCTACTGGGACACCCAGCCCGAATACCGCTTCGATACCTATGCCTCCACGCAGAAGCGCTCGCCGGGCCAGCCGCTGATTGCGCTGCCGCAGTCGCTGTCTGAAGTGACCGGGCCCAACTTCGGCGCCGAGTTCGTCCGCGAAGGGGATAACGACCTCACCGTCGGCAACGGCGGCGAGCCCATCGGCGAGCGCATCCTCGTCACCGGCCGGGTGCTGGACGAGAATGGCAGGCCGGTGCCGAATGCGCTGATCGAAGTCTGGCAGGCCAACGCGGCCGGCCGCTACGTGCACAAGCGCGACCTGCATGATGCGCCGCTCGACCCCCATTTCTCGGGCGAGGGCCGCACCGTCACCGATGCCAGCGGGCGCTACCAGTTCAAGACCATCAAGCCTGGCGCCTATCCCTGGCGCAACCACCACAATGCCTGGCGGCCGCAGCATATCCACTTCTCGCTGTTCGGCAACGCCTATGCCACGCGGCTGGTGACGCAGATGTATTTCCCCGGCGATCCGCTGTTGCCGTTCGATCCGATCTTCAACTGCGTGCCGGACGAAAAGGCGCGCGACCGGCTCGTCGCCAGCCTCGACTGGGAGACGACCCAGCCCGAATACGCGCTCGGCTACCGTTTCGATATCGTGCTGCGTGGCCGCGATGCCACGCCGATGGAGTAAGACCATGCTTTACGCCACCGCATCCCAGACTGTCGGCCCTTATCTCCATATCGGCCTGAGCGGCCTGAACTGCGCCGACCTGACCGCCAGCGCGCCGGAACTGGCCGGCCAGCGCATCGTGATCGAAGGCCGCGTGACCGACGGCAACGGCGAGCCCGTGCCGGACGGCATGGTCGAGATCTGGCAGGCCAACCCCGCCGGCCGCTACCGCCACCCTGACGATGCGCGCGAGCTGCCGCTGGTGCCCGGCTTTACCGGCTTCGGCCGCGTGCCGACCGAGGCCGACGGCTCGTTCCGCTTCGTCACCGTCAAGCCGGGCACCGTGCCCGGTCCGGACGGCCGGCCACAGGCGCCGCACATCATGGTGTCGGTGTTCATGCGCGGACTGGTCAAGCATGTCGCCACGCGGGTGTATTTCCCGGAGGAGGCCGCGGCCAATGCGGCCGACCCGGTCCTGGCGCTGGTGCCGGCCGAGCGGCGTAGCACGCTGGTTGCCAGCGATGCCGGCAACGGCACGCTGCGCTGGAATATCGTGCTGCAAGGGCCGGACGAGACCGTGTTCTTCGATATCTGAGGGCCGCGCACCCGGCCACGCCGGCAGCCGGGGCATCTGCCCTGGCTGCGGCGACAGACGCATAATCAGGTGGCCGTCAAACGTCACGGCCACGCACGCTACCCATCGCCCGCCCCCATGCCAACAGTCACGCGTCTCACCGACCCCATGTTCGGCAGCCCGGCTGTGCTGGACATCTTCTCCGATGCCGGCACGGTGCAACGCATGCTCGCCGTGGAGGCCGCGCTCGCGCGTGCGGAAGCGGCATGCGGCGTGATTCCGGCCGCTGCCGCGGCGGTCATCTCCGACGTCTGCGGCGACGTCGGCGTCATTGACCTCGATGCGCTCGCACAGTCAGCGGTCGCCGCCGGCAATCTCGCCATTCCCTTCGTCAAACAGCTCACCGCCGCGGTCGCCGCGCGCGATGCCGAAGCCGCGCGCTTCGTGCACTGGGGCGCCACCAGCCAGGACATCATTGATACCGCGCTGGTGCTCCAGCTCGGCGCTGCGCTGCGCGCGCTCGACACCGACTTGGTCCGCCTGGGCGCAGCCTGCGCCGCGCTGGCCACCGCGCATCGCGCCACGCCGATGGTCGCGCGCACCTGGCTCCAGCACGCACTGCCGGCCACTTTCGGCCTCAAGGCCGCCGGCTGGCTCGACGCGCTGCGCCGCGATCTCGGCCGCCTTGATGCCACGCGCGCGCAGGCCCGCGCGCTCCAGTTCGGTGGCGCCGCGGGCACGCTTGCCAGCCTCGGCGATGCCGCCGCCGGCGTGACCGCTGCGCTGGCCCGCGAGCTGGATCTCGCCGCACCCGTCCTGCCGTGGCACGCGCATCGCGACCGCATGGTCGAGGTTGCCACCACGCTTGGCATGCTGACCGGCACGCTCGGCAAGGTGGCACGCGATATCTCGCTGATGATGCAGACCGAGGTGGCGGAAGTCGCCGAGCCCGCCGGTCCCGGGCGCGGCGGCTCCAGCACGATGCCGCACAAGCGCAATCCGGTCGGCTGCGCGGCGGTGCTGACGGCATCGGTACGTGTGCCGCCGCTGGTGGCAACGATGCTGTCCGGCATGGTGCAGGAACACGAGCGCGCGCTCGGCGGCTGGCAGGCGGAGTGGGACACGCTGCCGCAGATCGTCTCGCTGGCTGCGGGCGCGCTGCGCCAGATGGGCGAGGTGGTGGCAGGGCTGCAGGTCGATGCGGCGCGCATGCGTGCCAACCTCGATCTCACGCACGGCCTGATCCTCGGCGAGGCCGCGATGCTGGAACTCGGTGGCAGGATCGGCCGGCTGCAGGCGCACCATCTGGTGGAGAACGCCTCGCAGCGCGCCGTGGCCGACGGGACCAGCCTGCGCGAAGCCCTCGCGCGCACGCTGCAGGAGAATCCCGCCCATGCCTGCCTGCTCGATGACGCCACGCTTGACCGCCTTGCTGATCCCGCCAACTACGCGGGCCAGTCATCGGCCTTTGCGGATGCCGCCGTGCAGGCATGGCAATCCGCGCTGGCCGCGCGCACATCGGACTGACTGTGCACTGACTGCCCCCAGACCCGAACCACCACGACGCGCCGGCCACGCGGCCGCCCGCGATCCCAAGGAGACTGCATTGCCCTATCTCGACCACGCCGGCGCCCGCCTCTTCTACACCGTCGACGGCCCCGAGTCCGCCCCGGCCATCCTCTTCTCCAACTCGCTCGGCACCAACCACACCATGTGGGACCCGCAGGCGGCCGCGCTGGCCGGGCGCTTTCGCGTCGTGCGCTATGACACGCGCGGACACGGCCGCTCGACCGCGCCAGGCGATGCCTTCTCCGTCGAGCAACTCGGGCACGATGTGATCGCTATCCTGGACGCATTGGGGATCGGGCAGGCGGTGTTCTGCGGCCTGTCGATGGGCGGTCTCACGGGGATGTGGCTGGGCATCCATGCGCCCGAGCGCTTCTCCCGCATCGTGCTGGCCAATACCGCCGCGAAGATCGGCAATGCGGATGGATGGAATACGCGCATCGACACCGTGCTGCGCGACGGCATGGCCGTGATGGTCGCGCCTTCCGTCGAGCGCTGGTTTACGCCGGGGTTTGCCGCCACGGCGGACCGCGCGCTGGATGGCCTGCGCAGCGTGCTCGCGGGGCTCGATCCGCGCGGCTATGCGGCCAGTTGCGCGGCCGTGCGAGACGCCGACTTCCGCCAGGGGGTGTCGTCGATCACGGTGCCCGTGCTGGTTATCGCGGGCAGCCAGGATCCGTCGACGAGTGCACAGGAGGGCCGCTCGCTGGCCGATGCGATTCCCGGCGCGCGCTTCGTCGAACTGCCTGCCGCGCATATCTCCAGCTTCGAGCAGCCCGGCCGCTTCACCGCCGCGCTGATCGATTTCGTGCACGGCCGCCTGCCCGTGACCGACGACCACGCGCGCTACGACGCCGGCCTCTCGGTGCGGCGCGACGTGCTCGGCAGTGCGCATGTCGATCGCTCGCTCGCGCGGCTGACGCCGCTCAACGAGGAGTTCCAGAACCTGATCACACGCTACGCCTGGGGCGAGATCTGGACGCGCGAGGGCTTGCCGCGGCATACGCGCAGCCTGCTGACCATCGCCATGATGGTGGCGCTGAACCGCTCGGAAGAACTGGCGCTGCACCTGCGCGCCGCCGCCAACAATGGCGTGACGCGTGACGAGATCAAGGAGGTGCTGCTGCAAACCGCGATCTATTGCGGCGTGCCCGCGGCGAACTCCGCCTTCCATCTGGCCGCGGAAGTGTTCGCGGCGATGGATGCCAGCCCGGGCAGCTGACACCGGCGTGGCCACTTACTGAGCCGCCCGGCGAAGCAAAAAAAAAAGCGCGGCATCGCCGCGCCTTCGATCTTCCCGCGTCAGTTCTCATGTTGCCCGCTTTGCCGCAAATACGCGTTCCACGATCGGCTCGAAGACATGCAGCGGCAGCGTGTCGTAATCGGGATCGAATGATCTTTGGTCCCATCTCTCGCAGAACCGTTCGGCGGACTGGAAATACTGGTGGCCGCGAAAGGCTTCGCGCGCGTTCTGGTCCCGGCCGATATGGTGCCAGTAGTAGAACCCCTGGAAGACCCCGTGGTGCCTGATCACCCAGCAGATCTCTTCCGAGACGAACGGCCTGAGAATCTCGGCGGCGACGGCGGAATGATTGTCCGGGGCCAGGACGTCGCCAATGTCGTGCAGCAGGGCGGCCACGATCCATTCTTCGGACGCGCCGTCCCGGTAGGCGCGGGTCGCGGTCTGCAGCACATGTTCGAGACGATTCACCTGGTAACCGCCGTCATCGCTCGCCTGTAGTTTCAGCATATCGATGAGCCGACGCGGCAACCCGTCGCTATAGATTTCGTCGCGGGCAGCAAGCATCTGGAACTCTTCCGCCGAACCGGCCTTCATCTCAATAAACTTCACTTTTTCCATGTTGTACGCCGTCACAATGATGAAAGGATGGCTCCGCTTTGGTCCCGTGCTGCACAAAAACGTCACATAAGCGGATGCCTTGGGTCACGAGGGAGCCAGCGCAGGGGATCAATCCAGCTTGATCCCCACGTCGTCGACGACCTTCTTCCACTTGACGGTCTCGCTCTTGATCAGCGCGCCGAGTTGTTCCGGTGATCCGCCTGCGGGAGTGAGTCCCATCTCGGTCATCTTGGCGACGGTTTCCTTCTCATGGAGAATCCCGTCGATGGCCTGGTTGAGCTTCGTGACGATCTCCTTGGGCGTACCGGCCGGCGCCACGAACGCGGACCAGAAGATCAGCTCGAATCCTGGCACTCCCGACTCAGACACCGTAGGCAGATCGGGATAGTCGGGAACGCGCTTCGCGGTGGTTACCGCCAGGGCCTTCAGCTTGCCCGCCTTGACCAGGGGCATCGCCTCGGGTATCAGCCCGAGCATGACCTGAACCTGGCCAGCCATCAGGTCCTGCAGCGCCGGCGCACCACCCTTGTACGGGACGTGCATCGGGCTCACGTTGGTCGCCTTCTTGTACAACTCCATGCCAAGGTGGTTCGGCGTTCCGTTTCCTCCCGATGCATAGGCGATGCCGGGCCGGGCCTTCAGGTAGTCGAGCAACTGCGCCATGGATTGCACCGGCACGTTCGGATTCACGACGACGACACTGGGGATCGTTGCCGCCAGGGCAATCGGGGCGAAATCCTTTTGCGGGGCGTACGACAGCTTGCTGAACAGGCTTGGGTTGACCGTTAGCCCCGTCATGGTGGAGAGGAAGAGGGTGTAGCCGTCGGCCGGGGACTTGGCCACGAAGCTCGCGGCGATGGTCTCGCTCGCTCCCGGCCTGTTTTCGACCACGACAGGCTGGCCCAGCTTCGCGGAGAGCTTTTGACCGACGAGGCGTGCGACCGCATCGGTCGACCCGCCTGCCGGATACGGCACAACCAGGCGAATCGGCTTGGTGGGATATTCGGCCGGCTGCGCCAGCGACTGCGTCGAGGTCAGCGTGAGGCACGCGGCGAAGAAGGTAACAGCAAACTTCATGACAATCATCCTCTAGGTGGGGATAAAGCGTACCTGGCGTAAGAAGGAACAAGCGCAATCCAGCCGCCAGGTTCGTCGGGTGCTCTACCTGTGGTGCCGTGCGGCCCAAGGTCGCCATACGGGCATCATCGGCGATCGATATCGCCGGCGACAAACAAGAAATTGATGGCGCCAGGACAAGCCTTGCTGGTTCCGTGGAAACCCCAAGTCGGAACTGGTGCATCGCACAGCCGCCTCGTCACACTGGTGGTGCATGGCGGCCACCGGACCGCGCCTCGCTTCCATGCTTCTGCCCAGGCCTAGGGTTTATCCCGGATCAGTGTGGCTTGCCCTAGCGCATCAATTTCTTGTTTGTCACCCGCCACATCGATCGCCGAAGATGCATTGCATCGCGACGTCGAAGCAATCGGTGCAACGCACCCGTCGCGGCAAACCACTTGAGGCAAGGGCATCGAGACAATGGGTACGAACACGCAAAACATCAGGGCGGGCGTCGATATCGGCGGCACCTTCACCGACGTCGCCCTGGAGTGCGACGGAAAGATCTACACGGCGAAGATCCTGACCGACTATGAAATGCCTGAGCGCGCGATCGTCGCGGGACTGAAGGCCGCCGCGCGCGAGGCCGCCATCGCGGTGGCGCAGATCGGCACGATCATCCACGGCACGACGCTCGCCACCAACGCGCTGATCGAGCGGCGCGGCGCGCACACGGCCTTTATTACCTCCGAGGGCTTTCGCGACGTTATCGAGATGCGTACCGAAGGGCGGTTCGAGCAGTACGACCTGGGCATCGAACTGCCGGCCCCGCTGATTCCGCGCAATGACCGCTTCACCGTAGCCGGACGGCTGGACGCGCGGGGGCGGGAACTGGTGCCATTGGCCCAGGCTGGTGTCGATCAGGTGATACGGAAACTGCGCGCCGGTGAGTACGAAAGCGTTGCCATCGGGCTGATGCACAGCTATCGCAACGACGCGCACGAGCGCGCGGTACGCGATCTCATCGCGCAGGCCCTGCCGGACATCGCCATCTCCATTTCCAGCGAGGTCTCGCCGCAGATCCGGGAGTTCGAGCGATTCAACACCGTCTGCGCGAATGCCTACGTCAAGCCCCTGATTTCCTCTTACCTGAACCGGCTTACCGATGCACTGGCCCGGGAAGGCATGCGGTGCCCCTTGTATCTGATCCACTCGGGCGGCGGGCTGATGTCGTTGCGCAGCGCCGCCGAGTTTCCCGTCCGGCTGCTGGAATCCGGCCCGGCGGGCGGAGCGATCTTCGCCAGCCATATCGCCACCCGTCATGCCTTGCCGAACGTAGTGTCGTTCGACATGGGCGGCACCACGGCGAAGATCTGCCTGATCGAGGACCAGGTGCCCAAGACGGGACGTGTCTTTGAAGTGGCGCGCACCTACCGTTTCAAGAAGGGCAGCGGGATGCCGATCTCGATCCCCGTGATCGAGATGATCGAAATCGGCGCGGGCGGGGGCTCCATTGCCCACGTCGACGACCTGAAACAGGTCCGCGTGGGCCCGGCGAGCGCAGGTTCGGAGCCGGGACCGGCTTGTTATGGCCGCGGAGGCGAACGCCCCACGGTCACCGATGCCGACCTGGTGCTGGGCAAGCTCGATCCCGGCCGCTTTGCCGGCGGCAGCATCCAGCTTGACCGTGCCGCATCGGAGCTCGCGCTGGCCAACGACATCGCCGGACCGCTCGACAGCGAACCGCTACAGGCTGCCCATGCCGTTGCGGAAGTGGTCGACGAAAACATGGCCAACGCCGCGCGCATGCATGCAGTCGAGAATGGCCGCGACCTGGAGCAATACACCATGATCGCCTATGGGGGCGCCGCCCCGCTTCACGCCGTGCGCCTGTGCGAGAAGCTGGGCATTCGCAGGCTGCTGGTGCCCGCCGGAGCGGGAGTCGGGTCGGCAATCGGTTTTCTTCGCGCGCCGTTCTCCTACGAGTCGCTGCGCAGCGCCGTGATGCGCCTGGGCGAATTCGATGCCGGCACCGTTACCGGGCTCCTGGGGCAGATGGAGGCGGAGGTGTCGTCTTTCCTGCGCGATGCCGGCTACCAGGGCGACACCATCCGGGAGCTGCGCGCTTTCATGCGTTACGCGGGGCAGGGCTGGGAGATCCCCATCCCCGTGGATATCGAACGCTTTGACGCGGCCAGCGCGGCAACGCTGCGCGACCGCTTCGTCTCCTCCTATATCGAGCTGTTCGGGCATGCCGTCGACGGCCTCGACGTCGAGGTCGTCAGCTGGTCGCTGTCGCTGCGGACCGGGCGGAACGCGCCGCAACGCGTGCCTGACGGCAGCGGACAGGCGCCCTTGGGCGCGGCCGCCACGCCGCCCATGGCATGGCGGGATGTCTTCGATGCGAAGACCGGGCAGCAACACCGCTGTGCCATCTATGAGCGCGGGCAGCTCGTGCAAAGTGTCGGCATCGACGGGCCGCTGATCGTCGTCGAACGCGAGACTTCTACCTATGTCAGCCCAGACTACCGGGTCACGCGGCTGCAGGATGACAGCCTGCTGATCGAGCGCCGCAACTGAGGAGTGGAACCATGAGCAACCAAATCGCCGTACACCACCAGATCATGTGGAACCGCCTGATCTCGGTGGTGGAGGAACAGGCCATCACCCTGATGCGCACCGCATTCTGCACCAGCGTGCGCGAGGCAGGCGACCTGTCCGCCGGGGTCTTCGACGGTCAGGGCCGCATGGTCGCGCAGGCCGTCACCGGCACGCCCGGCCATGTCAACTCCATGGCAGAGTCGGTGGCACACTTCGCGCGCTTGTTCGAGCCGGCACGACTGGAGCCCGGCGACGTGCTGGTGACGAACGACCCCTGGATGGGAACGGGGCATTTGCATGACATTACCGTGGTCACGCCGGTGTTCCGCCCGCACGGCGGAGGGCACCGCCTGATCGGCTACTTCGCATCGACCGCGCATGTCGTGGACATCGGTGGCAGGGGCTTCGGGCCGGACGCGGGGGATGTCTTCGAGGAGGGGATCTGCATTCCGCCGATGAAGCTCTACAAGCGCGGGGAGCTCAATCAGGATCTCATTGCGATCCTGCGATCCAACGTGCGCGAGCAAGACCAGGTCATCGGCGACTTCCAGTCGCTCGCGGCCTGCAATGAGACCGGCCGGCGTCGCCTGGACGCGATGCTGGACGAATTCTCGCTCCCGGATCTCGAAGCCCTGGCTGGCTTCATCTTCGCTCACAGCGAGCGGGCCACCCGGGCACGCATCGCGGCGCTGCAGGGCGGGCAACACCGCTATGCGATGACGGTTGACGGCTACGAGCGCCCGATCGACCTGAAGGTGGCGGTCGAGGCCCGGTCCGGCACGCTCCATGCGGATTTCGCCGGCACCTCGGGCACCAGCCGCTTTGGCATCAACGTGCCGCTGACCTACACCAAGGCCTACGCCTGCTATGCGCTCAAGTGCGCGATCGCACCGGACATTCCCAATAACTGGGGCTCCTTGCTGCCATTCGACATTTCAGCCCCGGATGGCTGCATCCTGAACGCGCCGCGGCCCTGTCCGGTGTCGGTACGGCACGTGCTGGGTCACCTGATTCCGGACGTCATCCTGGGCGCGCTGCAGCCGCTGTGCCCGCGGACCGTTCCCGCCGAAGGCGCCAGTGCGCTGTGGAACCTGCAGATGCGCTTCGAGGGCATCGCCCCCGAGACCAGCGGGCGCCAGCATGAAGTCCTGATGTTCAACACCGGCGGCACGGGAGCGCGTCCGGCCAGCGACGGGCTCAGCGCGACGGCATTCCCGAGCGGGGTGCATGCCATGTCGGTGGAGGTGACCGAGAGCGTCGGCCCGATCGTGATCTGGCGCAAGGAGCTGCGGCCGGACTCGTCGGGGTCGGGAAAGTGGCGGGGCGGCCTGGGGCAGCACATCGAGATCAGTGCGTGCGAGGGTTACCAGTTCAGCCTCAACGCCATGTTCGATCGCGTGGCGTTCCCCGCGAGGGGCCATAACGGCGGCGGCGACGGTGCCGTCGGCCGAGTAGCGCTTGACGATGGCACGATCCTGAAGACCAAGGGCAAGCAAGCGATCCCGTCGGGCCGCAGGCTGGTGCTTGACCTGCCTGGTGGCGGCGGCAACGGGCAGGCCAGCGAGCGTGCCCAGGACCTGGTCAGGCGTGACGTCGCGTTCGGCTACCTGAGCCGTCAGCAGGCCGAGCATGACTACCCGCACGCCTTTGCATCGGCGGCAGGCAAAACCGACTGAGCGGCCGGCTCAGACCTCGGCTTCCACCTGGGGCCGGCGCCGTATCACGCGGCTGCCGGCCCCAGGTCATTGCGCTGCCGGCATCTCGATTCGTAGCCGACCACTTCGGGCTGGCAGACGTACTCGAGCAGCCATTCGATAAAGTGCTTGAGCAACGGCGCGTGCGCGCGCTCCTGCTTGAAGCAGAGAAAGAAGCGCGGGCTCTTCTCCAGGGGCAGCCGTCGCAACAGATCCACGCCGAGCGGCGCCACCAGCTGCCCGGCTTCAATATGCTTCAACGCGTCCAGGTAGGAAATAAAGCCGATTCCCAGCCCGGCCAGGGTCGCCTCGAGCATGGCATCGTGGGTATGCAGTTGCAGGACAGGCTGGCTGGCCTTCGGCTGAAGCCCCAGCATCTCCAGCGTGTCTTGCCACAGCGAGTTCCTGGCAAGCGGCAGGACCAGGCTGTGGTGCAGCAGGTCCTCCGGCGAGCTGATAGGCTGGCGCGCCAGTAGCGACGGGGCGGCGACCAGCACTTTCAGATCCTCGATCAGCGGGATCTCGGTCAGTGCGCTGCTGCCGCCGTAGCCCCAATGGATGGCGGCGTCGATGCCCTGATGATCGAGGTCCACCATCTCCACGCCGACGGACATGCGGAATTCCAGCTCGGGCAGGTCGGCCGTGAAGTTTCCCAGATTGCGCACCAGGTAGTGGGTAGCGAAATAGGGGCTCACATGCAGGTACAGGCTTTTCCTGGCCGTTTCGCCGGTCACGGAACTGACGCCCTCGGCGAACTGGTCCAGCCCCTGCTTGACGGGGCCGTAGAGACGCCTGGCGGCTTCGGTGGGCGTCAGGCTGCGGATACTGCGCTCGAACAGGCTCAGCCCCAGTGAGGACTCCAGGATCTTCAGTTGCTGGCTGATCGCCTGCGGCGTCAGGCAAAGTTCGGCGGCGGCCTGGCGGATGGAGCCACGGCGATAGATGGCCTCGAAAATGCGAAGCGTGTTCAGGGGCGGCAGTCTGTATTGCATAGGTCTTTGAATCGGGAGGAGTCGGGGGCTCCTCGGTCGGTCGATGGTCGACCTCGGCTGGGAGTCAATGCCTTGCTATGCAGGAAGTGCGCCAGTCGTCGCGGCATGTCCCGGGGAGGATGGCACAGCCGTGCAAGCTTGCCTGGCGTGATCGTCGGGCGTCGATGCCGCGACCGTTATAGCACGGGGCATGGGACCCGTAAATCTAGGCTTGCCCTCGCCCGACGTTTTTCTTGTTTGTCAGCCCGTGCCGTGGCGGACAAGAATATCAGGGCAGCCACTTACGCATTTCCGCCCGCGCCGGCTTCCCGGCAATTCGATACCTGACAAGAGACGACACCCGCCATCATGATCTCGACGACCGATCCGCATATCAATCGCGTACCCCGCAACATGTCCAGGGAGGAATGGGATACGCGGGTCCAGCTTGCAGCCGCATACCGCCTTGCGGCGAAGTTCGGGATGACGGACCTGATCTACACGCACATTTCCGCTCGCGTGCCCGGCACCGGGGATCAGTTCCTTATCAACCCCCACGGATGGTTCTTCGATGAGATCACCGCCTCGTCCCTGGTGAAGATCGACGTGAACGGCCGGCCGATCGGCGACGAGCGATTCGAGGTCAACGCGGCCGGCTTCACCATCCACAGCGCGCTGCACATGGCGCGTCATGATGTCGAGTGCGTGGTGCATCTGCATACGACCGCGGGCATGGCCGTGGCGGCGATGAAATGCGGCTTGCTTCCCGTCAACCAGATCAGCATGCAGTTCTACGGCCGCGTGGCCTACCACGACTACGAAGGCATCTCGCTGGAGCTGGACGAGCGCGAACGCATCGTGCAGTCCATCGGCAGCAAGGACTACCTGATCCTGCGCAACCACGGCCTGCTCACCACGGGCCGCTCCGTCGCCGAGGCCTTTACCCGGATGTTCTACCTGAACCGCGCGTGCGAGATCCAGGTAACGACCTTGTCCGCGGGGCAGGAATTGATCATCCCTTCGCCTGAAGTCTGCGAGCACGCCGCCAGGCAGCACGACGACTACGCTTACCTTGACACCGTCCACCTCGATCGCGAGTGGACGGCGCTGCTGCGCTTGCTCGAGCGGGATGGCGCAGCCTACCGCTGTTGAGTCTGGCGAGCCGAAACGCTGGCGCATCACCCGCAAACAAAAAAAGCGCGGGATCGCCGCGCTTGATAGTCTCCATCTGCGTCGCCGCCCGATCTTGCCGTCGGGCTGACAGCGGGCCAGTCGTGCTGGCACTGGCCCGCCACCCCTCACCTCACATTAACCATCACCGCGCGTTCCGCTTCCGCCTGGCGACGCAGGCTTTCCGTGGTCTCGCCGCCACCGTCGGGCGCCCAGCCCGGAGGCATGATCAGGTAACCCACCGCCTTGGTCACGCTGCCGGCATTGGCCATGTCGCGGAACAGGCTGGCCCAGTGCTCGAACTGGTTGACGATCGGGTTGTGCGTGGTGGTCGGCTTGACCAGGCCGTAGCGGCAGGGTTCGTCCTCGCGTTCTTCTACGTAGGTGCCGAACAGGCGGTCGAAGATGATCAGCACGCCGCCGTAGTTGGCATCCAGGTAATCGACATTCGAGGCATGGTGCACGCGGTGCGCCGACGGGGTGTTGAAGACGTATTCGAGCCAGCCCAGCTTCGGGATCCAGGTGGTGTGCAGCCAGAACTGGTACAGCAGGTTCAGGCTCAGCGCGGCCAGCACGACTTCAGGACGAACACCGAGCCAGACCAGCGGCGCGAAGAACATCGCGGTGCCGGTGATCTTTCCGGTCCAGCCCAGCCGATAGGCGGTGCCCAGCGTCAGTTCGTTCGGCGAGTGGTGCACCGCGTGTGTCGCCCAGAAGAAGCGGATGCGGTGCGAGGCGCGGTGGTACCAGTAGTAGCAGAACTCTTGTCCGAGGAAGAGCAGCAGCACCGCCAGCGCGCTGTTGATCTCGACCGTGAAGATGCGGTGTTCCCAGGCGAACGAGAAGATCGGCGTGGCCAGCGACAGCGGCAGCAGCGCGAACAGCTTGCGCCCGACGAGGTCCGCCAGCGACATCCCGAGTTCATGCCAGGGGTAGGCCTTGCCTTGCTGGCGCGCCTTGCGTGCCAGCACGAAGGCTTCGACCAGTGAGACCGCCACGACGAACGCCGTGACGTAGAGGGTGAGTTTTCCGAGGTTGTGCATGATGGGTCCAGTGCAGTGAGGTGGGACGCTTTGCTTTGCGGAGGGGGCCGTCGCCGCGTCGGTGAGGCAAATGTAGTGGGTGGGCCCGGGCTGCGCCATGCAGGAAATATTTCGCCGTATGTCATGGCCGGCGGCGTGGCGGCAGGCCATGAAAAGCCGCGATGCGCAGCGCTATCCGGCGCTTGCATGCGGGGCGCGCCGGCGTAACACCGCGACATTTTTTCGACCGCGAAAAACACAGGCCCCTTTCCTATAGTTCGTCCCGTCGCCGCGCCACGGTGCGCGGCATGAACCGAACCTGAAGGACCTGCGATGACAATCCTGCCCACCCAACCCTCCCGCTTCCACCGTGTGCCGCGCCTGCTCGGTATCGCGTCCGGCGCGCTGGTGATTCTTGCCAGTACCCCGGCCTTCGCCGCCTGGTCCGGCCACGGCACGGCCTACACCTCACGTGGCGTCTACAACGGCGCACACGTTGGTGCCTGCGGTGGCGGCAGCTGCTCGCATGCCGGCGGCGTCGTCGGTCCCTATGGCGGCCTGGCCACCAACACCGGCACCGTGACCCGCGCCGCGCCGGGCCAGTTCAGCAACGCCGGCACCGCGACCGGCCCGAACGGCCGCTCGGTGCAGCACGACGGCAGCACCAGTTGCGCCGGCGACACCTGCTCGCACAGCGGCGACCTGACCGGGCCCAACGGCCAGACCGCCACCACCTCGGGCAGCGTGACGCGTGAAGGCGTCGGCCAGTACTCGTCGTCGGGCACCGTCACTGGCGCAAATGGCAATACCGCCGGCCATGCGGCCTCGACGAGCTGCGCCGGGTCGACCTGCAACCGCTACGGCACCGTGACCGGTGCGCAGGGCGGCACCGTCACCCATTCGGGCAGTGCTACCCAGGTCGCGCCGGGCGTCGTCACCACCGGCAGCGGTGCCACCGTGGTCCACGGCACCACGGTGACCACCGGCGCCAGCATGACGGCGGTCGGTGCGACGGTGGCCGTCAGCACGCCGCCAGTGGTAGTGACGCCGCCGCCCCCGCCGGCAACGGTGTATGTGCCGCCGCCCGTGCCGGCCACGGTCTACGTGCCGCCGCCCGCCAAAGTGGTGGTCGCCGCGCCGCCGGCCAGCGTTGTCGTGCCGCCGCCGCCGTCGAGGGTCGTGGTGGCCACCGCGCCGCTGCCGACCGTGGTGGTCCGGTCCGCGCCGCTGCCGCGTGCCGTCTATGTCGCGCCGCGCGCCGTCTACGTCGCCCGTCCGGTCAGGGCGGCGGTGCTGGTGCCTGGCCATTGGGCCGGCGCCGTCTGGGTGCCCGCCCACCTGGCCTGAGGGCCATCAGGTTTCCATCCACCCGCCGGCATGGCCGGCTACCCCACGGAGTCCATCATGAAGAAGATGATTGCAGTGCTTATGTTGTGTATTGTTTCAGCAGGCGCGTCCGCGCAAAGTGCCGAGATGCCGGCAGCCGGCGGCCCGCGCGTGGAGCGTGCGCTGCAGCAATTGCAGGCGCGCTTTGCCAGTGCCAATACCACGCGCGACGGCAAGCTGACCCGCGCACAGGCCGCAGCAGGCATGCCGATGGTTGCCAGCCACTTCGACCAGATCGACACGCAGCGCGCCGGCTACGTGACGCTGCCGCAGATCGAAGCGTTCATGAGGCAGAAGATGATGTCGCGCTGAAGGTTGGCACCGGAGGCCGGCATCGCCGGAGACCCACCATGGAACAGGTGAACAGGATTGTCGTGCTCGACGATGAAGCCGAGCTGCGCAACATGCTGCAACGGTTCCTGTCGGGGCACGGCTTCCGCGTGCGCGCGGTGGCCGACGGCAAGCAGCTCGACAAGTACCTGCAGCGCGAGCCCCACGACCTGCTGGTGCTGGACCTGATGATGGAGCCGGAAGACGGCCTCACCATCTGCCGGCGCCTGCGCGCCGAGGGCCATACGCTGCCGATCCTGATGCTGACCGCCAAGGGCGACCCGGTCGACCGCGTCGCGGGCCTGGAGACCGGCGCCGACGACTACCTGGCCAAGCCCTTCGTGCCGGACGAGCTGGTGGCGCGCATCCGCGCGCTGCTGCGCCGGCAGAAGATCGCGGCCGGCGATCCGACCGTCACGACGCAGACGCTGCGCTTCGGCGACTTCACCTTCGATGTCGGCAAGCAGACCCTGATGCGCGCCGGCGAGCTGGTCGAGGTGCATTCCGCGCAGATGCTGTTGCTGCACGCGCTGGGGTCGTCGCCGAACCGGGCCGTCAGCCGCGAGAACCTGCTCGCCCGCGCACGCGGGCGCGACCACGATGCGCTCGACCGCAGCATCGACGTGCAGATCCTGCGGCTGCGCCAGATCGTGGAAGCGGATCCGTCCAAGCCGCGCTTTATCAAGACCGTGTGGGGCGTCGGCTACATGCTGGTGGCCGGCGTCGAATCGTGATGCGCCTGCTGCCGCGCTCGCTGCTGGCGCGCAATATCGCGCTGCTGGTGGCGCTGGTGGCCATTACGCAGGCGTGCTCGCTGAGCGTGCTGCTGCATTTCGTGCAGCGCCCGCGCATCGAGCGCGCTGCCATCATCTTCGCCGACTATGTGAAGACGCTCGACGGCGTGCTGGCCACGTTGCCGCCCGGGGCCGGCGGCGCGGCTGCCGCGCGGCTGGGCGCGCAGCTGCAGGACCCCGCCCACGCCGCGCCGGCGCCCGCGCCGGACCTGGCGCACCTGATGCGCACCTGGCAGCGCGACGTCTTCCTCGAAGCCTTGCGCCGCCAGCTGCCACCCGACATGCCGGTGCGCTGGCAGAGCGGCGACGGCGAGCGCCTGTGGATCCGCTTGCATGTGGCCGGCTCGCCGCGCTGGATCGCACTGCCGATGACCGAGGATGCACGCGCCGGCGGCATCGTCACGGCGCTGGCGTTATCCCTGGCGCTGGCGCTGCTGGCGGCACTGACCGGCTACCTGCTCCAGCGGCACCTGAACCGCCCGCTGCAGGACCTCGCGCACGCGGCGCGCCAGATCTGCGCGGGCGAAACGCCGCCGCCGCTGCCCACCGACGGCCCCACCGAGATCGCGCAGGTCGGCAGCGCCTTCAACCAGATGACGCAGGCGTTGCGTCAGGCCGAGCAGACGCGGGCACTGATGCTGGCCGGGGTCTCGCACGATATCCGCACGCCACTGACCAAGCTGCGGCTGGCGATGGCGATGGCGATCCCGCGCGGCGCCGACGACGCCTTCGTGGCGTCGGCAGAAGGCTATCTGGACCATATCGAGACCATCTTGCAGCAGTTCATGGACTACGCCGGTAGTGGCGAGAAGGAATTGCCGCAGCCGGGCGACCTCAATGCGCTGGTCGGTCAACTCGCATCGGACTTCGCCGGCCTCGGCCTCGCGTTCGAGCTGTCGCTGGGCGAGCTGCCGCCGGTGTCGTTCCGGCCGGTCAGCCTGATGCGGCTGCTGATGAACCTGATGCAGAACGCTGTCGTGTACGGCAAGTCGGGGTTCAGCGTGCGCACCTGGCGCGACGCAGCATGCGCTTACGTGGCCGTGGGCGATCGCGGCACCGGCATTGCTGCGCAGGAGCTGGAGCAGCTCAAGGCGCCGTTCAGCCGGGGCGCCAACGCGCGCGGCCACGCCGGCGGCACCGGCCTGGGACTGGCCATCGTGGAGCGCATTGCGCGCCTGCATGGCGGTTCGCTGCAGTTTCGCGCACGCGATGGTGGCGGCCTCGAGGCCGTGGTGGCGCTGCCGTTGCAAGCCCCCTCCGCCTAGCGCGAGGGCGCGCGCGCATGGCATCGCGCCGTGACATCGCGCGAAATAATTCCCACATGGCGCATCCCCGGGGTTTTTCCGATACTTCGGTCACCGCGATGCAGCGCCCGGAAAAACCGAAGCGCACAGCGCGATGACAGGCTCTCCGATGGTTTGCGACTTGTAGTCGAACGATTGTCGGTGACAGCTTTCCCCCATCACCGACGGCACCGACGTGCCAAAGAAGGATCCACAAATGCGCAACCCCATCCAGACCATCGCCACCCAGACCAAACGCCTGACCATCGCCGCGCTTGCCGCCACCGCCATGCTGAGCGCGGGCTGCGCCAGCGCCGGCGTTACCGGCATCAGCCAGACGGGCCTGCTGCAGCCGGTGCACGCGGACGTCATCGTGGTCCGCGCGTTCGACGCCGATGCCGGCCAGGTGCAGCTGGATGGCGGCCTCGCGCAGAAGGTCAGCATGATGGCGACGGGCGGCTCGTCCGCCGGCGCGCAGTCGCGGGCCGCGGCGGAAGCACGCGAGCAGGTCGCCGACGAGATCGTGAGCCAACTGAAGGCCAAGGGATTGAATGCGGTGCGCTCGGACGCACCGGTGCCGGCCGGCGCCAATGCGCTGATCGTCGCGGGCGACTTTCGCAAGATCGATGAAGGCAGCGGCCGCCGCCGGCTGCTGATTGGGCTGGGTGCTGGCAAGAGCGAAGTCGGCGCCGACGTGCGGATCTCGTACAAGCCGGCCAACGGCGTCGCGGTGCCGCTGCAGAGCTTCGTCGCCGATGCCGACAGTGGCAACATCCCGGGCGTGGCGGAAACCGCCGGCATCGGTGCGGCCGCCGGCCACCTGGCGATGGCCGCTGCAGGCGGCGCGGGCGTGCACGGCGTCTCGGAAGTGAAGCATGACTCCGTCTATGCCGATGCCACGCGCCTGGGCGACACGATCGCGAGCCAGGTCGCGGCCGCGAGCACGGAAGAGGGCTGGCTGACCGCCAGGGCCGCCATCTGATTGCGCCGGGACGGCAGGCAGTCCGATTTTGGATCGATGCCTGTCGCATATCGGTTTGGCCGTGGCCGGGGCGCTCCCTAGACTCGAGGCGTTCATTCAAGGAGAACGCCCATGGCAACCGCGCCATCCCTCATGCCCCGCGTCCCAGCCTGCCTGCTGGCGGCGCTCTGTGTTGTCCACGCCGGCAGTGCCGGCGCTCAGGACTGGCCGGTAAAGCCGGTCACGCTGGTGGTCCCGTTCCCGGCCGGCGGCGGCACCGACCTGCTGGTGCGCATCGTCCAGCCCAAACTGCAGGCCGAGCTGGGCCAGCCAGTCGTGATCGACAACCGCAGCGGCGCCGGCGGCACCATCGGCTCCACCTTCGTCGCGCGTGCCGCGCCCGACGGCTATGTGGTGGGCGTGGCCACCACCAGTACGCATGCGGTCAGCGCCAGTGTTTATCCCCGCCTGCCGTACAAGCCCGCTACCGACTTTGCCTATGCCGGCTTCCTCGGCACCTCGCCCTACGTGCTGGCGGTCAACCGCGCGCTGCAGGCGCCGGACATGAAGACGCTGCTCGACAAGCTGCGCCAGGACAAGACCCCGCACAGCTTCGGCTCGGTGGGTGTGGGCACGGTATCGCACCTGATCGGCGCGCAGTTCCAGGCGCTGTCCAAAGTGCCGCTGACGCATGTGCCGTACCGCGGCGCGGCGCCGGCCTATACCGACCTGATCGGCGGCCAGGTGCAGCTGATGTTCGACAACCCCGTCGGCCTGGCGCCGTATATCCGCGCCAACAAGCTCACTGCCGTCGCCACCACCGCGGCCACGCCGCTGATGCCCGGCGTGCCGACCTTTGCCAGCCAGGGCGTGCCGGGCTTCTCGCAACAGCTCTGGTATGGGCTGGTGTTTCCGCGCGGCACGCCGGCGGCGGTGGTGGCGCACATGAACCAGGCGCTCAACAGGGTGCTGGCCGACAAGGACACCGTGCGCGAGCTGGCGGACAAGGGCGTGACCGCACGCGCCGGCACGCCTGCGGAGATGCTGGCCACGGTTCAGCACGACATTCCGTACTGGGGCGCGATCGCCCGTTCGGTGGGAGCGACGATTGAATAAGCCCACGCCACCCATCGTTCCCGCGCGCGGCGCCGAGACACTGATCGATGTGTTCGTGCGCGCCCCGGGCGGCGGCAACCCGGTGCCGCTGGTCGCGGACGCGAGCGGCATGCGCGACAGTGAGATGCAGCAGGTCGCCGCCCGCCACGGCCACGAATCCGCCTTTATCCTGCCGCCCACGCGCGCCGATGCCGACCTGCGCTTGCGCTTCTTCGTGCCGCGGCACGAGATGGAGATGTGCGGCCACGCCACCGTGGGCGCGCTGTGGGCGCTGCGGCAGTGGGGCCGCTGGCGCACGCCGGCCGCGCGCATCGAGACCCTGAGCGGCGTGGTCCACGCGCGCTGGGACGAGGCTGCGCAGCGGGTGTGGATCTCGCAGCCGCGCGTTCAGACACAGCCGCTGGACGAAGCGCAGCGCCGCGCCGTGGCTGCCGTGCTGGGGCTGCCCGCGCATGCCGCCGCGTACCCGATGACCAATGCGGCCACCAGCCGCGTCAAGACGTTGGTGGCGCTGCCGGATGTGGCCACGCTGGCCGCGCTGCAACCGAGGTTCGCAGAGGTGGAGGCGCTGTGCGAAGCGATCGGATCCACCGGCCTCTATCCCTACGCCCCGGGCGCGCCGGAGGATCCACCCGCGGCGCCGGCCACGCGTGCCGTGCATGCGCGGCAGTTCCCCCGTGCATCCGGCTACCCGGAGGACGCGGCGACCGGCATTGCCGCAGCCGCGCTGTGGGGCCACCTGGCCGCCGCGCCCGGCGGCGATGCGCTGGTGCTGGCGGTGCGCCAGGGCGAGAGCATGGGCCGGCCGTCGGAGATCCTGGTGGCGCCGCGCCTCGGCCCGGATCGCACGGTCGAGGGCTGCTGGCTCAGCGGCGCGGTCCGGTGGAGCACGCCATGAATGCGCCGACACCGGAAGCGCGGCTCGTGGCCGCGGGCTTCGTGCTACCGCCCGCGCCGCTGCCGCGCGGCAGCTACGCGCCGGCCTGCGTGGTCGATGGCCGCGTCAGCCTCAGCGGGCAGACGCCCCGGCGCGATGGCATTGCCATGGCCGGCTGCTGCGTCACGGAGAACGATATCGCGGCCGCCAGCCGCGCGGCCGAAGTGGCGATGCTGAATGCGCTCGCCGCGCTGCGGGCCGCAGCCGGCGGGCAACTGGCCGGCGTGCGGCAGGTCACGCGGCTGCGCGGCTTTATCCGCGCGCATGAGGACTTCACGCGGCTCTCGCTGGTGCTCGATGCCGCTTCGTCGGTGCTGGCGCGGGCGTTCCCTGCCCAAGCGTTCCCGGCGCGCACCGCCGTGGGCGTGGCGAGCCTGCCTGACGGGGCGTGGATCGAGATCGAACTGGAGGCCTGCCTGGCCGCGCAGACGCAGGGCTGAGCCGATGCCCGCCCGCTCAGCGCGCGGGCGGCACCTCGCGCAGCAGTCGCGCCAGGTGGCCGCTGCTGGCAAAGCCCAGGCGCTCGCTGACGCGCGCCACCGGCTGGCCTTCGGCGAGCAGGGTGCGGGCATGCGTGGCTAGCACGCGCCGCCGTACCGCCACCGGGCTGGCGCCGAATTCCAGCTGGCAGGCGCGCTGCAGCTGCCGCGCCGACACGCCCAGGCTGCAGGCGACGGCATCGATCGACGGCAGCGGCTGCTCGCGCTCCAGCGCCGCCGTGAAACAGCGCACCAGTCGGAGCGCCAGCGAGGCCGGCTCTTCGGGCAGCGGCAGCACCGGGCTGGCCATGACCTGGCCGACGATCGCGCGCACCAGCAGTTCGGCGCTAGCCGGTGCCAGCGCGGGTGCCAGCAGCGCCTCGAGCATCGCCAGCGCCGCGCCGTCGAGCCGCAGCGCGCCGTAGTGCCGGTGCCCGCGCAACCGGTCGGGCGGCAGGTAGAGTTCGCCGTGATGCTGGCGGCCGGTTTCGGCCGCGGTGAAATGCCGCGTAGATGCCGGCAGCAGCACGGCGCCGCCGCGCACCAGCATGGCTGCTACCGGGCCTGCCTGCTGCACCCGCTCGCTCCGCTCGATTTCCCAAACGCTGCGCAGGCGGCCAGTGCGCGGCCACAGCAGCATGCTGCAGTCGTGCGTATGCCATTCGCGCCGGAAGCTGGCCTGCCGGCTTTCATGCAGCGCAAAGCCGCGCTCGGCGGTCAGGTGCAGCTTGGGAGAGTGATGTGTGGAGGCAGCCACTTTCGGCGTCCAATGCGGGTGGGGCGTGGCAACGATGGTGCCCGATGGTGCCATATCCCGCGCGCTACCGGGAGTCCCGTGCACGCGGGCCTAGCGCGATGCGGCAAGAGCCGGCACGCCTTCGGCCACCACGGCGCCCACCAGCACCACCGACGGGCTCGCCAGCCCCGCCGCGAGCGCATCCGCCAGCGTGCGCAGCGTGCCGGTCCAGGCGCGCTCGCACTCGCCACCAGCATGCATCACCACCGCGGCCGGCATGTCTGCCCGCATGCCTGCCGACAGCAAGCCGTCGCGGATTGCCGCAAGCCGGCTCATGCCCATGTAGATGACCAGCGTGGTGCCGCCGCGCACCAGCGCCTGCCAGTCGGGCGAGCCGTGCTCGCTGGTATGGCCGGTGACGAAGGTCACGCCGTGGCAGTGCGCGCGGTGCGTGAGCGCAATCCCCAGCGCCTGCGCCGCGGCCATGCCGCTGCTGATGCCGTTGACCACTTCCACCGGCACCCCGTGGGCGTGCAGGAAGGCGGCCTCCTCGCCACCGCGGCCGAACAGCAGCGGATCGCCGCCTTTGACGCGCGCCACGGTGCGGCCGGCCAGCGCGTGCGCCAGCGTCAGTTGCTGGATGCGCGTCTGGCTGACCGAGCAGCGCCCGCCGCGCTTGCCGACCCACTCGACATGGGTGCCGGGGCTGGCGTAGCACGACATCTGCGGCGACACCAGGTCGTCAACCAGCCACACGTCGGCGGCGGCCAGCGCGCGCATCGCGCGTACCGTGACCAGGTCCGGGCTGCCGGGGCCGACGCCGACGAGCCAGACCTTGCCGGGCTTCAGGGGAGGGTTCACTTGGGACTCCTGCCACACCGCTTCAGTGGCTGGTGCCGGCCGAGCGCGTGGTCTTGTTGAACACGTTGTACTTGCCGATGGGCTTGTCCATCGGGATGCGCTTCACTTCCTGCAGCGTGGCGGCGTCATAGACCACGATGGCGCCGTCGCGCTCCATCAGGCTGACCAGCGCATAGCGCCCGTCGCGCGTGAATTCCACATGCGCCGCGGTGCGTCCCGGCGCGGGCGTGACGCTGCCCACCACCTGCAGGGTCTGCTTGTCGATCACCTGCAGCGTGTCGCGCCGGGGGCTCATCATCGCGTCGGCCCAGGCGTACGGGGTGTTCTCGTGGCTGCGCAGGAAGAAGCCCGGGCCGTTGGCCGGCACCGTGGCGATGGTCTGCCAGCTCTGCATGTCGATCACCGTAATGCGCCCCTGTCCAAGGTCGGGCGACGCCATCACTTCACGGCCATTGCGCTGCCACGTGATGCCACTGCCCAGGTGCGGCATGCCGCCGAGCGCCAGCGCCGCCACCTTGCGGCCCGCGTCGAGGTCGATCACCTGGCCGCCGCCGCTGCGCGAAGCGCCCAGGATATGCCGGTAGGGCTGGTCGAAGAAGAAGTCGTCAAGCACATTGTCCAGCGCGATCACGCGCGGTGTGAGCGTCGGCAGCGGCGTGCCGGCGGCATCGGGATACGGGATCTCCCAGACCTCGGGGATGTCCTTCAACGCCGCGATAAAGCCGTGGCGCGGCGCCGCGTCATAGACGGCCGATACGCGCGACAGCTCGCCTTGCCGCCCCTTGACGTCGATCACCCGCGCCAGCGACAGGTCCCCGGCGTCAAGCAGTACCAGCGTGCGCGGCAGCGTGTTGCCGGCCAGCACCCAGCGCCCGTCGTCGCTGACGGCAACGTTGCGCGTGTTCAGGCCGACGCGGATTTCCGCCACATAGGCCAGGTTCCACAGGTCGTATTTGCTGACCCAGCCGTCGCGGCTGGCCATGTAGACGTAGCGGCCGTCGCGGCTGAACTTGGGGCCGCCGTGCAGCGCAAAGCGGGTGGCAAAGCGATGGATCGGTGCAAGCCGGTCGCCGTCGAGCACCGTCATATGGTGGGTGCCGGCCTCGACCACCACGAACAGGTTCTGCGGATCGGCGCTGAATACGGGCCGGGCCGGAAGGCTGCCCGGCGCGTGGTGGACGATGTGGCTGGCGCGGATGGCTGCCTCGTTCCACTGCGGGGCCGCCGCGGGCGCCGTGCGCAGCCAGCGCGCCAGCGCCTGCAAATCCGGCTCGGCCGGCGTGCCGCTGAAGCCGGCCATTTGCGTGGCGGCGCGGCCATCGCGCAGCACGCTGTCGAGTTCGCTGGCGCGCAGCCGTTCCAGGCTTTCCGGCAGCAGCGCCGGACCCATGCCGCCGAGGCGGTCGGCGCCGTGGCAGGCGGCGCAGTGCTGGCGGTACACCAGGGCCGGTTCGGCCGCATGGGCAGCCTGCATGGCGCAGGCCATTGCCAGCGCGCCCAGCCATCGAAACAAGGTCGTCATGCGGCGACCTCCGTGGCGGGGCCGTGCGCGATCTCCGCATCACTCAGGTAGCAGCCTGGGTCTTCTGCCCAGGGATTGCCGGTCAGCGCAAACGCACGCACGCGCGTATTGCCGTTGCAGATCGCGCGATGCGCGCAGGTGGCGCAGCGCCCTTGCAGCGGACGAGGCGTGCTGGCCAGGCCCGCCATCAGTGGATCGGCGCGGCTGGCCCAGATCTCGCCGAACGGGCGCTCGCGCACATTGCCCAGCGTTACGTGCCACCACATGGTATCGGGGTGGACATTGCCGAGGTTGTCGATATTGGCCACGCCTACACCGGTGGCATTGCCGCCCCAGTGTTGCAGCCGTCGGCGCATATCGGCCACGCGCTGCGGGAAACGCCGCGCGATCCAGTACAGCAGGTAGACCCCGTCCGCATCGTTGTTGCCGGTGACGAAGTCGCCGGCATGGCCTTGCTGTGCGCGCTGCCAGACGTGCTCGAACAACCAGTCGAGCGCGGCGCGGGTACGGGCGTGGTGCGCGTCTTCGGCGCGGTGGCTGCGCGCGCGGCCGGCGTAGTTGAAGTGCGACAGGTAGAACTTGTCGATGTCTTCGCGCTCGTTCAGCGCCACCAGTTCCGGCAACTGCGCAGCGTTGGCTTCGGTCAGCGTCATGCGCACGCCCACGCGCAGCCCGGCCGCACGTGCAGCGCGCAGTCCGGCGAGGGCCTGCCCGAAAGCACCATCGCTGCGCCGGAAGCGGTCGTGCGTGGCAGGCAGCCCGTCCAGGCTGACGCCGACATAGTCGAAGCCGGCCGCGGCCAGCCGCGCGGCATGGCCGGCATCGAGCAGCGTGCCGTTGGAGGACAAGGACAGGTGGAAGCCGAGTTCGCGTGCGCGTGCGGCAATCTCGTACAGGTCCGGGCGCAGCAGCGGCTCGCCGCCGGACAGGATCAGCGCCGGCACGCGCGCGGCGTGCAGCTGCGCCAGCACGCGCAGTGCCTCGGCGGTATCCAGCTCGCCCTTGAAGTCGGTGTCGGCCGAGGTGGCGTAGCAGTGCCGGCAGTTCAGGTTGCAACGGCGGATCAGGTTCCAGATCACCACCGGGCCGGCGGGCTTGCGCGCCGGCGGTACCGGCCCGGCATCGCGCAGGGCTTCCATGAAGCGGGACAGGCGGAACATCAGCGGGTTTCCTGGTTGGCTGGTGCGGCCGGCGGCAGGCGCAGGCCGGTTTTCTTCAGGATGCGGGTCGACCACAGCACGTCGTGCGCCCGGCAGGCATCGCCCAGCAGCGCAGCGATGCGGGTGATCTGCGGCGCCGCGTCTTCATGCGTGCGCGCGTGGACCATCGCGAACAAGTTGTAGGGCCAGTGCGGCAGGTGGCGCGGGCGGCGGTAGCAGTGGCTGACGAAGGGCAGCGCGCCGATGCGCTCGCCCAGCGCATCGACGCGGGCATCATCCACGTCCCACACGGTCATGCCGTTGGCGCGCCAGCCCAGCCGGTAGTGGTCGGGCACCGCGCCGATGCGGCGCAGCACGCCGCGCGCCTGCATCGCCGCCAGCCTGGCGATGACTTCTGCCTCGCTCAGGGCAAGGCCGGCCGCGACCTCGGCATAGGGCGCGGGCACCAGTGGCAGGCCGGCCTGGGTGGCGCGAATGAGGGCAAGGTCGATGGCATCGGGCGGGCCCGCGGGGTCGGTAGGAGCGTCAGGGTCGGGCATCAGGCGGGCAGGTAGAGGTTGACGAAGAACTCGCGTTCCTTGGCGAACGGCAGGACCTGGACGCCGGCCCTCGCGGCGATGCGCGCGAGCGTGGGCGCCACGTCCTGTGCGCGCGCCACGGCCAGCACGAACCACAGGTTCAGATGATGGGTGCGGGCGTAGTGATGCGCGACTTCCGCATGGGCATTGATGGCCGCGATCACCGCTTCGAGCCGATCGGCTGGTGCGTGGCAGGCGCACAGCACGAAGCGGCCGCCCGCGCGCTCGATCTGGTACAGCGGACCGAAGCGGGTCAGGACGCCCCGCTGGAGCAGCGCGTGCAGCCGCGCCAGCAGCTCGGCCTCGGCAATGCCGAGCGCGGCGGCGGCTTCGGCATACGGGCGCGGCACCAGCGGCAGGCCGCGCTGCAGCGCGTTGACGATGCGGCGGTCCAGCGCGTCGAGCGGATCGCAGTGGACAGTCATGCCGCCACCTGCGTGGCATAGCGCATGCCGCGCTGCCGGTAGCAGCGCGTGCCTACCAGCACCGCGCCCGGGGTCTGGTCCAGGCCCGCGGTCGCGCGGATATGTTCCAGCGCGGGCTTCAGGTCGTGCGCGTCGCGCGCATGGATCATCGCGAACAGGTTGTAGGGCCAGTCAGGCAGCCGGCGCACGCGGCGGTAGCACAGCGTCACGCGCGGCAGCCGGGCCAGCCGCAGGCCGACGGCGTCGACGCGGGCGTCCGGCACATCCCACACGCACATGGCGTTGTGGCGATAGCCGAAGCGGCCGTGGTGCAGCACCACGCCCAGGCGCCGGATCACGCCTTGCGCGGACCACTGCGCCAGGCGCTCCAGGATGCGCGGCAGCGGCATGCGCGTGCGCAGCGCCAGTTCATGGAACGGGCGGGGCGTCAGCGGCAGGCCGGCTTCCAGTGCGGCCACGAGGCGCCAGTCGTTGTCGTCCAGCGTCACCGGCGGCGTTGGCGGTGTGGTACCGCGCGTGCGCCGGTGTGTCGGCGCGTTACCGCGGGCAGGGCGGTGCGTGAGCGTAAAGCCGAGGTCGATGTGGTACTCGCGCGCCATCGGCAGATCCAGCGGCGCCTGTCCGGCATCGCTGGCAATGCTCGCCAGCGCGCCATCGAGCAGGCGCCGGTCGCGCGCGCCGGCGACGAACCACAGGTTGTACGGGTGTCCGCCGCGCGCGTAGTTGTGGCTGACCGCGGCGCAGGCGTTGACGCGCGCCGCCACGCGGTCCAGTTGTGCCGGCGGCACCGACAGCGCGGCCAGCGTGCTGACGCCGATGACATTGGGCGCGAACACCGCGCCCACGCGGCTGATGCGCCCCGCGCCGAAGTCGCGCGCCAGCAGCGTCAGCAGCGTGTGCTCGCACAGGCCCAGCCGTTCGGCCAGCGCCTGGTAGGGGCGGGGCTGCAGCGGGAAGTCGCGCTGCAGGCAGTCATAGAGGTTTCGCTCGTCGTACATGATGGCGTCTCACATGCCAAACCGTTGCGCCCGCGCGGTGAAGAAGATGCCGCTGGGGTTGCCCGCCGGCAGCGTGGCGATGCGCGCGAGGCTGGCGGTGTCGTAGACCTCGACGCGGTTGTCGTCGCGGCAGGACAGCCACAGCGCCTCGCCCTTGGGCGTGAATTCCATATGCAGCACGCCGCGGCAGGGGCGCAGCGTGCGCACCACCTCGCGCGTGGCGGTGTCGATCACCTGTACGGTGTCGTTGTGGGGGAAGGCAAAGTTGACCCAGACCTGGCGCCCGTCGGGGCGCGCCATGACGAACACCGGCTGGCCGGCCAGCGCCACGCGCGCCGTCTGCTGCCAGCCGCGTGCGGGATCGGCCACCAGCACTTCGTGCCGCCCGATCGCCGGCAGCCACGCCAGGCCCTGCGCCATGGCCCAGCCGCGCAGGTGCGGCATCTTGTAGACCGGCATCGGCGTGCTGCCGCGGCCATAGCCGGACAGGATGCGTCGCGCCTGCGGCGGCGTCTGCCACAGGTCGACCAGGGCCAGGCCGTCTTCGCCGAACAGACCCGCCAGGTACCAGCGGCCATCGGGCGTGACCAGCCCGTCGTACGGCTCGCGGCCAGCGGGCAGGCGCGTCACCTGCGGATGGCGCGGGTCGGCCGCGTCGATGATCCAGATCTCGCCGGACTCGAACAGGCTCGCGGCAAAGCGCCGGCCGGGCAGGTCGGCCAGGCCCACCACCTTGGCGCGGCGCCCATCGTTGCCGATGGCCGGAAGGTCCGCCAGCGGCTCAAGTGTCTGTGCGTCGAACAAGCGGATGCCGCCCGGCGCGTAGTTCTGCGCGGCCACCACGCGACCGTCCTGCGAGATCGCGCCACCGATGCTGTTGCCGGCCTGCAGCATGCGGTGGGTAATGCGCGCGCTGAGCAGGTCCACGCGCGTGAGCCCGCCATCGCGGCCGAACACATAGGCGTAGCGCGCATCGCGCGAGAACACCACGCTGGCGTGCGACAGGTCGCCCAAACCGTCCACCGTGGCCAGCCGCGTCATGCCGGTGGTTTCGACGATCTGCAGCCGGCCGGCAGCGCGCTCCACCACCACGCCGAGATCGCCGGTGCCGCGCACGGTGGTGGCGCAGGCGGCCAGCAGCGTCGCAGCGAGCATTGCGCCGAGGGCCGCCGCAATGCCCCGGATCAGTTTGCCGGTGGCGCCACGGCCGGCGGGTTGCCGGCCTGGAGTCGATCGATCAGCCATTGGGCTTCATCCTGCGTCATGAAGGGTTGCCAGGGCGGCATCGCGGTGCCGGGCCGGCCGTAAAGCACGGTGGCGACGAGGCTCTCCCGCGGCTTGCCGGCCAGCGCCTCGCGCGTCAGCGGCGGACCCAGCCCGCCGCGTAGCGTCATGCCGTGGCAGGCACCGCAGTCATCGCGCAGCCAGTGCGCGAGCTGCGCCTTCCGCGTGGGCGCAGGCTGGGCGAACGCAGCGGGCGCGGCGCCCAGCATGGCCGCGGCCAGCGCCGCCAGCACGACATGCCGGCTCAGAGCGAAAGGATCCATTTGGCCAGCGTATTGGCCTCAGCGTCGCTGACCGCGTTGGCCGGCATCGGCACCGGGCCCCACTGGCCGTTGCTGCCCTTCATGATGGACTGGACCATATGCGCCTGGCCGTCCTTCCTGGCGGCGTACTTGCCCTTGATGTCCTTGAAGGCGGGTCCGATCATCTTCTTGTCGATACCGTGGCATGACAGGCAGGCCTTGCTGGACGCGAGCTGCTGGGTGGCGTGGGCAACACCGGGGATGGCAACGCCGAGCAACAGGGCGCAGCCGACGGCCGCCAGCAGGGAAGGCAAGGTTTGTTGTGTTCGCATGGTGTTCTCCGTTGTGGGAATGGCGTTTGGGCCTCGCACCGCAGAGGCGGTGCGAGGCCGCTGGCTTAATAGACGTCGTGCTGCGTGTTGTAGGCGTTGAACTTGCCGGTCGGCGTGACCAGGCGCTTGTCCTTGATCACGGTCTTGAGCGTGCGGGTCTTGTCATCGACCACCACCAGCGCGGATTCGCCGTCCTTGGTCCCCCAGATGGAGAACCAGACTTCGTCGCCGGCCTTGTTGTACTCGGCCTGCACCACGCGCTTGGCGCCCGCGCCCTTCAGCTCGGCCCAGTCGGCGATGGGCAGCACCTTGAAGCCGCCTTCCAGGTTGCGCGTATCAAACACCGCCACCGACTGGTTGAGCTTGGCGTCCGGGTTCAGCGGCGTATCCACCCACAGGTTGGACGACTTCGGGTGCGTCTTGATGAAGAGCGAACCGCCGCCCTGGCCCTTGAGGGTCTGCACCACCTGCCACGCCTGCGCCGGATGGCCGGCGGGGTCGGTGCCGATCAGGCTGATGGCTTCGTCGCCGAGGTGGCTGGTGGCCCAGACCGGGCCGAACTTCGGATGCGTGAAGTTGGCGCCGCGCCCCGGGTGCGGGGTTTTGCCTACTTCGATCAGCGCGGCCAGCTTGTCTTCCTTGGTATCGACCACTGCGATCTTGTCCGACGCATTGGCCGCGACCAGGAAGTAGCGGCCGGTGGAATCGAAGCCGCCGTCATGCAGGAACTTGGCCGAATCGATGGTGGTGGTCTTCAGGTTGGACAGGTCGGAGTAGTTGACCATCAGGATCTTGCCGGTCTCCTTGGCATTGATCACGAATTCCGGATGGAAATGGCTGGCCACGATCGAGGCCACGCGCGGCTCGGGATGGTACTCGTTGTCGACCGTCATGCCGCGGGTGGAGACGACCTTGAGCGGCTTGAGGGTGTCGCCTTCCATGATCACGTATTGCGGCGGCCAGTACGAGCCTGCTACCGCGTACTTGTCTTCATAGCCCTTGTACTTGGAGGTCTCGACCGAACGCGCTTCCATGCCGATCTTCACTTCGGCAACGATGTCAGGCTTGGGCAGCCACAGGTCGATCAGGTCCAGCCGCGCGTCGCGGCCGATCACATACAGGTAGCGCCCGGATGCGGACATGCGCGAGATATGCACGGCATAGCCGGTCTTGACGATATTGATGATCTGCTTGCTGTCGCCATCGATCAGCGCCACCTCGCCGGCATCGCGCAGCGTGACCGAGAAGAGGTTGTCCAGGTTGTACTGGTTCATCTTCTTCGTCGGGCGCTGGGCCACCGGCATGATGTCCTTGCGGCTTTTCTCGATATCGGCCAGCGAGAACTCGGGTGGTGTCGGGGGATCGAGCTGGATGTAGCGGGCCATCAAGTCGACCTCCTTATCGGAGAGGTCGCCGGAGGTGCCCCAGTTCGGCATGCCGGCGGGGCTGCCGTACTTGATGAAAATCTTCAGGTATTCAGTGCCGCGTGCGCGGGTGATGTCAGGCGTCAGCGGCTTCCCGGTGGCGCCTTTGCGCAGCACGCCGTGGCAGCCGGCGCAGCGCTCGAAGTAGATCTGCCTGGCGTGGTCGAATTCGGTGGCGGTGAGGGTGGGGATTGCTGCTTTCTGTTCGGCCTTGGGTGCGGCCGTTGACGCGGTGGTGGCTGCCTGTGGTAGTCCCAGACAGAGTGAGAGCGGTATTGCCGCGATTGCGGGGTACAGCCGGCTTTTTGCTTTCATGATGCTGTGGGTCAGCGGGTTGAGGAAAGCTAGGTCGCGGTGCTTGGGGTGTGTGTTGGGCACCTGGCGTCTGGGGTCATCATGGTGAAACACTGGCGGTGTGGGATTGACTGGGGTCAAACGGGGAGGCGGGTTGGAGGCCTGTGTTTGAGAGTGTTGATCGTGGGCAGGGGTGGTTATGGGGTGTGCCTGTGGCGTGCATCTGGTCTGATGCTCGACGGCTCTCGCGGCTGGTGACATGTTGTCGCTGTTTGAACCGCTCTGTTCCGCCCTCCTGGGCGGGTCACTTTTTGTCCGAGCGGCGTGTGTCAAGGTAGTTGTCGGTGTGCCAAGAAGGAAAGCGACAACATGTCACCAGCAACGCGGGGATGGCGGGGGTGTCAGGATTTTTGTGTGCAAGGCTAAAGGCCTGCCTGCCGGGCAGGCTGCCCGGCAGGCAGGCCTTTGATCCTATCTCAGCGATGGGGTTGTGTGAAGCGATCCTCGTAGAGGATCGCGAACTGGTTCATGGCCGCTTTCCAGTCGTGCGTGGCGCTGCCCCACTTGCAGGTGATGTTGCGCAAGGCTAGCCACAGCAGCTTGGTGGCCGCTTCATCGCTCGGGAAGTGTCCGCGGGTCTTGATGATCTTGCGCAGTTGCGCGTTGATGCTCTCGATGGCATTCGTGGTGTAGATGATCTTGCGGATGGCTGGCGGGAACGCAAAGAATGGAATCACGCGGTCCCACGCGCGGTGCCAGGAGGCTGCAATCGGCGGGTAGCGCTTGCCCCAGTCGCTTTGCTCGAAGGCCAATAGCGCCGCCTGTGCGGCCTCTACCGTGGCTGCTGTGTAGACAGGCTTGAGCGCGGCCGCCACCGCACGGCGGTCCTTCCAGCTCGCGTAGTCCAAGCTGCCGCGGATCAGATGCACGATGCATGTCTGCAGTGTTGTGCTCGGGAACACCGCGTTCAGGGCCTGCTCCATGCCCTTCAAGCGGTCGGTCACCGCGATCAGGATGTCTTGGGTGCCTCGCGTTTTCAGGTCGTTGAACACCTTCATCCAGAACTTCGCCCCTTCGGTGGTCTCGATCCAGAGGCCCAGGATGTCACGCGTGCCATCGGGCAGCACGCCCAGCGCCAGATAGACCGCCTTGCTGCGCACGACGCCATCCTCGCGCATCTTGACCCGCAGCGCGTCGAAGAACACCACTGGGTACATGACCTCTAACGGGCGGGCCTGCCAGGCGGTGACTTCCTCCATGACCGCATCCGTTACCGAGCTGATGAACGCAGGCGACACCTCGGTGCCGTACTGCTCGACCAGAAACGCCTGGATCTCGCGCACCGTCATGCCGCGGGCATACATGGCGATGATCTTGTCGTCAAAGCCAGTGAAACGCCGGTCGTGCTTGGGAATCAGGATGGGCGCGAAGCTGCCGTCGCGGTCGCGCGGGATCGCCAGGCGCAGCGGTCCCGTGTCGGTAAGCACCGTCTGGCGCTGGAGCCGTTGCGCTGGTTGGTGGCATTCTCGGGGCGCTCAGCACCCTCCGGGTAGCCCAGGTGATGGCCCAGCTCCGCGCCCATCGCCCGCTCGATCAGGGCCTTCTTGAACGCCATGGCGGCATCCTGCACCGCCTCAGCAGTCATCGGACCTTTGACGAGCTGATCAATTAGCTCCTTGGGGATGCTCGGAAGGTCCCGGGGTGTGGCTTTTGGTTTGCGTGGCATACATGCTCCTTCTCGACATGTTATGCCCTACACACAAAATCCCGTACAGGCCCGGGATGGCGGAACCGAGCGGTTCAACAGCGACAACATGTCACCAGCAACGCGGGGAGGGCGAAACCGAGCTGTTCAACAGCGACAACATGTCACCAGCAACGCGGGGAGCGCGGAACCGAACGGTTCAACAGCGACAACATGTCACCAGCAACGCGGGCGGTCGAGCGTCGGCCCCTTGATCCTTCATCGCGAGAATGAACGCCCCCACCTGCGCCACATCATCCAGCCGTAGGCATGGCAACATCGTATCCATCCGCGCATCAGTAGCCAACGCAACAATGGAAGGATCACCAGGATAGTAGGGCGCACGACCATGCGCCGGCCGATAGACCTCGATCCGCGGAATTGCCTCGCGCCGAAAGCCCTCTACCAGTGTGATATCAGCACCCCGCAGTCGCGCCACCTGCTCGGCCAGCGTCGGCTCAGCTTCATCCACCAGTTCGCGCACGATGGCATAGCGATACGGCGAAGCCACCATCACCTCCGCCGCGCCGGCGGCGCGAAAGCGTGCGCTGTCCTTGCCGGGCGGCTCCAGTTCCAGCGGGTGATGGCTGTGCTTGACCACGTTGACGGTCAGGCCGCGGGCACGAAACCAGGGCAGCAATGCAGTAATCAACGTGGTCTTGCCGCTGCCGGACGTGCCGGTGATGCCAAGGATAAAAGGACTCATGATGTCAGGATTCTGATTGGGCCGGCAGCGGGCATACCAGCGGCAGGAACGCGTCGGCGCGCTGTGAGTAGGCAAGCAGCGCACCGGCCTGCAAGTCGAAGTACCAGCCGTGCAGCGTCAGGTCGCCCGCACTGAGCGCGCGCCGCACGAACGGAAAGGTCTGCAGGTTGCGCAGCGATACCAGGATCGCCGCCTGCTCGCAGGCGCGCTGGCGCTGCGCCGGGCTGGCGTGCGCGAGCGTCTGTTCAACCTGCCGGCGCGCCGGCGCGGCGATGCGCACCCAGGCGCCGAGGTAGTCGGCTTCTTCATCTTCGTCGGGCGGATGATCGCCCGCGTCGCACGGCTGCGCCAGCAAGGCGCGGATGCCGCCGCAGCCGCCGTGGCCCATCACGATGATGCGTGCCACGCGCAATTGCTGTACGGCGAACTGGATCGCGGCGGAGACGCCGTGCAGGCTGCCTTCATGGCGGCCGGTGCAGGGCGGCACCAGGTTGCCGATATTGCGCACGGTGAAGAGCTCGCCCGGGTCGCAGCCGAGCAGCAGGGCCGGGTCGACCCGCGAATCGCAGCAGCCGATCAGCAGCGTCGGCGGCTGCTGGCCGGAGCGCAGGCTGTCGAACAGCCGCGGTTCGTCGTCGAAGTAGCGTTGCTGGAACCGCTCGAAGCCTTTGAGCAGATGTTCGATCTGATGCATGGCGGTTTCCGGTGGCGTTGGTAAGAGAACGGTGGCTACTGCACCAGCGGGCTGTCGGCACCTTCCAGTTCGATGCCTTCGATCCGCGCGCGGCCGATCAGCAAGCTCGCGTACTGCTTCCAGGCGCGGTCGCGCGCGGCGGCTGCGAGGGCGCGGGCGATATCGCCGCGCACCGCGTCGAAGGGCAGGCGCGTGCCGGGGCAGCGCTCGAGGATGCGCACGATATGCAGGCCGAACCGGGTTTCGACCAGTTGCGGCAGCACGCCGTCCTGCTGCGCCGCGAACAGCGCGCGCTCGAACTCCGGTGCAGTCTCGCCGCGGAATACGCGGCCCAGGCGGCCGCCGTTGGCGCCGCTGGGGCAGTTGGACAGCGCCCGGGCATGCTCGGCAAAGGTCGAGGGATCGCCGCGCACGAGCGCCAGGGTCTGCGCGGCGATCTCGCGCAGCGCGTCCAGCGGTACGCGCGGCGTGACCTGGAACAGGATATGGTCGGCTTCGACCCATTCGCCGTCGCGAAAGCGCTCGGGGCGGCTGTCGTAGTGGCGGCGGCAGCTGGCTTCGTCGGGCTCGGGGATGCCGGCCTCGCGTTCCAGCAGCGCCTGTGCCAGGGTGTCGTCGTCCAATCCTTCGGCGGCGAGGCCGATGCGGTCGGCTTCGGTGCGCACCAGTTGGCGCAGGATGGCCGAGATGGTGGCCAGCCGCGCCGGGTTGACCGCATCGTGATGGTGGTCCAGCTCGCATTCGATATCGGCGTCGCGCAGTTCCACGCCGTTGACGGTGACAGGCATGCTGTTCTCCTTGTCGGGTTGCGGCGCTCAGCGGCTACGCACGAGTTGCCAGGCACGGCCGAGGTAGCCGACCGAGGCGAAGCCGCTCCACACGTGCACCAGCCGCGTGAACGGGAAGATCGCGAACAGCGTGATGCCCATGAACAGGTGCGCCTTGAACAGCAGGGGCGCATCGGCGATATGGCTGGCCGCGTCGCCGCGCAGCGTGACGATGTGCTGCGCCCAGGTCATCAGCTGCACCATCATGTGGCCATCCATATGGCCGGCGGATTCGAAGATGGTGGACAGGCCCAGCAGCAGCGTCACCAGCAGCCACAGCAGCAGCACCTTGTCGCCGGTGCGGGTGACGGCCGATACGCGCGCATTGCTCAGGCGGCGGTGCAGCAGGATCAGCAGGCCGGCCAGGCACATGGTGCCCATCACGCCGCCGGCGGCCATTGCCACGCCCTGCTTGAATCCGTGCGAGACACCCAGCGCATCCCACACCGCCACCGGCGTCAGCAGGCCGACCAGGTGGCCGAAGAACAGGCCGAGGATGCCGAAGTGGAACAGGATGTTGCCCGTGCGCAGGTTGCCGCGATACAGCACCTGCGAGCTGTCGGTCTTCCACGTGTATTGCTCGCGCTCGAAGCGGGCCAGGCTGCCGAACAGGAAGATGGCGGCAGCGATGTACGGGTAGATGCCGTAGAGGAATTGGTGGAGCGTTGCCATGGTGTTAGCTCAGTAAGTTGCCTTTGCTGGCGCGGGGTGGATGGGGCTGTGGGCTTGCTTCGGCGTTTATGTCAGCCAACTGTGTTCCCTCTCCCCTCAGGGGAGAGGGGCGCAAACAGTCGGTTCGTGTAAGCATTTCAGCAAGCCGCTGGCACCGGCACCGGTGCCGTGCCTCGCGGATAGAAGCGCACCGCCTGCGGCCCGCCCTGCGGCGCCAGCAGCGGTTCCACGCCGTCGGCCCCCGGCCCGAAGGTCTCCAGGGCCTCGTCCATGTCGCGCACCGGCGGCTCCTGCTGCGGTTGCGGCTGCACGTCGGTCAGCGTGCGCAGCACCGCGAACACGCCGGCGTACGGGCTTTCATTGCGCGCCAGGCGGTCGCCGATCGCGGCCAGCACGTGGATCGCGTCGCCCAGCAAGTGCTCGGCGCGCGCTTCCTTGTCGTCGGCCACCAGCGCGCCGAGGAACTCCAGGAACAGCGGCACGTAGTCGGGCAGTTCCGACGCGGCAGGTTCAAAGCCGTCGCGCCGGTACTCTTCGATCAGGTCGACCATGGCCTGGCCACGGTCGCGGCTTTCGCCGTGCACGTGCTCGAACAGGTGCAGCGAGTGCGCCGGGTTGCGGTCGAAGGTGGCGACGTAGTTTTCCTGCAGCGCGATCAGCGACTCGCTGCGCAGCAGGCCGGTCACGGGGGCCAGCAGCTCGCGCGCCTGCGGCCATTCGGCCAGCGCGGCGTCGATCTCGGGCAGGGCGTCCAGCAGTTCCTGCTCGGGATAGCCGAGCAGGGCGCTGAGGATGGGATAGAGGGGCATGTTCTACTCCGGGCGATTCGTGGATGCGGGCACGCGCTCAGCTCATCACGGCTTTTTTGCGCGACTTGGGCATGTCGACAAAGTGGACGCTGCCTTGCGGCTTCTTGCCGAACAGCGAGCCGTCCGAGGTGCCGCCCGAGCAGCCGTTGCCGAAGGTGAAGCCGCAGCTGGCCTTGTCGTTGAAGCTGTCCTCGACCATCTCCTTGTGCGAGGACGGGATCACGAAGCGATCCTCGTAGTTGGCGATGGCCATGGTCTGGTACATGTCCTCGACCTGCGCGGGCGTCAGGCCCACCTGCTCCAGCACGGCCAGGTCCTGCACGCCGTCGACCACCTGCGAGCGCTTGTAGGCGCGCATGGCCAGCATGCGGTCCAGCGCGGACAGCACCGGCATCACCTCCCCGGCGGTCAGCAGGTTGGCCAGGTACTTGACCGGGATGCGCAGGCTCTTCACGTCAGGGATCACGCCGTTCATGCCCATGTGGCCGGCCTCGGCCGCGGACTGGATCGGCGACAGCGGCGGGACGTACCAGACCATCGGCAGGGTGCGGTACTCCGGGTGCAGCGGGAAGGCGATCTTCCACTCGCATGCCATCTTGTAAACCGGCGACTTGCGCGCGGCGTCCAGCCAAGTTTGCGGGATGCCCTGGCGCAGCGCCTCGGCCTGCACCGCCGGGTCGTGCGGATCGAGGAAGACGTCGAGCTGCGACTGGTACAGGTCGCGCTCATCGGCCACCGATGCCGCCTGCTCGATGCGGTCGGCGTCGTACAGCATCACGCCGAGGTAGCGGATGCGGCCGACGCAGGTCTCGGAGCAGACCGTGGGCTGGCCGGCCTCGATGCGCGGATAGCAGAACAGGCATTTCTCGGCCTTGCCGCTCTGCCAGTTGAAGTAGATCTTCTTGTAGGGGCAGCCCGAGATGCACATGCGCCAGCCGCGGCACTTGTCCTGGTCGACCAGCACGATGCCGTCGTCTTCGCGCTTGTAGATTGAGCCCGACGGGCACGAGGCCACGCAGGCCGGGTTCAGGCAGTGCTCGCACAGGCGCGGCAGGTACATCATGAAGGTGTTCTCGAAGGTCGAGTACATCTCCTTCTGCACGTCGTCGAAGAGCTTGTCGCGGCCGCGCGAGCTGAACTCGCCGCCGAGATCGTCTTCCCAGTTCGGGCCCCACTCGATCTTCTCCATCTTGCGGCCGGTCAGGACGGACACCGGGCGCGCGGTGGGCGGGGTCTGCACCAGCGGCGCCTTCTGCAGGTGCTCGTAGTCGTAGGTGAAGGGCTCGTAGTACTCGTCGATCTGCGGCAGGTTGGGGTTGGCGAACAGGTTCGCCAGAATCTTCAGCTTGCCGCCCTGGCGCGGCTCCAGCGTGCCGTCGGCGTTGCGCTTCCAGCCGCCCTGCCACTTGTCCTGGTTCTCCCATTCCTTGGGGTAGCCGATGCCGGGCTTGGTCTCGACGTTGTTGAACCAGGCGTACTCGACGCCGTCGCGGCTGGTCCAGACGTTCTTGCAGGTCACAGAGCAGGTATGGCAGCCGATGCACTTGTCGAGGTTCAGCACCATGGCTACCTGGGCGCGGATCTTCATTGCGTTGCTCCTTCCTTGTTCGATTCCACCAGCGGGCCTTCCAGCCAGTCGACCTTCTTCATCTTGCGCAGGATCACGAACTCGTCGCGGTTGCTGCCCACGGTGCCGTAGTAGTTGAAGCCGTAGGCCAACTGCGCGTAGCCGCCGATCATGTGGGTGGGCTTGGTCACGGCGCGCGTGACCGAGTTATGGATGCCGCCGCGCATGCCGCTCATCTCGGCGCCGGGCACGTTCACGATCTTTTCCTGGGCGTGGTACATCAGGCACATGCCTTTGGGCACGCGCTGCGACACCACTACGCGCGCCGTCAGCGTGCCGTTGACGTTGAACACCTCGACCCAGTCGTTGTCGCGGATGCCGTTGGCCTTGGCCTCGACCTCCGAGATCCACACGTGCGGGCCGCCGCGCGACAGCGTCAGCATGCGCAGGTTGTCCGAGTAGGTGGAGTGGATGCCCCACTTCTGGTGTGGCGTGATCCAGTTCAGCACCAGCTCCGGGTTGCCGTTGGGCTTCTTGCCCAGCATCGGCGCCACGGTCTTGGTGTCGATGGCCGGCTTGTACACGCACGCGCCTTCGCCAAAGTCCAGCATCCAGCGGTGGTCCTGCCAGAACTGCTGGCGGCCGGTCAGGGTGCGCCAGGGGATCAGCTCATGCACGTTGGTGTAGCCGGCGTTGTAGCTGACCTCTTCCGATTCCAGGCCCGACCAGGTCGGCGCGGAGATGATCTTGCGCGGCTGCGCCTGCACGTCGCGGAAGCGGATCTTGTCGTGCTCGCGGCCCTCGGCCAGGTGGGTGTGGTCGCGGCCGGTGATCTTCGACAGCGCTTCCCATGCCTTGACGGCGACATGGCCGTTGGTCTCGGGCGCGAAGGTCAGGATCATCTCGGCGGCGTCGATCGCGCTTTCCAGCCGCGGGCGGCCCTGGCTGACGCCGGGCTCCTTCACGGTATGGCTGAGCTGGCCGATCTCCTTGACTTCATGCTGCGTGTTCCAGTTGATGCCCTTGCCGCCGTTGCCGAGCTTGTCCAGCAGCGGCCCGATCGAGGTGAACTTCTTGTAGATGTCCGCGTAGTTGCGCTCCACCACGGTCATCGACGGCGCGGTCTTGCCGGGGATCAGGTCGCACTCGCCGGCCTTCCAGTCCTTCGGCTCGAACGGCTGGCCGAGCTCGCCCGGGGTGTCGTGCAGCAGCGGCGTGCAAACCAGGTCCTTGCGCGTGCCGAGGTAGGGCCCGGCGATCTCGCTGAATTTCTTGGCGATGGCCTTGTAGATCTCCCAGTCGGTCTTGCTTTCCCACAGAGGCTGCACCGCTTCGGACAGGGGGTGGATAAAGGGGTGCATGTCGGACGTATTGAGGTCGTCCTTCTCGTACCAGGTGGCGGTGGGCAGCACGATGTCGCCGTACAGGCAGGTGGTGCTCATGCGGAAATCCAGCACGGTCAGCAGGTCCAGCTTGCCTTCGGCGGCCGGGCGCACGTTGACTTCGCTCGGCTTGATCGCATCATCCTCGTCGCCGAACACGGCGTTCTGCGTGCCCAGCAGGTACTTCAGGAAGTACTCATGCCCCTTGCCCGAGCTGCCCAGGATGTTGGAGCGCCACACGAACATATTGCGCGGGAAGTTGGCCGGGTTGTCGGGATCGTCGCAGGCGAACTGCAGCTTGCCGGACTTCAGTTGCTCGACCGTGTAGGCGACCGGGTCCTGCCCGGCGCGCTCGGCCGCATCGACCACGTCGAGCGGGTTGGTGCCGAGCTGCGGCGCCGACGGCAGCCAGCCCATGCGTTCCGAGCGCGCGTTCAGGTCCAGCAGCGAAAGGCCGTCGTAGCGCTTGCGGTCGGCGGTCGGCGACAGGATCTCGTCGACGCCCAGCTTCTCGTGGCGCCACTGGCTGGTATGGTTGTAGAAGAACGAAGTGCCGTTCATCTGGCGCGGTGGGCGCGACCAGTCCAGGCCGAAGGCCAGCGGGGCCCAGCCGAACTGCGGGCGCAGCTTCTCCTGGCCGACGTAGTGGGCCCAGCCGCCGCCGCTCTTGCCGATGCAGCCGCACATCATCAGCAGGTTGATGATGCCGCGGTAGATCATGTCGTTGTGGTACCAGTGGTTGAGCGCGGCACCGACGATGACCATGCTCTTGCCCTGCGTGCGGTCGGCGTTGTCAGCGAATTCGCGCGCTACCTGCGTCACCAGCCGGGCCGGGACGGAGGTGTGCTTTTCCTGCCAGGCGGGGGTGTAGGGCACGTCATCGTCGTACGAAGCGGCAACGTTCGGGCCGCCGAGTCCCTGATCCACGCCGTAGTTGGCCATCTGCAGGTCGTACACGGTGGCCACCAGCGCGGTGCTGCCGTCAGCCAGCGTCAGCCGGCGGGCCGGCACGCGGCGGCGCAGGAGTTCGTCGTGTTCGCCGCCGAAATAGGGGAAGCCCACTTCTACCACCTCGTCTTCCTTGCCGAGCAGCGACAGGCGCGGCTCGACCGCGCGGCCGCTGCCGCCGTCCTTCATCTCCAGGTTCCAGCGACCGACCTTCTCGCCGCCGTTGTGTGCGCCTTCGCCCCAACGGAAGCCGATCGAGCCATTGGGCGCGACGATCTCGCCGGTGGCGTCGTCGACCAGCAGGGTCTTCCACTCGGGATGGTTGGCTTCGCCGAGGTTATCGGCCAGGTGCGAGGCGCGCAGGAAGTGGTCGGGCACCAGCGTGCCCTGGTTGTCACGCAGCAGCACCAGCATTGGCATGTCGGTGTACTGCTTCACGTAGTCGCGGAAGTAGGCGGACCTGCCGCTGGCGTGGAATTCCTTCAGCACCACGTGGCCCATGGCCATCGCCAGCGCGGCGTCGGTGCCTTGCTTCGGCGCCAGCCAGATGTCGCCGAACTTGACCATCTCGCCGAAGTCGGACGACACCGCCACGGTCTTGGTGCCCTTGTAGCGGACCTCGGTGTAGAAGTGCGCGTCGGGCGTGCGGGTCTGCGGCACGTTCGAGCCCCACACCATCAGGTAGGTGGAGTTGTACCAGTCGGCCGATTCCGGCACGTCGGTCTGTTCGCCCCAGACCTGCGGGCTGGCCGGCGGCAGGTCGCAGTACCAGTCGTAGAAGGACAGGCAGGCGCCGCCCAGCAGGCTCAGGTAGCGCGCGCCCGCGGCATACGACACCATCGACATGGCCGGGATCGGCGAGAAGCCGATCACGCGGTCCGGGCCGAACTTCTTCACGGTAAAGGCATTGGCCGCGGCGATGATCTCGGTGGCCGTGTTCCAGTCGGCGCGCACAAAGCCGCCCTGGCCGCGCACGCTCTTGTAGCGCGCGGCCTTCTTCGGATCCTGGCTGATCGATTCCCAGGCGGCGATCGCGTCCATGGTCTTGCGGGCCTCGCGCCACATCTCCATCAGCCGGCCGCGGATCATCGGGTACTTGACGCGTTGCGCGGAGTAGACGTACCAGCTGTACGAGGCGCCGCGCGGGCAGCCGCGCGGCTCATGGTTGGGCAGGTCCGGACGCGTGCGCGGATAGTCGGTCTGCTGGGTTTCCCACGTGATCAGGCCGTTCTTCACGTAGACCTTCCAGGAGCAGGAGCCGGTGCAGTTCACGCCGTGGGTCGAGCGCACGATCTTGTCGTGCTGCCAGCGGCTGCGATAGCCGTCTTCCCACTTGCGGTCTTCGTTCACCACCGCGCCGTGGCCGTCCGCATAGGTGGACTTGACGCGCGACATGAACTTCAGTCGATCCAGGAAATGACTCATTGCTTTGTTCTCCGCGAGTGCTTTTCTGCGGGCGCTCCGGCTGTTGCGGGAGCGCTTGCAGGGACACCCTCAGCTTATGGGGGAGGAGGGCGGCAGCCAATTCGCTGGTGGAACAGCCGCCGCATGGCGATCGGGCTAGGTGCCGCGCGCGGGACTAGTTCGACAGAACTAGTCCGGCCGGCAAGACGGTCAGCAGGGCATGGGGGCGTTGCGGCGCGCGTAGTGCCACCACGTCACCAGCATGCAGCTGACATAGAAGGCGATAAAGCAGTACAGCGCGGCATCCGGTGCGCCGGTCAGCTCCAGCGAGGTGCCGAAGCTCTTGGGGATGAAGAAGCCGCCGTACGCGCCGATCGCGCCGGAGAAGCCCAGCACCGCCGCGGATTCCTTGCCGGCCTCCTGCAGCGCCTGCCGCTGCGCGGCATCGCCCTTGCCTGCGGCAGCGCGCTGGCGCTCCGTCAGGAAGATCACCGGGATCATGCGGAAGGTCGAGCCATTGCCGATGCCGGTCAGCGCGAACAACGCGATAAAGGCGGCCAGGAAAAAGGTGAAGTTGCCGCCGGCGCCGTCATGCGGCAGCGCCGCCAGCACCGCGAACACTGCCGCGATCATGCCGACGAAGGTCCACAGCGTGACGCGCGCACCGCCGAGCTTGTCGGAGATCCAGCCACCTACCGGCCGCGTCAGCGCACCCACCAGCGGCCCCAGGAAGGCATAGGCGGTCGGGTTCACGCCCGGGAACTGCGACTTGGTCAGTAGCGCCAGCCCCGCCGAGAAGCCGATGAACGAGCCAAAGGTGCCCACGTACAGCCAGCACATCAGCCAGTTGTGCTTGCGCTTGAAGATCACGGCCTGCTCGGCAAACGATGCCTTCGCATCCGCGATGTCATGCATGCCGAACCACGCCGCCAGCGCCGAGACGATGATGAACGGCACCCAGATAAAGCCGGCGTTCTGCAGCCACAGGTCTTGCGTGGCGCCGTTGGCCTGGTACTGCTGGGGCTCGCCGCCGAGCGCGCCGAACACCGCCACGGACACCACCAGCGGCGTGACGAACTGCACCACCGACACGCCCAGGTTGCCAATGCCAGCATTCAGGCCCGTGGCCAGCCCCTTCTTCGCCTTGGGGAAGAAGAAGCTGATATTGGCCATCGACGAACTGAAGTTGGCCCCGCCCAGCCCGCACAGCAGCGCCAGCACCAGCAGCGTCGGATAGCCGCTGGACGGGTCGTGCAGCGCGAAGCCCATGCCCAGCGCCGGGATCAGCAGCAGCGCGGTGGAGATCGCGGTGAAGCGGCGCCCGCCGAAGACCGGCACCAGGAAGGAATAGAAGATGCGCAGCGTGGCGCCGGACAGCGCCGGCAGCGCGGTCAGCCAGAACAGCTGGTTCTTGGTGAACTGGAAGCCGGCGCGGTCGAGGTTGACCGCCACCACGCTCCACAGCATCCAGACCACGAAGGCCAGCATCAGCGCCGGGATCGAGATCCACAGGTTGCGGTAGGCGATGCGTTCGCCCTGGCTTTGCCAGAAGGCCTTGTTCTCTGGCTCCCAGCGGGTGAGTACGGAAGATGACATGACAGTGTGCCTTGGTTGTTTGCGTGACAGGGGCCGTCAGGCGGCCTGGGTGAGGCCGACGGCCTGTTCTTTGCGCCGGCGCTCGCCGCGCTGGCTGTAGTGCATCCACACCAGGCTCACGCATACGGTGCCGTACATCAGCATGAAGCAGCTGCTGCGCACGCCGGTCAGGTCGGCCAGCATGCCGAACAGGATCGGCAGCACGAAGCCGCCCAGCCCGCCGGCCAGGCCGACCACGCCCGAGACCGCGCCGATGTTGTGCGTGAAGTCGTTGGAGATGAACTTGAAGACCGAGGCCTTGCCGATGGCGAAGGCGATGCCGACCACGAACAGCAGGAAGGTGAAGACGGTGGGCGTCAGCGCGATGCGGAAGGCCTGCGGGCCGCTGATGGTCTGGATGATGAAATCCGTCTGCGGATAGCTCAGCAGGAAGAAGCCGACCCAGCTCACCCACATCACCCACCAGGTGGTGCGGTGTGCGCCGTAGCGGTCGGAGATCCAGCCGCCGATGGCGCGCAGCACGCCGCCGGGCAGCGAGAAGCACGCGGCCAGGAAGGCGGCGGTCTTGATGTCGAAGCCGTATTCGCCGATGTAGTACTTGGTCATCCACAACGACAGGCCGACATAGCCGCCGAAGACCACCGAGTAGTACTGCGAGTAGCGCCATACGCGCGGGTCGCGCATCACGGCGAGCTGCTCGCGCCAGCCGACGCTGGACTTCACCAGGTGGGCCGGATTGCTGCGCGAGAACACCCAGAACAGCACGGCGGTGATGAGCATCGCCACCGAGTACACGCGCGGCACCGCGGCCCAGGTGCCGGCGGCCAGGATCATCGCCGGCGCGACGAACTTGGTCAGCGCCGCGCCCGAGTTGCCGGCGCCGAAGATGCCCATCGCCAGGCCCTGGCGCGAGCGCGGGAACCAGCGCGCCACATAGGGCGTGCCGACCGAGAACGAACCGCCGGCCAGCCCGACGAACAGGCCCAGCACCAGCAGCTGCCACAGGCTGTGCGCGTACGAGATCAGCCAGATCGGGATCACCGTGGCCAGCATCAGCACGAAGAAGACGATACGGCCGCCGTAGCGGTCGGTCCAGATGCCAAGCGGCACGCGGATCAGCGAGCCGCTCAGCACGGGGGTTGCCGCCAGCAGCCCGAATTCGGTGTCGTTGAGGCCGAGTTCCTGCTTGAGCGGAATACCGAGGACGGCGAACAGCATCCAGACGGCAAAGCAGATGGTGAAGGCGAAAGTGCTCGACGCCAGCGTGATTGCGGCACCGGGCGGTACGGGCTCCGGCGCGCGTGGTTGGGTGGCCATGGCCATGCTCCTGTGTCAACTTTGGCGGGGGTGATGCCAGAGTAGGGGCGGTCACCTGCGCTGCCTATTCGCCGGCAGCACAGCGCAGGCGAGGGAGCGATCTGCCTTTGGAGGTAGTTCTACCGACGGAGGCCATCGGCGCGGCGGCGGTGCTATCGTGCTTGCAGCACCGACGCATCCGTTCGTGTGCATGCGGCAATGCTGCGCTGGATCAAGAATCCGGCGCGCACCGCACCGGCGCTGCCGGTCTACCTGACTTCTTTCTTCCGCCATGGAAACCATCCCGATCCTTCCCGCCCGGCGCCCGTCGCCATCCGGCAAGACGCCCGCCGGGCCGCCGCCGCGCGGCTTTGCCCTGTTTGCGCTGGGGTTCCGGCCGTTCTACCTGGGCGGGGCGGTGTTCGCCGCGCTGGCGATCGCGGCATGGTCGGCGATGCTGGCGGGTGTAAATGCGGTCGGTCCGGCAGCCGCGATCCCGGCGATGTTCTGGCATGCGCACGAGATGGTGTTTGGCTTCGCCGCTGCCATCGTGGTCGGCTTCCTGTTCACCGCGGGGCGCGCATGGACAGGGCAGCCCACACCGACCGGCGCCGCGCTGGCGGTGCTGTTCCTGCTGTGGCTGGCGGGGCGCGTGGGCATGTGGGTGGCGCCGGGCATCGCGGCCTTCGTGATCGAGGGCGCGTTCCTGCCGCTGGCGGCGCTGGCCTTCACGCGCACGCTGGCAAAGGCCGGCAACCGCCGCAACTATCCGCTTGCGCTGGCGCTGTGGCTGCTTGCCGTCGCTGACATCGCCAGCCTGTGGCTGCAGGCGCGCGGCCAGGATGGCGCGGCGATGCAGGCGTGCCGCGCCGGCGTCGCGCTGGTAACGCTGTTCGTGGTGGTGATCGGCGGCCGCGTGATCCCGATGTTCACGACCAATGCGATCCCGGGATTCCGCCTGCGGCAATACCGGCAGGTGGACCGCATGGTGGTGCCGGCGGCGGTGCTGGGGTTGGCCTCTGGGCTGCTGCCCCTGCCGGGCTGGCTGGCGGCGGCGCTGTCGTTGCTGGCGGCCGCGGTGCTGGCCGTGCGCGTGGCAGGCTGGCGCGGCTACGCGGTGGGCAACCGGCCGCTGCTGTGGGTGCTGCACCTGGCCTATGCGTGGCTGCCGGTGGCGCTGGCATTGCAGGCACTGGGCGCGCTCGGACTGGTGATGGCCGGGCTGGCGACGCATGCCTTCACCGTCGGCGTGCTCGGCGTGGCGATCATCGCCATGATCACGCGCACCGCGTTGGGCCACACCGGACGCATGCTGGCAGCGGGCCGCGCGGAAACCGCGGCGTACTGGCTGGTGGCTGCCGCCGCGGTGCTGCGGGTGTTCGGGCCGATGCTATGGCCGGCCGGGTATTTGCACTGGGTCTGGGGTGCGGGCGCGTGCTGGGTGGCGGGGTTTGCGCTCTACGCGCTGACCTATGCGGCGCGGCTCATGCGCCCGCGGGTGGACGGCAAGCCGGGCTGAGGTGCGGGGTCAGGGGCAGGCTTGCGCCACGGGCACGGCGGCGCGGCTGCCGTTTTCCAACCTCACGCTGAGCCATGCCACCGCGAGCGCAGCCAGCGGTGCCAGCGCGGCCACCCACGGCAATGCTGTCAGCCCCGGGCCGTGATCAACCACCACGCCGCCCAGCCATGCGCCAATGCCATTGCCGAGGTTGAAGGCGGCGATGTTGAAGCTTGACGCCAGGTTCTCGCCGGCACCCCGGGCGTGGCGCAGCACTCGCAGTTGCAGCGGCGAGACGGTGGCAAAGGCGGCAATGCCGAGGATGCCGACGAACGCCACCACCATCACCTGGCTGTGGATCGCCAGGGTCATCGCCGCCAGCACCAGCGTCAGCGTGGCCAGCGTCGCCAGCACCGCGCGGGTCGGCGTGCGATCGGCAAAGCGGCCGCCAAGGATATTGCCGATGATCATGCCGGCACCGAACAGCAGCAGGATCGGTGACACTGCCGCTTCGCCAAAGCCGGACACCCGCGTCAGCAGCGGCTGCACGTAGGTGATCACCGCAAAGATCCCCATCGACTGCAGCACCGTCATCAGCAGGCCCAGCAGCACCTGCGGGCGGCCGATGGTGGCCAACTCGTCGCGCAGCGCCACCGGTGCGCTGTGGTCGCGGCTCTTCTTCACCAGCAGCGCGATCACCGCCAGCGACAGCAGCCCGATCAGTGTCATCGCCCAGAAGGTCGCGCGCCAGCCCAGGTGCAGGCCCAGCCAGGCGCCGGCGGGCATGCCCAGCAGCGTCGCGAGCGTCAGGCCGGAGAACATCACCGAGATCGCGGAGGCGCGGCGGTCTTCCGGCACCAGCCCGGTCGCCACCACGGCGCCGACGCCGAAGAAGGTGCCGTGCGTGAGCGAGGTCAGCACGCGCGCGATCATCAGCGTGGTGTAGTCCGGCGCCAGCGCGCAGGCCGCATTGCCGATGGTGTAGATCACCATCAGCGCCAGCAGCACGGCCTTGCGCGGCATGCGCCGCGTCAGCAGCGTCAGCACCGGCGCGCCGGCGAATACGCCCAGCGCATAGCCGGACACCAGCATGCCGGCCGCGGCGATGGTCACCTGCAGGTCGGCGGCGACCTGCAGCAGCAGGCCCATGATGACGAACTCGGCGCAGCCGATGCCGAACGAGCCGGCGGTCAGGGCATAGAGCGCGACGGGCAACCGGCCGCGGGCGGGCGGGGCGCCGGCGGGGGTGGTGCCTGATGAGGCGGGGGCGGAAACTGGGGAGGCCATTTTTCTGAAGGAACGGTCGGCGAGGAAAGGAAGGCCGCAGTCTGCGCCTTTCCGTCTTCAGCAAAAACCGGCATGATCCATAATCAGTTTCAATGGAATTTTGATAATCATGGACCGGATCGGCGATATCGGCCTGTTCCTGCGCGTGCTCGACCTGGGCTCGATCAGCGCCGCGGCGCGCAGCCTGGACTTGTCGGTGGCGGTGGCCAGCCAGCGGCTGCAGCGCGACCTGGGCGTGCGCCTGCTGCATCGCACTACGCGCCGGCTGCATGCCACGCCCGAGGGCGCGGTGCTGGCCGAGCAGGGCCGCGCGCTGGTGGATGACCTGGAGGCGCTGAGCACGTCGCTGCGGCAAGCGGGCACCGGCGTGTCGGGAACGCTGCGGATTACCACGTCGTCATCATTCGGGCGGCTCTACGTATCGCCGCTGTTGCCGGAATTCCTGCGGCAGCATCCCGGGCTGACGATGAGTGTCAACCTGACCGACAACGTGCTGGACCTGGTCAGCGCGGGCTTTGACCTCGCCATCCGCATCGGCGCGCTCGACGACTCCACGCTGGTGGCGCGGCGCCTGGCCAACAACCAGCGCTTGCTGTGCGCCTCGCCCGATTACCTGCGGCGGCGCGGCATCCCGCAGACGCCGCAGGACCTGGCGCGGCATGACTGCCTGGTGCTGGTCGGCAGCCAGGGGCGGCAGGATATCTGGCGCTTGGGCGATGGCACTGGCGGCGAGATGGCCGTGCGGGTGCGCGGGCGCATCGAAGCCAATACCGGCGAGTTGCTGTCCGATGCGGCGCTGGCCGGCTTTGGCATCGCGCTGCATTCCACCTGGCATGTCTGCGCCGACCTGCGCGCCGGCCGGCTGGTACAGGTGCTGGCGGACTACCCGGTGGCCGACACCGGCATCTACGCGGTGATGCCGCAGCGCCGGCTGGTGCCGCCGCGCGTGCGCGCCTTTGTCGATTTCCTGGCCGGGCGCTTCGGCGACAACCCGCCGTGGGAGTAGGCGGCCGGCGCGTAAGGCGCCGGCCCCGCTCTCCGCGCTAGCCGGGCGGGTGCGCCGCCGCGCGCCGGTAGTCGCCCGGCGTCATGCCGGTCCAGCGGCGGAAGGCGCGGAAAAACGAGTTGGCATCGTCAAAGCCTAGCCGGAACGCGATCTCTCCCAGCGACATCGCGCCCTCGGTCAGGAAGCGGCCGGCCAGGTCGCGGCGCGCTTCCTCGCACAGCGCCCGGAAGCCCGTGCCCGCGGCCATCAGCCGGCGCTGCAGCGTGCGTTCGCTGACGTCGAGGTGGCGTGCCACCGCGGCCAGGCTCAGCGCGCGTTCGCCCGCGAGCTGTTGCAGGGCGGCGCGGACATCGTCCAGCGACGCCGCCGACGGCCGCGGCTCGCCCGTGGCCGACTGTGTCGACGGGCTGGGGCGGGCGCGTGCCATCAGCCGCAGCGCCAGGTCGCGGCGGCCGAACACGATCGCGTCCTCCGGCTCGCCGAAGCGCACCGGGCAATCGAACGCCTCGGTATAGCGCAGGTGCCAGTCCGGCTGGCCGATGCGCAGCGACACGCGCAGCGGATGCAGCGGCTTGCGCGTGAACTGGCGCCCGAAGGCCAGCAGCGAACACAGTTCCATGTCGATGCGCGGGCGGGTGTCGGGCGCTTCGGGCTCGCTCGGGCAGATGCAGACCCAGGCCTCGTCGCCCTGGCGGCGCAGTTCGATGCGGTCGCCCGACATCAGCCGCTGGTAGCGCGCGATGCGCCGCAGCGCGGTGCCCAGCGACGGGCCGGCCATGGCGGGCAAGCCGGCCAGGCCGAGCAGGTCGGGCTGCATCCGGCTGCCCAGCCACAGGCCGATGGCCGGGTCGCCGGTGGCCTGGTAGACGGCGCACAGCAGATGGCTGGCCTGTTGGGGGCCGGCCGCCGGCGCGGCGGACGGGAAGTCGGTATCGGATTCCGGGGCGGGCGCGAGTGCCGAAACGTCGTAACCGCCTTCACGCAGCGCGTGCAGCAGGTCACGAGGCAACGGCCCGGTTTGGTTGGGCTCTTGTATTGTCATTGTCATTGTCTGGCTGGTCGGCGCAACAAGCGCCATTGCAGCCCCCGGTAACAAAAAGATTACGCGGTGCCATGCGCGCCTTCAAGGGCACAAGGCGTGTCGGAGTGTGGCCTAGCCGGCTAAGCAAAGGGGCGAATGCGTGCGAGGCCGCGCAGAGCCGGGCCGGGAGTGGGATGCAACCCGTTGCCTAAAATTTGTGCGGTCCGGTGCGTTGGCGCACAGACTGGGCTTTCCGGGCTGGTGTGGGGGAGGATATCCACAGATTCTGTGGATATCACGTCGGGGTTTTCAACATGGGTTTGTGCGGCTGCCGCGACGCGGCGTAAACCGTTATGCTTGGCGGGCTCTGGTGCATGCCGGTCGCGCCCGACGTCGCCCGTGCCTTCGATGGGTTGGCGTCGTGCCGCCATCGTGCGCCATCTGTGCGGCTTCTGCCGCCATACTGCGGCCAACCTGGTTGGCCTAACCGCGACTCCACCTGCCTGCCGCCATGCGCCATGACCGGTCGTCCGCAGTCCCGCCCCGCCTTGTCTTGTTGCCGCTGCTCGCCGCCGCCGTGGCACTGCCCGGCTGCGTGGCCCAGTACCGCGTGCCGTCCGGCGCCCCCACCGCGAGCGTGCGCCTGCTGACCAGCACCGACGACAACACCTCGTTCACCGTGGTCGATCCGGCCAAATGCCCGGTGCCGGCCCGGCCGCTGGTCCTGGCGGGGATGGGCAAGCAGTTGTCGGCGATGGGACGGGATCGTGGCCTGGACATGCCAGGGCGCTCGCCTGAGCCGCCCGCGCGCACGCGTGAGCGGCTGGTCGAGGCCGGGCGACGCATCTACCTGGCGGCGACGTCGGCCGCGGCGCCCCCGTTGCCGGAGATGCGCTGTGCCGCGGGCGTGTCGTTCGTGCCGCAGGCCGGCAGCCAATATGAGATCCGCTATCAGCGGGACGAGACGGCGAGCCAGTGCTCGGCGCAGGTATTGCGCATGCAGCCGCTCGCGGACGGGGGCGCGCGCCTCACCAGCGAGCCAACCCAGCAGGGCTTCAGGGCGCTGCGCAAGGAGTATGTCTGCCAGGCGCTGTGACAGCGCGCTGGCGATCGGCGCTGGCGATCGGGATCCGGCGATTAATACGGGCGTTTCAGCGCGCCCGTCCTCTTAATCGCCAGCCTTGGTTTATTGCTCGATCAGGAAGCGTTCCGGGCGCTTGCCCAGCCAGGCCGGGGCACGGCCGCGACCCGACCAGGTCTTGCCGGTCTTGGGATCCATATACTTGGGAGGCAGTCCCGAGGCCGCCTTCCTGCTGGCCGTGCCGGCCGGGCGGCCACGCTTGCGCCGGGGCAGGATGTCTTCAGCGGTCAGGCCATATTCGGTCATCAGCTCGCGGATTTTGTCGATCACGCCGGCCACTTCCGATGCGCGCACTTCATTCAGCTTGGCTTCCAGCGCTTCCTTCTCAGCCAGGAGTTGCTTGTATGTCGCCATTTATATCCCCTTTCTGCAAATAGGCCGCTGCATGGTACTAGAAATTGCGTTGGCGGTTGACATAAAAAATTTTACAAAAAATAACGGAGAATGCACGGACAGATTGATTGCCGGCCCGAATCGATCGTTTCACACCACACAATGCGGTCCGCATTGCCTGGTTCAATGCCCGGGTTTGCCCTCGTTTTAACGGCAATCAAAATCGCGCATCCGGGGGGTTTAGCGCCTAGACTGTTTGTCTGCGCGCCGCGCAGCGTCCGACACGACTACCGGAGCCCCCGATGAACCAGCAGATCTTTGTCAATTTGCCCGTCCGCGACCTGCAAAAGTCGATCGCCTTCTTTACCCGGCTCGGCTTTTCCTTCAATCCGCAATTCACCGACGAGACCGCCACCTGCATGATCGTGGGCGAGAACATTTTCGTCATGCTTCTGACCGAAGCGAAGTTCCGCAGCTTCTCGCCCAACGACATCTGCGATGCGCGCAAATTCACCGAGGTACTGGTTTGCCTGTCGATGGAAACCCGTGCGCGCGTCGATCAAATGGTGAGCGATGCGGTGGCGGCGGGCGGCAATACTTACAAGCCGCCGATGGATTTGGGATTCATGTACGGCCACGGCTTCCAGGACCTGGATGGGCACGTCTGGGAACTGGTGTACATGGATATGGCCGCGATGCAGAACGCGAGCGCGGAATCCCAGTGAGTCCGGCGCAGTGAGGCGGGATTTGGCGAAGCGTTATTTCGCCAGCGGCTGAATAAACCGACAGGCAAAAAAAAAGCCCGGGAAAGCAGGAAGCCCGGGCTTGAAATCCACCAGGATCACGGTGGAGGAGACAACTCGTTGTCAGCGTCCCGGGCACGGTGCCCGGGACGCGGCAGGCATCGGTCAGATCGCCCAGCCACCGGCATAGAACGCGGCCAGCACGATGGCGATGGCAACCGTGCCGAGATTGAGCTTGCGCCATTCGCCGGCGACCACGCGGCCCACCACCAGGGTGCAGAAACCCAGCATGATGCCGGTGACGATATTGCAGGTGAGCACGATAAATACGGCGCAAACCAGGCCCGCGAGCGCATCGACCAGGTCGTCCATATGCAGGCGGCTGACGCTGGACAGCATCAGCAGGCCCACGTACATCAGCGCCGGCGCGGTGGCGTACGACGGCACCAGCGCGGCCAGCGGCGAGAAGAACATCACCGCCACGAACAGCAGGCCCACCACCACCGCGGTCAGGCCGGTCTTGGCGCCGGCGGCCACGCCCACGGTCGATTCGATATAGGCCGCGGCCGGGGCGCCGCCGAACATTGCCGAGAAGATCGAGCTGACCGAGTCCGCGGTCAGTGCGCGCCCGCCGTTGTGGATATGGCCGGCGGCATTGAGCTGTCCGGCTTGTCCGGCGACGGCACGGATGGTGCCGGTAGCGTCAAACACTGCGGTCATCACCAGCGCCAGCACGCTCGGCAGCACCGCCGCCGACAGCGCGCCGCGCACGTCCATGGCGCCGATCAGCGACTGATGGCCCGGCGCGCTCAGTGACGGCAGCGCGAACACGCCGGTGAACTTTACCGCCGGATCGAAGGCCAGGCCCAGCGCCGAGATCGCGATGATCACCAGCAGGATGCCGCCCGGCACCTTGCGGCGCTCCAGGCCAAAGATCGCGGCCAGGCCCAGCACCGACATCACCACCGGGAACGAGGTGATCTTGCCCAGCGACACCGGCAGGCCGGCGTGGGCGTTCTTGACCACCAGGCCGACCTCGTTCGAGGCGATCAGCAGCAGGAACAGGCCGATGCCGATACCGGTGCCGTGCGCCACGCCGGCCGGCAGGTTGCGCAGAATCCAGGAGCGCACGCCGGTGACCGAGATCGCGGTGAAGACCACGCCCATCAGGAACACGGCGCCCAGCGCGACGGCCGGCGACAGGCCCTGCCCCAGCACCAGCCCGAAGGCCATGAACGCGGTCAGCGAAATCGCGCAGCCGATCGCAATCGGCAACTTGGCCCACAGTCCCATCAGCAGCGAACCGAACGCGGTGGTCAGGCATACGGCGACGAATACCGCGCTGGTGTCAAAGCCCGCCTTGCCCAGCATGCCGGGCACGACGAACACCGCGTAGACCATCGCCATGAAGGTGGTGACGCCGGCCACCACTTCGCGCCGCTGGGTGCTGCCGCGCGCGGTGATCTGGAAATAGGCATCGAGCCGGTTCCTGACTTCCGGGACTTGGGGGACCTGGGGGCGTGTGGCATCGGCTTCCGTCACCGACGACGGATAGGGCTGTTCGATCATGGTGATCTGTCTCCTTGCGGGCGCTGCAACGTCCGTCGTACGGATCGTCGTCAGGCTTTGTCTCACTTGGTTCTGGGTATCGGGCCGGAACCTGGCCGACCCTCTTTTATCGGTGTGCCGGCTTGTCGGTGCCTTCTGTGCGGGCGTGATCTGGGCAAGGCTGAAGGCTAGGTGACCGCGCGGATTCCGTCATAACGGCCGGAAAATGCGCGGCATGTGCCGGGGGGAATATCGAATGTGAGCAATCAGCCTCTTGAGACGGGAGATCTTTCCCAAGTGCGCTTTGGACGGCCTGGCGTTATCACGCGACTGATATAGGGCCTATAGGGGCAGACCCGGATGATTCGGGCGTAACTTCTCTATACTAGGGATAACCCTGAATCGCCTCATTCGGCCGGCCATGCGATGGCTTGGTGTGCAGCATGAGGCCCCTGTCTATCCCCTCCGTCCGGAAAGGAAACCACAATGCAAGTGCTCGCCGACACGCTCTATCGCCAGCCCGTCCAGTCCAAGTCCCGGCCGGCGGCCGCCCGCGACATCGCTTGCTACGCCCGCATGGGTTCCGGCCGCTCGCTGGCGGCGCGCGTGCGCGACTGGTTCGCCCGCGGCTGGACGCTGTACCTGGGCAATGCCCGCGACGCCGCGCCCATCACGCATCTCTGAACTGAACACTGTCCTTTTTCCCGTCAGTACATGCCGGTGCGGTCCATGAACGCCTGCAGCGTCCAGCCCTGCCCGAGCAGCAGCATCCGCGTGTGCAGCCCATCCCGGACCCCGGCGCTGACCGTCTCGCCAAGCCACGTCAGCGTCTTGTGGCGCAAGTCCACATAGCCGGCGGCATAGTCGCTGCCCAGCGCCTGCCATAGCGCATTGGCGCCAGCCGACTGCCGCGCGCCGCTCAGCAGGCACAGCCCGCCATCCAGCGCCCAGCGGTACAGCGCCGTGGCCAGGCCGCGGCGCTGGTAAGCGGGTGCAAACTTCGTATGCGGCGCGCGCACCCAGGGATCGGCCCGGCGGCCGACCTCGATCAGCCGGTTGAAGACGGTATAGCCCGCCAGCCGGCGCTGCATTACGTCTTCCACATACACGTAATACTCGCCGTCCGCCTCGCGGTAGCGCAGGCGCAGGCCTGGCGCGCCCGCCGGCAAGGACGGCATCGCGTGCAGCCGGTCGCCGGGCCGGCCGATGCGGTCGTGCAGGGCGCCGAGCTCGCGCTCGATGTCACCTGGGGCGAGGTCTACGTCGATGCGCAGTTCGAGCGCGCGCGCGAGCGGTGAGAAGGCCTGCACCGGTAGGCGCAGGGCATGGCGGTTCAACATGGCTGCACTCCACCCGGCTCAGGGATTGAGGATCAGGTAGAGGGCGGCAAGCGCCACCATGGCGCAAACGGTATGGCGGTAGAGCGGTGGCATGACTGGCTTTCTCCTGGCTGCATGTTCGGGCGGATACCGGATGGCATCCGCGACATGGGCCGTGCGGGAAAGCTCAGGGTTGGAGGGTGGTGCCCCGAGCTGCCCGCACGGCCAGGAAAAGCACGGCGCGGCGGACCTGGCCGATGGCGGCCTGGTCGATGGCAACGCCCGGACGCTGCGCGGTGCCCGCGCGCACGCCTGCCGCCGGCAGGGCCGGGCGGTTCAGTGCGGCGAAGCGGACGGGGCGGAACATGGTCGTCGGGGCGGCGATGTCGGAAGGAACATTGCTTATGCCATACATGAGCGGCAATGTCTACCCAACCTGCGGATATCCTCTTTTAACTCCGTACTACTTCGCGGCCGGTTCGCGGGAGCTTGCAGCCGCCCACGCAGATCGGCTCAAGCGTCAATTGTGAACACTGTCTACATGTACTAGACTCGGAAACATCGTTCGACGGCCTTATTGCAGGAGCCAAGATGACGACTTCCACTGCCCCCGACACCGGCCCCGTGATGTTGCTGGTCGCCACGACCAAGGGCGCCTGGTTCCTGACCAGCGACGCCACGCGGCGCGACTGGCAGATCCAGGGCCCGACGTTCCTCGGCCACACCATCCACCACATCGTGCAGGACCCGCGCGAACCGTTGCGCATGCTGATGGCCGCGCGCACCGGCCACCTTGGCCCGACCGTGTTCCGCTCCCCCGACGGTGGCCGCAACTGGACCGAAGCCACGCGCCCGCCCGGCTTCGACAAAGTGCCGGAAGGTGAAACCGGCCGCGTCGTCGACCACGTGTTCTGGCTCACACCCGGCCACGCCAGCGAGCCCGGCACCTGGTACGCCGGCACCTCGCCGCAAGGCCTGTTCCACAGCACGGACCACGGCGCGACCTGGGAACCGGTGACCGGCTTCAACGATCATCCGAAATGGCGCGAATGGACCGGCGGCGAGCAGGACGGCACGCCCGACGGCCCCAAGATGCATTCCGTGCTGGTCGATCCGCGCGATGCGCGGCATCTCTATATCGGCATGTCCAGCGGCGGCGTGTTCGAGAGCACCGACGGCGGCGCCGACTGGCAGCCGCTGAACCGCGGCAGCCTCGCCACCTTCCTGCCCGATCCCAACCCGGAATACGGCCAGGATCCGCACTGCGTGCTGCAACACCCCGCCGCGCCCGACATCCTGTACCAGCAGAACCACTGCGGCATCTACCGCATGAACCGGCGTGAAGGCGTGTGGAAGCGCATCGGTGAAGCCATGCCGGCCGAGGTCGGCGACATCGGCTTTCCCATCGTCGCCCACCCGCGCGATGCGCGCACCGTCTGGGTCTTCCCGATGGATGGCAGCGACGTCTGGCCCCGCGTCAGCCCCGGCGGCCGCCCGGCGGCCTACGTCACGCGCGACGGCGGCGAAAGCTGGCAGCGCCAGGACCGCGGCCTGCCGCCCGAACAGGGTTGGTTCACCGTCAAGCGCCAGGCCATGGCCACCGACGGCCATGCGCCGGTAGGCGTGTACTTCGGCACCACTGGCGGCGAGATCTGGGCCAGCGGCGATGAGGGCGATTCATGGCAATGCCTCGCCAGCCATCTGCCGCAGGTGTACGCCGTCACCGTGGCGCGGCCCGCGTAACGAAGCAACAGTCGATCCGGAGAACATCCATGCAGGTCCGCATCGCGACGCCGCTCTTCTCCTACACCGGGCAGCGGGAGTACGTCGAAGCCCATGGTGCCAGCATCGGCGAACTGCTCGAGGATCTCGACCGGCAGTTTCCGGGCATGCGCTTTCGCATCGTCGACGAGCAGGGCAAGCTGCGGCCGTATATCCGCGTGTTCGTGAACCGTACGCAGCTGATGCGGCTGGATGCGGCGCTGAAGGAGACGGACGAGGTGCATATCCTGCAGGCGCTGGCGGGAGGGTAGATGCCCGCCTACAGCGCCTGCAGATACGGCCAGGGGTAGATGCCGCGGTCATGTCCGTCGCTGAACACGATCTGGATGCCGTAGCCCATTTCCTCCAGGGCAGTGATGCGCACCGCCTGCGCTGCCCCTTCTTCAGAAGGCAGGCTGCGGCAGGCGGCGCATCGGCATGCCGCGCGCAAGCGGGCATGGTCCAGTGACTGGCACTGTCCGTCCGGCCACCAGATGCGCAGCCTGCCTTCGGCGGGCGCAAGCTCCAGGCGCGTGGGTACAACCATGCCGCCGCTCATGCCTCACCCTGCGGTTGGCCGATCTGTGCCAGCGCAATCCATACCGCCTTGCGTACCTCCGGATCCGCGTCGTTCGCCGCGGCGGCCAGCGCCGGCAGCGCCGCAGCGTCCTGCAGGCTTCCCAGCGACAGGGCAGCTTCCTTGCGCAGGTTGCTGATCGAATGAACAAGCTGCGCCGTCAGCGGCACCAGCGCCGCGCGGTCACGCAGCTTGCCGAGGGCTCTCGCAGCCTGCAGCCGGACCTGCCAGTAGGGATCTTCCAGTGCATCGATCAGCGGACGCACGGCTTCGGGGAATTTCAGCTTTCCCAGCGTCTGCGCGGCTTCTTCCCGCACCTGCCAGGCGCCGTCGCGCAAGGCGGAGAGCAGGGCGTCGCGCGCTGACGGGTCCGCTGCCAGGCCGAGCGCGCCCGCGGCGGCCCGCCTGACTTCGGTGTCGGCATCGCTGGCGGCGACCTGGGCCAGCGCGGGCAGGGCTTCGCTGCGTTTGAGCCAGCCCAGCACAGTCACCGCTTCGCGCCGCACTGAGGCCGCCGCGTCGGACAGTGCGGCCATCGCCGCATCGAATCCCGCTGCGTAGCGCAGCTCGCGCAGGCCGCGCCAGGCGGCCGCGCGGACAAAGGGATCGTCGTGCGACACCCATGGCAGCAAGGCGGCGCCGGAGGCGGGATCCTTCAGTTCCGACAGGCCCTGGGCCGCAGCCTCGGCTACGTCGCGGCAGGGGTCGGCCAGCGCCGCCGCCAGCGCCGGCACGACCGCTTCCAGCTCCCAGCTGGCCAGCGTGCGCGCGGCCTCGGCGCGCACGGTCTCGGCCGGATCGGTTTGCAGGCGTTGCAGCAGCAGGGGCACACCGGCTTCATCTTCGAGGTCGGCCAACTGGAGCACCGCCACCCGGCGAATCGCCGGGTCGGGGTCGGCCAGGCGTGGCGCCAGTGCGCCAATGGCGGGATGAAGGTCAAACAGGGAATCGTCGGGCAAGGCGAAAACGTGCGGCATAAGTCGGGGCAATAGGGCAGTCAGGCGGCAGTCGCCAGCGCGCTTTGGATGGGAGCGGGCACGCCCTGGAGCGGGCCGCCCCGGTAGTGCTCGTGCAGCAGCTCGCGGCAGTGGCGCTTGAGACGGATAAAGCCGTCATCGGTCAGCAGGTCGCCATCGCGAGGCCGGTCGAACGGAACGAGGATGTCTTCAAGGATGCGGCCGGGCCGGTGCGACATCACCAGCACGCGGTCGGCCAGGAACAGCGCCTCGTCGATGTCATGGGTGACGAAGACCACGGTGGTGCGCATCTGCGCCCAGACGTCGAGCAGCAGCGCCTGCATATAGGCGCGGGTCTGTGCATCCAGTGCGCCGAACGGCTCGTCCATCAGCAGCACCCGCGGCCGGTTGATCAGCACGCGCGCAATCTCCACGCGCTGTTGCATGCCGCCCGAGAGCTGGGCGGGGTAGCGCTGCGCGAAGCTGCCCAGGCCGACGAGGTCGAGCAGGGCCTGCGCCTCGCGCCTGCGCTCCGCGGCGGGCACGCCCTGCATCTTGAGGCCGAAGCCGACGTTGTCGAGCACGCGCTTCCAGGGAAACAGCGAGTGTTGCTGGAACACGAGCCCACGCTCCGGGGCAGGGCCGCGCACCGGCACGCCGTCGAGCAGGATCTCGCCGGCCGCGGCCGGCAGGTGGCCGGCGATGGTGCCCAGCAGCGTGGACTTGCCGCAGCCGGAGGGCCCGAGGATGCAGACGAACTGCCCCGCCGGGATATCGATGGAAAGCTGGTGCACGGCGGTAAAACCTGCATCGCCGTTGCCCAGCGCCACGTCAAGGCCGCGCACCTGCAGGCGGCCCGCGCGGATGTTCTGGCTGGTCCCGGTCATGCGCGCACCTCCTGCAGGCGGGTCCACGGCATCAGCCAGGCGCCGACGCGCTTGATCAGCGCGCTGCTGCCCATGCCGAAGGCACCGATCAGCAGCATGCCGACGACGATATCCGCATAGTTCTGCAGGTTGTACGCCTCCCAGGTGTAGTAGCCGATGCCGTACTGCCCGGCAATCATCTCGGCGGTGACCAGGCAGAACCAGGACGTGCCCATGCCGATTGCCAGTCCGGTGACGATGCTGGGGAGCGCGGCGGGCAGCAGCACCTCGGGGAAGACGGTCCAGCGCCCCGCGCCCAGGCTGCGTGCGGTGGCAACCAGGCGGGGATCGGTACGCTCCACGCCGTGGATGGTGTTGAGCAGGATGGGGAAGAGCGCGCCGATAAAGGTGATGAAGATCATGCTCAGTTCCGAAGAGGGGAACATCAGGATCGCCAGCGGAATCCACGCCACGCCCGGGATCGGCCGCAGCACCTCCAGCGGCGGCAGCAGCAGGTCCTCCAGCCAGCGCGAGCGGCCGATCGCCATGCCGAGCACGATACCCGTCAGCGCCGCCGCGCCGAAGCCGGCGAACACGCGGTACAAGCTGTTGCCCAGGTGCAGCACCAGCTTGGGCGACTGCAGCAGCTGCCAGGCCGCGGGCACCACGTCGCTGGGCGCCGGCACGTTGGCGAAGGTGACGATGCCAAGGTGGGCCCGGTGCGACGAAGCCAGTTGCCACAGCGCGATGCAGCTCGCCAAGGCGGCGACGCGCACCAGCCAGCGGGCCAGCCGCACCCGGGCCAAGCCCGCCGGGGCGGGCGCAGCCGGGGGCGCCGCCGCTTCAAGAGAGATCGAGGTCATCGCTGCGCTCCGCTTCAGTGGCTGGCCACGGCGACAGCGCTGCCGCTGACCGCGGCAAAGTCACGCACGTTGCCGCCATGGCTGCTGGCCCAGCTATCGGCCGAGCCCTTGAGCAGGAAGGCGCTCACCTGTCCCTTGCCGTCCTGCACGTACCACGCCTTGTCGGCCAGCAGCTTCAGGCCGGTGTTGCGGTCATGCACATACAGCACACGCGCCTTCTTGCCATCCTTGCCGGCCTGCCTGAGCGCCGCGAACGCCGCCGCCGGCGAGGCATAGGCGCGCACCTTCGGCTCGCCCTGCAGCCACAGCTGTGCGGCCAGTTTCGGATCGGCGATCGGTTTGCCTGTGGCGGCGTCCTTGGCCGCCAGCGGCTGTTTGTCGTAAGACTTCAGGCGCGCGGCGTAATCCAGCCCTTCCAGCCGGAAGGCTTCGCGGATATAGCGGTCGTCGATCACGCTATCGGCGCTGAGGTCGGCATCGGTGCGCTTGAGCAGCTTCAGCGTCTCGATCGAGGTCTGCAGCGCCTGGCGATACTCCGGCTTCCAGGTGTAGTCGCGGTTCTGCAGGCCGAGCGGGCCGTGGAACAGGTAGTCCACCTCGGCGTCGATGCCGGTCACCTTCGCGATCAGCTCGCTGTATTTCTCGGGCTCCGCTGCCATCAGGCGGTCGGCCTCGATCGCGGCACGCAGGTAGGCCACCACGATCTCCGGGTACTTCTGCGCGTATTCCGCGTTCACCAGCGCGCCGTGGAAGGTGGGTGCCTCGGCCTGGGCGCCGTCATAGATCTTGCGGGCAAAGCCGCGGAAGGCGAACAGCTCCGGGAACGGCACAAAGTTGGCATGCCCGTCCACCTTGCGCGCCTGCAGCGCCGAGCCGCCGACTTCAGGCGATTGCGAGACCAGTGTCACGTCCTTGTCCGGGTCCCAGCCCTGCCGCTTGATCGCGCGCAGCAGCATGCCGTGCGCGGTGGAGCCGAAGGGCACCGAAATGGTCTTGCCCTTGAGTTCCGCCAGCGACTGGACAGGAGAGTCCGCCGGCACCACGATGCCATTGCCGGTGCCGATCGCATTGCCGGACAGCGGGGCGATAAACAGGCTCTTCTTGCCGGCCTTCTGGAAGGCCGCGGCATTCAGCGAGCCGGGGAAATCCGCCATCGCGCCGAGGTCCAGCTTGTCCGCCACCATCTCGTTGGTCAGCGGCGGGCCGGAGGTGAAGTTCTTCCATTGCACGTCGTAGCTGACGTCCTTGTACTTGCCGGTGCGCGGCAGGTACTTGTCGAGCAGCTTGAGCTCGCGAATCAGCAGGCCGCCGGTGGCGCAGTTGATGGTGGTGTCCTGCGTGCCGATGGCGACGCGGATGGCTTCCGCGCTGGCCGGCCCGGCCAAGCTGGCGGCAGCCAGCGCAAGGAGCAGGCGGATGGTGCTGGTGGATGCTTTCATGGGTTTCCTCTGATCTGTTCTGTTGTCTTTGGCGGACGCATGCACGCGCGGGCTAAGGGGGGCTTGTCGGGCAGGGAAAGCAGGGCGCATCGGGCTTGCGCGGAATTCCGGAGAATCAGGAAAACGAAGCGCGTCAGCGCAGCAGGTACGGGATCTCGACCCGGACCGCGCCGGTGGGGCAATCCTTCTCGCAGGGCATGCAATACCAGCATTCGTCGAACTGCATGTAAGCCTTGCCCTTGGTCAGGTCGATGGCCAGCAGGTCCATCGGGCAGACATCGACGCAGACGGTGCAGCCCTTGTCGGCAATGCACTTGTCTTCATCGATGGTGACCGGCGCGCTGCTGCGCTGGGCGATCTCATGCGGTGTGTAGGCCATGGCAGTGTTTCCTTCAGGCGGCGGCCAGGGTGGTGGCTTTGGCAGTGGCGGTGGCTGACGTTGCGGATTCACCGCGGCTGACGCGCAGCCGCTGGTAGGCGGTGGCGTCGTCGCCATCCACCGGGACGATGTACGGTTCGATCGCGCGCTTGTGGCTGACCATGCGCCCGGATGCGTCCTTGCTCAGGTGGGCATGGCAGAACCATTCCGCATCATTGCGCTGCGGATAGTCCACGCGGTGGTGATAGAGACCCCATCGGCTCTCGGTGCGGAACAACGAGGCACGTGCCGCCATTTCCGCGCAGTCGCGGATCGCCATCACCTCCACCGCGCGCATCAATTCGTGCGGATTGGCGGCGCGGATCTGGTCGATATCCTCAGCGATGGCGTCGAAACGCTGCAGGCCAATTTCCATCTTGCGCGTGACCTTGGGCGGCTGCAGGTAGTCGTTGACCATGCGGCGCAGCTTGTATTCCACCTGGGCCGGGGGCAGGCCGTGCTCGCGCGCGAGCGGCGCTAGCACGCGGGCACGCTCCGCCTCCACCTGGGCCGCATCGGCTTCGGGCAGGCTGCGGCCAACGACATACTCGGCCGCGTTCTGCCCGGCAAACCAGCCATAGGTGAAGGCACCCAGCATGTAGTTGTGCGGCACCGCGGCCATGTCGCCGGCGGCATACAGGCCCGGCACGGTGGTCTCGGCGCGTTCGTTCACATGCACGCCGGAGGCGCTGTGGCCGCTGCAGAAGCCGATCTCCGAGATATGCATCTCCACCATCTGCTTGCGGTAGTCGGTGCCGCGGCCGGCGTGGAACTGTCCGCGGCTGGGCCGTTCGTTGGTGTGGAGAATGGTCTCGATGGTCTGGATAGTCTCTTCCGCGAGATGGTCGAGCTTCAGGAAGACGGGGCCGTTGCCGCCCTGGAGCTCCTGATAGAACTCCCACATCATCTGGCCGCTCCAGTAATCGCATTCGATAAAGCGCTCGCCCTTGCCGTTGGCGGTATAGCCTCCCAGCGGTCCGGTTACATAGGCGCACGCCGGCCCGTTGTAATCCTTGATCAGCGGATTGATCTGGAAGCATTCGAGATTCGCCAGCGCCGCACCGGCGTGATACGCCATGGCATAGCCGTCGCCGGCATTGGTCGGGTTCTCGTAGGTGCCCATCAGGTAGCCGGAGGCGGGCAGGCCAAGGCGGCCGGCGGCACCGCAGCACAGGATCACGGCGCGCGCGCGGATCACGTGGAAGTCCGCGGTGCGGCAGTCGAATCCCATCACGCCGCAGGCGCCGGCGTTGGCATCGGTCAGCACGCGGGTGGCGACGATGCGGTTGGTGATCTCCACCCGGGCGCGCTTGAGCTGGCGGTAGAGCACCTTCTTGACGTTGTGCCCTTCCGGCATCGGCAGGACATAAGAGCCCATGTGATGGACCTTCTTCACCGCGTAGTCGCCGGTCTCGTCCTTCTCGAACCTGACGCCCCAGCGGTCGAGCTGCTCGATGGTGGTGAAGCTGTGGCGCGCGTAGGCGTAGACGGTCGACTGGTCGACGATGCCGTCGTTGGCCACGGTGATCTCGCGGGTGTACTGCTCGGGCGTGGCATGGCCGGGGATCACGGCATTGTTCAGGCCGTCCATGCCCATCGAGATGGCGCCGCTGCGCTTGACGTGCGCCTTGTCGAGCAGCAGCACGCGCAGCGCGGGGTTGCGCTCCTTGGCCTTGATCGCGGCCATCGGACCGGCGGTGCCGCCGCCGACGACAACGATGTCGTATTCGTGAGTCAGGGTGTTCATGCGGAGGACTTCCCCTTGCTGGCAGGGTTGCGAGGCCGGGCCGGGCCTGCGGCCTTGGTGGAGGTTGTGGCTGGCGCCACGGTCGCGGGTGCAGCCTTGTGCCGGTCGACGCGCAGCCGGTACTGGAACGCGTCGCCGCGGAAGTAGAGAAACTCGTAATCGATCGGCGTGCCCTGCGCATCGTGGGTCAGGCGTTCGATGCGCAGCACCGGCGCGCCTTCCTGGATGCGCAGGGCCTGGGTCAGGTCTTCGTCGGCGAGGATCGCATCGACGCTGAGGTCGGCATGGCCGAGCTTTACGCCGCAGTCGTTCTCCAGGATCAGGAAGATGTCGCGCGTGGCCAGGTCGGCCGTGACCAGCCGCTTGCCGACGGCCTCGGGCACCCAGGTCAGCTCCAGCGACACCGGTTCGCGGTTGAGCAGGCGCACCCGCCTGATCTCCACCACCGGATCGCCCTCGCGCAGCCGCAATTGCGCGGCAACGTGGCGGCTGGCCGGCACGCATTTGCAGCTGCGCACCTGGTTGAGGATCTCGTAGCCCATGCTCGACATCGCCTCGGCAAAGCCTTGCAGGGAGGTGATGTTCTGGAAGGCGCGGGGTTTGGAGACGAACGTGCCCTTGCCGTGGATCTTGAAGATCAGGCCCTCTTTCTGCAGGTCGCCCAGTGCCTGCCGCACGGTGATGCGGCTGGCGGAGAAGCGCTCGCCCAGCTCGCTTTCCGATGGCATCTGGTGATGCGGCGGATAGGTGCCGTCGAGGATGCGGGCACGCAGGGCGTCCTTGATCTGGGTGTAGAGCGGCAGCGGGATCGGTGTCGCTTCGGACAGTTCCGCTGTTTCGGGTGTGGGTTCCGCGTTGGTCCGGGTCGTCATCGGATCGACATCTTGTTATGACAAGTTGGAAACAACTATATGGACGACCCTGTCGCGACGGAACGAAGCAATCCGGATATCCAACGACGAAATCCGAGCTTGCGGCACGCCCCCGCGGCGTGCCGCCTTGTGATGGCGTGCCCCGGACCGCTGCGCCGCGCAGCCCGTCGCGCTGCGTCCCTCAACTCTCCATTCCCCAGGCCGATATCCAGTCATGACCCCTGCCGCCCGCCATCCGCCGCGGCCGCAGGCACAGGACAACGACGGCGGGAAACACCATCCAACGCAGGCACGGGAGCGACGCATGAGCAGTTCCATGAGGGACATCGACGAACGGACGAACCTCACCAACAACAACCAGTTCGAGCTGCTGCTGTTCCGGCTCGGCGACGCGGAGCAGTCCGGCCAGTCGGAGCTGTTCGGCATCAACGTGTTCAAGGTGCGCGAGATCCTGGTGATGCCGCCGGTGACCACGGTGGTCGGCGCCGATCCGTCGATCCTGGGCATGTCCGACATCCGCGGCCAGGTGATTCCGGTGATCGACCTGCCCAGGCTGGTTGGCTGCAAGCCGCGCAGCGGGCTGGGCATCCTGCTGGTGACGGAGTACGCGCGCTCGACGCAGGGCTTTGCGGTGGAGGCGGTGGAGGAAATCGTGCGCCTGGAGTGGAACCAGGTGCATTCGGCCGAGGCGAGCGTGCGCACCGGCCATGTGACCAGCATCGCCAAGCTCGATGCGGGCACGGACAACGCGCGGCTGGTGCAGGTGCTGGACGTGGAGCAGATCCTGCGCGACGTGCTGCCGAAGCGCCAGCCGGACGTCGACCCGGGCGCGGTCGGACCGCAACTGAACCTGCGGCCGGGGGCCAAGGTGATTGCCGCCGACGATTCGGCCCTGGCGCGTGGGCTGATCGAGCAGGGGCTGAAGGCCCTGGGCGCCCCGGTGGTGATGACCAAGTCGGGCAAGGAGGCCTGGGACCTGCTCGACAAGATCGCTGCCGAGGCCGCCAGCCATGGCAAGTCCGTGCACGACGAGGTGGCGCTGGTGCTGACCGACCTGGAAATGCCGGAGATGGACGGCTTTACACTGACGCGCAAGATCAAGGCGGACAGCCGGCTGAAGCAGTTGCCGGTGGTGATTCACTCGTCACTGTCGGGCGAGGCCAGCGAGGAGCATGTGCGCAAGGTGGGCGCGGACGCCTATGTGGCGAAGTTTGTTGCGAAGGAACTGGCGGATACCATCCGCGATGTGCTGACGCGTTGAGCACTCGGTGACGGTTTCCCGACGGTCATTGCGGCCTTGACTTGGAATCGTCACAAAATCATCGAACGGCGGCCATCGTGCCGCCATTTTTATTGCTGCCCTCGCTGCCGGCCCGGCAGGCAGCAATAGGCACAAAATGCAAGCGGCCGCAAGCATTCCCGTACGTAAACAGGTTGCCTATAAAACGGGCACTCCAGTGCGTTCCAGCGCCGGCGCGCCCTTTGCGGTTGTCAAGAGGGGGGATATCCACTGAACCTGTGGATAGATGCTGTGGACAAGTCAGGGCGTCCCGGCCGGTACTGCTCCGGGACGCCTGCCTGCGGTCTTGCGTGACCTCCACGCTCTTGCTGCGCTCCCTGTCGCTCGCTCTCCCTTTCCTGGCTCCCCGATTACTTGGGCTGTTCCACCGTGCGCAGGTAAGGCTTCAGGGTCTTGAAGCCTTGCGGGTATTTTTTCTTGGCATCTTCGTCCGAAACCGATGTCGGAATGATGACGTCCTCGCCCGGCTTCCAGTTCACCGGCGTGGCCACGGTGTGCTTGGCGTTGAGCTGCAGCGAATCCAGCAGCCGCAGCACTTCATCGAAATTGCGCCCGGCGCTCATCGGGTACACCAGCATGGCCTTGACCTTCTTGTCCGGACCGATGAGGAACACCGAGCGGACGGTCGCGTTGTCGACCGCCGTGCGCGGGCCGCTGCCGCTGGCCTCGGGGTGGATCATGTCGTAGAGCTTGGCCACGGTCAGGTCGGCATCGCCGATCATCGGGTAGTTGACGGCATGGCCCTGCGTTTCCTCGATGTCCTTGGCCCAGCGCTGGTGGTCGCTGACCGGGTCGACGCTCAGGCCGATGATCTTGGTATTGCGCTTGTCGAACTCGGGCTTGAGCCCGGCCATATAGCCCAGTTCGGTGGTGCATACCGGCGTGAAGTCCTTGGGATGCGAGAACAGGATGGCCCAGCCGTCGCCGATCCACTCATGGAAATTGATCTTTCCCTCGGTGGTGTCGGCGGTGAAGTCGGGGGCTTGTTCGCCCAGTCTAATCGCCATGGTTGCGCTCCTTGCAAGTTGGCATTGGGGTGGAAAAGCGCGTCGCCGGCCGGCGACGCTCGCTGTTGCCTTGGCGCCTAGCGGAATACCAGTACCGGTATCGCGCTGTGTGTCAGGACCTTTTGCGTTTCGCTGCCGATCAGCAGTGCCTGCAACCCGCGCCGGCCGTGCGAGGACATCACGATCAGGTCGCAGCCGCGCTGCTCCGCGCACTGGATGATGGCCTGCCAGGGATGGTCGTCGGTGGCGGTGACGGTTTCACAGGGCACGCCGGCCTGCCCCGCGGCGCGGCTGAGCGCGGCGAGAAAGGTGTCCGCGTGGCGCGCGGCTTCGGCGGCGAAGGTGTCCTTGGTGTCCTGCAGGCTGGTCAGCCGGTAGGTCAGGATGTGGTACTCGGGAATCACATGCAGGCCGGTCACGCGGGCCTCGATGCGGCTGGCAAACGTCATGGCGCGGGCCGCCATGGCTTCGGCGCGCGGCGAACCGTCGGTGGGGACAAGGAGGTGCTTGAACATGGTGGGCCTCCGATTGCGAAATAATTTACCGCCTCCGCCTGGCCCGTCCCCCGGACTGCCGGGCGAGCCCATCCAGTATAGGAATTGGGCGCTGATAGCGACAGGGTGACGCGGGCGTGCCGGCGCGCTTTTTGCACGCCTTCATGCCAGGTCCTTGCGCCCCGCGGCGCAAGCCGCAAGTGCCGGGCCGGCATGTTATGGGAATTAACATACTGTTATCATCCGATGCACCCGCACTCCTTCACGCCCACCCCACGACTGAAAGGGATCTACGCATGATCGCGCTGCGCGAAGCATGGCTGGCCGGGCTGTTCCGGCGCGGCAACTGGCTGCCTAACCTCGTCTCGGGCGTGATCGTCGGGGTGGTGGCGCTGCCGCTGGCGATGGCGTTCGCGATCGCTTCCGGGGCCAAGCCGGAGCAGGGCCTGTACACGGCCATCGTCGCCGGGCTGGCGGTGTCGCTGTTCGGCGGCAGCCGGCTGCAGATTGCGGGCCCCACAGGCGCCTTCATCGTGGTGCTGTCCGCGATCACCGCGCGCTACGGCATCGACGGCCTGCAGATCGCCACGCTGATGGCCGGGCTGATCCTGCTGGCGATGGGCCTGACGCGGCTGGGCAGTGTGATCCGGTTTATCCCGGCGCCGGTGATCGTCGGCTTTACCGCGGGCATCGGCGTCATCATCTTCGTCGGGCAGTGGCGGGATTTCTTCGGCCTGCCTGCGGTGGCTGGCGAGCATTTCCACGAAAAATTCTGGCACCTGCTGCAGGCCCTGCCGCAGTGGCATCCGGCCACCACCGCGCTGGCGCTCGGCAGCCTGCTGCTGGTGGTGGGCGCGCCGCGGGTGCGCTGGCTGCACCGCATCCCCGGTCCGCTGGTGGCGCTGGTGGTGGCGACCGCGGTGCAGGCGCTGTTCGGCTTCGACGGCGTGGCCACCATCGGCAGTGCCTTTGGCGGGCTGCCGCGCGGGCTGCCGGCGCCAACCCTGCCGGAGGTCACGCTGGCGCGCGTGATCGAGCTGGCCGGGCCCGCGTTCACCATCGCCATGCTGGGCGCGATCGAATCGCTGCTGTCGGCGGTGGTGGCCGACGGCATGGCCGGCACGCGGCACGATTCCAACCAGGAGCTGGTGGGCCAGGGCATCGCCAATATCCTGGCGCCGCTCTTTGGCGGGTTTGCTGCCACCGGCGCGATCGCGCGCACGGCCACCAATGTCCGCAACGGCGGCAACAGCCCGCTGGCTGGCGTGGTCCATGCGCTGACACTGGTGATGGTGCTGCTGTTCCTGGCGCCACTGGCGGCGAGCGTGCCGCTGCCCACGCTCGCGGCGATCCTGTTCGTGGTGGCGTACAACATGAGCGAGGTGCGCCACTTCGCGCGCATGGTGCGCCGGGCGCCGCGTGCCGACGTGGCCATCCTGCTGATCACCTTCACGCTGACCGTGCTGACCGACCTGGTGGTGGCGGTCAATATCGGCGTGATCCTGGCCATGCTGCAGTTCCTGCGCCGCATGTCGGCCTCGGTGGAAGTGGCGCACCAGGATGCGCTGGAGATCGAGCGCGAACTGGGCACGGCCGGTGGCGACCAGGGCGGCCTGCCCATGCGGATGTCGCCGGGCGTGATGGTCTACTCGATCGAGGGCCCGTTCTTCTTTGGCGCGGTGGAGACCTGCGAGCGCGCGCTGGTGCAGACGCATACCGATCCACGCGTGCTGCTGATCAGGTTGGGGCGCGTGCCCTTCATGGACATGACCGGCTTGCAGACGCTGGAAGCGGTGATCGGCACGCTGCGCAAGCGTGGCGTGGCGGTGGTGCTGGCCGAAGCCAACGGGCGCGTCCGGCAGAAACTGGCGCGCGCGGGGGTGATGGCGGTGCTGGGCGAGGAGAACTACGCGGATTCGCTGGCGGACGCGGCAAGGCGCTGCAGCGTGCTGGCGGGAGATGCGGGAATCTAGTGGGCGAGGCCTTGCGCTGGCTTACTTCTTCGGCCGGGTATTGCCCGCCGGTCGTGCCTTGGTGGCGTATTCCACGCCATGCTGCGCCAGGTAGTCGCGGATCAGCTGGCGCACCACCTGCGAGGGCGTCAGGTCCTGCGAGGCGCACAGGGTTTCGAAGGCCTTCTTCTTGTCCGGATCGATCAGGATGGTGAGGCGGGCGGTTTTGGATTCCATGAGGGGTGTCAGGCGGTCCCGGCTGGGTGACGGCGGCGGCAATTGGAATCGCATTATATACAGCGTATTTGCAGCGCCAACCAGCTCCGAAGCCCGACAGTTTTCTCTGTTCGCCAGGGGTGGCAGCGTTTTCCAGACGCTCCCGTACTGTGAGTCCCTGCGAAGTCCTGCTACGTCGCCAGCTCCAGGTCCGCAATCACCGCCGCCAGGAACCGCGCCGCCTCGCCACCGGTCACCACCCGATGGTCAAAGGTCAGGCTGAGCGGCATCACCCGATGCACGGCCGGCACGCCTTTCGCCGCCACCACTTCTTCCCGCACGCGGCCCGCCCCCAGGATCGCCACCGTAGGCGGCACCACGATCGGTGCGGCATAGCGGCCCGCGATCATGCCGAAGTTGGACAGCGTGATGGTGTTGCCGCGCATCTCCTCCGGTGCGATGGTGCGCGCGCGGATATCGGTGCGCATGCGATCCAGGCCCTTGCGCAGGTCGCCCGGGTCGCGGTTGCCCACGTCGCGCAGCACCGGCACGAACAGGCCTTCGGGCAGGTCGGCGGCGATGCCGACGTCGATCTTCTTCAGCACATGGCGGCGCCCGGTCTGGCCTTCGTACCAGGCATTGAGTCCGGGCTCCGCGCGGCAGCCGGCAACCAGCGCGCGCACCAGCCGGATGGTGACATCGGCGCCGGCTTGCCAGGCATGGATATCGGCATCGTCCATCACCGTGGCCGCGGCCACTTCGTTCTGCGCGCGCGCCATGTTCTGCGCCATCGCGCGGCGCACGCCCCGCAGTACTTCCGGCGCGCCGAGTTCTGCCAGTGTGGCCGCCACGCGCTCCACGTCGTCGGCGGTGATCACGCCTTCGGGACCGGAGGCGGTCGCCATCGCCAGGTCCACGCCGAGGCGCCGTGCCAGCACGCGCACCGCCGGCGCGGCCTTGACGCGCGCCGCCATGCCGGCCACGGGCGCCGCCGCACCCGGCGGCCCGGCTTCATTGACCACGCGCGTGCCGACCTGTACCGAGCCCACCACCGTGCCCGCATCGGCATCCTCGCCCGCGCCCTCGAAGGCCACCAACGGCGCGCCCAGGTGCACGATATCGCCCGGCTCCGCAAACAGCTTGCCGATGGTGCCCGCATAGGGCGACGGGATCTCGACGATGGCCTTGGCCGTCTCCACCGACAGGAGCGGCTGGTCCGCGGCCACGGTATCTCCTGCCTTGACATGCCAGGTCACGATCTCGGCCTCTTGCAGGCCTTCGCCCAGGTCGGGCAGCTTGAAGACTCTCATCGTCACTCCTTGCCCACCCTTGCCAATCATTCAGCTCATGCCGCCATGGCCTTGCGCGCCGCGTCGACGATGCGCGCGACGCTGGGCAGGTAGGTATATTCCAGCCGCGCCAGCGGCACCACGGTATCGAAGCCCGTCACGCGCTGCACCGGCGCGGCCAGCGAATAGAGCCCCGCGTCGGCCAGCCCCGCAGCGATCTCGGCGCCAAAGCCGGCGGTGCGGGGCGCCTCGTGCACGATCACGCAGCGCCCGGTGCGCGCCACCGAATCCAGGATGGTCTGCAGGTCCAGCGGCTTGAGCGTGGCCACGTCGATCACCGTGGCGGTCACGCCTTCGGCGGCCAGTTCGTCGGCCGCGGCGAGCGTTTCCTGCATCATCGCGCCCCAACTCACCAGCGTGATGTCGTTGCCTTCGCGCAGCGTGAAGCAGGTGTCCAGCGGCAGCGCCGCGCCGTCGTCGGCCACCTCCTGGCGGAACAGCCGGTACAGCCGCGTGGGCTCCAGGAAGATGACGGGGTCGGGATCGGCGATGGCGGCCAGCAGCAGGCCGTAAGCACGCGCCGGGGACGACGGCACGACCACGCGCAGGCCCGGCATATGCGCGAACATCGCCTCCGGGCTCTCCGAATGATGCTCGGGCGCATGGATGCCGGCGCCGAACGGCGAGCGCACCACCATCGGACAGGACAAGCGCCCGCGGGTACGGTGCCGCATGCGCCCGGCATGGTTGATGATGTGGTCGACCGTCGGATAGATAAAGCCGGTGAACTGGATCTCGGCCACGGGCTTCAGCCCCATCGCCGCCATGCCGATGGCCGCGCCGACGATGCCGCCTTCGGCCAGCGGCGTGTCCATGACCCGCGCCGCGCCGAAGCGCGCCTGCAGGCCCACGGTGGCGCGGAACACGCCGCCGTTGACGCCGATGTCCTCGCCCAGCAGCAGCACGTCGGGATCGTTGGCCAGCGCGTGGGCCAGCGCCAGGTTGACCGCTTCGACCAGATTGACTTCCGCCATGGTTCGCTCGCTATGTCGCGTGAGGATCGTTCGGGCCGTACGCTGCAGTGCCTCGCTATCCGTGCGGCGCCGCGAAGCGCCGTGCCGTCTCCAGCTGCGCCTGCAGTTCGGCCGGCATGGTCGCGTACAGGCAGTCGAACATCGCCGCGGGGTCCGGCGGCGGCAGCGCCAGGTAGGCTTCCACCGCCTGCGCGACCTTCTGCGAGCACGCCTTGACCAGTGCCTCTTCGCGTGCGGCGTCCCACGCTTGCAGCGCCAGCAGGTGGGTGCGCAGCCGCAGCAACGGTTCTTCCTCCCAGTGCGCCTTGACGGTGGCCTCGTCGCGGTAGCGCGAGGCGTCGTCGGCCGTGGTGTGGTCGCCCAGGCGATAGGTGATGGCCTCGATCAGTGCGGGCCCGCCGCCTGCGCGGGCGCGTTCGATCGCCTCGCCGACACGGTGGCGCACCGCGACGATGTCGTTGCCGTCGATCTGCTCGCCCGGGATGCCCGCCGCGATGGCCTTCTGCGCCAGCGTCTGCGCCGCGGTCTGCTTGCTGCGCGGCATCGAGATCGCCCACTGGTTGTTGTTCACCACGATCACCAGCGGCGCGTGCCACGCGCCGGCCATGTTCATGCCTTCATAGAAGTCGCCCTTGGAGGTGCCGCCGTCGCCCAGCAGGCAGACCGCCACGCGCGGCTCGCCGCGCAGCTGGAACGCATACGCGGCGCCGGCCGCGTGGCATACCTGGGTGCCGATCGGCACGCAGTTGGCAAAGTCATGCGGCGCTGCGGCAAAGCCGCTGCCGCGCTCGTCGCCGCCCCAGTAGAGCAGGCTCTCGGTCATCGTGACGCCCCGCACAAACTGTGCGGCGTGGTCGCGGTACGACGGCACCAGCACGTCCTCCGGTCGCATCGCATGCGCCACGCCCACGCCGATGGCTTCCTGGCCCAGCGCCGAGGCAAAGGTGCCGATCTTGCCGGTGCGCTGCAGCGCGATCGCCTTCAGGTCGAACTGGCGCGTCAGCACCATCGCCTGGTACAGCGTCACCAGCGCGTCAGGATCGCGGGCAAGGGGTGGGGGAGGGGAAGTGGGGGAAGACGTGTCGCCTGGCGGGGCGAGATAACGGGTGTAGCCGATCTCGAAGCTCGCAACCGTGGACATGGCAGGTCTCTCGATGCGCGTGTCGTGTTGTGGTCCCGGGCGTGCCTTGTGGGCGTGCCCGGGTGTGTAGTCGAGTGTAGGGCATTTGCCGCGGGATGGCGGGGGCGATTGTCGTGCTGCGCACAAGCGCCTGCTGGCGCCGGCCGGGCGACCTGCCGCGCGCGGTACCGTTGCACTACGCTGGATCCCATCGCCACCCCGATGCGAGGCCGACATGCCCGAGCAACTCACCCGGCATCCGGAAGTCACGATCCAGGTCTTGCGCAGCGCCGGCGCCCGCTGTGGCGAGGGCGCGCCGCAGCAGATCCTGAAGAGCTGCCCGCGCGAGCGCTTCTGCCAGCTGCCCGGCGGCGAGATCTGCGTCTACGGGCTGGACGGCGCCGCGGCGATGACGCAGATCACGCCCGCGGACTGGCAGGCGCTGGGCCCGCTGGCAGGCGCGCGGCAGGCCGATGCGCCGTCGATGGCAGTGGTGGTGGCGGCGCTGGCCGGACTGCTGGCCGGGGTGCTGCTGGCGGCATTGCTGGCGCGCTGGCGCCACGGCCGGTGGCGTCAATAGCCACACTTGCCGGGGAGCCCACGGTGTCATGCCGGCGCTGGCACGGTGTTTGCGGCTCCACTCCGGCCATGACACCGCTGCCGTCCGCCCCCGCCAGCATTCGCCTGCTAGAGAACGGCGAAGAGTACTTTCCGCGCGTGTTCGACGCGATTTCGCGCGCGCGTGAAAGCGTGCTATTGGAAACTTTTATCCTCTTCGACGACGAGGTAGGAAAGAAATTGCAAGCGGCACTGCTGGACGCCGCACGCCGCGGCGTGCGCGTGGCCCTCACAGTGGACGGCTTCGGCTCGCACGACCTGCCGCCCGGCTTCGTCGCCGAACTGGTCAGGGCGGGCGTGCACTTCTGCACTTTCTCGCCGCGGCGGCGGTTGTTCGGCGTGCGCACGCATATCTTCCGGCGCATGCACCGCAAGCTGGTCGCCATCGACGGCGAGGTGGCCTTCGTCGGCGGCATCAACTTCTCGGCCCAGCACCTGTATGACTTCGGTCCGCGGGCCAAGCAGGACTATGCGGTGGAGATCCGCGGCCCCGCGGCCCGGCAGGTGCAGGACTTCCTGCTGCGCGCAATGCCCGAGGCCTGCCCCGGCCCGCCGCCGCCGCGCGTACACGGCCGCGCCGCCCCGGCTGCGCCCACCACGGTGCGCCTGGTGACGCGCGACAACCACCGCCATCGCAACGATATCGAGTTCGCCTACCTCGATGCGATCCGCGCCGCGCGGCGCGAGGTGGTGATCGCCAATGCCTACTTCCTGCCGGGCTACCGGCTGCTGCATGCCCTGTGCGAAGCCGCGCAGCGCGGCGTGCAGGTGCGCCTGCTGCTGCAGGGCAAGCCCGACATGCCATGGGTGGCGCGCGCGGGTGGCCTGCTGTACAGCCACCTGCAGGACGCCGGCGTGCAGATCCTGGAATACGTCGAGCGTCCCTTCCACGGCAAGGTGGCCGTGGTCGACGACGCCTGGGCCACCGTGGGCTCGAGCAATCTCGACCCGCTCAGCCTGTCGCTGAACCTGGAGGCCAACCTGGTGATCCGCGAGCCCGGGTTTGCGCGCCTGCTGCGCGCACGGCTGCAGGCCCTGATCGCCGAGCGCTGCCGCGAAGTGCCGGCGCGCAAGCACGACCGCACCCTGCTCGACGCCGCCGGATCCACGCTGATGTTCCACTTCCTGCGCCGCTTCCCGGCATGGGCGGGCTGGCTGCCCGCGCATACGCCGCGGCTGGTGGCACCGCGCGAGGGCGATCCGCGCCGCCGTGGCCGCGTGATCGTGCTGGAAGGGGAGGCTGAATAGTGGTCGCGCAAGCCATCTCCGCAATCCGGCAGCATGCGCGCTGGCCGATGTGGCGGCGTGCCATCGGCATCGTGTTCATTGCCGCGGTGGTGGCGCTGATCGCACGCAAGCTTGGGACCATCGACTGGGATGCGGTGATCACCGCGCTGCGCGGCTTCGATCGCCGTACGCTGCTGCCGGCCGTCGGCTGCGTCGCGCTCACCGGGCTGCTGTACAGCCAGTTCGACGTGCTCGGCGTGCGCTATGCCGGACACCCGCTGCCGGTGCGCCGCACGATGGCGATCGCCTATGTCAGCTACACGCTCAGCCTCAACCTCGGGGCGACGCTCGGCGGCGCGGGCGTGCGCTATCGCCTGTATTCGCGCGCGGGACTCAGCGCGCCGCAGGTCTGGAGCGTGTTCGCGGTGGCGGTGACCAGCAACTGGCTCGGCTATGCGCTGCTGGCGGGGACCATATTGGCCGGGCAGTTGGTGGTGCTGCCGCCGGAGTGGGGCATTCCGCCGGTGGCGACGCGCCTGCTGGGTGCGCTGATGCTGGCCGCGCCCGCGGGCTACATGGCCGCCTGTGCGGTATGGCACGGCCGGCATCGCACTGTGCGCGACCATGACATCTATGTGCCGTCGGTCGGCTTTGCCGCGCTGCAGATTCTGGTGTCGGCCGGCAACTGGATGGCCGTGGCCGGAATCATGCATGCGCTGCTGCATACGCATGCGGACTACTTCACGGTGCTCGGGGTGCTGCTGGCCTCCGGCCTCGCGGGCGTCGTGGTCCGCGTGCCGGGCGGCCTTGGCGTGATCGAGACGGTGTTCTTTGCGATGCTGGGGGACCAGGTGCCGCATGCGCTGTTGGTGGCGGCGCTGATTGCGTACCGGGCGTTGTATTACCTGATTCCGCTGGTGGTGGGTTCGGTGGGATATTTCTTGCTGGAGGCGCGGGGGAAGCGGGAGGGTGGCCGACAGGAAACAGACTGAGCGAAGCCAACGGTATTAACCCGCCGCCCTCAGCCCTTGAGCCTCCTGCCCTCTCCCCCGGCCCCCTCTCCGGCACGCGGGAGAGGGGAGCAAGCAGGCCGTGCCGTCAGGCCCCGACCGCCACCGGCTGGCGCCAGCGCAGGTTTTCCGGCCGGCGCAGGCCAAGATGTTCGCGCAGCGTGGTGCCCGTATAGCGCTCGCGGAACAGGCCGCGGCGTTGCAGCTCCGGCACCACCAGCTCGATAAAGTCATCGAGTCCGCCCGGCAGCCATGGCGGCATCACGTTGAAGCCGTCGGCCGCTTCGTTTTCGAACCACGCCTGCAACTGGTCGGCGATGGATTGCGGCGTCCCGTGGATCGACCAGTGGCCGCGTGCGGTGGCCACGCGCAGGCACAGCTGGCGGATGGTCAGCCCCTCGCGCCGCGCCAGTCCGGTGACCAGCTGGAAGCGGCTCTTGGCACCGTTGGGTTCCACCAGGTTTTCAGGCAGCGGGCCGTCCAGCGGATAGGCGCTCAGGTCGATCCCGCCCAGATGCTGCGACAGCAGCGCCAGTCCCACGCTCGGATGGATCAGGCTTTGCAGCGCTTCGAACTTCTCCTGCGCCTCGGCCTCGCTGCGTCCCACTACCGGGAACACGCCCGGCAGGATCTTGAGCTGGTCCGGCGAGCGCCCGTAGCGCGCCAGCCTGCCTTTCAGGCCGCGGTAGAAGGCCTGCGCCTCGGCCAGCGACTGCTGCGCGGTGAAGATGACTTCGGCGGTGCGCGCGGCCAGTTCCTGCCCGGCCTCGGAAGAACCCGCCTGCACGATCACGGGATGGCCCTGCGGCGGACGTGCGACGTTGAGGGGTCCGCGCACCTGGAAATGCGCGCCGCGATGGTCGAGCGCGTGCAGCTTGTCCGCATCGAAATGCAGGCCGCTGTCCTTGTCGTAGAGAAAGGCGTCGTCCTCCCAGGTGTCCCACAGCCCGGTGACCACGTCGACGAATTCTTCGGCGCGCGCATAGCGGTCGGCATGCGCGGGATGGCGCTCCAGGCTGAAATTGTGCGCCTCGGCGTCTGACCGACGTCACCACGTTCCAGCCCGCGCGGCCGCCGCTGAGGTGGTCGAGCGAGGCGAACTTGCGCGCCACGTGATAGGGCTCGTTGTAGGTGGTGGAGGCGGTCGCCACCAGGCCGATGCGATGCGTCACCGCCGCCAGCGCCGACAGCAGCGTCAGCGGCTCGAAGGTTGCGGCGCGCGCGGTGCGCGGCAGCGTGGCTTCGTCCATGCCGCGGATGGCCACGCCGTCGGCGAGGAACAGCGCGTCGAAGCCCGCGGCCTCGGCGCGCTGCGCGAGCGCCACGTAGTGCGCCAGGTTACGGCCGGCGTCGGCCTGCGCGCCGGGATGGCGCCAGCCGGCGACGTGATGCCCGGTGACCTGGACAAAGGCGCCGAGATGCAGCTGGCGCGGCGGCTTGTGCTGTGACATGGATGCCCTCCGTGGCTGGCCGGGTCAGGCGGCGCGCTGCTGCGCGGCGTCGGCGGACTGGTTGGCCGGCGCGCTGCCCTCGCGGCGCACGCCCGCCTTGACCGCCACGCTGCGGCGGCCGTCCACGCTGACCGGCACGTCACCGGCAACCGTCGCACGGCGCACCACGCGGTGCGCATCGCCGTAGTCGTTGATGGCGTAGTGCTGGGTGGCGCGGTTGTCCCAGATGGCAACGTCGCCGGTGCGCCAGCGCCAGCGCACGGTGTTCTCGAGCCGGTGCACGTGGCCTTGCAGCACCGACACCAGGTGCGCGGAATCCGTCGCGGAGTAGCCCAGCAGCTTCTTGACGAAATGTCCCAGCACCAGCGTGCGTTCGCCGGTTTCGGGATGCACGCGCACCACCGGGTGCTCGGTCTCGTAGAGCGCCGAGGTGAACAGTTCACGGTAGCGCCTGAGGCTGGCGCTGTTGGCATTGACGTGGCTGGCGGCGTAGTCGTAGTCGTTGGTATGCAGCGCCCACAGCTTGTCCGCGAGCTCGCGCAGCGGCTCAGGCAGGTCCTGGTAGGCTGCGGCGGTGTTGGCCCACACCGTGTCGCCGCCGGCGGCGGGGATGGTCACCGCGCGCAGCACCGACACGGCCGGATAGGCCAGGTCGAAGGTCACGTCCGTATGCCAGGAGTTGGCGCGCCCGCCGTGCTCGGAATCGAGTTCGAGAAGCTGCGTGCCGTCGCGCGACGGCACGGTCGGGTGCGGCACGGTGTCGCCGAACTGGCCGGCAAAGCGCTGCTGCGCCGCATCGTCCAGGTGCACCTGGTCGCGGAAGAACAGCACCTTGTGCCTGAGCAGCGCGGCGCGAATCGCCGCGAAGGTAGCGGGATGCAGGTCGCCGTGCAGTGCGACGCCGCGCACTTCGGCGCCGATGCGGCCGGCGACCGGGTGGATGTCGAGCTGGACCGGTTGGTCTTGCGGGGTATTGGCTTGTGTCATCACGAGGCTCCGGGGAGGAAAGAGGATTGGGTCAGGCGGGTGCGAGTTCGGGCTGCTCCGTCGGCACCTGCCCGGCGAACTCGCGCAGCACGGCATCGCGCACGCCGGCGAAGGGCGGCCCCGCGCGCTCGCGCGGATGCGGCAGGTCGACCGGCACGATGCGGCGGATGCGGCCGGGGCGCGGCTCCATCACCACCACGCGGCCGCCGAGGAAGACGGCTTCCTCCACGTCGTGCGTGACCAGGATCATGGTGATGCCTTCGGCCTGCCAGATGCGGTGCAGCTCCTGCTGCAGGTAGGCGCGGGTCATTGCATCGAGCGCGCCGAAGGGTTCGTCGAGCAGCAGGATTTCCGGGCGCGTCACCAGCGCGCGCGCAATCGCCACGCGCTGCGACATGCCACCGGAGAGCTGGTGCGGATACGCCTGCTCGAAGCCGCGCAGGCCGACCAGCGCGATATGCTCGGCGACGCTGCGTTCCTTCTCGGCGGTGCTGCCCGGCAGGTTGAGCAGCGCCAGCCGGATGTTCTGTTCCACCGTCAGCCACGGGAACAGCCGGTGCTCCTGGAACACGATGCCGCGCTGCAGGCTGGTGCCGGCCACGCGCTTGCCGTCGAGCAGGATCTCGCCGCGGTAGTCTTCCTCCAGCCCCACCACCAGCCGCAGCAAGGTCGACTTGCCGCAACCGCTGGCGCCGACGATGCTGACGAACTCGCCGGGAGCGATGGTCAGGGTGATGTCCTCGAGCACGGGCAGGGCCCGGCCCTTGACTTCGTATTGCTTGTGCAGGTGCGCGATGCTGAGCGTGCCGGCATGTGGCATGGGGTTCTCCGTCAGTCAGGTTAGATCAGCCGGCCGCTACCGAGCGTCCGCGCCACGCCAGCAACCGTCGTTCGATACGGCTGGCGATCCAGTTCAGCGTGAAGCCGACCAGGCCGACCACGATCACGCCGAAGATCACCAGGTCCATCCAGAAGTTCTCGCGCCCGTCGACCATGGTGTTGCCGATGCCCTTGCCCGAGACCAGCAGGTACTCCGCGCCCAGCGTCGCCAGCCATGCATAGATCAGCCCCAGGTGGATGCCGGCGAAGATCGACGGCGCCGCCGATGGCAGCACCACGCGCCACAGCACCTGCACACGGGTAAAGCGCAGCACGCGCGCCACTTCCAGCAGGTCGGCGGGCACGGCGCGGATGCCTTCGAAGGTATTGAGCACCACCGGGAAGAACGCCGCCAGCGACAGGAACACCACCTTGGCGGCATCGCCCAGCCCGAACCAGACCGAGATCAGCGGAATCCACGCGAACAGCGAGATCTGCTTGACGGTGTGGAAGCTCGGGCCCGCCAGCCGCTCGAACAGCCGCGACAGCCCCAGCGCCGCGCCGAACACCAGCCCCACGGTGGCGCCGATGGCAAAGCCAGCCAGGTCGCGCCACAGGCTGGCGGACAGCGACACGAACAGCGCGCCGCTCTGCACCTGGCGCACGGCGGCGTCCCAGACGCTGGAGACCGGCACCAGCAGCGGCGAGGTGGTCCAGTTGAAGCGCACGGCGGCCCACCACAACGCGAGCAGCGCGAGCGGCAGGACCCAGCCGCGCAAGGCGCGGGGCACAGAGAGTCGGCGCACGGAGTTTGCGGAAATCGTCATCGCTGCCTCGCCTCAGAAGCCCGGCTTGCGCCAGCGCAGCACCGCGCCCTCGGCCAGCGCGAGCGCCTTGTCGAGCGTAAAGCCGACCACGCCCACCACCACCACCGCGGCGATCACCATATCGAGCTGGAACAGCTGGCGGCCGTAGACGATCATGTAGCCCAGCCCCTCGGACGAGGCCAGCAACTCCACCACCACCAGCGCCAGCCACGCATGCGTGAGCCCGTAGCGCACGCCGTTCCACACCGGCGCGGCCGCCGCGGGCAGCACCACGCGCGACAGCGTCTGCCAGCGCGTGAGCCGCAGAACGCGCGCCACTTCCAGGTAGCGCACGGGAACGCTGCCGATGCCCTTGTACGTGTTCAGCGCAACAGGAACGAAGGCGGCCTTGGCGATCAGGATCACCTTGAGCGCTTCATCGATGCCGACCAGCAGCATCAGCAGCGGCAGCCAGCCCAGCACCGGCACCTGGCTGAAGGCCTTGAAGGTCGGATAAACGTAGTCGCGCAGGGCCGGCGACAGTCCCATCGCCGCGCCCAGCGCCAGCCCACCGGCCAGGCCCACGGCAAATCCGCCGGCCACGCGCAGCGCGCTGATCGCCAGGTTGGCCTGCAGCTCGCCGCTTTGCCACAAGTCGGCCAGCGTGCGGGCCACGTCTTCGGGCGCGGGCAGTACCTGCGGCGGGATCCATGCATTGCGGGCCGCGACGTACCAGATCAGCAGCAGCGTCAGCGGTACCGGCCAGGCCAGCAGCCAGCGCGTGGCGTGTTGCCAGCCTGGTGTCCTGCGGGGAGAAGCCGCGCGCGGGGCAGCGGCGGCGGGAAGTGAGAGCGAATCGGCGGCGGACATGGTGTCAGGCTCCGAGGATCTTGCCGTTGGGCTGGTAGATGGGCCAATAGCTTTGCAGGCTTAGCTCGGTGAGCGCGGCCTTCAGGAAGCGCTGGTCGATCCACTGGTCGACGTCGAAGCGCGCGCGGCTCAGCCGGAAGCGATAGGCCTGCTCGGTGGCATCCTTGTAGCGGCTGACCAGGAAGGGATCGAAGTTCGGATTCAGGCGCACGCGCAGCGGCTCGCCGTCGAAGTCTTCCTTCCAGTGGTCGTAGGGCGTACCGGCGCGCGCCCAGGTGCGCAGCACGTCTTCGCGATGGCTTTCGTCGGAGGCCCAGCGCGCGGTCTCGACCGCGGCCTTGACCAGGTGCTGTGTCGCTTCCGGATAGCGCGTGGCGAAGTCATCGGTCACCAGCACATGGCTTTGCCGCGTGTAGATCGGCGACTGGTTCTTGCTCGAATACAAGATGCGCACCGCGCCCTTGTCGCGCAGGCGCAGGATGTCCATGGCGCCGATGGCTGCGTCGATATCGCGTGTGGACAATGCGGCGAGGTAGCCGGCCGTATCGAGGTTCAGAAGGCGCAGGTCCTTGTCGGTCAGCCCGTTGGCTTCGAGCAGGCGCAGCGCGGGCAGATGCATGTTGGTGCCTTTGAACAGCGACACGCGCTTGCCGCGCAGGTCGGCAACCGTCTTCAGCGGCGAGTCGGGTGGCACGCCCACGTAGATATTGGCGCGCACGCCGGTGGCCAGCACCAGCCGCGTCTTCAGGCCTGCGGCACGTGCCACGATGGAAGGCAGGTCGCCCTGCAATGCGAAGTCGAGCTGGCGATTGGCCAGCGCCTCGTTGACGGCCGGGCCCGCGCCCTTGAAGAAGAACCACTCGACGCGCGTACCGCTGGGCTTGAACGATTCCTCCAGCCAGCCGCGCGCATGGGCGATCGCCAGCGAACTGCCGGCGAAGCTCGGCGGCGTGCCGGTGGCTGGCTGCGCCACGCCGATGTGGATCACGTCAGGGCGGGCGGAGGCGCTGGCGCTGAATGCGGGCAGCGGCGACAGCGACGCGGCCAGGCCGAGCCCGGACCAGGCCACACAGCGCAGCATGTCGCGGCGGTTCAGCGTGTGCGGGGCATGGGCAGCGGGGCGACGCTGGGGCTTCATCGTGCAGGCCTTGTCGGAGTGGAGAACGGCTCCACGATAAGCGGCGCCGCAGCCGTACCTGAACGAATGATTGCGGCATTGGTTATCGGCTTTGCGCATATGGCCTCACTGCGCGTGCGTGGCGTCCTGCAGCGCACCACAGTGCCGGCAAGGGCAAGCCATGGGCGCACTCGCACCAATGTCCAGACATGGATATGCGATAAGCGGATAAGGGCCAGCGATTTGATTCGTTGACGGTGCGCTGGCCGGCTCCCTACAGTGCAAGCTTGTACGCGGCATCCCGGGACAGTTGTCACGGGAGCCGCACCGGCCTCCCCCGTATGCCATCGCTTGCCATGACGACCGCAACTGCCCACGCCAGTGTTTCGCGCCACCAGAGCGCACCGCCTTCCACGACCTTCGCCGAGGCTTTCGAAATCCGCCCGCTCGATGCCCCGCTGGGCGCCGAGGTGATCGGGCTCGACCTGTCGCAACCGCTGTCCGATGCGGACTTCGCCCGCATCCATCGCGCGCACCTGGACTATCACGTGGTGGTGTTCCGCGACCAGCAGATCACGCCCGCGCAGCAGATCGCATTCAGCCGCCGCTTCGGGCCGCTGCAGATCCACGTGCTGCACCAGTTCCAGCTGCCGGGCCACCCGGAAGTGCTGGTGGTGTCCAACGTGGTCGAGAACGGCAAGCCGATCGGGCTGGGCGATGCCGGCCACTTCTGGCATTCGGACCTGTCGTACAAGGAAAAGCCGAGCCTCGGCTCACTGCTGCATGCGCGCGAACTGCCCGCCGAAGGCGGCGATACGCTGTTCGCCAACATGCACCTCGCATGGGACACGCTGCCGCCTGCGCTGCAGAAGGCGGTGGACGGCCTGCAGGCCGAGCACACCTACCTGGCGCGCTATGCCGAGCTGCAGCAGCGCAGCCCGTGGCGGCCGAACCTGACGCCCGACCAGATCGCACAGGTCAAGCCGGTGCTGCAACCGGTGGTCCGCACCCATCCGGAAACAGGCCGCAAGGCGATCTTCGTCAGCGAGCACTTCACCACGCGCATCGTCGGCCTGCCCGAGGATGAAAGCCGCGACCTGCTCGACCAGCTGTTCGCGCACAGCACCAGGCCTGAGCATATCTATCGCCACCAGTGGCAGCCGCACGACCTGGTGTTCTGGGACAACCGCTCGCTGCTGCACCTGGCCGCAGGCTGTCCGCCCGAGCTGCGGCGCGTGATGTACCGCACCACCATCGAAGGCGACGTGCCGCGCTGAAGCGGAAACGCTTGCGCAAGTCATGCAAGTCATACACAAGGCGCCCGCATCGGCGAGCGCCGGTCCAACGTATTCCCCGGAGTTTCGACCATGTTCTCTCGTTTTTCCCGCAAGATCGGCCTGCTCGTACTGAGCGCAGGGCTGGCTGTTTCCGGCGCGGCACATGCCGAAGGCAAGCTGCGCATCGCCGAGCAGTTCGGCGTGGTCTACCTGCTGCTCAATGTGGCACGCGATCAGCAACTGATCGAAAAGCACGGCAAGCAGCAGGGCGTCGACATCAAGGTCGAATGGACGCAGCTGTCCGGCGGTGCCGCGGTCAATGATGCGCTGCTGTCGGGGGCCATCGATATCGCCGGCGCCGGCGTCGGCCCGCTGCTGACGCTGTGGGACCGTACCCACGGCAAGCAGAACGTGCGTGGCGTGGCATCGCTGGGCAACTTCCCGTACTACCTGGTCAGCAACAACCCCAAGGTCAAGTCGATTGCCGACTTCACCGAGAAGGACCGCATTGCGCTGCCGGCAGTGGGCGTGTCGGTGCAGTCGCGCGTGCTGCAGCTCGCCGCCGCCAAGCAATGGGGCGACAAGGAATACAACCGGCTCGACAAGTGGACCGTCGCGATACCCCATCCCGATGCGGCGGCCGCGATCATCGCCGGCGGCACCGAGATCACCGGCCACTTCGGCAACCCGCCGTTCCAGGAGCAGGAACTGGCCGGCAACCCGAACGCGCGCATCGTGCTGAATTCGTATGACGTGCTCGGCGGCCCCAGCTCGTCCACCGTGCTGTACGCGACCGAGAAGTTCCGCAACGACAACCCCAAGACCTATCGTGCCTTCGTCGATGCGCTGGCCGAAGCCGCTGTCTTCGCCACCGCCAATCCGGAAGCTGCGGCGGACATCTACCTGCGCCAGAGCAAGGCCAGGACCGACCGCGCGCTGCTGCTGCGCGTGCTGAAGAACCCGCAGGTGCAGTTCCGCGTGGCGCCGCAGAACACCTTTGCGCTGGCCGCCTTCATGCACCGCGTGGGCGCGATCCGCAACCAGCCCAAGTCCTGGCAGGACTACTTCTTCCATGACCCCGTCACCGCGCAGGGGAGCTGATCATGGCGACGCACAACCTGCGCGTGGTGTCCGACCGCGTTGCCCCGTTGCTGCAGGTCGATGGGGTGTCACTGGAGTACCGCACGCCCGAGCGCATCGTGCGCGCCACCCATCGCGTCAGCTTCGACGTGCATGCGGGCGACCGCTTCGTGCTGCTGGGGCCGTCCGGCTGCGGCAAGTCCACGCTGCTGAAGGCCGTGGCCGGCTTCGTGCCGCCCTGCGAAGGCGAGATCCGGCTGGAAGGCCGGCGCGTGCAGCAGCCCGGCCCGGACCGCATCGTGGTGTTCCAGGAGTTTGACCAGCTGCCGCCGTGGAAGACCGTGGTGCAGAACGTGATGTTCCCGCTGCGCCAGGCGCGCGGGCTGTCGCGGGCCGAGGCGCGCGAGCGTGCCATGGACAGCCTGGAGAAAGTGGGGCTGGCCGACTTTGCCGATGCCTACCCGCACACGCTGTCGGGCGGCATGAAGCAGCGCGTGGCGATTGCGCGTGCGCTGGCGATGCGCCCCAAGGTGCTGCTGATGGACGAGCCCTTCGCCGCGCTCGACGCACTGACGCGCCGGCGCATGCAGGAAGAGCTGCTGGCGTTGTGGGACGACGCGGGCTTTACGCTGCTGTTCGTCACGCATTCGATCAAAGAGGCGCTGGTGGTGGGCAGCCGCATCCTGCTGTTGTCGCCGCATCCGGGCCGCGTGCGCGCCGAGCTCAACAGCCAGCAGTTCACCCTGGCCAGCCAGGGCGGCACCGAGTTCCAGGCCGCCGCGCAACGCATCCACACCTTGCTGTTCGGCGCCCCCGCCGCCGACGCGCAGCCACAGCGCGCGCGCAGCGCTGTGGGTCGCTGAATTTGGCCGCTGAACCTGAAGGAACCGCATCATGACGCAACCGACCGTGGCGTTCGCCGACGTGCTTCGCCCCGAATACGAACGCGAGCCCGAACCCTTTACCGAAGCGCCGCTGGCACGCGCGCTGCCGTGGCACCAACAGCTGTGGCAGCATGGCTGGCTGCGCAAGGCGGTGATCCTGCTGGCGCTCGCGCTGGTGTGGGAAGTGGTGGCGCGCGTGCAGGACAACGACCTGCTGCTGCCCTCGTGCCTGGCCACGCTGCGCGCCTTCGCCGACGCGGTTGCCAGTGGCGAGCTGCCTGGCAAGGCGGCGCTGTCGATCTCCGTGCTGCTGCGCGGCTATGCGCTGGGCATCGTGCTGGCGTTCGCGCTGACTTCGCTGGCGGTGTCCACCCGCTTCGGCCGCGATGTGCTGGACACGCTCACCGCCATGTTCAACCCGCTGCCCGCGATCGCGCTGCTGCCGCTGGCGCTGCTGTGGTTCGGGCTTGGCACCAAGAGCCTGGTGTTCGTGCTGGTCCATTCGGTGCTGTGGCCGCTGGCGCTGAACATGTACGCGGGCTTCCGGGGGGTGCCGCCGACGCTGCGCATGGCCGGGCGCAACTACGGCCTGCGCGGGCTGCGCTATGTCGCGTTGGTGCTGGTGCCGGCGGCGTTGCCGGCGATCCTGTCCGGGCTGAAGATCGGCTGGGCCTTTGCCTGGCGCACACTGATCGCGGCCGAGCTGGTGTTCGGCGCGTCGTCGGGGCAGGGCGGGCTGGGCTGGTTTATCTTCCAGAACCGCAACGAGCTCTACACCGACCGCGTTTTCGCCGGGCTGGCCGCGGTGATCCTGATCGGGCTGCTGGTGGAGGGGCTGGTGTTCACCACGCTCGAACGGCTGACGGTGCGCCGCTGGGGCATGCAGCAGTAGGCTTGCCGCCTGCGGTCATGCGGAGTAGGCTACCGCACCGGTACGCAACCGGAGCCCCCATGACCGCCATCCACGAAGCCGCCGCGCAGGGATTCGCCAGCCAGGCCGATACCTACGCGCGCGGACGCCCCGACTATCCCGCTGAAATCGATATCTGGCTGCGCGACACGCTCGGCCTGCGCGCCGGCCGCACCGTGCTCGACCTGGGCGCGGGCACCGGCAAGTTCACGCGCCGGCTGGCCGGGACCGGCGCCACCGTGATCGCGGTGGAACCGGTCGCGCAGATGCGCGCACAACTCGCCAGCGCGCTGCCTGCAGTGCAGGCGCTGGAAGGCAGTGCCGAATCGATCCCGCTGCCCGACGCCAGCGTCGATGCCGTGGCCTGCGCGCAGGCCTTCCACTGGTTTGCCAATGCCAGCGCGATGGCCGAGATCCGCCGCGTGCTGCGCCCCGGCGGCCGGCTCGGGCTGGTGTGGAACGTGCGCGATGAACGCGTGGACTGGATCGCGCGGCTGACGGCGATCATGACGCCGTATGAGGGCGACGCGCCGCGCTTCTACAAGGGCGACTGGAAGCGCGTCTTTCCTGCCGCGGGCTTCGGGCCGCTGGCGTTGGCGAGCCTGCCCTATGCGCATGTCGGCCCGCCGCAGCAGGTAATCGTGGACCGGGTGATGTCGGTCAGCTTCATCGCCGCGCTGCCGGCAGCAGAACAGGCTCGGGTGCGGGTACGGCTGCAGGCGCTCATCGACGGCCATGCGGCACTGGCCGGCCGCGCGGAGGTTGCCTTTCCCTACCGGACTGAAGCGTACAGCTGCGAACGGCTGGCCTGAGCCGCTACATGGTCGACTGGCGCACCCAGAACCCCAGGCCGTCGCGCCCGCTGTCGTTGACCGCCGGCGGCGCCGCGGTGTCGTGCTGGCGGGCACATGTCGCCGGTTCCAGCTGGTCCCAGATGGCGAGCATGGCGATCACCTTGGGCAGCGCGTTCACGCCGATGGGCGTAGGCAGCCAGGCCGGACTGCCCACGCGGAACAGCAGCGTGCCGAGCGCGGTCTCGAGGCCACGGATCTGGTAAAGGAGTCTTTGTGACTGGATGCCCAGCGCGCGCGCGGCGCGGGTGGTGTCACGGTGCTGCATCAGTGCGATGAATGCGCGCAACGACAGGAAGCTGACGCGCCTGTTGTTGAGATGGAAAGCCATGCCTTTGCCCTTGCCGGGGCGGGCGGCTGCACCATGCGCATGCGCGCTGGCCACGCTGGACCGTCACCCGGCGGATCGAAGTGAAGCGATCGTAGCGGTGGCACCAGGTGGCTTGTAGCGATCTGTTTCTGAGTTGGTCTGGTGAATTGTCCGCAATCAGGCGCGCCCGTTGCCGGGCGCCGATGCGGTCAGTGCATCGGCAACTGTCCGATGGCCGTCAGCGCCTGCACCACCTCGGGTGACAGACGGCGCTCGCTGCAGGGCACGCCCGCGGTCTCGAGCGTGGTCCACAGGTCGGCGTCGCCCGTGACGATACGTTGCCGCAGGTGGGCAAGGTACGCATACTCGGCGGAAGTCAGCGGGCGCGGAGCGCTGCGCAAGTCATCCAGGATGGCGCCAAGCGAGAGAAGGGGAACGGTCATACCAGGTTGGGATAGCACGGCTTTAAAACATTGCGACGATAGGCAACGCATGATTCTATCCACGCCGTGCAGTGGCTGCTTAACCAAAAGCGGGGTACTTCCCCTCTAATTCCGCGCCAGATCGGCCAACCAGGGGCAGAGTGGCGAATACGCGCACGCAATGTGGCGCATCGGTTCCAGCGTGGGAAGGCGAAGGCGCTTGCTGCCGCTCCGCAGCCCGCCAAGGTGTTGCAGAAAAACGCCAACGTGCAATCAACGCGTAGATCACTTCGACTGTGCGGCGCCCTGCGATGAAGGGGCGCAGGCCGATATGATTTATAGAGCACATGCTCTGACGCCGACATGGGGAGCGGCGTGTTGCCGGACAGTACTGCTTTCGCAGGGCACGACGGCAAGTCTTGCGGCGTATACCCGACCCGGCTTGTCGGGGGTGCCACCGGGCAGTACGCGCGGGCTATCATGCGCGATGTCGCGCGCAACCCGCGCTTTACGACAGCCCCTGTGACCCGATGCCCGCCGATCGATATTGACGGCAGGGCGGACGGCCTCCTTGAGGAATCCCCGTGCACCTGGACCAGCAGACCATTGCGGTCGTCATGATGGTGTTTTTTTGCAGCACGCTGATCATTGCGGCGGGGCTGGTGTTCGCGCTGCGCGCGAGCGAGGCGGGGCGGCTGTGGGCCTTCGGGCATGTGCTGGTGTCCGCCGCGGGGCTGGCGCTGGCGCTCAGCGCGGCCGGCGCCGCCGGTGGCTCGGGCCATCTGGGCACGTTCGGCGCGGCGGCGTTCGTCGCCGGCTGGCTGGTGATCTACCGCGGCGTGCGGGTGTACTACGGCGTGCCGGCACACCCCGGCGCGCTGGCGGGCGCGGGCGTGATCGTGCTGGGGCTGATGGTGAGCACCACCGGCCTGCCCGACGGGCCGCAGATCACGCTGCGCGTCGTCTACGGCGTGCTGGCGCTGGTGTCGCTGGCGACCTTCGCCACGCTGGCGCGTGCCGGACGCGGGCGCCGCAGCATTGGCGCGCCGCTGGTGCTGGTGGCGAGCCTGGTGCAGCTGGCCACGCAGCTGGCCGGCTTCAGCCATGCCATGAGCCTCCCTGCGCTGGGCGCCGCCCCCGTGACGCTGTTCTTCGCCAACCCGGCCGGCTCGGGCTGGGTGCTGGCGCCGCTGATCGCCACGCTGCTGGGCCTGTTCGGCTTTACCGTGATGGCGATGGAGCAGATCGTCGCGCACAACGAAAGCGGCGCGCGCGTCGATGCGCTGACCGGGTTGCTCAATCGCGGCGCGCTGGAGATGTCGGCACTCGGGCTGGTGGCGCGCTGGCAGCGCGACGGTGCGCCGCTGGCCTGCCTGGTGATCGACATCGACTATTTCAAGCAGGTCAACGACACCTTCGGCCACCATGCCGGCGATGCGGTGCTGCGCGAGGTGGCGCATGCGCTCGACAACTCGCGTCGCGCCTCGGACGTGGCCGGGCGCTACGGCGGCGAGGAGTTCTGCATCCTGTGCCCGCATACCGACGAGCAACAGGCCTCGGCGCTGGCCAACCGGATCCTGCGCAAGGTGCGCGCGATCGAGCTGCCGGCCGGGCAGGGCCATGCCAGCGTCAGCATCGGCGTGGCGCAGCTGCGTGGCGGCCCAGGCAACAAGGAAGGGCTGTGGCGCACGCTGTTCGCCGACGCGGACCGTGCGCTCTACCACGCCAAGGAGCACGGGCGCGACCGCTATGTGCTGGCGTCGTCGATGGCGGCGCCGGCGACCACGCGCGCGCTGGCCACGTCCCTGCTCGAGCCGACGCCCGATCTGGCCGGCTGAACCGCGCTCAGCGCAGGGCACGTTGCGCTGCTGCGCGCCGTCTGAGAATGGTGCGCAGGCAACACCGATTGCCCCGCGCCTCGCAACCGGCCCCGCGACTGCCCTACAATGACGCCCCCGCCCACGCCGGCTTTGCGCCGCGCGGGCCACTTTCTGCGGTGTAGGAAAACGGAATTCGATGATGTCAAACGCATGCGGCCTGGACTTCGGCACGTCCAACTCAACGGTGGGCTGGAGCCGCCCCGACCGGCCGGCGGCGCTGCTGCCGCTGGAAGACGGCAAGGCGACGCTGCCCTCGGTGATCTTCTTCCACGCCGAAGACCCGCTGGTCAGCTACGGCCGCGCCGCGCTGGGCGATTACCTGGCTGGCTATGAAGGGCGGCTGATGCGCTCGCTCAAGAGCCTGCTCGGCACCTCGATGATGGACGACAGCACCGAGGTGATGGGCCAGGCGATGCCGTTCCGCAAGCTGCTGGCACATTTCATCGGCGAACTGAAGACCCGTGCCGAGCAGGCCGCCGGCACCGAGTTCTCGCGCGCGGTGCTGGGCCGGCCGGTGTTCTTTATCGACGAGGATCCCGCCGCCGACCAGCTTGCGGAAGATACGCTGGCCGGGATCGCGCGCGACGCGGGCTTTCGCGAGATCGCCTTCCAGTACGAGCCGATCGCCGCGGCGTTTGACTACGAGGCCGGGATCTCGCGCGAGGAGCTGGTGCTGGTGGTCGATATCGGCGGCGGCACCTCGGACTTCTCACTGGTGCGGCTGTCGCCCGAGCGCGCCCGCCGCAGCGACCGGCGCGAAGACATCCTGGCCAACGGCGGCGTCCATATCGGCGGCACCGACTTCGACCGCGCGCTCAGCCTGGCGCGGGCGATGCCGCTGCTGGGGCTGGGCAGCCAGCTGCGCAACGGCAAGGCGATGCCGTCGAGCCAGTATTTCGACCTGGCCAGCTGGCACACCATCAACCTAGTCTATACGCGCAAGGCGTGGTCGCTGGTGATGGACAACTACCGCGACGCGGCCGACACCATCAAGCTCGACCGCCTGGTCCGGCTGATCCGCGAGCGCGCCGGGCACTGGCTGGCGATCCAGGTGGAAGCGGCCAAGATCGCGCTGTCGGATGCCGGCAGCACCGAGGTCGACCTGCATCGGCTGGAGCAGGGGCTGACGCTGTCGATCACGCGCGAGGAGTTCGACGAGTCGATCGACAAGCTGGTGGCGAAGACGGAGAAAACGGTGCAGCAGATGCTGGCGGATGCTGGCGTGGATGGGGCGGCGGTCGACACCATCTTCTTTACTGGCGGGTCCAGCAGCGTGCCGTTGCTGCGGCAGCGGCTGGCGGCGTTGTTGCCGGAGGCGCGCTGCGTTGAAGGGGACCGGTTCGGGAGTATTGGTAGCGGGCTGGCGCTGGACGCGGTGCGGAAGTTTGGTTGAGGGCAGGCCGTGGCATACCGCAGCGCCTGACTCCGCCGACACGCCGGCCCGCTCCCCAACCCTCTCCCTGAGGGTCCCTGAGGGAGAGGGAGGACACAAGCAGCAAGGTTCTCAGCTTGCGCCGGGGAACGCTCACTGCGCCAGCACTTCCCGCAACCCGAATTCATCGCCCAGCGCCAGCCTGGCCGCCCGCAGCGCTCCACGCGCCACCGCTGCATCGCCCGCCAGCCTGAACAGCGCCGGCAGTTCCCACGGCGCCCGCAACAACCCGCCCAGCACCGCCCCCACATCGGTCTTGCCACCTTCGCCCATGCCGGCAGCGGCCGCCGCGGGCACCGCCCGCTCGGCCGGATCGATCACCACGCGGCAAGCCGAGAACGGCAGCCGGCATGCCGCCGCCATGCGCGCGGCGATATGCGATTCCATATCGACGCACAGCGCCCCGCACGCCTGCCGCAGCAACTGCTTGCCGGCAACCGTCAGCACCGGCTGGTCAGCCCCCGCGATCGTGCCGACCCTGGCATGCGCCATCGCCGCATGCATCGCCCGTGTCCATGACAAATCGGCGTCGTAGCGCTCGCCATCCGCGCAGACCCGGTCGGCAATCACGATATCCCCCGGCGCCAGCGCCGGATCGAGCCCGCCGGCAACGCCGAAACTGATGATGCCCACGCACTCGCGGCTGGCTAGCGCCGACACGCCCTGTTCCAGCGCAATGCCGCGCAGCCCGTGCACCACCCGGCAATGCGGCCCGGCAGCGATGCGCGCCTCGAATTCCATGCCGGCAACGACCAGCACGAACGGCCCTTTCACAGGCCCCACGACACGTGCCCAGCGCCGCCACGCTGCAGGTTGCGATAGCGCGCCAGCGCCCACAACGGAAAGTAGCGCGCATAACCGTGGTAGCGCAGGTAGAACACCCGCGGAAAGCCCACCGCGGTAAAGCGGGGCTCATGCCACAGCCCGCCGGACTGCTGCGTGCGCAGTAGGTAGTCGATGCCGCGCGCCACCGCGGGGTGCCGGGCGGCGCCGGCCGCCATCAGCGCCAGCAGCGCCCATGCGGTCTGCGAGGCCACGCTGGGCGCGGGCTCGTAGCCGCGGTAGTCGAGCCGGTAGCTGCTGCCGTCCTCGCCCCAGCCGCCGTCCGCGTTCTGGATCTGCACGAGCCACGCCACCGCGCGGCGCATCTCCGGCGCCTCCGGCGGCAGGCCGGCGGCATTCAGCGCGCACAGCGCGCTCCAGGTGCCATAGATATAGTTCGTGCCCCAGCGGCCGAACCAGCTGCCGTCGGGCATCTGTTCGCGCCGCAGGTAGCGCAGCGCGCGTGCGGCGGGCTCGCTCTTGTCGGGGGTGGCGCCGGTCTGGCACAGCATCGACAGGCAGCGCGCCGACACATCGGCGGTGGGCGGGTCCAGCAGCGCGCCGTGGTCGGCGAAGGGGATGTTGTTCAGGTAGAGGTGGGTGTTCTCCGGCTCGAACGCGCCCCAGCCGCCATTGCCGCTCTGCATGCCGACGATCCACTCGCTGGCACGCGCCACCGCTTCGTCGTAGCGGCCCGGCGCGCCGTGCGCGCGCATGTAGCGGTCCATCGCGGCCGCGACCACGGCGGTGTCGTCCACGTCCGGGTAATAGTCGTTGGCGTACTGGAAGGCCCAGCCGCCGGGGCGTACCAGCGGGCGGCGCACCGCCCAGTCTCCGCGCACGTCCAGCACCTGCAGCGGCTTGAGCCAGTCCAGGCCGCGCCCGACCGCCGCGGCCGCGCGTGCCTCGCCGGTTTCGAGCAGCGCATGCGCGGCCAGTGCGGTGTCCCACACCGGCGACAGGCAAGGCTGGCAGTAGGCTTCGTCGCCGTGCTCGACCAGCAGACGCTCGACCGAACGCCGCGCCACCGCGCGCGCGGGATCGTCGGGCGGCACGCCCAGCACGTCGAACATCATCACGCTGTTGGCCATCGCCGGGAAGATCGCGCCCAGGCCGTCCTCGCCGTTGAGCCGCTCGCGCACGAAGGCCTGCGCGGCGTCGATGGCGCGCCGGCGCAGCAGGCGCGGAAAGAGCGGCTCGGCCACGCGCATCAGCGCATCCAGACCGCGGAATGCCGCGTACCAGCCGGCGTGCTGGTGCGCGGCGCGGCGCGGCAGCCGCACGTTGTGGCACGGGCCCACGAACAGTTCGTTGATGCCGACCGCGCGCGGGTTGCGCGCCAGCGGGCGCAGGCTGTTGAGCACCAGCAGCGGCACGATCACCGTGCGCGCCCAGTACGAGACCTTGGACAGGTGGAACGGGAACCACTGCGGCAGCAGCATGATTTCCACCGGCATCATCGGCACCGCCGACCATGGCATCGCGCCGTACAGCGCCAGCAGCGTACGCGTGAAGACATTGCAGGCCTCGGCCCCGCCCAGCGCATGGATGGCCTGGCGCGCGCGCTGCATATGCGCGGCCTGCGGATCATCGCCGGCCATCTTCAGCGCGAAATACGCCTTCACGCTGGCGCTCACGTCAGAGCGGCCTTCGTGGAACAGCGGCCAGCCGCCGTCGGCGTTCTGGATGCGGTGCAGGTAGCGCGCGATGCGGGCCTCGAGCGCCAGGTCCGGGGTCTCGCCGAGGTAGTGCACCATCAGCACGTATTCGGCGGGGATGGTGGCGTCGGCCTCGAGTTCGTAGACCCAGTGACCGTCGGGACGCTGATGGTGCAGCAGCGCGTCGATGGCGCGGCCGATGCCCTGGTCGAGCGCCGGCGCGGCGTGGCGCGGCGCGGGCATCGCCGGATCGGCAGCTGGCTCCGCACGCGGCGCGGCCGTGGCGAAGGCGGTCTCGTTTAATGCAGACTCCGACATGCAAACTCCTTGTGCCGGCGCACGGCGACGCCGTGCACGGCATGCATCGGGTGGCCGCGCTCAGCCAATGGCGTGGCGCAGCACGATCCAGAGCAGTTGCGCGCGCGGCAGGCGCACGCGCTGGCGCGGTGCGCGCCAGCCCTGCGTGCGCAGGCGCGCCAGGATGCGGTGGTAGACCTCGGCCATGATCCGCGGCGAGCGCACCTGCCGGGCAGGGCAGCGCGCCATGACCGCGTAGGCCTGGTCGTAGTGCGCCTGCGCTTCCTGCGCTAGCAAGGCGCAGGCCTGCCCGAGCGCGGGATGCGCCGCCACCGCCTGCGGCCCGTCTGCCGCGAGCCCGGCGGGGACGCCGGCGGCGGCCAGTGCCTGCGCCGGCAGGTACAGCCGGCCAATGGCGGCGTCCTCGTCGATATCGCGCAGGATATTGGTCAGCTGCAGCGCGCGCCCCAGGTGGTGTGCCAGCGCGATGCCGCAGGTTTCTTCCAGCCCGAACACGCGCACCGCAAGCCGGCCCACGGCACTGGCGACACGGTCGCAATACAGGTCCAGGGTGGCGGCATCCGGGGCGCGGATGTCTTGCTCGACGTCCATGGTCATGCCGTCGATCACGGCGAGGAAGTCCTGCTGCTGCAGGTTGAAGGCGCGGATCTGCGCGCACAGCGGCTGCAGGGCTGGCGGCGGGGTGCCGGCGTAGCAGGCGGCGATGTCGCCCCGCCAGGCCTCGAGCGCGGCCAGGCGTTGGGCATGCGGCGCGTCGCCGTCGGCGATATCGTCGACGGCGCGGCAGAACGCATAGATCTCGAACATGGCCTGGCGCTGCACTGCCGGCAGGATGCGCAGCGCTGCATGGAAGGAGCTGCCCGCCGAGGCCGCGGGTCCGGCATGGGGGCCGTGCATGGCTGCTGCGGCGGCAGGGGCGTCTGGCGTTGCGATTTGAGTACCGGCCACGTAACTCCTCGACACGCTGCAAACCGTCCCGCTGATGGCTGTATTGCCAACTGTATTGCCAGCTGTACTGAACGCGCTACGGCGAACCGTATGGCGCCATGGGGGCGGCCAGTGGCGGGAGGGTGGTTGTGGGTCGGCCGATTATAGCAACATCGTCCGAAACCTCGCCGGTAACATTTCGGCCGTCAGGGCTCCTTCTGGGGCGTGTTCCCAGGCGATTTCTGAGGCGCAGGCCGGGGTGCATCCGGCGTTCCGGCCGGCAGCGCGACATAGCGCGCGTACGGCACGCCCCGCGCCGGTGTGGCGGTGGTCTGGTCGATCACGCGTTCCACGTCGGCCACCTCGCCCAGCGCGGCGAGGAAGGGCGCGACGGCAAATCCCGGCCGGACGCAGCCCTGCACCACCAGCCAACGCCCGCTGACGGTGATCCACAGCGAGCTGTCGCGCCAGCCCGGCAGCGTGGCCGACAGCGTCTCGAGGCGCCGCCGCAGGCTGTCGGCGATCTCGCGGTCGTACTGGAAGGCGTTGGACAGGCGGCAGCGCCCCTCGGTCCAGCAATGGTTGCCCTGTTCGATGCGGTGGTGCGCATCGTGCCGCCATTGCGCCTCGGTGATGCGCGGGCCCGCCGGCTCGGGACATGCCGGGATGCGCGCGGACACCTGCAGGAAGGGGTCGTTGCCGCGGTTGAGCAGGGCTCCGGCCCCGGCGTCCGCGGCGGGCGCAGGCATGGCAGCCAGCGCCAGGGCGCCGGCGACCAGCGGCGCCAGTGGCGGCAGGCGGTGGGCAGGCATCGCAAGACTCCTCGGTGGCGGGGTCAAGGAAGCGCGGGGCCATGCAATGGGACATGCGCTCCGGGACAAAAGTCAAAGGCAAAGACAAATGAAAAGGCCCCGCGCCGAAGCTGCGGGGCCTTGCCTGCTCCGGCCAGTCCTTGGGGACCGGCCCGGTACTCAAACCGGTATCAGAGGGCCTGGATCTTGGTGGCTTGCTCGCCCTTCTGGCCCATGGCCTTGACGTAGCGCACCTTCTGGCCTTCCTTCAACGACTTGAAGCCCGAGCCTTCGATTGCGGAGAAGTGCGCGAACAGGTCATTGCCGCCTGCGTCCGGCGTGATGAAGCCGAAGCCCTTGGCGTCGTTGAACCACTTAACGGTACCGGTTTCCATATCTATCTCAACCTTGAATTTCAAAATGAGCGAAAACGCTCGTTATACACCGTGTGCAACGCATGTAGCGTGTCTTAATTGGTTACGCGCTACTGCATCCATATGACCTCGATATGTCGCTGTCGTGACAACCGAAAACGGCATGGCCGAAACGTCACGGAACGACACACTGCACAGTGGGAATCATTCTGCCGAATTTTCCCGATGTGTCAATCAGGCGAAGCGCCTAATCATGATGAGAGGTTCCGATAGGAGATATTAGCGTTTTCTACTTCGCATTCGGTTCAGTGAATTCCCTGATTCTTTTATGCGCTTAACTTGGGCAGATGCACCGCCAGCGGGCGCCATGCCGTGACCTCGTGCATAATGGCTGCCGTCCGGTGCAGGGTGGGGCCATCTTTTTTACAAATTCTTACGACGGCGGTAACTTACCGCAATCGGGGGAAGCCCGTGGCTCCGGATATATCATTATGAAAATAAAGCCAAAACCGGTCGGTGTTGTCATCCTATGCATGAACATACGTGAGCGCGCCGACTGTATGCGAGGCCATACATAAAAGACAGGAACGGGAAAACATGTTGGCGTTTCAAACCTAGCTGTTCGGAATTGTCGTTGCGGACAGTGTCGCGACACGTCGCGCACGGGACCTGGTCGGTTCTCCGTTGATTCGTTTGTGCCCGCGGGGCTTGGTGGTCGCCAGTGCCCGCGTAACGCGTTGCCGCGAGGGCGCTGCGCGTCCATGAACATGCCCCCTATGTGCATGGGGGCAAGGCAGCCGTGGGTCGGGCGTTAACGCGTAGGCAGGGACAATGTCTCAATTTCGGAACAATTGTTGACAGTGCGACTCGGGCGTCTGTCATAGCATCCGCAGGTCAAATAACATCGGAAGTTTCCGAGCTCGACCGACAAAGTCGGGCAAGGCGGCGGCGACCGTCCAAAAATGTCGTGCCGGGCGCACATGAGGCGCGGCGCGCAGATAAAGAGGAAGCTAGCTGTGGAGCAGTCGGAGGAAGCAGGGAGCCGGGGCGCGCGAAGGCGGTCCCGATTGCACGGGGTGATGGCGGTGGCGATGCGACGGTTGGTGCAAGGCACGGCGGTGCTGCTGTCGCTGGTATCGGTCAATGCGGCGATGGCGGCGACGGCGGCCGCACCGGCGCCGGGGGCGCCGATGCCGTCAATCGCCTTCCACTATGGGGCGAAGCCGCCGGTCGATGCGCTGCAGGCCTTCGATATCGCCGTGGTCGAACCCGACAGCGGCTTCGATCCGCGCCAGGCCGCCACGCCCGCCACCGCCTGGTTCGCCTATGTCAGCGTGGGCGAGGTCCTGGAAAGCCGCCGCTACTACAAGGACATCCCGCAGGCCTGGCTCACCGGGCGCAACGACGCCTGGAGCGCGCGCGTGGTCGACCAGGCCGCAGAAGGCTGGCCTGCTTTCTACGTCGACAAGGTGATCGCGCCGCTGTGGCAGCGCGGCTTCCGCGGCTTCTTCCTCGATACGCTCGACTCCTACCAGCTGGTGGCAAAGACCGATGCCGAGCGCGCGCGCCAGGAAGCGGGCATGGTGCGCGTGATCCAGGCCATCAAGGCGCGCTATCCCGAGGCGCGCCTGGTCTTCAACCGTGGCTTCGAGATCCTGCCGCAGGTCCATGGGCTGGCCTATGCCGTGGCCTTCGAATCGCTGTTTCGCGGCTGGGACCAGGGCAAGGGCCGCTATGTCGAGGTGCCGCAGGCGGACCGCGACTGGCTGCTGGCGCAGGCCCGCACCATCCGCGAGCAATACCGGCTGCCGGTGATCTCCATCGACTATTGCGCGCCGGCGGACCGCCGCTGCGCGCGCGAGACCGCGCAGCGCATCCGCGCGCTGGGGATCACGCCGTACGTGGCCGATCCGGCCTTGCAGACCGTGGGCGTGGGCAGCGTGGAAGTGCTGCCGCGCCGCGTGCTGGTGCTGCAGGATCAGCGTCCCGGGGAGTCGATCGACAATTCCGAAGGCGTGCGCTTCGTGTCAATGCCGCTCAACTACCTGGGCTACCGTGTGGAGTTCGCCGGCGTCGGCGAACCGCTGCCGGACCTGGGCGTCGACCGCTACGCCGGCGTGGTGATCTGGCTGGAAGGACCGGTCGACGACGCGGCCGCCGGGCGCCTGCGTCAGTGGCTCGGCAAGCAGGTGGAGCAAGGCATCCCGGTGGCCTTCCTGAACGACTTCGGGCTGCGCATGACCGGGACGATGGCGCACAGCCTGGGGCTGAGCCTGGCCAGGGGCCGCGTCGAGGGGCCGGTGCAGGTGGTGTCGAAAGACCCGATGATGGGCTTCGAGGCGCCGGTATTGCCCGACCGCTCGCGCGCGGTGCCGGTGCAGGTAGGCGCCGGGTCGCGCTCGCTGCTGCGGCTGCGCTCGGGCACGCTCACCTATGACGCTGCTGCAATCACGCCCTGGGGCGGTTACGCGATCAGGCCGTACGCGGTCTTGACCGGCATCCAGAACACCGACCCGGACCGCTGGATCGTGCAGCCGCTGGCCTTCCTGCGCGAGGCGCTGCGGCTGCCGGCGATGCCGGTGCCCGACGTCACTACCGAGAACGGCCGCCGCCTGCTGACCATCCATATCGACGGCGACGGCTTTGCCTCGCGCGCGGAGATGCCGGGCGGCGGCTTCTCGGGCGAGGTGCTGTTCCGCGAGGTCTTCGACCGCTACCGGCTGCCGATGACCATGTCGGTGATTCAGGCCGAGCTCAGCGCCGACGGCATGTACCCGAAGCTCAGCGCCGAGCTCGAGCCGATCGCGCGCAAGATCTTCGCGCAGCCGTACGTGGAGGTGGCCAGCCATACCTTCTCGCACCCGTTCACCTGGGCGCTGACCGTGCCCGAGGGCCGACAAAGGGCGCAGGCCGCCGGCAAGGATCACGGCCACGAGCACGGCGCGGGCAAGCAGGCCAAGGCAGAAGAGGCCTACCACCTGCCGGTGCCCGGCTACACGATGGACCTGAACCGCGAAATCGGCGGTTCGATCGACTACATCAACCGCAAGCTCGCGCCCGCCGGCAAGCCGGTCACGCTGCTGCTGTGGTCGGGCGACTGCCAGCCGCCGGCGCAGGCGCTCAAGCTCGCGGCGCAGGCGCGCGTGCTCAACATGAATGGCGGCGACACCATGATCACGCGCAGCAACCCGAGCTGGACCGCGATCTCGCCGCTGGGCATCAACAAGCCGGACGGCACTTTCCAGGTGTTCGCGCCGAACCAGAACGAGAACGTCTATACCAACCTGTGGCACGGCCCGTACTACGGCTTTGAGCGCGTGATCGAGACCTTCGAGCTGACCGACAAGCCGTACCGCTTCAAGCCGGTCAATATCTACTACCACAGCTATTCGGGCACCAAGGTGGCGTCGCTGAAGGCGCTGCGCAAGGTCTACGACTACGTGCTGGCGCAGCCGCTGCTGCCGCTGCATTCGACCGACTACGTGCGCAAGGTGCTGGACTGGCAGGACATGGCGGTGGCGCGCGAGCTGGGCGATGGCACGCAGCCCGGCGCCTGGATCGTGCGCGGCGACGGCAACCTGCGCAACCTGCGCTGGACCGGCGCCGGCGTGCCGGAACTGGCCTCGGCGCGCGGGGTCACCGGTACCTCGGCGGCGCCGGGCGGAGGCGTCTACCTGCACCTGGACGGCGGCGACGTTCGCTTTGTCACGCGCGACGCGCCGGCCGTGGCGAGCGCTCCGCAGCTGGCCGAAGCCAACGGCATCGTGCGCAACTGGCAGCGCGATGGCAGCGTCACGCGCTTTGCCTTCGGCGGCTACTACAAGCCTTTCTTCCGGCTCGCCGGCGCGGCCAACTGCCGCGTGAGCGTTGACGGCAAGACCGTCCAGGGTGTGCGCGAGCGCGATACCTTGCGCGTCGATACCGCGCCCCTTACCGACCTGAACCATGCCAGCCAAGCCGTCGAAGTCCGCTGCGCCGGCTGAGCGCGAGCGGCTGCTGCCGCCGGCGCTGGTACTGACCTTTACCGCGATGGTGGGAGTCGGCCTGGCACTGATGTTCCCGCGCGAGACGCTGCGCGAGCGCTTGCTGGGGCAGGGCCGCACCATGGACGGCCTGACCGTGGCGTACCTGGAAGCGTGGTCCAAGGCCGCGCCGGACGATCCGGGGTTCATGGCGGTGCTCGCCGAGCAATACGCGCGCAGCGGCCGGCTGGACGAGGCCGAGGCCATGCTGGCGCGCATGCAGGCGCTGCAGCGCGCCGACTTGTCCGCCACGATCCTGCGCACGCGCATCGACATCGCGCAGCAGCGTACCTGGGCGGCGCAGCCCGATACGCCTGAGCGCGCGCAGTTCCTGGCACAGGCGCAGGCCTTGCTCAAGGAAGCCACGGCGCGACGCTGGACCATTGCAGAGCTGCAGAGGCTGGCCATGCAGGCACGCGAGCTCGGCGCGACCGATGCACTGGCGGGCTTCTACCGCGAACTGGCGCGCGCCGACCGCGGCCATGCCGATTTCTGGAATCGCCAACTGGCCGAGATTGCGGTCTCCGGCGGCAACTACCGCGACGCCGCGCGCGCGCTGTTCGCGGCCCAGGCCCGCGCCGGCACGCTGGCCGAGCAGCGCGCGCTGTTCCTGAAGGCCGTGCAGACGCTGCAGTCCGGCAACCTGCTGGACGAGGCACTGGCCGAAGCCGAACGCCATGCCGGGCCGCTGCTCGACGATCCCGAGGTGCTGCGCTACCTGACCAGGCTGGCGCTGGCGGCCAACCGGCCGGAGCAGGCCGCCCGCTACGTGGAGCGGTTGCTGAAGCTGTCTTCGTTGCGGCACCGCCCGGCTGCGCAGGCGGCGCGCATGCTCGCCGCGGCGCAGCCGTGGGCCGCGCAAGGGGTGGTCTTCCTCGACGGCCCGCGCGGGCTGGCGCTGCGCGATGCGCTGCAGGCCGCCGGCGTGCTGCAAACGCGCAAGGCGGCCGCCAGTGCCGCTGACAAGGCCGAGGGCGCCGCCGCCGAGAAGCCCTTCAACGCCGAGGACCATGACCTCGCCTATCGCGTCTTCCTCGCCGCCGGCAAGCTTGACCAGGCCCAGCGCGTGGCCGAGACCGCAGTGCGCAGGCTGCCCGGCGACCTGCTGTGGCGCGAGCGCCTGGCGCAGGTGGCCGAATGGAACCGCCAGCCCGCAGTAGCATTGCAAAACTGGCTGGCGTACGCGCAGGCCAGCAACGACGAGCGCGCCTGGGACCATGTGCTGCGCCTGGCGCCGGGGCTGTCGGATGACGCCGCCTACCTGGTCGCGCTGCGCCACCGGGCGCGCGCCGGCGACCTGCGCACCGTGGACGCGGTGGTCGCCGCCTACGAGCGTCTGGGCGAGCCGGAACAGGCCATGGCCTTCCTGGACGGCCTCAGCCGCGGCCCCAATGCGCGCGAGATCATGGAGCGCAACGCGGCACTGGCCGAGCGCGCCGGCAAGGACGGGCGTGCCTTCACGCTCTACACCGAGCTGCAGGAGCGCTTCGGCCCGCGCCCCGCGTATGCGCTCAAGCTCGCCAACTCCAACTATGTGCATGGCCGCCTGAGGCAGGCGCTTGACGCCATGCTGGTTGCGCGCGCCGCCGCCGGCACGGCCCAGGGTGACGCGCTCTACTGGCGCACCTTCACCGAGCTGGCCAGGCTGAACCAGCGCGACGACCTGCTCGACGAGGGCTATCGCAAGCTGACGGCATCGATCTCCGGCCCGCAGGAGGACCCGTGCCGGCGCCAGCCCGAAGGCAGCCTGCGCAACGACTGCGCGGACGCGCAAACCACCGTGCAGGAACGCGACCTGGCCAACCTGCTGGCGTACTACGACCGCAGCCCGATCGATGCCGGCCGCATCGCCGAAGCCTACTGGCGCAAGCACGGCAGCCAGGAGGCGCTGGAGCTGACGGTCTACTACTACACCCAGGCGCGCGCCTGGGCGCGCGTCGAGCGCTTCCTGGCCAGTCTGACCCCGGCGCAGTTGCGGGCGTCCGAGCAATCGGGCCGCTTCCTGACCTACCGCGCCGAATACCTGCGCGCCATCGGCCAGCGCGAGCGCTCGATGGCAGACCTGCGTCGTGCCGCCAACCTGCCTGAAGCCAGCAGCCAGGCACTGGGCGGGCTGCTGTGGGCACAGGTCGACATGGGCACCGACAACGAAGTGCGCGCACTGATGCGCCGCCTGAAAGGCGAGGCAGAAGACAGCCCCGACCTGTGGGGCGCGTTCGCCGCCGGCCATATGCGCTTCCAGGACGGCCGCTCGGCGCTGCACTACCTGCGCAAGCTCAATGACGGCAAGCAGGCCGATCCGCTCTGGCTTGGCTTGACCGCCGACGCGTATGAGGCCATCGGACAAACCGACACCGCCTGGCGCACCCGCCGCCAGGCATGGGTGGCACTGCATCACGGCTGGGCCGAAGGCGGCCGCATGCATGCGCGGCTGCGCGCCGATGACGAAGACGATGCCGTGGCCGAGGGCGACGAGCCGGGCCTGCCGTCGCGCGCCGAACTGCGCCGCCAGACCGTGGCGCTGGGGCAGGTGTTCGCCTCGGGCGATGTGTCGCGCGCCCTGGTGATCCAGATGCTGCGCGACGACCGTGCCGCCACGGCGCAGGCGCGCAACGCGCCGCGGCCCGCCGGTGCGAAGTCGAAGCTGGGCGATATCGCCGGGCTGCCGCCGCTGGACGTGGCGCCGCCCGCAGCCGTGGTGCAGCGCGAGGCCGCGCGCGAAAAGGCATTATCCGCCGCCGGCCGCGACGTGGCGCTGGCCTGGGCCCTGTCGTCCGAGGCCAACCCGCTCGCGCGCGCCTGGCTCGCCAGGCACTACGCGCGCACGCTGACGCGCCCGGCCTATGCCGAGATCGCGCTGGCGCTGGACAGCAACGACATGGACGCGCTGGACCGCGTGCTGGAACGCCAGGCCGGCCGCGTGCCGGTAACCAACCAGATCGAGGCCAACCTGCGCCTGGACCGCCTCGGCGCCGCGCAGACGCTGGCGTTCGAGGCCCAGGAGGTGGCGCGCACCGACGACGCGCTGCAGGAGACCCTGCAGGACGCGCTGCTCAACAACGCCCAGGCGATCGAGCCGCGCGTCAGCTTCACGCACCAGAAGCCGCTGGAATACACCGAAGGCAGCCTGGCCGGCGGCGTGCGCCTGTGGGATGGCTATGACCTGAACCTGCGCGGCAGTTGGCGCGACCAGCGCAGCACGGACCCCACGCAGCTGGTGAACGTGCCGTCGTCCGACCGGCGCGCCGACCTGTCGCTGGGCTATCAAGACAACGGCAAGCGCTGGCGTGCCACGGCGGGCTACCGCGAAGGCCTGGACACCATGGCCACCGCGCGTTTCTTCGGCGAGTGGAACCGGCAGGGGCGCCTGCAGTTCAGCACGCTGGCGGGGTTGAACCAGCCCGCCGACGAATCCGCCGCGCTGCGCGTGGGCGGAGCCAAGGACGTGGCGGCGCTGGGCGCGACTTACCGCATCGGGCTGCGCGAGTTCGTCGGCGGCCGCATCGAGTACAGCAGCTTCCGCGGGCAGGACCGCAGCGCGCTGGGGCACGGCATCGTCTATGACGTCGAGGCCGGCTACAAGATCCGCACCGCCTATCCTGACTACACCGTGCGCGTGGTTGGCACGCATGCCAGCTACAGCGCCAACGGCGGCAGCCTGACGCCGCGCATGGCTTCGCTGGTGCCGGCCGGGGACGCGGCCACGCCGGGGTTCTACATGCCGCAGGGCTTTACCCAGGCGGGCGTGCTGTTCGGCTTCGGCACCGGGCTGCTGGACGAATACACGCGCAAGTGGCGCCCGTTCGGCGAAGTCGGGCTGCTGCGCGACACGCGCGCGCGCCAGAACTTCCGCATGCAGCTCGGCGTGGCCGGGTCGGTGTTCGGCAACGACCACCTGTCGCTGTTCGTCTCGCACGAGACCGCGGCGCGCAACGGCGGCGTGCCGCTGACGGAGCTGGGAATGCGCTACCGCTGGCTGTACTGAGCCGGCGCGGGCGTGCGGCGATCGGCTGACAACAGGATATGGATCGAGGGAAAAAGGGGAAAACGATGAGCAAAGAGACCAGGGAATCGACGGGCAAGGCAATGAGGCGGCTGGCCGCATGGTGCGGCGCGCTGGGCGCGGCGCTGTGGCTGGCGGGCTGCGCGGTGACGGACGTGGGCCGAGCGCCGCAGCTTGCACGTGGCGAGACCATCGCCGTGCTGCCGATCGTCAACTACACCGAGACGCCGCAGGCGGGCCTGCGTGCCGAGGCGATTGCGGAGAGCCTGCTCAAGACCGGCGGCGTGGCCAGCCTCAAGCGCTACCCGGCCAGCCTCAACCCGGAAACGCTGTTCGAGCCCGCCGAGCGCGAGGCCGTGGGCAAGGCGCTGGAATGGGCGCGTGCCGAGAAGGCGCGCTATGCGCTGACCGGGGCGGTGCAGGAGTGGCGCTACAAGGTCGGCGTCGACGGCGAGCCGGCGGTGGGCATCTCGCTGCAGCTGCTGGACGTGGCCAGCGGCGAGGTGGTCTGGTCGGCCACCGGCAGCGACAGCGGCTGGAGCCGCGCCTCGCTGTCGGGCACCGCGCAGAAGCTGTTGCGCCGCCTGCTGGCGCCGCTGATGCAGGGTTGAGGTGTTAGCGCGAAGCATGACAATGCCGCAGGCATGCGGCAAACCGGTTGAAGCAAGGGGATAAGCGTGGCCAATCCGGCTGACAACACACATCGCGCGCGGCAAGGGCAGGGCATCGGCCTGGGCGGACGCTATGCGCGCCTGCTGGCGCCCGCGGTGAATGGGCGCGCGGCCGTGGTCGAACTGGTGGTGGCGATGCTGCTGGCGATGGGGCTGGCCTGGCTGGTGCTGCCGCAGAACCCGCTGCTGCTGGGCCTGGGCTTTCCTTGGGCCTGGCTGCTGCCGGTGATCCTGGCGCTGCGCTATGGCACGCTGATCGGCGTGGGCAGCGTGCTGATGCTGCTGGGCGGGTGGTTCTTCTTCGAGGAGGCCGGCGCGGTCAGCGGCCCGTTCCCGCGCATGTTCTTCCTGGGCGGGCTGCTGCTGGTGCTGGTGGCCGGGCAGTTCGGCGATATCTGGGGCACGCGCCTGGCGCGCGCCCGCGCGGTCAACCGCTACCTGGACGAGCGCCTGGCGGCGCTGACCAAGAACCACTACCTGCTACGCATCTCGCACGCGCGGCTGGAGAACGACCTGCTGGCGCGGCCGACCACGCTGCGCGACACGCTGTCGCAGCTGCGCGGCGTGGCGCAGGACGAGGCAGTGCGCACCGGCCAGCCGCTGGCGGGCGCGCAGCCGATGCTGCAGGTGGTGGCGCAGGCGTGCCAGCTCGAGGCCGCCGCGCTCTACGCGAGCGACGGCGACAAGATCGACGCCGCCCCCGCGGCGAGCGTCGGCCCGCTCTTCGCGCTCGACACCACCGACCCGCTGGTGCGCCACTGCCTGGACACGCGCCAGCTCGCGCACCTGCGCGCCGAAGGCCTGCAGCATGATGCGCAGACCCGCTACGTGGCGGTGGCGCCGGTGCTGGCCGGCTCCGACCACCTGATCGGCGTGCTGGTGGTCGAGCGCATGCCGTTCCTGTCGCTGACCTATGAAAACCTGCAGATGCTGATGGTGCTGCTGGGCTACTACGCCGATGGCGTCGAGCATGCCGGCGCCACCCGTTCGATCCAGGCGGCAGCGCCGGGCTGCCCGTACTCGTTCGCGCTCGATTACGCGCGTCTGTCGCGGCTGCGGCGCGAGACCGGCATCGACAGCTCGGTGGTGGCGCTGGTGTTCGACCTGGACCCCGAGCGCGACGCGCTGTTCGACCAGGTGGTGCGCAGCCGGCGCGCGCTGGATGTGGCGTGGCCGGTGGTCAACAGCCATCACCGGGCCATGCTGACGCTGATGCCGCTGTCGGATGCGCAGGCGGTTTCCGCGTATCTGGTGCGTATCGAAGACATGCTGCGCGCGCAGTTCGGCACCGATTTCACCAGCGCGGGCATCGGCGTCTATACGCTGGCCGTGCCCGGCACCGGCTCGGAAGACGCGCTGCTCAAGCTGCTGCACCGCGCCCAGGTGGATGGCGCTGTGGCGCAGACGAAGGTGCAAGCCGGGGAAGCCCGCCATGTTTAAGCTCGGCGCCGGCGGCCTGGCCGCGCAGCTCGCCGCGCTGGCCTTGCTGGCCCGCGCCGGCAACAGTACCGCGCTGCTGCTGGCCTTTGTCGGCATGCAGGCGGTGGCGGCCGCGCTGACCGCTCTGGTGCTGTGGCGCCTGCTGCCGCGGCGCATGCGCGTGCCGTTCGCGTGGAGCTACGGCTTTCTCGCGCTGTTCTGCTTTTTCGTGCCGCTGGGCGGCGTGCTGGTGTGGTTTGGCAGCTATCTGTTCTCGAAACTGTTCCCACGACGCACGGACGCCAGCGGCATCGGCACCGTGGGCCTGCCCGAGTTCGTCACGCACCTGATGGCGCGCGTCACGCACGGCGGCGGCGCACGCCTGCGTGCGCAGCTGGGCAACGCGCGTGCGCCGTTGCCTGAGCGCCTGACCGCGCTGGTGGCGATGCAGTCGATGCCGGCGCGCACCGCCAGCCCGGTGCTGCGCGAGCTGCTGGCCGACAGCGCCGACGATATCCGCCTGCTCGCCTACGGCATGCTGGACGGCGCCGAGAAGCAGCTGACCCAGCAGATCCTGGCCGAGCTGCCGCGGCTGGAAAGCGCCGCCAGTGCCGTCGAGCGCGCCGAGATCAACAAGCGCCTGGCCGATCTCTACTGGGAGCTGATCTACCAGAACCTGGTGCAGGGCGACGTCTACCGCTACACCGCCAGCCAGGTCGAGCGCTATGCCGGCGCGGCGCTGGAGCATGACGACCGCAACGCCTCGCTGTGGTACATGCGCGGCCGGCTGGCGCTGGTGCGCAACGCCCCGCGCGAAGCGCGCGAATGGCTGCAGCGCGCCGAATCCCTCGGCTTTGCGCGCGAACGCGTGCTGCCGCTGCTGGCCGAAGCCGCTTACCTGGAACGCGACTACGCCGCGGTGCGCCAGCTGATGGCATCGTTCGACAGTCCCTCGCCGCTCCCGCTGGTGCGGCCCCTGCTGCGTTACTGGCAGTCCGGAGCACAAGCCGGAGCGCAATCATGAGCGAGATCCTGCTGAAAGGGACGTCGGCCGACGTCATGCTGCTGCTCGAAGGCACCTTCCCCTATGTGAGCGGCGGCGTATCGAGCTGGGTCAACCAGATGATTCGCGCGTTCCCCGACGTGCGCTTCGGCATCGTCTTCATTGGCAGCCGGCGCCAGGACTATGGCGACATGGCCTACCGGCTGCCGCCCAACGTGGTCCACCTGGAAACCCATTTCCTGTACGATTTCCCGCCGCCGCCGATGGTCCACGGCAGTTCCGGCGATCCCGCCGCGTTCGACGCCTCGGACCGGCTGCACGACCTGCTGCGCCAGCCCGGCCACGAAGCCGAAGCCGGCGCCATGATCCGCGCGCTGATGCCGGCGCTGCGCGAGGGCGGGGCGCTGGGCGAAGACGCCTTCCTGTACAGCCGCCGCGCCTGGCAGACCATCACCGACCAGTACCGGAGCTTCTGCACCGACCCGTCGTTCACGGACTATTTCTGGACCGTGCGCATCATGCACAAGCCGCTGTGGCAGCTGATGCGCATTGCCGACGGCCTGATCCCGGCGCAGGTCTACCACACCGTTTCCACCGGCTACGCGGGCTTTCTCGGCGCGCTGCTGCGCCACCGCAACCAGCGCCCGCTGCTGGTGTCGGAGCACGGCATCTACACCAAGGAACGCAAGATCGACCTGTTCCAGAGCCAGTGGATCCGCGACAACCGCAATGTGTTCGAGCGCGACATCTCCCAGATCAGCTACTTCCGCGAGCTGTGGGTGCGCTTTTTCGAGACGCTGGGGCGGGTCTGCTATGACGCCGGCGATGACATCGTCGCGCTGTATGAAGGCAACCGGCGCCGCCAGGTGCTCGATGGCGCCCCCGAGGCGCGCACGCGCAGCATCCCCAACGGCATCGACCTGCCGCGCCTCGCGCCGCTGCGCGACCAGCGCAAGCCGGGCGTGCCGCCGGTGCTGTGCCTGATCGGCCGGGTGGTGCCGATCAAGGACGTCAAGACCTTCATCCGCGCGATGCTCACGGTGGTGCGCGAGTACCCGGAGGCCGAAGGCTGGATCGCCGGCCCGGAGGACGAGGATCCGGAATATGCGCGCGAATGCCGCAGCCTGGCGCAGAGCCTGGGGCTGGGTGACAAGGTCAGGTTCCTCGGCTTCCAGCGCATCGACGCGCTGCTGCCGCAGGTGGGCGTGCTGGTGCTGAGCTCGATCAGCGAGGCGCTGCCGCTGGTGGTGCTCGAAGGCTTTGCCGCCGGCGTGCCGTGCGTGACCACCGACGTGGGCTCATGCCGCGAGCTGCTGTTCGGCCTGCCCGGCGAGGATGCCGCGCTGGGCGCCGCCGGCGGCGTGGTGCGCATTGCCGACCCCGCGGCGCTGGCCGGCGAGGCCCTGGCGCTGCTGAAAGACCCGGCGCGCTGGCAGGCGGCGCAGGCGGCGGGCGTTGCCCGGGTGGAGCGCTACTACACCCAGCAGCGCATGGTGGGCAGCTACCGCGACCTGTACCAACGGCTGATGGCGCAACCCGACGGCGCCGGGCATGACCGGCGCGGCGGCGGCAATCCCGCGCGCTGCCCGGTCCACGGAGGAGCCTGAGCATGGCGGGCATTGGATTCGAGCTGCGCAAGATGCTGCGCCGGGACAACCTCTCCGGCATGCTGGGCGCCTATGCGTACGCGGGCATCATCAGCTCCGGGCCGTGGATCCTGTCGATCGTCGGCATCCTGCTGATTGGCATGCTGAGCCTGCCCTTCGTGGTGCCGGGCACGCTGATCACGCAGTTCCAGGTGTCGGTGACCTACCTGATCGCGGGCAGCCTGATCCTGACCGGGCCGATGCAGCTGTCGTTCACGCGCTTTACTTCCGACCGGCTGTTCGAGAAGCGCGACCACCTGGTGCTGAGCAACTACCACGCGGTGGCGCTGCTGGTGACCGTGCTGTCGGGCGGCACCGGCCTGGCCTGCGCAGTGTTCAGCTTCGGCGAGCAGTCGGTGCTGTACCGGCTGCTGATGGTGGCCGGCTTCGTGGTGCTGAGCAATATCTGGATCGCCGCGATCTTCCTGTCCGGCATGAAGCAGTACAAGGCCATCGTCTGGACCTTCCTGCTCGGCTACGCGATTTCGGTGGGCGCCGCGCTGGCGCTGCGCGGCCACGGGCTGGAAGGGCTGCTGGGCGGCTTCGTCGCCGGCCAGCTGTGCCTGCTGACCGGCATGGTGACGCTGATCTACCGCAACTACACCAGCCGCCAGTTCATGACGTTCGAGGTGTTCGAGCGTCGCTACGCCTACCCCAGCCTGGTGGCGATCGGCCTGCTGTACAACCTCGGCATCTGGATCGACAAGTTCATGTTCTGGTACGCGCCGTCCACCGGGCAACAGGTGATCGGTCCGCTGCACGCGTCGATCATCTACGACATCCCGGTGTTCCTGGCCTACCTGGCGATCATCCCGGGCATGGCGGTGTTCCTGGTGCGCATTGAGACCGATTTTGTCGAGTACTACGACGCGTTCTACAACGCGGTGCGCGGCGGCAGCTCGCTCGAGCATATCGAGGACATGCGCAACACCATGGTCCAGACCATCCGGCTGGGGCTGTACGAGATCGTCAAGGTGCAGGCCATCGCCGCGCTGCTGCTGTTCGTGGTGGGCGCGTGGGTGCTGCGGCTGCTGGGTATTTCCGAGCTGTACATGCCGCTGCTCTACGTGGACGTAATCGGCGCCAGCCTGCAGGTGGTGTTGCTGGGCGTGCTCAACATCTATTTCTACCTGGACCGGCGCCGCGAGGTGCTGCTGCTGACCGCCACCTTCGTGGTGCTGAACCTTGCGCTGACGGCGCTGACGCTGCGGCTGGGGCCGGCCTGGTATGGCTACGGGTTTGCGGTGTCGCTGCTGGTCGTGGTGGCGCTGGCGCTGTACCTGCTGGACCGCAAGCTGGACCGTCTGGAGTACGAAACCTACATGCTGCAGTAGGGCGCCCGGGCCCGGCGCGATCGCCGCAGGGAATGGGAGATCGCGGGACGTTCGCGGGAGGATCGGCGCAGTTCGCACCGATACCCCCTCATCGGGAGTCTCGACGGGTGGGGCCGCGATTAGGTAACATTGCGGCAGCCGGCGGGCTTCGGCCTGGCCCGCCGGATCAGATCGACGGCCGCGCCGCCCTTGCGGGGGTGAATTCAGGGAATGGACTTGCCGGCCGAGCCGTCGACATGCCGTGGCAGAGACCGCAGTTGCAGTCGGAAGCTGGCAGAAGGATGTAGAGGTATGCGTATTGCCTCCGTGGAGGATGATCCGGATCAGGCCGAACTGATCCGGCAGATATTGGGCGAGGCCGGCTTCGAGTGCGAGTCCTTCGCCAACGGCGCGGACCTGCTGCGCGCGCTGCGCGAGCGCGCCTACGACCTGCTGATGGTCGACTGGCAACTGCCCGGGACCAGCGGCTACGAACTGGTCAGCTGGGTGCGGCAGAAGTCCGGCAACATGCCGCCGATCCTGTTCGTCACCAGCCGCACCGACGAGGCCGACATCGTCGCGGGCCTCACCGTCGGCGCCGACGACTACATGCTCAAGCCTATCCGCGCCGGCGAACTGATCGCCCGCGTGCGCTCGCTGCTGCGCCGCGCCTATCCCGAGGCCGCGCAGGAAGTCGAGCTGATCCGGCGCGGCAACTACACCGTCGATCCGCGCACGCGCACCATCGCCATCGGCGGCCAGGCGGCCCTGCTGTCGCCGCGCGAGTACGAGCTGGCGCTGTTCCTGTTCCGCAATACCGGCCGCCTGCTGGCGCGCGAGGTGGTGGAGCAGGCCGTCTGGGGCCGCGCCATGGGCGCGGGCTCGCGCACGCTCGACACGCATATCTCGCGGCTGCGCCTGAAGCTGGCGCTGCGCGCCGAGAATGGCGTGCGGCTGACATCCGTGTATTCGCACGGCTACCGGTTTGAAGAAATCTCCGCGGCCGACGCGGAGGCAAACGAGGCCGGGGCGGATGCGTAGGTGGATGAAGGCGGCCGCGCTGGCCTGGCTGTTCGGCGCGGGGATTTCGGTCCAGCAGGTCCAGGCCGGACCGGCGGGCGCGGAAGGCGCCGATTTCCTCTACCTGGTCGAGCCGGGCGATACGCTGATCGCGCTGGCCGAGCGCTATATGGCCTCTGCCGACGGCTGGCGCACACTGCAGCGCCTGAACGGCGTGGCCGACCCATACCGGCTGGTGCCGGGCTCGCGGCTGCGCATCCCGCTGAGCCAGATTCCGGAACAGGCGGCCTCGGCACGCGTGGTCTATGTGCAGGGCGAGGTCCGGGCCAACGGCCGGCCGGTGCAGGTGGGCATGACGCTGGACGAGGCGGCGCGCATTGAGACGCCCGCGGGCGGCTCGGTCACGCTCGAGCTGCCGGACCGCACCCGCGTCACGCTGCCGCCGGCCACTGCGGTGGCGGTGCGGCGCCTGCGCACATTCGCGCGCAGCGGGCTGACCGATACCGTGATCCGCATCGAGAAGGGTGCCGCCGATACGCGCGTGGCGCCCGAAGGCGGCGGTGTCGGCCGCTTCGAGCTGCATACGCCGATGATGGTGACCGGCGTGCGCGGCACCCGCTACCGCGTCTCGGCCGACGCCGAAGGCAGCCGCAGCGAGGTGCTGGAAGGCCGTGTCGGCGTCAGCGCGGCGCGCGGCGCCCACGCGGCGGCGGACCGCGCCATGACGGCAGCCGCTTCGGTCGGCGCAGGCTACGGCATCGGCGTGTCGGCCAATGGCCGGCTGTCGCATCCGGTGGTGCTGCTGCCGGCGCCGGCCTTGCAACCGCCGGCCGATACCGTGCTCGGCCCAGGCTTCGACGCAACCTGGCAACCGGTGGCGGGCGCCGCGGCCTACCGCGTGGCGGTGGCGCGTGATGCCGCGCTGAGCGAGCTGGTCTGGACCGGCATCACCACCGCTACCACCGCCCGCGTCGACGGCCTGCCCGAAGGCACCCTCTACCTCAGCGTCAGCGCCGTGGATGCGCATCAGCTGACCGGTCACGGCGCGCAGGCGCCGGTGTCCGTGCGCCTGAATCCGCCGGCCCCGTTCACGCTGCAGCCCGCCGCCGATGCGGTGCGGTATGCCGAGGCCGTGGCCTTCGAATGGGCCGAGGTGCCTGGCGTGGCGCGCTACGAGCTGGCGCTTGCCGCCGATGCCGGCTTCACGCAGCAGGCCGCGCTGTACCAGGCCGCACAATCCGCCGCCGTGCGGCCACTGGCGCCGGGCCGCTGGTGGTGGCGCGTGCGCAGCGTGGACGGTGCTGGCCGCCCGGGTCCGTGGTCGGCGCCCGTCGCCTTCACCGTCGAGCCGGCGCCGCCGGTGCCGACCCTGCAGGACAATGGCAGCACCCTGCATATCGGCTGGCGCGGGGATAGCAGCGCCGGCTACCGCGTGCAGCTGTCAGCGGACGCAGGCTTCGCCACGCTGCTGGCGGACGAGCACGCCGCCGCCAACGCTATCGACCTGCCACGCCCGGCGGCGGGCGTCTACTACGTGCGGATCGCGCGCGCGGCACCGGGCACGGCCCCGGACCCCGCGGCATTCTCCGCGCCGCAGCGCATCGAGATCTTCGCCTACCTGCGCGATGGCCAGGGCGGCGCGATCGGTGGCATGGGCCCGGGCGACCGGGCCGACGGCGGTGGCCGCATCTGGCTCCGCTGACGCCGCGGGCACGGGTGCGCCCGCGCCCGGCCGCGCCTTCGCGCGCCGCACGCTGATCGAATGGTGCCTGCTGGCCGCCGCCGTGCTGGCACTGGTGGCGCTGGCCGCGCGCGAGGGCTGGACCGAGCGCGCCGACCTGGCCGCCTACGACATCGCCATCGGCGCACAGCACCATCCCGCCCGCGACGATATCGTCATCGTCGCCATCGACGACGCCAGCATCACCGCCATCGGCCGCTGGCCGTGGCGCCGTGCAGTGCTGGCGCACTTGGTCGAGCGCATTGCCGCCGGCGCCCCGCGCGTGATCGGCGTGGACGTGATCCTGTCCGAGCGCGACACCCGCTACCCGCAGGACGACGCGGTGCTGGCGCGCAGCCTGGCGCAGGCCGGCAACGTGGTGCTGCCGGTGGTGGCCGAGCATGCCGGCGCCGGCATGCTGGTGCGCTACCCGCTGGCCGGCCTGGGCGCGGCGGTGGGCCATATCAACATGGTGGTCGATACCGACGGCGTGGCGCGCCAGGTCTACCTGCGCGAAGGGCCGCACCCGGTGCAGGCCGCCGGCGTGCCGCACCTGGCGGCGGTGATGGCGGAGTCCGGGCGCACGCCGCGTCCGCTCGACAGCTACCGCCAGGAGCGCGCGCAGACCACCGAAGGCAACGGCTGGGAACGCCGCGGCCGCTTGCGCATCCCCTATGCGGGGCCGCCCGGCACCTTTGCGCGCGTGTCGGCGCGCGACGTGCTGGAAGGCCGCGCCGATCCGGCACGCTTTGCCGGCAAGGCCGTGCTGATCGGCGCCATGGCCACCGGCATGGGCGACGTGCTGCCCACGCCGGTGTCGCGCGACGGGCGCGGCATGAGCGGCGTCGAGATCCTGGCCAACACGCTGCAGGCGCTGACCGATGGCAACGCCATCGTGGCCGTGCCGCGCGGCTGGCAGCTCGCCGGCACCTTGCTGGCGGTGCTGCTGGCGGCGCTGACTGCATTGCGGCTGCCCCCGCGCGGCGCGCTGGTGGCCACCGGGCTGCTGCTGGCGGGCCTGCTGGGCGGCTCGCTGGTGCTGCTGGCGCTGGCGCGGCTGTGGTTCGCGCCGGCGGCGGCGGTGCTGGGCTGCCTGCTGTTCTACCCGCTGTGGAGCTGGCGCCGGCAGGAAGCCGCGCTGCGCTTCCTGTCCGACGAACTGGCGCGGCTGGAGCGCGAACCCGGCCTGATGCCGGCGCCGCGCCACACCGGCGCCACACTCGACAGCCGCATGCGCGCGGTCTACGGCATGAGCGCGCGGCTGCGCGGCGTGCGCCGCTTCCTCTCCGACGGCCTGGAAAGCCTGCCCGATGCCACCGCGATCTGCGACCTGGACGGCGGCGTGATGCTGGCCAACCGCCGCTGTGTGGCGCTGGCGCCCACGGTGCTGGGCGGCGAACCCGCGCCCGCCGCAGGCGATGCCGGCCCGCCGCGCCCCGCCATCCGCGCTGTGATCGAGGCGCTGTTCCCCGCACCGGCGCCGGCGCTGGCGTACTGGCAGGCGCTGCACGAGCGCCACGCGCGCGCCAGCACGGCCCCCGCGCAGGTCCCTGAAGGCGGCATCGAAGTCGCCGGCCGCGGTGACCGCCGTTACCTGCTCCATGGCGCGCCGCTGCACGGCGATTCGGGCGCCGTGGCCGGCCTGATCGTCAGCGTCACCGACATCACGGCGATCCGGGTCGCCGAGCGCCAGCGCGATCAGATGCTGCGCTTCCTGTCGCACGACATGCGCTCGCCGCAGGCGTCGATCCTGGCGCTGATCGAGTTGCACGAGCGGCGCAACCGTAACGATGGCGCTGCCACGGCCGCTGACGGCACCGTGCTGTCCCGCATTGCCGCGCACGCGCGCCGCACCATGACGCTGGCCGACGATTTCATCAGCGTGGCGCGCGCAGAGTCGAAGTCGCTGGCGTTCATGGAGGTGGAGCTGGGTAGCGTGGTGCTCGATGCCACCGACCAGCTGTGGGCGCTGGCCAACGCGCGCGACGTGTCGTTGCAGATCGATCTGCCGGACGAGCCAGCGGTGGTGCAGGGCGAGCCGGCGCTGCTGGTGCGCGCTATCGCCAACCTGGTCAGCAACGCCATCAAGTTCAGCCCGCGAGGTCGGCCCGTGACGGTATCGCTGGCGCGTGAGCCGGGGCATTTCGCTATCGCCGTGCAGGACCATGGCCCCGGCATCGCGCTGGCCGACCAGGCGCGGTTGTTCGAGCCCTTTGCGCGGCTGCACGAAGGTCAGCAGGGGGCGCCCGATGGCGCTGGCCTGGGGCTGGTGCTGGTGCGCGCTGTGGCCGAGCGGCATGGGGGCAAGGTTGAGGTGCACAGCGTGGTGGATGCGGGGGCCGTGTTCCGGATCGTGCTGCCGGCGGGCTGACCGCTGTTACGTCCGTCGACACAATTGTTGCCATTCGCCCGTGGCGGATTTGCGTAGGAACGAATGGCCGCTGGAGCCGCATCCGGTGGTCTTCACGCCCACGCCAGTTCCCCCAATGGAAGTACCTGGCGTGGGTGGTTTTTTGGCTCCTTGCTGGAGTGGGCGCTTTGCCTGCGGGTTTCATCTGGTTTGATGCTCGACGGCTCGCGCTGCTGGTGACATGTTGTCGTTGCTTGAACCGCTCTGTTCCGCCCTCCTGGGGGGGTTACTTTTTGTCCGAGCGACAAAAAGTAACCAAAAAGCGCGTCGCCTGCGGCTGGCCTTTATCAAGGAGGCGGCGTGGGTGGTGCGGGCGGTGGTGATTTCCGTTTTGGCGTGGTCGCGGTTCGAGCCTGCTACGCCAGGTGAGTCAGTGACGGTGCCTACGTACACCGACTTTTGAACGATCCCCATGCAGGGTGTAGGCCGTCTGCTAAGCACCGTATCGCATCAACGCCTTCGGCTGCGCTGCGCGCGGCGTCCGGGTCCTGATGGTTGCGATGCGTCTGTCTGTGGCAACCTCATGGGGTGACAAACGAGTTCAATCACATGGGTAACACGCTGAGGCTTGCGTAGTCACATTAGAAACCTGTTACCTTTGAGCTTGAACTGTTTTGTCACCTACATCGGTGAACCGTACCGATTCATGCGGGCGGGAATCTGATGGGACCTATCCGGAATTTTGTGTGCGAGGCATATCATGAGAGGTAACGACCATGGATATGCCGATGAAGAAGAAACGTACGGTGGCATCTCAGGCAGCGGCCCGCGGCCCGCTGCCGGCTTTGCCTGACGGCTTACTTGACGAGTTGGTTAAAGGGCCGATGACGCCCGGCGAGGTCCAGGATCTGATGCTGGCGTTCAACAAGGCCATCATCGAACGGGCGATGAGCGCCGAAATGAGCATGCATTTGGGCTATAAGCCAGGCGAGCCCAAGCCGGCCGAGCAGTCCAATGAGCGTAACGGTGTCAGCGGCAAGACCGTTGATCACCGACCGCGGCCCGGTGCGGGTCGAATTGCCACGCGACCGCGATGGCAGCTTCGATCCGATTCTGATCCCGAAGCATGAGCGGCGCTTTACCGGCTTCGATGAGCGCATTATTGCCATGTACGCGCGCGGCATGAGCGTGCGCGAGATTCAGGCGTTTCTGGCTGAGAGCTACGGAACCGAAGTCTCCCCGGACTTCATCAGCTCGGTCACCGACGAAGTCATGGCCGAGGCGAGAGCCGTCGAGCATCGACCAGATGCCAGCCGTAGCAAGCGTGCCGCCGCGCCTCTAATCCGAAGTTCACCAGCCGCCTGGGCGAGTTTCCCCTTTTGCGACAGGCACTTGTCGTGATTCCCGGGTTCCAGTTTCTGTCTACACGCGGATTTGCTGAAGCAATTCCAGAGCCTGCTTCTGTTTCGCGTTTGCCGTGGTGACGAGTTCGAACGTCGGCACTTCAGCGCCAGCGCTGGGTGTGCGGCAGGTGTTACGCACGATCGTGGCGAGTTCGGCCATCAAGCTCGAGAAGCTGTGCACGGGCGTGCCGTCGTCAAGTGTGTGGCGCGCCGCCTTGGCCAGCGCTGCCGCAGAGCGCACGGCAGGCGCCACCGGATCACGCGTGGCCTTGGCGGCCTGATCCGGGTCGGCGAACATCAGTTCGCGCCAAGCCTCACGCATGTGCCATTCGACGTAGTAGGCCAGCATGCACAGCAGGATATGCGCACGCACCCGATCGGCCGTGCGGTGATGGATTGGCCGCACCTTCAGGTCCACCGTTTTTAGCGAACGGAACGCGCGCTCCACGTTGGCCAGCGCCTTGTAGTTGCGCACGCACTCGGCCGAGTCCATCTGCGCCGCACTCACCGAAGTGCGGATGATGTAGAGGCCGTCGAGCGCCGCCTCGCGGGCGATGCCCTCGCTGTTGCGGCTGAACGTGAAGGCCGCGTCGTCGATACTCAGCGCAAAGTGCTTGGCCACCTTGTACTTGTCGATCACCTTGCCCACGCGCAGGCCGATCTGATCGCGCCCGGCAAGCTTGCCCGCCTGCACGCGGGCAACGATCGGCTGCAGGCACGCCTCGGTGGCCGCCAGCAACTCTTCTCGCTTGTGGGCACGTAGCCTGGCCAGTTCCGGATTGCGGCACGCCACCAGCCGCTCGCCCGGATAGTCCGGTGAACTCAGCTCCAGCAGATTGCGCTCGTCGAACAGGCCAAGCTGCAGTTGCCCTTGCTCGAGCAGCGGGCGGATCGAGGCGCTCTTGAGCGCGGTGATCCAGCCCAGGTCACCGCCTTCACGCATCTGGTCGATGGCCTTGCTGGAGATCATGCCGCGATCGCCCACCATGACCAATCGGGAGAGACCAAATTCCTCTTGCAGGCGCCGCACCTCGGGCATGAAGGTCTGGCTGTCGGCCACGTTGCCCTCATGCACCGACACCGCCACTGGGCAGCCGCGCGCATCGGTGAGCAAGCCGTAGTTGACCTGTAGCAGCCCCTTCTTGCCATCGCGGCTGTAGCCAAGCTTGGCCAGCGGGCAGGTGCTGCCCTCGAAGTAGCTGGAGCTCAGGTCATACAGCACCAGGCCACCGGCGCTCAAGTGGCGCGCGGCGAGCTTCTTCTGGATTGTGCCCTGGCGCGCGAGCAGCCAGTCCATTGCCGCGTACAGGTCGTTCTCGTTGGCCTCGGTCACGCCGAAGTCCTCCGCCAGGGTGCTGGTGTGCCACCAGCGCGTGGTGGCCAGCTTCGTGTGCGGCGCCGCGATGCGCGCGGCCACCATCGCCAGCACCAGGTCGCGCTCGCGCGAAGGCTTGGAGGCGATCAGCGAGGCAAAGCCCAGACGCTGCATGGCCGTGGCCACCGCCTGCACGTGGCCGTGAGCGCGCGAGCGTGTCACCTCGAACGCCTCGCCCAGCGGCACGAAGGTCTCGCCCTTGAGTGAGCGGCGGATGATCTCGATCAGTGCCTCGGGCAAGTGGGACAGGTTGCCCAGCGTCTCGTTCTTGACCACGCCGTCCTCGCGGTAACTGCGCCGCAACAGGTGGGTGCGATAGATCTGGTCCTTGTACTTGCGGGTCGTCGTAACGACGTGAGCGGTTCCGTTTCGTGCTGGCATAGCCAGCAGAATAGGAGAAAACCCGCCAATGTCAAGAACTTTTAGTGACTACAAAATGAGGGCATCGAACGCCCCCCGATGAGCCGATTCCTCAATCAGGAAAAGGGCTTCGCGACGCCGCAGCGGCGGCGTCACCATGGAACTTCGGGCTAATGCCCCCGTGGCACTGTCAGCCTATCCCATCCCCCTGCACCCGAAACATCAGCACAAACCGCGTCCTCCCCTCCACCGACTCCACCGCCACACTGCCACCATGCGCGGCCATGATCGCCTGCGTAATCGCCAGCCCCAACCCCGCCCCCTCCGAATCCGGCCGCGCCCGCGCTTTGTCCGCACGGAAGAAGCGATCAAACAGCGACGGCAGCAGCTCAGGCCGAATGGTCTCGCCTTCATTCTCGACAACCACCATCACCGCATCGGCGCGCGGCGCGATCTCCACCACGATCCCCTTGCCCGCAGGCGTATGCCGCAGTGCATTGGAAAGCAGATTGCTGAGCGCGCGCCGCAGCATCAGCCGGTCGCCGCTGATGCTGCCGCTGCCGCGCTGCTGCAGTCGCACGCCCTTATCCTCCGCCAGCGCATCGTAGAACTCGAGCAACGCGGCGACTTCCTCCGCGACCTCGATGCGCTCCGCGTTTGGCAACGTAATGCCGTGCTCCATCTTGGCCAGATAGAGCATGTCCGACACCATGCGCGCCAGCCGTTGCAGTTCCTCGGCATTCGAGGTCAGCACATCGCGGTACCTGGCCGCATCGCGCGGCTGCGACAGCACCACGTGGGTCTGCGTCATCAGGTTGGTCAGCGGCGTACGCAGCTCATGCGCCAGGTCCGACGAGAACGCCGAAAGCCGGTTGAAATCGCTTTGCAGTCGTTCGAGCATGGCATTGAGCGTCGCGGCCAGGTCCGCCATTTCCACCGGCACGGCCTCGACCGGCATGCGCTCATCGAGCTTGTACGCGGTGACCGTGCGCGCGCGCGAGGCCATGGTGCGCAGCGGCGCCAGCCCGCGCCGGGCCGCCCACCAGCCGAGCAGGCCGCTGGCCAGCGCGGCCAGCGCCGTGTAGAAGGCCAGCGATTGCCGGAACGCCTGCATGAAATGGGCGTGCAGCGCGGTGTCCATGCCGACCACGATCCGCAGCGGTCCCGGCTGCGCGCCCGGCATCGGGGCCACCGCGCGCATGCCGCGGTAAGTCTGTCCCTGCTGCCCCCAGACGAAGGTATCGCGGTCCGCCGGCAGCTTCGCGGCGATGGCCTGCGCGATGCCGAAGTCGAACGCCTGCGTGGCATACACGCTGTTGCCGTCGGCGGTGCGCACCTCGGCGACGAAACCCGGATGGTGCTCCAGCGTCTGCGCCAGGCGCTGCGGCACGGCGCTCGCCGGGCCTTCGGCCGCGATCATCTGGATCAGCCGGACGTTGTCGCCCAGCACGGCGTAGTCCTCGTCGGCAAAATGCCGGTCCATCGCCAGCCAGATCAGCGCACCCAGCCCCAGCAGCACCGCCGCCGACGACAGCGAGAATAGGATGGTCAGCCGCGCCGTCAGCGACAGGCGGGCTTTCATTCGCCATCCTCCGCCGGCTCCGGTTCCTCCAGCACATACCCCATGCCACGCACGGTCTGGATCAACTTGGGCTCGAAGTCGTCGTCGATCTTGGCGCGCAGGCGCCGGATCGCGACGTCGATCACATTGCTGTCGCTGTCGAAATTCATATCCCACACCTGCGAGGCAATCAGCGAGCGCGGCAGCACTTCGCCGCGGCGGCGCGCCAGCAGTTCGAGCAGCGCGAACTCCTTGTTGGTCAGCGTGATGCGCCGGCCCGCGCGCGTGGCGCGGCGGCGGGCGAGATCCAGCACCAGGTCGGCGACCTGGATGCGGTCCACCGCCACCTGCGCCGTGCCCCGGCGCAGCAGCGTGCGCACGCGCGCCAGCAGCTCGGAGAACGCGAACGGCTTGACCAGGTAGTCGTCTGCGCCCAACTCCAGGCCCTTGACGCGGTCGGCCACGCTGTCGCGCGCGGTCAGGAACAGCACCGGCACGGCGTTCTGCGCCGCGCGCAACGCCTGCACGATGCGCCAGCCGTCGACGTCTGGCAGCATCACGTCGAGGATCACCAGGTCATAAGGCTCGGTCATCGCCAGATGCTGGCCGTCCAGCCCGTTTGCCACCAGGTCGACGACAAAGCCGGCCTCGGTCAGGCCCTGGCGCAGGTATTCGCCGGTCTTGGACTCGTCCTCCACCACAAGCAGTTTCATCAGCTCCCTTCCTTCCGATCCGATCCGACCCGGCCCGCCGCGCTGGCGGGGTCCGGCAACTCTACGCCAGCGGCGCGAGCGTGAACATGACGCCAAGATTACCGGATTGTCATGTCCAGGTCAGGCGCGGGTAGGGTGGCCCCGGCTACGCTTGGAGTGCCTCAGACAACGGACGCGATTCATGCAACGCCACCCAGCCACCGGCATTCTCCTGCCCGATCTTCCCCGCCGCCGCTTCGTACAGGGGCTGGTAGCCGGTGGCGTGGTTGCCGGCCTGGCCGGCCTTGGCGGCGGCGCCTGGGCGCAACCGGCGGGGCGGCCGGCGCACGCGGCCGCGGGTACGGCGCCCGTGCTGCGCGGCACGGAATTCGACCTGGTGGTGGGCGAGTCGCTGGTCAACTTCACCGGCCAGGCGCGGGTCGCCACTACCATCAACGGCATGCTGCCCGGCCCCACGCTGCGCTGGCGTGAAGGCGACACCGTCACCATCCGCGTCACCAACCGCCTGCGCGAGGCCACTTCGATCCACTGGCACGGCATCATCCTGCCGTTCGGGATGGACGGCGTGCCGGGCATCAGCTTTGCCGGCATTCCTCCCGGCGAAACCTTCACCTACCGCTTCAAGGTCGCGCAGCGCGGCAGCTACTGGTATCACTCGCACTCGGGCTTCCAGGAGATGACCGGCGTGTACGGCGGCATCGTCATCGATCCGCCCGCGGGCCAGCCTGGCATGCAGGCCGACCGCGACTACACCATGCTGCTGTCCGACTGGACCGATGAAGACCCGATGCGGGTGCTGACCAAGCTCAAGGTGCAGGGCGACTACTACAACTACAACCAGCCGACCGTGGTCGATTTCTTCCGCGATGCTTCGCGCGATGGGCTGAAGCAGGCGCTGGACAAGCGCCGGATGTGGAACCAGATGCGGATGAGCCCGACCGACCTGGCGGACCTGTCCGGCGCCACGCTGACCTACCTGACCAACGGCGTCACGCCGGCCGGCAACTGGACCGGGCTGTTCCGCCCCGGCGAAAAGGTGCGGCTGCGCTTTATCAACGGCTCGGGCAATACCTTCTACGACGTGCGCATCCCCGGGCTGAAGCTGCGGGTGGTGGAGGTCGACGGGCAGGGCATCGAACCGGTCACGGTGGATGAATTCCGCTTCGGCCCAGGCGAGACCTGCGACGCCATCGTCGAGCCACGCGGCGATGCCTACACCATCTTCTCGCAGGCGATGGACCGCACCGGCTATGCGCGCGGCACGCTGGCCGTGACGCAAGGGCTGAGCGCGCCGGTGCCCGCGTTGGACAAGGCGGAATGGCTGACCATGACCGACATGATGGGCGAGATGGGTGGCATGGGTGGCATGGGGGGCATGGATCACGGCGGTATGGCGATGCACGGCATGAACCACGGCGCAATGCAGGGCATGGATCATGGCGCGATGGCGATGGACCACAGCCAGCACGGCGCCGGCGGCAAGGCAATGGACCACAGCGAGCACGCCATGGCGAGCATGGCCGGCAATCCGCTCAAAGTCCCCAGCAAGACCGCCCGCCATGCCCGCACCGAATACGGCGCCAGCACCGACATGCGCGTCGATATGGCCCGCACCAACCTGGATGACCCCGGCATCGGCCTGCGCAACAACGGCAGGCGGGTGCTGACGCTGGCCGACCAGCACACCATCGGCGGCGCGATGGACCCGCGCGGCCCCGGGCGCGAGGTCGAACTGCACCTGACCGGCAATATGGAACGCTACTCCTGGTCGCTCGACGGCGTGGAGTTCGGCAAGTCGACGCCGGTGTATTTCAAATACGGCGAACGGCTGCGCGTGATCCTGCACAACGACACCATGATGACGCACCCCATGCATCTGCACGGCATGTGGAGCGAACTGGAAGCGCCCGACGGCAGCTTCCTGGCGCGCCGCCACACCATCCCCGTGCAGCCGGCGCAGCGCATCAGCTTCCTGGTCACCGCCGATGCATTGGGACGCTGGGCCTGGCATTGCCACCTGATGCTGCATATGGATGCGGGCATGTTCCGCGAAGTGGTGGTGGCCTGATGTCTGCATTCCGATCCGCAATCCCCTTGCTGCAAACCACCAGGATCCTTGCCGCGGTGCTGGCCCTGGCCGCCACGGGCGCCGCCTCGGCGCAGGACCCGCACGCCGGCCACGCTCATCACCACAACGCGCCCGCCACCAGCGCTGCGGCCCCGATGACGGAAATGGACCACAGCCAGATGGAAGGCATGGAGGCAGCCAGCGCACCGATGACGGACATGAAAGGCATGGACACCATGGAGCAGGGCAGCGGCGTGTCCGCACCGGCCATGGACCACGGCGACATGAAGATGCAGGGCGGCAGCGCGCCGCCCGACGCCCGCGATCCGCATGCCTATTCCGGCGGCTACCAGTTGGGCGTCGGCAAGTACGCGCACGGCGACAAGCGCCAACTGGTGATGGCTGACGAGCACTTGTTCGCGTCGGTGCTGGTCGACCGGCTCGAATGGGCCCACGCCAGCGGCAGCAACGCCGCCGCCTACGAGGCGCAGGCGTGGTTCGGCACCTCGTACAACAAGCTGGTGCTCAAGGCCGAGGGCGAGGCATCGAAGGGCAAGCTGCACGAGGCCCGCACCGAACTGCTTTGGGGACACGCCATCGCCAGCTACTGGGATACCCAGCTGGGCATCCGCAACGACGCCGGCAGCGGGCGCCCGGCGCGCAACTGGCTGGCGTTCGGCGTGCAGGGACTGGCGCCGTACTGGTTCGAGGTCGATGCCACCGCCTATGTCGGCACCAGCGGCCGCACGGCGATGCGGCTTTCCGCGGAGTATGAGCTGCTGCTGACGCAGCGCCTGATCCTGCAGCCGCGCATCGAGGCCAACCTCTATGGCAAGAACGACCCGGCGGTCGGCATCGGCAGCGGTTTGTCCAGCGGTACGGTGGGCCTGCGCCTGCGCTATGAGTTCAGTCGCCAGTTCGCGCCGTATATCGGCCTCGAGCGCTACCAGGCCTTCGGCAACACGGCCGACATGATCCGCATATCCGGCGGCCGGGCAGGCGAGACCCGCTTCGTGGCGGGCGTCCGGATCTGGTTCTGACAAGACACGCTCACCAACAAAATTTCCGGAGTAGACCATGCAAGCCAAGCACCCCCTGATTCGATCGATGGTCGCCGCGACAGTCGCGCTGGCCAGCAGCATCGCCATGGCCCATCCCAAGCTGGTGTCATCCACACCGGCGGACAAAGCCGAGGTGGCCGCCCCGCAGAAGATCGAACTGCTGTTCTCGGAGAACCTCCTCACGCAGTTCTCCGGCGCCAACCTGGTGATGACCGGCATGCCGGGCATGGCCGACCATGCGCCAATGAAGGTCGCCGCGAAGGTCTCCGGCAGCGACGACCCGAAGGCGATGGTGATCACGCCCGCGCGTGCGCTGTCGCCCGGCAGCTATCGCGTGGACTGGCGCGCCGTGTCGTCGGATACCCATCCCGTTACCGGGAATATCGCTTTCACCGTCAAGTGAGCGCCGATGGACTGGGTCGCTGTCGGGCTGCGCTTCGCGCTGTATGTCGACCTGGCCTTGCTGTTCGGGCTGCCGCTGTTCTGCCTGTACGCGCTGCACGGCCATGAACGTGCTTCGTGGATCGCGGCCCGATGCCAGGTCATGGCACGGGCAGGTGCGATAGCCGGCATCCTGCTTTCGCTGGGCAGCATCGCGGTGATGGCCAAGGCAATGAGCGGGGCTGCCGGGTATTCGGCCTTGCAAAGCCATGTCTTCGGGATGATTGTCACCGGGACCGATTTCGGCGTGGCCTGGTCGGTGCGCCTGGTTGCCCTGGTGCTCTGCCTGCCAGCCGCCCTGCCAGGGCGAGCGCGGCCCGGTACGCGGCTGGCGGCGCTGGCAGCGTTTGCCGGGATTGCGCTTGCCACGCTGGCATGGGGCGGGCACGGTGCGATGCATGACGGGGCCGGGCGCTACCTGCACCTTGGTGCCGACGTGGCGCACCTGCTGGCCGCGGGCGCGTGGACCGGCGCGCTCGCTGCCTTTGTACTGCTGTCGCTGGCAAAGCCGTCATCGGGCCCGCAGGCCATGGCGTTGCTGAGCCGCACGTCGAACGGGTTTGCCCACATCGGCACCGTCATTGTCGCCACGCTGGTGCTGACCGGCGCCGTCAACTACTGGTTCATCGTGGGCCCGGTCCTGCCAGACCTGGCGCCGATGTCCTACGGCGGACTGCTGGCCGGCAAGCTGGCGCTGTTCGTGGCGATGCTGGGCCTGGCCGCGGCCAACCGCTTCCGTCTGAGTCCCCGGTTGGCACAGGCGCTGCAGGCAGGGAATCAGGGCGTGGCGATTCGCGCGCTGCGGCGCAGCCTGATGATGGAGTCCGGCGCCGCCACGCTGGTCCTGGCGCTGGTGGCCGTGCTCGGCACGCTGTCGCCGGCGACCGTCTAGCGCGCCGAAGGCAAGCGGCAGGGGGCGCTACTGTCCCGCCCTGGACTGCTCCGTCACGTCGCGCTGGGCTGCCGCCATCTTTGCCGGCCAGGTGCTCTTGATATAAGCGAGCACGGCAATGATCTCGTCGTCAGACAGGATCGCGCCGAACGCCGGCATATCGCTTGTATAGCCTTGCGGCGCCGTCACGCCGGGCACCAGGCCGTTCTTCGTGATCGCAAACAGCACGGCATCCGGGTGGTGCCAGGTGTGGCCGGACGCGTCATGCGGCGGGGCCGGCATGCGGCCGCTGGGCAGGCGCTCGCGCCAGTCCGGCTGGCCTTCCAGTTTGGCGCCGTGGCATGCGGCGCATTGCTGTGCGTAGATCAGTTTGCCGCGGCTCACGCGCGCGGTGTCCGAGGCATCGATGCGCAAGCCGCCGGCGCCTGGCGCCGACGAATCGAGATAGGACTTTGTCTTCAGCGCAATGGCCGTGGCTACAATCGCGCCCAGCGCGAGCAGGCCGCCCACGAGCCAGCGTGTTCTTGTCGAATGTTCCATCAGCGTTGTCTGGCAGTGCCAGGGGCTTGCAGCGCGGGCAAGGGACGGCAAGGCACGCCAGTGTGCCGCGCGGCTCAGACATAGGCAATCAGGCGTCCCGCACAGATCACCAGCGACCACGCCACCAACGACACGATCGCGCTGATCCGCGCGCCCGCCGGCGGCACGGTGCCGACGTCCCATCCCCGTTGCGCGTCGCGCAGGCTGCGATAAGGCCCGGTGTGGAACCACACCACGTTCACCAGCGCCAGCGCAATCAGGCACAGCTTGACGAGAAAGGCAGGGTTGCCGGCCAGCTCATCCGCATGGGCCAGGAACAGCAGCGCACCACTGCCCACCACCGCGACAAAGGCCGCGACGGAAAACGGCAGCGCGTGGCGCAGCAGCAGGGTCACCGGCAACTGCCGGCCAAGCCCCGCCAGGCGCATGTCCACCACAACGATGGAACCGAACAGCAGTGCCATGCCCGCCAGGTGGACGATCTCCACCGCAGGGTAGGCCCAGGCTGAGCCACGCAGCGCGGCCGAGAACGGCAGGCGCGCCAGCGTGGCGCCCCACTCAGTCCATTGCGCCAGCAATGCCTGCATGCCGCGCGCAGCGGGTCAGCGCAGCTCGACGGTCTTGCCGTCCACGGTGATGCGTTCGGCGCGCAACTCGTCCGCCTTTTCCTTGCTGGCGTAGCCGACCAGCGTGACCTCGCGGCCCACGGCGACCTTGTCGGCGGTGGCGCCGCGCGCCTCCATCCGTGAGACGGGGGCCAGGATGGCCAGCCAGCGCTTGCCGCCGGCCTCGATGCGGATGTGCGCGTGGGGGTTCTCGTAGTGGCTTTCGACGATCTTGCCGGTCAGCGTCAGCGGCTTGGTTTGGTCGTAGGTGGACCAGCCGTGATGCGCCACGGCGGGCAGGGCGGCCAGCGCCAGCGCAGCGGTAACCAGGGCGGGGCGCAGCAGGTTGCGGACTAGCTTGGGCATGGGGCAGGGCTCCGTTCAGGGCTTGTGCAGTATAAGCGGCGATGCGTTGTCCGGGGCACCGGGTCGCGCTACACGCGGCACGCGTCTGCGCGCTGCACCAGCCGGTACAGGCTGGGGCTCATCGGCTTGAGTGCGGCGCGTTCGGCAGTGAGCGCATTGGCCAGGTTCGAGCGGCCGGCGCGCAAGGCGGCCTCGATCAGGGTCAGGCTGATGACGTCGCGCTGCGCATGGCTGCCGCCGAAGCGGTGCGCGACCAGGCGCACCGGCGCCAGCAGCTCGATGGCGGTGCCGTAGTCGCCCTGCTCGAACGCGATCAGGGCGTCGGCCACCGGCAGGCCCACGTCATGCGACATCATCGCATTGGTGCCGTCACCGAGTTCCGCGCGCTGCAAGGCGGCACGCCCTGCGGCGGCGGCCTCGGGCCGGCCCGCGCCAAGGCTGGCCATCACGGCATGGACGTCGTTGAAGGCGTAGTAGCCGGCCGCGCCGCGGCCCAGCCAGTCATCCGCCACGGGCTGCCAGCGCTTGCCGACGTCGACGCCGCGCAAGCGCAGGCGCCACAGCAGCGCGGTGGCGTCCACCAGGTCCAGCGCGATGGCGGGCGCCGGGCGGCTGATATAGCGGTCGTAGAGCGCCAGCACGTCTTCGATCCGGCCGTCCTCCAGCTGGAACAGCGCCAGGTGCCACCAGTTGTGCACCGCCAGCATGTTGTCGTCGGCCCAGTCGTCGCGGCGCGCGTCCAGCCAGGCGATGCCATCCGCCAGCCGGCCCTGCATCTCCATCACGTGCGCCACGGCATGCACGGCCCACGGGTCGCGCGGATTCAGTTCCAGCGCGCGGCGCCCGCGTTCCTCGGCGCGCTCGTAGAGCTGGGTTTCTTCCAGCCCGAAGGCGTGCATGCCGAGCAGGTAGCCATAGCCGGGCATGCCGGCATCCCAGTGCGGCAGCGCCTGGGCGACGCGGTCGCGCAGCATGGTCGACTGCCCGAGCAGGAAGTCGCCGAGGTGGGCGACCTGGAGCGCCAGCAGGTCGCGTGGATGGTCGATCACGATTTCGCCGTACAGCTGGTTGGAGCGGCTGAAATCGCCATCGAGCCAGGCGCGCGCGGCAGCTATATGGCGGCGCTCGCGGTCATTGGCAAGGTGGTGCAGGGCTTCGCCGGCTTCCACGCTCTGGCGCAGCATGGGTTCTACCGTGCCGTCGCCCGAGGTCACCATCAGCGCCGCGCGCAGCGCGTGGCCCATGACGAAGTCCGGGTTCTCCGCCAGGGCCGCGTCGATGACGGCGAGCGGGTCGCCGTAATAGCCGTTCAGCAAGCGCAGGGCCGTCTCGAACCGCTCGACCGACCGGGGGCTCTGTGTCGAGACCGCGAGGTCCCTGGAATCCGTCTGTGCCATGGCACCCTCCGTGCGCCCGACAGGTGCCGGGCTGTCAACAACCATCGTAGACGGCAAAACGGCATGTGTAACGGGCGAGGGCGTGCAAATCCGGCCCAAAGGGCCAGGCGCGCGCATGTTGTGCGCTATGTGCCGCTGCGGCCAAGGGGCGGTCGCTGCTCTTCCCACCGGGGCCGGCTTCCGGCCTCGGTTAAACTGCCACAACCCCATCACGACATCACAACGGGCTACCCATGAAGACACTCGCGCTTTTCCTCGGCTCCCTGACCTTCGCCTGCGCCGCTTCCGCGGCTGCCCCGGCGGCATCGGCTCCGACGGCCGCGGCGGCCCCGGTCGCGCCTGCGGCCGCACCGCAGACGCTGCCTTCGGGCATGACCATCCAGCACCTGGTCAAGGGCAACGGCGCCTCGCCCAAGGCCACCGACACGGTGCAGGTCCACTACCGCGGCACGCTGGCCGACGGCACGGAGTTCGACAGCTCGTACAAGCGCGGCCAGCCGATCTCGTTTCCGCTCAACCGCGTGATCCCGTGCTGGACCGAAGGCGTGCAGGCGATGCAGGTGGGCGGCAAGGCCAAGCTGACCTGCCCGGCGTCCACTGCCTACGGCGCGCGCGGCGTGCCGGGCACGATCCCGCCGAATGCCACGCTGACGTTCGAGGTGGTGCTGCTGGGCATCGGCAGCTAAGGCTGCGGGTGTGCGACAGCAGCTTAGGCTGCCTTAGCGCGGCGCCGCTTGCTGCGCCGGCGCCGGCGTGCCCGTCGGTGCGGCTGGTGCGGCCGGTGCGGCTGGCGCGGCTGGCGCGGTTGGCGCGGCGGCCGGTGCAGCTTCGCCGCTGTCCTCGTCTTCGCCGTAGTCCGGCAGCGCCGTGCTCTCGCCCAGCAGGTAGCGGCGCCGCTGCAGGTACCCGTCGCGCACGAAGGCGTACCTGTCCAGCGCCGCCAGCCTGAGCAGGTCGGTGGCGCCCAGCAGGTTGGTGCGCACATCCACCACGTTCATCGCGAACAGCGAATTGCGCACCGCCGGCTCGGCATAGGTGATCGGGTCAAACTGGAAATTCACATACAGGCCCACGCCGTCACGGAACGAGCTGGGACCGAACAGCGGCAGTACCAGGTAGGGTCCCGATGGCACGCCCCACGTGCCCAGCGTCAGGCCGAAGTCCTGCGAATGCTTCAGCAGCCCCGCCGGCGTGGCGATATCGATCAGCCCGCCGATGCCAAGCACCGAATTCATCGCCACCCGCATAAAACTCTCCGCCGCGTCCACGCCCTTGCCCTGCAGCACGTTGTTGGCAAAGTTGCCCACGTCAGCGAGGTTCGAGAAGAAGTTGGTGACGGCGGTGCGCACCGGCTCAGGCGTGACCGCCTTGTAGCCCTTGGCGACGGGCATGGCCACATACTCGTCGAGCTTGTCGTTGACGGTGTACACCACGCGGTTCATGGGCTCAAGCGGATCGTCCGGATTGGCATTCGGGCCGGTCGCGCAGCCGGCAAGCATGGCAGTGGCGACGGCGATGGCGGCGACGACCGGGCGCCCGGCTTGCGAGAGGGGTGTGGGGGGAGGCATCGGGTAAGGCGAAGCGAATCGCTCTGCGGGGAAGGGGGGGCGTGATCGATGGGCGCTATGGCCGGACGGGTTTGTCATGGGCGAGGTGCGCGTCTTCGCGCGGCCGGCCCATCAGGATCGGCTGGAAGAACACCGCGCCGATCAGCGTGCACACCAGCGCCAGCGCCAGCAGCTTGCCCATGCTGGCAGTGCCGGGATGTTGGGACAGCCACAGGCTGCCAAACGCGGTGGCGGTGGTGGCGGCGCTGTAGAGCACCGCATGCGTCAGGCTCGACTGCAGCAGCTTGGTCTTGCCGTGCCGCCAGGCAATCACATAGTAGATTTTGAACGCCACGCCGATGCCCAGCAACAGCGGCAGTGCGATCACGTTGGCAAAGTTCAGCGCAATGCCGAACAACACGCACAGCTCCAGCGTGACGATGGCCGATACCAGCAGCGGCACCAGCGTGCGCAACACGTCGGCAAAGCGGCGCAGCGTGATCCACAGCATGATGGTGATCGACACCACCGCCCAGGCACCGGCCTGTGCGAAGGCAGTCATGATGGTGTCGGCCGAGCCGCGGATGGCGATGGGCCCGCCGGTGGCGTTGGGTTCCACGCGCTGCACGGCGGCGATAAAGCGGTCCAACGCGGCTTCGCGCTGCGCGCTGCCGGCCGGCGGCAGCCTGGGACTGATGCTGACCAGTGCACTGCCATCGGGCGTGAGCCAGTCGCGCACCAGTTCGGGCGGCAGCGTCTGCTGGCTGACCGGCTGCGGGCCCAGCGCCAGCTTCAACTTGGCAAGCGCCAGCTGCAGCGGCAGCGCGATGGCCCGTTCGGCGTGGTCGCGCATGGCGGCGTCGGCGGCGGCGAGCGTCTTGAGCGTGGCGGCCAGGTGCGCGGCCTCGGCGGCGCCGGGGCCGGGATGCTCGTCGGCGGCGATGGCCAGCTGGCGTGAAGCATTGCGCAGCGCATTCACGCGCGCCAGATCGCTTGCCGGCGTTGCGGTGGGTTGCGTGAGGGCCGGCATCAGCGCGGCCGATGCCTGGCCGATAGCCTGCAGCTTGGGGGGCTGGTCATCGGGGATAAAGGTCTGCAGCGTGACCACGCGCGCCACCTCGGGCAGCGCGGCAAGCTTGCCGGCTGCCCCGCGCGCGGCCTCCAGCGACGGTGCCAGCACGCTGACATCGTCGGTGCCGGCTTGCGGCGCGTCCTTCAGCGCCAGCAGTGTTGCCATCGATTCCGACTTCGGGTCCTTCAGGTGCAGTGGGTCGAAGTCGAAGCGCAGGTGCGGCAGCAGCGGCGCGCCCGCCAGGATCGCCAGCAGCGTGACCAGCAGCACCGGCTTGCGGTAGCGCTCGAAAAACAGGTCCACCGGCGCCAGCCAGGCAAAGCCCGGTGCCTCGGCCTCGCCGCCGGGGTGCAGCACGGTGATCAGCGCCGGCACCAGCGTAAAGGTGGTGGCAAAGGCCACCATCATGCCGACGCCGGCGATCAGGCCCAGCTCGGCCACGCCGCGATAGTCGGTCGGCAGGAAACAGAAGAACGCCGCCGCCGTGGCCGCCGCGGCCAGCGCCAATGGCGTACCCACCGCGCGTGCGGCCAGCCCGAGCGCTTCGACCACGTGGTTGCGCTCATGGCGCTCGGCGCGGTAGCGCACCCCGAACTGGATGCCAAAGTCCACCCCCAGCCCGACGAACAGCACCGCGAACGCCACCGAGATCATGTTCAGCGCGCCGACCATCGCCAGCCCCAGCGCGGCGGTGATCAGCAACCCCGCGAACAGGCTCGCCAGCACCGCCACGATTAGCCGCACCGAGCGCAGCGCCATCCACAGGATCAGCACGACCACCAGCATCGTCAGCACGCCGTTGAGCAGCGCGCCCTCGCTGACCGAGGCGAACTCATCGTCGGCCAGCGCCTGCGGGCCCGTCAGCCGCACCGTGGCCTGGTAGCGCTGCGCCAGCTGCAGGTCCGCGGCGGCCTGTCGGATCGCACGCGAGGCAGCGGCGCCGGCCTGCAGGTCGCTGTAGTCCAGTACCGGGCTGACCGCGACAAAGCTGAAGACCTGTCCATCGGGGCCGGGCTTGAGGCTGTCGTCGAGCATGCCGGCCCACGACAGCGCTGCGGGCTTGCCGGTCAGCACCTGGTCGAGCGTATCGGCACTGCTGTCGAGCATTTTCGCCATGTCGCCCAGCCTGACCTGGCCCATCTGCAGCGGCAGCGTCAGCGTGGTGGTGAGCGTATCGGCCAGGCCGCGCAGGGTGGGGTCGTGCGCCAGCGCACCGACCAGCGGGCGCGCCTGCGCGAGCTGTTGCGTAAGCTGGCGGACTTCGTCCGTGCTGGCGAACAGCAGCCCATTGCGTTCGAAGAACGGCCCGCTGCCGGGCTGGCTGACGGCGTTGAAACGTGCCGGCTGCCGGCGCAGCGCCTCGGCCAGCGCGCTGGCGGCGGCGTCGGCCAGTTCCGTCGCTGGCGCCTGCACCACCGCCAGGATCAGCTGGTTGCGCTGCGGGAAGGCGTCACCGATGGCGGCGTCGCGTACGGCCCAAGGCGCATCCGAGTCCAGCAGGCGGCCGATATCGGTGTTGATCGCAAAGTTGCGGGCCACGTAGACGCCGCTGACAGCAGTCAGCAATGCCGACAGGACGATGACCCGCCACGGCCAGGAGGTGGCAAGCCGGACGATGCGAGTCAGCAACGAAGTCAGCATGGGCGGATCCGGAAGGAGCACGAACCCGGAGTATATCGGCTGGCGCGCGCACGGGAGGGCGGGCGTGGCGCATGCGGCATGCCGGGGCAGAACCGAGGCGATCCGCTATAAACTGTCAGGCATGCGCCGTCATACAGCGACGACGCTGCCCCCACTGTCTTTTCCGGCACTCACGTCCATGAAGATTCACGCATTGTTTCCCCTGGCGCCGCTCGCGGCGGTGGCCATGGTTTGCACGGTGCACGCCCAGGCCGTCCAGCCCGGCGACCTGCGCGCCAGCCCCGAGCGGCTGGTCCAGGCCGCGGTGGAGGGTGTGATCGGCACCATCCAGTCCAACCCCGACACCCGCGCCGGCGACCTCGACAAGATCACCACGGTCGTGCAGAAGCAGTTCCTGCCCTATACGGATTTCCAGCGCACCACGCGGCTGGCGGTGGGCAGCGCCTGGCGCACGGCCACGCCTGAACAGCAGAAGCAGCTCTACGAGCAGTTCGAGGTGCTATTGGTGCGCAGCTACGCGGTGTCGCTGGCGCAACTGCGCGAGCAGAACGTCAAGTTCCGCTACCAGCCGGTCAAGGCCGCCAGCGGCGCGACCGACGTGGTGGTACAGACGCGCGTGATCAACAGGGTTGACGAGATGCAGATCGACTACCGGCTGCAGCGCACCGCCAACGGCTGGAAGATCTATGACATCAATATGATGGGGGCGTGGCTGATCGAGGTTTACCGGAAGCAGTTTGCGGATATCGTCGCGCGCAGCGGGGTGGAGGGGCTGGTCAAGTACCTGACCACTCACAACGCGCGCCAGGCCTGACACCTGAGCGCGGGGCGCTGCCAACACTTCGTGGCGCCGCGGGCCCGGTGACTTGATCTCGCGCCTGGCCTGGTAGCGCGAGCCGGCACCGCCGTCGAAGCCGTCGAAGGAGGGTGCCTGGAGGAAGAGGTTTTACGTCCGCCGCGTGTACGCCGCGGCCATCGGCAGTTGCCTTCAGTGGGTGACGGCGGCGTTGGCCTTGGCCCCCCGGTTGCGGTTCGCGGGCGGCTTCGCGCGCTGGATCTGCTCCAGCTTGATCTCGACGTGGCGCGAGAACACGTATTCCGCCGGCCGCTGTTTGTCCAGCGCAATATCTGGCGCCATCGGCCCGTTCGTGCGCACGCCGCGCAGGCTCACTCCCAGCGCCTTGAGCGGATGGGCAAAGGTGTCGGCGACCGCAGTGGCCTCATAGCCGCTGTGCACCATGCAGTCGGCGCACTTCTCGTAGTTGCCGGTGCCGTAGGCGTCCCAGTCGGTCTCATCCATCAGCTCACGGAAGGAGGCGGCGTAGCCTTCGCCCACCAGGTAGCAGGGGCGCTGCCAGCCGAACACCGTGCGTGCGGGGTTGCCCCACGGCGTGCAGTGGTAGGTCTGGTTGCCAGCCAGGAAGTCCAGGAACAGCGTGGACTGGCTGAAGGCCCAGTTCTTGCCGCTGCGGCCGCGGCTGAGGATGTCGCGAAACAGCTGGCGGGTCTTGCCGCGGTTCAGGAAGTGCTGCTGGTCCGGCGCGCGCTCATAGGCATAGCCCGGCGACACCGTGATGCCGTCCACGCCCAGCGCCTTGACCGAGTCGAAGAACTTCGCCACGCGCTCGGGCTGGGCATCGTTGAACAGCGTGCAGTTGATATTGACGCGGAAGCCTCGTTGCTTGGCCAGCCGGATCGCTTCGACGCAGCGGTCGTACACGCCTTCCTGGCAGACCGAGCGGTCATGCATCTCGCGGTCGCCGTCCAGGTGCACCGACCAGATGAAATAGGGGCTGGGCTCGTACTGGTCCAGCTTCTTTTCCATCAGCAGGGCATTGGTGCACAGGTAGACGAACTTGCGCCGTGCCATGATGCCGCGCACGATCTCCGGCATGTCCTTGTGCAGCAGCGGTTCGCCGCCGGCGATCGACACCACCGGCGCACCGCACTCGTCGACCGCGTCCAGGCATTCCTGCACCGACAGGCGCTGGTTCAGGATGGGATCGGGATAGTCGATCTTGCCGCAGCCCGAGCACGCCAGGTTGCAGCGGAACAGCGGTTCGAGCATCAGCGCGAGCGGGTAGCGTTTCTGCCGCGACAGATGCTTGCCGACGATGTAGGCGCCCACGCGGGCGACCTGCAGGAGCGGGATGGCCAAGGCAGCTTCCTCAGGTTGGGTTCAGCCGGCGATGTTCTCGCTGGCGGGCGCGGGCGCGGCGGCGGTCTCTGCCGTGGCAGCGCCCTTCCCGGGTTTGCGCGGGGCCGATGACGGCTTGACGTCGGCCAGCTCGGCCGGCAGGCGGAATTCGGCGTGTTCTTCGCGCCCGGCCATGGTGGTGACGTCCACCGGGCCCAGCCGGCGCAGCGCGGCAATCACGTCCTCGACCATTTCTTCGGGCGCGGAGGCGCCAGCGGTGATGCCGACCACGTTGGCGGCGCGCACCCAGGCGGGATCGAGTTCGCTGCCGTCGGCGATCAGGTAGCTGGGCACGCCGCTTTCGGTGCCGATTTCGCGCAGGCGGTTGGAGTTGGAGCTGTTGGTCGCGCCGATCACCAGGATCACGTCGGCCAGCTTGCACAGGTCGCGCACCGCGCTCTGGCGGTTCTGCGTGGCGTAGCAGATATCGCGCGTGTCCGGGCCGACCAGGTCGCTGAAGCGGCGCCCGAGGGCGGCGATGATATTGCGGGTGTCGTCCACGCTCAGCGTGGTCTGGGTGACATAGGCAACCGGCGCGTCTGCGGGCAGGTCGAGCTGCTCGACCTCGGCCTCGTTCTGCACCAGGATCACCTTGCCGGGGATCTGGCCCATGGTGCCTTCCACCTCGGGGTGGCCGGCATGGCCGATCAGGATCACCGTGCGGCCGCTGGCGGCGTACTGGCGGCCCTGGGTGTGGACCTTGATTACCAACGGGCAGGTGGCGTCGATCGCATGCAACTCGCGCTGGCTGGCTTCGGCGACCACCTGGCGCGACACGCCGTGCGCGCTGAAGATCGTCACCGCGCCGGCGGGCACCTCGTCCAGTTCTTCGACAAAGCGCGCGCCTTTTTCCTTCAACCCCTCTACCACATGCTTGTTGTGCACGATCTCATGCCGCACGAACACCGGGGCGCCGTGCTTGACGAGGGCGCGGTCGACGATTTCGATCGCGCGCACCACGCCGGCACAAAAGCCCCGGGGCTGAGCAAGAATCACCTGCATAGAGAAGACCCCCAACTCTTTGCAACGGGTTTCATGTATGGGACGGCGGGATGGAGATGCACGCAGATCCACCGCAGATCACATTTCCACCGCACGGTGGTTACTATATACCCGACACGCCGGCTTTGTCTGGCAGCGCTGCGGCCCTGCGGGCGGCTTCCGGGTGGTTCGTTGGCGATTGGCTGGCGATTCCCGGGCAGGATTGCGGCGCATTCATCTCACCGGGAAAACGGCTTTATGGCGATAAACGATGACGTGCTGGTGACAGGAGCCTCGGGTTTTCTCGGCTCGGCTGTGATGCGCCAGGCGCTGGCGCGCGGTTTCCGGGTGCGGGTGCTGGTGCGCCCGCAAAGCCCGCGCACCAACCTGGCCGGTTTGCCGGTAGAGGTGGCGGAAGGCGACATGCGCGACCCGGCCGCGATGGCCGCCGCGCTGCGCGGCATGCGCTACCTGTTCCATGTCGCGGCCGATTACCGGCTATGGGCCCCGGACCCCGAGGCCATCGTGCGCACCAACGTCGACGGCACGCTGGCCGTGATGGAGGCCGCGCAGCAGGCCGGCGTGGAGCGCGTGGTCTACACCAGCAGCGTGGCCACCTTGCGTGTGGCCGGCGCCCAGGGGCCGGTGGATGAAACCGCGCCGTTGACCCCGCACGAGGCCATCGGCGCGTACAAGCGCAGCAAGGTGCTGGCCGAGCGCGTGGTGGAGAAGCTCGTGGCCGAGCGCGGCCTGCCGGCGGTCATCGTCAACCCGTCCACCCCGATCGGCCCGCGCGACGTGCGGCCCACGCCGACCGGGCGCATCATCCTCGAGGCGGCCAGCGGCAAGATCCCGGCCTTTGTCGATACCGGGCTGAACCTGGCGCATGTGGATGACGTGGCCGAGGGCCATTTCCTGGCGCTGGAGCGCGGGCGCACCGGCGAACGCTACATCCTGGGCGGCGAGGACGTGATGCTGCAGCAGATGCTGCGCGATATCGCGGGGTTGTGCGGGCGGCGGGCGCCGACCATGCAACTGCCGCGCTGGCCGCTGTACCCGCTGGCGCATGCGGCGGAGGCGGTGGCGCGGTTTTCCGGCAAGGAGCCGTTTATCACGGTGGACGGGCTCAATATGTCGAAGTACCGGATGTTCTTTACGTCGGAGAAGGCGCGACGGGAGTTGGGGTATGTGCCGCGGCCGTATCGGGATGGGTTGCGGGATGCGTTGGAGTGGTTCCGGGCGCAGGGGTATCTTGGCAAGTAACGGTGCGGCCCTGAACCACAAACCTCAGGGCCGCACCGGCGCCTGCGCCCGCCCTTTCCACTGCCCACCCCGCCGCAACCAGTAGCGCCGCGCCGAATCGATCGTCGCCCCGAGATAGAACAGCGCCGTCACCGGCAGCAGCGGTGCCAGCCACGCCGGCTGCCGGTATTCGCGCAGCATCGGCAGGTAGGCGCACGCCATCGCACCCCACGCCAGCCACGCCGGCCAGAACTGCCCGCCCCCCGCCAGCGCCAGCACGGGCGGAAGCAAGTAGGTAATCACCATCCCCGCCCCAGCCCCCGCCAGCAGCAGCGGCGAGTAGCGCAACTGCGTATAAGCACTGCGCGCGATCATGTCCCACAGGCTGCGCCAGTCGTTATAGGGGCGCAATGAATGGCTGTCGTCCGCCAGGTCCAGCCGGATCGCGCCGCCGGGCTTGATGCGCGCGGCCAGGCTGCAGTCGTCGATCAGTTCGCCGCGGATCGCGGCAAAGCCGCCGATGCGCGCCAGCGCCGCGCGGCTGGCCAGCATGCAGCCGCCGGCCGCGGCGGCCACGCGGCTGCGCGGGTCGCGCACGCGGGCAAACGGGTAGAGCTTGGCGAAGAAGAACACGAAGGCCGGCACGATCAGCCGTTCCCAGGCCGACTCGCAGCGCAGCCGCACCATCAGCGAAACCAGGTCGCGCCGCTCGTGCTCCGCGCGCGCGACCAGCGCGGCCAGCACGCCGGGTCCGTGCCAGATATCGGCATCGGTGAGCCAGACGTAGCGCGCCTGCGGCGCGAGCCGGTCGGCTTCGGCCAGCCCCTCGGACTGGGCCCACACCTTGCCACTCCAGCCGGCCGGCAGCTCGCTCGCGCCGATGACTGCCAGCGCCTGCGGGCGAGCCGTGGCCGCGGCTGCGGTGCGCGCCATATCGGCGGTGCCGTCGTGGCTGTGGTCGTCCACCACTACCAGCGAAACCCGGCCCGGGTAGCGCTGGCCCAGCACGCCCGCCACGGCGCGGCCGATCACCTCGGCCTCGTTGCGCGCGGGGACGATGGCGACGACTTCAGGCCAATGCGCCGGGTCCGGCGCGGCATGCGGCTTGCGCACCCGCCAGAAGCCGGCGCGGGCAAAGAGCAGCGCCAGCCAGACCGCCAGCGACAGCAGCGACAACGCAAAAGCCATGCGCATGGCTCGCGCTTACTTGACGAAGCGCCGCGCCAGGCGGGCCAGCCGTGGTACGGTTTCCGGCCGCAGCAGGCGCGCGTCGTAGCCGGCCATGCGCCGCTCGTTCTCCACCAGGCACAGGTCGATCATCGCGCCCGGCGTCAGCGCCTCGCCCAGCGCCGCCGAGCCGTTCATGGTGAAGTTGGCGTCCTGCGCCGCGCCGTCGGCATCGATGCCGCGCGCGATGCCGATGCGCTCCCGGATCAGGAAGGCCCACACCCGCGCCACCTTCAGCGCGAACAGCGGGCGGCGCCACCCCGGCCAGTCGATGACGGCGGGTTTGTAGGGGTTGTGGGTCTGCTGCAGCATATGGCAGAACATCTGCAGGTGCTGTGCGGAGCCGATGCGCACCGGCCCCGGAGTGGGGTCGGTCCAGTGGCGCATGGCATGGTCGGCCTGCTCGACGGCAGTGCGCGCGACTGTATCGGCAACCGCGATGGCGCGGGCCTCAGCATCGGCGGCGCTGTTGCGCAGCGGCGCAGCGGCCGCGCGGCTCGCAATCTCGGTGGTCTCGGACATTCGGCCCCCTGGCGTTGGATTGCCCGGGGGCCATTGTAGCGAGGCGCGCCGGCCGGCGCACCCCGCTGGCTACAGCCAGGTCAGGCGCTGTAGCTGACCGGACCGCGCGAACGCATGTCCAGCGCGTAGTAGCACACCGTCAGCAGGACCAGCCAGCCCGGGCCCACGTACAGCGCCACGCGGGTGTCCGGGAAATAGGCCATCAGCGCCACCACCAGCGCCAGGAAGGCCAGCGCGATGTAAGAGCCATATGGCCAGAACGGCATGCGGAAGGCCAGCGCCTTGCGCTCGGCCGGCGCCAGGCTGCGGCGGAAGTTGATCTGCGTGACCAGGATGATGGCCCAGGTCCAGACCGCGCCGAAGGTGGAAATCGCCGTCACCCAGACGAAGACCTTCTCCGGCACCAGGTAGTTGAGCAGCACGCCGCACAGCAGCGCGGCGATCGACACCAGCAGCGCACGGCGCGGCACGCCGTTGCGGTCGACCCTGGCAAAGGCGGCCGGCGCCTGACCCTGCTGCGCCAGGTTGTACAGCATGCGCCCGGTGCTGAAGATGCCGCCGTTGCACGACGACAGCGCCGCGGTCAGCACCACGAAGTTGATGATGCCGGCGGCGGTCTTGATGCCCAGCCGCTCGAAGGTCAGCACGAACGGGCTGCCCTGGGCGCCGATCTCGTTCCACGGGTACAGCGACAGGATCACGAACAGCGCGCCCACGTAGAAGATCAGGATGCGCCAGAACACCGAGTTGATTGCGTCCGGAATCGACTTCTTCGGGTTGCGCGCCTCGCCGGCGGTCAGGCCGATCATCTCCACGCCGAGGTAGGCGAACATCACCATCTGCAGCGACATCAGCACGCCCGAGGCGCCGTTGGGCATGAAGCCGCCGTGCTGCCACAGGTTGGCGATGCCGGTGGCGACACCGCCGTTGCCAAAGCCGAACACGATCATGGCGCCGCCGCCGATCAGCATCAGCACGATGGTGACGATCTTGATCATGGCGAACCAGAACTCGAACTCGCCATAGGCCTTGACCGCCATCAGGTTGACCGAGCCCATCGCCGCCAGCGCGGCCAGCGCCCAGATCCAGCGCGGCACGTCGGGGAACCATATGCCCATGTAGATGGCCACGGCGGTGATTTCCGCCACGCACGTCACCAGCCACAGGAACCAGTAGTTCCAGCCGGTCAGGTAGCCCGCCAGAGGGCCTATGTGGTCCTGCGCGTAGCGGCAGAACGAGCCGGCCACCGGGTTCTGCACGGCCATCTCGCCCAGCGCGCGCATGATCAGGAAGATCACCGCGCCGCCGATCAGGTAGCCCAGCATGATGGAGGGCCCGGCCATCTTGATGGCGTTGCCCGCGCCAAGGAACAGGCCCACGCCGATGGCCGAACCCAGCGCCATCAGCCGGATATGCCGTTCGCCCAGGCCGCGTTGCAGATGCTCTGCGCTTGCACTCATGTCTCGTTGTCTCCGTGTGATCAGAATGGCCGCGCCGGCCCTTGTGGGGTCGGCGGGAGCAGGTCATTTTCGCGTTTACAGGGGTAGCTGCCGCGAGCAGTCTAATCGGCACATCGCGCAATCGGCGCACGCCAACGCAGCCTCGCCCGATCGGACATTGCTGACGGACCGCGTGCCGCAAACGGAAAATAGCGGGCAGATTAATAAGATTGCGGGGGCATTTGTTGCTGAATTCATTCCGAAATTCAGAAAAGATTGCTCGCTGAGCAGGGCTCGATCATCGTCAGCCAGGCATTCCGGAGCCCCAGCACCACCGACTGAGCGCTGTGTGTTCAGCCCCGGCGATCCCGTGACGCTGCCTCGCGCCATGCCCCGGGCGGTTGCCCGAAGCGCCGCGTAAAGCTGCGCGTGAAGGTGGTCTGGTCCGGATAGCCCGAGGCCAGCGCGATCTCCGCCAGCGGCAGCGTGGTCTGCGACAGCAGCTGCACCGCCCGGTCCAGCCGCAGGCGGGTCTGGTAGCGATGCGGTGTATCGCCGAAGGCCTCGGCAAAGAGCGTCTGGAAGCGCCGCACGCTCCAGCCGAAATGCCCGGCCACTTCCGCCACGTGCAGTGTGGAGGCCAGGTTGGCGCGCAGGTAGGCGTCCACCGCCATCAGTGGGAACAGGTCCTGGTCGCCCGGCATGCCCAGGCAATCGGCCAGCGCCGCCGCCAGCGTGGCGGCGAGTTGCCAGTCAGTCTGCGGGCCGCGCGCCGCGGCCGCGGCGCGCCATGCCGCCAGCGCGCGCACCCGGCTGCCGAAGGCGCCGTCCAGCGAGAACGTGCGCGAGCGCGCCATCAGCCGCGCCGGCAGCGCCACCGAGTGCGCGGGGAAGTCCGCCACCAGCTGCAGGTTGCCGTCGAAGCCCAGAAATTCATGATGACTGCCGGCCGGCACGATCAGGCCGGTGCGGTCGTCCACGCGGTAGACGTGGCCGTCGATCTCCAGCTCGGTGGCGCCGGCCAGGCCGAACAGCAACTGGTGGTAGCCGTGCTGGTGGCCGTCCGGTTGCGGGCGGTAGCGCCGGTGCTCGACCAGCGGGGACGCGTGCGAGGAGGGTTCAGCGCGCTTCGGCATGCCGCAACCTGCCCCGGGTCTGGCACAGCCAGACGCCTGCCCCGGCCACCGCCATGCCGAGCCCCTGCACCGCGTCGAGCCGCTCGCCGAACAGCAGCCACGCCTGCAGCGCGGCCAGCGGCGGCGCCAGGAACATCAGCGCGGCGGCGTTGGCGGCCTGGCCGCGCCGCACCAGGCTGACCAGCAGCCAGGTGCCGGCACCGGACAGGCCAAGCGCAGCCCAGGCCAGCGTGGCCCACAGTGTCGCGCTGCCGTGCCAGTGCAGTGGTGCGTCAGCGGCCTGGATCGCCACCATGACGCCGGCGACCAGCATGGCGCCAAGGTTCTGCCACGCCGAACTGGCGCGCAGGTCACAGGCGGCGATGGCGGATTTCTGCAAGAGGGTTCCCATGGTGATCGAGACGATGGCCAGCACGCCCAGCAGCACGATCCACGGCGAGACCGGCTGAGAACCGACCTGCATCGCCGGGGCGACCACCAGCGCGACGCCCAGCGCACCGAGCGCCAGGCCTTGCCACGTCCGCCTGGAAGGTAGCTCCTTGAGCAGGGGGATGGCAAGCAGCGCGGTCAGCAGGGGCTGCAGCGCGCCCAGCAGCGCCATGATCGCCGGCGGCAGCCCTTGCGCCACGGCGCCGTAGCCGGCGCACAGGTAGATGCCCTGCATCAGCGCACCGGCCAGCAGGTGGCGCGGCGCCTCGCGCAGCGGCGGCCACGCCGCGCCCGCGGCCAGCGACCACCCGACGAACATCAGCCCCGCCACGGCAAAGCGCGCCAGCAGGAACAGGCTGGTATCGGCCAGCGGCACGATGGCCTTGCCGACGATAAAGCCGGTGGACCAGACCAGGACGAAGGCGAGGCTCGGGAGCCAGGCGGTGGCGGGGAGGGGGCGCGACATGACAGCAGGCATTTCCGCCCAAGGGGCGCGATCGGGATGGCAAAGCGCAAGGCTAGCCAGCCGCGCCGCCGCTGTCTTGGCAATTCCGGCAATCGCCCGCTGGAAGCATTGGTAACACTCCCCCCACACTTACGGGTCAACGGAAACGCGCTTGCCACGTAACATCGTCATAGGCGATACAGCGAAGGAGCGGGCATGGATGCAGTGCAGCATGCGAAACAACCCGGCACGGCCGGCTGGCTGGATGCGAGGTACGCGGCCTGGCGCGCCGCCGCGGCGCTGGCCCTGGCCGCGTGCCTGGGCGCCTGCGCGCAGCTGCCGGCCGGTGCCACCGACAGCACCGCGGACCTGCACTGGCTCAACACCGTCACCTACGGCGCCGACCAGACCAGCCTGGCCGAACTGCGCCAGCTCGGCCGCAAGGGTTATCTCGACCGGCAACTGGCACTGCCGCTGGCCGATCCGCCGGAACTGGCAACGGCCATTGCCGCACTGCCCGGCCTGCAGGCCGATGCCGCCGCGCAACTCAAGGCTGCGCGCGAGGCCCGCGAGCGCATCGACGCGCTGCCCGACGACAGCAAACAACAAGCCCGCCAGGCACTGAACGCGCAGGGCCGCGAGCTGGTGGCCGATACCGCGCGGCGCCACCTGCTGCGCGCGCTGTATTCGCCGGCGCAGCTGCGCGAGCAGATGACGTGGTTCTGGATGAACCATTTCAACGTCTACGCGGGCAAGGGCCAGGTGCGGCTGCTGCTGCCCGACTACGAGGAACGCGCGATCCGCCCGCACGCGCTGGGCCGCTTCCGCGACCTGCTGATGGCCACCGTCACCGCGCCGGCGATGCTGCTCTACCTGGACAACGCCCAGAGCAGCGCCAACCGCATCAACGAGAACTACGCGCGCGAGCTGATGGAACTGCATACGCTGGGCGTATCGGGCGGCCCCAGCGGGTCACGCTACACTCAGCAGGACGTGCAGGAGCTGGCGCGCGTGCTGACTGGCGTGGGCGTCAACCTGCGCGGCACGCCACCGCCGCGGCTGGCCCCGGCGCGCGCGGCGCTGTATCGCAGCGAAGGCGTGTTCGAGTTCCATCCGGGCCGGCATGACTTCGGCGTGAAGACGCTGCTGGGCCAGCGCATCGAGCCCGCCGGCTTCGCCGAGGTGGAGCGCGCCGTGTCGATCCTGGCGCGCGAGCCGGCCACGGCGCGCTTTATCAGCGCCAAGCTGGCCACCTACTTTATCGCCGACAACCCGCCGCCGGCACTGGTCGAGCGCATGGCGCAGACGTTCACGCGCAGCGACGGCGATATCGCGCAGGTGCTGCGTACGCTGTTCCTGGCGCCTGAGCTGGACCGGCTGCTGGCCTCGCCCGCGCGCAAGTTCAAGGACCCGATGGTCTACGTGGTGTCGTCGATGCGCCTCGCCTATGACGGCCGCCCCGTTACCAACCTGCGCCCGGTGCTGAACTGGCTGAACCAGCTCGGCGAGCCGCTGTACGGCCACGTCACGCCTGACGGCTATCCGTCGGCGGAGAGCGCGTGGGCCAGCTCGGGGCAGATGGTGCGGCGCTTCGAGATCGCGCGTGCGATCGGCTCGGGGCCGGCTGGTCTCTTCGCCGGCGATGCGGGCAAGCCGCGCGGCGCGCGCTTCCCGATGATCGGCAACAAGCTGTACTACGACACCATCGAAGCCACGCTCGGCCCCGCCACGCGCGCCGCGCTGGCACAGGCCGAATCGCAGGCCGAATGGAACACCGTGCTGCTCGGCTCGCCGGAATGGATGCAGCGCTGAGGGACAAAGGAGCGAACCATGCAACGCCGACAATGGCTGAAGACGATGGGCGCCGCCACGCTCGGGCTGGCGCTGCCCGCCATCGCCTCGCGGGTCTATGCGCTGCCGGCGCAGGCCGATGCGCGCTTCCTGCTGGTATTTCTGCGCGGCGGCTATGACGCCGCCAGCGTGCTGGTGCCGGCCGGCAGCGAGTTTTACTATGCATCCCGGCCCAACATTGCCATCCGGAAACCGGTGACAGGCGCGGACGCCGACCCCAACGCGGCCGTGGCACTGGCGCCCGCCTTTGCCGCCGACAGCGCCGCGCGCGGCATTGGCGACTGGGCGCTGCACCCGGCGCTGGCCCCGACCATGCTGCCGCTGTGGCAGCGCGGCCAGCTCGCCTTCGTGCCGTTCGCCGGCACGCACGACCTGTCGCGCAGCCACTTCGAGACCCAGGACGGCATCGAGGCAGGACTGCCGGGCGAGGGCGAGGATCGCAAGGACGTGGCGTCCCTGCGCGGCAGCGGCTTCCTCAACCGGCTGGCACAGGCGATGGGCGGCCAGGCCGCACCGGTGGCGTTCACCGATGGCCTGCCGGTGGTGCTGTCTGGCCCGCGCGACGTGCCCAATGTCTCGCTCAAGGGCAGCGGCCGCACGCCGTTCGATGCGCGCCAGTCGAAGCTGCTGGCGCAGATGTACCAAGGCACGCGCTTCGAGTCGCTGATCGATGAAGGCTTCGAGCTGCGCGAGACGGTCGCGCGCCAGGCCCGGTCTGCGCAACCCGCCATGTCAGGTGGCGATCCCGGCACGATGGCGTCGCGCCAGCAGGAAATGCAGGCCGCCAACCGCCGCTCGCTCAGTGCGCGCGGCTTCGAGGTCGAGGCGCGCCGCATGGCGGGGCTGATGCGTGAGCGCTTCAACCTGGGCTTTATCGACGTGGGCGGTTGGGATACCCACGTCAACCAGGGCGGCGCGCAGGGACAGCTTGCCGGCCTGCTCGACAACCTTGGCCGCGGCCTGTCGGCCTTTGGGGCGGAGATGGGCCCAGCGTGGAACAAGACGACGGTGGTGGTGCTGTCAGAGTTCGGCCGCACCTTCCGCGAGAACGGCACGCGCGGCACGGACCATGGGCATGGCACGGTGTACTGGGTCACCGGCGGCGCGGTGCGCGGCGGTCGTATTGCGGGCGAGCAGGTGGCGGTGGAGCAGGCTACGCTGAACCAGAACCGGGACTGGCCGGTGCGCAATGAATATCGCGCCTTGCTGGGCGGCGTGTTCCGCAGGCTCTACGGGCTGGATGATGCGCGGCTGGCGCAGGTGTTTCCCGGCGTGCGGGCACGGGATATCGGGCTGGTGTAGCGGCCTGGTGCAGCGGCCCGCGCGGCTGGCCGTGGCCGGTGCTCAGTAGCTGCCGTTCCCGGAGGTGATGGTTGCCGGCGCGACGGGGTAGACCGGTGCGGCAGACGAGGGTGCCGATGGCTGCGGGGCGGGCGCAGGCGGCGCGGCCGGAGCGGGCGGATTGACCGGAGCAGCCGGATAGGCGGGCGCGGCAGGAGCCGGTTGTTCCGCCGGCGATATCGGCGCAGCGGGCGCACTGCCGGCGCTCACGCCCGGCGGCACCGCGATCACCGATTCCCCCCGGTCCAGCGCCAGGCTGGACTCCTCCGGGCTCATCTCCGCGCCTGGCGCCGAAGCAGTCGCCGGCGCGCTCGCCGGCGGCGCAACCTCAGCCTCCTGCGCCGGCAACGCCTGCCGGCGCGGCGCCGGGCGCGGGGCCGGCGCTTCGGCCGGCTTGTCGCGGCTGAACAGCTGGCTGAACCAGCCACGCACCTGCGTGCCCAGCGACGCAAGCAGGCTGGTTTCCTCGTGCTCGGCAAAGCGGGCGCGGCCGTCGACGATGCGGGCGCGCAGCGCGCGCTGGTAGAAGTCGCCCACCATCGGCAGCGCGCTGTGCGCGCCCTGGCCCCAGTAGTCGCTGCGCAGCGTGACGCGGCTGTCGTTGAAGCCGACCCAGGCCCCTGCCACCAGCTCCGGATGCATCAGGATGAACCAGCCGTCGGCGTTGTCCTGCGTGGTGCCGGTCTTGCCGGCGACGTCGGCGCGGATGCCGAAGCGCGAACGGATGCTGGCGCCGGTGCCGCGGTCGATCACGTCGCGCATCACGTCGAGCAGGGTCTGCGTGGTGGCCGCGGGCAGCGCGTGTTCGGCGCGCGCCTGGCGGAAGGTCTGCAGCACGTTGCCGTTGCGGTCTTCGATGCGCGTCACCATGGTTGGCGCGATGTAGTCGCCGGCGTTGGCGATGGTGCCGTAGGCGGCCACCATCTCCTTGAGCGTGACCGGGCTGGTGCCCAGCGCCAGCGACGGCACCACGTCGAGCTGGCTCTCGCGCACGCCCATCTCGCGCGCGAGCCGCGCCACGCGGTCCGGCCCGACCTGCTGCATCAGCTGCGCGGTGATGGTGTTGCGCGAATAGACCAGGCCGTCGCGCAGCGTCATGGCGCGGCCGGTGGGACGGCCCTCGTCGGTGGGGCGCCAGATTTCGCCGCCGGCCAGCTCGATCTCGACCGGCTGGTCCATCAGGGTGTCGTCGGGCGACTTGCCTTCTTCGAAGGCCGCGCCGTAGACAAAGGGCTTGAAGGTCGAGCCCGGCTGGCGGCGCGCCTGCTGCACGTGGTCGAACGCGTCCTGGGTGTAGTCGCGGCTGCCAACCCAGGCGCGGATCTCGCCGTTGCGCGGGTCGATGGCGATAAAGCCGGCCTGGATGCGCGTCTTCTGCTGGTGCAGCGCGCGCATGAAGGCGCCGTCGGCGAGCAGGTGCTTCATGACCTCTTCAGGCGGGGTCCCGGCGGCGGTGGCGGCGCGGTATTCCGGTGTTTCGCGCACGAAGGCCTGCACCAGCGCCTTGTCGGCGGCCCAGCCCGCGCGCGGCGCCCACGCCGCGTTGGCGACCGCCTGCAGCCGGTTGCCCTGCTGCACCACGGCCTGCGTGGCCATGGCCTGCAGCCGTGCGTCGATGGTGGTGCGCACCACCAGCCCGTCGGCGTAGATGTCGTAGCCGTTGCGGTCGGCCCAGCCGATCAGCCACTTGCGCAGCTGCTGCGCGAAATGCGGCGCGGGGCCGGGCGGCTCGGTCTGGCGTTCGAAGTCGATGCGCAGCGGGCGCTTCTTCAACTGTTCATAGCGGGCCGCATCGAGCTTGCCGCGCTTGACCATCTGGCCCAGCACGGTATTGCGCCGGTCCAGCGCGCGCTCGGGGTTGAGCACCGGGTTGTAGTAGCTGTTGCCCTTGAGCATGCCGATCAGGGTGGCGCTCTGCAGCACGTCGAGCGACCGGGCCGGCTTGTCGAAGTACGTGCGCGCGGCCATCTCGATGCCGAACGCGTTGTACAGGAACGGCACCGTATTGAGATAGGTCTCGAGGATCTCGTCCTTGGTATAGAGCGCCTCGATCTTCAGCGCGGTGATCGCTTCCTTGAGCTTGCGCGTCAGCGTGGGCGCGCGCCCGATCTCATCGGGATAGAGGTTGCGCGCGAGCTGCTGCGTGATGGTCGAGCCGCCCTGGCGGTCGCCGGTGAAGGTATGCACCGCGGCCGAGGCGATGCGGCGCCAGTCCAGCCCGTGGTGCTGGTAGAAGCGATGGTCTTCGGTGGAGATCAGCGCGGCCAACACATTGGGCGAGATCTGCGCCAGCGGCACCCAGTCGCGGTTGGCCCACTTGAAGACGGCCAGCTCCTTGCCGTCGGCGGACAGGACTTGCGCTGGCTGCTCGGACTTGGCCTTGCGGATGTCGCTGATGCCGGGCGTGAACGGGACCAGGATAAGGACATAGAGCAAGAGGGCCGCCGGGATGGCGGCCACGCCCACCAGCACGCCGCGCCGGGTCGGGCGCAGCGAACCGGGCTGCGTCAGCCCGAGGCGCGCGGTGCGCGCGCCCAGAGAGGACAGCCGTTGCTTCAGGGAGGCAGGCAGCAAGGCCTGCATTGAGGCAAGCCGCGGGGCAAGCCGGGTCTTGATCTCTGCCAGCCTCATGACGCGAAGCTGTCGAGGCAAAGGCACATGGCGGCACGGGGCACTGGCATTACCGTCGTCGGAAAAGCCTGCATCCTACCAAATCGTTCCCGTTGCTCACAGGGAAAACCCCCATCCGAGAGCTATGCGGCACATCTTGCTGCCAAGCATGCGTCACAAGGCTTTCATATTGCGCCAGCACAATGCGCAGGCCGCCACTCGTGCGGACGATGCGCCGTTGCCGGGTTGATCGGGTTAGTCGCTTTAAGCAAGTTGAGCGGAATAAGCGGAATAAGCGGATTAAGCAGGTTGGCCGGGTCTGGCTCGGGACGGGTCCGGCGCAGTGTCATGAATCAAACAGAATACAGAGAAACTACAGTGAAGAAAGCTCTCCTTGCAATGACGGCAGCAGTGGCCGCTTCGGCGGCATCCGGGGTGGCGTCGGCCCAGACCGCGTCGAACGTGACGCTGTATGGCATCGTGGATGCCGGCGTCGAAGTGATTAACAACATGCCGGGCAGCAATGGCGCCGAGGGTACGGCCGTGCGCATGAACTCGGGCAACCTGTCCGGTTCGCGCTGGGGCCTGCGCGGCACCGAAGACCTGGGCGGCGGTCTGAAGGGTATCTTCGTGCTGGAGAGCGGCTTCGACATCGACACCGGCACCTCAGCCCAGGGCAACCGCCTGTTCGGCCGCCAGGCCTACGTCGGCCTGCAGAACGGCTTCGGCGCCGTCACGCTGGGCCGCCAGCAGAACGCGCTGTACGACCTGTTCGGCGCCTTCGACCCGATGGGCGTGGGCCCGCGCTACTCGCTCAACAGCGTTGATTCGGCCTTCAACGGCCGCGCCGACAACGCCATCAAGTACACCGGCAAGTTCGGCGGCCTGACCGCCACCGCGTTCTACAGCTTCGGCCGCGACAACAACGGCGAAGTGCCGGGCGAATTCAAGGTCGCGAAGAGTTTCGGCGGCGGGCTGTCGTATGCCGCCGGCGGCTTCTCGGTCGGCGCCGCCTATGACCAGTTCCAGGGCGCCACCGTGGCGCTGCAGGACCGCGCCGCCAAGCGCGCCGCGGTGGGCACCGCCTATGCCTTCGGCGACGCCAAGGTGTTCGCCGGCTACCGCTGGCTGCTCGACGACGGCGTTTCCAGCGCCACCGCCGCCAGCACCCGCAGCAACGTCTACTGGGCCGGCGCGCAGTATCGCTTCACGCCCGCGTTCCAGCTGACCGGCGCCGCGTACTACACCGACACGCGCAACAGCGATGCGGATCCGTGGATGTTCGTGTTGTCGGCCGATTACTCGCTGTCCAAGCGCACCGACGTGTACCTGAACGTGGGCTACGCCAAGAACAAGTCCGGCTCCGCGCTGGGCCTGAACGGCGTTGGCACCGTGGTCGCCGGCGAGAACCAGACCGGCGCCACCATCGGCCTGCGCCACCGCTTCTGATCGTAGCCGCCCGACGCCCGCCCGGCACGTTCTCGACACGCGCACGGGCGGGCGCGTGATGTTCATATCGACGCCTGCGGTTTGCATTGCGGGATTCGTTGGGCCGGTTCCTCGATCGGTCCTTTTTTCCCTTTCCTTCCCGCCCTGGCGAGGGGTCATTGCCGCTTCGCTTACCGGTACGCCGCCGCGCTGATGAACTGCCCGAAGCGCTCGCACCAGATCACTACCGCCTTGTATTGCGACGGATCCACGCCGGCGGGCAGCGTCGCGGTAAAGTTGCCGAAGGTCTTCAGTTCTGCCACCTGCAGCGCTCGCTCTTTCAGGCTGAGGAAAGCAGCCTCGGTGTCGACGAATTCCGGCGCAAGGTAGATGCGGTAGTCCGGCCCGGGTGCCACCTCGCCTTCGAAGGCGATGGCCTGCGGCGAGACATGGAGGCGCCCGCTGGCCCAATGGAAGGCGTCGCTGCCGGCCAGGTCCTTGCGGAAGGTGCCAGAATAGCGGGCCTGCTGTGACACTTTCTGCACTTGTTCCGGGCTGGCGCCGGCCTGTGCCGTCAGGATCGGCAGCACGTAGATGCCGGCCGCGAAGCCGGCCGCCAGTGCGGCCAGGTGCGAAAACACGAGAATCAGTACCTTTCGATAGGTTGGCGCCCGCATCGCTGTCTCCCGGCGTTCAAGATTGCTGCAGATTGTCCGTCAATTCATTGTTGCCCGGCAGCCTCGTCCCGAGGGAATGGTGGGATGATGGGAGGGCGGCCGAGGCCGCGAACCTGTACAGTCGGTCATCAAACCAACACACGACTGTGGATAAGATTTCAGAATCTCCACGACGAGACGATGCCTATGCCGCTCCACGTCACGATCCGCACCATCCGCACCGGCGAGCTGCAAACCGCCCGCTACCAGGCGCGCGTCTACCCGACCACCGACGCTGAAGCCGCGCCGTTGCTGGCGACGGCATGGAGCGAGCGTGAGGCCGAGGCCTTCCGCACCGCGCAGTTCTGGGCGCAGCGCAACGCCTATGTGGTATCCAACCCGCGCGCGGGCACCTTCTACGGAGTGACATGCCGGCGCTGAGGCTGCGCGGCATGCAGTTGTGGTGGTGGCTCGCGGCGGCCCTGGCCTTGCCGGGCTGTACCGCCGAGGGCGTGATCGGCACGCTGTCGGGCGGGCGCGACGGCTTGTGGCGCAACGTGCAGCAGCGTTGCCTGGCCAGCGCCCCGGCATCGCATCCGGACTGCGCCCAGGTGGACCGGTCGCGCGGGCTGGTGCTGTACAAGGACGCCATTGGCGTGTCGCACTACCTGGTGATCCCGGCACACCCGGTGACCGGCGTGGAAGACGGCAAGGCGTGGGACGGCGCGGGCGCCAACCCGTGGGCCTTCGGCTGGGAGGCGCGCGGCATCGTCGGCCAGGCGCTCGGCAAGGCGGTGCCTGACGACATGCTGGGCCTGGCGATCAATTCCCGCAGTTCGCGCAGCCAGGACCAGTTGCACATCCACCTCGATTGCATCAGCGCGGCTGCGCGGGCGCTCGTCAATGGCGGCAGCGGCGCGATCGGCACGGGCTGGACCGCGCTGCGCCACGACGGCAAGCCGGTACGCGCGAAGTTTGTACCGGCCAGCACGCCTGTGCTGACGGTCGATCCGTTCCTGCTGGTGCGCAACGGGGCCAATGACGGCGCCGCGGCGCCGCCGCCCGACCGCGGCATCTTTGTCACCTATGTGCGTGACCGGCAGGGCCGGACGGGGTTTGTCGTGGTCGACCAGCCGGTCGACAAGACAGCCGGCAGCAACGGGCATGCGAGCGATTTCCTGGACCGGCGCTGCCGGTTGGCGCAGGAACTGGCCGCGGCGGCGTGAGCGTGCCGCGGGTCACCGCGCCCGCGCACCCGAGGCCGGCGGTGGAGCAGGCGGCGTGGCCGGCGCAGCCGCACCGCCGCGGGCCATCCCATCCAGCACCTTTGCCGCCGCCAGGTGCTGCGGGATCACCAGCCCCTCGCGGGAGGTGGCCACGCTGATCTGCCCGCCCTGGGCGCTGCCGCGCGCGACAAAGTCGCGGCCGTGCGCATAGACCAGCCGGGTGAGTTCGGCCACCTCGGTATCCGACAGGTCCGGCCCGGTTACCAGGATGGCGGCCGTGGCCAGGCTGCGCACCGGCTCGTGCAGGCCGGGATAGGTGCCTGGCGCGATGGTGGCGCGGAAATACCCCGCCTTCTGCGCCACCATCGCGGCGATCGCGCGCTCATCCAGCGGCAGCAGCCGCAGCGGCATTTCGCCGATGGCCTCGCGGATACTGTCGGACGGCACGCCGATCACCTGCATCACGGCGTCGACCTGGTTCTGGCGCAGCGCCACCAGCGCCGGGCCCAGCCCGACCTCCTCGGCCTTGAAGTCCTTGTCTGTCAGGCCATGCGCGGCCAGCACGCGCAGCACGGTGACGCGCGATGCGGAGCCGCGCTCGCCCACGGCGATGCGCTTGCCGCGCAGGTCGGAGACCGACCTGGCCGGATCGGCGCCCCGGACCAGCACATGGACCGGTTCCGGGTACAGGCTGCCCACGGCGCGCAGCGACGCATGCGGGCCGTCGCCGGCGAACACGCCCTTGCCCTCGTAGGCCTCCAGCGCGGCATCGGCCTGCGCCAGCGCCACCGAGACCTTGCCGGCACGCAGCAGCCGCAGGTTTTCCTCGCCGCCGCGCGTCACCAGCGGGATCGCGCGCACCTTGACACCGTCCACCAGCGCCTGCGCAAAGCGCAGGTACTGGCCGTGTTCGGCGCCGGCGGCGATGGCATAGCCTTCGTTGGCGCGCGCCAGCCGGGCGCGGATATTGGCGTGCGCGGTGGTCAGCTCCTGCTCGATGATCGCGCGCTGTGCCGGCGAGGCGTCTTTCTGCACGGACTCGATCACCTTGCGCATTGCGTCGAGGATGGCTGCGGGGCCGCTCGGCGCATTGGTGGCGACGGCGGGGGCTTCGGCCGGGCGGTAGCCGGCCGGCAGCACGCTGACCCAGCGTTCCCCTTCGCGCTTGTACAGCGCGGTGCCGTGCGCGCGGATGATGTCGCCCGCCTTGTTGCCGCCGCTGGTGATGCCGGTGATGCCGCGCGGGCCTGAGCCGAGCGCGGACACCAGCCCCGCCACGCCGGGCGAATCCCAGGCGCCGAAGTCGTAGTCGCGCAGCAGCTTCAGCTCCGCATCGAAATACACCACCCGGCGCGTCTCGCCGGCCGGCGCCTTGGTGTCGGACTGCGAACCGCGCCGGTCGATGCCGACCAACTCCACCGTGCCCGGCGGCAACGCCTGTGCCAGGCGCTCGTTCAGGCCGGTACGGATGCCTTCGGCGGGCGGCCCGCCGCCGCAGCCTGCCAGCCAGGCCGTAGCCAGCAGCGCGAACAGGATGGCAAAGAAGGCGCGGCGCATGTCAGCCTCCGATCAGCGGCAACGCCAGCATCATGGTCAGCACGAACGCATTCATCAGGTCGACGAAGAACGCGCCGGCCAGCGGCGTGATCAGGTAGCTGGTGGGCGCCGGCCCGTAGCGGGAGGTGATGGCGCGCATATTGGCCATGGCGGTGGCGGTCGAGCCCATGTTGAAGCCGATAAAGGCGGCCGAGGTCACCGCCGCCTCGTAGTCGCGCCCCATGAAGCGGAAGCACACCAGCACCACGTAGAGGATGATGAACACCACCTGCATGGCGATGATCAGCAGGAAGGGCCCGGCGGACAGTGCCACCTCGGCCAGGTCCAGCGCCATCATGGTCATCACCAGGAACAGCGACAGGCAGACATTGGTGATCAGGTCGGTGGCGCGGTCGTCAAAGCGCAGCCCGATAAAGGGCAGCAGGTTGCGGATGGCGATGCCGAGCATCATGCACCACAGGAAGCCCGGGATGGTGATGGGGCCGGCGGGCATCTGCGCGGCGATCCAGCGCCCGCCGATCACCGCGGCCAGCATGCCGGCCAGCGCCGCCAGCGCGCCGACGGTGGTGATGGGCGAGATGGCGGCGGCTTCTTCCTCGGTGTCGCCGGCCTCGCGCGCGGTCGAGCGCAGCTTGTAGCGCGAGATCAGGTACTGCGCCACCGGGCCGCCGATGATGCCGCCGACGATCAGGCCGATGGTGGCCACGGTCATCGACAGGTCCATCACCGCCTGCAGGTTGTTGACCTCGGCAAAGCGCTCGGCATATGCGGCGCCGGTGCCGTGGCCGCCGACCAGCGTGATGGAGCCGCTCACCAGCCCGAAGATCGGGTGCAGGTCCAGCGTCTTCGCCATGGCCACGCCCACCACGTTCTGCACCAGGATATAAGGCAGCAGGATGATCAGGAAGATGACCAGCGCCTTGCCGCCGCGCTTGAGCATGCGCAGGTCGGCGCCCAGCCCGACGCCGCCGAAGAACATCAGCAGCAGCACCGGCTTCATGCCGGGGTCGATGACCACGCGGAAACCTGTTGTCGCCAGCGCCAGCGACGCCACGATCGCGAACAGCAGTCCGCCGGTGACGGGGTCGGGGATGTTGTAGCGCGACAGTACGCCGACGCTCCGGTTGACCAGCGTACCGATCAGCAGCACCACGACGGCGGTCAGCAATGAGGCCAGCAGGTCGAGATTCATCGGGGGCGTCCTGGCTGATAGTCCTGCGGTGAAGCGCCGCTGGCCGTGCCGGGTGCGCACTGGCCGCCAGCGATGCCTGGCGAGTAGCATGCATCACTAGGGGTTGTAGTCGGGCGGGGGGAAGAAGGCAAGGAAAGGATTGGCGGCCCCTAGACCCACCCCGCAAGGCCAAGCCAACGGTTTTGGGTGCTCCAACGCCGCCCGAGCTTGTCTGGGCCTTCTCCCTCTCCCCTCAGGGCTTGCCTTTACCCACATCTCGATAGGAAAGGTTGTAAACCGGATTGGACGGTGTTAACTTCGGGTGAAGTTGACAATCAGTGGTGGCAATTTTGCCTGATACGGAAGATCTGGAAGACTGGGCCAGCGACGAATTCGGTGGCGCTCAGTTGGGCGATGCACGTCGCACGCAGCGCCTTGTGGCATTGGCGCGCGGACTGGCGCAAAAAGCCCATGTTTCGTTCCCGCAGGCCTTGAGTGGTGCCCAACTCAAGGCGGCATATCGCTTCTTTGATAATGAGGCGGTCGACCCGGACGGAATACTGGCGAGCCACGTCGTTCAAACCGTGGGTCGCATGCAGCAGGTACCTGTCGTATTGGCGGTGCAGGACACCACGGAATTCAATCTGGCAAATTTGCCCGCGACTGAGGGACTTGGTCACGGCACGGGCGGCAATTTGCACGGATTCATGTTGCACAGCGTGCTGGCGGTGACGCCTGAGGGCCTGCCACTGGGCGTGTTGAGCATGAAGACGTGGGTGCGTGCGCCGCAAGCATCGGGCAAGGCCAGGCAGCGCCGGGCGCTGTCCATTCGTGACAAGGAAAGCGTGAAGTGGCTGGAGGGGCTGGAATGCCTTGAGCCGCTCAAGATGCAGTGTCCGGACACGCACCTTGTTGCCGTCAGCGATCGCGAGGGCGATGTGTATGACGTGTTCCTGGCGCCGCGCCCAGCGGGGGTGGACTGGTTGGTGCGGGCCGCCTGGAATCGGGGCGTGGACCACCCAGAGAAGTATCTGTGGGAGACGGTTGCTGCGGCTCCTGTACTTGGGGAGACCGTACTGCACGTGCCCAGGAGCGGCGCCAGGCAGGCGCGTAGCGCCCGACTGGCTTTGCGCTGTGTGCCCGTCCAACTGCGACCGCCGCGCAGCCGCGGTGCAGAGGCCCTACCGAGTCTCGAAGTATTTGCCATTCACGCGCTGGAACTCGACCCGCCCGAAGGCGTTGAGCCGCTCGAATGGATGTTGCTCAGTTCAATGCCCACCCAAACGCTGGAAGATGTGCTCGAACGGCTGAGCTGGTACGCCCGTCGCTGGACCATTGAATCCTGGCATCGTGTCCTGAAAAGTGGCTGCCAGATCGAAGCCCGGCAGTTCGGGACGCTGGAGCGGTTCCTGCGGGCCACGGCGCTGTTCGCCGTAATCGGCTGGCGCATCTTGTACGCAACTATGCTGGGCCGGCTCGAAGCCGATATCCCTTGCTCGGTGCTACTGCAATCGCTCGAATGGCAGGCCTTGTACTGCCGCACGCACGGCACAACCAAGCCACCAGAGCAGGCACCCAAACTCAGCGACGCGGTCCTTTGGGTCGCCAAGCTCGGTGGCTACCTGGGTTGCAAAAACGACGATCCCCCCGGTGCTACTGTCCTCTGGCGCGGCTTCCTCGTTTTGCACGAAATCACCGAAATGTATCGGATCTTCCAGAAAAACGAGTAAGCCGCCGGAAGTTGTGGGTAAAGGCAAGCCCCTCAGGGGGAGAGGGGTGGGCTAGCACGGAACCACGTCAAGCGAAGCCTTCGGCTTTGCCGAGCATAACTTTCCTTGCAGCGCCTGCCCTCTCCCCCGCCCCCTTTCCCGCAAGCGGGAGAGGGGAGCACACCGGCGGGAGGCGACCGCTTATCGGCTACTCACTACCGCGCCCGCAACGCATCCACGATATTCATCCTCGCCGCCCGCACCGCCGGCAGGAAGCCGCCCACCAGCCCCATCGTCATCGAGAACGCCAGCGTCTGCAGCGCAATCACCGGCGTCAGGATGAAGCGGAAAGACAGGTCGGCGAAGGTCTGGAAGTTGGTGGTCGAGAACGACGCGAACTGCATCAGCGCCGCGCACGCGAGCCCCGCCACGCCGCCCACCAGCCCCAGCAGCGCGGCCTCGATCAGGAAGGCCACCAGCACATTGGCGCGCTTGAAGCCGAGCGCGCGCAGCGTGCCGATCTCCGCCACGCGGTTGGCCACCGACGCGTACATGGTGATCATCGCGCCGATCATCGCGGCGATCGAGAAGATGGTGGACAGCGTGAAGCCCAGGATATTGATAAAGCTGGACAACGCCTTGGACTGGTCACTGTAGAAGGTCTGCTCGCGCTTGGCCTCGTCCGCCAGGCGCGGGTCGACGTCGATTTCGGCGCGAAAGCGCTCGAACTTCGCGGTGTCGGCCAGCCGCACCACCATCGACGAATACGCGTTGCGCCGGAACGACTGCATCAGCTGGTCCACGTCGCCCCAGATCTCGGAATCGAAGCCGCTGCCGCCGGCGTCGAAGTGGCCGACCACGGTCCAGTCGCGCTGGGCAAAGCGCAGGTGTTCGCCGATCTGCACGCCGGCAAAGCCGCCGGCAATGCTGCTGCCGACGATGATCTCGGCCGAGCCCGGCCGGAACATGCGCCCCGCCACCAGCTTCACCTGCGGGCGCAGGTCCATGCCCAGCGGCGAGATGCCGCGGATCACCACGTTGGAGGGTTGCCCGGTACTGGCCTTGGTCAGCGAGATCAGCACCACCGCCTCGCGCGAGGCCAGCGGCTGGCCGGTGCCGCTCATGGCCACCGCAGGATGCATCTCCATGATGCTGGCCTGGTCGCGATTGACCGAGCTCTGGATCTCGGTCTCGGCGCCCTTGCGGATCACCACCACGTTGTTCTGCTCGCCGGTGGTGACCAGCGTCTTCTTCAGGCCCGCGTCCAGCATCAGCATGGTGGCGAAAACAAAGACCACCAGCGCCAGCCCGCCCGCGGTCAGCGCCGTGGTCAGGCGCCGGGCCCACAGGTTGCGCGCGATATAGGTCAGGGGGATCGCCACGGCCGCCTCCGCTAGCCGATGGCCCGCAGGCCTTCGACGATGCGCACGCGCGCGGCCTGGACCGCGGGCACGATGCCGGCAAAGACTCCCACCGCCAGCGCGCATGCCGCCTGCAGCTGCATGGTTTGCGGCGACACCGTGAACACCGGGAACACGCCGCCCACCGCCTGCTTGAAGGCCGTTGCCATCGGTGGCGTCGCCAGCATGCCGAGGGCGCCGCCGACCACGCAGATCGCCAGCGATTCGCCAAACACCAGTATCGCCAGGAAGCCGGGCCCGAAGCCCAGCGCCTTGAGCGTGGCGTACTCAACGGTGCGCTCGCGCGCGCTCATCGCCATGGCGTTGGCCATCACCGCCATGATGATCAGGATCACCACGTAGGAGACCACGCGGATCGCAGCGATGATCTGGTTGGACATGGCGACAAAGCCCAGCTGGAAGGCCTGCTCGGTTTCGGTCAGGGTCTCGGCCAGCGAGTTGCGGAACACGGCGTCGACATTGCGCGAGATCGCCGCGGTGTTGTCAGGGTTGTCGACACCCAGCACGAAGACGCCGACCTGGTCGGCCTGGCGCGAGGTGCGCTTGCGCACGGTCTCGTTCAGGTACTCCCAGTGGAACACCATCTGCCGCGTGATGATGCTCTCGTCGCGCCCGTCCATGATGCCGCGCACCACGAACTCCCAGGTGCCGGGGTAGATGGTGCCCTTGATCGGGATCACGTCGCCGATCTTGAAGCCAAACTGGTCCGCCAGCTGGCGCCCGACCAGCGCGCCCTTGCGGTCGCGCCGGTAGTCTGCGCGCTGCTGCTCGGGCACGATGAACTCGGGATAGAGGTCGAGGTAGTTGTCCGAAACCGCGAACTGCGCGAAGAAATTCTTGGGATCGCGGTAGACGCCGCCGAACCAGTTGGAGCGCGCCACCATGGTCACGCCTTCGACGCCCTTGATGCGGTTCTCATAGCTGAGCGGCAGCGGGAACACCAGCGAGATCGCGTTGCGCGTCACCAGCCGTGCGCTGGACGCGGCCGAGGCGCCCGCATACCAGGCGTCGATCACGGTCTGCAGCAGCCCGAACGCCAGCACCGCGATCACCAGCCCGAACACCGTCAGCGCGGTGCGCAGCTTGTGGCGCAGCGCGTTGCGGGCGATCAGCTTGAGCGCGTACATGAGCAGTCAGGCGACCTCGCCACGGATCAGCTCCCCTTTCTCCAGGTGCACCAGCGAGCCGGCCGCGGCGGCCGCATGCGCATCGTGCGTGACCATGATGATGGTCTTGCCGACTTCCGCATTGAGCCGCTGCATCATCGCCAGGATCTCCGCGGCGGAGGTGCGGTCCAGGTCGCCGGTGGGTTCGTCGGCAACGATCAGCGTCGGGTCGGTGATCAGCGCGCGCGCGATCGCCACGCGCTGCTGCTGGCCGCCGGACAGCTCCGACGGGTAGTGACTCATGCGATCGGACAGGTTCACCATGCTTAGCACCAGTTCCACGCGCGCGCGCCGTTCCGCGCGCGGCAGGCCGGTCAGCATCAGCGGCAGTTCCACGTTCTCGAACGCGGTCAGCACCGGCATCAGGTTATAGAACTGGAAGATAAAGCCAACGTTGGCGGCGCGCCATTCGGCCAGCGTGGCTTCCGGCAGCTGGGTGATGTCGAGCCCAGCCACGCGCAGCGTGCCGCTGTCGGGCCGGTCGATGCCGGCGATCAGGTTCAGCAGCGTGCTCTTGCCCGAGCCGGACGGCCCCATCAGCGCGACAAAATCGCCTTCGCCGATCTCGAGCGAAATATCGGTCAGCACCGGCACGGTCTGCACGCCGCGGCGGTAGGACTTGGCGACGTGGCTGATCTGCACCAGCGGCGTGGCGCCAGGGGGAGGCGAGGGGGCGTTCATGCCGCCATCCTCATGGCTTGGCCGGCGCCACGCGGTCGCCGTCGCCGATCTTGTCGCCGGGCGAAAGCACCAGCACGTCGCCGGGCTTGACGCCATGCACCGCAACCAGCTCGCCCAGCTTGTCGCCGGTCTTCACCTGCACTTCGTGGGCCTTGCCGTCCTTCACCACATAGGCTACCTGCCGGCCGTCGCGCGTGACCACGGCGGCAGCCTGCACTGCCACCATCGGCTGGCGGTCCTGCGCCGTGGCCGCGCGCGACAGGAATGCGATCTTGGCGCTCATGTCCGGCAGCACGCGCGCATCGCGGTCGACAAAGCGCACCTTGACCAGCACCGTGGCCTTGGAACGGTCCACCGTCGGCACGATGCGCGACACCTGCCCGGCCAGCCGCAGCCCGGGCAGTGCATCCAGCAACAACTCGCACGGCTGGTCGACGCGGATCTTGCCGATATTGGATTCGGCGACGTCGGCTTCCACCTCCAGCGTTTCCATGTCGGCGATGGTCACGATCGCACCCTTGGTGTCGGCGGCGGCCGAGAACGGCGTGATGTTGTCGCCCACGTTGGCATGCTTGACCAGCACCACGCCGTCAAACGGAGCGCGGACCACGGTCTGTTGCACCGCCACTTCGGCGGCGCGCGCATTGGCCTGCGCCGAGTCGATCGAAGCTCGCGAGCTGTTGATCGACGCGCGCGCCTTGTGGTACCGCGCCACGTCGGCGTCGTACTGGTTGCGCGAGATCGCGTTGGGCACGATCAGGATCTCGGAGCGGCGCAGGTTGACTTCAGCGTCGCGCAATTCGGCCTGCTGCAACTCCAGGTTGGCCTGCGCCACCTTCACCTGGGCCTGGGCCTGCGCGAACGAGGCTTCCACGTCCTTGCTCTCCAGCCGGGCGATGATTTCGTCCTTCTTGACGCGCGAGCCTTCCAGCACGCCCAGCCATTCCAGCCGGCCCTGCGCCTTGGACGCGACCGCCGCCTTGCGTTGCGGCACGACGTAGCCGGTGGCGTTGAGCAGCGTGAAGTTCTGCGTGGGATAGGCGGAGGTGACGGTGGTGGTCTGCACAGCCTGGGGGCCGGCGAGCCGGATGGCGATGCCGATGACGGCGAGCAGGACCAGCGCGATCACTGCATAGCGCACCCATCTGCGCCGGGGACGGATGCGGGCGCCGGGCGCGGCGGTGGCGCTGCGGTCGATTTTCAGCCTTGCCAGGTCTTGATCAGCCAATTGCGCGCTTCCTCCGGCAGGACGGCGCGGGCCTGACTGCGCCTGCCTGCGAGTTGCTGTGTGGGCGGGCTCTCAGTATAGCGGCGGGTGATCCAGTGTCCATTGCCCGCGCGCAAGGCGGGGCGCGGGCAGGGGGGCGTTAGTGCTCTTGCTCCACCGCCAGCTTCAGCTTCATCAGCGCATGGTCCCACTGCCGCCCGATCGTCTCCAGCGAACGCCGCGCGGCGTCGAGTTGCTCCGGCTCGAACTGCCACAGGCGTTCGCGCCCGGCCTTGCTGTCGCGCACCAGGCCCGCCTGCGACAGCACCTCCAGGTGCTTGGTGACCGCCTGCCGCGTCATGGCGCTGCCCGCGGTCAGCTGCGCGATCGACATCGTGCCGCCGGCGCACAGCGCCGCCACCAGCCGCAGGCGGGTTTCATCGCCCAGCGCGGCAAAGACCACTGCAGACTGCCGCACGTCCAGGGCTTCAGGCAGCGCCGGTGAGATGCTTGCGGACATTGTTCACTTGTTCATCCCAGCCGCTGCTGTTGATGCGAAAGGCGTCCATGCGGCGTTCGGGCGGGATCTGGTCGAAGCCGGACTCCACCACGGTCAGCATGGTGCCGCCGTCCACCTCCCGGAGCGTGAATTCCACCAGCGTGGCCGGTTCGTCGGAATAGTCGCGCCCGCGTTCCAGCGGGGCCGGGTGCCAGCGCCAGGACAGCAGCTTTTCCGGCTCCATGCGTTCGACCTGCACGTCGAACTTCAGGTATTCGTAGCCGGGGTAGGTGATGCTGCCGACAGCGCGCTGGCCGGGGGCGAAAGTGACGCCGTCAAACTTGACGCCAAACCAGCTGCCGAAGGTGTCGGCATCGGTCAGCGCGTGCCAGACGCGCGCCACGGGGGCTTCTATCAGGATGCTGCGTTCGATGCGGTCGGTTTCGGTCGGCATGTCCGGTCTCCTGTCAGGGTTCGATATGCAACGCTGTGGTTGCATATTAGGAGACCGGGTGGGGAAATGCAACCGAAAGGTTGCTGATAGTGCCGGGCCTGCTTAAAGATCCAGCACCAGCCTCTGCCCCTTGCAACGCGACACGCACAGCATCATGGTCTTCTGCGCCGTCTTCTCCGCATCCGACAGGTACTGGTCGCGATGGTCGGCCTCACCGTCCAGGATGGCGGTCTCGCACGACCCGCAGATGCCCTCGCGGCACATGCAGTCCACCTTGACGCCGGCCTTCTCGATGGCGCGCAACAGCGACTCGTCCGCCCCGACCTGCAGCGTCCGCCCGCTCTTCTGCAGCACGGCCTCGAACGCGCCGCCGGTGGCGTCCACCTCGTTGCGGAACTGCTCGAAGTGGATGCGGCCCGCGTCCCAGCCAGCCGCGCGCGCCGCGTTGACCACCGCATCGTTCAGTACCGACGGCCCGCACACATAGACATGCGTATCGGCCGGCTGCGCGGCGATCAGCGCGGCGATGTCGAGCATGGTGCCGGTATCGCTCTCATAGAGATGGAGCTGGCCGGGCTGCAGCGTGCCCGGCAATACGTCCAGGAAGGCCGCGGACTGCCGGTTGCGGAAGCAGTAGTGCAGCTGGAACTCGGCGTTGCGCGCCGCCAGCGCCTGGATATGCGTCATGAACGGCGTGATGCCGATGCCGCCGGCGATCAGCAGGTGGCGGCCGGTGCCGTGGTCCAGGCCGAACAGGTTGGCCGGTGCGCCGATGTGCAGCTCGTCGCCCTCGCGCACCCGCTCGTGCATGTAGCGCGAGCCGCCGCGCGAGGCCTCTTCCAGCCGCACGGCGATCTGGTAGTGCGCCGGGTTGTCCAGCGCGCTGGTCAGCGAGTAGGCGTTGCGCAGCCGGCCGCCGTCCATATGGACAACCACGTGGCTGCCGCTGTCGAAGGCGGGCATCGCACCGCCGTCGCAGGGTTGCAGGGTGAAGCGCTTGATGCCGGCGGCCAGCGGCTCGACGCGGCCGACGCGTACGCGGAGCGTGTCAGTCATGGCGGTACCTCGGAAATTCAGGGAAATCGGGAAGGGAGGCAGGCCGGCCAGGGCGCCGGCCTGCCGAAGGCCGTCAGGTGATCACCGTCAGCTTGGCAGCGATCCACACCACCAGGCCGCCGACGATCAGCGCCACGTAGGGCAGCACGCCGGCGCGGGCATTGGGCAGTTCCATGTCGCGTCGCATCGACTTGGGGAACCGGCCCTTGTCCTGGATGTAGTGGCGGTACACGAACACCGGCACGATCAGCAGCGCGGCGATCAGGCCGTTGCGCAGCGTGTTCTCGCCCTGGAAGTTGGCCCCGGCGCCGACGAAGGCCAGGTCGAAGAACCCGAAGAACGCGCCCAGTGCCAGCAGCCAGTTCTTGCACTTGTACGGGCGCGCCCAGTCCGGGCGGTCCATGCGGTGGATCCAGCCCGACTGCAGGTTCAGGAACACGAAGATCATATAGCAGACGTTGGAGATCGACAGCACCGCCATGTAGTTCGACATCAGCAGCAGGAACAGGTTGAACACCAGGTCCGTCCACATCGCGCGCGTCGGGGCGCCGTGCTCGTTGACGTGCGAGAGGTAGCGCGGCAGCCAGCCGTCGAGCGAGGCCTGGTACAGCGTGCGCGACGAGCCCATCATCGAGGTCATCACGATCAGCAGGATCGCGAGCACCAGCATCACCACGATCACGTTGAACACCACCGCACCGCCGCCGACGAAGCGCGCCATGGCCGCGCCCACGCCGGAGCCGTCGACGATGGACGGTTCCAGCATTCCCGTTAGCCCGAGCGAGCCCTGGAAGGCGATCGGCACCGCGATGAACATGAACAGGCACAGCACGCCGGACCAGAAGATCGCCTTGAAGGTGTCCTTCTGCGGGTCCTTGAACTCGCGGGTGTAGCAGACCGCGGTCTCGAAGCCGAAGGTCGACCAGCACGCCAGGAACATCGCGCCCATCGCGGTGCTGATGCCGGCGGCGTTCCAGCCACCCAGCACCGCGGCGCCCGAGGCATCGTGCGTCAGCGGCAGCAGCGGCAGGAAGCTGGTGGACGGCATGTCGCCGGTGAACATCGGCACCAGCGCGATCACCACCAGCGGCGTCAGCGAGGCGATGCCCAGGATGCGCTGCGTGGTGGCCGCGGCCGACGCGCCGCTGTGCTGCAGCTTGAAGGTGATCAGCAGGAAGGCCGTGGCCAGGATAAAGGTGGAGTTCACCCGCAGCGTCAGGCCTTTGCTGACGAAGCCCAGGTCCAGCAGCGTCAGTTGCCAAGTATTGATGACCGAATCGGGCGGGAACAGCGCGCTCAGCATATAGCCGGCGGCAAGACTGGTGCCCAGCGCCAGCATCGGCGACCAGGCCACCCAGTTGCACCACACCGATACCGGCGCGACGAACTTGCTGTAGCGCACCCAGCCGAGCGCGCCATACACCGAGGCGCCGCCGGACTTGTGCGGATACAGCCCCGAGATCTCGGCGTAGACGAAGCACTGCGCAAAGCCGACCAGGATGGCGATGATCCAGATCACCCACGCAGGGTTGCCAATGGTGGCGGATACGCCGCCGATGGTGAAGAGCACGCCCGCGGGCACGCCGCTGGTAACCCAGAAGGCATCCTTCCAGGTCAGCGTGCGCTGCAGTTCATGGGGTTGGGTTGATTGCGTCTGTTGCTGGGCAGGGGCGAGCGGCGCCTGCGCGCCGAGCGACAGCGCGTCTTTCTGTGAATACACGATTTGTCTCCTTGCTTCCCGGGGTGCCGTTTGTCTGGAGCGGGGCTCCGTCACGGTCTGCCGTCTGCGGTCTGGGTAGGTACTTGAGGGGTACTGCCTGCCGGTCGGTTACGACGGTCGGGAATGTCTGTCGGGGATTCTGGGGGCGTTTCTCATCCTTGTCTCCTGTTGTCATCCCGGGTTGCCACGCGGCCAATTACAGGTCTTGCGGCTTCCGGTTTGGCTGTAAATTCACTAATAGTGAATTAAGTTACTATTGGTGTTTAGAGTGAGTATAGGAGCGGCCCTGCGCCAAGGCAACGGAAGATTGATTGCGTTGCAAACAGCGCCGGCCGCCTCCCGGTTACTGCTGCACAGGCTGTCCCGGCCGCGGGCCGCCCAGCGTTTCCACCACCGGCCGTCCCGCCCGCCGGTTGCGCCACCACCCCACCAGTGTCAGCCCCAGCCAGAAGCACTGGGTGAGAAACGACGCCAGGTTGAAGGCGCCGGTCAGCGAAACCAGGATGCAGCTCGGCCCGATCACGTTGAGGACGACGGCCAACCTGCCGGTCGGGGATTTGTGCAGGACCTGCACGGCAAAATGCGCGGCAACGTAGGCGGCAACGCCGACAAGTCCGGTCGCGTCGGTAAGACCCAGGGAGGCCATGGTGGTATGAAGCGGTAAAACAGCGGTTGAGGATTGCCGTCAGAACGTCTTGGTCAGCGAGACCAGGAACGTGCTTTTCAGCGGGTTGGAAACGGAAGGGTTGCCGGACGAATCCAGCGCCCCGGTGGTGTAGTTGTCATAGACGTCGGTACGCCCCCAGCCGCGCGTATAGGCGCCGGTCAGCGTCCAGCCACCCTCGAAGGCCTTGGATACCGCCACGCGCACGTCGCGGAAGCTGTAGGCGGCAAAGTTGCGCACGCGCTCCTGGCCGTAGTGCAGCAGCAGCGAGACGCCGTGGCCGAGGTCGAAGGTGCCGTTGATGTCCAGGTAGCCCGAGCCGCGGCTGTGCAGGTCGTTGCCGCTCAGCAGCGAGGCGCTGTTATACCCGAAGTAGTCGCGGGTGTAGGTCAGCCAGTACTTGACGTTGAACCACTTGTAGGTCAGCGACGCGACCGCCTCGCCGTAGTTGTATTTGGTCTGTGCGTACTGCAGCTTCGCGCCCGGGTACAGGTAGTAATAGATCTGGCCGGCATAGACGAAATCGCCCACCGTGCCGGTGTAGCCCGCATACAGGTCCCATTCGACCGTGCCGCCCTCGATGAACTTGTCGCTGATGCTCGACATCCAGGTGCCGGCGGAGAAGCCGCTCGGATGGGCGTAGTCGATGCCGCCCTGCACAGCAGGCTTTCCCCAGGTCTGGCGGAAGCCGCGCGAGACGTACTGAGAGGTCAGGGTCATGTTGGCCGTCAGCGGCGACGGTGCGGCAGCCTCGGCCGGCGGTACGGTAGCAGTGACCTGCGGCACCGGCGCGACGGCCAGCGTGGTTGCAGCATCGTCGGTCGCCTGCGCCTGCGCGGCCAGCGCCTGGCACAGCATCAGGGGCAGGGCGCCTTGCAGGGCCCGTCTTGGAGCAAAGCATTTGCGCAGCATGGAAGTCTCCTCCTTGCAGCCGGTCTGGGTTTGTTATGGGAGCCGGCTATGTGGGGTGAGGACGCGACGCGTCAACCGGGCGCACGCTGCCCGCCGGGACGTTGGTCCCGGCAGCAGGTGTGCCGCAGTCAGGGATCTGGTAGGGAAACCCGGGCGCCGCGCCGCCGTGTCAGGCAGGCATCGGCATCGGCATTCGCGCGGCCGACGGCTGTTGCCCTGGCGCGTCCGCGAGCGTGGCGCTGCGCGCGGGTTTGGCCTTGTAGTAAGGCGCCGTCGAGCGTTGCAGTGGTGCCCGGCCGCGGATCACATCGGCCAGTTTCTCGGCCATCATGATCGTGGGCGCGTTCAGGTTGCCGGTGATGATCTTCGGCATGATCGAGGCATCGACCACGCGCAGGCCCGACAGCCCATGCACCCGGCCCTGGTTGTCCACCACGGCCATCGGGTCGGAGGCGTCGCCCATCTTGCAGGTGCAGGACGGGTGCAGCGCGGTCTCGGCGTGCTCGCGCACGAAGGCGTCGATCTCGGCATCGCTCTGGATCATCATGCCGGGCTTGATCTCGCGGCCGCGGAACTGGTCCATCGCCTGCTGGCCGATGATCTCGCGCGTCAGGCGCACCGCGGCACGGAACTCGCGCCAGTCGACGTCATGCGCCATGTAGTTGAACAGCAGGCGCGGCTTCGCGCGCGGATCGCGGCTGGCCAGCTTGACAAAGCCGGTGCTGGGCGAGCGCATCGAGCCGACATGGCACTGGAAGCCATGCGACTGCACCGGGTTGCTGCCGTCGTAGTTCATCGCCAGCGGGATGAAGTGGTACTGCAGGTTGGGCCAGGCGAAGTCATCGCTGCTGCGAATAAAGCCGCCCGCCTCGAAGTGGTTGGACGCGGCGATGCCGGTGCCGCGCAGGTACCACTCGATGCCGATGGCCGGCTTGTTCCACCACTTCAGCGCGGGATACAGCGAGACCGGCTTGGTGCATTCGTACTGCAGGTACATCTCGAGGTGGTCCTGCAGGTTTTCGCCGACGCCCTTCAGGTCTGCGACCGACTCGATGCAGAAGGCGCGCAGTTCGTCCGCATTGCCCACGCCCGAGCGCAGCAGCAGTTGCGGCGAGGCGATCGCGCCGTTGCTGACGATCACTTCGCGGCGTGCGCGGGCTTCGCGCACGTGGTCGCCCTGCATGTACGAGACACCGATGGCGCGCTGCCCCGAGAACAGGATGCGATTGGCCAGCGCACGCGTATGCACGGTGAGGTTCGGCCGGTCCTTGGCCTGGTCCAGGTAGGCGAGCGAGGTGCTGCAGCGGCGCCCGCGCGCGGTGGTGGTGCGGTCCATCGGGCCGAAGCCTTCCTGCCGGTAGCCGTTCAGGTCGTCGGTCTGGCCGTAGCCGGCCTGCTCGCCGGCCTGGATAAAGGCGCGGAACAGCGGGCTGATATCGGCCTTGGGCGTGGTCACGTGCAGCGGGCCGTTGCTGCCGTGGTAGTCGTTGGCGCCCTTGTCGTAGGTCTCCGCCTTGCGGAAGTAGGGCAGGCAGTCGGCGTAGCTCCAGTTCTCCAGCGACCGGTTTGCGGCCCAGCCGTCGTAGTCCATCGCGTTGCCGCGGATATAGACCATGCCGTTGATCAGCGACGAACCACCCAGCCCCTTGCCGCGGCCCTGCGTCATGCGGCGGTTGTTCATATGCGGCTCGGGCTCGGTCACATAGGCCCAGTTGTAGGTCGTGCCCTGCAGCGGATACGCCAGCGCGGCCGGCATCTGCGTGCGCCAGTCCAGGCGCCAGTCGGGGCCGCCGGCTTCCAGCAGCAGCACCGAGACATCGGCATCCTCGGTCAGCCGCGCGGCCAGCACGCAGCCGGCCGAGCCCGCGCCGACGATGATGTAGTCGTACTCATGGATTGCCTGCATGGTGCAATCTCCTTGTTTGCTTGACGCCGTGCGTGGCAGCCCGGGGGCGGGCAGGATTCCACTCGGCGCACGCGATTGCGAAGTCAGCTGCGCTCAGGCGCCAAACCAGCCCATCGCCTTGGGGGCCAGGTTGATATAGCTGTGCTTGAGTTCGGTGTACTCGTCCAGGCCGACGCGGGCCAGCTCGCGGCCGATGCCGCTCGCCTTGTAGCCGCCCCACGGCGCTTCCGGGAAGTACGGGTGGTAGTCGTTCACCCATACCGTGCCGAAGCGCAGGCCGCGCGACATCCGGTTGGCCTTGTCCAGGTCGCGGGTCCAGACCGCGCCGGCCAGGCCGTACGGGGTGTCGTTGGCTGCACGCAGCACTTCTTCCTCGGAGCGGAAGCGCTCGGCCGTGATCACCGGCCCGAAAATCTCTTCCTTCGCAATCTTCATCTCGGCAGTCACGTCGGCCAGCAGCGTCGGTTCCAGCCAGTAGCCCTTCTTGAACACGTCCCCCGTCGGCCGCTTGCCGCCATGGACCAGGCGTGCGCCCTCGGCAATGCCGGCCTGCACCATGCCCAAAATCTTCTCGTGCTGTTGCGCCGACTGCACCGGGCCCATCTGGGTCTCGGCATGGAAGCCGTTGCCGATCACGATGCGCGGCAGGCGCTCGGCCAGCCGGCTGATGAATGCATCATAGATGCTGTCTTCGATCATCAGGCGCGAGCCGGCGGAGCAGACCTGCCCGGCATGGAAGAACGCGGCGTTGAGCGCGTAATCGACCGCGGCATCCAGGTCGGCATCGGCAAAGACGATGTTGGGGTTTTTGCCGCCCAGCTCCAGGCCGATGCGCTTGAAGTTGCCGGTGGCGGCCTTCATGATGCTTTCGCCGGCATAGGCGCCGCCGGTGAAGGACACCAGGTCCACGTCCAGGCTTTCGGCCAGCTCGGCGCCGACTTCGGCGCCGGCGGTCACCAGGTTGAACACGCCCGGCGGCAGGTCCAGCTCGGCCACCAGTTGCGTGAAGTGGTGCGTGGTCAGCGGCGTCAGGTTGCTGGGCTTGATCACCACGGTATTGCCGGCGCCCAGCGCGGGCGCGATCTTCCACGCGGCCTGCAGCAGCGGGTAGTTCCACGGCGTGATCAGGCCGCACACGCCGACCGGCTCGCGCAGGGTGCGGCTGATCACATGGTGCGGCGCTTCGTTGACGGCGCCCGACTCGGATGCGACCAGCCCCGCGAAGTAGCGGAAGGTTGCGGCGATATCGCCCATGTCGGTGCGGCTCTCGGTCAGCGTCTTGCCGGTGTTGAGCGACTCCAGGTGGGCGAGCTTCTCGGCATCGCGGTCGATCAGTTCGGCGATCTTGTTCAGCAGTCTGGCGCGATCACGGATCGTCGTCTGGCGCCAGGGACCGTCGAAGGCCTTGCGCGCAGCGGCGATGGCCAGGCGCGCATCGGCGCGGGTGGCTTCGGCGGCCTGCGCGATCACGGACTCGTCGGCCGGGCTCAGGATGGCGCGCGTGCCGTGGTCGATGGGCGACTGCCACTGGCCGTCGATATAGAGCTGGGTCTGGATCATTGCTGCGGTTCCGGTTCAGTTGTTCGTTTCAGGCGGCCAGGGCGTCGAGCACCATCTGCTGGAAGTGCTGCACGCCGTGCTCGCCGATGGCGGAGGTTTTGTCGTCGGTGACCAGCAGCGGGCCCTGCCCGTTGCGGTAGCCGCGCGACTTCAGGCCGCGCTGCACCGATTCGACGATGCTCAGATCTTCCGGCTTGAGGACGTTCTTGTAGTACTCGATCAGCTGCTCCTGCTCGGCCGTGGGCGTGCTGTCGCGGAAGTAGAACTCGAAGTGCTGGATGGTGGTGTCGGCATCCACCGGGAACATATAGAACACGCCGTAGTTGCCGTCGCCCGGCAGCACGTTCAGCGTGACGTTGGGCCACAGCCAGTAGGCAGCGAAGTCGGTGTTGGGGGCGTCGCTGTCATAGGTGAAGGCATCGCTGCCCGAGCGGGTCTGGCCGACCTGGCTGGTGAAGAGGCCGCGCACTTCGTGCTTGTAGGTCTCCATCCTGATTGACTCGACCAGCGCCGGGTGCGCGGTCTGGCAGTGCAGGCACTCCAGGTAGTTGTCGACCACCACCTTCCAGTTGGCCTTCATCTCGTAGGTGAGCTTGTGCGCCGGCACCAGCTTGTCGACATCCGGGCAGCGCGCGCGGATCTCGTCGTTGAGGCTGCCCGCCAGCTCGGCCAGCGGCTTGGCGTCCATGTCCAGGTTGACGAAGACCAGGCCGCAGAACTCCTCCACGCGCACCGGCGTCAGGCCGGCGTTGTCCTTGCAGAAGCCCGGCACGTTCTCGGCGTTGCGCACATGGATCAGCTTGCCGTCCAGGCCGAACGACCAGGCGTGGTACGGGCAGGTGATGACGTTCCTGGCCTTGCCGGCGCCGTCGGCGAACAGCTCGTGGGCGCGGTGCGGGCAGACGTTGTAGAACGCGCGCAGCACGCCGTCGCGGCCGCGCACCACGAACACGTTCTCGCCGGCCACCTTCACCGTGGCGTACTGGTTGTTCTCGGCCACCTGGCTCTTGTGCATCACGCACACCCAGCTGCGCGCGAAGATCGTCTTCTTTTCCTGCTCGAAGACTTCCTGAGAGGTGTAGTAGTGGGCCGGCAGCGTGTAAGCCAGCGGGGCGGCGGTGCCGCAGACGGGGGCGGTGGTCTCTTGCATGGGGATTGTCTCCTCGTTTGTCTCGGTGCTTTGGCGATTCACTATTAGTAAATTAAATTACTATTGGTGATGTGAGTGAAGTCTAGTGAGGAGCAAGGTGGCCCTGCAATATCAAAAAATCGATGAGATCCGGTGTGCTGATTGTTCGACGCTATCAATTCGCGCGTTTTGCGGTGATGGTGTAAGGTTCGAGTTACTCAATTCACCATCGGTTGAAAAAAAGTGGAGGGGATGCCCATGACCGAAGACACTTTTGCCACGCGCCTGAAAGGGGTGCTGGAAGGCAAAAGGATCATGCTCAAGCAGGTGGCCGAGGCGCTGTCGGTATCGCCGTCGGCGGTGCACAAGTGGACCCGCGGCGGCGAGATCGAGTACGAGCGCCTGCTGGCGCTGGCGCGCTTCCTGGGCGTCAACTGGCTGTGGCTGCGCTACGGCGAGCAGGCCATCGCCGACCTGGAGGCGAGCACGGCCTCCGATCCGCACATCAAGGAACTGCGCCAGAAGCACCTGGCCGAGATCATGGAAAGCGAGGCGCGCATGAAGTTCGCGCAGGAGGTCTCGGGCATCGTCACGTGGGAATGGAACGTGCTGACCGACGGCCTCATGTACTCGTCCAACGACGTCACGCTGTTCGGCCGCCATATCCGCAACATGGACGACTTCTGGGCCTGCGTGCATCCGGCCGACGTGCCGCGCCTGAAGGAAGTGCTGGAGCGCACGCTGCGCGCGCAGGAAATGCACGAGTGGGAATTCCGCGTGGTGTACGAGGACTCCACGCGCTGGATCTCGTCGCGGGCCACGCTGGTGCGCGACTTCGACCAGCGCCCGGTGAAGATGATCGGCGTCAGCCTCGATATCACCGAGCGCCGCCGCGCCGAGGCTGCGCTGCGCCAGAACGAGGCGCTGCTCGCCAAGGCGCAGGAGATCGCGCACCTGGGCGGCTGGTACTGGAACATCCAGAACGACGACTGCGCCTGGACCGACGAGGCCTACCGCATCTTCGGCTGGGCGCCGCAGGCGTTCAAGGTGACCATGGACCGCTACCTGTCATCGATCGTCGAGGCAGACCGCCCGCGCGTGCAGGCCGCCATCCGCGCCGCCATCGTCGACAAGGCGCCGTACCGCGTCGACTACCGCATCACGCTGCCCGACGGCAGCCACCGCGATATCCACGAGGAAGGCGAGGTCACGCTGGACGAGCACGGCAACGCGCTGACCATGGTGGGCGCCTCGCAGGACGTCACCGACCAGAAGCGCGTCGAGGACGCGCACCGCGACAGCGAGGAGCGCTTCCGCGCGACCTTCGAGCAGGCAGCGGTGGGCATTGCGCACGTCGACCTGAACGGCCACTGGCTGCGCGCCAACCGCAAGCTGTGCGAGATCCTCGGCTATGACAACGCCGCGCTGTCGCAACGCACCTTCCAGGAGCTGACGGTCGCGGAAGACCTGGACGAGAACCTGGCCCTGTACCAGCGCCTGCTGGACGGCGAGGTGGAGACCTATACGCTGAAGAAGCGCTTTATCCGGCCCGATGGCTCGACGGTGTGGACCAAGGTGACGACGTCGCTGAGCCGGCGGCCTGGGGATGGCGAGCCGGGGTACCTGATTGCGATTGTGGAGGCGCTGGACGACGGCGTGCCGCAGGGTGAGGCGGCATCCGGCTCAACGCGGGCGCCTCGGCGGCGGGCGGCGGACAAGTCGCGCCAGGCGGTGTGAAGCGGGGTCCTTGTCGGTCAGGTGATGCGTCTGAAACAATTGTTTCTCGTAGTTCTCTGTGAGCCGGATTGTGGGGTGTTGCACGGATTGGGCGGCATAGTGGGTGCGGGAAAATAAGCATGAAACAATTGTTGCGCAGCTGGCCGGCTCGTACTTATACTGCGAGGACACCGCCTCCACACCACCATGACCCACGTATTCCATCGCAATCCGCGCCAGAAGCTGCCCGTTGCCGTCGCCGGGCAGGGGATCGAACTGATCGACAGCGAAGGCCGCCGCTATCTCGACGCCTCGGGCGGCGCGGCCGTCTCTTGCCTGGGCCACGCCCATCCGCGCGTGATCGCGGCGATCAAGGCGCAGCTCGACACCATCGCCTACGCGCACACCTCGTTCTTCACCACCGAGGTGTCGGAGACGCTGGCCGACACGCTCGCGCAGGCCGCGCCGGGCGACCTGGACCATGTCTATTTCGTCTCGGGCGGCTCCGAGGCGGTGGAGTCGGCGCTGAAGCTGGCGCGCCAGTACTTTGTCGAGCTGGGGCAGCCCAGCCGCCGCCACTTCATCGCGCGCCGGCAGAGCTATCACGGCAATACCCTGGGCGCGCTGGCAATCGGCGGCAATGCGTGGCGGCGCGAGCCGTTCCTGCCGCTGCTGGTGCCGGCGCACCACGTATCGCCGTGCTACGCCTATCGTGACCAGCAGGCCGGCGAAACCGATTCGCAGTACGCCCAGCGCCTGGCGGATGAACTGGAAGCGAAGATCCTGGAACTGGGGCCGGACACCGTGGCCGCCTTCGTCGCCGAGACGGTGGTGGGCGCCACGGCCGGCGCGGTGCCCCCGGTGGGCGACTACCTCAAGCGCATCCGCGCCGTGTGCGACAAGTACGGCGTGCTGCTGATCCTGGACGAAGTGATGTCAGGCATGGGCCGCACCGGCTACCTGTTCGCGTGCGAAGAGGATGGCGTGGTGCCCGATATCGTCACCATCGCCAAGGGCCTGGGCGCGGGTTACCAGCCGATCGGCGCGATGCTGTCGACGCGTCGCATCTACGACACCATCGTCGGCGGCAGCGGCTTTTTCCAGCACGGCCATACCTATATCGGCCATGCCACGGCATGCGCCGCAGCGCTGGCGGTGCAGCGGACGATCGCTGAAGACAACTTGCTGGCCAACGTGCAGGCACGCGGCGAACAACTGCGCGCGCGGCTGCGCGAAGCGTTGGGCGAGCACCCCAACCTGGGCGATATCCGTGGGCGGGGCTTGTTCGTCGGTGTGGAGTTCGTGGCCGACCGCGGCAGCAAGGCCACCCTCGATCCCGCGCTGAAGACGCATGCGCAGCTGAAGTCGGCCGCGATGCAGAACGGGTTGCTGGTCTATCCGATGGGCGGCACGGTGGATGGCGTGCACGGCGACCACGTGCTGTTCGCGCCGCCGTTTATCTGCACGCCGCAGGATATCGACAGCATTGTCGAGCGCTTTGCCGCCGCGGTGCGGGCGGTGCTGCCGGCCGCGGCGACCGCCACGGCCTGACATGGAAGGACGCCGTTCAGGCGTCCAGCTTGAACTCGCCGACCACCTGCTGCAGCTCGGTGGCCTGTCCAGCCAGCGCGCTCGAGGCGCTGGCCGCCTGCTCGACCAGCGCGGCGTTCTGTTGCGTCACGGCGTCCATCTGCGCCACCGCCTCATTGACCTGCGCGATGCCGGCGCTCTGCTGCTCCGACGCCGCGGTGATCTCGCCCAGCAGCGTGGTCACGCGGCCCACCGACTGCACGATCTCGTGCATGGTCTCGCCGGCCTGGCCTACCAGCGCCGAACCGCTGTCCACCTGCTGCACGGAGGCGTCGATCAGCTGCTTGATCTCCTTGGCCGCCGCCGCGCTGCGTTGCGCCAGTGTGCGCACCTCGCCGGCCACCACGGCGAAGCCGCGGCCCTGCTCGCCGGCGCGGGCGGCTTCCACCGCCGCGTTCAGCGCCAGGATATTGGTCTGGAAGGCAATGCCTTCGATCACCTCGATGATGTCGGTCACCTTGCGCGAGCTGGCGCTGATCGCGGACATGGTCTGCACCACGTTGCCGACCACCTCGCCGCCGCGCGCGGCGATGCCGGATGCGGTTTCCGCCAGGCCGTTGGCGGCGCGCGCGCGTTCGGTGTTCTGGCGCACCATCGCCGTCAGCTCGCTCATGCTCGACGCAGTCTGCTGCAGCGACGCGGCCTGTTCCTCGGTGCGCTGCGAAAGGTCAGTATTGCCGGCGGCGATCTGGTGCGAGGCTGCGCCGATCGAATCGGTGGCGGCCTTGATGCGCGTCACCAGGCCGGTGAGCATGTCTTCCATCTCGCCCAGCCCGCCCAGCAGCCGGCCGAATTCGCCGCCACGCTCGGTCTCGAATTCCTGGCTCAGGTCGCCGGCGGCCACGGTTTCGGCGATATAGACCGCCTCAGACAGCGGCGCCTCGATGCTCCGCGCCAGCCACCAGGTGCCGGCGACGGCCAGGCCCAGCCCTGCGGCGCCCAGTGAGATCAGCAGGTTGCGCGCGTCGGTGGCGCCCTGCATGCGCGGCAATGCCACCGCAATCCCGATCGCCATCAGCGACCACATGGCGCCAAATGCCGCGCCCAGGCGTATGCGAATCCCCAAATTCTGCATGTTGCTACCGTCCCCCCTTAAAGTGCAGACGCCGGCGCGCCCGCGCCGGCGTTTCCCGCTAACCCGCGCCATCTGCCTGTCTCGCGATTTTTCGCTGGTCAACGTTTGCTTAACGGCGGCGGCGGGCGGGGCCTTTAGGGTTTGCTTACCCTGCTTTGGGAGGGGGCGCCCCGGGCTGCGGGATTTCGTCGCGGAGCGGACGGCGGCGCTGGCCGCGCTTCAGGCTTCGCGATAGGCGAACGTCTCGAACCACGACGCCAGCGCGTCCCTTGCTGGTGCGCTGAGGGTTGCGTCCGGCACTGCCACCGTGCCCGCGCGGCATGCCTGCACGGCGTAGTGCCGCACGCCTTGCTCCGCAAGCGTGCGCGCCAGCGTCATCAGGCGGGCTTCGCTGAGCCAGGCCGGATCCCAGGTCGTGCGGCATTCAAACGGACAGGACGCGCGCAGCAGCAGCGCAAGGCTTGCCTGCACGCTTTGGTAGCCGCCGGGCCGGCCCACCAGTGCGTCATGGCTGTCGGCGTCGGCCTTGATGTCGAGTCCGACCCAGTCCAGTGCAGGCAAGACTGCCGCCAGCCGGTCAGGGTAGATGCCCGCGGTGTGCAAGGCCACCTTGAAGCCGAGCGCTTTCACGGTGTTCACGAGCGCCGGCAGTTGCGCTTCGCTGAGCGGCTCGCCGCCGGAGACCACCACGCCGTCCAGCAGCCCTGCGCGGGTCGCAAGCCAGTCGGCTACGGCCGGCCAGGCGTAGGCCGCATGGCGTCGCTGCAAGTGGGCGTTATGGCAATATCCGCAGCGCCACGGGCAGCCGGCGATAAACAGCACCGCCGCCAGCTTGCCCGGCCAGTCGACGCTGGAAAACGGCACCAGCCCTGCCAGCGCCGGCCCGCCGCGCAGCGCCTGCGCCGCCGCAGGCGGGGCGGCGCAGGGGAGCGGTCCGTCAATGGGTCTGGGATTCTGTAAAGAAGCGCCGCTCATGGAATTCGCCCTGCTTGCCGGTGTTGAAGGAGGAGACCGGCCGGTGGTAGCCCATCACCCGTGTCCAGACTTCGCAGCGCGTGCGCAGTGCGGGATCGAGGGCCGGCGTGGCCGGTTGGTGCAGGTCTGTGTTCATGTGAGCTCCTTTTCAAGTTGGGTTTGCGGCGCGTCGGCCGCGGCGTGGGTGCGTGCCAGCAGGTCGGCATCGCATTTGGGACAGAACTCGTGGTGCCCGCTCAGGTAACCGTGCGTCGGGCAGATCGAGAAGGTCGGCGTGACGGTGATATACGGCACGCGGAAGCGCGACAGCGATCGCTGCACCAGTGCCTTGCAGGCCTGCGCGCTGGAGATGGCCTCGTTCATGTACAGGTGCAGCACGGTGCCGCCGGTGTACTTGCCCTGCAGCGGCTCCTGCATCGCCAGCGCGGTGAACGGGTCGTCCGTATAGCCCACCGGCAACTGGCTGGAATTGGTGTAGTACGGATGCTCCGGCGTGCCGGCCTGCAGGATGTCGGGCCAGCGCTTGCGGTCCTCGCGCGCGAAGCGGTAGGTGGTGCCTTCCGCCGGTGTGGCTTCCAGGTTGTAGAGGTGGCCGGTCTCTTCCTGGAAGGCGGTGATGCGCGCGCGCACGTGGTCCAGCAATCGGATCGCCATCGCATGGCCGCGGGGCGAGGTGATGTCGTCCGCGTCGCCGGAGAAGTTGCGGATCATCTCGTTGATGCCGTTCACGCCCAGCGTGCTGAAGTGGTTGCGCAGCGTGCCCAGGTAGCGCCGCGTGTAGGGGTAGAGCCCCTCGTCGATGTAGTGCTGCACCACGCGACGCTTTTCTTCGAGCACGTCGCGGCCCAGTGCGAGCAGGCGGTCGAGCGCTTGCAGCAATGCAGCTTCGTCGCCGTGATGGAGGTAGCCCAGCCGCGCGCAGTTGATGGTGACCACGCCCACCGAGCCGGTCTGCTCGGCCGAGCCGAACAGGCCGTTGCCGCGCTTGAGCAGCTCGCGCAGGTCCAGCTGCAGGCGGCAGCACATGGAGCGGACCATATGCGGCTCCAGGTCGGAATTGACGAAGTTCTGGAAGTAGGGGAGCCCGTAGCGCGCCGTCATCTCGAACAGCGGTTCGGCGTTGGGATGGTCCCAGTCGAAGTCCGGCGTGATGTTGTAGGTCGGGATCGGGAAGGTGAAGGCCCGGCCGCGCGCGTCGCCCTGCATCATCACTTCGATGTAGGCGCGGTTGATCGTGTCCATCTCGGGCTGGAGGTCGCCATAGGTGAACGGCATCTCTTCACCGGCGATATACGGCACCTGGCCGGCCAGGTCCTGCGGGCAGGTCCAGTCGAAGGTGAGATTGGTGAACGGCGTCTGCGTGCCCCAGCGGCTCGGCACATTCAGGTTGAAGACCAGCTCCTGCATGGCCTGCCGCACCGTGCGGTAGTCCATGCGGTCGCGGCGCACGAACGGCGCCATATAGGTATCGAAGCTGGAGAAAGCCTGAGCGCCCGCCCATTCGTTCTGCAGCGTGCCGAGGAAGTTGACGATCTGCCCGACTGCGGCCGACATATGCTTGGGCGGGTTGGCCTCGACCTTGCCCGGCACGCCGTTGAAGCCCTCCGTCAGCAACTGGCGCAGCGACCAGCCGGCGCAGTAGCCGGACAGCATGTCGAGGTCGTGGATATGCAGGTCGCCGTCGCGATGCGCGCGCGCCGCCTCGGGGCTGAAGATATGCGACAGCCAGTAATTGGCCGTGACCTTGCCCGCGACGTTAAGGATCAGGCCGCCGAGACTGTAGCCCTGGTTGGCATTGGCGCGCACGCGCCAGTCGCGCTGCGCCAGGTATTCCTCCATGGCGTTGCCCACGTCTACCTGGTCGCCCTTGCCGGGCCGCTGAAGATCGCTCATGGTTCCCCTTATCTAGTGTGTGCGTGGCAGGTTAGCACTAGATATAGTAGTGCTGAGCGATCGGCGGCCGGGGTTTGCCTGCCGCTTGATGGCCATCAAGCGGGCGTGGCGGGAGGGTTTGCGCGAGTGCCGGACTTGCGCGCGGGCAAATCCATGTCGGCAGCCGGGGAACGTTGGATGGAGGGCGGGCCCCGGAATGACAATCGGCCCCCAGGGGGCCGATCGCGTGAAACAACGCTGCCGGGGATCAGGCGGCTTGCTTCAGCGTCGCCAGCGCGCGGCGGCCTACGGCTAGTTGCTGCGCGACTTCCGCCACGCGTGCGCCGAGGTGTTCGGCGGTGCGCAGGTCGGCCAGCGGCGGCACCACGTCGGCGCTTTCATCCGCGTTGGATTGCGCGGCAGCGCCCAGGAAGAAGCCGTGGCGGTTCAGCGTGTCTTCGGTCGACTTGGAGTTGTTGTGGCCCGGGGGCAGGCCCAGGTTGACCCAGTGCATGCCGTGCTGCGCGGCGAAGATCGCCATCTGCTGCAGCGTGGCCAGCTTGTCGCCCGAACGCGAGGCCGCGTTGGTGAAACCCGCTGCCACCTTGTTGGCCCACTTGCCGCCCTTGGCAAAGACATTGCGCGAGGTGGCGTCCATGAATCCCTTGAACTGCGCCGAGGCACTGCCCATGTAGGTCGGTGCGCCGAAGATGATGGCGTCGACCTGTTCCAGCGTGTCCCAGTGCTGGTCGATGTCTTCCACCGGGATCAGCAGGCTTTCGGCGCCTGCGACGCTGCCGGCGCCGCGTGAGACGGCCTGGGCTTGCCTGGCGGTATGGCCATAGCCGCTGTGGTAGACGATGGCGACGCGGGTGAGTTCGGTGGTGGTCATGGTGTCGGGTCCCTGATAGTTTCGGAAATCTGAATACCGTGATGCTGCAACTGCGTGATGGATTGGTGCGGTTGCGGCGGGTGGTGAATGCAGTGTAGGGAGCGGAGAGGGCGGTTGCGTGGACATTCCTGCAACCAGTCATTGAATTTTTTTGAATATCGCCCAGCCTGGTGATGGCATCGCTCCGCCCGCGGGTTTTCCCCGCAATGCCGCACGTGGTAATGACGGTTCGGACACGTTAAAGTTGCGACACATCCACCTGTGGCCGGCGCCCCAGAGGTGCTCACGTGCTGCGCCAGCTTCACAACCGCTTCCCCACCCATGAGACCAGCCGGCACGCAGCGTTTGGCGGTCAGGCAGCACTACCGTCTCCTTATCCCGAGCCCTGCCCGGCATGCGCTGGCGCTCGCCGTGCTGGCGCTGGCCGGCGCGGGCGCGCATGCCGCGGATGCGCCTGGTACGGAAGCGGCCGTTGCCACCGCCGAGACCCTGCCCGATGTGGTGGTCAGCGCCACCCGCAGCGAACAGCGCCGGTTCGATGCGCCGGCCGCGGTCGACAGCGTGCCGGTCGATCCGCTGCGCAGCGCCACGCCGCTGGTCAACCTGTCCGAGGTGCTGGCCGGCGTGCCAGGTGTGGCGGTGCGCGACCGGCAGAACTACTCGCAGGACCTGCAACTGGCGGTGCGCGGCTTCGGCACGCGTTCGACCTTTGGCGTGCGCGGCGTGCGGCTGTATGTCGATGGCATTCCCGCCACCATGCCCGACGGGCAGGGCCAGGCTTCCACGGCGGATCTCGCCAACGCCAGCCGGGTGGAGGTGCTGCGCGGTCCGTTCGCGCAGATGTACGGCAACGCCTCGGGTGGCGTGGTGCAGGTGTTCACGCCGGATCCTCCCAAGGATGGCTTCACCGGCCGCGTGTCGACCGGCTTCGGCTCGGATGGCCAGTGGCAGGCCGGCGTGGCGCTGGCCGGCGGCAACGAGCGGCTCGGCGGCACGCTCGATGCCTGGACTTACCAGACCGACGGCTACCGCGACCACAGCGCGGCGCGCCGGTACCAGCTCAATGCCAAGGTCGTGGCGCAGCCCGCCAGCGGCACGCGCGTGACGGGACAGTTCAACTACTTCAACCAGCCGCTGGCGCAGGACCCGCTCGGCCTGACGCGCGCGCAGGCCGATGCCAACCCGCGCCAGGCGGTGCCCGCCGCGACCCAGTTCGACACCGGCAAGAACGTCGAGCAGGCCCAGGCCGGCGTGGTGGTGGACCACCAGCTCACCGGGACCGACAGCCTGTCCGCGCGCCTCTACGGCGGCACGCGCAACCTGTACCAGCGGCTGGGCTTCAGCGGCGCCGCGCCAAACTCGGCCGGCGGCATCGTCGACCTCGACCGCACCTACGGCGGCGCAGCGCTGTCATGGAGCCGGCGCACCACCGCCAACGGCCTGCCGCTGCTGTGGAGCGCGGGCCTGGAAGCCAACGGCATGCGCGACGGCCGCAACGGCTACGTCAACCAGGACGGCACGCAGGGCCCGTTGCGCCGCGATGAAACCGATACCGCGACCGACCTCGGCGCCTTCGCGCAATTCGACTGGACCTTCCATCCGGCGTGGCAACTGGTGGGTGGCGTGCGCGCCAGCCGGGTGCGGCTGGGCATCGACGATCATTTCATCACCGCGGCCAGTCCCGACGACAGCGGCAGTTCAACCTACAGCAATGTCAGCCCGGTGCTAGGACTGGTGTGGCACGCGCTGGACTCGCTCAATATCTACGCCAACCTCGGGCGCGGTTTCGAAACGCCGACGCTGACCGAGGTCGCGTACGGTCCCGGCGGTGTCGGCAGCAACCTCGGCCTGCAGGCATCGACCAGCCGCCAGGGCGAGATCGGCATCAAGTGGCAGGCGGCGGGGCAGCGACTGGAGGCGGCGCTGTTCGATGCCGACAGCCATGACGAAGTGGTGCCGCTATCGAACAATGCCGGCCGCACCGTCTACCAGAACGTCAGCGGCGTGCACCGGCGCGGCTTCGAACTGGGCTGGCGCGGCGGCTTTCTCGGGCAGGTGGGGACACCGGGGCAGGGCGGCGGCAGCCGCATCGAGGCGGGCCTCGCCTATACCTGGCTCGACGCCTACTTCGGCGACAGCTTTTTCAACGCGCAGGGCCAGACCGTGGCTGCCGGCAACCGCCTGCCTGGCACCGCGCGCCACAGCCTGAGCGCAGACCTGTCATGGCGGCCGCTGGCCCCGCTGACGCTGGGCGCCGAGATGCGTGTCGACAGCCGCGTCTATGCCGACGACCTCAACACGCAGGCCGCGCCCGGCTACGCCGTGTTCAACCTACGCGCGGGCTATGAATTCCGCATCGGGCCGACGCGGCTCTATGTCTTCGGCCGCATCGACAACATCACCGACCGGCGCTACATCGGCTCGGTGATCGTCAACGAGGCCAACGGGCGGTATTTCGAACCCGCGCCCGGGCGGCGCTTCTTTGTGGGCCTGCGCGCCGCCCTCTGAGCCGCGCTGCACTAATTCTTGACCAGCAGCACCGGGCAGTGCGCATGGGCAAGGACTCGCCTGGCTACCGAGCCGACGATGGCATCGAGAAAGCCGCCGCGGCCATGCGAACCCATCACGATCAGGTTGGCGCCGATGCTGCCCGCATACTCGACGATGCGGGTCGGCGCGAAGCCGGTGAAGCCATGGCGCTCGAACGGGATACCGGCTGCGCCCAGGATGCTGGCCACCGACTGCATCGCCTTGTCGTTCTGTTCGCGATGCCAGGCGTCGAGGGTGGCCCGGTCGATGAAGGTCTTGATATCGCCGGGCACATCCGGTTCGCAGTGCACCACGTGCACGACGAAATCGCGGGTGAGCAGCGGACTTTCTACCAGGTAGCGGGCAGCCGCATCGCTATAGGCCGATCCGTCGGTCGCAAGCAGGATCTTGTTCATGGCAATTGCTCCTCATGTGCGCCGGTTCCCGGCCCTGCGCTCGCGCGATGCGCAGTGGCCACCCAGTTCGTCCCCCGCGTGCGCAAGTGCGTGCCTGGCCCTGACCCGGCTGATCAGGACGGACACCAGCAACGTCGCGGCGACGGCGCCGAGAGACCAGTGCACCGGCACATGGAACCACGGCTCAGCCAGCATCTTCGCGCCGATAAAGGCAAGCACGATTGCCAGGCCGTACTTCAGGTAGTGGAAATGCTGCGCCATGTTGGCCAGCAGGAAGTACAGCGCCCGCAGCCCCATGATCGCGAAGATGTTCGAAGTAAAAACGATGAAGGGGTCGGTCGTGACGGCGAAGATGGCCGGGATACTGTCGACGGCGAACACCAGGTCGGTCGCCTCGACCAGCAGCACCACCAGGAACATCGGCGTCGCGTAGCGCAGGCCGTCCAGGCGCACGAAGAAACGCTCGCCGTGATAGTCCGGGGTGATTCGCATATGCGCGCCCAAGAAGCGAACGATGGGATTGCGCGAGAGATCCGGGGCACGCCTGGAGACGAACAGCATCTTGATGCCGGTGAACAGCAGGAACACGCCGAACACATAGAGGATCCACGAGAATTCGCTGATCAGCCACACGCCGAGCAGGATCATGACAGCGCGCATCACGATCGCGCCGACCACGCCGAACAGCAACACCCTGCGCTGCAACTCCGGCGGCACCGCGAAATAGCCGAAGATCATCGCGAACACGAACATATTGTCGACCGACAGCGACAGCTCGATCAGGTAGCCGGTATAGAACTCCAGCACCTTGCGATTCGCGGCCTCGCGTCCGGCGCTCTCGGCCAGCAGCCACCAGAGTGCGATGCCGAAGAGCACGGCCAGGGTCGACCAGGCCAGGGTCCAGCCCAGGGCCTCACGTGTCGAAACGCGGTGCGCGTGCCGGCCGCCAAGGACGAACACGTCCACGACCAGCGTTCCCAGCACCAGGATCAGGAAGCCGACCCACATCGGCGCGGTGGCAAAGGTATCCATGCCGCTAGTTTCCTGCTTCGTCAGCAGATGTCATGGCGAGTTCCTCGCGGCGCGGGACACTAGGCCCGCCTCGCATCGCGGTGCGTCATGCGCCGGGCATCCGGTTCGCCGCAGTAATGCAGGATCTCGGCGCGGGCGGTATTGCGCAGGCGCATGGCGGCCGGCCAGTCTTCGCCGTCCGGCCAGAGCGGGCTGCCGATGACCACGCCGATCGGCCCCCGGCGCGGCAGCCACTGGCCGTCGCGCAGCACCGAGCGGGTGCCGCGGATGGCGATGGGCACCACCGGCGCGCCGGCCCGCGCGGCCGCCAGGAAAGCGCCCGAGCGGAAGGCCTGCAGCCCCGGCGCCCGCCCGAAGGTGCCTTCGGGGAAGAACAGCGCCGAATGCCCGGCACGCACCGTGGCCACCACGCGCTCCACGTCCTCGTGCTCGCGCACGTTGTCGAAGCGGTCGATGAAGTCGGCGCCGATGCTGGCCAGGTAGGCGCCGGGGATGCGCTGGCCCTGCAGTTCGCGCTTGGCGACCATGCATACCGGCGTGGGCAGCGCCGCCACCAGCACGATGCCGTCCAGGTAGCTGGCGTGATTCGAGACCAGGATGCAGGGCCGGTCGCGCGGCAGGTGCTCAATCCCTTGCACGAACCAGGGTACCGCGCCCAGCCTGAGAAAAAGCCGGGCGGCGTGGTGGCTGAGCGCCCAGCCCAGTGTCGGCCGGTGCAGCGCAACCGATGCCAGCCAGGTCACCGGCGCCAGCGTTGCGAACAGGATCCAGGTGTAGAGGGCATATGACAGGCCCACGGCGGTCTGCCGGCCACGCCGCAGCTCCGGCCACAGCGCCCGCCAGCCAAAGCGCGCGATCTGCAGCCAGGGCGCTTCCACGCCGCGGCCGGGGCGTCCGTGCTCGAAGCGCTCGCGGCAGGCGGCGCGCCGGATCTTGCCGCTCGACGTCTTCAGGATGGTGTGCGGTGGCACCAGGGCGATATGGTCGGGCGGCATGCCCAGCACGTCGAGGGCGGTCTTCAGCGCCTGCCGGTGCAGCGCGCGGCGCGCCTGCACATCCTTCTCGGAGGTTTCCGCCATCACCACGATGCGTTCGGTGCCGCTATCCGGATCGGGACTGCCGAACACGGCCACGCAGCCCTTGCGTATGCCCGGGATGGCGCCGACGGCCTGCTCCAGCTCGTAGGGATAGATATTGCGGCCGCCGCGCACGATGGTCTCCTTGGCGCGCCCGGTGATAAAGACCTCATCGGCGGCGATATAGGCATAGTCCCCTGTGTTCAGCCAGCCGCGGTCGAACAACTGGCGGGTCTGCACGGGATTGCGGAAATAGCCGGTGGTGGCCGAAGGGCCGCGGAACTGCAGCAATCCCTCATGCCGCTCGGCCAGTTCGCGCCCGGTGGCGTCGACGATGCGGACTTCGTGGCCGTCCAGCGGCCGGCCACAGGACGGGAATTCCAGGGTCTCGCGCTCGCCAGGGATCTCGCGTTCGCCGGCGGGCACTGCCACGGAAGTGCGCGTGAATTCGGCACGGTCGATGCGGTCGGACGCCAGTCCGCGGCCCAGCGGCGGAAAGGTCAGGCCCAGCGAAGCCTCCGCCAGCCCGTACACCGGCGCCGCGGCCTGCGGGCGCAAACCGTAGCGGGCAAAGCGCTCCATGAAGGCGCGCATGGTCTGCAGGCTCACCGGCTCCGCGCCATTGAAGGCGAAGCGCCAGCTGGAAAGGTCCAGCCCGGCCAGATCGGCGTTGGCCAGCTTGCGCAGGCACAGCTCGTAGGCAAAGTTGGGCCCGCCCGAGAGCGTGCCACGGTACTTGTGTATCGCCCAGAGCCAGCGCTCGGGCCGCGCCAGGAAGGCAAGCGGCGACATCACCACCAGCGGGTACGCGTAGTACAGGCTGCCCAGCCAGGCGCCGATCAGGCCCATGTCGTGATAGAGCGGCAGCCAGCTGACAAAGACGTCCTGCGAGCCGACGGCCAGGGTCTTGCCCATGGCGCGAAGGTTGGTCAGCAGGTTGGCATGGCTGAGCACGACCCCCTTGGGCGAGCCGGTGCTGCCCGAGGTGTATTGCAGCAGGGCGATGTCGTGCGTGCGCAGCATCGCATGGACCGGGGCGCCGGCGCCGTCCTCCAGCTCCTCCGGCGTGAGCACGCCTTGCAGCGTTCCCGTGCTGGCCTTGAGCAGGGCGGCCAGCGGCCGCGCCTGGGCCACCGTGATCAGGATCGGCGCCTGCGCGTTGGCCAGGATGCCGGCGTGGCGCTGCAGGTGGTCGCCGATCTGCGCCAGCCGCGCCGGCGGGTAGAGCGGTACCGGAATCCCGCCCGCCAGCAGCACGCCGCAGAAACTGTAGAAGTACCCGGGGCTGGTGGGCAGCATGATGGCCACTGCCGTGCCCGCCCGCACGCCGCGGGACACCAGCCCGGCGGCGATGGCCGCGGCGCGGCGGTGCAGCTGCGCAAAGCTGATCTGCGTGTCTTCGCCGTCGCCGTCCTGCAGGATGATGTGGGTGCGGTCCGGGTGGCTGCGCAAGTGCCAGCGCAGCACGTCCGGCAAGGTGGCGGCGCCCTCGGGCGCCTGTGCCGCCGGGGCAGGGCGGGCTTGCCGCAGGTGTGCGCCGCTCGCTTCTGGCGGCAGGTCCTTGGCGGCGAGCAAGGCACGCAGCAGGGCGCGCGGGGTGTCGGCCTGGGCCAGCACCTGCTCCGGCAGGCTGACGCCGAAGCGCTGCTCGAGGCGGGTCAGCAGCTCGGCACGCGTCAGGCTGTCGAAACCCAGTTCGCCTTCGAGGGTGCTGTCCAGCGAAACCGCTACCTCGCCCTCGGCTGGCGGGCGCATTGCCGAAGACATCTCCCTCACGATGCCGAGCAGGGCATCCTCGTAGTTCTGCCTCGGGGAGGAATCCTCTTTCATGCGCTTATGGCCTCTGTCCACGCGAAACGGTGGCCGCCGCCGGTGCTGGCTGGCACGGCGGCCTGTCCGGATGGCGCCTGGACTGACACCCTTAAGATAGGCTGCGTGTGGAAATTGTCGAGGCAGGTGCCGAGCCGGGCACAAGCCGGCAGGCCCCGCACTGCACACCGATTCGAAGATGCGGCATCGTGCACCTGGCGCAGAAATCGGCGCTCGCGCCCGCGCTGCCTTTCTATGCTGGAAGGGAGAGCGCAGACGCATTCCCGAGGATGGCAAAGCCATGAACGACGATGCAGCCCTGGCCGGCCGGATCCTGGAGGTCGCCCTGATGCTCGGCGAGCGCAGCGGCTGGGACGCGCTGCACCTTTACGACATCGCCGACGACATGGGAATCGGCCTGGATGAGATCCATCGGCACTACCGGACGAAGGACGACCTGGCCGAGGCCTGGTTCGAACGGGCCGATCGTGCGCTCGTGCGCATCTCCGCGCGCGAAGGCTGGGCCGCCCTGTCCTGCCGCGAGCGCCTGGAACAGGCCATTCTCGCCTGGCTCGAAGTCCTGGCCCCGCACCGGCAGCTCACCGCCCAGATGCTGCGCTACAAGCTGCAGCCGGAGCACCTGCATCTGCAAGTACAGGGCCTGCTGCATATCAGCAGCACCGTGCAGTGGATCCGGGAATCCGCCCGCCTGCCCGAATCCGGCTGGCGCCGTGAGATGGAAGAGGTCTTGCTGACCGGCATCTTTCTCTCCACCTTCGGCTTCTGGCTGCGCGACAGTTCGCCGGATGCCGGCCGCACGCAAGCCTGGCTCGAACGGCAACTGCGCTGCGCCGAGCGCCTCGCCTTGCGCCGCCCAGTCGACAAGGGACCGGCCCGGTCCGGATGGACACGATCACCCATGCCTTGATGGGGGCGCAGGCCGCGCTCGCCATCCCCACGGCCGAGGTCCCGGGCCAGCGGCTAAGCACACGCGAGCGCCTGCTGCTGGGCGCTGTCGCCGGGGCCTTTCCGGATCTGGATTTCCTGGGCTTCCTGGTCCATCCGCTGCGCTTCCTGGCGCAGTGGCACCAGGGGCCGACCCATTCGCTGCTGCTGCTTCCCGCCTGGGGAGCGTTGCTTGCCGGCCTGTTCTGCCTGGTGGCGCGCCGGCGCGACGCCTGGCGAGAGGCGTTGGCCGTCAGTTGCCTCGGCGTGGCCAGCCATATCGCGCTGGACCTGATCACGGTCTATGGCACCCGCATCTTCTATCCCGGCTCCGAACGGCGCTTCAGCCTTGGCACCAGCTTCCTGGTCGATCCGCTGCTGAGCGGCATCGTCGTATCCGGCCTGGCCCTGGCACTGTTCCTGGCGCCGCAGTGGCGCAGCCGGGGCGCACTGGCGGGCATGGCGCTGCTCTGCGCCTATGTCGGCGTCCAGGCTGTGCTCAAGCAACGGGCGCTGGAACTGGGCAACGAATCCTTGCGCGCCGCCGGCTTCCAGGCGCAGGGGGTAGACGCGCTGCCCCAGCCGTTTTCCCCGTTCAACTGGAAACTGATCGCCCGCGCGGACATGGATTACCGCGTCGCCCACGTCAACCTGGCCGGGCATCCGGCGTGGATACCGCCATGGCAGGCGCTGGGGCGCCTGCCTGCCATGGCCAGGGCCTATGTGGCGCCCGGGCGCATGGTCTGGATGGCGCGGTCGCGGCTGCCGGAGGCGCCGGACGAGCGGGCCCTGGCATCGCAGCTCTGGCTGCGGCCTGACTTTGCGGATTTCAGGCAATTTGCGGTCTATCCGGCCTTGTCCGCCATAACGGCCATGCCGTCCCTGCCAATTGGTGGAACCGCCGCCTGCGTCTGGTTCACCGACTTGCGCTATGACCTGCCCGCGGTGGAAGACATCTTCCGCTATGGCTATTGCCGCGACAGTGCGCAGGCACCATGGCGGCTGCACCGGCTTGCTTACTTCAGCCGCGACCAGCGCCAGCGTATCGATTAGGGCGGCGCCACCAGCAGCGCTGCGAGTGCCGACGCATGGATTTGCCTGCTCAGCGATTGCCCTTTAAGGTGTTGGCTTTGGCCGGCGCGCACCGGGATGCCGGGGCCCGGCCGGACCGGAGCCTGCAAACATGACCACGCCACCGCCCGACGACCGCACCCGCCGCATCATGCTGTGGGTGGTGGCGGTCGGCTTCTTCATGCAGACGCTGGATTCGACCATCGTCAACACCGCGCTGCCGTCGATGGCGCGCAGCCTGGGCGAAAGCCCGCTGCGGATGCAGTCGGTGGTGATCGCCTACTCGCTGACCATGGCGGTGATCATCCCGGCCTCGGGCTGGCTGGCCGACCGCTTTGGCACCCGCACCATCTTCCAGACCGCGATCGCGCTGTTCGTGGCCGGCTCGCTGCTGTGCGCGTATGCGCCGACGCTGAACTTCCTGGTGGGCGCTCGTGTGGTGCAGGGCGTGGGCGGGGCGATGCTGCTGCCGGTGGGGCGGTTGTCGGTGCTGCGCACCTTCCCGCGCGACCAGTACCTGCAGGCGCTGAGCTTTGTCGCCATCCCCGGCATGATCGGACCGCTGATCGGGCCGACGCTGGGCGGCTGGCTGACGCAGGCGCTGTCGTGGCACTGGATCTTCCTGATCAACGTGCCGGTCGGCGTGCTGGGGGCGCTGGCCACGGTGCACTATATGCCCAATGCGCGGCTGGCGGGCATCGGCCCCTTCGATATCGCGGGCTACCTGCTGCTGGCGGTCGCCATGCTGGCGCTGTCGTTCTCGCTCGACGGGCTGGCCGGGCTCGGCTTCCAGCACGCCACCGTGCTGATGCTGCTGATCGCCAGCATGGCCGCGCTGACCGCCTACGGGCTGCACGCCAACCGCCGCAAGCAGCCGCTGTTTCCGCTGCGGCTGTTTCGCATCCACAGCTTCAGCGTCGGGCTGCTGGGCAGCCTGTTCGCGCGCATCGGCAACGGCTCGATGCCGTTCCTGATCCCGCTGACGCTGCAGGTGAGCCTGGGGTATTCGCCCTTCGACGCCGGCCTGATGATGCTGCCCGTCACTGCCGCCGGCATGGCCTCCAAGCGGCTCGCCACGCGGCTGATCCAGCGCTACGGCTATCGCCGCGTGCTGGTGACCAATACCTTTGCGGTCGGGGTGGTGATGGCGGCGTTCGCGCTGATCACGCCGCAACTGCCGCTGTGGCTGCTGATCCCGTTGCTGGCGATGTTCGGCATGGTCAATTCGATCCAGTTCACGGCGATGAACACGGTCACGCTGAAGGACCTGAGCGGCGCGGGCGCGAGCAGCGGCAACAGCATGCTGTCGATGGTGCAGATGCTGTCGATGAGCCTGGCGGTGACCTCTGCGGGGGCGCTGCTCGCGACCTTCCAGCACCGTTTCGGCGGCGAGGCGGCGGCGGTGCTGCCGGCGTTCCACGCCACCTTCATCTGCATGGGGCTGATCACCTGCGCATCGGCGTGGATCTTCATGCAGCTCGGCGCGCAGGAGGCGGCGCCGGCGCTGGCGGTGCGGCACGGCGAGAAGGAGGTGTGAGCTGCGGCACCGGGCTGCTCGCGTCATCGGCCCAACCCGCCGGCTCACCCCGCCGGCTCAGCGCCGCCGGGCGTTGCAGCGTGCGGCTCAGAACTACACTGACATGCTGAGCCAGTAGCGCCGGCCGTCCTCGACATTGCCGGCGCGGTCACGGAGGGTTTGCCGGCTGCCTGCCTGACTCACTGGCATTCGCAGTGCCTGAAGCCTCGTACTCGCCACAAGACGGATCGCGCATCGCCGCGCGGATAGCGGCTGCCGGAGAACTTCCCGGCCGGCCACGGCTCCTAATGGTCATAGGCCCGCGACGCCCCCGCCGCGCGCTCATGCACGGAGACGCCCCCATGAAGCTGACAGGCAGGACGGCATTCGTCACCGGCGGCGCCAGCTGCGTGGCCGATATCGCGCGCATGATGGAGCAGGCGCTGGCCGCGGCAGGCGCCATCGACACCATGCTGGTCGATGGCGGCCTGCAGTGGAACTATGCGGAACAGTGACCCCACCCCCGCGCCCGGCACGATCTCCGCCGCGGGCGGCTACACGGTGCCGCGCACGGACCCGGCCACGCCGGATGGCGCCGGCGCAGTCGCGGGGCCGTCCGCCGCGCCCGCCAAGGTCCACGCGGTGGCCAGCCCGCCGCTGGTCACGCACCGCGAATGCCCCGCGCCGCATGTGCTGCCAAGCTGCGCGCAGGCCGATGCGCTGTCACCGGCGTCGCGCTATGGCGAACTCTTCGTTGACGTGCAGCACAGCGGCCTGTTTGCCGACAGTAAGACCTTCCCGGACTGCATCCCCAACTGCGATCCCGAGTTGATCCTGGCGCGCTACCGCGAACAGCGCAACTCGCCGGGCTTCCTGCTGGCCGATTTCGTGCAGGCGCATTTCACCCGCGCCATCGTGCCGGACAGCCACTATGTCTCCGATCCCGCCTGCACGCTGCGCGAACATATCGACGGGCTGTGGCCGGTGCTGACGCGCGAGCCGGTGGAGCACCCGCCGCGCTCGTCGCTGTTGCCGCTGCCGCACCGCTACGTGGTCCCGGGCGGGCGTTTCGGCGAGCTGTACTACTGGGATTCGTACTTCACGATGCTGGGGCTGGCGGGCAGCGGCCGCGGCGGCCTGCTGCTGGAGATGGTGCAGAACTTTGCCTACCTGATCGACAACTACGGGCTGGTGCCCAACGGCACGCGCAACTACTACCTGAGCCGCTCGCAACCGCCGGTGTTCGTGCTGATGGTCGACCTGCTGGAGCGCGAGCAGGTCGCCCGCGCCATCGACTTCCTGCCGGAGCTGCGGCGCGAGTATGCATTCTGGATGGATGGCGCGCATGCGCTTCGGCCCGGGCATGCGCACCGGCGCGTGATCCGCCTGCCCGACGGCGTGGTGCTCAACCGCTACTGGGACGACCGCTGCTGCCCGCGCGAGGAAGCCTTCCTGGAAGACATGCAGACCGCGCTGTGCAGCGGCCGGCCGCACCATGCGGTGTTCCGCGACCTGCGCGCCGCCGCGGAATCAGGCTGGGACTTCAGCTCGCGCTGGCTCGACACGCCCGCCGCCGCGCAGCCCGCGAGCCTCGCGACCATCCACACCACGGCCATGTTGCCGGTGGACCTGAACGCCTTGCTGTGGCACCTGGAGACGCGCCTTGCCGAACTCGCCGGGCAGGCCGGCGACGCGGATGCGGAGGACTATCGCGCCGCCGCGCAGCAGCGCAAGGCGGCCATCATGCAGACCATGTGGGACGACGCAGCAGGCGCCTTCGTCGACTATGACTGGTGCCGCGGCGAGCCGCGCCGCTGCCTGACCGCGGCGACGGTGATGCCGCTCTACCTTGGCCTGGCAACACCTGCGCAGGCGCAGGCCGTGGCGCAGGCGATTTCTGCGCGGCTGCTGGACCAGGGCGGCCTGGCGACTACCGAACTCTCATCCGGGCAGCAGTGGGACAACCCCAACGGCTGGGCGCCGCTGCAATGGCTGGCCGTGCGCGGCCTGGCGCGCTACGGCCATGACACGCTGGCGCGCGAGATCGCGCAGCGCTGGCTGGCCACGGTGGCCAGCCTCTACACCCACGAATGCAAGCTGGTGGAGAAGTACCGCATCGAAGCGTGCGAGGCGCATGCCAAAGGCGGGCGCGGCGGCGAATATCCGCTGCAGGATGGATTCGGTTGGACCAATGCCATCGCCAGCGCGCTGATGGCCCTGTATGGCGATGTACCCGCGACGTGCCGGGCCGAAGGCGGCATGCTACCCTGACTCGTGCCGTCGGCGCCACTGCCAGCGGGCACCTTTGCCGACATCACGCTCACGGTATAGCCTTTCAGGAACCCTGTTTCGCGGGAGCCCCCCATGGCCGCACGCTCCATCGCCTCCCTGTCCGTCAGCTTTGGCCTGGTCTCGATACCGGTCAAGGTCTACTCGGCTACCGAAAGCAAATCGTCCGTCACCTTCAACCTGCTGCACAAGGACTGTGGCTCGCGCCTGCGCCAGCAGTACATCTGCCAGCGCGAGGACGTGGTCGTCGACCGCACGGACATGGTCAAAGGGTATGAGTTCGAGAAGGACCGCTACGTCACCTTCACGGCGGAAGAGCTGAAGGCGCTGGAAGATGCGGCACAGCACACCATCGACATCATCGCCTTCATGCCGGTCAAGGCCGTCGATCCGATCTACTATGACAAGGCCTACTACCTCGGGCCCGACAAGCGGGGCGCCAAGCCTTACACCCTGCTCTCTGAAGCGATGCGCAAGACCGACACCTGTGCGCTGGCCAAGTGGGTGTGGAAGGGCAAGCAGTACATGGTCCAGATCCGCGTTGGCGACGATGGCCTGATCCTGCAGCAACTGCTGTACGCCGACGAGGTGCGCTCGATGGCAGACCTGCATGTCGAGCACACCGACGTGCTGCCCGCGGAACTGGCACTTGCCGAGCAGCTGATCGGACAGAACACGGTGGAGGGCTATGACCCCTCGGCCTATACCGACGACGAGAAGCAGCGCATCCTGGAGCAGATCGACAAGAAGATCGCCGGCAAGAAGATCACCGTCGCGGCGGAAGCGCCGGAGTCCGCCGGCGGCGAGGTGATCGACCTGATGGAAGCGCTGCGCAACAGCCTCAGCACCGCGAAGAAGCGGCCTGCGGCCACCAAGACTGCGCGCGAGCCCGCGCCACGCAAGAGCGCAAAGCGCGTGGAAACCGTGACGACGCTGCCGAAGCGGGCGGCCAGGAAATAGCCGGCAATGGAGTTCTACACGCTGCGCGACGTGCAGGCCCTGCTTGGCGTTCCGCGCTCGGTGGTCAATGCCCTGGTCTCCGCGGGCGTGATCGCGCCGCGCCGGGGTGCGCGCGGTCAGCTGCAATTCGCCTTCCAGGACGTGCTGTTGCTGCGTACCGCGCAGTCACTGAGGGCGTCGCATGTGCCCACGCGCCACATCGTGCGCGCATTGCAGCGACTCGATACCATGGGCGCGGGGCGCCCTGCGACGGGCATGCGCGTGCGGGCCGTCGGTGGCGCAGTTGCGGTCAGGGACGAGTACGGTGCCTGGCAGGTCGATACCGGGCAGCGCATCATCGATTTCGAGCCGGAAGGCAGGCCCGGCACCGTGGTCGAGTTTGCGCGGCGGGCAGGGCATGATGCCTCTGGCAGCTTCAGTGGTACCGAACTGTTCGAGATGGCGCTGGAGCTGGAGCCGGCCGATCCGGCGGCGGCCGAATCGGCGTACGGCCGGGCGCTCACCGAGGATCCCGGCCTGCTTGACGCCTGGCTGAACCTGGGTTGCCTGCTGTGCGACCAGTCGCGCTTCGCGGAGGCGATCGAGCTGTACCGGCAGGCGCTGGCGCGTTTTCCGGATGCGCCCCTGGTCTACTACAACCTCGCGGTGGCCATGGAAGATGCCGGCGCCTATCGCGAGGCGCTCGCAAACTACCACGAGAGCATCAGCCTGGCGCCGGATTTTGCCGACGCCCACTATAACGCCGCGCGGCTGCATGACGAGCTGGGGGACACGCAACGTGCCATTCGTCATTACAACCGGTACCGGCAGCTTGGCGCGGGCAAGCGGGAGACGGACTGAAGGGGGCGGTCGGCGCGGTGGCGTGGCTTGCGCGCGTCCGCACATCGGTCACATGCGGTGCGTCAATTTATAGGACAGGTCTGTCTGCAGGACATTCTCCCAGCAGCGGCTCCACCTTTACAGAGACAGGTCTGTCTGCAATACTCCAGTCATCAACTTGAGCAAAAGGTGGTCGGCATGGCACAGGCTTCTGCACGTGACCGGATCCTTGAGACCGCGGCGCGCCTGTTCTACCAGGACGGATTTCGTGCGACCGGGATCGACAAGATCATTGCGGAGTCGGAGGTGGCCAAGATGTCGCTCTACCGGCACTTCGCTTCCAAGAATGACCTGATTACGGCCTTCCTTGAGCGGCGGCACGACTTCTGGATGCAGTGGTTCACCGAGGAAGTGGAGGCGCGGTTTGCCGAGCGGCCCGGCCTGGCGGTCATCGCCGACGCGCTTGGCGTGTGGTTCGCGCAGGCGGACTTCCGCGGCTGCGCGTTTATCAACATGGTCGCCGAGGCCGGTTCGACGGGCGACGCCACGCATTTGCAGCAAGCCGTGGCGCACAAGAAATCGCTGGAGACCTATATCGAGACGCTGGCCCGACGCATTGGCCTGGAAGATGCCGCGACCGTCGCGGCGGACGCTATGCTGTGCATCGAGGGCATGATCGTGCGGTACCAGATGACGCACGGCCCGGCCATCGTGGAATCGGGCAAGCGGGTACTTGGCCATATCGAGGGCGCGGCGCGCCCGGCGAAGAAGACAGCCAGGGCGGCATAGCCTTCGCGCACGCGCGACGCAGTCTGCGGGCTGTGTCGTTTTTTTTGCGCCGACAGTGCCCGGAGCGGCTCGTCCGCCCAATGCAAAGCAGGCTCCGGCAGCATGTCGCCACCGGAGCCCGCTCCTTGTTGCCGCAGCGCCCGGATCAGAACCCGAATGAGGACAGGCCCGGGTGATCGTCGGGACGACGGCCAAGCGGCCAGAAAAACTTGCGCTCGGACTCCTTGATCGGCATGTCGTTGATGCAGGCAAAGCGGCGCTGCATCACCCCTTGCTCGTCGAACTCCCAGTTCTCGTTGCCGAACGAGCGGTACCAGTTGTTGGCGTCGTCGCGCCACTCATAGGCAAAGCGCACGGCGATGCGGTTGCCTTCGAACGCCCACAATTCCTTGATCAGGCGGTACTCCAGTTCCTTGTTCCACTTGCGGGTCAGGAACTCGATGATGGCTGCGCGGCCGTTGACGAACTCGGCGCGGTTGCGCCACGCGCTGTCCGGCGTATAGGCCAGCGCAACCTTTTCCGGGTTGCGGCTGTTCCAGCCGTCTTCGGCAAGGCGAACCTTTTCGATTGCGGTTTCGAGGGTGAACGGGGGGGCCGGCGGGCGGACTTCATTGGTGGACATGGCTTTCTCCTGACAAGATGGATGGCATGTTGCTGACGGATAGGGCAGGCGATCTGCCGACTGGCGCATTGGTGGACTAGCAGCGCTGGCGCATGCCTTGCGCCACCTTTGTCCAGACTTCCCGGCGAGACCAGGTCGTGAGATGCAGTGTGGAAGAAAAGCCGTCGAAGCTATATCGAGATCGCACGGTTTCCACTCAATTGGCACGGCATCGCGGGCTGGGCACAGGGCCCGTGCCTCAGAACGGCTTGGTCGGCAGGTACTTGCCGTTCGTGAAGCGAACCCGGATGGCGACCATGCTGCCGGCCGCGGTCGCGCGCGAGCATGAAGCGTTGTTCCAGATACGGCTCCAGCCGGAGCCGCCGCAGCGCACGGCGGCGCTGCTGCAGCGCAAGGGCGCTTACCGTAGCGCGGCGGCAAAGGCGTTCGTGGCCATCGCGCTCGAAGTCGTCGGCTGACGCAGGCCCCACCGGCATTGCATCGGCCAATGCGAAAGCGGGAAGTGTTTTAGCGCTTCCCGCCCCGTCCCGCCTGCGTCAGGCTACGCGGTCCAGGCCGCCGACTCCATCAGCGACAGGATCGCGCCGGCGATCTCTTCCAGATGGGTTTCCAGTGCGAAGTGGCCGGTGTCCAGCATCTGCACGCGCGCATTCGGGTTGTCGCGCCGGTAGGCCTGCGCACCCGCGGGGATAAAGAAAGCGTCGTGCTTGCCCCAGATCGCCAGCGTGGGCGGCTGGTATTCGCGGAAGAACGCCTGGAATGCCGGGTAGAGCTTGAGGTTGTTGGCGTAGTCCAGGAACAGGTCGAGTTGGATCTCCTTGTTGCCGGGGCGTTCCAGCAGCGCGGCGTCGAGGAAATAGGCCTCGGGCTCGATCACCTCCGGGTTGGCCACGCCATGTTCATATTGCCAGCGCGTACCTGCCAGCGTCAGCACGTCATGCAGCGCTTCCCGGTTGGCCTGCGTGGGCTCCTGCCAGTAGCGTCGAATCGGGTCCCACGCGTCGCCCAGCCCTTCGAGGTAGGCATTGCCGTTCTGCGAAATGACCGCGGAAACGCGCTCGGGGTGCGCGAGCGCGAGGCGCAGGCCCACGGGCGCGCCATAGTCGAAGACATAGATGCCATAGCGGGTCAGGCCGAGCGCGTCGACAAAGGCCAGCGTGGTCGTGGCGAGGCTGTCGAAGGTGTAGCGGTAGTCGCGCGCTTGCGGCACCACCGTGAAGCCGAAGCTCGGCAGGTCGGGGGCGATCACGCGGTAGCGCTGCGCCAGGATCGGGATCAGGTGGCGAAACATGTGCGACGACGACGGAAACCCGTGCAGCAGCAGGAGCACGGGCGCGTCGGCGGGGCCGGCCTGCCGGTAGAAGACCTGGACTCCGTCCGCTTCCACGGTGTGGACGGTGACGGCCGGGATGGTGGGGGTGGCGTTTGGCATGGAGACTCCTCATTGAGAACCGTGTGAAACCGTTAAAAGTTTACGATAACGGTTACAGGATAATCGCGTCATGTAACTTGTCAATGTCATTTTTGATGGTTACACTTGTTCGCAGGAGATACCTGCCATGAGCGCCATGACCCGCCACACCCACGAACCCGATGCCCATATGGCCCCGAGGCTGCTTGCCGACCACGTCGCCCTCGACCTGATCAATACAGTCGAGCAGGTCGACGGCGTCCCGACGGACCGCTGGCAGGGCAATGCGGATGTGATGGACTGGCTGGTGGCGACCGGCCTGGTCGCACAGGCGGAGCGGCCGAAGAAGCTGCCCGAGGATCTGCTGGTCGCGGCCAGGGCGCTACGCGAGGTTGTGCGCGGTGCGGTGCACAAGCGCAAGCATGGAGAAGCGGTAGATCTGGCGGCGCTGAACTGTATCCTGGCGCAAGGCGCAAGTCATCTTGAGCTGCGACGGGACCGGGACGGCGCGGTCACGGTGCACCGGTGCCATGACCGGACCGGTGCCTCAGGCTGGCTGGCACCGCTGGCCGAGGCGGCCGCCGAACTGCTCGCGTCCGGCGACTTCGCGCTGATTCGCAAGTGCGAGAGCGACGATTGCGCCCTCTGGTTCTACGACCGCACCCGTTCGCACCGGCGCCGCTGGTGCAGCATGGCGCTCTGCGGCAACCGCCACAAGGTGGCTTCGTTCCGCAAGCGCAACGAAGCGGCCGCCGGGTAGGCAGGCGAGGCGGGGCTCGCTATTTCAAGCTCACGCGGGCAGGCGCGCGTTGAGGCGCCCGCGCGTGATCGCGGCGATCTGCGCCAGCGCTTCGTCCAGTTCCTGCGGCGTGCTGCGGCCGATGCGGCGTTCGAACGCGGCGAAGATGCCTTCACGCGTGTAGTGCCGCACGCAGATGATGAACGGAAAGCCGTGGCGCCCGAGGTAGTCGGCGTTGAGCCGGTCAAGCTCGCCTTCCTGCTGTTTCGACATCGCATCGAGCCCCGCGCTCTTCTGCTCGGCATTGGAATCCGCCGTCATCGTCCCCGCACGGATATTGCGCGCCGACAGCTGCGGGTGCAGGTTGAGGAAATCGCGCTGGCCCTGTTCGTCCAGCTTGCGCACCACGTCCATCATGGCTTCATGCAGCGCCGCGACCGACGCAAACGGACGGCGCGCCCACGCGCCTTGTGCCGCCTGCGGAAAATGCTCGAATACGCTGCCAAAGGCGCTGGCAAAGCCCGCGTGGTCCAGCGCGTTGACCGAAGCCAGATCGAGTGGCTGTGACATGGACTGCTCTCCCGTAAAGATCCCGAAGACTCGGTGAATACGGGCCGAGTATAGAAAGGGCCCATCGCCGCGGCGAGAGGCCCTGTCCTATAGGTCGCATAACAGAATCCGATACCGCCTACCGCTGCATGTCGCGCAGCTCGCGCAGTTCATGCGAGGCGGCGGTCAGCATGCCGCGCAGCCAGATATGCGAGGCCGAGCGGTGGCGCGACGGATGCCACAGCTGGTAGAAGCGCATGAACGGGAAGTCGATGGGCGGTTCGAGCACCGCCAGCGGCACATGCTGCGCGTGGTAGTTGGCAAAGTGGCGCCCGGTGGTCAGGATCAGGTCGGTGCCGGGGATCAGGCTGGGCGCAAGGTTGAAGTACGGGCAGCTCACGCGGTTGTCGCGATGCACGCGCATCGTGCTTAGCCCGGAATCGACCAAGCCACGCTGGTCGCGCGAGTAGGGCGTGGGCACGATATGCGACGCGCCGAGGTAGGCCTGCGCGGTGAACTTGCCGGGCTGCGTGTGCGTGCTGTCCTGCGCCACCACGCACACCACCTCGTCTTCCAGCAGGACCGACAGGTGCAGGTGCTCCGGCGGATTCGGCCAGTTGCCGATCACGATATCGGCCGAGCTTTCCGACAGCGCCTGCTCGTAGTCGAAGCTGGAGCCGAGCGGCATGGCCACCAGCCGCGCGTGCGGCGCGGCACGGCGGAACTCGCGCACCACGTGGGCAAAGAAGGGCGGCGCCAGGTAGTCGGGCATCGCCACGACAAAGCTCTGCTCGGTGGTGGCCGGGTCGAAGCGCTCGTCGGACACCAGCAGGTTGTCCAGCGCGCTGAGCGCGGCCTGTGCATTGCGTGCCAGCTGCAGCGCGCGCTCGGTGGGCACCATCACGTTCTTCTCGCGCGTGAGCAGCGGGTCGTTGAAGATCGCACGCAGCCGCTTGAGCGCCGCGCTGATCGCCGGCTGCGACTGGTTCAGGCGGATCGCGGTGCGCGACACGCTGCGCTCCGCGATCAGGATGCACAGCACCCGCAGCAGGTAGGTGTCGAACGGATCGTCGGCGCGAATCATGGTGAATCCGGTGAGCTAGTGGGAGGCTGGTGCACTGGGCGCCGCAAAAGCTGGCACGCCCCGGCCGCCAATGGCGACTTTGTAGCGTGTCGCGCACCGCGCGGCAACGCGGTGGAACCCGGACAAAGCGAGCGGCCGACTACGCAGCCGGCGCCCGATCCGCCCCCCATGGGGGTGCAAAGGCCCGCCTAGGGGTAATCCATAGGTGGGCGCCGGGCCCTGCCAGATCCCCGGAAAGCCGCTCCACACAAGGCTTTGCGGCCCATATCGCGGCTGCTATAGGGCCTATACCAGCACCCGCGTTTCCCATTGCCGGGCCGTTTCTATACTTGCACCCAACCAAGCGGACGCCGGGCCCTGCGCCCCGGCTGCAAGCCGCACAGGACTAGCAAGACGTAACGACACGATAAGACAGGAGACACCATGTCAATCACAAAGCAAGGGATTCCGATCTACGCCGGCGCGGCCGACGACACGGAAGACAGCGTCTACCGCAAGGTCTCGTGGCGCCTGCTGCCGTTTCTCGGCGTGCTGTGGGTGCTGGCGTGGCTGGACCGCGTGAACATCGGCTTTGCCAAGCTGCAGATGCTCGACGCGCTGCAGTTCAGCGAAGCGGTGTACGGGCTGGGCGCGGGCATCTTCTTCCTCGGCTACTTCTTCTTCGAAGTGCCGTCGAACATGCTGCTGCAGAAGATCGGCGCCAAGAAGACCATCATGCGCATCACGATCTGCTGGGGCGTGATCTGCATGCTGCAGACCTTTGTCACCACGCCCACGCAGTTCTACATCCTGCGCTTCCTGCTCGGTGCCTTCGAGGCGGGCTTCTATCCGGGCGTGATCCTGTACCTGACCTACTGGTACCCGACGCAGCGGCGCGCCCGGGCGTTCGGCACCTTCATGTCGGCATCGGCCATCGCCGGCGTGCTGGGCGGTCCCCTCGCCGGCTGGATCATGACCTCGATGGGCGGCGTGCAGGGCATGCACGGCTGGCAGTGGCTGTTTATCCTGGAAGGCATTCCGTCCGTGCTGGCCGGCATCTTTGCCTGGTTCTACATGACCGACAAGCCGGAGCAGGCGCGCTGGCTGAGCGAGAGCGAGAAGCGCGTCGTCCTCGAAACGCTCAAGCATGACAACGCCGCCATGGGCGAGCGCGGCCACGACTGGCGCAAGCTGTTCACCAACGGCAAGGTCTGGCTGCTGATCGCGATCTACTTCTGCCTGCTGTGCGCCAACTCCACGCTGACTTTCTGGATCCCGACCGTGATCAAGGACGTGGGCTTCAGCGGTCCGATGGCGGTGGGCTGGATCGCGGCGGTGGCGTACCTGTGCGGCGCGGCCGGCATGATCGCCAACGGCGCCCATTCGGACCGTCGCAACGAAGTGCGCTGGCACTTCAGCTGCGCGGCGCTGGTGGGTGGCGGTGCGATGGCGGTGCTGGCGGTGTTGCTCGGCGCGCAGGTGATGTCGCCCATGGTGGCACTGTTTGCGATGACGGCCGCGCTGGTCGGCACCATGAGCGCCATCCCGGTGTTCTGGCAGCTGCCCAACCGCTACCTGGCCGGCAGCGCCGCCGCGGTGGGCGTGGCGCTGATCAACTCCGTGGCGAACCTGGCCGGCTTTGGTGCGCCGTATGTGATGGGCCTGATCAAGAACACCACTGGCAAGCTCACCACCGGCCTGTATCTCGTCGCCGTGATCGAAGTGCTGGCCGCGCTGCTGGTGCTGGTCGGCATCCGCAAGCTGGGCAACAAGCGCGAGGCCTGACATGAGCCAGGACAACCACGACAGCCACGACAAATTCGATGCAAGCCGCCGGCGCTTCGCGCTGCAATCGATGACGCTTGGCGGCGGCGCGCTGCTCGCCGGTGCGAGCTGGGGCGCGACGCCTGAAGCGACATCGCCGGCCGTGCCCAACCAGGCCACCGGCCCGGTGCAGCAAGGTGGCCTGGGCCCGCGCCTGACCATGCACGCGCTCGACACCTGGCACGGCACGCCCGCCGCCGGCATGCGCGTGGACCTGTTCCGCATCGACAACGGCCAGCCGCGCCTGATGCAGACCGTCACGCTCGCCGCCAATGGCCGTAGCGAACCGCCGCTGCTGATCGGCGACAGCTACCGCACCGGCACCTACGAACTGCTTCTGCACGTGGACGAGTACTTCGCCGCGCGCAAGGCCAGCCTGCCGCAGCCGCTGTTCCTGTCGAAGATCCCGCTGCGGCTGCGCGTGACCGATGCCAGCCAGCGCATCCACCTGCCCGTGCTGGTCGGGCCGTGGAGCTACAACTACTACCGCGGCAGCTGAAGCCGCGCACCTATCCGGAGGCATCGCATCATGGCAGGCATCAGCACGCATGTTCTCGACGTATCGCTGGGCAAGCCCATCGCCGGCATGCAGGTCGAGTTGTTCGACATGGGCACGCAGCCGCCGCGGCTGATCGCCCGCACCCGCACCAACCAGGACGGACGCACCGACGCGCAGATGCTGCCCGCGGCACAGGCGCGTACCGGCGAGTTCGAACTGCGCTTCTGGGTTGCGGACTATTTCAGGACACCGGACGTGTTCGCCGATATCGTTCCGGTGCGCTTCACCATTGCCGATGCCGCGCAGCACTACCACGTGCCACTGCTGTGCTCGCCGTGGAGCTTCGGGACATATCGGGGCAGCTGATGCGGTGGGGTTCTGTCGCCGTCCCACCTCGGCGCAGGCCTCGAAATCAAGACGGCGCTCCCTCGTATTCCTCGATCAACCAAAAAAACGGTGCGCCGCGACAGGGGAAATATAGGCGCGCCAGGCCGCGGTGCCAGAGCACAGTCCTCTGGGTTGCGCCTGGATACAGTCTGCCGCCTCCGTGTCGCCGGCCTGGTTGTGCCGCATTCCGGCGATGAACTGTACTCCGGAATCTGCCGCCTCTTTGTGCGCCTCGGTTACCGCTGGCCGCGCCTATTCTGGCCAGGTTGCATCAAGGGCTGGCCCGGCCCGATCCCTGCCGGGCAGCCCATGCGCCTACCAGAGGAAACCGCCATGAGTTCGCCCGCGCCAGAAAAAGGCCAGATCGCCCCCCTCGACCGATTGCTTTCCCTTTCCTGCGCCGTGCTGACGGTAAGCGACCATCGCACGCCCGCGACCGATACCTCCGGCGACCTGCTCGTCCGCCACCTCGAAGCAGCGGGACACCGCTGCATTCGCCGCGACATGTCGGTGGACAACGTCTACGCCATCCGCCGCATCCTGAGCGACTGGATCGTGGCCGGCGACGTAAAGGTGATCCTGACCAATGGCGGCACCGGCTTCAAGCCGGGCAACTCGGTGCCCGATGCGGTAGTGCCGCTGCTCGATCGCGAGATCGACGGCTTCGGCGAGCTGTTCCGCATGGTTTCCTACCGGGAAATCGGCAGTGCGGCCATGCAGTCACGCGCCTTGGCCGGCGTCGCCAACAGCCGCATCATCTTCTGCCTGCCGGGATCCGAGGGCTCCTGCAACCTTGGCTGGGAACACCTGATCCGGCCGCAACTGGATAGCCGCACCCGCCCGTGCAACTTCGCTACCGCATTCCGGCAGGGGGCCACGACATGCTGAGCTTCGATGCAGCACAAAGCCTGTTTGCCGGCAGCGTCGTGCCTGTCGCCGACACCGAGCCGGTCTGGCTGGGGCTGGCATCGGGCCGGGTGCTGGCGCGCGATGTGCCGGCACGGCTCGACGTCCCTGCCGCCGACAAGAGCGCCATGGACGGCTATGCCATCCGCATGGCCGACTGGCGTCGGGGGCAAAGCTTCCCGGTCCAGCAAGTCTGCTACGCAGGCAGCTGCCCGGAACCACTGGCAGCCGGACATGCCATCCGCCTCTTCACCGGATCGCTGGTTCCGCAAGGCGCCGACACGGTGATTGCCGACGAGCATGCCGTGCTGTCCGAGGACAAGGTGTCGTTCCTTCGCGCGCCGGTAGCGGGGCGCAACATCCGCCGCCAGGGGGAGGACGCACGGGCCGGCGGCCCGTTGCTCAGCGCAGGCACGCTGCTCCGCCCCGGGCATATTGCCGCGCTTGCGTCCCAGGGCGTGACCACCATCCCGGCCGTGAGGCTGGTCGAGGTCGCGCTGCTGATCTCGGGCGACGAAGTCGCGGCGCATGACGAGCCGCTGGGCCGCCACCAGATCCACGATATCAACGGGCCCATGCTTGAATCGCTGGTGGAGTCGCTTGGCGCCATCGTGGTCACGCGCAAGTACATCAGGGACGAGGAGCGGGCGGTCCACCAGTCGCTGCTTGAACTGGTGGACGACGCCGACATCGTGCTGCTGACCGGCGGCGCCTCGGGCGGCGTCAGGGACCTGGCGGCGCCGGCGCTGGTGTCGGCGGGCGGCGAACTGCTGTTCCACCAGGTCAACATGAAGCCGGGCAAGCCGGTCGCGGTGGGGCGGCTGCGCGCAAAGCCGGTGGTCTGCCTGCCGGGCAATCCGGCTGCGGCCTACACCACCTTTGCGCTGCTGGTGACACCGATGCTGCGCAAGCTCCAGGGGCGGGCGCAGATCTATCCTGCGGTCAGCCACGTCCGCGTCGACCTCGGCAAGCGTGAGAAGGGCCAGCGCGATGAGTTCTGGCGGGCTACCAGGGTCGCGCGCCAGGTCGGCTACGACAGGGCGCAGGTCCACAGCCAGCAGGGTGCTGCGTCGGTTTCCGCACTAGGCGATGCCGCCGGCTTTATCCGCGTTTCGCCGCAGGCGGATATCGCCGCCTACGATCTCGTGCCGTACTACGACCTGCGTTGCTGGCTGGCCTAGCACGCGGTTCCACGCCGCCCGGCTCAGGCCGCCGAGCGCTTGCCGTGGCGATGCCGCCAGCGCGACGGCGTATCGCCCGCGAAGCGCTTGAACACGCTGGCGAAATGCGCCTGCGTCTGGAAACCGACGTCCATGGCGACGTGCACGATCGGATGATCGGTCGAGGCCAGCAGGTCCTGGGCGCGTTCGATGCGCCGGCGCAGCAGGTAGTCGTGCGGACGCTGCCCGGTCGTGGCCTTGAACTGCGCGGCAAAATGCATGCGCGTGAGGCCGGCGGCTTCGGCCAGGTTCGCCAGCCTGATGGCGTCGGCCAGATTTGCCTCGATGTACTCGGTCGCCTTGCGCAGGCGCCACGCGGCCAGCGGTGCTGTGGCCGGCGCGCCGCGCCGCGAAGGCGGTGCAGTGTGGCCTTCCTGCTCCGGCCGCTGCGCGACGGCTGCCGCTTCGAAGGTTGTCGTGCTCATCGCGCCATTCCTTACTATGATACAGACCTGTCTCATTTGTAATGGATACAGATCTGTCTGTCAAGGTGAAATCCAATCAGCAGTTATCCCATTCCTCAGCCACTTCTCAGTTTCCTGTCCTATAATCATTGACAACGCAACGATTGACCGAGCAACAAAATGACACCACAGCCACAAAGCGACCACGCCAACGGCCAGGTCCTGCCATTCCGGGAGTCCTTGCTGGCCATGCTGGGCGTGGCTTTCGTGGTGATGCTGGTGGCGCTGGACCAGACCGTGGTCGGCACGGCGCTGCCGACGGTGGTCGCGGAGTTGCAGGGCTTCGAGTACTACGCGTGGGTGGCCACGGCCTACCTGCTGACCTCGGTGATCACCGTGCCGATCTTCGGGCGGCTGGGGGACTATTACGGGCGCAAGCCGTTCGTGCTGGCGTCGATCGTGGTGTTCTCGGTGGCCTCGGCGCTGTGCGGCATGGCGCCGAGCATGCCGTTCCTCGTGCTGGCGCGCGCGCTGCAGGGCATCGGTGGCGGCATGCTGGTCGGTACGGCCTTTGCCTGTATCGCCGACCTGTTCCCGGATTCGCATGTGCGGCTGCGCTGGCAGGTGATGCTGAGCGCGGCGTTCGGCATTGCCAATGCCGTCGGTCCTTCGCTGGGCGGGGTGCTGACGGAGTGGTATGGCTGGCGCGCGGTGTTCTACGTCAACCTGCCGGTGGGCGTGCTGGGGCTGTGGTTCGCGTGGCGCTACCTGCCGCACCTGCGCCAGCAGGTGCACAGCGGACCGATCCGGGTGGACTGGCTGGGCGCCTTGCTGATTGCGGCGGGGCTGGGCTGCATGCAGCTGAGCGTGGAACTGCTGCCGGAGCGCGGCTTCGATGCATATACCGGCGGCCTGCTGGTGCTCGCCGTGGCTGTGCTGGTGGCGCTGTGGCACTGGGAGAAGCGCTGCGCCAACCCGATCCTGCCGGTGGAGATGTTCCGCAACCCGGGGCTGGCGCCGCTGTTCCAGTTGTCGGTGTTCGCGGGCTTCACCATGTTCGCGCTGCTGCTCTACGCGCCGCTGCTGTTCCAGGGTGGCTTCGGCTATTCGCCCAAGGAGGCGGGCCTGCTGATTACGCCGCTGGTGGTCTGCATCACCGTCGGCAGCATCGTCAACGGCCGCATCGTCACGCGTATCCGCCACCCCAATGCCATGCTCTATGCCGGCTTCGGCATGCTGGCCGTGGCGTGCCTGGGGCTGTCGCAGGCCACGCGCGGCATGCCCCACGGGCTGCTGATGGCGATCATGCTGGTGGGCGGGCTGGGGCTGGGTTTTATCATGCCGAACCTGACCGTGTTTGCGCAGCAGACCGCGGGGCGCGAGCATCTTGGCATCGCCACCGCCATGCTGCAGTCCCTGCGCATGGTGGGCGGCATGGTGGGCACGGCGATCGTGGGCACGCTGGTCACGCGCAGCTACACCGGTGGCGTCGACCATGCGCTGGCGGCGGCCAATGCGAGTCAGTGGGCGGCGCGCATGGCCGACCCGCAGGTGCTGATCGACAAGGCCTCGCAGGCGGTGCTGCTCGGCCAGCTCGGCCAGGCCGGGCACAATGGCGCGCTGCTGCTGGAGCAGGCGCGCGTGTCGCTGGTCAGCGCCATCCACCTGGGCCTGCTTGCCGCCGCGGCCGCGGCGGCGTTCGGGGTCTGGCGCGCGCGCCAGGTGCCGCCGGTGACGCTGGCGCGCACCGCGGCACCGGCGATGGCGGCAGACTAAGATACGGGCCAGCAACGGGGCCAGCAACGGGGCCTGCAATGCACCCCTGAGGAGAACGGATGGAACTGGAGCGACAAAGCGTGGCCGTACTGCAGCAGTTCGGGCGCACCTACCGCGCCTACGCGGCGGCGTTCGAGCAGCGCATGGGCCTGCCGCTGGCGCGCTGGCGCGTCTTGCATGCGCTGCATCTGCAGGACGATGCGATCGCGCAGAAAGCGCTGGCCGACCGCGTTGGCATGGATCCGGGTGCGTTGACGCGCCAGCTCAAGGCCATGCAGGAACTCGGCTGGGTGGAGCGCTCCACCTCCGAGCGCGACAACCGCGTGACGCATGTCACGTTGTCACGGGAAGGGCAGCAGATGGTGTCGCAGATGATGCCCGTGCGCTCGGCCTTCCTCGAAGACGTACTGGCCGAGGTCACGCCTGCCACCATGCAGGAGCTGTCGCACGGCCTGGCGCAACTGGAAGCCGGCATCGCATACGCGCAGGCACGCGCGGCGGAAGCGGTCGACGCAGCCTGAAGCATCGCCAACGGCGCCGCGCAGGTTCAGGAGGCCGTCAGCAGCATGCCCTTGAGCGCGGCGAACTCGAACAGCTCGCGGTCATTGGTGACGCCGAGCTTGTGCATGGCGCAATTCTTCTGCCGGCTGATGGTCTTGACGCTGCGGCACAGCAGGTTGGCGATCTCGCTGACCGAGCGGCCGGCCAAATACAGCCGCAACACTTCCATCTCGCGCGCGGAGAGGCGGTCGGCGCCGGCCTGGCCTGGCGCGACCGGATTGCCCGGATCGGCTTGTGACAGGACCTCCATGGCCGACTTGCCGATGTAGTGGAAGCCGCGCTGGATGCGGTACACCACGGTAACCAGTTCCGACAGCGGTGAATCCTTCAGCAGCAGGCCATGCACATGGGTGTCGAGGATGGCGCGCAGCACCAGCGGGTTGGTGATCATGGTCAGCACGATCACGGCGAGCGAAGGATGGCGCCGCCGCAGGCTGGCCAGCAGGCGCAGCCCGTCGCTGTTGCCCTCTTCCTGCGCGGGCATGTGGTAGTCGGTGATCACGACATCGGGACGCAGCACCTCGACACTGTTCAGCAGCGCTGCCGCGCTGGTCACTCTGCCGCAGACTTCCCAGCCGGTCTGGGTACGCAAGCGGTCGGCAACGGCCGCGCTTACCACCGGATGGTCGTCGGCAAGCAGGATCCTCAATGCCATCGGGTTGCTCCTCGGTTCTTGTTTGCGGCGGCGCCGGCGACCGCGCCGGCCTCAAGAAAACGCCGCACGTCTCCAGACGTGCGGCGCAAGAACGACGCCAGACAAAACGGCGCCAGACAACTGCGTGCATTGCCGCAGGACCTGGCCAAACGGGAGACGGCCGGAGTGCGCCAATGCCAGGGCAGGATACCGGCCGCGCTTGCGGGCGAAGCTAGGATGATTCGCAAACCGCGCCGGGGACGGGGCGCGAGGCATGCGGCGCCGGACAAAACTCGAGCGAGTGTAGTGCAGGCCCGGGATTCGGGAAAATGTCTAAGGACTGCAATAAACGGCCGGCGCGCAGGCGCGTCCGGCCGCTGGAAGTCAGGCCAGCGCAGGCTCGGCCTGCGCGGCCGGGCGGCCCTTGCGGCGGCCGTCGATGGCCTTGAGCGGATCGCGCAGCACGGCACTGCCCACGTCCATGATGTCGCGCAGCACGCCTTTGTCGCGGCCACGTTCGGGCGACCAGAAATGCAGCGCGGCCCATTCCGGGAAGCTGCTCGGCGGCGCCAGCAGGCGCGTCTTGCGCTCGCGCGTGACCAGCGGCACGTTGAAGTCCAGCACCGGACAGATGCCGCCGGCCGCATGCAGCAACGTGATCTGCGTATGCCAGGACGGCACCACGGTCTCGCGGTGCCCGGGCGTGCTGGCCTGCCGGCTCAGGAAGGCACGCAGCGGGCTGCCAGCCTCGCAATCCTCCTGCAGCAGGATCCAGTCGCTTTCACTGTCGTCATAGCTGCCTTCGCGCGTGGCGCTGACCAGCCGGCGCGGCGTGGCCATGATGTTTTGTTGCCGCACATGTTCGGGGACGTGCCCGCCGTCGACGACGAAGGCGCAGTCCAGTTCGCCGGCATCGAGGTGGCCTGCGAGCGCGGCATCGGCAATCACCGGGCGGGTGATAAAGCTGTCATGCGGGAACTGCTCGCACAGCGCGGTCAGGATCTCGGTGATGACGGGGTCTCCGATCGATGACGAAAACCCGATGGAAACGCGCCTGCCGCCTTCTTGCCGCCTGCTCAGGCCCGACTCGCCGGGCCGCACCAGCTGGTTCCATTTGGCCAGGATCTGGCGCGCGGTCTGCTCCAGGCGCAGCGCATGCGGGGTGGGCTCGAGCATGCCGTTGCGCTTGACGAACAAGGGATCGCCGGTGATTTCGCGCAGGCGCGCGAGGCTGTAGGCGACCGTGGGGACGCGTCCCTGCGTGCAGGCTGCGACGGCGTTGAGGTCGCGGTACTCCATGACAAGGACAAAGACGTGCAACAACTTCGTGCTGACATGACGCATTCCGACTTCTCCCGATTCATGACTTTGTTTTGGTTTTTAGTTTGTCTGATGCGTACGGTGCTGCGCGACTAAGGAGCGCAGTAGCGGCGCCGAAGCCCGGTCAGGCGCAGGGGCGACTGTCCCGGCTTCTGGTGTGCGCGGCTGGCATGAAGTGCCGATGCGGCAATGTCGCCGGGTGAGCGCGGTCCAGGCAGGATGCGGTGCAAAAGCATGACACGACTCCTAGATGTCTGACTTGCGTGTCGACAAATGGCGCAGTGACTCTTCGATCCTTCAGGCCTGGTGCTTGCCGGCAGCGTGAGGGCGCGCACCTGGGCGGGGTAGGGCCTGGTGCGGGCTGCCGGGCCGCCATCTCTGCATGCGCTGCGTGGCGCATCGCGATTGGCGTGCCAAATTTAGTTGATGCCGAGGAAGCTTAATACACGCATGGCAAAAGTCATAGAAACTTGATTTGATGACAGTGTTCTAATTTCGTTTTTTTCGGCTTTGTCTGAACATCCGGACATGGCGGGAAATGCGGAAAAATAGCGGATAGAACGGGCCCTGGCGCCGTCGCGGTGCAACCGTCCTTGCCGGGCGTAACACCGGTGAAACAGAGTGCGCTCCAATTTGGCATAACAAAATTTGCGCGGGAAGATGCCGATGCCAGCGCAATGGCGCAGGCCCGCAGGCCTGGCGACGGATTGAATGACCAGCTGGAATCTCTTTCCTGATCTCTTGCCTGTGCCAAGTCAACCTGGTGTGGGAATCACCCGGCTCCGTCGCATGACGATCACTGCCGGGCACCGATGCCTGCATCCCCGGCCGAGAAAATTTTCTTAACTCGGCCCGCGAAGACACTGAATTGCTTTTTGCCGCGGGCGTGGGCTAACGTACCGCCAGAGTCGGCACGGTTGGTGGCGCGGCTGGTGGCGCTCGTGGCGCCGCGCATGGCGCCGTGCGAAGCGGAGAAATTCGTGAACAGACGGTATTCAGAAGAACAGATCCGCAGCTACCTGGCCGAGGCGGCCAGCGGCGTGCCGGTGCGTGAGCTGTGCGCGCGCTACGGCTTCAGCGATGCCTCGTTCTACGGATGGCGCGCCCGCTACGGCCAGCCAAGCCAGGGCGATGCGCGCGACGGGCGCAAGCTGCGCGAGCTGCAGGAAGAGAATGCCCGGCTCAAGAGTATGCTTGCGGACGCGCTGCTCAAGCTCGAGCTGCTGCGTAACCGTACCGGCCGCCGCAACGGCAACAGCAAGGATCGCTAGCGGCGGACGGTTTCCGCAACGCACCGTGCCGCGACCCGTGCATCCCCCATGCACCGCGCACGGCTCTGGAGTATTGGTTTGACGAAGTTCCTGTTCAAGGCGGGCGTGCTGGCATGCGCCGCGATGGTGGCCGTTCCGGTGCTGGCGGCAAGTGATACGAAAACGGGTACTGCAACCGGCGCGGCAGGCAATGCCGCTGCCGCCGGCACGCCGATGGTGGCACCGCCCCCGCCACGGATGCTGGATGAAGGCACCGCCGTGGTGGAAGGCACCGACGGCACGTTGTCCGCATCGCAGCGCCAGCATTGCCAATCATTGCTGGACAAGATCAACGCTCTGCCCGCGGGGCCGCAGTGGTCCGAGGGTAAATCGTCGGTGACCACCGCCGACGGGCGCAAATACCCTGCGCTGGAGCGGCAGGCCGACCGCAAGCGTCTGGAGGAAGCCTATCGGCAGGAGTGCACGCAGCAACGTCGCTGAGTGCGCAACCCGGGCAGCACGCTCTCACCAGGCCCCTGCGCAGATCCTGGAGAGCGAACATGCAACGTTTCAAACACCTCTTCGCATGGTGCCTCGCGCTGATGGTGCTGGCGCCGGCGGGCATCGCGCAGGCGCAGTCCACGCTGAGCAATGCTCAGCTCGACCAGCTGACCGCACCGGTCGCGCTGTACCCGGATGCGCTGCTGTCGCAGGTGCTGATGGCGGCCACTTATCCGGCCGACGTCGCGGCCGCGGCGCAATGGTCCAGGTCCAACCCCAGCCTGTCGGGCGATGCCGCGACCAAAGCGGTCAGCAACGAGTCGTGGGATCCGAGCGTGCAGTCATTGGCGGCCTCTGGGGCCCTTCACCGCCGCGCGCGTCAAGTCCATCCGCAGCTTTGCCCCCGATGGCTGGGGGCGCGTGGCGGAGCGCTGAGCCGCAGCGCGCCGGCTGGCCGTTTTCAGGCCAGCCCAGCCCGGGCTCGATGCCGCAAGCGGTGCTGAACTCGATCGCAACGGTGGCGTCCCGCGGCTTGGCCGGGGCCGGCTCCAAGTCCGCATAGACCGCTGCCAGCCCGTCCCGGTCGACGTCAACGCAATCTATCTGACTGCGATCTGCATTCTTTCGTGTCCATCATTTATGTTTTCGCCATTTTTGACGAATGCGGAATTCCCGCGGCGCTGCGAGGCGTGGGCCAGGCCGTGACCCATAACCTACATGCGCGGAGTGCGCCTCGACCCGCTTGCCGAGTGTGGTATGCTGCAACGCAACAATAAAGGCACTAGGGGGAGATTCCGTCATACGACCAGGAGTCCTCATGACCAAAAGCCTCGCCCATGACTGGCATGCACGAATCCGGCGACTGAGCCGGGTGCAGGCCCGCACGGAAGCCCAGGTGAAGTCCTGGCTGGAACGCATGGATTCGCTGAATCCGCTGACGCCGGCGCGCCCGGCTGACAAGCCCGGCAAGCGCCGGCGTGCCAGGCCAGCGCCCGAGCCCGGCCAGCTGCCCGGCACCTGGCAAGCGCACCGCCTGCGCCTGGCGCCGCTGCCGGGCGAGCTGGTGCCGCAGCTGTCTTACCATCTCTATATCCCGTCCAAGGCACATCGCGGCCCATTGCCCGTGGTGGTGGTGCTGCACGGCTGTCGCCAGACGCCGGACGACCTGTCCGCGGGTACCCGCATGAATGAACTGGCCGAGCGCGAGGGCTTTATCGTTGCCTATCCGCAACAGCCGCTGCGCCGTCAGGTGCAGCGCTGCTGGCAATGGTTCGACCTGGGCGCGGCCGAAGGCGGGCGCGAAGCGCAGGCGGTGGCGGCGCTGCTCGACGCGCTGGCGGCCCGCCACGAGGTGCGCGAGCGCGAGATCTACCTGGCTGGCATGTCGGCCGGCGCGGCTATGGCCGCCGTGGTGGCGCTGCGCTACCCAGGCAAGGTCGCCGCCGCGGCGCTGCACTCCGGTGTGGTCATCGGTGCGGCCGATACGCCGCGCGCGGGCCTGCGGGCGATGCAGCACGGCTCGGCGGCCGACCCGTCATGGCTGCTGGATGCCGCGGGGGTGACGCCCGGCGGTCCCGAGATGCCGGCCCTGGTGCTGCACGGCCTGGCCGACGACGCGGTGCATCCGGTCAACGGCCGCCTGCTCGCGCGCCAGTTCCTGGCCTACAACGGGCTGGAGGACCGGCTCGCCGGTGTGCCGGACAAGCCACAGGAGGGCGCGGGCGAGCGCCCGGGCCGCTCGCATGAATACCGCTTTGGCCGCTGGAGCCGCGACCTGGTGACGCTGGTGGAAGTGGAAGGCCTGGGCCACGCCTGGAGCGGCGGCGATGCCAGCTATGGCTACCACAGCGAAATCGGCCCCGATGCCAGCGCGATGATGTGGCGGTTCTTCCGCCAGCACCGGCGCTGAGCCGGGGCGTGATTACGCACAAGCTCACACAAAAGCAGCGCATGAAAAAGGGAGGGCATCGGGCCCGCCCTTGTCTTTTAGGCCGATGCGGCCGTCAGCCGCGCGAGCGGTCCTTGACGAACAGCGCCGTCACCATGCCGAGCACGCACAACGCCACCACATAGTGCGCCGGCGCCAGCCGGTCGTGCTTGAGCATCAGCGTGACCACCATCGGCGTCAGGCCGCCGAAGATCGCGTACGACACGTTGTACGAGAACGACAGCCCCGAGAAGCGCACCTGCGCCGGGAATGCATTGACCAGCACAAACGGCACCGCGCCGATGGTGCCGACCAGGAAGCCTGCCAGCGCGTACAGCGGTAGCAGCAGGTCGGGGCGGGTGAAGATCGTGGTGTAGAAGGCATACGCGCAGATCGCCAGCAGCAGGCCGCCGAAGAACAGCGTGCGGCGTGGGCCGATGCGGTCGGCCAGCGCGCCGGACACGATGCAGCCGACGGTCAGGCACAGGGTGGCGACGCTGTTGGCCACCAGCGCGGTGCGCGCGTCAAAACCGTACAGCTTCTGCAGGAAGGTCGGCGTCATCAGGATCACCACCACGATGCCGGCAGACAGCATCCACGTCAGCAGCATCGACACCGCCACGCCGCGGCCGTGGTCGCGCACCACGGACTTCAGCGGCATCTCGGCCGCCAGCGCCTTGCGCTGCTTCAGCTCGGCAAACACCGGGGTCTCGTGCAGCCAGCGGCGCAGGTACACCGAGGCAATGCCGAACACGCCGCCGATCAGGAAGGGCACGCGCCAGCCGTAGTCGGCCAGCTCCGCCGGGGTGAACACGCTGTTGATGCCGGTGGCCACCAGCGAGCCCAGCAGGATGCCCGCGGTCAGCCCCGCGGTCAGCGTGCCACAGGCGTAGCCAACGTGGCGTGCCGGCACGTGCTCGGACACGAACACCCAGGCGCCCGGCACTTCGCCGCCGACGGCGGCGCCTTGCAGGATGCGCAGCACCAGCAGCAGCACCGGCGCGGCCAGTCCGATAGACTGGTAGGTCGGCATCAGGCCCATCAGCAGCGTCGGCACCGACATCAGCAGGATGGACAGCGTGAACATCTTCTTGCGGCCGAGCAGGTCGCCGAAGTGGGCCATGATGATGCCGCCCAGCGGCCGGGCCAGGTAGCCCGCGGCGAAAATGCCGAAGGTCTGCAGCTGGCGCAGCCAGTCCGGAACCGACGGCGGGAAGAATAATTGCCCGATGACCGTCGCAAAAAAGACGAAGATGATGAAGTCGTAGAACTCGAGCGCGCCGCCGAGGGCGGCGAGGGAAAGCGTCTTGTAATCCTGGCCGATCAGCGGGCGCGCGCTGGCACTGGTATGGGCCGGCGCGCCGACACCTGCGGCGGTACTGCTGGTGGTGGACATGAAGGGACTCGCATGGAAAAGATCGCATGCGAAGCGCGCAACACGGAGTACGTGGAGGGTGTGGCCGGAGGGTACAGCGCAGGTGAGGCAGGCACGGTGTGGCGGGTAAGCCGCAGGCTTGCGACGAAACGCTTCGCAAAGCCCGTAAAGATACCAGATCGGCCTGTCCCTCATTGTCCGAGTGGTTGAACAGACAATTTTGCTTTCTTTGCATTGTACGAATCCGTTGCGATAATGTCGGCAAAAAAGTGAAATCCGGGGCACAAACCGTCGTGCAGCACCGGTAAGCGGGGTCAGATCTTCTGGAACGTCATGGCTTTCAAGCAATCCATCCAGGCAGTGGCGGCGACGCCCCGTGGCCGTCTGGCTACCCGTGTCGTCGGCGGCGTGGTGGCCGCGCTCGCGGTATTCGGGCTGGCCGGCTATTTCGGCGGACCGCCGCTGCTCAAGTACCTGATCGAAAAGAACGCGACCGAGGCGCTCGGGCGCAAGGTCACGCTGGGCAAGGCACATGTGCGCCCGTTCGAACTGGCGGCCACGCTCACTGACCTGACCATCTACGAGCGCGACGGCAAGACCCCCGCGCTGACGCTGGGCGAGGCCGAGGCCAATACCTCGCTGGCGTCGATATGGCACCTGGCGCCGGTGGTCGACAACCTGCATATCGACCGGCTCGCCGTGCGCGTGGCGCGCGGCGCCGACGGCCGCGTGAGCTTTGCCGATGTCCAGGACAAGCTCGCGGCCCAGCCGCCCAAGCCGGCCGATGCCAAGCCCGCGCGCTTCTCGGTCAACAACATTGCCGTGACCGGCAGCAGCTTCAGCTATGACGACAAGCAGCTCGATACCAGTCTGCGCGTCGACCACCTGACGCTGACGCTGCCGTTCCTGTCCAACCTGCCGCACGACGTGGAGATCGTGACCCGGCCCACGCTGAGCGCGCAGGTCAACGGCACGCCGCTGGCGCTCGACGGCGAGGTGCTGCCCTTTGCCGATTCGCGCCAGACGCGGCTGAACGTCAACCTCGACGGGCTCGACCTGACGCGCTTCATGGCGTTCGCGCCGCCGCTGCGCGATGCCGAGGTCAAGGCCGGCAAGCTCGATACGCGCCTGACGGTGACGTTCCGCCAGCAGAAGGACACGCAGGAAATGCTGCTGATGGGCACGGCCACGCTGCGCGATGCCGATATCCGCACGCGCGCGGGCCAGCCATTGATCAAGACCAGCCGCCTGGCTGTCGACATCGGCAAGCTCGAGCCGCTGGCGCACCGCGCGCAACTGCGCAGCGTGGAGATCGAGGGCCTGGGCGTGGAGGCCGCGCGGCGCGCGGACGGCACGCTGAACCTGGCGACTGCGTTCCTGCCGCAGGCGGTGAGCAAGTCGACCGATGGCGTGGCGCCGGCCCCGGCATCCGCGCCCGCCGCGGCGTCGGGCGTGCAAGCGCAGCCCGCCACACCGGCCGCGACGGCGAAGAAAGACGAGCCATGGCGCTACGCGGTCGACCGCATCGTCGTGAAGCAGGCGAAGCTGGGGTTTGAAGACGCGCTGGCACCATCCGGCCCCGGCAAGCTGGCGCTGGGCCCGCTCGATGCCGAGGTCAAGGGCTTTGCCGGCACCGAGGGCGACAAGCCCGCCCGCATCGAAGCCACGCTCACCGTGGCCGACGGCCAGACCCTGCACCATACCGGCGACCTGCTGCTGCGCGACGGCACGCTGGCGGGCACGCTCGAAACCACTGGCCTGCGCCCGCAGGGCTTTGCCGCGTGGTGGCCGCGCGAACTGCGCAGCCAGTTCGGCGAGTCCGCGGTCAATGCCGAGCTGCACTACCGCATGGCCTGGGCCACGCCGCAATTCCAGTTCGTGCTGGAAAAGTCGCGGCTGGAGCTGGCGCCGCTCTATGTCGCCACGCGCGAGCCGGTGACGATGCCGGTCTCGGCGGCAGCGCGCATGGGCAGCGACACGCGGGCGCAGCCCGCCGCCAACGGTGACGCCACCCCGCGCGCCAGCCGCCGCGCGCGCGAGCGCGCCGCTGCCGACCGCGAGGGCGCCAACCTGCCGCTGCTGCGCGCGGAAAAGCTGGTGCTGGAAGATATCCAGTTCGACCTCGCCAAGCAGACCTTCGCCACCAGCCAGGTCACGCTGGCACAGCCGCAGATCTCCGCCACGCGCGACCACCGCGGCCAACTGCTCGAGATGGCGCGGCTGTGGGCCAGCGAATCGGCACAGCAGGCGCGTAGCGCGCCGCGCCGCACAGCCGCCAATGGCACCCCCGCCACCAACGGCACCACCAACGGCGCGCCTGCCGCGGGCGTGTGGAAGGCCAACATCGGCAAGGTCACCGTTGACGGTGGCAGCGCGCGCCTGGCGGACTACCAGCCCGCCGAGGCCAACCGCGGCCGCCCGGTGATCCACGAGTTCCGCAATATCGCGCTCGCCACCGGCGCCATCGCCTGGCCGCTGACGCCGGCGGCGGTGCCAGTCAAGCTGCATGCGGAGTCAGGCCGGCGCGGCGTGATCGGCGTGGACGGCTCGGTGCTGCCGACCGTCCCGGCCAGCCGCCTGCAACTGGACCTGCGCGAGGTGGAAATGCGCCCGCTGCAGCCCTATTTGGCCGACCGCTTCAACGCCGCGCTGCGCAGCGGCACGCTGACGGTCAAGGGCAAGCTCAACGTCGACGCGCCCACCGGCAAGCCCATCGCGGCGCAATTCGCCGGCAACGTGCTGTCCGGCAACGTGCGCACGGTCGACCGCGTCAGCGGCGACGACTTCCTGCGCTGGCGTTCGCTGGCGGTCTCGGGCATCGACTTCGCGATGGACGAGAGCAAGGGGCCGATGCGCGTGAGCCTGGGCAACATCGCGCTGTCCGATTTTTATGCGCGCGTGATCCTGAACGCCAACGGCCGCCTGAACCTGCAGGACGTAATGGCCGGTGGCGCGGCCAAGGGCGAGGCGGCGCCGTCCACCAGCCTCACGCAGGCCAATCCGGCGTCCGCGCCGGCGACGCCGCCGGTGCAGGCCGGCGGCACGCGCACCGCCCAGGTCGAGCAGAAGCCGGGCGGGCCCAAGCCGCAGGTGCGCATCGGCGGGGTGTCAGTCAGCCAGGGCAACATCAATTTCTCGGACTTCTTCGTCAAGCCCAACTACACCGCCAACCTGACCGGCATGAAGGGTTCGGTGTCCAAGGTGTCGTCGGGCGATCCCACGCCGGCCGACCTGGTGCTGGACGGCCGCATCGATGACGACGCCCCGGTCAATATCAACGGCAAGATCAACCCGCTCGGCGAGCAACTGTTCCTGGACATCGCCGCCAAGGCATCGGGCGTGGAGCTGACGCGGCTCACGCCCTACGCGGCCAAGTACGCCGGCTACCCGATCACCAAGGGCAAGCTGACCGTGGACGTGGCCTACAAGATCGAAAACGGCAAGCTCGATGCCAGCAACCACCTGTTCCTGGACCAGCTCACCTTCGGCGATCGCGTCGACAGCCCGGATGCGACCAAGCTGCCGGTGCTGCTGGCGGTGTCGCTGCTCAAGGACCGCAACGGCGTGATCGACGTGAACCTGCCGGTATCGGGTTCGTTGTCGGATCCGGAGTTCAGCATCGGCGGCGTGATCGTGCGCGTGATCGTCAACCTGCTGACCAAGGCGATCACCTCGCCGTTCTCGCTGATCGCGTCGGCATTCGGCGGCGGTGGCGGCGAAGAACTGGGCTATGTCGAATTCGCTCCCGGCACTTCGACCCTGACGCCGGCGGCCAGGGAGAAGATCGGCAAGCTCGGCCAGGCACTGAACGACCGCCCCGCGCTGCGGCTGGAGATCAGCGGCCGCATCGATCCGGCCACCGACGAGGCCGGCGCGCGCCGCGCCTGGCTGGATGCGCGCGTGACCGAGCAGAAGCGACGCGACCTGCGCGCCAGCGCCCAGTCCGGCGACGAAGCCGGCGACGGCGAGGCGGGCGAGCAGGGCGCCGAGGTCAAGGTGTCGAAGCAGGAGTACCCGAAGTACCTGGAAGAGGTCTACAAGCGCACCTCGATGAAGAAGCCGCGCAACTTCGTCGGCTTTACCAAGTCCTTGCCGCCCGAGGAAATGGAAAGGCTGCTGATGGCCAACGCCACGGTGACCGAGGCTGACCTGAAGCGCCTTGCCGAGCAGCGTGCGCTGGCAGTCAAGCAGGCGCTGGAGCGCGAGGGCAAGGTGCCGGAGAGCCGGCTGTTCCTGACGGCGCCGAAGCTCAGCGCCGAGGGCATCAAGGACAAGGGTGCGCCCAACCGGGTGGACTTCTCCATCCGCGGGTAGACGCGCGGGTAGACGTGTCGCAAAGCCGCCCGCCGCATGGCGGGCGTGTCATGCCGTCACATCTCCGGCATGCTGCGCGTTCCGGACTGGGATTTCAACACCTGCTCAAGCCCAGCCGCGAAAACCGGTATGATTCCGCCCGGACAATCCGTTCCATAGCCGATTCAGGAGTGTGTTTTGCAGCAGGAGCAACTGGAAGCCGCCGTCGCCTTCAAGACCTGGGTGTGCGTGATCTGCGGCTGGGTTTACGACGAAGAACAGGGCTGGCCGGAAGACGGCATCGCCCCCGGCACGCGCTGGGAAGATATCCCCGAAGACTGGCGTTGCCCGGAATGCGACGTCGGCAAGGCCGAGTTCGCGATGATCGAGCTGTAACGCGACAGGCGCTTTTGCAGCGCCTGTGGAAGTGGTTGGAAAGGCCTGCCGCAGCGGTGGGCTAGCCGTAATGCCGGCGGGGTGCCTGCCGGCCCAGGCCCATGCGGCGCTTTTGCACAATGCAGCGGCGGTAGCGCATCCGGTACGGATGGCTGCAGCGCCAAATGGCCCGCAAGACGGTCAGGAACAGCAAGGCCGCCATGACGGCGGCAAGCAAGCCGATGGACATGGCGGCCCTCCCTCTGCGGACACTGCCCGGCAGGCTCCCTGACGGAAGTCAGATCAGCATCGGTAATGCCTCCAGCACCAGCACCGCGACCAGCGCACCAATCAGCGCACCCATGGTCCGGCAACTGATGCGCAGGTATTTGGCGGTCACCGGGATCGAACCCATGGCGATCACGCCTACCAGCGCCATCGGAATCAGGAATACAAGATCATGCGCTGTGATGTGCATGGCGGTCTCCTGTCTCTCTCTCTTGTGATTCCAGTATAGGCAGTGTGTGCCCGATACAAGGCGGCGCGCATCGGGATTGTCCCGTAGGGCGCACGCTGCGTGCGGCGGCAGGTATCTGCACCAGCACATCGACCGCGGGGGTGTTGCGCCGCGCACGCATTGCCCACGTTTTTGCCCCCCTGAAGGCCGATGCACAAGCCGCGTGTCCTATGCTGATCAGATACGCGGGGCCGGTTCCCACTCATGTCCATGCAGCCCCGCCATTTGAGAGAGACGGAGGTGGATATGGAACTACACATGCAATCGCACCACTACGTGCGGCGGCAGCCGGACTGGAAAGCGGCAGCGGTTTCCGGGCTGGCGGCCGGGGCCTTGCTGCTGGTGCTGGAACTGTTCTGGTCGTCGATGGTGTCCGGCGTCAACCCGTGGGTCGCCACGCGCATGATCGCGGCGATCGTGATGGGGCCTGACGTGTTGCAGACGGCGCTGTTCAGTGTCGGCACCGTTGCCGCGGCGCTGCTGATCCACTTCGTGCTGGGGGCCGTGCTGGGCATGATCCTGGCTGCCATCATCGCGCCGTTCACGCTCGATTCCAGCCTGGGCATGGCGCTGCTGGCCGGCGCGGTGTTCGGCCTGGTGGTCTATGGCTTCAACTTCTTTGTGATGACGCGGGCCTTCCCGTGGTTCACGGAAGTGCGAGGCTGGCACACCTTCGTCGGGCATCTGATCTTCGGCATGACCGCGGCGGCGTGCTACTGGAAGCTGGAAAGCAAAGACGTATCGCATTGACGGCTTGACCGGATCAGGCGCATCGCGGTTTCGCCGCACGCGCTTGCCACTACACGGGCCCGCGCGCGACGGATGCGGCGGAGGGAACCTGCGTTCCTTCCGCCGCTTTTTCTTGGGCGCGCACTGGTGTCACGGCTGCAGAAACGGCTTGTGCGGCGCCGCATGCGACGCCTGCCGTGTCGCCTTGCAGTGACCTGACGGGATGCACTAGTCTTACTCTACTTGCGTGCCTTACGCATCCCTCGCCGCGTGCGAGGAGGGAGGGTGGATATGGCGTTGGCCATCGCGCTGGTAGTCATGGTCGTCGCTTCGGTGCTCTTTCATTTCCTGAGCCCGTGGTGGGCGACCCCGCTGGCGTCCAACTGGAAGCAGATGGACGACACGCTCACCATTACCCTGGTCATCACCGGGATCTTCTTCGTCGTCATCAACCTGTTCGTCGGCTATATCGTCTGGCGCTACCGGCACGAGGCGCCGCATCCCAACGGCGGCACCGGGCACCGCGCGGCCTACCAGCCTGAAAACAGCAAGCTCGAGCTGTGGCTGATCGCCGGCACCACGCTGGGCGTGATTGCGCTGCTGGCGCCGGGGCTGTTCGTCTACGCGGACTATGTGCGTCCGCCGCGTGAGGCGATGGTGATGGAAGTGGTGGGGCAGCAGTGGCAATGGGCCTTCCGCTTTCCCGGCAAGAGCGGCGTGCTGGGCGCATCGGATCCGCGGTTCGTCACCGGCACCAACCCGCTCGGGCTGGACCCCGACGACCCGCGCGGGCTGGACAATATAGTGATCGTCGGCCCGGAAGTCCACCTGCCGTTGAACCGGCCGGTCAAGGTGCTGCTGCGCTCCAAGGACGTGCTGCACGACTTCTACGTGCCGCCGTTCCGCGCGCGCATGAACATGGTGCCGGGCATGGTCACGTCGTTCTGGTTCACACCGACGCAGCCGGGGCGCTTCGACATCCTGTGCGCGCAGCTTTGCGGCGTGGGGCACTACAACATGCGCGGCACGGTGGTGGTGGAAGAGCCGGCCGCCTATGAGGCCTGGCTGGCGAAGCAGCAGACCTTCGCCATGACACTGGCCAAGGCGGCCGCGCCGCCGGCCGCGCTGGCCGCCGCCGCGCCGGGCGCCGCGGGCGACGCCGGCACCATCGAGAAGGGACGCGCGCTGGCGCAGAGCAAGGGCTGCACCGGCTGTCACAGCATCGACGGCAACCCGGGCGTCGGGCCGACCTGGAAGGGCCTGTACGGCAAGACCGAGACCTTTGCCGACGGCAGCAGCGCCAAGGTCGACGATGCCTTCCTGCACAAGGAGATCGTCGACCCGCACGCGCGGCTGGTGAAGGGCTTCGGCCCGGTGATGCCGAAGCTGCCGATGAGCGAGGACGAGGTCGCGGCGCTGACCGCGTACATCAAGTCTGCCGGCAGTGGTGAGGGTGCGCCAGGCACCGTTGCGCCGGTAGCACCGGAGGCCGTACCCGCTGGCCCCGCCGCCGCGACCAGCGCCGCCACGACCGCCGCCGCCGGCACCGCGGCGCCAGCGCCGACGCCGGGCGCGGCGTCCGGCACCTATACGACTTCGACGGCCGTGGCCGTGCCGCCTTCGGCGGTGGTCGCGCCCGCCACGAAGTGAGGAGACCCGCATGGCTTACGCCGACGATGCCGCCCATCACGCGCCGCAGAGCTTCTGGACCAAGTACGTCTGGAGCCAGGACCACAAGGTGATCGCCGTGCAGTACACGATCGTGGCGATCGTGGTCGGGCTGGTGGGCGTGGCGCTGTCCAACCTGATGCGGATGCAGCTGGGCTTCCCGGGGCGCTTCGAATTCATCGACGCCAACCGCTACTACCAGTTCGTCACCATGCACGGCATGATCATGGTGATCTACCTGCTGACCGCGCTGTTCCTGGGCGGCTTTGGCAACTACCTGATCCCGCTGATGGTGGGGGCGCGGGACATGGTGTTCCCCTTCCTCAACATGCTCAGCTTCTGGGTCTACCTGCTGTCGGTGATCGTGCTGCTGACCAGCTTCTTCGTGCCGGGCGGGCCCACCGGCGCGGGCTGGACACTGTACCCGCCGCAGGCCATCCTGCCCGGCACGCCGGGCTATGAGTGGGGCATCATCCTGATGCTGGTGTCGCTGGCGATCTTTATCGTCGCGGCAACGATGGGCGGCCTGAACTATGTCACCACCGTGCTGCAGGCGCGCACCGAGGGCATGACGCTGCTGCGCATGCCGCTGTCGGTGTGGGGCATCTTCATGGCCACCATTCTGGCGCTGCTGGCCTTCCCGGCGCTGTTCGTCTCCGCGGTGATGATGCTGCTGGACAAGACGCTCGGCACCAGCTTCTTCATGCCGGCGATGGTATCGATGGGGCAGCAGCTGCAGTACAAGGGCGGCAGCCCGCTCCTGTTCCAGCACCTGTTCTGGTTCTTCGGCCATCCCGAGGTGTATATCGTGGCGCTGCCGGCCTTCGGCATCGTCTCGGACCTGGTCAGCGTGCATTCGCGCAAGAGCATCTTCGGCTACCGCACCATGGTGTGGGCGATCCTGGCGATCGGCGTGCTCTCGGTGGTGGTGTGGGCGCACCATATGTTCGTCAGCGGCATGAACCCGTACTTCGGCTTCTTCTTTGCCACCACCACGCTGATCATCGCCATTCCCACCGCGATCAAGGTCTACAACTGGGTCATCACGCTATGGCGCGGGGATATCCATTTCACGGTGCCGATGCTGTTTGCCATCGCCTTTATCAGCACCTTCGTGATCGGCGGGCTGACGGGGCTGTTCCTTGGCAATGTCAGCGTCGATATCCCGCTGTCCAACACGTATTTCGTGGTGGCGCACTTCCATATGGTGATGGGCGTGTCGCCGATCCTGGTGGTGTTTGGCGGCATCTACCACTGGTATCCCAAGGTCAGCGGGCGCATGCTCGACGACACCATGGGCCGCGTGCATTTCTGGATCACCTTCGTCGGCACCTACGCGATCTTCTTCCCGATGCACTACCTCGGCGTGCTGGGCATGCCGCGGCGCTACTACGCCTACGAGAACTACGCCTTTATCCCGGAATCGGCGCACGTGATGAATATGTACATCTCGGTGGCGGCCTTTGTCGTGGCCGCGGCGCAGCTGCTCTTTGTCTTCAACCTGGTCTGGAGCCTGCGCTATGGGCGCAAGGCCGACGGCAACCCGTGGCGGGCCGCCTCGCTGGAATGGCAGACGCCGCAGACGCCGCCGGTGCACGGCAACTGGGGCCCGCACCTGCCGGTGGTGTACCGCTGGGCCTATGCCTACAGCGTGCCGGGCGCGCGCGAGGACTTTATCGCGCAGAACGCACCGCCTGAAGAGGGCGGGTCCGAGCCCGAACCGCATGCCAGCCGCGGAGCCGTCGCATGAATGCCGAAGCCCTCTACAAGGTCAGCCGCGACGACTTCGGCGGCAACCCGTCTGGCGAGAACGCCGCCAACCACCGCCCGCGCGGGCGCGCGCCCGCGAGCATCGGCCTGTGGGTGTTCATGGGCGTGGTCAGCTCGCTGTTCGCGTTGTTCCTGACGGCCTATGCGCTGCGCATGGACAGTCCGGACTGGCACCGCATCGCGCTGCCGTGGCAGGTGTGGCTGTCCACCGTGCTGCTGGCGGCGGGCAGCGTTGCGATGGAAGTGGCGTCGCGCGCCGCGCACAAAGGCAGCATGGCCGCTGCCCGGCTCGCGCTGCGCCTGGGCGGGCTGGGTGCGGCCGGCTTCGTGGTCTCGCAGCTATGGGCATGGCAGGCGCTGGCGGCGATGCAGGTGGTGCCCGCCGGCAATCCCGCAGGCAGCTTCTTCTACCTGCTGACGGCGATGCATGGGCTGCACGTGCTGGGCGGCCTGGGCGGCTGGGCCTTCGCCGTATCGTCGCGCGGCAGCGGCGACGCGACGGTGCTGCGCATGACGCTGTGCGCGCGCTACTGGCACTTCCTGCTGGGAGTATGGGTGGTGTTGCTGGCGGCGCTGGGCTGGCTCACGCCCGAGCTGGTGCGCTACATCTGCGGCACGGCCTAGCGGGCGACGGCAGCACGACGGGCAACAAGGGGGACCGGCATGTCAACGCAACTGTCTTCACCTTCGGCCAGGCCGGCCGTCGCGCCACCGCCGCCGCTGGGCGGCCTGCGCGGCATGCTGGCCGACTGGTCGTCGGACCAGCAGGCCTTCAAGGTGTCGTGGGGCAAGGCCATGATGTGGATCTTCCTGCTGTCCGACACCTTTGTCTTCAGCTGCTTCCTGACCGGCTACATGACGGTGCGGATGTCGACCACGGTGCCATGGCCGAACCCCAGCGAGGTGTTCGCACTGCACGTGGGCGGCGCTGACATCCCGCTGCTGCTGATCGCCATCATGACCTTCGTGCTGATCACCAGCAGCGGCACCATGGCGATGGCGGTCAACTTTGCCTACCGGCGCGAGCGCCGCCAGTGTGCGATGCTGATGCTGGCGACTGCGGTGTTCGGCATGCTGTTCGTCGGGATGCAGGCCTTCGAGTGGACCAAGCTGATCGTCGACGAGGGCGTGCGCCCGTGGACCAACCCGATGGGCGCCGCGCAGTTCGGCTCGACCTTTTTCATGATCACGGGCTTCCACGGCCTGCACGTATCGTGCGGCGTAATCTACCTGCTGGTGGTGGCCACGCGCGTGCTGCGCGGGCGCTATGAGGCCACCGGCAACTACCAGATCGTCGAGATTGCCGGCCTGTACTGGCACTTCGTCGACCTGGTGTGGGTGTTTATCTTTGCGTTGTTCTATCTCTGGTGAGGGCGGCCATGGCTTCCACTTCCGCAACTCCCGCAACTCCCGCACAGCCGGCCCCGCACGAGGCTGGCCACGATGCCGGCCATGCCGCGGCACAACACGGCCAGCAGCATCCCATCGGGCTGTACCTGAAGATCTGGCTGCTGCTGTTCGTGCTGTCGACACTGTCCTACCTGGTCGACTATTTCCATGTCACCGGCTACCTGCGCTGGACGCTGATCCTGGTGTTCATGGCGCTGAAGGCGGGGCTGATCGTGGCGGTGTTCATGCATATGGCATGGGAGCGCATGGCGCTGATCTGCGCCATCCTCGTGCCACCGATGTGCCTGCTGGTGCTGGTCTGGCTGATGGCGGAAGAAGCGAACTATACGTTCCTGACGCGCGGCGCGTTCTTCCGCTGACGGGGAGGCGCCGCCGGCTCCGGGAGGGAGCCGGCGGCACGCCGCCTTGCCTGGATATGGACGGTCAGACCTGGGTGATGAACTTGGTCACCAGGTAGCCGTCGAAGGTCTCCTGGCCGCCTTCGCTGCCGATGCCCGAGTCCTTGATGCCGCCGAACGGCGTCTCGGCCAGCGCCATGCCGAAGTGGTTGATATTGACCATGCCCGCTTCCAGGCCGTTCGACACTTCCGTGGCGGTCTTCAGCGAGTTGGTGAACACATACGACGCCAGGCCGTAGGGCAGGCTGTTGGCGCGGCGCAGCACTTCTGCCGTGTCCTTGAAGCGCGTCACCGGCGCCACCGGGCCGAAGGGCTCGTCGGTCATCAGGCGCGAATCGTCGGGCAGGTCGGTCACCACGGTCGGCGCGAAGAAGTAGCCCTTGTCGCCCAGGCGCGCGCCGCCGGCCACCACCTTGCCGCCGCGCTGGCTGGCGTCGTCCAGGAACTGCTCCATCGACAGCACGCGGCGCTCATGCGCCAGCGGGCCCATCTGCGTGCCGTCTTCCAGGCCATTGCCGACCTTGATCGAGCCGATCACCTCGGTAAAGCGCGCCAGGAACTTGTCATACGCCTTTTCCTGGACGTAGAAGCGCGTCGGCGACACGCATACCTGGCCGGCGTTGCGCAGCTTGAAGCGCGCCAGCATCTCGGCCGCCGGCTCGATATCGGCATCGTCGAACACCAGCACCGGCGAGTGGCCGCCCAGCTCCATGGTCACGCGCTTCATATGCGAGCCGGCCAGTGCCGCCAGCTGCTTGCCCACCGGCACCGAGCCGGTGAACGAGATCTTGCGCACGATCGGCGATTCGATCAGGTAGGTCGAGATCTCGCCCGGCACGCCCCAGACGATGTTCAGCACGCCCGGCGGCAGGCCGGCATCATGGAACAGCTGCGCCAGCGCCACCACCGCGCTGGGCGAATCCTCCGGTCCCTTCAGGATCAGCGTGCAGCCGGCGCCCAGCGCCGACACGATCTTGCGGATGGCCTGGTTGAACGGGAAGTTCCACGGCGTAAAGGCCGCGCACACACCGATCGGCTCGCGCACCACGATCTGGCGCACATTGGGCTGGCGCGGCGGGATCACGCGGCCATAGATGCGGCGGCATTCCTCGGCGTGCCAGTCGGCGTGCTCGGCGCAGATCATCACCTCGCCCACGGCTTCGGCGAGCGGCTTGCCCTGGTCCAGCGTGATATTGCGGCCGATCTCCCTGGCGCGCTCGCGGGTCAGCTCGCCCACGCGGCGCAGGATCCTGGAGCGCTCCAGCGGCGAAGTCTTCTTCCAGCTTTCGAAGGCGCGCTGGGCGGCGCCGAGGGCGCGGTCCAGGTCGGCGCGGGTGGCGTGCGGCAGCTTGCCCAGCACCTCTTGCGTGGCCGGATTGATGACGTCCTGTTCGCGCCTGTCGCCTCCCTTGATGAATTCCCCGTCGATATAGAGCGCGAGATCCTGGTACATGCGTGTTCTCCTGGTGGGCGTTGTGCGTGGCGGCAGCCGCGGCAAAGGGGGCGGGCCCCGGCCGCGGCCGTCAGTGAAACCGCAAGCTTACCCCGACTGCGGCGATCATGCAGTGGGCCAGGTGCCCGGACGGCCCCGGCATCAGGAGGAATGTGCCGCAACGTCCCCGGCGCGGGGGCGGGAGCACTCAGGCGGGATCGCGCCGCTGCGCCGCGGCCTCGGCGCCGGCGCGGGTGGCTTCCACCACCAGGATCACCAGCAGCGTGATCAGCGTCAGGCCGAACACCGCATAGCCGATGCTCTCGCCCTCGATCGCGAACAGGCTCGGCGCATAGGTCGGGCTGGTGCAGACCATGGTGCCCGCCGACATGCCGGTGTAGTGCATGCCGCAGACCGCCACGCCCATCACCACCGCCGCCGCAAACTGCTTGCCGCCGGTCTTGACCGTGGTGGCCAGCCACAGTGCGACCACCGAAACCACCACCGCGATCACGGCGGACAGCGCGATCACGCCCAGGTCCCAGTCAAAGCGCGTATTGGAGCGGATCGCGGCCATGCCGGTGTAGTGCATGGCCACCACGCCCAGCCCGGTCAGCACCCCGCCCCTGACCACGTTGTCGGTGCGGCTGCCGCGCGGGCGCGAGGCGATTGCCAGCCCGGCGCCTGCGAGCACCATCACCACCAGCAGCGAAGCCAGCGTCAGGAACAGGCCGAACTCGCGGTGGGTCGGCGTCTGGTAGGCCACCATGCCGATAAAGTGCATCGACCAGACCGCGCCGCCGCCCAGCGCCACGCTGGCGCACAGCAGGCGGTCCACGTCCAGCCGGCCGTCGGGCAGGCGCACGCGCCGCGACCAGCGCAGGCCCACATAGGCGCCGCAGACAGAGATCAGGAACGACAGGCCCACCATCGGCCAGTCATAGGCGAACGGCACCAGGGCGCCGGGAACAGGCTGGAAACCGACAAACATGACCCCACCTCCTCGTTATGACTGCGCGTTTGGACGGCGTCTCAAGTTCGCTCGCGTAAGCGGGTACGCAGCGTTTGCTGCCGGGGTTGCGGGCGGCCCTCCGCGCGGCGGGTATCCCGTCCGGCAGCGGGCCTGGCGCGCGCTGGCCCCGCGCCGAGTATGCCGCGCGCGGCCAGCGCAGCGGAATAACTCATTCAGGTAGAAAGCGCGCCGTGCGGCAGGGCGGGCGCGCTTGTGGCGCCCCCGACTCAGGGATAGACTGGGCCGATTTCCCGATCCCGCCTCCATCCCTCTCCCCGAAGCGCCCACGCGTCGCGCCGCCGGTGCCGCGCACAGCGCCACGCCCCATGAAGCCAGACGCCAGACTGACCACCGGCCCGATCGGCCGGACCCTGCTGCTGTTCTCGCTGCCGGTGCTCGGCAGCAATATCCTGCAGTCGCTGAACGCCTCGATCAATTCGGTCTGGGTCGGGCGCTTCCTCGGCGAAGCTGCGCTGACGGCGACCTCCAACGCCAACATCATCCTGTTCTTCCTGCTGGGCGTGGTGTTCGGCATCAGCATGGCCAACACCATCATGATCGGCCAGGCGGTGGGCGCGCACGACCTGGACGAGGCGCGCCGCGTGGTCGGCACCAGCACCACTTTCTTCGTCGCGATGTCGGTGCTGGCGTCGGTGCTGGGCTTTATCTACACGCCCGACATCCTGGCCGCCATGAACACGCCGGAAGATGCCGCGCCGCTGGCGGTGACCTACCTGCGCATCATCTTCCTGGCGCTGCCGTTCATGTATTTCTACAACTTCGTGATGATGACGCTGCGCGGCGCGGGGGATTCGCGCACGCCGTTCTGGTTCATGCTGCTGTCGGTGGTGCTGGACGTGGCGCTCAACCCGGTGCTGATCTTCGGCGTGGGGCCGATCCCGCCGCTTGGCATCGGCGGCTCGGCGCTGGCGACGCTGATTGCGCAGCTGGTGAGCCTGGCGGCGATGATGGTGCTGCTGTACCGGCGCCGCCATTTCCTGTTGCTGCATCGCGGGCAGCTCGCGTTGCTGCGGCCGGATCCGGCAATCCTGCGTGCACTGGTGGTGAAGGGGCTGCCGATGGGATTGCAGATGGTGGTGATCTCGTCGTCGGCGATCGTGATGATGGCATTGGTCAATGCCTACGGTTCGCAGACGACTGCGGCTTACGGGGTGGCTTCGCAGTTGTGGACGTACGTCCAGATGCCGGCGCTGGCGGTTGGCGCGAGTGTTTCGTCGATGGTGGCGCAGAACGTCGGCGCGGGGCTGTGGCAACGCGTGTCGCGCATTACGCGCGTCGGGCTGGTGTTCAACGCGGCGATGACCGGCGCGCTGGTGGGGTTGATCTACCTGTTCAACCGGCATTCGCTCGGGCTCTTCCTCGGCACCGACGGCGTGGCCATCGGCATCGCCCAGCATATCAACATGGTGGTGCTGTGGTCGTTCATCCTGTTCGGCTTCACCATCGTCATCTTTGGCACGGTGCGTGCCACCGGCGCGGTGATGGCGCCACTGGTGATCCTGTTCCTGTCGATGTGGGTGATCCGGCTGCCGTTCGCGTGGGCGCTGGGGCCGCGCATCGGCGCGGATGCGATCTGGTGGAGCTTCCCCGTGGGCTCGGTGGTGTCGCTGGTGCTGGCGGTTGGCTACTACCGCTTTGGCAACTGGCGTCGTAGTCATATCCTGCCGGCGGGGGCGCATGTGGGTGAGGCGGTTGGGCAGGCGCCGGATACCAGCATGGGTACGCCGTGCGAAGACGCGGGTCCCGTCGCGGACGAGGCCGAGACCGCAACGCCTGCGGCGCAAGGCGTGCGCTGATGCGGCGTTTTCCAGGCAAAAAAAATATCGCGTCTTGAAAGCCGTTCGAAAGATCGGCGTGTCATCTTGTCACCGCTGGCACTCCCTCCCAGCACACGCGCGTCCTGTCGCCAAGGCTGTGATCGCGCGTCTTTCCGGCCGCGCCTTGCGTTGATGCAAGCGCGCGTGCCGTCTTGTTCGGCACTCTCCTCAGCCGAATTCATCCCCAATTTTCACAAGCGAAAATACATCACAACGTGATGCATTGACACGCGCTCGCCCCGCAGCATTAGCCCTGTTTTTCAGGTGCATCGGTAAATACCCCTAAGCCAAGACAAATGAAAGGCGCCTGAAAGATCGCGTCTCTAAGGTTCGGTTCAACCGTCGGGGAGCATGCCTTGCGCATGTCTCGTTGCGCCAGAGCCAGCGCGCGGCCCGGCACGGAATTTCGTGAACTTTGAGGAGAATCATTTTGCGCATACGCAGCCAAAAGGACTTTGCCTCCGGCCTGATGTTCGTTCTGGTCGGTCTGGGCTTTTCCTGGGTCGCTCGCGGCTATTCCATGGGAACGGCCGCAAAGATGGGACCCGGATATTTCCCCTTCCTGCTGGGACTGGTGCTTGCCGCGCTTGGCGCGGTGGTGCTGTTGTCTTCGCTGTCGTCCAGGGGCGAGGAAGACCATCTCGCACGCTGGGACGTAAAGACGCTGCTGTGGATCCTGGGCTCGGTGGTGCTGTTCGGCCTGCTGCTCAAGCCGCTGGGCGTGGTGCTGTCGGTGTTCGTGCTGGTCATGGTGTCGTCGATGGCGAGCCATGAGTTCAGCTGGAAGGGTGCGCTGCTCAACGCCGTGGTGCTGGTGCTGATCAGCCTGGGCGCCTTCGTCTACGGCATCAACCTGCAGATGCCGGTGTGGCCGGCCTTCATCACCGGTTAAGGAGACGCCGACCATGGAATTGCTTGATCACCTTGCGCTGGGTTTTTCCACGGCGCTGTCGCTGCAGAATCTCGCCTACGCCTTCCTCGGCTGCGTGCTGGGGACGCTGATCGGCGTGCTGCCGGGCCTGGGGCCGCTGGCCACCATCGCCATGCTGCTGCCGATCACCTACACGCTGCCGCCGGTGGCCGCGTTGATCATGCTGGCGGGCATCTACTACGGGGCCCAGTATGGTGGTTCGACCACCGCCATCCTGGTGAACCTGCCCGGCGAATCGTCCTCGGTGGTGACCACCATCGACGGCTACCAGATGGCAAGACGAGGGCGAGCGGGGGTGGCGCTGGCCACCGCCGGCCTGGGCTCATTCTTCGCCGGCTGCGTCGCCACGCTGATCCTGGCCGCGTTCGCCACGCCGCTGTCGGAACTGGCTTTCAAGTTCGGCCCCGCCGAATACTTCTCGCTGATGGTGCTGGGCCTGATCGGCGCCGTGGTGCTGGCCTCGGGCTCGCTGCCCAAGGCGATCGCGATGATCGTGCTGGGCCTGCTGCTGGGCCTGATCGGCACCGACGTGAACTCGGGCGCCGCGCGCTTCTCGTTCGACGTCCCGGAACTGACGGACGGCATCGACTTCGTCGCGCTGGCCATGGGCATGTTCGGCTTTGCCGAAATCATCGCCAACCTGGAGCAGAAGGAAGCGCGCGAGACCTTCACCGACCACGTCACCAACCTGTTCCCGACCAAGGCCGACTTCAAGCGCATGATCCCCGCCGTGCTGCGCGGCACCGCGTTGGGCTCGGCACTGGGCATCCTGCCGGGCGGTGGTGCGTCGCTGGCCTCGTTTGCCGCGTACTCGCTGGAGAAGAAGACCTCCAAGTTCGCGCATGAGTTCGGCAAGGGCGCGATCGAAGGCGTGGCCGGTCCGGAGTCGGCCAACAACGCCGCGGCGCAGACTTCGTTCATCCCGCTGCTGACGCTGGGCATTCCGCCCAACGCGGTGATGGCGCTGATGGTGGGTGCCATGACCATCCACAACATCCAGCCCGGCCCGCAGGTGATGACCAGCAACCCGGCGCTGTTCTGGGGCCTGATCGCCTCGATGTGGATCGGCAACCTGATGCTGATCATCCTGAACCTGCCGATGATCGGCATCTGGGTGAAGCTGCTGACCGTGCCGTACCGCTTCCTGTACCCGGCGATCCTGGTGTTCTGCGGCATCGGCGTGTACTCGGTCAACAACCAGACCTTCGACGTGTTCATGGCCGCCGGCTTCGGCGTGATCGGCTACCTGTTCCTGAAGCTCAAGTGCGAGCCGGCGCCGTTGCTGCTGGGCTTCGTGCTGGGGCCGATGATGGAAGAGAACTTCCGCCGCTCGCTGCTGCTGTCGCGTGGCGACTTCACCGTGTTCGTGACGCGCCCGCTGTCGGTCGGCCTGCTGATCGCAGCCGCGGCGCTGGTGGCGGTGGTGGCCCTGCCGTCGATCAAGGCCAAGCGCGAAGAAGCGTTCCAGGAAGAATAGCGCCGCACGCGCCCCGGGGCTGCGCCGTCCTGACTTCCAGTCAGGGCGGCGCATACAACGCAAGCATTCGGGGTGCCTTCGTGCACCCCTCTTTTTTTCGCGGGCCGCACGCGCTGCAGCGCAGGCTGCGCCCGCACGACAAGAGAGTGCCCGACTGCGGCAGCAGTCATGGGCTGCGCATGATGATCAGGATTCCCGCACCATCGGGTGCGCCGACAGCGCCCATGAAACCGCCTACCATTGACCGGTTTTTTTCCCGCGTCTACGTTCTCAAGCTCGTCCAGTCAAGCCCGTCCACGGTCCTGAACCTGGTTGACCGCCTGCGCGAGCGCGGCATCGACAAGAACATCCGCTCGCTGCGGCCGGTGCTGCGCAGCCTGATGATGGCGCGTGCCATCACCGCCGAACTGGTCGAAGGCAGCGGCCGTGTCTACTGCATTACCGAACGCGGGCGCGCCGAGCTGGAGCAGTACATAGCGCATCTCGCCGTGCTGAAGGCGGACCTGGTGCCGGGCGACGGCGACGACGCCCATCAAGGCTGCGCTACCACATAGAAAAAAGGCCGACCTTCTCGGATCGGCCTCCTGCCTGCCTGCCCCACACACGCGGTGCAGGGAGGCGAAACCAGCTGCGGCGCTTACTGCGTCACCAGTTCCAGGCCGGCTTGCGACTCGTCATCGCCGCGCGCCACCAGCACCTTGATCTTGTTCGGCACGGTCGCGCCGATGCCGTCGACCGGGATGGTCGTGATCAGCCAGTCGGCATTGTTGGCCAGCGTGAGCGCACCGGAGTCAAAAATAACCGTCTTGCTTCCCGCCGGCGTGATGCGCAGGCGATAGGTGCCGCCGTCCAGGTCAATCGAGTCCTGGCCCGAAGCCGGCGAGGCCTGCTTGTACGCCACGGCGCCGAAGGTCGGTCCGACCGAGTTCAGGTCGATCGCGGGCATGGTCACGTAGATATCAACGTTCTGCGCATTGAACGAGGCGTTCAGGCTGCGCACCCGCGCCTTGTTCGACAGCAGGCCCTTTTCGAACGGATCGTCGATGGTCAGCGCTTCGGCAACGGTCGAAGCCGGCAATGCCACCACGGTGTACTTATGGCCGGTGGCCGCGACAAACGAGGCCCGCGCCAGTTCGGTCTGCGTGCCGGCGACATTGAAGGCGATCAGCTGGTTGCCTGTCTCGACGTTGAAATAGGTCGAGACGAACTTGTAGGGCTTGTCCAGGAAGCTGGTCTTCGCACCGTTCTGCAGCACGTCGACGTTTGGGCCGCCAGTCACTGCGTGGATCGCGCGGATCGAGGGCTTGCTCAGTCCGACGCGGTCATCGATGCCATCGTCGCCGCCACCGCAGGCGGACAGGACTGCCGTTGCGGCCAGGGCGAGGCCGAGGATAAGACTGGTCTTGGATCGGAACATGGGTCACCTCTTACCGTTGGAATCAGAGACGAGCTGGCCCATGCCCGCGCTGGGCGCGACGGTCGCGTGGCCAGTTTGCTATCTGCTGCAGGCGCGGCGATTGCGCTTGCGGTGATGCAACGATAGGTAGCAGCGCTAATACAAGGCAGGCGCGCGGTTCCGAATTCCATGTCGGACGATTCCGACAAGAAGCGATTCGTACAGGAGGCGGTGTGGGGCAAAGCCAGTCGGCGCATGGCCGCGCGGGCGGAAGGAGGGCGGCTGCGCAAAAGGTCCCAGTGTGTAACCGGTTGTTGCAGCCGGGTGCTCGTGCACAGACCGACGTCCCGTGGTCCGGTGCGGCAGTCTGCTTCTGTTCACGGCAATGACATCATCACCTGGTTGCGGCCATTGCGCTTGGCCTGGTAGAGGCCGCCGTCCGCCACTTCCACCAGCCGGCTTGCCGGCTCCGCAGGCTGCGGCACCAGTACGGCACCACCGATGCTGACGGTGACGCAGTCGCTGGTGGTCGAGCCGCTGTGGACGATGCGCAGCGCCTCGACCGCGCGTCGCACCTTTTCGGCCAGCAGCCGCACGCCGCCAGGCGAGGTGCCCGGCAGCACCATCGAAAATTCTTCGCCGCCAAAGCGCGCCGGCAGGTCGGCCGCACGCGTGCAGTTGTCGCGGAGCACCGCGGCGACGCGGCGCAGCACCTCGTCGCCGGCAACGTGTCCGTAAGTGTCGTTGTACGCCTTGAAACTGTCGACATCGATCATCAGCAGCGCCACTTGCGTCTGCTCGCGCTGCGCGCGGCGCCATTCGGCGCCGAGGTATTCGTCGAAGTAGCGGCGGTTGGACAGCCCGGTCAGGCCGTCCGAATTGGTCAGCCGCTGCAGCTCCAGGTTGGTCTCGAGCAGCTGCTGCTGGCTTTGCCGCAGCGCGCGATAAGCCTCGTCGCGCTGCAGCAAGTTGAGGTAGGAGCGCGAGTGGTAGCGGATGCGCGCGATCAGTTCGATGCTGTCGGGCAGCTTGACCAGGTAGTCGTTGGCCCCGGCAGCGAACGCCGCGCTCTTCATCGCGGCTTCTTCCTTGGTCGACAGCACGATGATCGGGATATCGCGCGTGGCGGCGTTGTCGCGGTAGCGCCTGACCAGCGTGAGGCCGTCAACGCCCGGCATCACCAGGTCCTGCAGGATCACGGTGGGCTTGGTGCGCTCGGCCACGGCGACCGCCTCGTCGGGGTTGGCGCAGTAGTGGAAGTCGATGTCCGGCTCGGTCGACAGGGCGCGGCGGACGGCCTCGCCGACCATGGCCTGGTCGTCCACCAGCAGCACCATCGCCACGTACTCTTGCGTGGCCGCGCCAGGGCTGGCGTGTCTGGTAGGGGCTGGCTGTTCGGTTTGCATTGTTCTGGGTCCTGGGTGTGCTGTCCCGGTGCCGCCCGGGACGTATGACAGTGCTTCGCTATGCCTGGAGAAAGCGCGCCGTCAGGGTAGTACGGTACGGCTGCCGCATACCTGCACCAGGCGCGGCGCGATGCGCGGCAGCGGCAGGATTTCGGCGGCGGCGCCCATGGCCGCGGCGGCCTTGGGCATGCCGTACACGGCGCTGGTGGCGCGGTCCTGGGCGATGGTGAGGAAGCCGCGCTCGCGCATCGCCTTCAGTCCCAGTGCGCCGTCGCGCCCCATGCCGGTCAGCAGCACGCCGACCACGTCGCCGCGCCAGTGCTCCACCACGCTTTCAAAGAAGACATCGATGGAGGGCCGGTACAGGTAGTCGCACGGTTGCTCAGTGTAGGCCATGCGCGTGGGGCCGGTCAGGCGCAGGTGGTCGTTGGTGCCTGCCAGCAGCACCGTGCCCGCCTGCGGCGTGTCGCCGGGGCGCGCCAGGCGCACCGGCAGCGCGCACTGGCCGTCAAGCCAGTCGGCCATGCCGGCGGCAAAGGCCTCGTCGACATGCTGCACCGTGACCACCGCCGCGCCGAAATCGGCCGGCAGCGCGCCCAGCAGCGTGGCCAGCGCGGCAGGCCCGCCGGCCGAGGCGCCGATGGCCACCAGCCGCGGCGCGGCCACCGCGCGTGGCGGCGCCGCCAGCGTGTGCTGCGGTGCAACGCGGCCCGCCAGCAGCCGGCCGATATTGCGCAGCTTGCGCAACAGCGGCCCGGCGGCGAGCTGGGCATCGGCTTCGGCCAGCGTGGGGGTGTCGACCGCATCGATGGCGCCGTGGCCCATCGCGTCGAACACCTGCGAGGCATTGCGGCCCAGGTCCATGGTCACCACCACGATCGCACAGGGCGTTTCGGCCATGATGCGGCGCGTGGCCTCGACGCCGTCCATCACCGGCATCAGCAGGTCCATCAGGATCAGGTCCGGCGTGTGGCTGGCGGCCATCTGCACCGCCTGCGCGCCGTCGCCGGCGACCCAGGCGATCTCGAAGGACGGATCGAGCGCAAGCGCCCGGCGCAGCGCGGCCACCGCGAGTGGCGAGTCGTTGACGATGCCGATTTTCATGTGCGTGCCTCGCCGATCAAATCCTGTACCGCGTCCAGCAGCGCGGCGTCGTGGAAACTGCCCTTGGCCAGATAGTAGTCTGCGCCGGCCTCCAGGCCACGCTGGCGGTCCTGTTCTCGGTCCTTGTACGACACCACCATCACCGGCAGCTGGCGCAGCGCGGCGTCCTGCCGGATGCGGCGCACCAGCTCGATGCCGTCCATGCGCGGCATGTCGATATCCGTGATGACCAGGTCGAAGGGCTCGGCGCGCAGCACGTTCCAGCCGTCCATGCCATCGACCGCCACCGCCACGTCGTAGCCACGCCCGGCCAGCAGCTTGCGCTGCAGTTCGCGCACGGTGAGCGAGTCATCAATCACCAGTACGCGCCGCGCGCGCACTTGCACAGCGGCCGCTGCTGCCTGGCGCACGCCGGCGATGCGGCCCTCGGATACCAGCTTCTCGACCGAGCGGATCACGTCCTCCACGTCGAAGATCAGCACCGGCGTGCCGTCGTCGGTCAGGCTGCCGGCGGCAATGTCCTTGACCTTGCCCAGCGCCGCCGGCAGCGGCTGCACCACCAGCAGCCGCTCGCCCAGCATGCGGTCGACGGCGATGCCGTAGGTCCGCTCCGCCTCGCCCACGATCACCACCGGCACATCGTCGTGCTCTTGCGCGCTCTCGGGCCGCTGCAGCACCTGCGCGGCGCTGACCAGGCCCACCGCGCGGCCTTCGTGGCGGAAATGCTGGTGGCCTTCGGTCTGCTCGATCTCGCTGCGTGCCACCGCGGCCGCGCGCAGCACGCGGCCCAGCGGAAAGGCATAGGCTTCGCCCGCGACCTCCACCAGCAGCGTGCGCACCACCGACAGCGTCAGCGGTAGCTCCAGCTGGAAATGCAGGCCTTGCCCCGACTGCTGCGTCAGGCGCAGGCTGCCGCGCACGCGGCGCACCATTTCCTGCACCGCGTCCAGGCCCACGCCGCGGCCCGAGACCTCGGACACGGTGTCGCGCATGCTGAAGCCGGGCAGCAGCAGGAAGTCGAGCAACTCGGGCTGCGACAGCCGTGCGGCGGTGTCGTCCGAGGCCAGGCGCCGGCGCACGATGGCGCGCCGCAGCGCCTCCAGGTCAACGCCCGCGCCGTCGTCGAAGATTTCGATCACCAGCCGGCCCGCATTGTGGCGCGCCTGCAGCGTGATGCGGCCCTCGGCGGGCTTGCCCTGCGCGGCGCGTATCTCGGGCGGCTCGATGCCGTGGTCGACGGCGTTGCGCAACAGGTGCGCCAGCGGCGCGTCCAGCGCTTCCAGGATGTCGCGGTCCACCTGCGTGCCCGCGCCGATCAGCTCCAGGTGCACGGACTTGCCGAGGGTGCGGCCGAGGTCGCGCACCATGCGAGCGTAGCCGGTCAGGCCGTCCGCCAGCGGCCGCATGCGCGAGGCCAGCGCGCTGTCATAGAGCCGGCGCGCCAGCCGCGTGGCGCGATGGTCGTACTGGTCGAACTCTTCCAGCCGTTCGGCGAGCTGGCTGTGGCCGTCGTCCAGCAGCTCGCGCAAGGTTGTCAGCGCCGCGCGCGCGTCGCCGGCCGCGCCGGCGTTGCCGTCCAGCACCTGCTGCAACGTCTCCTTCAGCGTATCGGCGGCATGCAGCGCGCGCGCTTGCTGGCGCCTGGCCTTCTGCAGCGACTTGCCGAAGGGGCGCAGCCAGTGCGACTCGACCATGGCCTCGCCGGACAGCGCCAGCAACTGGTCGAGGGTGTCGGCGCTGACGCGCAGCATACGTTCGTGGCCATCGGCCGCAGCCGCAGGGGACGGCGTTTGCGGTGGTGGCGCGGCCAGCGGCTCGGCGCTATCCGCAAGGGGTGGCGCGAAAGCGGCGGGCTCCGGTTCGGCTTCGACGACTTGCGCTTGATCCGGCAGCGGCGCCGGTGCCGTGGCGAACGGCGCCGCCGCGCCGCCATCCAGCGTGCCCAGCCGCTGCACCACCGCCTCGATCTGCGCGCGGCCGGCGCCGTCGGCCCAGCCCAGGTCGCCGCCGGGCGGATGGCCGATGCGCAGCAGCAGGTCCGTGCCTTGCAGCAGCGCATCGATATGCGCGGCGGTCAGCGGCATGCCGCCCTGCGCGGCCACCAGGCAGTCTTCCATCGCATGCGCGACGCGCACGCCGCCATCCAGCCCGACGATGCGTGCCGCGCCCTTGAGCGAATGCGCGGCGCGCATGCAGGCTTCGAGCTGGTCGGCCGCGGCCGGATTGCGCTCCAGCGCCAGCAGCCCGGCATTGAGGACGTCGGCCTGGGATTCGGCTTCGAGCGCGAACAGCTCCAGCAGCGAGGCATCGCGCAATTGCTCGGGATTCATGCCAGGCTCCGTGCCAGCGCCTGGCGTACCAGTGCCGCGTCGAGCAGGCCGACGGTGCGCCCCTGGTCGGCGAACAGCGCCTGCGTATAGCGCGCCGACGCGCGCGCGAGCGTAGCGGGCAGCGGCTGCAGCGCGTGCTCCGGCACGCGGGCGACGCCGGACACCTCGGCCACCGGAAGCGCGATAGCGCCGCGGCCCTGGCCGAGGATCAGGAAGCGGGTGCCGTTACCGTGGCTGTCGGCAGGCGCGGCGCCCGCGTCGAACAGCTGTGCCAGCGACAGGCAGGCCAGCAGGTTGCCGCGCACTGCGGCCAGTCCCAGCACTGCGGCATCGCGCCGGTGCGGCAGCGAATGGACCGGGGCGGGGGCCGTGACCTCGCCCAGCGCCGCGGTCGGCAGGGCCAGCCATTCATCGCCGATGCGGAACACCAGGCAGGACTGCGCGGCGCCTAGCCCGGCGGACGTGTCCGGATCGTCCGCGGCGAGGGTGGCGGCATCGGGCAGTTCGTCCAGCAGCGCATCCAGCCGTTGCGCGTCCAGCAGCGTCGCCGCAGCCTGGGCGTAGGTGGGGCAGTTGCGGCAGTGCCCGTGTTCGGCCAGCGCGGCGCAGGAGCCGTCGCCGCGTACGCCGATGCGCCGCCAGCAGTCGTCGATGGCGTCGGTGCGCAGGAGGATGCCTTGAGGCTCAGCCATGGTGCTTGCGGGTGTGGCGCTGCGCGCGCTGGCGCAGGCGCATGGCGCCGTCGTGGTCGCCCAGGGTGTCGAGCAGCGCGGCCAGGTGGTACAGGCTTTCCTGGTGCTCGGGGTCCAGGTAGAGCGCCTTGCGGTAGGCGGCGTGGGCCTGCGCGGTGCGGCCGGTGGCGTCGTGCAGCACGCCCAGCATGCAATAGGCGTCGGCATCGGCATCCGGCCCCGGGCCGTCGAGCAGCGCCAGGCACGCCGCGGTGGCGGCTTCGAGTTCGCCACGGTCGGCCATGCCGGCAATGCCGGCCAGCGCGGCGCAGCGGCCGCTGGCCGCTGCCGTGGCCGCCGGCACCGGACGCACGGGTGCCGGCCGCAGCGGCACCGGCGTGCGTGGCAACCTCGGCGGCGCGGCCATCCGCAGCGGCAGCTTCGCCTGGACGGACGCAGACGCCGGCGCTGCCGCGGCGCGCGCCGGGTCGGGCTTACGGAAGGCAAAAGTGAGCGGCACGCCCACCGACTCCAGCCCCTGCGCGCTCAGCAGGCTGGCCTCGGCCGGCCCCACGAACAGCATCCCGTCGGCCATGGCCAGGCGCGCCAGCGTCTGCACCGCGCGCCGCTGCCCCGGCGCATCGAAGTAGATCAGCAGGTTGCGGCAGAAGACGAAGTCATAGGGCGGCTCGCCCGCCAGCAGGCCGGGATCGACCAGGTTGCCCTGCAGCAGCCGCACCTGTGCCCGCACGCGCGGGTCCAGCGTGTAGCCGGTCGCCGTGGGGGTGAAATAGCGCTCGCGGAAATCCAGCGGCGCGCTGCGGAAGGCGTTGGGCCCGTATTCGCCCTGGCGCGCGCGGGCAAGGGCGCGGGCGCTGATGTCCACCGCGTCGATGCGAAAGCGCGCCGGCGGCACGCCGGCATCGAGCATGGCCATGGCGATCGAGTAGGGTTCCTCGCCGGTGGAGCAGGGCAGGCTCAGCACCCGCAGCGTGCGCGCGGTGTCGGCGAAGGCGCGCTCGGCGGCAAAGCGGCCCAGCGCCAGCAGGGCTTCGCGATGCCGGAAGAACCAGGTCTCCGGCACCACCACGGCTTCTATCAGCGCCTGCATTTCGTCGGCGGTGCCGTGCAGCAGGTTCCAGTAGGCCTGGGTGTCGGCTGCCTGCAGTGCCTGGCTGCGCTCGCGCACGGCGCGCTCCACCGCGCCGGTGCCGATGGAGCCGGCATCCAGGCCGATGCGTGCCTTGAGCAGGGCCTCGATGTGCGTGGCAGTGCTCATGATGCGGCCTCCGGTGATGTGTCGGCGAACAGCATGGCATGGATTTCGTCTGGCAGCAGGGCCTCGACGCGCACCCACTGCACCAGGCCGCGCGCGTCCTGGCGCACCGGCCCGAGGTAGCGCGGGCTGGCGCCGGCCAGGCCGCCATCGACAAACGATTCCGGCGGGCAGCGCATTGTCTGCGTGGCGGATTCCAGCCGCAGGCCCAGCAGCCGCGGCGCCTCATCCCGGTGGCGGCGGTAGTGGACCAGCACCGTGCGCGTACTGGTACGCAGCGCCGCCGGCACGCCGGTGGCCAGCGCCGGCAGGTCGATCACCGGTACCGGCTGGCCGCGGCGTTCCATCATGCCCGCCACCCAGGCCGGCGCGCCGGGGATTTGCTTCAGGCGCGTGAGCGGCAGTACCTCGGCGATCTCGGCGGCATCGAGCGCATAGTGGTCATTGCCGAGGCGGAACAGCAGGAACAGTTTCATGGAGGCGGCGCGCAGGGCTGGAGCGCAATGACTGGCGGCCTAGACCTTGAAGCGCGACACGCCGCTGCGCAGGTCGTTGGCCACCAGCGTCAGTTCGTCGATCGCCTGGCTCGACTGCCGCAGCGAATCCACGGTCTGCTGCGCGGCCTCGGACAACTGCATCAGCGCCTGGTTGATCTGCTCGGCGCCGCCCGCCTGGGCCTGCATGCCTTCGCTGACCATCTGCACGCGCGGCGCCAGCGACTGCACCTGCGCGATGATCTGCGAGAGCTGGTCACCAACCTGGGTGACATCGGACATGCCGCGGCGCACTTCCTCCGAGAACTTGTCCATGCCCATCACGCCGGCCGACACCGCCGACTGGATCTCGCGCACCATCTGCTCGATGTCGTAGGTGGCAACCGCGGTCTGGTCGGCCAGGCGGCGGATCTCGGTTGCCACCACCGAAAAGCCGCGGCCGTACTCGCCGGCCTTCTCCGCCTCGATCGCGGCGTTCAGCGACAGCAGGTTGGTCTGGTCGGCCACCTTGGCGATGGTGGTGACCACCTGGTTGATATTGCCGGCCTTTTCATTGAGCGTGGCGAGCTTGGCGTTGACCGAGCCGGCGGCGCCCATCACATGCTGCATGGTGCCTTCCATGCGCGACAGGCCGACCTGCCCGGTGCCGGCCAGGCCTGCGGTCTGTTCGGCGGCGCTGGAGACCTCATGGATGGTGCGTACCAGGTCGCGCGCGGTGGCGGAGATCTCGCGCGAGGTGGCGCCGATCTCGGTGGTGGTGGCCGCGGTCTCCGTGGCGGTGGCCTGTTGCTGGCGCGCGGTGGCGGCGATCTCGTTGACCGAGGTGGTGACCTGGATCGCAGTGCGCTGTGCCTGGCCCACCAGCGAGGTCAGCTCGCTGCTCATCTGGTTGAAGCCTTCCTCGACTTCCAGGAACTCGTCCTTGCGGCGCAAGGCCATGCGCAGCCGCAGGTCGCCGCCGCGGAGGCCGGTCAACAGCTCGACGATGGACCGCATCGGCACCGTGATCGCACGCAGCAGCAGGTAGCCGGCGATCACGGCGACGATTACAGCCGCGATCAACGCGGCTTCGATGCCGATCTTGGCGGCTTCGACGGCCTTCTCGATGCCATGCGCCGCGCGCGTGCTGATGGCGCTGTTGTCGTCTACCAGGTGTTGCGCGGCATTGCGCGCGGCGTTCCAGCGCGTGTGGATGTCGCCGCGCATTGCCGCCAGGGCGGCGGCCGCGTTCCATTCGCCGGGACGGACCAGGCTTTGCGCGGCCTGTTCGTATTGCGCGCGCAGGTCGCGATAGGCCTTGAAGGCGACGCGGTCCTCGTCGCGCTGGATCGAGTCTTCATACTGCTGCTCGACCTTGTCCAGCCGGCTCGCCACTTCCTGGCTCCGCTGCTGGAGGTCGCGCCGTTCGGCGTCGCCCGAAGCGTTGAGGATCTCCCATGCCAGCACGTAGCGCTCGCCCCAGATGCCGCGGATGCCGGCGCTGTGGTTCAGCCCGGGCAGCGCGTCTTGCAGCAAGACCGCGGTGCCGCGTTCAATCGCGTTCAGGCGGGTATAGGCGACAACGCCCATCATGGCCATGACAAGCAGGATCAGCGAGAAGCTTGCCAGGATGCGCGTGCGGATGGTCCAGTGGTTCACGGTGAAGTCCCGGTGATGTTCTTGTTCAGGAGCTGCCGTTGCCCGCATCGCCGCATTGGCTGCCGCGCCGGGGCGGGGGCGCGGCCCGGGGGGCGGCTCGATGCGCGGTAGGGTACTGCAAGCCGGGTGCCGATTCAACGCGCAGGGCCATGCCGGACGGCCGGCGTTGCGTGGCGGCATTGCCGTTTGCGCGGAAATCGGAACTGCTTGATTTTTTCCAAGTTTTCGTCACACTTGCTAAATTGCGAACGGGTAACAATGTCGACAATTACAGATGGGGCAGGGATGGTGGCCAAGTCGGGAGCGAAGGCGACTGGTGCCTCGCCAGGCTCGGATCTCGATCCGCTGACCGGCGTTGACAATCGCCAGGGATTTCTGAAGCGGCTGGAGGCACGCCTGCACAGCGAGGCGGTGCCCCGCTGTGCTTTGCTGCTCATCGGTATCGACGACTTCCGTGCCTTCAACGACATGCACGGGCATGCGGAAGGGGACATCATCCTGCAGCGCGTGGCCCGGCGCCTGCGCGACGCCTCTCCCCGCGACGCCGCCATTGGCCGTGTCGGCAGCGACGAATTCGGCGTGCTGCTGCCCTCCATTTCAGATCCCACGCTGGTGCGCCATGTCGGCGCCGCAATCCTGTCGATGCTGTCGTCCCCGCACGAGCATGACGGCCGCCGCCACCATGTGCTGGCCAGCATCGGCGCCTGCGTGGTCCCCGCCGCCGGCGAACAGGGCTCGGACGTACTGGCCGCCGCCAGCCTGGCGCTGGCCCGCGCCAAGCACGACGGCGGCCGCACCATGCGCTTCTTCAAGCCGCAGATGCGCTCGGACGTGACCACGCGGCTGTCGCTGGTGCAGGCGCTGCACGAAGCCTATGCGCAACGCCAGTTCGAACTGCTGTACCAGCCCCAGGTAGACCTGCGCGACGGCCGCATCCGCGGCGCCGAAGCGCTGATGCGCTGGCGCCATCCGACGCGCGGGCTGCTGACGCCGGCCGTTTTCATCGATGCACTGGCCGCGAGCAGTATCGCCAGCGATGTCGGCATGTGGCTGCTGCAGACCGCGTGCGCGCAGGCGCGCGCATGGTCGCTGGCCTTTCCGCAGGCGCCGCGCGTGGCGATCAACCTGTTTGCCGCGCAGTTGTCCGAAAGCCGGCTGCTGACCGAGGTGCGCCACGTGCTGCGCTCGCTGGAGCTGGCGCCCGACTGCCTGGAAATCGAGATCACCGAGACCATCGCGCTGCAGCAGGGCGACGAGGTTTCCGACCAGCTGCAGGCGTTGCGCCGCGACGGCGTGACGCTGACCTGCGACGACTTCGGCACGGGCTATGCCTCGCTCAGTTTCCTGAAGTCGTTCCCGGTGGACCGGCTCAAGATCGATCAGTCCTTTATCCGCAACGTAACCGAAGATCCGGTCGATGCGGCGATCGTGCGCTCGGTGATCAACGTGGGTGCGAGCCTGCACATCGGCGTGGTGGCTGAAGGCGTGGAAACGCCCGAGCAGCGCGACTTCCTGCTGGCCAATGGCTGCCATGAGGCGCAAGGCTACCTGTACGGCCGCCCGATGCCGGCCGAGCAGCTGACCCAACGCCTGCGCGAGCAGGCGGGCGGCTGAGCCCCGGGAAAACCCTTGCCAGCCCGCCTGTCGGGAAAGAGTTGTTTCCACCTTTGACACCCCCCGCGACCCGCCCGCACGGCCGCTGACCTGCCGCCCGCCCGCAGGCTGACTCAGGCCCGCCAGCCGTTCGCATTGCGGTGCCGCATGGCGAAATACAAGCTTACAAAGTCCGCCGGCCCGCCCATGCTGCCGCGCCCGGCGTCATGTATGGTGACAATAGTGTGACGGCTGCCGCAGGCAGGCGCGCCCTGAAGCGTCTTGTCCCCGTTGCCGACATCCATGTCCGATCCCTCCCGCGATTTTTCCCGAGCTTCTTCCCCGGCTTCTTGCCAGGCTGCCGGCCATAACCGCCGCGCGCAGCGCTCCCGGCTGGCACTGACCGCGCTGGCGGCGGCTGCCGGCCTGGCCGTGGCGGCCGCTGCACTGGCGCAGGTGCCCCCCGCGCCCGGCGAGGCTTACCTCGATGCGCCGGTGGCCGATGCCCCGGCGCAGCAGATCGACCCGTCCTCGCGCATCGCCACGCTGACCGCCGTCGACGGCAACCTGAGCTTTGCGCCGGCGGGGTCGGACGACTGGGCCGCGGCGGGCCTGAACCGGCCGGTCACCACCGGCGACCGGCTGTGGCTGGACGCCGGCGGCCGCGCCGAGCTGCATGCGGGCGCCGTCGCGATCCGGATGGGTGGCGCGACCGCGGCCAGCATCCTGAACCTCGACGACAGCACCACGCAGGTCAAGCTGACCCAGGGCACGCTGCAACTGCGCGTGCGCGCGCTGCCGCAGGACCAGACCGTGGAGGTGGATACCCCCAACCTGGCCTTCGTCCCGCGCGAGCCGGGCGACTACCGTCTTGACGTAGCGCCCGACGGCAGCACCACCACCGTGACCATGCGCCATGGCAGCGCCGTGGTCTACGGCGACAGCCGCTCGATCGAAATGCAGCGCGGCGATCGCATGCGCTTTGGCGGCACCGACCTGGCCGACGCGGGCGGCGGCGGCGCGCCGGAAGACGCCTTCGATCGCTGGACCGCGGCCCGCGATGCGCGCGAAGACGCTTCGCCGTCGGCGCGCTACGTGCCGCGCGAGATGCCGGGCTACGCCGCGCTGGATGGCTATGGCGACTGGCAGGAAGATCCCGGCTACGGCGCGGTCTGGTTCCCGCGCGTGGTGAGCGCGGGCTGGGCGCCGTACAGCGTTGGGCATTGGGCCTGGATCGCGCCGTGGGGCTGGACCTGGATCGACGATGCGCCGTGGGGCTTCGCGCCCTCGCACTATGGCCGCTGGGCCTATGTCGGCACGCGTTGGGGCTGGGTGCCCGGCCCGCGCGTGGGGCGTCCGTGCTACGCACCTGCGGTAGTTGCCTTCGTCGGCGGCGGCGGTCCGCACTGGAACGTACGCGTGGACAAGGGGCCTGGCGTGGCCTGGTATCCGCTGGGTCCGCGCGACGCGTACCGCCCGGCTTATCGGGCCAGCCCGACCTACGTCGCGCGCATCAACCGCGTTACCGTCAACAACATCGTGATGGGCGACCGCCGCCCTGGCCCCTACGCCAACCGCAACGTGCCCGGTGCGATCACCGGCATGCCGGCACGCAACTTCGTCGAAGGCCGGCCGGTGCGCGGCATGCACCGCGAGGAATGGCGCAACCTGCCGACCGGCGAGGCCCGCGGCGGGCCGCCGGTGGCACCGGTCAAGGGCAGCCTGCTGGGCGCGGCCCCGGCGCGGCCGCTGCCGCCGCAGGCGCGGCATGGCTTCGAGCGCCAGGCCATCGCCGCGCGCCCGCCGGGCCGGCCCGCCAGCGACGACCTGGCCCGGCGCTTTGCGCGCGAGGGCGCGGTCGTGCCGGGTGCGGGGCCGGTCTGGCGCGGCGAGCGCGTGGATCGCGGTGAGCGCGGGCGTCCCGGACGCGCCGACGCGCGCCCGGCGCCCGAGGTGCGCATGAGCCAGGCCGCCATCGCAGCGCGCGATCGCGGCAATGCGAACGCGCCGGGTGAGCCGTGGCGCGGCAACGGCCGGGGCTTCAGCAACCGGCCGGACGAGGCACGCGGCTTCGCCGACCAGCCGGGTGCGCCCGACGCGCAGCGCCAGGGCCAGGCCATGCAGCGCGAACAGCAGCAGGCGCTGCAGCGCCAGCAGATGGAACAGCAACGCGCGCTGCGCGACCAGCAACGGCAGTTGCCCGAGATGCAGCGCCAACAGCAGGAAGCCCTGCAGCGGCAGCAGCGTCAGGGACAGGACCCGCAGCAACAGGCGCGCGAACTGCAGCGCCAGCAGCAGGAAGCGATGGACCGGCGCCAGCAGGAGCAGCAGCGACAGTGGCAAGGCCAGGCACGCGAGCAGCAGCAGGCGCGTGAACTGCAGCGCCAGCAGCAGGAAGCGATGGACCGGCGCCAGCAGGAGCAGCAACGCGCCCAGCAGCGCCAGTGGGCCGACGGCCAGGATCGTCCCGATCCGGCGCGGCAGTCGCAGGAGATGCAGCGCCAGCGCTTCGAGCAACAGCGGCAGATGCAGGAAGCGCAGCAGCAGCGGCAGATGCATGAAACCCAGCAACGCCAGGCGCAGGAGGTCCAGCAGCAGCGGCAGATGCAGGAAGCGCAGCAGCAGCGGCAGATGCATGAAACCCAGCAACGCCAGGCGCAGGAGGTCCAGCAGCAGCGGCAAATGCAGGAAGCGCGGCAGCGCCAGGCGCAGGACGCGCAACGGCAGCAGGTGGAGCAGCAGCGCCAGTTCGACACGCAGCAGCGGCAGGCCGCAGACCAGCAGCGCCAGCAGATGGAGCGGCAGCGCCAGATGGCCGAGCAGCAGCGCCAGGGCGAGGAGATGCAGCGCCAGCGCTTCGAGCAGCAGCGGCAGGCGCAGGAGGCGCAGCAGCGCCAGGCGCAAGCCCAGGCACAGGCCCAGGCGCAGGCCGTGCAGCGCCAGCAGATGGAGCAGCAACGGCAGATGCAGGAGCAGCAACGCCAGCAGGCCATGCAGCGCCAGGTGCACGAGCAGCAGCAACGCGCCGCGCAGGAGCAGCAGCGCGCAATGCAGGAGCAGCAGCGCCAGCAGGCCATGCAGCGCCAGGTGCACGAGCAGCAGCAGCGCGCCGCGCAGGAGCAGCAGCGCGCAATGCAGGAGCAGCAGCGCCACCAGCAGGATCAGCAACGGCAGATGCAGGAACGGCAGCGCCAGCAGATGGAGCAGCAACGGCAACAACAACAGCAACAACAGCAACAACAGCAACAACAGCAGCGTGCGCAGCACGAGCGCGGGCAGATGGAAGCGCGCAACGGACGGGACGGGGATCGCCGCCAGTAGGGCACGCACGACTGGAGAGCAAGAACAATCAACCCCGGCAAGCCTCGCGGCCTGCCGGGGTTTGTTTGTTGCCGGTGCCGCGCAGGCGGCACCTCGACCTTGCTTACTTCGCCAGTTCAGACAGGCGCACCTGCGAGATCTTGCCGTTCTGCACCCAGCCCACCACGGTATCGGCCATCGACCCACCCTTGGCATCGATGCCATCGACCTCGTTGGGATTGACCTCCCTGGCCAGCCCCTTGACCGCATCCGGCATCTTCGCGCGGATCGCGGCGGCATCGCTGGTGGTGCCGGCCAGCTTCATCGCGCCGGCCAGCGCATACACCATGGTGTAGTTCAGCGACATCTCGGTGGTGGCATCGCGCCCGTCATGCAGCTTCTTGTACTTGGCGTTGAAGTTCTGCGCGGCCGGGCGGCTGTCGTTGACCAGCGGCAGCACGCCGATCGAGCCCTCCAGCATGCCCAGGCCGTTGGTGACCCTGGCCATCTCGTCCATCTTGGCCTGGTCCATCACGATAAAGCCACCCTTGAAGCCCAGCTCGCGTGCCTGCTTGACCACCAGCGCGGTCGGCTCCGACGGGCCGCCGACGAACATCACGTCCGGCTTCTCGCTGATCGCGCGCGACACGCCGCTGTAGAAATCGGTCGCCTTGGTGTACGACATCGGGTTGTTGGCCACCACCTTGCCGCCGGCCGCTTCCCACGCCGGCGTGAAGGCCTGCACCCATGCCTTGGCGTAGTCGTGGTCAGCCGGCGCCAGCGCCACGTTCTTGCCGTAGCGCTTCATCTGCGCCTTGATAAAGGGCTCGATATAGCCGGTGTAGGCCGGCGGGATGCGGATGGTCAGCTTGTTGCCGGCGTCGGTGATGCGCGGCACGCTGGAGTAGGCCATCACCAGGAACTTCTCCTGCTCGTTGAAAGCCTGCAGCGCAAAGATGCCGCCCGAGTGCGGCACAAAGATCGCCGCGGTCTTGTGCTGCTGCACCAGGCGGCGCCCGTTGATCGCGGCCTCGGCGGGCGAGTACTTGTCGTCCAGCGCCACCACTTCCAGCTTGACCTTCTTGCCTTTGACCTCCAGGCCGGAGGCGTTGACCTCGTCCACGGCCATCTGCACGCCCGACAGCACGTTCTTGCCATACAGCGCGGCGCCGCCCGACAGCGGGCCGGTATAGCCGATCTTGACCACTTCCTGCGCCAGCGCGGCGCCCGAGGCCAGCATGGCGGCCACGGCGGTGGCGGCCAGCGGGAAGATACGGCGCATGATGTTGCTTTGCATGCTATGTCTCCTGATAGTACTGCGCTTGTTATGTCTGCTATGCCTGCCGAACCGCTTGTTTGCGCCCCTCTCCCGCTTGCGCTTGCCTTTACCCACATCTCGATAGGAAAGGTTGTAAACCGGATTGGACGGTGTTAACTTCGGGTGAAGTTGACAATCAGTGGTGGCAATTTTGCCTGATACGGAAGATCTGGAAGATTGGGCCAGCGACGAATTCGGTGGCGCTCAGTTGGGCGATGCACGTCGCACGCAGCGCCTTGTGGCATTGGCGCGCGGACTGGCGCAAAAGGCCCATGTTTCGTTCCCGCAGGCCTTGAGTGGTGCCCAACTCAAGGCGGCATATCGCTTCTTTGATAATGAGGCGGTTGACCCGGACGGAATACTGGCGAGCCACGTCGCTCAAACCGTGGGTCGCATGCAGCAGGTGCCTGTCGTCCTGACGGTGCAGGACACCACGGAATTCAATCTGGCAAATTTGCCCGCGACTGAGGGACTTGGTCACGGCACGGGCGGCAATTTGCACGGATTCATGTTGCACAGCGTGCTGGCGGTGACGCCTGAGGGCCTGCCACTGGGCGTGTTGAGCATGAAGACGTGGGTGCGTGCGCCGCAAGCATCGGGCAAGGCCAGGCAGCGCCGGGCGCTGTCCATTCGCGAGAAGGAAAGCGTGAAGTGGCTGGAGGGGCTGGAATGCCTTGAGCCGCTCAAGATGCAGTGTCCGGACACGCACCTTGTTGCCGTCAGCGATCGCGAGGGCGATGTGTATGACGTGTTTCTGGCGCCGCGCCCAGCGGGGGTGGACTGGTTGGTGCGGGCCGCCTGGAATCGGGGCGTGGACCACCCAGAGAAGTATCTGTGGGAGACGGTTGCCGCGGCTCCTGTACTTGGGGAGACCGTACTGCACGTGCCCAGGTCCGGCGCCAGGCAGGCACGTAGTGCCCGACTGGCTTTGCGCTGTGTGCCGGTCCAACTGCGAGCGCCGCGCAGCCGCGGTGCAGAGGGGCTACCGAGTCTCGAAGTGTTTGCCATTCACGCGCTGGAAATCGAGCCGCCCGAAGGCGTTGAGCCGCTCGAATGGATGTTGCTCAGTTCGATGCCCACCCAAACGCTGGAAGATGTGCTCGAACGGCTGAGCTGGTACGCCCGGCGCTGGACCATTGAATCCTGGCATCGTGTCCTGAAAAGTGGCTGCCAGATCGAGGCCCGGCAGTTCGGGACGCTGGAGCGGTTCCTGCGGGCCACGGCGCTGTTCGCCGTGATCGGCTGGCGCATTATGTACGCGACCATGCTGGGCCGGCTCGAAGCCGATATCCCTTGCTCGGTGCTACTGCAATCGCTCGAATGGCGGGCTTTGTACTGCCGCACGCACGGCACCACCAAGCCACCGGAGCAGGCGCCCAAACTCAGCGAAGCTGTCCTTTGGATCGCCAAGCTCGGTGGCTACCTGGGTCGCAAAAACGACGATCCCCCGGGAGCCACCGTCCTGTGGCGCGGCTTCCTCGCCCTGCACGAAATCACCGAAATGTATCGGATCTTCCAGAAAAACGAGTAAGCCGCCGGAAGTTGTGGGTAAAGGCAAGCGCTTGCGGGAGAGGGGCAGGGGGAGAGGGCAGGCGCGTCATCCGCGACAAACGCCCGCCACCCGATCACCCCCCGATATACGCCTTCCGAATCCCCTCATCCTTCAGCAACGTATCCCGATCCCCCTCCATCACGATGCGCCCGCTCTCGATCACATAGGCACGATGCGCGATGCCCAGCGCCGCATAGGCGTTCTGCTCCGCCAGCAGCACCGTCGTGCCCGCACGATTGATGCGCTGGATGATCTCGAACATCTGCTTGACCACCAGCGGCGCCAGGCCCAGCGACGGCTCGTCGAGCAGCAGCGCGCGCGGCCGGCTCATCAGCGCACGCCCCAGCGCCACCATCTGCTGCTGCCCGCCCGACAGCGAGCCGGCCGGATCATCCTTCTTCTGCCGCAGGATCGGGAACAACTCGTATACCTCTTCCAGCGTCTTGCGGATGCCTGCGCCATCGCGCCGGTGCACATAGGCGCCCAGCACCAGGTTCTTCTCCACGCTCATCGCCGGGAACAGCTTGCGGCCCTCGGGGCAATGCACCAGCCCCGCCTGCACGATCTGTGACGGCTTCATGCCCGACAGCTCGCACCCGTCAAAGCGCATGCTTCCGCCGCTGATGCGGTGGATCGCGCTCATCGCCAGGAAGATCGAGCTCTTGCCGGCGCCGTTGGCGCCCAGCAGCACCACCAGCTCGCCGGCGCTGGCGTGCAGGGTGATGTTGTCCAGGGCGCGGAAGCTGCCGTACGACAGCGAGACGCGTTCAAGCTGTAACATGGTCGGCTCCCAGGTAGGCCTCGATGACATGCGGATCCTGCTGGATCTGCGCGGGCGTGCCTTCGGCGATCTTCTCGCCGTAGTTCAGCACCATGATCTTGTCTGCGAGGCGCATGATCATGTCCATCTTGTGTTCGATCAGGCAGACCGTCTTGCCATGGCGCACCATCTTGCGAATCAGCTCGGCGAGGCCGACGGTCTCTTCGGGGTTGACGCCGCCGGCCGGTTCATCCAGCAGCAGCAGTTCGGGGTCGGTAGCGAGCGCCAGGGCAAAGGCCACGCGCTTGCGCGCTTCCTGCGTGATATCGGCGGCGACCTCGTGCGCCAGGTGCGACAGCCCGACAAAGTCCAGCGCCGCTTCGGCCTTGTCGCGGCACAAGCGCTCTTCTTCACGCAGGCGGCGCGTGTTGAACAGCACGTCGCACAGCCCGGCGTGGGTGCGCAGGCGGTGGCCGACGATCAGGTTGTCGAGTACCGTGGCGCGGTCGAACAGCGCCGTGGCCTGGAAGGTGCGCGCCACGCCCAGGCGCGCGATCTGGTCGGCGCGCAGGCCGGCGACGTCCTGGCCCTTGAACAGGATCTGGCCGGAGCTGGGCGCATGCGTGCCCGCCACCAGGTTGAAGAAGGTGGTCTTGCCGGCGCCGTTGGGCCCGATGATGGCGTTGATATGCCCTTGCTCGAAGGTCACCGACACGTCGTGCACCGCGGTCAGGCCGCCGAATTTCTTGGTGAGGTTGCGGATCTCAAGCATGGTCGGCTCCGGCGCGGGTGGTCGATACGGCGGGGGGGCTGGCAGACGGGGCGGAGGGGGCGGACTGCGCCAGCTTGCCGCGCCGCGCGGCCGCGGCCTTGCGCGCCTGCTTCTTCAGGTAAGAGCCGGCGATGCCGTCCGGGAAGAAGATGATCAGCAGGATCAGTACCGGGCCGAACACCAGCATGCGGTAGTCCTGCATGAACTGCAGCGATTGCGTGACCCACGGCACCAGCACCGCGCCCAGCAGCGGCCCGAAGATCGTGCCGATGCCGCCCACCAGCATCGACATCACCATGTCGAAGGTCAGGTCGGTGCGGGCGATGTCCGGTCCCAGGAAGCGCACCTGGCCGGCGTACAGCGCGCCGGCAAAGCCGGCGTAGCCCACCGACAGCACGAACGACAATACCTTGGTGCGCATCAGGTTGATGCCCAGCGCCTCGGCCAGCGCGTCGCTGTTGCGCACGGCCATGAAGCTGCGGCCCAGCAGCGAGGTGACGATGCGGTGCATCAGGAACGTGCCCACCGCCAGGAAGAACAGCACCAGGTAGTACTGCCCCTGCACGCTGTCGAACGCGACCGGGCCGATCGCCGCCGGCACCGGGATGCCGATCAGGCCCACGGTGCCGTGCGTCAGGCTTTCCCACTTCTCGATCAGCAGGTAGATGATGTAGCCGATGCACATGGTGAAGATCGAGAAGTAATGGCCCTTGAGCCGCAGCGACACCACGCCGACCACATAGCCCAGCACCATGCAGACCAGGCCCGCCAGCGCGAACGCCAGCCAGAACGGCACCTGGTGGTCCACGGTCAGGATGCCCAGCGTATAGGCGCCGATCGCCATGAAGCCGCCGTGTGCCAGGTTGAGCTGGCCGGTATAGCCGGTGATCAGGTTCAGTCCCAAGGTGGCGAGGGCATAGATGAATGCCAGCGTCATCACGGTCAGGTAGTAGCTGTTGGGCGTGATCAGCGGGAAGGCGATGGCCAGTGCCAGCAGCAGCATCCAGCCGGTTTTTCCTTGCAATGCTTTCATGTTTTGCGCTCCTCAGGCTGCCTTGCCGGCAAACAGGCCCTGCGGCCGGATCGACAGGATCACCACCAGCAGCACGAAGGCGATGATGTCCTTGTAGTCGGTGGAAACGTAGAAGCCGCCGAAGCTCTCGGCCATGCCGATGATCAGCCCGCCAACGATGGCCCCGGGGATGCTGCCCATGCCGCCCAGGATGATGATGACGAAGGCCTTGGTGATCACCAGGTTGCCCATGCTGGGGTAGACCAGGTTGATCGGCGCATAGAGCGTGGCGGCGATCGCGGCGAGCGCGCCGGAGATGGCGAAGACCAGCAGCGTCACGCGCGTGGCATCGATGCCGACCAGCGCGGCGCCCTCGCGGTTCTGCGCCATGGCCATGATGGTGGCGCCGGTCATGGTGCGCGTGAGGAACAGGTGCAGCAGCACCATCAGCGCGAAGGCGGCGCCGATGATCAGCAACCGCTGCAGCGGTGCGGTCAGGCCGAAGATATCGACGATCTGGCCATACGGCGTGGGCATGCGGTGGAAGTCCGCGCCCCACAGCGCCTGCGCGCCGGCTTCCAGGAACAGCAGGATGCCGATCGCCGCGATCATGTCGTGCAGTTCGGGCGAGTTGCGCAGCGGGTGGAACACCAGCCGGTCGGCCAGCATCGACAGCACCGCCACCACCAGCGCCGCGCCCAGCATTGCCAGCCAGTAGTTCACGCCGAGCGACGTCATCAGGTAGTAGGAGACGTAGGCGCCGGCCATGTAGAACGCGCCGTGCGCGAAGTTGGGCACGTGCAGGATGCCGTAGACCAGCGTCAGGCCAAGGGCCACCAGGCTGTACACGCCGCCCAGCGTCAGGCCGTTCAGGATCTGTTGAAGGAACAATGCCACAGGGGTACCTCGTGCGGTTCGCGAATCGTGGGAAACCAGGCACGCGCCGGCAAGGGCCGAGCGTGCTCCGTCGCGGCGGCGCCAGGCGCGGCCACGGCAGGGAATCGGGGAGCGAGGATCAGGCGGGCGGCGGGGCCGGTGCGCGCGTGCCGCTGCGCGGGCGTGGCACCGTGGCCGGAAGCGCGCCGTGGCTGTCACGGCGCGGGTGCGCAGATGCGTGTTGCAGGTGCTGCATGGCTGTCTCCTGTGCGATGCGGCGCGGTGGCCGCCCGGCAAGCCGTATCGCGGGCCGCGTCGGCTTGGACGGCGGCGTTGCGAACCGGTGACGAGGTGTCGGGAGTATTCCCGCACGGTCGTTCGTTTTCACCGACTGTTGCATAGGCTTTGCGGCATCGTCAAGGAAAGCGACCGAGTATTCCGCACAGCGAAATAGCGCGACGTGGCCCTCCGGGTAAGTCCCGAGCGGGCCTACCCGCTGTCATCGACGGCGCATATGACTCCTATGTTTTCCCTACATACCGGTCCACTGCGCGGCCCCGAAACTGCTATCAAGAGTCTTGTTCCGGACCCCCCTGCCAATGAAGCGCACCACCACCATCCCGATGCCGCCCCCCGACGCCGCGCACACGCTGGCGCCGGCCGACGCGCAGGCGGGCGCTGGCGGCGCCGACGACCGCAACTTCGTCACGGCGCTGGCGCGCGGCATGGAGCTGCTGCGTGCCTTCGGCCCGCAGGACGACTACCTGGGCAATGCCGAGTTGTCGCGGCGCACCGGCATCCCGCGCCCGACCGTGTCGCGCCTCACCTATACGCTGGCCACGCTCGGCTACCTGACCTATATCGAGGCCAGCGAGAAATACCGCCTGGGGCAGGGCGCGATGGTGCTTGGCCACCGCTATGTGGGCGGGGCCGGCATCCGCGAGATCGCGCAGCCGCTGATGCAGTCGCTGGCGTTCGCCACCGATTGCACGGTGGCGCTGGCGATGCCAGACCGGCACGCCATGGTCTATCTGGAAAGCTGCCAGCCGCGCGGCGCGCTGGTGATCCGCCTGGCGCCCGGCGCGCGCCTGCCGATGGCGACCTCGGCGATCGGTCGCGCCTGGCTGGCGGGACTGGACGCCGACCACCGCGAGGCCGCGCTGGCCGAGCTGGCGCGTCACCACGGCGCGGGCTGGCCTAGCGTGCGCGCCGGCATCGAACGCGCGCTGCGCGACCACGCGCGGCGGGGCTTCTGCGTGGCGCATGCCGAATGGGACCGCACCGTCAGCGGCGCCGCCGCGCCGCTGCGGCTGGCCGGCAGCAGCGAGGTGCTGGCGCTGAATATCGGCGGGGCCGCGGCGCGGCTGTCGCCGGAAATCCTGGAAGGCAACCTGGGCCCGCGCATCCGCGAACTGGCCGAGACGCTGCAGGCGCGCCTGTGGCAGCCCGGCGGCGCGCGCGCGTCGGCCCGCGTTGCGTCGGCGCAGCCCGAACCCCACACCGAACCATGCAACCACGCGTCCAACGACTGACGCGGCCATCCCTATTCAACGAGGAGACAACCGATGGAAGTACGCAACAAGACCGTGGTGGTGACCGGCGCCGCCACCGGCATCGGACGCGCGCTGGCGCTGGCCTTTGCCCAGGCCGGCGCGCGCGGCGTGGCGGTGGCCGACCTGAACGCGGCGGGTGCCGCCACCGTGGCCGCCGAAGTCCAGGCCGCGGTGCCGGCGTGCGACGTGTTCGCACAGGCGGTCGACGTCGCCGATGCCGCCGCCGTGCAGGGCCTGGCCGACGAGGCCACGCGCCGCTTCGGCCAGGTCGATATCTTCTGCTCCAACGCCGGCATCATCCTGCGCAAGGGCCTGGAAGCGAGCGCCGACGACTGGCAGCGCATCTGGGAAATCAACGTGATGGCGCATATCCACGCGGCGCGCGCGGTGCTGCCGCAGATGCTGGAGCGCGGCGACGGCTATTTCGTCAATACGGTGTCGGCCGCGGGGCTGCTGTCGCAGATCGGCTCGGCGCCGTACGCGGTGACCAAGCATGCCGCCATCGGCTTTGCCGAATGGCTGTCGATCACCTACGGCGACCGTGGCATCAAGGTCAGCTGCATCTGCCCGCAAGGGGTGCAGACCAATATGCTGTTCGGCGAGAAGGGCGAGCGCAAGGGCTTCCTGCAGGAAGGCTCGGTCACCGCCGAGCATGTGGCCGCGGTGACACTGGAAGGCGTGGCCGACGAGCGCTTCCTGATCTTGCCGCACCCCGAGGTGCTTGAGTACTATCGCCGCAAGGGCCAGGACTACGACCGCTGGCTGCGCGGCATGCGGCGTCTGCATGACAAGGTGATGCAGGAGTTCGGCGGTATCGCGGTGTAGGGCGTGGCAGGTTCAGGCGGCGGCAGTGGCCGCCGTCTTCACATAGCGGGCGGCCACGCAGCCGCCGGCAACAGGAGGAGCACCCATGCGTTTCGGCACCCTTGCCGCGGCAATGCTTGCCACATCCGCGCTGGTCGGCGCGGCCCCCGCGCTCGCACAAAACTGGCCCGCCAAGCCGATCCGGATCGTGGTCGGCTTCCCGACCGGCGGCGCGCCCGATACGCTGGCGCGCATCGTCTCGGAGAAGATCTCGCCATCGTGGGGCCAGCCCGTGATCGTGGACAACAAGCCCGGCGCGGGCGGCAATATCGGCGCCGAGGCGGTGGCGCACGCGCCGGCAGACGGCTACACGCTGGCACTGGGGACGGTCGGCACGCACTCGATCAACGGCGCGCTGTACAGCAAGATGCAGTACGACATGGTGAAGGACTTCGCGCCGGTCATGCTGATCGCCTCGACGCCCAACGTGCTGGTGGTCAACCCCGGCGTGCCGGCGAAGACCACGGCCGAACTGATCGCGCTGGCAAAGACCAAGCCCGGCGCGCTGACCTTCGGCACGCCCGGCGTCGGCACCTCGCCGCACGTGGCGGGCGAGATGTTCAATTCGATGGCCGGGGTCAAGATCACGCACGTGCCCTACAAGGGCCGCGCCATGGCCATCCCCGACCTGCTCGGCGGCCATATCACGATGATGTTCGACAACCTGCCGTCGGCGCTGCCGGTGGTGCGCGAAGGCAAGCTGCGCGCGCTGGGCATCACCAGCGCGAAGCGCTCGGCTTCAGCGCCGGATATCCCGACGCTCGCCGAGCAGGGCCTGCCGGGCTTCGAGGCCGATTCGTGGTTTGCGGTATTCGCGCCGGCCAACACGCCGAAGGAGGTGGTGGCGAAGCTCAATGCGGAGTTCAACCGCATCTTCACGCTGCCTGACGTGCAGGCCAAGCTGAAGACGCTGGGGCTGGACCCGATCCTGGGCTCGCCGGAGAAGCTGGCGTCGTACCAGCGCCAGGAGATCGCGAAGTGGGCGAAGGTGGTGAAGGAATCGGGGGCGAAGGCGGAGTAGCTGCAGAAGCGTGTAGCGAGACGTCCCGATCCCGACGGTTTGCTCCCCTCTCCCGCTTGCGCTTGCCTTTACCCACAACTTCCGGCGGCTTACTCGTTTTTCTGGAAGATCCGATACATTTCGGTGATTTCGTGCAGGGCGAGGAAGCCGCGCCACAGGACGGTGGCTCCCGGGGGATCGTCGTTTTTGCGACCCAGGTAGCCACCGAGCTTGGCGATCCAAAGGACAGCTTCGCTGAGTTTGGGCGCCTGCTCCGGTGGCTTGGTGGTGCCGTGCGTGCGGCAGTACAAAGCCCGCCATTCGAGCGATTGCAGTAGCACCGAGCAAGGGATATCGGCTTCGAGCCGGCCCAGCATGGTCGCGTACATAATGCGCCAGCCGATCACGGCGAACAGCGCCGTGGCCCGCAGGAACCGCTCCAGCGTCCCGAACTGCCGGGCCTCGATCTGGCAGCCACTTTTCAGGACACGATGCCAGGATTCAATGGTCCAGCGCCGGGCGTACCAGCTCAGCCGTTCGAGCACATCTTCCAGCGTTTGGGTGGGCATCGAACTGAGCAACATCCATTCGAGCGGCTCAACGCCTTCGGGCGGCTCGATTTCCAGCGCGTGAATGGCAAACACTTCGAGACTCGGTAGCCCCTCTGCACCGCGGCTGCGCGGCGCTCGCAGTTGGACCGGCACACAGCGCAAAGCCAGTCGGGCACTACGTGCCTGCCTGGCGCCGGACCTGGGCACGTGCAGTACGGTCTCCCCAAGTACAGGAGCCGCGGCAACCGTCTCCCACAGATACTTCTCTGGGTGGTCCACGCCCCGATTCCAGGCGGCCCGCACCAACCAGTCCACCCCCGCTGGGCGCGGCGCCAGAAACACGTCATACACATCGCCCTCGCGATCGCTGACGGCAACAAGGTGCGTGTCCGGACACTGCATCTTGAGCGGCTCAAGGCATTCCAGCCCCTCCAGCCACTTCACGCTTTCCTTCTCGCGAATGGACAGCGCCCGGCGCTGCCTGGCCTTGCCCGATGCTTGCGGCGCACGCACCCACGTCTTCATGCTCAACACGCCCAGTGGCAGGCCCTCAGGCGTCACCGCCAGCACGCTGTGCAACATGAATCCGTGCAAATTGCCGCCCGTGCCGTGACCAAGTCCCTCAGTCGCGGGCAAATTTGCCAGATTGAATTCCGTGGTGTCCTGCACCGTCAGGACGACAGGCACCTGCTGCATGCGACCCACGGTTTGAACGACGTGGCTCGCCAGTATTCCGTCCGGGTCGACCGCCTCATTATCAAAGAAGCGATATGCCGCCTTGAGTTGGGCACCACTCAAGGCCTGCGGGAACGAAACATGGGCTTTTTGCGCCAGTCCGCGCGCCAATGCCACAAGGCGCTGCGTGCGACGTGCATCGCCCAACTGAGCGCCACCGAATTCGTCGCTGGCCCAGTCTTCCAGATCTTCCGTATCAGGCAAAATTGCCACCACTGATTGTCAACTTCACCCGAAGTTAACACCGTCCAATCCGGTTTACAACCTTTCCTATCGAGATGTGGGTAAAGGCAAGCGCTTGCGGGAGAGGGGCCACACAATCGGTGTGCGGAATCCCTAAGCGTCCGGCTCCACCGCCGTGCGCGCGGGCTCCACGCCATTCGTGTCCCGCAACCGGCTCAGGCTGATCACCGCCCCCAGCGTCGCCACGACCGCCGCCACATACAGCGCGATACGTGCCGCTCCGGTCGGCGCCAGGCTGAACAACAGCGCCACCACCGCCGTGCCGGTCGTCTGACCCAGCAGCCGCGTGGTCGCCTGCGCGCCGCTGGCGCCGCCGCTGCGCTCCGGCGGCGTGGCGCCGATCATGGCGCGATTGTTGGGCGACTGGAAGAAACCGAAGCCCGTGCCGCACATTGCCATGCGCCAGGCAATATCCAGGCTGCTCGCATCCGGCCCCAGCGTCGCCAGCCCGACCAGCCCGCCCGCCAGCATGGCCAGCCCGACGCCGGCCAGGATGCTCGCCGGGTAGCGGTCCGACAGCCGGCCCGATACCGCCGCCATCACCGCCACCATCAGCGGCCAGGGCGTGATCAGCAGCCCGGTTTGCTGCAGCGAGCGGCCGAGCTGGTACTCCAGGTAGAAGGGCAGTGCCACGAAGGCCAGCATCTGCGTCATGAACGAGCAGAACGACGTGCCCACCGCCAGCGTAAAGGCGCGGCTGGCGAACAGGTCCACCGGCACCAGCGGCGCGGCCCGTCCGTGCTGGCGCCGCACCAGCAGCCAGCCCAGCGCCACGGCCGCGGCCAGCCCCACGCCGCCGGCAATGCGCCAGCCGGCGTGCCCGAGCCCGTCCACGCTGAGGATAAACATGCCGAACACCAGCGCCGACAGCGCCGCGCTGGGATAGTCGAAATCGCGCGGCTGTGGCGGCGTCGCCGGCAGCGCGGTGCGGCTCAGCGCCAGCGCGAAGATCGCCACCGGCACGTTCACCGCGAACAGCCACTGCCAGCTCGCCACCGCCAGGATCAGCGCCCCGAGCGACGGACCCACGGCGATGGTCACGCCCACCACCAGCGCGTTCAGCCCGATGCCACGGCCCAGCTTGGTGGGCGGATAGATAAACCGCACCAGCGCGGTATTGACGCTCATGATGCCGGCACCGCCGATGCCCTGCAGCACGCGTGCCGCCACCAGCATCGGCAGGTTGACCGCCAGCGCGCACAGCAGCGAGCCCACCAGGAAGGTTGCGAGCCCGGCGCGGTACACGCGCTTGTAGCCGAGGATATCGCCCAGCGAAGACAGCGGCAGCAGGCACACGGTCACTGTCAGCTGGTAGGCGTTGACCACCCAGATGGTGCTGGCCGGGTCGGAGTGCAGCTCGCGCGAGATCGACGGCAGGGCGATGTTGGCGATCGAGCCATCGAGCACGGCCATGATCAGGCCGCAGAAAACGGTGAGGATCGCCCAGGTGCGCTGTGGCTGGGGGAGGCCTTGTTCTGGCTGCATGGGGGGAGACATTGAAGACAATGCCGCGCCAGGAATAGCCAGGGTGGCGGCCAGGGCACGGCACCGCCATTATCGTCCGGCGTGGCGGCACTCGCAAATCCGCCAATTGTGGTAGGCGGGCCGCACCGTATGCGCGAGGGCCCGCCGCTGCGGCGCTATCCGGGTGCCTCCCCGGCCTTCATATAGCGCTGCAGCCGCGCCTGCAGCGCCTCGGCCGCGGCCGAGGCGGCCGGCGTCCAGCCTGCGGCGGCCTCGTTCCAGCGCCCGGCACTCGCCGACGATGGACTTGCGGCGCACGATCATGAAGGCGCCTGCCGCTGCGTGCGCCCAGCGCTGCAGGGCTGGCAGGCCCCGCAGCGCCACGATGCGGGCCAGTTCCGGCAGGTCGTGCCGGAGCTGGCTGCGCAGCATGGTTTCGTAGCGTCGGCGGTTGGCAGTGTCGGCGGGGTTGTCGGTAGCGGAATCGCAATCGGAATCAGTGGAGATATTGTCATCGATACCGGCAGCCGTGGCGCCCCCCGCCCATATCCACGGGTGCGTCCCCGCTGCCAGCGCCCGTAGCGCCACCCCCCGCGCCACCGATGTCCGCCAGCCCCGGCAGCCCGCGCAGGCACGCCTGCAGGTCCTGCAGCGACGCCGGCTTGGCGACGTACCCGCTGAATCCGCGCTGCTGCCAGTCTTCGGACGATTCGCTCGTGAATGCGCTGAAGGCCAGCACCGGTAGGCAGGGATGCTGCGCGCGCACCGCGCTCAGCAGTTCGTGGCCGTCCATCACCGGCATGTGCATATCGGTCAGCATCGCGTCGACACGCGTGCTTTCCAGCACCGCCAGCGCCTGCTTGCCATTGCCGACCACGATCGGCTGGCAGCCGAGCGTCTGCAGCTGCTCGGTGATCAGGGTCTGGTTCAGCGGGTTGTCCTCGGCGACCAGGATCGTTGGCGCCGCCGTTGCCGCGGCCAATGCAGGCAGTCGCTGTGGCGGTGCGTGCCCGGGCGCCGGCGCCGCACTGTCGACCGCCAACGCCACGCACTCAAGCAGCGCACGGTGGCTGAACCCGGTGACCTCCAGGACGCCGGGTGCACGCTGGTGCGCACGGTGCGGGCCCTCCAGCGTGACCCACACCACGTGATCGGGGTGGCCTCGCGCAGGCTGGCCAGCGTCTCCAGCGGATACTCGTCGGTGGCCACGATGACCTGGGGCGCCTTGAAATGCAGGGTTTCCTGCACCGCAGCCAGCGAGCCCAGCACATTGGTGCGCCAGCCCGCCGCATTCAGCCACGCTTCGAGATGATCCCCGGTGCGCGCGTCCTGGTACAGCACCATCACATGGCCGCTCCGCGAATCGAGCGACAGCGCCGGTTCCGGCGACGGCGCGAGCGGAATCGACACCGTGAAGGCACTGCCCACGTCCTGCACGCTGTCCACCGCGATGCTGCCGCCCATCAGCTCGCACAGCCGCGCGCAGATCGACAGCCCCAGCCCGGTGCCGCCATGGCGGCTGACGCTGACGGCATCGCCCTGCACGAACGGCTGGAACGCGCGGGCGAGCAGCGACGGCGGCATGCCGATGCCGGAGTCGCTGACGCGGCAGACCAGCCGTTGGGTGCCGTGCTCGTCCTGGCGGAGATCGCCGCTGACCGTGATGCGGCCGCTGGCGGTGAACTTGAAGGCGTTGCTGAGCAGGTTGTTGAACACCTGCACCAGCCGCGTGCGGTCGCCGATGACTTCCACGTCCAGCGATGGCGACAGGTACAGGTGGAAGCGGATTGCGCGGCCAGCCACCATCGGCGCGTAGGTCAGCGCCAGGCTTTCCAGCGCATCGATGGGGCGGAAGGGTTCGTTGATCAGCCTGAGCTTGCCGGCATCGATCTTGGAGAAGTCCAGCACATCGTTGACGATGCGGCGCAACGACTCGGCCGCGGTGTCGAGCACCTTGAGCCGCGGCGCACAGGCTTCCATGCCGGCGCTGCGCGCCAGCAGTTAGAGGTTGCCCAGCAGCGCATTCAGCGGCGTGCGGATCTCGTGGCTCATGGCCGCAAAGAAGGTGGCGCGCACGCGCATCATGGCCTCGGTGGCCTGCTGCGCCGAGCGCAATTGCTCCTGCAGCGCCTGCTGTGCGGTGCAGTCCTGCACGGCGCAGAACAGCACCTCGTCGTCGCGATAGCGCGCCGGCGCGTAGGTGACCTGCAGGAAGCGCTGCCCGCCCTCGCCGGCAGGGCGCTGCGCGTCGGCGGCTTCCGGCGGTGCCGCGACGGTAAAGCTGGCAATGGCGGACTTGGCGGCCTGGCCGCCCCCGCCGCGGCGCGGCTGCCTGTCGAAGCCATCGGCCACGGCATCCGGCAGCAGGCGCTCGCGCCCGTGCAGTTGCAGCAGCGTATCGGCCAGCAGGTTGGACATCAGCACGGCGTAGTCGCGCTGGCGCACGATGCACAGGCCGACCCGCGTGGCGCTGACCAGGATGTGGTTCATCAGTTCGCTTTCCAGCGCGCGCGAGGCTTCGGCGTGCGTGCGCCGCAGCAGGTGCCGGCTCCAGTAGCGCGCGCTCAGCACGATCGCGCTCACCAGCAGCAGCATGGCGCCGAGGATGACGGCGAGTTCAGCCGCCAGTGCGGAAGCCAGCATCCGGTACGGCAGGTAGTAGGCGAGCAGCCCGAACTCCGCGCGCAACTCCTGCACCAGCAGCACGCCCAAGCGCGTGTAGTGCAGCGAATCATGCGACATATGGCGCGCCCGCGCGCTGATCTCCCGGAGGGTGGCATCCGATGCCGGCCACGCGCGCGGCCACCAGCATGTCCGGGGTATTGCCGACATAGGCGGCGCCGGCCAGCACCATGATGGGGGAATCATCCACCGGATGGCGCAGCGGGCCGACCCAGACCTGCTCGTCGCGCCCCGGCACGGCGTGGCCGGTGCGGTCCAGCAGCGCCTGCGTGAGCCGCGTGCGCCAGCAGCGGGATCAGCGTCGGGTCGAGCGCCATTGGGGCGCGCGCGCCGGCGTCTGGCTGGCTGATGACAATGGCGCTGTCTTCGTTGAGCGAGACCGCGTAGGCGCCGTGGCCGAGATCGAACGCCTGCTGCGTGGCCACGGTCGCCAGCGCGATATCGCGCTGGCGCACGAACTGCGCCGGCAGCGCGGCGCCCCAGGCGCGCTGCGTCGCATCGGCGGCAAGCAGGTGGTAATCCTTGCGCACGGCCTCGACGTGGGCGCTGGCCGCGCCAGTGCGCCGGAACGCCTCGTAGCCGGCATGGCGCGACGGGTCCGGCGCACGCGCGTCAGGGTAGTAGCGGATCGTCAGCATGGTGCGCCGCAGGAACGACGATTCATTGTGCAGCAACTGCGCGATCGAGGCCACGTACTGCGACACGTGGCTGCGGCGGTAGTCCAGGTGCTTGCCCGCCGCCAGGCCGGCGAGCAGCAGGCCGGAAAACGATGGCGATCAGCACCGCGATCGTCACCGAGTACAGGTGTTGCTGGCGGCGGGCGTTGTCGGAAAGCGTATCGAAGGCGCTGGCCAGCGATTCCCGGGTACGGTCGAGGTCTTGCTGCATCGGCCGTCGCTCAGGCGGCTGCCCCAGGACCGGCTGCGTCAGATAAGGCCATTCTCATAGGCGTAGCGGATCAGGCTGGTATTGGTCTACACGCCGAGCTTGCGCATGGCCACGGTCTTCTGGCTGGAGATCGTGCTGACCGAGCGGCCGAGCTTGCTGGCGATGTCGGTCAGCTGGAAGCCTTGCGCATAGAGCCTGACCACTTCCAGCTCGCGCTGCGTGAGTTCGGTGGCAGGCGCACCGGCGAGCGCGGCGTGCTCCAGGATGGCCCGCACCGAAGGCGAATGGAAGCAGCTGTTGTCGCTGAGCGCGACGTGGATGCAGGCGCGCACCGCGTCCTCCAGCGGGTCTTCCTTGCTGACGAAGGCGCGCACGCCCAGCTTCATGGTGCGGCGGATGATGGCGGGATTGGTCTGGGCGCTGATCACCACCACGCGCGTGCGCGGATGGCGGCGCGCCAGCCGGCTCAGCAGGTTGAAGCCGTCCAGCGATGCATCGCCGTGGCCCATGCAGAAATCGGTGATGGCGATATCGGCCGGATGCTTGTCCAGCGCGCCCAGCAACTCGGTGCCGTTGCGGCATTCGCAAGTGATTTCGACGCCGGCGGTGCGCTGCAGGCAGCCGCGCAGGGCGGCCACGACCAGCGGGTGGTCGTCCGCCAGGGCGACACGTATGACTCGGTCGTGCATACCTCGGATCCTTTGCTCAAGAAACTGAAATTGGACGGCCCCGGGAGTTCCATGGGGCGTGGCGTGCGCGATGCTGCCCGGCGCAGCGCACGGGTGGGATGGGGTGTCGGCCGTGTCCGGCACAAGTGGGGGGACAGCGCGGCCACGCGGGCACGACACCAGTCGGGGTGGGGTGATTCATTGCACAGCGTCTCCGGATCGGGATGGCAACCGGCCGGTTCCGGTTGCGCCAGGTCATTGCGTCAGCACAAATTCCGCATTCTGGCTATGTTCCTCGCCCCGTTGAATCGCAATTTGGCTAGTTCCGGGATCGGGCCGCGAGGGGGCGGCCCGGCGCGCGATGTGGGACAGGCATGACCAGCCAGAGAGTAAGGCGCCGGGCCGGCGCACTTGGCCCGGGATTGCGCGCGATTTCATGGCCTGATCCGCGACATCAGTGCCAGGTCTTTTGTCTGAAATCATTGCGAGGCCGAAAACCGCCGCGACGGCAAGTGGATTTGCGATGGCCCCGGCTCGCAGGCCCCGGAGCCAGGCATGTCGTGTAACGAAACTTTCACGCTGCGCGTGGCAAATCGCTGTCCTAGAATGAACCTGACACGCGTCCGGCATCGTGTGCGGCGCAGCATCCGGCCACGGCCGGGTGGCGCTTGCGGCGCCCGCGGCGTGTGCACCGCGTGAGGGAATGCCATGCCCGTCTACCAATACCGCTGCGAGAAGTGCGGCCATGTGTTCGAGAAAACCGAGCATCTCGCAGAACATACCTCTTCCCATCCGAATTGCCCGAATTGCGGCAGCCAGTCCGTGCAGCACGCGCCGGCCCCGTTCGTGGCAGTGACCCAGCGCAAGAGCTGAGTCCGAACAACAATCCCTGGAGGGTCTGCGCGCCGCCGCCATGGTGCGGCGGCGCGCGACGTGCCGCCGTTGGATGACAACGGCACGCCTGTTTTCATGCGTGGCGCATGGTGTGCCACGCACGTTCGCGCTGCGCGCAAGCGGCGATCTCAACCTTGACGGAGGATGCCATGGCTACGAGACCGTTCTCACAATTTCCCGCCGACGAGCAGCAACAGGTCACGCAGGTGTGCATGCAGGTCGGACTGGCGCCCGAGATGTTCGATATTTCCGATGAGAGCAACGGCGGCGGGGCGCGCCGTGTCAGCGTGCGCCGGGCGGGCACGGACAAGCAGAGTATCTACGAGGCCGGACCCGGTTCGGTCTGGGTCGAGGAGTTCGAGAGCGACCTGGAATGCGGCCTGTTCGGCCAGGTGACTGCCTAGCGCGCCGGGGCACGGGCTAGCGCTGCGGGTGCGGGTGCTTAGCGCGGAAAGGACTGCGGCCCAAGTGCCGCAGGCAGCGAGGAGATGATGCGAGGACCGCCGCAGGACAGCCCGGGCGGTTCAGATGCGACGCAGTTGCGGCGCAGTGACCGCTCGTGATGGCTCAGTGACGGCCGCGTTCGCCGGTGCGCGAGACCACCGACGCGCCCGCGATCAGCTCCTTGAGCAGCGCCAGCGAGGCCGCGCCCGAGGTGCGGTATGGATCCAGTTCGGCGCGCGCCGAGAACTTCAGCAGCGTGGCGGTGTTGATGCGCGCGGCATTGACCTGGCCCATGGCCCAGCCGGCGAAGTCGCGCGCGCAGGTTTCCTCGAAATGCAGCAGCGTCACGTCGTGATGGCGGGGATCGCGCGCGATCGCCTGGTACAGCTGCGACACGTCCTGCCGGTCGCCTTCCAGCGCCTGGAGGAACATGCCGTTGCCATGGCACAGCACGCCGGTGATGCCGTGGCGCGGATTGCGTTCGAGGCTGGTGGCCAGGATCGCATCGAGGAGGGCGGCGTCGATGGGCTGGCGGGCGCGGCTGGCATAGAGCAGGCGGACTAGCATGATCGTGGCGGCTCCGGTATCGGGCGTGGCTTAAGGGGCGTGATCCTGGGGCGGGGCCTCTAGCCGCGGTTGTTGTTCAGCAGCGTGAGGAATTCGCGGCGCAAGCTGTCGTCCTTCAGGAACGAGCCGCGCATCACGCTGTTGGTCATCTTGGCGTCGGTGTCGCGCACCCCGCGCCAGTGCATGCAGAAGTGCTCGGCCTCCATCACGATGGCCAGGCCGTCGGGGTTCATCTTCTCCTGCAGCAGGTCGGCCACCTGCGCCACCGCCTCTTCCTGGATCTGCGGCCGGCACATGATCCATTCGGCCAGCCGCGCGTACTTGGACAGGCCGATCAGGTTGGAATGCTGGTTCGGCATCACGCCTACCCACAGCTTGCCGATGATCGGGCACAGATGGTGCGAGCAGGCACTGCGCACCCGCAGCGGGCCGACGATCATCAGCTCGTTGAGCTGGCCGACGTTGGGGAATTCGGTCACCGCCGGCGCCTTGGCATAGCGGCCGGCGAAGATCTCTTTCAGGTACATCTTGGCGACCCGGCGCGCGGTTTCCTGCGTGTTGTGGTCATTGTCGACGTCGATCACCAGCGCGCGCAGCACGTCTTCCATGCGCGCCTGCACTTCGGTCTGCAACTGTTCCATCTCACCCGGCTCGAGGTAGGGCGCGATATTGTCGTTGGCGTGGAAGCGCTCCTGCGCGGCCTGCAGCCGGGCGCGGATGCGGGACGAGACGGTGGGGGCCGCGCCATGCTCCTTGCCGTGGGCGTGGTCTTCGGCCGGGCTGAATTCCTTCGCGCGGTGCGCCGCGTCCTTGCTGGTCATGAGTCGGGGTGTCCGGATTGCATCGAGAGCTGCCAGAGGCTTGCACTGCGCGCGGCGGCGGCGCCGCCGCGCGGGTGTGCCGGGTCCACTATATGGCAGATGCACGGGCCGAACAACCCGCCACGGAAGCCGCCATGCGGGCGGCGGTGGGCCGAGTACGCCACAACCGTACGCCCTTCCGTGAATAGTTCATGACATCGCTCAAGCCCGCCCCGCACGGCGCCGACAAGCGCACATAATGGGTGCACCCGCCAGGCGGCCCGATGAAGGAAGGCCGCCGGCGACCGGCCGCTGCATCGGGCGGCCATACTCTTGTCGGGACAACGAGACCATGCCGATTGCCTTTCCGTGCAGCAGCCTGATGCTGCTCCATGTCGTGACGGTGCCGCTGCCGGCGGCACCGGTGGAAACGGGCGTGGCGGAACACCACGCCAGCGCCGCACGCCTGGCCGCGCCCGGCCTGCGCCGGCCGCTGCTGCCGGCAGCACGCACGCCGGCCACCGCCGGCACCCCTACCGGCTGAGGCCGCCGCTTACCAGAGCAGCAACGCCAGCGCCGGCAGCATCGCTGCCGGCATGACCACGGCCCCCACGCGCAGGAACTGGCCGGCGCTGATCATATGCCCTTCGCGCCGCAGCGCGGTCAGCCACAGCAGCGTGGCCAGCGACCCCGTCACGGACAGGTTGGGGCCAAGGTCGATGCCGACCAGCACCGCGCCGGTGACGGCATGCGACGCATGCCCGGCAGCCAGCGCCGACGCGGCGATCAATCCGGCCGGCAGGTTGTTGGCGATATTGCCCGCCAGCGTCACCACCGCGCCCACCGCCAGCAGCGCGCCGGCCCCGCCGTGGCGCGACGCGGCCTCGACCGCGTCGGCCAGGTGGCGGATCACCACGGTCTGCTCCAGCGCCGCTACCAGCACGAACAAGCCCGCCACCATCGGCAGTACGCCCCATGACACTTCGCGCAGCGCCGGCGCCAGCAGCTCGCGCCGCGTGGCGCAGACCAGCAGCAGCGTCGCCACGCCAGCAGCAAAGGTGGGCCAGCCCAGGTCGCTGCCGCGCAGCGAGGCGATCAGCAGCGCGATGCCGGTCAGCACGATGCCCAGCGCCGTCAGCCAGGCCTGCAGCGACAGCGGCGGCACCGGCACGTCGTGTTCGATCGGCTCCGACAGCGCATCGCGCTGGGTCCACCACAGGGCGGCCAGCGTAGCCAGGATCGCGGCCAGCGACGGCAGCGCGAAGCTCGCCAGCCAGGCCGCCAGCGGCGGCATGCGCTCGCCGAAGATCACCAGGTTGGCGGGGTTGGAGATCGGCAGCACGAAGCTGGCCGCGTTGGCGATAAAGGCGCACGCATACAGGTAAGGCAGCGGATGCCGGACCCGCGCCGCGCGCGTGGCGGCGAGCACCGCCGGCGTGAGCACCACCGCGGTGGCATCGTTGGACATGAACGCCGTCACCAGCGTGCCGAAGCCGTACACCAGCAGGAACAGCCGCAGCGCCGAGCCGCGCGCCTGGCGCACCGCCAGTGCGGCGACGTGGTCGAACAGGCCGGTCTTGCGGGCCAGTTCGGAGATCAGCATCATGCCGGCGAGAAACAGGTACACGTCATAGCCGCGCATCACCGCCGCCAGCGCGTCGGGCAGCGCCAGCAGGCCGGTCACGCACAGCAGCAGGGCGCCGGCGGCGGCCCAGAAGGCCTCGGGCAGGCGAAAAGGGCGGAACAGGACGCCGGCCGTGGTCAGCGCGGCGACCGACCAGATCAGCAGTGGGCTGTGGCTGGACATCGGTATTGTTGTTGTGATGGTGGGGAAGGGACTACAGGTTGGGGTCGACGGGCGCAATGGGCGTCGCTTGCGGTGCAGCGCCGGGGGTGGGCAGGCCGATGGCCTCGCTGGTTACCGGCGTCGGCGCGGGCGCCGCGGGCTCGTTGCTGGCGACGGGGGCCGGGGACGGGGTGGCCGGCGGCGGGAAGCCAAGGGAGGCGATGCCGCGGTTGCTGTCGGCATACTCCGCATACATCCAGTCATCGCCCACGCGCACCACGCCAGCCGGCGCATGCGCCTCAGGCACTGGCACGCCGGCGAGGCGGCCTTCCATGTAGGAGGCCCAGACCGGCAGCGCGGTGGTGGCGCCGAATTCATGCTCGCCCAGGCTGCGGTTGTCGTCATAGCCCATCCACGCCACCGTGACCACGCCGCCGGCATAGCCCGCGAACCAGCCGTCGACCGAATCGTTGGTGGTGCCGGTCTTGCCGGCCACGTCGTCGCGGCGCAGGTAGCGGCGCACGCCCGCGCCGGTGCCGTCGTCGACCACGCTGCGCAGCAGGCTGTCCATTACGAAGGCATTGCGCTCGCTGATCACCCGCGGCGGCGCCGTGCCCTCGGCCCCCTGACCGTTGCCGGCGGAGAACAGCACGTTGCCTTCGCTGTCCGTGATGCGCTCGATCAGGTAAGGCTCGACGCGGTGGCCGCCATTGGCGAACACGCCGTAGGCAGCGGCGAGGCGCAGCGGCGAAGTGGTGCCGGTGCCCAGCGCCAGCGGCAGGTAGCGCGGCAGCCGCTTGGGCGAGAAGCCGAAGCGGCTGGCGAACTCCACCGCATACGGGATGCCGATTGCCTGCAGCGTGCGGATGGCAGGCAGGTTGCGCGATTCGGCCAGCGCCTGGCGTACCGTGATCGGGCCGACAAAGCGCCCATCGTCATTGGAAGGCTGCCAGCGCGAGCTGTTGGCCAGCGGTGCGTCGTTGATCACTGTGCCGGGCGATACCCCGTGCTCCAGCGCCGCCGCATAAACGAAGGGCTTGAAGGTCGAGCCCGGCTGGCGCAGCGCCTGGGTGGCGTGGTTGAAGCGGCTGGCGGCAAAGTCGGCGCCGCCCATCATCGCCTCGATCGCGCCGGTGGCGCAGTCCAGCGACACCAGCGCCGCCTGCGGTCCCTGCGCCAGCGCCTTGATTGCCTTGCGGTGGCGGCGCGCGTAGCCTTCCAGCCCGCCATGCACCGCGTCGTAGGCCAGCGTCTGGCGCACCGACGACACCGTGGTGTAGACGTTCAGGCCGCGCGTATAGGCCTCGTCGCCAAAGCGGTCGCGGGCCAGCTGGCGCGCCAGGTCGGCCACGTACTCGGCATGACCGGCGAAGCTGCCGGGGCTGTCATTGGAGATGGCGAGGCGTGCGGCGCGGGCCTCGCGGTAGTCGTCCTGGCTGATCATGCCGAGCGCCAGCATGCGGCCCAGCACATATTCCTGGCGCCGCTTGGCGCGCGGGAAATTGACCACCGGGTTCATGGTCGACGGTGCCTTGGGCAGCCCCGCCAGCATCGCTGTCTCGGCCAGCGACAGCGCGGCCAGCGGCTTGCCGAAATACGCATGCGCGGCGCTGCCGAAGCCATAGGCATGCTCGCCCAGGTAGACCTGGTTCATGTACAGCTCGAGGATGCGGTCCTTGGACAGCGACTGGTCGATGCGCCAGGCCAGCAGCATTTCATACCACTTGCGTGCCAGCGTCTTCTCGCGCGACAGGTAGAAGTTGCGCGCCACCTGCATGGTGATGGTCGACGCGCCCTGCGCATAGCCCTGGCCCAGGTTGGCCAGCGCCGCGCGCAACACGCCGGGGATATCGACGCCCTCGTGCTGGTAGAACTGGTCGTCCTCGGCAGCCAGCAGCGCCTTGACCATGCGCGTGGGAATCTGCTCGAAGGGAATGAACTCGCGGTGCTCGCTGCCGAATTCGCCGATCTGCACGTTGTCGCTGGTGTAGATCCGCAGCGGCACGTCTGGCCGGTAGTCGCGCAGGGCGTCAACGGGAGGAAGCTGCCGCAGGCTCACCACCGCGGCAAAGCCGGCAAGCAGAATGCCGGCCGCAGCCAGCGCCAGCGCGGCGCCGCCTGCCTTGACTGCGATTTTTTTCATGCGCGCATTCTACCCGCTGGCCGTGCCGTCGTAGCGGTTATCGGGACGCGGCCAGCGGCAGCGGGCAGCCGTCCTCGTCGTGTTCGGCCGGTGCTGCCGGTGCTGGGGGTAATGCCGGTAATGCCGGTAATGCCGGCGCTTCCTCGGGCTGCGCCGCCCCGACGCGCAAGCGGGCCTCGCTGTTTTGCTGCGCGAATTCGCACAACGCCAGCCAGGTTTCCTCGCGTTCGATGATGGTGAAGTGATCCGTGCCTGGCATGGTCTGCAGCGCCACCGGTCCGGGCCATGCGGCCATCAGGCGCTCGGAGCACTCGTGTGGTACCACCTCGTCGGTCTCGGCCAGCAGCACCTTGGTGCTCTGCACGACCTTCTTGCAGTGCGAGATCGAATCGAAATGGTGACGCATCAGCTGGCGCAGCGGCACCAGTGGGAAACGCTTGCCCACCAGCTCCAGCAGCGAGTCGTAGGGCGTGACCAACTGCAGGCTCTCGAAATCCTGCAGGTCCGCCAGCTGGATCGCGACACCGGTGCCAAGGCTGCGGCCCACCACATGCACGCGGGTGTCGGGAAAGACACGTCGCACGTGCAGCAGGAACTGGCTGGCATCAGCCACCGCGGCGGCCTCGGACGGGCGGCCGTCGGAATGACCCAGGCCGCGGTAGTCGTAGGTGGCGAAGCCCATGCCGGCCGGCAGCCAACGCGCGTATTGCAGCGTTTCGAGCACATCCTCTCCGCGGCCGGGCAGGTAGAACAAGAGGTCGAGCACGGTGTCGCCGGGCGCCTGGTAGATGTAGCCGCGCACCACGCCGCCGGGGATCCGGTGCGAATAGCCGATGATGCCGTCGGGCAGGTCGCGCGGCGGGCGCCGGCGCACGGCGAACAACAGCCGTTCCTGGTTGAGCGTCAGGTAGGTCCAGTAGCTGGCGAAGCCGCCGGCGGTGACCAGCGCTGCCGCCAGCGCGCGGCGGGTGGGGAATTTCATGGCTCGTCCACGGTGTCGCGGCCTGGCGTGGCGCCCCGGGGGCGCAGGCCTTGCCGCCTAGCCGCGCAGCCTACCTCATTTTTGTCAGGCGCGAGGCCGCAGCGCAAGCCAGCCGGCGCAGTTCTTGTACGATATGCCTCATTCAGGCGCGCGCACCCCCCACACCCAACGACGCGCAAACGGAGCTGACAAGCATGAGCGAGCAGAAGCACGAGCAGTACCGCGCCGAAGAGGCGCAGGCAATGGAACGCGTCGTCGCGGCGACGCGGCAGGTCCAGGTGGCATTCACCGCCCTGCAGGCCCACTACCCGCCGCAGGGCAGCGGCAAGCCGTCCAAGCTCGCACTGCAGACCTTCGATGCGGCCCTGCAGGCGCTGGAGGACGCGCAGGCCACGTTCGACGAGATCCTGAACGACCTGCTCGACGAAAAACGCTGATGGCGCGGGCCCGGGCCGCCGGGCCTGATACAGGGGCCCCGCCCTGTGCTATGGTTGCCGGATAAAGCCGCCCGGCCTGCCGCAGCACACGCCTGCACGGTACGCGACACGGGACGGCAGGGCAGCGGCCGCTAAGCCTTTTGCGATGCGCGCCGTCTGCCAGCACAGGAGACCCGCCGTCATGCATCGTGCCGCCCGTTCTGCTGACCATCCTGCCGCCGACGCTGCGCTCCAGGCCGTCGACCCGGCCGACGCCGACCGCGCCGGCCTGATCGCCCGCTCCCATGCGCGCTCGGCCGGCTTCGGACTCGACGCGCGCCATGCGCCGGACTTCGACATCGCCGGCGTGCGCGCACTGGGCGAACTGGTCGATGCCAGCCGCGACCTGTACCGCCATGCGCTGCCGGTGATGGAGACCCTGCACGCGCAGATCGCCAATACCGACAGCATGGTGCTGCTGACCGACAGCAGCGGCGTGATCCTGCACAGCCTGGGCGACGGCGATTTCGTCGGGCGCGCCCGGCGCGTGGCGCTGGCGCCGGGCGTGTCATGGGCCGAACCCAGCAAGGGCACCAACGCCATCGGCACCGCGCTGGCCGAGGCCCGTCCCACCATCATCCACGCCAGCGAGCACTTCCTGCAGGCCAACCACCAGCTCACCTGCTCGTGCGCGCCGATCGCCGGCCCGACCGGCGCGATCCTGGGCGCGCTCGACGTCAGCGGCGACCATCGCGGCTTCCATCGCCACACCATGGCGCTGGTGCGCATGTCGGCGCAGATGATCGAGAACCACCTGTTCGCCAACCATTTCCCCGAGGCGGTGCTGGTGCGCTTTCATGCGCGCCCGGAGTTCGTCGGCACGCTGTTCGAGGGCATGGCGGCGTTCACGCCCGACGGCGCCTTCCTGGCCGCCAACCGCAGCGGGCTGTTCCAGCTCGGGCTGGCGCCGCAGGCGCTGGCGCTGTCTGGATTCGCCGAGCTGTTCGGCCAGCCGGTGCGCGTGGCGATGCAGGCGCGCGCCACCTCGGCCGGATCGCTGCAGGTGCTGACGCTGCCGAGCCGGGTCCAGGTGTTCGCGCGCGTCGAATACCTGGCCGCGCCGGTGACGGTGCGCCAGCCAGTCGCCGACGACCCGCTGCCGCCGGCGCTGGCCGCGCTCGACACCGGCGATGCCGCCGTGGCCGCGGTGCTGCGCCGCGTGCGCAAGGTCAGCGGGCGCGATATTCCCATCCTGGTCCAGGGCCGCACCGGCACCGGCAAGGAATGGCTGGCGCGCGCCATCCACGCCGCCTCGCCGCGCGGCAACGGGCCTTTTGTCGCTGTCAACTGCGCGGCCATCCCCGAGTCGCTGATCGAGGCCGAGCTGTTCGGCTACGAAGAGGGTGCCTTCACCGGCGCGCGCCGCCGCGGCTGCGTAGGCAAGCTGGCGCAGGCGCATGGCGGCACGCTGTTCCTCGACGAGATCGGCGACATGCCGCTGGCGCAGCAGGTGCGGCTGATGCGGGTGCTGCAGGAGCGCGCGGTCACGCCGCTGGGCGGTGCGCGCGCGATGCCGGTTGATGTGCGGGTGGTCTGTGCCACCCACCGGGACCTGCGGGCGATGATTGCCGATGGTTCCTTCCGTGAGGACCTGTACTACCGCATCAATGCGCTAGCCGTGACGCTGCCGTCGCTGTGCGAGCGCAGCGACCTGCCGGTGCTGGTGGAGCGCATTTTGCAGCGGCAACGGGAAGAGACTGGCACGGAGGTGCCGTTGCGAGTTGGCGCAGAGGTGCTGGCGCTGCTGCGGCGGCATCCGTGGCCGGGGAATATCCGGCAGCTTGCCAATGTGTTGCGAACGGCGGCGATCCTGGCGGAAGGGGAGGCGGAGATCGGCTGCGAGCACCTGCCGGAAGGGTTTGAGCAGGAGTGCGACGACGACGCGGAACGCTGTGAGGACACGTCGGCTGCCCGGTCAACGCCAGCGACCGGGACCGCGGCAGCCGCCGGGCGCATGCGCGACTGGGAAGCGGGCGTTATCCGCCAGACGCTGGCGCGGCATGGTGGCAATGTCAGTCATGCCGCCCGCGAGCTGGGGGTTTCGCGCAATACGATCTATCGGAGGTTGAAGGAAGGGCTGGATGACGAGCCGGGGTCTGAGGGCTGAGGCGTTGCACAAGCGCTGACGCGTTTCATCTCCCGTTTGCTCCCTCTCCCGCAAACGGGAGAGGGAGCACCCAGTTGGCTAGCGCGAACAGTGAGGCAGCTCACAACCCCGCCTGCGCAGCCAGCCAAGCCGCCTCCTCATCACTGAACAACTCCGACCGCGTCAGAAACCGCAGCCCAGTCGGCCCCTCCAGCGAAAACATCCCACCCGCCCCCGGCACCACGTCTATCACCAGCCGCGTGTGCTGCCAGTACTCGAACTGCGCGCGCGTCATATAGAACGGCGCGCCGCCGATCTCGCCCAGGCACACATCAGCCTGCCCCACCAGCAGTTCGCCGGCCGGGTAGCACATCGGCGCACTGCCGTCGCAGCAGCCGCCGGACTGGTGGAACATCAGCGGGCCATGCCGCGCGCGCAGTTGCGCGACCAGCGCGAGCGCGGCGGGCGTCGCAACGACGCGCGCAACAGGCGCATCGGCCGAACCAGGAACGAATGACGGCATGGCCTGTCTCCCGCTCACGCGGCCAGGTCCAGCACCACGCGCCCTTCGATCTTGCCCTCGCGCAGTCGCCCGAGCACATCGTTGATATCGTCGAGTTTCGCGGTCGACACCGTGGCCTTGACGTCGCCATGCGCGGCAAAGTCCAGCGACTCCTGCAGATCGCTGCGCGTGCCGACGATGGAGCCGCGGATGGTGATGCCCTTGAGCACCACGTCGAAGATCGGCGTGGCGAACTCGCCCGGCGGCAGGCCGTTGAGCGCGATCGTGCCGCCGCGGCGCACCATGCCGATGGCCTGCGAGAACGCGATCGGCGACACCGCGGTCACCAGCACGCCATGTGCGCCGCCGATCTCTTTCTGCAGCCACGCGGCAGGATCGGTAGTGCGCGCGTTGACGGTCGCCTCCGCGCCGAGCCGGCTTGCGAGTGCGAGCTTCTCGTCATCGATGTCCACCGCGGCCACGCGCAGCCCCATCGCCCGCGCATACTGCACAGCCACGTGGCCCAGGCCGCCGATGCCGGAGATCACCACCCACTGGCCCGGCCGCGTATCGGTGACCTTCAGGCCCTTGTAGACCGTGACGCCCGCGCACAGGATCGGCGCGATCTCGACAAAGCCGATCTTGTCGGGCAGCAGGCCCACGTAGTTGGGATCGGCAACGACATATTCACCGTAGCCGCCGTTGACGGAATAACCGGTGTTCTGCTGCTTCTCGCACAGCGTCTCCCAGCCCTGCAGGCAGTGCTCGCAATAGCCGCAGGCACTGTACAGCCAGGGCACGCCGACGCGGTCGCCTTCCTTCACGCGGGTGACGCCGCTGCCGACGGCAGAGACAAAGCCCACGCCTTCATGGCCGGGGATAAAGGGCAGCGTGGGTTTGACCGGCCAGTCGCCGTCGGCGGCGTGCAGGTCGGTGTGGCAGACACCGGAGGCCTCAATCTTCACCTGGATCTGGCCGGGACCGGGTTGCGGAACAGGAACTTCATCGATCGTCAGCGGCGCGCCGAACTCTCGCACCACTGCAGCTTTCATCATGGCAGGCATCTCGACTCCTTGAATGACTCCCTGATCGGGTTGGCCCCGCGCCCGCGGGGCTCAATCCGATCATGGCACGCACATGGCAGCGTGCCTTGCGCATCGTCAGAAAAATCCGAGAGCGTTGGGGCTGTAGCTCACCAGCAGGTTCTTGGTTTGCTGGTAGTGATCGAGCATCATGCGATGGTTCTCACGGCCGATGCCGGACTGCTTGTATCCCCCGAACGCCGCATGCGCCGGATAGGCATGGTAGCAGTTGGTCCACACGCGGCCAGCCTGGATGCCGCGCCCCATGCGGAATGCGCGCGCGCCGTCACGCGTCCACACGCCTGCGCCCAGGCCGTAGAGCGTGTCGTTGGCGATCGCCAGGGCTTCTTCCTCGTCCTTGAAGGTCGTCACCGAGACCACCGGCCCGAAGATCTCTTCCTGGAAGATGCGCATCTTGTTGTGGCCGGCGAATACCGTCGGCTTCACGTAGTAGCCGCCGGCGAGGTCGCCGTCCAGCGCATTGCGCTCGCCGCCTGTCAGGCACTGCGCGCCTTCCTTGCGTCCCAGGTCGATGTACGACAGGATCTTCTCGAGTTGTTCGGCCGATGCCTGCGCGCCGATCATGGTGCCCTTGTCGAGCGGATGCCCCTGGCGGATCGCCGCCACGCGCTTGAGCGCGCGCTCCATGAAGCGGTCGTAGATCGATTCCTGGATCAGCGCGCGCGACGGGCAGGTGCAGACCTCGCCCTGGTTCAGCGCGAACATGGCGAAGCCTTCCAGCGCCTTGTCGAAGAAGGCGTCGTCGGCGGCCAGCACGTCCTCGAAGAAGATGTTCGGCGACTTGCCGCCCAGTTCCAGCGTCACCGGGATCAGGTTCTGCGAGGCGTATTGCATGATCAGGCGCCCGGTGGTGGTCTCGCCGGTGAAGGCCACCTTGCTGATGCGCGGGCTCGATGCCAGCGGCTTGCCGGCTTCCAGCCCGAAGCCGTTGATCACGTTGACCACGCCCGGCGGCAGCAGGTCGCCGATCAGTTCCATCAGCACCAGGATCGAGGCGGGGGTCTGCTCGGCGGGCTTGAGCACCACGCAGTTGCCGGCCGCCAGCGCCGGGGCCAGCTTCCACGTGGCCATCAGCAGCGGGAAGTTCCACGGGATGATCTGGCCGACCACGCCCAGCGGCTCATGGAAGTGGTAGGCCACGGTGTCGGCATCGATCTCGGAGATGCCGCCTTCCTGCGAGCGGATGCAGCTGGCAAAGTAGCGGAAGTGGTCGACCGCCAGCGGCAGGTCGGCGGCGCAGGTCTCGCGCACCGGCTTGCCGTTGTCGATGGTCTCGGCCACGGCCAGCAGCGTCAGGTTGGCCTCGATGCGGTCGGCGATGCGGTTCAGGATATTGGCGCGCTCGGTGGTGGAGGTGCGCGCCCAGGCGGCCTTGGCGGCGTGCGCGGCGTCCAGCGCGGCATCGACATCCTGCTGGTTGGAGCGCGGCACGCGCGTGAACGGCTTGCCTGTGATCGGCGTGATCGACTCAAAGTACTCGCCACCGGCGGGCGGCACCCAGGCGCCGCCGATGAAGTTCTCGTACTGTTGCTTGTAGGGGTTGCTGACGCCCAGCTGGGCGATTTCCGCCATATTCATGTCTCGCTCCGTTCGTTGATCTGTGTGGTGTCGTCACGGCCTCGCGCCGTGCGCACGGCAGGCAGATCGCAAGAGGTGTGCCGGAGCGGAAACCGGCGTAAAACTGGCGGAAAAGCCGGGGAAAACGCCGTGGCGGGTGCCTGCGCCCGCGCCGGATGTGTCACGCGGTAGCAGCGGTGTGCCAGCGCGTGACAGCAGGTGTTCCAGAATGGAACAGTTGCTCGTCAGGCCTTGGGCCGGGACGCGAGGGCGGCCGCTACCACGTCGACGTGGCCGACGAGCCGCTGCCCGTGCGCGTGCACCTGCGCGCGCCGTACGACCCGGCATCGTGCGCCGCCATCCTGAACCGCGCCGCGGCGCTGCTGCGCGAGCGCTCCGAGGAAGCTTCGGACCTGATCACGCTCGAGTCCGGCCTGTCCAGGAAGGACTCGCTTTACGAGATCGGCCGCGTCGCCGACGTGCTGGGCTTTGCCGCGACCGAGGCGCTGCGCGACGACGGCCAGATGTTCTCGTGCGACCTGATGCCGCACGGCAAGAAGCGCAGCGTGATGACGCAGCGCGAGCCGCTGCCGGGCGTGATCTGTGCCATCACGCCGTTCAACCACCCGATGAACCAGGTCGCGCACAAGGTCGCGCCGTCGATCGCCACCAACAAGCGCATGGTGCTCAAGCCCTCGGAGAAGGTGCCGCTGTCGGCGTACTACCTGGCCGACCTGCTGTACGAGGCCGGCCTGCCGCCGCAGATGTTCCAGGTGGTCACCGGCGACCCGCGCGAGATTGCCGACGAGCGGATCACGCACCCGTCGGTGGACCTGGTGACCTTCACCGGCGGCGTGGCGATCGGCAAGTACATCGCTAGCAAGGCGGAATACAGTTGTCCCGCTACCACACCGATTTCGCCTTTATCGGCATCGGCGGCGTCACGCCGCGCGGCGAGATCTGCGACTTCTCGCGCGCCGCGGCCGAACTGCGCAGCCGCATGCTGCTGGCCTCCGACGTGCCCTGCGTGGTGGCCGACCATACCAAGTTCGGGCGCAATACAGGTGTGACCATCAAGCATTTCGACCAGGCTGCCTGGCTGATCACGGACATGGCGCCGGAGCCGGAGCTGGGAGCGGCGCTGAAGGAATGCGGTACTAAGCTGCTGATTGCCTGAATTGCCACGGCGCGTTGGGCTGTCCGCTGATCGCACGGAAATCCCCAACGTCTGCACCAGAATGCGGCTTTCTCGCCGCTGTCACAGGTGTTTTGACTGTCACATGCCCCATGCTGGTGCTACAGTTTCATGTTGTCCGACAGGCACGGTGCGCCGTGAATGTATGGACAACCGGAGGCCACCCACCTTCCATCGGCGCAACGCCAAACGGCACAAGAGACCGGCATCGACCGGCAAGGCGGCCGGATCCAGCCACAGTACCCAGCACAGCAGAGACAACCGTGAGTTCTCCCTCCCTTGACGCATTCCTGGCGGGGGTTGCCCGCCGCGACCCCAATCAACCTGAATTCCTCCAGGCCGTGAAGGAAGTGATGATGACGCTCTGGCCGTTCGTCGAGCGCAATCCGCGCTATGCCGACCAGGCCCTGCTCGAGCGGCTGGTGGAGCCCGAGCGCGTGATCCAGTTCCGCGTGTCCTGGACCGACGACCAGAACCGCGTGCAGGTCAACCGCGCCTTCCGCGTGCAGCACAGCTCCGCAATCGGCCCGTTCAAGGGCGGCATGCGCTTCCACCCGACGGTGAACCTGTCGGTGCTGAAGTTCCTGGGCTTCGAGCAGACCTTCAAGAACGCGCTGACCACGCTGCCGATGGGCGGTGGCAAGGGCGGCTCCGACTTCGATCCCAAGGGCAAGTCCGACGGCGAGGTGATGCGCTTCTGCCAGGCGCTGGTGACCGAGCTGTACCGCCACCTGGGCCCGGACACCGATATCCCGGCCGGCGATATCGGCGTGGGCGCGCGTGAAGTCGGCTTCATGGCCGGCATGATGAAGAAGCTGTCCAACCAGTCTGCCTGCGTCTTCACCGGCAAGGGCCTGGCCTATGGCGGCAGCCTGATGCGCCCGGAAGCCACCGGCTACGGCACGGTCTACTTCGCCCAGGAAATGCTGCACAAGCGCGGCCGTGCCTTTGACGGCCTGCGCGTGCTGATCTCCGGCTCGGGCAACGTGGCGCAGTACGCGGCCGAGAAGGCGATCGAACTGGGCGCGACGGTGCTGACACTGTCCGACTCGGGCGGCGTACTGCACTACCCGGAGGGCATGACCAGCGAGCAACTGGCAGAAGTGATGGCCTTCAAGAACGAAGAGCGCGGCCGCCTGTCGGACTTCGCTGCCCGCCACGGCATGACCTTCCAAGCCGGCCGTACCCCGTGGCACGTGCCGGCGGACGTGGCGCTGCCGTGCGCGACGCAGAACGAGGTGGACGGCAATGACGCCGAAACGCTGCTCGGCAATGGCGTGATCTGCGTGGCGGAGGGCGCCAACATGCCGTCGACGCTGGAAGCGGTGGACCGATTTGTCGATGCGAAGATCCTCTATGCACCGGGCAAGGCCAGCAACGCCGGCGGCGTTGCTACGTCCGGCCTGGAGATGTCGCAGAACGCGATGCGCCTGTCCTGGCACCACGCCGAGGTCGACGAGAAGCTGCACGCGATCATGAAGGACATCCACCAGAACTGCATCCACCACGGGCAGAAGGCGGATGGCTACATCAACTATGTCGAAGGCGCGAATATCGCGGGCTTCGTCAAGGTGGCGGACGCGATGCTGGCGCAGGGCGTGATCTGAGCCAAACGGCCGGCGCAACGCCGGCCGGTGCAATACCGACGGCGTAGCGCGATCGGTCGGGGCTGAGTTCGCGCCGGCGGCGTCATCCGGCAAGGCCTGAACCTTTCAGGATCTTGCTGTCAATGTGCGGCAGGCTAACGGCGAGGACAGGGGTCGCAGCGATGGCCATTCCTGTGAATTCGCGCCTTGTGGGTGTGCTACTTCCGCGCGCTGCAGATCGGTGACGCGTCGAAGGTGGCGCCGGTCGACACGTTCAGCCCGGTGCTGGTGGCGGTGTTCGCGGTTCTGTTCCTGGGCGAGCGGCCCGCGCCACGCGAGTGGCTGGGCATCGCGCTGGTGGCGGCCTGGGTGATCGTGCTGAGCCTGCGGCGGTAGCGCCGCGGCGCTGGCGCAAGGCATGGCGCACCGCCCCGGAACTTGCCACAATAGCCGTCCATCCACCCGGAAGGAGCGCGGCATGGACAAGCCACTGGCAGGCAAGGTTGCGCTGGTTGCCGGCGCCACCCGCGGGGCGGGACGCGGCATTGCCGTTGCGCTAGGCGAAGGCGGGGCGGCGGTCTACGTGACGGGGCGTACCACGCGTGCCGCGCGTTCTGAGATGAACCGGCCGGAGACAATCGAGGAAACCGCGGAAATGGTCGATGACGCCGGCGGGCGCGGCATCGCCGTGCGGGTCGATCACCTGGTGCCGGCCGAGGTGCAGGCACTGGTCGAACGCATCCGGCGCGAGCAGGGGCGGCTCGATATCCTGGTCAACGATATCTGGGGCGCGACCAGGATGGAGTGGAACAAGACCGTGTGGGAGTCCGACCTGGACTATGGGCTGCGCACGCTGCGGCTCGGCGTGGATACCCACGTTATCACCAGCCACTGCGCGCTGCCGCTGCTGATCGAAACGCGCGGCGGGCTGGTGGTCGAAGTCACCGACGGCACCGCCGAATACAACGCGCACAACTACCGCGTGTCCTTCTTCTACGACCTGGCCAAGGCGGCGGTGGGCCGCATGGCGTTTGCCCTGGCGCATGAGCTCGCGCCGCACGGTGGCACGGCGGTGAGCCTGAGCCCGGGCTGGCTGCGCTCGGAGGCGATGCTCGACGCCTATCGCGTGACCGAAGCCAACTGGCGCGACGCCACCCGGATCCAGCCACACTTCGCAATCTCGGAAAGCCCGCTATTCGTCGGCCGCGCCGTGGCCGCGCTGGCGCAAGACCCGGACGTGGCGCGCTGGAATGGCCAGTCGCTGTCCAGCGGACAACTGGCGCGCGTGTATGGTTTTACCGATGCCGACGGCAGCCAGCCGGATGCCTGGCGCTATGTGCCGGAAGTGCAGGACGCGGGCAAGCCTGCCGACACCACCGGCTATCGCTGAACGACCGCCGGTGGGCCGTTCAGCGTCAGCCGTCTCCCGCGTCAGCGGTTGCGATCGTTAGCCTTTCGATTTGGGCGGCTGGAACAGCGCGCCCGCCTCCTTCACGTTCTGCTCAGCGCGCTTGCCGATCACGGTGAGCGCTTCGGCCTGTGCCTTCTGCGCCGTCTCGGCCAGCTCGCGCATGTTCTCGAACGCCTGGTGCAGCGTCTGCTGCACCAGTTCGCTGTGCTTGGCCATGGCCTCGGCCGGGTTGCCGGCCGTGGTGTATTGCTGCGCCGCGGCCTGCAGCTGCTGCATGGTCTTGGTAAAGATCTCCTGCTGCTTCTGCATCACCGCCTGGATGCCCTCGTAGGCCAGCTTGTTGGCCTCGGTCAGGGCCTCGATGTCCTTGCGGCGTGCTTCGATCACGGCGCTCATGTCCACGCCTGGCAGGCGGAACTGTTCCATCATCTTGGTGAAATCTGCAAAAGGATTGGGGGGCGTGGCCATGCTGGATCTCCTCGGGTGGAAAGGCGGACAGGGTGGCAGGGCGGGGCGCCGCGAAGCGTTGCGCCACCTGGCCTGGGCCGGTTTCACTCCACTATAACCGGTATCCGCACACTTCTAGCCGTCAATCGAGGAAGACCCTAAAGTTTCGCTGCCCCACGCCGTTGGCATCCATAGCCCGCACGTGCGTAGCCGACCCGGCCCGCCAGCGGACGATGAGAGCGAAGAATGCCGCGCCGAGCGATGGTCCCGGGCCGGCACCTCGCCGTAAACAGTCCTAATCAGGTAGAAAAAATGAAGAATCTAGGCATCGGGGTCCGCCTCGGCATCGGCTTTGGGGTGGTATTGCTGCTTTCGGCGCTCATGACGGTATTCGGCATGATGCGCCTGCAACAGGTGGCTGAACGCACCCACGCGATGATGCAGCAGCCGCTGACCAAGGAGCGGCTGGTCAGCGACTGGTACCGGCTCATGCACACCAGCGTGCGCCGCACCACGGCGGTGGCGCGCAGCGCCGACCCGTCGCTGGGCGCATTCTTCGCCGCCGAGACCAAGGCGTCGATCGAAGGCATTGCCGCGCTGCGCGACAAGATAAAGCTGCTGCTCAGCTCGGAAGAAGAGAAGGCCGCGTTCCAGAAGATCTTCAGCGTGCGCGACCCGTACAACAACGGCCGCGACAAGATCACCAGGCTCAAGCAGGAAGGCCTGACCGAAGAGGCCAACCAGGTGCTGGAGAACGAGTTCGTGCCCGCGGGCGACGCCTACCTGGCCGAGATCCAGAAGCTGCTCGACATCCAGCGCGCCAGCATCGACGCCACCGCGCGCGAGATCAACGGCATCTACGTCAACTCGCGCAACAGCCTGATCGGGGTTGGCGCGGTGGTGCTGGCCATCGGCATCGCATTTTCGGTCTGGCTGACCATCGGCATCACGCGCCCGCTGCATCGCGCGGTGGCCGTGGCGCGCACCGTGGCATCGGGCGACCTGACCAGCCGCATCGATGTGGATAGCCGCGACGAGACCGGCCAGTTGCTGCAGGCGCTGGCGGACATGAACGCCAATATCCTGCGCATCGTGCGCCAGGTGCGCGCCGGCACCGAGTCGATCGTCTCCGGCACCAGCCAGATCGCGGCCGGCAACACCGACCTGTCGCAGCGCACGGAGGAACAGGCCTCGTCGCTGCAGCAGACCGCGGCCAGCATGGAAGAGCTGACCAGCATCGTGCGCCAGAACGCGGACAACGCGCGCCAGGCCAGCACGCTGGCGGTCAATGCCTCCGACATCGCCGAGAAGGGCGGCGAGGTCGCGGGCAAGGTGGCCGACACCATGGAAGAGATCAACGGCGCGTCGAAGAAGGTGGTCGACATCATTGCCGTGATCGAGGGCATTGCCTTCCAGACCAATATCCTGGCACTGAACGCCGCGGTGGAAGCCGCGCGTGCCGGCGAGCAGGGGCGTGGTTTTGCCGTGGTGGCGGGCGAGGTGCGGAGCCTGGCGCAGCGCAGCGCTACTGCCGCGAAGGAGATCAAGGCGCTGATCGGGGATTCGGTGGATCGCGTCGAGAAGGGCTCCATGCTGGTGACGCAGTCGGGGCAGACCATGGAAGAGATCGTCGCTGCGGTCAAGCGAGTGACCGACATCATGGGCGAAATCAGCGCGGCGTCGGCGGAGCAGAGTGCCGGGATCGAGCAAGTCAATCAGGCCGTCACGCAGATGGACACCGCCACGCAGCAGAACGCCGCGTTGGTGGAAGAGGCCGCCGCGGCGGCCGGCTCGCTGGAGGAGCAGGCGCAGCGTCTGAAGGAAGCGGTGTCGACGTTCAGGCTGGCCGCCTGAGGCCGAGAGGGCGGTGGCGCATCAGCGCCGCCTTGTTTCTCCCCTCAGCTATGTCTATGTATTGGCGAGGGGCGGGGGCCAGGCTCCCCCGAAGGCCACGGGGACCAGCGGCAAATGTCGAGACATTGTGTCTCCTTGGCGTTGAAGTTTGACAAGTCTGTGATCTGTGGGGCGCACGCGCCATGCCGGGGCGCGATAACGCGTCCCCGAAGGCACCGTAGCGGTGCAATTAGCGAACGACCGTGCCAGTACGCGAACAGCCGGCCGATTTTCTGAACGATTGCCGCGCAAAATCCAGTGGTTTTCCGTCTCGCGAAAGGAAACTGAGGCAAAATTCTATTTTTGCTGCCCCGCTGTGACCCAGCAGGCGGATGTCCCACCACCCGTTCGAGGATCTGAGAGAAGCAATGAGTATCCAGCAACCCACCATCATCTACACGCTGACCGACGAAGCTCCGCTGCTGGCGACCAGTGCGTTCCTCCCGATCATCCAGACGTTTACCAAGCCCGCCGGCATCAACGTCACCACCAGCGACATCTCGGTGGCTGGCCGTATCCTGGGCGAGTTTTCCGAATTCCTGACCGAAGAACAGCGCGTGCCGGACAACCTGGCCGAGCTGGGCAAGCTGACGCAGTCGCCGGACACCAACATCATCAAGCTGCCGAACATCAGCGCCTCGGTGCACCAGCTGGTCAGCGCCATCCGCGAACTGCAAGGCAAGGGCTACAAGGTGCCGGACTATCCGGAAGACCCGAAGACCGACGAAGAGAAGGCCATCCAGAAGCGCTATTCCAAGTGCCTGGGCAGCGCCGTGAACCCGGTCCTGCGCGAAGGCAACTCCGACCGCCGCGCCCCCGCCGCGGTCAAGAACTACGCGCGCAAGCACCCGCACAGCATGGGCGAGTGGAGCATGGCCTCGCGCACGCACGTGGCCCACATGAAGCACGGCGACTTCTACCACGGCGAAAAGTCCATGACCCTGGACAAGGCCCGCGACGTCAAGATGGAGCTGGTCACCAGGAGCGGCAAGACCATCGTGCTCAAGCCCAAGGTTTCGCTGCAGGACGGCGAGATCATCGACAGCATGTTCATGAGCAAGAAGGCCCTGTGCGCCTTCTATGAGGAGCAGTTCGAAGACGCGCGCCAGACCGGCGTGATGCTGTCGCTGCACGTCAAGGCGACCATGATGAAGGTGTCGCACCCGATCGTGTTCGGTCACGCCGTCAAGATCTTCTACAAGGAAGCCTTCGCCAAGCACGGCGCGCTGTTCGACGAACTGGGCGTGAACGTCAACAACGGCCTGGTCAACCTGTACGAGAAGATTGAGTCGCTGCCCAGCTCCAAGCGCGAAGAGATCATCCGCGACCTGCACGCCTGCCACGAGCATCGCCCGGAACTGGCGATGGTGGATTCGGCCAAGGGCATTTCGAACCTGCACGCGCCCAACGACGTGATCGTCGATGCCTCGATGCCGGCCATGATCCGCATCGGCGGCAAGATGTGGGGCGCCGACGGCCGTCCGAAGGACACCAAGGCCGTGATCCCGGAAAGCACCTTCGCCCGCATCTATCAAGAGATCATCAACTTCTGCAAGACCAACGGCAACTTCGACCCGACCACCATGGGCACGGTGCCGAACGTCGGCCTGATGGCGCAGAAGGCCGAAGAGTACGGTTCGCACGACAAGACCTTCGAGATCACCGAAGACGGCGTCGCCAACATCGTCGACCTGGCCACCGGTGAAGTGCTGCTGACGCAGAATGTCGAACAGGGCGACATCTGGCGCATGTGCCAGGTCAAGGACGCGCCGATCCGCGACTGGGTCAAGCTGGCCGTCACGCGCGCGCGCAACTCGGGCATGCCGGCCGTGTTCTGGCTGGACCCGTACCGTCCGCACGAGGCCGAGCTGATCAAGAAGGTCGAGGCCTACCTGAAGGACTACGACACCAACGGCCTGGATATCCAGATCATGTCGCAGGTGCGCGCCATGCGCTACACGCTGGAGCGCGTGATCCGCGGCCTGGACACCATCTCGGTGACCGGCAACATCCTGCGCGACTACCTGACCGACCTGTTCCCGATCATGGAACTGGGCACCAGCGCCAAGATGCTGTCGATCGTGCCGCTGATGGCTGGTGGCGGCATGTATGAAACCGGCGCCGGCGGTTCGGCTCCGAAACACGTCAAGCAGCTGGTGGAAGAAAACCACCTGCGCTGGGATTCGCTGGGTGAGTTTCTGGCGCTGGCGGTGTCGCTGGAAGACGTTGGCATCAAGACCGGCAATGCCAAGGCCAAGATCCTGGCCAAGACGCTGGATGCTGCCACCGGCAAGCTGCTGGACAACAACAAGAGCCCGTCGCCCAAGACCGGCCAGCTGGACAACCGCGGCAGCCAGTTCTACCTGGCGATGTACTGGGCACAGGAACTGGCCGCCCAGTCGGATGACGCGGAACTGGCTGCCAAGTTTGCGCCGCTGGCCAAGACGCTGACCGACAACGAGCAGAAGATCGTCGGTGAGCTGGCCGCCGTGCAGGGCCAGCCGGTGGACATCGGTGGCTACTACCAGCCGGACGCCGCCAAGCTCAGCGCCGCAATGCGTCCGAGCCAGACGCTGAACGCCGCACTGCAGACCGTGGCAGCCTGATTGGTCCGGCCCGCGTCGCGGGCTGGCTGATCACGACCCCGGGCCCATGCCTGAGCCATGCCATGCTGGTTGATCCGGCAGGCAGGCGATGGTGGGGCCCGGGGTTTTTTATTGCGGTGCCGACGGCGGTGGTTCAGCTTCGCCAACTACCTGCCAGCCCTGTTCGGGGCCCGTCTTCTGGTCGCGATAGGTCCATAGCGTGCCGCAGTCCTGGCACACGAAGGTGCTGATGGTGACCGCGGCCTTGCCCGGCGGCTTGATGCGCTGGGTATCGGTGATGCGCAAGGCAGCGTGCCCGGGGGCGCCGCGCAGGTGAAGTTCGATGGCCTGGCAGGCAGTGCAGAGTGTCATCCGTGTCTGGTCCGTGTGATGGGCCACTGTAGCACGCGCGCGCATGCCGCACGCCCTGCAAGCCGGATGTGCGGCGCGCGTCGGCACCGGTGCGCTGGTGGGACCCGCAACCCGCACATTCCGCATTGATTTTTGGCCAATCGGGCCAAGTTCGTTGACATCAGGGTGGGGCACCTGTATAAGGTTGGGTGCAGGATCTTTCAAGCAGCAACCTAGAAGTCCAGGTGCTTGCCCACACGGCGCCACTTATTCTCCTTGTGTCTTCCTTGATCGTCATGCCTTGCCGGCGCTTTTGCCAGGTGAGAAAAAATTATTGAGGAATCCAACATGGAAACCGGTACCGTAAAGTGGTTTAACGATTCGAAGGGTTTTGGCTTCATTACCCCTGACGCAGGTGGCAACGACCTGTTCGCGCACTTCTCCGAAATTCAAGGCAGCGGCTTCAAGTCGCTGCAAGAAGGCCAGAAGGTTCGCTACGTCGCCGGCGTCGGCCAGAAGGGCCCGGCCGCGACCAAGATCGAGCCGATCTGAGTCTTACCGCCTGAACTGAGCGCCACGGCGCCAGTGCGATGAGAAAAAGCTCCGCTTAGGCGGAGCTTTTTTCTTTCTGTTCCCGCCATTTGCCGCCATTTCCCGCGATAGTGAAATAAAGCCACTGCGGGCCCGGCAACAAGCGTAGAGTGGGGGCAACACCACCAAAACGGCGGAGGCTGCCATGGATATCTATCCAGCTGCGACTTACAAGGGATATGACCTTTATCCCCTGGTGTACAAGCATGCCGTCACGCGCGTATGGCCCGAGCCGCGGCCCGACCGCTCGTTCGATGCCGCGGTGGTGATCTGCCTGGAGGGCGAATCGCCCGAAGGCGGGCAGGCGCGCACGTTCCGCCTGGAGGCCGCGCCCTGGGACAACGTCGGTGGAGCGCGCCGCGGTGCGCTGCGCTATGCCGAAGCCATCATCAACGGCACGGTGCCGGGGATGTCGATAGCTTCGCCCGGCATGCCGATGACGTCCTGAGCGTCTGTCACGCCCTGGCGCCCCCTATCTGCGACATTGCGCGACTTTCCGCGCGATTGCAGCAACCTTTTCCACCAACGCGGCACGATGCCGCATGGAGCCGCCGTGAGCGACAGCAGTCCGAGCCGCAGTCCCGGCAACAACCTGCCTGGCAGTACGCCTTTTGCCAGTTACAAGGGTTTCGATCTCTATCCCCTGGTCTACCGCCACCGGCCCGAGCAGGCTTGGCCGCGCACCAGGCCCGACACCAGCTTCCTTGCCTCGATCGTGATCTGCCGCGAAGGCTACCGGCCGGGCAGCGACCATGCGCGCGTGTTCCCGATGGCCGAATCGCGTTGGGAGAATATCGGCTCCGCACGGCGCGGCGCGCTGCGGTTCGGGGAAGACATCATCAACGGACTGGTCGCGGGTGAATCCGTGACGTCGCTCTAGCGCGCCGTACCAAACATGCCGCCTGGCGGCAACCAGCCATCCGTCAGACTGCAAGGAGTCCATTCATGGACATGCGTTCGGGATCATCCGGTTTTCTGTGCACCCTGCCCGGCGAGGGCAAAGGCATCACCTATCACGTTGCGGTGTGCTTTATCGATGCGGAGCGCCCCACCGGGGTATTGTTCACCAGCTTCGTGGGGATAGGGCGGCGTTCGTTCGGCGTGCTGGCCGAGGCGGGAGCATTGCAGGGCCAGCTAGCTGCCAGTGGCGAGGCGCTGTGCCGGCTGGCCATCGGCCAGGTGGTGCGCGACCAGCTGCACGACAAGGCGCGCGAGGGCGACTATGTGCTGGACCTCGCCGCCGAGCCGTGGGACGGCGAGCTGAGGACGGTCGGCGCGGGGCTCAGGACGGCCCGGCCGCATGTGCGCGTGCTTGGCTGAGGCGCAGGCCGCAGCGGCCTCGCCAACCCAAACGCGCTGAACCCAGGGTTCAGATGCCGAAGACCGGGGCGCCGTGGCGCTCCAGCAGCGCTTCGATCAGCGCCATGTCGGTAATTTCAGGCGTGCGTTCTTCCACCGCGCGCGACGGTCCGCAATAGGTGGCCGTCACGTGACGCCTCACGGTCAGCACGCCCGATGCGGGCGGCGCGACGTCTACTGCCTGCCACGGCGCATGCCGGTAGCTGCCTGCCTGCCAGCCTTCCGGCGTCAGGTGCACGGCTTCCCATTCTTCAATGACGGACATGATCGGTTCTCCTTTGCGATGAATCGTTGCGGGACGGCACGCGCCGGCGGGGCGCATGCCATGACGAGAGGACGCGTGAACTACGACTTGTGCCGGTAGTTGATGCGTCCCTTGGTGAGGTCGTACGGCGACATCTCCAGCGTGACACGGTCGCCCGCGAGCACGCGGATGCGGTTTTTCTTCAGGCGCCCGGACGAGTACGCCCACACCTCGAAGCCGTTTTCCAGGATCACGCGAAAACGGTTGTCAGGCAGGACTTCGGATACCTTGCCGCCAAATTCCACCAGTTCTTCTTTTGCCAAGGAGGCTCCTTGCTGTAGCCGCGCCGCCACGGCGCGCGCTGTTGTGAGGCCTTGCAGGCCGATGTATGCGTTTATTGCTGGCGCAGGCGTGCCGCGGCGCTTTCGCCGGCATGCTGCGCGGCCTGCCTGGCGCGCGCCTCGGAGCGGTGCGTGTCGTGGCGCATGGCCACGTTGGCGACGATGCGCTCGGCGCCGTTGCGGTACTCCGCGATCATGTAGGTCGCGAACCAGAGGCCCGGTTCCTGCTGGATGGGATAGACGGAAACGGTGTACGGGCCGTGGCCGTGGTGATGGCCGTGGCTGAGGTTATGGTTGCTTTGCTTCAATGTGATGCCTGTTCATGGGCGCGGCCGCGAGCGGCGCGGTGCATCGGTGCGATGCATGCGGCGCAGGATGGCGACCGTTCGCCGTTGCTGTGGGCCAGCGTCGGGGCCGGCGCGAGGCGCAGGCGGGGAATCTGGCGTGAAGTGGACCATGCCTGCGCAAGCCGATACGCCAGGTACAGGCGCGATCGTTGCGGAGCGGACGTGCCGCCGGTCGGAAAGGGTGATGGGCCAATCGTGAATCGTGTCGTCGATCCGGCCCGTGAAGTATCGGGTGTACTTCCCCGATTTGCCGCGGCTGTATGTCTTGTTGGGGTGTTCCGCGGCTGACGCAACGGTGTCGGGCGTGCTGCCGATCCGTGCGGAGGAAGGCCGATGATACCACGTATGGCGCTTTCCTGCCGGTGTGACGGGCGATGCGCCTGGTAGTGGCGCGCGGTGTGCGGCTCAGTCTTCGCGGATCTGCGCAAAGCGCAGTGTCAGGAAATCGATCAACTCGCGCACCGACGGCAACAGCCCGCGGCGCGACGGGAACACGGCGTGGATCATGCCGCCCTTGACCGACCACGCCGGCAGGATCTTCACCAGCCGGCCGGTACGCAATTCCTCGGTCACCATCATCGTCGGCAGCTGCACGATGCCGGCACCGGCAACGGCGGCCGCGCGCAGCATAATCATGTCGTCCGTGACCAGCCGCGGCTTGTGGTGCAGCTCGAAACTGGCGCTGTCGGGCCCGTGCAGGGCCCAGGCGTGCGCTGCGCGCGGCGGACCCAGGTCCAGCGTGGGCAGCGCATTCAGGTCCGCTGGCGCCACCAGCGGGCCGTGGCCCGCCATCAATGACGGGCTGGCGACGATGCACCAGGCGCGTTCGGCCAGCACGCGCATTACCAGGTCGCTGTCTTCCAGTGGCGGCACGCGTACGCGGATCGCCAGGTCCACGCCTTCGGCGACTACGTCGACGCGGCGGTTGGTGGCCTCCAGGTGCACCGTGACCTTGGGGTTGGCGGCCATGAAGTCCGCGATCATGTCGCCCACGCGCGCATGCAGCAGTGCCACCGGACACGTCATGCGCACCAGCCCGCTGGGTTCTGCGCGCGTGCGCTCGATAGCGCTTTCCGCCGCCTCCGCTTCCACCAGCATCGCCTTGCAGTGCGCGTAGTAGGTCTGGCCAAGCTCGGTCACAGAAAAGCGGCGCGTCGAGCGCTGGATCAGCCGCACGCCCAGCCGCTCCTCCAGCATCGCCACGCGCCGGCTCAGCTTGGACTTGGGGATGCCAAGCACGCGCCCGGCCGGCGCGAAGCCCTGGTAGTCGACCACCTGCGCAAAGTAGTACAGGTCATTGAGGTCCGGATGCAAAGGCAGCTCCTGTCGTCCTGCCAGTAGGACGCTGAGGGCCGATTTTCCGGCCTACCGATGCGTTCTGCCAAGACCTATCCTTTCGCCACGGTCGGCCCGCACTGCCGGAGCCGACGGATCGCCAACCCGTGCCAAGGAGAATGCGAATGACCACCCCCGCCAATTTCAACGGCAAGCGCCCGGTCCTGGACCCCGCCGATACGGCCATGCTGCTGATCGACCACCAGAGCGGCCTGTTCCAGACCGTGGGCGACATGCCGATGCCAGAATTGCGCGCCCGAGCCGCCGCGCTGGCCAAGATGGCCACGCTGTGCAAGCTGCCGGTGATCACCACGGCGTCCGTGCCGCAGGGCCCCAACGGCCCCCTGATCCCCGAAATCCACGAGAACGCGCCGCACGCGAAATATGTCGCGCGCAAGGGCGAGATCAATGCCTGGGACAACCCCGACTTCGTCGCCGCGGTGCGCGAGACTGGCCGCAAGACGCTGATCATTGCCGGCACCATCACCAGCGTGTGCATGGCATTCCCGTCGATCAGCGCGGTTGCCGACGGCTACAAGGTATTCGCGGTGGTGGATGCCTCGGGCACGTATTCCAAGATGGCGCAGGAAATCACGCTGGCGCGCATCGTACAGGCCGGCGTGGTGCCGATGGACACCGCCGCGGTCGCCTCCGAACTGCAGCAGACCTGGAACCGCCCCGACGCACAGCAATGGGCCGAGGTCTACACGCAGATCTTCCCGGCCTACCGCCTGCTGATCGAAAGCTATACCAAGGCGCAGGAAGTCGAGAAGAACCATGAAGTGCTGGACTCCCGGCGTTGAAGCCTGACGCGCAAGTCACTACATATCCCCAAGGGCGCGGCCGCATGACGAACATGCCCTTCGCGCCCCCCCTACACAGGAGCACACCATGAGCAAGCCCTACAAGCGCCTGGACAAGAGCCAGGCGGCCGTCCTGATGGTCGACCACCAGGCTGGCCTGCTGTCGCTGGTGCGGGACATCGAGCCCGACAAGTTCAAGAACAACGTGCTGGCACTGGCTGACCTGGCCAAGTACTTCAAGCTGCCGACCATCCTGACCACCAGCTTCGAGGACGGGCCGAACGGCCCGCTGGTGCCCGAGCTGAAGGCGACGTTCCCCGACGCGCCGTTCATCCCGCGCCCGGGCCAGATCAATGCGTGGGACAACGAGGACTTTGTCGCCGCGGTGCGCGCCACCGGCAAGAAGCAGCTGATCATCGCCGGCGTGGTGACCGAGGTGTGCGTCGCGTTCCCGGCGTTGGCGGCGATCGAAGAGGGCTTCGAGGTGTTTGTCGTGACGGATGCTTCCGGAACCTTTAACGAAGTCACGCGCCATTCTGCCTGGCAACGGATGTCCGATGCGGGCGCGCAGCTGATGACTTGGTTCGGCGTAGCGTGCGAGCTGCACCGCGACTGGCGCAATGATATCGAGGGGCTGGGGACGCTGTTCTCGAACCATATTCCGGACTATCGGAACCTGATCACGGCGTACACGACGGTGAAAGGCGGGAAGTAAGCTGAGGAACCGCGATAGGTCTGGCGAACGGTCGGTTCGCTCCCCTCTCCCGCCTGCGGGAGAAGGGAGCGTTCGCAAGGCGTGGAGGCCTGCACCCAGCGCATTGGCATACGACCGCTACACACCCTCGGCTTCTCAAGCCTCCTTTACCGCAGCCGCAGGCGCCACCACACCAATTCCCGCCTGCGCCTGCGCCGACGCCGACCGCCGGTTATCAATCAGCGCCACCGCCACCACCGCAATCACCGCCGGAATCGCAATCGCCATGAAGTTCTGCTGCAACGGCAGCGACATCCCCACCAGCACGCCAATCACGATCGGCGCCAGGATCGCGCCGCTGCGCCCCACGCCCGACGCCCAGCCGATGCCGGTGCCACGCACCGCCATCGGGTAGAACTGGCCCGCATAGGCATAGGTAACGATCTGCGTGCCGATGGTGGAGGCGCCGGCCAGTCCCACCACGACGAACAGCGCGGCGCTCGGCATCGGGTAGCCCAGCAGCGTGATCGACACCGCGGCCAGCGAGTACATGCCGATCAGCACGTACTTGATCGGCAGCCGGTCGGCCAGCCAGCCGCCACCGATCGCACCGATCATCGCGCCGAAGTTCAGCACCAGCACGAAAGTCAGCGCCGAGCCCAGGCTGTAGCCCGCGCCGGCCATCAGTTTTGTCAGCCACGAGCTGAGCGCGTACACCATGAACAGGCACATGAAGAACGCCACCCAGAACATCACCGTGCTGAAGCCGCGGCCGTCCTGGAACAGGCGGCGGATCGGCGCGCTGCCGGCCTTGTCGTCGGCAGCCAGCGTGAAGACGTCGCCGGCTTGCGCGCGATGCGAAGGCACCAGGCGCGATACCACGGATTGCAGGGCGTCGGTCTGGCCGGTGCGGAGCAGGTAGGGCATCGACTCCGGCAGCGAGCGCAGCACCAGCGGGACCAGCAGCACCGGCAGGCCGGCGGCGAGGAAAACCGACTGCCAGCCATAGCTCTCGATCAGCCCCTTGCCCAGCAGCGCGGCCAACATGCCGCCGACCGAATAGCCGCTGAACATCAGCGTCACCAGCGTGCCGCGCAGCTTGCGTGGCGAGTACTCGGTCATCTGCGCCACCACGTTGGGCATCACGCCGCCGATGCCCAGCCCCGCCAGGAAGCGCGTGATGCTGAACGTCACCGGGTCACTGGTAAAGCCCGCGGCCGCGGTAAAGGCGCTGAACAGCAGGATGCAGATGGCGATAGCGCGGCGCCTGCCGATGCGGTCGGCCACGGTGCCGAGGAAGATCGCGCCGAACATCATGCCGAACAGCGCCGAACTGACCATAAAGCCCGCGCTGGTGGCGGTCACGCCCATTTCCTTCATGATCGATGGCAGCGCGATGCCGGCGACGGCCAGGTCATAGCCGTCGAAGATGATGATGATCGCGCACCAGAACAGGATAAGCGCATGGAAGCGGTTAAAGCGGGCCTCGTCGGCCAGCTTGTGGACATCGATCTGACGCATGGTTTGTCTCCGGTATGGTGGTATGGCGGGGCAGCCGGCGTTGCCGGTCATGCCACCGCTGCGGCACGCTTTTCGGCGGCCTTCAGTTCGCGCTCGCGCAATACGAAACGCTGGATCTTGCCCGTGGCGGTCTTGGGCAGTGCATCGACGAACTCGATCGCGCGCGGGTATTTGTAGGCGGCCAGCCGCTCCTTGACGAAGGCCTTCAGCTCGCCATCGCCAAGCTGCGCGCCCGCCTTCAGCACCACGAAGGCCTTGGTCTTGACCAGTCCTTCAGGGTCGGGCACGCCGATCACCGCGGCTTCCAGCACTGCAGGGTGCTGCACCAGCGTGGCCTCGACCTCGAACGGCGACACGTAGATGCCGCTGACCTTGAGCATGTCGTCGCTGCGACCGGCGTAGCTGTAGGTGCCGTCGGGATTGCGCACATACTTGTCGCCGCTCTTGGTCCAGCCGCGGTGGAAGGTCTCGCGCGACTTCTCGCGGTTGGCCCAGTACATCATGGCGGCGCTGGGGCCCTGGATATAGAGGTCGCCGATTTCGCCGTCGGGCACCGGGCGGCCTTCCTCGTCGCGCAGCTCGATGGTGTAGCCCGGCACCGGCCAGCCGGTAGTGCCATAGCGCACCTGGCCGGGCCGGTTGGACAGGAAGATATGCAGCATCTCGGTGGAACCGATGCCGTCGATGATCTCGCACCCGAAATGCGCGGTGAAGCGCTGGCCGATGTCGGCGGGCAACGCCTCACCGGCGGACGAGCACAACCGCAGTGCCACCTCATCGCGCGCGGGCAGCGCCGGCGAAGCGAGCATGCCGGCATAGCCCGTGGGCGCGCCGAAGAACACGGTGGGCTTCTGCTCGCGCCAGCGGCGGAAGTTGGCTTCGGGCGTGGGCCGTTCGGCCATCAGCACCACCGTCGCGCCCACGCTTAGCGGGAAGCTGAGGCCGTTGCCGAGCCCATAGGCGAAATAGAGCTTGGCCGCGGAGAAGCAGATGTCCTGTTCCTGCAGGCCGAGCACGGGGCCCGCATACAGGGCGGCCGTCCAGTACGGATTGCCGTGGCTGTGCACCACGCCCTTGGGCTGCCCCGTCGAGCCGGACGAATAGAGCCAGAAGCCGGGATCGTCGGGACTGGTCGCGGCAGGCGCGGACAATGGCGTTTGCGTGGCGAGCACGGTATCGAGCGCCACCATGCCGTCCGGCAGCGGTCCGCGCGCCCGCGACACGAACACCTTGCCCACTTCATGCCCGGGCCGCGCCAGGGCGTCCTGCAGCAGCGGCAGCAGCGCGGCCGAGACCAGCACCGCCTGCGCGCGGCTGTGCTGCAGCATGTAGGCGTAGTCGTCGGCGGTCAGCAGCGTGTTGACGGCAACAGGCACGATGCCGGCATACATCGCGCCGAGGAAGCACACCGGCCAGTCGGTGCAGTCGTGCATCAGCAGCAGCACGCGCTCCTCGCGGCGGATGCCGGCATCGAGCAGCGCGGCGGCCAGGCGGCGCACCCGCTGCGCCAGCTCGCCATAGGTAAGCTGGCCGTCGTCGTCGATATAGGCGGCCTTGCCGGTGCGCCCCGCATTGCAGCCGAGCAGGTGCGCGGCAAAGTTGAAGGACGTGCCCGGTGGCTGGACCGGGACGTCTGCGGTGATGGCGGTCATGCGTGTCTCCCCGTTTCTGGTGTACGGTGTGCTGCGCGCCGCCATGCGGACGTGGCGGCGCGGTAAAGCCGGATGGCTGACTGTCAGGCGAGGGTGTCGAGCACCGCGGTGCTGGCCTGGATGGCGCTGCGACGGTGGTAGAAATTCAGCGCGCGCAGGCCGCCCAGTTCTTCACCGCCGCCGGCGCGGCCGGGGCCGCCGTGCAGCGATTGCGGCATCACGTTGCCGTGGCCGGTGTGCAGTTGCGCGACGTCGGGCGAGATCACATGCACGCGGCCGTGGCTGTCGGCCAACGCCACCGCTGCGGCGCCCAGCGCCGGAGCGTTGCTGCCATAGAGCGATGTCACCAGCGAGCCCTGGCCGCGGCGCACCAGCGCGAGCGCGTGGGCGGTATCGCGGTAGGGCAGCAGCGTGGCGACGGGGCCGAAGACTTCGGTGTCATGCACCGCGGCGGCAGCGTCCGCATCGTTGGCGCCGAGCAAAGTCGGGCCGATGCAGCAGGCAACGGCGGGATCGGCATCGACCAGCAGCTGCTGCGTGCCGTCATGCAGCACCTTGGCATGCTTGCGCAGGTTTGCCAGGCCTTCCTGTACGGCGTTGAACTGTGCGCGGCTGACCAGCGCGCCCATGCGCACGGCGTCGTTGCGCGGGTTGCCCACGGTGACTTTCGACAGACGCGCACCGATGGCCTCCGCCGCTTGCCCGTACAGCGCCTCGGGCACGAACACGCGCCGGATCGCCGTGCACTTCTGCCCGGACTTGACCGTCATCTCGCGCACCACTTCCTTGACCAGCAGGTCGAAGGCGGCGGTGTCCGGGCTATCGCTCGGCAGCAATACCGCGGAATTGATGCTGTCCGCCTCGATATTCACGCGCACCGAGCGCTGCGCGATCGCCGGATGCGAACGGATCACCGCAGCCGTATCGGCCGAGCCGGTGAACGACACCACGTCGAACGGCTGCAACTGGTCGAGCAGTCCGGCCGAGCTGCCGCACACCACCGACAATGCACCCGCAGGCAGCACGCCGGCCTCGACCACGTCGCGCACCATGCGCTGGGTCAGCCAGGCAGTGGCCGTGGCGGGTTTGACGATCACCGGCACGCCGGCCAGCAGCGCGGGCGCGGCCTTCTCCCACAGGCCCCAGCTCGGGAAGTTGAAAGCATTGATAAACAGCGCCACGCCGCGCGTGGGCACCAGCACGTGCTGCGACTGGAACAGCGGATCCTTGCCGAGGCGCGCGGCCTCGCCATCGAGCAGGTAATGCCGGTCGCCGAGCGTGTCGCCCAGCTTTGCATACGTGCCCAGCGTGAAGATGCCGCCGTCGATGTCGACCGCCGAGTCGTTCTTCACAGTACCGCTGTTGGCGGTGGCGATCTCGTAGTAGGCGTCGCGGTTGGCCTGCAGCACCTTGACGACCTCGGCCAGCAGCGCGGCACGCTGGCGGTAGCTCAGTGCGCGCAGTGCGGCACCGCCCTGTTCGCGCGCGAAGGCGAAACCGGCCGCCAGGTCCAGCCCGGTGGCGTCCACGCGCACCAGCTCACCGCCGAGCACCGGATCGAACAGCGCCGTGCCGGCACCGCTGCCGGCTTGCCACTTGCCGCCGAGGTAGTTGGAAAGCAATTCAGTCATGGGGATCTCAGCGCGTGAAGTCGATGCGGCCTTCCGGCAGCAGGTAGAGCACCAGCGCGCGGCCGTTGCTGACGGTGGGGCGGTGGGCGCTGCCCGGCGGGCACACCAGCCAGCCGGCGGGGCGGCCGTCGAACTGCGCGTCGCCCTCGAGCGGCATGATCAGGTCGATCTCGCCATTGGGATGGGTATGGTGCGGGCCGGCAATGTCCTGCATGTCGACCACGTCCACCGAGAAGCCATGCAGGTCGTCGGCAGGCTTGAAGATGCGGCCGTAGCGGATGCCGCCGCCTTCACGGTCGCACAGCCAGCCTTCGGCCACTCCGGCCTGGCAGGCTTCCTTCAGTTGCTGGTAGGTAGGGCTGCCGGCGCCGTGCTCGGCATTGAGCCAGGCGTCGAGTGCCGCATCGAGCGGGCGGCCTGCCAGTTGCACGGTGAGCTGCGCGATCTGGCTGCGGAATTCAGTTGGGGACAGGGTGCGGGACATAAGAAGAGGGGGGCTCCGTCTGATTCGCCAGTTGCTATCGCTGGCTTCATGCATTATTGTGCATGTATGAAAAATAGGACCACCGAGAAATCATGTCAAGCACTATATTGCATGAGTCTGGGTTAACCCGGGATGCCGATCTGCATCATGATTCAGGCGTCGCTGCCGCCAGCAGCGGGGAGAAAAACCCGTTCCTGGTCGCGCTGGGCGAGCGCGTGCGCGAGCTGCGCGCTCGCCGCGGCCTGACGCGCAAAGCCGCGGCGCACGCGGCCGGCGTGTCGGAGCGGCACCTGGCCAACCTGGAGTACGGCAGCGGCAACGCTTCCATCCTGGTGCTGCAGCACATTGCCGACGCGCTGCAGTGCTCGCTGGCCGGGCTGCTGGGCGACGTGACCACCTCTTCGCCCGAATGGATCCTGCTGCGCGAACTGCTGGAGCAACGCGACGAAGCCACGCTGCGGCGCGTGCGCATTGCCGTGGGCGAGATGCTCGGTACCGGCGGCGAGAACGCCGGGCAGGCCGCGCGCAGCTCGCGGGTGGCGCTGATTGGGCTGCGTGGCGCCGGCAAGACCACGCTGGGCGGCATGCTGGCGGAAAACCTGGGCTTTCCTTTTGTCGAGCTGAGCCGCGAGATCGAGAAGTTTGCCGGCTGCAGCATTGCCGAGATCCAGGGCCTCTACGGCATGAACGCCTACCGCCGCTACGAACGCCGCGCGGTGGAAGAAGCCATCCAGATCTATCCCGAAGCGGTGATCGCCACGCCTGGCGGACTGGTGTCGGACCCGGCCACCTTCAATCTGCTGCTCGCCCACTGCACCACGGTGTGGCTGCAGGCTGACCCGGTAGACCATATGGAGCGCGTGCGCGCGCAGGGTGACTTCCGGCCGATGGCGGCCAGCAAGGAGGCGATGGAAGACCTGCGCCATATCCTGGCGGGCCGCGCGGCGTTCTATTCCAAGGCGGAGTTCGCGCTGGACACCAGCGCGCAGCCGCTGGAGCCAACCTTTGCCGCGTTGCGCGAGTTGGTGCGAAACGCCCTGCGCATGCCGGCCTGATGCGAGCCGGCCACTTCCTTGGGCCCATGAAGGTGGTACAGGAGCATCGCGCGACGCTTCTCTAAAAATCTGCACAATAGTGCTTGCATGGAATTCGAATGATGAACTATAGTTCGTCTCACTAGATTCCTGTTCGTGCACGATAGTGCAGTTTCGCAGAGGAGACACCGCCGTGACCATCGCCCCCCGCGTCGAATACCAGACCGACCCCTCCCAGTACAAGCACCTGAAGCTCAAGTTCGAGGGCCCTGTCGCCACGCTGGCGGTGGACATCGACGAGAACGCCGGCCTGCGTCCCGGCTACAAGCTCAAGCTCAACAGCTATGACCTCGGCGTCGACATCGAACTGAACGATGCGCTCAACCGCATCCGCTTCGAGCATCCGGAAGTGCGCACGGTGGTCGTCACCAGCGGCAAGGACAAGGTGTTCTGCTCCGGCGCCAATATCTTCATGCTGGGCGTCAGCAGCCATGCGTGGAAGGTCAACTTCTGCAAGTTCACCAACGAGACCCGCAACGGCATCGAGGACTCGTCGCAGCACAGCGGCCTGAAGTTCCTGGCCGCGGTCAACGGCGCCTGCGCCGGCGGCGGCTATGAACTGGCGCTGGCCTGCGACGAGATCCTGCTGGTGGACGACCGCTCGTCGGCCGTCAGCCTGCCTGAAGTGCCGCTGCTGGGCGTGCTGCCGGGCACCGGCGGCCTGACCCGGGTGACCGACAAGCGCCGTGTGCGCCATGACCTGGCCGACATCTTCTGCACCACCACCGAAGGCGTGCGCGGCCAGCGGGCCAAGGACTGGCGCCTGGTCGACGATATCGCCAAGCCGGCGGTGTTCGCGCAGAAGGTGCAGGAGCGCGCGCTGGCGCTGGCCGCGCAGAGCGACCGCCCGGCCGATGCGCAGGGCGTGGCACTCGCGCCGATCGAGCGGACCATCGACGCCGATGCGCTGCGCTACACGCACGTGACGGTCGAGATCGACCGCGCCGGCCGCAGCGCCACCTTCACGGTCAAGGCGCCCACCGGCGCACAGCCGCAAAGCATCGAAGAGATTGTGGCAGCCGGCGCCGCCTGGTACCCGCTGCAACTGGCGCGCGAACTGGAAGACGCGATCCTGTCGATGCGCACCAATGAACTGGACATCGGCACCTGGCTGATCAAGACCGCCGGCGACGCCGCCGCAGTGCTTGCCACCGACGCCACATTGCTGGCGCACAAGGACCACTGGCTGGTGCGCGAGACCATCGGCCTGCTGCGCCGCACGCTGAGCCGCCTGGATGTGTCGTCGCGCAGCCTGTTCGCGCTGATCGAGCCGGAGTCGTGCTTTGCCGGCACCTTCCTGGAACTGGCGCTGGCCTGCGACCGCAGCTACCACCTGGCGCTGCCGGACGACGAGGCGCGCGCGCCGAAGATCACCGTGGCGGAAGTCAATTTCGGCCTGTACCCGATGGCCACCGGCCAGAGCCGCCTGGGCCGCCGCTTCTACGACGAACAGCCCGCGCTCGATGCCGTGCGCGCCAAGGCCGGCCAGCCGCTCGATGCCGATGCCGCTTATGCGCTGGGTCTGGTCACCGCCAACCCCGACGATATCGACTGGACCGACGAAGTGCGCATCGCGCTGGAAGAACGCGTGGCGATGTCGCCCGATGCGCTCACCGGCATGGAAGCCAACCTGCGCTTCAACGGCCAGGAAAACATGTTCACCCGCATCTTCGGCCGGTTGACCGCTTGGCAGAACTGGATCTTCCAGCGCCCCAACGCCGTCGGCGACAAGGGTGCGCTCAAGGTCTACGGCAAGGGCGACAAGGCCGCCTTCGACTGGAACCGCGTCTGATCCAGCACCCACCGCGAACCAAACGACAACCGAATCGTCCCCCGAAGGAGACCACCATGTCCGGCATCAACTACAGCGACAAGATCCCCAACAACGTCAACCTGAGCGAAGACCGCACCCTGCAGCGCGCGCTCGAGCAGTGGCAGCCCAACTACCTGAGCTGGTGGAACGACATGGGCCCGGAAGGCTCGCACAGCCATGACATCTACCTGCGCACCGCCATCAGCGTCGATCCGCAGGGCTGGGCCCACTTCGGGCACGTCAAGATGCCGGACTACCGCTGGGGCATCTTCCTGAACCCGGCCGAGGCCAACCGCAAGATCCACTTCGGCGACCACAAGGGCGAGGACGCGTGGCAGGACGTGCCCGGCGAATACCGCGCGAACCTGCGCCGCATCATCGTGACGCAGGGCGATACGGAACCGGCATCGGTCGAACAGCAGCGCCACCTCGGCCTGACCGCGCCCAGCATGTACGACCTGCGCAACCTGTTCCAGGTGAACGTGGAAGAGGGCCGTCACCTGTGGGCCATGGTCTACCTGCTGCACAAGTACTTCGGCCGCGACGGGCGCGAGGAAGGCGAGGCGCTGCTGGAGCGCCGCAGCGGCCAGCAGGACAACCCCCGCATCCTGCAGGCGTTCAACGAGCAGACGCCGGACTGGCTGTCGTTCTTCATGTTCACCTACTTCACCGACCGCGACGGCAAGTTCCAGCTGTGCGCGCTGGCCGAAAGCGCATTCGACCCGCTGGCCCGCACCACCAAGTTCATGCTGACCGAGGAAGCGCATCACATGTTCGTGGGCGAGAGCGGGGTGTCGCGCGTGATCCAGCGCACCTGCCAGGTGATGAACGAACTGAAGACCGATGATCCCGCCAAGCTGCGCGCGGCCGGCGTGATCGACCTGCCGACCTTGCAGCGTTACCTGAACTTCCACTACAGCGTGACCATCGACCTGTTCGGCGCCGATGAGTCGAGCAACGCCGCCACCTTCTACAGCACCGGCCTCAAGGGCCGCTACGAAGAAGGCAAGCGCGTGGACGACCACGTGCTCAAGGGCCAGACCTACCGCATCCTGCAGGCGCAGAACGGCCAGCTGACCGAGAAGGAAGTGCCGATGCTCAACGCACTCAATGAAGTGCTGCGCGACGACTACATCAAGGACAGCATGGGCGGCGTGGAGCGCTGGAACAAGGTCATCGAGAAGGCCGGCATCCCGTTCCGCCTGAAGGTCCCGCACAAGGCCTTCCACCGCAATATCGGCGCGCTGGCCGGCGTCAAGGTATCGCCGGACGGCCGCGTGATCTCCGAGGCCGAATGGCGCGACTTCCGTGACCAGTGGCTGCCCTCCGAAGGCGACCGCGCCTTCGTCGCCAGCCTGATGGGCCGCGTGGTCGAGCCGGGCAAGTTCGCCAACTGGATCGCGCCGCCGGTAATGGGCATCAACCGCCAGCCGGTGGATTTCGAGTACGTGCGCTTCAACTGAGCCACGCGCTTATCAATTGCTCCCTGTTTGCTCCCCTCTCCCGCTTGCAGGAGAGGGGCCGGGGGAGAGGGCTGGCGCTTCAACGAAGCGCCGCTGCTTAAACGACCCTCACCCCGAGCGCCCCTGATTCTGTGGAGACCGCCATGGACATGGCAGAAATTCAAGTCATCAAGCAGCACCTGATCGATCCCGAGATCTGCATCCGCTGCAACACCTGCGAAGCGACCTGCCCGGTGGGCGCGATCACGCACGACTCGCGCAACTACGTGGTCGATGCCGACAAGTGCAACCTGTGCATGGCCTGCATTTCGCCGTGCCCGACGGGCTCGATCGACAACTGGCGCGCCATGCCCCGGCTGCGCGCCTACAGCATCGAAGAGCAACTCACCTGGGACACGCTGCCGGAAGAACTGTCGCCTGAGCAGCTGGCCGATCTGGCGCCCGGCGCTGAGATGCAGACCGCCGCGCCCGAGATTCCAGCCACGTCGCCGCTGGCCGGCACCGGCGCAGACGCCTTCAACAGCGCCCGCTACGGCGCTACCGTGCCGCCGTGGTCCGCCGCGCATGCCTACACTAACCTGTACGGCGCCAAGTCCGCCAAGAAGACCATCACCGCCACCGTGACCGGCAATGTGCGCGTGACCGAAGTAGGACGCGAATACGACACGCACCACATCGTGCTGGATTTCGGCGCGACACCGTTCCCGGTGCTGGAAGGCCAGTCGATCGGCATCGTGCCGCCGGGCGCCGACGCCAGCGGCCGCCCGCATCATGCGCGCCAGTACTCCATCGCCAGCGCGCGCAATGGCGAGCGCCCGGGCTACAACAACCTGTCACTAACTATCAAGCGCGTGCTGGACGACCACGACGGCAATCCCGTGCGCGGCGTCGCGTCCAACTACATGTGCGACCTGAAGGTGGGCGACAAGGTGGAAGTGATCGGGCCGTTCGGCGCCAGCTTCCTGATGCCCAATCATCCGCGCTCGAATATCGTGATGATCTGCACCGGCACCGGCAGTGCGCCGATGCGGGCCATGACGGAATGGCGCCGGCGCCTGCGCAAGGCCGGCAAGTTCGACGGCGGCAAGTTGATGCTGTTCTTCGGCGCGCGCACGCGGGAAGAGCTGCCTTACTTCGGCCCGCTGCAGAGCCTGCCGAAGGACTTCATCGACATCAACCTGGCGTTCTCGCGCACGCCGGGGCAGCCCAAGCGCTATGTGCAGGACCTGATGCGCGAGCGCGCGGCGGATCTGGCGGCGCTGCTGGCGAGCCCCGACACCTGCTTCTACGTGTGCGGGCTGAAGAGCATGGAAGATGGTGTGGTGCTGGCGCTGCGGGATGTGGCGCAGCAGGCCGGACTGAATTGGGAGTCGCTGGCTGAAGGGCTGAAGCGCGACGGTCGCTTGCATCTGGAAACGTACTAAGCCGGTATCAATTCCCACAGACCCGCTCCCTCTCCCGCGCGCGGGAGAGGGGAGCAGACAAGCGGCCTGCGGGACGTCAGGTATGTGTAAAGCGCTTGTGCAACTCACGCTTCGCGTCCAGCAGCGCACCATCTGCCGCCTCTATCACCCCGTGCAGATACTTCTCGCTCGCATCCAACAACGCCGTATAAATCTCGCTGCACATCCCCCGCGCCGTGCGACCAGGCCAGTCCGCCGGCAGAAGCACTTCCGGCAGGTTCGGATCGCGCAGCAGCACGCGCCGGTACTCATGCACCAGCAGCGTCCGCACGAAGAAGGCATCGGCCGGCGCGAGCTGTGCCGCTTCTTCCGCCAGCGGTGAAAACCGCCGCAGCAGCGCCTGCCACGCGTCGGCCACGTCGCCCAGCTTGAAGGTCTGGTGCATCAGCGCCTGCAGCGGCCTGATAGAAAACGCCTCCAGGCTGCTCGCCTCCATCACCGCCACATACTCCTGCGCCCGTGCCGCCTGGACGATCTCGCGCAGCGAGGCCAGGTCGGCATTGGGGTGCGCCATCACCCCGGTCGCGATCGCGCCGAACCCTTCCCAGAGCAACTCCCGCTTCAGTCGCTGCCGGATCGTGGCGCGTACGTCACCGCGCACCATTACCAGCGTCCAGCGCCCGTCCCATTCGGGCGCTTCGCCCGCATAGATGCGCTTGCCCGCGTGCAGCACGCGTTGCAGGCCAGCTTCCGACAGTCCGTAGTAGCTGCGCCGCCCGATGCGCGTGGCGGCCAGCCAGTCGTCGGCGGTGAGGCGGAAAGTGGCGGTGCGCACCAGCCGGTCATTGATGCCGAACGGCGCCGCCAGGCGGATCAGGCTGCCCAGCCAGATCGCCTGCGGCCGTGGCGCGACCACGTCGCCGAACAGCGTCACCAGCAGCGAATTGGCGCCCAGCTTGAGCCCGCGTGCCAGCCGCGCCACGCGAGGGGAAACCGGATCGGGGTCTGGCGTAGCCATCGGGGGCCTCCGAAAGTGATACACAAACGGCGATTGCTTGAATCAAATTGTATCACTACCATCTATTTCAACTTACGAGATTGACGCAGATCAAGACGTTGATCACGACCAAAACAGGTGGAGCAGGCGATGTACGCACAGCTGGTGGAGACAGGAGCAACAAGGCTCCGCGCAATGGAAGAAATGGACCCGCAGGAACGCGAGTTCCAGGCCCGCGTGGATGCCGGCATCAAGATCGAGGCCAAGGACTGGATGCCCGAGTCGTACCGCAAGACCCTGATCCGCCAGATCTCGCAGCACGCCCATTCGGAGATCGTCGGCCAGTTGCCCGAAGGCAACTGGGTCACCCGCGCCCCCACGCTGGAGCGCAAGGCGGTGCTGCTGGCCAAGATCCAGGACGAGGCTGGCCATGGCCTGTACCTCTACAGCGCGGCCGAGACGCTGGGTGTGTCGCGCGACCAGATGCTGGGCGACCTGCATTCGGGCAAGGCCAAGTATTCCAGCATCTTCAATTACCCGACGCTGAGCTGGGCCGATATCGGCATGATCGGCTGGCTGGTCGATGGCTCGGCCATCATCAACCAGGTGCCGCTGTGCCGCTGCTCGTTCGGCCCGTATGCGCGCGCTATGGTGCGTGTCTGCAAGGAAGAGTCCTTCCACCAGCGCCAGGGCTACGACATCCTGCTCTCGCTGTGCAACGGCACGCCCGAGCAGAAGCAGATGGCGCAGGACGCGCTGAACCGCTGGTGGTGGCCGGCGCTGATGATGTTCGGCCCGTCCGACGGCGATTCGCCCAACAGCGCGCAATCCATGCAATGGCGCATCAAGCTGTTCTCCAACGACGAGCTGCGCCAGAAGATGGTCGACCAGACCGTGCCGCAGGCCGAGTACCTGGGCCTGACCATTCCCGATCCCGACCTGAAGTGGAACGAGGAACGCGGCCACTATGACTTCGGCGAGATCGACTGGTCCGAGTTTTACAACGTCCTCCAGGGCAACGGCCCTTGCAACCGCGACCGCCTGCGCACCCGCGTGAAGGCCTGGGACGACGGCGCATGGTTCCGCGACGCGCTGGTGGCCCACGCCGACAAGCAGGCGCAGCAAGCCGCCGCCTGACCCCGCGGCGCGCGGCGCCGCTCCCCATCGAACCCGCATCAAACAGGAGGTAGCCATGAAAGAGTGGCCGCTTTGGGAGATCTTTATCCGCAGCCAGCACGGCCTGGCCCACAAGCACGTGGGCAGCCTGCACGCGCCCGACGGCGAAATGGCGATCAACAATGCCCGCGACGTCTACACGCGCCGCAACGAGGGCGTCAGCGTCTGGGTGGTGAAGGCCGGCGATGTGGTCGCCAGCAGCCCCGGCGACAAGGGCCCGCTGTTCGAGCCGGCCAACAGCAAGGTCTACCGCCACCCGACGTTCTTCCCCATGCCGGAAGCGGTCAAGCACATCTGATACGGCGCGCATCATGGACAACCACAAGCTCGAATACCTGCTGCGCCTCGGCGATTCCACGCTGGTGCTCGGCCAGCGCCTGTCGGAATGGTGCGGCCGCGGCCCGGCGCTGGAGGAGGACATTGCACTGACCAACGTGGCGCTCGACCTGGTCGGCCAGACCCGCCTGTGGCTGGGTTATGCCGCGGAAGTGGAGGGCACCGGCCGCACCGCCGACCAGCTCGCCTACCTGCGCGACGCCCACCAGTTCCGCAACCTGCTGCTGGTCGAGCAGCCCAACGGCAGCTATGCCGATACGCTGGCGCGCCAGTTCCTGTTCGACACCTGGCATTACTTCCTGCTGGAAGGGCTGCAGCGCTCGACCGACGCGCGCATCGCAGAGATCGCCGCCAAGTCGCTCAAGGAAGTCACCTACCACGTGCGCCGCAGTGCCGACCTGGTGGTGCGCCTGGGCGACGGCACCGAAGAGAGCCATCGCCGCATGCAGGACGCCTTCGACGACCTGTGGATGTTCACCGGCGAACTGTTCGAAGCGGATGCGGCCGAGGCCGCGCTGGTGCGCGACGGCGTGATTCCCGATCCCGCAACCCTGGCCGAGCCCTGGCAGCGCCATGTTAGCGAGGTGCTGGAAGAAGCCACCCTGCGCGTGCCCGCCGGCCAGTGGGCACAGAGCGGCGGCCGCCACGGCCGGCATACCGAACACCTCGGCTACCTGCTGGCCGAAATGCAGTTCCTGCAGCGCGCCTATCCCGGCGCGCAGTGGTGAGCGCCATGACCGCGCAAACGCTGGCACGCCCCGCCGTCGAACAGGTCTGGACCTGGCTCGATACGGTGCCGGACCCTGAGATCCCGGTGATCTCCGTGGTGGACCTTGGCATCGTGCGCGACGTGGCATGGGTCGGTGAGACCTGCGTCGTCACCATCACGCCGACCTATTCCGGCTGCCCGGCCATGACGGTGATCCGCGAAGGCATCGAAAGCGCGCTCGCCGCACAGGGCGTTGATTCCGTGCGGGTGCAGACGCAACTGGCGCCGGCCTGGACCACCGACTGGATGACCCCGCGCGGCAAGGCCAGCCTGAGCGGCTACGGCATCGCGCCGCCGGCGCAGCAGGTGATCGATATCAGCGGCATCAGCCGCAAGGCGTCGCCCGCGCTGGTGGTGGCCTGCCCGCATTGCGGCTCGCGCCATACGCGGCTGGTCAGCCAGTTCGGCTCGACCGCGTGCAAGGCGTTGTATCGCTGCGGCGACTGCAAAGAGCCGTTCGACTACTTCAAGGCTCACTGAGAAGGAAAGGTGGGGAGATGAGCAAATTCCATGAACTGACCGTGGCCTCGGTCACGCGCGAAACCCGCGACGCCGTGGCCGTGACCTTCGCCGTGCCCGACGAACTGGCCGACACCTACCGCTACGTGCAGGGCCAGCACCTGACGCTGCGCACCGGCATCGGCGGCGAAGACGTGCGCCGTTCCTACTCGATCTGCTCGGCGGTGCAGGATGCACGGCTGCGCGTGGCGATCAAGCGCGTCGACGGCGGCCTGTTCTCCAACTGGGCCAACGAGCAGCTGCAGCCGGGCATGACGCTGGAAGTGATGCCACCCTCCGGCCATTTCCACGTGCCGCTGTCCGCCACGCACGCGAAGCACTACGTCGCCTTTGCCGCCGGCAGCGGCATCACGCCGATGCTGTCGATCATCAAGACCACGTTGCAGGCCGAGCCGGAGAGCCGCTTCACGCTGTTCTACGGCAACCGCGCTTCGTCGTCCGTGTTGTTCAAGGAAGAGCTGGAAGACCTGAAGGACACCTACCTGCAGCGCTTCAACCTGGTGTTCGTGCTCAGCCGCGAGCAGCTTGATATCGATCTCTTCAACGGCCGTATCGATGGCGCGAAGGTCAATGCCTTGCTGAAGCACTGGGTGAAGCCACAGGACATCGACGTCACCTTTATCTGCGGCCCGCATTCGATGATGGAAGAGGTGTCGCAGGCGCTGCAAGACAACGGCGTCGACAAGACACGCATCAAGCGCGAGCTGTTCGCCACCAGCATCCCTTCAGCCCGCCCGGCGGCGCATGCGCACAAGCAGGCCGGTCAGCAGCAGTGCGAAGTCACCGTGATCCAGGACGGCCGCACCCGCAGCTTCACGCTGGAGAAGAACAAGGAGACCGTGCTGGACGCCGCGCTGGCGCAGGGCATCGAACTGCCTTACTCGTGCAAGGGCGGCGTCTGCTCGACCTGCCGCTGCAAGCGCATCGAAGGCGAGGTCGACATGGACGTGAACTTTGCGCTGGAAGACTACGAAGTCGCCCGCGGCTTCATCCTGAGCTGCCAGAGCTATGCCGTCAGCGACAAGCTGGTGATCGACTTTGACCAGGAATCCTGAAGCGTCCTGGTCCTCCCCCTGATTACAGAAACCCGACATCCCCCGGAGCAAGCCGTGTCCCATCCGTTTTTTGAGCGCCACCAGGCGCTGCTGGAACAAGCCACCCAAGCCATCGCCGAGCGCGGCTACTGGAGCCCGTTTTCCGAAATGCCGAGCCCCAGGGCCTACGGCGAAACCGCCAACGCCGACGGCAAGGCCGCCTTTGAAGCCCGCCTGAACAAGCCCTTTGCACTGTCGCAGCCGGGCACCGTCGGCCAGGCCGGCAAGGAAGTCTCGCCGTACGGCCCGGAACTGGGCATCACCTATCCGAAGCCCGACCTCGACCAGCTCTTCGCCGGCGTCGCCAAGGGCATGCCCGCCTGGCGCAAGGCCGGACCGGAAGCCTGGGTCGGCGTCTCGCTGGAGATCCTGCAGCGCCTGAACCGCCGCAGCTTCGAGATCGCCTACGCGGTGATGCACACCACCGGCCAGGCCTTCATGATGGCCTTCCAGGCGGGCGGCCCGCACGCGCAGGACCGCGGCCTGGAATCCGTGGCCTATGCCTGGGACGAGCTTCGCCGCATTCCGAAGCAGGCCATCTGGGAGAAGCCGCAGGGCAAGAACGAACCGCTGCGTATGGAGAAGCGCTACAGCGTGGTGCCGCGCGGCGTGGGCCTGGTGATCGGCTGCTGCACCTTCCCGACCTGGAACGGGTATCCCGGCCTGTTCGCCAGCCTGGCGACCGGCAATGCGGTGGTGGTCAAGCCGCACCCCGGCGCAATCCTGCCGCTGGCGATCACGGTGGAAGTGGCGCGTGAAGTTCTGGAGGAAGCCGGCTTCGACCCGAACCTGGTCACGCTGGTCGCCAACGACCCGAGCGAGCGCATGGCGTCCAAGCTGGCCCTGCGCCCGGAAGTCCGCCTGATCGACTTCACCGGCAGCAGCACCAACGGTGACTGGCTGGAGCGCAATGCGCGCCAGGCGCAGGTCTACACCGAGAAGGCCGGCGTCAACCAGATCGTTATCGCCTCTACCGCCGACTTCAAGGGCATGGTGCGCAATATCGCGTTCTCGCTGTCGCTGTACTCGGGCCAGATGTGCACGGCGCCGCAGAACATCTACGTGCCGAAGGACGGCATCGATACGCCGGAAGGGCGCGTCAGCTTCGAACAGGTCGCCGCGGCGATCGGCGAGGCCGTGAGCAAGCTGACCGGCGATCCGGCGAAGGCCGTGGAACTGCTGGGTGCGATCCAGAACGACGGCGTGGTCGAGCGCATCGAGTCGTCGCGCGCGCTCGGCGAGATCGTCGCCGACAGCCGCGTGCTGGAACATCCGGAGTTCCCCGGCGCGCGCATCCGCACGCCGCTGGTGCTGAAGGTGGACGCCAGCGACGAGGGCAAGATTATGCAGGAACTGTTCGGCCCGATCTCGTTCATTGTCGGCACCGACAGCACCGCGCACAGCATTGCGCTGGCGCACCGCGGCGCGAAGCAGCACGGCGCGCTGACGCTGTCCGCCTACACCACTGATGCGGGCGTGACCGAAAGCATCCGCGATGCCGCCGAAGACGCCGGCGTGGCGCTGTCGCTCAACCTGACCGGCGGCGTGTTCGTGAACCAGTCGGCCGCGTTCAGCGATTTCCACGCCACCGGCGCCAACCCGGCGGCGAACGCCTCGCTGTCGGATGCCGCCTTCGTCGCCAACCGCTTCCGCGTCGTCCAGAGCCGTTCGCATATCTGACGCCAAGGCTTGCAGTCGTAGTACCCCGGCGCCGGCCCCCCTCGCTTGTGGCGCCATCATAACGAGATGGAGTAGACAATGGTTCAACGCATCCCCAACCCCAACGAGCTGGAGCCGATCGAGCGCGCCAGCCGCGACGAACTGCAAGCCTTGCAGCTGGAACGGCTCAAATGGAGCGTGCGCCATGCCTACGACAACGTGCCGCATTACCGCAAGGCCTTTGCCGCGGCGGGGGTGCATCCGGACGACCTGCAGTCGCTGTCGGACCTGTCGAAGTTCCCGTTCCTGACCAAGCAGGACCTGCGCGACAACTATCCCTTCGGCATGTTCGCGGTGCCGCGCGAGCAGGTGGCGCGCGTGCATGCGTCGAGCGGCACCACCGGCAAGCCGACCGTGGTCGGATACACGGCGAAGGATATCGATACCTGGGCCAGCGTGGTGGCGCGCTCCATCCGCGCCGCCGGCGGGCGCGCCGGCGACCTGGTCCATGTCAGCTACGGCTATGGCCTGTTCACCGGCGGCCTGGGTGCCCACTACGGCGCGGAGAAGGCCGGCTGCACCGTGATCCCGATGTCCGGCGGCCAGACCGAGAAACAGGTTCAGCTCATTCGCGAGTTCCAGCCCAACATCATCATGGTGACGCCGTCGTACATGCTGAACCTGATCGAGGAGATGGAGCGCCAGGGCATGGATCCGTCGGACAGCTCGCTGAAGGTCGGCATCTTCGGCGCCGAGCCGTGGACCGATGCGATGCGCGCCGAGATCGAGGCGCGCGCCGGCATCGATGCGGTGGACATCTACGGGCTGTCTGAAGTCATGGGTCCGGGTGTCGCGTGTGAATGTATCGAGAGCAAGGATGGCCCGGTGATCTGGGAAGACCATTTCTACGCCGAGATCATCGACCCGGTGACCGGCGAGGTGCTGCCGGACGGAGAGGAGGGCGAACTGGTGTTCACCTCGCTGACCAAGGAAGCGCTGCCGGTGATCCGCTACCGCACGCGCGACCTCACGCGTCTGCTGCCGCCGACGTCGCGGTCGATGCGGCGCATCGGCAAGATCACCGGGCGCTCGGATGACATGCTGATCATCCGTGGCGTGAACGTGTTCCCGTCGCAGATCGAGGAACTGATCCTGAAGGCGCCGGCGCTGGCACCGCAATATCAGCTGGTGGTGACCCGCGACGGGCACCTGGACAAGCTGGAGGTGCGTGTCGAGGCGCGCCCCGAGCGCTCGGCGTCCCTCTCCGCCGACGACCGCGCGGCGCTGGAGCGCGAGCTGAAGGACCAGATCAAGACCTATGTCGGCGTTACTACGCGGGTGCAGGTGGTGGCCGCCGAGGGCATCGAGCGCACCAGCGTCGGCAAGGCGCGGCGCGTGGTGGATATGCGGTCCAAGGTTACGCACGAGCAGCCGGTCGGCGCAATCTGAAGCGCTGCTTTCTACCACCACCCCCGGCAAACGCCCCCCTCTCCCGCCTGCGGGAGAGGGGAGCAAACCGCCGGCAGATCCAGAACCTCAACGATTCACCCCCGCGATGGCGCCCACCCAGAGCCGCCACGCCAACCCCTGCGCCAAAGGAGACAACGATGGACGCGCGACAACTGGAAACCATCCAGAACCACCCCGATTTCCTCCGGCTGACCAGCGGGCGCGCACGCCTGGGCTGGTCGCTGACGCTGCTAATGCTGGCGATCTACTTCGGCTTCATCCTGCTGCTGGCCTTCTCCCCGGCCACGCTCGGCACGCCCGTTGGCGCGGGCGTGATGACGGTGGGCATTCCGGTAGGCGTTGCGGTGATCTTCGCCGCCGTCCTGCTCACCGGCATCTATGTCCACCGCGCCAACCGCGACCTGGACCCGCTCAACGAACGCGTACGCAAGGAGTGCCAAGCATGAAGCCGGTACACCGTTTCCTCTGCGCGGCCCTGGCCGGGCTCGCCAGCACGGCCGCCATGGCGGCCCCCGCCATTCAGGCCGAAGCCGCGCCGCGGCCGCTGAACTGGAGCGCCATCGTGATGTTCCTGCTGTTCGTGGTGTTCACGCTCGGCATCACGCGCTGGGCCGCGCGGCGCACGCGCTCGGCGTCGGATTTCTACGCAGCCGGCGGTGGCCTCACAGGCTTCCAGAACGGCCTGGCGATCGCCGGCGACATGGTCTCGGCGGCGTCCTTCCTGGGCATCTCGGCGATGATGTTCGACAAAGGCTATGACGGCCTGATCTACGCCCTGGGCGTGGTCGCCGGCTGGCCGATCATCCTGTTCATCGTCGCCGAACGGTTGCGCAACCTCGGCCGCTACACCTTTGCCGACGTGGTGTCGTACCGGCTGTCACAGAAGCCGGTGCGCATCACCGCCGCCTGCGGCACGCTGACCGTGGTCATCATGTACCTGGTGGCGCAGATGGTCGGCGCCGGCAAGCTGATCGAGCTGCTGTTCGGCACCAGCTATGAATCGGCGGTCGTCATCGTCGGCGCGCTGATGGTGCTGTACGTGATGTTCGGCGGGATGCTGGCCACGACGTGGGTGCAGATCATCAAGGCCGCGCTGCTGCTGGGCGGGGTGACCTTCATGGCCATCATGGTGCTCGCCTATTTCGGCTTCAGTCCCGAAGCCATGTTCGCCGGCGCCGCCAAGGTGCATGACAAGGGCGCCGCGATCCTGTCGCCGGGAGGGCTGGTGTCCAACCCGATCGATGCGATCTCATTGGGCGTCGGCATGATGTTCGGCACCGCCGGGCTACCGCATATCCTGATGCGCTTCTTCACCGTGGCCGACGCCAAAGAGGCGCGCAAGTCCGTGCTCTACGCCACCGGCTTTATCGGCTACTTCTACCTGCTGATCCTGGTGGTGGGCTTCGGCGCGATCGTGATGGTGGGCGCGGACCCCGCCTACCGCGACGCGGCTGGCAAGATCATTGGCGGCAGCAATATGGTGGCGGTGCACCTGTCGCACGCCATCGGTGGCGATCTCTTCCTCGGCTTTATCTCGGCGGTGGCGTTCGCGACCATCCTGGCGGTGGTGGCGGGCCTGGCCCTGTCGGGCGCATCGGCGGTCTCGCATGACCTGTACGCCAACGTGTTCCGCCGCGGACAGGCCAACGAGAAGGACGAGATCCGCGTGTCGAAGGCAGCCACGCTGGTGATCGGCGTGCTGGCGATGGTGCTGGGCGTGATGTTCGAGAAGCAGAACATCGCTTTCCTGTCAGGGCTTGTGCTGGCGATCGCCGCCTCGGTCAACTTCCCGGTGCTGTTCCTGTCGATGTTCTGGAAAGGACTGACCACGCGCGGCGCGGTGGCGGGCAGCCTGGCCGGGCTGGCGTCGGCGGTGGCGCTGCTGGTGCTGGGCCCGACCGTGTGGGTCGGCATCCTGAAGCATCAGCAGGCGATCTTCCCTTACGCCAACCCGGCGCTGTTCTCGATGACCCTGGCCTTTGCCTGCGCCTGGCTGGTATCCGTGCTGGACCGGTCCGCCCAGGCGAGCACCGAGCGCCAGCGCTATGGCGCGCAGTTCGTGCGCGCCATGACCGGCATCGGCGCGGCCGGCGCCAGCCAGCACTGAGTCGAGCACTAAGCGCTCAGTCGGTGTCCTGCTGCGCCTTGTGGCGGGACGCCATCTTTTCCTGCTGCGCCGGCGGCACGTTGTCATAGTGGCTGAACTGGATGGTGTAGCTGCCGTGGCCGCCGGTCAGGCTGTTCAGCCGTGACTGGTAGTCGCTCAGCTCCGACAGCGGCACCTGTCCGGCCACGGTCACCGCGTTGCCGGCCGCGGTGCGGGTGCCATGGACCTGGCCGCGCTTGGTGGAAAGGTCGCCGATGATGTCGCCCATCGAAGTGCCCGGCACCGTGACCTCGATATCGACGATCGGCTCCAACACGCTGGGCCGCGCCTTCAGCACCGCGTCGATAAACGCCTTGCGTCCGGCGGTCGCGAACGCGACTTCCTTCGAATCGACCGGATGGCTCTTGCCGTCATACACCGTCACGCGCACGTCCTGCATCGCGAATCCAGCCAGCGGACCGCTTTCCAACGCCTGGCGGATGCCTTTCTCCACCGCGGGAATAAACTGGCCCGGAATCGCGCCACCCTTTACCGCATCGATAAACTCGAAGCCTTCGCCGCGCGCCAGCGGTTCGACCCGCAGCATCACCTCGCCGAACTGCCCGGCGCCACCGGTCTGCTTCTTGTGCCGGTGATGGCCCTCGGCCTTGCCGCCGATGGTTTCGCGGTAAGCGATCTTGGGCGGGCGCGTCACCACCTCCACTTTGTATTGCTCGGTCAGCCGCTCCAGCGCACAGCGCAGGTGGAACTCACCCAGACCAAACACCACGGTTTCGTTGGTGCCGGCCGGATGCTCCACGCGCAGGCACGGGTCTTCCGCGCTCAGCTTGTGCAGTACCTCCGCCAGCCGCTGCTCGTTGCCGCGGCGCGCCGGCTCGATCGCCAGCCCGTAGATCGGCGTGGGGAATTCCAGCGGCGTCAGGTGGATATCGCCGTCCTCGGTGGCATCGTGCAGCACGGCATCGAAGCCGAGTTCATCGATCTTGGCCACCGCGCAGATATCGCCCGGCCCGGCGCGTGGCACTTCCTGTGTCTCCTTGCCTTGCAGCCGCAGCAGGTGCGCCACCTTGAACGGCTGGCGTCCTTCGCCGATATAGAGCTGGCTGTCGCGCGTGATCGTGCCCTGGTGGATGCGGAACACCGCCAGCTTGCCGACATAGGGATCGATGACCATCTTGAACACGTGCGCCAGCACATGCTTGTCCGGCACGGGCTCCGCGCGGACGGCCTTGCGGTTCTCGCTGCCTTCCCCCGTATCGCGATAGAACAGCGGTGGGTTGCCCTCGGTGGGATTGGGCAGCAGCCGCACGAATACATCCAGCAGCTCGGTGATGCCGGCGCCCGTCGCCGCCGAGGTAAAGCAGATCGGCACCAGGTGGCCTTCGCGCAGCGCGCGCTCGAACGGCGCGTGCAGCTGCTCCGGCGTGATCGCCTCGCCTTGTTCCAGGTACAGCTCCATCAGCTCGGGATCGATCTCGATGACCTGGTCGATCAGCGCATCGTGCGCGGAGGGCACAGATAAAAAATCCGACTCGCCGGCCGGATTGAAGAAGCAGTCAACCACCTTGCTGCCGTTGTCGGCCGGCAGGTTGATTGGCAGGCATTCCTTGCCGAAGGCCTCCTGGATATCCGCCAGCAGCGCGGGCAGATCGACCTTGTCGCCGTCGATGCCGTTAATGATGATCATCCGGCACAACTGGCGCGCCTGCGCCCAGGCCATGGCCCGGCGCGTGGTCATCTCGATGCCGGTCTGCGCATTGATGACGATGGCGGCGGTTTCCACGGCCGCCAGCGCGCTGATCGCCAGCCCGGAGAAGTCCGGGTAGCCGGGGGTGTCGACCAGGTAGATGCGGGTGTCGCGGTAGTGCAGGTGGGCGACCGCGGAGGTCAGCGAGCGTTTGTACTTGCGCTCCAGCGGATCGGTGTCGCACACCGTGGAACCGCGCTCGATGCTGCCGGGCGTGTGCAGGGCACCGCCCTTGTACAGCAGCGCCTCGATCAGCGAGGTCTTGCCGCACCCCGCGTGCCCAAGCAGGGCGACGGTGCGGATGGCATCGGGACTATCGTGCATGGTGGCTCTCGGTTCGTCCGGCAATGACTCTCAGGGCATTATTGGCGAAATTCGCCGGAAGCGACATACGCGCATGCCCGACTCGGTGCATTGCCTGACGCAAGCTAGCCCGTAAGTGGCGAGGCCGGCGCTTGGCCGGCCTGAGTTCGCGTGTCGCACGGCATGCCCGCATTGCAGCAAGCCGTGCGCTGGTGCGCTGCAGCAAGATCAGCGGCGCACGTCGTCGTGGTCGGTCGACACCGCCAGCGCCTGCCACGTGGCCAGTTCGCTTTCCACCTTGCGGTTCTTCTCGGTGATGCGGTAGACCGCGTCGGAGCCCAGCGGCAGGCGCACCGGCGGGGTTTCGCTGTCGGCCAGGGTCAGCAGCGCTGCCGCCAGCTTGGCCGGGTCGCCGGGCTGCTGGTGGTTGGCCGAAGCCATGTGCTCACGCATTGCCCCGACCGTATCGGCATACGCCGCGATCTCGGTGCGCACGCGCACCAGCGAGCTGGCATCGAGGAAGTCGGTGCGGAAGAAGCCCGGCTCGACCACGGTGGCGCGGATGCCCAGCGGCGACAGTTCCGCATCGAGCGCTTCCGTCAGGCCCTCCACCGCGAACTTGGTGGCGCCATAGACGCCCCAGCCGGGATACGCGGCGTAGCCACCAATTGACGAGATGTTGAGGATGCGGCCGCTGCGCTGCCGGCGCATCTGCGGCAGCACGGCACGCGTCACGGTCAGCACGCCGAACACGTTGGTGGCGAACTGCTGCTCGACTTCCTGCGCGGAGGCCTCTTCGACCGCGCCCAGCAGGCCGTAGCCGGCGTTGTTGACCAGCACGTCGATGCGGCCGAAGCGGGCCACGGCGGCCTCGGCGGCGGCGATCGCCTGCGCTTCGTTGGTGACGTCCAGCGCCACGCCCAGCAGGTTGTCGTGATCGCCCAGTGCGGCGGTGATCGTCTCCGGGCGGCGCGCGGTAGCGACGACGCGATCGCCGCGTGCCAGCGCGGCACGGGTCAGTTCCAGGCCGAAGCCGCGCGAAGCGCCGGTGATGAACCAGACCTTGCTGGTGGCGTTGATGGTGGGGTTGGTGGTGTTGGCGGACATGGTGAATCTCCTTTCAGGGTGCTCGTTTTGACTGCGATGTCTGATGGCGGGGGCCACGGAGACAAATTTAGGCCGGCAACGCCCTCAACACTAGGCAGTGCAATCGCGATTAAATGACAACCAAAAGTTGGGAATGAAATGCCGGGCACTTCGATTGAGTAAACCTCAACCGTGTGGCAGACTCGCCGACATGGACAAACTGCCCCCACTGAACGCCTTGCGCGCCTTCGAGGCCGCCGCCCGGCATCTCAGCATCACCACGGCTGCCGAGGAGTTGCACGTCACGCCTGGCGCCGTCAGCCGCCAGATCCGCGCGCTGGAAGACGGCCTGGGCGTGCAATTGCTGCACCGTGGCCACCGCCAGATCTCGCTGACCCGCACCGGCGAGGACTACTACCGCGCCGTGACCAAGGCGATGGACGACCTGCGCGAGGCCACGCGGCGGCTGAGCAAGCGCGCGAAGCGCAAGCAGCTCAAGGTGCGCGCCTACACCACCTTTGCCATGCGCTGGCTGATCCCGCGGCTGTCGAGCTTCCATGCCGCCAATCCCGGCATCGAGGTGCTGCTCACCGCCTCGCTCGACCCGGTCGACTTCCGCAAGGAAGACATCGACGGCGCGATCCGGCTGGGCGACGGCAAGTGGAGCGGTGTCAATACCTACCGGCTGGTCTCCAACATCCTGGTGCCGGTATGCAGCCCCGGCCTGCTGACAGCCGGAAACAAGGTGAAGAAGCCCGCCGATTTGCAGCACCAGACGCTGCTGCACTCGATTGCGCGCCCCGACGACTGGGCGCACTGGCTCAAGGCGGCCCGCGCCGACGGACAGGTCGATGCGCGCAGCGGCATGACCTACCAGAGTTCCGCCATGGCGTATGCGGCGGCGGTCGAAGGGCAGGGCTTTGCCATCGCGCAGCGCTTCCTGGTGGCGGCCGACCTGGACGCCGGCCGACTGGTGGCGCCGTTCCGCCAGACCGTCGACATGGGCGATTTCACCTACTACCTGCTGACGCCGGCGGAGCGCAAGGAAGGTCCGAGCATGGCCGTGTTCCGCCAGTGGCTGCTGGCGCAGTTCGGCACGCAGGGCTGATACGATTCGCGCCGCTCACCAGCCGGTGAACTGCGCAAACGCCTCCACCGGTTCGCGCGCGGTGCGCAGGCGGTTGGCCGGCTCGCGCGGATCGGGATGGCCGAGCGACATGCCGCACACCAGGATCTCGCTGTCCGGAATCTCCAGCTGCGCGCGAATGACCTGGTGGTAGCGCGCGAACGCCTGCTGCGCGCAGGTCGCCAATCCATGCCCGAGCGCCGCCATCATTACCGCGTGCAGGAACATGCCGAGGTCCAGCCAGGCCGCCTGTCCCTGCCCGCGCTCGATGGTAAAGAACAGCCCCACCGGCGCGCCGAAGAATGCATAGTTGCGCGCGTACTGGCGCGCCATGCCGGCGCTGTCGCCGCGCGGGATGCCAAGCAGGCCATACAGCGCCTTGCCCAGCGTGCGGCGCCGTGCCAGGTAGGGTTCGCGCCACGCGGGCGGGTAGTAGACATACTCTTCGCGATGCTCACCGCCGCCGCTGTCATGCAGCGCCAGCAACGCGTCAGTGAGCCGCTTGCGCACCTCGCCTGCGCAGGCGTAGACGCGCCACGGCTGCGTGTTCGACGCGCTCGGGCTGCGCGCCGCATCGTCCAGGATCGCGGCAACGGTCTCCCGCGGCACCGGCGTATCGAGAAAGCCGCGCACGCTGCGCCGCGCGTAGAGTGCGGCGATGATGTCGGCGCGGTTCATGATGCCGCCGCGGCAAGCTGCGGCGCCCCGGCATCGGTACAGTGGATCGCGCCACGCGCCTGCAAGCTGGCGATCTGCGCCGCGCTGAAGCCAAGCTCGCCCAGCACCGCCTGCGTATGCTGCCCGCAAGCCGGCGCCGGCCGCGCCGGCAGCGCGTTTTCCTGCGCGCTGTTGATCGGGAAGCCGGGCACGCTGATCTCGCCCAGCGTGTCGTGCGGGATGCGCTGCACCATGCGGTTGGCCGCCACCTGCGGATGCGCCATCAGGTCTTCATAGGTGGCCACGCGCGCGCACAGGATGTCGGCGTCCTGCAGCAGGGCCAGCCAGGCGTCGGTGGACCGGGTCACGAACACGCCGGTCAGCGCTTCTACCATCGCCGCCCGGTTGGCCACGCGCAGCGGCGAGGTGGCGAAGCGCGGGTCGTCGGCAAGCGCCGGCAGGCCCAGCACGCTGCACAGCCGGCGCCAGCGCTCGGGCATGTAGGCGGCGACCATGATCCAGCCGTCGGCGGTGCGGAAGGCCTGGTTGGGCGCGGAGTAGGGCGCGGCGCTGCCCGCGCGCTCCGGCAGTTGCCCGTCCGCGCAATAGCTGGTGATTGACGACTGCTGCAGCGCCAGCGCCGCATTGAGCAGGTTGACGTCGAGATGCCCGCCCTGCCCGTCGCGCGCCCGTTGCGCCAGCTTGCCGAGGATGCCCACGCAGGCCACGTAGCCGGTCATCACGTCGACCACCGGCGCCTGCACCTTGCACGGTTCGCCGTCGGGCAGGCCGATCAGGCTCATCAGCCCGGAATCGGCCTGGATAATGCCGTCGACGCCAGCGCGGCCGGCATAGGGGCCGTCCTGGCCATACGCGGAGATCGAGCAATAGACCAGCGACGGATGCCCCTGCGACAGCTCGGCGTAGCCCAGGCCCAGGCGCTCCATCACGCCCGGGCGCATGCTTTCCACCACGATGTCGGCTTCGGCAACCAGCCGGCGCGCCACGGCCAACCCGTCGGGGGATTTCAGGTCGAGCGCCACGCCCAGCTTGTTGCGATTGAAGCCGTGGAACAGCGCGCTGTCGTCGCCGAGCCAGCCGGGACCCAGTCCGCGGCCGAGTTCGCCGCCGGGCGGCTCTATCTTGATGACCCTGGCGCCCATGTCGGCGAGCAGCATGGTGCAGGTTGGCCCGGCGCCGATCTGGGTGAAGTCGATGACGGTCAGGCCGTCCAGTGCGTCGCGCAGCATGTCAGGTCTCCGGAAGGGTGCGGGATCGTTTGAACGTGCCTTGCGCGGTGGCCACCAGCACGCCGGCATCGGTGGCCAGTTCGGCCGAGGCAAAGTACAGGCTCTTGCCGGCGCGGGTCACCGTCGCCGTGGCGCGCAGCCGGCCGGCGCTGGCCTTGCTGAGGTAGCTGATGTTCAGCATCACCGTCACCGCGTGGCCCAGCGCGCCGTCGGGGCCTGTGGGCAGGCCGGCGTAGCCGCAGGCGGCGTCGAGCAGGGTGGCGGTCACGCCGCCCTGGACGCTGCCCTGCCGGTTCAGGTGGCGCGGCTCGATATCGAGCTCGAAGGTACAGCGGCCATCGCCGACGCTGGCCAGGCGGATGCCCAGGTAGTCCAGCAGCGGGTTGTCGGTGGGCGGCAGGACATGGCGTTCATTAGGGGCGTTCATAGGGACACCTTGATGTTGTTGTCCTGGATCACGCGCTGCCAGCGCGACATTTCCTTGCTGATATAGGCCTTGAGTTCGGCCGGCGTGGAGGCCTGCGCCTCGAAGCCCTGCCGGGTCAGCTGCTCGGCGACGTCGGGCGACTTTAGCGCGGCCACCAGCGCGGCGTTGACCTTGTCGACCACGGCTTTCGGCGTGTGGGCCGGTGCCAGCATGCTGTACCAGAGTTCCGCGTCATAACCGGTGATGCCGGCTTCGGCGAAGGTGGGCAGGTCCGGCATCAGCTTGCTGCGCTTCTTGCCGGCAATGCCCAGCGCGCGCAGCTTGCCGGCGCGCACGTACTGGATCGACGAGGCAAAGGTGGCGAACGAGATCTGAACCTGGCCCCCCATCAGGTCGGTGATCGACGGGCCGGTGCCGCGGTAGGGCACGTGCAGCAGTTCGGTCTTGTTCAGCTTGGCGAACACCTCGCCGGCCAGGTGCTGCGGGGTGCCGGGGCCGGGGCTGCTGTAGCTGAGCTTGCCCGGATTGGCGCGGGTGAACTGGATGAACTCCTGCAGCGTGCGGAACGGCTGGTCGGGATTGGCGACCAGCATGATCGGCACCGACGCGATCAGCCCGACCGGCTCGAAATCGCGCTCGATCCGAAACGGCACCTTCATGCCGAGGAACGGGTTCATGGTGACCTGGCCGGATGCGATCACCAGCGTGTAGCCATCCGGGGCCGCATGGGCGACGTAATCGGTACCGAGGTTGCCGCCCGCGCCCGGCTTGTTCTCGATCACGATGGTCTGGCCGAGCAGTTGGCCCATCTTGGGCGCGATCACCCGCGCCAGGATGTCGTTGCCGCCGCCGGGGGCGAACGGCACCACCAGGGTGATCGGCTTCTGCGTGGGGAAGGGGGCCTGCGCCCCCGCACCCAGCGCCGTGGCTGCGAGCACGCCGGCCAGCGCCGCGCGCATGAATCGGGAAATTCCTGCCATGGTTGTCTCCTGTCTAGCTATGGTGGGGCCGCTCAGCGGCCCGTGTAGCGAGGCTGCCGCTTTTCGGCGAATGCCTGGCGGCCTTCGGTGCGGTCGGCGGTATCGCGCAGCACGCCCCAGTAGAGTTCGGTCAGCTGCTGCGCATCGGCTTCGCTGAGGTGGCTGGTCTGGCGCGACAGCTTCTTGACCGCCTGGACGGCCAGCGGTGCATTGGCGGCGATGCGTGCGGCCAGAACGAGGGCACGGTCGAGCAAGGCATCGGGCGCCACCGTCTCGCTGACCAGGCCGATGCGCGCGGCATGCGCGGCGTCAATGCGTTCGCCGGTCAGCACCATCTGCATCGCGTGGGCCGCCGGCACGGCCTTGAGCAGCCGATGCAGGCCGGAGACCGCCGGGATCGAGCCGACCGCGGCTTCGGGCAGGCCGAAGCTGGCCTGCGCCGACGCAATCCGCAAGTCGCACTGCAAGGCGATCTCCAGCCCCGCGCCCAGGCAGTGCCCGTTGACCGCCGCGATCAGCGGCTTGTTCAGGCCGAGGTCGGTCAGGTCCATCAGCCGGATATAGAGGCCCAGGTCCACCGCCTGCTCCGGCGCGCGGAACAGCGCTTCGGGGTAGGTGGCGGGTGAAGTGCGCGTGCCTTTCAGGTCCGCCCCGGCGCAGAAGGCGCGCGTGCCGGCGCCGGTCAGCACCGCGACGCGCAGGTCGACGCGGTCGCGCACTTCGGCCAGTTGCGCGCGCAGTTCGCGCAGCGTGTTCACGTCCAGCGCATTGAGCGCCTCGGGCCGGTCGATGGTCAGCACGGCGACCGCCCCTTCGATATGGCGTTGGATGGTCATGGCGTCCTCCTTACACGCTCGGCGACGACAGGCTGCGCCCGCCGCACACGTAGAGCGTCTGCCCGGTTACGTAGGACGATTGCGGGTCAAGGAAGAAGCTGACTGCGTTGGCGATATCGTCGGCCGTGCCGATGCGCTGCACCGGCACCGATTTCTGCAGCCGGGCCTGTACCTCGGGCGCAAAGGCCTGAAACAGCGGTGTATCGACGATGCCGGGCGCGACCGCGTTGACGGTGATGCCCTTGGCCGCGAACTCGATCGCCAGCGAGCGCGTCAGGCTGACCACGCCGCCCTTGGCGGCAGAATAGTTGGCCTGCCCGAAGCCGCCCAGCCAGGCCCGCGACGAGATATTGACCACGCGCCCGTAGCCGCGCTCGACCATGCCGGGCAGCGCCGCGCGGCAGCACAGGAACTGCGAGCGCAGGTTGGTATCGATGACCAGGTCCCAGTCCTCGTCGGTCATCTTCAGGAAGCGCATGTCGCGCACGGCGCCGGCGTTGTTGACCAGGTAGTCGATCCGGCCGGCGCGTGCCGATACCTGCGCAAACGCGTCGTTGACGGCGGCGGAATCGGTCAGGTCGACGGTGGCGCCGAAGGCGTTAAGCCCTGCGGCGGCCAGTCCGCCGACCGCCTCGTCAAGCGCGCCGCCATCGCGGTCCAGCAGCGCCACCGTCAGGCCCTGCCGCGCCAGTTGCGTGGCAATGCCCAGGCCGATGCCGCGCGCGGCGCCCGTGACCACGGCCACATGCGTGGGATCGAATCGTTGTGTACCCATCTCAGACTCCCAGCAGGTGGACGGAAGAGGCGGCGTGGTCCACGCCCGCGATGCCACCGCCGGTGCACTGGGTCAGGCCGATGCGGGCATCGTCAACCTGGCGCTCGCCGGCGCGCCCTTGCAAGTGCCACAGGATCTCCACCATCTGCGCCACGCCGGTGGCGCCGAGCGGATGGCCCTTGGCCAGCAGGCCGCCGCTGGGGTTGACCGGCACGCGGCCGCCCAGGCGCGTCGCGCCGGACTTCAGCAGCGACACCGCCTCGCCTTGCGGTGCCAGCCCCAGCGCTTCGTAGTAGAGCAGTTCGGCGATGGTGAAGGCGTCGTGCAGCTCCACCACGTCGACATCCTGCGGGCCCAGTCCGGCCTGTTCATAGGCCTGTCGCGCGGCGCGCGCGGTGATCTCGGCGTCGAGGATGTCGTCGTCGGCTTCCTCGCGCAGGCCCGACACCACCACCGAAGACAGCACCTTGACCGGGCGCGCCTGCGCCGGGCGGCGCGTGCTCAGCACCAGCGCGGCCGCGCCATCGACCTGCGACGGGCAGCACTGCAGCAGCGTCAGCGGGTCGGCGATCATGCGCGAGGCCAGCACTTCTTCGACCGTGGTGGCCTTGCGCTGCTGGGCGTAAGGATTGAGCGAGCCGTTGTAGCGGTTCTTGACCGCCACTTCGGCCAGGTCAGCGGGTGACGCGTCGCGCTCGTGCAGGAAGCGCGTGCCGCGCATCGCATACACCGCGGGCAATACCATGCCGGCCTTGGCATAGAGCTCGGTCTTGTGGTCGTTGCGCTGCAGCGGGATGGTGCCGCCGCCCAGCGCGGTGAGCTGCTCGATGCCGAACACCAGAACCGTGTCATATTGCCCGGCCAGCAGCGCATGCCGCGCCAGGTGCACACCGGTGGCGCCGCTGGCGCAGGCGTTCTCGATGTTGTAGACGGGGATGCCCTTCAGGCCCAGGTCGCGCACGATCAGCTGGCCCAGGATCATGCCGCCGAGCACGTTGGCGCAATACACCGCCTGGATGCGGCTGGCCGGCACGTCGGCATCGGCCAGCGCCTTGAGGATGGCCTGTTGCGCCAGTTCCGGCGCCAGCACGCCGGGGTGGCGGCCGAACGGCGTCATTGCGCCGCCGTGGATGTAGATGTCCTGCATGTTGCTTACCTTTCCTTTTCTCGATCGGTCAGGCCGTGACGGCCTCGAAGACATAGCCGAATTCGGCGTCGGGGCGCACCTCGTAGCGGTCGCCGATGACCGGGCGCGCCTTGCCTTGGAGGCGCCCGAAGATGCGCACCGGGCCGACGAAGTCGACATAGCCCAGCGCATAGGGCGGCTGGCCGGTCTTGGGCGCGGGATGGATCACGGTGAAGCTGTAGACCACGCCGGAGCCGCGGATGGTGACGTTGTCGTGGCTGGCGGCGAGCGGTGAATCGGCCGGCAGCGCCGGGAAGATCCATTCGCCACTGGCGCGGTCGCGCGAGGCAATCAGGTGGGGGACGGGTTCCGCGCTCCAGAGCGGATAGGGCTGGTCTGACATGGCTGTCTCCTGTTGGTTGGCCTTGGCGTAATAGTTGTCGTCGGCGGGCTGCGCGACAAACGATATTTCCGGCCTTTTCGGTTGAGAAAAAGTCAATTGAAAGGGCGAGGCAGGGCGTCTGGACAGGCGTTTTGTCCGGAGATCGGAGTCAGCCGTTCAGGGCTTGCCCTGACGCATTGCGTCGACTTCGGATCGGGGGATCACACCCACGCCGGCACGCTATTCAACGCGGGGCCGCGCAGGCGCGGATCGCCTTCGACCGCGCGGGCACCATCGGTGTAAGGATCGAACTTCCGCGCCGGCGTGGCCGAGGCCCCGCTGCGGTCCAGGCCGGCGACGAGCGCTGCGGCAGCACTGCCATGCGCGCCTTCGGAGAAGGTGTCGAAGCGGCCCTGCCGCTGGCCGTCGGTGAAGACGTCATGCGTGCGCGCTGCCACGGCGGCCGGCACGTCAGCGGCCTGAGCCGCGTTCGCGTTCTGCAGGGAGACGCCGACCACCAGCGAGACGGCGGCGGGAACAAGGGTGCGTGCGAGTTGGGCAATCATGATGTCGCTCCTGAAGACTGGTCATCGAATGAAGAGAGGGACGGTGGCTGCTGCGTGCGTCCCGGTGAGTTCCGGGATGGCGCTGTGCAGCCGCCGTTGAGACCAATCTATGCGTGGAGCGACCGTAGCACTAGGGAGAGGAATGGCGTTTCAATGACAACTCATGGTTGCCGATGGTCGAAGGGCGACGGTTCACGGCAAAAGTCCCACCAGCCGTGACAGCGCCTGCTCCGCGCCCCGGCTCGCCTCAACCACAAAGTCGATAAACCGCCGGACCCGCACCGGCATCTGGCTGCGATGCGGGTAGTACATATACATACCGACATTGCTGCTGCTGTACCCCGGCAGGATCGGCTTCAGCCGTCCGCTGACCAGGTCGGCGTGGATCATGTAGGCAGGCAACTGGCCGATGCCCATGCCGGACCGCACCGCCTCGACCTCGGTTTCGACGTCATTGAAGCTCGCCACCGCAGGGACCTCCTGGTAGACCAGGTCGCCGCCCACCTGCAGCTCCCAAGGCACCATGCGCCCGGTCGAGGGACGCCGGAAGCCGGTGCACTGGTGCCGCAGCAACTCGTCGAGGGAGGCCGGCTCGCCGTGCCGCGCCAGGTAGTCCGGTGACGCGCAGATGACCAGCGGCAGGTCGCACAGCCGCCGCGCCACCAGGTTCTGGCCGGGGCTGGTGCCGACGCGGAAGCCAACATCGATCTTGGCTTCGACCAGGTCGGTGAAGAGGTCGCTCAGCACCACGTCGAAGGTAATGCCGGGGTACTGCTGGCGAAAGCCTCGCACCAGCGGCACCAGCACGCGGCTGCCGATCGACGGTGGCGCGGTCAGGCGGATCAGGCCGTCGTCGTCGCTCCTGCTGCTGCGGACCAGTTCGAGCGCCTCGTCGAGCTGGCGCATGCCGGGAGCGGCCAGTTCGAACAGGCGGGCACCTTCGGTGGTCAGGCTGAGCTTGCGGGTGGTGCGGTGGAGCAGGCGTACGCCGAGGTGGTCTTCCAGCGTGCGCACGGCCTTGCTGGCGGCCTGGGGCGTTACGCCGGCCTCGACCGCCGCGCGATGGAAGCTATTGGCACGGACGACGCCGAGGAAGAGGGTGAGGACGCGGGCCTTGTCCATGATTGGCAACCGGGGGTTGGGGATGTGGGCATCATAGTGCGAATCACGGCAGGATTCGACGGCCGTTGCCCGCCCCGCCCAGGCCTAGGAAACCGCGCGCTTCAACGACTCGCACTACGCCGCGCCACGGAGATTGGTGAGCGCGCCGAACCCAAGATGTGCAGTTTCAGCGTCGGGGGCAGCGTAAAGCAGTCAATGCAAGACGCCAATACCACGGCTTTGTAATTAAAACCCGTCTTCTTTGTAATAAGAGGATTCCTGACCGGCTTAATTGCTGGTGCTAGCGAAGAATTGCACTGCGAGCTAAGGCAGATGCAGCAGTTCCGCTTCGGCACGAATGTTGCGGGGCTTCTGATAGCGATGGGCATATCGCCGGCGCGAGGTTGGACGAGTCCCCCAATACGACCTTCCACGTGCAAAAGGGCGTCAGTCGGTTTTCGACCTCACTAGCGCCGATACATTTGGAACAAGGAGAGCTGTCATGAATATAGTCTGGCTTGTTGGAGCTGTTGTAATCATCCTCGCCGTACTCAGTTTCTTCGGATTGCGATAGCCCCCAGCGTGATGGGCGCTTGAGTGCCTCGCGCCCCACGCGGTACACGCAATGAAAAATAGCCCAGCCGGTTCAGGCTGGGCATATCCCCATTGCAGCGTGGCTACAGCCACGCTTGTCCTCTCTCCCCCGTCCGAAGCGACGGCGGCCCGCTCCACCGCACACCCAAATTTCATCCATTCCGACGACGAGCTTTGCCGCCCGCCATGTCAACAATGTCCGACCAAGGCAGCAACAGACCACCCCGAGGAGACAGAGAGACATGAGCAAGCACCCGTTTGACCTGACAGGCAAAGTGGCGCTGGTGACCGGCGGCAACGGCGGCATCGGCCTGGGCATTGCCGAAGGGCTGGCTGCGGCCGGTGCCGATATTGCAATCTGGGGCACCAACGCGGACAAGAATGCTGCGGCGGCCGACCGGCTGCAGCAGCACGGCCGCAAGGTGCATACCGAGGTCTGCGACGTGGGCGACGAACAGGCGGTCGATGGCGCCATGCAGCGGACCATCGCCGCGCTGGGCCGCATCGACGGCTGCTTTGCCAATGCTGGCGTCGGCGGCAACAAGAGCCCGTTCGACGCCATGACGGCGGAGGTCTGGCGCAAGACCATGCGCGTCAACCTGGACGGCGCCTTCTTCACGCTGCGAGCCGCGGTGCGGCAGATGCTGGCGCAGGGCGAGGGCGGCTTGCTTTGCACCACGGCGTCGGTGGCGGCGATCGAGGGCGCGCCGCGCTCGGAACACTATGCCGCGACCAAGGGCGGCGTGATCTCCATGATGCGCGGGCTGGCCGTCGAGTACGCGCGCAAGGGCATTCGCGCCCATTCGATCCTGCCGGGCTGGATCACGACCGAGATGACCGGCGCGGCGCAGGCCAACGACGCGTTCCAGGAGATGGTCCACAAGCGCGTGCCGATGCGCCGCTGGGGCGAGGGCAGCGACTTCGCCGGCATCGCGGTCTACCTGATGAGTCCGGCGTCGGCCTATCACACGGGCGACACCTTCGTCATCGACGGCGGCTATACCCTGTTCTGAGCGGAAAGCCCCACCGGCCAGACCCGGCCGCCGCCGACCACATAGGCGCGCTCATCCGGCAGCGGCCGCACCGTGGCGTGGCCGGTGAAGGCGCCGAAGGCGGGCAGGATGGCGCCGCGCGGGCCGAACAGGAAGCAGGGCAGGCGCAGGCTGTCCGCGCCCGCACCGCGCAGGCGGCAAGCCGGGTGGAGGTGGCCGGCCAGCACGTAGCCATGCGGCGAAACGCCGGGCATATGGCATAGCGCGAACGCCTCAGCGCCGACAGGCGCTCCAGGGTATCGGCCAGCCGGTGCGTATCCAGCTCCTGCATCAGTACCTCGCACTCGGCCTGGCCGAGCAGCAGGTTGCCGGGATCGTGCTTGCGGAAGACCTCCTAGAACAGGAGGCCCACGTTCGGCACGCGCCGGACGCCTTCCGCGTCCGGCACCGCGCGGCGGGCTCATGCCGCATCCTCCCGCGGCGCAGCGGTACCGGGCAGCATTGCTTCCAGCGTGGCCAGCGTGTCGGCTTCTTCGATGGGCTTGTCGGTGCGCCAGCGCAGCATGCGCGGAAAGCGCACCGCGATGCCGCTCTTGTGGCGACCGCTGCGGGCGATGCCCTCGAAGCCGAGCTCGAATACCTGCGTGGGCTCCACGCTGCGCACCGGGCCGAATTTCTCTACCGTAGTCCGGCGCACGATCGCGTCGACCGCGCGCATCTCTTCATCGGTCAGGCCGGAATATGCCTTGGCGAACGGCACCAGCGCGCGGTCGGGCGTGCCGGCTGGGGCATTCCAGACCGCGAAGGTAAAGTCGGTGTAGAGGCTGGCGCGGCGGCCATGTCCGCGCTGCGCGTAGACCAGCACCGCATCGACAGAATACGGGTCGATCTTCCACTTCCACCAGACGCCTGCGTCCTTGGTGCGCCCGGCGCCGTAGGCGGCACTGGCGGCCTTCAGCATGAAGCCTTCGACGCCAAGTTCGCGCGAGGCATCGCGCAGTCGCGCGAAGTGTTCCCAACTTTCGGCCTCGACCAGCGGGCTGAGCTCCAGCGAGGGATGGACGTAGTCCGACACCACCTGTTTCAGGCGCGTGCGCCGTTCGGCCTGCGGGCGGGTGCGCCAGTCCTCGCCCTCCCATTCGAGCAGGTCATAGGCCATCAGGATGGCGGGCGCCTCGCGCAGCAGCCTGGCGCTCAGCGTCTTGCGGCCGATGCGCTGCTGCAGCAAGGCGAACGGCTGCACGCGGCCCTGTTGCCAGACGACGATCTCGCCGTCGAGCACGGTGCCGTCAGGCAGGTGTTCGGCCGCTTGCAGGATTTCCGGAAAGCGTTCGGTGATCAGTTCCTCGCCGCGCGACCACAGCCAGGTCTGGCCGCCGCGGCGCACCAGTTGCGCGCGGATGCCGTCCCATTTCCATTCGACCAGCCAGTTTGCCGGCTCGCCGAGCACGATATCGAACTGCTCGACCGGTGCTTGCAGTGGATGCGCCAGGAAGAACGGGTAAGGTTGCCCGCTGGCGCGCAATTCGCGGTTGTCGTCGCTCTCTGGCGCGAGCAGCGCGAGGAATCGTGCCGCATCGGGCCGGGCCGACAGGTCGGTGTAGCCGACCATGCGCTCGGCCACGCGCTTGGGATCGATACTCGCCACTTCACCCAGCGCACGCGTCACCAGCAGCCGCGACACGCCGACGCGGAAGGCGCCGGTGATCAGCTTGAACAGCACCAGCCGGCCGTGCGCGTCGAGCGGCCGCCACAGGGTGTCGAGGCGCGGCATCAGTTCCTCCGGCGGCAGTCCGCGCAGCGGCAGCAGCCGTTGCTCGACCCATTCCGCCAGGCCGGCGTGGTCGGCATCCATCGGGTCGGGCAGCAGCAGGGCGATGGTTTCGGCGAGGTCGCCGACGGCCTGGTAGCTCTCCTCGAACAGCCAGTCGGGTAGGTCCGCGGCCTGGCGCGCCAGTTCGTGCAGCAGCGACACCGGCACGATCTGGCGCGGCTTGCCGCCTGCCAGGAAGTACACGGCCCAGGCGGCGTCTTCCGGCGGTGCGACGCGCAGGTAGCCGACCAGTGCGGCCAGCCGGGCCTTGGTGGATGTGGTGCCGTCTAGCGCGGCGTAAAGGTCGGCGAACGCCTTCATGGCGCCGCCTCTTCGTTGCTGGTGTCAGGGGTCTCCGCAGCCTGCGTTTCACTGCGCGCCGATTCGTCGTCGTCGCCGTATTCGGTGTCGAAGGCCTGCGCCTGCCAGCCGCGTTCGTTCAGGTACCGCACCATCACCGGCACGTTGCCGTGGGTCACGATGATTCGGCCGGCGCCGGTGGCGTCGATGGCAGTCAGCAGCCCGGGCCAGTCCGCATGGTCGGACAGCGCAAAGCCGCGATCCACGCCACGGCGCCGGCGTGTGCCGCGCAGCTGCATCCAGCCACTGGCGAAGGCGTCGGACGCGTCGCCGAAGCGGCGCAGCCACGTCGAGCGTTGCGCCGATGGCGGCGCCACCACCAGTGTCTGCCGCAGCAGCGGGCTGCGCGGCGGCAGCTCCGTGGCCAGCGCCATCGGCGGCAGCGCCACGCCGGCTTCGGCATAGGCGGCGTTGAGCATGGTCAGCGCGCCATGCACGACTACCGGGCCGGGCATGCCGTCGGCGCCGGCATGGCGCAGCAGGCCATGAAGGATGCGCTGCGCCTTGCCGAAGGTGTAGGCGTAGACGATGCTGGCGCGGCTGGCCTGCGCGTTGGTTTGCCACCAGTGGAAGATTTCAGCCATCAGCGCGGCCTGTGGCGGCCAGCGGTAGATCGGCAGGCCGAAGGTGCTTTCGGTAATGAAGGTGTCGCAGGGCACCGGCTCGAACGGGTCGCAGGTGCCGTCGGCTTCGAGCTTGTAGTCGCCGGAGGCCACCCAGACCTGGCCGCGGTATTCCAGGCGTACCTGGGCTGAACCCAGCACGTGGCCGGCGGGGTGGAGGCTCAGCGTGACGCCGTGGTGCGTGATGCGCTCGCCGTAGGGCAGGGTATTGAGGTGGATGCCGGGCAGGCGCGCCAGCAGCACGCCCCGGCCCGGTTCCGAGCACAGGTATTGCCCGTGGCCGAACCGCGCGTGATCGGAGTGGGCGTGGGTGATGACGGCGCGTTCGACCGGGCGCCAAGGGTCGATATAGAAGTCGCCGGGCCGGCAATAGAGGCCCTCCGGGCGGGCGACGATGAGGTCGCCGGCGGGGGCGGGTTCAGCCTGCAGGAGCCGGGCTGGGTCCAAGCGTGCCTCCTGATGCACTGCGGCCAGCGGGCGGCCGCGATGCTCCCGGGGCGGGAGACTTGGGAATCATACTGCGGCGCTGTGCGGGCTGTGGAGGCGGTGGGGTCCGGTTTGGGTGTCGGTGGAATCCGACAGGGTAGGATCGTACTGCGACTGCGGGCTTGCTCCCCTACCCCGCGAGCGGGAGAGGGGAACGTTCAAGACGGGCGTCGGCAAGTGCAGGCGCTTCCGGCAAGCAATGCCGCCACACACCGCTCACAACACGTCATCCTTCAAGTGATACCAGTGGTAAAGCACCCGCTGCCCCATCCTCCGGAACGGCGCGAACATCTGCGATTCCACCATCTCCCGCACATTCGGGAACGGCAGCGGCGAACGGAAGATCGGCAGTTCCGGCAGCGCGGAGGCCTTGCCGGCAATCAACGCCGCCAGCCGCTTGCCAGCCTGCGCGGAGTACATCACGCCATTGCCGCCATAGCCCATCGCGTAGTAGATCGACTGCGCCGGATCCGGCTGCGTGATGCGCGGCATCATGTCGTGGCTGACATCGACCCAGCCCCACCACGAGTAATCGACCTGGATACCCTGCAGCGCCGGGAATTTGCGATACATATCCCCGATCAGCTTCTGCTTGTACTGTTCCTGCGGCGCGTCATTGCCGGTGATGGCGCTGCGGCTGCCGATCTGCAGGCGGCCGTCGGGCATCAGCCGGTAGTAGTGGCGCAGGATGCGCGTATCGGTAATGACCTGCGTCGTGCGGAAGTTGCACGCTGCGCGTTCCTCGGCGGTGAGCGGGCGCGTGACGATCGAGTTCGACAGGATCGGGAACAGCCGGTTCTTGAGTTCGCGATGCAGCGTCTGCGAGGTATAGCCGCCGGTGGCAACGCCCACGGCGCGGGCGCGCACGATGCCGCCGGGCGTGCGCAGGTAATGCACGCCGTTGCGAGTTTCCCAGCTGGTCACCGGGCTGGACGGATGCACCTTCGCACCGAGCTCGCGCGCGCGCCGCAGGTAGCCGAAGGCGAGCTTGCCGGCGTGGATGCCGATGCCTTCAGGTTCGTGCATGGCGCCGGCGGCCTCCTTGTCGTCGACGTATTCGCGTCGCACGGTGTCGGCATCCAGGATCCGCGCGTCGTAGTTGAATACTTCGCGCAGGACCTTGGCTTCCTTCTCCAGCGTGGGCATCACCTTGTCGCGGTGCGCGATGTACAGGTGGCCGCCCGGCTGCGGATCGCACTCGATGTCCTTGATCAGGCCCTTGAAGGTCTCCATGCCGGCGCAGATCTCTTCATGCAGGCGCAGCGCGGTATCGAGCCCGTAGCGCTGGATCCATTGCGAACGCTTGAGCCGCCCCGACGCGCATTGCGCCTGGCCGCCGTTGCGCGTGCTGCAGCCCCAGCTGACGCGGTTCGCTTCCAGCACGGTGGCCTTGATGCCGTACTCCTGCGCCAGGAAGATGGCGCAGGTCAGGCCGGTGAAGCCCGAGCCGATGATCGCCACATCGACGTCGATGTCATGCGTGATCGGGCCGTCGTCGGCGGGCGGCTCGCCGGCGGTGCCGATCCAGTAGGTCGGCGCGTATTCGCGCCCGTGTCCGGGAGTGGGGGTGTGCAGCGGGTCGTAGGCGGGGTCGTACGGCCGGGCTGGCGCGGTCGAGTGCTCGCCGGCCAGGACACTGCGGGGGACTACGGCTTGCATGGCGCGTCTCCTGTTCTCAGGCTGCGGGAGCCACTACGGGCGGACGGTCCTTGCGGTACGCGTTCTTGACCGCGATCTTGCCGTCGCGGAAGGTAAAGACGTCCACCATGCGCGCCTCGATGCGCGCGCCGTCGGTACGGGTGCCGCGGAAGGTCGATTCGCTGACGCCGCGGGCGCCGGCGACGAAGTGCTCGCCATCGACCCATTGCGCGTCCGGGAAGGTCTGCCACGCGAGCTGAAAGCCTTCGCGCACCGCGTCGCGGCCGATAAAGCTGCGGCCCAGCAGCTCGCCCCCGGCCACGCCGTGGAAGGCGCAGTCATCGGCCATGAAGCCCATCAGCGCGTCGAGGTCGTGGCGGTTCCAGGCGTCGTTGAAGGCCTGCAGCAGTTCGATGCCGGCGGCGTTGTGGTTCTGGTCGGACATGGCTTGGTCTCCTGAGTGTAGTCTGCCGATCCGTCCAGGACCGGCCATGACTCGAGGATAGGGAAGCCGGGCGTCGCGCTGTAGCGCCAGTTCGGGACAATCGCTTGGGCCAGCGACGCCGCCAGCGATCAGGCGGCGGGGCGCGCCCGGGAAGTGACGGCAGGTGCGCTGCCGGCGGCAGCCTGCAGCTCACGCGCCACGCAGGCCAGCACGCGGATGCCGGGTTCGATGCGGTCCAGCGAGATCGACGAGTAGCCCAGCCGGAAGCAGTTGCGCGGCGCGGGCTCCGCCATGAAGAAGACGCTGCCCGGCTCGATCAGCACGCCCTGCAGCTCCGCCAGCCGCGCCAGCGCATCGGCATCGAGCCACGACGGGCCTTCGATCCAGCAAGAGGCGCCCCCGGCGATCGGCACGGGCCGGAAATCGGGCATATGCGTGGCCAGCGCCGCCAGCACCGCATCGGCGCGCTCGCGGTGCGCCGCCGACAGCCGGCGCAGGTGCGCGTCATAGTGTCCGAGCGACAGGAACAGCGAGAACGCGCGCTGGATATAGGCCGACGGGTGCCTCAGCATCAGCCGGCGCGCGCCGCGCAACTCGGCGATCAGCGCCGCTGGCCCGACGATATAGCCGATGCGCAGCCCCGGCGCCAGGCTCTTGGACAGGCTGCCGACGTAGATCACGCGGTTGCTGCGGTCCAGGCTCTTGAGCGTGGGGGTAGGGTCGCCCTCGAAGCGGCTCTCGCTTTCGTAGTCGTCCTCGATCAGCACGAAGTCCGCGTCCTCGGCCTGGCGCAGCAGCGCCTGGCGCCGCGCCAGCGGCATGGTGACCGTGGTGGGGCACTGGTGGCCGGGGGTCACGTAGACGTAGTCGCAAGCGCGCTGCGCGTCGGACAACACCAGGCCGTCGCCGTCGACCGGCAGCGGCACCAGCTGCGAGGTATGCGAGCCGAAGATATTGCGCGCATCCGGATAGCCGGGGTCTTCGATGCCGAGCGGCGTGTCGGGACTGACCAGCAGGTCGGCCAGCAGGTACAGCGCCTGCTGCGCACCCACCGTCACCACGATCTCGTCGGCGCCGGCCCACACGCCGCGGCGTGGCAGCACGCGCGTGCGGATCTGCTGCACCAGCGATTCGTCGTCGCGCAGGATCATGTCCTGCGCCCAGTCGTGGATGTCGAGCACGCTGAGCGCCTTCAGGCAGCATTCGCGCCAGTCGGCGGTGGGGAACAGCACGGGGTCGTACTGGCCGTAGAGGAAGGGGTAGGGATAGTCGCGCCAGTTGGCGCGCTTGACGATATTGCGCTGCTGCGTGGGGCGGAACACGAAGCGCCGCTCCCAGTCGGGTTCGCCCGCACGCGCGGGCACCGGCTCGCCGCGCAGCGAGGCGACGCCGCTTACGCGCGTGCCGAGGATCTCCGGGTTGACAAAGTAGCCGCTGCGCTCACGCGCCACCAGGTAGCCCTCATCGACCAGCTGCTGGTAGGCCAGCACCACCGTATTGCGCGCCACGCGCAGTTGCGCCGACAGCTCGCGGCTGCTGGGCAGCGGCTCGCCCTGCGGCAGTTGCTCGTCGAGGATGGCCGAGACCAGCATCTGGCGGATCTTGCCCTGCAGGCTCAGGCCCGACAGCGCGTGCTGCTGGAACAGCTGGAACCACATCGTGGTGGGGGACTTGAGGCTCATGGGGCGGCAGGCGACACGGCGAAGCGCGCCAGCATACTGCACCGGCGCGCCGCGTCAGACATCAATACTCGTGCAGGTCCGGTCGGGGCATCTCTGCCAGCGGCACTACCGGATCCACGCCACGACGAAACAGTTGCCGCGCCGCGTACGCCACCAGCAGGATCGCCAGGCTGACCACGCCCAGGGCTAGCGGCGTGCGCTGGTCGGGAATGAATGCCATCGCGATCACGATGCCAAGCATGCCCAGGATCGCCACATAGGTGAGATACGGATAGCACCACATCCGCACGCGCAGCCGCTCCGGGGCTTCGCGTTCCAGGCGGGCGCGCAGGCGCAGTTGGGAGATCGCGATCAGGATGTAGACGAAGATCGCGACGGTGCCGTACGAGTTGACCAGGAAGGCGAACACTGTATCGGGCGAGACATAGGACATCACCACCGCAACGTAGCCGAACAGCGTGGCCATCAGGATGGCGCGCGTCGGTACGCCGTTGCGGCTCACGCGGGCCAGCGACTTGGGCGCGTCACCGCGGCGTGTCAGCGCGAACAGCATGCGCGACGAGGCATACAGGCCAGAGTTGAGCGCCGACAGCACCGCGGTCAGCACGATCGCGTTCATGATCTGCGCGGCGGCCGGCACGCCCATCACGTTCAGCGCGCTGACATACGGCGTGGCGATGCCGGTGGAATTCCACGGTACCAGGCACACCACCAGCAGGATCGAGCCGACATAGAACACCAGCACGCGCGTGATCACCGAGTTGGTGGCCTTGGCCACGGCCTTCTGCGGCTCGGCGGTTTCGGCGGCGGCGATGGTGACGATCTCGGCGCCGAAGTAGAAACCCGTGGCCGCGACCGCACCGGTCAGCACCGGCACGATGCCGTGGGGCATGAAGCCGCCGTTGGCGGTCAGGTTGGCCACCTGCATGCCATGCGCGCCCGGGGCCAGGCCCAGTACATAGACGCCCGCGACGAACAGGAAGACCATGATCGCGGCCACCTTGATCGACGCGAACCAGAACTCGAACTCGCCGAAGGATTTGACCGAGACCAGGTTGGTCAGCGTCAGCATCACCAGCAAGACGAGACTGATGATCCAGTTGGGGACGTCGGGCAGCCAGTAGCGCACCAGGTCGGCACCGGCCACGGCTTCGAGCGCCACCACGATGACCCAGAAATACCAGTACATCCAGCCGGTCAGGAAGCCGGCGAGGTTGCCCACCGCCGGGCGGTCGCGCCAGGCTTCGCGCGCGTATTCGTAGAAGGAGCCGCCGCCGGGCATGGCGCAGGCCAGCTCGCCCAGCATGCGCATCACCAGCACCACGAGCAGGCCGGTGATCAGGAAGGAAAGGACCGCGGCCGGGCCGGCCGACTTGATGACGACGCCGCTGCCGACGAACAGGCCCGCGCCGATCACGCCGCCGAGGGCGATCATGGTCATGTGGCGTTGCTTGAGGCCGTGGGATAGCCCGTTGCCGGACTGGGGTTGTTGAATCATGTTGTGTCTCCTGTGCTGCGCTTGCTGCCGGTACTGCGTTGCAGCCAGTACAGCGTTTTGGGCAGGCGCCACGGCTTCTCTTCTGTATAGGTGGCGGGGCAGTAATTACCAGCCTGTGCCAGCCTGGGGCCGTGGTCGGTTCAGTGTTCGCAATCCCGGGAGGGATCGGCTATCCGTCCATGTCGACTCGTCTCCGGTGTTCGCTTAAAAATCGGAACCATAAGTTCCAAAAAATAGTTCTTTTGCTGGAATGTAGGCCGTCGGCCGTGGAAGGTCAACCAGAAGTTTCGATAATTGATATGATTTGACTCTGAAAATGAAACTTACCTATGATGGAGCCAGGCATGAACGATATGCGCCTCACCAAAAGTGACGCCAAGCCTGACGGAGACACGCCGGCACTGCGGCTGTTCGGCCTGCTCGAAGTCATCGCCGAGAAGGACCAGGCCTTCAACCTGCAGGCGCTGGTGGAAGAGACCGGCCTGCCCAAGCCCACGCTGCACCGCATGCTGCAGCAGTTGGAAGCCGCAGGCCTGATCCAGCGCAACGGCGACGGCAGGCAATACGGCACCGGCCTGCGGCTGCGCCGGCTGGCGGAGAACCTGTTGCTCAACAGCACCTCGCACGGCGCGCGCCACATGGTGCTGCGGCGGCTGGTGGAAGAGGTCGGCGAGAGCTGCAACCTGACCGCGTTCTCGGGCGGCGAAGTGCTGTACCTGGATCGCGTGGAGACGGCGGCGCCGCTGCGCTTCTACCTGCATCCGGGCTCGCGCGTGCCGGCGCATTGCTCGGCCACCGGCAAGCTGTTCCTCGCGCAACTGGCGCCGGCGCAGCGGCAGCGGCTGCTGGGGCACGTGGAGCTGGAGCGCTACACGCAGAACACGCTGACCGACCACGCGCAGCTGGAAGCCGAACTGGAGCGCGTGAAGCGCGACGGCTACGCGATGGACGACGAGGAGTTCCTGCCCGGGCTGGTCTGCATCGGCGTGCTGGTGCCGGCCACGGACGGCGGCAAATCCAACCTGGGACTGGCGCTGCAGGCCCCTGTGATGCGCGTGGCGCGCGACAAAGCGCTGCAGCTGCTGCCCGCACTGCAGCGCGCAGCCGGTGCGCTGGCGGCGATCGAGGCCGACAGTGCCAGCGCCTGGCACGGCGGCGCGGAAGAGGACGAATAGCGCGCACGGCGTCACGCGGTTTGCTCCGCTGGTCGCGCTGCGCAAGGCATGGCGACAAGCAACGAGGAGCAAGAGGTGACGCAAGACCAGTTTGGCAAGCCGGACCGGATGATTCCGGTGCGCAGCGTGTTCGGCATCGATTCCGGCCTGATGGTGCCGGCCTTCAGCCAGCGCGACGACCACGTGCCGGAGATCGACCCGGCCTACCGCTTCCAGCCCGAGGTGACGCTGGCGATCCTGTCCGGCTTCATGCGCGACCGGCGCGTGATGGTGCAGGGGCTGCACGGCAGCGGCAAGTCGACCCATATCGAGCAGGTGGCCGCGCGGCTGAACTGGCCCTGCGTGCGCGTCAACCTGGACGGGCATATCAGCCGGCTCGACCTGGTCGGCAAGGATGCCATCGTGGTGCGCGACGGGCGCCAGGTGACCGAGTTCCAGGAGGGCATCGTGCCGTGGGCGCTGCAGCGGCCGGTGGCGCTGATCTTCGACGAGTACGATGCGGGCCGCCCCGATGTGATGTTCGTGATCCAGCGCATCCTGGAGCGCGACGGCAAGTTCACGCTGCTCGACCAGAACCGCGTGATCCGGCCGCATCCTTCTTTCCGGTTGTTCGCCACTTCCAACACGGTGGGGCTCGGCAACGTCAACGGCCTCTACCACGGCACGCAATTGCTCAACCACGCGCAGATCGACCGCTGGAACGTGGTGGCCACGCTGGACTACCTGCCGCATGACGAGGAGGCCGGCATCGTGCTGGCGCGCGTGCCCGAGCTCGACAACGATGCCGGCCACGCGCTGGTCGATGCGATGGTGGCGCTGGCGGGGCTGACGCGCCGCGGGTTTGCGGCGGGCGACGTGTCGGCGCTGATGTCGCCGCGCACGGTGATCAGCTGGGCCGAGAACTGCCAGATCTTCCACGATCCCGCGCTGGCGTTCCGCCTGACCTTCCTCAACAAGTGCGACGAGGCCGAGCGGCCGGTGGTGGCGGAGTACTACCAGCGCTGCTTCGGCCACCTGCCCGGCGAAGCCGCCGCAGCGCCCGCCGAGTCGGAGTCCGCGCGATGAGCGCCGCCGCGGCCGCGCAGCAACTGCGCCGGCGCCAGCGGCAGGATGAACTGTCCGGCGCCGCCGTGCGCGCGCTGACGGGCGACGCCGCGCTGCATTTCCGCGACGGGCAGCTTTGGCGCGCGATGCGGCCGGTGCCGCAGCATGCGCCGCACCTGCGTACCGATCCGGAAACCGATACCGCCACGTGCCTGCGTGGCGCCGCTGACGGCGCGGCGCTGCGCCAGGCGCATTCCGATGCCGCGCTGCATCGCCGGCTTTGCCCCGCCGATCCGGTCGAGCGCCTGGTGTTCGAACTGCTCGAACAGCTGCGTTGTGAGACGCGGTTGCCGCGCGGCATGGCGGGCGTGGCGGCCAACCTGCGCCATCGCTTCATGGCGTGGTCGCGGGCGTTCCATCGCTCCGGTCTGACTGAAGGGCATCTCGGCATCCTGCTTTACACTGTGGCGCAGGTCGCATGGTCGCGACTGACCGGCGAGCCGGTGCTGGAAGAGACCGAAGACCTGATCGAAGCCACGCGCGCCGCCATCGTGCCCGTGCTGGGCACATCGCTGGTCGGGCTGCGTGCTTGTCGGCATGACCAGTCGGCCTATGCGGCACATGCACTGGCGCTCGCCCGCGCAGTGGCGGAAATGGTTCGTACCGAAGCGCCACGTGCCGGCGAGGCTGACGACAACGCCGCTTCCGCCGCGCGCGCGGGGTTTGCGCTGTGGCTCGATTTCGACGAACCGCCCGCGGAAGACTTCGCCCTCGCCGATAGCGGCCACAGCCGCGTACTGGCCGAGGCCACCGATGGCTACCGCGCCTTCACCACGCGCTACGACCGCGAGGTGCGCGCCGCCACCCTGGTACGGCGCGCGCTGCTGGACGAGTACCGCACGCGGCTCGACGCCCGCATCGCCCGCGCCGGCGTCAACATCGCACGACTCGCGCGCCGGCTGCGCGCGGCGCTGGCGCAACCGCGCGTGGACGGCTGGTCTTTCGGCGAGGAAAGCGGCCGCATCGACGGCCGCCGCCTGGCGCAGCTGGTCAGCTCGCCTGCCGAGCGCAGGCTCTTCCGCCGTGAAGCACACAAGGCCCATGCGGATTGCGTGGTGGGCTTCCTGATCGACTGCTCAGGTTCGATGAAGGCGCAGGCCGAGCCGCTGACCCTGCTGATCGACATGCTCACCCGCGCGCTCGACCAGGCCGGCGTCGCCACCGAGGTGCTGGGCTTCACCACCAACGCCTGGAACGGCGGCCGCGCCCGCGCCGACTGGCTGGCGCGCGGGCGCCCGGCGCATCCGGGCCGGCTCAACGAGACCTGCCATATGGTGGTCAAGGATGCGCAGCGCAGCTGGCGGCTTGCGCGCACCGATATCGGTGCGCTGCTCAAGGCCGACCTGTTCCGCGAAGGGGTGGACGGGGAGGCGGTCGAGTGGGCCTGCGCGCGGCTGCATGCCACCGGCAAGGTGCGCCGCATCCTGCTGGTGGTATCGGACGGCAGCCCGATGGATACCGCGACCGGGCAGGCCAATGACGCCTGCTACCTCGACAACCACCTGAAGGCGGTGGTGGCGCGGCATGAGGCGCTGCGGGACGTCGAAGTGCTGGGGTTGGGGGTGGGGCTGGATCTCAGTCCGTATTACCGGCATACGCTGGCGCTGGATTTGTCGCAGCCGGTGGATATGGCGATGTTGGATGAGGTGGCGGGGCTGGTGGGGGCGCGGCGGCGGTGAGGTAGCCGGCTCTGTCTGGTTTTTCACTATGTACGCGTTACGCGTACATGACGGAAAGCTCGTACTAGCCGCTCTGGTGTTTGGGCCATCGTAAGCCCCATGCCTGACGCGGCCGCCTGGCGAGGGCCTCCGCCGTCAGCCACCCTCAGCAGCCGCTCACCACCACAATCACGCGCGCACCGCCTCCTTCGGCTGCCACGACACCGCGATGTCGCCATTGATAAAAGTCTGACAGGCCAGCCGGAACCCGGCGGCCAGCTCCGCCTCCGCCAGTAGCTTCTTTTCCTTCGGCTTGACCGCGTCGGTGTGCTCGTGGCCCTTTTCGATGCGGCACTTGCAGGTGCCGCACAAACCGCCGCCGCACTTGAAGGGGATGCCACCTTGCTCGCGCAGCGACACGCGCAGCAGGTTGCTGTTGACCGGCGCGCTGACCGTCTTGCCGTGGTTGGTGAGGAAGGTGATCTGGATCATGGCGATGAATTTGTTGCGTGACCACGTGAGGGCCGGGGGATCAGCACCGCCCGCATACGGCGACCGGCGTGGGCACCAGGGCGATGTCCATGCTGCCGAAGCTGGCCAGCTCGCGTAGCGCGGCGCGGGCGGCCTCCAGCGTGGCGTACTTGTCCAGGAACTTGGTCGACACCAGGTTGACGATGCCGGGCGGCGTTTCTTCCAGCACCCGCACCTTGGTATCGGCGGCCAGTTCGGCGATGACAAAGCGTGCGGTGCGCTTGCCATAGAAGACGTAGTCGTACGCTTCGACCGCGGTCATGCCCGCGGTGGGCTCGGTGCGGAACTGGCCGGGGCGGCTGGTGAGGAGGACGAACATGTCAGGCGTCCGCGCTGGCCGTGGCCAGGGTGCCGGCGGTGGCCGGGGCCGCGCTGGTCAGGTCGTCCTGCGCCAGTTCGATGTCGTGCTCGATCCAGAGCTGGCAGGCCAGCCGGTAACCCTGTTCGAGCCGGTCGCCGAGCTGCTTCTTTTCCTTCCAGTTGGGCGGCGGCAGGTGTTCGGCGCCGGCGATCACGCGGCAGGCGCACTTGGAGCACTTGCCCATGCCGCACTCGTAACGCAGGTTGGGGTAGGGAAACTGGCGAATCCCGGCGCGGACGACCAGGTTGGTCTGGGGCTTGACCTCGTCGACGAAGGTCTGGCCCTGCTTGTGGAAAGTGACTGTCGGCATCGTGCGGTTCCTGCCGGGTGGGGCGCCCACCCGGCGTCAAGAGAAGTCGGGGAAATCTGTCCGGCCTGGCGGCACTTGCGGCCGCCTACGACCACAACACCATGGCGGCCACGGTGGAGCAGGCCAGCCCGATCAGCACCGGGATCAGCAGCGCGCGCACCGCTTCCAGCACCGGCACCCGGGCGAAGCCGGCCACCGCGATCAGCGACGACCACGCCACCAGCGTGCCGCCGCCGGTCCAGACCGCGCCCATCTGGCCCACCGCGGCCAGCGTGGCCGGGTCGAAGCCGACCACCGGGCCGAGGGCGCCGGCCAGCGTGCCGGTCAGCGGCAGGCCCGCGAAACCCGAGCCGTCGATGCCGGTGATCATGCCGACCAGCAGCACGCCGAAGGCGACCAGCACGTGGTTGTCCGGGATCATGTGCTGGTAGGCCTGGATCAGTTCGAACAGCAGGCTCGGCGCCTTGCCCGGCGGCAGGCCCAGGATCTGCGCGGCGGTTTCGCCGGCGCCGACGAAGAAGAAGCCGGCGATCGGCAGCACCGAGCCCATCGCCTTGAAGGCGAAGACGAAGCCGTCGGTGATGTGCTCCGGGCACACGTCGAGCATGCGGCGCGGGCCTTCGGCGGCCAGCGTCGCCAGCATCATCAGCACCGCCGCGACGCCGCCGACCAGCGCCGCCGCATCGCCGCCCTTGAGGTCCTGCACGCCAGTGCCGAGCTTGGGCAGCACCATGACCGCGACTACGGCGAGGAAGGCGACGGGCGTCACGATCGCGAAGCATTTCGACCACTTCACCCGGCGCCGGGCCACCATCGACAGGCTTGCTTCGATATTGCTGTCGGTGGCCAGCGGCTCGGCGTGGGCGGTGCCCTTGGCGATCTCGGCCTTGTCGAAGGTGCCGCCGCCTTCCAGCGCCTCGGCGGTGCCGCCGGCGCGCGCCTGCCAGCGGTCGAGCAGGGTGCCGCAGGCGGGCACGATGTGCTTGCGCATCGACAGGTAGGCCAGGCACAGCGCAATAGTGCCGGTGATGAGCGACAGCGCCAGCGCGCGATCGGCCACCACCGCGGCGCTCACCGCTGCGCCGGCCGCCTTGGCACTGATGCCGGGGGCTACGCCGATCACATAGTCGGACGACAGCGCCATGCCCTGGCCGGCGATGGCGATCGCCATCGCACCCGCCAGCGGCGGCAGCCCCGCCGCAATGGCGGCCGGCAGCAAGATCGCCGATACCAGCGGCACGGCCGGGGTCGGCCAGAAGAACAGGGAGATGACGTAGGTGATGCCCGCCAAGATAAAGAACGCCGAATGCCCGTTCTTCATCACCACGCGGAAGGGCTCGACCATGCGGATGTCGGAGCGCAGCGTCTTGAGCGCATTGAGCAGCGCCGTCATGAACGCGATCACCAGGAAGATATTGAACAGCTCCTTGGCGGCAACCAGGCTCGCGGAAAACACTCCGCCCAGCGCCGAAACCGGGCTGCCGGTGAGCGCAAACACGACCAGGGCGGTGCCGACGATGGAAGGGACGACAACATTGGCGCGCAGGATCATCGTCAACACGATGACTGCTACCCCTGACAGATAGATCCAGTGCGCGGCACCGATCACGACTTGTTGTGACATGAAGACTCCCTGGGGGCGGAGGGGTTGTGGGGCCCTGGGTTCCGTACCAGTTCTGGAACCCAGTGTCGGTATACTATATTCCAGTGCGAACTCGCGACAACAGGTTTTTCATCCGGACTTACGCCTATACCAGACTGGTGCAAGTTGCCCGAACGCCGCACATATATTGGCCCTGCGACGGTGCGAACGTCCTTTAAGTGGTGCGCAGACGGGATGAAACCGTTTGCTCGGCTCCGCTGTGACATGTAGACTGTATACCGTTTTGCGGCGACTTCCACACGAAGTGCGAGCAATATAAGCAGGAGGCGTGCCCCTTATGAGGCCGTCCGTCCGACGCGCTTCATTCGCGCCTTCCAAGCCGCTATTTCGACCTGCCGCCATGACCTCTGCCTTGCCCGCCACGTTGTTCTCCCTGCTTCCCGCCGGGCTCTCCGTCACCACTTATCTATGGATGGGTGCGCTCATCCTCGTGGGCGCCTGCCTGCAAGGCGTGGGCGGGATCGGCTTTGCGATGCTTTCGGCACCGCTGGGGGCAATCTTCTTCCCCGACCTCGTGCCGGGACCGCTGCTGGCGATGGGCTGCTGTCTCTCCTTGATGGGCGCGCTGCGTGAGCGGGAGGCGATCGCGTGGCGCATCGCAGGCTTCGCCCTGATCGGGCGCGCGCTCGGCGGGGCGGCGGCAGTGCTGACCATGGCGTGGCTGGCGCCGGGTCCGCTGGGGGTGCTGTTCTCGGTGTCGATACTTGCCGCCGTGGCGCTGAGCCTGCTGGGCTGGCGCCTGCTGCCGACCTCGCCCAATGTGACCATCGCCGGCACCCTGTCGGGCTTCATGGGAACGATCACTTCGGCCGGTGCGCCCCCGTTCGCGCTGGTCATGCAGCACATGGCGCCGGCGCCGCTGCGCGCCACGATGGGTTGCATCCTGTCCGGCGGCGCAGTGCTGTCGCTCTCCATGCTGGCGATGGCGGGGCGCTTCGGTTTGCCGCAACTGGTGCTGGCGGCGGCCCTTGCGCCATTCCTGTTTGCCGGCTTCGCGCTGTCGAACCGCTTGCGCGGGCACGTTTCGCCCGGGGCGGTGCGCCGGCTGCTGCTGGGTCTTTGCGCTGCCGGGGCGCTCGGTGTGCTCGGCCGCACTGCCTTTTCGTGAGGCTCTGGCCCGCAGAGATCTCCCTCTTTCCCTGTCCCCATCCCAACCAGCGGAGTCCCCATGCAGCACATCACAGACGCGATGATCGATGCCCACGTCAGCCCGGAGGATGCCCGGCAGGTCATGGAGGCAGCGTTTTCCAGCTTCGGGCGTGGCGACGCCGCGATGCAGGAGCGCATCCGCACCGAGGCGGGCGGCGTCAAGCTGTCCACGCTGGGCGCGGTGATCCCGCAGCAGGGCGTGGCGGGCGCCAAGGTCTACACGACCATCAACGGCCAGTTCTCCTTTGTCATCCTGATCTTCTCGGCCGACGACGGGCGCCCGCTAGCTTCGTTCGACGCCGGCGCCATCACGCGCCTGCGTACGGCCGCCTGCACCACGCTTGCGGCGCAGCGGCTGGCTCGGCCCGGTGCGCGCACGCTGGCGCTGTTCGGCGCCGGCATGCAGGGCGTGCAACACGCGCGCCAGCTTAGCGCGACGCTCGGGCTGGAGCGCATCCTGGTGTCTGATCCGCACGCCGATGAAGGCATGCCGGAGCGGCTGTCGGCCCTGTGCGGCATCCCGGTCGCGCTGACAGAGCCCGATGCTGCCGTGGCCGAGGCCGATATCGTCGTCACGGCGTCGCGCGCGACAACGCCGCTGTTCGCGGGCGCGTCGCTGCGGCCGGGCGCCTTCGTTGCCGCCATCGGCTCCAGCCTGCCGCATACGCGTGAACTGGACGACACCGCGCTGCGCCGCGCCGCCGCCGTGGTGGTCGAGTGGCGCCCGCAGTCCGTGCGCGAGGCCGGCGACATCGTGCTGGCCGATCCGCAGGCCCTTCCGCACGAGAAGATCGTCGAACTGGGCGACGTGGTCCTGGGCAAGGTGTCGCCGCGCCAGCGGGACGACGACATCCTGATCTACAAGTCAGTCGGCGTGGGGCTGGAGGACGTGGCGCTGGCGGGCTTCGCGTGGTCGCGGATCACTGGCGCGGCGGAGCGTCGCGCGGCCTGAGTCGCATTGCCCGGTCCGCCGCCGGGTAAACACTTACGTGATTAGTCAACGAAGCCCTTGTTGTCGCTGACTAACTGTATATAGTATACAACAATGCAGGGGCCGATCGATTCACGAAGAGACCCCGGCATCCAACCCACTTGATTGCCCCCCATCGCCAACCAGGAGCCTCCGCCATGGCCGAACTGATGAACCGCGAAGCATTCCGTGCCGCCCTCGAAGAAGCCATCAAAGGCAAGAGCGCCAACAAGGCGCCGTTCAGCGTGGCCTGGGCCAGCGGCAAGCTGACCCGCGCCCATCTCGCACGCTGGGCCGAGAACCACTATCACTACGTCGGCCCGTTCGCGGATTACCTGGGCTACATCTACGCGCGCACGCCGGACCGCTATACCGAAGCCAAGGATTTCCTGCTCGCCAATATGTATGAGGAAGAGATCGGCGGCGACCGCCATACCGACCTGCTGATCCGCTTTGCGGAAGCCTGCGGCACCACCCGCGAGCGCGTGATCGACCCGGACAATATGTCGCCCACCACGCGCGGCCTGCAGAGCTGGTGCTACGCCGTGGCCATGCGTGAAGACCCCATCGTCGCGGTGGCCGGCCTGGTAGTCGGGCTGGAGTCACAGGTGCCGTCGATCTACCGCAAGCAGACCCCGACGCTGCGCGACAAGTACCAGTTCACCGACGAGGAAGTCGAATTCTTCGACCTGCATATCGTCTCGGACGAGATCCACGGCGAGCGCGGCTACCAGATCGTGCTCGAGCACGCCAACACGCCGGAACTGCAGCAGCGCTGCCTGAAGATCTGCGAGATCGGCGCGCAGATGCGGCTGCTGTATACGACGGCGCTCTATCACGACTACGTCGAGAAAGAACTGCCGCTGCCCGAACTCGACATGGCCGCCTGAGCGCCGCCGCGCAACCGGATCGACGATGACCGTATTCCTCAACCATATCGACGGCGAATGGACGGCCTGCCAGTCGGGCCGTACCTTCGACAATGTCAACCCGGCCGATACCGCCGATATCGTGGGCCGCTTCCAGGCGTCTTCCGCGGTGGACGCGCAGGCGGCCGTCGCCGCCGCGGCGGCAGCGTTCGCCGGCTGGAAGAAAACTCCGGTCGGCAAGCGCGCCGCCATCCTTAACCGCGCCGCCGATCATCTTGAAGCCAATGCCGACAGCATTGCCGCCGAGCTGACCCGCGAGGAAGGCAAGGCGCTGGCACTGGCTCGCGACGAGGTGCTGCGCTCGGCCCAGACGCTGCGGTTCTACGCGGTGGAAGGGCAGACCTTCACCGGCGAGGTGTACCCGAACGACGACCCCGACCAGCTCGTCTACAGCCAGCGCGAGCCGCTGGGCGTGGTGACGGTGATCGCGCCGTGGAATTTCCCGGTGTCAATCCCGGCGCGCAAGATCGCCCCGGCGCTGGTGACCGGCAACACGGTGGTGTTCAAGCCGTCGTCCGAGGCGCCGCTGTCGGGCTACCGGCTGGCCGAGGCACTGGTCAAGGCCGGCCTGCCCAAGGGCGTGCTGAACTTCATCACCGGCAGCGCGGCCGAGATCGGCCCGGCCATCACCGAGGCGCCGGCTGTGCGGGCGATCTCGTTCACCGGCTCGTCGCGCGCCGGCGAGCAGATCCACCGCGCCGTGCCGCTGACCACGCGCACGCAGATGGAGCTGGGCGGCAAGAATCCGCTGATCGTGATGGAAGATGCCGACCTCGACCGCGCCGTCGATCTGACCATCAAGGGCGGCTTCTCGCTGTCGGGGCAGGCGTGTACCGGCACCAGCCGCGTGCTGGTGGCCGAGTCCGTCAAGGCCGCGTACACCGAGCGGTTGCTGGCGAAGGTCGCCACGCTCAAGGTCGGCAGCGGCATGACGGCCGGGATGGACCTCGGGCCGCTGGCCTCGCACAAGCAGCTGGAAACGGTGCTGCGCTATATCGATATCGGCAAGTCCGAAGCGACGCTGCTGTGCGGCGGCGCGCGCCTCGCCGGCGGCGACTTTGACAAGGGCTACTACGTGGCGCCGACCGTTTTCACCGACGTGACCCAGCAGATGCGGATCGCGCGCGAGGAGATCTTCGGGCCGGTGATCGCCATCCTGGGCTTCACCGACTACGCCGACGCCATCGCCAAGGCCAACGACACCGAGTACGGGCTGGCCGCGGCCATCGTCACCAGCAACCCGCGCTACATCCACCACTTCGCCACGGACATCGAGGCGGGCACGGTCAAGGTCAACCGCACCACCACCGGCAATCTGGTCAACGCGCCGTTCGGCGGGGTGAAGCGCTCAAGCACCTCGACCTTCCGCGAGTCGGGCCGCACCGGGCTGGAGTTCTATACGCAGGTCAAGACGGTCTATCGGGGCGCCTGAGCCCGGCCGTTACAAGGAGTCAAGAGACATGAAAAAAGCCATCAAGCTGGAACTGCGCGAAGCGCGCCACATGGTTGCCGCGGCGATCCGGCGCTCGGAGGAAATCGGCGTGCTGGAATCGATCTGCGTGGTCGACGAGGGCGGCTATCCGCTCGCGCTCGAGCGCATGGACGGCGCCCGCATCACCGGGCCGCAGATCGCATGGAACAAGGCGTTCACGGCCGCGGGGCACAAGCGCTCCACACACCTGTTCACCACGCCGCCCAACGGGCCGGCGCTGCCGGGCAATGAGGCGTTCGGCATCCAGTGGAGCTTCGAGGGCAAGTTCGCCGCGTTCGTGGGCGGCTTCCCGATCGTGGTCAACGACGAGGTGATCGGCGGCATCGGCCTGTCCGGCGGCAACGGCGAGCAGGATACGCAGGCCGGGCTGGCCGCGCTGCAGGCGCTGGCCGAGCTGCTGGCGCCGCAGGACCTGAAGGTGCTGGTGCAGGCCGACATCAAGAAGTAAGCCAGGCGGGCGCCGGCCGCCCGCCACCATTTCGAACACGCGCGGAGGTTCCATGTCATACCGCATCCAGATCGCCGAAACGCAGCAGGTCTTTTTTGTCGAACGGGGCGAGACCCTGCTGCAGGCTGCCGGGCGCGCCAGCATTGCCTTGCCGCACGACTGCCAGCTGGGTGGCTGCGGCACCTGCCGCATCCGGCTGCTTGACGGGCAGGTGCGGTATGACGAGGAACCGTTCGGCCTGGCGCCGGATGAGGCCGCTGCCGGCTATGCGCTGGCCTGCCAGGCGCAGCCGCTGGGCGACCTCGTCATCAGCACGGCGCGCGAGGACGAGGCGTGCGCCGAGCCGGCGCGTTATCGGGCGCTAGTGCAGGCGGTGCGGCCGTTGTCGGCTGACGTCTTGCATATCGAACTGGAGGTGCCGGACGCTGGCGCGCTCGACTATCGCCCCGGCCAGTACCTGAAGCTGCTGAGCGACGACGGGCGCGCGCGCAGCTTCTCGATGGCCTCGGTGCCGCGCGACGGACGGGTCGACCTGCATGTGCGGCGCATCCCGGGCGGTGCCTTCACCGACGGCATCCTGCCGCAAATGAAGGCGGGCGACGCGATTGACATAGAGCTGCCGCTCGGCACCTTCTTCTACCGCGCCAAGGATTACCGGCCGCTGCTGATGGTGGCCACCGGCACCGGGCTGGCGCCGATCAAGGCGATACTGGAATCGCTGATGGACGATCCCGACTGCCCGCCGGTGTCGCTCTACTGGGGCATGCGCCAGCCGGAAGACCTGTATCTGCATACCGATATCCCGACATGGGGCGAACGCCTTTACGACTTCCAGTACATTCCCGTGCTGTCCCGCGCCGGCGCCGACTGGCAGGGCAGGCGCGGCTATGTGCACGACGCGGCGCTGGCTGATCTCGGCGATCTCAGCGAGCACGCCATCTACCTGTGCGGCTCGCCTGACATGATCCGTGACGCCCGTGCCGCTTTCCTCAGGCGCGGGGCAAGTTCGGATCACATCTATGCGGACAGCTTCACCTTCCAGTATTGTTAAGACATGGCGGTATACAGGGACCGGCTGGTATACAATAACGCCAGCCTTTCCGCTTACGCCTTTGCCGACTCATGTCCCTCACTCCATCTCCTGCCGCGCCCGCCGAGCCGCTGAGCCTCGGTGCCAGCCACTCGCCGCTGTTCGCCCTTGTCACCGACAAGCTGCGCGAAGGCATCCTGAACGGGAAGTACGCGCCAGGCGAACGGCTGGTGGAAAACAAGCTGTCGGCCGAACTGGGCGTGTCGCGCATCCCGGTGCGCGAAGCGCTGCGCGCGCTGGCCAGCGAAGGCCTGGTGGTAATCGAGCCGCGCCGCGGCGCGACGGTGGCCAGCCTGTCGCCGGTGATCGCGCGCGAGATGGTAGAGGTGCGCGCCACGCTGGAAGGCTTGAACGCCAAGCTCGCCGCGCAGCGCCGCGACCCGGCGCTGGTGGCGGAACTGGAAACCGTGCTGCGCCAGGGCATGGATGCCGCCGCGCAGGGCCGCGCGGATGAGCTGCTTGCCCTCAATACCCGCTTCCATGAAGTGCTCGGCACCATCGCGGCCAACAGCGTGCTGCAGGAAATGATGCGTTCGCTGCGCGAGCGCACCGCGGTGCTGTTCGGACCGGCCAACGTGGTGCGCGCGCGCCAGAACTGGGACGAGCACGCCCAGATCCTGCAGGCCGTGATCGCGGGAGACGCCGACCTTGCCGCGCTGCTGGCCGCGCGCCATGTCTACAGTGCGGCCAAGGCAGCAGACTTGCCGGTGGACGGGCAGGGCAGGGCAGAGGCGGCCTGAGGGCGTCGTGCCCGGCTTGCGGGCAAACTGATCGCTGGCCGCTCCCGTCCGACGTTCTTGCAGTAGGCCTCTCTCCATTTGGTGCGGCGTACGCCGTGCCGGATGTCCAGCCGCGTTACCGCGCGCGTCGGTACTTTCCTGGTTCTCTTCCCCTTTCGTTGCATGCCCGGCAATTGGGCATTGCATGCGCCGTCATGACGCATTGCACCAACTTAGGTATACTGTAGGCATTCCAGATCAATAGGGATTTACCATGCAGTCGCCCGAGCAATGCTATCTCTCGCAATCCGTCGGCCAGCAACTGTTGCGCCACTTTGCCGCGCGCGATGCCGTCCGCCATGCGACGCCGCTGCTGCCGCTACGCCTGCGCGATATCGGCCGCTTCCTCGTGGCCCTTGGCGGCCGCACGCCGAACCGTGGCCATTGCTGATCCAGCCTGATTGACACGGCGGCGCCGCCGCGCCGCCGCTGCCTCCCGGCGCGCGGCCTGCCCGCCGACGGCTCTCCCCAGCTGTCCACTCCACCGCTGCGCTGTCCAGCGCGCCGGCACGCGCGCCCATATTCGTCTTGCTCTCTGCGCGAGAGTGAATATAGTATACCAACGCAAGCGCAGCACTTCCCGAAGCCTGTCCTATACGCCCCCACCGCGTCCCATTGCTGGCGCGGATAACGACAAGGAATCAACGTGAACCTGCCTGACCGGAGTGCCGGCGGTTTTCCGCCGCTATGGGAGGTGGCACAGCAGCTCGCTGCCGGCCAGGTCTCTTCGGTGGAACTGGTGGACGCCTGCGAGGCGGCCTGGCGCGACTGGCACGGCGTCATCAATGCGCTGGTGCTGTCGGACTTTGGTGCCACCCGCGCCGCCGCGCTGGAAAGCGACCGGCGCCGCAGGGCGGGGCAGTCGCGCGGCGTGCTCGATGGTGTGCCGTTCTCGGTCAAGGAATCGTTTGACGTCGCCGGCTGGCCGACCACTTGCGGCAATCCGGCCTTGCACGCCCGCGCGGCCCAGCGCGACGCCGTAGTGGTGCAGCGCCTGCGCGAGGCCGGCGCCGTGCTGCTCGGCAAGACCAACGTCCCGCTTGGCCTGCGCGACTGGCAGAGCTACAACGCCATCTACGGCACCACCCGCAATCCGCACGATCCGTCGCGCACGCCGGGCGGCTCGTCCGGCGGCAGCGCGGCGGCGGTGTGTGCCGGCCTGTCGTATTTCGATGTCGGATCCGATATCGGCTCCTCGCTGCGCAATCCGGCCCATTACTGCGGCATCTTCGCGCTCAAGCCCAGCCATGGACTGGTGCCGCTGGCCGGCCACGGCACCGGTCCGGCCCGCTTCGGCGAACAGGACATCAACGTAGCCGGCCCGCTTGCACGCAGCGCGCGCGACCTCGAACCGGTGCTGCGCGCCATCGCCGGCCCCGACGGCGACGATGCGCTTGCGTACCGCTTCGACCTGCCAGTTTGCCCGCACCGCCGGCTGGCTGACTTCCGCGTCGCCGTGCTGCCCACCCATCCGCAGGCCGAAGCCGACGGCGAGGTCGCCGCGCAGATCGAACAGCTCGGCCACTGGCTGGCCGGGCAGGGCGCCCGCGTGGACTTGCACGTGCGGCCGGACTTCGACGCCGCCGAACTGTGGTACGTCTACGTGACCCTGCTGCGGGCCACCACCGCGGTGCACATGGACGAAGCCGCTTATGCCGATGCGCTGGCCCACAGCGCCGCCGCCGCCGCGGACGACCATTCCTATGCCACCCTCCAGTACACCGGCGCGACGCTGAGCCACCGCGACTGGCTGCGCCTGCAAGCCGCCCGCGAGCGCTTTGCCGCGGCCTGGCGTCGCTTCTTCTCGGCCTATGACGTGCTGCTGTGCCCCGCCGCGGCCACCACCGCCTTCGCGCTGAACGAGGAGGGCGAGCCCTGGCAACGCACCGTCACCGTCAACGGCTGCGCGCAGCCGATGACCACGCAATTGTTCTGGGCTGGCCATTCCGGGCTGTGCGGGCTGCCTTCGGCGGTCGCGCCGATCGGCCCCGGCACTAGCGGCCTCCCGGTCGGCGTGCAGATCGTTGCCGGCCGCTACCAGGATCTCACCGCCCTGCGTTTTGCCAGCCTGCTGGAAGACGCGGGCTACGCGTTCCGGCCCCCGCCGCGGCCGTCTGTCTTGCCGGCGGACTACAACAACTGAGCCACCACACCACACACACCACAGGGAGGGATCATGTTCGACTGGTTCCGTGATTTGTCGCGCATGGAGCGCAAGGGCTTTTATGGCGCGTTCCTGGGGCATGCGGTCGATGTCTTCGACTTCATGATCTATTCATTCCTCATCTCCACGCTGCTGGGGCAGTGGGGCATGAGCAAGTCGACGGCGGGCGCCATCGTCACCTGGACGCTGGTGTCGTCGCTGGTGGGTGCGATCGGCGCCGGCATCCTGGCCGACCGCTACGGGCGCGTGCGGGTGCTGCGCTGGACCATCGTGGTGTTCGCGGGGGCCTGCTTCCTGTGCGGACTGGCGCAGTCACCGGAGCAGCTGATGCTGTTCCGCATGATCCAGGGCCTGGGATTCGGCGGCGAGTCGTCGCTGTGCATGGTGCTGGTGACGGAGATGATCCGCAACCCGGCCCATCGCGGCAAATACTCGGGCTTTACCGCCAGCAGCTACTCCTTCGGCTGGGGTGCGGCGGCCATCGTGTATGCGATCGCCTTCAGCGTGCTGCCGGCCGAGACGGCGTGGCGAGTCTGCTTCTTCCTCGGCATCCTGCCGGCGCTGGTGGTGGTCTACCTGCGCCGCAACCTGGAAGAGCCGGAAATCTTCCTGAAGACCCGGGCCGCGGGCAGGCAGGGGACGGCACTGGCGGGCCTCGGCCGGCTGTTCCGCGGGCCGCTGCTGTCCAAGACCTTGCTGTGCAGCCTGCTCTCCGGCGGGATGCTGGGTGCGTATTACGCCATCGCCACGTGGTTGCCTACCTTCCTCAAGACCGAGCGCGGCCTGTCGGTGTTCGGTACCAGCTCTTACCTGGCGGTTACCATCATCGGCTCATTGATCGGCTACGTGGCGGGCGCCTACGCTACCGACCGCTGGGGCCGGCGCCTGACCTACATCGCCTTCGCGGCCGGGGCGTTCCTGGCAGCGCTGGTCTATATGGTGATCCCGGTGTCGAATACGTCGATGCTGTTCCTTGGCTTTCCGCTCGGCATCCTGATGCAGGGCGTGTTCGCGGGCATCGGCGCGACCATCTCCGAGTCTTATCCCAACGATATACGGGCGACGGGGTATGGCGTGTCGTATAACGCCGGGCGGGTGATCGGCTCGCTGTTCCCGCTGTCGGTGGGGTGGCTGAGCACGGGGCACACCTCGTTGCCGATCGCGATCGCCATCGTGGCGGGAGTCGGCTACGCGATGGTCGTGGTCGCCGCGGTGCTGCTGCCAGAGACCACCGGCATGGATCTGGGGCAGGCCGGCGGCGGCGGGGACCAGGAAGAAGCCGCACCGCTGGCGCGGCCGGCGGGGACGGTCGCCTGAGGAGGCGTTGCAGGGCGTGGCGGATTAAGGGCGCACCCCGGCGCCCTTACCGCACCCAGCCCGAAATCGCCGGCAACATCAGGCTGACCCCGATCCCGATCAACACCCCGAACGCCACCCGCCGCGTCGTGGTCGGCGAAAACGGCGGCGGAAAACGCCGCCCCAGCAGCGTGGCGATCACCACCACCGGCACCCCGACCGCGGCCTGCAGCCAGATCGTGGCATCCAGTTGCCCCTGCCACGCCGAGAACAGCGTGCGCACGGTGGAAGTCACGGTAAAGACCAGGATCAGCGCGCAGCGGATTTCTACCGGCTTCATCGGCTGCCGGTAGAACTGGAAGATCAGCGGCGGCCCGGACACGCCGAACATGCCGCTCAGCAGCCCGCCGAAGACCCCGCTCATGAAGAAGCTGCCGTCGCCCGAGCGGCGCGGCAGCGGGTCGGGCTTGAACGCGGCGCTCAGGCCGCCGTACAGGATCACCGCGCCGAGCAGCAGTTGCAGCAGCGTGGCGGCGCTGGAACTCAGGTACTCCAGCACCAGCACGCCGACCAGCACCGACGGCAGGATGCCGATGGCGGCGGCGCCCACGGCGCGCCAGTCGATATGCTGGAACTTGCCGGGCAGCGCGCAGGCGCTGTTGGCCAGCGTGACCAGGCTCACCACCGCGGCCACGGTCGCCACCGGCGCCAGGCCCAGCCCGCTGGTGGCGCCCATCACGATCATGCCCAGGCCAAAGCCGGTCACCGTCTGGAAATAGGTGCCGGCGCCGAGCAGGGCCTGCAGGCCCAGCAGCGGCAACAACAATTCTGCTTTCATGCGGCCGCCTGCTCGCCCTTGCTGGCCTGTTCCGCGGTGGCTTGCGCCTGGACCACGGTGACGGCGATGACATGGAACACATCGTCGGCGCTGCAGCCGCGCGACAGGTCGTTGGCCGGCTTGTTCAGGCCCTGCAGCATCGGGCCGATGGCCTTGGCGCCGCCGACGCGCTCGGCCAGCTTGTAGCCGATATTGCCGGCTTCGAGGTTGGGGAACACCAACACATTGGCGCGGCCGTTGACCTGCGAATGCGCGACCTTGCGCGCGGCGATCTCGGCGACGATGGCGGCATCGAGCTGCACGTCGCCGTCGATGGCGAGGCCGGGGCGCTGCGCGCGCACGCGCTCGGTCGCGGCCACCACCTTGTCCACGGCGGCGTGGTGGGCGCTGCCGCTGGTCGAGAACGACAGCATCGCCACGCGTGGCTCGTCCATCAGCAGCGCGCGGGCGCTGTCGGCGGCGGCCATGGCGATATCGCCCAGCGCGTCCGCGTCAGGGTCCACCACCAGCCCGCAATCAGAGAAGATCAGCCCGCCCTTGAGCGTATGGAAGGGCTCGCACAGCATCATCAGGAAAAAGCTCGACACCAGCCGGAAACCCGGGGCCAGCCCGATCAGCTGGATCGCGTTTCGCACCACGTCGGCGGTGGTGTGGTCGGCGCCTGCCACCGAGCCATCGGCGTGGCCGAGGCGCACCATCAGGTTGGCGAAGCACAGCGGGTCGAGCACCGCGCGTTTGGCTTCGTCGAGCGTCATGCCCTTCTTCTGCCGCAATGCATAGAGCTGCTGCGCGAAGGAAGGCGTCAGCGCGGAGGTGGCGGGATCGACCAGCGTCATGCCGTCCAGCGCGATGCCGTGGATGGCCGCGGCGGCGTTGATCTGGCGGGCGTTGCCGACCAGCACGATGTGGGCGATGCCTTCCTGCGTGGCGCGTTGCGCGGCTTGCAGGATGCGCGGGTCTTCGGCCTCGCACAGCACGATGCGGCGGGGGGCGGCGCGGGCGCGGTCGATGATGCGGAGGATGGGTTTCATGGTTTTCTCTCAGAAATGAAGAAAGGGCCGAAGCCCTTGCTATGCCGGTGGTTTGCTCCCCTCTCCCGCAAGCGGGAGAGGGGGCACACAGTCAGCTAGCGAGATGCAACAGCCTGATCAGACGTAGTCCTTGTACTTGTCCAGGTAACGCACCGGCTTAGCCAATGCATCGCGGCGGAACGGATCCCCCAGCTCACGCGTGCACATGATCTCGATGATCGTGGTCTTGCCATGATTCATCTGCAGATCGATCGCACGCTTCAGCGCCGGGCCCACGTCTTCCAGCCGATCGACCACGATGCCTTCCGCACCCATCGCCTTGGCGATGTCGGCAAAGCTCTGGTTGTCCAGCTCGCCCGCCACAAAGCGGCGATTGTAGAAGTCCACCTGGTTCTTCTTCTCCGCGCCCCACTGGCGGTTGTGGAACACCACCGCGGTCACCGGGATGTTATGGCGCACGCAGGTCATGGTTTCCATCAGGCTCATGCCCCAGGCGCCGTCACCGGCGTACGACACGGCCGGGCGGTGCGGTGCCGCGACCTTGGCGCCGATGATGGTCGGGAAGGCGTAGCCGCAGTTGCCCCAGCTCATCGCCGCAAAGAAGCTGCGCGGTTTCTCGAAGCGCAGGTAGCTGTTGGCCACCGAGTTGATGTTGCCGATGTCGGTCGACACCATCACGTCTTCCGGCATGGCCTTTTCCAGCTCGCGCAGCACCTGGCGCGGATGCAGGTAGTGGCCGCCGGTGGGCGTGCGTTCGTTCTTCTGCTCTTCGATCATGTCCAGGCTGTACGCGTCGCGCTCATGCGTCCAGTCGTCCAGCTCCTTCTCCCACGCGGCCTTCTCGTTGGCGATGTCGGTGGCGCGGGCGTCGCGGGTGGCGTCGCAGGCCAGCGTGCGGCCGGCCAGGCGCTGGGTCAGCGCGACCGCGGCGGCCTTGGCGTCGCCACAGATGCCCACCGAGATCTTCTTCACCAGGCCCAGCATCTTGTGGTCGGCGTCGATCTGGACGATCTTGGCGGTCTTGGGCCAGTAGTCCATGCCGTGCTGCGGCAGCGTGCCGAACGGCCCCAGGCGCGAGCCCAGCGCGATCACCACGTCGGCGCGCGAGATCAGCTTCATCGCTGCCTTCGAGCCCTGGTAGCCCAGCGGGCCGCACCACAGCGGGTGGCTGGCGGGGAACGAGTCGTTGTGCAGGTAGCTGTTGACGACCGGCGCGCCCAGGCGCTCGGCCAGTGCCTTGCATTCCTCGATCGCATCGGCCATCACCACGCCGCCGCCCGAGATGATCACCGGGAACCTGGCGTTGGCCAGCAGCTCGGCGGCTTCATTCAGGCTGTCATCGCCGCCGGGGCCGCGGTCGAGGCGGCGCGGTTGCGGGATCTCGGCGGTGATCTTGCCGTAGAAGTGGTCGCGCGGAATGTTCAGCTGCGTCGGGCCCATTTCCGACATGGCGCGGTCGAAGCAGCGCGCGGTGTACTCGGCCATGCGCGCCGGGTTGGTGACGTGGCCCTGGTACTTGGTGAACTCCTGGAACATCGGCAGCTGGTTGGCCTCCTGGAAGCCGCCCAGGCCGATGCCCATGGTGCCGGCCTCGGGCGTGACGATCACCACCGGGCTGTGGGCCCAGTAGGCGGCGGCGATCGAGGTCACGCAGTTGGAGATGCCCGGGCCGTTCTGGCCGATCACCACGCCGTGGCGGCCCGACACGCGGGCGTAACCGTCGGCCATATGGCCGGCGCCCTGCTCGTGCACCACCGGGATCAGGCGGATGCCGGCCGGCGCGAAGATGTCCATCGCATCCATGAAGGCCGAGCCCATGATGCCGAACATGTCGGTCACGCCGTTGGCGGCCATCGTTTCGACGAAGGCTTCGGACGGGGTCATGGTCTGCGGGCCAGCCGGAACCTGGCTCTCCTTCGCGGCGGCCGAGCCACCGGAAACGGCGGGATTCGAGGTGGTATCGAGGTCGCGCATGGCGTTGTCTCCTGATGAGGGTGTTATAAAGTGGAACTAAACGTTCCGAAAAATTGTTTGTTGGGAGGAATGTAGGCGCAAGACTGGCCGAGGTCAATAGAAAGTTTTGGTTTACGGAATGAATTAGACAAAAAATCGAGACAAAACTGTCTACAGGGTGGCGTATAAGTCGCTAACGCCTCCGCGGCTTTCGACAAATTGCGGCGGGAACGAGGGCGAGACAGCGCAGCGCTGGCCGGTGTGTACCGGCGCCGGCCAAGGCGGGAAGTCGGGAGGCAGGGCCGCCGCGGCTCAGGCCGCAGGCGGAGAGAGGAAGCGCAGGGCCGTCAGGCCTTCAGGAAAAATGGCAGGCGACCCAGTGCCCAGGGCTGCCTTCGCGCAGTTCGGGCGCGGCCTCGCGGCAACGCGGCGCGGCATACGGGCAACGCGTATGGAAGCGGCACCCCGTGGGCGGGTCGAGCGGACTCGGCAGGTCGCCCTCCAGCAGCGCGCGCGGCCTGGCGCGAGCGGCCGGATCGGCCGACGGCGCCGCGGCGATGAGCGCGCGGGTGTAGGGATGGGCAGGCGCGTTCCACACGGCGTCACGCTCGCCGATCTCTACCACCTGCCCCAGATACATCACCGCGATGCGGTCCGACATATGTCGCACCACGGACAGGTCATGCGAGATGAACAGGTAGGCCATGCCGAACGCCTGGCGCAACTCCAGCAACAGGTTCAGCACCTGCGCGCGGATCGATACGTCCAGCGCCGACACCGCTTCGTCGCAGACGATCAGGTCCGGCTGCAGCATCAGCGCGCGTGCAATCGCCACGCGCTGCCGCTGGCCGCCGGACAGCTCGTGCGGCAAGCGCGCAGCGAACTCTGGCCGCAGGCCGACGCGCGACATTGCCCACGCCACGCGTTCGCGGCGCTCGGTGGCATTGCCACGGCGATGCACGACCAGCGGCTCTTCCAGCGCGCGGCCGATGACTACGCGCGGATTCAGCGAGGCGGCCGGATCCTGGAACACCATCTGCAGCCGCGCTCGCACGGGATGCAGCGCATGTCCGCGGCGGTGGGTGATGTCCTCGCCATCGAGCACCACGCGCCCCGCATCCGGCGCCGTCAGGCGCATGGCGATGCGCGCCACGGTGGACTTGCCGCAGCCGCTCTCGCCGACCAGCCCAAGGGTCTCGCCGCGCTGCACGGCCAGCGATACGCCGTCGAGCGCGCGTACGGTGCCGGCCTGGGTGCGATAGTGGCGGCTGACGTCGTGCAGCGCCAGCAGCGGCGTACTCATGCGGCGATCTCCCATGCCGCTTGCGCGGGGCGTTCAGGCTGCGCCAGCGGCGCGTGGCAGGCGACCTGCCGCGTTCCGCTGGCCTGCAGTGCCGGCACCTGCCGGCTGCAGCCCGCTTGCGCAACCGCGCAGCGCGGCGCGAAGGCACAGCCGGGCGGCATCGCCGACAGCGGTGGCACCGTGCCGGGAATCTCCGGCAGGCGCGCGCCCGGCGGCAACGTCTCGATGGCCAGCGACGCCAGCAGGCCGGCCGTATAGGGATGGGCGGGAGCGGCCAGCAGCGCGTCCACCGGCCCCTGTTCGACAATGCGCCCCGCGTACATCACGGCCGCCCGGTCGGCGGTCTCCGCCACCACGCCAAGGTCATGCGTGATCAGCAGCATTGCCATGCCGGTCTCGTTCTGCAGGCGCCTGAGCAGCGCCAGGATCTGCGCCTGCGTGGTGACGTCCAGTGCGGTGGTGGGTTCGTCGGCGATCAGCAGGTCGGGCTCGCACGCCAGCGCCAGCGCGATCATGGCGCGCTGGCGCATGCCGCCCGACATCTGGTGCGGATAGTCGCGCGCACGCGCGGCGGGCGAGGGCATGCGCACCTGTTCGAGCAGCGCCAGCACGCGCGCCCAGGCCTGCGCGTGGCTCACCTTGCGGTGCAGGCGGATGGCCTCGGCGATCTGGTCGCCGATGCGCATCACCGGGTTCAGCGCCGACATCGGCTCCTGGAAGATCATCGCGATGCGGTTGCCGCGGATCGCGCGCATGGCCTTGTGGTCGAGCGCCAGCAGGTCGGTGCCGTCGAACCACGCCTGGCCGCCGGTCACGCGCGCGCCGCGGCGCGGCAGCAGGCCCAGCAGCGAGCAGGCGGTGACGGACTTGCCGCTGCCGCTTTCGCCGACCAGCGCCAGCGTTTCGCCGCGGTCCAGCGACAGCGATACGCCGTCTACTGCGGTGACGGTGCCGGCGCGCGTGTCGAACGCGGTGCGCAGCTGTCGAAGATCGAGCAATGGCATCCTGTATTCCCTATCGTTGCCGGAGATGCGGGTTGAGCGCGTCGTTCAGGCCTTCGCCCAGCAGGTTGAAGGCCAGCACCGTCACCACGATCGCCAGCCCGGGCAGGCCGCAGATGTACCAGGCATCGACCACTTGCTCACGGCCGCTGCCGATGATCGTGCCCCAGCTCATCACATTGGGATCGCCCAGGCCGAGGAACGACAGCGAGGCCTCGGTCTGGATCGCGGTGGCGACCGTCAGCGTCGACATGGCGATGACCGGCGGCAGCGCGTTGGGCAGGATCTGCGTCAGGATCAGGCGCACATGGCCCATGCCGATGGTCTCGGCGGCCAGCACGAACTCGCGCTCGCGCAGCGTCAGGAACTCGGCGCGCACCAGGCGCGCGGTGGCGGGCCACGAGACCACGCCGATCGCCATCACCACCGTGGTCACCGACGGCTTGAAGATCGCCACCAGCACCACCGCCAGCACGAACTTGGGCACGGTCTGGAACAGCTCGGTCAGCCGCATCAGCGTGGTGTCGATGCGGCCGCGGAAGTAGCCGCCGATCGCGCCCACCGCAATGCCCAGCGTGGCGGACAGTGCCGTGCTGACCAGCCCGATCAGCAGCGACACGCGCGCGCCGGCCGCCAGGCCGGTGGCGAGGTCGCGGCCCATGAAGTCAGTACCGAGCGGATGGGCGGGGTCGTCGCCCGGCCACAGCATTGGCGGGCCGGCCATCTCCCAGGGATCGCCCGGGAACAGCACGGGTCCGAGCGCGGCGGCTACGATCACGGCGAGCAGCAGGATCGCACCGGCCAGCGCAGGCGGATTGCGCAGCAGGCCTTGCGCCAGCGCGCGGCCGCGCTGCCATCCGGCACGCAGGCGCGCCAGTGCGGGCAGCGTCAGTGTGCTCATGCCCGCCCTCCCGCCTGCCCGACCGCGACGCGCGGATCGAGCAGCGCATAGAGCAAGTCCACGAGGATATTGACGCAGGTCACCAGCAACGAGCTCAGCAACAGGATGCCCAGCAGCAGGTTGAAGTCGCGCGCCAGCACGGACTCGAACGCCAGCCGCCCGAGGCCGGGCCAGCTGAACACCGACTCCACCAGCACCGCGCCGCTGAGCAGCGACGCCACCTGGTAGCCCGCCATCGTCACCAGCGGCAGCAGCGCGTTGCGCAGCGCATGCGCGAGCGTCACGCGGATTTCGCCGGCGCCCTTGGCGCGCGCGGTGCGCACGAAGTCGGCGCCATCCAGCTCCAGCATCGCCGTGCGCACCAGCCGCGTATAGACCGCCAGGTAGAAGGTGGCCAGCGTGCAGGCGGGCAGCACCGCATGGCGAGCGACATCGAGCACCAGCGCCAGCCCCGTGTGCCCGGCGCCCACATCGGTCATGCCGCCGGACGGCAGCCAGCCGAGGCGCGCGGAGAACAGCACCACCGCCATCAGCCCCAGCCAGAACGTGGGCATCGCGTAGGCCACCAGCGCCGCCAGCGAGATCACCCGATCCGGCCAGCGCTGTACCCGCACCGCGCTGATCACGCCCAGCACCACGCCCAGCCCCAGCGCAATCCCCATCGCCAGCAGCATCAACAGCAGCGTGGCCGGCAACCGCTTCACGATCAGCTCGAACACCGGCATGTTCTGCCGGAACGAATAGCCAAGGTCCAGCGTCAGCACATTGCCCAGGTAGTGCAGCAGTTGCAGCCACAGCGGCTGGTCCAGGCCGAAGCTGGCGCGCAGGTGCGCCATGTACTCCGGGGTGGCCGCCCCGGCCTCGCCCGCCAGCACATCCACCACATCGCCGGGGGCGAGCTGCAGGATCAGGAAGTTGAGCAGGGCGATGCCGAGCACGACCGGCACCACCTGCAGCAGCCGCTGGCGCAGGAAGCGGAGGAACGACGCGCGCATGGCCTCAGGCCCGCGGCTGCAGCCAGGCATCCGCGTACGAGGCAAAGAGCCCGTCGCCCTGCGCGGTGCGCTTGCGGAAGCGCGCGGTCGACACCGTTACCCAGGTCTGCTCGACCAGGTCCAGCACCGGCACGTCCTCCTGCACGAACTGCTGCCAGGACTTGATCAGCGCCTTGCGTTTGGCCACGTCGGCTTCCCGGCCCGCGGCTTCCATGATCTGGTCCAGCTGCGGGTTGGAGTAGCCCGAGCCGTTGGTCCACGGCGCGCCCTTGATGATGTTCTTGGTCCAGAACAGCCGCTGCACGCCCAGCGTGGGATCGGGCAGCCGGTGCAGGCTGGAAATCATCAGGTCGTAGTCCTGCTCGGTGAAGACGCGGCGCAGGTAGGTGGCGGTATCGCCCGCGCGCAGTTCCACCTCCACGCCCACGCGCGCCAGCGACTGCTTGATGAACTCCGCCGGCCGGCTCGCGTTGACGCCGCCGCCGCCGTCGTAGTCGAGCGTGATCTTCAGGCGCTTGCCGTCCTTGCCCGGCTTCAGTCCCGCTTCGTCCAGCAGCGCGGCGGCCTTCTTCAGGTCGTACGGGTACTGGCGCGTATCGGGCGAGTAGTAGTTGACCACCGACGACGGCACCGGCCCGGTGGCCGGCTTGCCGTAGCCAAGGAACACCACCTTCAGCAGCGCGTTGCGGTCGATCGCATACGCCAGCGCCTGTCGGACGCGCTTGTCGCCGAAGTACGGCTTGCGCACGTTGAACTGCGTCAGGAAGATGGTCGCCAGGTAGCGGCCGTCGTCCAGGTTGATCGCGTAGCGCTGCTTGTCGCGGAAGCGGTTCAGGTTGGACAGCGGGATGCTGGAGCCCAGCGCCACGTCGATCTCGCCGGCCTCCAGCGCCACCGTGCGTGCCGCGGCGTCGGGGATGAAGCGGAACACCACGCCATCCAGGTAGGGCTGGTCCTTCTGCCAGTAGTTGGGATTGCGCTCCAGCCGCACATGGCTGCCCTTGACCCACTCCCTGAACACGAACGGCCCGGTGCCGATGGGCGCGTTGTTCGCGGGGTTGCTGAGCACGTCCTTGCCTTCGTAGACGTGCCGCGGCAGGACCTGTGCGCCGTAGGTGTTGATGTAGTTGAGCAGGTAGGGCGCCGGTGACGACAGCCGGATCACAACGGTATGCGGATCGGGCGTATCGACCGCGGTCACGTTGGCAAACGCGGCGCGGCCGAACGGGTGCAGCTTCTTCCAGACTTCCAGCAGCGTGTATTTGACGTCCGCCGCGGTGAAGTCCTTGCCGTCATGCCAGCGCACGCCCTTGCGCAGGTGGAAGGTCGTGGTCAGGCCGTCCGGCGTAGTGTTCCATGAGGTCGCCAGCGCCGGCACGGGTTGCAGGTTCAGGTCGTAGCTGACCAGCCCTTCCAGCACCTTGCTGGAGACCTGGCCGATGTTCATGGTGGTGATGAAGGCCGAGGTCAGCAGTGTCGGCTCGGGCGAGACCGCCACGTTCAGCACGCCGCCGCGAACGGGCGATTCAGCGGCGGCTTGCGCAAAGGCTTCGGCGGACAGCGGCAGTCCGATGGAGAGAAGGGCAGTGGTGGCGAGGAAGTCTCTGCGGTGCATGTTGGCTTGCGGTCGGTGACGGGCAAGCCAGGATGTTATGTGCCGCGCGCGCGGCGGCGAACGAACAAAATGCTCTTTGGTTATCAGGTCCGTGTCAGCGTCCCTTGTCAGCGCCCCGACAGCGCTTCCAGCACCGGCAGGTTGCCCTCGCCAAAGCCATGATGGCCGTCGCGCTGGACGATCTCGAAAAAGAACTCGCCCGCCTCGCGCTTCACGAACGCCTGCTGGAAGCGGTCCAGCGTGCCATCTGCGCGCACGGCGCCGTCGGCGAGGATGCCGTAGCGCTGCAGTGCGGCCAGGTCGAGGCCATGACCGGGCAGGCGCGTGTCGACGGAATCGTAGTAGGCCGCCGGCGGCTGCACGAACCGCACGCCGTTGCCCGCCAGTGCCGCGGCGCTGGCGAGTATGTCGGTGCTGGCCAGCGCAATGTGCTGGATGCCTTCGCCATGCTGGTCCGACAGGTAATGACGCATCTGGTCATGGCGCGGCGTGCCTTTCTCGTACAGCGGAATCCGGATGCGCCCGCACGGCGACACCAGCGCGTGGGCCTCGCTGGCGACCACGATCTCGCGGAAGCCCAGCACCTTGCGGTAGAACTCCAGCCATTCCTCCAGATGGCCGGGCTCGACCGCCTGGGTCAGGTGGTCGACGCGCATGAGTCCCGCATCGGGCGCATCGGTGGCCTGCGCCAGCGGGCGGAAATCGACGTCGTAGATCGAGATATCGCCCACGTCGCCCGGCCGGCCTTCCTTGCCGCGCCAGCGGTCGATGAAATAGAGGACCGACTGGCCGATGCCCTGGATCGCGGGGATATTGAGCTCCATCGGTCCCACCGTGCCGCCCTCGAACGGCCAGGCGCCGGCTTCCAGTGCGCGGGCAAAGGCGGCTGCGGCGTCGTGCACGCGGATGCCGATGGCGCAGATCGACAGGCCGTACTCGCTGGCATAGCGCGTCGCGAACGAATCCGGCTCGGCATCGACGATGAAATTCATCTCGCCCTGCCGGTACAGCTTCACGGCCTTGTGGCGGTGGCGGGCAATGGCGGCGAAGCCGAAGCGTTCAAGGGTGCGGCCCAGCGCGGCCGGGTCGGGCGAGGCAAATTCGATGAACTCGTAGCCCTGGATCCCGAGCGGGTTGTCCCAGGCCTGGGATTCGTCGGCGCGCGGGGAAGAGACGTCTGCGGCGCTCATTGTCGTTGCTCCTGTGGGGGTGGCGAGGGGGCAGTGCCGGGCCATTGCGGCGACGATCGGATCATAGCAACGCACCACCGCCGGGCCGAGTCCGGACGGCGCGGGGGGGCACCTCGTAGAAACCCGAACTGCGCGCCTTGATCGCGCATGTACGTTCACTGATCGCGCAATATGGCGTAAGGGACGCTTGGCGGAGGCGTGGACGACCACTAATCTCCGGTCAACGAAACACGCCCCGGCCTGGCCCCAAGGCCCGTGCCCCGAACTCACAAACACCATGATCAACGGCAAGACCACGCTCATCCCACACCTTGGCTATCCCACGGAGTCGTTCAAGGCGCCCATGATCTACAACCCCTGGTTCGCGCAGCAGGGCATCGACGCGGTGGTAGTGCCGATGGGCGTCAAGCCCGACGACTACGCCGACGTGTTCCGTTCCCTGTTCCGCCTGACCAATATCCGCGGCGCGCTCGTGACCATGCCGCACAAGGTCGCCACGCTGGAGCTGGTGGACGAGCTCACGCCGGCCGCCCGCATCGCCGGTGCCTGCAACGCCGTGCTGCGGCGCGACGACGGCACGCTGGTCGGCGACCAGTTCGACGGCGCCGGCTTTGTGCGCGGCATCGCGCGCAAGGGCTGCAAGCTGGAAGGCGCGCGCGCCATTGTGTCGGGCAGCGGCGGCGTGGGCAGCGCGATCGCCGCGTCGCTGGCGCAAGCCGGCGTGGCCGAGCTGGCGCTGTTCGATGCCCGCGAGGGCGCCGCGCGTGCACTGGCCCGCCGCCTGGCCGAGCATTACCCGGCGCTGCGCGTGACCACCGGCTCGGACGATCCGCAAGGCTTCGACGTGGTGGTCAACGCGACCCCGCTGGGCATGCATGCGGGCGACCCGCTGCCGTTCGACGTCACGCGCATTGCCCCCGGTGCCATGGTCGGCGAGGTCGTGATGAAGCACGAATACACGCCTTTCCTCGAAGCCGCGCTGGCCCGCGGGTGCAAGGTCCAGGTGGGCACCGACATGCTGTTCGAGATGATCCCGGCCTACCTGGAGTTCTTTGGCTACGGCACGGCCACACCTGAAGCGCTGCGCACGGTTGCGCAGATCCGGTATTGAGGGCAGGGCGCATGCCCTGGCCGACAGCCGAGCGGATGCCGTCCCATAAAGGCACGCCGGCAAGCATTTCCAATCCAACGGTGGAGACAGACAAGATGACCACGACTCACAAGGAGCTGCCGGCCGCTGCGGCACCCGGCAACTCGATCGGCGACAAGGTCCGCGCCGCCTTTGCCTTCGGCAAGGTGCGCTGGGGCATGCTGGCGCTGGTGTTCTTCGCGACCACGCTGAACTATATCGACCGTGCCGCGCTTGGCGTGCTGCAGCCGGTGCTGGCCAAGGCCATGGCGTGGACCGCGCAGGACTACGCCAATATCAACTTCTGGTTCCAGGTGGGCTACGCCATCGGCTTTGCGCTGCAGGGGCGGTTTATCGACATGGTCGGCGTCAAGCGGGCCTTTGCGCTGGCGGTGCTGTTGTGGAGCATCGCCTGCGGCGCGCACGCGTTCGCGGCCTCCGCGGTCGGCTTCATGATCTGCCGCTTCTTCCTCGGCTTGTCCGAGGCGGCCAACTATCCCGCCTGCGTCAAGACCACGCGCATCTGGTTCCCGGCGAGCGAGCGCGCTATCGCCACCGGGATCTTCAATGCCGGCACCAATGTCGGCGCCATGCTCACGCCGATCATGCTGCCGCTGATCCTGCAGGCCTGGGGCTGGCAGGCGGCCTTTATCGTCATCGCCTTGCTGGGCGCGGTGTGGCTGGCGTTCTGGTATGCCCGCTATCACAACCCGGAGCAGCACCCGACCGTCAGCGCTGCCGAACTGGCCCATGTCACGCGCGACGTCGAACCGCCGCCGCACCGCATCCGCTACTCCCAGATCCTGCGCATGCGCGGCACCTGGGCCTTCGCCATGGCCTACGCCATCACCGCGCCGGTGTTCTGGTTCTACCTGTACTGGCTGCCGCCGTTCCTGAACCAGCAGTACCAGCTCGGCATCAGCGTCACGCAGATGGGCATTCCGCTGATCGTGATCTACCTGGCGGCCGATGTGGGCAGCGTGGGCGGCGGCGCGCTGTCGTCGTGGCTGATCAGCCGGGGCATGCCGGCGGTGCGTGCGCGCCTGCTGTCGATGCTGGTCTTCGCGGCATGCATCATCTCGGTGGTGATGGCCGCCGGCGCCAGCAGCCTGTGGATGGCCGTGGCCGCGATCTCGGTTGCCATCGGCGCGCACCAGGCCTGGACCGCCAATATCTGGAGCATGGTGATGGACTACACGCCCAAGCATGTGGTCAGCTCGGTGTTCGGCTTCGGCGGGATGATCGGCGCCATCGGCGGCATGTTCATGACGCAGCTGGTCGGCTACGTGCTCACCGCGACGCACAACAACTATGCGGTGCTGTTCACGATGATCCCCTGCGCCTACTTCATCGCGCTCACGTGGCTGTTCTTCCTCGCCCCGCGCAAGGTGCCGGACGTCGCCTGACGCCTTTCATTGCATCACAACAACCAGACCCAGAGACAAAGCTCCGATGCAAAAACGACTGATAGCGCTGCTCGCGCTGGGCGCGGGCGGCCTGCCCGCGCTCGCCCAGACTTCCGGTGGCGTCACGCTCTACGGGCTGCTGGATACCACCATCCGCTACAGCACCCATGAAGACGCGGCCGGCCACGGCCGCACGCAGATGACCGATGGCGTGCTGACCGGCAGCCGCTGGGGAATGCGCGGCACCGAGGATATCGGTGGCGGCAACAAGGCGTGGTTCATCCTGGAATCGGGCTTCTCGCCCGACACCGGCACCAGCCAGCAGGGCGGGCGGCTGTTCGGGCGCACCGCCGTGATCGGGCTCGACGGCGATTACGGCAAGCTCGCGATCGGCCGCCAGTACACGCTGGCGCACGAGCTGCTGTCGTCCTACGAGGCCATGGCCTTTGCCAACAACTCCATCGTCGGCTACCAGGGCGGCAACTACACCGGGCTGCGCTATGACAACACCGTCAAGTACATCAAGAACTTCAACGGCTTGCAGGTGGCGGCGGCCTACACCTTCGGGGAGGTGCCGGGCAGCATCAAGAGCGGCTCGGCCGCTGCCGGCTCGCTGGCCTACACGTCGGGGCCGCTGGAGATCGGCGCCGTGTACCAGCAGACGCAGAACGTGACCACGGCCTTCTTCGGTGCGGTGCCGGCGGCGCAGGCCAGCAAGCAGACGGTGTGGGGCCTGGGTGGCACGTGGAAGGCGGCGCGGGCGCAGTACTACCTCGGCTATACCAACAACCGGCTGGATGTGGCGGACTATCGCAACAACGTCGGCTATGTGGGAACCCGGTTCAACATCACCGACGCGCTGGTGTTTATCGGCACGCTGCAGTACGACTGGCTGCGCCATGCAGGGCAGGGGGGCAAGCGGCTGACCACGGCAGGCATGCTCGACTACAACTTCAGCAAGCGCACCGATGTGTATGTGGAGGTGGACTACACCCACCTGCAGGGGCAGTGGATTGCGTTGAACAGTTCGCCGACGTTTGCTAACAGTGGGAATACTTATGGCAATGCGTCGCGCATCGGGGTGATGGCGGGGGTGCGGCATAAGTTTTGATCGGGCCGGGCTGCGGGCAATCTGGCGCTTTCGCCCAATGCGCCGCTTGTTTGCGCCCCTCTCCCGCCTGCGCTTGCCTTTACCCACAACTTCCGGCGGCTTACTCGTTTTTCTGGAAGATCCGATACATTTCGGTGATTTCGTGCAGGGCGAGGAAGCCGCGCCACAGGACGGTGGCTCCCGGGGGATCGTCGTTTTTGCGACCCAGGTAGCCACCGAGCTTGGCGATCCAAAGGACAGCTTCGCTGAGTTTGGGCGCCTGCTCCGGTGGCTTGGTGGTGCCGTGCGTGCGGCAGTACAAAGCCCGCCATTCGAGCGATTGCAGTAGCACCGAGCAAGGGATATCGGCTTCGAGCCGGCCCAGCATGGTCGCGTACATAATGCGCCAGCCGATCACGGCGAACAGCGCCGTGGCCCGCAGGAACCGCTCCAGCGTCCCGAACTGCCGGGCCTCGATCTGGCAGCCACTTTTCAGGACACGATGCCAGGATTCAATGGTCCAGCGCCGGGCGTACCAGCTCAGCCGTTCGAGCACATCTTCCAGCGTTTGGGTGGGCATCGAACTGAGCAACATCCATTCGAGCGGCTCAACGCCTTCGGGCGGCTCGATTTCCAGCGCGTGAATGGCAAACACTTCGAGACTCGGTAGCCCCTCTGCACCGCGGCTGCGCGGCGCTCGCAGTTGGACCGGCACACAGCGCAAAGCCAGTCGGGCACTACGTGCCTGCCTGGCGCCGGACCTGGGCACGTGCAGTACGGTCTCCCCAAGTACAGGAGCCGCGGCAACCGTCTCCCACAGATACTTCTCTGGGTGGTCCACGCCCCGATTCCAGGCGGCCCGCACCAACCAGTCCACCCCCGCTGGGCGCGGCGCCAGAAACACGTCATACACATCGCCCTCGCGATCGCTGACGGCAACAAGGTGCGTGTCCGGACACTGCATCTTGAGCGGCTCAAGGCATTCCAGCCCCTCCAGCCACTTCACGCTTTCCTTCTCGCGAATGGACAGCGCCCGGCGCTGCCTGGCCTTGCCCGATGCTTGCGGCGCACGCACCCACGTCTTCATGCTCAACACGCCCAGTGGCAGGCCCTCAGGCGTCACCGCCAGCACGCTGTGCAACATGAATCCGTGCAAATTGCCGCCCGTGCCGTGACCAAGTCCCTCAGTCGCGGGCAAATTTGCCAGATTGAATTCCGTGGTGTCCTGCACCGTCAGGACGACAGGCACCTGCTGCATGCGACCCACGGTTTGAACGACGTGGCTCGCCAGTATTCCGTCCGGGTCGACCGCCTCATTATCAAAGAAGCGATATGCCGCCTTGAGTTGGGCACCACTCAAGGCCTGCGGGAACGAAACATGGGCTTTTTGCGCCAGTCCGCGCGCCAATGCCACAAGGCGCTGCGTGCGACGTGCATCGCCCAACTGAGCGCCACCGAATTCGTCGCTGGCCCAGTCTTCCAGATCTTCCGTATCAGGCAAAATTGCCACCACTGATTGTCAACTTCACCCGAAGTTAACACCGTCCAATCCGGTTTACAACCTTTCCTATCGAGATGTGGGTAAAGGCAAGCGCCTGCGGGAGAGGGGGCCCGCTTGCAGGATTTGTCAGCGTATCGCAATGCGCAAACCTTTCCCTCTGGCATGTATGCGCAAACGGGTGGGCTTATGCAGAAGCGACAGCCGTCACCTGCACCAGCGCCTCGACCGCCAACCCATACCCCTTCACCCCCAGCCCCGCCATCACCGCCCGCGCCACCGGCGAAATCCATGAATGGTGCCGGAACGCCTCGCGTGCGTGGATATTGGAGATGTGGTACTCCACCACCGGCACCGCCGCGCCCTTGATCGCATCATGCAGCGCAACCGACGTATGCGTCAGCGCTCCCGCATTCAGCACCACGCCGATCATTTCCCCTTGCGCGCACAGCCGCCCCGCTTCGTGGATCCAGTCGATCAGCTGGCCTTCATGGTTGGTCTGCCGGCATTGCGCCTCCAGCCCTAGCCGCTGCGCGGCTTCCTGGCAGATGCGCTCCACATCGGCCAGCGTTTCACTGCCATAGACTGCTGGCTCGCGGGTGCCGAGCAGGTTGAGGTTGGGCCCGTTGAGCACCAGTACTGTCTTCATCATGTCTCCTTGAATCGGCCGCGGCGCTGGCGCGGCCATCGCCGATAGCCTATCGTTAGTCCCTTCATCCAATCATCGACCGCCATGGAAACTCAGAATGCGCTGACGGCGAACAATGACCCGTTCCTGCGGGACCTGCGGCTGTTCTGCACGGTAGCGCGGCGCGCCAGCTTTATCGCTGCCGCCAACGAGACCGGCATCTCGCCGGCCCATGTGAGCAAGCGCATCGCCATGCTCGAAGCCATGCTCGGTGCCAGGCTGTTCCATCGCACCACGCGCCGCGTCAGCGTGACCGCCGAGGGCGAAAGCGCCTTTGCCTGGGCGCAGAAAATCCTGGAAGACGTCGACGGCATGCTCGAGGCCGTGGGTGCCACCGGTGGCGAGCCGCGCGGGCTGCTGCGCATCGCCACCAGCGTGCGGCTTGGGCGTCGGCATGTGGCGCCGGTGCTATCGCTGCTGCGGCAGCAGCATCCGGGGCTGGAGGCCTGGCTGGAACTGCTCGACCGCCGCGTCGACCTGATCGGCGAGAGCTTCGACCTGGACATCCGCGTGGGCGAGGTCGAGGAACCGCACCTGATCGCCAGCAGGATCGCCACGGGCAGCCGCGTGCTTTGCGCCGCGCCCGCCTACCTGGCGCGGCGCGGCACGCCGGAGCACCCGACCGAGTTGCCCCGGCACGACTGCCTGTTGCTGCGCGAACGCGACCAGGCCTTTGGCGTGTGGCGGCTGCAAGGGCCGGACGGGTGGGAGACGGTGAAAGTGACCGGGCCGATGGCTTCGAACCACAGCGATGTGACCCACCAGTGGGCACTGGAAGGCTTTGGCATCATCATGGCCTCGGTCTGGGACATGGCCGCCAGCGTGCGCGCCGGCGAACTGGTGCGCGTGCTGCCGGACTGGCGGCAGCCGGCCGATATCTGGGCCGTGACCAGCGCGCGGGCGTCGGCGTCAGTCCGGATGCGCGTGTGCCTCGAGTTCCTCAAGACGCAGTTGTCGCAAGGGCCGCACGCGCTGGCGACGAGCCTGGACTAAAGCACCCGCATGATCAGCAATGCGGTGTCCTGCAACACCTGCAGCACCCGGTCCAGCGCCTGCTGTGGCGTCTCGTCGCCGATCGGCATATTGACCGAGAGCGCGGCAATCACCTTGCCGTGGCGGTCGCGCAGCGGGACCGCGATGCCGCGCACGCCGGTCTGCAACTGCTGCTCGAGCATCGCATAGCCCTGCGCGCCGGCCTTGCGGATCTCTTCGAGCAGGCGCTCGTGCTGCAGGATGGTGTAAGGCGTGTAGGGCGCCAGCACGCAGCTTTCCAGCCATTCGCGCACCTGCTCCTCGGGGCGCGAGGCCAGCATCATCACCCCCGCCGAGCCCAGCGGCGCCGGCACCCGCGCCCCCAGCACGAAGCCGGTGCTCATCACGCGGCTGGTGCCGGTGCGGGCGATAAACACCAACTCCCAGCCATCGAGCACGCTCAGGTAGGCCGCCTCGCCGAGTTGCGCAGTGATCTGCTGCAGGAACGGCTGCACCGTGCGCGGCAGCCGCGCCGAATCGAAATACGACCAGCCCACCTTGAGCACGCGCGGCGTCAGGCTGAACAGCGTGCCGTCGCTGGTGGTGTAGCCGAGGTGCTCCAGCGTCAGCAGGTAGCGGCGCGCGGCGGTGCGCGTGAGCCCCGTCAGCTGCGCCGCCTGCGTGGGCGTGAGGCGCGGATGGTCGTTGTCGAAGGCCTCCAGGATGGCCAGGCCTTTTTCCAGCCCGGCGATCCAGTCGCGCCGGTTCAGCGGTTCCTTTTCCATGGTTAACCCGAGTTTCGCGCGAGTGATGATCGCAATGGAGCGATTGTCGCACGCCTGCGCGCGAATTGTGGTTGTTGACGGGCTGGCTGGCTCATAACCTTTGGGGCAACACCGTCACCTCGCTATCGCCATGACCGCAGTCCGCAGGCCCCTCCCGAAATCGATCGCCACCGTCTCCCTTTCCGGCACGCTGCCGGAAAAGCTCGAAGCCGCCGCGGCCGCTGGCTTCGACGGTGTGGAGATCTTCGAGAACGACCTGCTGCACTTCGACGGCTCGCCCGCCGAAGTGCGGCGCATGGCGGCCGACCTCGGCCTGCAGATCCTGCTCTACCAGCCGCTGCGCGACTTCGAGGCCATGCCCGGCGACGTGTTCGCACGCAATATGGCGCGCGCCGAACGCAAATTCGATGTGATGGAGCAGCTTGGCGCGGAGATGGTGCTGGTCTGCAGCACTGTGCAGGACGCGGCCATCGACGACCCGGCGCGTGCCGCCGCGGACCTGCGACGCATGGCCGAGGCCGCCGCCCGGCGCGGCCTGCGCGTGGGTTACGAAGCGCTTGCCTGGGGCCGCCACACGCGCCGCTGGCGGCAGGCGTGGGACATCGTGCAGCGCGCCGACCACCCAGCGCTCGGGCTGGTGCTCGACAGCTTCCATACGTTGTCGCTGGGCGATTCTCTGCAGGGCCTCGACGCCGTGCCGGCGGACAAGATCTTCTTTGTCCAGCTGGCCGACGCGCCGCGCCTGTCGATGGACGTGCTGTCATGGAGCCGCCATTACCGCAACTTCCCCGGCCAGGGCGACCTGCCGGTGACCGATTTCGCCCGCGCCGTGCTGCAGGCAGGCTATACCGGGCCGCTGTCGCTGGAGGTGTTCAACGACGACTTCCGCGCGGCGCCGGCGCGGCAGACCGCGCAAGACGGGCTGCGCTCGCTGATCTGGCTGGAGTCCGAGGCCGGCGGGGCGCCGCTGCCCGAGCCGCCGGTGTTCGGCGGCGTGGATTTCATCGAGTTCGCCGTCGACTACGTGGCCGGCCGCGAGCTTGCGCAACGGCTGGAATCGCTGGGGTTTGCCCACGCCGGCCGCCATCGCTCCAAGGCGGTCGACCTGTACCGCCAGGGCGGCATCAACCTGATCCTGAATGCTGAACAGGACAGTGCCGCCGCCGAGCATTTCCAGCTGCACGGGCCGTCGGTATGCGCCATTGGCCTGAAGGTGGACGACGCCCGCCGCGCCATCGCGCGCGCCCGTGCGCTGCTGTGCAAGGAATGGCGCGAGCCGGTCGGGCCCGATGAACGGGTGATCCCGGCGCTGCGCTCGCCCGACGGCATGCTGTTCCATTTGATCGACGACCGCGATGCCGACCGCAGCATCTACGAGAGCGACTTCCTGCTCGACCCGCCGGCAGAAGCCGTCCACCACGGCGCCGGGCTGTCCGCCATCGACCATCTCGCGCAGGCGCTGCCGGCGAACCGGCTCAACAGCTTCGTGCTGTTCTACCGCGCGGTGTTCGGCATGCAGCCCCAAGCCGTGCACGAGATCGCCGATCCGTATGGCCTGGTGAAGAGCCGCGCCATGGTCAGCCCCGGCCAGAAGGTGCGCATCCCGCTCAATGTGTCCGAGAGCGGCCGCACTGCCACCGGGCGCTTCGTGGCCGCTTACGCAGGTTCGGGCGTGCATCACATCGCCTTCCGCTCCGACCGTATCGAACCGACGCTGGAAGCGATCGACCGCCGCCGCGCCGCGATGCTGCATGTGCCGGACAACTACTACGATGACGTCGCCGCTCGGCTGGCGCTCGACGATGCGCTGCTAGGGCGCCTGCAACGCCTGGGCGTGCTCTATGACCGGGACGCGCAGGGCGAATTCCTGCATGCCTATACCGAGCCGTTCCACGAACGCTTCTTCTTCGAACTCGTGCAGCGCACTGGCTACCTCGGCTATGGCGCGGCCAACGCCGCGGTGCGCATGGCCGCGCAGGCGCAGCTGCGGCACGGCTGAGCGGCTAGGTCGCGCCGACTGGCCGCGCCGGCAGCGCACGTTCGCGCGCTGCCGCCACCGTGCCACCCACGCCGCTGGCGGCAATCAGTGCCACGCCGAGCACCGACCATGTATCTGGCAGGTAGGCAAACGCCAGCCAGCCGCCGACCATCGCAAAGGCAATCTGCAGGTAGAGATAGGGTGTCAGCAGACTGACCGGCGCGCGCGCATAGGCCAGCACCAGGAGCATGTGACCGGCGCTGCCGGCGAGCGCCATGCCCGCGAGCAGGCACCAGTGCCACACCGTGAGCTGCGAGGTCCAGCCGAACGGCAGCGCCACCGACAGCAGTACCGTGGCCACGCAGCCGGTATAAAAGTGCGTGGTGCCGGCGCCGTCGGCGCGGGTCAGTACGCTGGTGAGCAACTGGTAGACGGCATTGCACAGCACCGCGCCGAGCGGCAGCAGCATCGCCGGCTGCAGGCCTGCGTCCGGCCGGATCACCACCAGCGCGCCGGCAAATCCGGTCAGCAGGCACAGCCAGCGCATGGCCGACACGCGTTCGCCCAGCGTGGCCGCGGCGGCCAGCGCCATCACCAGCGGTGTCAGGCTGACCACGGCGGTGAACTCGCCCACGGGTAGCACCTGCAGGCTGAAGAACGCGCAGCCGCTGGACAGCACCATGGCCACCGCCCGCACCCCTTGCAGCAGCGGCCGGCGCGTGCGCAGCAGGGCCCGGCCGCGCGCCGGCAGCAACACCGCGCCGGTCAGCGCGGCCTGCACCAGGTAGCGCAGCCACAGTGCCATCACGACCGGCACCGCGGCGCCGGCGATCTTGGTCAGCGTGTCCAGTGCGGCGAAGCAAGCTACCGCCCCCACCATCAGCGCGATCCCTTGCAGCGCCCGGGCGCCCCCGACGGGCCTCACGCCGCAGGCCGGCAAGCTGCGCTTGCCACGGCCGTCCTCATCTGCACCATGTCACCGACCCACGTTGGCTTTGTCTCGATGTGCAGGGTACTGTCACGAGCGGGGGGAGATCACGGCAATGGGTGGAAAGTCAGAATTCGCTGGCAGCGAACAATCCGGGGAAGGCGATGGCCACGCTCAGTGAATGAAGCCGCCTTTGACGAAGCGCACCGGCTCGGCATCCATGCGCAGCAGCAGCGCGGTCAGGCCATCCGGGGCCGGCGCAACATTGCGCGGTGTGTTGGCCTCCGGGCCCGACACGCATACAAGGTCCGCATCGGACCATTGCCGGCCCGGTGCACCACGCGCACGCAGCCACCCGGCGCGGTCGGCCAGCAACTGGGTTCCCGCCAGCCGGGAGGGGGATGCCCCGGCGATCGATGCCACCGCCTGCCACGCAAGCGGCGACGTGGCCGTGCAGCCGGCGCGAAAGCGCGCTACCTCTGCGGGTGGCCGACCGTCCGGCGTGACCAGCACGGTCAGGAAGCGCGGATCCTCGTATGGCAGTGAGGCCGTGCCATCGACCGCCACCAGCCGCACGCGCTGGTCGCCGCGCCATTGCGACAGCGCCAGCGGCGCCTCGGTGCCGCAGCGGATCGCCATCTCCGGCAGCCGCAACGGAACCGGCCAGTTGCCATCGGCATCGCTGCCGGCCGACAGTGCCTTCATGTAGTCGATCACGGCCCAGGTCTCGCGCTCGCCCAGCTTGCCGCTGAACGCGGGCATGGTGAACTGGCCGTAGCGGTCACGCATCCCGGCGAGCACATGCCAGAACAGCTCGCCGTCGGCGCGACGCGCCAGCAGTGGGCTGGCCAGCGTCGGCGGCCACTGTGACAGGCTCGCGGCCAGCGGCCCCTCGCCGCGTCCGTCGGCGCCGTGGCAGCCGACGCAGTGTTGCGTGTAGACGCGCCCGCCGAGGGCGATGGCATCGACGGAGAAGCGGGTCGGACTGGCGTGGAAGCTGGTGGGCACTGCCGGGCCAAGCAGCAGCGATGCCTTGGGCCACGGCGCCACCATCAGCGCGAGGGCGGCAGCGGCCAGCAGCACGCCACGCCGGCGGTGCCAGGCCAGCGCAATGGCCACGGCCAGCACGGCGAAGGCCATGGCACATACGCTCAGGCCGACATGGCGTGCGAGGCCCAGGTCGATCAACAGCGTTTCGCCGGCCACGCGCTGCGCCCACGGCCACGCCGGCTGGCCGTGGCTGTCGCCGGTCAGGCCCAATGCGTGCCACAGCGACAGCAATCCAAGCTGAAACTTCTCGATCAGCACAAGCAGCGCGTTCAGCCATGCTTGCGGAGGCGGGCCGCTCATGATGCGGCCCGCGGGGTGGAACGTTGGGGCATTACCAGCTCGCGTCCAGTCCCAGGTGACGCAGCGCTTCGTGCCGCAGCCCGGTCAGCCGCGGGTCGCCGCGATGGCGCGGATAGGGCAGGTCGACCTTGATCTCGGCGGTGATGCGCGCCGGGCGCTGGCTGAAGATGATCACGCGCTGGGCCAGGAACAGCGCCTCTTCCACATCATGCGTGACCAGCAGCGCCGAGAAGCGCGAGCGTTGCCACAGTTCGACCAGGTCGCTCTGCATTGCCAGCCGTGTCAGCGAATCCAGCTTGCCCAGCGGTTCGTCCAGTACCAGCAGGCGCGGATCGTTGACCAGCGCGCGCGCCAGCGCCACGCGCTGCGCCATGCCGCCGGAGAGCTGGTGCGGGAAGGCGCGGGCGAAGGTCTCCAGCCCGACGCGGCGCAGCGCGTCATCGACGCGATGGCGCTCCTGCGCCAGGATGCCGCGCGCCTGCAGGCCAAGTGCGACGTTGTCCCAGACGCGGCGCCAGGGGTACAGCGTGGGGTCCTGGAACACGACGATGCGTGAGGGGTCGGGCTCGGTGATGGGCGTGCCGTCCTGCAGGATGTCGCCGGAGGAGGGTTGGTCGAGGCCGGCGACCAGGCGCAGCAGCGTGGATTTGCCGCAGCCGCTGGGGCCGAGCAGGGCGACGAATTCGCCGGGGGCGACGTTGAGGTCGACGTTGTCGAGGACTTGCAGCTGGTCGCTGCCGGTGCCGAACCAATGGCTGACTTTGTGGATATCGATACGTGCGCCCGTTAGAACTCCGGGCGTATCGCCTGCCGCCGCGTTAACTCCCTTCTCCCGCTCGCGGGAGAGGGAGGCCTTCTCCAGGCTGCCGTGGGGTCTCGATGCTTTCAACCGCTCAACCACACTCACCATTTCACCGTCCCCTTCTGCCACGACAACACCCGGTCCCGCGCCACGAACAACAGCGTGATCACACTGGAGAACAACAACGCCATCACAATCAGCGCCGCATACATATTCACGTACGAAGCCCAGCCCTGCGCCCACGTCAGGTACCAGCCCAGCCCCGACTTCACCCCCATCATCTCCGCCGTCACCAGCACAGAAAACGACGCGCCCAAGCCCATGAACAGTCCGACAAACACCTGGGGCAGCGCCGCCGGAATCGCCACCCGCAGCACCAGGAACCACCCGGAAGCGCCCAGTGTGCGCGCCACGTCGTAGTAGCTCTTGTTGACACCGGCCACGCCCGACCACGTCAGCACAGCGACCGGAAACGCCGTAGCCAGCGCGATCAGGAATACCGCGGCCGAATAGCTCGACGGAAAGAAGTAGAACGTCAGCGGCAGCAGCGCGGTCGAAGGCAACGGCCCCAGCACCCGCAGCACCGGATGCACCCAGTACCCGATCCGCCGCGACCAACCGATCGACACCCCAACGAGGAAGCCGGCCAGCCCGCCATACGCCACGCCCAGTCCCAGCAGCTTGAGCGTATTGAGCACACTGTCGCCCAACCGCCGCCAGTCGTCGGTATAGACTTCGATCAGCGCCTGTGGCGGCGCAAAGAAGGGTGTAGGCAGGATCGCGGTCTTGGCGGTCAGGATCTCCCACGCCGCCAGCACCACCGGCACTGCGACCAGCCACGGACCGGCGGTGCGCAACGCGGCCAACGCGCGTTGCGCCGCACGGAAACGCTGCCCGAAGATCGCGACCAGCGTGAGAAGCGCGGCACCGGCCAGTGCCGCAATACCCAGTTCCTCCGTATAGGCCCAGTCGCTGAAGCCGACCATCTGGTTCGGCCATTGCCACGTCAGCGCGCCGAACGCGGCCCACGCCAGGGCCGCGACGACGCCCGTGGCCCAGACCGGGCTGGTACCAGGAACGGTGGCGATGGCAGGTGCGGCAGGCTCGCGCGCGAGCCCCGCATCGAGTGCAGCTTGGCTTGTCGTCATCGCATTACCCCAGGACATTGGCGTAGACATGCTGCGCCAGGCGTTTGGCATCTGTGGTCTTCTTCAGCACGCCGATGCGGCGGAAATCGTCGGCGTAGAACGCGATCTCGTCGCGCAGGTCGATGCCGGTCGGGTGGTGGGTATAGGTCAGCGTCGCGTACAGCTTGCGCAGGTCGTCCGGGTTGATCTTGGGCGAGTACTTGGCGAAGACCTTGGCGGCTTCGTTGGGGTTCTCGTTGACGTAGTCGGTCGCCTGCACGATCGCGCGCGCCAGCGACGTCGCCGCCGGGCGGTCGTTGCGCACCAGCTCGCCGCGCGCGCCGATCACGCAGCAGACCTTGCGCGCGTACTCGCCGGTGAGGTTGGTGGCCAGTTCGACGTAGGCGCCGTTGGTGCGCTTCTCCAGCAGGTAGAGGTTGGGATCGCCGTCGGCGATGGCCTGGATCTCGCCCTTGTCCACGGCAACGCCCAGCAGGTCGGCCGGGTACTGCCGCCAGGTGATGTCCTTGTCCGGGTCGATGCCGTTCTTGGCCAGCAGGATGGTGAAGAAGTGCTGCCCGGCGCCGCCAGGTCGCTGACGCCGACGGTCTTGCCCTTGAGCTGCTGCAGGTTGGTCACGCCCGCCGCCTTCGATCCCACCAGCCGCACGCAGCCGCCGTGCGAGCTGCCGATGATCTTGACGTCGAAGCCGGCTTCGAGCGGCTTGAGCCAGCGGTGGATCATGCCGACCGCGGCATCGGCCTTGCCGGTGGCGATCGATTCCAGCAACTGGTCGGTCGAGCCGCTGTAGTTGATCAGGTCGACCTGCAGGCCGTTCTTCTCGAAGAAGCCCTTCTCCTGCGCCACTACGATCGGCGTCAGGCAGAACGAGTTCTGGTTCCAGGCGAAGGTCAGCTTGCGTGGCGCCGACCAGGCCTGGCGGCCGAGGATCAGCGATGGCGCGGCAATCGCCGCGGCGCCGGCAACGCGCAGCACGTCGCGGCGGCGCGGATTGGCGGTGGTGTTCTGGCTCATGGTGAAACTCCCCGTTTTCGTTGTTGGTGTGAGGCGTCAGTCCAGCAGGTCGGGCTCGGCGTCGACCAGGCCGGCATACAGGCTTTCAAAGGCGTGCAGCGAGCCCTCGTTGCCCCCGACTTGCGAATGCGTATGGCGCGCGGTGGCCACGTCGATGGGCTGCGGCGTGCCGGCGGCTTCGGCCAGCAGCTGCGTGTGCGCGGCGTTCTCCAGCGCGATGTACCACCACGCTGCGGCCTCCACGGTCGGGCCGGCGGTCAGGATGCCGTGGTTCTTCAGGATCGCGTCTTTGTAGGTCTCGTCATTGCCCTTATCGAGCGCGCGCGCGATGCGTTGGCCTTCGCTGTCGTCCACCACCATGCCGGTGAAGTCATCGAACAGCGCGTGATGCTCGAAGAACGAGCATGAGTCCTGCGTCAACGGGTCGAGCTTGCGGCCCAGCGTCGACCACGCTTTGCCGTAAGTCGAATGCGTATGCGCCGCCGCGACGATATGCGGATGCGCCTCATGGATCGCGGCATGAATCGCAAAGGCGGCCTTGTTCAGCGGCCGGTTTCCGATCACGGTTTCTCCGCGCGCGTTGACCAGGAGCAGGTCAGACACGCGGATGCGCGAGAAATGCACGCCCAGCGGATTGACCCAGAAATGGTCGGTCAGCTCCGGATCGCGCGCGGTGATATGGCCAGCCAGCCCGAGATCGAAGCCCTGCCGGGCAAAGAGGCGGAAGGCGCCGGCCAGGCGTTCCTGGCGATGGCGGCGCTCGGCCTCGATGGTTGGGCGCGGCGGCACCGGTTCGAACCAGAACTTCTGCTGCGGCTGCGGGTTCAGCTTCAGCGCGGTGGGGCGCTGGATGGGGACGACGGCGTTCATGATTGTTGTTATCCGGGGCGTTCGGGGTCAGGCGGCCTTGCGTTCGGCCTGGCCTGCGGCGTCGTGCTGCGCCACCAGTTCGCGCACGCGCGGGATCAGTTCGCGGCCGTAGTCGATGGCGTCTTCCAGCGGATCGAAGCCGCGGATCAGGAAGGTGGTCACGCCCAGCTCGTAGTACGCCAGCAGCGCCTGTGCCACCTGTTCGGGCGTGCCGACCAGGCCGGTGGAGTTGGAGCGCCCGCCGGTCTCGCGCGCGATGGCGGTCCACAGCCGCTGGTCGACGCGGTCGCCCTTGTCGGCAGCAGCCAGCAGGCGCCGCGCACCTTCGCTCTGCTGCGGGCCGCCACGGCTGTAGCCCGCCTGCACGCGCAGCGCGCGGGTGCGCTCCAGGATGCTGTCGGCGCGGGCCCAGGCTTTCTCTTCGGTCTCCGCCAGCACCGGGCGGAACGACACCGAGAAGCGTACCTCGCGCCCATGCTTCGCGGCCTCGGCGCGCACGCGCGTGGTCAGCTCGCGCACCTGGTCGAGCGATTCGCCCCACAGCGCGTAGACGTCGGCATGCTTGCCGGCCACGGTGAGCGCCGCATCGGAGGCACCGCCGAAGTAGATGGGCACGTGCGGCTGCTGTGCGGGCTTGACTTCGGAGAAGCCCTGCGTAAAGCGGTAGAACTGGCCTTCATGATCGAACGGCGCGGTCTCGGTCCAGATGCGACGCAGGATCTGCAGGTACTCATCGGTGCGCGCATAGCGCTGGTCATGGTCGAGGTAGTCGCCGTCGCGCTGCTGCTCGCTGTCGGAGCCGCCGGAGATGAAATGGACCCCGAGCCGGCCGCCGCTGAACTGGTCGAGCGTGGCGATCTGGCGCGCGGCCAGTGTCGGCGCGGTAAAGCCGGGGCGGTGCGCCAGCATGAAGTGGATGCGCTCGGTCACGCTGGCGGCGTAGGCGATGGTCAGCGTGGCCGACGGGCCGGTGGAGTGGTGCGGCACCAGGATGCGGTCGAAGCCAGCCTGCTCATGCGCCTGCGCAAAGGCACGCACGTAGTCGCGGTTGATCACGGGACCCGCTGGCGGATGGATCTCGGACTGCTTCTGGCTCTGGATCATGCCGATGAAATCGACGCTCATGCGGGTGCTCCTGTATCGGTGATGGCGGCAGCGTGGCTGCTCGGATGGTTTTGGGCTGAGGAAGAAAGTACGACAGCCGCGCCGCGCCACTAACGAATAAAAACGACGGACCATATTCAATAAGCGTCGTTTCCGGAACCCGGGGCCGGCGGTACGCTATGCGGCATTCTTGGCGATGCCGTCCGCAGCGGCAGGCGTCGGCCGTCATCCTTCCCGGAGCGTTTCCCATGTCTTTGACGTCTTCCCTGCGCCGGCTGCCCAGCAGCGACGCGCGCCTTGGCGACGTGCTGGCCGAGCTGTCCGCGCGCTTTGCCGCCGGCGCCGGCGCGCATGATGCGGCCGCCAGCTTTCCGCACGACAACTTCGCGCAATTGCACGCGCATGGCCTGACCGCACAGGTGGTGCCGTGCACGCACGGCGGCGGCGGGGCAGGGCTGGCGCAGGCGCGCCGTATCGTGGCCGCGGTGGCGGGCGGCGAGCCGGCCACCGCGCTGGTGCTGACCATGACCTACCTGCAGCACCGCGCCATTGCCCGCGCCGACTCGCACTGGTCAGCGACCGTGCGCGACCAGGTGTTTGCCAGTGCCGTGCAGGACGGTGCGCTGATCAACGCGCTGCGCGTTGAGCCGGAGCTGGGCTCGCCCGCGCGCGGCGGGCTGCCGGGTACCATCGCCACGCGCGTCGCGGATGGCTGGCGCATCAGCGGGCGCAAGCTCTACAGCACCGGCATCCCGGCGCTGCGCTGGCTGGCGGTGTGGGCGCGTACGGACGATCCCGAGCCGCGCGTCGGTGTGTTCCTGGTGCCCGGACCGGCCTCGGGCATCGCGGGCGTGCGCATCGTCGAGAACTGGAACCACCTCGGCCTGCGCGCCTCAGGCAGCCACGAGACCGTGCTCGACAATGTGTGGATTCCACCCGATCACGCCGTCGATATCCGCCCGCCGTCGGCCTGGGTGCCGGCCGGCGCGAGCCAGGCCGACATCGACGCCAACGCCGACCAGCAGGCGTGGATGGTGGTGCTGCTCGGCAGCCTCTACGACGCCGTGGCGCGGGCCGCCGACGCGTGGGTCCGCACCTTCGTGCGCGAGCGTGCTCCCGGCAGCCTGGGCGCGCCACTGGCCACGCTGCCGCGCGTGCAGGAAGCCATCGGCGAGATCGCGGCGCTCCTGCGGACCAACGCCGTGCTGCTCGACGACGCCGCCGCGCGCACCGACGCGGGCGAGCCGCCGTCGCCTGCCGACAGCGGCCTGCTGAAGTTCACCGTGACCGGCAACGCGATCCGCGCGGTGGAACTGGCGTTGCAGCTGTCTGGCAACCACGGCCTGAGCCGCAACAACCCGCTCGAGCGCCACTACCGCGACGTGCTGTGCAGCCGTATCCATACGCCGCAGAACGACGCCATCCTGGGCGCCGCCGGGCGTGCGCAGCTCGGCCTGTAGGCACGCGCCCCGCCGTGCCGTGCTATGTTTGCAGGACCAGCGCCCCGCAGAGGGCCGCGCGGCCGGCGCCCGGCGCGCCGGCAAACCAGAAAGAGACACTCCGGAGTGATTCCCATGGGCAATTCCATCAACCCCGATGCGCCAAATGCACTGGCGCCGCTGCGCGACTTCGTCACCGCGTTGTCCGCGCTGCTCGACCAGCATCCCGACGAGCCCCGCATCCTGCGCGAGGGCGGGGCGCTGCTGGCAAAGCTGGTGGCGCGCGACGACTGGCTGCCCGACACCTGGGCCCAGCCGCATCCCGAGTACTACCAGCAGCACCTGCTGCATTGCGATTCCGCCGAACGCTTCTCCGTCGTCAGCTTTGTCTGGGGTCCGGGGCAGCGCACGCCGATCCATGATCACACCGTGTGGGGGCTGATCGGCATGCTGCGCGGTGCCGAGGACTCGCAACCGTTTGTGCTCGATGCCGCCGGCAGGCCCGTGCCGCAGGGCGACGCGGTACGCTTGCTGCCCGGCCAGGTAGAAGCCGTTTCGCCCACGGTCGGCGATATCCATCGCGTCAACAACGTTCATGACGACCGCGTCTCGGTCAGCATCCACGTCTACGGCGGCAATATCGGCGCGGTACGCCGCTCGGTCTATGCCGAGGACGGCACGCGCAAGCCTTTTGTCTCCGGCTATTCCAACCAGACCCTGCCCAACCTGTGGGACCGCTCCCGCGAACTTGCCCAGTCATGACCAACAACAACGCTGACTTTCCGACTTATTCGCGCGAGGACGTGCGCAAGGCCCTGCTCGACGGCGAGGAGATCGCGCTGATCGACGTGCGCGAGGAGGACCCCTTCGCGCAGGAACATCCGCTGTGGGCGGCCAATTTCCCGCTGTCGAAGCTTGAGCTTGAAGCAAGGTCGCGCATCCCGCGCCGCGACACGCTGGTCGTCGTCTACGGCGAATACGCCGGCGAAGACCTGGCGCCGCGCGCGGCAGCCGTGCTGCGCGAGCTGGGCTATACGCGCGTGCATGTGCTCGAAGGCGGGCTGCGCGCATGGATCGCTGGCGGTGGTGAGGTTTTCCGCGACGTCAACGTGCCCAGCAAGTCGTTCGGCGAGGTGGTGGAGGCCAAGCGCCATACGCCGTCGCTGGCGGCCGAGGAAGTGCAAGCGCTGATCGACAGCAAGGCCGACGTGGTGATCGTCGACGCGCGCCGCTTCGACGAATACCAGACCATGAGCATCCCCACCGCCACCAGCGTGCCGGGCGCCGAGCTGGTGCTGCGCGTGCGCGAGCTGGCGCCCGATCCGCGCACGCGGGTGATCGTCAATTGTGCCGGGCGCACGCGCAGCATCATCGGCACGCAGTCGCTGGTCAATGCCGGCATCCCCAACCCGGTCGCCGCGCTGCGCAACGGCACCATCGGCTGGACCCTGGCCGGGCAGCAACTGGACCACGGCGCCGGCCGCCGTGCGCCCGCCGCAGTCAGCGACGCCAACCGTGACAGCGCCCGCCGCGGCGCGCGCGAGATCGCGGACCGCGCCGGCGTGCGCCGCATCGCGCTGGGCGAGCTTGACTCGCTGCAGCAAGCAGGCCGCACGCTGTACCGCTTCGATGTGCGCACGCCCGAGGAATTCGCCGAGGGCCACCTGCCAGGCTTCGTCAACGCGCCGGGCGGCCAGCTGGTGCAGGAAACCGACCACAACGCCCCGGTGCGCGGCGCGCGCATCGTGCTGGCCGACGACGATGACGTGCGCGCCAATATGACCGGGTCGTGGCTGGCGCAGATGGGATGGGACGTCTGGGTCGTGGAGCCGGTGGACGCCGCGGCGCGCAGCGAGACGGGCGCGGTCGCCGCGCCGGTGCCTGCTTCAGCGCCGGTGCCATCGGTGACGCCCGCGGAACTGGCTGCATGGATCGATGCGAAGGATGGCAGCACCGCCGTGCTCGACTTCACCGCGAGCGCCAACTACGTCAAGCGCCATATTCCCGGGGCGTACTTCGTCATTCGCGCGCAGCTGGCTGAGGCGTTGCCGCGCATCCCGCAGCCGCGCCGCTATGTGCTGACCTGCGGCTCCAGTCTGCTGGCACGCTTCGCGGCCGCCGACCTGCGGCGCCTGACCGATGCGGAGGTCTTGGTGCTGAAAGGCGGCACGCAGTCGTGGATCGCCGCGGGCCTGCCGCTGGAGAGCGGCGAAACGCGGCTGGCGTCGGAACGCACCGACCGCTACCGCCGGCCTTATGAGGGCACCGACAGCCCGCGTGAGGCGATGCAGGGCTATCTCGACTGGGAGTTCGGCCTGATCGCGCAACTGGAGCGCGACGGCACGCACGGCTTCCGGGTGGCGTAGGGCGATCTCACTTCGGGCGGCGCGTCCCGGCGCCGCCCACTCCCTGGCCCGGATCGAGGCCAAGCTCCGCGCACAGCCAGGTGACGAAGGTTGCCACCTTGGGCAGGTGCGCTTCATTCTGCCGGTAGCAGAGGAAGTGCGTTTCCCGCGCGACCGGGCGGAACTCGCTTTCGCCCACCGGCACCAGGTCGCCGCGCGCCAGGTCGCGCTCGGCCAGGCGGATGCTCTCCAGTGCCACGCCCATGCCGTCCACGGCGGCAGAAATCGCCAGCGCGCCACGGTCGAATGACGCGCGCGGGCGCGTCGGGCACACCATGCCGTTGGCATCGAACCAGTCCGGCCACGTCACCCTGCTCAGTTGGGAATCGATCAGCGGCAGCGCCTGCATCTGCTCGCGCGCGGGCGCATCGCTATCGAGCAGGCGCGGCGAACACAACGGCAGGATCCGCTCCTTGCCCAGCGGCGTCACGATCACGCCCGCGCGCGCCTGCGCCGTGCCGTAGGTGATGGCCAGGTCGATCTCGCGCGCCAGCGTCATGTCGATCGGCTCGGCCCCCGAGGACAAGCGGATGGTGATGTCGGGATGCTGCTGCATGAAGGCCGGCAGCCGCGGCCCCAGCCACTTCACCGCAAAGCTGGGTGCGCTGTAGACGGCCAGCACCTGCGCCTGTGGTGCCAGCACGACCTCGTTGCACGCGGCCTCGATCACGTCGAACACGCGCGACAGGCTTTCCAGCAGGCGCTGTCCTTCCGGCGTCGGCTCGACCCGCCGGTTGCGCCGCACGAACAGCTTGCGGCCGAAGTAATCCTCCAGCTCGCGCACCTGGTGGCTGATCGCCGATTGCGTCAGGTGCAGCTCGTTCGCCGCCAGCGTAAAGCTCTCCAGCCTGGCCGCCGCCTCAAACGCGCGCAGCAGCACGAAGTTCGGTACACGCCTCATGGGATTGCCCCGCCGTTGTAATTCATGAATGTGGTTCATGCTTCCATGAACACCCATCGTTTGTCAACGCATCGGCGCGGCGCGACTATGCCTCCACGCAGTTTTCCATTCGATCCCAACAAGGAGCAAATCATGGCGGCAGTACTCGAACGCACCCCGCAGGTGTTCAACGATGAGGAACGCGTTTCCATCTATCAGCCCGAACAGCGTGGCCTGATCTTCCCGTCGATCCCGAAATTCTCCTCGTTCGCCGAGGAGCGCCAGTACTGCAAGGAGCGGCTGGTGGCGGCATGCCGCGCCTTTGCGCTGGAAGGCTATGACTACGGCTTCGCCGGCCACCTGACGGTGCGCGACCCGGAGCATCCGGAGCTGTACTGGACCAACCCGATGGCGGTCCATTTTGCGCAGGTGAAGGTGTCGAACCTGATCTGCGCCGATCACGAAGGCAAGGTGGTGGAAGGCCGTCATGCGATCAACCGCGCCGGCTTCGTGCTGCATGCCGCCGTGCATGAGATGCACCAGGACATCGTCGCCATGTGCCACGCACACACGGAATATGGCACCGCGTTCGCAGCGCTGGGCAAGCCGATCGAGCCGATCACGCAGGACGCGGCCGCCTTCTTCGAAGACCACGTAGTGATCGGCGACGAGGCCGGCAAGGTCGCGGTCGAAGTCAAAGGCGGCCACAAGGTCGCCAACGCGTTCAAAGGCGTCAAGGCGGCGATCCACCAGAACCACGGCCTGCTGACCGCGAGCCGGCACAGCATCGAGTCGGCCGCGTTCTGGTTCATGGCACTGGAGCGCTGCTGCAAGCAGCAGCTGATGGTGGAGGCGACCGGCATCACCCCGCGCCTGGTTTCGCCGGATCGCGCGCGCTACAGCCGCGAGCACGTCGGCAGCGACTACATCGGCTGGCTGCACTTCCAGCCGATCTGGGACCACCTCGCCGCCACCCAGCCTGACATGTTCGACTGAGCGGGCGCACGCCCGCCTGTCGCGGCCGCCACGCGCAGTGGCACGGCGGCCGCCGATGCAGCCCACCGCAACGATCTCGCAACGACAGCGATGACGCCCCCAGGAGACACCCATGCAATCCCCCAGCGCAACCGCGGCGCCGTTTGCCGCCACCGAATCGGAAACCTATACCCGGGTCATGTGGCGGCTACTGCCGTTCCTGTTCCTGTGCTACCTGTGCGCCTACCTTGACCGCATCAACGTGGGCTACGCCAAGCTGCAGATGATGCAGGACCTTGGCCTGAGCGACGCCGTCTATGGCCTGGGCGCCGGCATCTTCTTCGTCGGCTACCTGCTGTTCGAAGTGCCCAGCAACCTGATCCTGCTGAAGGTCGGCGCGCGCCGCTGGATCGCCCGCATCATGGTGACGTGGGGCCTGATCTCCGCCGCCATGCTGTTCGTGAGCACGCCGACCAGCTTCTACATCATGCGTTTCCTGCTGGGCGTGGCCGAGGCTGGCTTTATCCCGGCGATCCTGCTGTACCTGACGTACTGGTTTCCGGCGTCGCGGCGCAGCAAGGTGACGGCGCTGTTCCTCACCGGCATCCCGATGTCGGGCGTGGTCGGCGGGCCGCTGTCGGGCTGGATCATGAGCGCGATGCACGGCGTGCACGGCTGGGCGGGGTGGCAGTGGCTGTTCTTGCTGGAAGGCATTCCGACGGTGCTGGTGGGCGTGATCGCGTACTTCTACCTGGACGACAAGGTGGCCGACGCCAAGTGGCTGACTGCCCAGCAACGCACCATGATCGAGACCAACCTCGCAGCGGAGAACCGCGGCCATGCGCTGCATTCCGTGCGCGACGGCCTGACCAACCCGCGCATCCTGCTGCTCAGCGTGATCTATTTCTTCTTCACCATGGGGTTGTATGGCGTCAGCTTCTGGCTGCCGACCATCGTCAAGGCCAGCGGCGTTTCCGATCCGCTCGACATCGGGTTGCTATCGGCGATTCCGTATGCCGCGGCCACGGTGTCGATGATCCTGGTAGGCCAGCGCTCCGATGCGCGAGGGGAGCGGCGCTGGCACCTGGCCGTGCCGGGTGTGCTGGGAGCACTGGGCCTTTGCCTGAGCGTGGCCTATGCCAGCAACACGGCGCTGGCAATGCTGGCGCTGACCATCGGCACCATGGGCATCATGACCACCATCTCGCAGTTCTGGACCCTGCCGCCGGCGATCCTGGGCGGTGCGGCCGCCGCAGCCGGCATCGCGCTGGCCAATTCGGTCGGCAGCATCTCGGGCGTGATCAGTCCCTACCTGATCGGCTGGGTGCAGTCGAGCACGGGCACTACCGGCAACGGCGTGCTGGTGCTGGCGGCGAGCCTGGTGATCGGCGGGATGCTGGTGTTCACGGTGCCGGCGCGGCTGGTCAACAGCGGCGCGCGCAAGGACTGACGATGGGCTGCCGCTGCAACCTCAGGGCGCGCTCAGGCGATCTGGCGCGTCTCGCCCAGGAACTCACCGAGGCGGCGGGTCAGGTTCTCGCGCGCGCGGGTGGTGTGCAGGTCGGTCAGCTCGGCGGCGCGCGCAGCGTCGCCGGCGGCGATGGCCTCGGCAATCGCCTCGTGCTCGTCCCAGATCGTCTCACGCTGCGCCGCCGACGATTGCAGCACGGCGCCCATGGCGCGGCGCAGGTGGACCCAGTACAGCTCCGCGCTGCGCGCCAGCAGCGGGTTGCCGGCGGCCTCGTAGATGGCGTGGTGAAAGGCCATGTCGGCATCCATCATCGCCTTCACGTCCTTGCCGCGCGAGGCGCGGCGGCCCTGCGCGATCAGTGCCGGATCGACCTGGTAGCGCCGCGCCGCGGCCAAGCGTGCGGCGAGCGCGTCCAGCGCGCCGCGGACCTCGTAGAGGTGGCCAATCGAGGCCGCATCCAGCGGGGTCACCAGCACGCCGCGGCCGGGCGCGTCCTGCACGAAGCCGTCTTTCTTCAGCAGCCGCAGCGCCTGCAGCACCGGCGAGCGCGAGACCTGCATCTGGTCCGCGATTTCCTCCTGCGTCAGGCGCGTGCCGGGGGCCAGGGTGCCGTCGCTGATGGCGTCGAGCAGCATCTTGTACACCTCGTCGACGTAGTCGGGGCGGGCCTGGATCTTGGGAAGAGTGGGTGTCATGGTCGGCTTTCTGCACTTTGTATTCAGACTACACGCGGCGCTCGGCGCCCGTCAATGCAAAGCCACCCGGGGTGAGAGCCGTTTTACAGAGTACGAAAAGGAGTGAATGACTATGCACGTGTATTACGACAAGGACGCTGACCTCGCGCTGATCCGCGCGCGCAAGGTGGCGGTGATCGGCTACGGCTCACAGGGGCATGCCCACGCGCTGAACCTCAGGGACAGCGGCATCGATGTAGTGGTGGGTCTGCGCGAAGGCGGCGACTCATGGCGCAAGGCCGCCGCCGCGGGACTGCAGGTGGCGACGATGGCGGAGGCGGCGGCGCAGGCGGACATCGTCATGCTGCTGATCCCGGACGAGACCATCGGCCAGGTCTACCGCGAGTCGGTGGCGCCGGTGATGCGTGCCGGCGCGGTGCTGGCCTTCGCCCACGGCTTCAATATCCACTACGGACAGGTGGTGCCGCGCGAGGACCTCGACGTGATCATGATCGCGCCGAAGGCGCCGGGGCATACGGTGCGTTCGACTTACGCGCAGGGCGGCGGCGTGCCGGCACTGGTCGCGGTGGCGCAGGACCGGTCGGGCATGGCGGGCGATATCGCGCTGGCCTACGCATCGGCCATCGGCTGCGGACGTTCCGGCGTGATCGAGACCGATTTCGGCGAAGAGACCGAGACCGACCTGTTCGGCGAGCAGGCCGTGCTGTGCGGCGGCACCGTCGAACTGATCAAGGCCGGCTTCGATACCCTGGTGGAAGCGGGCTACGCGCCGGAAATGGCGTACTTCGAATGCCTGCACGAGCTGAAGCTGATCGTCGACCTGATCTACGAGGGCGGCATCGGCACCATGAACTACGGCATTTCCAACAACGCCGAGTTCGGCGAGTACCTGACGGGGCCGCTCATCGTCACCGACCAGACCCGCGCCGCGATGCGCGAGGTGCTGCAAGGGATACAGTCCGGCGACTATGCCCGGCAGTTCATCCTGGAAAGCCAGGCGGGCGCACCGACGCTGCAGTCGCGCCGGCGGCTGACCGCCGCGCATCCGATCGAAACCGTTGGCGCCCGCCTGCGCGCCATGATGCCGTGGATCGGGCAGGGCGCGCTGGTCGACCGCGAACGCAACTGAGGAGGCGAGCAAGAATCGGGTAAACCTTTACTTACATCGCCGCTTTCCGCGCCTAATCTCTGTATACAGAGTTCAGAATTCGGTAGCCGGTAATGAAACCGGCATCCCCCATCCTCGCAGGAGACAAGTCATGACCCAGACATCCGACAAGCTCGAATCGCCCCGCACCGCCGGCGGCAACGCCGTCGTCAAGAAACTGATCCCCTTCGGCGGGTACTACGCCAACCGCGTGCCCGCCCACGACCCCGAACTGACTGAAACCGGCCCCGGCACGCCGATGGGCGAATACATGCGCCGCTTCTGGCACCCGGTGTGCATGTCGCTGGAACTGACCGACACCCCGCGCTTCATGAAGATCCTCGGCGAAGAGCTGGTCGCCTTCCGCGACGGCAGCGGCCGCGTGGGTGTGCTGCATGCGCATTGCTGCCATCGCGGCGCATCGCTCGAATATGGGGCGATCCAGGAGCGCGGCATCAAGTGCTGCTACCACGGCATGGTGTTCGACGTGGACGGCGCCTGCCTGCATGTGCCCTTCCCCAAGGGCGAGGAGAAGGAAGCCGAGAAATACGCCTGCTCGATCCGGCAGGGTGCGTACAAGGCGTTCGAGCGCAATGGGCTGGTGTTCGCCTACATGGGCCCGCCCGACGAAGAGCCGCCCTTCCCGGAGTGGGAGTCGGACTTCACGGTGCTGCCGGGCGACGAACTGGTGCCGTACAGCAACTTCCAGCACTGCAACTGGCTCCAGGTCCAGGACAATGCCGCCGACAACTTCCACCCGACCGCGCTGCATGCGGCAAAGAATGTCGTGGGCGGCAACTACCAGGGCACCACCTTCGATGAAGTGGGCGCCGCGTCGATGGAGGTCGCGCCCGACATGCAGTTCATCCCTGTGCACCAGGGCCGCGGGCTGGCGTGCGCCGGCGCGCGCCGCGTCGACAAGGACAAGCTGTTCCTGCGCGTGCAGCACCAGGTGCTGCCGAACCTGAGCCTGCATGCCTACACCTCGGAGGACGGCTCGAAGAAAAAGCTGTTCAGCCGCTTCCACATCATCCGCTGGACCGTGCCGGTGGACGACGAGAACAGCAAGATGATCGGCTGGCGCGTGATGGGCCCCGGCATCGACACGCGTGGCGTGGGCGACAAGAGCCTGGTCGGCTATGAAACCATCGACTTCCTGGAAGGGCAGGTGGCCATGCGCCGTCCGGAACGGTTCGGCCAGTACAAGCTGGAGGACCTGCCGCCGATCCCGTCGAACCACCGCGAGCGGCACGACTACAAGGCCGCGCAATACGCGCCGGGCGACTACGAGGCCATCATCAGCCAGCGCCCGATCGCCGTGCATGCGCTGGAAAACCCGACCAAGTTCGATGCCGGCCTCTTTGCCTTCCGCAAGATGCTGCGCGACGCGGTGCGCGGCACCAACCCGTCATCCGAGGCGCGCGGGTTTGCCGACTGGCTGCGCGCGGCCAGCGGCGAGCCCAACAGCTTCTGCTCCGGCAACGTGTTCGAGATCCCGGAAGCCGGGACGGTCGAACAGGAAGTGGCCAACCGCCGCCGCGTGGCGCGCGAGGTGGTGGCCATCCTGGCGGAGTCCGATGGCCTGAAGGGCGACGAGCGCGCCGACTTTGTCCGCGCCAGGTTCGAGGCGCTGGAACAGAGCTTCCGCGCCTGACGCGGTTCGCCTGAATGGAGCGGGCGGCGCTGCCATGCGCGCCGCCGTCCGCGCCGATGCTTGCAGTCAAGGAATCCGAAATGAGCACCACCACTGAACACGGCGCCGGCCCGATGGAACTGCTGGTCCGGCAAATCCGCGCCGAAGCCGCCGGCATCAATGCCTATGAACTGGTCGAGCCCGACGGGCGGCCGCTGCCGCCGTTCACGGCGGGCGCGCATATCGACGTGCATGTCGCGCCCGGGCTGGTGCGGCAATACTCGCTGTGCAATGATCCGGCCGAGCGCCACCGCTATGTCATCGCCGTGCTGCGCGACGAGGGCGGGCGCGGCGGCTCGCGCACGGTGCATGAACGCATCCGCGTGCGCGACCGTGTCGCGGTCAGCGCGCCGCGGAATCACTTTGCGTTGGTGGGCGGGGCGCGTAAGGTGGTCCTGCTGGCGGGCGGCATCGGCGTGACGCCGCTCAAGGCGATGGCGCACAGCCTGCGGGCGGCGGGCGCCGATTTTGAACTGCATTACTGTGCCAAGGCGCCGGAGTGTGCCGCCTTCCCGGACGAGTTGTCGACGCTGGGCGGCCATGTCCACTATCACTTCGACGGCGGCAATCCGGCCAACGGGCTGGATATCGCCGGCATGCTGGCGCGGCCGGCGGCCGACACGCACCTCTACTACTGTGGTCCGGGTGGGTTCATGAAGGCCTGCGGCGAGGCCTCGGCGCACTGGCCGGCCGGTACGGTCCATTGCGAGCACTTCAAGGCGCCGGCTGCGCCGGCGAGCGCGGGCGGCGTTGCGGACGCCGGAGGCTTTATCGCGCAGATCGCCAGCACCGGCCAGGAAGTCAGCGTTGGCGCAGCCCAGAACCTGGCCGAGGCGCTGCAGGCCGCGGGCGTGGCGCTCGAGACGTCGTGCCAGTCAGGGCTTTGCGGGACTTGCAAGGTGCGTTACCTGAGTGGCGAGGTGGACCACCATGATTACATCCTCGATGAGGCAGAACGGCAGTCGTGCCTGACGCCGTGCGTGTCGCGCGCACGCAGCGAGCGGCTGGTGCTGGATCTTTGAACTGGCAGGAGGGAGAAAACCATGCGCGATGATCGGATGCTGGACCACACCGCGTGCGAAGCCGTTGCCGTAAGCCAGCATCCGCTCGAACTCGGGTCTGGCGTCGCCTTTTCTTCCGCGTGAGCGACGGACCCGAACACCATTACCTGGAATCACGCACGAATCTCCGCCGCGGCCGGCACAAGCAGGTGCACAAGGCGACTGATACCGCGTGCGTCCACTTCCGATTCCGCCACAACGTAGCTAAGGCTCCCGACTGGACGCCCGTCTTCGTTAAGGATGGGGGCGGCGATCCCCACGCGACCAGGGTCGATCTCTCCATGTGAGACGGCATGGCCCGCCTTGCGCAGGCGGCTCAGGGTCTGACGGAATGTCGTCCAGTCCTCGCCCAGGCCCGCCGCGCGAATCTCCTCCGCATGCTTGCTGTAGATCGCTTGCAGTGTCCGCGTCTGCTGGTACGCAAGGATGATCCGCGATGTGGCGCCGCGAAACATGATCATTGGTCGGCCGCGCTCATAGCTCACCACGGCTTGCGGCCCTTGGTTGAGCACCTGATGCACGCACAGCACAGAGTCTCCAAATGCGCGGCACAACAGCATCACCGATCCCGGCGGCGCATAAACGATCAACTCCTCCATGATCGGGCGCGCCTGCCGCAGCATGGGGTCGGTCAGCTGGATCTGGCGGTCGAGTTGAATAATGGCGGGCCCCAGGACATAGCGGCCTGCACCAGCAGTCGCGACTAGTCCCATGTCCATCAGATTCGACAGGTAGCGGTAAGCGCTGCTGATCGACACCTCAAGCTGCGCGGCCACGTCCTCGGCCGTCCACACCGGTTTGTCCAGCGAAAACAGGCTCAGCACACCAAGTGCGCGGTCCGTGGCCATTCTCCATTGCTCCGTAGTCCAATTCCGCGAGCATAACACCAAGCGCGTCTGGATGCATGCAAGAATCCCGCCAACTGCGTCTAATGGTAAACATTGACTGCATTATTCGCGTATTTTGCGAATAATGCAGTCAACCAGGCGGCTGCGACCCAGCCTGACATTGCCTTTGGACCCAGGAGTATCAGATGAAACTCACCAGCTTCCTTCATGCCGGCCACCACGCCTTTGGTGCCGTGATCGGCGACAAGATTGTCGACCTTACGCCACACATCGAGTCCGTCGGTGCCAGCCTGCGCGAAGCCCTCGCGAATGGCGCCCTGCCGCGCATCGCCGAAATCGTGGCTGGCAGCCAGCCATCGCTGGCTCTTGCCGAGGTCGAACTCCTGCCCGTGATTCCCGATCCGGAGAAGATCCTTTGCGTTGGCATCAATTACGCATCGCACGTTCGCGAAACCGGCCGCGACATGCCGCAGTACCCGATGTTCTTCACCCGCTTTGCCGACTCGCAGGTGGCGCACGGCAAACCGATCCTTCGTCCGCGTGTATCGGAAAAGCTCGATTTCGAGGGCGAGCTGGCCGTCATCATCGGCAAGACTGCACGCCACGTCCGTGCCGCCGACGCGCTGGGCTACGTGGCGGGCTATTCCTGCTACAACGACGGCAGCGTGCGCGACTGGCAGAAGCACACCATCCAGTTCACGCCTGGCAAGAACTTCCCGCAAACGGGGGCATTTGGCCCGTGGCTGGTGACCACTGATGAGATTCCTGATCCATCGAAGCTGACGCTGACTACGCGCCTGAACGGTGAGGTCGTGCAGCAGGCACGCACCGACGATCTCATCTTCAGCGTGGGCGACGTCATCGCCTACTGCTCCACCTTTACTGAACTGCGTCCCGGCGACGTGATCATCACCGGCACCACCGGCGGCGTGGGGGCGTTCCGCAATCCGCCGCTCTGGATGCGTGCGGGCGATACGGTCGAAGTGGAAATCTCCGGCATCGGCGTCCTGTGCAACGGTATCCAGGACGAGTGACGGCAGGCCGGCGCCATCGAGCGCCGGATAAGGAGACACCCATGACCCATTCCCCTTCGCTTGCGACCGCCGTGCTGGTGGTTGGCGCCGGCCCGACAGGCCTGACACTGGCCAACATCCTGGGGCAGCAAGGCATCGACACCATCCTGATCGACCGCAAGGCAAGCACCGTGGCTGAACCACGCGCGGTATCCATCGATGACGAATCGCTGCGCACCATGCAGGCGATCGGCCTGGTCGACGCCGTGTTGCAAGACGTGGTGCCCGGCTACGGCGTGCACTACCTGACGCGCCCCGGCGGCCACTGCTTCGCCAAGGTTGAACCCACTGCCAGCGAGTACGGATTTCCGCGGCGAAACGCATTTCGCCAGCCACTCTTCGAAGCGACGCTGCGCGATGGACTGAAGCGCCACCCCTCGGTGCGCGTGCTGTTCGGCCATACGCTCGAATCCCTGTCGCAGGATGACGATGGCGCGCGTGCCATCGTGCAGTGCGCCGACGGGCAGGTCCAGATCAACGCCGCCTATGTGGTCGGCACCGATGGCGGCCGCAGCTTCGTGCGTCAGTCCATCGGTGCGACGCTGGTCGGGTCGTCGTTCAACGCGCGCTGGCTGGTCGTCGATACCGAAAGCGACGACGACACGTTCTGGCAGACCCGGGCGTACTGCGATCCCGCACGCCCCACCGTCGAAGTACCCGGTCCCCATCAGACACGCAGGTTTGAATTCCTGCTGAAGCAGAGCGAGACCGACGAAGAGATTCTGCGGCCAGAGCGCATTGCCGAACTGCTGCGCCCGTTCCGCGCGGATCGCCCTGCGCATATCGTGCGCAAGACGGTCTACACGTTCCATGCCCGCGTTGCCGATCGCTGGCGCGTAGGGCGCATATTCCTTGCCGGCGATGCGGCGCACCTGACTCCACCGTATGCAGGCCAGGGCATGAACAGCGGTGTACGCGATGCACACAATCTGGGTTGGAAGCTCGCGGCCGTGCTGCACAACAAGCTGGCGCCGGCCGCTCTGGAGTCTTATGAAGCCGAGCGCCGCGACCATGCATGGGCGCTGATTCGCCTGGCACTGAACCTGGGCATTGTGATGGCGCCGCGCAGCCGCCTGGCAGCCTGGGCCTTCTCCACGTTCTTCCGCGCGACCGCGCTGATGCCGCCCGTACGCGACTATTTCCTGCAAATGAAGTTCAAGCCAAAGCCGCGCTTCCACAACGGCTTGCTGGAAATGAGCGAAACCGACACCGTCGGACTTGTCGGCACCATGTTGCCGCAGCCGAGTGTGCGCACCGTCGAGGGCAAGCTACTGCCGCTCGATGAGGTCACCGGTCATGGCTTTGCTCACATCGCCATCGGCGCCGAGGCACTGGTAGATACCACCGGACTCGCCCGCGCCCTGTGGCGCAGGCTGGAAACGCGCCGCGTCGTGCTGCTGCCGGCACTGGCGCCGGAGACGGTGCGCCTCGCGACTGAACGCGGCTATGTGCCGGTCGAGCTGGCACCGGCGGCCATGCCCCAGGCACTGAGGGGGCTGGCCGGAAAAGTGGTCGTGGTTCGTCCGGACAGATATGTGGCCGGTGTGTTCGCGCACCACGATGCTGATGCGTTGTCCACGGCATTTGGCCGGCGCATCGGCATCGACATGTCAAACGCCAGCGCCGCGAATGAGGCAGTCGCCAACGGGCGCGCGGCTTTGACACGCTGATTCCGGGCCAACAGACAAGCAAGGTTCATCATGACCACACTACAAACTACGACGCCGCTCCGGCTCCACCACCTTCATCTCTGCAGCAGCGCACCAGACGCACTCGCCGCGTTCTACCAGGAGTTGTTCGAGCTGCAGCCGGTGTCGGCCCCAGAAAGACTGATCGCCCTCGCCGGTGGTGAACGCGCTGTAGTGATCCATCAAGGTGAGAGCGGCGGGTTGGCCATGGCAGCCTATGCCGCGCGCTCGCCGGAAGAGCTGGCGCAACTGCGCGATCGTCTGGCTGAGCTGGTTTGCGACTCAGGCCCGGAAGGTGAGATCTTCTTTGCCCCGGGGGCATTCACGGTGACAGACCCGCAGGGGCGCAGGCTGCTGTTTGGCGTGCCACGCTCCGGCCGCCAGCCGGACCGATTGGCGGCCCGGCTGCAGCACACCGTGTTCCAGACCACGGAGCTCAAGACTGTCGTCGATTTCTACGTGGAACGCATCGGCTTCACGATCTCCGACGAAGTTGTGGCGGATGAGGGGACAGTCGCCACATGCTTCTTGCGCTCTGACGACGAGCACCACTCGCTGGCGTTCTTCCAGGGATCCCGCAATGTCTGGGACCACCATTGCTACGAGACCAGTTGCTGGAACGATATCCGGGATTGGGGAGACCGCTTTGCACGTGTGCGGCGAGGCATCTTCTTTGGTCCTGGTCGACACGGTCCGGGTAACAACCTTTTCTTCATGGTGACGGACCCCGACGGCAATCGCGTCGAGTTGTCCGCGGAGCTGGAGCGTGTTGCGGCGGATCAGGCCCCCGGCGTCTGGCCGCATGAGGAGTACACGCTCAACTCCTGGGGGCGAGGCTGGATTCGCACCTGATCAGGACCGGCGCCGGCCGGCGCCGATCTTACCCATCCATAAAAAGAGGGGGAATCCTCCCCGATATCGGAGACAACGCCATGATTGCGCCCCTGTTGGTCCACGAAGTCATCGATGCCCGCCCGCTCGGGCGGTTCCAATGCCTTGCCATCGGCCTGTGCATCCTTGTCGCGATCCTCGACGGTTTTGATACCCAGACCATCGGCATGCTGGCGCCATCGATTGCCGCCAGTCTCGGCGTTCCGCTCACGTCCTTCGGCCCGACGTTCGGTGCCGGGCTGATTGGCATGCTGCTGGGCGCCGTGGTACTCGGACCATTGGCCGACCGCTACGGCCGCAAGACGATGATCGTGTTCTCCTGCGTGCTGTTCGGCAGCCTGTCCCTGGCTACGGCCTACGCGGCGTCACTGGAGCAATTGTTCGTGCTGCGGCTGCTCACCGGCGTGGGCCTTGGTGGCGCGCTGCCCAACGCCATTGCGCTGGCCTCCGAGTATGCGCCGCAGCGCTACGCGCGGACCACCGTTACCACGCTGATGTGCGGCATGCCGCTGGGCGCCGTGCTTGGCGGCGCCGTGTCTGCTGCTTTGCTGCCACGGTTCGGCTGGCAGTCGGTATTTATCGTGGGCGGTGTGCTACCGCTGGCCGTTGCATTGCTGATTGCATGGATCATGCCGGAATCGGCTCGGTTCCTGATTGCCCGAGGCCACGACATGGCCAGGCTGTCGGAGATCATGCGCCGCATTGCGCCCGATCTGCGCGCAAACGAAGCCTATCGGTCCGCCGATCCCACCACGGCCGGCGTGCCGATCCGGCTGCTTTTCACCGAGGGTCGTGCCACCGGCACCATCCTGCTGTGGATTCCGTATTTCCTCAACCTCGTGGTGCTGTACTTCATCGTGAGCTGGATGCCAGCCGTGCTGATCAGCGCGCATCACCCCACGTCGGTCGGCATTGCGGCAATCACGGCGTTCAGCGTCGGTGGGGTGCTGAGTTCGGTGGTGCAGGGCGCCTTGATGAACCGGTTTGGCGCGCGTCGAGTTCTCCTCTGCGAATTGCTCACCTACGCCGCGCTGGCGCTGGTGCTTGCGGCCTGGCCGCACGACCATGCACTGGTGGTTGCGGTCAGCTTTGCGATCGGCGCAGCGGTGCAGGGCGCGCAGGCGGGCTTCAACGCGCTGGCCGCCGAGATCTATCCCACCCGGATGCGTGCCACCGGTATCGGCTGCGCGGTCGGCATCGGCCGCATCGGGTCCATCAGCGGCCCGTCCTGGGCGGCGTGCTGCTTGGCTGGAACTGGGGCGCCGGAGACATTTTCATGGCGGGCATCGTGCCGGCGTTGATTGCCGCGGCTGCGGTCGACGCCAATCGGAGCCCTCGGTAGCGCCATTCCTACAAGACAAGAAAGTCAGAGGAGACACAATGAAGCAGTCAGCAATGGCCGCGGCGCTTTGCGCTTGCGTGGCCGGGATGGGTCACGCCCATGCCCAATCCGTCACCATCTATGGGGTCGTCGATACGGGCATCGAGTTCGTGTCCAACGTGGGCACCAGCAAGGACAACCTGGTTCGCATGCCTGGCCTGGCCGGCACGGTGCCTTCACGCTGGGGTCTACGCGGCACGGAGGATCTCGGTGGAGGACTCAAGAGCCAGTTCGTGCTGGAATCCGGCTTCGCCCCCGACACGGGCGCGTCCAACCAGGGTGGCCGGCTATTCGGCAGGCAAGCATGGGTCGGGCTGTCCGGGAATTGGGGCCAGGTGGCATTCGGGCGGCAGTACACCATGCTGTTCTGGTCGATGCTGGAACCAGACATGCTTGGTCCCAACACGTTCGGCTCCTCCTCGCTCGACAGCTACCTGCCGAGCGCGCGCACCGACAACGCAGTCTCTTACAAAGGCGCGTTCGGCCCGCTGACGGTCGGTGGCACGTACAGCTTCGGCCGCGACACCGTCAACGCGGGCCCCGGGCCTTCGGGCACCAACTGCGCCGGGGAGAACCCGGCCGACCACCGTCGTGCCGGGAATGGTCCGTATTGCTGAAGTACGACACTTCTACTTGGGGAGCAAGTGCAGCCTACGACTCGATCCGCGGCGGCACCGGGGCATTCGGCGGGCTGACCAACAGCGGCCTCAAGGATGATCGCCTGACCGTCAACGGCTATGCAAATATCGGCAAGGGCAAGGTTGGCGGCGGTTGGCTGCGGCGCGACAACGACGGAAGTACCACGCCCCGGAGCGATATGTGGTTCCTCGGCGCCTCCTACGCACTGACGCCAGCGCTCAGTGTCGACGCCGAGGCGTTCTACCTGCGCTTTCACGACAGCGCCAACAAGGCGTGGCTCTACGCAGCGCGCACGACCTATACATTCAGCAAGCGGACCTCGATCGACGGCACTGCCGGCTTCCTGGATAACCGAGGCAACCTTGCGCTGTCGGTCAGTTCCGGTGCAGCCGGTGCCAACGCTGCCCCGGGCGGCAATCAATTCGGCGCGATGGTTGGCGTGAAGCATATTTTCTGAGGGGGTACCCATGGAAACTCTTGTCGAGAACCTGGCCGACGCCGGCCATATCCTGTTCCATGAAGGCGTACTTGACGCGTTCGGGCATGTGAGCGCCCGTCATCCGGACGGTGACCGCTTCCTGATGTCGCGCAGCATGGCTCCCGCGCAGGCCGGCCCCGATGACATTCTCACCTTCGGTCTCGATGGCGAGCCCATCGAAGCGCACGGCCACAAGGTGTTTCTCGAGCGCTATATCCACGCTGCACTCTATCGCGCGCGGCCGGAAATCAGGGCCGTGGTGCACAGCCACGCGCCGGCACTGATTCCATTTGGTGTGGTACGAGGCGCCACCTTGCGACCGATTTGCCATATGAGCGGCTTTCTTGCGCGGGGCGCTCCGGTGTTCGACATCGCCGAGGCAGCGGGCGATGGCTCTGACATGCTGATCCGTGACAACCGCCTTGGTGATGCACTCGCTGCAAGGATGGGCGACGCCACGGTCGTGCTGATGCGCGGGCACGGTGTCACGGTTGCGGCTGACTCGCTTGAAAAGGCCGTCTATTGCGCCGTGTATGCCCAGGTCAATGCCCGTCTCGTACTGGATTCGGTACGCCTTGGCGGCGAGATCCGCTACCTCACGGTGGCCGAGGCCCTGGCCGCGGAGCGTGCCAACGACAGCCAGATTGGCCGAGCGTGGGATCTATGGCGCCGCGCCGCGCGACAGGCCACGGCGGTTTTCCGGGAGCCATCGAATGCGTGACGACATCAGCACGTCAACCGGATCCCCGACTATCAGGAGACACAAGACATGAATTCGTTATCAACCACCGTATCGGGGCCGCGCCGCATGGCGCTGGCATACAGCGCGCTATTCCTGTTCGGGGCAGCCTCGTTCGCATCGCCGGTTCTGGGGCAGGAAACCTGGCCGTCTCGCCCCGTCAAGCTCATCGTGCCCTCGGCACCGGGCGGCGGTACCGATGTCTATGCGCGCCTTGTCGCAACGCAGTTGTCCAGATCGATGAAGCAGTCGTTTGTCGTCGACAACCGCCCGGGAGCCAGTGGACATATCGGTACCCAGGTAGTCGCCCGTTCGCCTGCGGACGGCTATACGTTCCTGGTGACAGCGAATGCATCCGTCGCCATCAGCCCTGCGCTATATCGCAAGTTGCCGTTCGACGTGGACAAGGATCTGGCGCCCGTGGCCCGTGGCGTGCTGGCGCCGATGGTGCTTGTCACAAATCCGTCGGCGGGGATCAACAGTTTTAATGATCTTGTCAGGCTGGGCAAGCAACGGCCGAACCAGATTCCGTATGGCTCGGCAGGGGAGGCTAGTCCGCCCTACCTCAGCGTTCGCATGATCGAGGAGGCCACGGGAGCCCGCTTCCTGCACGTGCCATACAAGGGCGTGGGCCCGGCGTATCAGGATCTGCTCAGTGGTCGACTGCAGTTTATGTTCACGGACTTGAGTTCCGTGCAGTCCTATATCAAAGCCGGAAAGCTCAAGCCCCTGGCTGTCAATCAGAAGACCAGGTTGTTGCCCGACGTGCTCTCCCTGGCCGAACCCGGTCCAGCCCACATCGACGTCTGGACGTCGTTCAGCGTGTTCGCGCCTGCCGGCGTGCCTGCCCCGATCCTGAAGAAAATGAGCGAGGAGATTAACGCCGCCATGAGGACACCTGAGCTGGCGCGCGCACTCGAGGCTAACGCGTTGGTGCCGGTGTTCGACACACCGGAAACCTTCCGGGTGTCGATCAAGAAAGAGCGCGAGCAGTGGGCCTCGTTCATCAAGCGCAATGGCATCCATATCGAATGATGCCGCCAGCCGCTCATGACATCGCAATCTACCTGGAGACAAAGCAATGAAACTCGGACCTGACAACAAGCGCGCCATGCTCATCGACGGCGAACTGACCGAAGCCGCAAGCGGGCAATGGATCGAGAGTGTCAATCCTGCGACCGAGGACGTGATTGGCCTCGTGCCGGCTGCCGACGCTGCCGATGTTGACCGTGCAGCATGGGCGGCAAAGGCAGCCTATCCGGCCTGGCATGCACTTGGCATCGAGGGACGGGCCGAATGCCTGCGCGAGTATGCACGCAGGATCCAGGCTTCGGCGCAAGCGTTGCTCGACGTCGAGGTCGCCGATACCGGCAACACGATGGCCGCGTTGCGGGGCGATGTGAATGCCGCGTCGTGGGGGCTGAACTACTATGCCGGGCTCGGCTACGAACTCAAGGGGGAGTCAATTCCTGCCACCACGCCCGACAACCTGCACGTCACGCTGCGCGAACCCTACGGCATTGTCGGACGCATTGTGCCGTTCAATCATCCGATCATGTTCGCGACCGCGCGCACTGCGGCAGCGCTGATGGCAGGTAATGCGGTCATTGTGAAGCCGCCAGAAACCAGCTCACTGTCGGCGACGATGCTGTCCGAGATCGCGCGTGACGTATTTCCACGCGGCGTGATGAACATCGTGACCGGCACCGGCCGGGGCGCCGGGGACGCCATCGCCCGTCATCGGGATATCAAGCGCATTGCATTCATCGGCTCGCCCCAGACCGCCCGGCAGATCCAGCGCAGCGCGGCCGAGGTTTGCGTGAAGCACATCTCGCTCGAACTCGGTGGCAAGAACCCGTTGATCGTGTATCCGGATGCCGATGTGGATGGCGCCGTTGACGCGGCCGTATGTGGCATGAATTTTCTCTGGCAGGGGCAGTCATGCGGCTCCACGAGCCGGCTGCTGGTACACGACAGCCTCTACGAGCGCTTCGTCGAGGGAGTTGTGGAGCGCGTGAAAGAGATTCGCATCGGTGATCCGCGTTCGCCGGACAGCAGCATGGGGCCGATCAACTCGAAGGCCCAGCACGAAAAGGTGCTGGGCTACATCGAAGTGGCGATGCAGGATGGCGCGCGGCTTGTGTGCGGGGGCAAACGCCCGGCCGGTAGCGCATACACGCGCGGCTACTGGGTAGAGCCGACCGTATTCGCGGACGTCACCCCCGATATGCGCATCGCTCAGGAAGAGGTTTTCGGCCCCATCCTGTCGATCATGCGATGGTCCGACGCGGAGCAGGCAATCACGATGGCAAATGGCGTCGAGTACGGTCTCACCGCGTCCGTATGGACTCGCGACCTGCGAACGGCCATGCAGGCGGTACGTCGCCTGGATGCCGGGTACATCTGGGTCAACGGCGTGGGTACGCACTTCAAGGGTGTTCCTTTCGGTGGTTACAAGAACTCAGGCGTGGGGCGGGAGGAAGGCATCGAGGAGATGCTGAGCTACACGGAAACCAAGGCGGTGAATTTCCTTGGTACCTGAGGTGCAATCAGGGTGGGGTTGACCGTAGCCCGGACGGCAAGGATCCAGATGACGATCTCTGGATTCTGCTCGACGGCCGCTGGCAGGTCGAGGAGAGCGGTGTTTGCTGGCGTACGGTTGCTTCAACTAGGGTCGCTTGACAATAACAAACCAGTCATCTATATTCGGCTGGTAGATTGTCAACCGACTCGATATGCCAAGACCAGCCAATCCCGAGGTCCGTAACCGACTCCTTAGCGAAGGGGGTCGCGTTATTCACGAGCTGGGCTTCAATGCGTGCGGCGTGCAAGACATTGTGGCTGCCGCGAATGTTCCGAAAGGATCCTTTTACAGCTATTTCGATAGTAAGGAAGTTTTCGCCGCCGAGGTGGTGGAGGCCTATTGGGAGTCTATCGAGAGTCGCCACGGAAAAGTGATGTATGACGCTCGAGTCCCGCCTCTCACGCGTATTGAAAGACTGTTTGATTGGCTGGTGGAGGACCATGCAGCACAGGAATTCAGGCTGGGGTGTCTTGTGGGTAACCTCTCCCTTGAATTGTCAAATACTTCCAGTCACGTCCGCAGCGCCCTGGAGGGCATCATGAAGCGCTGGGAGGGCATGATTGTCGCGTGCTTGGATGAGGCGAAGTTGCGCCAGGAGCTTTCTGCGGATACGGATTGCCATCAGCTCGCGGCCGTTATTGTCGAGGCTTTCGAGGGGGCGGTTCTGCGTAGCAAGGTCGAGCGCAACGGCGATGCTTGCCGACGTTTTCTGCACCTCACTCTGAAGCGGTTGTTGTATTGAATTTTTTTTGCTTTGTTATATAGACGACTGGTCGGCTATTTATTTGGGTAAATTGGCCGAAGTCTTGAAAGACCATCCAATGCCGCCGAGTGCGGTCGAGACAGGAGTACTACCAATGTCTTCAAATAATCACACCAAGGGTGTGTCGCGGCGTGACTTGTTGCTCGGCAGCGCTGCCGCAGCCGGCTCGCTTGCCGCGGCTAGCTTGCCGAGCCCGGCAATGGCCGCTCCGTCAGCAAGGGAGGCGCATCACGCAAAGGCAGGCGGCACGGCCTCAGGAAGCTACATCGCGACAAAGGACGGCACGCAGCTCTATTACAAGGACTGGGGCGCTGGTCGCCCCATCGTCTTCTGTCATGGTTGGCCGCTCAGTTCGGACAGCTGGGAATCTCAAATGATGTTGGTTGCGTCGGAAGGGTATCGTGCCGTCGCACATGATCGTCGTGGCCACGGCCGTTCAAGCCAGCCCTGGAATGGCAACGAGATGAACACCTATGCCGACGATTTGGCCGCTGTGTTCAACACTCTTGACCTGCGCGATGCCGTACTCGTGGGTTTCTCCACGGGCGGGGGCGAGGTGGCTCGGTATCTCGGCCGGCACGGTACGCGACGCGTCTCCAAAGTCGTGCTGGTTTCAGCAGTGCCGCCTTTGATGCTCAAGACGCCCGCCAACCCGCTTGGCTTGCCAATTGAAGTCTTCGATGGCCTGCGCGCCGCGCAGCTCGCCAATCGTTCCCAGTTCTACAGGGATGTGCCGGCCGGCCCGTTCTATGGCTTCAACCGTCCCGGCGCAAAGCCTTCGCAGGGGCTGATCGACGCATGGTGGGCCCAAGGCATGCAGGGCGGGCACAAGAACACTTATGACTCGATCAAGGCGTTCTCGGAAACCGATTTTACCGAGGACCTCAAGAAGATCGACGTGCCTGCTCTCATTATCCACGGTGACGATGACCAGATTGTTCCTATCGATGCTGCCGGACGTGCTTCGGCAAAGCTGATCAAAAACTCCAGGCTGATTGTCTATCCCGGTGCGCCGCACGGACTGACCGATACGCGCAAGGAAAAATTCAACGCCGATCTGTTGGCGTTCATTCGTAGTTGAAATCCCGTCGGCTCGATGCCGGACATCGTTTTTCGGTGCCGGCAGCGAACCAACGAAACCTGAGAGGTAATTCCCATGAGCAACCACCACAATAGCTATGCAGATCCCGTTGAACCGGCTTTGCCGAAGAGCGATCTGACACTGGACCTCCCGCGGACGGCGCTGGTGGTCATCGACCCGCAGATCGACTTCATGAGTCCCGAAGGGCGTAGCTGGGAGGTCGTCGGCGAAAGCGTGACGGAGCAGAATATGGTGCCCAACCTTATCCGCCTGTTCCAGGCTGCGAAGCAGGCGGGCATCACCGTCGCCATCTCTCCCCACTATTACTATCCCCATGACCACACATGGAAAGTGCACGGCCCCGCCGAGAAATTTCAGCATGCCTTGGGCATGTTTGACCGACCTGGTGCGCTGACGCTGGACGGCTTCCGGGGTTCGGGGGCAGATTTCATGCCCGAGTTCAAGCAGTACATCGAAGATGGAAAAACCATTGTCTGCTCGACGCACAAGCTGTACGGCCCACAAGCCAATGACCTCGTTTTGCAGTTGCGCAAGCAGCGCGTCGATCAGGTGATCCTTGCTGGCATGGCCGCCAACCTGTGCGTCGAGTCCCATCTGCGGGATCTGCTGGAGCAGGGTTTCGAGGTTGCGGTCGTACGCGACGCGGTGGCAGGTCCGAAGGTGCCGGAAGGCGACGGATATCACGCGGCGCTGGTCAACTTCCGCTTTATCGCAAACGCGCTCTGGGATACCGACGAAACTGTGCGGCGGCTGGTAGGAAGTGTTCGCGCAGCGGCGTAATCCCTGACCCCATGCGCCAAGAGGCGACTTCTCCTGGCGCGGCCATGGGGCAGCGGGCACATCAATGTCTGGTTAAAAGGTAGAGGGATGACCCTAATGCTTAAGATGCCTTCACGCTACAGCCATTTCGTCTATGGCGTTATCCAGGCCGGATTAACCTGTGCCATCGCTGCCGCCATCGCAAGCATTCCATTTGCAGAAAAAGGCTTGTTCTTTCAGCAATGGCTAAGGTCCTGGAGCATTTCCTGGCTGACCATGTTACCGGTTGTTTTGTTGGCGGCTCCGTTGATTCGACGTATGGTGGAGCGAATGACAATCAATTCTTAACATCACGGTTTCATAAAGAATGGGATATCAAAGTACAACCAAGGAGTGATCTGATGCTGCAATCCCGTGTAGGCCAACGCGTTCCCAATGTCGCTTTCCGCGTGCGTGAAGACAACGAGTGGAAGACCATCACCACCGGCGAGCTGTTCAGCGGCAAGACCGTGGTCGTGTTCTCGCTGCCGGGCGCCTTCACGCCGACGTGCTCGTCCACCCACCTGCCGCGCTACAACGAACTGGCACCGGTGTTCGCCAAAAACGGTGTCGACGACATCCTGTGCGTGTCGGTCAACGACACCTTCGTGATGAACGAGTGGGCCAAGGACCAGGAATCCGAAAACATCACCATGATCCCCGACGGCAACGGTGAATTCACCGAAGGCATGGGCATGCTGGTGGACAAGGCTGACCTGGGCTTCGGCAAGCGCAGCTGGCGCTATTCCATGCTGGTCAAGGACGGCGTGGTGCAGAAGATGTTCATCGAGCCGGAAGAGCCGGGCGACCCGTTCAAGGTGTCCGACGCCGACACCATGCTGGCCCATATCGCCCCGGATGCGCGCAAGCCTGACCAGGTGGTGGTGTTCTCCAAGGTCGGCTGCTCGTTCTGCGCCAAGGCCAAGCAACTGCTGGACGACAACGGCTACGACTACATCGACGTGCCGCTGGACAACAAGGTGCGCGGCAAGGTGCTGGGCGCCGTGTCGGGCGAGATGACGGCACCGCAGGTCTTCATCAACGGCAAGCTGGTCGGCGGCGCCGAGGCGCTGCAGCAGTACCTGGCCAGGTAAGTCACCCGATCCCCGTCGAATTCCGCACCGCGCGGATCCGGCAGTTGCCGGACCCGATGGCACCGCCTTGCCCTCCGCTTCGTGCGCGAGGGACATGGCGGTGCCATCCAGCCCGCTGATTGGCAGCCGCTTTGACACCATAAAAACAGAGGAACCGTACGCCATGACTACCATCCAGACCGACGTCGCCGTGATCGGCGCGGGCACCGCCGGCCTTGCCGCCTACCGCGCCGCGATTGCCGCCGGCAAGCGCGCCGTGATCATCGAAGGCGGCCCGTACGGGACCACCTGCGCCCGCGTGGGCTGCATGCCGTCCAAGCTGCTGATCGCCGCCGCCGAGGCCGCGCACGAGCTGCGCCACACCGCGCCGTTCGGCGTGCATGTCGACGGCCAGGTCCGCATCGACGGCCGCGAGGTGATGGCCCGCGTGCGCAGCGAACGCGACCGCTTCGTCGGCTTCGTGGTGCGCGGCGTGGAGAACATCCCGGAAGCGGACCGCATCCGCGGCTACGCCCGCTTTATCGACAACACCACGCTGGAAGTGGACGGCCAGATCACCGTGCGCGCCAGCCGCGTGGTCATTGCCACCGGCTCCACGCCGACGCTGCCGGCGCCGTTCAAGGCCTTCGGCGACCGCCTGATCGTCAATGACGACGTGTTCGCGTGGGAAGAGCTGCCCGGCAGCGTGGTGGTGTTCGGCCCGGGCGTGATCGGGCTGGAACTGGGCCAGGCGCTGTCGCGGCTGGGCGTGCGGGTGCGCGTGTTCGGCGTCAGCGGCTCGCTGGGCCCGCTGACCGATCCGGTGATCCGCGCCTATGCGGCCAGTACCTTCAATGACGAGTTCTACCTCGACCCCCATGCCAGGGTGAGCGAAATGGGGCGCGATGGCGACCAGGTGGTGGTGTCCTATCTCGACCGCGAATGCCGCAGCGTGACCGAGCGCTTCGACTACGCGCTCGCCGCCACCGGCCGCGCGCCCAATGTTCGCGGCCTGGGCCTGGAGAACACCGGCCTGGCACTGGACGAGCGCGGCGTGCCACTGTTCGATGCGCAGACGCTCCAGTGCGGCAATGCCCCGGTATTCATTGCCGGCGATGCCAACAACATCCTGCCGCTGCTGCACGAGGCCGCGGACGAGGGCAAGGCCGCCGGCGAGAACGCCGCCAGCTATCCGCAGGTGAAGCCGCTGGCGCGCCGGGCGCCGCTCGCGGTGGTGTTCTCCGATCCACAGATCGCCATGGTCGGCCAGCGTTATGCCGACCTGGCCGAAGGCCACTTCGTCACTGGCAGAGTCAGATTCGAAGACCAGGGCCGCAGCCGCGTGATGCTGAAGAACCGCGGCCTGATGCACGTCTATGCCGACAAGGCCAGCGGGCGCTTCCTGGGGGCTGAATGGACCGGCCCGCGTGCCGAGAACATCGCCCACCTGCTGGCGTGGTCGTACCAGCAGGGCCTGACCGTTGGGCAGATGCTGGCGATGCCGTTCTACCACCCGGTGGTGGAAGAGGGCCTGCGCACGGCGCTGCGCGATGCGGCGGCACAGCTGAGGGGCTGAGGCTGCGCCGTGTTTGTAAGACAGGTCTGTCTGACACCGGCGCAGAACCGCCTGATCTCCGCGCAGCTAACGACGTCTTAGGGAAACTTTCTATTGAGTCTCCCGGGGAACGAACGTAACGATTTTCTGTCAATCGTAATCGTTAAGTTACAATGCTGTACCGCAGCACGGCCGGTTAGCCCAGAAAATGGCGTCCCCGGCCCCTGCCGCCACGCCCCCGACCATGCGATTGTTGTTCCTGCTGCTGACTGCCATGTGCCTGTCGCTGCTCTCCTCTGGAGCAGTGGCGGACGCGCGCGCGCCGCGCCAGGCGCAGGCCAGCGTGGACCTCGCGGACATGGCGGCGCTGCAGTCGGTGGACGACCTCGGCCGGGTCATCGTACCGGGCGACGACGGCCTGCATGACGACGATATCTGCGATGACCCGCCGCCCGGGTACTGCAATATCTGGTCGGCCGACCTGCTCGATCCGCTCGACCTGCTCGACGAGATCGAGGAATCCGGTGCCCTGTTTGCCCTGCCGCCGGTGAAGGTGCTGTTGCCCAGTGGCGACGTCGCGCAATCTCCCCCCGGCCGCGCCGATCCGCCGCCTTCGGCCTTCTTCCGGCCACCGATTTCCCTCTCCTGAGCGCCGGGCGTTCGCACGCCTTGCCGCTCGCTCCCGCACGCACGCGCTGCGCTCGCAGTGGCCGTGCCGCGGGCCGCGCCCCCTTGCCTGATATCGCCAGCCTGCCCGCTGCCTTGCCGCGCGGGTAAGCCGCTGCCGTTTTCCGTCCTGCCGTGACTTGTGCGCGCCGGGGCGCGCGGCGGCATGGCGCAGGCGTCGTATTGCTTGCATTCCGGACTCATGACAACAATCAAGCTGACCCTGATCGCGTCGCTTTCGCTGCTCGCGCTCGCCGCCCCGGCCCACGCCGGCGCGCAAGGCGCATCGGCCGCGAAAGCCGCGGGTACCGCACCCGCTGCCCCAGCCACTGCGCCCCTCTCCAGGCCTGCCCCCGCCACCCTGCCCACGCCGGGCGCCGAGCTTCTGGCCGCCACGCCAGTGCCCAAGGCCGCTTCGGCCCGCCCCGCCGGCCAGACCGGCCCCGCCTACTCGCTGCCCCAGCTGCTCGACATGGCGCAGTCCACCAACCAGGGCGTGGTGGCCGCCGAGGCGGGTGTCGATGCCGCCGCCGCCGCCATCAGCAGCGCGCGCGCCTATCCCAACCCGCAGGTGGAAGTGATGTACGGCCGGCTGTCGGGGAAACAGCCTGGTGTGACCAGCGGCAATGCCCCCAGCTACGCCGTCGTGCAGAAGCTGGACTACCCGCACCAGCGCAGCCTGCGCGAGGCCATGGCGACCCGCGGCCTGGAGTCCTCGCAGGCAGTGCGGCAGGGTTTCCGTGCCGACCTGGCTGCACGCGTCAAGACTTCCTACTACAACGTGCTGCGCCGCGAGAGCGAGCTGCACGCCGCCGAGGAAGACCTGGCGATGATGCGCCAGATCCACTCGCGGGCGCGCCTGCGCGTGGAGGTGGGCGAAGCGCCGCGCTATGAGCTGATCAAGGCCGAGACCGAACTACTGACCTCGCAGAAGAGCCAGCAGACCGCCGAGCTGCGCGTCAACCAGGCCAAGGCCGCACTGCGCCAGCAGGTGGGCGGCGCCATGCCTGGCCAGTTTTCGCTGGCCGGCACGCTGGGCCAGTCGCCCGATGTGCCGCCGCTGCCGGTGCTGCGCGACACCATGACCGCCAGCAATGCCGAACTGGTCCAGCGCCGCACGGAACTGGAACGCGCCCGCCTGGGCGTCGATTACCAGCGCTCGCTGCGCTGGCCGGAAGTGGCGGTGCGCGCCAGCACCGACCGCCAGCCTGACAACAACGTCTCGCAGATCGGCCTGGTCATGACGATCCCGCTGTGGGACCGCCGCAGCGGCCCGGTGGGCGAGGCCACGGCCCAGGCCACCCAGGCGCGCAGCACGCTGGAAGCGCGCGAGTTCGAACTCACGCAAGAGCTGGAATCCGCCTTCCGCCAGTACGAGATCACGCAGGCGCAGGTGACCGCGCTGGAGTCGGGCATCGTGCGCGAGGCCGAGTCGGCGCTGGGCGTGGCCGAGGCCGCCTACCGCTTTGGCGAGCGCGGCATCCTCGACTACATCGATGCCCAGCGCGTGCTGCGCGGCGCGCGCAACGAGCTGATCGCCGCCCAGTACGAGCTGCAGGTGGCCGCCATCCAGATCGAAAAGCTCATGTCGACCGCCCCGGGCGCCACCGCCGCGCCGGGCCTGCAGCCGACCTCCACCATCGAACAGAAATAACCATGCGTCCCAATTTCCTGCTTTCGCTGACGGCCGCGGCCGTCCTGACGTTCAGCCTGGCGGCCTGCTCCGACAAACCTGAACCCGTTGCCGAAGCGCCCAGGCTGCCACCCGGCGTGATCCAGCCGGAAGGCAACCTGCAGAAGTCGCTGAAGGTGGCGCCGGTGAACACCTCCCCGTTCAGCGAGATGCTGCGCGTGGCCGGCCGCATCGACTTCGACGAGCAGCGCGTGTCGCGCATCGGCGCCAGCGTGACGGGCCGCGTGACCGACCTGTACGCCACCCTGGGTCAGGAAGTGAAGGCTGGCCAGGTGCTGGCGCGCCTGCACAGCAGCGAGCTGGGCGCCGCCCAGATGGCCTTCCTGAAGAGCGAGGCGCAGCACGATCTGCAGGTGCGCAACGCCGAGCGCGCGCGCCAGCTGTTTGCCGCCGACGTGATCGGCCGCGGCGAACTGCAGCGCCGCGAGAGCGAACTCGCCATCGCCTCGGCCGAGATGCGCGCCTACCGCGACCAGCTGCGCGTGCTGGGCATGTCGCAGGCCTCCATCGCCGAGCTGGCGAAGAACGGCAGCATCAACTCGCACTCGCCGGTGCATTCCAGCATCAGCGGCACCGTGGTCGAGCGCAACGTGGCGCAAGGGCAAGTGGTGCAGCCGGCCGACGCACTCTACACCGTGGCCGACCTTTCGCGCGTATGGGTGGTGGCCGAGGTGCCCGAGCAGCAGGCCGCGCAGGTGGCCGAAGGGCAGAGCGTCGAAATCGAGGTGCCGTCGCTGGGCAACGGCGCCGGCCGCGAGACCATCACCGGCAAGCTGATCTACGTCGGCCGCACGGTCAATCCGCAGTCGCGCACGGTGCTGGTCCGCACCGAGCTGGAGAACCGCGAAGGGCGACTCAAGCCCGCCATGCTGGCCAGCATGCTGATCGCCGGCAAGCCGGTCGACCAGCTGGTCATCCCGGCTTCCGCGGTGGTGCGTGATGGCAACGACGAGCTGGTCTATGTCGAGATGCCCGGCAACAAGTTCCGCCTGACCAAGGTCAAGCTGGGCGCCGAGAGCGACGGCATGCGCGTGGTGCAGAACGGCGTCAAGGCCGGCGACCGCATCGTGGTCGATGGCGCCTTCCACCTGGACAACGAGCGCAAGCGCATCGAACAAGGGTAATCGACCATGATGAAATCCCTAGTCGAAGCCGCCATCAAGCAGCGGCTGGTGGTGTGCGTGATTGCCGTGGTGCTGTTTTTCTTCGGCCTGAACGCTGCCACCAAGCTGTCGGTGGACGCCTTCCCCGACGTTACCAACGTGCAGGTGCAAATTGCCACGGAAGCCGCGGGCCGCTCGCCCGAGGAAGTCGAGCGCTTTGTCACCGTGCCGGTGGAAATGGCGATGACAGGCCTGCCCGGCCTGGAAGAAATGCGCTCGCTGAACAAGGCGGGCCTGTCGCTGATCACGCTGGTGTTCACCGATGCCACTGACGTGTATTTCGCACGCCAGCTGGTGCTGGAACGCCTGATCGAAGTGGGCGGACGCATGCCGGAAGGCGTGGCGCCGGTGCTGGGCCCGGTCTCGACCGGCCTGGGCGAGGTCTACCAGTACACGCTGGACCGCGCCGACGACGGCGACCGCGAGCTGACCCAGGAAGAGCTGGCCGAGCGCCGCATCGCCCAGGACTGGGTGGTGCGCCCGCTGCTGCGCTCGATCCCGGGCGTGGCCGAGATCAACTCGCAGGGCGGTTACGTGCGCCAGTACCAGGCACTGGTCAACCCGGAGCGCATGCGCCACTACGAGATCTCGATCCAGCAGGTCTACCAGGCGCTGGCGCGCAACAACGCCAACTCCGGCGGCGGCGTGCTGCCGCATTACGCCGAGCAGTACCTGATCCGCGGCGTCGGCCTGGCCAAGGGCGTGGACGACCTCGGCAGCATCGTGCTCAAGGAGGTCAACGGCACGCCGGTGTACCTGCGCGACGTGGCCAATGTCACCATCGGGCATGAGGTGCGGCAGGGCGCGCTGGTCAAGAACGGCCAGACCGAGGCGGTCGGCGGCATCGTCATGATGATGCGCGGCGGCAATGCCAAGGAAGTGGTCAGCCGCGTGAAGGAACGCGTGGCCGAGATCAACGAGCGCGGCATGCTGCCCGGCAAGCTGCAGATCGTGCCGTACTACGACCGCAGCGAACTGGTCGACTCCGCGCTGTGGACGGTGACCAAGGTGCTGCTCGAAGGCGTGGTGCTGGTGGTGATCGTGCTGTTCCTGTTCCTGGGCGATGTGCGCTCGTCGGTGATCGTGCTGGCCACGCTGGTGCTGACGCCATTACTGACCTTCATTGTGATGAACGAGGTCGGCCTGTCGGCCAACCTGATGTCGCTGGGGGGGTTGGCAATCGCCATCGGCCTGATGGTCGATGGCTCGGTGGTGGTGGTCGAGAACGCGTTCGAGCGATTAGGACACAAGGAGCCGGGCCTGACCAAGACCGAGATCTTGGTCAAGGCCGTGCAGGAAGTGGCCACGCCGGTGATCGTGGGCGTGGGCATCATCATCCTGGTGTTCCTGCCGCTGATGACGCTGTCGGGCATGGAAGGCAAGATGTTCGCGCCGCTGGCGTTCACCATCTCGATCGCGCTGGCGATCTCGCTGTTCCTGTCGCTGACGCTGTCGCCGGTGCTGTCGTCTTACCTGCTCAAGGGCGGTGCCGAGCATGACACGCACGTGATCGCGTTCATGAAGCGCCACTACCTGCGCATGCTGCACTGGGCGCTGGGCAACAGCCGCAAGACCATCATCGGCGCGGTGGCGGCCTTCGTCGCCACGCTGGCGATCGTGCCGCTGCTCGGTACCTCGTTCATCCCGGAGATGAAGGAAGGCTCGATCGTGCCTGCGATCGACCGCGTGCCGAACATCTCGCTGGAAGAGTCGGTCAAGCTCGAGAAGGAAGCCAACAAGCTGGTGCTGGGCGTGCCGGGCGTGAAGTCGGTGGTGTCCGGCGTGGGCCGCGGCGAAAGCCCGGCAGACCCGCAGGGCCAGAACGAATCGACCCCGATCGCCAGCCTGAAGGACCGCGACGAGTGGCCCGACGGCTGGACCCAGGACGATATCGCCAACGCCATCCGCGAGAAGCTCAAGGCCATCCCCGGCGTGCAGATCGTGATGGCGCAGCCGATCTCGGACCGCGTCGACGAGATGGTCAGCGGCGTGCGTTCGGACGTGGCGGTGAAGGTGTTCGGCGACGACCTGGACAAGCTGCGCGAGCTGGCGGGCGAGATTTCGCGCGTGGCCGGCGGCATCCAGGGATCGCAGGATATCCGTATCGAGCGGGTCTCGGGGCAGCAGTACCTGTCGATCGAGATCGACCGCCAGGCGATTGCGCGCTATGGGCTGAACGTGTCGGACATCCATGACGTGATCGAGATCGCGATCGGCGGCAAGCGTGCCACGGATATCTTCGAGGGCGAACGCCGCTTCGCCGCGGCCGTGCGCCTGCCGGAAGAGTTCCGCAGCAACGTGCAGGCGATCCGCCAGCTGCTGGTCTCGACGCCCAACGGCACGCAGGTGCCGCTGCAGAGCGTGGCAAAGATCGAGGTCAATGACGGCCCCGCGCAGATCAGCCGCGAAATGGCCAAGCGCCGCGTGGTGGTGATGATCAACGTGAAGGACCGCGACCTCGGCGGCTTTGTGGCTGAGCTGCAGCAGGCGGCCGGTGCCAAGGTCAAGCTGCCGGAGGGCTACTACCTCGAGTGGGGTGGCCAGTTCCAGAACATGGAACGCGCCATGGGCCACCTGAAGATCATCGTGCCGGTGACCATCGCCGCGATCTTCTTCCTGCTGTTCCTGCTGTTCAACTCGGTGCGCTTTGCCACGCTGATCATCACGGTGCTGCCGTTTGCATCGATCGGCGGCATCATCGGGCTGTTCGTCACCGGCGAGTACCTGTCGGTGCCGGCCTCGGTGGGCTTTATCGCGCTGTGGGGCATGGCGGTCCTGAACGGGGTGGTGCTGGTGTCGTATATCCGCACGCTGCGCGATTCGGGTTTGTCGCTCGATGAAGCGGTGGTGCAGGGGGCGACGCAGCGGTTCCGGCCGGTGATGATGACGGCGACCATTGCGATGCTGGGCCTGGTGCCGTTCCTGTTCTCGACGGGGCCCGGCTCGGAGGTGCAGCGGCCGCTGGCGGTGGTGGTGATCGGCGGGCTGATAACGTCGACGCTGCTGACGCTGGTGATGGTGCCTACGCTGTATCGCTGGTTTGATGATCGGAAGCCGGATCCGACCAGGGATGTGCCGGTGTAAGGCTGGCCCGTTTGAAGATACCGCTTGTTTGCTCCCCTCTCACGCTTGCGGGAGAGGGGGCACGTCAGTGGCTATTCAGAGCCCGTGGCGGTTGCCATCAGTCTGAAAACCGACGCCCCATGTCCTGCATGGGGCGTTTTTTTATCTGCGAATTGAGCCGGGGCGGGCTGCCTCAGTAGCCGTAGTACGGAGCTTCCTGGTAATAGCCGGAAGGCTGCGGCCCGCACGGGACATAGGCGCGGTCGTACTCGCGGTAGCAGTAGCCCGGAGGGGCGGCCGGCGGGGCGTACGAGACCGGTGCCGGGGCGTATGTGACCGGAGGCGGCGCCACGGCAACAGGGGCGGCGACCACCGGCGCCGAGGCAAGGGCCGCGCCGAAGGCCAGCCCGACCAGGGCGCCGACTGCGAGCACCGCTCCGGCATTCGACCCGCCGCCGTGGTGGTGGCGGCCGCGTGCGGATGCGGGGCCGGCCGCCGCCATGGCTACGCACAGGGCAACCGCGGAGACGATTCGGATGGAGGGGCGCATGTCGAACTCCTTGTTATGCAGCTTTGTGTGAATGAATGATGCACGCAAAGCGGCAGCCAAGGTGTTTCGCGACGGCGCCCGACTTGTTAGGTTTGTAACGGCTGCTTTTAACCGGACCCCGCGGGCCGGGCCGCACTCATGCGGCGCTCCTTGCGGATTCGGCCGCCGGCGGCGGGAAGTTAAGGCCCACGGCGATGCGGTTCCATGCCCGGATCGCGCTGACCGCGCAGGGTAAGGCTTTGCTTGCCAGATGCCGGGAACGGGTGCTGGCCGATGAGGCCCGCCTTGCGGCAGGCCTTTCGGCGCAGGAGGAGTAGGTGATCCGCCGCTGGCTGGTGGCGCTGGCGGAAGGAGCGGGCGGGACGGAAGCATGACGCGTCGCGGACCGCCCGGGATCATCAGCCCGCCGCCAGTGACTGCTGCGGGGCGTTCCCGAACGGCGGCGGCATGTTCTCCAGCCGCAGCGACTGCGGCACCGACAGCGAAATGCCTGCGGCGCGCAGCCGCTTGAGGATCTCGAACAGCAGGTCGCTGCGCGTGTTGGCCGCGATGCGCGGGCTGCCGACGTAGCCGGTCACCGACAGCGTGATGCCGTTGGGTGCAAGCTGGCTGAACATGACCGAAGGCGCGGGCACGTCCAGGATGGTCTCGTTCTTGTGGAAGACGTCGAGCAGCAGGTCGCGCAAGTGTTCGGGGTCGGTGTTCAGCGGGAAGGTCAGCTGCAGCGACGCCACGCCCTGCGTGCTGTTGCTCATGGTCACGTTGCGCAGGTTCTGCGAGATCAGCTGCGAGTTGGGCACGATCACGGTGGAGCGGTCCCCCAGCTGGATCTCGGTGGCGCGCACGTTGATGCGGCGGATATCGCCCTCGACGCCGGCGATGCTGACCATGTCGCCGACCTTGACCGGGCGCTCGGTCAGCAGGATCAGGCCCGAGACGAAGTTCTTGACGATCTCCTGCAGGCCGAAGCCGATACCCACCGACAGCGCGCTGACGATCCACGCCAGGTTGTCCCAGCGCACGCCCAGCAGCGACAGCACCAGCAGCACCAGCAGCACGTAGCCGACATTGCTGTACAGCGTGATCAGCGAGGCGCGCAGGCCCGGCTCCTTGCAGACCTTGGGCAGCAGTTCCCCATCGAGCCAGCGCCGCACCGAGCGCAGCAGCCAGATGCCGACGCCCAGCGCGACCAGCGCGTTCAGGATGCGGTCGGGCATGATGTTGAGGCTGCGCAGCTTCTCGCCGCCCAGCACCATCACCAGGCTGTTGAGCAGGTCCGCCGGCGTGGTGCCGAAGCCGCCGGTCAGCAGCGCCAGCACCGCCACCAGCAGCAACACGCTGGCGCCGATGCCCGAGAGGATGGTCGAGGCCTGCTCCAGGTGCGCATCGTCGACGCCGAACAGTTGCTTGATGACGCGGCCCGTGGCGTAGTTGGTGGAGAGCAGGCTTTCGCAGACGTCGCGCGTGACCTGCGTCAGCAGGTACAGGCTGCACAGCACGATGTCGAACCAGACCAGCTCGTAGGTCATGAAGCGGGCAAAGCTGATATAGCCGGCCAGCAGCGCCACCATCGACACCAGCACGATGACCGACACGCCGGCGTGGATCATGCCCGCCAGCGTGGCGCGTGCCTCGGGCCGCTCGCCCGCGGCGGCCAGCACGTTGCGCACGCGGTTGGCGCGCAGCAGCGCCGCGCCGATGGTCAGCACCACCACCAGCGACACCAGTCCACGCCCCAGCAGCGTGACCTGCACGCTGGTGTCGGCGATCCGGTTGAGCTGTTCGAGCGTGCCGGCCAGCAGCAACAGCCCCGCCAGCACGGCGGGGAAGGGCTTCATCGCGAGCGCGACCGGATCGGCCATCGCCGGCAGCCGCCACGACGGATGGCGCGTGCACAGCAGCGCGCGGCCCAGGCCCGCGATCAGCGCGCTGGTCAGCGTCAGCTTGACCAGCTGGGCGTACAGCGCCATCAGGTCCGGCGGCAGTTCATACTGGCGCGTGAAGGCGTTGTAGACCAGCTGCACCGCCAGCCCGGTGGTGGCAACGGTCGCCAGCGTGGTTGCCAGTGCCAGCGCGCTGCGCCGCAGGCGTGTCTCGGGCAGCCTGGTCAGGCAGAACCACGCCAGCGCGCGCTCGGCCAGGCGCCGGCCGAGCGTCCAGACCGCGAGCGCCAACAGCAGCAAGGCGATGGTGGCCGCGCGCTGCGATGGCTGCCAGGCCAGTTGCACCATCGGCACCACCTGGTCGTGGAAGGTGTCCATGCGCGCGCGGTCTTCCGGCGACCGGCTGAACAGCGGCTGCCAGAACTGCGGGTTGAGGATGCTCTCCGAGCGCAGCGCGAGCTGGTCTTTCAGGTGGCTGCGCTGCAGCCGCCCGAACTGCTCGCTCAGGTTGGCAATGTTCTCCTTACTTTCCGCGGCCTGCTTGAGCTGCGCGTCCAGCTGCATCCGGCGCGCATTCAGCTCGGCGCGCTGGCGGACCACGGCGGGCGCTTCCTTGGTGGTGCCGTCCGCAGGCGGCGGACCGAGCACATCGAGCTGTGCCTGCAGCTGCGCACGCTGGGGCGTCAGCGCCGCGGTCAGCTTGTCGATGTCGGCGTCGAGCTTGTGCAGCGCATTGTCGAGGTCGTCCAGCTTGGTGTTGCCGTCCGGATCGGAGGCCTCTTGCTTGATGCGGTCCTGTTCGGTCTGCAGGCGCTTGAGGTCGGCGGCGGCTTCGCCGTGCGTGATCGCGGGCGGCTGCTGCGCCTCGGCCTCGGAGGCGGTCTTGTCTGCGAGAGGTGCAGCAGCGGCGGCCGGCAGCGTGGCCGGCATCAGGTGGCATAGCGCAGCGAGCGCAAGGCCCAGTGCGAGCCGTGAAGCTTTGCTCATGGCGGAATCTCGTCGGATGGTGACGGCTTCCGGCTGGTCCGGCATCGGCAAGGGATCGCGCTGGCAAGGCGGTGTGTGCGGGGGCTGCGCAGCGCAGCGGCGATCGGGATGCGGGTACTGCCGGGACACCGGCGATGAACACGGGAAGGGCGGGCCACTCGCTGGCTCGCCGCTTCGGCGAAATCTGGTCAGGGCACGAAGCGCGGCGGGCTGCGCCGCAGGCCGGGATGCGTGGCACGAGGTGTGCTGACCGAGGGCGGCAGGGCCGGTGGATCCAGGCTCGCCGCAGCCCGGGAATTATACGAAAGCGTTCAGATCACACGGCCTTGTGGTGCGGCGCATGGTGCACCGCGCGCGAAAATTTTAGCGGGATCGTGCGAGTTGGGGACAGCCCGGGGCAGCCGGCCGGCACCATTGCCGCGATCGCATTACCATCTCGCTTTGCGGGCCACAGGCGGCCCATCGTTATCACAAGGAGACGGCATGGCAGTTCCGTCGCGCACGGAAAAGGCACAGCTCGGCGGCGAGGCCGGGCAGATCGAAATGCTGGTCGACCGTCCCGGGGGCGCGCCGCGCGGCATTGCGGTGGTGGGGCATCCACATCCGCTGCTGGGCGGGTCGGCCACGCACAAGGTGCCGCACCAGCTGGCCAAGACGCTGGTCGCGCGCGGCTTCCTCACCGTGCGGCCGAATTTCCGGGGCGTCGAAGGCTCGGCGGGCGAGCATGACCAGGGCCGCGGCGAGGCGCAGGACATGCTTGCCGTCGTCGCCCACCTGCGCGAAACCCATCCGGGCCTGCCGCTGGCGCTGGCAGGCTTCTCCTTCGGGGCCTTTGTGATCGCGCACGTGGCCGCCACGCTGGCGGCGCAGGGTGTGCCGATCCGGCACCTGGTGCTGGCCGGTACGCCGTATGGCACGGTCAAGGGCCATCGCAGCTATGACACGCCAGCCGTACCTGCCGACTGCCTGCTCGTGCATGGCGAGCAGGACGAGCGCGCGGGACTCGGCGCGCTGTTCGATTGGGCCCGGCCGCAGGACCTGCCGGTGGTGGTGGTCCCAGGCGCGGATCACTTCTTTACCGGCAAGTTGTCGCTGCTGGTCCGCATCGTCGGGCAGTACCTGGACCGCCCCGAAGGCGCCACGGCGTAGCGCGCAGGCCTGCGCGTTGTTGCGCGCGCGTCGCCGCTGCTGTGTAAAAATTTCGATTCGCGACGCGTCCTCGACCCCGGCAGCGGGCCCCAGGCACGGCATGGTTGATGCTACCGATACTAGGCAATGACGTCAGATCGGAGGCGATCCATGAAAGACTATCCACCGTCCGAAATCACGGAAACGTGGCGACACCGGGGCTACGGTGAACCTGGCGACACCCGCCGGCGCGGCGGCAACCCGGGCGGCTCGCCGTTCGGTTACGGGCAGGCGCGCTATGGCGCGGAGGGCAGCGAAGGCCCGGATGACAGCTACCGGCCCGAGCGGGCCGCGCCGTGGGCATCGCGCCGCTTGCCCAAGAACTACCAGCGCTCCGACGCCAGCATCCGCGACGACCTCTGCGAGCGCCTGGCACACGCCGACGACAATGTCTCGGACGTGACCGTCGAGGTGGGCTCGGGCGTCGTCACGCTGGCCGGCACCGTGGCCGACCGCAACGTCAAGTTCAGGATCGAGGAAATGGCCGAGGCTGTGCTCGGCGTCACCGGGGTCCACAACAATATCCAGGTGGCACGGGGCAAGGACGACGGAACTGGCCGCGAACAAGGCGCCAGCCAGGACCGGCAGGGCCGCGAGCGGTCCGTTGGCCAGCCGGCCGGCCAATGGCAGGAGGTCGGCGAGCTCGCGGGCAATGTGCTGTATATCGTCCAGGCCCGCGACGGGCGCTTCCTCGGTTCTGAATCGGGCGAGGCCGTGCTGGTGCCGTTGATCGCCCAGGCCGGGCTCTTCGACGATCCCGACGAAGCCCGCGCGGCGGCTGCCGAGCATTGCGCCCGCGGCTACCGGCTGCTGGCCACGCGCCGCTAAGGCAAGGCCAGGAGGCAAGGCCAAGGCATCCAGCGTGCTGGGCGCCGGACTTCAGGCGTTCGGCACGGCCGGCGCGCCGCCGATCGGATCGGGATGGATCTGCATCACGGCGGCGCGCTTGTCCAGCAGGTGCTGGCGCAGGATGGCCGCCAGCCGCTTGCCGTCGCGCGCTTCCAGGGCGCGGATCATTTCCTCATGGTCGTGCACGGCGCGGTCCCACTTGTCGGTCTGGTGGTTGGAGCGGAAGCGCATCGCCTTGAGCCGCCGGTTCAGGCTCAGGTAAGTCTGCCGCAGCATCTGGTTGCGCGCGGCTTCATTGATGCGGTCGTGGATTTCCTGGTTGCGGCTGTAGTAGCCGGGCAGGTCGTTCTGCGCGCGGCAGGCCAGCATCGCATAGTGCAGCGCCTTGATCTCGGCCAGCTCCTGCGGCGTGATGCGCTCGCACGCCAGTTCGCCGGCGAAGGCCTCGAGGCCGCTCATCAGTTCGAAGGTTTCCCACGCCTCGGCCTCGCTCATCCGTGACACGCTCGCGCCGCGGTTGGGCGAGATCTCGATCAGCCCTTCGGCGGCCAGCACCTTCAGCGCCTCGCGCAGCGGCGTGCGCGAGATGCCCAGCGTCTCGCACAGCTCGCGCTCGTTGAGCTTCATGCCCGGCGCCAATACGCCCTCGACGATGAAGTTGCGCAGATGGTCGACCACGGTGTCGTGCAGCCGCTGGCGCATGACTTTGGGCAGGACCAGGGCACCGGCCGCGGCATCCTCGCTGTCGGAATTTTGCATGCAATGTCCTTTTATTGGCGTCCATCGCATTCTAATGCATTGCCGTGAGAGTGCAGCCGGCGTTGCGAATCCCGTGTGAATACGCGGGTAAACGCCAAGGCTGCGCCCGCCAGATTCCACCTGCTGTTCCGGTTTGCTCTGTTAAAGTATTTTGAATGCAAAATTCAAATTCAAATAGGGAGGCAGCGCACCCACTATCCAGCTCGATTTCCATCGAGGCCAACCAGAACGGCTACTGGCCCTAAACGCCCAATACCAACCTGCTGTACGGCCTGTCCGAGGCGCTCGACATCGATCTCGCAGCGGAGGGGGGCGCCGAAGTGCTGGTCCACGGCCACTGCCATCAGAAGTCCTTCGACGCCTTCACACCGGTGCAGACCGTGCTCGGCTGGATCCCCGGGCTCAAGGTATCGACGGTGAAGTCGTCATGCTGCGGCATGGCCGGCAGCTTCGGCTGCGAGGCCGAGCATTGCGCCGCGTCCCAGGCCATGGCCGAGCTGTCCCTGCTGCCGGCAGTGCGCAAGCGTGCGCCCGGTGCTATCGTGGTGGCCGACGACACCAGTTGCCGCCACCAGATCCACGATGGCGCGGACACCGAAGCGGTCCACGTCGCACGCGTGCTCGCCGCGGCCTTGCATAAGCGGGCCGGCCGGGCCAGGAGTGAATATGCATGAAACCAGGGGTTTGAAACCGCCGCCGGCGGCGGTTGTGGGCCATGCCTTGTCGGCGCTCGCCACGCCCGCGCTGCTGATCGATCTCGATGCGTTCGAGGCCAACCTGGCGCGCATGTCGGAACTGGCGGCAAACGCAAGCGTGGCGCTGCGCCCGCATGCGAAGGCGCACAAATCGGTGGCCATCGCCGAGCGGCAGGTGGCTGCGGGCGCGGTGGGCATCTGCTGCCAGAAGCTGTCCGAGGCTTACCCGTTTGCCGCCGCCGGCATTGGCAGCATCCACCTGAGCAACGAGTTTATCGGCCCCGACAAGGCCGCGATGGCGGCCGAGCTGGCCGCGCATACGCGGCTGTCGGTCTGCGTCGACGATGTGCGGCAGGTGCGCGAGATCGGCGCCGCCGCGGCGCGCGCCGGGGTGCGCATCGACGTATTGCCGGAAGTCGATGTGGGGCAGGGCCGCTGCGGTGTTGCCAGCACCGACGAACTGCTGGCGCTGGTGGAGGCCATCGACGCCCAGAAGTCGTTGCGCTTCGGCGGCCTGCAGGGTTATCACGGCGGTGTGCAGCATATCGAAGCGTGGGGCCAGCGGGGCGAGGCGGCGCAGCGCGCGGCGCAGGCCACCGCGGCCTATGTGCGCGAGCTCGAGACGCGCGGCCTGCGCTGCCCGGTGGTAACCGGCGGCGGCACCGGTACCGCGGAGTTCGACCTGGCCAGCGGCGTTTATACGGAGATCCAGCCGGGTTCATACCTGTTTCTCGACGGCCACTACGGCGCCATCGAATGGCACGGCGCGCTGCAGCCGCTCCATTCGCTGTTCGTCGCCGCGACGGTGATGAGTGCCGCGCGACCGGGCGTGGCGGTCTGCGATGTCGGGCTCAAGTCGGTGGCGGTCGATTCCGGCCTGCCGCACGTGTGGCCGCGCGACGCCGACGGGGCCCTCACCTATGCCGCGGCCAACGACGAGCACGGGGTGCTGCAAATCAGCGAGATCGAAAGCAAGACCCTGCTCGGCGAGAAGCTGTGGCTGGTGCCGGGCCATTGCGACCCGACCGTCAACCTACACGACGCCTATGTCTGCGTGCGCGGCGAGCGCATCGAGGCCGTGTGGGCGATCGAGGCGCGCGGGCTGAGCCGCTGACGCGCCGCGGCCCGGGCCGCAATGCGGCCGCCTTCACCACGCCGTTACCGGGCATCGCTGCCATCAAGCAGTGAATTCAGCGGCATGGCGCTTCACGAACTCATGCATGCTCGTCGGCGTCTTGCCGGTGAGCTTGATGAGGTCGTCAGTCATACGGTCGTACCGCCCCTGCGCATGAAGCTCCGCCATCACGGCAAGGTGATTGACCAGGTGTACCGGCACGCCCGCCTCCCGCAGCTTGTCAGCCCACGCCGCGACCGGTACATCGCGATAGTGGATCGTCCTGCCGAGCGCCTCGGAAAAGACGCGCGCGTAATGCTCCAGGTCGGCCGACTCAGGTCCGGTCAGGTTATAGATATTGCCGATGTGTGGCGCCGGGTTGTCGAGGATCCCGGCAACGGCGTGCGCCACATCGACAGCCGAGACCGGTGAAGTCCTGCTGCTGCTCAGCGGCAACGCCAGTTCGTCGCGTTCCCGTACGCCGGCGGCGGCGAGACGCAGGAAGAAGCCTTCAAGGAAGACCGTAGGCCGCACCGTGACGACCGGCAGCCCGGACCATGCCAGGGCCTGCTCGGCAAGCCAGTGCAGCTTGTGTTGCGGGCTGTCGGTGGTTTGCGTGATGCTCATCTGCGTGACCGTCATCTGCGACATATTCACGAAGGCTTCAACGCCGTGGTGGCGCGCAACCGCGGCGGTGTTGATCGTGGCTTCCAGATAAGCCGCCGACACCGACATGCCAAAGTAGATGCGCGAAACACCTTCGATGGCGCGATGCATCGAGTCGAGGTCGGTCAGGTCGCCCTGCACGACCTCGGCGCCGATGCGACGCAGATCTTCAGCGCGTTCATCTTCCTGGCGCACCAGGGCGCGTACCTTGTGCCCCTTGTCGAGCAGCATGGCGGTGACGTTGCGGCCGATGGCGCCGATCGCGCCGGCGGCTCCGGTTACGAGGATAGGGCGGTCATGTGTGGAGGTCATTGTCTTCGTCTCGGGTATTCAGATAAGGAAATGTCGGGCGGCACCGATGCTCAGGCAACGGTGGTGCGCAGATCGTCCGGGCCTGGTTCCGCGCTTGACTTGGGATGCGCTGCGCGTTCGTGAACGTGCGCGGTGGGCGTGCGATCGATCAACAGGCTCAGCAATTCCGGCCGGCTGTAGTGGCCGCGCGAGTCCATCATCTGCTTGCGCCTGTCGATTAGCGTGAAGTCGAGGTCGGCGATGACCTCGCCTTCACCAGCGCGCAGCGGTTCGCCCAGCAAGGTGCCATCGGGTGCCACGATCGCGGTGAAGCATCCGCCGGAGATCGGACCGATGGCGCAGCCGGTGTCCTTCATGATCTGCGCCTGCTGGTCGGCGTCCAGCCAGGCCGTGGCATTGACGACGAAGCACGCCGACTCCAGCGCATGCTGCCGGATGTTGATTTCCGTCTGTTGGGCGAACAGGTCGCCGAAGATCGAGCCCGGATACATGGCCGAATGGATCTGTTCGCCGTCGGCCATCATCGCGTAGCGCGCCAGCGGGTTGTAGTGCTCCCAGCATGCCAGCTGGCCAATGCGGCCGACCTTGCTGTCGACGGCGCGCAGGCCCGAGCCGTCGCCCTGGCCCCAGATCATGCGCTCGTGATAGGTGGGAGAGATCTTGCGGCGCCGCTGGATCAGCGTGCCATCGGCATCGAAGAGCAGTTGCGTGTTGTACAGGGTGCCGCCGTCACGCTCGTTGACGCCGATGGACACCACCACGCCCGCCTGCCGGGCGGCTTCGCCGATCGCATCGGTGGCGGGCGACGGCACCGTCACGGCCTGGTCCATGAGCTTGCGCTGCTCGGGCCCCGCGATGTTCTGCAGGGGACTTTGCACGAAGGAAAAGTACGGGTAGTAGGGCACCACGGTCTCGGGGAAGGTGGCGAACTGCACGCCCTGCCGGCCAAGCTCGTGGATCTTGCGCACGACCTTGTCGACGGTTGCTTCCCGGCTGTAGAGGACGGGGCTCATTTGCACTGCTGCGGCTTTGACGACTTTCATTGCGATCTCCGTTTCTGCGGGGGAGGGGACTTGAAGTCCCGGCATTCACACGCCGATGATGTTGCATATGCAACATCATCGGCAAAAAAATTCAATTCATCCGGCGCGGCAGCTCTTTCGCGATCCCCATGATCGCGCTGGCGCCGTCCTCGCCCAAAACCTTCCTGGCTTTCGCTTGCGCGGCCGACCATGCGGATGCAGCGCTGCGCAGCAATGCTTTGCCTTCCGCCGTCACCGAAAGCGGGCGAATGCGACCATCCTCGGCGGGGGATTCTTCGGCAAGCCACCCTTGCGCGATCAGCGGCTGCAAATTCCTGGTCAGCGTCGAACGCTCGTGATGGTTCCTGCGCCCGAGGTCTGCCCGGCTGATCGGACCAAGCTCCATGACGAGCACGAGCAACGTGAACTGGGGAGCGTTAATGCCGAACGGCCGCAGCTCCTGGTCATAGATCGCGGTCAGGACCCTGGAAATCTGCCGTGTGCGCGTAAGCAGGCAGTTCCGCGTGATCTCGCCGGTCACATCGCGAGCCGCTTTGTGTTGAACGTCTGAAGTCATGCAGGAGAGTATGTTGCATATGCAACGAGTATGCAAGGAAAATCTATCCACGTCGTATCCGCCACCTGGTCGTGTTCAAAGCCCCAGGTGGCTGGCTATTCACGTGGTCCGTTGCGCGACGTGCGCTCGCCTTGCTTCCCGTACATGCCTGGCGGGTAGATGGGATAACGCAGCGCCGCGAACACGAGCACGACGGCGCCAATTGCAGTGATCCAGTCGAGAAGGTCCATAACCCTCCTTGCGCGCGATATCAGGCATGGCTTGCTTTGCACCATAGCCTTGGCGGAGGGATGCTATCGCCGGGAGGCGCCGCGACCAACGAAGGTTTGCGGATATCGATATGTCGATGATCCGCACCCTGGCCGGCGCCTTATTCCTTGCGAGCGGGACGGCTACCCTCCGCCAGGGTGCCCGCTCTTTTCCAATTGTGTATTGGGGAGGCTTGCTTTTTCTTTTTCATCAGCCACGCCTTGGTCGGCGCGGTCTGCAAGCTTTCCGTTTTCGGCAGCAATGGCCGGGTCACTGAAATCAACCCGCTCGGTAATTGCGCCTTGCTTGTCGTGTATATAAAGAAGCACACGCCTTTCCACGGCGAGCGCGGTTGCAACCGCTATCGCCTGGGTCAATTCCAGATCGACTTCCAGGCGGCCTTCGCCTTCGGCAGCTACTGCCCACCGCTTTCCGTCGTAAACAACATGAAGATTGCTGTTCTGAGCTTCCATAAATGGTCCCTGGAGAACTTGTGGAAATCTGTCAGTGGCTCTTCAGGTAATTCTAAGCGGCCCAAAGGGCGGGGGGATAGCGTGGATCGAGGCGGAATGGTCCGAGCGTTGTGTGCGGTCGATTCTGCACGGCTTTCGGACATCAGCATAAACCCTCGGGCCGGTCGCTGCCACGTTTCGCTACGACCCTTCACAAAGCGTGAATACCCCTTGATGGGTAGCGTCTGGCGGCGGGCAGGCGGCGCCCGTACAGTCTCGCTCAACAACGGAGACTGTGCAGATGTGGGACGTACTTGTAGTGGGCGGCGGCAACGCGGCGTTATGCGCAGCGCTGATGGCGCGGGAGGCCGGGGCTAGCGTATTGCTGCTGGAGGCCGCGCCGCGCGCCTGGCGCGGCGGCAATTCGCAGCACACCCGGAACCTGCGCTGCATGCACGATGCACCACAGGACGTACTGGTCGACAGCTATCCGGAAGAGGAATACTGGCAGGACCTGCTCAAGGTCACGGGCGGCATTACCAACGAGAAGCTCGCGCGCCTGGTGATCCGGGCCTCGTCGACGTGCCGGCCGTGGATGCGCCGGCATGGCGTGCGCTTCCAGCCGCCGCTGTCCGGCGCGCTGCACGTGGCGCGCACCAACGCCTTCTTCATGGGCGGGGGCAAGGCGCTGGTCAATGCCTACTACCGCAGCGCCGAGGCGCTCGGCGTGGAGATCCGCTACGAAACGCCGGTGGATGCCATCGAACTGAAGGACGGGCGCTTCGCGGCCGCGCGCTGCGGCGACCAGCGCTTCACCGCGCGGGCCTGCGTGCTGGCGGCCGGCGGCTTCGAGTCCAACCGCGAATGGCTGCGCAACGCCTGGGGCCAGAACGAGCGCGGCGAATGGCCGGCCGACAACTTCCTGATCCGAGGCACGCGCTTCAATATGGGCGTGTTGCTGAAGTACATGATCGACGCGGGCGCCGACGCCATCGGCGATCCGTCGCAGTCGCACTGCGTGGCCATCGACGCCCGCGCGCCGCTGTACGACGGCGGCATCTGCACGCGCATCGACTGCGTATCGCTGGGCGTGGTGGTCAACCGCGACGCACAACGCTTCTATGACGAAGGCGAGGACTTCTGGCCGAAACGGTATGCCATCTGGGGCCGCCTCGTCGCCCAGCAACCGGAGCAGATCGCTTACTCGATCATTGACGCCAAGGCAGTAGGCCGCTTCATGCCGCCCGTCTTTCCGGGCACGACGGCCCAGACGCTGCCTGAGCTGGCCCGCAAGCTCGGCCTGCCGGAGCAGGCGTTCGTGGACAGTATTGCCGAATATAACGCAGCGTGCCGCACCGGTACCTTCGACCACACGGCGCTCGACGACTGCCACACCGAGGGCTTGTCGCCGGCCAAGACTCACTGGGCCCGGCCGCTCGACACCGCACCGTTCTACGGCTACGCGCTGCGGCCGGGGATCACGTTTACCTACCTCGGCCTGAAGGTGAATGAGCATGCCGCCGTGCATTTTAACGGCCAGCCCAGCGACAACCTCTTCGTCGCCGGCGAAATGATGGCGGGCAATGTGCTCGGCAAGGGCTATACGGCCGGCGTGGGCATGTCCATCGGCACGGCGTTCGGGCGCATTGCGGGCACGGAAGCGGCAAAGGCCGCCGCGCAACAGAAGCAAGGAGTACAACGTGAAGCAGCTTGAGGCCCTGGCGCGCGAAGCCCGCGATCTCGCCGCCGAGTCCGGTGGTGCGTCTGGTGAAGCGGGCGGACGCAAGGCGATCCCGATCCGGGTGCTGCCGCTGACCGACAACGAGGCCGAAGTGGCGCGCCAGATGCAGATCTGCAATGCGTGCCGCTATTGCGAAGGATTCTGCGCCGTGTTCCCGGCCATGACCCGGCGACTGGAGTTCGGCAAGGCTGACGTCAACTACCTGGCCAATCTCTGCCATAACTGCGGCGCTTGCTATCACGCCTGCCAGTACGCGCCGCCGCACGAGTTCGGCGTCAACGTGCCGCAGGCCATGGCGAAGGTGCGGCTGGAGACCTACACCGAGTATGCCTGGCCGGCCCCGCTGGGCAAGCTGTACCAGCGCAACGGCCTGACGGTATCGGTGGCGCTTGCGGTTGGCCTGGCGCTGTTCCTGGTGCTGGCCGTGGTGCTGGGCGGTCCGCTGTGGCGCGAGTATGCCGGCGGCAATTTCTACGCGGTGTTCCCGCACAACACGCTGGCGAGCCTGTTCGGCGCGGTGTTCGGCTTTGCCGTGCTTGCGCTCGGCATCGGGGTACGTGGGTTCTGGCGCGATGTGTCGGCGGGTACCGCGTCGACATCGGCCGTTGCCGAAGCCACGAAGAACGTGCTGACGCTCTCGTACCTGGATGGCGGCCACGGCGAAGGCTGCAATGAAGCGGACGACCGCTTCACGCTGGCGCGGCGGCGTTTCCACCATTTCACGTTCTACGGCTTCATGCTGTGCTTTGCGTCCACGACCGTGGCGACGGCTTATCACTATCTGCTGGGCTGGCATGCGCCGTATCCGGTGCTCAGCCTGCCGGTGCTGCTCGGCATTGCCGGGGGCGTGGGCCTGCTGATTGGTCCCGCGGGCTTGTTGTGGCTGAACCTGCGGCGGCATCCGATGCAGGGCGACACGAAGCAGCGTCCGATGGACCGCGGTTTCATCGCGCTGCTGCTGCTGACCAGTGCGACCGGCCTGGCCTTGCTGGCGTGGCGCGAGACGGCGGCCATGGCGACGCTGCTTGCCATCCACCTCGGTGTGGTGATGGCGCTGTTCGCGACGCTGCCCTATGGCAAGTTCGCGCACGGCATCTATCGCAGCGCGGCGTTGCTCAAATTCAATATCGAAAAACGCAAGCCGAGCGGACTGACCCTCGGCTCGGACTGAAAAGTCCCAGGACAAAAGACAAAGGAGCCCGACCATGAGGAAACCCGGTGTGCTGAACATCCCTTCGATGCGCGAGCAGTGCAGTGAGGCCGAGTGGCAGGCCCGCGTGGACCTTGCTGCCTGCTACCGGCTGGTGGAGCTGTATGGCATGGCCGACATGATGGCCAACCACATCTCCGTGCGCGTGCCCGACGAGGAAGATGCCTTCCTGATCAACCCCTATGGGATGATGTATGAGGAGATCACAGCGAGCTGCCTGATCAAGGTCGACCACGACGGCAAGATCCTGTCGAAGCCGGATTTCGGGGAACACAACTACGGCATCAACAAGGCCGGCTATGTGATCCACAGCGCCGTCCACCATGCCCGCCCGGAAGTGGCCTGCGTGATCCACACCCATAGCTGGGCCTCGATGGCGGTGTCGTCGCTGGAATGCGGCTTGCTGCCGATCACGCAGACAGCCATGCGCTTCCTGAAGATCGGCTACCACGAGTACCAGGGCGTGGTGCTCGACACTGCCGAGCAGGCCTCGCTGATCGAGGACCTCGGCAAAGGCGAGGCGCTGATCCTGCGCAACCATGGCGCGCTGACGGTGGGCAGCACCGTGGGCGAGGCCTTCAACTGGATGCACCGGCTGGAGCTGGCCTGCCGCTCGCAAGTGGCGGCGATGTCGTGCGGCACGCCGCTGCACGCGGTGCCGGCGGATGTGCTGCAGGAAACCTGGAACAACTACCAGCCCGGCACGCGCCGCCCGTATGGCGTGATGGAGTGGCCGGCGCTGCTGCGCAAGCTGGACCGCATGGACCCGAGCTTCCGGGACTGACGACCCGGCTGGCTGCCCCTGCAGCACCAACAGAAGATAAAGAGAAGAAGGCCCCCACGGAGTGAGACAAATGAATCGCAGACGCATGCTGGCGCAAGTGCTGGCGCTCGGCGCCGCCCCCTATGTCCTGTCGTCGCCGGCGCTGGCGCGCGCCGGCAAGCCCGTCACGCTGGTCGTGCCGTTCGCCCCCGGGGGCAACCTCGACGTGGTGGCGCGTGCCATCGTTCCGGCGCTGGAAGCCAGCCTCGGCCGCAACGTGATCGTCGACAACCGGCCCGGTGCCGGCGGCGTGATCGGCGCCACGCTGGTGTCGCGTGCGGAGCCTGACGGCAGCACACTGCTGGTCACCACGCCCAACGCCATTGTCGTGCTGCCGCGCATGACGCGCACCGGCTTCAGCCTGGCCAGCTTCAGCCCGGTCGGGCTGGTGTCGAGCACGGCGCTGGTGCTGGTGGTGAAGGGCGGCGACGCGCGCTTCAAGGACGTGGGCGCGCTGCTCGCCTTCGCCCGCGCCAATCCCGGCAAGCTTTCGGCGGGCCACGCCGGACCCGGCACCACCAACCACATGGCCACCATGCAGCTGGAGGATGCGGCCGGCATCCGCCTGACGGAGGTGCCGTACAAGGGTTCGGCGCCCGCGCTGGTGGACCTGATGGGTGGCCAGATCGACCTGGTGGTCGACCAGCTGTCCAGCTCGGCGCCGCATATCCAGTCGGGCGCGCTGCGCGCCCTGGCGGTGATGTCGCGCGAGCGCGATGCCATGCTGCCCACGGTGCCGACCCTGCGCGAGGCGGGTCTCGCCAACTTCGAGGCGACTACCGCCACCGGTCTGCTCGCTCCTGCCGGCACGCCCGTGGCGGTGGTCAGCGACATCAACGCCGCGCTGCGCAAGGCCCTGGCCGAAGGCAGCGTCAAGAGCCGCCTGCTCAGCGTGGGCAGCATGGCAAAGGGTTCCACCCCAGCGGAATTCCTCGCCTTGCTGCAGCGCGAAGACGCCCGTGCGCAAACGCTCGCCGCGGCCGGCCGCCTGAAGGCTGCCGAATAAGCCACGGAGAGACCACCCATGACACGACCCTGCCTGCCCCCGCAAGATACGCTGACACCGCCGGCCTTCCGCGCCCCGGACGGCGCCTGCGACAGCCATGCCCACGTATTCGGGCCCTTTGCCAGCTTTCCTCTGGCCGAGGACCGCAGCTACACGCCGGCCGAGCATCCGGCCGACGCCTTTATCGGCCACCTGGACGCACTCGGCCTGACGCGCGGCGTGCTGGTCACGGCGAGCGCCAGCGGCAGCGACAACCGCGTGGTGCTCGACGCGCTGCGCCGGTACCCGGCGCGCCTGCGCGGCATCGCCGTGCCCGCTGCCGGCACCACGGACGCCGAACTGGACGACTGGCACGACGCCGGCGTGCGCGGCGTGCGCATCAACCTGTACCAGCTCGGCGGCCATGCGGTGTACCGCAACGGCGTGGGGCTCGACGTGCTGGGGGCGCTGGCGCCCCGTCTGGCCGAGCGCGGCTGGCATGCGCAGATCTGGATTCACGCGCCGGACCTGGTCGAACTCGGCCCGCGCCTGAAGGCGCTCGGCGTGCCGCTGGTCATCGACCACATGGGCCGCATGGCGACTTCGCGCGGCGTGGACGATCCCGGTTTCCGTGCACTGTGCGCGCTGCTGGCGGAGGGCGCCGCGTGGACCAAGATTTCCGGCGCCGACCGCCTGCAACCGGCCGGGGCGCCATATTGCGAGGTCGATCCGTTCGTCGCCGCGCTGCTGGCCGCCAATCCCGGGCAGGTGGTATGGGGCTCCGACTGGCCGCACATCAACTACTACGAGTCCGCACAGGTGCCGGACGACGGCGTGCTGTTCAACCTGCTGGCGCGCTGGCTGCCGGATACGGCTGCCAGCGAGCGTGTGCTGGTCAGCAATCCGGCCCGGCTGTACGGCTTTCCTGCGGCCTGATCGCGGCTTCCATTCCCACCACAACAGACGGCGGCCAACCACCGGAGCACCGCCGCACCACGAGAGGAGACACACCCCATGCCCCGCTTCGCATTCCGACGCTGGCCGGCCCGGCTCGCCGCCACCCTGGCGCTGGCCGCAGCCAGCCTCGCCGCCCACGCCGCCGACCCGTATCCCGACAGGCCGGTGCGCGTGGTGGTGGCCTTTACCGCCGGCGGTACCACCGACATGCTGGCGCGCAGCGTGAGCCAGAAGCTCGGCCAGCAGCTGAAGCAGTCGTTCGTGGTGGAGAACAAGCCCGGCGCGGGCGGCAACATCGGCACCGAATACGTGGTGCGCGCGCCGGCGGATGGCTACACGCTTCTGGTCAACTCGGTCGGGCCCATTTCCATCAACCAGACGCTCTACAAGAACCTCGGCTACGATCCGCTTACGGACCTCGTGCCGGTGGTGCAGATCGCTGACGTGCCCAACGTGCTGGTGGTCCACCCGTCGCTGCCGGTGAAGACCTTTGAGGCGTTCGTCGGCTACCTCAAGGCCAACCCGGGCAAGCTGAACTACAGTTCGACCGGCGTGGGCACCTCGTCGCATCTGTCGGGCTTCATGCTGACCGAGCGCAGCGGCGCGCCGGCCATCCACGTGCCATACAAGGGCGCGAACGCGCTCAACGACCTGTTGTCGGGGCGCGTGCAGTTCATGTTTGCCACCATTCCGTCGGTGATGTCGCATATCCAGGCGGGCAAGCTGCGGGCCCTGGCGGTCACCAGCGCCCAGCGTTCCCGCTCGCTGCCAAACCTGCCGACCGTTGCCGAGAAGGGCTTCCCCGGCTTCGAGGCGGGTTCGTGGTTCGGCTTCTTCGCGCCGAAAGGCACGCCGGCACCCGTCATCGCCAGGCTGAACAAGGCGGTGAACGAGGCGCTGCCGTCGCTGCAGGCTCAGATGATCCGCGAGGGCGCCGACCCGGTGGGCGGCTCGCCTGACCAGTTCGGGCAGTTCACGCGCAAGGAGTACGTCAAGTGGAAGGCCGTGGTGCAGGCGACCGGCGCCACCGTCGAGTGAGGGCGGCATGACGACTGATCAGCCGGGCGCGGCACCGCTGCGCATCTTGTTGTCGGAGCCGGCGCTGCGCCAGCATGGCGAGGCCATCGGCGCGGCGGCGGGCACCTGGCAGCCGGTGCTGGCGCCGTCCGTTGACGATGCGGGCCAGGTCGATGCCGACGTCGCCTTCGTGTCGCGCGATGTGACGGGCCTTTCCACCAAGCACGAGATCCACGCCGCCACCCGGCGCTTCTACGACGCCATGCTGCAGGCGCCGTCGCTGCGCTGGGTGCACACCCATTCGGCCGGGGCCGATCGCGCCGTGTTCGGCCAGTTGCGCGGGCGCGGGGTAGAGGTGAGCACGTCGTCCGGCGCCAACGCGGCGGTCGTGGCGCAAACCGCGCTGGCAGGGGTGCTGGCGCTGGCTCGCCATTTCCCGCAATTGCTCGCCGCCCAGCGCGAACGCCGCTGGGCGCCGCTGATCGGTTCCGGCCTGCCGCGGGACCTGCAAGGGCAGACGGCCACGATCGTCGGCTGGGGCCCGATCGGGCAGCGGCTGGGCACGGTGCTGAAGCTGCTCGGCCTGAAGGTGGTGGCGGTGCGGCAGCGCGCCACACCCACGGGGGATGACATCGCCTGTGTCGGGGTGGACGACCTGCTGGATGTACTGCCGCGCACGGACTGGCTGATCCTGGCTTGCCCGCTGACGGACCGCACGCGCGGGCTGGTCGGCGCGCAGGCGCTCGCGCTGCTCCCTGCCGGTGCGCGCCTGGTCAATATCGCCCGCGGCGAGGTGGTGGACGAAGGCGCGTTGATCGCGGCGCTGCACGACGGCCGCCTCGCGGGCGCCTACCTGGACGTGTTTGCACACGAGCCGCTGGATGCGGATTCGCCGCTCTGGGCGATGCCAAACGTCATCGCTACGCCGCACAGTGCCGGGTTCTCCGATGGCAACGCGGCGCGCGTGCTTGGCATCTTCCTCGACAACCTGCGTGGCTGGCGAAACGGGATGCCTCTGTGTAATCGGGTGCCATAGGAGCTCCGCCCCTTCCGGACGGTCGGGAGAGCAATTTAGCGAGCGACCGCTTCCGGCCGGGCTTCGCCGAGCTGGTAGCCCCTGACGGGAGACTCACAGAGGGTAACCGTCTCAGCGGTGCGGGGCTGCAATGCCGCCGGGTAGACGACAAGAGCAGGGCGTGCACGACTGGCTCGGGGCCGATACACCTTGAACTCGGAGGGGGAGGTGGGCGTGCGGAGCATTGACCAGCGTAACGGGTACCCGCGAGCGTCGCATGAGCTGCGCCGGAATACCGGCGCCTGCAAGGGCCAGGAAGCGCGACCAGGCTGACAGGCCCAACACAATGCCATCGCATTGGCACACCTGTGCAGCGGTCAAAATTGTAGTCGCCGGCGAGCCGATGCCAATCTGCGCCACATAATCCACGCCGGAATCGTCAAGGATTTCTCCCGCACATGCCAGCGCGGCTTCGCCTTCGCTGCGTTCCCGCTCCCGCAACCGGGCAAGGGAATGATAGGCGCGGGCGCGGCCCTGCTCAATCGGGGCTTGCACGTTAAGCAGCAAGACCTGCGAAATGCTGCCCTCTCTATAGAGGAACGCGGCATGCCTGACAGCCCATAACGAACTGTCTGAGCCGTCAACAGCGACAAGAAGCTTGATCATTGCGGTTCAACACTGGTAGCGGTGCCGCGGCGACGATTTGTCGGGGCAGCAATTCCGATGCAGCCAGCGTATGCGAGTTCGTGTTTACCTCGCATCAAGATATGGCGGTAGCGCATAAAGATCCGATAAAGGGGCAGCGGGCGAGCCAGCAAGGCGCATGGATGCCTGCTCTGCAGCCATCAGCGCCAAGCCGATTTCGGCGAGCCCGCAGCGACGGATCATCGCGGCAAAAGCGGCTGGAGTGTGACTTGTCGTCCGCTTCCCAGCCCCATCCACGCCGATCTTTATGCGTTCTTTATACGCGCCGCTCACCTTTCTACCCTGTTTTTACTACCCCGTCGCTAAGCTCCAAGCCGAAACCACTCAAGGGTGTTTTGTCATGGACGGGATCTTTCTGATCGTATTGATAGGCTTCGCCGTGCTGAGCGCGGCCCTGCTGGGGCTGTGCGCGGTGCTTGCCCCGCAATCTCCGGCGGGCAACGGGCACGGCGGTTCGCATAACCAGCTGTCGGCAAAGAACAGCGCATCGGACAGGGGCTTGTGATGAGCTGGACCGATCTGTTGAGCGGTGTGTTGGCGGCCGCCATTTTCATTTATCTACTCATCGCGCTGTTCCGGCCGGAGAAATTCTGATGTCCTCCCAATTCGTGGGCCTGCTGGTCCTCTATCTCGCCATCCTGCTGGCGTGCGCTCCATTTCTCGGACGCTATCTCCGGCGTGCGGTGGAGGACGGCAACTATTCGCTGACTGTCTGGGGCCGTCCGCTGGAGCGGCTGCTGTATCGCCTGGGCGGCGTGCGTGCCGATACCGAGATGGGGTGGAAGCAGTACACCATCGCCGTCCTGGCGTTCAACCTGCTTGGGGTTGTGGCGGTCTATGCGCTGCAGCGCCTGCAGGGCATGCTGCCGCTGAATCCGCAAGGCTTCGGCGCGGTCACGCCAGACTCGGCCTTCAACACGGCCATCAGCTTTGTCAGTAATACGAACTGGCAGGGCTATGCCGGCGAGTCGACCATGGGCTATCTGATGCAGATGCTCGCACTCACCGTGCAGAATTTCCTGTCCGCCGCGACCGGCATCGCCGTGGTCTTCGCGCTGATCCGCGGCTTCGCGCGCCAGAGCGCGGCCACAATCGGCAACTTCTGGGTCGATATGACCCGGATCACCCTGTATGTCCTGGTGCCGATTTCGACGGTGATCGCGCTGGCACTGGTCAGCCAGGGCGTGATCCAGAATTTCGATGCCTACAAGGAAGTCAGCCTCGTCACGCCAGTCGAATACACCCAGCCCAAGGTCGATGCCGCCGGGCAGCCGGTGCTCGATGCACAGGGCAAGCCGGTGACGGAAGACCTGAAGACGGACAAGCAGACGCTGGCCATGGGTCCGGTCGCCTCGCAAGAGGCCATCAAGATGCTGGGCACCAACGGCGGCGGCTTCTTCAATGCCAACTCGGCGCATCCGTTCGAGAACCCGAATGCCCTGGCCAACTTTATCCAGATGCTGGCGATCTTCCTGATCCCGGCGGCCCTGTGCTTCACTTTCGGCGAGATGGTGGGGGACAGGCGACAGGGGGTGGCGGTGCTGGCTTCCATGACAGTGATCTTTGTCGCCATGGCTTGCGTCGCCGCAATGTCCGAGCAGATGGCCAATCCTGCGCTGTCCGGCTTGCCGGTCGACCATGCCAGCTCCCTGTTGCAGGCGGGCGGCAATATGGAAGGCAAGGAAACGCGCTTCGGCATTGCGGCGTCGGCGCTGTTCGCCACCATCACGACCGCGGCATCGTGCGGCGCGGTCAATGCGATGCATGACTCGTTCACCGCCATTGGCGGGCTGGTGCCGATGCTGCTGATGCAACTGGGCGAAGTGGTGTTCGGCGGGGTCGGCTCGGGGCTGTACGGCATGCTGGTCTATGCAGTGCTCGCTGTCTTCATCGCCGGCCTGATGATCGGCCGCACGCCGGAGTACCTCGGCAAGAAGATCGAAGCCTACGAAATGAAGATGACTGCCGTGGCGATCCTGGTCACGCCGCTGCTGGTGCTGCTCGGCACCTCGGTGGCGGTCATGGCCGAAGCAGGGCGCGCGGGCGTCTTCAATCCCGGCACGCACGGCTTCTCGGAGATCCTTTATGCGCTCTCGTCGGCGGCCAATAACAACGGCAGCGCCTTTGCGGGCCTCTCTGCCAACACGCCGTTCTACAACACGCTGCTGGCGGCGGCCATGTGGTTCGGCCGGTTCTGGATCATCATCCCGGTCCTTGCGCTGGCGGGCTCGCTCGCGGCCAAGAAGCGCGTGCCGCCCAGCGGCGGCACGATGCCGACGCACGGCCCGTTGTTTGTCGTGCTGCTGGTGGGGACGGTACTGATGGTCGGCGCGCTCACCTATGTGCCGGCACTGGCGCTCGGGCCGGTTGCCGAGCAGCTCCAGGGCGCGGTGATGGCAACCGCGGCGAAGTAAGGCGACTACTGACGAAGAGATATCGAGCATTCGTACACGTCCGGTACCTGCACTGCCTCACAGGCGAGGTGCCGGGCGTTTCCAGCGGATTGCGGAGAAACCATGCAACATGATTCGATGGCCCCATCGGCCAAGCGCGGCGGCAAGACGCCGGACGCTGCTTCCTCCAACACGCTTCCTGCCAAGGTCGCGCCGGTCTCCGGCCAGCAACGCGGCACGCATCATCATCCGCATCGCCCGCCGGCGCGCAGCATGTTCGCGCCGGAACTGGTGAAGCCTGCGCTCGTTGCGGCCCTCAGGAAACTATCGCCGCGGGACCAGTTGCGCAACCCGGTGATGTTCGTGGTCTACGTCGGCAGCATCCTGACGACCATCCTCTTCCTGCGGGCGATGTTCGCGCCCGCGGCTGCCCCTGGCGGCGAGAGCGCGGGCTTCATCCTGGCGGTATCGGTCTGGCTGTGGTTTACGGTGCTGTTCGCCAACTTTGCCGAGGCATTGGCGGAAGGGCGGAGCAAGCAGCAGGCCGAGGCGCTGCGCGGCCTGAAGACGACCGTCACCGCGCGCGTGCTGAAGGAAGGCAAGCGTGGCAGTGCCACGGAGGCCCGTGCGGCCACGGCGCTGCGCCGTGGCGACGTCGTGCTGGTGGAAGCCGGCGACATGATCCCTGGGGACGGGGAAGTGATCGACGGCGTGGCCTCGGTCGACGAAAGCGCGATCACGGGCGAATCGGCACCGGTGATCCGCGAGTCCGGCGGCGATTTCTCGTCCGTGACCGGCGGCACGCGCGTGCTGTCCGACTGGATCGTAGTACGCATCACGACCAACCCGGGCGAGAGCTTCATCGACCGCATGATCACGATGGTCGAAGGCGCCAAGCGGCAGAAGACCCCGAACGAGCTGGCCCTGACGATCCTGCTGGTCGGCCTGACCCTCGTACTGCTGCTGGCCACGGCCACGCTGCAGCCGTTCTCGCTCTACAGCGTGCTGGTGACCAAGGCTGGCGTGCCGGTGACGATCACCGTGCTGGTGGCGCTGCTGGTCTGCCTGATCCCGACCACCATCGGCGGCCTGCTGTCGGCAATCGGTGTCGCTGGCATGAGCCGGATGATGGAAGCGAACGTGATCGCAACGTCGGGCCGTGCCGTCGAAGCCGCCGGTGACGTGGATGTGCTGCTGCTCGACAAGACCGGCACGATCACCCACGGCAACCGCCAGGCATCGCGCTTTATCCCGGCACCGGGCGTGTCGCTGCTGCAGCTCGCGGAAGCGGCCTGGCTGTCGTCGCTGGCCGACGAGACCCCGGAAGGCCGCAGCATCGTCACGCTCGCCCGGCAGCAGCCGGGGTTGGCGGCGCCGGAGATGGCCAAACTGAAGCCGGAGTTCGTACCGTTCACGGCCCAGACCCGCATGAGCGGCGTCGACCTGGGCAATGGCGGCGAACGCCACGTACGCAAGGGCGCAGCGGATGCCGTGCGCCGCTACGTCACCGAGCGCGCCGGCAAGTACCCGGATGCCGTATTGCAGGCCGTGGATGAGGTGGCGCGCGTCGGCAGCACGCCGCTGGTGGTGGCTGACGCCCGGGGTGACGATGTGCGTGTGCTGGGCGTGATCGAGCTGAAGGACATCGTCAAGACCGGCATCCGCGAGCGCTTTGGCGAGCTGCGCAAGATGGGCATCAAGACCGTGATGATCACCGGCGACAACCGCCTGACCGCAGCCTCGATCGCCGCGGAAGCCGGCGTCGATGACTTCCTGGCCGAGGCCACGCCGGAAGCCAAGCTCAAGCTGATCCGCCAGTACCAGACCGACGGGCGACTGGTGGCGATGACCGGCGACGGCACTAACGATGCGCCGGCGCTGGCCCAGGCCGACGTCGCCGTGGCGATGAACAGCGGCACGCAGGCGGCCAAGGAAGCCGGCAACATGGTGGACCTGGACAGCAACCCGACCAAGCTGATCGAGATCGTCGAGATCGGCAAGCAGATGCTGATGACGCGCGGCTCGCTGACAACCTTCAGCGTTGCCAACGACATCGCCAAGTATTTCGCCATCATCCCGGCGGCATTTGCCACCACGTATCCGCAGCTCAACCTGCTGAATGTGATGGGGCTTGCCACGCCGGCCTCGGCCATCATGTCTGCCGTGATCTTCAATGCGCTGATCATCGTCGTGCTGATTCCGCTCGCGCTCAAGGGCGTTGTCTACCGGCCGTTGGGTGCGGCGGTGCTGCTGCGCCGCAACCTGCTGATCTACGGTCTTGGCGGCATCCTGGTGCCGTTTGCCGGCATCAAGTTGATCGACATGGTCCTTGCGCTGTTTGGCTGGATCTGATTTCCCTACGATTCGGAGTTCTCATGATTACCCAAGTGCAATCTCCCCAGCCCGCACCGCAACCCGTGCAGGCGGGCCTTGCGAGGCCGATGCTGGTGGTGTTCGTCGCGCTGTCGCTGTTGACCGGCCTGTTGTATCCGGGCGTGATTACCGCGATTTCGAAAGTCGTGTTCCCGCACCAGGCAGGGGGCTCGCTGATCGAGAAGGACGGCAAGCCCATCGGCTCCGAACTCATCGGCCAGCCGTTCTCCGACCCGAAGTACTTCTGGGGCCGGTTGTCGGCGACGGCGCCCATGCCGTATAACCCTGCGGCGTCGGTCGGCTCGAACCTGGGCCCCACCAACCCGGCGCTGACCGACACGGCCCGCGCGCGCATCGACGCGCTGCACGCCGCCGATCCGGACAACCAGGCGCCGGTACCCGTGGACCTGGCCACGGCATCCGGTAGCGGCCTCGATCCGCATATCAGTCCCGCCGCGGCCGAATACCAGGCGGCGCGCGTGGCCCGCATCCGCGGGATTCCCGTCGAACAGGTGAAGCAGCTGATCGCCGCGCATACCGAGGCGCCGCTGCTGCCGGTTCTGGGCGAGCCGGGGGTCAATGTCCTGAAGCTGAACCTGGCGCTGGACGGCATTGCGCCGAAGCGATGAAGACGATGACGGCAGCGCCATGCATGCAGCCCTGACCGGGAGCGAGCCTTCCCATGCCTGATGCCGAATTCCGCGAAGCCGCCGGGCGGCCCGATCCCGATGCGCTGCTCCAGATGGTCCAGGCCGAAGGGGAGCGTGCAGCGCGCGGCAGGCTGCGGGTCTACTTTGGCGCTTCGGCCGGGGTAGGCAAGACCTTTGCCATGCTTACCGCGGCGCGGGCGGCGTCGGCGCAGGGCACGGATGTCGTCATTGGCATCGTCGAGACCCACGGCCGCGCGGAGACCGAGGCGCTGGTCGCCGGCGTCGAGCGGCTGCCGATGAAGGAGGTGCCATATCGCGACCGGGTGCTCAAGGAATTCGACCTGGATGGAGCGCTGGCCCGCCATCCCACGCTGATCCTGGTTGACGAGCTTGCACATTCCAATGCGCCGGGGTGCCGTCATCCCAAGCGGTGGCAGGATATACAGGAGTTGCAGGCGGCCGGCATCGACGTCTGGACCACGGTCAATGTGCAGCACCTGGATAGCCTGAACCAAGCGGTTGGGGGCATCACCGGCATTCGCGTGTGGGAAACGGTGCCGGACATTGTTTTCGACAGCGCGGACGAAGTCGTGCTGGTGGACCTGCCCGCCGATGAACTGCTGCACCGGCTGAAGGAGGGCAAGGTCTACCTGCCGGAGCAGGCGCGGCACGCGGCGCGCAATTTCTTTCGCAAAGGCAACCTGATCGCGCTGCGCGAGCTGGCGTTGCGTCGGACGGCGGACCGCGTCGACGACGATGTCCGGGCATGGCGCCAGTCTGAATCCGTGCAGTCGGTCTGGCGCACGCGCGAGGCCGTGCTCGCCTGCATCGGCAGCGGCGACGATGCGGAGCAGGTCGTCAAGAGCGCGCGGCGGCTGGCCGGCCAGCTCGATTGCGACTGGCACGTGGTGACCATCGCTACACCGAGACTGGCGCCGCCATCCAATGCGGCGAAGCTGCGCCTGCAGACGGCAATGCGCCTTGCCGAAGAACTGGGCGCGCGCACCGAGACACTGGCTGGCAATGACATGGTCCAGGCTGTGGTCGGGTATGTGCGTCGCCATAACCTGACCAAGGTGGTGATCGGTCGCGCGCCGGCAGACTGGCGCCGGGGCGGCGCGTCCGTTGCCGAGCGGGCGCGTTCGCTCCTCGAGCGCGCCCTGTCGCCGTTTGTCAGTGCCCCGGCGTGGCTGTTCGGGCGCCGCAGTTTTGCCGATGCGCTGGCGCTCGGCTGCCCGGAGATCGATATCATCCGCGTGGCGGCCGACACGACCCGGGCCGATATCCGGCCGCGCCATGCCGCCGAAGCGCCGGAGGCGCAGCAGGCCACCGACGGTGCGACCCGCAAAGACTACCTGTGGGCAGTGGTATGGTGCGCGGGCGCCACCGCGCTGTCGGCGCTGGCGTTTCCCTGGTTTGACGTCGTCAACATTGCCATGCTGTTCCTTGTGGCGGTGGTCGGGGTGGCGCTGCGCCATGGGCGCGGACCTTCGGCGTTGGCTTCGGTGCTGGCCGTGGCCGCTTTCGACTTCTTCTTCGTGCCGCCGCGGCTGTCATTCGCCGTCAGCGACGTGCAGTATCTGCTGACCTTCCTGGTACTGCTTTCCGTGGGCCTGGTCATCGGGCAGCTGATGGCTGGCATGCGCGAACAGGCGCAGGTGGCCGTCCAGCGCGAGGAAGATGCGCGCACGCTGTACGAGCTGGCCCGGGAGCTGTCCGCGGCGTTGATGCCGGACCAGATCGTCTCGATCGGCAGCCGGTTCCTGCGCGCGGCGTTCGATGCCAACTCGGCCTTCTTCCTGGTTTCACCCGACGGGCGCTTGCTGGCGCCGGTGTCGGATGCCGCGCAACAAGACACGGCGGCCCGAACCGACTCGATCGACCGCGTGCTGGCGGAGTGGGTCTTCGCTCATGGCCAGCCGGCGGGCACCGGCACCCATACCTTGCCCGGCAGCACCGTGCTGTACGTGCCGTTGAAGGCGCCGATGCAGACGCGTGGCGTCCTGGCGGTGGAGCCCGCGGCCGCGCACGCCTTTGCGCAACCCGCGCTGCGGCGGCAGGTCGACGTGTTCTGCACGCTGATCGCGATCGCCATCGAACGCTTGCACTACGTCGACGTGGCACAGCAGGCGCTGCTGTCGATGGAGTCGGAGCGCCTGCGCAGTTCCTTGTTGGCAGCCGTTTCGCACGACCTGCGAACCCCGTTGACGAGCCTCATAGGCATGGCCGAGACCATGCAGCGCAGTGTGCCCGCACTGGCACCCCCGCTGGACGAGACGGTAGCCGCCATGCTGGAGCAGGCAAGGCGGATGCGGACGATGGTGGTCAATCTGCTCGATATGGCCAGGCTGCAGAGCCGCGATGTCCGCACGAGTATGGAGTGGCAGTCGGTGGAGGAGCTCGTCGGCGCCAGCCTCGCTGCCATGCGCGACGCGCTGGTGCGCCATCGCGTCGTCGTCGCCGATCTGTCCGGCGTGCCCCTGGTGGAATGCGACGCCGTGCTGATGGAGCGCGTGCTGTGCAACCTGCTGGAGAATGCTGCCAAGTACACGCCGGCGGGAACCGAGATCCGCTTGTGGGCGGCGCCGGTCGATGCTGAAATCAGGATCGCGGTCGAGGATGACGGCCCGGGTGTGCCGGGCGGCAAGGAGCGGCAGATCTTCGAGAAATTCACCCGCGGCGAGCGCGAGTCCGCGACCGCGGGCGTCGGGCTTGGCCTCGCCGTCTGCGAGGCCATCGTCCAGGCCCATGGCGGCCGCATCTGGGTGGAGCCGGCGCAGCGGCCGGAGCGCCCGCGCGGGCAGGCGGGCGCGCGCTTCATGGTGGCATTGCCGCGCGGCAATCCGCCGGCCCTGGAGCCTGAGCCTGAGCCTGTGGGCTAGTATCGATATACGCAACACGAAACACCGCAACGCTGACTAGAGAGAGTTCATGCCATTCGATTTTTCCCCGACGATCCTGCTGGTGGAGGACGAGCCCCATATCCGGCGCTTTGTCCGCGCGACGCTGGAGTCGGAAGGCTGCACCGTGCACGAGGCGGAAACGCTCAAGCGCGGACTGATCGAATCGGGTACGCGGCAGCCCGACCTTGTCATACTCGACCTGGGGTTGCCGGACGGCGATGGCGTGCAGCTGATCCGTGAAATGCGCACGTGGACCGAGGTGCCGATCCTCGTACTATCCGCGCGCAGCGGGGAAGCCGACAAGATCGGCGCGCTGGATGCCGGGGCGGACGACTACCTGACCAAGCCATTCGGCGTCGGCGAGCTGGTGGCGCGCGTGCGCGTGCTGCTGCGCCGGCATGCCAGGGCCAATGCCCACGGCACCCACCATGTCACGTTCGGGGACGTCCAGGTCGACCTGGCGAACCGTGTGGTCACCCGCTCCGGAGAGTCCGTGCACCTGACCCCGATCGAGTATCGCCTGCTGGCGGTGCTGATTGCCCACCGCGGCAAGGTCATGACACACCGTGAACTGCTGCGTGAGGTGTGGGGACCTGCGCAGTCCGAGAGCAGCCAGTACCTGCGCGTGTACATGGGACATTTGCGGCACAAGCTTGAAGCGGACCCAGCCCAGCCGGCCCATTTGCTGACCGAAATCGGGCTGGGTTACCGTTTTGCCGGGTGATTCGGATTGCGGATCTTTACCGTATTTGGATGGCGGCACGGCGGGTTTTGATACCGTTTTTAGGCGTAAATCCATATCGTGGCGATGCCCGTCGTAACGGGATTCCATCAACTTCCGCCACAACAAAAATGCCTGTACTGCGCCAGACCGCCGCGCTGCTTGCGTGTTCCGTCCCCGCTCTCTTCACGTTCGCCGCCATGCCCGCCATGGCCCAATCCCAGCCAGACGCAGAGACGTCGGCGCATACGTTCACGGCCAATGTCTCCGTGGCCACCGATTATCGCTACCGTGGCCTGATGCAGACAAATCGCCGGCCCGCGATCCAGGGCGGTTTCGACTACAGCCATTCGAGCGGCTTCTACCTCGGCAACTGGAACTCGAGCATCAGCTGGCTGGGCGACAGCAATGCCGAGGTGTCGGCACCGATCGAAATGGATTTCTACGGGGGCTACAAGAGCACGTTCGGCGGAGACTGGAGCTACGACATCGGGGTGCTGCAGTACTACTACCCGGGCGACTATCCGGCCAGCTACACGCGGCCATATACCACCGAGGTGTACGCAGGCCTGGGCTATGGTCCGGTGACTTTGAAGTACTCCTATGCGCCAACCAATCTCTTCGGCTTCGCTGACAGCAAGCACAGCTGGTACATCGACCTGTCGGCCAACGTGCCGTTGAACTTCTGGGACCTGACGCTGAATACGCATGTGGGCTACCAGAAGGTGCAGGTAGCCAATGCATCGTATGTGGACTGGAAGATCGGCCTGACGAAGGACCTGGGCAAGGGCTTCTCGCTGGCGGTGGCCTACATTGACACCAACGCCGACAAGGCCGTGTACACCAATGCCAAGGGCCGCTACATGGGGCGTGGCACGGCCTGGGCTTCGCTGACGAAGACGTTCTGAGCGCGTGAGCCTTGCCAGCGCCGCCGGTTTTGATGCCGATTTAACACCCCGGCCCCATATCCTTGCATCAAATTTAGACGGCGCTGGCTAGCATAAAGCCATGTCCAACACGCGACCCGCTACCGCGAGGGTCCACCGAATCATGCGACAGTCAAGCCTGGCCGTTGACACCGTTCCCCGACGTACCGCCTTGCATAGTGGCGAAGGCACCGTGACCGCACTGCGGACGGTTCCGCTGCAGGCGCCATGCCGCATCCGGCTGCGCCTTGCCGTGGCCTCCATCGATGTGTTCGCGCTGCGGCAGACCATGCACCGGGCACTGGGCGAGCTTGCGCGCGCCTATGTGGTCAAGGTGGACTACCGGCACGGGCAAACCACGATGCAAGTGGATCTGGCTCGCGGCGACCGCGACGCCGCCATGCACGCCATCATGATGGCTTTGCCGGCCGCGGAGTTCGGGACCACCACAGCCTTGGGAGAGTAAGCATGTGGCGCACTGATGAGGAGAGTTTCTCCGGTGCCGCCGTCCGCGCCTGGGTCGGCATCGATGCGGGCCTCCGGACGTCGCCGTGGGGCATCTGGGTGCCCATGGTCACGCCGATGCGCGCCGGGGCGCTCGACCTGCCGGCAGCCGCCAGGCTGGCCGAGCGCTATGCCGAGGCAGGCGTGAACGGGCTGGTCATCCTCGGCACGACGGGCGAGGGAAGCCTGCTTGCGAGCCATGAACGGCAAGCCTTCACGGCAGCCGTGCTCGAGGCCGTTCATGGCGAACTGCCGGTGATGGCCGGCGTGGGCGCGGTGGATACGCGCACAGTCTGCGCGCAGGTTGCCGAACTCGATGCCTTCGACCTGGCTGGCTACCTGGTGCCGCCTCCTTACTACCTGCGCCCGTCCGATGAGGGCATCACCTGGCATTTCAACGAAGTGGCGCGTGTTACGGGCCGCCCGCTGATGCTGTACAACGTCCCGAAGCGGACCGGATGCGAGATGTCGCCCGCGCTGATCCGATCTCTGCTTGCCCATCCGCGCATCGCCGCGGTGAAAGAGTGCGACAGCGGCAACCTCGCCGCGCTTTCTGACGATCCGCAGGCCACCGTGATGTGTGGCGAGGACGCCGCCATGCTGGATCATCTGCTTGGCGGCGGTGCCGGAGTCATCGCGGCGTCGTCGCATATCCGCCCCGATCTCTTCGTGCGCCTGCTGCATCTGTCGCAAACCGGCCATGTCGACGCCGCCCGCGCCTTGTTCGCCCGGCTCGCGCCACTGATTGCCTTGATGTTCTCAGAACCCAATCCGGCGCCGGTGAAGGCGGCGCTCGCGCTTTCCGGCGAGATTTCCGCGGAAACACGGCTGCCGTTGCAGCCGGCAAGGTCCGCGTTGGTCCAGCGGCTGGAGGAGGCCATGGCCCTGCTTCCGCCGTGCAAGGAACGGGAAGACGGGCCGTTGCCAAAGCGCCGGGCGCTTGCGTAGAGGCGAAATGAAACCTCCCGTGCCTATCTTCCTTACCTGCACGGTGTGCGGTCATGTGCATTCGGAGACCCTTCAGGATCTGGTCTCCGGAAAGCTGCCACTGCCGTTGCTTTGTCCCGCCTGCCACCATGAGCTTGCCGTCGACCGGGATTGGATCGCCGATCAGGCTGAACTCATGGGGCTCACGCAAACGGCGCGATAACGCGCCGTTCGTGCGGGGCTTGTGGTCCTTGGACGCTCAGAACTCCTGTACCGTCGGACGCAGCACGATTTCGTTGATATCCACGTCTGCCGGCTGCTCGATCGCGTAGGCGATGGCGCGCGCCACAGCCTCTGACGGAATCGCGATCTGGTAGAAGTCCTTCACGAACTGCGCGCTGGCCTCGTGGCTGCTGCCCAGCTTCAGTTCGGAGTCGACCGCGCCCGGCTCGATGGTGGTGGTGCGAATCGCGCCGCCCACTTCATGGCGCAGCCCTTCCGAGATGGCCCGCACCGCAAACTTGGTGCCGCTGTAGACCGTGCCGCCCGGGCTGAATACCTTGATGCCCGCGACGGAAGCGATGTTGATGAAGTGGCCGCTGCCCTGCCGCTGGAATACCGGCAGCGCCGCGGCGATGCCATAGAGCACGCCCTTGATGTTGATGTCGATCATGCGGTCCCATTCGTCGACCTTCGTCTCGCTCAGCGGTGCGATGGACATCAGGCCCGCGTTATTGATCAGCACATCGAGCTTGCCGAATACGCGCACGGCGGTGTCGATCAGCGTGCGCACGTCCTCCTGGCGCGTCACGTCGGTGGGCACCACTTCCACCTTGCCACCCGCGGCGCGGATTTCTTCCGCGATGGTGGCCAGCCGGTCCGCCCGGCGCGCTGCCAGGACCACCGACGCACCACGCGCCGCCAGGTAACGCGCCGTGGTTTCGCCAAGCCCGCTGCTGGCGCCCGTAATGACGACTACCTTGCCTTCGATATTCGTGCTCATGTCATCTCCTTTCAAAGGATCGTTGATGCGATGAAGCGAGTATCGGCGGACTGGCGCTTGCAGAAAATGGAAATGTTAAGATTTCAGAATTCCTGAAACTGGAATCGAAACGCCATGCTCAATCGCCTTGAGATGCTGCGCATCTTCGTGACCGCAGCGGAAGCTGGCAGCTTCAAGCACGCGGCGATCCGACTCGGCATCTCGCCACAGGCGGTCACGCGCGCCGTCCAGGAGCTGGAGCGCATCCAGGGCGAATTGCTGTTCCACCGGAACACACGCCAGATCCGCATTACGGCGTTCGGCGAGCAACTGGCCGCCCGGGCGCGCGACGGCGTCATGCAGCTTGACGCGCTGTTCGCGCCACGTAGTGATCCGGAAGGCCCCGACTTCACGGGTGTGGTCCGGGTAACGGCGCCCAAGGCGCTGGGCCGCATCGGCGTTCTGCCTACGCTGGCCGGGCTCGCGCTCCGGCATGCCGGGCTGCGCATCGAGCTGGACCTCAGCGACGTGCCGGCGGATGTGGTGGATGGGCGGATCGATATTGGCGTGCGCTTCGGTTTCGTGCGCGACAGCCGTTTTGTGGTGCGCAAGGTGGCGACGCATGCCTTCCACGTGGTGGGCGCACCGGCATTGATCGACCGGCTCGGCCGGCCAAGGCAGATCCAGGATCTGGAGACACTGCCCACCACCGTGATGCAGGACGTCACGACGGGGCGGCCGTGGCCCTGGTGGTTCGCGCGGGGCCAGCAGTACACGCCCTCGGCCCCTGCCTTCACCAGCAACGATTCCGAGGCCGAGCGCGATGCGGTGCTGTCAGGACTGGCCTTCGGCCAACTCGCGGCGATTCTGGCGGACGAGCATATTGCCGCCGGCAGGTTGGTGCCGGTGCTGCAGAAGTACGCGCCGGAGCCATGGGACCTCTTTGTCTATCGTCCGCAGCGTGGGCCCGTTCCGCCACGCATTCGCCTGGTGTTCGATGGCCTGGTGAACGCGCTGTCGGGAGGGTATCAGGTCGGCGCTTGAGTGCCTTGCCCGGAGCGGGCGCCTTGCCCGGACGGGGCGCTCTTAGGCCGACGGGCCTTTAGTTGCTGCGCCCGCTTCGCATCCGTCTGGCTGACGACGCCAGCCTCCTGCCCGTCCAGGTCTACCCGTTTGGCCCCTTCAACCAGGCAAGACCAATAGCGTGTCCCTTTGCACCAGGTACGAATCGCTTCGCGCAATTCCTCCTCGGTCAAGGCAAGCGCCGTCGCATGCTGCCTGAGATCCTCAAACGTGCCGACCTTGAGCGGCACTTTGGGGGCGGGGTTCTTCGGAAAGGCCTTGGGAAAGTGCTTCTGCAGCCGGGCAATGGAATGCACCACCGGATCGACCGGTTTCGCGGGCGTGTCAGCGCGCGGATTCTTCTTGCGCTGTGCCCCTGCCTTTGACTCGGCCTGTGCCTTCTTCGCCAGTTGTTCTTTCAGTGCTGCCAGTTTTTCAAAGCCCATGGTATCTGCCGTTCTGTATGCGACTGGATTGTAGCAAGGCTGCGCCGGCCGCCTTGCATCGCGTCAATTTGGAGACTTCGCCGTGCCGCCGCGCGGCAGGCAGCCGAGCAGCCTGTCGAAGGCTGGCGCGATGTCCTCCTCCGGCACGCAGGCGTACCCCAACAGCAGGCCTTGCTGCACGGCATCGCCAATGAAATAGCGCGACAGCGGCCGCACCACGATGCCGCGCGCCCGGGCGGCAGCGGTGATGGCCACGTCGTCGGCATCGTCGGGCAGCCGCAGCACCAGGTGCAGGCCGGCGTTGCTGCCGTGCTCGTGCAGCGCACCGGGGCCGAGGTAGCGCTCGATCAACGCGGCCAGGATGGCCCGCCGCCTGGCATACAGCGGCCGCATGCGACGGATGTGGGCGGCATAGTCACCGGCCTGCATGAATTCGGCGACAGTTGCCTGCGTCATCAGGTGGCCGGCCCGGTACAGCTCGGCGTGCGCGGTCTGGAAGGCGCCGGCCAGGCTGCGCGGCAGCACCAGGTAGCCCATGCGCAAGCCCGGATAGAGCGTCTTGCTGAAGGTGCCGATATAGATCACCGGCGCATCCGGCTCCATGCCCTGCAACGACGGAATCGGCTGTCCGGAGAAGCGGAATTCGCTGTCGTAGTCGTCTTCCACGATCCAGCTGCCGCGCTGGCGGGCGTATTCCAGCAGCGCGCGCCGGCGCTTCAGGCTCATCACGGCGCCGAGCGGGTACTGGTGCGAGGGCGTGACGAAGATAAAGCGCGGCGCAGGCGTCTCCTTGCCGGTCTCGCTGTCGGGCAGCGTCAGGCCCTCGTCGTCCACCGGCTTCGGCACCATGCCGATATCGCTGACCTGCAGCACGCCGCGAATGCCCCAATAGCTGGGCTCTTCCACCCACGCCTGGTCACCGGGCGAGCCCAGCATCCTCACCACCAGGTCGATGGCCTGGTGTATGCCCTCGGTGATCAGCACCTGGTCGGGATCGCAGCGCACCGAGCGCGCCACCCGCAAATGCGTCGCCACCGCTTCGCGCAGCGCCGGCAGCCCGCCACCATGGCCATAGCTCAGCCATTCCGGCCGCGGCTGGCGCCACAGGCGGGCCGCGATCTGGGCATAGCGCCGGTGCGGGAAGCGCGTCACGTCGGGCACGCCCGGCATGAACGCCCCCCATTGCGTGGGCGAAGCCGAGGCGTTGGCGATCAGCCGCTGTCCGCGCGGCGACAGCCCGGGCATGGCCTGCGGCCCGACCTCGGTCGCCGGGACGGCGGCGGCATTCAGGTAACTCTCCGGCGCGGTGGCGGCAACGAAGGTGCCACTGCCGGTGCGCGCGTACAGGTAACCCTCTGCCAGCAGCTGGTCGTAGGCAAACATCACCGTATTGCGCGACAGCCCCAGTTCGGCGGCAAGGTCGCGTTGCGGCGGCAGGCGAGTGGCCGGCGCGAGGCTGCCGTCCTGAATCGCGCCGCGGATGCATTCGTAGAGGCCCCGGTTGAGCGGCTTGCCCAGCGCCGCCGGGCCTTCGGGGCCCAGGCGCTGGAGCAGCAGGTCGCCGCAGATCGATTTCAAATTGGCACCATCGGATTTGCGTAAGCGGTACTGGATTATAGGGCCAAAGCCGGATGAAATGGCTGGCATCGCTTGCTGCTGCCGGCGGTGCCCGTTTCGCGAGTCGGCTGGTGCCGACAGCCCTTACCGCACAATGACCATGAAAAACCTCGAACTGAACCAACGCCGAACCCTCGCGACGCCGCGCGGCGTGGGCGTGATGTGCGATTTCTATGCCGACCGCGCGGAGAACGCCACGCTGTGGGACGTAGAAGGCCGTGCCTACACCGACTTCGCCGCCGGCATCGCCGTGCTCAATACGGGCCACCGCCATCCGCGCGTGATGCAGGCCATCACCGCGCAGCTGGAGCGTTTCACGCATACCGCCTACCAGATCGTGCCCTACCAGAGCTATGTCGCGCTGGCCGAGCGCATCAACGCGATGGTGCCGATCCAGGGCCTGAACAAGACGGCCCTGTTCACCACCGGCGCCGAAGCCGTGGAAAATGCCATCAAGATCGCCCGTGCGCATACCGGCCGCCCGGGCGTGATCGCCTTCTCGGGCGCCTTCCATGGCCGCACGTTGCTGGGCATGGCGCTGACTGGCAAGGTGGCGCCGTACAAGGTCGGGTTCGGCCCGTTCCCGTCCGACATCTACCACGCGCCGTTTCCCAGCGCGCTGCACGGCGTCAGCACCGAGCGGGCGCTGCAGGCGCTGGACAGCCTGTTCAAGACCGATATCGACCCGGGGCGCGTGGCCGCGATCATCGTTGAGCCGGTGCAAGGCGAAGGCGGCTTCCAGGCGGCGCCGTCCGATTTCATGCAGGGCTTGCGGGCGGTATGTGACCAGCACGGCATCGTGCTGATCGCCGATGAAGTGCAGACTGGTTTTGGCCGCACCGGCAAGATGTTCGCGATGTCGCACTATGACGTCGAGCCGGACCTGATCACGATGGCCAAGAGCCTGGCCGGCGGCATGCCGCTGTCGGCGGTCTGCGGCCGCGCGCAGATCATGGATGCGCCGCTGCCAGGCGGCCTCGGTGGCACCTATGCCGGCAATCCGCTGGCGGTGGCGGCGGCGCACGCGGTCATCGATGTGATTGAGGAAGAAGGGCTGTGCGAGCGCTCCGCCGAGCTTGGCAACCAGTTGCGCGATCACTTGCTCGCACAGCGCAAGCACTGCCCCGCAGTGGCCGAGGTGCGCGGGCTGGGTTCGATGATCGCTGCCGAATTCTGCGATCCGGCCACGGGCCAGCCCAGCGCCGAGCATGCCAAACGCGTACAGGCCCGTGCGCTGGAAGCCGGCCTGGTGCTGCTGACCTGCGGCACCTACGGCAATGTCATCCGTTTCCTCTATCCGCTCACCATCCCGCAGGCGCAGTTCGACGCAGCGCTGGCGGTGCTGGCCCAGGCGCTGGCCGAATAAGGGGAACCCATGGAACTCCAACATACCGCGCTGTTGCGCAGCCATTGCCTGATCGACGGCGAATGGACCGGGGCGCAAAGCGGCGCAGAACTCGCGGTCTACAACCCGGCGACCCACGAACAGATCGGCTCGGTGCCCCTGGCCGGCGCGGCCGAAACCGAACAGGCGGTGCGCGCCGCCGAGCGCGCGCTGCCGGCATGGCGCGCGCAGACGGGCAAGGCGCGCGCCGCCGTGCTGCGCCGCTGGGCCGATCTGATGCTGGCGCACCAGGAAGACCTGGCCCAACTGATGACCGCCGAGCAAGGCAAGCCGCTGGCCGAGGCGCGCGGCGAGGTCGCCTATGCCGCGAGCTTCCTCGAGTGGTTCGGGGAAGAAGCCAAGCGGGTCGATGGCGAGGTGCTGGCCAGCCCGCGCAGCAGCCAGAAGCTGGTGGTGCTGCGCGAGCCGGTGGGTGTGTGCGCGGCCATCACGCCGTGGAACTTCCCGGCGGCGATGATCACGCGCAAGGTCGGCCCGGCGCTTGCCGCCGGCTGCACCATCATCGTCAAGCCCGCCGAACAGACGCCGCTCACGGCACTGGCGCTGGCCGTGCTGGGCGAACAGGCCGGCGTGCCGCGTGGCGTGCTGCAGGTGGTGACCGGCGACGCCGTGCAGATCGGCGGCGTGCTGTGCGCCAGCCCGGTGGTGCGCAAGCTCAGTTTTACCGGCTCGACCGCGATCGGCAAGCTGCTGATGGCGCAGTGCGCCGGCACCGTGAAGAAGCTCTCGCTGGAACTGGGTGGCAACGCGCCGTTGATCGTCTTCGACGACGCCGACCTCGACCGCGCGGTGGAGGGCATCCTCGCCTCCAAGTTCCGCAACAGCGGCCAGACTTGTGTCTGCGCCAACCGCATCTATGTGCACGAGCGCGTCTATGACGAGGTCGCGCGCCGTCTCGTCAGCGCGGTCGAGCAGTTGCGGCCGGGCCATGGCGTCGACAGCGAGGTCACGCAAGGCCCGCTCATCGACGCGGATGCCGTGGCCAAGGTCGAAGCGCATATTGCCGACGCGCTGGCGCACGGCGCCGCCGTGTTGACGGGCGGCCAGCGCCATGCGCTCGGCGGCACCTTCTTCGCGCCGACGGTGCTGGCCAATGCGACTTCGTCGATGCGGGTGGCACGCGAGGAGACCTTCGGCCCGCTGGCACCGCTGTTCCGCTTCAGCACCGAAGAGGAGGTGGTGGCGATGGCCAACGATACCGAGTCGGGGCTGGCCGCTTACTTCTTCTCGCGCGACATGGGGAAGATCTGGCGCGTGGCGCAGGCACTCGAGTACGGCATGGTCGGCATCAATACCGGGCTGATCTCGAACGAGGTGGCGCCGTTCGGCGGCGTCAAGCAATCGGGGCTGGGCCGCGAAGGCTCAAGCCATGGCATCGACGAGTATCTGGAGACCAAATACCTCTGCATGGACGTCGAATAACAACGATGGGGTGAAGGACACCCCCCACCAGGGCGGGGCCATGGCGCACCCACGCAGTGCGCCGGCCCCATGGAGACAAGACAGTCCGGCAATTGCCGGTGCGAAGCTGACGACTCCGGTGCAAGACGTGCGCAAACTTCCAGGAAAGGGAAGGGGGCGGGCGGGACGCGCGCCGGAATCGGCCCGACACCAATGGCACGCATATTGCGGACTGGGAAGTGCCATCCCTCCCTGTGAGCGGATGACATTTCTTCTATCGATGAGGGTATAAACATGCGTTTCACTGCTATCCGTAGCCTGCTTGCGGTCACCATGCTGGCGGCCTCTTCCCTGGCACTCGCGGAGGGCGCCCGCGACTGGCCCAGCCAGCCGGTGCGTATCGTCGTGCCGTTCCAGGCTGGCTCGGCCACCGACCTGATCTCGCGGCAGATCGGCCTTGGCCTCGGCAAGGAATATGGCCAGACCTTCGTGATCGAAAACCGGCCAGGCGCCGCTGCCATGATCGGCAGCGAAGTGGCTGCGCGCGCGCCTGGCGATGGCTATACGCTGCTGATGTCCGGACCGGCGTCGATGGTGACCAACCGGTTCCTGTACAAGAAGCTCAGCTATGACCCGGATGCGTTCGAGAAGGTGGCGGTCGTCGCGGTCACGCCTAACATCCTGTTGTCCAACCCCTCGCTGCCGTTCAAAACGCTGCCCGAGATGGTGGCGTATGCCAAGGCCAATCCGGGCAAGCTGACCTATGCCTCGTTCGGTGCCGGCACCACCTCGCATATCGCCGGCGAAATGCTGAAGGCCGCGGCCGGCATCGATATCGTCCATGTGCCGTACAAGGGCGCTGGCGAAGCGATTCCCGCGCTGCTGTCCGGCCAGGTGTCGATGTACTTCGACACCATCATGACCGGCCTGCCGTATGTGAAGGCGGGCAAGCTGCGTGCGCTTGGCATGTCCACCGCGAAGCGCTCGCCGAACGCGCCGGAGATCCCGACGATCGCCGAGCAGGGCTATGCCGGCTTCGATATCGCGCCGTGGTACGGCATTGTCGCGCCCAAGGGCACGCCGGCGGACGTGGTCGGCAAGCTCAATGTCTCGATCAATAAGCTGCTCAAGTCACCGGAATTCCGCGAGCGGCTGGCGGCCACCGGCGCCGAGCCGCGTGGCGGCAGCGTCGGCGAATTCAGCGCGATGGTCAGCGCCGAGATTCCGCGTACCGAGAAGCTCGTCAAGCAGTCCGGCGTGACTTTGCAATAACCAGCGTGCTGCAACCCTGGGGCGCCGCCCGCGCGCCCTTTTACCTGTTCTGAATGGAGTTCCCGATGTTGCCTTTCGACTGGACCTTTCCCTACCCGTCGCAGAAGATGCCGCTGCTGGCCGCCAACGCGGTCAGCACCAGCCAGCCGCTCGCCGCGCAGGCGGGGCTGCGCATGCTGTACGAAGGCGGCAATGCCATCGACAGCGCCATTGCCAGCGCGATTGCGCTGACCGTGGTGGAGCCGGTCATGAACGGCATTGGCGGGGACATGTTCGCGCTGGTCTGGCACGAGGGGCAACTGTACGGGCTCAACTCCAGCGGCCGTGCGCCGGCGCGCTGGACGCCGGAGCATTTCGCCGGGCGCGACGCCATGCCCGAGGTGGGCTGGGACACCGTCACCGTGCCGGGCCAAGTTGCGGGCTGGAAGGCGCTGTCGGCCCGCTTCGGCAAGCTGCCGTTCGCGCGGCTGTTCGCGCCGGCCATCGAGTACGCCGAACAGGGCTTCCTGGTGTCGCCGCAGATCGCACGGCAATGGGCCGCGCAGGTGCCGGTGCTGGCCGGGCAGCCTGGCTTTGCCAAGGCGTTCCTGCGCGACGGCAGGGCGCCGCAGGCGGGCGAGCGCTGGCGTTTCCCGGGGCAGGCCGCCACGCTGCAGCGCATTGCCGAGAGCGATGGCGAGAGCTTCTACACGGGTGAACTCGCCGCGCGCATCGTCGCGTTCGCCGAGGAAACCGGAGGCGCCATCCGCGCCGACGACCTGGCCGCACATCGCGCTGCCTGGGTCCAGCCGATGGCGCAGGAGTTCCGCGGCTACACGCTCCACGAAATTCCCCCGAACGGCCAGGGCATCGCCGCGCTGATCGGCCTCGGCATCCTGGACCGCTTCGACGTGGAAAGCATGGGTTGCGACAGCGCCGACTTCTACCACGTCAGCATCGAGGCAATGAAGCTGGCCTTTGCCGACCTGCACCGCCACGTGTCGGACCCGGCCACCATGCAGCACGCGCCCGCCGCCTTCCTGGACCCGGCGTATCTTGCCGAGCGCGCGGCGCTGATCGACATGAAGCGGGCCGGCGCACCGACTGCAGGGATCCCGAAGACCGGCGGCACCGTCTACTTGTCGGCAGCGGATGCCGCGGGTTCGATGGTTTCGTACATCCAGTCCAACTACCGCGGCTTCGGCTCCGGCGTGGTGGTGCCCGGCACCGGCATCGCGCTGCACAACCGCGGCGCGGGTTTCAACCTGAAGCCCGGCCACGCCAACTGCGTGGCGCCCGGCAAGCAGCCGATGCACACCATCATCCCGGGATTCGTCACGCGCAACGGCGCACCGGTGATGTCATTCGGCGTGATGGGTGGCTCGATGCAGGCGCAGGGCCATGTCCAGATGATGGCGCGGCTTGCCGCCTTCGGCCAGAATCCGCAAGCCATGAGCGATGCCCCGCGCTTTCGCGTGGAGCACGGGCCGGTGGTGAATGTCGAGGCGCATCTGCCGCCGGACGTGGTCGCCACGCTGCGTGGCATGGGCCATCGCGTCGAGGTGGCGCCGCGTGACAGCCTGGAGTTCGGCTCGGCGCAGCTGATCTACAAGGCGCCGGACGGCTATATTGCCGCTTCCGACTCGCGGCGCGACGGGCAAGCGGTGGGGTTCTAGGCGGGGCGCGATCTGATTGCCTTGCGAAACGCCGCCGGGCAATCATAATGAGCGGCATGTGTGCAAAGCGGCTGATCCCCATCCTGTGCCTGGCCCTGCTTTCCGTGCCGACTTACGCGGAGCGGGTGGCCGTCAGTATCGAAAACCTGAGCACTCCGGTTTCGTGTGCGGAGGAAGACAATGTCTCATTCGCCCTTTCCGCTGCCGCCGTCGGGAAGTTCCGGATCCAGGCATTGCATCCTCCCTATGTCGATGCAATCCGCACCGACAGCTCCGCGCCTGATTTCTCCGGGTGCAACTTCGGTCAGGCGCCACACCCGACCGATCCGCGCCATGTTTTCGTGCCTCGCACGACCAGCCTCTATGACGGCAGGAACATTGCCATTGTCGGTATCACGTTTGCGAGTTTCTGGCGGCCGCATAAGGTGCCTGTCACGGTTGCGGGCAGGCCGGACGCCGGCTTTCACCTGGTTCAGGTGTTCCACAAATCCGGCCGGACGCGTACTGAGGTACTGGTGCTCTATCCCGCCGATGGCTACTGGCGGGCGAAACCGTTGCCGGCGCGCCATCTGGGCGTCAATGCGTATGGCTCTTCGTTCCTGCTGGGGCCGATAGAGCAGGATGGGCGCCCGGTGGTCAACATCGCGCGAATCGACATCGAGCCGGAGCCCTTGTCTGTCAGGCTGCATTTCACGCGCGGGGGCCAGGCCACGGTCACGATCACTGAGATCAGCGACAGACGCACCGCGCTCGATGTCCGGTTCCAGCCGCTCTTTGACGCCAATCGACCCTTCGCAATGCTGCGCTCGATGTACGTTGCCGATGACAACGCGGACGCGAGCGAGGCCACCTGGTGGACCGGGCCGGCACGTGAAGCCCGCAGGAAGCCGGTGATGGCCGTCTCCTCGATGCAGGCGACTGGGGTGCGATTTGGCCGTACTGTCTGGTCGCGTCACAACACCAGTGCGCCTGACTTGATGTTCGACGCTTTCGAGGCGCCTGCAGCGGAGCCCCTGAGGCCAACAGACAAACGACTGGACTGAAATGCCGGAGCCCTTTGAGGAAGCGGCCGCACGCATGCCAGATCGGCACTCACTTCCCCCCCGTACTCAACATGCCGGCGCCATGGCGCTGCCATTGGCGCTGGCATTCGCCCTTTCCGGCTGCGCAGCCATGTCCGGCCCCGCATGCACGGCCAGCGAGGAACGCGCGGTCAGCGAACTGATGTACTTTGGAACAGCGAAGCCCGATGGGGTGGTGTCGGTATCCGAATGGGAAGCCTTCCTGCAAGCCTCGGTGACGCCGCGCTTTGCGCAAGGCTTCACGGCCTGGCCGGCCTCAGGACAATGGCGCGGCGCCGATGGCGGCGTGGTTCGCGAAACCTCGTACGTGCTCAGCCTGGTGCACGCCGCGGACGAGCGCAGCGAAGCCGCGGCGCGAGCCATAGTCAGCGAGTACAAGACCCGCTTCCAGCAGGAAGCGGTGCTCCGGCTCCGCAGCCCGGTGTGTGTATCGTTCTAGCCAGCGCACCTGCCCCGCGCGGCGTGCACTATGCTGAATTGGTTCACGCCCGCCGCGCTTACCGGAGATCAATCATGTGCCATCGCCTGTCCGTCTGGCTGGCCGCCGCAGCGGCAACCCTGCTATGTGCCTGTGCCACCCTCCAGCCCGTGGAGACCGCCCAGAAGATGTTCGGCAGCCCGCAGAGCGCCGTGCGCGATACCTTCGGCGCGCCCTCGGAGACATACCAGCTCGCCAACGGCACCAGCCGGTGGATCTACTCGAAGCAGCCGCTCGGCTTCCAGGTCTACGCGGCGGACTTCGACGCAAGCGGCAAGCTGACCAATTTCCGCCAGATGCTGACCGAGAAGGAGATCTACGAGGCCCGTCCCGGCGTCTGGACCAAGCAGGACGTCGCCGAGCGCTTCGGCCGCCCGCGCGAGCCGATCGAATACTACCCCTTGATGAAACGGGAGGCCTGGTCCTACCGGCTCTACGCCGGCGCCTATCAGCCTGCGCACTTCAGCGCCTACTTTGACGATCGCGGCGTGCTGGACCGCACCATGATCATCATCGACGCAATCGGCGGCGACGCGCGCGACGGCAGCAAGTAGGCGCTGCCCGCCCTGCGCCACTGGATTTCCTCCCCGCCTCAGCGTTGGGGAGGCTCGCTCGTGGCCGGCTTTCCGTCCTCGCTCCGGCGTTGCGGTTCGGCTTTTCTTCGAGGTGATTAATAAGGCTTATTGGTAACGACCTGATGCGATTGCCCCGCAAGCTGTTTCCCATGGCCGCACTGCTGGCCTCACTTGCCGCCGTCGGCCAGACGCCAGCGGCTCCCTACCCGGAACATCCTGTCGAACTCGTGGTGCCAAGCGCGGCAGGCGGTGGCACCGACACGGTTGCACGGGCCTTCAGCGAAGCCATGCGCAAGTACCTGTCGCAGCCGCTGACCGTGGTGAACAAGCCAGGTGCCAGTGGCGCAATTGGCATGACGGAAGTGGCCCGCGCCAAGCCGGATGGCTACAAGCTCGGCATCATCATCGCGGAAGCCGTGATCGTCCCGCATCTCGGGCCGACCACGCTCGACGCCGCCCAGCTGGTGCCGATCGCACGCCTGAATGCCGATCCGTCCGCAATCACGGTCAAGGCCGACTCGCGCTGGAACACCATCGAGGCGTTCCTGGAATTCGCGGCGGCGCATCCGGGGGAGGTGCAGGTAGGGAACTCCGGCTCGGGCTCGATCTGGCACCTGGCGGCGACGGCGCTGGAGGACAAGGCGCACGTCAAGTTCAATCATGTGCCGTTCTCCGGTGCGGCGCCGGCCCTGGTGGCATTGATGGGCGGGCATATCGACGCGGTGGCCGTCAGTCCCGCCGAGGTATCGGCCTATGTGGTCGCAGGCAAGGTGAAGACGCTCGCGGTGATGGCCGAGCAGCGGGTCAGGGGTTTCGCGAACGTTCCGACGCTGCGTGAGCGCGGTATCGACCTCTCGATCGGCACGTGGCGAGGGCTGGCCGCGCCAAGAGGCACTCCACCCGAAGTGCTCGAAGTCCTTGCAGCCGCCAGCCGCAAGGCGGTGGCGGATCCTGTCTTCGTGGCAGCGCTGCGCCGGCAGAACCTGGGCATTGCCTATGCCGACGCGGCGACCTTCACGGCGATGATCGCGGCAGACAACGCCGTGATGAAGGCACTGGTGGCCAAGACCAACCTGCGGAAGTGAGGCGGCGCGTCGGCTGCCACTGGCCGCAATGCTCGGAAGACCAAGCGCGGCAGGGGCTTAAGACAGGCGGGCGATCTCCTCTAGCAGCGCGGCTTCCATCGCTTCGATCGGCGCGCGTGCGCAGCCGGTGTAGAACTCGACCTGGGCGCACGCCTGGTGCAGCATCATGCGCGTGCCATCGATGGTGCGGCAGCCAAGCGCGGCGGCATCGCGGATCAGCTTGCTCCTGACCGGGATGAAGGCAGCGTCCATGACGATCAGGTGCGCGACGAGCTGTCCGGCGACCGGGTTGACATCGGGTGCGCGAAAGCCCGCGGCGGTCGCGTTGGCGAGCAAGTCGAAGTCCGCTGCGCGGAAGTCGGATAACCCGCCCCCAAAGCGCAGGCCAAGCGAGGCGGCCAGTTCCTCGCCCCGCGCCGCGGTGCGGTTGAACACGGTCACGCTGGCGCCGGCCTCGCGCAGGCCATAGGCCATCGCCCGCGCCGCGCCGCCCGCGCCCAGCAGCGCAATGCGCTTGCCGGCCACTTCTGTCACCTCCTGGAACGCCCGGACGGCGCCGATGCAGTCGGTGTTGTAGCCGGTCAGCATGCCATCGATATTGTTGATGGTGTTGACCGCGCCGATGGCGCGGGCGGTCTCGTCGAGATGGTCGAGATGCGCGATCACCGCCTGCTTGTGCGGCATCGAGACATTCATCCCGCGCACGCCGAGCGCGCGGATCGACTGCACGGCGCCGGGCACGTCCTGCACCCCGAAGCACACAAAGGTGTAGTCGATCCCCAGCGCCCGATAGGCGGCGTTGTGGATGCGCACATTGAAGGTGAAAGGCTCGCCCATGATCGAGCCGCACAGCGTGGGAATGGAACTGGGCATTGCGGGTGTCCTTGCGGGGAAAATCAGGCGGCTGCCTGGGCGGCAAAGGCCGCCAGGTCAAAGCGCGCGGCGGGCTGCCGTCCGGCGAGCGCATCCAGCAGGTTGCGCGTGGCGAGCTCTGCCATGGCGCGCCGGGTCTCATGCGTGGCCGAGCCGATATGGGGCAGGGCGGTCACCTTGGGATGGCTGCGCAGCGGCGAGTCCTGAGGCAGCGGCTCGGTGGCGAAGACATCCAGCCCGGCCGCGCACAGGTGGCCGCTCTCGAGGGCCGCGAGCAGCGCGTCTTCCTGCACGATCTGGCCGCGCGCGCCATTGACAAAGATCGCGCCCGGCTTCATCAGCGCGAACTCGCGCAGGCCCATCAGGCCGCGCGTGCTGTCGGTCAGGGGCAGGGTGACGGCGACGATATCGGCGCGCCGCAAGGCATCGTCGAGATCCGTCCGGGTGGCGCGTCCCACCAGGTCGGGCGGCTCCGCGGCGGTCTCGTTGACGTAGAGCACCTCCATGCCGAAGCCGAGCGCCGCGCGCCGCGCCACGGCCTGGCCGATGCGCCCGAAGCCCAGGATTGCCAGGGTCTTGCCGTGCACGTCCCAGCCGAACAGGCCCTCTCCGATGTTGGCGGTCCAGCGGCCCTCGCGCACATGGGCTGCAAGCTCGACCAGGCGGCGGCTCGTGGCCATGATGAGCGCGAAGACGGTGTCGGCGGTGGTCTCGGTGAGTACGCCGGGCGTATGGCACAGGGTGATGCCGCGCCGATGCAGGCAGGGGAGGTCGTAGCTGTCGACCCCCACCGAAATACTTGAGATCACCTCCAGGCGGCCGGCTTCGGCGAGTTCCGCCGCGCCAAGCTTCACGCTGGAGCCGATCAGGCCGTGGGCTCCCGACAGCGCGGCGCGGAAGGCCGGCCGTTGTGCCGGCTGGCGCGGGTCGGCCACGATCACGTCATGCTCCGACTCGATCGTGGCGAGGAGGTCCTCAGGAATCGGGCGGAACACCAGAACATTCTTGCGCATGGGTAATCCTTGCTGTGGCTTCACAAGCTGACGGCCGCCAGTTGGGCATGGGTCGGGAGGCCTTCGGTATCGCCCCGCACCTGCACCGCCCGCGCGCCGATCCAGGCGCCGCGCCGGACGGCTTCGCCCACCGGGCGGCCCTCCAGCAGCGCGCTGATCACGCCCACGGCAAAGCCATCGCCGGCGCCAACGGTGTCGACGACACGCTCGACGCTGAATGCCTCGACATGGCCGGTGCCGGCCTCGCCATCGAAGTAGGCGCCGTCGGCGCCCAGTTTCACTACCACCAGCCTGGCGCCGCGTGCACGGTAGAAGGCGGCAATGCGTTCCGGCTCGGGATGGCCGGTGAGGAAGCGGCCTTCCTCGATGCCGGGCAGGACCCAGTCGCACTGCCGCGCGAGGTCGTTCAGCGTTTCGCGCATCAGCTCAGGCGTGGCCCACAGCGTGGGCCGCAGGTTGGGATCGAACGAGATCGTGCGGCCGGCGGCGCGCATGGTGGCGATGGCCTGGCGCGTGGCAGCCTGCGTGCCTGCGGCCAGCGCGGGGAACACGCCGGTGACGTGCAGGTGCCGCGAGCGCCGCAGCCAACTGTTGTCCAGGTGCTCCGGATTCATGCGGCTCGCCGCCGAGCCGCGGCGGTGGTATTCGACGGGCGGATCGCTGCCGTCGTCGACCCGTCCCTTGAACTGGAAACCGGTGCGCTCACCGGGCTCGCACACCACCTGGCTGCAATCCACGCCTTCGCGCTGCATTTCACCGAGCAGGTAGCGCGCCATCGAGTCGTCGCCCAGCCGGCTGGCCCAGCCGACCTTCAGGCCCAGGCGCGACAGGCCGATGGCCACGTTGGTCTCGGCACCGGCGGTGCGCTTGTGGAAGGTCTGCGCGCCTTCGAGCGGCCCGGCTTCGCCGGCGACCAGCATCAGCATCGCCTCGCCCAGGGTGACCACGTCAAGATCGGTGCTCATGCCGGAATCTCCACTGAACGCAGCAGTTCGACATGATGGCGCGTGACCTGCACCAGGTCTTCGCCTTGCAGCGGGAATTCGATCGCACGCGCAACGTGCGTGGGCAGGCGGCGCAAGATGCTGCGCCATGGTGCCGCCGACTGGTCAAGCGGCACCGCGATCCATTTGGCGGGCGTGCGCTGCACGCCTTTGCAGTGCACGTAGCCGACGCCGGCGCCGAGGACCTGCGCGGCGTCGAGCGGGTCTTCGCCGGTCCAGTGCCAGTTGCCCATGTCGAAGGTCATCGGGGCGCTCTCCCCGAGCGCCGTGATGCGCGCGAAGAAGTCGCGCAGCGGCGGTACGGTGCCGGCCTGGGCGGTCTGGTCGTTTTCCACGACGAGTTCGATGCCGTCGTGCCGCAGCCAGGGCAGCAGTGCTTCCAGCGCCGTGCCTGCCCGATAGCCGCCAAGCGACATCTTGACCCGGGTCGCACCGAGCGCCAGCGCGGTCGTGAAGGCACGGTCGAGCGCGGCGGCATCGAGGCTGCCGGCGTCATTCCAGAGGCCTTCCGGGCTGGACCAGACCACGCACAGTCCATGCTGCCCGGCGACCTCGCGTTGTTCGCTGACTTCGTCCTTGTACCGGCGCTGGAGTTCGCCGCGGAATTCCACGCCGTCCGCGCCTGCGGCCGCGGCAATCCGTGCCAGCGCAGCCTGTCCGTTGCTCAGGGCGAGGTCGGCGCCATAGGCCGTCAGCGAGATCAACACCGGCGGGCGGGATGAACCATCTGCTTGCCACTGGCTCATTTCAGTGCTCCCGCGCTGAGGAATTGCTGCAGTTCCGGTGTCCGCGGCTGCGCGAACAGCGCCTTCGACGGGCCCGCCTCGTGCACCTTGCCCTGGTGCATGAAGATGGTGGTATGCGCCATGCGGCGCGCGAACTCCATTTCATGCGTGACCAGCACCATGGTCATGCCGGAGGCAGCCAGGTTTTCCATGACCCGAAGCACTTCCGCGGTCAGCTCGGGGTCGAGCGCGGAGGTGACCTCGTCGAACAGCATCACCTTGGGCTCCATCGCCAGCGAACGGGCGATGGCCACGCGCTGCTGCTGTCCGCCCGAGAGCTGCTCGGGGTAGCAGTCCTTCTTGTCCAGCAGGCCGACCTGGGTCAGCACCTGGTCGACGATGCCGTCGTTCCTGCTCGCAACCAGCTTCTTCACAATCGACGGCGCCAGCGCGATGTTCTGGCCCACGGTCAGGTGCGGAAACAGGTTGTAGCTCTGGAACACCATGCCCACGTCGCGGCGCAGGTCGAGCAAGCGCTTGCGGTCGTGATCCAGTTTGTGCCCGGCGACGGTGATGTTGCCGGCGTTGATCGTCTCCAGGCCATTCAGGCATCGCAGCATGGTGCTCTTGCCGGAGCCGCTGCGGCCGATGATGGCGACCACCTGGCCCGGCTCGATCGCAAACGAAACGCCCTTCAGGACTTCGACGGAACCATATGACTTGTGCACGCCTTGTGCTTCAACGATTGACATGGAGCCCCCTTTCCATGCGCCGGGCTGCCGCCGAAAGCGGGAAGCAGAGCGCGAAATAGATAAGTGCGACGACGACGAAGACCGCGAAGGGCTGGAAGGTCGCGTTGTTGATCAGTTGGCCGGCGCGGGTCAGTTCGATGACGCCGATGATGGAAGTGATCGAGGTGTTCTTGACCAGCTGGACCGAGAACCCCACCGTGGGCGGCAAGGCCAGCCGGACGGCCTGCGGCAGCACCACGTAGCGCAGCTGCTGCCAGCGGGTGAGGGCGAGCGCTTCGCTGGCTTCCCACTGTCCTTGCGGCACGGCCTCGATGCAGCCGCGCCAGATTTCGCCGAGATAGGCGCTGGCGTAGATCGACATCGCCAGCATGGCCGCGACCATCGGCGACAGCTTGAGCCCGAGCACGGAGAGCCCGTAGTAGCTCAGGAACAGCACGATCAGTACCGGCGTCCCTTGCACGATCTGGATATAGGCCGTGCTGGCGAGGCGCAGCAGCGGGCTTCTGGAGGTACGCGCCAGCGCCACCAGGAACCCGGCGAGCGTGCCGCCGACGAAGGCGAGCAAGGTCACCCACAGCGTCCAGCGTGCCGCCAGCAGCAGGATTTCAAGATGATTCCAGGAGAACTCGGTGATCATTTCGCGCTCCCTGCAACCGCTGCCGTCAGTTCCGCCTGCGCCAGCGGCGCGATCCGGGTTGTGCGTGCCAGCTTTCGTGCGCGCGCCACCACGCGGCGCCGCTTGAACACCAGGTTGCCGATCAGGGCGAACATGGCGCGCAGCAGCAGTGCCAGGCCGATATAGATGAACATGACGAGGATGTAGCTCTCGAAGGTACGGAAGGTCTGCGAATCGACCTGGCTGGCGACCGCCGTCAGCTCTTCCACCGAGATCGTCGACACCACGCTCGACGTCAGCATCATCAGCGTGAACTGGCTGGTCAGGGCTGGATAGACCTTCTCGAAGGCCGGCACCAGGGCGACGTGGCGGATCAGCTGCCAGCGTGTCATGCCCAGCGCGGCGGCGGCCTCGAGCTGCGAGCGATGCACCGCCTGCAGGCCGGCCCGGATGATTTCCGTCGAGTAGGCGCCGAGGTTGACGGTCATGGCGATTACCGCGGCCGTGACGGCATCGATCTGCAGGCCCACGGTTGGCAAGCCGAAGAAGATGATGAAGAGCTGGATCAGGAAGGGCGTGTTGCGGATGGCTTCAACGTAGGCCCTGGTGGCGCGCTGCAGCCAGGGGCCGCCAAAAGCAGCGGCAATGGCGCCGGCGGCGCCGACCACGGTGCCGAGCAGGATCGAGCCGAAGCTGAGCGCCAGCGTCATCGCCGCGCCTTCCGCGAAGCGATCCAGCTGCGACAGCACCGGGGTCCATTCGAATTGATAGTTCATGCGGGTCTCCTGGCACGCCGGCTGGCGCCGGCGCGCAACCTCAGACGGCCTGGTTCAGAACGCTTGCAGTGCGGGCAGAGCCTTGCCGGTCCACTTCTGCGCAATGGCATCGAGTTCGCCATTCAGCTTGACGTAGGAGATGGTGGTGTTGAGCCACTGGCGCAGTTCGAAGGCGTCGCGGCGCACGGCCATCGAATTCGGCTGCACCGAGAACGCGAACTTGGCGTCGAACTTGCCGGCGCCGCGCGCCTTCATGATCTCGTTGCCGGTGGTATTCGGCAGCGCAATGGCGTCGACCTGGTTGCTGATCAGGGCCTGCGCGCAGGTGGCATCGTCCTCGAAGCGGACGATATTCATGCCGGGCACGGCCAGCCGGGTCAGCGCGGTGTCCTGCGTGGTGCCGCGCGTCACGCCCACCTTCTTCTTCCCGAGCTCGGTCAGCTTGGCGTACTTGGCTGCGGTGGGCGCAAAGATGGTCAGCTCGAACGCGCTGTAGGGCGCACTGAACATGATGGCCCGCGCCCGCTCGGGCGTCGGCGCCAGCGTCGCCACCAGGAAATCGACCTTGCCGGCCTCCAGCGCCGGAATCCGGCTGGGCGAGGTGAGCGGAACGATATCGACCGGCACGCCCAGGTACTTGCCCAGCAGGTTGGCCACGTCGACGTCATAGCCGGCGGGTTTGCCGGTGGCGTCCGTGGTGCCAAAGGGCGGGGCGCCGGTCACGACGCCGATGGTGACCTTGCCCTTCTTGACGATCTCGGCGACGGTCTGCGCCTGGGCGGTGAAAGCGGCGCTGGTCAGGACCAGCAGAGTCAGCACGGGCGCGGCTACGCGGCGCAACAAGCGTTGGACGTTCATCAATGTCTCCTGCACGTATATGGGATGTGTCGCTGGCGTCGCAGCGTTCGGCAAGCACCGTCTTGAAACCGGTTTCAGAATTATAGGAAACCGGTTTCAGAGGTCCAGCAGTGGAAACCCTTACGGGGAGGAACGCGTTGGAACTGCGGTGGGAAGGGGCACGTTCGTGCACCCGCTGGGCCGACGCAGCGGGTCTATGCGTGGCTCACGCGTGCGCGCTCGGTCGGCGGCGGGGGAAGGATCAGCCGCGGCGCGTGGACCCGCGAGTGACCAGGGTGCCGGGCAACAGGACCCGGCGCGGCGGCAGCTGCGCGCCTTGCAGGCGCTCGATCAGGCAGTTGGTGGCGACGCGCCCGATATCGTCGGTGGGCTGGGAAATGGCGCTGAGGCCTGGACCGACCAATGCAGCCCATTCCGGATCATCGAAGCCGATCAGGCCAAGGTCGGTGCCGAGCTGCCACCCCAGTCTGGCGGCCGATGCGGCCACGCGCAGCGAGATCACTGCGTTGGCCGCCAGCACGGCAACGGGCGCCTGGCCGGCACGGCGGCGCAGGTCGCGCAGCGCTTCATCCAGGGCATCGTCGTCACCCCTGTGGGCTTCAAAGATGGTCCCGCCAAGCGAGTCCGCGTGTTCGGCGATGTAGCTCTGGAAGGCGCGGGCCCGCTCGTTGCGTGAGCTGATGGCCTTGATCGGCTCGCTGATGAAGAGCACGTGCCGATAGCCGGCTTCGACCAGGTGGCCGGCAGCTTCATGGACGGCGGTCAGGTTGTCCAGGGCCACCAGGTCGACTTCCGCATCGCCGACCTTGCGGTCGACCAGTACAACCGGTTTGCCCAATTGCGCCGCATCGGCAAGGGCGCCGGCATCGTGGCCCAGTGTGTGCAGGATAAAACCCTCGACCCGGTAGGCCGACAGCGAGCGGATGGCCTCTCGTTCCAGTTGCTCGTCATTGCCGAGGTTGAACAGCATCACCATATAGCCGGCGTCGCGACAGGCCTTTTCTACTCCACGCAGCACGGCCACCGAGAACGAATTGGAAACATCCGCCACCACCAGCCCGATCAGGCGCGACTTGCCGCGCTTGAGCCCCTGCGCCATGGGGCTGGGGCTATAGCCGAGCGCGCGGATGGCCGCGGCCACGCGCGCCTCTACGTCCGCGGACAACTGCTCGCCGCCCCGGTTCAGGTAGCGCGATACGGTTGCCTTCGAGACGCCCGCATAGTCGGCAACGTCCTGGATGGTGAGTTTCTCGGCAGGTTTCAGGTCGGACGCAGGTCGGGTCACGGGGCGCGGCGGCATAGGGTTCGGGTCTCGGTGAAACCAGTTTCAGAATTATGCCTCGGACGTGCCGGGATATGCCAGCGCCTGGGATCCCCCCACGCGCTGCACCCCCGGCCGCCCGTCCTCCACGACAAACGCCGCCTGCGTTCCGACCGGGCTGTCCACCCGCGCCACGTCCTCCACACCGCGCAGCGTGCTGGCCCAGCGTTCGGGCGTGGCCTCGACCACGGTGTAGCCGCGCTGGTCCGGCCGCGCGTGGAGGATATGCGGGTTCAGCGCCGCGATCCTGGCGGCGCTCTCCACGGTGCTTCCCGACGCCGAGGCGATCGAGGTCGTGCAGAACTCGCTGGCGATCACGCGAGACTTCGCGTCGTTGAAATCGGCCAGCACATTGCAGGCATAGTGCTGGTGGATATCGCCGCCGATGAACACCGTATTGCGCGGCGCCGCCGCCACGATGCTGTCGAGCAGCCGCTGGCGCGCGGCGGGATAGCCGTCCCAGGTGTCGCTGTGGAAGGATTCCGCCGGCAACGCCTTGTAGTTGCGCCGCGAGAAGATGGTCTGCTGGGCGATCGCGCTCCAGCGGGTCTGGTCGCGCCGGTCCTGCGCCAGCCCTTGCGCGAGCCATTGCCCCTGCGCGCTGCCGAGCATGGTGCGGCGCGGGTCGTCGAGGGCGCTGCACTGGTCTGGCGACACCGAGCCCTTGCGCGGCTGCCCCGGCTCGCGACAGGCCTGGATATCGCGATACTGCCGGTCGTCCAGCACATGGAAATCGACCAGGCGTCCCCAGCGATGCCGCGAATGGACGCGCAGCGCGTCCGGCGTGCCCAGGCCGGACGAGCCATGGACCAGCGCGCTCGCCCGGAGCGGCATGTTCTCGTAGAACGCCTGGTATCCCGCGGTGCGCCGGGCGAGGAAGTCCGCCGCCGGTTCGCTGCCCACGCGTGCCGCGTAGTCGTTCTGGACTTCGTGATCGTCCCAGGTGACCAGCCACGGGCAGGCGCCATGCATGGCCTGCAGAAGCGGATCGCTCTTGTACAGCGCATAGCGGTCGCGGAAGTCCTGCAGGCTGGTCGCCCTGGGCAGGCTGTGCGTGCGCGGCAACTGCGCCGCGCTCGCCACCACTGCGTTCTCGTAGATGTAGTCGCCGAGGAACACCACCAGGTCCAGGTCTTCCTGCCGCATCTGCCGGTACGCCGCATAGTGGCCCTGTTCCCAGCGCTGGCACGAAGCGAACGCGAAGCGGACGCGCGGCGCCAGCGTATCGGCCGCAGGCGCGGTGCGGGTGCGTGCGGTAGTGGTCGCCGCGTCACCATGCATGAAACGGTAGAAGTACCAGCGGTCCGGGCGCAGCCCGCCGACCTCCACGTGGACGGAGTGGCCGAGCTCCGGCAGGGCTTGCGCGTGGCCACGGCGGACGATCCGCCGGAATGCCTCGTCTTCGGCGACTTCCCACTGGACTGTCAGTGCGCCCTGCAATGGTGTGATGCCACGCGCATCGGCTTGCGCCGTGCCCGGGATCGCCCCGTCGAGCAGGCGGGTCCACAGCACGAATCCGTCGGCAGTGGGCGCGCCGCTCGCCACGCCCAGCGCGAACAGGTCGCGCTGGGGCAGCGTGGCCGATCTTGCCCAGCGGGGCAGGTGCGTGGCGAGGCCGGCGGCTGCCGCCAGATGCAGAAAGGTTCTTCGTTGCATGCCAGAAAACGGTGGGTTCAGGCGACCGAGGGCGGTTGAAAGGTTCGATTGTGCCGGACGTCCGCGGCGCCGTGGCCACGTATGGGAGATGAAACGGATCGTCTCGTCGAGCCGCGTTCGTTGCGCGTTACGGATCTCATTGATGAAATATTGAATTTCAATTATGAAACTAAAGGGGCTGAGTCACTTGAAAATTGCGCGCTGAATCAATGGGATACGTGATTTGGCTCCCGTTGGTCCATTTCTTGCGCAAAGAAGATCGAACGGGCACGCCTGTGGTCGTGCCTGCAAATTTGCCGTCGCCTGGCTATCGCGTTGCGTTGAAGGGCAGGCGCCCTGGATCTTGAAGAGGAATGCACCGCGATGTACTACGGAAGGAACGGAGCCGGCGCGGACAGCCGCGAGCTGGCCGGAGATGCCAGCAAGCCGCGCGCTGGCCAGGAACGAAGCGAGCGTTGCGATTGCAATGAGCCGTCGCCACGGCAAACCAACTGGGCCTGGGCGACGACGACAGAGCACTACGACTGGATGGATTCGCACACCCCGTTTGCTCACTACGACTAGCGGCCTGGCGAAGCCTTAATCCTTCTCCTGCTCTCCGATCCATTGACCACGCCGTGCCGTCGTGCACGGCTGGTTCATTTCTTTGCGCGCCCCATGGACTACACACCGATCAAATCCCTGCTGATTGCCAACCGTTCCGAGATCTCGATCCGCGTGATGCGCGCGGCCGCCGAGATGAATGTCCGCACGGTGGCGATCTATTCGAAAGAAGACCGCCTCGCGCTCCATCGCTTCAAGGCTGACGAGAGCTACCTGGTCGGCGAGGGCAAGAAGCCGCTGGCCGCTTACCTCGACATCGACGACATCCTGCGCATTGCCAGGCAGGCGAAGGTCGACGCCATCCATCCAGGCTATGGTTTTCTCTCTGAAAACCCCGACTTCGCGCAGGCAGTGATCGATGCGGGGATCCGCTGGATCGGCCCGTCGCCGGAGGTCATGCGCAAGCTTGGCAACAAGGTGGCGGCGCGCAATGCGGCGATCGAGGCGGGCGTCCCGGTGATGCCGGCAACCGATCCGCTGCCCCATGACCTGGAAGCGTGCAAGCGACTGGCCGCGGGCATCGGCTACCCGCTGATGCTCAAGGCAAGCTGGGGCGGCGGCGGGCGCGGCATGCGGGTCCTGGAAAGCGAGCAGGACCTCGAGGGCGCTCTCGCCGCCGCGCGGCGCGAGGCGCTGGCCGCGTTCGGCAACGACGAGGTGTATGTCGAAAAGCTGGTGCGCAAGGCGCGCCATGTCGAGGTGCAGGTGCTCGGCGACACGCATGGCAACCTCGTGCATCTCTACGAGCGGGACTGTACCGTGCAGCGGCGCAACCAGAAGGTCGTCGAACGGGCTCCCGCCCCCTACCTCGACGATGCCGGCCGGGCTGCGCTGTGCGAGTCGGCACTGCGGCTGATGCGCGCGGTCGGGTACACGCACGCCGGCACGGTCGAATTCCTGATGGATGCGGACTCCGGGCAGTTCTACTTCATCGAGGTCAATCCGCGCATCCAGGTCGAGCACACGGTCACGGAGATGGTCACCGGGATCGATATCGTCAAGGCGCAGATCCGCATCACGGAGGGCGGCCATATCGGCATGACCGAAAACACGCGCAACGCAGACGGTGCCATCACCGTGCGTGCCGCGGGCGTTCCGGCCCAGGCGCAGATTGCGTTGAACGGGCACGCGCTGCAATGCCGGATTACGACCGAGGACCCGGAAAACGGCTTCCTGCCGGACTATGGACGGCTCACCGCCTACCGCAGCGCTGCGGGCTTCGGCGTGCGCCTGGATGCCGGTACCGCCTACGGTGGCGCGGTGATCACGCCGTATTACGATTCCCTGCTGGTCAAGGTCACGACCTGGGCACCGACCGCCGCCGAGTCGATCCGGCGCATGGACCGCGCGCTGCGCGAATTCCGCATTCGCGGTGTCGCTTCAAACCTGCAGTTCCTCGAAAACGTCATCAATCATTCCGCCTTCCGGTCTGGCGATGTCACCACGCGCTTTATCGACCTGACGCCGGAACTGCTGGCGTTCACCAAGCGCCTGGACCGCGCCACCAAGCTGCTGCGCTACCTGGGCGAGGTCAGCGTCAACGGCCACCCGGAAATGAGCGGCCGCTCGCTGCCGTCGCTGCCGCTGCCCAGGCCGGTGCTGCCGGCCGTGGATACCAGCGGTGCGCTGCCCTATGGCACGCGCGACCGCCTGCGCGAGCTCGGCGCCGAAAAGTTCTCGCGGTGGATGCTGGACCAGAAACAGGTGCTGCTGACCGACACGACCATGCGCGACGCGCACCAGTCATTGTTTGCCACGCGCATGCGCACCGCGGACATGCTGCCGATCGCGCCGTTCTACGCGCGCGAGCTGTCGCAGCTGTTCTCGCTGGAGTGCTGGGGCGGCGCCACCTTCGACGTGGCGCTGCGCTTCCTCAAGGAAGATCCGTGGCAACGCCTTGAGCAGTTGCGCGAGCGGGTGCCCAACGTGCTGTTCCAGATGCTGCTGCGTGGTTCGAATGCTGTCGGCTATACCAACTATGCGGACAACGTGGTGCGCTTCTTCGTACGCCAGGCCGCCAGTTCCGGCGTGGATGTGTTCCGCGTGTTCGATTCGCTGAACTGGGTGCGCAATATGCGCGTGGCGATCGATGCCGTCGGCGAAAGCGGCGCGCTCTGCGAAGGCGCGATCTGCTATACCGGGGACCTGTTCGACAAGTCGCGCGCCAAGTACGACCTGAAGTACTACGTCGGTATCGCCCGCGAACTGCAGCGTGCCGGCGTGCACGTGCTGGGCATCAAGGACATGGCGGGCATCTGCCGTCCGCAGGCGGCGGCCGCGTTGGTCAAGGCACTCAAGGAGGAAACCGGACTGCCGGTGCATTTCCATACGCACGACACCAGCGGCATCTCGGCGGCTTCCGCACTGGCTGCCATCGAGGCCGGCTGCGATGCCGTCGACGGCGCGCTCGATGCCATGAGCGGGCTCACCTCGCAGCCCAACCTGTCAAGCATCGTCGCGGCCCTGGCGGGCAGCGAACGCGATCCCGGACTCAGCCTGGAGCGGCTGCATGAGGCGTCGATGTACTGGGAAGGGGTGCGTCGTTACTACGCGCCGTTCGAATCCGAAATCCGCGCCGGCACGGCCGACGTGTACCGTCACGAGATGCCGGGCGGCCAGTACACCAACCTGCGCGAGCAGGCCCGCTCGCTCGGTATCGAGCATCGCTGGACCGAGGTGTCGCGCGCCTACGCCGATGTCAACCACTTGTTCGGCGACATCGTCAAGGTGACGCCCACGTCCAAGGTAGTGGGGGATCTGGCATTGATGATGGTGGCCAACGATCTGACTGCCGCCGATGTGTCCGATCCGGCCAAGGAGATCGCATTTCCTGAATCGGTGGTCTCATTGTTCAAGGGTGAACTGGGCTTCCCGCCCGATGGCTTCCCCGCGGAACTCTCGCGCAAGGTGCTCAGGGGCGAGCCGCCCGCGCCTTACCGGCCAGGGGACCAGATCCCGGCAGTCGATCTCGATGCGGCCCGCGCCGCGGGCGAAGCGGCCTGCGAGCAGGCGCTTGACGACCGGCAGCTGGCGTCGTACCTGATGTATCCGAAGCAGACCGGCGAGTACCACGCGCATGTGCGCGCCTATAGCGATACTTCGGTGTTGCCCACGCCGGCATTCCTGTACGGCCTGCAGCCGCAGGAAGAAGTGGGCGTCGACATCGCGGCAGGCAAGACCCTGCTGGTTTCCCTGCAAGGCACGCACCCTGATGCCGAAGAGGGCGTCATCAAGGTCCAGTTCGAACTGAACGGACAATCGCGCACAACCTTGGTCGAGCAGCGCAGCACCACGCATGCGAGCGTGGTGCGCAGCAGCCGTCCGGTTGCCGATCCCGGCAATCCGCTGCATATCGCCGCGCCCATGCCGGGCTCGATCGTGACGGTGGCGGTCCAGCCGGGACAGCGCGTGGCAGCGGGTACGACGCTGATGGCGCTGGAGGCGATGAAGATGGAAACCCACATCGCAGCGGATCGCGACTGCGAAATCGCCGCGGTGCATGTGAAACAGGGTGACCGTGTGGCGGCGAAGGACTTACTGATTGAGCTGAAGCAGTGAGAGTTGCGGCTATCGGGATCCATATCGGTTCACGGAACTGCGCGGAGACTACGGTGGAGCGTCAGCAACTTGGTCAGCGTGGGCGGGGGCCATTTCTTCGGGTGACGCGATGGCTGACCGAGGTTCCGGACGCCATTCACGCCGTGCACAAAGTCCTTCCGCTGCGGGAGACCGCACTGGCCCACGTGGAAGTCGAGGCGCACGGCAAGATTGGCACGGTCCTGGTGGGCTGCGAATGATCAATAACTCGTGGAAAGCGAGGGCCTGACCAGGCTGCCGCCGCTCGAGCAGCCGAAGGACGGGAGCCGCTGATCAGATATCCAGTACGATCTTGCCGATGTGCTGATTCAACTCCTGGTACCGAAAGGCGTCAGCCATCGCTTCCAGCGGGAAGTGCCGGTCAATGACCGGGCGGATGCCAGTGGCATTCAGGGCACGTACCATGTCAAGCTGGTGTCGGCGGCTCCCCACCAGCAAGCCGGTCAGGCGCAGATGCTTGCGCAGCAGCTGGGTGACGGTGACCGGCCCGGTCGGGTTCCCCAGCGAGCCGATCACGGCGATATGTCCGCCGACACGGGCCGCCGTCATCGATTGGTCGAGGGTCGCGGCGCCGCCAACCTCGATAACATGGTCGACGCCAGCGCCATCTGTCATCTCGCGTACGGTCTCGCCCCACTGCGCCGTCTTGCGATAGTTGATCAGGCAATCTGCGCCAAGCGTCTGAAGCCTGCCAAGCTTCTCGTCCGAGGATGAGGTGGCAATTACCCGCGCGCCGGCCGCTTTGGCAAATTGCAGCGCAAAGACCGATACGCCGCCAGTGCCGAGGACCAGCACGGTCTCTCCGGGCTTCAAGGCGCCATCGACAAACAATGCCCGCCAGGCTGTCAGCCCGGCCGTGGTCAGCGTTGCGGCCTCGGCGTGGCTGTAGCCGTGCGGAGCGCGCGTGAAGCAGGCTTCAGGCAACGTCACGGTTTCCCGCGCAAAGCCGTCGACGCCATCCCCGGGGACAGTAGCGAAATCGCACAAGCGCGGCTCTCCGTCATGCCACGTCGGGAAGAACGTGCTGACGACATGGTCGCCGACCGCGAATGCCTTAACGCCCGCGCCAACGGCTGTGACCTCCCCGGCGCCGTCCGCCATCGGAATGCGCCTTTCCGTCAAGCCCCGACGGCCGGACACCACGGCGTAGTCATGATAGTTGAGCGAACTGGCACGTATGCGGACGGTGATCTCGCCCGGTCCCGGGGGGGCGGCCGTGGCTTCCCCGATGACGATGCGCTCGAAGCCGGCCGGCGGATCGAGGTAAACGGCTTTTGCTGCAGTCATGGCATTCCCCTGGTTGGCGACAAAACAGTGCGGAACGAGTTTAGCATCGCAAAATTATTAATGTCGACGATATGTGGGGCGCCGGTTGGTCAGCGGTCCGGCATGCAGCGGAAGTTCAGCCAGCCGGCCCGGGGCACGACGTGAGGTAAGATCTTGGGCGCCGCGCGCTCCGCCGTGCCTGCGCTGGCCCCGATCGCAACTCTCGGAAGTACCGCCACTCATGGGCAGACTCAAGACTACCAATACGCCTGAACTGCAAGCCCTGCTGACGCCGAAGACCCCACAGAATCCTGTCACGCTGGCGGTGGAGCAGGCGCTCATGCATGGACGCGACTGGTCGGCATCGGTGGCTGAGCAGATTGCGGTGCGGCTGGCGGGCCTGATCACCATCGACGTGATCCATGCCGGCCAGCGCCTGCTGGAGAAGGATATCAGCGATGTCCTCGAGGTCAGCCGCGCCCCCGTGCGCGAGGCCCTGCGCATCCTGGAGCGCGAACGGCTCATCGAGTTCCGGGCCCGGCGCGGCGCCATCGTCACGGAGCCGAATGCGCAGGACCTGAAGGATATCTACGTCGTGCGCGAAGCACTGTTCGCCATCCTGCTGCGCGAACTGATGGAAGAGCGCGCCGAGGCGCTTGACGCCCTGTTCGAGGCGTTCATGCCGAAGCTCGGCAAGGCGGTGGAGGATTCCGCCGTGGATGCCTATATCAGCGCGACGTTCCTGGCGAACATGGCGATGGCGGACCTGTCGAGAAACCGGCTGGTCGGGGAATTACTGAATTCCATCGCGCTGCGCACGCTGCGCTATGTGCGACTCGGGCTCGCAGCCAATCCCGGCTCGCTCGAGAATTCAATCAAGACCTGGCGTGCGCTGCAGCGTGCCGTGGCCAGGCGCGACATCGACGTGGTCCTGCAGACCGCGCGCAAGCGCATCGAAAGCTCCCGCGACGCCGCCATCCGTACGCTGTCATCCGGCGCGCCGACGAGCAAGGGCGCCGCTTCCCGCCGCAGCGCCGCGCCGGCCACGGCCGCCTGAGCGGCCGCGTCTTCCATAGCACGCCGGTCAGCTTCCGCATCAGCAGGCTGCTGGCGACAACGCTCAGCCAGAGCAGCAGCCCCAGCGCAGCATCCGCCACCCTGCGCGCCTGAGCCGTGCGATATCCGTACTAGGTTCGGCGCAAAGCCGTCCACGGTGTGCTTCGCGTGCATGAAAATCCACCTTGGTCGGTCCTTTCCCTAACGTCTCTACCCCACAATGAATTGATGTCGACAATAAAAATAACGACTGCTATGATCGTACTCACGTTAGCCTGAGGGGTAGAAATCGTGTGTCGCACGCTTGGTTGGGTGAGGCAGGCAGCACTTGGCAGGCTGGGTAATAGTCGAAAAAACATGGGGACGACGATGTCATCACTAAGGAAGCTGCTCTCAATCACGCTGTGCACCACGGCAAGCATCGCCTTGTGCGTGCCAGGGCCGGTGCAGGCACAGGAAGCCTGGCCCGCGCGCCCGATTCAAATGATCGTGCCCTCGTCCGCCGGATCGGGAACCGACGCGCTGGCGCGGGCCATGGCGCAGCGCCTTTCCGAGTCGCTGAAGCAGGCTGTGGTCGTGGAGAACCGGCCAGGAGGCAGCGGAGTGATCGGGACTAACGCCGTCCTCAAGGCGGCGCCGGATGGCTACACGATTCTCTACACAACGGCATCCAGCATGGTGGTTGCGCCGGCCGTCATCAAATCCGTTTCCCAGGATGCAAGAAAGAACCTCGTGCCGATCGCGCAGACAGCTGTAGGGGGGGTGTTGCTGCTGGTGAGCCCGGATCTGCCGGTGCACGACTTGCCTGGACTCATCCAGCTCGTGAAGGCGAATCCGGACAAGTACAGCTATGGTAGCTGGGCCACCGGCTCGTCCGCGCACCTGACGATGGAGTGGCTGAAGAATCAGACTGGCATGAAGACCGAGCACGTCGCATATCGGACAGCCAGTCAACTGCTCACCGAGCTTTCCTCGGGTGTGTTGAAGATCGGCTGGACGGATCCCAGCGTGGCGGTTCCGTTCCTGCGTTCCGGGAAGGTGCGCGGCATTGCCATTGTGGGCAACGTGCGCTCGCCCCAGCTTGCCGACGTCAAGACGATGGGTGAGCAGGGCTACAAGTTCAATACGGTGGGATGGTTCGGCATGTTCGCGCCGCCCGGGACTAGTCCGGCAATCGTGAAGCGGCTGGCCGACGAGGTCAACAAGGTGCAGGGGACGCCGGAGATCGCGGCCCTGATGAAGAAGCTGAACTTCGAGTCGCCTCCGGTAAAGTCCTCGGCGCAGTTGGGCGAGATTGTCCGGAACGATTTGCAAGTCTGGACGAAGATCGCCAACGACGCAGGGATCAAGGTCGACGAATAAGATGAGGTGCACGCGCCATTGCGGCCTGCGCAGGACAAGGCTGCCATTTCCCGGCAGTTGGGATGCCAGCGCACCCTCCGCCCACCAGTCTGCAATGGGGGGCGACCATGCAGGAGGGGTCCCTCATCTCGTCTTCAATGGACGATGGCCGGTCACTGGCGCCGTTCCGGCAAGCGAGCTGGTTCACGTCATGCAGCAGGCCGTGGTGGCCAGGCGCTTGAACAACGAGTGCAAAGCCAATGCCTGATTCCAATTGGATTCTGATCGGGCCTCCGGAGTCACTGGCTCCGGGCGCACGCAAACTGGTCTTCCTGCAAGACGGTCCGTCGGCAATCGTGTTCAATGTTGGCGGCCAGTTTTTTGCCATGGAAAACAGTTGCCCGCATGCGGGAGCCTCCATGGCCGGAGGTCCTTGTGTTGAGCACATTATCAGTTGCCCTGCACACGGCTTGCGCTTTGACATCCGCAACGGCCAGTGCACGGCATCCGCGAGCATGCGTATCCCCACCTATGAAGTCGTGATGGACAACAAGCAACTTTGGCTGCGCCTGCCAGAACTCAATTGTTGAAAATACCCAATTGGTGTTTCCAGAATTCACGACGACGCTTCACGCTTGTCGTCCACGTGCAAGCGGGGATCCGGTGTCCTTGACGACGCGGATTACTGTCATAAAAAGGAAAGTTCAAGGCGTGCAAGGTAAAGCAGAAAATAGCGCCAGGGCAGATGATTTAATCGTCGCGAACGGCACTCGGACTTGGTCGGGCCGCCTGTGGCAAATCTTCTGCAGCCGGATCAACTGTGTCCCACAACTGGGTCGTCCTTTGGTGAGCTCAAGCGGCATGCCCAGGTGAACTGTCCATACTTGATAGAAAATAGGAGAAGACATGGCGAAAGCCGTTAAATTTTACGAAACAGGCGGGCCCGAGGTCCTTCGTTTTGAGGACGTCAGCGTTGGTGAGCCGGGACCGGGAGAGGTGCGCGTCCGCCATGTGGCCGTAGGCCTGAATTTTGCTGACACCTACTTCCGCGGCGGTACTTATCAGGTTCCGCTGCCCAGCGGCCTCGGCAACGAAGCCGCCGGCGTAGTCGAGGCCGTCGGTGCCGGCGTAACTCATCTGGCGGTCGGCGACCGTGTGACCTACACGGGCTTCATCAACACGCTGGGCGCCTACAGCACTGAGCGGCTGATCTCTGCCGCACCGCTGATCAAGCTGCCTGAGGCAATCAGTTGCGAAACCGCGGCGGCCATGACCATGCGGGGCTTGTCCGCCGCCTACCTGGTGCGCCGGATCTACCCCTTCAAGGCGGGCGACGCCGTGCTGCTGCATGCCGCGGCAGGTGGTGTTGGCCTTATCGTTTCGCAATGGGCCAAACTGCTGGGGCTGACGGTGATCGGCACGGTTTCTACCGATGCCAAGGCCGAAGTGGCGCGCGCCCACGGCTGCGATCACACGATCAACTACAGCCATGAGGACGTGGCCAAGCGCGTGCGGGAACTGACGGACGGAGTGGGTGTGTCCGTGGTCTTCGACAGCGTGGGCAAGGCGACCTTCATGTCCTCGCTGGACTCCCTCAAGCGCCGTGGCCTGATGGTCTGCGTGGGTACCGCCTCCGGCACAATCCCGCCGTTCGATCCGCAAATTCTGGCCCGCAAGGGCTCGGTGTACCTGACCCGCCCGGGCCTGGCCGACTATATCGCCGATCCTGCCGAAAAGGCGGAACTGGTCGATGAGCTGTTCGGCCACGTGGCGGCGGGCCGTATCCGCATCGAGATCAATCAGCGCTATGCCTTGGAGGATGCGGCGCAGGCACATCGGGACCTGGAGGCTCGAAAGACCACGGGCTCGTCCATTTTCGTGATCTGAGTGTTCCCCCTCCTGGGAAACTCGAGCCGTCTGGCTCGTTGGCTCCGCAAGACGTAGCCCAGTGATTTGGCAGTCGGGTCAGGTTGTTCAGGACCCGCTGCCGCTGGCGCTCATCGTTGTACGCAGCACCCGTATCTTCATACTCGACGCCATCTCGCAGCGCGTCGCAATATCCGTCAGCACAACAAGAAGCCCAGGTCAATCAAGTGGAAGTACGACGATCCACCGGGGCGAATCCGTCCGGTCCCGTTTCAATGACGGATTGGGCTAGATGATGACGGAATTGTTCACATCCGCGAGGGTCTGCGCGCCAAGCATAGCCATGTTTCGATCGACTTCATCGCGCAGGAGAGTGATGGCGTGGCGAACGCCTTCGGCTCCTCCAATGGCCGCAGCGTAAACAAAAGGCCGCCCCAGGAAGACAAAGCGGGCGCCCAGTGCCAACGCTTTCAGAACATCACCGCCTCGCCGGATACCGCTGTCCATCATGACGGTTGTCTTGTGCGCGACGCTTTCACAGATTTCCGGCAATACAGCAAGCGGTTCCACGGCACCGTCCAATTGGCGGCCGCCGTGATTCGAGACAATGATGCCGTCGGCGCCCAGGGCGACAGCGCGCTCGGCGTCGGACTTATGCAAAATGCCCTTTATGACCAGGTTGCCGCGCCATCTTTGCCGGATTCGTTCGATGTCCGTCCAATTCAGGTGATCACGCCCCGTCGTGTCGCGAATAGCCGAGGCCGACAAGATCGGTGCGCCGCGAGTCGCAAAGGAATTCTCAAAATGCGGCATCCCACTCGAGAGGAGTGTTCTGGCGAACGTCCCCGCCAGCCAACGCGGTCGGGACACGCCATCGAACGCCAAACGGACAGACGGTCGCAAAGGCAAAGAGAAGCCAGTACGGACGTTATTCTCCCGGTTGGCCCAGACGGGAATGTCGACCGTAAGGACAAGCGTAGCGAACCCGGCCGCTTCAATCCGCTCAATCAGGGCGTCCCGCCGGGTGGCGTCACCCGGCAGGTAGGCCTGAAACCACGTGCCTGGCGCCGCAGCGTGAACGGCCTCCATCGGGATCAAGGACGTGCCGCTCATGATTGCGGGTATCTGCTCTTCCCGCGCCGCTTGCGCCAGGACCACATCACCACGGTAGGCAGCAATCGCACTGATTCCGACGGGCGCTATGCCAAAGGGAGAAGCATAACGTTGCCCGAAGATCTCGGTCGCTTGCGACCTTCCCGAGACGTCGACAAGGACCTTGGGACGAAACTTGACCTTGTCGAATGCCGTCCTGTTCACGGCTAGCGACTTTCCATCCTCCGCGGCGCCGGCAATATAGCCAAAGATCGGGCGCGGAAGCGCCCTCTTTGCGGCGACTTCAAAATCGGCAAGCGAGAGGATAGGGCGTAGTCGTCGATGAATCTGACGGTTGGCGCCATAGGCAGGCTTGGCAGGTATTCCAGCGCTCGGAGCGACCTGGCTTTCTGTAACTTCTGTTCGAGATGTCATCTTGATTTGAAGAGTCTAACAGGCCCAACCGCTGTCACTGCCAGCCGCGCCGGATCCCATTGAGCGATCAGGCAAACATGCCGCGCTGGCGCATCAGTTCACGGAACAGCGCCTCATTCTTTTCGAACGGCGCTCGCCCGTGGACGTAGAAGTAGTTATTCAGGACAACCAGATCGCCGACGGGCAGCGACACTTCCTTTGTCCCCGACGAGGCCTCCATGGAAGTCGACAGGGCGTTGAGAAATGCTGCCTCCTCGCGATTGCGCGGCTGTACAAACTGATCGATGAATGACAGCGACAACCCAAACTCGTTCTGAAAAAAGACCGGGCGCTCGACCTGATCGCTGACATTCTTGGATCCCGGCGCCTTGTAGAGGAAAGGCTGCGTTCCGAGACGGTGACTGACAAACTGGTTAAGCTCTTCCCAGTCGTCCAGATGCAGGAATCGGGACTCGCCGCCAATGGCATTCTGTTCTGCAAACTTCATCATCAACAGCCAGTCCGTCGCTTCGGTAACGAAGGTGCCATCGGTGTGCATCGTGAAGAGTCGATAGGCCTGGCGCAAATAGGAGTCGCTATTGTCCGTGTGCCTGACCACGAAGCGGGCATAGTAAGTGCCCGACATCGCATCGTGGTTGCTTGGGCCCAAGAGGTGCCCAACGGCGGTGCCGAAGCGAACGAAATCGTCGGCATCCGCCGTCAGTCCCTGGAGTCCTACCGTGAAGCCACCGTGCTGCCGGTCCTTCACGATGCCGTTGATGGTTGTAGCAAAGTCCTCGCCGACATGCTTCGCGAGTGCGCTCGCGAGCTCGTGGCGCATGAAGGGAACATACTCGAGGTTCTGCACATCGACCTTGCGTACGTCATGCAGGAACCCAAGAAGGGCATCGCGCTCAACGGCCACATGCAGGATGCGATGGTGATCCGGGTGGGCAGACAACTGGAAACGGGATTCGTCATTGCCGGCAAGCAATGCCGCAGGAAGCGGGGCATTCATCGATGGTTCTCCGAGATGGTGTATGGCGCTATTTCATCCGGATTCTTTGATATGATCCAGATATAAAGATGTAATCTTTGTTCCGAAATCTGGATTAAATCGATGATTGACGTTCGCCAGTTGCAGTGCTTCCTCGCCGTGGCGGAAGAGCTTCACTTTGCGAAGGCGGCGGATCGCTTGGGTGTCGCACAATCAGGGCTCAGCACCCAAATCCAACGCCTTGAGCGGGATTTGGGGGTTACGCTTTTGAACCGGAACAAAAGGAAGCCGGTGTCACTTACCGATGCGGGGCACTTGTTCCATGCCGAGGCTGTCGCTGCGTTGCGGCATATTGAGCGAGCCGACCAGGTCGGACGCCTGGCTGCCAGAGGGCTGGCTGGCGTCATCCGTGTCGGCTATGTGGCATCGGGCGTAAGCAGCGGCCTGCTGTCGATGCTGCTGAGCGAGTTTCGGAAGTCACACGAGATGGTCCGGCTCGAAGTCATGCCAATGGAAACGCCGAGACAGCTCGAAGCGCTCAGCGATGGACAGATTGATGTGGGAATCGTCAGGCCCAGACGGCTCAATCCGGCTGGCGTAATAACAAAGGTCGTGCAGACTGAGCGCTTGCTGGCTGCCATGACAGGAAGCCATCCCCTTGCAAGCCGAGGGACGGTTCCAGCGCGCGCGCTGGCCGATCAATCGTTCATCGTGCCGCAGTTTGCAGAGGAGGAAGGATTCGGGTCGGCGTTATCCGCCCTGGGCAAAACCGGAGGGTTCACGCCTCATCTGGAATATCGCGTCCAGGATTTCATCTCTGCAATTTGCCTGGCGTCCGCGGGATACGGAGTGGCCATCGTGCCGGAGTCTATGCAGAACTTCTCCCAGCCAGGTGTCATCTACAAACAGATCGCCGACTTTAGACTCTCAGTGCACCTGGCGCTGGCTTACAGGCGTCGAGAAGTATCGCCAGCGGTACGAGCTTTTGTGAAACTCGGAACTCAGACATTCAATGGCCGGGCGTCCTAGACCCACCTTTTGATGCCAACGGCAGGCCCCGTGAACGTAAGCGTCCCGTTCTTCCGACTTTGAGCCGATCACCTCAAGACCCCGTCGCCGCGTGTCCGATACAGCGAGCAGGGTTTTCCCTCTGTTGGCGCCAATCGACAACAACTTGTCGTGATCGGTCAAGCCGGCTGACGCGGGGCGCTCCGAGAATGGAGAAAAGGTGGATGTATCACCAAGCCCCACAGTATTGGCGCAAGTCATCAGATTCGAAAAGACTGAAGGGCCGGAGGTGCTGGACTCGATGTCATCCGCGCGCAGAGACAAGTGCGCGAACTGCCCACCAATGAATCTTTCTAAACACGCAAAGCGTAGCAATCATAAGGTACAGACATGAAGAAGCAGACCAATCACTTCTGGTGGCGCGGATACGCCTTGGCGATCGGTGTTGGGGTCGTCGGTGGGATGCCCGTGGCTCAGGCCCAGGAGAATTGGCCAAGCAAGCCGATCCGCCTGGTGGTGGGGGGGCCTGCCGGCGGCAGCGCCGACGCGTTGGCGCGGCTGCTGGCGGAAGGCCTGCAGAAGACATGGAGCAAGCCGGTTATCGTAGAAAACAAGCCCGGTGCCGCCGGGGCGCTGGCGATCAGCGATTTGCAGTCCACCGGCAAGGATGGTCATACCCTCCTGGTCATCCAGGGCGGCGTCGTGAGCGAAGCTCCGTTGGCCTACAAGGTCCAATACAAGCCCTTTGCCGACCTGAAGCCCCTGGCCCAGATCAGCCGCACGGGGTTGGTGCTGGTTGCCAACAAGGATATGCCTGTCTCCAACCTGAAGCAGTTGGTGGACTACGGAAAATCGCAAAAGGAAGGGCTGGTTTTCGCTTCTTACGCTGCGGGATTGAAGGGCCACACCTCGGGCATACTGCTCGGGCAACTCACCCATGTGCCAATGCGGCATGTTGGCTACAAGGGCTCTCCTCCGGCATTGAACGACCTGATGGGCGGCCATGTGCCGCTGATGTTCGATGGGGTGACGACCTCATTGCCGCTGATCAAGGCGGGAAAGATCAAGGCGATTGCGGTGGCCTATCCAAACCGGATTGCCGCATTGGCGGATGTGCCTACGTTCAAGGAGCTCGGCTACCCGCAGTTGGCGCAAGCAGGCTGGTTCGCCGTCTGGTCCCGCCCGGATGTCGCTCCGGCAGTCCAGCAAAAAATCCGCGAGGCGACGCTGGCGTATTTCAAGCAACCCGGAGTGCAGAACCGCATCAAGGATATGGGCATGGAGCAGGGGGATGCCGCCACCTCGGAAGAGATGATGGCGGACCTGAAGCAGGCATACCAGCAACAGGCCGCGCTGCTGAAGTCCATTAACTACCAGCCGGAATAATATGAAGATACTTTGAGCGAACTTGCCACGGCACCTCCGATGCGCTTTGCGCAATCCTCCGTCAGCGTATGCGGCATCGGCCAACCGGCGAGTTCCTCATATCGAGATCCTATGAGACAGGGGGACAAGCCTGCTTAGAATCAGCGTGTCGTGCTTGGCTCACAGGAGATAGCGTCATGCGTACAGATCAGGCATACACGAGTATCGAGGACGTGTTGGCGGTCTCGCTCGAACTGGCGGCCGCGAAGTGGAAGGTCGCGTTACACGACGGGCACCGCGAGCAGCCTGCGGTGCATACGGTCGCGCAGCTGCAAGCCGTAGCGCGTCTGCAGGCGGTGCTGGACCTGATCGAACAGCACAAGGACCAGTGGTCGCTGCCAGCAGGTGTGCGCGTCGTCGTAAGCTACGAGGCCGGCCAGGACGGATTTTGGATCTGTCGTGCGCTTCAGGGGCGCGGCATCGAGTGCTACGTCATCGATCCAGCCAGCATTCCCGTCGAACGCCACAAGCGACGCGCGAAGACCGACCGGCTCGATGCCATCAAGCTGGTGATCAACCTGCGCGCATGGCTACGTGGCGAGCGCGACCGCATGCACGTGGTTCACGTCCCATCGCCGCAGGACGAAGCGTCGCGGCACCTGATGCGCGATCGCGGGCAACTGCAGAAGGAAGTGCTGCAGCACTGCGACCGGATGCGAAAACTGCTGGCCACGCTCGGCTGCTGGGATGAGGTGGATCACAAGCACTTCGCCGGCCGGCTCGCCCGTGACGAGGTGAAGTGTCACGACGGCGCGCCGTTGTCGCCCGAAATGCGCGGGCGGCTGCTGCGTGAGTGCGAACGGCTCGCGCTGGCGCAGCAGCAACTCGCGGAGCTGGAGAAAACGCGACAGGCAAGCCTGCCCGCCCCCGCGCGCCAGCGACGCGATGACCTGGCGCGCCTGAAAGGGATTGGCGAAGTGGGCGCGTCGCGCCTCGCGCTCGAACTGTTCTGGAGGGAGTTCAGCAACCGGCGCCAAGTGGGGGCCTGTACGGGCCTGGTGCCCCAGCCCTACGACAGCGGCGAGAGCCAGGTCGACCAGGGCATCAGCAAACAGGGCAACCGACGAGTGCGCGCGTTACTGGTCGAGATGGCATGGTGCTGGCTGCGTTACCAGCCCGACAGTGCACTTACGCGCTGGTTCAACGAGCGCACCCAGAGCACGGGACCAAACCGGCGGGCTCGGCGCATCGCGATCGTTGCAGTCGCACGGCGACTGGCTATTGCGCTGTGGCGCTATCTGAAAGACGGTGAGATTCCCAATGGCGCACGCCTGAAGTCGGCGTAGGCCTCCTAAAAGCTTGCAGGAAAGAGGTAACGGCCCGGTCAGGCAACTACGCAAGCACAAACGGTCTGAGGTGAACATGCCCGTCCTCCTCCCGGGTTGCTGATGCAACCGATTTATCAAGATGGGGCATGTTCCTGGTTGATGATTCCGGCGTAATGCGCATGCAGGATGAGGCTGGCCAAGCGCCGGCGGATAGAAGGTGGTCAGACGTCACGTCTGACGCGCGCACAACAGACGGCTTCAGACTACGCCGCACGTAGGAAGATTTGGTCGGCTAGCTCCAAAGGAACTTGACAAACCAGTGCTCATAGAAGGGAGGGGGGCGGGCTTTCCTCCCAGCTGGCTTCTGGCGGAAATCAGATCAGCGGCCATGCACCGGATGCATGGAGAGGGCGGCGCGTCCGTAAGGTAAGCATACGAAACGTGGTCATTGCGTCTGGCCGGGTCGCCCGTAGGGGCCTGTCGTCCGGAATTCCCGCAGGACCCTGTCGTTTTTCCCGGCCGGTGGCACTCGGCCGTGGGTCGATCACGAGAGTTCGCGAATGAACGCTTCCGCCCGCGGCCACTCGCCATAGCCGGAAGCGGGATTCAGATGCCCGACCTCGCCGAGTTCGACGAAGCGGCTTCCCCACGCCTGGGCCAGTTCACGGGCGCGATCGAGACGCGTCAGAGGATCGTTGCTGCTTGCCGCAACGATGCTCGGAAACGGCAATTTGCCGCGAGGGATCGGCAGCCAGCCGTGGTCGCGCAATGTGTCGGTCGTCGGGTAGCCTGGGGGCATGGGCGTCTCGAGGTCCGCGGGTGCAGCGAGCAGTGCGCCGGCGATGTTCCGTGTGACGCCTCGGGCCGCCCAATGGGCGATCATCATCGCGCCTGCGCTGTGCGCCACGATGATGACCTGCCCCTCGATGTCGGCCAGAGCGCGATCGATCGCATCGACCCGGGCAGCGCAGCTCAGCTTGTCTTGCTCAAGCGGGGCGACTGAGACCACGCAAGGCAGCTTCGACGCAAGAAGGGTCTGCCAGTGTTCCGGTACATGGTCACGCAGGCCAGGGACGATGAGAACGGTAGGTATCGTAGAGGTCATGTCCAGCTTTCAGTAAGGCGCGTCACCGATGATCGCGGTGCGCTCCATCTTTCGGTGGCACGGGGGGTAATCCATCACCGCGTAGTGCTGGGTTGAACGGTTGTCCCAGAACGCAACACTGTTTTTCTTCCAGCGAAAACGCACCTGGTATTCGGGGATGTTGGCCTGGCTGACCAGATAGCTAAGCAAATTGCTGGCACCCGGCGCCTTGTCCAGCCCGAAGCGCACGTTGGCCGGCACGTTGTAATTGGTGAAGTGCGTCGTAAAACTTCCGTTGACGAATAGCACCTTCTCTCCGGTTTCCGGATGGGTGCGCACCACGGGGTGCTCGGCGTCGGGGTACTGAGCCTTCAGTGCAAGACGCTTTTCGATCGGCATCGCAGCGCCGAAGCTCGCCTCGATGCTGTGGCGCGCACGCAAGGACGCGATCTTCGTCTTGATCTCTTCGGGCAACTGGTTATAAGCCTCGACCATGTTGACCCACATTGTGTCGCCGCCCACAGGCGGGCATTCGATACAGCGCAGCACGCAGCCCAGCGGAGGCTTTTCGCGCCAGGTGGCATCGGTATGCCAGGAATTCTCGTTGCGTTCGGGAGGACTGTCAGGAGTCTTGTAGATCTGAACCAGTCCCGGGTAGTCGGGGTGGCTGCCCACCACTGGATGGTCTTCCAGCTGGCCGAAGTGGCTCGCAAAGGCCACGTGCTGCGCGCGCGTGATGTCCTGGTCGCGGAAGAACAGCACACGATGCTTCAGGAGCAGCGACCGGATCTCTGCCATCTGTTGGTCGTCCTCGGCAGCTGCCCCCAGGTTGACGTTGCTGAGCTCTGCACCGATGGTGCAAGTGAGGGGCTCGACCCGGATCGAGCTGCTCAGAGATGCTGCGCGGACCACTGCGGGTGCCGCCTTCAGGCGTTGATTCATGAACGTTGTCTCCTGTGTTCTATGAGGCTGATCGATCCTGGCGAGTTTGGATGTTGCAGATGGCTCCCGCTTGACAATACGTGACAGGCATTTATCATTCGGTGTCAAAGCTCTACGCAATTTTCCCATGTCGTCACTTGTCCGCGCTGCGGCCCTCACAAACTACAGCGAGGTTGCCCGAGCCGCCGGACTGGATCCGGTGCGGATGCTCCTTGACGCGGGGTTAAGTCCCAGCGTGCTGCGCGAGCCGGACCTCATGATTCCTGTGGAGCGTGTCGGACGACTGCTTCAGGCGTCCGCAATCATGTCAGGCAACGAGAGTTTCGGGCTGTGCATGGCCGAGTCGCGCCTGTTGTCCAATCTTGGGCCGGTAGGACTGCTGATCCGCGACCAGGCGACGCTGCGCGACTCGCTGCAGATGCTGATGCGCTATCAAGCGTTGCTTAACGGTGCGCTGTCGCTGGCGATCGAGGAGTGCGGCGACCTGGTCATTATTCGCGAAGTGGTAATGGCCGGCAATGCACATGAGCCCACGCGTCAACGGGTTGAACTGGCGCTAGGCGTAATGGTGCGGTTGATACGCCAGCTCCACAAGCCCGACTGGGAGCCGGGGCGTGTATGCTTTGAGCACCCGGCGCCACGCGACCTTAGTGTGCACCAGCGGTTTTTCGGCCCGTGCGTCGAGTTCAACTATGACTTCAACTGCATCATCTGCGCGAAGGCCGATCTCGATGCACGCAACCCGGCTGCCGATCCGGCCATGGCGCGCTACGCGCAGCAGTTGATAGACGCCTCTACCATGTTGCAGCAGGCGACAATGCTTGAGGACGTTCGGCGCATTGTCCTGCTGCTGCTGCCCAGCGGGCGTTGCAGCATCGAGCAGGTGGCCGAACACCTGGGCATGGTGTGCCGCACGGTCCAGCGCCGGCTGGCAGAAGAGGGACAGACCTTCTCGTCGGTCGTTAACGATATCCGCACGGAACTCGCCGCGCGTCACGTCATCGAGACCGATCGTCCGTTGACAGAGGTGGCGACCCTACTCGGTTTTTCCGCGCCGAGCGGATTCTCGCGCTGGTATCACGCGCAATTTGGTTGCAGCCCCAAGGAAAGCCGGGACACACGCGGAACAGTGCGCCGACAGACGACACCTCCGCGGGCGGGCAGAACATTACCCTAGGCGAAGCCAAGTTGTGTACGGGTTCGCGGGATGCGAACCGGCCGGTCAGCGCGCTGCGGTCGTGATAAGCCTGGGGCAATCAGCCCAGCTCAGCGGGCGCGATTCGTGTGCGTTCCTCAACGACGCGCTGACCCGCCTGCCTGCCCACTTGAACAGCACCATCGACGAGCTGCGCCTCCACAACTGGCATCCCGCGTCCTGAACGCATCCTATCTCTCCCAACCGTCGAGGGGTCGGTAAGGGAAGGTGCCTCCCTTCCATTTTGCTCGCGTGAGTCGTCTTCCAGGTTGACGGGCGGTATGTGCCTTGCGGGTGGCTCAACGGACAGGGGTGCGTTGTTGTCATGAAGAGTTAAGTTCGAGACATCCAATGTAAAGCGGGAACTGGTGCGAGGCCAGATGATTCACTCCTAGTTCGGCATTCTCAATATTCACATTACAACTTGGAGATCCATCCTCATGAACTTCCTTGACGGCCACCTGTATCCCGAGAACCAGCAGCCTCTGATCATTACGGCCGCTCCCTATGCGCCGGGCTGGATTCCCTCAGATTTCCCGGAAGATATCCCTGTCACCATGGAGGACCAGATCCAGAAGGCGGTGGATTGCTACGAAGCCGGTGCCACCGTGCTGCATCTGCACGTGCGCGAACCCGACGGCAAGGGCAGCAAGCGCCTGTCCATGTTCAATGAGCTGATCGCCGGGGTGCGCGCCCGCGTGCCGGAAATGATCATCCAGGTGGGTGGCTCGATCAGCTTCGCGCCGGAAGAGGGCCAAGCCGCCAAATGGCTTAGCGACGACACGCGGCATATGCTGGCCGAACTCGATCCGAAGCCGGACCAGGTGACGGTGACCGTCAACACTACGCAGATGAATGTCACAGAGCATGCTGGTATTGATGACTTCAAGGGCGTTTCGCGGGGATTCCCGCACCTCTATTCCACCTACAGGGACATGATCGTCCCCTCGAATCCCAGCTGGGCCGAGGAACACATTCGACGCCTGACGGCCGCCGGAATCCAAAGTGAGTTTCAGTGCTACAACATCAATAGCTTTGAAACGATCGAGCGGATGATTCGCCGCGGCGTCTACAAGGGGCCACTGGTGATGAACTGGGTGGCTATCAGCGGCGGCATGGATCAAGCGAACATCTACAACCTGGCCAACTTCCTGCGTGCTGCGCCAGACGGAGCGGTGGTTACGGTGGAGAGTTCGGTGCTGAATGTGCTGCCCGTGAATATGATCGGCATCGCTTTGGGCCTGCATGTGCGGTGCGGTATCGAGGATGTACTCTGGAACCAGACCCGCACGGGAAAGATGTCTTCCGTCGAGCAGATCAAGCAGTTGGTTCGTATCTCCGGCGAATTTGGTCGTCCCATCGCGACAGCGAAACAGGCGCGAGAGATCATGCAGATCGGGGTCTTCTACGACACCGTGGAAGAGACGCTTCAGCGCAATGGCTTCGCGCCCAATCGTAACGGTGGCAACCAGGGATTCCTGCGCAAGCCGACCTGAAGCCTATGGGGGAATTGACATCATATGTTTATGAGTCGTCCAGCATTTTCTGGAGACGGACTCAAGCTGAAGTTGAAGTTCCCCCCCTCGACCGGACTCCTGACAATTTCTCGACAAAGGAGTCCGTCATGATCCAAAAGCCAGCAGACTTACCCTCCTGGGGGTTAGCCCGAACTTTGACTTCCCAAATAGCCGGAACCCGCATCGACGCTGGGTTTCGGCTATTTTTGAGACTATTATGTAGCCATGTAACTTAGTATTTATCTATTGCGGTTCAGCAGTTTTGTGCTTGAATAAGTGTTCATGTATATCGAACACGTCCCGAACCGCAACTCGCCCCCCGCCATCCTGCTGCGCGAGTCCTATCGCGACGGCAACACGGTCAAGAAGCGCACCCTCGCCAATCTCTCGTCGCTGCCCGCCGAGGTCATCGAAGGCTTGAAGGTGCTGCTACGCGGTGGCGTCGCGGTGTCGTGCGCCGATGAGGCCTTCGTGATCGAGCGCAGCCTGCCACACGGACACGTGGCCGCCGTGCTTGGCGCGGCGCGCGCCTGCGGCGCCGAGCAGTGGTTTGCCTCGGCACCGGCCGCGCTGCGCTCGGTGGTGATGGCACTGCTGGTGACGCGGGTGGTGTCACCCGCTTCCAAGCTCGCCACGCATCGCATGTTGCGCGACGAGACCGCGACCCACTCGGTGTCGCGGCTGCTGAAGTTGGGCGACGTCGAACTCGAACAGGTCTATGCCGCGCTCGACTGGCTGGGAGAAGCTCAGGAAGGCATCGAGAAGCGCCTTGCCAGGCAGCATCTGAGCGGCAGTACGCTGGTGCTCTATGACCTCACTTCCACGTGGGTGACGGGACGCTGCTGCGAGCTTGCCGCCCACGGCTACAGTCGCGATGGCAAGCGCGACGACCCGCAGATCGTGTTCGGTCTGGTTTGCACTCGTGAGGGCTGTCCGGTGGCGGTCGAAGTCTTCGCCGGCAACACCGCCGATCCGGCTACCGTGGCCTCGCAGGTGGACAAGCTCAAGAACCGCTATGGCATCGAGAAGCTCGCGTGGGTGGGCGACCGGGGCATGCTCACGCAGGCGCGCATCGACACGGTATTGCGCCCGGCTGGCCTGGACTGGGTGAGCAGCCTGCGCGCGCCGCAGATGGCCGCACTTGCCCGGGAGAAGGGCCCCTTCCAGCCCTCGCTATTCGATGAGCGCAACCTGCTAGAGGTGACCAGCGAGGCGTTCCCCGGCGAGCGGCTCATCGTGTGTCGCAATCCGCTACTGGCCGAGGAGCGCAGCCGCAAACGCGAGGCGCTGCTGCAGGCCACCGAAGCCGAGTTGATGAAGATCACCGACGCGACCACGCGTGCCCGCAATCGCCTCAAGGGCACCGAGGAGATTGCCCTGCGCGTAGGCCGCGTCATCGATCACTTCAGGATGGGCAAGCACTTCGAGTTGAACATCACCGACTCGAGCTTCACGTGGGAACGCAAGGCCGAACAGATTCAGCAGGAGGCCGCACTCGATGGCCTTTACGTGGTGCGTACGAGCCTGCCGGCAACGGACTTGCCGGCTGAGGCGGCCGTGACGGCCTACAAGGGTCTGGCGGTGGTGGAGCGGGCCTTCCGTTCGCTCAAGACGGTCGATCTGCAGGTGCGTCCCATATTCCATTGGAACGCCGCGCGCGTGCGCGCTCACGTCTTTCTGTGCATGCTTGCCTACTACATCGAGTGGCACATGCGCGAGAAGTTAAAGCCGATGCTGTTCGACGATGAATACGTCGAGCTCGCGCGTACGGCCCGGCCCTCGCCAGTGGCCAAGGCACGACGCTCGGACCAGGCGAAAGCCAAGGACGCCACCAGGCTTGGCGAGGACGGCTTGCCGGTGCACAGCTTCCGCACGTTGCTCGATGATCTGGCCACGCTCGCGTACAACGTCTGTCACACACCCCTCAACCCGCAAGCAAAGATCGTCATGATCACGCGGCCGACCCCAGTTCAAGAAAAGGCCTTCCGCCTGCTCAACGTCAGCCCCGTCGCCTGTACCCAGTAATCGACTCGCTCGCGCGCACATAACCGTGAGAAATCCAAGCATTATGCGCGCCGCCAGCTCAAAGTTCGGGTTAGCCAACGAATCGCAGAGCTAGCCAAAGCCGGAGGCTGACCTAGCCGTCGTTTCGTGCAGTTCCTGGCCAGCGGTTCACGCGGCCTTTTTGCGTCCTTTTACCTCGCTGGTGTGGGGCCAGAGCGCACGACTGGTGTGCGCCGATATGTTGTCCAGAGCTTATTCATGATGGATTCCGGAGGCGGCGTTGACTCGAAGCCTGCGACGTTCTCGAAGATACCGAGAACGTGGTCTCTGAATGAGGCAAGATCTGTCAGAGGGTTGGGTGGAGTGAGAGATATATCGACAATGGTATGCAACTGCTCACTCGATAGTTCGGCAATGGCAGACCACATGTCGTCAGACGCGGAGCCGGCTTGGGTGGGTTGGCAGAGCATGCTTCTCGTTGGGGAGCGTGATGGGGCGACGTCGCGTAGGCTGGTCCCTGAGAGGCCTTGCTCTCCAGACCGTCGCAGCAGGCGACACGGGGGCTTACCCCGCGCGAAGCTCTACACCAGCATGAGCCAGCGCACGAGAGAGGACTGGCTCCCATTCAGTGCCAAGCGGAGTCAAGGGCAGGCGCAACGCTCCCTCGATTCGACCCATCCTGGCTAGCGCCCACTTCACGGGAATCGGATTTGACTGGACAAACATGGCTTGATTCAGGAGGTAGATCTTCCTGGAGATGAGCCTCACCATGGCTACGTCTCCGTTCATGGCGGCATCACAGAGCTCCCGCATCAAGCGGGGAACGACGTTGGCAGTAACGGAAATATTTCCCCTTGCCCCGAGCAAGATCAGCGCAGCCGCAGTCTCATCGTCGCCGCTATACACGGAGAAGGTCTCAGGCAACGTATGAATGAGTCTGGCGCAGCGAGCGACATCTCCGGTGGCGTCCTTAAGCCCTACGATTCCTGGAACCTCGGCAAGCCGCCGAATCGTATCCTCGGCCAAATCAACGCCGGTGCGACCTGGCACGTTGTACATGATGAGTGGAATTTCAACATTCTCCGCGAGCTTGCGGTAATGCTGGAAGAGTCCCTCTTGTGTCGGTTTGTTGTAGTAGGGGGTAACCGAGAGGGCGGCGCTGGCTCCCGCGCTCTTTGCATACCTGGTCAGAGCAAGAGCTTCGCTGGTCGAGTTTGCGCCGGTGCCTGCGATGACGGGCAATCGCCCCGCAGCGTATGTAACCACTTCACGTATCGTCGTGCAGTGCTCATCCATGTCGAGGGTCGCTGACTCACCTGTTGACCCCATGACGACCAATGCCGATGTACCTTCGTTGACATGCCAGTCAACCAGGGCTCGAAGCCTGGGAATGTCCAGCATCCCGTTGTCCTTCATCGGCGTAACTAACGCAGGGATGCTGCCTGTGATGTGACTGCGATTGAGCATGGGATCGTCAGCGCGAGCGTTCATGATTTTCCTCCAGGCGTGAGATTGGACACACGCCCATTGAATGTTCAGCGTACGCTGGAAGTCCGGCAGAGAACAGGATCAGGCGATCGCCGAAATTGCATATCAGAGGGGCGCTTCGGCAAAATCAAACGATTTGGCGCGACGCAGTTCAGCCCCTCTGTCGCGTGCGGGAAACTGGTATGGCGGTTTGATCGCCAACTGGTACTCCTGGCTTAATGACCGTAGGCGGCTATCAGTCGTCCAAGGGTGATGAGGGCCTTTTCGGAACGAGCATCCCATGTATGCCCGTAGTTCAGTCGCAAGCAGTTGCAGAATTCCTGCTTGGCGGAAAAGATGGGACCTGGTGCTGTGCTGATCCCTAGCGACAGCGCTTGGCGGTGGATATCAAGGGCATCAACGTGTCGGGGGAGCTCGACCCACAGCAGGTACCCCCCAGCCGGGCGAGTTGCTTTTGTCCCTGCCGGAAAATGCTCGCTGATAGCCTGCACGAAGCAGCTTTGCTGAGTGCTCAAAGTCTCACGAAGGCGCCGGAGGTGTTTGTCGAATCCCCCTTTTTCGAGATAGGAACCGATGGCCTCCTGGGCTGGCGCGGATGAAGCCAACGTTGTCACCAGCTTAAGGCGCGCAACCTTGCGTGCAAACTTGCCGGGAGCGGTCCAACCGATGCGGTATCCCGGTGCCAGGCATTTGGAGAAGGACGAGCAGTGCATCACGATGCCGGCCGTGTCGAATGCCTTGGCCGGCTTGGGGCGGTTGGCGCCGAAGTACAGTTCGCCGAACACGTCATCTTCAATGAGCGGGACGCCATATCGCGTGAGCAACTCGACCAATGCGCGCTTCTTTTCGTCTGGCATGAGGCTGCCGAGCGGATTCTGGAAGTTTGTCATGAGCCAGCAAGCCTTAGGTCTGTGCCGCTCCAGGGCTTGCTGCAAGGCGTCGAGATCGACGCCTTCGCGTGGATGTGTTGTGACTTCGATGGCATGAAGGCCCAGGCGCCCCAGCGCCTGCAAGGCCGGAGAGAACGTGGGGGACTCCACGACAACGGCGTCGCCAGGGCGGGTTACCGCACTCAGGCACAGATTGAGCGCTTCCAGCGCGCCGTTGGTGATGACGATGTCGTTGGTATGAATCTGCAGGCCATCTGCCAGATAACGAAGCGCAATCTGACGGCGAAGGCGTGCGCTCCCAGGCGTCAGGTCATCAACGCTGCTCCATGGGTCCAGTTTCTGTACGCTGGAGGCGAAGACCTGGCCTAGCCGCGTCATTGGAAAGTGCAGTGGGCTGGGAAACGCCGAGCCAAAGGGCACGAGATCTCTTGCCAAGCTGGACTCCATGACCTCAAAGACACGTTCGCTTACATCCGGGGACACCGCCTCTTCAAGCGGTCGCGGCGCGGTCTCAGGTTCCGGAGGAATCGCTGTGTCTCCTGCGGCGACGAAATACCCGGAACGATGCCGGGCACGAACGAGCCCCTGCGCCTCCAGCCGGTAGTAAGCCTGAAAGACAGTCGACTGGCTGATTCCACGACTTTCACTACAGTGCCGGACGGACGGTAGCCGGTCGCCGGGCCTGAGAACACCCTTGCGGATGGACTCCGCAATGTCGGACGCAAGGGTTTCATATCGCTTCATGCTGCTCATCTGAATTCGTATGCTGTATGTGCGGAAGACTGCCGGAGTGGCGTTTGACGTGTGTGCAGCGTATCAGATGCTCATGCGCGTCTTGCAGGAACCGGATCCGGTCGTCCTCATCGGGCCGCCATGAAAGCCCCATGCCAGCGATTGCGATCCGTGAATCTGCTCCGCTCTTTTTTCCCGCATCTGCGTCTTTCGCCCGGTGAAATGACCGCATAGCATAGCCGCGTACCGTCCGCCGACAAACGGCTGACATTCGTCCTGGCAGAGAGCGTAGAAGTTCATGAATCCCACAGGTTTGCTATTGGCCACTTTCGTTCTATCGATCGTGGGCCTCTTTTCCTTCATATGGTCACTGCGGCGCGGCCTGTTTGATCTTGACACCAACGCGGCGAAAGTCATCTTCTCGGCCAATGAGATTGGCGTTCCCGAGGAACCCGCTGCCGATCCGGCACAGCATGATGCCCTCGAGCGCAATGTGGGACGCCGCGATCATGCAACGACCGGGGTTTCCAGGGAAGACCTGGCGTTGCGCGAGAGCGCGGATCGGTCGAGCGCCTTTCCAGCGTTCATCATGTTGATGTCCTCGGTGGTGTGGCTAATTGTCGCGTCTGCAGCTGGTCTGCTCAGCTCGATGAAGCTTCACTGGCCTGACCTGCTTACAGACAGCGCATGGATGACGTTCGGGCGCCTGCGCACCATTCACCTGAATGCCGTGGCTTACGGATGGGCGCCGATGGGGCTGCTTGGCCTCGCTATCTGGATGATGCCGCGCTTGCTGCGTACGCCCCTGGTTGGCGGGCGCTTTGCGATCTTTGGCGCGATTGTCTGGAATGCCGGGGTGGTGGCGGGCCTTGGTGCCATTGCTGCAGGTCTGAGCGCCGGGATGGAGTGGCTGGAAATCCCATGGCAGATCGGTGGCTTGTTTGCGGTCGGTGGAATGATGATTGGCCTTCCGCTGGTTTTCATGCTGCAACGCCGGAACGTACATCATCTCTACGTTTCGGTCTGGTATATGGGAGCGGCCCTCTTTTGGTTCCCCGTTCTCTATATCGTGGCCAAGATCCCAGGTGTCCACTTCGGGGTAGAGCAGGCGACGATGAATTGGTGGTTTGGCCATAACGTGCTTGGCCTCTTCTATACGCCGCTGTCTCTCGCAACCATTTACTACCTGTTGCCAAAGGTCATTGGCAAGCCAGTCCAATCCTACAACTTGTCACTACTCGGTTTCTGGACCCTTGCATTCTTCTATGGTCAGGTGGGCGCCCATCATCTGATTGGCGGCCCGGTTCCTGAGTGGCTCATCACCCTGTCCATTGTGCAGAGTGTGATGATGATCATCCCGGTGGTCTCCTTCTCCTTGAACCAGCACCTGACATTGAAGGGGAACTTCGGGGCGCTGCGCCATTCGCCAACCCTGCGTTTCATCGTCTTTGGCGCGATTATGTACACGTTGGCCTCGTTGCAGGGCAGTTTCGAGGCGCTGCGGAGTCTAAATGCCATAACGCATTTCACCCATTTCACAGTGGCCCACGCCCACCTGGGTATGTACGGGTTCGTCTCGATGGTTATCTTTGGTGGTGTCTATTTCGCACTGCCGCGGATCCTGGATACCCGCTGGCCGCATCCCAGGCTGATTGCGTTGCATTTTTGGCTCGTGGTGGCCGGGTTCACCGTCTACATGGTTACGCTAAGCATCGGCGGCGTCCTGCAGGGGCTGTCGCTGTTGAATCCGGACCAGCCGTTCCTCGAATCGGTGACGGTCACGCTGCCGTGGCTATACGGCCGCTCGATTGGTGGTGCGTTAATGACGCTCGGACACCTCGTGTTTGCCACGCATATGGTCTTGTTCGCGCTTCCGTCCGGTGTCTTCACGCAGAACGAGCAGAAACCCCTGCATTCGGCAGCATAGAAATGGAAAACGAACTGAAACTGGTGGGCGGGGCAATGGTGACGCTGTCGCTCGCTACCGCGGCGATGGTGGTGACACCGTTCCTGCAACTGAAGGATGTGCCTGCTCCTAAGGACCTGAAGCCTTATACCAGTGCCGAACTGCGTGGTAGGGAAGTCTATATGGCGAACGGTTGCATCGCCTGCCATACGCAGCAGCCCAGCAGCACAGGCGCCGGCCGCGCTGATGCCAGGCGAGGCTGGGGGCGCCCCTCGGTAGCGGCAGACTATCACTACGACGATCCCCCGCTCCTTGGCACGATGCGTACGGGGCCTGACCTGTTCAACATTGGCGCCAGGCAACCCAGCGCCGACTGGCATCTCGGGCATTTGTTTCAGCCGAGGGCGTATGTGCCGGAAAGCATCATGCCGGCCTATCCCTTCCTGTTCGAGGTCAAGGACGAGTCTGCGGTCGCGAAGGGTGAGCGAGTGGTGTCCTTGCCGCCAGGCGTTGCGCCATATGACAAGGTGGTAGTCGCTCGTCCTGAGGCCATGGACCTGGTTGCGTATCTGCAATCCCTGAACCACACATACGCGGTGCTCACGCCGGAGGATGCTGCGAATGCAACCAGGATAAAGCCCCCTGCGGCCAGTTCGGAGCACGCGAAGTGAAAGAGGTTATGCAATGACGTCTGAAGATATCCGCCGCGGCGAGCATTCCGATCCGCATGAGCAATACAATCCGGTGCCACGCGTGGTATTGGGCCTGGTTTGCGGCATGGTCTTGTGGGCTGTCGGCTATATTCTCATCGCTCGTCCCGATGAGAGCAGCGCGTTAGGTGACCAGCGGCCTGCGTCGGCACTTGTCGGAACGGGAGGCAAGTCGACTGGTCGTGTCGATGGCGCACAGGTGTATGCCGCCAACTGCCAAGCCTGCCACCAGGCCGGCGGGCAGGGCTTGCCCGGCGTCTTTCCGCCGCTGGCAGGCTCGCCATGGGTCACCGGGGACCCCGGGCCGTTGGTACAGCTCGTCCTGCACGGGATGACCGGTGAAATTGAAGTCCTGGGCAAGACCTATAGCGGCTCGATGCCGGCGTTCGGCGCGCAACTCGCGGATAATGAGCTCGCTGCGGTCCTGAGCTACGTCCGGTCGAATTGGGGCAATAGCGCTCCAGCGGTCGAGCCCGATGCGTTGGCGGCTGCGCGGCAGCTATCGGCTGACCAGAAGGCCCAATGGAACGGGGCGGCCGAGCTGCGAGCCTTCGTCGCTGGTAAAGGCGGGCAGGGTGACGCCAGGTGAACCAGGCGATCTCGAAGCCCGGGTTGTCGGGAACGATCGTCGCGCTGCTCGCGGTAATTGTTCTGGGTATCGCTGCGTACTGGGCGACGACGGCCGGCTTTTCGGCTGTCACCAGTGACGGACTTCGCCGAATCGAGATTGCCCGCGCCCCGCGGGAGTTGCCTCCCGTGAAGCTGGTCGACCAGGAAGGCTCAACCTTCAGCTTATCAGCGCTCGACAGGGGAGGCCGACAGCTCACGCTTGTCCTATGGGTCTACATTGAGTGCCAGACTGTCTGCCGCTCGACGCTGGCCGAGTTCTCCTACCTGCAGCAGCAGCTGAAGGCGAGAGGGCTTGATGACCGGGTCAGGCTCCTCACGCTGAGCTTTGATCCAAGGCGGGACACGCAGGCTGTGCTGGCCGCTGCCGCGCGCAGAATGCAGGCCGATGCCCCAAACTGGCGCTTTGCCACTGTCACGGATCCGGCCGAGATCAAGTCAGCGTTGCGTGAGTTTGGCATCGTTGTCCTGCCCGACGGGCTTGGAGGTTACTCCCACAATACTGCGCTATTCCTCGTGGATGCGAGCGGACACCTTGTCCGTGCCTACGATGTTGCCCGACCGGATCTCGCCCTGGCCGAGATTGCCTCCGCACTCAAAGGGTGACCACGCTATGTATGTCCGGCTTCTGCCGTGGTTGCCTGGCATGATGCTCAGCGCCGCCGCGCTACTGCGCCCATGGCTGGAAGCATCGATGGCGCGGCACATGGCGATAGAGTTGCCACTATTGTTTGCAGTCGGGTTTCATGCCGCAGTCCTATGCCGGGCACCAATGCGCCATGCGTTGGAGCGCTGGAATGCGTTCGGGATTCCGGGTCTTGCCGGCTCAGCGTTGATTCTGGGCTATTGGATGCTACCCGTGGCATTAGACAGTGCGGTGCTCAGTCCGAGTGCCGGCATGGGCAAGGTTGGCAGTATGGTCCTGGCCGGCGTGCTTGGCGGGCTATCGTGGCGTAGTGCCGGCATCATCGTGCAGGCGTTCTTTGTGCTTAACTGGGCGTGGATGACATTTGTCGCGGGCTTGCTATACCAGTCGACGCCTGAGCAGCTCTGTAGTGTCTATCTTTCCAACCAGCAGGAGTCGGCCGGCTTAGCCATGATGGCACTTGCCGCCGCTGTCCTGATGGCTTGGCTGTTCAAGGCGTTCCAGTGGCGCCCCCGCCAATTCGAGGAGGCGCCTTAGCTTTGAAGGAAAAGCCACCTGCGGGCAGGTGGCTTGGCGCTCTGCACTATCTGTTTCAGTTATGCAACAGCGTGGCTCGGGAGCTAACGAGTCGCTGCAAAAAAAAGAATCCCCCGAGGCTGTTACTCGGGGGAGGTGCTGGTTTGTGGCCGGGTACCCTGTACGCCCGACCACTGTGTTCTATTGGGGACCCTTCTGTAGTTGCTTACTTACTGACATACTGACGTCAACCAGTCCATCGCGGTTGGTGATTCATGCGCCATCGGTGAACCCGTCTCGCCTATCCGTGACTCTCGCACCATCTGAATAGACGTCAAACTTGGTGGTCTTTCCCCCATCGGTATATGGATCTCGCGGCCCCATCACGCTGGCGCCGTCGGTGTAGACATCTCGCGCCCCGATGCCGGCATAGGCCACCCCGGCGCTAAGCGCCGCACCCGCCGCAGCGAGCAGTAAGAACGTTCTTACCATTTTTCTCACCTCCTAAGGTGGTTGCAAGAACCCGAGACGAATTCTTTCCGCGCCAGTTTGTGCGCCGCAACTTTGTACCACTTCAATGTATGCCCTGACGGCAAGCGCATGTATAAGGGGCTGGTCCGAAAAGAGGCTAGGGGATTGCCCTATTCGATGGCGGGGCGGACTCCGCCCTGTTGGGCTGCCCCGGATCCTGGACGAATACCCGAAACCCGGCGCTAATACGGAATCTCGCGTCGAACCCGGACGGTATAGCTCACCGAATCCACCTGGCTACGCTTACCGCACAGGGGAGTTCTGAAGTAGATTCATAGTAGTCTTGCGGCACCTTGGTTTCGCAGCACTTCGCCTGGCAGGAATTTGGTGCAAATACGTGATTTGCCACAGGTGCGTCGGATACTAACTATCGCAAGAGTATTGTCATTGCGGCTAACGAGAAAAAGACCTGATGTGCCACGGGCTGTCCCCAGGATTCGAAGCGAGCAATGGTAATCATTACGCGAAACTCGAGGCTCAGCCTCTTCGTTAACACTGCATTGGTCGCATTGGCGTATTTCGCAGGTGCAAAGCTGGGACTTGCCTATGCGGTAGTGGGCGGTGCAGTGTCCCTGGTGTGGCCTTCCAGCGGCATCGCCCTCGTTGCACTGCTTGTCATGGGCTTCGCAGTTGCCCCCGGAATTGCCATCGGCTCCGTTTTGGCAAACGTGTCGGTGGGCGTGCCGCTACCGGTGGCTGCGGTGATTGGCCTCGGGGCAACGGCTGCAGCCTTGACGGCTTCGTTATTGTTGAAGCGGGTAGCCCGATTCCAAATCACCCTGGATCGCATCAACGACGTGATTGCCTTCATCATCCTGGCTGCGACGGTCAGCACGGCAGTGAGTGCGCTGATCGGTGCGAGCGCCCTCGTAGGAGCGGGCCTGGTGCCAGTCAGCGGGTACGGCGCAGCTCTTCTAAAATGGTGGCTCGGTGACATGATGGGGGTGCTCGTGGTGGCCCCGCCGCTGCTCATCTTGCTCAAGTATCCGAGCCCGATCCGCTCCGCAAAGCAGGCCGTGGAAGCGTGCGGACTGACCGTTGCGATCTTCTGGGTGAGTTACCTTATCTTCGGCGCCACCGAACTTGCCGGGCACGGCTACTATCCGGCAGCCCTCGCGATTTTTCCGTTCACGATCTGGGCGGCTCTCCGCTTCGATCACTTGGGCACCTGCCTCTCAACCTTGCTGGTCTCAATCGTGGCCATCTGGGGCACCGCGAACGGCACCGGTCCCTTTGCCGCCGAATCTCCGGTGGATAGCCTCGTGAGATGGTGCGCCTTCGCCAATGTCGTGGCAGTTACCGGACTGTTGCTGGTAGCGGCACATGCTCAGGGAAAGCGCTTCCATAGCCTCCTGCTCGCCTCCCACGTCGAGTTGGAACGGCGCGTGCAAGAGCGAACCCAGGAACTGGAGCGCGCCAACAATGAACTGAAGCAGGAGATGGCGCGACGTCGTCGGCTGGAAGGAGAGCTGATCCGAATCGGCGATCGGCAGCAGAGACTCATTGGCCGGGAACTGCATGACGGCCTCGGGCAGCACCTCACCAGCCTTGGCTTCTACTGCACCACCTTGAATCAGGAACTACAGGAGCATTGCCACCCGGCCGCCGCGGAGGCGGCTACCATCGTCGAACTGGTGAAGCAGGCGTCCCAGATGACGCGCAAGATTGCCCATGGCCTGGACCCGGTCGCCATGGAATCTGGTGGCCTTACGGTCGCCCTGCAAGGGCTGGCACAGACGACCCGCTCGCTGAATGGCATCGAATGCGCGCTTCGCATCGAGTCAGATGTGGACTTACTGGATCCGCCGATGCAGATCAACCTCTACCGTGCGGCACAGGAAGCCGTCAATAACGCGCTGAAGTATAGCCAGGGCCGCCACATCTGGATCGACCTGGAGCGCGATGGCGGAATGCAGAGGCTTTCCATCAGTGACGACGGGGTGGGGGTCGACCCGGAGCAAATGGAGCGTGCCTCGGGACTGGGACTTCACAACCTGCGTCACCGGGCGAGCCTTCTGGGCGGCTCTTGCACGGTCACCCGCAATGCTTTGGGTGGCACCACGGTTGCCATCAGCTATCCGATACCGGAGAGTCCGGGCAATGAAAGGGAAGCCATCTAGCCTGGGCCGTGCGACCCAGATCCTGATCGTGGATGACCACCCCATTATCCGGGAGGGGTTAACCCACTTGCTGAATCAGCATGAGGATCTGCACGTCTGCTGTGCGGCCGCCAGTGCCGAAGAAGCCATGGCGGCGGTGGCCTGCCAGCCTGACCTGGCCATTGTGGACCTCAGCCTGCACTCGAACTCCGGCCTGGATCTTGTCAAGACGCTGCGGCAACACTATCCAACGCTGGCAATCCTCGTCCTCAGCATGCATGACGAAACCTTGTTTGCCGAGCGCGCACTGCGGGCAGGAGCAAACGGGTATCTGATGAAACTGGAGGCCACGGAGCATATCTTGAACGCGATCCGCGAGGTGCTGGCCGGTAATATTTACCTGAGCGCCGCAATGCATGAGAGGTTGGCGCGGGCTCTGACGGTTCCCAAAAAAATTGCGACGGGCTCGATCGCGAGCCTTTCGGAACGGGAGTTCGAGGTCCTGCACCTGATCGGACTCGGCTTCAGCACCCGCGAGATCGCCGGGAAACTGAATCGGAGCGTCAAAACCGTCGAGGCACATCAGGCCAACATCAAGGAAAAGCTGGATATTCCTAACGGCAAGGAACTGATGCGCTTCGCCATTCAGTGGCTCGAGAGCCAATAGGGCGGGGTCCACCGGATCAGGCAATCGCCTGGAAACTCTCTGGCCGGGCACCGCGGTCAGGCGTGAACCATGACCCGATCGCGGCGCATGAATGCGCTGGCGGCGTCGACCAGTGCCGCAAGGACGAGCATGGCGATGATGACCGTGCAGGCCTGCGCCAGGTGAAAGAGCGAGAGTTCGAAGTACAGCATCTGCCCAAGCCCGCCGGCGCCGACGAAGCCCAGGATCGCGGCCATGCGGATATTTGTCTCCCACCGATACAGGGTGTAGGCCAGGAACTGCGGCTGGACGCAGGGGAGCGTGCCATACAGGAAGGCGAGGGCGGGGGACGCCCCGGTTGCCAGCAGCGCCTGTGCCGGTGCGGCCGGGGCATTCTCCAGTGCTTCGGCGAACAGGCGGCCAAGCACGCCGGCGGTGTGCAAGGCCAGGGCAAGGGTGCCGGCAAATGGTCCGAGGCCCACAGCCAGTACGGTGAGGACCGCCCACACGAGCTCGGGCACCGAGCGCAACAGGTTCAGTGCCAGCCGCGACAGCGCCTTCAGCGCAGCGCCATGACGGCCGGAGGCAGGTAAGGCCAGGACCAGGCCAAGGACCGCCGCGCACAAGGTGCCCACGGCAGACATTGCAAGCGTTTCGAGCATGCCCCTCGCGGTCCTTGCAAGAAGGCCGGCCGACAGGTCGGGGGGGAAGAAGGATTGCAGGAAGCGCAGCATCTCGCCGGCCGCGTCCATGGAGAAGAGCCGGCCAAGATTGAGCGAGAGATAAGCGAAACTGGCCGACACTACCAGTGCCACGGCGAGGAGGGTGAACAGGCAGCTCAAGCAGAGCTGGGCGGCCTTGGTCTTGTCTGCCATGATTTACGCCAGCAGTTTGCGCAGCCGGGCGCTGATCGCGTCCGCCAGCAGGACCAGCAGCAGGAAGACAAGCAGGATGGTCGCGGCTTCACCGCCATTGAGCAGTTTCATCGCCTGGTCCATCAATTGGCCGAGCCCACCGGCGCCGACGAAGCCCATCACCACCGAAGCCCGGATCGCGCACTCCCAGCGATAGACCGTGTAGGAAACCAGCTCCTGCGCCGCATTCGGCAGCAGCCCATAGAGCAGCGCCACCACGCGCCCGCTGCCACCGCCGAGCAGCGCGTCCACCGCGCGCCGGTCGCCGGACTCGAGGATTTCCGCATAGACCTTGGCCAGCATGCCGCCATAGGTGATGGCAAGTGCCAACACGCCGGCCGCTGGCCCCAGGCCCAGGGCGCGCACGAAGAGCAGGGCCCAGACCAGTTCGGGCACTCCGCGCAGCAGGAGCACAAGGGCGCGCACGCCGATGCGCAATGCCATGCGCTGCTTGCGGGCGGGGCCGGGTCCGATGCGGGAGATCGACAGGCTGTTCGTCATCGCTACGGCCAGCGGCGTGGCAACGACGAAGGCGAGGGCAATTCCCGCCGTGGCGATCGCCAGTGTCTCCAGCGTGGCCTTGACCACGTAGCCGAGAAACTCGGCCGAAACCTCAGGGGGGAGAAAGTTGCGCAAAAAGCTCCCCATCACCTTCAGGTTGCCGGCCTCGAACAGCGCCGACGGATCGAACTGGGAAAGCCTCAGCAAGGGCCACAGCAAAAGCAGCGCAACGACCAGGCCGCTCGCCCGGCGCAGCGCCTGCGGATCGCGCGGGTGGGCGCTCATCGGCACGCCGATTTGGGCCGGTCGCCGCCAGCCGATCCGGCGGCCATGAGCAGCGGCTCGCGGCCCTGCACCGGCGGCGACTCGCTTTCGGAGGCATAAAGCTCCCGCAGCAGGGCATCGGTGACGCGTTCGGCCGGCAGGTCGAAGGCGATCGCGCCTGCCCTGAGCCCCACGATGCGCGGAAACCAGCGCAAGGCCAGATCCACTGCGTGCAGGCTGGCGACCAGCGTCGCTGTCCGCGTCGCCGCTTCCTTGCTCAGCTCGCCCAAGGTCAGGTTGGCCAGCGCAGGGTCCATGGCCGCGACGGGTTCGTCCGCCAGGATCAGCTCCGGGCGCTGGTATAGCACGCGAGCGACGCCTACCCGCTGGAGCTGGCCCCCGGACAGTTGATCGCAACGGTCGAACAGGCGGTCGGCCAGATCGAGGCGGGCGAGCTGTTCGGTGGCGCCGGCAAGATCAGCCGGGTAGGCCAGGGACAGCATCGACTTCCATGCTGGCCAGACGCCGAGGCGGCCGGCCAGAATGGCGGTGACGACGCGCTGCCGTGGTGGCATTGGCGGCGCCTGGTGCACCATGCCGATACTGCAGCGCAAGCGCCGCAGGTGTCCGGCGGACAGCGCCCAGGGGCTTTGCTCCAACACCTCGACGCGGCCCTCGCTTGGCCGCAGGGCCGTTGCCAGCAAACGCAGCAAGGAAGTCTTGCCGGCCCCCGATGGGCCGATGACGGCGATGCGTTCGCCGCGGCCCCCGGCGAGCGTCAGCTGGCTGAGCGCGCGCTGTCCGTTGGCGTAGCGGATGCTCGCGGTCTCGATGCGGAAGCTCACTTGATCAGGCCCGCGCCACGCGCCGCGGACTCGATGCCCGCGTAGTTCTCCGGCCGGGTGGTGATGTATTTAGACGTCCGCTGCAATGCCATGATCTCCCGCTGTTCGGGGTTGCCCGGGTCAAGCCGGAGGAAGGCCTCGGTCAGCTTCTTGCGCAGGGCCGGATCGAGACCGCCGCGTACGGTCCAGTTGTAGTCGTAATAGGGCGGCGTGACGGCGAACACCCTGACCTTGTCGGGATCTACCTTTTTCTGCTCCACCAGCTTGTCCCAGACCGAGGCATTGAGGACGCCGGCGTCGGCCCGGCCGGCCTGGACGAAGGCGACCGTCGCATCGTGGGCGCCTGAATAGGCGACGGTCTTGAAGTCCTTGTCCGGATTGATGCCGGCCTGCAACAGGAAATGCCGCGGCATCAGGTGGCCGGAAGTCGAGGACGGCGAACCGAAGGCGAAGGTGCGGCCCTTCAGGTCCGCCAGGGACCTGATCGTCTTGTCGGCGGTGATGAATTTACTGGTGAAGGCGGCATCTTCCTGCCGCTGGACGATGGGGATGGTCGCCCCATTCGTGCGGATCTTGCTCTGCACGTAGGTAAAACCGCCCAGCCAGGCCATGTCGATCTTGCCGGTTGCCAGCGACTCCACCACGGCAGCGTAGTCCGTGACCGGCACGAACTCCACCTTCATGCCAGTCTCCTTCTCCAGGTATTTGCCCAGCGGCGCGAACTTGCGCTGCAATTCGGTCGGTGACTCATCGGGGATGGCCGACACCTTGAGCACCGGCTGGGCGCTGGCAAGACCGGCCAGGCCCAGCAGGCCAAGCATGGAAAGGCGCCTCAGGGTGCGCGAGAGAACAGGGAACATGGTGGAGAAGGATCCAGGGTTGGCACGGCAATGGTGGGGACGGCCTTTCATCGCTGGCCGCGATACCGACCAGCAGCGATGACGGGGCCGGGAAGTACCTCAATTTGCCTTGAATTCATGAGGATCTCCGACAGCACACCGGGGTCCGCAACCTCCGCCATTCGTTGCCTGGTTCACGGCGGGGATGCGGCTTGTGCTTGTTTCAGGGCGTCGGCGACAAGTTTAGTCACTTCCGCCTGTTCCCGCGTCGGTGCGAACAGCGGCGCCCGGTGCGCAACTTGCTCCCGCAGGCGGGCCAGAAAGCCGGCATCCCGGCTGACCCGCTCGAGCAGGAGCGCCAGCTGCCGGGCGTCTCCCGCGGGGAAATAACCCTCATAGTCGCAGCCCAGCATGCCGATATTTCCCGGGATGCGGCTGGCCAGCACCGGCACACCGCTGGTTACGGCCTCGGCGATGACGTTGGCGCCGCCTTCCATCACGCTAGAGATCACCATCGCCTGTGCTTGCCGGATGCGCCGGCGCGTCTCGGCATGCGGCAGTCTGGCCAGCCAGACGTAGCGCTGCACCGCTGGCCAGGCGCGCGCTTGCAGAGCCTGCGCCGCCTGCACGTACGCATCGTCAAGGGCGCCGCCTATGTGGATGAGCCGCACGCGCGAATCGTCGGGAAGCAGTTCCAGCGCCCGCATGGGGGTCAGAGGGTCCTTTTCCGCCCGCATGTGGCCTACCAGTACGATATCGAAGGTGCTGCCACCACCGGATGTGCCCGGCACGTATGCCGGGGCCGACTGGTAAATCACACGGCACTTGGCGCGATGCCGGGGAGGCAGTTCGGCTAGCCCTTCATCCTGCAGCACCACCAGGTGGGTCGCGAGATCGAGGGAGCGCCGGGCGGATTCGTCACAGTGGATGTCGCGATAGAGGTCGGTTCCGGTCAGCACCGCCACCAGCGGCCGATCCGGGCAGGCCGCGGCAAACCTTGAAATACTGTCCGCCGACCGCCGGGCGTGCAAGGCGATCATGCAGTCGGGCAGGGCGCCGCGCTCGCCGTCCGACGGCCACTCCGCGGCCAGCACGACACCGTAGTCGGCGCGCAAAAAGCGGGACCAGCGGCTGGCGGTCTGCCAGTTGCCATTATTGGCTTTCCGGAGTGCCGGACTGATAATTGCCACGGTGGCCTTTGGAGGGTGCATGGCGATGAGGGCTGAAGGGCTTGCTGCGAGAAGCATAAACAAGTTCGGGCTGGATGAGGCGTTCGTCGAAGCGCATCGACGCACGTGGGCCATCCTGCAGGATTTGTCGCCGTCCCAATGGCGGGTTCGCTACGATCCGGGGATCAACCCGCCATTATGGGAGTATGCCCATATCGCCTGGTTCACGGAGCACTGGATCCTGCGCGATCCGCGCGCCGGCCAGGGAGGGCGATTCGCTGCCAGGCTCCCCTCCTTGCTGGCCGACGCGGACCGCTGGTTCGATTCCATGCGCGTTGCCCACCAGGACCGCTGGCATCTGGACCTGCCTCAGCTCGCAGAGATACGCGACTACGTGGGCGCGGTGCTCGATGGCGTGCGCAACAGGCTTGCCGCCACTGACGACACCGACGAGGCGCTCTATTTTTGCCGTCTCGCCTTGTTCCACGAGGACATGCACGCCGAGGCGCTGACCTACATGCGCCAGACGCTTGACTATCCGCTGCATGCTCCGCTGGCGATGCCTTCGCTCGCGCCCGGCGGCGGCGATGTGGCGATCGCCGACGATGCCTTCCTGATGGGGGCGTCGGGGGACAGCGGGTTCGTGTTTGACAATGAGAAGTGGGGGCACCCGGTCCGTATCGCGCCCGCTCGTATCGACCGCCAATGCGTCAGCAACGCGGCATTCGCCGAATTCGTGGCCGCGGGCGGCTATCGCGACCGGCGCTGGTGGTCGGATGAAGGTCTGGCGTGGCGGCAGCAGAGCGGGCTGGCGCATCCGGCACGGTGGCGCCAGGCGGCGCGCGACGTGCCGGGGCAATGGGAATCGCGCTGGTTCGGGCAGTGGGTGCCGCTTCCCCTCGACCTGCCGGTCTGCCATGTCAACGCCTATGAAGCGCAGGCCTATTGCCGGTGGGCCGGCAAGCGCCTGCCCACGGAAGCTGAATGGGAGTATGCGGCGAGCCGCGGCCTGATCGAATGGGGTGGGGCGGTGTGGGAATGGACGGCCGATCCGTTCCTGCCTTTTGCGGGTTTCTCGGCAGACCCCTACCAGGAGTACTCCGCGCCCTGGTTCCGCACGCATCGCGCGGTGCGCGGCGGATCGTTCGCCACGCATGCCCGCATGCAGCATCCCCGTTACCGGAATTTCTACCTGCCGCACCGCAGTGACATGTTTGTCGGATTCCGGTGCAGCGATTGACGGCCGGTTACGCGTCGACGATGGACGCAGGCGAAGCGATGGGCCATCGGCAAGAGCCAGCGTACGGAGCTTAAGACTGGAGTCGGTGCCGCTTTCGGTCCCAGGTCTCCTGGGCTGCGTACGCGGCACCCCCTTACCTCTCGATTACTCGGCGAAGTCCGTGGCTTCAGAGGACCCCTTCCACACGTCGAGATCCTTCCTGACCCCTTCGGCCTTGGCTGCCGCGAGTTCGTTCGCGATCTTGCCCGCAAACAGGTGCAGCGGCGGCGATTCGACACTGGCGGCCTGAATGATCAACCGGGCCAGCTTGTCGGGGTCACCAGCCTGCCGTCCATGCAGCGTGCCGAGATGAAGGTCGATCGATGCCTTGGCCTCCGTATACTCACTGATCTGGTGCGTGGCCACCGCCAGCGCACCACTTGACAGGAAGTCGGTGCGCACGGGCCCCGGATAGACCACGGTCGCGCGAATGCCGAGTTCGGCGACTTCCGCGGCCAACGACTCGGTCAGACCCGCCAGCGCGAACTTGCTCGCCACGTAGCTGCCCCAGCCGGCGTAGCCGCCCTGGTAGCCGACGATGGATGCAATATTGATGATGTGTCCGCTGCGCTGGCCCCGCAGATGCGGCAGGGCATGGCGCTGCACGAGCAGTGGCGCGAAAAAGTTGACCTCGAAGTTCTGGCGGACCTCCTCGTCGGACAGCGCCTCGACAGTCCCTTGCTGTGCGTAGCCGGCATTGTTGACGATCACGTCGATCGAGCCAAACCTTTGCACGGTGCTTTCGATCGCCGCGTGGACGCTTCGGTCATCGGTCAGGTCGACCTCGAGTGGTAGAAATCGTTCGGACGAGTCACCGATGGCGTGCGCAAGTGAGGCTGCCGTGCGTGACGTTGCGGCCACGCGATGGCCCTGCTCAAGGAGATGCTTGACGAGCTTCTGACCCAGGCCTTTCGATGCGCCGGTTACAAACCAGGTGCGGGATGCTTGCTTCATGATGGTATTCCTGTGGGGTTGGGATTGTTGACTACGCGCGTTCAAGGCAACGCGACGCTCATGCCGCCGTCGGCCATCACGAGCGCGCCGACGATGTAGCTGGCCTTTTCCGAAGCCAGGAATGCGATCACTTCTGCAATCTCCTCGGGCTGGGCTGCGCGGCGTATGGGAGCATTCTTGCCGTGTTCGGCCAGGAACGCTGGTCCATCGGCATGGATGTGGTTGGTGATGTTGGTCACCACGTCGCCTGAGCCCACCGCATTGACGCGGATGCCGTGCCCGATGGCTTCGAGCGACAACGCGCGCGTCAATTGCGCCAGTGCGCCCTTCGAGGCGGCATAAGCCGCGATGAGCGGAAACGCCTGCTGGCATGCATAGGAGCCGACATTGACGATGGCGCCCGACCTGGCCGACACCATCACGCGCATCGCCTCGCGCGAGAACAGGAACGCGCCGGTTGCGTTGACTGCCTGGATGCTGTTCCAGTCGTCGAGCGACATCTCGACCACCGGCTTGTTGATGATGATCCCGGCGTTGTTGACGAGGATATCCAGCTTGCCAAACTGTTCGACGGCGGTCGACACAGCTCGCACCGCGCTTTCCTCGCGCGCAATGTCGGCCACGAGCGGCAGGACGCCGGGTCTGCTGAGCGTCTCGACGTTGGCGTTGCGGTCAACTGCGACAACGTTTGCGCCCTGGGCGTGCAGCAGTTCAGTGGTGGCCAGTCCGATGCCGCTGGCCGCGCCGGTTACGATTGCGACCTTGCCTGCGAAGGCGCCAGTCGCTGCATTGCGTGGTGTCATGATGAGGTTCTCCTGGGATTGACTTGTGCTATGTGTTCAACGCGTTCAGAACGGGCTGGCCGTCGGACGCACGATGATCTCGCTCACGTCGACATCGGCCGGTTGTTCCACCGCGTACGCAATGGCGCGGGCGATCGCATCTGGCGTGATGGCGATGCGTCGAAATTCCTGCATCGCCGAGCGTGCGACATCGTCGGAGATCGAGTCGGCCAGTTCGGATTCGACGACGCCGGGACAGACGACTGTCACGCGGATCTTGTCCGTTTCCTGGCGCAGCCCATCGGAAATGGCGCGCACGGCGAATTTGGTTGCGCAGTAGACGGCTGCGGTCGGCGAGACGGACAAGCCGCCGATCGACGAGATGCTGATGATCTGGCCCGCGCCTTGCTGCTCCATCGCTGGCAGCACGGCGGCGATGCCGTGCAGCACGCCGCGGATGTTCACGTCGATCATCCGGTCCCACTCATTGACCTTCAGCGCGTTCAGCGGAGAGAGCGGCATCACGCCAGCGTTGTTGATCAGCACGTCGATGCGGCCGAAGGATTCGAGCGCGAAGCGCGCGAAGGCAGCAACGTCTTCGGCCGAAGTGACATCGAGTGCGCGATAGCGGACGGTGGCGCCGGCCGCCTGCAGCGATTCGGCCAGTTCGGCGAGCCGATCCGTGCGTCGTGCGCCGATGACAAGGCGATGACCTTGGGCGGCGAGCAATCGGGCGGTGCCTTCGCCAATGCCGCTGCTGGCGCCGGTGATGAGGATGACCTTCGATTCGGTGGGTTGGATTGCCATCTTGCATACTCCTATTGGTGGCTCGGTTTGGGAGGCGGCTGCCGGCGATTGCCGCGCGAGACGTCTTTCCAGGATCGGCCTTCAGGAAAGCGATACTGTTCGTTGGCCGGTGAGGGAATGTTAGGTACGTCCAGCGCCGCGGCGAATACACGTATCGATGGCGTTATTGCCTATTTCTATCAATCTGGGTGACGGGCGCGGATGGCGGGGACTAGAATGGCGACAATCGCAAGCGAAAGGAGAGAGCCGTGTCGAACGCCCTGAATCCTGCTTCCACTCGCATGGTCCGCCTGCTTGAGCGACTGGCGCCGAACGAGGGCTATACCCAATCGGCGCTCGACAGCGTCCGGCTGATGCGCTCGGACCGTCCGCTCGGGCGCACGCCAGTGCTGTATGAGCCGAGCATCGTCATTGTTTGCCAGGGGCGCAAGATCGGATTCCTGGGCGATGGGGTCTACGTCTACGACGCGCAGCACTATCTCGTGCTGTCCGTGCCGTTGCCGTTCTCGACAGAGACTCAGGCCACGCCAGGGGAGCCAATGCTCGCGGTGTCGGTGCGCCTGGACTTGATCGAACTCAGCGAATTGATCACGCAGATCGACGCCGCCGGGCATCATCCCGAGGCGCCCCCGACCGGCATCGTTTCCACACCGCTTGCAGGGGATCTTGCTGACGCGACGCTACGGCTGTTGCAGGCATTGACGTCACCGCTCGATGCGCAGGTTCTGGGGCCCGACATCGTGCGCGAAATCTGCTATCGCGTGCTGACGGGCGAGCAAGGCGGGGCAATGCGCGCTGCGCTGGCGCATCATGGCCGATTCGGACGGGTGGCGCGGGCACTCAAGCGGATTCATGCCGACTATGCAACGCCGCTCAACGTCACGCGTCTTGCGGAGGAAGCGGGCATGAGTGTGCCGGCGTTTCATGCCAACTTCCGTACGGTGACGCAGACATCGCCGATCCAGTACATCAAGTCGACCCGTCTTCATCAGGCCCGGCTGCTGATGATTCGAGACGGCGTGACCGCGGCGGCGGCTTCGGCGCGTGTTGGCTATGAAAGCGCATCCCAGTTCAGCCGCGAGTTCAAGCGCCTGTTCGGCAGGACGCCGGTCGAAGAGGTGCGTGACATGCGCGAGTCGTTCACGCTCTCGCCGGCGGTAATGCTCGACCATTTGGAATGGGACAGTATGGCGCTCACGCGGCAGAAGCGTGCGCGATCGGCTGTTGCGACGTCACGGCGCCGCGTTACTGCGTGATCGGTTGGGCGTGGGGCGCCTGACAGTAATACCGAAACGTGGCACAGGCACATATCGGAGAGGTGCCGCGGATGCCGTGGGGCCGCGGGCCGGCGCGTAGCCCTGTCGGCCGTTCGTAGTGACACCCTCCGCGAAGCGTTGTTCGTTGGTCAACCGCTTGGCTTTTCTATTCGTGCCGCAGCTTGTCAAAAGGCATATCGCTTCACTTCCGACATCTCAGGCTGTCTTTCTCGGCACTAACCGTTGCTTTCCCCCATACGTACTTTCACCTAATGCTGCGATGCGACAATTCCTTTGCTACAATCAGGGAAAACCCGATGAGGGTAATCCCGAAAGGAAGAACGCCATGAACACCCAATCCGATATCAAGCTGACTGACCAACTCGAACGCGATCTGATCGACCGCGAACTCGGTACGCAACGCCTGGGTTTCGCCCACGACGTGAAGCGCACCATCGCTGCCTTCCAGGCCATGGTCGAGCGCCTGCAGACCCAGGCCCGCAAGGCCAAGGTAGTTTACGCCAACGGCTAAGCTGTGCTGAAGCTGCGGTAATTTGCGGTATCTGCGGCAAATTGCGGGCTTTCTGCGGCCTCGCGGCTGCATTGTAGAACCGGCCATACGCGCGCCCGCTGGGGGCTGACGCGCGGCCGGTTTTGTTTTTCCTGCGGTTTTTGCGTGCTTTGTGAGCAACTTTCGCAAGGCTTGCCAGACCTTTTCGTTTGGTCGCGCCGGATGCGGGGGCTATCGTGGATGCCTTCTCTACGCTCCCGTCCGACCATGCCACCGCTTGTCCTGCTCTGCCTGCTGATCACCTACGTGGTGTGGGGCACGACCTACCTGGCGATCCGCTTTACGCTGGAGAGCTTTCCGCCGCTGTTCATGATGGGCACGCGCTTCCTGTGCGCGGGCCTGCTGCTGGCCGCCTGGCTGGCGTGGCGCGGCACGCCGATGCCGAACTGGCGGCAGCTACGCAACTGCGCGGTGCCGGCGGTGTTCCTGCTGGTGGGCGGCATGGGGCTGACGGCGATTGCCGAGCAGACCATCTCGTCGGGCGCGACCACGGTGATGATCGGGTCGATGCCGATCTTCGCGCTGATCTGGGGTGCGTGCTTCGGCAACCGGCCCAGGTGGTACGAGTACGTGGCGATCGCGATCGGCAGCGTCGGCATCCTGGTGCTGACGGCGGGCGCGGAATTCCGCGTCAGTACCATGGGCGTGGTGGCGCTGATGCTGGCGGTGGCGAGCTGGTCGTTCGGCTCGGAGCTGGCGCGCCGGCTGGAGCTGCCGCAGGGGCCCGCGGCCTTTGCAGCGGAGATGCTAATCGGCGGGGCGGTGCTGATGGTGCTGTCGGCGCTGCGCCAGGAACCGTGGCCGGCATCGGTCAGCGCGCAGGCCGGCTGGGCCTGGGTCTACCTGGTGGTGGCGGGCTCGCTGGTGGCGTTTTCCGCCTATATGTACCTGGTGTCGACGGTCAGCCAGACGCTGGCCGCCAGCTACGTCTACGTAAATCCGCCGGTGGCGCTGGCAATGGGCGCGTGGCTGGGCGGCGAGCAGATCGCGCCGCAGACGCTGGGCGCGGTGCTGCTGATCCTGCTGGCGCTGACCGTGCTGAGCCTGGGCACGCTGCGCACGGCGCGCGCTCAGGCTGCGGCCTGATCCGTCCGGTCGCCGTTCAGGTGCCGGACTGCTCCTGGATCCAGAGCGAGAGCCGGACTTTGTAGGCCTGCTGGATATGCCGGCGCGCGATCTGTTCCGCCAGCGCCGGGTCGCGCTGTTCCAGCGCCTCCACCAACGCGATATGTTCCTCGTACGAGCTGCGCGCACGCCCCGGCACTGACAACGTGGTGCGCCCGAGCAGCGCCATCGATTCATGCAGCGAGCGCAGGTTCTTCAGCAGGTAGCGGTTATGGGCGCAGCGGTGCAGGGTTTCGTGGAACAGCCGGTTGTTCTGCGCGAGCCGGTCCGGATCGTCGGCGAACGCCAGGTCGCGCTCGACGATATCGCGCAGCAGCGAGATCTCCACGTCGGTGGCATGGCGCGCGGCCAGCGCGGCAGCGGTGCCTTCCAGCACTTCGCGCATTACGTACAGCTCGCTGACCATGCTGGCGTCGAGCTGGGTCACCATCATGCCGCGGTTGGGCTCGTTGACGACCAGGCCTTCGGATTCCAGCCGCGACAGCGCTTCGCGCACGGGCGTGCGCGACAGGCCCAGCGTTTCCGCCAGTTCCACCTCGCGCAGCCGCGTGCCGGGCGAGAGCTGGCCAGCCTGGATGGCGGCGCGCAGTTGCTGGTAGGCGCGCTCTGAGCGCGGGAGCGATGCAGCCTGGCCGCCCTCGGCGGCACCGGCGAACTCTTGAGAAATCATGTGAGGCTGGCTGGTGCTGTGTGACTGTTGTTACCAGCCATCATACCCGGTCGTGCGCGGTCGACATCACGGGGTCGCAATATGGTGCAAGGCGATCCCGGCTTCAGCCCGCCGGCGACTGGAACGGGTGGTACTGGTACAGCCAGGTTTCCGACAGCGGCTTGCCGTTCAGGCGCAGGAACAGGCGGATATCGACTGGCTGGTTGCCATCGGCGGCGAGGTCGAACTGGGCGCGCCAGTGGCCAGGCACGTTATTGGGCACGGCTTCGGTGAAGACATAGGAGAAGGTGCCGCGCGAGGCGGTCAGCACGGCCTCGGGCTTGACGCCGAAGGGGATTTTCTCCAACGGTGCGCCCTTGAACTCCACCATGAACTTGCGTACGCCCTTGGGCCGCTGCTGCCCGGGCTGGCCGCCATTGCCCAGGCGCGTGGCGACGCAGCGCGCCAGCGGCGAGGGAGAGGGCTCGTCGGCCTGCCAGTGCAGGCGGTAGCGCAGGCGATAGGTGTTGCCGGCCTTGGCGGGCGCCTTGGGCACCCACATGGCGACGATGTTGTCGTGGATCTCGTCGTCGGTGCGCAGCTCGATCAGCTGCACCGCGCCGGCGCCCCAGCCGTCGCGCGGCTCGACCCACAGGCTCGGGCGGCGCTCGTAGTTGACGCCGTCCTGGTAGTGGTCGAACAACCGGTCGCGCTGCAGCAGGCCGAAGCCCTTCGGGTTCTCGTCGGAAAACGCCGAGGCGGTGGTCTGCGGCGGATTGTTCAGCGGGCGCCAGATATGCTCGCCCGCGCCGTTCCAGAGCGCCAGGCCGTCGGAATCGTGCACCTCCGGCCGCCAGTCGACGGCGGTGCCCTTGATGCTTTCCGAGAACCAGTACATCGACGTCAGCGGCGCCAGCCCCAGGCGCCCCACGTCCTTGCGCAGGAACAGCGCGCACTCCACGTCCATGATCACGGCCTTGGCGCGCTGCATGACGAAGCGGTAGGCGCCGGAGATGCTGGGGCCGTCGAGCAGCGCATAGACGGTGACCTTATCGCCGTTGCCTTCGGGTGTCTCAAACCAGAAATGGGTGAAGGCAGGGAATTCCTCGGACTTGCCCGCCTCGGCCACGTCGATGGCGATGCCGCGCGCCGACAGCCCGTACTGGTACAGGTCGCCGATGGCGCGGAAATACGAGGCGCCCAGGAAGGCAACCCAGTCGTTCTTGCGCCAGTCGCGCACCTTCTGGTCGCCCAGGCGGCTTTCCTGGAAGCGGAAGCCGGCAAAGCCGCTGCCAGGCGGCAGCTTGTGCGCGGGACTGTCGGCCGGCATGTCGAAGTAGGCATCGTCGTAGACGATCTCGCGCGCCTTGCCCGCGCCGTCCTTGCCGCGCTCGATCACATGCATGCGCACCGGCGTGCGGAAGTAGGTGCCGAGGTGGAAGAAGGTGACCGGGAACTGGCCAGGGCCATTGGCGAACAGCGCGTCGTCGGTGCGGAAGCGGATCTTGCCGTGGGCATCGTAGTCGATGCGCGATAGCACATCGGCCGGGGGCGACGGCGGCGCCGCGTACGGCTTTGCCGCCAGCGCGCGGGCGCGCTCGATCAGGGCGTCGAAGCCGAACGGCTGGGCGTCGCCGAGCTTGATCCGGCTGGCTGCCAGTACCGATGGGGTAATGCCGAGCGCGGCAAGCGCGGCAGAGGCGGTGGCGGAGACCAGCAGGGTTCGGCGATTCATCATGTGGCGAAAGCGTCCTTTTTTTGTCCGGGGTTAGTGCAGAACTGTAAAAGACGGCGCCGTCCGCGGAAAGTTCGGACACCGTCTGTTACAGGCTACGGGCACCCGCTATGTGTGCGGCGCAGAACACACTCAGTGCGCTTCGCCATGCTCCCGGCGGTGCTTGCGCCGCTGGCGCGACAGCATGTTGAGCCCCTCGACTCCCGCCGAGAACGCCATCGCCGTATAGATATAGCCCTTGGGCACATGGTGGCCGAGCCCTTCGGCGATCAGCGTCATGCCGATCATGATCAGGAAGGCCAGCGCCAGCATCACGATGGTCGGGTTGCGGTTGATGAAGTTGGCCAGCGGGGTGGCGGCGAACAGCATCGTCATCACGGCGGCGATCACCGCCACGAACATGATCTGCACGTGCTCGGTCATGCCGACCGCGGTGATGATGCTGTCGATCGAGAACACCAGGTCGAGGACCAGGATCTGCCCGATGGCCGAGGCAAAGCTCTGCACCGCCTTGGCCGTGCCGCTGTCCTCGCCTTCTTCGTCGCCGCTGACGTGCTGGTGGATTTCACGCGTTGCCTTCCACACCAGGAAGGCGCCGCCGGCAATCAGGATCATGTCGCGCCACGAGATTCCCTGGCCGAGGATGGTGAACACCGGCTCGGTGAGCTTGACGATGATGGCGATGGTGGCCAGCAGCCCCAGCCGCATCAGCAGCGCCAGGCTGATGCCGATCTTGCGTGCCTTCTCGCGCATGGCTTCGGGCAGCTTGTTGGTCAGGATCGAGATAAAGATCAGGTTGTCGATCCCCAGTACGATTTCCATGGCCACCAGGGTAGCCAGCGCCGCCCAGGCGGCCGGGTCCTGCACCAATGCCAGCGTCGATTCCATACAAGCTCCGGGTGTCAGTTTTAAGGCTGGCGCCCGGCGCGTGATTCGCCGAAGGCGCATGAAGCTTCATGTTAGCGCAGCGTCGCTTGTCGCCAAACGTGTCCGGAAAGATAAAGGTTGTTTTGCGCCTTTGTGGAATATAGTATGTGATATATCAAAAGATCGTTATCGAGCTTCATATCGAGCCACAAGGAGACAGGCATGAAAGTGTGTATCTATGGCGCGGGCGCCATTGGCGGCTATGTCGGGGCGCAACTGGCGCGCGCGGGGGCGGAGGTCAGCTTCGTTGCGCGCGGTCCGCACCTGGCGGCGATGAAGGAGAACGGCGTCAGGCTGCTGATCGACGGCGAGGAGCGCGTGGCGCAGGTGCGCTGCACCAGCGATCCGCACGAACTCGGGCCGCAGGATTATGTGTTCATTACCCTGAAGGCACATTCGGTGCCCGGCGTGGTCGACCTGATACAGCCGCTGCTGGGGGCCCAGACCGCGATCGTCACCGGCGTCAACGGCATCCCATACTGGTACTTCTACAAGCATGGCGGCGACCTCGCCGGCAGCACGCTGGAGAGCGTGGATCCTGGCGCGCGCCAGTGGAAAGGCCTGGGCCCTGAGCGCGCGATCGGCTGCGTGGTCTATCCCGCCGCCGAGATCGTGGCGCCCGGCGTGATCAAGCACGTCTACGGCAAGAAGTTTCCGCTGGGCGAGCCCGACGGCAGCCGCTCGTCGCGCGTCACGCAGCTGAGCGAGATGATGATGGCCGCCGACCTGGAGGCGCCGGTGCGCGATAACATCCGCGACGAGATCTGGCTCAAGCTGTGGGGCAACCTGTGCTTCAACCCGATCAGCGCGCTCACGCATGCCACGCTCGACGTCATTACCTCGGACCCCGCCACGCGCGCGCTGTCGCGCCAGATGATGGTCGAGGCGCAGGCCATTGCCGAGCGCTTCGGCGTGAAGTTCCGTGTCGACGTGGAGCGTCGCATCGACGGTGCCGGCGCCGTGGGTGCGCACAAGACTTCGATGCTGCAGGACCTGGAGGCAGGGCGGGCCATGGAAATCGACCCGCTGCTGACCGTGGTGCAGGAGATGGGGCGGCGGGTGGGACAGCCCACGCCGATGTGTGACGCCGTTCTGGGCTTGATCAAGCAGCGCGACGCGATGGCGAAACTGGCCGCCTGAAGACGGACCACAGCGGGGGGCATCGCAGTGTCGGGTGCCCCCTGCGGCACGCCGGCGGCGCAAATGTTGCGCGCGCCTGGCTTGCAAAGCGGGAAGGCAGGGCGATAGTGATATACCATATACGACAGACCGCGCACCGCCGCAGTGCCGATGCATGACGACGACGCATTGCTTGATGCATATTCGTAATGAGTCGGGCGTTTTTGCTAAGCTGTGCGGGAATGCGGAGGGCAGCCATTCCGGCCGCCGCGCCACGGTCTCACACGAGCTCATTCATGTCTGCGCAAAGCCAATCGATCGCTCAGCCTCCCGGCCTGAGCCTGTCCGTGCAACCGATCAACGCCGGCGCCAGCCTGCGCGACCAGGCCTACGCCATGCTGCGGCAGGCCATTGCCGACGCCGACATCTACCAGTCGCATGAAGAGATCCGGCTCGATGAACGGGTGCTGAGCGAGGCCATGGGCGTGAGCCGCACGCCGATCCGCGAAGCGATGACGCTGCTGGAGCAGGAAGGCTTCCTGCGCACCGTACCGCGCCGCGGCATCTACATCATGCGCAAGACCAAGCGCGAGATCGTCGAGATGATCCAGATGTGGGCGGCGCTTGAAAGCATGGCGGCGCGGCTGGCGACCCAGAACGCGACCGATGCGGAGATCAGGCAGCTGCGCCATATGTTCGACAGCTTCCGCGATTCCACGCCGGCCGAGCATATTGAAGAGTATTCCGACGCCAATATCGCGTTCCACCAGGCGATCGTGCAGCTGTCCAAGTCGCAGATCATCATGGACACGATCCGCAATATCTTTATCCACGTGCGGGCGATCCGGAAGATGACGATCTCGCAGAGCGACCGCGCGTCGCGTTCGATCGTGGACCACCTGCGCATCATCGAAGCGCTGGAACGGCGCGATACCGAGCTGGCCGAGCGGCTGGTGCGGCAGCACTCTCTGGACCTGGCCGACTACGTCGAGACGCACTGCGATTTCCTCGACTGACGACGGCGGGGCAGGGGCAGGGCGGCGGAATGGCGGACGATGTCCGCCGTTTTCATTTCTGGCAGTCTGACTCCGTTTCGCTTGATGGTATGTGATATATCAATGCGAAAAGTCGGTCGGCCGGATTGATGCGCGGATGTTCTGAACCCTCCGGCATTACGCTGAATTGTCGGGAAAAGACGGCTTCCTGGCCGGATTTGCTGCGCTGCACCGTCGAAATGTGCGTGGGATCGGGCAAACTCCCCTTGCTCTCTTCTGATATATCACATACCGTATGTCATCAAGGCAGCCGAAAACGGTAAATCCACGAGGAGACCAAGACATGTCCGAAGTCGTCGAAGCCACGCGGGCCGGGAGCACCACCGCGGATGACACCCTGACGCCCGGCAAGTCGGCGGTGATCAGTATCTGGGTGGATCCGAGCGAGTACGCGCCAGGCACCAAGAACCAGACCATGTACAAGTAAAACCATCGCCCGAGGAGACAACCGCAATGGAAACCAAGGCCCTGCAAGGTGTTCGCATCCTGGACATGACCCACGTCCAGGCAGGCCCCTCGGCCACGCAGCTGATGGCGTGGCTGGGCGCGGACGTGATCAAGGTGGAAATGCCGGGCCGCGGGGATATCACCCGCAGCCAGCTGCGCGACGTGCCCAACGCCGACAGCCTGTACTTCACCATGCTCAACTCCAACAAGCGCAGCCTGACGCTGAACATGAAGACGCCCGAAGGCAAGGCGCTGCTCGAAGACCTGGTACAGCGCAGCGACGTGCTGATCGAGAACTTCGGGCCCGGCGTGCTGGCGCGCGCCGGCTTCGACTGGGAGCACCTGCAGGACCTGAATCCGCGGCTGGTCTATGCGTCGATCAAGGGCTTCGGCCCGGGGCCATACGCCGACTGCAAGGCGTATGAGAACGTGGCGCAGTGCATGGGCGGCTCGGCCTCCACCACGGGCGATGCCGAGGGCGTGCCCACCGTGACCGGCGCGCAGATCGGCGACTCGGGCACGGGCGTGCATTGCGTGGTCGGCATCCTGGCCGCGCTGCTGCAGCGCGAGCACACCGGCCGCGGCCAGCGCGTGGAGGTGGCGATGCAGGATGCGGTGCTGAACCTGTGCCGCGTCAAGCTGCGCGACCAGCAGCGCCTGGACAACGGACCGCTGCGCGAGTACCCGAATGAAGAGTTCGGCGACCACGTGCCGCGCGCCGGCAATGCCTCGGGCGGCGGCCAGCCGGGCGCGGCGTTGCGCTGTGCGCCGGGCGGCCCCAATGACTATGTCTACGTCATCATCCAGCCGCAGGGCTGGGAGCCGCTGATGCGCCTGTGCGGCCGTGAGGACCTGATCAACAATCCCGACTACGCCACGCCAGAAGCGCGGCTCAAGCACCTGGCCGACTGTTTCGCCGTGATCGAGAAATGGACCGGCGGCCTGAGCAAATTCGACGTGATGGCGGCGCTCAATGAAGTCGATGTGCCGTGCGGCCCGATCCTGTCGATGAAGGACCTGATCGAGGACCAGTCGCTGTACCAGCGTGGCTACCTGGTGGAGCTCGAGCATCCGCAGCGCGGCAACTACGTGCAGCTGGGTTGCCCGATCACGCTGTCGGCCTCGCCGGTGGAAGTCGAGCGTTCGCCGCTGCTGGGCGAGCATACCGACGAGATCCTTGAGTGGCTGGGACGCACGCCCGCGCAGATCGCGGCGATGAAGCTGGCCGGGGCGGTATGAGGTAGCGACCGACGCGACGCCTTGCCACCATGTCGTTCCCGCCTGCGCGGGAATGACAGGCAAGGCGCGCGCGCCGCCCCGAATTCCTTTTTCTCTTCCAATATCCTGCAACCCATCACGGAGCAGGCAAGCCCCCCTTTTGCCTGCGCAAGGAGCACGTTGTGCAAACCTGGATACGCTTTCGCCGCGCTGACGGCCGCATCGCCCATGGCCGTCTGGATGGACCCGATGGCAGCCGCGTCGTCGAATACGACGGTGATGGTTTCAACGACCCCGCCCCGACGGGTGCCGTGCACGAGCGCGCGGCGCTGACACTGCTGGCACCCTGCGAGCCCGGCAAGGTGGTGGCGCTGTGGAACAACTTCCACGCGCTCGCCCGCAAGCTGGAAAAGCCCGTGCCCACGCACCCGCTGTTCCTGATCAAGCCGGCATCGTCGCTGGCCGGACCCGGCGACGCGGTGCAGCGCCCCAAGAGCTATGACGGCAAGATCGTCTATGAGGGCGAGCTCGGCATCGTCATCGGCAAGATGGCGCGTAACGTGTCGGTGGCGGAAGCGGGCGCGCATATCTTCGGCTACACCATCGTCAACGACGTCACCGCGGCCGAGCTGATCACCGCCGACCCCAACTTCCCGCAGTGGACGCGCGCCAAGGGCTTCGACACCTTCGGCTGCGTCGGCCCGGCCATCGTCACCGGCTTCAACTGGAAGGCGGCCAGCGTGGTGACGCGCCTGGACGGCGTGGAGCGGCAGAACTACCCGCTGTCGGACATGATCTTTTCGCCCGAGGAGCAGGTCAGCCGCATCTCGCAGGACCTGACGCTGATGCCGGGCGATGTGATCGCGGTCGGCACTTCGCTCGGCGTGGGCTCGATGAAGGACGGCGCGGTGGTGGAGGTGGCGATCGCGGGCATCGGCTCGCTGGTCAACCACGTGCACGGCTGAACGCCGTCCGCACTCACATACAGGACGGTGAATGCCATGCCAATGACGATCGGTGTGCCACGCGAGGTCCATCCGGGAGAGCGGCGCGTCGCCGCCACCCCGGACTCGGTCAGGGAACTGCTCAAGCTCGGCTACCAGGTGGCGGTAGAAACCGGCGCGGGCCAGGAGGCCTCGTTCTCCGACGATGACTATCGCGCCGCCGGCGCGGCCATTGTCGATGCGGCCAGCCTGTGGGCGTCGGTCGACGTGGTGATCAAGGTGCGCCCGCCGCAGGTCCATCCCAGCCTGGGCGTGGAAGAGGCGGCGCTGCTGAAGAAGCACGCCACGCTGATCGGCTTTGTCTGGCCGGCGCAGCAGATGGCGATGCTGGAGCGGCTGACGCAGCGCGGCGCGACGGTGCTGGCGATGGATTGCGTGCCGCGCATCTCGCGCGCGCAAAAGCTCGATGCCCTCAGCTCGATGGCCAATATGGCGGGCTACCGCGCGGTGATCGAGGCCGCCCATGCCTTCGGCCGTCCCTTCGCCGGGCAGATCACGGCGGCGGGAAAGATCCCGCCGGCGCGCGTGCTGGTGATCGGCGCGGGCGTGGCGGGGCTGGCGGCGATCGGCGCGGCGCGCAGCCTGGGCGCGGTGGTGCGCGCCTTCGATACGCGGCCGGTGGTGCGCCAGCAGATCGAAAGCCTTGGCGCCGAGTTCCTCACGGTTGAGATCGAGGAAGACGGCAGTGGCAGCGGCGGCTATGCCAAGGAGATGAGTCCCGCGTTTATCGAGGCGGAGATGCGCCTCTTTGCCGAGCAGGCACGCGAGGTCGACATCATCATCACGACCGCGCTGATCCCGGGCAAGCCCGCCCCGAAGCTGCTCGAGGCCGGCACCGTTGGCCTGATGCGCGCGGGCAGCGTGGTGGTGGACCTGGCCGCGGAGCAGGGCGGCAACTGCGTGCTGACCGAGCCTGGGGAATCGGTGCGCCGCAACGGCGTGACGATCATCGGCTATACCGACCTGCCCAGCCGCATGGCGGCGCAGGCCAGCCAGCTCTACGCCACCAATATCCGCCACCTGCTGACCGAGCTGACGCCGGGCAAGGACGGGCAGCTCGTGGTCGATATGGATGACGAGATGATCCGCGGCGCCACGGTGCTGCACCAGGGCGCGGTGACGTGGCCACCGCCGCCGCTGACGGTGGCCATCCCGCAACAGCAGGCGCCGGCCGCGACGCCACCGGTGCAAGCGGAAGCCCCCGAGCCGCCAAGCCGTACCGGCGTGACGCTAGTCGCGCTGGCGCTGGCGGCGGCTGCGCTGCTCGGCCTGGGCGCGGTCGCGCCGCCGACATTCATGGCGCATTTCACGGTGTTCGTGCTGGCGATCTTCGTCGGCTACCAGGTCGTGTGGAACGTCACCGCCGCGCTGCATACGCCGTTGATGAGCGTGACCAATGCCATCAGCGGGATCATCGTGGTGGGGGCGCTGGTGCAGCTGGGCAAGCCGTCGTTGGTGACGGCGGTTATTGCGGGCTGCGCGGTGTTTGTCGCCACCATCAATATCGCCGGCGGCTTCCTGGTCACGCAACGCATGCTGAAGATGTTCCAGCGAGATTAAGGCCAAGGAGACAGCCATGCCTTCCGGAATCAGCAATATCGCTTACCTGAGCGCCAGTGCGCTGTTCATCCTCAGCCTGAGCGGCCTGAGCCATCCCGACACCGCGCGGCGCGGCAACATGCTGGGCATCGCCGGCATGGTGATCGCGATCGCGACCACCGTGCTGGCCGGCAGCCCCGACGGCATCGCCATCATCATCGGCGCGATGCTGGCGGGCGGCATCGCCGGCTCGATGCTGGCCAAGCGCGTGGAGATGACGCAGATGCCGCAGCTGGTGGCGGTGCTGCACAGCTTCGTCGGCCTGGCCGCGGTGCTGGTGGGCTATGCCAGCTACCTGGAGCCGACCAAGCTCGCCGGCGCGGAGAAGGTGATCCACGAGGTCGAGACCTACCTCGGCATCCTGATCGGCGCGGTCACCTTCACCGGCTCGATCATCGCCTTCCTGAAGCTGCAGGGCACCATGGGCGGCAAGCCGATGCTGCTGCCGGGCCGCCACATGCTCAACGCCGGCGCGCTGCTGGTGTGCGTGTGGCTGGGGTATAGCTTCCTCAGCGCTGCCGATCCGCAGCAGGGGCTGGTGCCGCTGGCGGTCATGACCGGGATCGCGCTGCTGGTCGGCGCGCACCTGGTGCTGGCCATCGGCGGCGCCGACATGCCGGTGGTGGTGTCGATGCTGAACAGCTATTCCGGCTGGGCCGCGGCGGCCACCGGTTTCATGCTGGGCAACGACCTGCTGATCATCACCGGCGCGCTGGTCGGATCGAGCGGCGCCATCCTCAGCTACATCATGTGCAAGGCGATGAACCGCAAGTTCCTGTCGGTGATCCTGGGGGGCTTCGGCGCGGTGCAGGCGCAGGGGGCGGCGACAGAGCAGGGCGAGGTGCTGCCAGTGTCGAGCGAGGAAGTCGGCAACCTGCTCAAGGATGCCAGCGACGTCATCATCGTGCCGGGCTACGGCATGGCGGTGGCGCAGGCGCAGGGCACCATCAGCGAGATCGCGCGGCGGCTGCGCGCGCAGGGGGTCAACGTCCGCTTCGGCATCCACCCGGTGGCGGGCCGTTTGCCCGGGCATATGAACGTGCTGCTGGCCGAGGCTCGGGTGCCATACGACATCGTGCTCGAGATGGAGGAGATCAACGACGACTTCGAGAAGGCCGACGTGGTGCTGGTGGTGGGCGCCAACGATATCGTCAACCCGGGCGCGCTGGAAGATCCCGCCAGCCCCATTGCCGGCATGCCGGTGCTGGAGGTGTGGAAGGCCAGGACCGTGGTGGTGTCCAAGCGCAGCATGGCCGCGGGCTATGCCGGGGTCGACAATCCGTTGTTCTACAAGGACAACACGCGGATGTGGTTCGGCGACGCCAAGGGCAGCGTCGATGCCTTGCTGCGGCAGCTCGAAGAAGCGCCTGCCTGAGACGGGGCGGTGTTCCATGGACGGGAAGCTATGGAACACCGCCGGGGCATTTCATGCCGATCGTGCGGTGTATAAACGGTCGTGAATAGATACGATAAAAAACTTTAAGACTTGGCAAATTAAGCTTCAGGTAGCATCAATCCACGGTTTCATGCGCAACAATGCCAGGCACCGGTCACGGTGCGTGATGCGGATTTAGCGGTAGAGAGGCCTGGCGCGGTGTGACCGGGCCTCGGGCTGACGACTGACCACTTCTATTAGTGGAGGACGTGGCTTCCGAAGGGAGCCAGGGCCATGACAAGCCTTTTCAGTGAGCCAAATTGTCACTGGAATGGTGGTATGTGATATATCTAAGGCGACGTGACGGGCGTATTTCCTGTCGTGGATCGCGGGTCGACAATCTGTGTCGTTCGCGCATCAATGGCTAGCACTAAGTAATTGCCCTGATTTAGCAGCAGTAGCCTGCAAGATTGCTGCGCCGCACCGACGAAAGTTGAAGAGTCAGTAGAAATTCTTCTTGCGCCGTTCTGATATATCACATACCGTATGTCATCAAGATCGGCTGAAACGATCGGGCGCCGCGAGGCAAACGGGCAGCAACTAGCGGCGAGAGGCACAGGACCTGAGCCCGGCGAAAAGCAGAGTTCAACGAGGAGACCAAGACATGTCCGAAGTCGTAGCGAAGTTGGCCGAGAGCACCACCGCGGAAGACACCCTGGAATAGAAAAATTCCAACCCCAGTCAATTTGTCTAGAAGGAAGCAACCATGGCAGAAGTCGGAAACGAGTTGCAGCGTCACGCCGCGGAAGAACATCAGGCACAAACCGATGGTTTTCATCTGGTCATCGACGCGCTGAAGCTGAACGGCATCGAAAACATCTACGGGCTGCCCGGCATTCCGGTCACCGATCTGGCTCGTCTCGCGCAGGCCAACGGCATGCGCGTCATCAGCTTCCGTCACGAGCAGAACGCAGGCAACGCAGCAGCGATTGCCGGCTTTCTCACGCAAAAGCCGGGCGTGTGCCTGACCGTTTCTGCGCCCGGCTTCCTGAACGGGCTGACGGCGCTGGCGCATGCGACCACCAACTGCTTCCCGATGATCCTGATCAGCGGTTCGAGCGAGCGCGAGATCGTCGATTTGCAGCAGGGTGACTACGAAGAGATGGACCAGCTGGCCATCGCCCGTCCGCACGCCAAGGCTGCCTTCCGCGTGCTGCACGCTGAAGACATTGGTGTCGGGATCGCGCGTGCTATTCGTGCCGCCGTGTCGGGCCGTCCGGGCGGTGTGTATCTGGACCTGCCGGCCAAGCTGCTGGGCCAGTCGATGGAAGCCGAGAAGGGCCGCAAGTCGCTGATCAAGGTGGTGGATCCGGCCCCGCGCCAACTGCCTGCACCGGACTCGGTCGACCGTGCCGTCGCGCTGCTGAAGAACGCCAAGCGCCCGCTGATCCTGCTGGGCAAGGGTGCCGCTTACGCACGCGCCGATGCGGATATCCGCACGCTGGTCGAGAAGACGGGCATTCCATACCTGCCGATGTCGATGGCCAAGGGCCTGCTGCCCGATACACACCCGCAATCGGCCTCGGCCGCACGCTCGTATGTGCTGGCTGAAGCTGACGTGGTGTTGCTGGTCGGCGCCCGCCTGAACTGGCTGCTGTCGCACGGCAAGGGCAAGACCTGGGGTGGCCCGAAGCAATTCATCCAGATCGACATCGCGCCGACCGAGATGGACAGCAACGTTGCCATCGCCGCGCCGGTGGTGGGTGACATTGGTTCGTGCGTGTCGGCGATCCTCGACAAGGTCGGCAACGACTTTGCCAAGCCGGGCGCCGAGTGGCTGAACGCGGTGGACGAACGCAAGGACAAGAACCTGGCGAAGATGGCCGAGACCCTGGCCAAGGCCAAGGATGTCTCGCCGATGAACTTCCACGGTGCGCTGAACGTGCTGAAGGATGTGGTCAAGGCCAACCCGGGCATCTCGTTCGTCAACGAAGGCGCCAACACGCTGGACTACGCCCGTGCCGTGATCGACATGTACGAGCCGCGCAAGCGCCTTGACGTGGGCACCTGGGGCGTGATGGGCGTGGGCATGGGCTACGCGGTCGCCGCGGCGGTCGAGACTGGCAAGCCGGTGCTGGCGCTGTGCGGTGACAGTGCGTTCGGTTTCTCGGGCATGGAAGTCGAGACGATCTGCCGTTACAACCTGCCGGTCTGCATCGTCATTTTCAACAACAACGGCGTCTACAAGGGTATCGACGTGAATCCGACCGGCGGCAAGGATCCGGCCGTCACGACGTTCGTTCCGGGCGCGCGCTACGACAAGATGATGGAAGCGTTCGGTGGCGTCGGTCACAACGTCACCACGCCGGCGGAACTCGAAGCTGCGGTGAACGAAGCCCTGCGGTCGGGCAAGCCCACGCTGGTCAATGCCGTCATCGACCCGGCTGCCGGCACCGAAAGCGGTCGTCTGACCAATCTGAATCCGCAAAGCTCGGCCAAGAAGTAATTCACCCGAATTTCACCCCTCTGATCCAATAGGAGAACGAAAGTGAACCTCCCGCTCAACGGCATCAAGATCATTGACTTCACGCACGTCCAGGCCGGTCCCGCCTGCACGCAGCTTCTCGCGTGGTTCGGCGCAGACGTGATCAAGGTCGAGCGCCCCGGTTCCGGCGATGTGACGCGCACCCAGCTGCGCGACATCCCGGACGTCGATGCGCTGTACTTCACCATGCTCAACTCCAACAAGCGCAGCCTGACGCTGGATACCAAGAAGCCGGACGGCAAGAAGATCCTGGAGCAGCTGATCCGCGAGTCGGATGTGCTGGTCGAGAACTTCGGCCCGGGCGCGCTGGACCGCATGGGCTTCTCGTGGGAGCGCATCAACGAGCTGAACCCGAAGATGATCGTGGCTTCGGTCAAGGGCTTCAGCGACGGCCACCACTATGAAGACCTGAAGGTCTACGAAAACGTAGCCCAGTGCGCCGGCGGCGCGGCTTCGACCACGGGCTTCTGGGACGGCCCGCCGACGGTATCCGCCGCGGCGCTGGGCGATTCCAACACCGGCATGCACCTGGCCATTGGCATCCTCACCGCGCTGATCGGCCGCGACAAGACCGGCAAGGGCCAGAAGGTGGCCGTGTCGATGCAGGACGCCGTGCTCAACCTTTGCCGCGTCAAGCTGCGCGACCAGCAGCGCCTGGACCGCCTGGGCTTCCTGGAGGAGTATCCGCAGTATCCGCATGGCAGCTTCAGCGACGTGGTGCCGCGCGGCGGCAACGCGGGCGGCGGCGGACAGCCGGGCTGGGTGCTGAAGTGCAAGGGCTGGGAGACCGACCCCAACGCCTATATCTACTTCACCATCCAGGGCCACGCCTGGGAGCCGATCTGCAAGGCGCTGGGCAAGCCGGAATGGATCGACGATCCCAACTACAGCACGGCCAAGGCACGCCAGCCGCATATCTTCGATATCTTCAAGACCATCGAGGACTGGCTCGCCGACAAGACCAAGTACGAGGCGGTGGACATCCTGCGCAAGCATGACATCCCGTGCTCGCCGGTGCTGTCGATGAAGGAGATCGCTGCGGATCCGTCGCTGCGCGAGAGCGGCAGCATCACCGAAGTCCCGCACAAGGAGCGTGGTACCTACCTGACGGTGGGCAGCCCGATCAAGTTCTCCGACCTGAAGCCGGAGATCACCGGGTCGCCGCTGCTGGGCGAGCATAGCGAGGAGGTGCTGGCCGGCCTGGGCTACGGTCCGGACGACATCAAGCGCCTGCGCGAGTCCCAGGTCATCTGACGCCGTCCGCCGGCACATGTGCCGGTGCGTACGCCGGGGCCGCGCGCAAGCGGGCTCCGGCGTTTTGACTTGCGCAGCGGCTTCATGCCGCGCTAACTTGATGGCAACGACAGGCTTGCAACGACCCAAGCGGCAATGACCGATAAAGAGGGAATCCCCATGCCAGACCAGATCGATTACGCGCAACTGGTGTCCGCCATCGGCGACGCCGTCATTATTTCCGACGCAAAGGGCGCCATCACGCTGTGGAATCCCGCAGCCGAGCGCATGTTCGGCTACACCCAGGCCGAGGCCATGGGCCAGTCGCTCGACCTGATCATCCCGGAGCGCCTGCGCGGACGCCACTGGGAGGGCTACGACAAGACCATGGCCACCGGCATCACCCGCTACGGCCACGACCTGCTCAAGGTGCCCGCGGTCGACAAGGACGGCAAGTCGATGTCGATCGCCTTCACCGTGGCGCTGCTCAAGGATGACGCCGGCGCCATCACTGGCATCGTCGCCGTGGTCCGCGACGAGACCGTGCGCTTCCAGGAAGAGCGGGCGTTGAAGAAGCGCATCGTCGAACTGGAGAGCCAGATCAAGGAGCAGGCCTAGCACGCCCCTTCGCTCGAAACCCGGGCCGGCCCACAGCGGCCGTGTCCGGATGGCCCGGTTCGACCTGGCCTGTTCTGCACCACCTGATCCCGGCGGTGGCCCCTGTCCGGGGCTGCCCGCATCTGCCTCTCCCCCGATCCCGCACACCTGACACACCGAGCGAATTCCGCGTCGCTTCGGCGTAGCCGATGCCGGCCTTTTCGGTACCAAAAACGTTGACGTGGTACCAAATGGCTCCTACATTGGGAACCCGGATAAAAAACAAAGCGAGGAGACAACATGACCCGTAAGGCTTCGGCTTTGTACGGCGGCGCGACCGTGGGCCAGCTTTATGCGGCGGCCCTGCGCAGCCGCCCCGGGGTGCCCGCCGTCGTCGGCGACGGCATTTCGCTGAGTTATGAAGCGCTGGCGCAGCAGTGCGCGCGCCTCGCGCGGCTGTTTGCCGCCAGGAGCCTGGCGCGGCAGGATGCCATCGGGTTCCTGGTGGGCAACCGCGCCGAGGCGGTGGCCGCGATCATTGCCGCACAACTTGCAGGGCTGAAGAGCGTGTCGCTGCATCCGATGGCGTCGGAAGCGGATCACGCCTTCGTGCTGCAGGACGCCGGGGTCAGCGCGCTGGTGGTCGACAACGCGCGCTTCGCCGAGCGCGCCCGCGCGCTGGCGGCCAGCGCCGCGGTGCGCATCCTGCCGCTGGACGACGGCGAATTCGGCGCCGGGCTGGCCAGTGAGGCGGCGGCATTCGACGCGGCGGAATACCCTGCCGGCGACGACCCCACGGAAATCAGCAAGCTCTCCTATACCGGCGGTACCACCGGCCGTTCCAAGGGCATCCTGCATACGCATCGCACCACGGTGACGATGCTGCAGCACATGCTGGCCACCTACGAGTGGCCGGCACAGATCCGCTACCTGGTGACCACGCCGATCTCGCACGCCTCGGGCAGCCTGATCCTGCCGACGCTGCTGCGCGGCGGCACGGTCTACCTGTGCGACAAGTTCAGCCCGGCCGACTTCCTGCGCCGGGTAGCGCAGCATCGCATCAACCTGACTTTCCTGGTCCCGACGCAGATCTATGGACTCCTCGATTGCGACGGCCTCGATGCGGCCGACCTCTCCAGCCTGGAACTGGTGCTCTACGGCGCTGCGCCGATCGCGCCCGTGCGGCTGGCCGACGCGCTGCGCCGGATCGGGCCCGTGTTCGGCCAGGTGTACGGGCAGGCGGAAGCGCCGATGTGCATCAGCTACCTGAGCCGGCACGACCACGATCCCGCACGCCCCGAGCGGCTGCGCTCCTGCGGCCGCGTCATCACCGGCAACCAGGTGCGGCTGCTGGACCGCGACCTGCGTGAGGTCGCGCCAGGCGAAGTGGGCGAACTGTGCGTGCGTGGCCCGCTGGTGATGGACGGCTACCTGAACCGGCCGGAAGAGGACGCCAAGGTCTTTGCCGGCGACTGGCTGCATACCGGCGACATGGCCCGCTGTGACAGCGAAGGTTACCTGTACCTCGTCGACCGCGCCAAGGACATGATCATCAGCGGGGGCTTCAATGTGTACCCCAGCGAAGTGGAGCACTGCCTGGCGCAGCACCCGGCCATCGCGATGTCCGCGGTGATCGGCATTCCGGACCCGAAGTGGGGCGAGGCGGTCACCGCCATCGTCGTCACCCGGCCCGGCGCGGTGCTTGCCGAGGCCGACGTGATCGGCCACGTGACGCAGCACAAGGGCGTGGTCAATGCGCCCAAGCAGGTGGTGTTCGCGGCGGAACTGCCGCTCACCGCGCTGGGCAAGATCGACCGCAAGGCCATTCGCAGCCGCTACTGGGGCGGCCAGGACCGGCAGGTGGCCTGACGGCCATCGCCGCGCGCCGCACGGCCCCGACAGAGGGTCAGCGGCTGACCCAGCCAATCACACCGGAGGAGACCCCATGCCATTGCGCTTGCCCCAACTCAATGCCCGCCATGCCGTGCGCGCGGCCAAAGCCTGCCTGCTGGCGCTCGGCCTGGCCTGCGCCGGCGTTCAGGCCGCCGAAAACTACCCGGCCCGGCCGATCCGCTTCGTGGTGCCTTTTGCGCCGGGCGGCGTCACCGACCTGACCGCGCGTACCTTCGCCAAGTACATGGGCGATGCGCTCGGCAAGCCGCTGGTGACGAGAACAAGCCCGGCGCGGGCGCGACCATCGGCGCCAACTTTGTCGCGCGCTCGGCGCCGGACGGCTATACGCTGCTGCTCGGTACCAACGTCACCCATGCGATCAACCCGCGGCTGCTCGCGTCGACGCCCTATGATCCACTGAAGGATTTCCAGGCAGTGGCGGTGTTCGGGCTGAACGGCAACGTGCTGCTGGTCAGCAACGAGTTTCCGGCCAAGACCTTTGCCGAGTTCCTCGCCTATATCAAGGCACGGCCCGGCAAGGTCAACTATGCGTCCGGCAGCGTCGGCAGCTCGGCGCACCTTGCGGCCGAACTGCTGAAACAGGAAGTGAAGGGCCTGGAATATACGCACGTGCCGTACGGCGGGCCTTCCGAGGCGATGTCGGGGCTGATCGGCGGACATGTGGACTTCCTCTTCGCCAACATCGGCGCGGCAGTCACGCAGGTCAAGGCAGGCAAGGTGCGGGCGCTGGCGGTGACCACCGCCAAACGCGCGCCGCAGTTGCCGGAGGTGCCGACGATTGCCGAGTCGGGCGTGCCTGGCTTCGAGGTGGTCGGCTGGATGGCGGCGTTCGTGCCCAAGGGCACGCCGGCGCCCGTGGTGGCACGGCTGAACGAGGTCATCAACCAGGCGCAGAAGAACCCGGACCTGCGCACCACGCTGGATGCGGCGGCACTGATTCCGGTGGCGGGCGCGCCGGACCAGGCCAGCCGCTTCGTCCAGGACGAGTACACCAAGTGGGGCCGCGTGATCCGCGCCGCCAATATCCCGCAGCACTAGCGCGAGGCAGGGAGCGAGCCAGCGCGCGCGCCTGGCTCCGGCCGGCACAGCAGGCCGTTAAGGATGATCTCGTAGAACTCGCTGAAGGCGTCACCGATCTTCATGCCGGTTTCCTTCAGGAACTGCTGGTTGCGCAGCCGGTGCGCGGCGCCGAGGATCGCCTCGGACACCAGCCGCGGGTTGTGCGGCGCCATCAGGCCGGCGCGCATGCCGGCTTCAAGCAGGCTTTCCAGGCCGCGCACGCGCGCCAGCTGGTAGGCATCGAAGGCCGCCTTGCCGCTGTCGATCGCATCCAGGTCGACCAGCGCCGCCTTGCTCAGTCCTGACGTATTCAGCGTTGCGTGCAGGTAGGCGGACACCGCGCGCGCCGGATCGCTTTCGCGGCGCGCCGCGGCGAAGCCCTTTTCCAGGCTGGCCGCCAGCACATCGCTGCAGATCCCTACAAACAGTGCTTCCTTGGTCGGGGCGATCTCATACAGGCGCCGCCGCGAACAGCGCATGCGCCGGGCAAGCTCGCCGATGGTCAGCGACGACACGCCTTCGGTGCTGAGCAGCCGGGTCAGTTCCTGGACAAATTCTTCGTCGGTGCGTCGCGTGGCCATGAAGCTGGGATCGGGGACATCCGCCGGGGCGCCGGCGGGGTATGGGGTCGGGATCCCGAATCTTACGACGATTGCCGTGTCGATTCTCTTCCGTGAAGTGTGCGTCCCACGTAAAGCTTGCAACCGGCTCCGCCGGAATTACCACGTGTGCTGCTTCAGCGCCTGCGCCCGGCGCGTCGCACCAGCAGCGAACCCAGCGGCAAGGCCAGCCCAAAGACCAGGTAGACCAGCGCCAGCATGCGCGGCGACAGCCGGCGCTCGAACCCGGGTGTAAGGCGGTGCGGCGTGCACTTCATGTCCACGAGGCAGGCGAGCCCCGCTACCGCGAGGCCGCTCATCACCAGCGCCGGATTACCGGCCCCATGCGCTGCCCGGCTCACCACCGCGCCTTCATAGAGCACCGCCCAGAATACCGACATCGCATGATGGATGACGTAGCCCAGCACGGTATGCCGGAACGAAGGCCGGTTTGCATGCATGGCACGCTCGCCCCAGATCCAATGGCTGACCGCGTTGACCGGCGCGGAAGCGCTGCCGCAGTCGAGCCTGCCGCCGCAGGCCAGCATGCCGGAGGACAGCAGGCTGGCACACGCGCCGGAGACTACGGCGCGGCGCAGCACGGTGGCCGCGTCCACCGCGTGCTGGTGCTCGGTGCCGGCAGCTATATCGGCCGGCATGCCCGCGCCGCAATGCTGGCTGGAGGCTTTCATGTGATAAAGGGGCGCGGCGCATGCCCGCGCCGGCTCGCCCCGGAGCGCCTGGCGGCGATGCCGTGTTGGCAAGCGAATATCGTGCCGATCGTGGCTGTACTGGCGCCTGTTCCGGTGGTTCTCTTTGGGCTTCCGGGCGCTGTTCTCGTTCCTGGCGATCTGCTGCCTGATGGTGGCGAAGACCAACTGACCGGCGCGCGCCCACCGCATCGTCGTCACAACAAAAAAGGCGAGGCCGCTCGCGCGCCTCGCCCGTAACCGATCAGGCCCCCTCAGTTGAGGTGGCCGACCGCGCGCAGGTATTCGTTCTTCTTCTCGAAGATCAGCTCGCTCAGGAAGGCAGCGTCATAGGCCGCCAGCAGGTGGGCGTGGTGTTCTTCGATATAGCGGGCCACGCGGGCTTTTTCGCATTCGATGCCGCACAGCCATTCATACATCTCGGCGTCCCAGCGGAAGCGCAGGCCCAGTTCGATAAAGGCGGCGTTGTAGGCGGCGAGCTGGGTCTCGCGCGGAATCGGTTGGTTGTCGGTGCCGACCGTGATGGCAGCGGGTCGGCTTTGCAACTGGGTCTGGTTCATGCTCGTCTCCTCGTGGCACGCTGGCGGTGGCGTTGAGACAAGCATAGGGTCGAGCATGGATTTACGATAATTAAAGTTTCATTGAGAAACCATAAGTAATCGTTTATGCATGCTGGCGGATCAATCCTTCCACCCCGGTGATCCGCTCAATCAGCCCTGACCCTTCCTCCATCAGGAATTGCTTGAACGCCAGCGCCACCGGCGGCAGCCGCTTGTTCTTGCGGTGCACCACATACCAGTTGAGCATGACCGGAAAGCCCTCGATATCGAGCACCGCCAGCTTGCCGGCCTGCAGTTCCAGCCCGACCGTATGCGCGGACAGGAAGGCGATGCCCATATTGGCGATCACCGCCTGCTTGATGGTCTCGGTGCTCTTGATCTCCATCGCGATGCGCAGGTTGGAGAGGCGCCCGGCAAAGCCTTCCTGCATCGAATTCCAGGTATCCGAGCCTTTCTCACGCGAAACGAAGGCTTCGTCGGCCAGCCCCGCCAGCGGGATATTGCGCTGGCCGACCAGCCGATGGGTGGGGGCGGCCACGATCACATAAGGGTGTGGGGCGAACACTTCGTTGATGGTGTCCATGCCCTCGGGCGGTCGCACCATCACAGCCAGGTCGGTCAGGTTGCCGGCTAGCTGGTGCAGCAATTCCTCCCGGTTATGGACCGCCAGGTTCAGCGTCACGCCCTCGTGGCGCTCCATGAACTCGGCCAGCAGCCGTGGGAAGAAATAGTCGCCGGCGCTGATCACCGCCACGTTGAGCCGCCCGCCGGAAATCCCCTTGAGCTGGGACATGGCGTCCTCGGCCTCGCGGAACTGCTGGATGATGCTGCGGCTGTAGTGCAGCATTTCATGCCCGGCCGGGGTCAGGTAGATCTTCTTGCCGAGCTGCTCGAACAGCGGCAGCCCGACGTGGTGCTCGAGCTGCCGCACCTGGGTGGAAACCGCCGGCTGCGTCAGGTGCAGCTCCTCGGCGGCACGTGAAAAGCTCATATGACGGGCGACGGTTTCAAAGACCTTGAGCTGCCGCAGCGTGGCGTTCTTCATTCCCTCGTTCCGTGCAATATATAAACGATCGTCAATACAAACGATAAAAAACTTTATGCGGTGTTGATCTTAGATTCAAGTAGCATCAATCGTCAGATTTGCATGCCGCAATGTCAGGCGCCGATCTCATCGTGACCAAGGGCCCGTTCTGAAGAGGCCCGGGAGGGTGTCCCGTCCGGGACGCAGCAAACAAGCACAAGGAGACAGAGACAGATGGCGCAATATGAAGCAGCGGCCACGCCCGGTCACGGCAACGTGAACGGGCGTGGCCTGCAGAACCGTTGGGTACAGCTCGCGATCGGGGTGGTTTGCATGGGGCTGGTAGCCAACCTGCAGTACGGCTGGACCCTCTTTGTATCACCGATGGACGCCAAGCATCACTGGGGCGCGTCCGCGATCCAGGTGGCGTTTTCCATTTTCATCGTGACCGAGACCTGGCTGGTGCCGCTGGAGGGCTGGCTGGTCGACAAGTTCGGGCCGCGCCCGGTGGTCGCCGGCGGTGCGATCTGCGCCGGGCTGGCGTGGGTGATGAATGCGTATGCGACGACGCTGCCGGAGCTGTACGCGGCGGCTGTGATAGCCGGCATCGGGGCTGGCGGCGTCTATGGGACCTGCGTCGGTAACGCACTGAAGTGGTTCCCGGACAAGCGGGGGCTGGCGGCGGGGCTGACGGCAGCGGGCTTTGGCGCCGGCGCGGCGATCACGGTGATCCCGATCGCCAACATGATCCAGAGCTCGGGCTATGAGAAGGCGTTCCTGACCTTCGGCATCCTGCAGGGCGTGTGCATCTTCGTGCTGGCGCTGCTGCTGGTGAAGCCGAAGGCGCCGAAGGGCCTGGTCGCGGCCAGGGCGGTGCTGACCAATTCGGTGGAGTACTCGCCGGGCCAGATGGTGAAGACGCCGGTGTTCTGGCTGATCTATGTGAGCTTCGTCGCGGTGGCCGCCGGCGGGATCATGGCCACGGCGCAGTTGGGCCCCATCGCCAAGGACTACGGCTTTGCCTCGATGCCGGTGACGATGCTCGGCATGACCTTGCCGCTGCTGACCATGACCCTGTCGATCGACAACCTGTGCAACGGCTTCACGCGGCCCTTGTGCGGCTTTCTGTCCGACCGGTTCGGGCGCGAGAACACGATGTTCGTGATCTTCATCGGCGAGGGGCTGGCGTTGTTCGGGCTGATGGAGCTGGGCCACAACCCGTACTGGTTCATGTTCTTCGCGGCGCTGACATTCCTGTTCTGGGGCGAGATCTTCTCGATCTTCCCGGCGCTGTGCGCGGATACGTTCGGCAGCAAGTTCGCGGCGTCGAATGCCGGCACGCTTTATACGGCCAAGGGCACGGCGGCGATGCTGGTGCCGCTGGCGTCGATCCTGTCGGCGCGAGGGGGCTGGGAAGCGGTGTTCACGGTGGCAGCGGTGGTGACCATCGCGGCCGGGATCTCGGCCAAGGTATTCCTGGCGCCGATGCGCAGGCGCTTCATCACCGGCCAGGCCGACGGCGAGGCCGTGTCCGGCGCCACCTACATGCCCGGCATGCAAAGCAAGGGAGACTAGCCCGCACACGGAGCAAGGAGGACCCTCACAAGGGGCGCGCGTCGAGCCAGGCAGCCAGCGCGCCCCGGCAGCATCGACCCGGCATGCCGGCCTGCGCTTTGCGCCGGCCGCTGCCACGAGAATGACCGACACCAAACGATGGCTGCACACAGCCACGATCCACCTAGGAGACTGCCGTGACCGGACTGAACGGAACGGTGCTTGCACCACGATGCCTCGCCACCCCCCACGCCAGGCTTGCTGACTCGCCTTGCACCCGCGATGCCGGTGCCCGCCAGGGAGCGCAGTCATGAATATCTCGCTGCCACAACTGAAAGCCTTCGCCGCGGTCGCGCGGCACAAGAGCTTTACGCGCGCGGCCGCTGAACTGGGCCTGACGCAGTCCGCGGTCAGCCGCAGCGTGCGCGAGCTGGAAGAGGAGATCGACCAGCGCCTGTTCGATCGCACCACACGCCAGGTGGAACTGACCGACGCCGGCCAGCACCTGTCGCAGCGCATCTGCCACCTGATCGAGGAAGTGGAGCAGACCCTACGCGACAGCCAGAGCGCCAGCCGTCCGTGCCAGGGCCTGGTGCAGATCGCCTCGGATCCGGTGCTCAGCTCGATGTCGCTGCCCGCGTGGCTGGCCGGCTGCCGGCAGGCGTGGCCCGCGATTGCCATCCACCTGAAGGACCGCTCGCAGGAATCGGTACTGCAAAGCGTGCGCAGCGGCGAGGTGGATTTCGGCATCTCCACCGACCCCAGGGCGGGCGACGACCTCTATTGCGAACCGCTGTGCATCGACCCCTATCACGCTGTGCTGCCTGCCCAGCATCCGCTGGCATTGCGTGACTCGGTAGGGTGGGGCGACCTGAGCGACGCCAACTTGCTGACACTGGACCAGCAGTGCGGCGTGCAGCCGGCGGTGGAGAAGGCGTTCAGCAACTACCACGTGCGCGCGGGCTCGCTGCAGTTGCTCGGGCACTTTGCCGCGGTATTCAGCATGGTGGCGCTGGGGCTGGGGATCGGCGTGGTGCCGTCGCGCGCGCAGGCGGCGGGCATGAACCCGGCCGCGGTAATGCGGCCGCTCAGGCCGCAGGTGACCTCGACCGTCATGCTTGTGCGCCGCAAGAGCCGATCGCTGAAGCCTAATGCGGCGGCGATCTGGGACGCCTTGCGCGGCCTGGAGTACAAGGAGTCACCCCCGGCGCGCCGTGAAAACACCTTGGTGTGATCGACGCTGACCATCCGCATGAATCTGTTGGATTAGTGCAAAAATTCTACTGATATATTACATACAGGATATTTACACATACTGCAGCGCACCATATAATGAAAACTCCTGATCACAACGCTACTGGAGTTTTCAAATGGAAGTCGCTCTTCTCTTCGTCCTTGGCCTGGTTCTTATCGCTGGCGGCGTCAGCATGACCATCATGCTGGCAACCCGCTTGCCGATGGAGGTACTGGCGACCGCGCAGGAGCACGGTCGCTTTGCCGGCCTGGGTTCGAACCAGGAAAGCAATGGCGTGGGCCGTGCCCGCCAGTCCCGCATCGTGCCCGCAGCCGGCGAACTGGCATACGCTTGATGCACGCCGGCAAGGCCGTGCGCCCGCGGGCGTCAAACGGCTAAAACCGCGGCCGCGCAGGCACGCAGGACGCGCACCGTTCCTGCCTGGCGGCAAACCCACGCAAGGGCTGTAGCGGCCGGCACCCCTTGTAGCAGTACCCACGGTGCGATTTCCCTGGTTGCCGCACAAGCCGGCAGGCAGGGCAGGGTTCCTCGCGAACCAGCGGCCGCCATCCCCCCTTAAGCTCGCTGCAGGCAGTCCCGCTACATGACGCCCGCAGGCGTTCCTTCCGCGCGCTCTGGCAGCCTCTCTGCCGGGCCAGCCCGCTTCCTCCCCAGGCATTTTCCGCATGATTCCGGCGCCATCCATGCGTTTCATGTATTGATTGTATTGAACTAGGGACTTTCCCGAACTGGCCTTTTCCCCGATTTTCGCGAGGCCCGATCCCCGGCATTCTGGATGCTGCCATGCGCCAGCGAATTGATGCGCCGGCACATGGCAACTGCTTGATTTCCAAAGAACTCTTGATGCTTTCGGATGCGTTATTGATGCAGCGTGCGCACCAGTCGCACTGCAGCATCGGCCAGAAAGGCGTCGATCACGGCCACCTCATGCTGCAGGGCCGCAGAGAAGTCGCTTGACTTGGTTGATATATCACATACCGTATAGCACTAGAACGGCTAAGCTGTTCGAGACCGAGAGTCACGCAAGAGGCGTCACAAGGCGCCCAACCTTCCACCTTGGCGGCATGCCGCTAACAGGAGACATCAATGGAACTGCAGCAGAGGGAGTCCACGTCGCGCTTTGCGTCGCCGTGGGTGCAATTAGCCTTCGGCGTGATCTGCATGGCGATGATCGCTAACATGCAGTATGGCTGGACGCTGTTCGTCAACCCGATTGATGACAAGTACCACTGGGGCCGTACGGCGATCCAGGTGGCCTTCACCATCTTCGTTGTTACTGAAACCTGGCTGGTGCCGATCGAGGGCTACCTGGTCGACAAGTATGGCCCGCGCCCGGTGGTAGTGGGCGGCGGCCTGCTGTGCGCGATTGCGTGGGCCCTGAACTCGGTGGCGTCGTCGCTGCCGATGCTGTACTTCGCGGCGGCCATCGGCGGTATCGGTGCCGGCGCCGTGTATGGCACCTGCGTGGGCAACGCGCTCAAGTGGTTCCCGAATCGCCGGGGGCTGGCGGCGGGGATTACCGCGGCGGGCTTCGGCGCGGGCTCCGCGATGACGGTGGTGCCCATCGCCAACATGATCAAGTCCTCGGGCTATGAAGCCACGTTCCTGTGGTTCGGCCTCGGCCAGGGCCTGATCGTGTTCCTGCTGGGCATGGCCCTGTACCCGCCGTCGGCCAAGATCCTGAGCGAGGTCAAGTCGACGCTGAAGGCTGCCGCGACCTACAACGCCACGCCGCGCCAGGTACTGAAGTCGCCGATCTTCTGGATCATGTACGGCATGTTCGTGATGATGGCCGCCGGCGGCCTGATGGCCACCGCGCAGCTCGGCCCGATCGCCAAGGACTTCGGCCTGCACGATTCGCCGGTGTCGATCCTCGGCCTGACGCTGCCCGCGCTGACCTTCGCGCTGACCATCGACCGCGTGCTCAACGGCCTGACCCGACCGTTCTTCGGCTGGATCTCGGACCATATCGGCCGCGAGCGCACCATGTTCTTCGCCTTCGCGGTAGAGGCCGTAGGTATCCTGCTGCTGTCCAAGTACGGCCACAACCCGGTTGCCTTCGTGGTCCTGACGGGCGTGGTGTTCTTTGCCTGGGGTGAGATCTACAGCCTGTTCCCGGCTACCTGCGGCGATACCTTCGGTCCGAAGTTCGCCGCCACCAACGCCGGCCTGCTGTACACCGCCAAGGGCACGGCCGCGCTGCTGGTGCCGTTCTCCAGCGTGATCACGGCCGCCACCGGCGACTGGCATGCGGTGTTCATGCTCGCCTCCGCCATGGCGGCACTGTCCGCGATCCTGGCGTTGTTCGTGCTCAAGCCGATGCGCGAAGCCCATGCCCGCAAATATGTGCATGCCAATACCTCGGCGCCGATGGGCTACCGCGCCGTGCCGGAAGACCTGACCTGATGAAGAAAGCAGTACGGCGCCCCGGCGCCGGCATCACCCGGGTGTGGCGGCTGCGATGCCTGCACAGCGGCCTCGCCCGGTAGCACAATATGACAACAACAAAGCACGACAGGAGAGCCGCCCGCCGGGCGCCTCCTGATTGCGCATCCGAACCCCACAAAGAGAATCCAGGCACCGCCATGAACCAGGTTGTCATCCCCCTCGAGGCGACAGGACTCGGCCGGCAGCGCAAGCGCCGCCAGCCCAAGGGCCGGCAGGTCGACCCGGCCGCGCTGGCCGAAGTGCGCGTGGCGCTGGGCGACATGCCCCGCCGGCGCGACCTGCTGATCGAACACCTGCACTGCATCAACGACCGCTACGGCCAGCTCGCGATGCCGCACCTGGTGGCGCTGGCCAGCGAACTGCGCCTGTCGATGACGGAGGTGTACGAGGTCGCGACCTTCTACCATCACTTCGACGTGGTGCGCGAGGACGCCGACGGCGAGATCGCGCCGCCACCCGCGCTGACCGTGCGCGTGTGCGAAGGCATCGCCTGCGAACTGGCGGGTGCGCAGGCGCTGATCGACAAGCTGCCGGCGCTGCTGGGCACCGAAGTGCGCGTCGTCGCGGCACCGTGCATCGGCCGTTGCGAGAAGGCGCCCGCGGCGCTGGTCGGCCAGCATCCGGTCGATGGCGCGACCGCTGAAACGATCGAGGCAGCGGTGCAGGCCAGGGCCGTGCGCCACGAGCCCGAACCCTATATCGACTACGACGCCTATCGCGAAGGCGGCGGCTATGCCTTGCTGAAGTCGCTCGCCGCCGGCGACCTGGACCCTGCCGCCGTGCTCTGCACGATGGAGGACTCCGGCCTGCGCGGCCTGGGCGGCGCGGGCTTCCCGACCGGGCGCAAATGGCGCATCGTGCAGAACGAGCCCGCGCCCCGGCTGATGGCCGTCAATATCGACGAGGGCGAGCCCGGCACCTTCAAGGACCGCGTCTACCTGGAGCGCGATCCGCACCGTTTCCTGGAAGGTATGCTGATCGCCGCGACCGTGGTCAACGTGTCAGCGATCTATATCTACCTGCGCGACGAATACGCCGGCTGCCGCGCGCTGCTGGCCGAAGAACTGCGCCGGTTGCACGAACATCCGCCAATCCCCGGCCTGCCAATCATCGAGCTGCGCCGCGGCGCGGGCGCCTATATCTGCGGCGAAGAATCGGCCATGATCGAGTCGATCGAAGGCAAGCGCGGCATGCCACGGCTGCGCCCGCCGTATGTGGCGCAGGTGGGCCTGTTCGGCCGGCCCACGCTGGAGCACAACTTCGAGACCCTGTACTGGGTGCGCGACATCATCGAGAAGGGCGCCGAGTGGTTTGCCTCGCAGGGGCGCAACGGGCGCAAGGGGCTGCGTTCGTTCTCGGTCTCCGGCCGTGTGAAACGGCCTGGCGTACACCTGGCGCCAGCGGGCATCACCGTGGGCGAACTGATCGACGAGTACTGCGGCGGCATGCTCGATGGCCACGCGTTCTATGGCTATCTGCCGGGCGGCGCGTCGGGCGGCATCCTGCCGGCATCGATGGGCAATATCCCGCTGGACTTCGACACGCTGCAGCCCTACGGCTGCTTTATCGGCTCGGCCGCGGTGGTGATCCTGTCCGACCAGGACAGCGCCACGCAGGCAGCGCGCAACCTGATGCACTTCTTCAAGCACGAGTCCTGCGGGCAATGCACACCGTGCCGCACCGGCACCGCCAAGGCGCTCGACCTGATCCGCCAGCCGAAGTGGGACCTGTCGGCGCTGGATGACCTGTCCGCGGTGATGCGCGATGCATCGATCTGCGGGCTGGGGCAAGCCGCGCCAAATCCAGTCGACTGCGTGATCAAGTACTTCCCGCACGAACTGGCCTGAGAGACTGACATGAATGCACTAACCCGCGCCGAACGCGCGCTTGTCGAATCCGCCGAGCCAGCCGTCACCTTCACGCTCAATGGCCGCGACGTATCCGCGCAGCCCGGCGAGAGCCTGCTCAAGGTGGCCCAGCGCGAAGGCTTCGATGTCCCGCACCTGTGCTACAAGGACGGCCTCGAACCCGCCGGCAACTGCCGCGCCTGCATGGTCGAAATCAAGGGCGAGCGCGTGTTGGCCCCGTCCTGCTGCCGCTATCCCGCCGAAGGGATGCAGGTACAGACCGAGTCCGAGCGCGCCCTCCGTGCGCAGCGCACCGTGCTGGAGCTGCTGCAGTCGGACATGCCGGAGACCGAATACACCCGCAACAACGAGCTTGACCAGTGGGCCGCGAAGCTGGAAATCGGCAAGCCCCGCTTTGCCCCGCGCGAACGCGTGGCGGCGGACCTGTCGCACCCGGCCATTGCCGTCAACCTGGATGTCTGCATCCAGTGCACCCGCTGCCTGCGCGCCTGCCGCGACGAGCAGGTCAACGACGTGATCGGCCTGGCGCTGCGCGGCGACGAAGCCCGCATCGTGTTCGACATGGACGACCCGATGGGCGCCTCCACCTGCGTGGCCTGCGGCGAATGCGTGCAGGCGTGCCCGACCGGCGCGCTGATGCCCGCGCGCGACGCGGCGCTGGCGGTGCCCGACAAGCAGGTGGACTCGGTCTGCCCGTATTGCGGCGTGGGCTGCCAGCTGACCTACAACGTCAAGGACAACCGCATCCTGTTCGTGGAAGGGCGCGACGGCCCGGCCAACCACCAGCGGCTGTGCGTGAAAGGCCGCTACGGCTTCGACTACGTACAGCACCCGCAGCGGCTGACGGTGCCGCTGGTGCGCCGCGAAGGCGTGCCCAAGCGCGGCGATTTCGTCATGGACCCGGACCACGTGATGGACGTGTTCCGCGAAGCCACGTGGGAAGAGGCGCTGGCGCTGGCCGGCGGCAAGCTCGCACAGATCCGCGATACGCACGGCAAGCGCGCGCTGGCAGGGTTTGGGTCGGCCAAGGGCAGCAATGAAGAGGCCTATCTGTTCCAGAAACTGGTGCGCACCGGGTTCGGCAGCAACAACGTCGACCACTGCACGCGGCTGTGCCATGCCTCGTCGGTGGCGGCGCTGCTGGAGGGCATCGGCTCGGGTGCGGTCTCGAATCCGGTGATGGATGTCGACAAGGCCGAGGTCGTGATCGTGATCGGCGCCAACCCGACCGTGAACCACCCGGTGGCGGCGAGCTGGATCAAGAACGCGGTGAAGAACGGCACCAAGCTGATCGTGGCCGATCCGCGCCGCTCCGACCTGGCGCGCTTTGCGCATCGCTTCCTGCAGTTCAAGCCCGATGCGGACGTGGCGCTGCTCAACGCGATCATGCATGTGATCGTCGCCGAGGGCCTGGTGGACAAGGACTTCATCGACGAGCGCACTATCGGCTTCGACGAGCTGCAGCGCAACGTGGCGGCGTACAGCCCCGAACTGATGGCGCCGGTGTGCGGCATCGAGGCCGAGACCATCCGTGAAGTCGCGCGGCTCTATGCGACCTCGAAGGCGTCGATGATCCTGTGGGGCATGGGCGTGTCGCAGCACGTGCACGGCACCGACAACGCGCGCTGCCTGATCGCGCTGGCGCTGATGACCGGCCAGATCGGCCGCCCCGGCACCGGACTGCATCCGCTGCGCGGGCAGAACAATGTGCAGGGCGCGTCCGACGCCGGCCTGATCCCGATGATGTATCCGGACTACCGCCGGGTGGACGACCCGTCCGCGATCGAAAGCTTCGAGGCGCTGTGGGGCATGCCGCTGGACCGCCAGCCGGGCCTGACCGTGGTCGAGGTGATGCAGGCGATCGAGCGCGGCGAGGTGCGGGGCATGTACATCATGGGCGAGAACCCGGCAATGTCCGACCCTGATGCCGAGCACGCGCGCGACGCGCTGGCCTCGCTCGACCACCTGGTGGTGCAGGACATCTTCCTGACCGAGACCGCCTACCTGGCCGACGTGGTGCTGCCGGCCTCGGCCTTCCCGGAGAAAACCGGCACCTTCACCAACACCGATCGCACCGTGCAGCTCGGCCGCCAGGCGCTCAACCCGCCGGGACAGGCGCGCCAGGACCTGTGGATCATCCAGCAGATGGCGGCGCAGTTCGGCCTCGACTGGCATTACGACAGCGTGGCGGACGTGTTCGACGAGATGCGCCATGCCATGCCCAGCATCGGCGGCGTGACCTGGGAGCGGCTCGAGCGCGAGCACGCCGTGACCTACCCGTGCAAGGAAGAGGGCGACCCCGGCGAGCCGGTGATCTTCACCGACAGCTTCCCGACCGCCAGCGGGCGCGGGCGCTTCGTGCCGGCCGATATCATCCCCGCGGCCGAGCGGCCCGATGGCGACTACCCGATGGTGCTGATCACGGGCCGCCAGCTCGAGCACTGGCATACCGGCAGCATGACGCGGCGCGCCGGGGTGCTGGATGCGATCGAGCCGGACCCGGTGGCGCTGGTGCATCCGCTGGACCTGGATGCGCTGGGCGGCAAGCCGGGCGACGTGGTCACGCTGTCGTCGCGGCGCGGCGAGGTCGTGCTCTATGCACGGGCCGATGCCGGCACGCCGCGTGGGGCGGTGTTCGTGCCGTTCTGCTACTACGAGGCGGCGATCAACAAGCTGACCAACTCGGCGCTGGATCCGTTCGGAAAGATTCCGGAGTTCAAGTACTGTGCGATAAGCATGAAGCTGGGTGGCGAGGCGCCGGTGCAGTCGAGCTACGGCGGGGGGCAGATCCTGGCCGTATAGCAGTTGCCGCGACAAACAGCAGGGCCGTTCTGCGCCGGTGGCGCAGGCGGCCCTTTTTCAATGGCGCCGATTTTCCTGATTTCCGGGAAATTGATTGTCATAGTTTCCGGCTAATCAAATTAATCCAGACGGGCTACGCTTGAGTCCATTCCCGACACAACCGGAGCCCCGCCATGAAAGCCATAGGCCTGACCCAATACCTGCCCATCTCCGACCCGCGCTCCCTGCAGGAGGTCGAGATCGACAAGCCCACCCCCACCGGCCACGACCTGCTGGTCAAGATCGAAGCCATCGCCGTCAACCCGGTCGACACCAAGGTGCGCGCGCCCAAGCCGCAGGTCGAACCCGCGCCGCGCGTGCTGGGCTGGGACGCAGCCGGCACGGTGGCCGCCGTCGGGCCCGGCGTGACGCTGTTCAAGGTCGGCGATCCCGTCTATTACGCCGGCAGCATCACCCGGCCCGGCACCAATGCCGAATATCACCTGGTCGACGAACGCATCGTCGGCCACAAGCCCGCCTCGCTCGATTTTGCCAATGCGGCGGCGCTGCCGCTGACGGCGATCACCGCCTGGGAGGCGCTGTTCGATCGCCTGGGCATTTCGCCCAAGGGCGACCACGCCGGCCGTTCGGTGCTGATCATCGGCGGCGCCGGCGGCGTGGGCTCGATCGGCATCCAGCTGGCCAAGGTGCTGGCCGGGCTGACCGTGATCGCAACGGCATCGCGGCCGGAGTCGCAGGAATGGTGCCGCAAGCTGGGCGCCGACCATACCGTGGATCATCGCGGCGATCTGCCGGCGCAGTTGAAGGCGTTGGGGTTTGCCGGGGTCGACTACATCCTCTGCTTCAACGACACCGACGGCCATTTCCCGGCGATGGCCGAGCTGGTCGCGCCACAGGGCAAGATCTGCACGATCGTCGAAAACGCGCGGCCGCTGCCGGTGGAACTGCTCAAGAGCAAGAGCGCGACCTTCGTATGGGAATTCATGTTCACGCGCGCAATGTTCGGCACGCCGGACATGATCGCGCAGCACCGGCTGCTCAACGAGGTGGCGAGGCTGGTCGATGCCGGCCGGCTGCAGACCACACTGGGCGAGAACCTGGGCCGCATCAGTGCCGAGAACCTGCGGCGCGCTCACGCCATGCTGGAGGGCGGGCGCACTATCGGCAAGCTGGTGCTGGAAGGCTTCTGAGGCGTCGCGCAGGCTGCCGCAGGCAACGACGCCCCCCGGGTTGGCCCCGGCGGGCGTTTTTCGTTCTTGAGGCGGATCAGGACATCTTGCCGAGGATGGCCTGCATCTCGTCGGCATTGAAGGCGCGCAGGGTCTCCGTGCGCACGTTCCCCAGTGAGCCAACGGCCAGCCCGAAGGCGGTCATGCTGGCGTCGTCCGGCGCCTCGACGGTGAGCACGATGTCGTATTCGCCCAGCGTCCAGTAGATGTCCTTCATCTCCACGCCGAAGCGCGCGCCCATCTCGCGCACGGCGGCGGCGCGCTTGGTGGTGTCCTTGACGGCGCGGATGCCCTGGTCGGTGAAGCTGGCTAGCACGATGTAACGGGTCATGGCGGGATCTCCTGTCTGGATGGATCGAACGCCGTCCCGGCCGTACGCACGGCGCGAATCGCCGCAATCGGCCGGGGCAGTGGTTCAGGGCTTCGGAGCAAGGGCGGGCGGCCGGCACCGTGGCCGGCGTGGTGGCCGCCGCGGGCAAGGCGTGAAATGCATGGCGCCTCGCCGGGCATGCACCCGGATATCTGAGCAACTTCGTACCGACGCATATTGCGCGCCAGTCGGCGTGGCAGGCCGCAATGCGGGCAACGGCCGCGCCGCGTGGTTGGGCAGCGGGCCGGTGTGTTTCAGGTGCGATACAGCTAACGGTCAGTCCGACGGGTCGCCGACGTCTGCGCCCTCAGGCGTGTCGAGCGCCCGCATGTTGTCCAGCAGCTTAAGCAAGTAGTGCAGCGTGTGGGTCAGGTCGTTGGTCGAAAAACCGTCGAGCGCCCGCTCGTAGTAGTCGCGGATCTTGGGCTGCGCCTGGTGCAGCCAGACCTCGCGGCCCGGCTCGCTCATTCGCACCAGCCGCGAGCGGCGGTCGCGCCCGTCCGGCGCCAGCGTTATGTGGCCGTCGCGTTCCATACGGCTGACCAGCCCCGACAGGTTCTGCCGGCTCACCATCAGATAGCGGGCCAGGTCGCCCACGCTCATGCCGTCGGCCGCCTCCGGGCGCGACAGCGCGCCCAGCACGGCCCATTGCTGCGTGGTCAGGCCTTCCGCCTCGACCGCCCGCGAGCCCGTTTTATGCAACATGTTTGCGCATTGGTAGAGCCGGAAGAACAGCCGGTTGGCCAGTTCCATGCGTGCATTTGTCGGGAGTTCTCCTCCCGTGTCGGGGTTAACCATAGTCGTTTCCATCGGGTTGGCGCCTTGCGCGGACTGCGGCTGCCTCCTATTATAGGTAAATATATTTACCTAATTCGCGGCGCAGGTGTCGGCGGCATCGCCCGGCACGATAGCACCGTAACCCTGAAAGGAGAACGCTGTGCAAGGACTCGAAGACAAGACGGTCATCGTGACCGGTGGTGGTGGCGGCATCGGCAGCGCAACCTGTTTGCGCTTTGCGCGGGCGGGAGCGGCGGTCGGCGTGCTCGACCTGAACCCGGAAGCGGGCGAACGCGTGGCCGCGCAGATCCGCGAGGCCGGCGGTCGCGCGCTGGCAATGCGTTGCGATATCACCGACCGCGCCAGCGTCGATGCCGCGGTCGCCGCGGTGGAGCGGGAACTGGGCCCGGTGGATGTACTGGTCAACAACGCCGGCTGGGATGTGTTCCGTCCCTTTATCAAGACCGAGCCCGCGCAATGGGAACGGCTGATCGCCATCAACCTGACCGGCGCGCTGCACATGCACCACGCGGTGCTGCCCGGCATGGTCGAGCGCAAGCGCGGGCGCATCGTCAATATCGCCTCCGACGCCGCGCGCGTGGGCTCGTCCGGCGAAGCGGTCTATGCCGCGTGCAAGGGCGGGCTGGTGTCATTCTCCAAGACCATCGCGCGCGAGCATGCGCGCCACGGCATCACCGTCAACGTGGTGTGCCCTGGGCCGACCGAGACCGCGCTGTTCGAAGACTACAAGCAGGGCGCGGGCAACCCCGAGAAGCTGGTGGAAGCCTTTACCCGCTCGATCCCGCTGGGCCGCATCGGCCAGCCCGACGACCTGCCCGGCGCGGTGCTGTTCTTTGCCGGCGACGACGCTGCCTTTATCACCGGCCAGGTGCTGAGCGTGTCGGGCGGCCTGACCATGAACGGCTGAACCCACCACACAACCAGATCACGGAGATCACCATGCAATACGAAGACATCCTGTACGAAGTGCGCAACGGCGCCGCCTGGATCATCATCAACCGCCCGGAAAAGATGAACGCCTTCCGCGGCCGCACCTGCGACGAGCTGATCCACGCCATCAACCGCGCCGGCTATGACCGCGAGATCGGCGCCATCGTGCTGGCCGGTGCCGGCGAGAAGGCCTTCTGCACCGGCGGCGACCAGTCCGCGCACGAGGGCCAGTACGACGGCCGCGGCACCATCGGCCTGCCGATGGAAGAACTGCACAACGCCATCCGCGACGTGCCCAAGCCGGTGATCGCACGCGTGCAGGGCTATGCCGTCGGCGGTGGCAACGTGCTGTGCACGATCTGCGATTTCACCATCGCGTCGGAGAAGGCCGTGTTCGGGCAGGTCGGGCCGAAGGTCGGCTCGGTCGACCCGGGCTACGGCACTGCCTTCCTGGCGCGCGTGGTGGGCGAGAAGAAGGCGCGCGAGATCTGGTACATGTGCCGCCGCTATCCGGCCGCGGAAGCGCTGGCGATGGGGCTGGTCAATGCGGTGGTGCCGCACGAGCAGCTCGATGCCGAGGTGCAGAAGTGGTGCGACGAGATCATGGAAAAGAGCCCCACCGCGATCGCCATCGCCAAGCGCTCCTTCAATATGGATACCGCGCACCAGAGCGGCATCGCCGGCATGGGCATGTACGCGCTCAAGCTCTATTACGACACCGAGGAATCGCGCGAGGGCGTGCGCGCCTTCCAGGAAAAGCGCAAGCCCGAGTTCCGCAAGTACGCCAAGTAAGCCTTGCCGTCCCAGTCCCATCGAGCGGAGACCAACATGAATCCCTATCTTGACGAAGACCTGACGGCACTGGCGGAGCACGCCCGCCGCTTTGCCGATGCGCGCGTGGCGCCCGGCTACCTGGAGCGCGACCAGACCCGCGTGCTGGACCGCGCGCTGATGCGCGAAATGGGCGAGATGGGCTTTATCGCGCCCGAATTGCCCGAGGCGTATGGCGGGCAGGGCATGGGCTCGCTGGCGGCTGGCGTGATCCATGAAGCCGTGGCGCGTGCGGACCTGAGCCTGTCGTACATCAACTTACTAGCTTCCCTCAATGGCCAGATCCTGGCGCAGCACGCGCGGCCGGAAATCGCCGCGCCGTGGCTGCAGCGCCTGACGCGCGGCGAGGCGCTGCTGGCGATCGCACTGACCGAGCCGCGCGGCGGCTCCGATGCGGCCAGCTTGCGCCTGCGCATGGAGCGCGATGGCGACGTCTACGTGCTCAACGGCGAGAAGACCTCGATCTCCGCCTCCGACCAGGCCGATGCCGCGGTGGTCTTCGCCCGCAGCGGTACCGTCGAGTCCGGCGCACGCGGAGTATCGGCCCTGCTGGTGCCGATGGACCTGCCGGGGATCACGCGCAACCGCTTCGACTGCCACGGCCAGCGCGCCATTGGCCGCGGCTCGATCTTTTTCGAGAACGTGCGCGTGCCGGCCAGCCATCTGCTCGGCAACGAAGGAGAAGGGTTCGTGCAGGTGATGCAGGGCTTCGACTTCTCGCGCGCGCTGATCGGCCTGCAGGTGCTGGCGGTGGCACAGGCCGCGCTGGACGAGACCTGGGCCTACGTGGCCGAGCGCCAGGCCTTCGGCAAGCCGCTGTCGGCCTTCCAGGGCGTGTCCCATCCGCTGGCCGATTTCGAGACCCAGGTGCAGGGCGCGCGCCTGCTGTGCCTGCAAACGCTGTGGCTCAAGGACCATGGCCTGCCGCATACCGCCGAGGCGGCGATGTGCAAGTGGTGGGCGCCCAAGCTTGCGTACGACGTGGTACACCAGTGCCTGCTGTCGTTCGGCCACGGCGGCTATGACCGTGGCGTGATGGAGCAGCGCCTGCGCGACGTGCTCGGCTTCCAGATCGGCGACGGCACGGCCCAGATCATGAAGACCATCATCGCCCGCACGCGCGCGGGGCGCGAAGCGGTACCGGCCTGACGCGGCGCCACGACCGACCGCGCCATCCGATAAAGAGGAGACACCCATGGATTTCGACGCCGTACTGATCGCGCCGCGCCGTGCCGCCAGCATTGCCGCCGGGCACTGGCACGACCGCACCGTCAACGACTACCTGACCGCCTGCGTGCGCGACCGGCCCGACGCCCCCGCGCTGACGGCGGTGAGCATCGACAGCGGCAGCGTGACACGCTTCACCTGGCGCGAACTGGCCCAGATGGCCGACCGGGTGGCGGTCGGGCTCAGCCGCCTAGGCATCGGCGCGCAGGACGTGGTGTCCTGCCAGCTCCCCAACGGCTGGCACCTGACCGTGCTGTATCTTGCCTGCGCGCGGCTGGGCGCGGTGCTCAACCCGCTGATGCCGATCTTCCGCGAGCGCGAGCTGTCGTTCATGCTGGCGCATGCGCAATGCAAGGTGGCGGTGGTGCCGCAGGTGTTCCGCGGCTTTGGTCATGCGCAGATGCTGCAGGGTCTGCGCGAGGCATTGCCGGCGTTGCGCCACATCGTCGTTGCCGGCGGCGACGGCGCGGACAGCTTCGAAGCACTGCTTAGCGTTCCCGCCTGGGAAGATGAGCCAGATGCCGCCAACATCCTGCTGCGCAGCCGCCCCGGCCCGGACGACGTCACCCAGCTTATCTACACCTCCGGCACCACCGGCGAGCCCAAGGGCGTGATGCATAGCGCCAACACGCTGTTCTCCAACATCGTCGCCTACGCCGAACGGCTCCGCCTCTCCGGCGACGATGTGGTGCTGATGGCCTCGCCGATGGCGCACCAGACCGGCTTCATGTATGGACTGCTGATGCCGGTAGTGCTGGGGGCGCATGCGGTGCTGCAAGACATCTGGGACCCCGCGCGCGCCGCCGCGCTGATTCGCGAGGAGCGCGTGACCTTCACCATGGGCTCGACGCCGTTCCTGACCGACCTGGCGCGCGTGGTGGCGGAGTCCGGCACGCCGGTTCCCAGCCTGCGCACCTTCCTGTGCGCGGGTGCGCCGATTCCCGGCGCGCTGGTCGAGCGCGCGCGCACGGCGCTCGGCGCGAAGATCGTTTCGGCCTGGGGAATGACGGAGAACGGCGCGGTCACCACTACGCTGCCGGATGACAGCGACGAGCGCGCCTCGACCACCGACGGGTGCCCGTTGCCAGGCGTCGAAATCCGAATCGTGGACGGCACCGACGCCGACGTGCCGCCCGGCGAAACCGGCCGCCTGCTGGTGCGCGCCTGTTCCAACTTCGGCGGCTACCTGAAGCGCCCGCAGCTCAACGGCACCGATGCCGACGGCTGGTTCGACACCGGCGATCTCGCGCGGCTCGATGCCAACGGCTACCTGCGCATCGCGGGGCGCAGCAAGGACGTGATCATCCGCGGCGGCGAGAACATCCCCGTGCTGGAGGTCGAGACCCTGCTGTACCGCCATCCCGCGGTCTCGCAGGTGGCCATCGTCGCCTACCCTGACGAGCGCCTGGGCGAGCGCGCCTGCGCCTTCGTTGTGCCGCGCGCCGGCCAGCCGTTCGACCAGGCGGCGATGGTGGAGTGGCTCAAGGCGCAGAAGATGGCGCTGCAGTACATCCCCGAGAAGCTCGTGGTGCAGGACGCGCTGCCGGCCACGCCCGCCGGGAAGATCCAGAAGTTCCGGCTGCGCGAGACGCTGCGCGGCGAGCCATCCTGAACCCGCCCCCGCGGTGGCCGCGACGCCGGCCACCGCGCAATGGCGCGCAAGCGCTCAGCGGCATTGCTTGTACGCCGCGCCGACCGCCTCGCCGAACAACTCGGCCACCAGGTCGATCTCGGCCTCGCCGATGACCAGCGGCGGCAGGAAGCGTACGGTCGCGCCGTGGCGGCCGCCCAGCTCGACGATCAGCCCGCGCTGCAGGCATTCGCGTTGCACCGTGCGCGCGAAGGTGCCGTCGGCGGGGTAGGCGCCCACCGCATCGGGCTCGGCACGTTCGTCGATCAGTTCCACCCCGATCATCAGGCCGCGCCCGCGCACTTCGCCGATCGCGGGGCACGCGGTATGCAACTGCCGCAGCCGCGTGGCCAGGCGCTGGCCCATGGTCTCGGCATGGGCGACGATGCCCTGCGCGACCAGGGTGCGGATGGTGGCGGAGCCCGCCGCCATCGCCAGCTGGTTGCCGCGGAAGGTGCCGGCGTGCGCGCCCGGCTGCCACGCGTCGAGTGCGCTGTCGTAGATCACCACCGACATCGGCAAGCCGCCGCCAATCGCCTTGGACAGTACCAGCACGTCCGGCACGATGCCGGCATGCTCGAACGCGAACATGCGTCCGGTGCGGCCCAGCCCGGTCTGGACTTCATCGAGCACCAGCGCGATGCCGTGCTCGCGGGTGATGCGGCGCAGTTCGCGCAGCCAGCGCGCGGGCGCGGGGATCACGCCGCCTTCGCCCTGTACCGCTTCCACCACCACCGCCGCCGGCGGCAGCACGCCGGATTCCGGGTCGGCCAGCATCTGCTCGATATAGCGCAGGCCCGCGTCGATGCCGGCGTCGCCGCGCAGGCCGAACGGGCAGCGGTAGTCGTACGGGTAGGGCAGGAACTGCACGCTGCCGCCGAGCGCGCCCAGCGGCGCCTTGGGGCCGAGGTTGCCCATCAGCGCCAGCGTGCCGTGCGTCATGCCGTGGTAGCCGCCGGCGAAGCTCAGCACCGTATGGCGGCCGGTGGCGGTCTTGGCCAGCTTGAGCGCCGCCTCGATGCCGTCGGCGCCGGTCGGGCCGCAGAACTGGATGCGGGCGCGCGCGGCGAACTCGGGCGGCAGCAGCCCGAACAGGTCGTCGACAAAGCGGTCCTTGACCGGGGTGGCCAGGTCCAGCGTATGCAGCGGCAGGCCGCTGTCGAGCGTGTCGCGCAGCGCGCGCACCACCGCCGGGTGGTTGTGGCCGAGCGCCAGCGTGCCGGCGCCGGCCAGGCAGTCGATAAAGAGCTGGCCGCTGGTGTCGCGCAGGTACACGCCATAACCCTGTTCCAGCGCCAGCGGGATGCGGCGCGGATAGGAGCGGGCGTTGGACTCGCGCGCGGACTGGCGCTGCAGGTACGGGTTGTCGTCGAGCCGGATCGGCGCTTGCCGGACGAAGGCGCCAGCCGAGAACGGCGCGGGTTGGCCGTGGGCGTGCGTGGCGAGCGAGGGAGGCGTCATGGTGTCGTTCCTAACGGGGCGTTGAGCGGGGGCGTTGAACAGGGACGTTGACTGCAGGGCCCGGCACGGGAGCCGGGCAGGATCGGTTGGCCGCGCGCGGGGGCAGTTCGCGCGGCCGGTATTGCCGGTGCACCACACGCGCGGCTGGCAGCGGCGTGGCGAGGCTTGCGACGTAGCGGGTGTCGCAATCGGAGAGGCCGCGTGCATCGTGGATATGCCAGACGCGCAGGTCGGCCTCGGCGCGCGCCAGCGGCGGCACGCCGGCAGCGCACGGCGGTAGCGCCACGCGCACCGACTGCGGCGAAGCCGACAGACCGGTGCCGACGGCCTTGCTGCACGCCTCCTTGGCGGTCCACAGGCGCAGGAAAGCGAGCATGGCGTCCTGCGGCTGGCGCTGCGCCAGCGCACTCAGCCAGCGCATTTCGCCGGGGGTGCAGGCCACGGCCGCGCTGTCGTGCCAGGCGGCCCACGCCATGTCGGCACGCCAGGCTTCGATGTCGATCCCGACCGGCTCGCGCGACAAGGCGATCACGGCGCGCGCGCCGCTGTGGCTGACGTTGAACTGCAGCGGGGGCGCCGCGGTATCCAGGCTGCCGAGCGTGGGCTTGCCGAAAGCGTTGGCGACCAGCGGCACGGCGTCGGGCGCCATGCCCAGGCAGTGCCCCAGGATCGCGCGCAAGGCCGAGCGTGCCGCGCTGAAGCGGGCGCGATCGGCGGGTTGCCGGAACGCTGCGGCGCGCGTGCGTTCGTCCGCCGACAACGCGGACAGGTCGGCCGCGGCGTCGACCGTCACGTGCCAGACGTGGATCTCGCCGTGCGGTAGCGCGGCCATGTCAGGCGTGCGCATGGCCGTGGTCTCTGGCGGTGCGCATCGCGCAACCGAGTACGGCTTCGGTGACGGCGTCCAGCACGTCCTGCGCCGCCTCGTGCAGGAAAAAATGCCCGCCCGCAAACAGCCGGTGATCGCAGTCGTGCAGGGTCTCGTCGCGCCACGCCGCCAGCATCGCGGGCGGGGCGTGGACGTCGTCCCTGCCGCCGAGCACGGTGATCGGACAGCCCAGGCGCGGGCCAGGACGATAGTGCCACGCCTCGCACAACGCGATATCGGCGCGCAGCACGGGCAGGAAGAAGGCGAGCGCTTCCGGCGTTTCGCGGATCTCGGCCGGCATGCCGCCCATGGCGGCGATGACGTCGGCAAAGGCGCCGTCCGGCAGGCTGCTGAACGGCGGGCGTGCCGACGGCAGCGCGGGCGCGCCGCGACCGGACACCACCAGCGCGGCGGGGGAGAGGCCGTACACGGTCTCGAGCACGCGCGCGGTTTCGAACCCGAGCAGCGCACCCATGCTGTGGCCGAACAGCGCAAAGCGCGGCGCGTCGGCACGGGCCGCGCGCGCGATCGATGCGGCCAGCGCGGTGGCCAGCTCGTGGATCGATGCGCCATGCGGCTCGGCCGTGCGCGTGCCGCGCCCGGGCAGGCATACCGGCGCCAGCTCGATCGCGGCGGGAAGCGCGGATCGCCAGCCGTGATACGCGGTATGGCCGGCGCCGGCGTAGGGCAGGCAGTAGAGGCGCACGCGATCGCCTGATGCCGGGCCGCAGCGGCCTGGCATCACGGCGTACCAGGGATCGCGCATCGGCTGCGCGGAGCTCATGCGCCGGCCAGCGCGCGCTGCAGGCTCAGCGGACGCATATCGGTCCAGACCGTCTCGATATGGGCCAGGCACGCGTCGCGGCTGCCCTGGAAGCCCGCGCTTGCCCATCCTGCCGGTACGGGCTTGTAGTCGGGCCAGATCGAATACTGGCCTTCATCGTTGCGGACGACGTGGAAACGCGTATCGGGATGATCCCAGCTCATGGCTGTGCTCCTTCAGGTTGTGTGAAACGCCGCCGCAGCCGGCGCCGCGACGGAAATGAAAAGTCTGCGGACAACATCGTAAATGATAATGATTTGTATTTCCATTCGTAAATATTTCCGGTAGACTCGCCTTCCATCCAATGTGCAGACATTGTTCGCGTGGCCGCGCCCCTCTCGCCTCAGGCCCCGCTGCAACGCCTTCCGGCGCGTGCGGCTAGCGCGAACGAACCCAGCGAGGCAACAGGGATATGGATTTGGACACGACCGGCACCATCGCCGACCTTCATGCGGACCATCGCGCCGGCTCTGGCGCGGCTGCCACCGCATCGACAGCAAGGGCGGGCGCGCTGCGCACCGCGCCGATGTTTGCGCACCGCGCGCTGCCGCTGGTGGTCACGCCCGACGGCGACACCGACTGGCGCCGCCAGTTCGGCGCCATGGCCGCGATCGCCACGGAACAGTTGCCGCGCGTCGGCGGCGTGCTGTTCCGCGGCTTTCGTTTTGACAACGACTCGGATTTCCGCGCCTTCGCCAGCGCCTTCGGCCACCCGCTGCTGAGCTACGAGTTCGGCTCGACGCCGCGCTCGCAGGTGAAGGAGGGCGTCTATACCTCCACCGAATACCCGGCGCACCAGGTCATCCCGCTGCATAACGAGCAGTCGTACACGCTGAAATGGCCGATGAAGATCTGGTTCCATTGCGTGCAGCCGAGCGAGGCGGGCGGCGAGACGCCCATCGCCGACAGCCGGCTGGTCTACCAGCGCCTGGACCCCGCCATCCGCGAACGCTTCGCCGCGCGCCGCCTGATGTACGTGCGCAACTACGGCAATGGCCTCGACCTGAGCTGGCAACGCGCCTTCAACACCGAGGACCGCGCGCAGGTGGAGCGCTTCTGCCGCGCCCAGCAGATCGATTTCGAATGGAAGGCCGACGGCGAGCTGCGCACGCGCCAGCTATGCCAGGCCGTCGCGCGGCATCCGGTGACCGGTGAGATGGTGTGGTTCAACCAGGCCCACCTGTTCCATGTCTCGGGGCTCGCGCCCCACGTGCGCGAGGCCTTGCTGGCCGTGGTCGGCAGCGTCGACGAACTGCCGCGCAATGTCGTCTACGGCGACGGCGCGCCGCTGGAAGACGACGCCCTCGCTTCGATCCGTGCCACGCTCGACGACTGCACCGTGCGCTTTCCCTGGCAGCAGGGCGACGTGCTGATGCTCGACAACATGCTGGCCGCTCATGGGCGCGGCACCTTCAGCGGCCCGCGCCGCGTGATTGTCGCCATGGCCGAGCCCGCGCCGCCCGGCCTGGGCTGATCCCGCCGCCGTCCTGACGCCCACTGGCCGCTCCTGCGGGCCAGGGCTTTGTCATCTCCAACGTTTTCGCCATGTCGTCTTCCGTAGCTTCCTTGCAGCACGCCGCTTCCCTGCCGGCCGAAACCGGTGCCCTGATGCGAACCCTGCGCGCTGAAGGCGTGCGCCTGCGCCTGCAGGACGGGCGCTGGCGCGTGGCCGAGGGCAGCGCCGCCAGCCCCGGGGCGCTGGACGCCGCGGCCACGCTGCTCGCCACGCGCGCGGCCGAGGCCGATGCCTGGCTGGCCGCGCATCCCGGCTACTTCGACCGCTATCCCGCCGGGCCCGGGCAACTGGCCTTGCTGGCCTTCCATCGCCGCCATCCGCACAGCGCCGCGTACAACATGGTGTTCGCGATCGAGCTGGCGCCGGGGCTGCGCTTCGACCTGCTGGAGCAGGCCGTGCGCCATGTGGTGGACTGCCACGAGGCGCTGCACAGTGCCTGCCTGGAAGAGGACGGCGAGATCGTGATGGCACGGCCGGCCGGCTTTGCAGCAGAGGTCTCGCTGACGCGCGTCGACGGTATTGCCGAGCCCGACCTGCTGGCCTGGTTCGAGCGCGAAGCGGACGAGCCGTTCGACCCCGATGCCGGCCAGGTCTGCCGCTTCCGCTTCCTGGTGTCGCGTCAGGCCGACGGCAGCGAGCGCACGTGGATGTGTGCCGGCATGCACCATATCGCCGGCGACTACCTCGGCTTCGAAACGGTTTGCGACCAGATCTTTGCGACCTGCGATGCGCTGCGCGTCAACGACCCGGCCAGTCCGCCGATGGCGTCGCAGACAGGGCGCTACCGCGACTGGCTGGTGCGCCAGCGCCAGTTGCTGGCGGGGCCGCGCGGTGCATCGCTGCGCGCCTACTGGGACGGCGTGCTCGAGGACGCGCCCGCGTCGCCGGCGCTGGCCGGCGAGCGCGCCGTCGAGCCGCGCCTGCGCGGCGCCGAGCTCGAATTCCACCTGACGGCGCAACAGACGCAGGGCCTGCGCGACCTGGCCGCGCGGCTGGAGGTCAGCGTCTTCGTGGTGATGCTGGCGCTGTTCAAGACCGTGCTGCACCGGGCCAGCGGCGAGGACGACTTCCTGGTCGGCACGCCCACGGCCGGACGCTCCGGCGCGCAGCATGCCGACCTGATCGGCTATACGCTCAACGCCGTGCCGTTGCGCGCGGATTTCTCCGCCAATCCGGCCTTTGCCGCGGTGGTGCGCGACTGCGCCCGGCAGATGCGCGGCGCCTTGCGCCACCAGCAATATCCGCTGGCGCGCATGGGCGGCGCGGATCGCACCTCCGGACCCTTGTTCCGGCACATGACGACCTTCGTGCCGGTGGGCCCGCGCAAGGTGCTGGGCCGCTACCTGGTGCGCGAATACCTGGCCACGCAGCGCGGCGCGGCCAACGACATGAACCTGCGCTGGCAGGATGAAGGCGAGCGCCTGCGCGGCCAGTGGCGCTACGACGCCGACCGCTTTACCCCGGAGGCAGTGCAGCGGCTGATCTCGGCGCTGCGTGTGGCGGTGGATGCGGTGCTCGACGATGCCGGGGTGCGTGTCGGCGATCTGTCCTTGTTCGATGCAGCGGTGCTTTCGCATGCGCAGGCCAGTGGCACCGCAACGCAAGCCCATGTCACCGCGCTGGCGGCCTTCGAAGCCGGCGTGCGCGCCCATCGGGAGCGCCTCGCGGTAGACGCTGCCGATGCGCAGTTGTCCTACGGTGCGCTCGACGCTGTCGCTTCCGCGCTCGCTGCGCGATTGCAGCACGGCGGCGTGCGCGCCGGCGACGTGGTCGGCCTGCTGCTGCCGCGCGGCGCCGGCATGGCCGTGGCCATGCTCGCCTCGTGGAAAGCGGGAGCCGCGTTCCTGTGTCTCGACGCAGCCATGCCCGCCGCGCGGCTGTCACAACTGGCGAGGGATGCAGGCCTGGAAGCGGTAGTGGGCGAGGGTAGCCGGCCGCAGTGGCTGGCGGACGCGCTGCCCGATGCCGGCTGGCATGCCGCATCCCTGCAAGCCGATGCTGCAGCCCTCCCGGCGACATGGCCCGCTGCCGTGCCCGCCCAGCCCGCCTACCTGATCTACACCTCCGGCTCGACCGGCACGCCCAAGGCCGTGGTGGTGACGCAAGGCAATCTCGCGCACTACGCCGCCGGCGTGCTGCACGCGCTGGCCCTGCCGGCGGGATCGTCGATGGCGTCGCTGTCCTCCGTGACCGCTGACCTTGGCCACACCGCATGGTTTGGCGCGCTGCTGGGCGGCCACACGCTACGCGTCCTGGACGATGCGCTGGGCGAAGACCCCGAGGCCCTCGCCAGCGCCCTGGCGGACCGGCCAGTCGATTGCCTGAAGATCGTGCCCTCGCACCTGCGCGCGCTGCTGGCCGTCGTCGATCCGGCGCGGCTGGTGCCGCGGCAATGCCTGGTGTTCGGCGGCGAGGCGCTGGATGCGGCGCTGGTGGCGCGCGTACAGGCCCTGCGCCCGGCCTGCCGTGTAGTCAACCACTATGGGCCCACTGAAACCACGGTTGGCTGCCTGACGCATGCGGTGCCATCGAGCGGAGCGCCAGGTGCGGTCCCGGTCGGTCGCCCGCTGCCCGGCGTCAGTGCCTACGTGCTCGATCGCCACCTGAATCCCGTGCCGCGCGGCGCGGCAGGCGAGCTCTACGTCGGCGGGGCCGGCGTGGCGAGCGGCTACCTGCGCCGCCCGGCGCTGAGCGCCGAGCGTTTCGTGCCGGATCCGTTCCAGCCTGGCGGCCGCCTGTACCGTACCGGCGACCGCGTGCGCATGACTGAAGACGGCGCCATCGTCTTCCTCGGCCGTGCCGATGCCCAGGTCAAGATCCGCGGCTTCCGCGTCGAACCCGGCGAAGTCGAAGCCTGGCTGCGCCAGGCGCCGCACGTGCGTGATGCCGTGGTGCTGGCGCAGCCCTCGCCCGCAGGCGAAGGGCTGCGGCTGGTCGCCTATCTCGTGCCCGCCGACGGCTTCGACCTGGCCGCGCTGCGCACCGCCATGGCCGCGGCACTGCCGGCGCCGATGCTGCCGGCGGCCTTCGTCCGGTGCGATGCCTTCGCGCGGCTGCGCAACGGCAAGGTCGATCGCAAGGCCTTGCCGCCGGTGCCCGATGAAAGCGCCGCGCCTGCCCGCGGCACACCGCAGGATGACACCGAGGCCACGCTGGCGCGCCTGTGGGCGAGCGTGCTCGGGTGCGATGCCGTCAGCACCGACGACAACTTCTTCGCCCTGGGCGGCGACTCCATCCTCGGCCTGCAACTGGTCGCGCAAGCGCGCCAGGCCGGTCTGGCGCTGACGCCCAAGCTGCTGTTCGCACATCCCACGCCGTCGGCGCTGGCCGCCGCGCTGCGCGCGTGCGCCGCACCGGCCGACGCAACGGCTGCCATCGAGCAGACGCTGCGCGCCCTCTGGTACGAGATCCTCCAGCGCGACGAGATCGACCGCGACGCTGACTTCTTCGCACTCGGCGGCGATTCCATCCTGGCGCTGCAGATCGTGGCCAAGGCCCGCGCGCAGCAACTGATGCTGGCGCCCAAGGACCTGTTCGCGCACCCGACGCTGGCGCGCCTGTCGGCGCACCTCGCCGCGCGCGCCCGCGCTGTCGCCACTACCGCCGCTGCCGCTGCAACGCCGGCTGCGGCACAGCCATTTGCGCTGAGCGGTTGCGACGCGCAAGCACTGGAGCGCCTGCGCGCCGCGCAGGGCGGCATCGAAGATGCCTATCCGCTGTCGCCGCTGCAGGAAGGGCTGCTGTTCCACCACCTGCGCGACGGCGGCAACGGCGCCTACGTCAACCAGCTGGTGCTGGAGATCGACGGGCCGCTCGACCCGGCGCGCATGGCCGCCGCATGGCAGGCACTGCTCGACGCCCACCCGATCCTGCGCACCACCTTTGTTGCGCCAGGCGAAGCCGGTTGCGGCGACCGCGCACTGCAATGCGTGCATGCCCGCGCCACGCTGCCGGTGGCCGTCGAGGACTGGCGCGGCGACGACGGCCCGGCGCTGGCCGAGCGGCTGGCAGCCTGGTGCCGCGCCGACCGCGCGCGTGGCTTCGATCCGGCGGCGCTGCCGCTGATGCGGCTGGCGCTGCTGCGCACCGGCGAGCAGGGATGGTGGCTGGTCTGGAGCCGGCACCACCTGATCGTCGACGGCTGGGGCTCGGTGCAACTGCTCGACGAGGCGCTGGCCCGCTATGCCGATCCAGCTCATGCCCCGACGCCGCGCCGGCCGTACCGCGACTACATCGCCTGGCTCGCCGCGCAACCCGCGACGGCACGGCAGGCTTTCTGGCGCGACGCCTTCGCCGGGCTGCCCGGTCCCACCGTGCTGCCGGGCATCGCGCCGGCCGCCGCGAACCACAGCGCGGTGCCGCTGTGCCGCGACCTGGTGCTGCCGGCCGGACTCGATGCCAGCCTGCGCGCGCTGGCCGCCGCGCATCGCGTCACCCTCAATACCGTGATGCAGGCGGCATGGGGCATCGTGCTGGCGCGTCATTGCGGCAGCGACGATATCGTCTTCGGCGTGACCTCGGCGGGCCGGCCGACCGGCCTCGACGGCGCCGAGCGCATGCTGGGCGTGTTCATCAACACACTGCCGCTGCGGCTCCGTCCACGCGGCCCGCTGGCGGTGGCGGAATACCTGCAGGCCACGCAGAGCGCCGGCATCGCCATGCGCGAGTTCGAGCACGCCGCGCTGGCCGAGATCCAGGCGCAGGCCGGCACCGGTGGCGCGCTGTTCGATACGCTGATGGTGTTCCAGAACCTGCCCGACCTGAACGATCGGGCGCGCGAGGTGGCGGGCCTGCGCCTGCGCCAGCACGACAACATCGAGCAGACCCACTACGGCCTGACGCTGGAAGTGATGCCTGATCGTCGCTTCACGGTCCGCTTCACCTGCGATGCCGGCCGCGTTGAGGCGGAACGCCTCGCGCAATGGATGGACGCGTACGCGGCCGCGCTGGCCTCGCTGGCCGATGGCGCGGCGCATGTCGGTGCCATCGATATGCTTGACCCGGCCACGCGCGCGCGGCTGCAGGACTGGGGCGCCAGCGATGACACCAGCGTACCGCCCGCCGCCCTGCACGACGACTATATCCAACGCGTGGCGCGCCGGGTTGCCGCGCATCCGGAGCGCGTGCTGGCGCGCTGCGGCGACGCCGCACTGACCTATGGCGAGTGGTGGCAACGTGCCGGCCGGCTTGCCGAGGGCCTGCGCGTAGCGGGCTTGGCGCACGATGACGTCGTGGCTGTGCTGCTGCCGCGCGGGCTAGACTGGCTGGTCGCGCTGGCCGGCATCCTGCGCGCCGGCGCGGCCTGGGTGCCGCTTGACGCCAGCCATCCCCCGGCGCGCTGGCAGCAGGTGCTGGCGCAGGCGCGCCCCGCGCAGGTGCTGACGGATGCTGCAGGCGTTGCCGCGCTCGCCGAGGCAGGGGTCGCAGGTGCCCGGACGCTGGCCGCCGTAGTGGCCACCGCTGCGGGAACGACGGCACTGCCCACAGCCGCGCATCCTGCCCAGCTCGCCTACGTGCTGTTCACCTCCGGCTCGACCGGCGTACCCAAGGGCGCGATGGTCACGCGCGCCGGCATGCTCAACAACATGCTGGCCAAGGTGGTGCCGCTCGGACTGGGCGAGGGCGATGTGATTGCCCAGACCGCGCCGCCGTGCTTCGACATCTCGGTATGGCAGGCCCTTGCCGCGCCGCTGTTCGGCGCCCGCGTGGAAATCGTCGCCGACGACGTGGTGCGCGATCCGTCCGCGCTGACGGCGCTGCTGGCGCAGCGCGGCGTCACGCTGTTCGAACCGGTGCCGTCGCTGCTGCAGGCCATGCTCGACTGCCAGGCCGCGGAGGGCCGCGACACGCCGCTGCCGGCGCTGCGCTGGGTGCTGCCCACCGGCGAGGCACTGCCGCCCGCCACCGCGCGCGCCTGGTTCGGGCGTTATCCGGTGGTGCCGCTGATGAACGCCTACGGGCCCGCGGAATGCTCCGACGACGTGGCCTTCCACCCCTTGTCTGCCGATAGCCTGGAGCCGGGCAGCGACACCGTGCCGATCGGCCGTCCTACCGCCAATGCCGTGCTGCAGGTGCTCGATGCCGACGGCATCCTGGCCGCACCCGGCGTGATCGGCGAAATCGCGGTGGCCGGCGCGGGCGTGGGCCGGGGCTATCTGGCCGACCCGCGCCGCACCGCGGCGGCCTTCGTGCCCGATCCGACCGGCGCCCCGGGCAGCCGCCGCTACCTGACCGGCGACCTCGGCCGCTGGCATGCCGACGGCGTGCTGGAGTACGTGGGCCGCAAGGACTTCCAGGTCAAGCTGCGCGGCTACCGCATCGAACTGGGTGAGATCGAGGCCGTGGTGGCCGCGCATCCCGCCGTGCGCCAGGCGCTCGTAACGGTGTACCAGGCCCCCGCCAGCGAATGGCTGACGGCGTACTGGCAGCCAGAAGCCGGCCATGCGGAAGCCGCGCTGGAAGCGGAGCTTGCCGCCAGCGTCGCGGCGCGGCTGCCGGCCTACATGGTGCCCGGCGCGTGGGTGTGCATGCCGGCCTGGCCGCTCAACGCCAACGGCAAGATCGACCGCAAGGCGCTGCCCGCACCGCAGGTGGCAGCCGCCGGTGAGGAGGGCGATCCCCCGGCCAACCCGGTCGAGCTGGCCGTGGCGGAAATCTGGGAGGCACTGCTGCCCGGTGTGCGCGTTGGCCGCGACAGCCATTTTTTCCGCCTCGGCGGCCATTCGCTGATCGCCACCCGCGTGGTGGCGCGCTTGCGCGCCGCCGGTCACGCACAAGCCGCGCTGCGCGATGTGTTCGAAGCCCCGGTGCTGCGCGACTTTGCCGCGCGCCTCGCCACGGCAGCACCAGCGCCGACGTTGCCGGCGCTGGTGCCCGTCCCCCGCGTGGCGCGCATGCCGGTATCGATGGCGCAGCAGCGGCTGTGGCTGGTCGAGCGCCTGCAGGGCAATGCCGGTGCCGCCTACAACATGGCCGGCGCGCTGCGCCTGCGCGGGGCGCTGGATGTTGCCGCGCTGCGCCAGGCCATGGCCGCCGTGGCCGCCCGCCACGAGATCCTGCGCACCGCCTATCCCGACGACGACGGCGAGCCTTTCGCCAGCATCGATGCCGCTGCCGGGATCGGCCTGCCGGTGGCCGACCTCCAGGCGCTGGCGCCCGAGGCCCGCGACGCAGCGCTGCGCGAGGCCATGCGTGAGCACGCGTCACGGCCCTTCGCGCTCGACCAGGCGCCGCTGTGGCGCGCCACGCTGCTGCGCTGCGCACCGCAGGAACACGTGCTGCTGGTCGCGATGCACCACCTGGTGTCCGACGGCTGGTCGGTCGGGTTGCTGGTCGACGAGATCACCCACGGCTACCGCCGCGCACTGGCGCCGGACCAGGTCACACCGCTGCCGCCACTGGCCCTGCAATACGCCGACTACGCCGCCTGGCAACGCGACTGGCTGCGCGGCGCCGCGCTCGACGGGCTGACCGCCTACTGGCGCGGCGCGCTCGCCGGCGCGCCGGCGGCGCTGGCCTTGCCGGCTGACCGCGCGCGCCCGCCGGTGGCGCGCATGGAAGGCGATGCCGTGCCGCTGCACATTGACGCCGCGCGCATGGCGCAGGTGCATGCGCTGGCCCGCGCCGAACAGGTCACGCCCTTCGTCGTGCTGCTGGCCAGCTTCCAGTGCTGGCTGCACCGCGTCACCGGCATGGACGACCTGGTGCTCGGCACCGATGTCGCCGGCCGCCACGACGCAGCACTCGAGCCCCTGATCGGCTTCTTCGTCAACGTGCTGCCGCTGCGCTCCCGGCGCGTCGCCGGCGCCAGCTTCCGCGACACGCTGGCCGCCTGCCGGCGCGACGTGCTGGCCGCGTTCGAGCATGAGGGCCTGCCGTTCGACCGCATCGTCGAGGCCGCCGGCGTGCCGCGCGACCGCAACCGCAACCCGTTGGTGCAGGCCCTGTTCGTGCTGCAGAACACGCCGGCCGGACAGCTCGCCATGCCCGGCGTGCAGGCCGAGATGCTGCCGCCGGTGGAGCGCAATTCCAAGTTCGACATGGCGCTGTTCCTCGAGCCCGAGGGCGGGCAGGAAGCCGCGGCGCTGCGCGGCGACTGGGTGTTCGCCACTGCCTTGTTCGAGCGGACCACGGTGGCGCGCTTCGCCAGCGACTGGCTGGCCACGCTGGACGCGCTGCTGCGCGCGCCGGACCAGCCCGTCGACCACGTCACCGAACTTGTCCCGGGCGCCGCGCGCCCGTCCCAACCGAACCCCGAGGAGTCCCGAACCATGGAAACCAGCCAACGCATGGCGGCCAAGCTCGACCAGCTCAAGTCGCTGGCGCGGCCACGCCCGGCCGCCCTCGCTCCCGCCGCCGCGGTGCCGGCCGCCGCCGACCCGGCCAGCCAGGTGCGGCTGCGCCCGCTGCGGGCCGGTGAGGTCTTTCCCATCGTGATCGAGCCGGCGGCGCCCGGCCTGGATCCCGTCGCCTGGGCCGCCCGGGCTCGCGGCCTGATCGTCGACACGCTGCATCGGCACGCGGGCATCGTCTTCCGCGGCTTCGACCTGTCCACGCCGCAGGCGTTCGAGGCCTTTGCCGAAGCGATGCATCCCGGCCTGTACGGCAGCTATGGCGACCTGCCCAAGAAGGAGGGCGGCCGCAACACCTACCGCTCCACACCGTACCCCGAGCGCCAGATGATCCTGTACCACAACGAAAGCGCGCACCTGGAGCGCTGGCCGCGCAAGCAGTGGTTCTATTGCGAGCTGCCTTCGGCCATCGGTGGCGCCACCCCCATCGTCGACTGCCGCGAACTGCTGCGCCGCCTGCCGCCCGAGCTGGCCGCCGAGTTTGCCAGCCGCCAACTGATGTATGTGCGCACCTTCACGCCGCGGCTGGACGTGGACTGGCGCGACTTCTACAAGACCGAGGACCGCGCCGAAGTGGAAGCGCGCTGCCGCGCCGCCGGCATCGACTGCCGCTGGCTGGACGGCGACATCCTGCAGACCCGCACCGTGTGCCCGGCCATCGTCAGCCATCCGGTCACCGGCGAGCGCAGCTTCTTCAACCAGGTGCAGTTGCACCACGTGTCGTGCCTGGAGAAAGACGTGCGCGAAGACCTGCTCGAGATGGTGGGGCTGGAGCGCATGCCCCGCCACGTGATGTTCGGCGACGGCACGCCAATCCCGGACGAGGCGATGAAGCGGATCGGCGAGCTGTACGAGGCCTGCGCCGTGCGCTTCGACTGGCAGCGCGGCGACGTGGTGATGCTCGACAACATGCTGGCCGCGCACGCCCGCGACCCCTATGAAGGCCCGCGCAAGATCGTCGTCGCGATGGGCGACATGTTTGACCGCACCCGGCTCGACGGCAATGCCGCCGCGGTGCCGCAGGAGAACGCCGATGCCTGAACTGCAGTCCGCCTGGACCCCGACGCCTGAACAGCAGGCTGCCTGGCAACAATGGCGCGACGCGCCGGTGCCGCGCGCGCATGTGGCGCGTATCGCGCTGCACAGCCAGCCTGACTCTGCCGCCGTGGATGCGGCGCTGGCCGCGCTGCGCGCGCGGCATGAAGCGCTGCGTACGGCGTATATCGACGATGGCAAGCAGCTCGTGGCCTGCGTGCCGCAGGCGGGCACCGGCGGTGTCGCCACGGCCATCGCTGAGCTCCGGGATGCGCCGTCGTTGCCCGCGCTCGATCCGGCGAGCGGCGACGTATTGCGCGCCTGCATCAGCCCGCTACCCGCGGGCGGCACCACGCTGTGGCTGCTGGCGAGTCCGCTGGCGGCAGACCGCAGCACCGTGCTGAGGCTTGCCGAAAGCGTGCGCGATGCACTGGATGCGCCGGCTCGGATCGATAGCGATGAGGAATTGCCGCTGCAATACGCGCAATACGCCGACTGGCAGCAAGGCGCGCGCCTGGGCGAAGACGGCACCGGCAGCGCCGGCCGCGCGTACTGGCAGGCGCAGGCCGCCGGCCTGCCGGCCCCGCTGCGCATCCCCGATGCGCTGGCCGGATCTGCCGCCGCGCAAGGTAGCGACACCTCGCGCCACACGCTGCATGGCGCGCACCGGCAGGCGCTGGCCGCGTCGGCACGACAGTTCGGGACCACGCCCGAGCGCGTGGTGCAGGCCGCCTGGTGGACCGTGCTGGCGCGCCTGTGCGCGCAGACGGCCTTCAGCGGTGCCTGGCTGCATGATTGCCGCCGCGACTATGACGTGATGGCCGATGCGGCTGGCGTGTTCGTCAAGGCGCTTCCGGTCGGCGTGGCATGGGACGCGCAGCGCAGCGTGGCCGAGCACTGGCGCGCATGGCTGCCCGGGCTCGACAGTCACGCCGCGTGGCAGGAAGCCTGGCAGCCCGGGGATGCCGCGCCCCGTATCGGGTTTGCGGTAGCGCCGCTGCCGCCCGCCGGCGTGGCGATGTCCAGCCCGGCATGGCCGGGCTTCGACCTGGTGTGCGAGGCGCTGGATGACGGGCAGGGCATGGCGGCGCTCGCGCTGCATGCGCGCTCCGGTGTCCTGCATCCGCGCGTTGCACAGTGGTTGCTGGCGCATCTGGCGGCACTGATCGGCACACTGCCTGCGGCGCTCGACGCACCGCTGGAATCGCTGTCGTGGCCTGCCGACGATACCTTGCGCGTGCCGCAGTGCTGGAGCGCCGAAACGCCGGCGGATGCGGAGCAGCCCCTGCTCGCACGCATCGCGCAGCATGCCCGGCAGACACCGGATGCGCCCGCGCTCGATGCCGCGGACCTGGTGCTCGACTACGCGGGCCTGCAGCGCACCGTGCAAGCCGCCGCGCAACGGCTGCGCGCGCTCGGCGTCGGCCCCGGCACACGCGTGGCGCTGGCGCTGCCGCGCAGCGGCGCGCTGGTGGCGAGCCTGCTGGCGGTATGGGCCGCGGGCGGCGCCTATGTGCCGCTCGACCCGGCATGGCCGCAGGCGCGCCGCTGCAGCGTGCTGGCGCAGTCGGCGCCGGTGCTGACCATCGCGCAGCAGGCTGCCGACGATGACGCGACGGTGATCAGCGCCGAAGTCCTGCTGGCCGAGGGCGCCCACGCCGCTGACGAGGCATTGGTCGCCAGTTCCCCGGAAGACGCCGCCTACGTGCTCTTCACCTCCGGCTCCACCGGCGAGCCCAAGGGCGTGGTGATCGGGCACCGGCAGATCAGCCACTACACCGCGGCGGTGTGCGAGGCGCTGTCGCTGGCGTCGTGCCGGCGGCTCGGCCTGACGTCGTCGGTCGCGGCCGACCTCGGCAACACCACGTTGTTCGCCGCACTGTGGCAGGGCGCGTGCCTGGCGGTCGCCAGCGATGACGACATGGCGCATCCCGCCGCCTTCTCCCGTTACCTGCGTGGGCGCGACGTCGACACCATCAAGATCGTGCCGTCGCACCTGGCGGCGCTGCTGGAAACGGATGCACTGGCAGTGCCCGCCACGGTGATCCTGGGCGGCGAGCCCTTGCCCGCCAGCCTGGTGCAGGGGCTGCGCCGCCAGGCGCCGGCCTGCCGGATCTTCAACCACTACGGCCCGACCGAAACCACCATCGGCGTGATGGTCCACGCCGTCGGCGCGGAGGATCCCGCGTGGCCCGCCGGCACGGCGCCGCTCAGCCGGGCGCTGGGCGCGACGCGCGTGCGGCTGCTGGACGATGCCTTGCGCCCGGTCCCGGCCGGCGTGGCCGGGCAGCTCTACGTCGGCGGTCCGCAACTGGCGCATGGCTACCTCGGCCGCCCGGACCTGGACACCGCCGCGTTTGTCGACGACCCGTTCGCGGCAGGGCAGCGCCTCTACCGCACCGGCGACCTGGCGCGCGCCACGCCCGCCGGCCTGCAACTGCTGGGCCGTGCCGACCAGCAGGTCAAGATCCGCGGCATCCGCGTCGAGCCGGCGGAAGTCGAGGCCGCGCTGCTGGCGCAGCCGGCGGTGGCGCAGGCTGCGGTCTGTGCGGTGCCTGGCCCCGGCGGCGCAGTCGTCCTGTGCGCGTTCATCGTGCCGGCATCGGCCGATGCCGCCGACACGGATGCGCTGCGGCGCGCGCTTGCCGCCATGCTGCCCGACGCGATGGTCCCGTCGCGCTTTATCGCGCTGCCTGCGCTGCCGCGGCTGCCGAACGGCAAGACCGACCGCACGGCGCTGCGCGCGCTGGCCGCGTCGCAGGACGACATTGCCGCACCGGCGCCGCAAGCTGCCACGGCATCCGCGGACGCCGTGGAGACCCTGATCTGCGTGCTGATGGCCGAACTGCTGGAGCAGGACCGGGTCGACCCGCACGCCGACTTCTTCGCGCTCGGCGGCCATTCGCTGCTGGTGATCAAGCTGGTGGCGCGGCTGCGCCGGCGCCTGCAGGTGGAGATCGCGCCGGGCGTGGTGTTCGACCACCCGACCGCTCACGCGCTGGCCGCGGCCGTGCGTGAACACAGCGAGACCGCGGGCGAACTCGACGCGCGCGCACTCACCGCGCTCGGCGCGGCGCCGCAAGCGGCCTTGGCCGCCTGAGCGCTCCCCGATATCCATTGACCGTGATCCCGCTCCCATGTCAGATGCACTGAATACCGCGCACGCGCAGGTCGCCGCGCGCTTTGCCCGGCTGGCGCCAGCGCAGCGCGCGGCGTTCCTGGCCGCCCTGCACGACAAAGGCGTTGCCTTCTCCACGCTGCCGATCGTGCCGGCGCCGCGCAGCGAAGCGCTGCCGCTGTCGTACGCGCAGCAACGCCTGTGGTTCCTGCAGCAGCTCGATCCGGCCGGCACCGCCTATCACATGCCGGGCGCGTACCGGCTCGAAGGGGCGCTCGACGTGGCAGCCCTGCGCCGCGCATTCGACCGTATCGGCGCGCGCCATGAGGTGCTGCGCACCACGTATCCGACCGACGCCGCCGGCGTGGCGCGCCAACAGGTGCACGACAGCCTGCCGCCGGCATTCGTCGAGATGGAGGCCGGTCCCGCCGGCCTGGACGCCGCCATCGACGGCATCGTCCACGCCCCATTCGACCTCGCGGCGGGACCGCTGTGGCGCGTCGCGCTGATCCGCGAAACCGCCCGGTCCCACGTGCTGGTCGTGGTGCTGCACCACATCGTCGCCGACGGCGCCTCGATCATGCGCCTGGTCGCGGAACTGGCGGCCTGCTACGCCGCCGAAGCCACCGGCACGCAGGCCGAACTGCCGCAGCTGCCGGTGCAGTACGCCGACTATGCCGCCTGGCAGCGCAACTGGATGGAGGCCGGCGAGGCCCAGCGCCAGCTCGGCTACTGGCGCGAACGCCTGGGCGATGCGCCCGGCGCCGCGCTCGACCTGCCGGCCGACCGGCCGCGCCGCGCGGCGCGCACCGGCGAAGGCGCCGAGCACACCTTCGCCATTCCGGCCGACGTGGCCGGGGCGCTGCGCACGCTCGCCGGCGCGCGTCAGGCCACACTCAACATGACGCTGCTGGCCGCGTATGCAATCTTGCTGAACCGCTACACCGGACAGGCCGATGTCTGCATCGGCGTGCCGGTGGCCAACCGGCAGCGCAGCGAAACCGAGGCGCTGGTCGGCTGCTTCGTCAACATGCAGGTGATGCGCGCCGAGGTGGCACCAGACGAGCCGTTTGCCGAGCTGCTGTCGCGGCTGGCGCGGCAGGCGGCGGCGGACCAGGAAAACCAGGCGCTGCCGTTCGACCTGCTGGTGGAGGCGCTGCAGCCCGGCCGCAGCCTGGCGCAGCCGGCGCTGTTCAACGTCACCTTCGACCATCGCACCGCTGGCTCGGCGGCGGTGCCGCAGCTGAACGGATTGCGTGTCACGCCGCTGGAACTGCCGGTGACGACCGCGCGGTTCGAACTCAGCCTGGCCACCACCGAGTTGCCCGATGGCAGCCTTTCGGGCCGGATCGCCTATACCGCCGACCTGTTCGATGCCGCCACCGTGGTGCGCATGGCGGGGCATTATGTGCGCCTGCTGCAGGCGTTCGCCACCGATCCCGCCACGACGCCCGCCGTAGCGGTACTGCTGGGCGACACCGAGCGCGACGCGCTGGCGCGCTGGAGCCAGCCCGGCTGCGCGGCACCGCCGTTCGTGCCGGTGCATGCGCAGGCGGCGGGCCACGCCCGCCGCGCGCCCGAGGCCCCGGCAGTGCTGTTCGGCGATGCCACGCTCGGCCATGGCGAGCTGAACCGCCAGGCCAACCGGCTGGCGCACCGGCTGATCGCGCAGGGCATTGGCGCCGAGTGCCGCGTCGGCGTGGCGCTGGGGCGTTCGCCGCGCATGATCGTGGCGCTGCTGGCGGTGCTGAAGGCTGGCGGCTGCTTCGTGCCGTTCGACCCCACCTATCCGGCCCGGCGCCTGCTCGACATGCAGGAAGACGCCGCGCCGCAACTGCTGCTGACCGAGCGCGCGCTGCGCGATGCTTTCCCGGTGGCTGAAGGCCTGCCGGTGCAGCTGGTCGATGACGACGCGGACGCATCCTGGCCCGAGCACGATCCCGAGATTGCCGTCCATCCGGCGCAGCTTGCCTACGTCATCTACACCTCCGGCTCGACCGGCAAGCCCAAGGGCGTCGCGGTGGCGCACGGCCCGCTGGCGATGCATGTGGTTACCACCGCCGAGTGCTACGACATCACGGCCGCCAGCCGCGAGCTGCATTTCCTGTCGTTCAGCTTCGACGGCGCGCACGAGCGCTGGATGGTGCCGCTGGCCAGCGGCGCCAGCATCGTGCTGCGCGACGACATGCTGTGGAGCGTGGAGCAGACCTACGCCGCGCTGCGCCGCCATGCGGTCACCCACGCGGGTTTTCCGCCGCGCTACCTGCACCAGCTCGCCGCCTGGGCCGAGTCGCAGGGTGATCCGCCGCCGCTGTGGCTCTATTCCTTCGGCGGCGAAGCCATGCCCCGCGCGGGCGTGGCCCGCCTGACGCAGGCGCTGCGGCCGCAACACATCATCAACGGCTATGGTCCGACCGAGACGGTGGTGACGCCGTTGGTGTGGAAGGCAAGGGCCGCCGACGCGGAAGCGCAGGTCACCGGCGCCTATGCGCCGATCGGCCGGCCGGTGGGCGCGCGCAGTGCGTACGTGCTGGACAGCCGGCTGGAACCGGTGCCGGTAGGCGTACCGGGCGAGCTCTACCTTGGCGGCGAAGGGCTGGCGCGCGGCTACCTGGGCCGGGCTGGCATGACGGCCGACCGCTTTATTCCCGATCCCTTCGGCGCACCCGGCGGGCGGCTTTACCGCACCGGCGACCTGGTGCGCTGGCAGCCCGACGGCTGCATCGAATACCTCGGCCGGCAGGACCACCAGGTGAAGATCCGCGGCTTCCGCATCGAACTTGGCGAGATCGAGGCGCATCTCCTGGCGCAGCCCGGCGTACGGCAAGTGGTGGTGCTGCCGCACGAGACGCCCGCCGGCACGCGGCTGGTCGGCTACGTCGTGGCGCAGCAGGCGGCGGTATCGTGCGAGTCCCTGCGCGCAGCGCTTGCGGCGGCCTTGCCGGACTACATGGTGCCGGCGGCGATCCTGCAAGTCGACAGCCTGCCGGTCACGCCCAACGGCAAGCTTGACCGGCGCGCGCTGCCGGAACCGCAGTGGCAGGCCGAGACCGCCTACACCGCGCCGGTGTCGGCGGCGGAGCGGATGCTGGCGGCCGTGTGGGAAGACGTGCTCGGCATCGCGCAGGTGGGCCTGCATGACAACTTCTTCTCGCTCGGCGGCGACTCCATCCTGAGCCTGCAGATCGTCGCGCGTGCCCGGCTGCAGGGATGGCGGCTGACGCCGCGCCAGGTCTTCGAGCACCAGACGGTGGCAGCGCTGGCGCGGGTGGCGGAGTGCGTGGGTGGCACGGCGCAGGATGCAGCCAACGATGACGCTGGCGCGGCACCGCTGACGCCGGTGCAGGCTGCCTTCCTCGGGCAACCGCTGGCCGAGGCCAGCCGCAATCGCTTCAACCAGTCGGTGCTGCTGCGTCCACAGTCGGCCATCGACGCGCCGGCATTGCAGGGCGCGCTGAAGGACGTGGCCGGCCACCATGCCGCGCTGCGCTACCGCTTTACCCGCACCGATGAAGGCTGGTGCCAGCAGGCCGTCGCCGAAGCAGGGGACGCGTTCGCACTGATGACCATTAACGTGCCGGACGCCGCAGCAATCACCGCTGCCTGCGATGAAGAGCAGGACCGGTTGGACATCGCCCGCGGCCCGCTGCTGCGCGCGCTGCACCTGCGCGTCGCCGATGGCAGCGAGCGGCTGTTCCTGGTCTGCCACCACCTGGTGGTGGACGGCGTGTCATGGCGCATCGTGCTGGAAGACCTGCAAGCCGCCTATGCCGCACGGCTGGCGGGACAGGCACCGGCGCTGGCGCCGGTGGGCGCCAGCTATGCTGCATGGAGCCGCACGCTGGCGGGCCCGGCGCGCGACGTGTTCCGTGATGAGGCCGAGTACTGGCATGCCGTTACCCGCGACAAGATGATGCTGCCGAGCGATGGCCCGGACGGCGCACCGGCGCGCGCGCGCACCGCAAGCTTTGCGCTGGACGCGCCCACGACCGACGCCTTGCTGCGGCGGGCCCATGCCGCCTACCGCACCGGCGTCAACGACCTGCTGCTGGCGGGATTCGCGCGCGCGCTGTGCGCCTTTGCAGGGCGCGACGACATCCGCATCCACGTGGAGGGCCATGGCCGCGAAGCCGAGGCGGCCGGCAGCGCGCTCGATCTCAGCCGCACGGTAGGCTGGTTCACCAGCGTCTGGCCGGTCCGGCTGGCGAGCGTTGCGGACGTGGGCGACACCATCGCCGGCGTCAAGGAAGCGCTGCGCGCGGTGCCGCGGCAAGGGCTGGGATACGGTGTGCTGAGCGCTTTCGCGCCCGCAGCGCTGCCGCAGTGCGCGCCGCAGGTGTTGTTCAACTACCTCGGCCAGTTCGATGGCAGCCTTGGGGAAGGCGGCTGGCAGGCCGCAGCGGAGGATACCGGCCGCGGCGTCTCCGATGACATCCGGTTGCCGGTGCCGCTGGCGTTCGACGGCAGGGTCCAGGGCGGCCGCCTGCAGTTCCGCTGCACCTACTGCGGCGCGCAGTTCCGCGAGGCCACCGTCGAAGCGCTGATGGCGCGCATTGCACAGGCGCTGCGCGACGTGGCCGGGCATTGCGTGGCGCAGTCCGCGACGCGGCTGACGCCCTCCGACGCGCCGGCCAGCGGGCTGTCGCAGCAGCAACTGGATGCGCTGGCGCTGCGCGCCGGCGAGATCGAGGACATCTGGCGGCCCACGCCGATGCAACGCGGCATGATCCGGCACGGCGCGCGGCATCCCGGTTCGCCCGCCTACACCGTGCAGGTGCAGGCCACCATGGACGGGCTCGACGTGGAGCGCATGGTCGCGGCATGGCAGGACGCGGTGCGGCGGCATCCGGTGCTGCGGGCCCGGGTGGCGTGGCTGGAAGCGGGCGCGGGCAGGGAGGCCGAGCCGCTGCTCGTGGTCCCCACGCAAGCCACGCTGCCGGTCACGCACCACGACTGGCGCGAGCGCAGCCATCGCCCGGCCGCAGCCGCGGACGATGCCCAATGGCAGGCGCTGTGCGAGGCCGGGTTCCGCCACGGCTTCGAACTGGGCCAGGCGCCGCTGATGCGGCTGACGCTGGTGCGCATCGGCGACCACACCTGGCGCTTCCTCTGGACCTGGCATCACCTGCTGCTGGACGGCTGGAGCATGTCGCGCCTGCTGGGCGAGGTGCTGCGCGGCTACGACGGCGAGCAGCCGGCCCAGCCCGCGGTGTCGCTGCGCCGCTACGTGGCGTGGCAGCAGGCGCAGTCGGGCGCCGACTCTGAACAACGCTGGCGCGAGCAGCTTGCGCCGCTGGCACGCCAACCGGTGCGCATCACGCGCGAGGTCGCGCCGGCACAGCGCGGGCAGCTGATCCGGGCGGTGGAGCACGTGGTGCAGGCCGAGGCGCTGCGCAGGCTGGCAGCCTTCGCCAGCCGGCAGCACGTCACCGTCAACACGCTGGTGCAGGCGGCATGGATGCTGGCGCTGCGCCAGGCCACCGGCGCGCGCACGGTGGGGCTGGCCGTGGTGGGCTCGGGCCGTTCGGCGGAGCTGCCCGGCATCGAAGACATCATGGGTTTGCTCGCCAGTACCTTGCCGCTGGTGCAGGCGCTGCCCGACACGCTGCGCGTGGCCGACTGGCTGCCGGCGCTGCAGGCCGACAACCTGGCGCTGCGCGAGACCGAGCATGCGCCGCCGGCGTGGCTGCAGAGCTGGGCGGCCGGCAGCGACGATGCCGCGCACGCGCCGTTCGACACCATGCTGATCTACGAGAACTACCCGGTCGACAGCACGCTGCGGGAAACCCAGCGCGGCGCGCTGCGCTTCAGCGATGTCGATAACCGCGGGCAGATGAGCTACCCGGTGACCGCCATCGTGATCCCGCGCGAAACGCTGACGCTGCGCGTGGAGTACGACACGGCGGCGCTCGACGACAGCGCGGCGGAGGAGCTGACCCGGCAGTGCGTGGCGATCCTGCTCGCGCTGCCGGCGCTGGCCGGCGCCACGCTGGGCGAAGTGCCGGTGCGCGTGGATGGTGGCAGCGCCAGCGCGCTGGCGGCCTGAGTGCCTACAGTGCTAGCGCAGCAGCCGGCGCGGACAGTCGCCACACAGCGTGAAGGCCGGCAAGCGGTAGCGCAGGCAGCACAACCGGCGCAGCCACAGCGTGGTGGTAGTGCCGTCCTGCGTGACGCGGTGCGCGCGCATCGGCGCATGTAGCGGGTTGTCGCGGCCGTCGGGGCGGGTGCGGGTGTCCATCAGCCAGGCCGCGTCGGCCGCCAGCGTGGCGTCCGTGGCCGGCAGGCCCGGCTGCAGCAGGGCGGGCGCATGGCGGAACACCTCGGCGACGACGGCGCCGGCATTGGCCCACAGCAGGCGCGGCGACGCGCCGCTGGCCGCTGCCAGCGCTTCGACCAGCGGCACCAGCAGGTCATCCAGCAGGGCGCTGAAACGCTGCTGCGGGGGCGCACCGGGCAACGTCCGGCCGGCATGTGGCAGCACCAACGTCACGGCGCGGCCATGACCATCCGGCCGAATGGCCGCGTCGCGCAACGGCAGCACGTGGTGCGCCAGCGCCGCGGCGGCCACCGTGCCGGGCAGCAGCGCGGAGAAACAGTGCCGCGCCCAGACCGAGCCGGCCACGCGCGCATCGTCGCCACCGTAGTGGGCGGTCATGGCGTTGAGCGCATGCCGTAGTGGGGCGGGACCCGCGGGCTCGGACATGAGCGCGGCGGGCATGACGTCATCGCCCGTTGCCGGGCCGATGCGTACGGCCTCGGCGTAGTGGCGCAGCGGTTCGGGAAACAGTGCAAGCAGGATCGGTAACGGAAACAAGTGGCGCCCTGAACGGCGTTGCAGTTGTGCAGACAACGCCTTTTCTTTGTTGAAAATGAGAATGATTATCAGGTATATTCGCAATTCGATTTGTAACGCCGATATCGCACCTGGGCGCCCCCTTGCCAGTCAGTCGCGGCATAGCCGCGGCTGCGGGGCGGTCCTGGCCTTGCCGTTCGCATGGGAAGGCCGTGCGCGCGGCGGCAGCCAGGCCAGCATCGGCTGCCCCACGGCTCCCGAGGAGACCCAATGACGCAGCCTATGCCCGACCTGACGATCCGCGCGCGCGCCACGCAAGGCCCCGCGCCGCTCTCGTTCGCGCAGCAGCGCCTGTGGTTCCTGCAGCGCTACGCGCCGGACAGCACCGCCTACAACCTGGTGCGCGCCTGGCGCCTGCAGGGCCCGCTGGCGGCCCCGGCGCTGGAGCAGGCACTGGCGCAGGTGACGGCGCGCCATGCGGTACTGCGTACCCGTTTCTCGACCGGTGACGGCGAGCCTCGCCAGATCGTCGACGACGCGCTGCCGGCCGTGCAATGGATCGACTTGCCCGCAGGCGAGCTCGATGCGCTGCTGCGCCGCGAGTCGGCGCGCGTATTCGACCTGCACGCCGCCGCGCCTTTCCACGTCACCGTCGCCCGGCTGGAGGACGGCGCCCATGTGCTGGTGCTGGCCATGCACCACATCGTATCGGACGGCTGGTCCAACCCGATCCTGGCGCGCGATCTCGCGCGGGCCTATGCAGCGGCCGTCAATGGCAGCGAGCCGGGCTGGACGCCGCTGCCGGTGCAGTACGCCGACTACGCGGCCTGGCAACGCGAGCGTCTCAACGGCCCTGCGCTCGATGCCGCGCTGGCACGTTGCGCGACGCGCCTGGGCACTGGCATTCCCGCGCTGGAATTGCCGCTCGATGCCCCGCGCCCGGCGCGGCCGGCCGGCAAGGGCGCGCGCATCCGCTGGACGCTGTCGGACGGCGTTGTGACAGCGCTGCGCACCTATTGCACCAGTGGCACGGGTGCGGGCGGCCGGCTCACGCCGTTCGCCGTGCTGCTGGCCGCATGGCAGGCGCTGCTGGCGCGCTACAGCGGCCAGTCCGATTTCGCAGTGGGCGTGCCCAACGCAGCCCGCACGCATGAAGAGCTGGACGAACTGGTCGGCTGCTTTATCAATACCCAGGTCTATCGCGCACGGCTGACGCCTGGCCTGAGCGGCCATGCGCTGTGCCAGCAGGTACGCGACGACGCGCGCGCAGCGCTGGACCACGCCGACCTGCCGTTCGAGCTGCTGGTCGACAGGCTGGCGCCGTCACGTGACCCCAGCCGCACGCCGTTGTTCCAGGCAATGTTCAACCTGCAGATGGGCGAGCCCGCCGCCTTCACGCTGCCCGGGCTGCAGGCGAGCGCGCTGCCGGTGCCCGACGACAGCGCCAAGTTCGACGTCACCTTTGACCTGCACGCCAGCGCCACGCGCGTGTCCGCCACGCTTGAATACGACGCCGCGCTGTTCAACGCGGCTACGGCGCAGCGTATGGCGCGGCACTATGAACACCTGCTCGGCGCCATGCTGGCCGCGCCCGAGACGCCGCTCGAAGCACTGCCCCTGATGGGCGCCGGCGAGCAGGCCCGGACGCTGGCCTGCGGCAACGACACCGGCCTCGCAATCGACCCGGCCGATGACGTGGCGGCGCGCATCGCCCGCGCCGCCGCGGCCACGCCCGATGCCATCGCGGTGACGGACGGCGCGTCGAGCCTGACCTATGCCGGGCTGGAAGCCACCGCCAACCGCATCGCGAACTGGCTGGCCGCGCAGGAGGTCGGCGCCGAGACACTGGTTGGGGTGTGCCTGCCGCGCACGCCCGCGCTGGTGGCGGTGTTGCTCGGCATCCTGAAGTCGGGCGCCGCCTACCTGCCGGTCGACGCCCACCATCCGCCCGCGCGCAATGCGCACATCCTAGGCCATGCCCGTGCGCGCCTGATCCTGGCGAGCGCCGATACGGGCGCCGCGCTCGGCGACAGCGGCGCGGTGGTGCTGGTCGACGGTGAAACGCCGCCCTGGAGTTCGGCCCCCGATACGCCGCCGGCGGCGCTATTCCATCCGGCACAACTGGCCTACACGCTCTACACCTCCGGCTCGACCGGCACGCCCAAGGGCGTGCAGATCTCGCGCGGCGCCTTCGCCAACTTCCTGCGGGCGATGGCGCCGGTGGTGCCGATGGACGGCAGCGGCCGGCTGCTGGCGGTGACCACGCTCGGTTTCGATATCGCGGGGCTGGAGCTGTTCCTGCCGCTGGCCAGCGGCGCCCGGGTGGTGATCGCCACGCGCGACGACGCGCGCGACCCGGCGCGGCTGGCGGCGCTGATGTCCGCGCACGGCATCACCGTGATGCAGGCCACCCCCGCGACCTGGCAGATGCTGGTGACGCAAGCCACGCCGGCATGGCAGGGGCTGCGCGTGCTGTGCGGTGGCGAGGCACTGGGGCGCGAGCTGGCCGCGGCACTAGTGGCCAGGGGCGCGCAGGTCTGCAACGTCTATGGCCCCACCGAGACCACGGTCTGGTCCTCGGCGCATGCGCTGGCGGGCGAGGGCGCTCCCGCGTGGGCGGTAGCGCCGGTCGGCCGGCCGATCGCCAACAACCGGCTCTACGTGCTGGACGCGCGGCTGGAGCCGGTGCCCCCGGGCGTGGCCGGTGAACTCTTCATCGGCGGTGCGGGTCTGGCGCGCGGTTATGCCGATGACCCGGCGCGTACCGCTGCGGCATTCGTGCCCAACCCGTTCGCGCCCGGCACGCCGGGCGCGATGGCGGGCGACCGGCTGTACCGGACCGGCGACCTGGCGCGCAAGCGCGCCGACGGCATCGTCGAGTTCCTCGGCCGGCGCGACCACCAGGTCAAGGTGCGCGGCTTCCGCGTCGAACCGGGCGAGGTCGAGGCGGCGCTGGGCGCGTGCCCGCAGGTGCGCCAGGCCGTCTGCGTGGCCCGCCAGGGGCCGGACGGGATGGCGCGGCTGTGCGCCTACTACGTCGCCGCCACGGCCGGTGATGACTCGGACGACGCCATCCTGGCGCGCCTGCGCGAGCAGTTGCCCGGCTACATGGTGCCGTCCAGCCTGACGCGGCTCGATGCGCTGCCGCTCAACGCCAACGGCAAGGTTGACCGCCAGGCGCTGCCGGAGCCGGCCGCGCCGCGCGTTGCGGCGGCGCCATCGACGCCGACCGAGCACGAGTTGGCGGCGCTGTGGTGCGCGGTGCTGGGCGTGGCCCAGGCGGGTGCCGACGATGACTTCTTCCTGCTGGGCGGCCATTCGCTGCTGCTGGTGCGGCTGCAGACGCGCATCCGCGAGCAGATGGCCTGCGAACTGGCGCTGCCGGCGCTGTTCGCGGCGCCCGTGCTGCGCGACATGGCCGCGGCGATCGACCAGGCCGGGCGTCGCGATGCCGACGCCGACCTGGCCTTCATGAACGACCTGCTGGAGGCCCTGTGAATCTGTTCCTCTCATTGCGCCGCCGCTTCGGCGGCCTGCTGCTGCTGGCGCTAGCCGCCGGTACCTGCAGCGCGCTCGCCGGCATCGCGCTGATTGCCGAGATCAACCGCATGATCGCCGCGCCGGCGGCGCTGGAAGCGGGGCGTATCGGCGTGCTGCTGGGCCTGCTGGCGGTGCTGTTCGGCTGCGGCTTCGGCTCGCAGGCGCTGCTGACCGCGCTCGGCCACCGCGTGGTGTACGACATCCGCCTGCGCATGCTCAAGCGCGTGCTCGATACCGACGTGGAGCGCCTGGAAGCGATCGGCGGCCCGACCGTCTATGCCACGCTGACCAAGGACATCGCCTCGATCGGCATGGCCTTCAACCGCGTGCCATTCGTGTTCTACAACGGCGTGCTGGTGCTGGGCGGGCTGCTGTACCTGGGCTGGCTGTCGTGGCAACTGTTCGTGCTCGGTGCCGCGGTGCTGGGCGCGGGCGTGCTGCTGGCGCAGCGCTGGGTGCTGCGCATGCGCACCCTGATGAAGGCGGTGCGCGACACCGACGACCGGCTCTACGCCGGCTACCAGGGCGCCATCGACGGACGCTACGAACTGGCGCTCAATGCCTGGCGCAAGCAGAGCTTCTACCAGCGCGACTTCGAGCCCGCCGCGGAGTTTGCGCGCGCGCACGAGGTGCGGGCCGACCGCTACTGGGTGCTGAGCCTGTCGTTTACCGCGACGCTGATCCTGGGGCTGGCGTGCGCGATCTTTATCGCCGGCGATGCGCTGGGCATCGCGCGCGAGCGCATCACCGCCTTCGTGCTGGTGCTGATGTTCCTGCGCATGCCGCTGAACGACCTGGTCGGCACGCTGCCGATCCTGATGACCGGCAACGTCGCGCTGCGCAAGATCGAGACGCTGCGGCTGGCGCCGTACACGGAGGATTTCGCGCTGCATACGGCCAATACCGCCGACGCGCCGCCGGCGCCGGGCACGCCGCTGATCACGCTGCAGGACGTGCGCTACGACTATCCCGGCCAGGGCGACGAGCGCGGCTTCCGCCTCGGCCCCGTGTCGCTGACGCTCTCTGCCGGCGAGACCGTCTTCATCGTCGGCGGCAACGGCAGCGGCAAGTCCACCCTGATGAAGCTGCTGGCGGGCCTGTACCAGCCGAGTGCCGGCAGCATGGCGCTCGGCGACAGGCCGGTGAGCACGGCCGAGCTGCCCTGGTACCGCTGCCATTTCGCCACGGTGTTCTCCAACGCCCATCTGTTCGCGCGGCTGGTCGGCCCGGACGGGCGCTTCGACGCGGCGGTGGCCAATGCCTTCCTGAAGCGGCTGCACATGGACCACAAGGTCGCCATTCGCGACGACCTGCTGTCGACCACGCAGCTGTCGCAGGGGCAACGCAAGCGGCTGGCGCTGCTGGCGGCCTATGTCGAGGCGCGCCCGGTGCTGCTGCTCGATGAATGGGCGGCCGACCAGGATCCCGTGTTCCGCGCCTATTTCTATGAATCGCTGCTGCCGGAGCTCAAGCGCAGCGGCAAGACCATTGTCGCGGTCAGCCATGACGACCGCTATTTCCACGTGGCCGACCGCGTGATCCGCGCCGACAGCGGCGTGATCCGCGCCGACAGCGCCACCGACAGCCCCGCCGCCCCCGCCGCGGCCGGCCAGACCGACCATCAGGCCGCCGCATGACGCGCGCCAACACAGACAGGGAGTCAGTTCACATGCAAAGCAATGTCGCGCCTTTGATGACCCACGCGATCGCGAACCAGCCCTGGTCACCCGCGACGATTTCCACGCTGCAGAGCCGCTGGGAAGGCCCCTCGCTGCAGGTAAGCCTGGACGGCACGCCACTGCAGGCCTGGCAGTTCACGCCCGGCACTCAGCCGCGGCTGGCACTCGCCGATACCGACCCGGCCCACCCGCTGGCGCGCGCCGCTACCTTTGCCGCCTGCGAGGCGGTGCTGGCGCGCGCGCCCGCGACGCAGGCCATCGCGCTGGACCTGCCCGAAGCCATCGCCAACGCGATGCTGCGCGAGGGCAGCGCCACGCGCCCGGCCGGTGGCGACCTGGTGACGCGCGTCGAGCAGCTCTGGCAACTGCCGGCGCTGTGGCACACCGGCACCTCGGGCCGCGACTATCCGCTGCAGTACGCGATGACCCAGGGCCGGCGCCATCCGGTGCGCGTGCCCAAGCCGTCCGGCCAGGTCTATGCACGCCATATCCCGTGGCTCGACCAGGTGTTCTCGATGCGGGTGGCCGATCTCGACGCCGACCTGGAGTACTTCCACGGCTGGATGAACGATCCGCGCGTGGCGGTGTTCTGGCAGGAAGAGGGCGATCTCGCCAAGCACCGCGACTACCTGTCGGCGCAGCTCGCGGACCCGCACACCATCCCGCTGATCGGCTGCCTGGACGGCAAGCCGTTTGCTTACTTCGAGGTGTACTGGGCCAAGGAGAACCGCATCGGCCCGTACTACGACGCCGACGACTTCGATCGCGGCTGGCATGTGCTGATCGGCGACGGCGAGATCCGCGGCAAGGCCTATATCAGCGCCTGGCTGCCGTCGCTGATGCACTACATGTTCCTGGACGACCCGCGCACGCAGCGCATCGTGGGCGAGCCGCGCATCGACCATGTGCAGCAGATCCGCAACCTGGACCGCTCCGGCTTTGCCAAGATCAAGGCCTTCGACTTCCCGCACAAGCGCGCCATGCTGGTGATGCTGCTGCGCGAACGCTTCTTCGGCGAGCGCCTGTGGGTGCCGCAGGAAGACGGGCAGGCTGCAGAACCCGTCGCGCCGGCCGCATTGGCCGCCTGAGCAAGCCGCGCAAGGAGAGACCATGCTCTATTCCGCTTCTACCTTCGCCGCCAACGGCACTGATGCCAGCACGTCGCCCGTGCTCGACCTGCTCGGCATCGGCTTCGGGCCGTCCAACCTCGCGCTCGCAGTGGCCCTGCGCGAAATGCTGCCGCAGCAGGCGCCGTTCCGCTTCGGCTTTATCGAGAAGAAGCCGGGCTTCGTGTGGCACGGCAATATGCTGCTCGACAACAGCCGCATGCAGATCTCGTTCCTGAAGGACCTGGTCACGATGCGCAACCCGGCCAGCCGCTATACCTTCATCAACTACCTGCACGAGCGCGAGCGGCTGCTGGACTTCATCAACACCAGGACGTTCTATCCCAGCCGCTACGAGTTCAACGACTACCTGTCCTGGGTGGCCGCGGATTTTGCCGACGCCTGCCACTACGGCGAAGAGGTTGTCTCGGTGCAGCCCGAGCCCGCCGGTGGCAATGGCGCGCTGGCCTGCCTGCGCGTCACCTCGCGCACGGCCGACGGCGCGCTGACCGAGCGCTGCGCGCGCAACGTGGTGGTCAGCGTCGGCGGCGCGCCCAGCATCCCCGACACCTTCGCGCCGCTGCGCGGCCATCCGCGGGTGTTCCATTCCTCGTCGTACCTGGAATCGCTGGAGCGTCTGGAGCGCACGGCGCCGGTGCGGCGCGTGGCGGTGATCGGCTCGGGCCAGAGCGCCGCCGAGATCTTCCTGGACCTGAATAGCCGCGAAGGCAGCATCGCGGTCGACCTGGTCAGCCGTGCGCCGGCGCTCAAGCCGGCCGACGACAGCCCCTTCGTCAACGAGATCTTCAACCCGCGCTATATCGACTACCTGTTCTCGCGGGAGGCGACCGAGCGCGAGCAACTGCTGCGCGAGTTCGGCAACACCAACTACGCGGTGGTCGATACCGACCTGATCGAAGCCATCTATGAGGTGCTGTACCAGCAGAAGGTCACCGGCAAGGTGCGCCACCGCCTGCTGGCCGGCAGCGAGGCACGCCATGCCGAGGCCGATGCCGACGGTGTGCGGCTCGACATTGCGCGGCGCGACGATGGTGCGCACCAGTTGCAGCGCTATGACGCGGTGATTCTCGCCACCGGCTACCGGCGCGAACTGCACCAGTCGCTGCTGGCGCCGCTGGCGTCCTATCTGGACGACGCCAAGGGTTTCCAGGCGGACCGCGACTACCGGCTGCAGATGGCGCCGGGCTGCCAGGCGGGCGTGTTCCTGCAGGGATGCTGCGAAGCGACGCACGGCTTGTCGGACACGCTGCTGTCGGTGCTGGCGGTGCGCGCGCAGGAGATCGCCGCCGCGGTGCTCGGCAACCGCCCGGGCGAGGGATGCGCCATGCAGGCTGAGCCGCCTCGCAGCCGCGCCGCGCGCGTGGCGCACGCCGGCACGCACTGAGGCTTCGCCCATACACAAAGCAATTTTGAGGACCGGCGGCCGCGACCAGGCGACCAGCCGGGGCCCACGGCCTTTATTTTCACAACAGAGCAGGGGAGTAAGAAGGGCATGAAACATAGCAACAGACGCGCGACCGAACGCGCGCAGGCAAGGCGGCATGGGTCCGTGCAATGCCGCACCGCCATGCGCTGGATCCCGGCCGCCGTCGGCCTCATGGTCAGCGCGTCGGCCTTCGGACAGGAAGCCACGACGGGAGCAGCGCCGGCAGCAGCGCAGGCAGCGAAGCCGACCGCTACGGGCAGCGCCGCCAGGCAACCGGAGGCATCATTGCCGGCGGTGACGGTCAACGGCGACCGCGAGAATCCCATCAACCCGCCCACGACCGCCGGTAGCAAGGTGCCGCTGACTGCGCGCGAGGTGCCGCAATCGGTCACCGTGGTCAATGCCGATCGCATCCGCGAGCAGAACCTGACCACGCTGGAGGATGCGATGATGCAGGCCACTGGCGTGTTCGTCGAGAAGCGTGACCAGGAGCGCTCGATCTTCTATTCGCGCGGGCTGGAGATCGACACCGTCATGCTCGATGGCGTGCCAACCAAGTATGACTGGCGCAACACGGTGCAGCCCGACCTGTCGATGATCGAGCGGGTAGAAGTGCTCAAGGGCCCGTCGGGCCTGCTGTCCGGCGCCGGCAAGACCGGCGGCGCGATCAACCTGGTGCGCAAGAAGCCCACGCGCGAAGTGCAGGTGCAGGGCGCGCTGTCGGTGGGATCGTGGAACAACTATCGCGCCGAGATCGACGCCGGCGGCCCGCTGAATGCCGACGGCACGCTGCGCGCGCGCCTGACCGGCGCGTTCCAGGACAAGGACTCGTTTATCGACAAGGCCAATATGCGCACCGGTGCGCTGTACGGCGTGATCGAGTACGACATCACGCCGAGCACCATGGTGACGGTGGGCGCGAGCTACCAGGACTCCGAGGGCCGCCAGCCGTGGACGCTGCCGGCCTACTACAACCCGGTCACGCGGCAGGCGAGCCTGCTCGACGTGCCGCGTTCGACCTTCCTTGGCGCAGACTGGAACAGCGACCACTTCTACACCACCTCGGCGTTTGCCGAACTGGAGCACAAGTTCGACAGCGGCTGGCAGGTCAAGGGCGCGCTGCGCTACCTCAACAACCGGCTGCACCGCGAGCAGGCCTATGCATACTCGCCAGTCATCCCGGGCGTGAACACCACCACGCTGTTCGCTGCCAAGCAGACCTACACGCAGGAGCAGACCAGCTTCGACGTCTATGCCAACGGGCCATTCTCGCTGTTTGGGCGCCGGCACAAGGCGCTGATCGGCTTCAATTTCTCCGATTCGGAACGGCGCGACCCGAGGTACTCGTCGACCCCGTTCACGCAAGTCGTGAACATCTTTAGCCCGCGCAGCGACTTTGCCAAGCCAATTTTCACCCCTAATGGCTCGGGCACGAATACCACGACCAGGCAGTATGGCGTGTACGGCGACGCACGCTTCTCGATCGTGGATCCGGTGACGCTGGTGCTGGGCGGCCGCCTGAGCTGGTGGGACATCAACGCGCGCCAGTACACGCCGACGGCCAGCACGACCAAGGAAGACAACATCAACGCGAAGTTCACGCCGTTCGCCGGGCTGATCTACGACTTCACCGAGCACTGGTCGGCCTACGCCAGCTATGCCGAGATCTTCCAGCCGCAGGACGAGTACTTCACCGCCAGTGGCAACCTGGTCGATCCGATCAAGGGCAAGCAGTACGAGGTCGGCGTCAAGGGCGAGTTCTTCGAGGGGGCGCTGAACACCTCGCTGGCGCTGTTCCAGGTGCGCGAGACCGGCCGCGCCACGCTCGACAACATCAACACGACCAACCCGAGCAATCCATTCTTCGTGTCGCAGGGCGAGACCAAGAGCCAGGGCTTCGAACTGGAAGCCAGCGGCCGCATCACGCCGAGCTGGACCATCTACGCCGGCTATACGTTCAACGTCACGCAGGACCTGCAGAACCGCACCGGCCAGGTCAACACGGCGTTCTCGGCGATTGCGCCCAAGCACCTGTTCAAGCTGTGGACGCAGTACCGGCTGCCGGGCGACTTCAACCGCTGGCGCCTCGGTGCGGGCATGACGGCGGTGAGCCATGTACAGAACACCGCGCTGTTCCCGGCACCGATCGGTGCGGTCACGCTGCGCCGCGGCGGCTATGCGACGTTCGATGCGGCGATCGGCTATGACTTCAACAAGCACGTGTCGGCCGATCTGAACCTGACCAACCTGTTCGACCGCAGCTACTACTCACGGATCAACAACCCGCGCGAAGGTAACATCTGGGGCCAGCCGCGCGCGGCCATGTTCACCGTGCGCATGAGGATGTAAGCGCAGCGGCCGGCGTGGCGGTGCGATGCCATTGCACCCGCCACGCCGGTCGCGCGTTGCCAAGAATTCCAATGAACGATAGTCCCTCATCCCTGCCCTCGCGCCGCGCCATCCGGCCCGCGCTTGTCATGACCGCCCGCGCGCTGGCCGCGCTGGCGGGCAGCTATGCCTTTGTCTGGGGCATCACCGCCGGCGGCGCCGCACTCGGCTGGCGCCTGGGCCTGGCCCGCAGCGAAGCCGTGCTCTGGTTTTCGATGCTGGCTTTCCTGCTGTTCCCGCTGATGTCGCTGTGGGCGCTGGTCACGCGGCGCCTGCAGCGCGTGTGGTTGGTGATGGTGGCCGGCGCGGCCATCGGCACCGGCGTGGCGTGGTGGCTGGGGGAGAGGCTGGCATGACGCGACCCGCACGAAGCAACAAGTCCCGCTCCGGCGCACAGAAGGCCGATGCACATGCGGGCGGCCTGCGCCAGGCCATGACCTGGGCGCACACCTGGATCGGCGTATTGCTCGGCGGTGTGCTGGTGGTGGCCTTCTTCATGGGCTCGGTGGCGGTGTTCGACCGCGAGATCGACCGCTGGATGATGCCGGCCACGCGCCTTGACGCAGCGCCGTCCACGATCGATATCGACACCGTGGTGCCGAGCGCCGTGGCGGCGCTGGCGGGTGGCAAGCCGCTGCGTGAATGGGCGGTCACGCTCCCCGAGCAACGCACGCCGGTGATGATCGCGCGCGTGCGCTATGCCGCCGCGGGCGGGCAGATCCGCCTGGCCGATCCGCGCAGCGGCGCGCTGCTGCCGGACGTGGGCACGCTGGGCGCGTCGTCGTTCTTCTATCCGCTGCACTACAACCTGCACCTGCGCGCCTGGAATATCGGCTACTGGCTGGTGGGCCTGGCGGCGATGGCGATGCTGGCGGCGATCGTATCGGGGGTGATCATCCACGTCCGGATCTTCCGCGACTTCTTCACGTTCCGGACGCGCAAGCAGCTGCAGCGCAGCCTGCTGGACCTGCACAACCTGACCGGCGTGCTGGCGCTGCCGTTCCATGCGGTGATCACGTTCTCGGGCATCTGCATCGTGTACATGATCCTGATGCCGGCCGGCATCGGCGCGCTGTACCAGCAGCCGAACACCTTCTACGACCAGGCCTTGTCCGGCTACTCGCGCGCGCCTGCCGGGGTGGCGGCGCCGATGGCCGCGCTCGGCCCGATGGTCGAGACCGCGCGCGCACGCTGGGGCGGCGCCGCGCCGGCCGCGATCCGGGTCTGGAACCCTGGCGATGCCAACGCCGTGGTCAAGATCAGCCGCTCGGTGGGTGACCGCGTCAGCCTGGCCGACGACGCGGCCTACTTCGACGGTGCCACCGGCGCGTTGCTGAACCACGTGCCGTTGCAGCCGGCCGCGACCACGCAGCGCTTCCTGACCGGCATGCACTTCATCGTGTTCGACCACTGGCCGCTGCGCTGGCTGTATTTCCTGGCCGGGCTGGCGGGGTGCTTGCTGATCGCTACCGGGCAGTTGTACTGGCTCGACAAGCGCCATGCGCGCCATGGCGAAAAGGGTGTGCGGCTGGCGGCCGCTGTAACCGCTGGCACCACTACCGGCCTGGTCATTGCCACGCTCGCGATGATGGTGGCCAACCGGGTCCTGCCGATGACGCTGCCGTCTCGCGAGTTTATCGAGGCCGGGCTGTTCTTCCTGGTCTGGCTGGCGACTGCGATCCACGCGCGCGTGGCGATGCGCCCCGGCAGCCGCACGCTGGTGCCATGGCGGCAGCAATGCCTGGCGATCGCCGTCCTGGCGCTGGCGGCGCCGGTGCTCAACGGCCTGAGCACCGGCGACTGGCTGCCGCTCGCGCTGGCGCGCGGCCCTCTTGCGGTGGCCGGCGTGGACATCACGCTGCTGTTGACGGGTGGGCTGGCGCTGGCGGCGGCGCGCCGGCTGCGGCGCGTCGACGCGGCCCGCCAGGCCCGGACCGCTGCTGCCAGCGGGCAGGCGCTAGAGGAGATGGACCGTGCCAACCACGCTTGAACACTTGCTGTTGCTGGGCCTGGCGCTGTGCGCGTACAGCGCCTTCGTGCTGTTCGCCTGCGCCACGGAGCGGCACTGGACCGAACTTTCGGGGCAGGGCGGCGACCTGCCGGCCAGCCGCCGGCGGCGCCTGCGCCTTGCGGCCTGGGCACTGGTGGTCCTAGGCGCCGTGGCCGCGCTTGCGGGCAACCGCACCGGCTTTGGCGTGCTGCTGTGGGCGCTGGCCATGATGGCGGGAGCGCTGGCGGTGTCGTTCACGCTGACCTGGCGGCGCGGCTGGCTGCAAGCCGTCGCGCGCGGGCTGCTGGTGGTCTTGCGCATCTGAGGCGTGCGCCCCTTGGGGGGGCGCACGATTTTCACTGGAAAACGCAATTAACCGCCAAGCATTACACCCAACCATGTTCGCGCCGACGCGCCAAAGCCAGCAAAGAGGGGTGTTGTTCATCGGAGCGAGTATCCGGGGCAACCGGCACACGCGACGCACCATTTCGCACAAGTCGCGCGCCTTGGTCCCCGCCAGCCCCAGCCGGATGTCACCGGCCGGCGCCGGTATAACCCCGGCCGTGTGTCGCCAACATGCGCCGCAACCATTGCCGCCACGCGCCTGCCGCTTGCCCGGCGCCTTGCCGGCACCGCGTCACGTGCAGCGATGCCGTGGTGACGGCATACAACTCGATGTGGCTGCTATCGGACAACGTAAAGCTCTCGCTCGCCGTCAGCGCCGTGTCTTTGGGGTCGCCGTCACGGATCAACCAGAGCTCGCCTGCGGTGCAGCGCACGGCAACGTGTTCGCCGGGGTCCGCCACCAGCCGCAGCGAACTGCGCGCGGGCAGGGTGGCGGTCATGTCGTTGCTTACCAGGAACATGATGGTCTCCAGGTTCAGTCGACGGCCAAGCCGTGCGGCGCCGGCGCGGTCACATTGCGCGCGGGCGCAGCGGCGGGGCGGATAAAGTCCGCGATCTGGCGGATCACGGCCGGGTCCTGCAGGATGCGGCGGTGGCCCAGCCCCGTGGTGGTGGCCAGTTGCGCGCCGGGCCATGCGCCGGCGATGGCGGCGCCGTCTTCCCAGCGCACTTCCTTGTCGTCGCGGTCATGGATCACCAGCGCCGGTGGCACCGGCCGGGTACGGCCGACATCCGGCACGTTGAACGCCGCCCACGGCATGCCCAGCCAGCGCTCGCTCTGCCGCTGCATACGCGCCAGCACTCCAGGGGCAAAGCCAAGTTGCCAGGCCAGCGACGCGCACGCGGCATGCATGTCCGCCGGCGAGCCGACCAGCACCGCCGCGCGGGCGGGGAGCCCTTCGCGCAGCGCCAGCGCGGTGGCCGCGCCGCCGAGCGAGTGCGCCACCACCGCATGCACCGGCCCGGCGTGCCATGCGGCCGCCAGCAGCGAGTGCGACATCTCCAGCACCGAGGTCTGCGCCGCGCCACGCGCGCCCGCATCGGAGGCGCCATGCGAGAGCGCGTCGAACGCCACCACTCGCATGCCGGCGGCGAGCAGGCCTTCGACCACCGCGTGCCATTGCCCGGCATGGCCGCCCCAGCCATGCGCCAGCAGCACGACAGGACCGCTGGTGCCCCAGCGATAGACGCGCACGCGCCGGCTGGGGCCGTGGCCGGTGACCAGGGCCCAGTCGGCCCGCGCGCTGTCCAGCAGCCGCCGTGCCGCCGACGTGGCCGCGGCGCGCGGCGGGGTGAACCAGAGGCGCTCAAGCTCCCGCGCGCTCGCGGCCGGGAAAACCAGGCTGCCGGCCTGCCGGCGTAGCCGTTGCCAGCCGAGCATCGCGTGCTGCAGCGGACTCGCGGAGCCCCTGCGTGAGGATACGGTGCCGGCACGCACGGGCGCCGGCGCACGGGGCTGGGAAGAAGAAGCCGGGGAAGGGGAAGATACTGCTTGCGTCACGACCTGCACCTCCAATGGATTCTGGATTTGCGCGGGTCATCGGAACCGGCCCAACCGGAGGCGTTCCGCGCTCTTCTAAGACCGACCAGTCGTGCTTTTTTGTAGACAAAAAACGACCGGAAGGCTTGCTGCCCGCCGGCGGGATAGCGCCGGCGCCAATGTCTTGCGTGTCAGTGCTTCCCGGTGCCCTCGGCGGCACGGGCCACCAGGGACGCGAAGGCGCGCCGCGCCATGAGTTCGGCATCCGCCCTGCCGAGCAGCTTGAACGACTGCTGGAAGGCCATGCCGATGCCGGACAGATCGAAGGCGAACTGGCGCGGATCGGTGTCGGGACCAAAGTGGCCTTCGTCGATGGCGTCACTCACCACGCGCGCCACGGTGCTGTGCCAGTCCTTCAGAGACTGCACCACCAGGTCGCGTATCGAACCCGGCTTGTCACGGTATTCCTGGCTCAGCGCCATGAACAGGCAGCGCCCCTGGGTGACCGTGCCGCCCAGCCAGTCCAGGTAGCCTTCGAACAATGCCTCAAGGCGTGGCAGGCCTCGCGGCTGGCGCATGGCCGGCCGCACCACGATCTCGCCGAAACGCTCTACGGCCAGGTCGAGCACCGCCTGCTGCAGCGCCTCCTTGGACTTGAAGTGCGCATACAGCCCGCTCTTCGACATATTGGTGTCCGCGGCCAGCGTGGCCAGCGACAACTGTTCGAAGCCGACCTTGGCGGCGGTATCGAGCGCCTGTTCGATGATGGCGTTACGGGTGAGCTGTCCTTTTTGCATGCATTGTAGAATAGCACGACCGGTCGGTTTGTCAACGAAACCAGATGCATGGTAGTTGCCCGGACTTGCACAGTTCTGGCGGGGAGGCCATAACGTCATATAGGGGGGCATGTGACGTCAACGCGAACTGCAAAGCCTCGTTAGAGACTGACAGCGCGACGATTTGGTGCACGATTCGGCTCATTGCACACCGGTTGCCGGCCGGTGTCAGGCCCGGATGGCGGACTTGGAAGAAATCTGCACAAAGTGTTTCGGCGGGTACATACGGAACGCTTTGCGTGCTCTATACTCGAATGCACGTCCGCGCACTTTTTTTCATTGGTGACTGGAGACCGACATGAACAGTACAGCCGTGCCAAGAGGCGCTAGCGAACCGTTCCGGCAACTGCGGGCGTTGCGTCGCGCGCGCAAGCTCAAGCAAGAGGACGTCGCCCGCAAAGCGGGCATTTCCCGGGAAGCGTACCTGCGAGCGGAGTCGGGTCAGGCCGATCCACGCATGTCGACGTTCCTGGCCGCATGCGAAGCGCTGGGCCTGGAAGTGGTGCTGGCCCCGCAGCATCTTGCCGCCGACGTGAACGCATTTATTGCCAGCCGCAATGGCGGCGTGACCGCAGCTTCGATGGCCGGCCAGCCGGCCGCCGGCGGTGCCCAGGCACCGGCCGCGGCTCCCGCGACCGGCAGCTTCGGCTCCGGCACCGGCGAGGGCCACAAGCCGGTCTGAGCGGGCCGATGCCTGGCCGGCACTGTTCTCCACAGGCCGGTGCAGGCAACTGGCGTCCAGACCACCATCCTGACAACCGGCGCGGGGCGATCCGCTCCGCGCCGGTTGCTGTCGTCCGGAGCAGCGCTTCGCTAGCCGGGCGCCTATGACGCCACAGGCCTGGCTGCCTGCATCGGCGCTTTCCCGCGTGTCCCCGTTTTAACTTTCCCACCTTAGCTATTCGCCATTGCGCCGCCGCGTGCACTGCACAGCGCTGACGTCTTTCCCGCTTTTCCCGTTTCCGGCCTACAACTGCAATGAAAGCGACGCCCGACGCATGCGTTCTCAGGCGCCGTTTGACACGTCCCGTGGCGACGATTACGATATGGTAAATGCATTACGTATTCCGTAATTCTCGCGGGATGCAGCAGGCATCGGACAAACAGCAGACCGGCAGGCGCTCTTGAGAGCCCGCCAGGGCGCCAGCGCAGCGCCACATGGAGACACCGTGGACACCAACTACCCGCAACGCACCTTCGCGTACCAGCCTTGCGCCGAGCAGCGCCAGGCCGGCGGCGCCGTGCCCGCGGTGCATCCGGTGGCCGTGGTCGGCGCAGGCCCGGTCGGGCTCGCCGCGGCCATCGACCTCGCGCAGCGCGGCGTACCCGTGGTGATCCTGGACGACGACTGCACGCTGGCGACCGGCTCGCGCGCGATCTGCTTTGCCAAGCGCACGCTCGATATCCTGGACCGCCTGGGCTGCGGCGAGCGCGTCGCGGACAAGGGCGTGAGCTGGCATGTCGGCAAGGTGTTCTTCGGCGATGCGCAGGTGTACAGCTTCGACCTGCTGCCTGAGGCGGGCCATCGCCGCCCGGCCTTTATCAACCTGCAGCAGTACTACCTGGAAGGCTTCCTGGTCGATCGCGCCGCCGAGCTGCCGGGCCTCGAGTTGCGCTGGCGTCATCGCGTGACCGGCGTTGTGCCCGGACCCGACGAAGTGGTGCTGACCGTGTCGACCCCGGAAGGCGACTACGTCCTGCACACCCGCTATGTGGTGGCCGCCGACGGCGCCCACAGCGGGGTACGCCAGTGCCTGGGCCTGGAGAGCAAGGGCCGCGTCTTCCGCGATCGCTTCCTGATTGCCGATGTGAGGATGGCGGCGCCGTTCCCCGCCGAGCGCTGGTTCTGGTTCGATCCGCCGTTCAACCGCAACCAGTCGGCGCTGCTGCACCGGCAGCCCGACGATGTCTGGCGCATCGATTTCCAGCTGGGCTGGGACGCCGATCCCGAGACGGAAAAGCAACCGGAGCGCGTAGTGCCGCGCATCCGCGCGATGCTGGGCGACAAGGTCGCCTTTACGCTGGAATGGGTCAGCGTCTACAGCTTCTGCTGCAAACGCATGGACGCCTTCCGCCATGGCCGCGTGCTGTTCGCCGGCGACGCCGCGCACCGCGTCTCGCCGTTCGGCGCGCGCGGCGCCAACAGCGGCGTGCAGGATGCCGAGAACCTGGCGTGGAAGCTCGCGCTGGTGCTGGCTGGGCAGGCCGGGGATGCCTTGCTCGATACCTACGCCAGCGAACGCGAGGCCGCGGCGGACGAGAACATCCGCCACTCCACGCGTTCCACCGATTTCATTACGCCCAAGAGCGCGGTCAGCCGCACCTTCCGCGACGCCGTGCTGCGCCTGGCGCGCCGCCATGCCTTTGCGCGCCAGTTGGTCAACAGCGGCCGGCTGTCGCTGCCGACGGTGCTGGCGGCGTCGCCGCTCAATACGCCGGATGCCGACCGCTTTGCCGGCGCCATGGTGCCCGGCGCCCCGTGCGTGGATGCACCGCTGCTTCGCAACGGCACCGCCGGATCTGGCTGGCTGCTGGGCGAGCTGGGCGGCGATTTCACGCTGATGGTCTTTGGCGACGGCAGCGCCGTCCCGGCCGACGTGCGGCACAAGCTGGCAACGGGCGCGGTGCCCGTGCGCATCCTGCTGGTGCTCGCGCAAGGCCAGCAAGCCGCTTCGCCGCAGGGCGCGCGCTGCGTCACCGACGGCGAAGGCCTGCTCGCGCGCCGCTACGACGGCCGCGACGGCACCTGCTACCTGATCCGCCCGGACCAGCATGTCTGCGCCCGCTGGCGTGCCGTGGATGCCGACGCCGTGCATGGCGCGCTGCTGCGCGCGCTGTGCCGGCCGCCGGACAGCCAGCCTCACTAGTGAACCTGCAACCCCGAACCTCCGACCGACACCCGCAACGCTGACGACACCATGAACCTCACGCACACCCAGCTCGCCGAGCACGGCTACATGTCCGGCTTCGCCAATGAATTCGCCACCGAGGCGCTGCCCGGTGCGCTGCCCGTGGGCCAGAACTCGCCGCAACGCGCGCCTTATGGCCTCTATGCCGAGCAGCTGTCCGGCACGGCCTTCACCGCGCCGCGCGCTCACAACCGACGCTCGTGGCTGTACCGCATCCGCCCGGCGGCAATGCACAAGCCGTTCACGCAGATCGAGCAGTCGCGCTTCCTGAGCCGCTTCGACCAGGTGCCGCCGTCGCCCAACCAGATGCGCTGGAGCCCGCCGGCGATGCCGTCCGTGCCGACCGACTTTATCGACGGCATCGTCACCATGGCCGGCAACGGCGGCCCCGAGGCGATGACCGGCTGCGGCCTCCACCTGTACCTGGCCAACCAGTCGATGCAGGACCGCTACTTCTACAACGCCGACGGCGAGATGCTGATCGTGCCGCAGCAGGGCCGCCTGCTGCTGGTGACCGAGCTGGGCCGCCTGGAAGTGGAACCGCAGGAAATCGTGGTGATCCCGCGCGGCGTGCGTTTCCGCGTGGAACTGCCGGATGGCGAGGCGCGCGGCTATATCTGCGAGAACTACGGCGCGCTGTTCAAGCTGCCCGACCTGGGTGTGATCGGCTCCAACGGCCTGGCCAACCCGCGCGACTTCCTGTCGCCGGTGGCGAGCTATGAGGACCGCGAGGGCGATTTCGAGCTGGTGGCCAAGTTCCAGGGCAACCTGTGGCGCGCCGACATCGGCCACTCGCCGCTGGACGTGGTGGCCTGGCACGGCAATTACGCACCGTACAAGTACGACCTGCGCAACTTCAACACCATCGGCTCGATCAGCTTCGATCACCCGGACCCGTCGATCTTCCTGGTGCTGCAGTCGCCGTCGGACACCCCAGGCGTGGACACCATCGACTTCGTCATCTTCGGGCCGCGCTGGCTGGCGATGCAGGATTCGTTCCGCCCGCCCTGGTTCCACCGCAATATCGCCAGCGAATTCATGGGCCTGATCACCGGCGTCTACGACGCCAAGGCCGAGGGCTTCGCCCCGGGCGGCGCCAGCCTGCACAACTGCATGAGCGGCCACGGCCCGGACGCGGAAACCTTCGAGAAGGCCAGCGCCGCCGATACCTCGACGCCGCACCATATCGAAAACACGATGGCCTTCATGTTCGAAACGCCGGGCGTGATCCGCCCGACGCCGTATGCGGCGCAGTCGGCCTCGCTGCAGCAGGAGTACTACACCTGCTGGCAGGGCCTGAAGAAGCATTTCAACCCGAACGTTCGCTGAACCCCGGACGCCTGCCCCTACACGCCGGTTTGCTCCCCTCTCCCGCATGCGGGAGAGGGGCCGGGGGAGAGGGCAGGCGCCCGCCAAGAATGGCAAGCCACGGCACGCGCCACCCGCGGTGCCACCCCAACCATCACGGAGTAACCCAATGACCGCCCCCCAAATCAGCTGGATCGCCTCCGCCAACGACGGCCAGACCCATTTCCCTCTGCAGAACCTGCCCTACGGCGTGTTCTCGACCAAGGGCCAGTCCCCGCGCATCGGCGTGGCCATCGGCGACCAGGTGCTCGACCTCGCCGCGCTCGATGAAGCTGGCCTGCTGCCGGCCGCCGCCAAGGGCACGTTCGCCGCAGCCAGCCTGAACCGCTTCATCGCACTGGGCAAGCCGGTGTGGAGCGAGACCCGCAAGCGCCTGACCGCATTGCTGTCCGGCGAAGACGCCGCGCTGCGCGACAATGCCGCACTGCGCGACAAGGCACTGGTGCCGATGTCCGCCGCCGCGCTGCACCTGCCGGTGGAGATCCCGGGCTACACCGACTTCTATTCATCGAAGGAACACGCCACCAACGTCGGCCGCATGTTCCGCGACCCAGACAATGCGCTGCTGCCGAACTGGCTGGAAATCCCCATCGGCTACAACGGCCGCGCCAGCTCGGTGGTGGTGAGCGGCACGGCGCTGCATCGCCCCAACGGCCAGATCAAGCTGCCCAACGAGGCGCGCCCGGTGTTCAGCGCTTGCCGCAAGCTGGATTTCGAACTGGAGATGGGCTTTATCGTCGGCAAGGAATCGGCGCTGGGCGAGTCCATCAGCACCGCCGATGCGCCGGCGCATATGTTCGGCATGGTGCTGCTCAACGACTGGAGCGCGCGCGATATCCAGCAGTGGGAATACGTGCCGCTGGGGCCATTCAACAGCAAGGGCTTCGGCACCTCGATCTCGCCGTGGGTGGTGACGATGGAAGCGCTCGACCCGTTCCGCCGCGACAACCCGGAGCAAACGCCGCAGCCGCTGCCGTACCTGCAGCAGCAGGGCAGGAACGCCTATGACATCGCGCTGGAAGTCGCGCTGCAGCCGCAGGGCGCAGCGGCCCCCAGCACCATCTGCCGTACCAACTTCAAGGCGATGTACTGGACCATGGCGCAGCAGCTGGCGCACCACACGGTGTCGGGCTGCAATGTGCGCGTGGGCGACCTGATGGGCTCGGGCACGATCAGCGGCACCACGCCGGACTCTTACGGCAGCATGCTGGAACTGACCCGCAACGGCGCCGAGCCGGTGACGCTGGCCGACGGCAGCCGCCGCGGCTTCCTGGAGGATGGCGACGAGGTGATCATGACTGGCTTCTGCCAGGGTGAGGGGTATCGAGTCGGCTTCGGTTCGGTGTCGGGCAAGATCCTGCCGGCTCGCTGAAACGCTTCAGCCGGCGTGGCTGTCATGCAGGGCGGCATCGAGGATCACGGCCGCCCGGCCTGACAGCAGCAGCCGGCCCGCGGCGCTGACGGTGAAGGCGTACAGCACACTGTTGCCTTCGCCGCTCTCGCGTTGCGCTGCAACCTCCAGGGGCGCATCGATATCGTCGAGCCGCTCCACCTGCAGCACCAGCTTTCGTACGCTGGCCAGGTAGCCTGAGCGCGGGCGCTGCGGCGCTCGTTCCGCAGCGGCTTCCGCCAGCAGCGCGCCGTGCACGGCCATCGCCTGTGCCGCATATTCGATCCCGCATACCGCCGCCAGCCGGCCCTGCGCCCGCAGCGGGTTGTCTACGCGCGTGTGCGTGGCCGACACGCAGCGCACCGAGTCCGCATCCCAGTCCAACACGCCATCGAGCAGGCACATCGTGCCCTGGTGCGGAATGCGCGCCGCGATCCAGTCGCGGTCCCTCACCACATCAGGTATCCGCATTGCCGGGGGCCACGTCGGCTTCGATGCGCACGGTGTCGAGGTAGTCGAGCACCACGGTGGTGGTCGCGCCGCGGGCGATCGCCGCCAGCAACGGCAGCACGCGTGCCGCGGGCGCGGACATGCGCAGCGCTTCCAGCGCCGCATCCGGCATCCCGGCAGCGGGCGCCTGCGTCAGTGCCACGCCGATGCGCGCGAGCGAGCGCGCCGTCGCGTGCGGCGTGACCACCAGGGCCACACCGAACGGATCCGGGATCGGCCGGTGGCTGTGCAGCGGCTCCGGGTAGCCGGTGTCGTAGGCAATCAGCAGGCAGGGCTCCGCGTCGGCGGCCACCTGCAGCACGCATTCCAGCAGGCCTGCGCCGAAACTGCCGTCCATCGCGCACAGCACGTTGGAGGTGCGCATCGCGCCCGCCGCGATCGACCAGTAGCCGGCGGTGGCGTTGTGCACAGAGTTGTGGAAGCGCGTGGGCGACATCAGCGGGGCGGGCTCGGCCAGCGCTTCGCAGATCGCATGGAAGTTGAAGCCGTCGCTGCTGGACGAGGCAAAGATCGTCGGCAGCTGCGCGGCGTCGCGGCCGCTGGCGGCCACCGCCTCCTGGCCTGCGCCAAGCGCCAGGCGCACGGTCGGGCCGGTGCGGCGGCGCTCTGCGGCCGGCAAGCCGGCGGGAGGCGGCAGTTCAGTGGGCGCGTGCGCGTACGGCGCGCGGCCGGCAAGGACTTCAGCGGCCTGCGTCCAGCCGGTCAGGCCGGGACCGAGCAAGCCGATGCTTTCGATATACACGTGCTGCGGCATGGCGCTGGCTCAGTGAGAGGCCGTGTTCGCGCGGGCGAACAGCAGGCTGCAGTTGGATCCGCCGAAACCGAACGCATTGCTCATCGCGTAGCGCAGCGGCGTGTCGCGGTTCAGGAGCACGTAGTTCACGTCCAGCGCAGGGTCCGGCTGCGTGGTGTTGATGCCGCCGGGCAGCAGCTCGTGGCGCAGCGCCAGCGAGCAGATGACCGCTTCGAGCGCACCCGCCGCGCCCAGCGCATGGCCGGTTGCGCCCTTGGTGGAGCTGCACGGCGTGCCGGGCAGCACCGCGGCCATGGCCAGCGCTTCGGCCGCGTCGTTGCTGCGCGTGGCGGTGCCATGCAGGTTGACGTAGTCCACCTGTGACGGCGCGATGCCCGCGCTCGCCAGCGCCTGTTCCATCGCCAGCTGCGCGCCAAGCCCTTGCGGGTGCGGGGTCGACATATGGTGCGCATCGCTCGATTCGCCGATGCCCGCGAGCAGGATGGCATCGCCTTCGAGCACGCCGTCAGCGCGTTCGAGCAGCCCGAAGGCCGCGCCTTCGCCGATCGAAATACCGTTACGCGCCACGTCGTACGGACGGCACGGCTGGTCGGACAGCAGCTCCAGCGAATTGAAGCCGTACAGCGTCGTGTAGCACAGCGAATCGACCCCGCCGACCACGGCCGCGTCGATCAGGCCCGCTTCCAGCATGCGCCGCGCCGAGCTGAACACCTTGGCGCCGGACGAACACGCGGAGGACACCGCCGCGGCCGGGCCGGCAATGCCGAGCAGCTGGCGCAGGAAGGCGGGCAGGGAATACGGGTTGTGGGTGCCGCCATAGTTGAAGCCCGGCGGCAGCGCGCCGGTGGCGGGATCGCGCTGGCGGTAGGCCAGCTCGGTCTGCAGCACGCCGGCCGTGCTGGTGCCGAGAAAGACGCCGATCCGGTCGGCGCCGTAGCGCGCCACGGCTTCGCGCACACGCGCGGCAAAGCCGTCCTGTTCGAGCGCCAGCTGCGCCAGGCGGTTGTTGCGGGAGTCGAACGGCGACAGGGCGGGCGGCAACGCCACGGCATCCAGGCCCGGCACTTCGCCGACATAGGTATCGAGCCTGACGTCGCCAAAGCGGCAGGGCGCCAGGCCGCCGCGCTGCGCGCGCAGCGCCGACAGGGTGGCGTCAACGCCGGTGCCGATGCAGCTGGTGGCCGTGAAGTGCGAGAACAGGAGCGGGGACACGGCTTTGGGGGAAGGGATGGGAATCTCGGAAGGGCTGGGCTAATTGTAACAAGGCGCCGGCCGATCAGGCTGGCGGCACCACGGAGCGCAGCGTGACGCAGCGCAGGCCCGCCTGGTCGATGGCGGCAAGCAGGCCCGGCAGCACCGTGATGCAATGCGCGTTGCCGGCCGCATCGATGCCGGGATCGCCGTCGTGCAGCAGCAGGATGTCGCGCCCGGCCAGGTTGCGGGTGAGGCGCTTTGCCACGCTGGCCGCGTCGTAGTCCGAGCGGGTATCGAAGCCGCGCCGCGTCCAGGCGGCAAGCTGAAGCCCAAGCCGGCACAGCACGGGCTCCAGGAAGGGGTTGCGCAGCCCCGCAGGTGCGCGGAAGAAGCGCGGCGCCTGTCCCGTGATATCGGACAGCACCTGCTGCGCGGCGCCGATATCGCGCAGCATGCGCCCCGGGCCGAAGACGGAGAAGTGCAGCCGGTGGTACATGCTGTGGTTTTCCACGGCATGGCCGCGCCGGATGATCTCGCGCACCAGCGCCGGATGCGCCGCGGCGCGCTCGCCAATGCAGAAGAAAGTCGCGCGCGCGCCGTGCTGGTCGAGCATGTCGAGCACGCGCGGCGTCAGTTCCGGATTGGGGCCGTCGTCGAAGGTCAGCCCCACGCAGTCCTGCGCCGACGCCGGCAGCCGCAGCAGGTTGGGGCCCAGCCAGTTGCTGCGCGGCCACAGGCCGGCGAAGCACATCGCCGCATGCGTGGCGGCAACGCCCGCCAGCGCCACGCCCATGCCCGGCGGATACGCCAGCATGGCGCCGGCCGCGGCGGCGTGGACGGCGGCGGTGCCGCACAGCAGCGGGCTGGGCCGCCAGGGGCGGCTGTGGACGGCGTCGCGCAGGTCGACGCCGGGGGCGGATAACGGCTTCATTTGCTTGAACTCCCGGCTGCATCCGGCGCCGCGGGGCGCGCCAGGATCGCCGCAAACCACAGCGCCAGCACCGCACCTGGCCCGACCGTTAGGCCGAAGGCCTTGAGCAGCGGCAGGCTGGACAGCGCCAGCAGCCCGAAGGCGGCAACCGTGGTCAGGTTGGCCAGCAGCAGCGATACCAGCGTATGCGGTGAGGTCGCCGCCACCTGGCTGCCCGCCGTGGGGCCGTTGAAGAATAGCGCGTAATTGGAACCCACGGCGACCAGCAGCAGCAAGCCCACCAGGTGCAGCAGCGTCAGTGGCTGGCCCAGCGCGGCCAGGCCGCCCAGCACCACCAGGGCCGCTGCCGCCAGCGGCAGCACGGTGGCCACCACACGCCGCACGGAGCGCAGCGCCAGGACCAGCAGCGCGATGATCGCCAGCAGGCCGGCCAGCGACAGCAGCAGCGCCTCGCGCATATAGCCGGTGTAGAGCCGGTCGGATTCGCCCTTTAGGTCGACGAACAGTGTGTCGGGCGCGCCGGCCCGCGCGATCGCGGCGCGCACCGCGGCGCTGTCGACGCCATCGCCGGCGCTGCCCTGCGCGTGGGTCGGCGCGCGCAACGGCAGCGTTGCGCTCCAGCGCCCGTCGCGCTGCGACAGCAGTGCGTCGACCGCCAGCGCCATCGACGTGCCGCGCAGGTCCTCGCGCCGCAGCAGCGGGGCGGTGCGCGTCTTTTCAACGTCTTCCAGGAACGGTGCGAACAGCGACGCGCGCACCGGGTGCGCGGCGATGGCCGCCTGCAGGCGCTGCGCCATCGCCTCCGGCTGCGGCAGGCTGGCCTGGCGGGCGCGCTGGGTCGCTGCGCTGGGCAGGTAGCGTGCCGGGTTCTCGTAACCGCCGATGAAGTTCTGCGCCACCAGCGGGTCCAGCTCATGCGCCACGCGCTCGGCGCCCTGCAGCACGGACTCCTGGTCGGGGCCGGACAGCACCACCAGGTAGCGCACGTCGGGCGCGCCCAGGTCGGCCCGCAGCGAGGCGTCGAGTGCCTGGTCGCTCGCAGATACCGGGCTCAGTGCCTGCAGCTCGCGGCCCCACAGCGTGCCGCGATGCGCCACCAGTACCGCGCATGCCGCCAGCACCAGCACGATGACCAGCCAGCGCAGCCGGTGCGCGCGCGTTGCCAGCCAGGCCAGACGGCGGCCCAGCGGCGTCACGTCGCGCAGGTGCAGCGTGGCGGGCATCAGCTGCGGCAGCACGAAGCGCGTCACCAGCGCCGCCGTCGCCAGCCCGGCGATCGAATACAGCCCCAGCTGCGCCAGCCCCGGAAAGCCCGACAGCAGCAGCGAGGCGAAGCCGCAGATCGAGGTCAGCACGCCCAGGCGCACCGTGGGCCAGAAGCCGCCCAGCCACGCGCGTTCGTCGCGTTGGCCACCGCGCACATACTGCGCCGACTGCACGAACAGGTAGATCGAATAGTCCACCGCCTCGCCGATCAGCGTGGTGCCGAAGCCGAGCGTCAGGCCATGCACGGTGCCGCCAAAGCCCAGGCTGACCGCGGCGATGCCCGCCAGCGCGCCGCTGAGCACGGGCACCAGTCCCAGCACCAGCAGCGGCACCGAGCGGTACACCACCAGCAGCAGCGTGACGATGATGGCCAGCCCGATCGTCGACAGCCGCTCGACATCATGGCGGATGGTGTCGCGCGCCTGCACCGAGAACACGCCCGGACCGGTCATCACCAGCTTGTAGGCGCCGGGCGCCGCCGTCTGCTCGAAGGTCTGGCGAATGGCGCCGATGGCTTGCGCCTGGCCATCGGTATCGGAGCCGGTTGCAGCGGTCTGCGCCAGCAGCACGGCACGCCCGCCGTCGCGCGAGGCCCACGCGCCGGCGTGCATGGGCACGCGCTGGCCGGCGTCGAGCTGCGCCATCATCGCCGCGACTTCGCCGGTGGGATCGCGCGGCAGCAGCGACTTGGTAAAGAGGCCCGCTGACGATGCCAGCAGCTCGAACGACTCGTTCAGCGCCGCCGTCAGGCCGCGCTCGCTGAATCGCTCCGGCGTGACCGCGGGGCTCAGCAGGTAGCGGTTTGCGTAGACGTACTGGCGGTCAGCCGCCTGGTTGACCGGCTCGCCGTTCTGGATCGAGGAGAAACGCGGGTCGCCGCGCAATTTGGCCGCCATCGCGCGCGAGATCGCGGCGCGGCCATCGGCGTCGCCGCCCTCGATGCCGACCAGCACCAGGCGCGACACAAGCCCGTCGCGCAGCTGGTTCACCAGCAACTGCTGCTCGGCACTGGGCAGCCGCGGCAGAAAGGCCGACAGGTCGGCGGTGAAGGTGGTGCGGCTGATGATCGCCGCGCAGGCGAGCAGGGCGAGGATCCACAGCGCCAGCGCCAGGCGTGCGCCCGGCAGCGTGACGCGGCGTGGCATCCCGGGTGGTTGTCCCGGTGGCGTGGTGCTCATGGACGGCCCGCGGGCTTGCCGGCGGGTCGGATCTGCATCACGGAGCGGTCGCCGTCGGCCTGCCGGATCTCGACGCGGTTGAGCGCATCCTGGCTGCCCTCGATGCGCACCTGGCTGATGACCCCGGCCATGCGCGAGTCCGCCGGCGTCAGCGTCAGCGTCCAGCGGCTGGCGCGGCCTTCGAGTCCGAGCTTGTAGTAGCGCTCCAGCGTATCGCGGTTGCCTGCCAGCGTGCCGCGGATGCTTTCGATAAAGGCAGCCACCTCGGGGTAGTTCTGCAGCGGCAGGGTGTGGCGCTTGCCGTCGCGCTCGACCGTCAGCATGTCGCCGTCGAGCACCAGGTTCTCTTGCTTGGGTGACAGCGTGCGCTTTTCCAGGTGATCGGGCGCCGTGAACAGCAGCTCGCCCGACGACTGCACCGGCTTGCCGACAATCGCCAGGTACTTGGTCTCTGTGAACAGCACGCGGCCGGACTTGCGCTGCGCCAGCGTCGCCATCAGCTGGTCGACGCCGAAGGCCGCGGCGCCTTCACGCGCGGCGGCGCCGCAAGGGATCGCAAAGGCCAGCACGGCGCTTGCCAGCAGCATTGGCAGCAGGGAACGGAGAGGGCGCTTGGACAGGAACATGCGGGAGGAGATCTCAGGGTTCGTTGCCCCGCGGCGGCTGCTCGGAGAGCGGCGGCCCGGCGTGCCAGAAGTCGTAGAAGTTGAACCAGTTGTATGGCGCGCTGCGGCAGAACTGCTCCAGCAAGCGCACGTAGCCATCCAGTGCCGATTGCACCGCGGCCTCGCGCTGGCCGCGCCTGGTCTGGGTGAAGTCCGCCAGCGGTACGAAATGGACATCGTAGCGGTTGCCGCCGCGGTACAGGCCGGTGATAAAGAACACCGGCCGGCGCAGCATGGCGGCCATGCGCAGCGGCCCGGTCGGGAAGCCCGTGGGCGTGCCGAGGAAGCTGCACTGCTGCACCGGGTCGGTGGAGCGCTGCGACAGTGTGCGGTCGGCCAGCATGCCGATCATGTAGCCGCGGTCCAGGTAGTCGCGCACCTTGAGCATGGTGTCGAAGCGGCCCAGCGCGATCACGTCCTGGCGCATCGCGGGATTGATCGACTGCAGCACGTCGTTGAGCTTGTGCGCGTTCTCCTCGTACATGGTGATCGCCACTTCCATGTCCGGGTGCTGCCGCCCGAGCGCGCGCACCACCTCGAAGCTGCCCAGGTGCGCGCCCAGCAGGATCGCGCCGCGCCCTTGCGCCATGGCGGCTTCGAGCTGCGCCTCGCCATGCAGGCGGATATCGAACAGGTCGAAGCGTCCGTTAAGCAAGTAGATGCGATCGAGGATGGTCGAGGCGAAGGTGAACACATGCCGGTAGCCGTCGATCCAGTTCGCCTCGCGCCCGAGCGCGCGGTCCATGTAGGCGCGCGAGGCATGGCGCGCCGCCGGCGAAAACAGCGTGAAATACGCCGCGATCAGCCGCAGCAGCACGCGCCCGACGGGGCGCCCCAGTGCCAGCGAAATCGTCGTCATGATGCGCAGCAGCGGGATATTGCTGCGCTCCTGCTGGCGGGACCAGTCGGTTTCCAGGGACTGCTGCCGCTTCCAGGGCCAGGTCAGCATGGTGCGGCCTCCGCTGGCGGCGTGGCGTCGCGCACCTGCAGCGTGCCGCTGGCGACATCGCGTCCCGCGCTGCGCAGCGTGAAACGCAGGCTGTCGCCGCCTTGCTGGTGCAAGACCTCAACGCGCTCGCCGGGCCGCACCGGACTCAGGAACTTGACGGTGCCGACCTGCGTGGGCACAAGCCACCGGCCCAGCGCCGCGCCGAGCCCGAGCACAGCGTGGTCCAGCAGCACCACGCCGGGCACGATCGGGTTGCCGGGGAAGTGGCCGGCAATGGCCGGATGGTCTGCGCCGATGACAAAGGCGGGCGGCTCGATGGTATCGCCGTGGTGCGCCGCGGCCAGTTGCGCGATCAGCGCCGCCAGCGCGGCGCGCGGCAGCTTGCCGGCGTCGTTGCGCGGCAGGCTCTCTGCGAACAGCAGCGGCCGCGGCAGGAAGGCCGGGTCGATGCCCATGCGCAGCCCCCGCAGCACCTGCGCCGGTGTCAGGCCAGGCGCGACTACGACCGCGGCCAGGCGCACCACGTGGCCGCGGAGGTCGCCCTCGTGGGCGTCGTCGGGCATGAAGAACGCGCCGTCCTGCACGCCTTCGATCGCATTGAGCTGGTGGTTCAGGTAGGCCAGCGAGGTGCGCTTGCCGGCGATGTTGAGCACGTCGGCCTTGCGGCCGTGCAGCAGGAAGTGGCTTGCATCCAGCGGCGCGATGGCATCGCCCAGCGGCACCGGCTGCTCGATATGGCCGCCTTCGGCCCAGGTCTCGGTGTCGTCGCCGCTGGCGCTGGGACGCTGATGCAGGCTTACGCCCGGGACCAGCGTCCAGGTGTCGGTCTGCGCGGTGCGCCGGGTGGCGAGCTGGCCGGTCTCGGTGCTGCCGTAGATTTCGCACAGCGGCGCGCTGAACAGCGTTTCGGTTTCGGCGGCGAGCTGGCGGCCGAGCGGGGCGGTGGCGCACAGCACCAGGTCGGTGGGAGGCATGGCCATGCCGGCTTGCACCAGCGTGCGCAGGTGCACCGGCGAGCTGACCAGCGCGCGCGGCCCCGGCACCGACGCCAGCGTGTCGCGCACATCGGCCGGGTAGAACGCGGTGGCTGCGGCCAGCGCGGCGCCGCCCTGCAGCGCCAGCATGACGGTGGCTTCCAGCCCGAACATATGCTGCGGCGGCACCGTGCCAACCAGCGTCCACGCGCGCCCGTCCAGCAGCCCCAGCCGCTGTGCCGCGGCGCGCGCGCTGCGGGCCATCGCGCCCCAGGTCTTGCGGTGCGGCACCGGCGTACCGGTCGAGCCGGAGGTGAATACGTAGGCCATCACCTGCGCCGCGGGAATCTCGGGGATGTCCACGACCCCGGCTGCGGCCGCGTCCGAAACTTCCGGATAACGGACCGCCGGCATCGCGAAATCCGCGACAGGCTGGTCATGCAGGCAGAACGCATCCGGCGCGAAGGCGGCCAGCTGGCGCACCATCTCCGTCGTCTGCGACGGCGGCAGCAGCGTAGCCTTGCGGGCCAGCAGCGCGGCGCACAAGCCGACGGTGAAACGGTAGCGGTCCGTGCAGGCGTTGAACACATGGCCGCCCACGGGCATCGCGGCGGCCACGCGGTTTACGTCGGCCAGGAACTGCCGCACGGTAACGGGCCGCCCGTGCGCCCAGGCGATAACGCCTTCGGGCGAGGCATGCGCGACGATCGGGAACTTGGTCATGGGCCAGAAGAGCCTGTGCTGAGGGCGGCGGGCGCGTCAGCGCGACGACCCGGACCGGCCCGCCCGGGCAGCCATGACCGCGCGGTAGCCGTGCACGGCGTCAAGCAGGCCGGTATGGCGCATGCCGGGGAAGGCGATGCGGCGGCACGCGGCTTCGCCCGCGAACATCGCGGCAATCAGCAGCGGCGTGCCCAGGTTGGCGAAGCTGGACCAGGTCGCCACCGGCGCCAGCACGAACAGCAGCGTGGACACGCCCACCATCGCCGCGAAGAACAGCGTCCAGGCCTGGGTCACGCGCAGTGTGTACTGCGCGTGCGAGGGCGACAGCGGTCCGTGCAGCGCCGTGGCGATCTGCATGCACAGCGGCGTGCTGCCCGCGCGCAGGCTCTGCCCGAACATCACGCCCAGCGCCGCGTTCACGCCGGCATGTTGCAGGAAATAGGTCCAGCCGAAATGCCCGGCCAGCGGCGCGCGCCAGATCCACAAAGCGGCGCATGCCGCCAGCAAGGCCAGCCATGCCGGCGCGCGCCATCCGGCGCGCCGCAGCGCGACGAAGCCGATTGCCAGGAACGGCGCCGCGCCGAGGAACAGAGCGGCGACCTCGGCACCCGGCTGGTGGGCGGCGCGATGCAGGGCCGATTCATAGACGACGAAACCCAGCACCGCGGCGATCCATCCGTGGCGCTGCAATGGCGAAGCCAGGACATCCGGACGGGCTGGGAAGCCCGGCGCGGCGGGCGGGGTGGGGAGGTCTAAGGGCTGGCTCGAAGGCATCTGCAGGGTTATCGTGTGTTGCGTAAGGCGCTTCATGGGCGCCCTCTGTATAGTGCGTGCGGTGCGGGCGGCATTGCTGCGGCGGCGCAACGGCGCGCGAAGCGAACGCTTTATACCTCAAAAGACCCGGCCGACGGCGCGATGATTCCCCAAAGCCCCGCCTTTGTTGTTACTAAACTTCTCTCAACTGGCTCGGAATTGGGCCCTTTGATAGCATCGGTTGCCCTGCCCAGCGATCCAGGTCGACCATTGCCCGGACCGCGTGCCGCAGCGGCCTTCCTGCTGCCCCTTTGCAACATGACCGAACTCGAAACCGAACTTGCCCGCCTGATCATCGACGAACTCGACATTGCCGAGCTGCGGCTGGAGGACGTCAAGGCCGACACGCCGCTCTATGGCGAGGGCTTCGGGCTGGATTCCATCGATATCCTCGAGATCGCGCTGCTGGTTTCGCGCAAGTACGGCGTCGAGTTGCGTTCGGACAATCCCGACAACAAGACCATCTTTGCCTCGCTGGGCAGCCTGGCCGCCTACCTGGCAGCCAACCGCGCGCGCTAGCGCGGCGCTTCCCCGCCACCCGGCCAGCCCTCCCAGCACACGACCATGCCGCAGCAAGCCACGCCCCGCCCGGCGCTGGTGGCCGGCGGCACGCCCCATCCCATCGGCGGCTCCGCGCCGTCGGCCACGCACTTTGTCCTGATCCCCAGCTACAACCCGGGCCAGCGCCTGCACGACACGCTGCGCGCCGCGCGCGAGGCCTGGTCGCCGGTCTGGGTCGTGGTCGACGGCAGCACCGACGGCAGCGACCGCTGGCTGCAGGCGCAGGCCGCCACCGATTCAGGGCTGCGCGTGCTGGTGCTGCCCAGCAACCAGGGCAAGGGCGCCGCCGTGCTGCAGGGCATCGAGGCCGCCGCCGCCGAGGGCTTTACGCACGTGCTGGTGATGGATTCCGACGGCCAGCATCCCGCGCACCTGATCCCCGAGTTCATGGCGCTGTCGCAGCGCCAGCCCGGCGCGATGGTGCTGGGCCGGCCCGTCTTCGACGCCAGCGCGCCGCGCGAGCGGGTCTACTGGCGGCGCATGTCCAATTTCTGGTCCGACCTGGAAACGCTGTGGGCCGGCATCGGCGATTCGCTGTTCGGCTTTCGCGTCTACCCGATCGCGCCGCTGCGCGCGGTGATGAAGGAGAGCCGGTGGATGCGGCGTTTCGACTTCGATCCGGAGGTCGCGGTGCGGCTGTGCTGGCGCGGCGTTTGGCCGATCAACCTCGATGCCCCGGTGCGGTACTTCGCCCGGGGCGAGGGTGGGGTCTCGCACTTCCGCTACCTGCGCGACAACCTGTTGCTGACGGGGATGCATCTGCGGCTGGTGGCGGGCTTCGTGCTGCGGCTGCCGGTGCTGGTGTGGCGACGGTTGCAGCGTTCCGCGGGCAACACGTCGTCCGACGACGTGGCCTGACGCTTCCTGGCTCTTTCTGGCTCTTTCGCACCGGCCAGTCCGTACCGCCGCCGGACTTTGACCTGCCGCAACAAGGCTGCATTTGCCGCTCAAGAACTGATGGGACGTGTCGAAATCCCCTACATAGCCTATTGCGCAGGGTGGTGAGGTTCCATACAATCGCCCGACTCGCATTTGTAACTATTTGTAATCGGGGGAATGATGGGTTTCAGCAGGTTGTTGGCTGCAGGCATGTGCCTGGGGTTGGGCGCTTGTGCCACCGTCACCACGCCGCCCAAGGTCGTGGAGGCGCCCACGCCGCGCCAGCAGCAGCTCGCCGCACAGGAGGCCGTATCGCTGCCGCCGGTGCACCAGCTCAAACGCAAGATCGCCATCGGTCGCTTCTCCAATGAAACGCGCTATGGCCGCACGTTCTTCACGGACCAGAATCTGGATCCGCTCGGCAAGCAGGCCAGCGACATCCTGTCCAGCCGGCTGGTGGCCTCCAAACGATTCCTAGTGTTCGAACGGCCCGATCTGGGCAAGGTCCAGGCTGAGCAGAGCCTGACCAAGGACAGCCAGCTGGTGGGTGTGGATACGCTGATCATCGGTTCCGTGACGGAATTCGGTCGCGCCACCACGGGCAAGGCGGGCTTCCTCAGTTCGACCAAGGTGCAGACCGCCCACGCCAAGGTGGAAATCCGCCTGGTCGATGTGAAGACCGGCCATGCTTTTTTCTCCGCCAGCGGTGCTGGCGAGGCTTCCACTGAGTCCGGTGAGGTGGCGGGATTCGGCAGCAAGGCCGACTACGACGGCACGCTCAACGACAAGGCCGTTGCCGCCGCCATCTCGGATGTGCTGGGCCGCCTGATGAGCAAGCTCGAAGAGCGCCAGTGGAAGACCGACATCCTCAAGGCCGAAGGCCGCACGGTGTACATCTCCGGCGGCAGCCGCCAGGGCATCCGTGCCGGCGACATGCTGTACGTCTATGCCGAAGGCGAACAGGTCAAGAGCGCGCAGAGCGGATTCCAGATTGCGCTGCCGGCGCGCCCCGTGGCCAAGGTGCGGGTGCAGTCGTCGTTCGGCGACAGCGAAACCAATGAGGGATCCGTGACGGAACTCGTGTCCGGCACGCTGCCCAAGGGCACTGCCAACCTCTTCGTCGCGCAATAGGGAACCGCAAGATGAAACAGCTTCTGTGCGCCGCGGTTGCGGCGCTGGCCATGTACGGCTGTGCATTGCCGAATACGACCGTACAGAGCGGGCAGGGCCGTCCGACCCTGCGTGTCGTCGGCGCACCGCCACAGTCCGTGCTGATGGTAGATGGCATCCAGGTGGGCCAGGCGTCCGCCTTCGATGGCGTGCAGTCGGTGCTCAAGATCGAAGAGGGCCCGCACGAGGTCGAGGTCCGGCAAGGTGGGCGCGCACTGCTGACGCGCAGCATCTTTGCCTCGGGCGGCGAGTCCGTCAGCATCGAAGTTTCCGCGGAGCAACAACAATGAAAATGATCCACATCACCAGCGTGCTGGCGACCGCCGCGCTGCTGAGCGCCTGCGCGCCGCAGCAGAAGTACGCCTGGGGCTCGTACGAGCCGGCGCTCTACACCTACTACAAGACGCCAGCCGCTTCCGAGGCATTCGCGGAACAGCTCGGCAAGACAATCTCGGGCGCCGAAAGCAGTGGCGCCAAGGTGCCGCCAGGGCTCTATGCCGAGTACGGTAACGTGCTGCTCGAGCAAGGCAAGGCGAAGGACGCCGTGGTCTGGTTCGGCAAGGAAAAGGCCACGTGGCCGGAATCTGCCGCACTGATGACGCGCATGATCCAGATCGCCAGCGCACCGGCTGCCGACAAGGGTAAAGGCAAGGTGGTGGAAAACACTCAGACCAGCGTTCAGGCTGTCGCTCCTGCACAGGCCCCAGGTCAGACTACCAAGCAATAAGGGGAATCCATGCGCCTTATCCAATCGTTCCGCACGCTCGGCCTGCTGGCACTGGCAGGCAGCCTTGCTGCCTGCGCGCCCATGGCCAAGCGTTCCGACTACACTGCCTTCCGTTCCGAACAGCCGCGTTCGATCCTGGTGGTGCCGGTAGTGAACCGCAGTGTCGATGTCGATGCGCCTGACTACTTCCTGTCGACTATCTCGCGACCCATCGCAGAGCGCGGCTACTACGTTTTCCCGGTGCACCTGACCAAGCGCCTGATGGAAGACGAGGGCCTGTCCGACGCCGACCTGGTGCACAGCAATGACCCTGCCGTGATTGGGAAAATGTTCGGCGCGGATGCAGTGATGTATGTCCGTATCGACCGATGGGATTCCAAGTACCTGGTCTTGCAGACCACGACGACGGTAGAGCTCGACTACACGCTCAAGAGTGCGAAAGACGGCAAGACCTTGTGGACTCGGCATCAGCAACTGGCCTACACGCCCAACAACAATGCGGGCGGCGGTCTCGCAGGCCTGATCGCTTCGGCAATCGCTGCAGCCGTGGAAAAGGCAAAGCCTAACTACGTGCCGCTGGCACAGCAAGCCAATGCCTCGGCAGTCGGCTTGGCAGGCGTTGGCCTGCCCGCTGGCCCGTACGACCCGAAGTTCAAGGCTGACTCGGCCGAGTTCTGAGAGCCGACGCCACCATGCAGAAAGGCCGCGCGATGCGGCCTTTCTGCATTCCTGGCCCGCCTGGGCCGGGCATCAGCTTACTTGCCCAGTTCGTGGCCGATCACGCCGCCAACCACGGCGCCGCCGATCGTGCCCGCGGCGCTGCCGTCGGTCAGCTCATGTCCGGCCACACCGCCCGCCACTGCACCGGCCGCGGTACAGCCAGCCAGCGCCATGCTTGCGCTTACCAGTAGCGCACCTGCGAGTTTCCACATGATGGTCTCTCCTGCATCGTTGCCGGGCCGGCCCCACTGGACGGGCCCCATGTCTCCAGCTTAGGCCCGCGCCCGGCAGCGGCCTTTCCGAGACACGCCGATTGCGCTGTAGGAATCGGACGACGGCAGGTGACGCCGCGGCGACGTCAGGAGGTCTTCGTGTGCTGGCGCAGGCGCTTGATCAGCGACGAAGTGTCGGCGCGGCCGCAGCCCATCTGCTGCAGGTCTGCGTAGAACTGGTCCACCAGTGCCGTCACCGGCAGGCCGGCGCCGTTGCGGCGCGCCTCGTCCAGGCACAGGCCGAGGTCCTTGCGCATCCAGTCCACCGCGAAGCCGAAGTCGAACTTGTTGTCGATCATCGTCGGCCCGCGGTTTTCCAGCTGCCACGAACCGGCCGCGCCCTTGCTGATGACGTCCAGCACCAGCTTCATGTCGAGGCCGGCGCGCTCGCCGAAGGCAATGGCCTCGGACAAGCCCTGGATCAGGCCGGCGATGCTGATCTGGTTGACCATCTTGGCCAGTTGCCCGGCGCCCGATTCCCCGATGCGCGTGACCGCGCGCGCGTAGGCGGCGATGACCGGCTCGGCGCGCGCATAGACCTCGGCGTCGCCGCCGCACATGATGGTCAGGATGCCTTTTTCCGCGCCGACTTCGCCGCCGGAAACCGGGCCGTCGATAAAGTGCAGGCCGCGCTCGCCCGCGGCGGCGTAGAGCTCGCGCGCGACGTTGGCGCTCGCGGTAGTGTGGTCGACGAAGATGCAGCCGCTCGGCGCGCTGAAGAAGGCACCGTCATGCCCGGTCAGCACGGAACGCAGGTCGTCGTCGTTGCCCACGCAGGAGCACACCACCTGTGCATCGCGCACGGCCAGCGCCGGCGTGGCGGCCGCCTTGCCGCCGAACTTCTCGACCCAGGCCTGTGCCTTGGCGGCGGTGCGGTTGTAGACCGTGACCTCGTGTCCCTTGGCGGCGAGGTGGCCGGCCATGTGGAAACCCATGACGCCGAGTCCGAGAAATGCGACACGCATGCTGCTGCTCCGTTGCTTGTTTGTTCGTTGTGAGATCGGTGAGGCGGTCCCGTTTGCGCCGGGGCGCTTGCGCGGGTGGGCGCGGGTGGGACGCGTCCCGGACACAGAGTATACGGGTGCGGTGGGGCGGGGGACAGATACAGCGATGCGCCAGTCAGGGCATGACAGGGCGGCTATCGGGCACAAATACCTATCACATCGCCAAACCAGAAATACGCATGAGATAGGTATTTGCCGAAATACTCATGACAAACGGAAGCGGCATTGACAGCCCATTGACAGCCGTTAACCCCGTCCATCACCTACGCCTTCGGGTCAGGATGCGCTGACCAGCATGCGGCGCGTTGAGGGTCTTCCTCTCCTGGCTTGCCTCCCGACACAGGTCGCTCCCAGCGACCTGTTGTTCTTTGTCGGGAGCAATACCGAGGCTCCGCCGCTCACTCCGGCTTCACCCCCGCCTCCCTGATCACCGCATTCCACTTGCCCACCTCCGCCTTGATCCGCGCCCCCGTCTGCGCAGGCGTGGTCCACGTGGCGATCGCCCCCTGCTTCAGCAGCGTGGCCTGGACCTCCGGCTCGGCAAGGATCTTCTTCAGGTCGCTGCTCAGCCGGTCGATCACCGGCGCGGGCGTGCCGGCAGGCGCGACGATGCCGAACATCGAACTCACCTCAAAGTCCTTCAGGCCCGCCTCATTGGCGGTCGGCACTTCGGGCAGGGCGCTCACGCGTTCGGATGAAGTCACGGCCAGCGCGCGGAGCTTGCCACTCTTGACGTAGGCCTGCGCGGCGGGAACGGTCTCGACCATGCTCAGCACCTGGCCGCCGATCAGGTCGGTCATGGCGGGGCCGCTGCCCTTGTAGGGCACGTGCAGCATTTCCACGCCGGCCATGCGCTTGAACATTTCACCGGCGAGGTGCTGCGGCGAGCCGTTGCCTGCCGATGCAAAGGTGATCGCGCCCGGCTTCGACTTGGCCAGCGACACCAGCTGCGGCAGGTTGTTGGCGCTCACCGACGGATTGACCACGAACACCAGCGGCACCGTGCCCACGATGGATACCGGTGCGAAGCTCTTTTCCAGGTCATAGGGAACGCGGCTCTTGTACAGCGCGGCGTTGATGGCATGGCTGGTGAGCGCGCCCATCAGCAGCGTGTACCCGTCGGCGGGCGACTTGGCGACCAGTTCGGCGCCGATATTGCCAGCGGCGCCGGCGCGGTTGTCGACCACCACCTGCTGGCCCAGCGTGATGGAGAGGCGCTGCGCCAGCGTGCGGCCGATCACGTCGGTGGCGCCGCCCGGCGGGTAGGGCACGACCAGCCGGATCGGCTTGCCGGGCCAGGTTTCCGCGGCGCTGCCGAATGCGGGTGCGAGCAGCATGCCGGCAAACGCGAGCGAGGCAACCAGGACGGAGCGGCGAGGGGTGCGGCGCGGCGCAAGAATGCCGCGGCCGGACAGGGAAATGCCAGGCATGGGGGTCTCCTGTGCCGGGAAGTCTTTGAAATTGGAGGAGTGCCCGACGGATGAGCGCCCGCCCGGCCGATGACGCCCCGGCTTCGTCATCGGGCCCAAGTGTAGGGGGCGGCTCTTGATTGATGAAGACGTATTTTTCTATCGACTGATCTGAAATTCAGATTAATTTTCCCTGCGCGCTTCCATGCTTGCGCCGTTCGTGCTTTGGCAGCTAAGCTTCTGTCATCGATTATCAATAATCCTATTGGAGATAACCCTCGTGTCCCTCACCGACCACAGCAAGGCCAGCCCGGCTACCGCCACCGACCCCAAGGCCCAGGACGAAGGCGCCGCGGCCGGCAGCCCGCAAGGCTTGGCCAAGGGCCTGACCAACTACGGCGACACCGGCTTCTCCCTGTTCCTGCGCAAGGCCTTTATCAAAGGCGCGGGCTACACCGACGACGCGCTGGCGCGCCCGGTGATCGGCATCGTCAATACCGGCAGCAGCTACAACCCCTGCCACGGCAACGCGCCGCAACTGATCGAGGCGGTGCGCCGCGGGGTGATGCTGGCCGGCGGCCTGCCGGTGGACTTCCCGACCATCTCGGTGCACGAGAGCTTCTCCGCGCCGACCAGCATGTACCTGCGCAACCTGATGTCGATGGATACGGAAGAGATGATCCGTGCCCAGCCGATGGACGCGGTGGTGCTGATCGGCGGCTGCGACAAGACCGTTCCGGCGCAGTTGATGGGCGCGGCCTCGGCCGGCGTGCCGGCGATCCAGCTGGTGACCGGGTCGATGCTGACCGGCGCGCACCGCGGCGAGCGCGTGGGCGCGTGCACGGACTGCCGCCGCTACTGGGGCCGCTACCGCGCCGATGAAATCGACGCGGTCGAGATTGCAGACGTCAACAACCAGCTGGTGGCCAGTGTGGGCACCTGCTCGGTGATGGGCACGGCCAGCACGATGGCCTGCGTGACCGAGGCGCTGGGGATGATGGTGGCGGGTGGCGCGTCGGCGCCGGCGGTGACGGCCGACCGTATCCGCGTGGCGGAGCGCACCGGCACCACCGCGGTGGCGATGGCCAAGGCGCGGCTGACGCCTGACCGCATCCTGACCGGCAAGGCCTTCGAGAACGCGCTGCGCGTGCTGCTGGCGATCGGCGGCTCGACCAATGGCATCGTCCACCTGACCGCGATTGCGGGACGCCTGGGCATCGACATCGACCTGGCCGGGCTCGACCGCATGAGCCGCGAGACGCCGGTGCTGGTGGACCTGAAGCCTTCCGGCCAGCACTACATGGAAGACTTCCACAAGGCCGGCGGCATGACCGCGCTGCTGCGCGAACTGCGCCCGCTGCTGCACCTGGATACGCTGACGGTCTCGGGCCGCACGCTCGGCGAAGAACTGGACGCGGCGCCGCCGCCGTTCGCGCAGGACGTGATCCGCCGCGCGGCCGACCCGATCTACCCGGCCGGCGGTCTCGCGGTGCTGCGCGGCAACTTGGCGCCGGGCGGCGCCATCATCAAGCAGTCGGCGGCCGACCCGGTGCTGATGGAGCATGAGGGCCGCGCGGTCGTGTTCGAGAACGCCGAGGACATGGCGCAGCGCATCGACGACGAAGCGCTCGACGTCAACGCCGACGACATCCTGGTGCTCAAGCGCATCGGGCCGACCGGCGCGCCCGGCATGCCGGAGGCCGGCTATATGCCGATCCCGCGCAAGCTGGCGCGCGCCGGCGTCAAGGACATGGTGCGCATCTCGGACGGGCGCATGAGTGGCACCGCGGCCGGCACCATCGTGCTGCACGTGACGCCGGAAGCCGCCATCGGCGGGCCGCTGGCGCTGGTGCAGAGCGGTGACCGCATCCGGCTGTCGGTGCGCGAGCGCGACCTGACGCTGCTGGTGGACGATGCCGAACTGGCCAGCCGCGCGGCGGCGCAGCCGGTGGAGCGCCCGCGCGCGGAACGCGGCTATCGCAAGCTCTTCCTCGAGACCGTGACGCAGGCCGACCAGGGTGTCGACTTCGATTTCCTGCGCGCCACGCAGACGGTGGAAACCGTGCCGCACAAGCGCTGAGCCATGAACGATGTGCAAACCGAAGCCGGCGCCATGCAGCAGGCCGTCGACACCCTCGAAGAGGACATCGTCTTCGGCCGGCTGCATCCGCGCGAGCGGCTGACCGAAGACGACCTGATGGCGCGCTTTGACCTGAAGCGCCATGTGGTGCGGCAGGTGCTGGCCGGGCTGGAGGCGATCGGCGTGGTCGAGCGCAAGCGCAACGTGGGTGCCGTGGTGCGCGCCTTCTCCGAGCGCGAAGTCCTCGAGCTGTATGCGCTGCGCGAGGTGCTGGAATGTCACGCGGCCGCGCTGATCCCGTTGCCGGTGCCGGCGGCGCGGCTGTCGCCGCTGGTGGCGGTGCAGAAGCAGCATGATGCGGCGGTCGCGGCCGGCAACGCGCGCGCGGTGTTCCGCATCAACCAGGCCTTCCACCGCGAGCTGTTCGCGCTGACCGACAACGCGGTGCTGCAGCAGGCCATCGGGGACTACGCGCGCCGCACCCACCCGATCCGCTTCGGCACGCTGGCTGCGGCGGCGTACCGCGAGCGCGCGCGGCAGGAGCACTGGGCGATGATCGAGGCGCTGAAGACTGGCGACCGCGACGCGCTCATGACACTGTGCCGGCGCCACCTGCTGCCGTCGCGCGATGCCTACCTGGCCGCCGAGCAGGCGCGCGGGGCGGCCTGAAGAAACGCCTCACGCATCACAGCCGAGTCAGAACCCGCCTACGCCAGCATCCGCCCTTGTCCTATCCCTTGCGTGCCCGCCACTACCTACATTGAAGCTAGCACCACCGCAAGGAGCCGACTTATGTCATTCGCGCTATACATCATAGGCCTGCTGGTCCTGGTGGGCGGCATCGCCTGGGGCATGTCAACGGCCGGCCTTGCGCCCGTCTATATCGGCATTGCCTGCCTGATCGTGCTGGGGATCGGGATCATGGCGGCCGTCTCCCGTACCCGCACCAAAGATCCATCCTGAACGCTGCGGGCCCGGCGCCATGCCGGGCCCATTTGCTTGTCCGCTTCCGCTTGTCTTCACGCCGCGTAGCGGCCTCGCGCGCGGCAGTCGATGATGCTCATGCGCCGGCCTCCGCAGTGCTGCTTTGCGCGGCTGAAGGATGGGCCAGCTGTGTGCGCACCGCAGCCGCCAGTTCCGCGGCGGCGGGCGACAGGGTGCGATTGCGTGACGTCACCAGCCCGATCGAGCGCTCGGTCACCGGCGCGGTCAGCAGCCGCTCGACGATGCCGGGCTGGCGCACGGTGCCGGCGGCAATCTCCGGCAGCGCGGCGACACCGAAGCCGCATTCGACCATGGCCGCGATGGTCGCCAGGTGCTCGGCCTCGAACACCGGCTGGAAGCGGATGCGGTTCTGCAGGAAGGCCCATTCGGCGTACTGGCGCACGCTGCTGGGATGCGTCATCGACACGTGCGGCGCGTTGGCGGTATCGGCCCAGCGCAGCGGCCCGGCGGTGCGCGCCATCGGGTGCGCGGACGGGATCAGCAGCACGAAGCGGTCGGACAACAGCGGCTCGTACTGCAGGTCGGCCTGCTGCGGATCGGCCGCGGTCAGCGCAAAGTCGACTTCGCCGGCGCGCACCAGGTCGAAGGCGGGGCCGGACAGCGTGTCGATCACCTTCAGCGCCACTTCCGGGCGCGCGCGGTGGTAGGCCATCAGCACGCGCGGCAGCATGCGCGCCGCCAGCGACGGCAGCGCCGCCACCGCCACCTGCCCGCGCTCGGCGCTGGCAATGCCGGTCACGGCGTCGATGGCGCCGCGAAAGGCCGCCTGCAGCAACGCGGCCTGTTGCATGAAGACCTGGCCGGCGGCGGTCAGGCGCACGGTGCGGGTGGTGCGGTCAAAGAGGCGCACCCCGAGGGACTCCTCGATGCGCAGGATCTGCGTGGACAGGGCGGACTGCGACAAATGCAGCTGGCTGGCGGCCTGGCGGAAGTTCAGCGTGCGGCCGAGGACCAGCGTGGTATCGATGTCGCGCATCGACAGGTTGATTTTCATGGTGTGGCTGCGGCGGGCGGGCACCGGCCGGCGGAGTCTTGCGATTGATCTGATTTGCGGATCATTTTATCCAAAGAATCGACTTCATCAATCAAAGGGAGTTCTCTACACTGCCGGGATTCGATGGCCTGGCGCGTTGTTGGCGTGTGCGGGCCGCACCGCATCCACCCTGGAGGACCTATGCCGAACCCGACCGATCCGGTCATTCTCAGCCGCCCCGGCACCGCGCATGCGGTTGTGGTGGGCGGCGGCACCATGGGCGCCGATGTCGCCGTAGTGCTGACGCGCGCGCTGTGCCGCACCACCGTGATCGAGCCGGACGCCGGCCGCGCCGCCGCATTGCCTGAGCGAGTGCGCGACAACCTCGCCACCATCGGCTGCGAGCAAGGCGCCGCACGGCTGGTCGTGGCCGCGACGCTGGACGACGTGGACTGGTCCACCGTGGACCTGGTGATCGAGTGCATCCCGGAACGCCTGGACCTGAAGCAGGCGCTGTTCGCCGACCTGGTCCGGCGCGCGCGCGCCGATGCCGTGCTGGCCAGCAACAGCTCCAGCTTCCCGATCAGCGCCATCGGCGAAGGCCTGGACACGCGTGCGCGCATGCTGGGCCTGCACTTCTTCATGCCGGCGCACCTGGTGCCGCTGGTGGAAGTGGTGATGGGCGAGGGCAGCGACGAGGCATGCGCCGACGCGCTGATCGCCTTTATGCGTCGCTGCGCGATGGTGCCGGTCAAGGTGCGCAAGGATCTGCCGGGCTTTCTCGCCAACCGGCTGCAGCATGCGCTGTCGCGCGAAGCCTTCAGCCTGATCGACCGCGGCATCGCCTCGCCCGAGGACGTGGATGCGGCGGTGCGATTCGGCTTCGGTTTCCGCTTCCTGGCGGCCGGCCCTGTGCTGCAGCGCGACCACGCCGGCATCGACGTGCATGCCGCCGCGGGTGCCACCATGTACCCGAGCTTCTGCAATGACGACCATCCCGCGCGCTGCCTGTCGGAGCGCGCCGCCGACGGCCGCCACGGCATGAAGCGCGGCGAAGGCTTCTACCAGTGGACCCCCGAGACCATTGCCGCCGAGCGCGCGCGCTATGACCGCCTGCTGCGCGCCGGCCTGGAACTGATTGCCCCCGAATTGCCCGAGATCCAGCCATGACCCAAGCCCATCCCAATGCCGCGCTGCGCACGCCGCTGGCCGACTCGCCCCTGATCGTCACGGTTGCACCGAACGGCGCCTACAAGAAAGCCGCCGACCATCCCGCAGTGCCGCTGACCGCGGCGGCGCTGGCCGCTGAGGCGCGCGCCTGCCTGGACGCCGGCGCGGCCATGATGCACATGCATGTGCGCGATGCCGAGGGCCGTCATTCGCTCGACGTGCAGGCCTACCGCGACGCGCTGGTGGCTGTGAAGCAGGCGGTCGGCGACTCCCTGCTGGTGCAGGTGACGAGCGAGGCCGCCGGGGTCTACAAGGCTGCCGAACAGATGGCGATGGTGCGCGAATTGCGCCCCGAGGCGGTGTCGGTGGGCCTGCGCGAAGTGGCGGCACCGGAGATCCCCGAAAGCGAACTGGCCGCGTTCTTCGCGTGGCTGGCCAGCGAACGCGTGATGACGCAGGTCATCCTGTATGACGTCGCCGACGTGCGGCGCTGGCAGTCGATGCGCGAACGCGGCATGGTGCCGCCGGGGGCGTGGTCGGTGCTGTACGTGCTGGGGCGCTATTCGGCCGGGCAAGTGTCGTCGCCGCACGACCTGCTGCCGTTCCTGCAGGTGGCCGCGGAGCGGGACGAAGCGCTGCCGTGGGCAATCTGCGCCTTCGGCCGCGAAGAGAATGCCTGCGTGACCGCGGCCGCCGCGTTCGGCGGCCATGTGCGGGTAGGTTTCGAAAACAACCTGCTGCTGCGCGACGGCAGCCGCGCGCCCGGCAACCACGCGCTGGTGGCGCAGGCGGTGCAGGGCGGGCTGACGCTGGGCCGGCCGATCGCCGATGCCGCCGACGCGCGCCGGATCTACGGCGAGGTGCGCTGAAGGCGCCCTGGCCCGATCAGGTGCCGTCAGGCGCCGTCGGAGAAGCTGTCGCGCGGGCCGTTCGGGTTATGCGCGCCGTCGGTAAAGGTGCTGCGGGTGCCGGTGGCGCTGTGTGCGCCGTCGGTGAACGAACTGCGCGTGCCAGTGGCGCTGTGCGCACCGTCGGTAAAGGTGCTGCGGGTGCCGGTGGCGCTGTTGGCACCGTCGCTGAACGGGTCGACGCTGCGCGGTGCGGCCTGCGCAGTGCCGACCACTGCGGCAATGAGGGCGGTAGCTGTAAGGATTTGCCTGAGTGCTTGCATGGATCGATGCTCCTGAAGAGTGCCGACCGGGGGTGGGCGGCGGTATGGAAAGTCTAGAAAGCGACCGCCCACGCCAGCATGACTGGCACATGACAATGCCGTCATTTTTGTCATTTCTCGCAGCCGCCCGCAGCCGGCTGCCCGTGCCGACACAATGGAGAAGCGGGAGCACCGGCAAAGGCTGTAGAATCATGGCTGTCTGACCGGCCTGCTGTTCCATCGCCGGTTCTCCATTGCCCGCGGGAATGCAGCGGGTTTCTCACGAAAGTCATGTCCGAGTCTGATTCAGCCAAACTCGCTGCGGTGGCCTGGATCCGCGAGCAAATGGACCGTCATGCCCTGACGCTCGACGACCTGGTCGCCGCCGGATGCTTCGACAAGGTCCCGGCGCCCGCTGCCCAACCTGTTGCCGCGAAAGCACCGCGAAAGACTGCGGCCGCGCCGCAGTCCGATGTCGCCGTCGCGAAGTCGCCGCTTGCGGAGCCTGCGCCGAACGGTACGCCGCAGGCTTCCGCGTCCCGCCCGCTTTACCGCAATGCCCTCGGGCAGAGTTGGGACGGCCAGGGCGAATATCCCGACTGGCTGCAGCGCGCGGTCAACGCCGGGCAATCGATCGAATTCTTCCGCGTCGAATAAGGCGCACGCACGCACGCCGTGCTGCGCAGCCTTTGGCGTGATTCGGGGAAAATGCGCAGCGCGTGAAGCCCGCGCCGCGAATGCCGTCAGCAGTGCGGGGCCAACGGCAGCAGGCCGGTGAACACGGCCGGCGTCGCCAGCGGCGCCGCGTGGGCCCAATGGACCAGGACCTCGGCAGGCAGTTCCGGCAGTTCGCCTGTTGCGGCAGAGGATTGTGCCGGCGAGGCGGTGCTGTCGTCGGGCGACTGCGGCGCATTCGCATCCTGCAACCTCAGCGGCGCGCCATTGTCGGCGGGCTCCGCCATCACCTGCACCGCGCTGCCGCTGCAACGCTGGCTGGCGCCATCGAGTGCCGCTTCCGCTTCCATCTTTGCGGCGACATGCCGTTCCGGCAGCGACAGCCCCGCCGCCTGCACCGCGCTGCATACCGTCGTCACCGTCGCTGCTGCGACGCAGAGCGGCAGCGAGGACAGCGCAAGGCACAGCAGCAGGCGGTTCGGGAGGCGTTTCATCGGAAGGGCAGGCGAAGGGAATTCGCGACAGAATGACTGCGGAGTGGCGTGAACCAAAGGCGATGCCCGTGGTCATCGCGCATTTTACCGGGGTTTTCCCCTGCATTGCCCTTGCCGGGGGATGACATTTCTGAAATCTTCGCCCATTTCCGGCCATCCTCGGATAGCGTTACGCCATGGCGGCGCTGGTGCCGCCGGAAAGTGACTGATTCATGCGTATCCTGATTGTCGAGGACGAACCCAAGGCGGGCGACTACCTGCACAAGGGCCTGAGCGAGTCCGGCTTCGTGGTGGACCTGGCGCGCGACGGCGTCGATGGCCTGGCCCACGCGCGCGAACACCCGTACGACCTGATCGTGCTGGACGTGATGCTGCCCGGCCTGGACGGCTGGCAGGTACTGCGCGAGCTGCGCCGCGAACGCGACACGCCGGTGCTGTTCCTGACCGCGCGCGACGAGTTGTCCGACCGCCTCAAGGGCCTGGAACTGGGCGCCGACGACTACATGGTCAAGCCCTTCGCCTTTGCCGAGCTGGTGCTGCGCATCCGCACCATCCTGCGCCGCGGCCCGCTGCGCGAGAGCGAATTCATCGAAGTGGCCGACCTGCAGATCGATGCGATCCGCCGCCGCGTGGTGCGCGCCGGCCAGAAGATCGACCTGACCTCCAAGGAATTCGCGCTGCTGTACCTGCTGGCGCGCCGACGCGGCGAAGTGCTGTCGCGCTCGCTGATCGCCTCGCAGGTGTGGGACGTGAATTTCGACAGCAATACCAATGTGGTGGACGTGTCGATCCGGCGCCTGCGCGCCAAGGTCGACGATCCCTTCCCGCGCAAGCTGATCCATACGCGCCGCGGCATGGGCTACGTGCTGGACGACGGCGACGAGGGTGAGGACCGCAGGCTGCGCGACGAATGAAGCGGCTCACGTCTTCCCTTACCACGCGGCTGGCACTGGCGTACGGGCTGGCCACGGCCGTGATCCTGGCCGGCGTCGCGGCCTATCTCTCCAGCGCGCTGTCGACCCAGCTGGAAGGGCGCGATGAAAGCGAGCTGGTGGGCGAGGTGCTGCTGGTGCGCCACCTGCTGCGAGAAGTGAGCAGCGAAGCCGAGATCCGCGCCGATTCCCACCGATTTGCCGACATCGCCATGGGCCACGAAGGCCTGATCCTGGTGGTGCGCACGCGCCAGGGCGAGCCGCTGGTCACGCTGAATCCGCGTAATGAGACCGTGCCGCCGCTGCGCGTGCTGCCCGTCACCACGCAGCCTGAAAAGGGCATGCTGCAGACCTGGTACCCGCGCAACCGCGTGCCGTCGCGCGGCATTGCCGCGCTTGGCCAGCTGGGCAACTCGGACAAGGCCGTGGAGATCGTGGTGCTGCGCGATGCCGGCTACCGTGTGGCGCTGATCCGCGAATACCGCCACCAAGTGCTGTGGGCCATGCTGTGCGGCGCCGCGGTCGCGGCGGGGCTGGGCTTCGTGCTGGCGCGGCGCGGGCTGCGGCCGCTGCGGCGCATGGCCGCAGATGCCGCCGCGGTCACCACCAGCCGCCTGGCCACGCGGCTCGACGTGGGCAGCGCGCCGGCCGAGCTGCGCGAGCTGGCGGCGGCGCTCAACGACATGCTGGCGCGGCTGCAGGACAGCTTCTCGCGCTTGTCCGAGTTCTCGGCGGACCTGGCGCACGATTTCCGCACGCCGATCAGCAACCTGATCGGCCAGACCCAGGTGACGCTGGCGCAAAGCCGCGGCGTGGCGGAGTACGAAACCCTGCTCGAATCCAACCTGGAAGAGTACGAACGGCTCGCGCGCATGATCGAGAACATGCTGTTCCTGGCGCGCGCCGACCACGCGCAGGTGGCGCTGGGCGTGCGCACGCTGGACGCGCGCGAAGAGCTGGACAAGATGGCCGAGTACTTCGAGGCTGTCGCCGCCGACCGCGATGTCACGCTGGCGGTCGCCGGGCGTGCGCCGGTGCAGGCCGACCAGACCCTGCTGCGCCGCGCCGTCACCAACCTGCTCGACAACGCGCTGCGCCATGCGCCGGCGGGCAGCACGGTGCGGCTCGACGTCAACCGCATCCCGGCGCCCGGCGGCGCCACTACCTGCATCCGCGTGGCCAATTCCGGGCCGGCGATCCCGCCCGAGACCCTGCCGCATATCTTCGGGCGCTTCTACCGGGCCGACCCGTCGCGCCGCAATTCGGCGGCGTCTACCGGGCTGGGGCTGGCCATTGTGGACACCATCATGCGGCTGCATGGCGGCAGCGTGACGGTGCGCAGCCTCGACGGCGAAACGGTGTTTTCTCTGGAGTTCCCGGCTGATGCCACGGCGCCTGCCGTGCCCGCTGCGGCTAGCGTTTCCTGAGCCATCTCCGTCACTTGCATGCAGCCGGCACGCGCGCATAATGGCGCGCGTGCCGCTTCGCTCCACCCGGGTGTGCGGTACATCGCCAGTGCAATGCAACCCCGAATGGCAACCCCGAATGGCAACCCAATTGGCAACCCAAAAGGAGAATGACATGCAGGTGCAACCCTATCTGGACTTTGGCGGCCGCTTCGACGAGGCCGTGGCCTTCTACGGCAAGGTGCTGGGCGCGCAGGTCACCTTCGTGATGCGCTACAAGGACGCTCCGAGCGAGGGCATGGAAGTCCCGGATGACTGGAAGGACAAGGTGATGCACGCCAACATCCAGTTCGGCGAGAACCAGCTGATGGCGTCCGACGGTCAACCCGGCGCGCGGCCGTCGTTCAGCGGCTTCAGCCTGTCGGTGGGCGCGGTCGGCAAGGACGAGGGCCAGCGCATCTTCGACGGCCTCAGCGAAGGCGGCCAGGTCGTGGTGCCGTACCAGAAGACCTTCTGGGCCGAAGGCTTCGGCATGCTGGTGGACCGCTTCGGCATGTCCTGGATGGTCAACTGCGAGCACTGACCCGCATGGCGGACAGTGGCGCCGCCATGCCGCTTGACTCTGTAGTCGCTACAGGGTCTTCAATGTCATCAGGTCAAACCAGCGGGAACAACAAGAGATGGCTCGCACGTCACCTGAAGACGCCCTTCCTCAAGATCACGCCGCCCATGCGCACGATGGCGCCGCGCACCGCCACGGCGGCCACGACCACGATCACCACCACCACGGGCATGAGCACGACCATGCGCACGACCACGCGCACGCACATCCGGCTCCTGCCTGCTGCGGTAGCGGCTGCTCGTCGACGGTCGCGCTGACGCCGCCGACACCTGTCGAAGTGCCGGCCGGCGCCCGCACCGCCGTCTGGCGCATCGACGCCATGGACTGCCCGACCGAGGAAACGCTGATCCGCAACAAGCTGGGCGGCATGGCGGGCGTGGCAGCGCTCGAATTCAACCTGATCCAGCGCGTGCTGACGGTGCACCACACGCTGCCGTCGCCGGAGCCGGTGGTCAAGGCGATCCAGAGCCTCGGCATGCAGCCGGTGCCGCTGAGCCCGGAGGCCGCGCAGCAGGTGCTGCCGGAAACCACCGCACGCAAGTCCTGGTGGCCGCTGGCGCTGGCCGGCGTTGCCGCGGTCGGTGCCGAGGGGACGGAATGGCTGGCGCTGGGACTGCCGTGGCTGCCGGCCGTGCTGGCGCTGGCGGCGGTGGCGCTCGGTGGCCTGACCACCTACCGCAAGGGGTGGATCGCGTTGCGCAACGGCAACCTCAATATCAATGCGCTGATGAGCATCGCCGTCACCGGCGCACTGCTGCTGCGCCAGTGGCCAGAAGCGGCCATGGTGATGGTGCTGTTCGCGCTGGCCGAGCGCATCGAGGCCGCATCGCTGGACCGCGCCCGCAACGCCATCCGCGGGCTGATGGCGATGGCGCCGGAGCAGGCCACGGTGCGGCGCGCCGACGGCAGCTGGGAAGCCGTGCCCGCCGCCGGTGTGGCGGTGGGCGCGCTGGTGCGGCTGCGTCCGGGCGAGCGCGTGGCGCTGGACGGCAAGGTCGTGCGCGGCCAGTCGGCGCTCGACCAGGCGCCCATCACCGGCGAGAGCGTGCCGGTGGACAAGGCGGAGGGCGATGCGCTCTTTGCCGGCTCGATCAACCAGTCCGGCGAGCTGGAATACACCGTGACCGCGCCGGCCAGCGATTCCACGCTGGCGCGCATCATCCACGCCGTGGAAGCCGCGCAAGGCAGCCGCGCGCCGACGCAGCGCTTTGTCGACCGGTTCGCACGCATCTACACGCCGACGGTGTTCGCGATTGCGCTGGCGGTGGCCGTGGTGCCGCCGCTGTTCATGGGCGGTGCCTGGGTCGACTGGATCTACAAGGCGCTGGTGCTGCTGGTGATCGCCTGCCCCTGCGCCCTGGTGATCTCCACCCCGGTGACCATCGTCAGCGGGCTGGCGGCGGCCGCGCGGCGCGGCATCCTGGTGAAGGGCGGCGTCTACCTGGAGCAGGGCAGGCACCTGGGCTGGGTGGCGCTCGACAAGACCGGCACCATCACGCACGGCAAGCCCGCGCAGACCCACCACGCGCTGCTGGCCGACGATGTGCCGCAGGCGCGCGCCATTGCCGCCAGCCTGGCGGCGCGCTCGGACCATCCGGTTTCTCGCGCGGTGGCCGCGGCGGCCGTGGCGGACGGCATCGCCACGCTGGCGGTGGATGACTTCGAGGCGCTGGCGGGCCGTGGCACGCGCGGCAAGGTGGATGGTGTGGAATACCGGCTCGGCAACCACCGGCTGGTGCATGACCTGGGCGCATGCTCGCCGGTGCTGGAGGCGCGGCTCGAGGCGTTCGAGCGCGACGGCAAGACCGTGGTGCTGCTGGCACGTGTCGACGGCAACGGCGCCGCCACCGCGCTGGCCTTGTTCGCCGTGGCCGACACCGTGCGCGACACCAGCCGGCAGGCCATCGCGGAGCTGCATGCGCTGGGCGTCAGGACGCTGATGCTGTCGGGCGACAACCCGCACACGGCACAGGCCATCGCCGCCGAGGTCGGCATCGACGAGGCGCGCGGCAACCAGCTGCCGCAGGACAAGGCCGACGGCATCGCCGCGCTGGCCGACGCGGCGCATGCGCGCGGCGGCCGCATCGGCATGGTGGGCGACGGCATCAACGACGCGCCGGCGCTGGCGCGCGCCGATATCGGCTTTGCCATGGGGGCTGCGGGCACGGATACCGCCATCGAGACCGCGGACGTGGCGCTGATGGATGACGACCTGCGCAAGATCCCGGCTTTTGTGCGGCTGTCGCGCCGCACCTCGCGCATCCTGGTGCAGAACATCACGCTCGCGCTGGGCATCAAGGCGGTGTTCCTGGTGCTGACGGTGATGGGGATGGGGACGATGTGGATGGCGGTGTTCGCCGATATGGGGGCTAGCCTGCTGGTGGTGTTTAATGGGCTGCGGGTGGGGGCGGTGGGCAAAAGCAACGCTTAGCGTCGGTTTGCACCCCTCTCCCGCTCGCGGGAGAGGGGTGCCTGGTTCATGCGGTGTTGGCTGCGACTTAGCGCGTCACCACTTCCGGCTGCACAATCAACTCCCCACTACGCCCCGGAATCTCTCCCCACGTCACCGGCAATTCCGGCAACCCTTCGCGATCCAAGCCGCGATACCAGGTCGCCATCGACACCAGCTCGTGCCCCTGCGCACGCCACCCCGCCAGCAGCCGCTCGAACACCGGCGCCAGCTTGCCGCCTTCCAGCTCGGTATGCAGCGTGAACACATGGTCGCGCGCGCCTTCGGTCAGCTTCAGCAGTGCGGTGTGGACGTTGTCCTCGCTCAGGTCGTCGGTGCCGATCAGTTCGTCCAGCGTCGGCAACGTGGTCGGCATCTGCACATGCCGGCACGCCACGCCGTCGATGGTCGGGAGATACGGCGCAGTGCCGCGTCCGTCTGACGCATAGGCCATGCCCCAGTCATCGATCTGCCGGAACGCATCCTCGTTCATCTGCCAGCCGGCCGCGCCGTGCGTGGTGGGTGCTTCGCCAAAGATCTCGGTATAGCGCGCGAATGCCTGCTGCATCTGCCGCCGCGTCCACGCGGCATCGCGCTCGCGCACGTTGTCCTGCCAGTAGACGTGGTCCCAGGTGTGGATGCCACATTCATGGCCGGCCGCGCGTGCGGCGCGCATCTCGGCCGCGCCCTTGCGGCCGATGTCGGGCCCGGGCAGCAACACGCCGTACATCAGCGTGCGCAGCCCGTAGATGGACACCACCGAGGTGCGCGACACCTTTTTCAGGAAACCCGGCCGGAACACGCGCCGCAGCGCCCAGCCGGTATGGTCGGGCCCGAGGCTGAACAGGAAGGTGGCCTGCGCCTGTGCGGCCGCCAGCATCGACAGCAGCTTCGGCACGCCTTCGCGCGTGCCGCGCAGCGTGTCGACGTCGACCTTCAGGGCAATGCGTGCCATCTGCGGTGCGCGCTCAGTTGGCCGAATCGACCAGCGTGCGGGCCTCTACCACCTTGCCTCGGTACGCCTCGAAGATACGGCGCAGCGCCGCTTCCATGCTGATCTCCGGCTTCCAGCCCAGTTCCTCGATGGTGTTGTCGATCTTCGGCACGCGGTGCTGCACGTCCTGGTAGCCCTTGCCGTAGAAGTCGCCCGACGAGGTCTCGACGATCTGCGTCTTGCGTGCCTCGTCGGCGTACTCAGGATAGTCCGCGGCCATCTTCAGCATCATCTCGGCCAGTTCGCGCACGGAGTGGATATTGTCCGGGTTGCCGATGTTGAAGATCTTGCCGGTGGCGATGCCGTTGGGGTTCTCGATGATGCGCATCAGCGCGCTGATGCCGTCCGCGATATCGGCAAAGGCCCGCTGCTGCGCGCCGCCGTCGACCAGCTTGATCGGCTCGCCGCGCACGATATGGCCGAGGAACTGCGTCACCACGCGCGACGAGCCTTCCTTCGATTCGAAGATCGAATCCAGCCCCGCACCGATCCAGTTGAACGGGCGGAACAGCGTGTAGTTCAGGCCTTGCTCCATGCCGTAGGCGTGGATCACGCGGTCCATCAGCTGCTTGGAGCAGGCGTAGATCCAGCGCGGCTTGTTGATCGGGCCGTAGACCAGCGGCGAGGCTTCCGGATCGAACTCGTCGTCGCTGCACATGCCGTAGACCTCGGAGGTCGACGGGAACACCAGGTGCTTGCCGTACTTGACCGCGGCGCGCACGATCGGCAGGTTGGCCTCGAAGTCCAGCTCGAACACGCGCAGCGGCTCGCGCACGTAGGTGGCGGGCGTGGCGATGGCCACCAGCGGCAGCACCACGTCGCACTTGCGGATGTTGTACTCGATCCACTCCTTGTTGATGGTGATGTCACCCTCGAAGAAGTGCATGCGCGGGTGCTCGACGAGGTCGCCCAGACGGTCCGCCGACATGTCCATGCCGTAGACCTCCCACGACGTGGTTTCCAGGATGCGGCGCGTCAGGTGGTGGCCGATAAAGCCGTTGACGCCAAGAATCAGGACCTTTTTCATGGATTTTCTTTGGACTGTCCGGTAAGAAGTTGGGCGATGGCATCCGGCGCGACGGCCGAGCCGTCCTGCGCCAGCAGTTGTGTCACGAGTACCTGGCTGCCGTCGCCGCACAGGCCGACGATGTGGCCGTCGCGCACGTGCAGGCCGGGCGGAGTGCCGGACGACAGCGCCAGGGCGGCATCGGGCAGCGGACGGCGGGCTTGCGCGACGATAAAGCGCTGTCCCGCCAACTCGGTGAAGGCGCCGGGATACGGCGGCGCCACCGCGCGGATCAGGTTGTAGACCTCGGCCGCGGGGCGGCTCCAGTCAATGCGCCCATCCTCGGGTTTGCGGCCGGAATAATAGCTGCCTTCAGCCAGCCGATTGGGGCGTTGCGGCGTTTGCCCGGCCATCATCGCGGGCAGGGCGCGCCACAGGGTCTGCTCGGCGGCTACGGTGACCTTCTCGAAAACCTCGCCGGCGGTATCGTCCGGCAGGATCGGCACGGCGGTCTGGTCGACGATATAGCCGGCGTCCGGCCTGGCTTCCATCGCGTGCAGCGTGGCGCCGGTCTCGGTCTCGCCGTGCAGCACCGCCCAGTTCACCGGCACGCGGCCGCGGTACTTGGGCAGCAGCGAGCCGTGCATGTTGAAGGCGCCGCCCGGCGCCAGGGCCAGCACGCTCGCGGGGATCATCGAGCGGTAGTAGAACGAGAAAATTACGTCCGGGCGGCCATCGCACACGGCCTGCGCGATGGCGGGGTCGGTCGGGTCCTCGCCGTATAGGAACGGGATGCCCAGCTCGGCGGCGGTGTCGGCCACGCGCCGGAACCAGATGTTCTCGTCGGCGCGATCGCGGTGGGTGATCACCAGTGCCACCTCCACGCCGCGCGCATGCAGCACGCGCAGGCAGCGGTCGCCGACATTGTGGTAGGCAAAGACGACGGCGCGCATCATCGCTCCGTGCCGGCCGCGTGGGGCGCGGCAGGGGCGCGCGTGGGATCGCCCTCAAGCACCGCCTTGATGCGGTAGCGCGGGCGGTCGCGCACTTCCTGGTAGATGCGGCCGACGTATTCGCCCAGCAGGCCCAGGCCGAACAGCAGGATGCCGATCAGGAAGAAGTTCATGGCGAACAGGGTGAACAGACCCTGGACTTCCGAACCGAACAGGAAGCGCCGTACCAGCAGTACCACGACCAGGGCGCCCGAAAGCAGCGACAGGATCGTGCCGATCGCCGAGAACCACTGCAGCGGCACGATCGAGAAGCCCGTCACCAGGTCGAAGTTCAGGCGGATCAGCTGGTACAGCGAATACTTGGATTCGCCGGCGTGGCGCTGCTCGTGGCTGACCTCGATCTCGACAGGGTTGGAAGCAAAGGTGTACGCCAGCGCCGGGATGAAGGTATTGACCTCGCGGCAGGCGTTGATGGTGTCGATCACATTGCGGTCATAGGCGCGCAGCATGCAGCCCTGGTCCGTCATGCGGATCTTGGTGATGCGCTCGCGCAGCCGGTTCGTCGCGCGCGAGGCATAGCGGCGGAACGCGGTGTCGTTGCGATCGCGGCGGATGGTGCCGACGTAGTCGTGGCCGGCGCGCATGGCTTCGACCAGGCGCGGTATTTCTTCCGGCGGGTTCTGCAGGTCGGCGTCCAGCGTGATCACGATCTTGCCGCGGGTATGCTCGAAGCCCGCCAGGATCGCCATATGCTGGCCGAAGTTGCCGTTGAACAGGACCACCCGGGTCACGTCCGGGCGCTTGTGGAACTGCGCGGCAAGTATCTGCGCCGAGCGGTCGACGCTGCCGTCGTTGATGAAGATGATCTCGTACGACTCGCCGAGGCCATCCAGCGCCGGATAGAGGCGGTCGAACAGGGCTTGCAGCCCGTCTTCTTCGTTGTAGACCGGAATGACGACCGAGACCTCGACCGGGCTCATTTGGAAAGACGTTTGCATGTTTCGCTGAGGGTTGCGCAGACCCGCTCCACGTCGGCGGCTTGCATGGCGGGGAACAGCGGCAGCGTGACGATGCCGCGCCCGATGCGCTCGGCATGCGGCAGCATGCCTTCGCGCCAGCCGAGCGAGCGGTAGTAGGTGAAAAGATGAATGGGCGGATAGTGCACGCCGGTGCCGATGCCGCGCTCGCGCATCGCCTCCATGACCTGCTTGCGTGCCTGCGCCGGTCCGCCCTCGAGGCGCTCGGTCGGCAGCACCACCTGGAACATATGCCAGTTGGTGGTGGCGGCCTGGGGATCGAGCGGCTGCGGCAGTTCGATGCCGAGTTCGGCCAGGCCGCTGTCGGCCGCGCAGCGGAAATAGGCTTGTGCCAGTTCCGCGCGGCGCGCGGTGATGGCATCGAGTCTGGCGAGCTGCGCCAGGCCGACGGCGGCATTGACGTCGGTCAGGTTGAACTTGCCGCCCGGCTCCTCGACATCCATGCCGTCCATGCCGGTACGGATCACGCCCTGCAGCCGCAGGCGCTCGGCGCGCACGGCTTCTTCCGGCGTGTTCATCACCAGGCAGCCGCCTTCGATGGTGGTGATGTTCTTGTTGGCCTGGAAGCTGAAGCTGACCAGGTCGCCGAAGCTGCCGATGCGCTGGCCGCGCCAGCGCGAGTCGATCGCCTGCGCGGCGTCCTCGATCACGCGCAGGTTGTGTTTGGCGGCGATGGCGTAGAGGCGGTCCATGTCCACCGGCAGGCCCGACAGGTACACCGGCATGATCGCGCGCGTGCGCGGCGTGATCGCGGCCTCGACCGCATCCAGGTCCAGGTTGCGCGTGCGCGGGTCGATATCGACGAACACCGGCCGCGCGCCCACCGTCAGCACCACGTTGGCGGTGGCGACCCAGGTGACAGGGGTGGTGATGACTTCATCGCCCGGGCCGATATCGGCGATGCGCAATGCGATCTCCATCGTCGCCGAGCCATTGGCGAAGGTGCGCACCGGGCGGCCGCCGAAGAGGTCAGACAGCGCGGCCTCGAAGGCCTGCATCCGCGGGCCGGAGGTGATCCAGCCCGAGGCCAGCACCTTGCTGACTTCAGCAATGGCGGCGGCGTCGATGTCGGGGCGGACGAAAGGCAGGAATGCGGCGGGAGCGGTCATGGAAATGGCGATGGAGTGCGGTTGGTGCTGGGGGCGCCGGGCAACCGCGTCAGGATCGGGCGATCAGGAAGACGCCAGCCAGTATCAGCAGGATGCCGACCACGCGCAAGGGGCCGATCATCTCGCCGAACAGGTACCATGCGGCCACCGCATTGACCACGTAGCCGAGCGACAGCATCGGGTAGGCGATCGACACGTCCACGCGCGACAGCCCCACGATCCACACGCCCACGCTGACCACGTACAGCGTCAGCCCGGCCAGTACCGGCCATTGCGTCAGCACGCGCAGTGCCGTGACCAGCAGCGTGCCGCGGTCCAGCGTGATGGCGCCGATGGCGTTGACGCCGGCCTTGAGCAACAGTTGCGCGGCCGCATTGAGCAGCACGCCGGAAAAGATGAAAGCGAAAGTCGAAAGCGTCATGGCGCCGCGTAATGCCGGTTACTGTCCTTGGGATTGCGCCTGCGGGCCCTGGCCCGGCAGCACGAAATTGGCCACCGCCACGCGCCGGCGGTCGCCGGCGATCTTGTGCATTGGCACACCGCGCGCCGCCAGCGCGTTGTAGGTGTCGGGCAACATGATCGCCACCGCGCGCTGCCCGTCCTGCCAGCGGGCGATAAAGTCCTCCATGGTCGGGATCCACTTCTGCGGCTCCTGGCCGACGCCGAATTCCAGCTCGTCCGGATGCTCGACCAGGATGGTGGTGCGGCGCAGGTAGAACGGCAGCGTGTGGTCCAGCAGCCCCACGCTGTACAGCGGCATGTCCGGCGCCAGCACGGCGTTGATGGCGGGCACCAGGTCCGCGCCGGAGTTGGGCCGGCCCATGGCCTCATGGCCGCGCAGCGCCACCGTACAGCAAACTAACATCGCCAGCGCATAGGCCACCACGCTGGGGAACACGCCGCGCGTGCGCAGCAGGCGGCGCGCCAGCAGCGCGCCGGCCAGCATCACGACGAAGGCGATGCCGATCCACAGCGTGAATTCGCGATAGACCGCATTGGGCGTGCTGGGCTTGTCCAGCATGGCGACGAAGGGGCAGGCCAGCAGGCCCACCACGCCGAGCGCGATCATGGCATTGACCTGCCAACGCCATGCGCGTTCCGTCACGGTGTCCAGCGCGACGCCGGCCAGCAACGCCAGCGCGGGGAAGATCGGCACGATATAGCCCGGTAGCTTGGAGCCCGACAGGCTGAAGAAGACAAAGATCGCCGACGCCCACAGTGCCGCCAGCAGCGCCGGCTGGAACGGCCGCGGCGAGGTGCCGCGCTCGACGCCCGCGCGCTCGCCAACCGCCTGCAGCATCTGCGGCGCCAGGCCCAGCCATGGCAGGAAGCCCATCAGCAGCAGCGGCACGAAGAACCAGATCGCGCCCCCGCGCTGGTGCACGTTGGAGGTGTAGCGCTGCCAGTGCTCGTGGATAAAGAAAAAGCGCAGGAATTCAGGGTTGCGCTCCGACACCAGCCAGAACCACGGTACCGTCACCAGCAGCAGCATCGCGATGCCGGCCAGCAGATGCAGGCGGCGCCACAGACCCAGGTCCCGCGTCACCACCGTGTAGACCACCAGCACCAGGCCAGGCAGCGCCAGACCGACCAGGCCCTTGATCAGCACCGCCACGCCCATTGCCGCCCAACAGGCCAGCATCCAGTTGCGGCGCGACGCCGGCGTGGCGTCCGGGTGCTGTGCCAGCAGCATGAAGGCCAGCACGCACGTCATGGCCCCGGCCAGCGTCATGTCCAGCGAATTGAAATGTCCGGCGATATTCCACATCGGCGCCGACACCAGCACGAGCCCGGTCAGCAGGGCTGCGCGCGTGCCGAACCAGCGCGCCGCGGCCAGCATCGACACGCCCACCCCGAGCATGCCCGACAGCGCCACGCACAGGCGCGCCTGCCAGTCGCCGACGCCGAACAGCGTATAGGCCACCGTGGTCACCCACAGGTGGAAGGGCGGTTTCTCGAAGTACTTGAGTTCGTGGTAGCGGATCGTGACCCAGTCGCCGGTGGTGAGCATCTCGCGGGCGATCTCGGCATAGCGGCCCTCGTCCGAGCGCAGCAGGTGGCGCATGTCGAGCGTGCCGAACCAGACCAGCAGGATAAACAGGCTGACCAGGGCGATGGCACCCGTGGCGGCTCCAACGGACAGCCCGGCATACCGCGAGGTCAATGAACTACGCATAGATCTCCTGGAAAAGCACGACGGATGGATGGTCCTGCGAGGGTGCGCGGTGAGGGGAAGCCATCACAACGCATGGCGCCGCCCATTGGTGGACATCAGGGGAAACACCGGGGTGCAACACCTCCGGATGGACACCTCCGGTGACCGGCTGACAGGCGCCTGGAACGCCACAGCCGGCGCGGGGGCACGCGCGGCGGGCAATGGTAGCACGGCGGCAGGGGAGTCTCGCCGGGAGGCGGGAGCTTCACCGCAAGCGTGCGCGAAGGCACCCCGGTGCCTTCGCAGCGAGAGGAAAGTGCCTCAGGCGGCCTGCACGCCCACCGTGGCCGGGCGCACCCGGCGCAACCGGAACGCCACCCAAGGAGGATACCGGCATGGAAAACGCGGCCAGGACTGGAATCGAGGAAAACCCGGCCAGACAGTAGCGGGTAAAAACGCGACAAAGGCGCGCCAAAGACACCATAATTTCAGTGACCAGGCCGTCGCCTGGCAGGCCGGGCGCTACATCGGGGGCGTCTGGACATTCTAGACAGGGAATGATGTGAAGACAAAGGCGCAGCAATACCGGCTGGCGGGCCTGATGGCGGGGATGGCGCTGGCAAGCGGGGCCGGCGCGCAGCAGGCGGCCGCGCCCTCGGCCGCGGCAGGCGCCGCGGCGATGGCGGCGGCGCACACGGCGGTCAGCGAGGTCTCGGCCTCGGCTGCGGCCGTGTTGTGCAACGCGCCCTGGTTCCAGTCCGGCGCGCACGTGCAGATGGAAGGCGACGGCGTGCTGCCGATGTCGATCCGCATGACGCTGCGCGATGTCAGCCGCAGTCCCTCCGGCTGCCGCGCGCGGCTTGAGGTCAACTCCAAGTCGGCGATGTCGGCGCTGATGGGCCCGCCGGTGGTCATGGACCAGGTGCACGAGGTGGTGATCGACCGCCGCACTCCGGCCGACCAGACCAGCATCGAAAGCCAGCATGCCATCATCAACGCCCGCGCCCGCTATGCGCGCATGTACGGCGAGGCGGCTTTCCGCGGCAAGGGCGTGTTCAACTACGCGGGCCTGGAACTGCGCGAGGGCAGCACGCTGGAGGGCGAGACTTTCGAGTCCAGCGTCTCGCTTAAGATCTACCCGCTGGCATCGGACCAGGTGGTCAGCACCATGCGCGCGTTGCACGCATCGATCCATATCGACTCGCGCAAGGTGGGACGCAAGCAGATGATCAATACGGCGATGGGGCGCAAGGAATGCCTGCCGATCACCTACGACAAGCGCACCTCGCTGGGCCCGCTGATGGTCGGCGAGGAGGTGGTGCAAGTCGAGCCCACGGTGATGCATATCACCGACTGGTACTGTCCTGCCGAGGCCTTCGTGTTGCGCACGGAGGTGCGCCAGAATGACCAGGTGCAGCGCGTGGACGTGACGGCGCTCGAGCGCGATTCGCAAGCGCCCTGAGCCGGGCTGGCCATCGGCAAGACACAAAAAAACCCGCCGCGGCGGGTTTTTTTGTGCACGTGGTCAGCGCTCAGCTGGCGGCCGGTGCGGGGGCGGCTTTCTTCTTGGTCTTCTTGCTGGTGGCCTTCTTGGCGGGCTTTTCAGCGGCCGGCGCCGCAGTGCCGGTCAGGTCGCTGCGCGTGCTCTTGTTTGCGCCTTGCGAGTACGGGTCGAACTTGTCGCCGGACTTGGCGCCCTGCGAATATGTGTCGAACTTCTCGCCCGACTTGGCTCCCTGGGCATACGGGTCGAACTGCTTCTTGCCGGCGGTCTGGGCCTGCACGGCCAGCGAGGCGGCGCCGAGGCAGAGCGCAATCGCGGTCGCGACGAACTTGTTCATGGTTTCTCCTGAGAAAAGCCGCCGTCGGGCGGTCGATTATGTGGCCTACCCCTCGCAGGGACGGACCGGGCCAGTGTCGCCAACATCGTTCTTTGCTGTCAACTTGGGGCTTGCCCGGCGCCAACGCCTCATGGAAACCCTGAATTGCGGCCCCGCTCCGATTGCGATTGGGGCCGCCGGCACGGCGGCTTACTCGGTAACGGCGTCGGACGGATGCTTCCAGGCCGCACGCACCTCGCCCGATGGCGCCAGCGCCAGGTTGATGCCGCGGCTGCCGATCGGCTCCTGGAACCAGCGCTTCTGCAGCGCGGTGACCTCGGCGCCGGCAAAGGTGGTGGTCAGCGCCTGGTCGACCACGCGCTTCCATTCCGGATCGGCCTTGGACAGCATCAGCGCGTTCTGCTCGACCGACAGCACCGGACCGATGATCACGAACTGCGACGGGTCCTTGGCGCGGGCGCGCAGGCCAGCCAGCAGCACGTCGTCCATCACGAAGGCCTGGGCGCGGCCGGACTCGAGCAGCAGGAACGACTCGCCGTGGTCCTTGGCGTAGACGTCGTGGTAGCCGTATTGCCCCTTCAGGCGCCGCACGTGGCGGTCGCCGGTGGAGCCCGCGCTGGTGACCACGGTCTTGCCGCGCAGGTCGCCGAGCGAGCGTATGCCCGAATCGGCCCGCACCAGCATGCGCACCGTCGAGACATAGTGCGAGACGCTGAACGCAACCTGCTTCTGGCGCTCGAGCGTATTGGTGTTGGGCGCGCAGTCCAGGTCCACCAGCCCGTTGACCACCGACGGGATGCGGTTCTGCGGCGTCAGCGGCATCCAGCGCACCTTCAGGTCCTTCAGGCCCAGCTTCTGGCGCGCCGCCTCGGCCGCGCGCAGGCACAGCTCGACCGCGTAGCCGGCGGGCTGGCCCTTGTCGTCGGCAAAGGAGAACGGCAGCGCGGATTCGCGGTAGCCGAGCACGATGGTGCCGGACTCGCGGATCTTGTCGAGCACGGGGGTCTGCGCCTGGGCGGAGGCCGGCGTCAGCGCGCCAGCCACGGCCACGCCGGTGGCAACGGCGACGCTGGAAAAGGCCAGTGCCGCCAGCGAACGACGGGCACGGAACAGGCGGGCGAGCAGGGAAGGCAGGGCAAAGGCGGGCATGCAGGAGAAACCGGAAGCGGCCGGCAATGCGGCAAAGACGCTAGGGTATACCCGGGCCCAGGTTGGGCGAAGAACATTCTCGTCATAAGCAAATGCCTGTATGTTAAGACATGGAGGACCAGGCCCACGGCATTGGAGTCTGGCTGAGGAGTATGTAACCAATCGCAATTTGTGGATGTTTCGCCACATTGTTGAGGGGGCAACAGGGTAGAATCGCGCCTTCGTGCCTTTTGTCGCCTTCTTATAACAATGAGCCCCCGTCCGTCGCGCCTGCCGTGCATCGACGCCCTGAAGGCGGTCAGCTCGCAGCTGATCGTGCTCCACCACCTCGCGTTCTATGGTCCGATGTCGGACGCCGCCTACCAGCTGGCGCCCGGCCTGGTGGACTGGCTGTATGACTACGCCCGCATCGCGGTGCAGGTCTTCCTGGTGATCAGCGGTTTCCTCGCCGCACGCAGCCTCGCGCCGTACGGCCGGCTGGAGCTGCGCCAGCATCCGCTGCTGGCGTTGTGGCAGCGCTACCAGAAGCTGGTGGTGCCCTACGCCGCGGCAATCCTGCTCAGCATTGCCGGCGCCGCCCTGGCGCGGCAGTGGATGGTGCACGAGTCGATCCCCGCACCGCCGCACCTGATGCAGTTCCTCGCGCACCTGGCGCTGCTGCACAACGTGCTCGACGTTGATGCCCTCTCGGCCGGGGTCTGGTACGTGGCCATCGACCTGCAACTGTTTGCGCTGCTGCTGGCGGCACTGTGGGCGGCGCGCGCCATGTCGCGCGGGCGGGCGGCTGCCGGCGCGGGCGTCGGCATCGTGTCCGTGCTCGCGGTGGCCTCGCTGTTCTGGTTCAACCGCGAAGCCGCGTGGGATATCTGGGCGGTGTACTTCTTTGGCGCCTACGCCATGGGCACGCTCGCCTGGTGGGCGTCGAACCCGGGCCGCTCGGCGATGGCGCTGCTGGTGCTCGGCGCCGTGGTGCTGGCGGCGCTGATCGTCGACTTCCGCCTGCGCATCGCCGTGGCGCTGGCGACGGCGCTGCTGCTGGCGATCTCACGCCGCGGCGGCTGGATGGAACGCTGGCCGCGCGCGCACGTGGTCGGCTTCTTCGGGCGGATCTCCTATTCGCTGTTCCTGGTCCATTTCCCGGTGTGCCTGCTGGTCAATGCCACGGTGTCGAACCTCGCGCCGGGGCAGCCGGTGCTGAATGCGCTCGGCATGGCAGCTGCGTGGATACTCAGCAACGTGGCGGGAGCGCTGTTCCATCGCTACGTGGAAAGTGCCAGCCCGCTGGCGGCGCTGCGCGCGCTGCTGGCCGACAACCGCGGCTCGGCCAGCCGTCCCACCGTGTAACGCTTGCAAGTGCTGCGCATCACTCCTCGTGCGCAGCTTGCAGCGACAGACTGTGCCCCACTGTGCCCGCGATGTGGCGCCGCGCCTGCAGGCCGTGCGCCGCTTCTTGCTGGTGCGTGCGCACCGCGGATGTCATGCGCCAGGCACGTGGCGTGTGCATGCCGCTGCCCCGGACTTGCGTACGCCGTCATACACATGGCGGCAAAACTCGCGTAAACGGGCATTGGGCGATGGCATGAAGGTTGCCTAGTATGGAATCGTAAACCTGACCATTTGGTCAGGATTCCATCGGGAACCGAGGGAGCCATGTCCGACCATATCGTCCTCACCTCGCACGCGCGCCGCGACAAGCCGGCCGAGCCGATCCACTGGGGCGCCCCGACTGCGGCCGAGCGCGGACCGGTGATCGCCAGCCTGGCGAACCCCGCGCAGCGCAATGTGATCGGCACCCATGCCGGCGCCTATGCCATCTATCGGGCGCTGGCGGTGGCCGCGGGCTCGCTGCAGCGCGACCACCGTACCGACCTGACCGATACCGCGCCGGCCGAGGCCATCGGGCCGCACCCGCAATGGGGCGATCCGGGCAAGATTGTCTCGCTCGACCCGTGGGGGCATCTGGTGTCCACCGTGTTTGCCGACCGCATCGCCGCCGGCGTCGATATCCGCCCGACCATCGCCGTCACGCGCGCGCATATCAATATGCCGGAGCTGGGCGCTGCCATCGCCGCGGGCCGGCTCACGCCTGACGGCAACATCCTCTACGCCAACGGCGACGTGCGCGTGACCAAGGCGGCGGTCGACCCGGTGTGGTACCTGCCCGGGCTCGCGGCCCGCTTCGGCATCAAGGAGAGCGTGCTGCGGCGCAGCCTGTTCGAGCAGACCGGCGGCATGTTCCCGGAACTGGTGACCCGTCCCGACCTGAAAGTGTTCCTGCCGCCCATCGGCGGCATGACGCTGTACTTTTTCGGTGACGTCAGCCAGCTCGGCAAGCCCGAGACCCGGGTGGCGTGCCGCGTGCACGATGAATGCAACGGATCCGATGTGTTCGGGTCAGACATTTGTACCTGCAGGCCGTATCTGGCGCATGGCATCGAGGTGTGCATCGAGATGGCGCAGCAGGGCGGCGTCGGGCTGGTGGTCTACAACCGCAAGGAGGGCCGCGCGCTGGGCGAGGTGACCAAGTTCCTGGTCTACAACGCCCGCAAGCGGCAGGCGGGCGGTGACCGCGCCGAGACTTACTTTGCCCGCACCGAATGCGTGGCAGGCGTGCAGGACATGCGTTTCCAGGAACTGATGCCGGATGTGTTCCATTGGCTGGGCATCCGCCGCATCGACCGCTGGGCGTCGATGAGTAACATGAAGCACGGCGCGCTGGTGGCGCAGGGCATCGAGGTAGTCGAGCAGGTGGCGATCCCCGAAGCCCTGATCCCCGCCGACGCGCGCGTGGAGATCGATGCCAAGGTGGCCGCCGGCTACTTTACGCGCTACACGCCGCCGGATGCCGACGAACTGGCCCTGGCAAAGGGCAGGGGGTTGAACGAATGACAATGTATCCCGAAGAGGATCGTGGCGGCATGGACCGTCGGGGAGCAGGCGAGGAAATGCGGCCGGGCGCCGGCTGGCTGAGCCCGGTGCCGGAAGGGCATCCCGCCTCGGCGCTGCTGTGCGCCGAGGCGGTGCGCACGCATTGCGCGGCAGTCACGGAGCACGTGGCCAGCGGCGCGTCGACGTTGTTTACCTGGCATCCCGACCGCGTGCATGCGATTGCCGATTACGTCGCCAGCACCATCCGGCAGCGCTACCCGGACCTGCAGGTGCCTTATCACAGCCGCTGGCGCCACTTTGAAAGCGGTGGCATCGAGCAGCGCGCGGACCGCTGGCAGGTGCTGTGCGAGCGCGCCGGCCTGAGCGGGCCGGATCATCGCGAAGAGCGCGCCCGCATCGGCATCGACCTGGTGATTCCGAGCGTACTGCTGGATGCCGGCGCCGGCCCTGACTGGCGCTATCGCGACCCGTCGAGCGACCTGGTGCTGACCCGCTCCGAAGGCCTCGGCGTGGCCAGCTTCGTGCTGTTCGCGCGCGGCGGCTTCTCGGCCGCGCCCGGCGACCCGCTGCGCGCGGATGCCGAACGGCTGCAGCGCATCGACGCCGACAGCATCGCGCACGCCTTCCAGGTCGCGCAGCACAACCCGCTGGTGGGGCTGGAAGGGCGCGCCGGGCTGCTGCGCCAGCTGGGCGAGGTGATGGAGGCGACGCCGGCGCTGTTCGGCCGGCCGGCGCGACTGGGCAACCTGTTCGACTACCTGAAGGCGCACGCGGTCAACGAGCGGCTCGACGCCAGCTTCCTGCTGCGCACGCTGCTGGTGGGCCTGGGGCCGGTGTGGCCGGGCCGCATTTGCATCGAAGGCGTGTCGCTGGGCGACTGCTGGCGCCATCCGGCCGCGCCGGGCGGGCTGGTGCCGTTCCACAAGCTGACGCAGTGGCTGACCTACTCGCTGCTGGAGCCGCTGGAAGACGCGGGCCTGACCGTGACCGGGCTGGACGCACTGACCGGCTTGCCCGAATACCGCAACGGCGGCCTGCTGTACGACTTCGAGCTGATGGTGCCGCGCGACCCGAACTTCGCTGCCGAGCCGCATGCGGTGGACGAGCCGGTGATCGTCGAATGGCGCGCGCTGACCGTGACCGGGCTCGACCTGGTGGCCGATGGCGTGCGCGAGGCGTTGGGCCTGGCGGAAGCGGACTTCCCGCTGGCGCGCGTGCTGGAAGGCGGCACCTGGGCAGCCGGCCGGCGCATCGCGGCCAAGCGGCGCCCGGGCGGGCCGCCGCCGTTCAGCATCATCAGCGACGGTACGGTGTTCTGACGCACGGGCGCCCGGGGGGGCGCCCGCGGCAGGACCGGCGCTGCGCCAGCCGCGGCGCCGGCAAGGAATTGCGTGTGAAACGTGGCCATCAGGAGCGTCCCATGAATGACATGTCCGCTGTTCCCGCCGATGTCGCTGTGGTTGCCGACACCGCGGCCGATCCTGCCGGCATGCCCGGCGTGCTGGTCGTGGACCACCCGCTGGTGCAGCACAAGGTCACGCTGGTGCGCAGCGAAGAAACCACCACCGACAACTTCCGCCGGCTGGTGCGCGAAATCGCGCAGCTGCTTACCTATGAGGCCACGCGCGATCTGGCGATGGAGACCATCGCCATCCGCACCCCGATCGCGTCGACGCAGTCGCGCGTGCTCTCCGGCAAGAAGCTGTGCCTGGTGTCGATCCTGCGCGCGGGCAACGGCTTTATCGACGGCATGCTGGAGTTGCTGCCGGCGGCGCGCGTCGGGCATATCGGGCTGTACCGCGACCCCGAGACACTGGAGCCGATCGAGTACTACTTCAAGATGCCCGAGGACATCCACGAGCGCATGGTGATCGTGGTGGACCCGATGCTGGCCACGGGCAACTCGGCCATCGCCGCGCTCAACCGCCTGAAAGAGGCCGGGGTCACGACGATGAAGTACGTGTGCCTGATCGCCTCGCGCCCGGGCTTGCGCGCGTTGCGCGCCGCGCATCCCGAGGTGGGCATCGTCACCGCGGCCATCGACGAAACACTCAACGAGCACGGCTACATCGTGCCCGGCCTGGGCGACGCCGGCGACCGCCTCTACGGCACACGCTGATGGACGCGCCCGCGCCCGCGCGCGCCGCGCCGCGGCGAGCGCTGCCCGTACGCGCTGCCGCGGGCGGCCGCATTCGCCAGGAGAACCAGGCCATGATCCTGTGCGCGGCCGAGCATGTGTTCGCGCGCGCCGGGTTTGCCGGGGCCACCATGGCGGAGATCGCGATGCGCGCGGGCGTGCCCAAGTCCAATTTGCATTACTATTTCCGCACCAAGCAGGCGCTGTACCGCGCGGTGCTCGCGCACACGCTGCAGCTGTGGCTGTCCGAGACCGACATCATCCGCGCCGAGCTGCCGCCGCAGGTGGCGCTGGAGCAGTACATCCGCGCCAAGATGCGGCTGTCCGCCAGCCATCCGGACGCATCGCGCGTGTTCGCCAACGAGCTGCTGCACGGCGCGCCCGAGATCGGCGAGATCCTGCGGCATGCGCTGCGCGAACTGGTGTCGCGCAAGGCGGCGGTGGTGCAGCATTGGATCGACAGCGGGCAGATGGCGCCGGTCGATCCGCAGCATCTGTTCTTCACCATCTGGGCGGCCACGCAGACGTACGCGGACTTTGAAGCGCAGGTCTGTGCCGTGCTCGGCGTCAGCCGCCTGGGGCGGCAGGACTACGCGCAGGCCACCGAGCACCTGGTGGCGCTGCTGCTGCGCGGCTGCGGGCTGGCGCCCGAGGCCGCGGCCCTTGCCGCGCTCTCCGACGGACAGGCGTGAGGCCCGGATCGATCGCACGTGGCGCGTGATCCCGCGCCATGAGAATATCGCCGTGCATCCAGCCCTGAGAGACACCCCATGCTCGACCTGATCCTGCGGCACTGCAATCTCCCCGATGGCCGTACCGATATCGATATCGGCATTGCGGGCGGGCGCATCGCCGCGGTGGAGCCGGCGCTTGCCGCAAGCGCGGGCGAGGAGATCGACGCGGCGGGCCAGCTGGTGACGCCGCCCTTCGTCGACGCGCACTTCCATATGGATTCCACGCTGTCGTACGGCCTGCCGCGCGTGAACCAGTCGGGCACACTGCTCGAAGGCATTGCGCTGTGGGGCGAACTGAAGCCGATGCTGACGCAGGAGGCCATCGTCGAACGCGCGCTGGCCTACTGCGACTGGGCCGTGGCGCGTGGGCTGCTGGCGATCCGCTCGCATGTCGATATCTGCGACCCGCGGCTGCTGGCGGTGGAAGCGCTGCTGCACGTGCGCGAGCACGTGCGCCCCTACCTCGACCTGCAACTGGTGGCGTTCCCGCAGGACGGCGTGCTGCGCGCGCCCGGTGCGCTCGACAACCTGAAGCGCGCGCTCGACATGGGCGTCGACGTGGTCGGCGGCATCCCGCATTTCGAGCGCACCATGGCGCAGGGCGCGGAGTCGGTGCGGCTGCTGTGCGAGCTTGCCGCCGACCGCGGCCTGCGCGTCGACATGCATTGCGACGAGAGCGACGACCCGCTGTCGCGCCATATCGAGACGCTGGCGAGCGAGACAATGCGGCTCGGGCTGCAGGGCAGGGTGGCGGGTTCGCACCTGACCTCGATGCATTCGATGGACAACTACTACGTGTCCAAGCTGATCCCGCTGATGCGCGAGGCCGGCGTGGCGGCGATCGCCAACCCGCTGATCAACATCACGCTGCAAGGCCGGCACGACTCCTACCCGAAGCGCCGCGGCATGACCCGCGTGCCGGAGCTGCTGGCGGCCGGCGTGCCGGTGGCGTTCGGCCACGATTGCGTGATGGACCCCTGGTACGGCCTGGGCTCGGGCGACATGCTGGAAGTGGCGCACATGGGCCTGCACGTCGCGCAGATGACCGGGCAGGAGGCGATGCGCGCCTGCTTTACCGCGGTCACCGGCACGCCGGCGCAGATCCTGGGCCTGGAGGGCTACGGCATCGCGCCGGGCAACCGCGCCGACTTGGTGCTGCTGCAGGCGCGCGACCCGGTGGAGGCGATCCGCCTGCGCGCCACGCGGCTGCGGGTGCTGCGTGCGGGCAAGGTCATCGCCAGCACGCCGGCGGCGACGGCGACGCTGCACCTGCCGGAGCGGCCGGCGCAGGTGGATTTCCTGCGCGGCGGCGGTGCGGCGTAGCGGTTGGCACGGCAAAGTTTTTTCGCGAGGGGGTGTTGACAGTGTCCGCTGTGCTCAGCATAATGTCGTTCTTCGGATCGCGGCAGCAAAGCAGCGAAACGAAGCCCAGATGGCGGAATTGGTAGACGCACTAGGTTCAGGTCCTAGCGGTGGCAACACTGTGGAGGTTCGAGTCCTCTTCTGGGCACCAATTTTTAAGAAAGGCTCGCGCAAGCGAGCCTTTCTTCGTTTCAGGCCAGACACCCGCCCATTCGATGCCGGGGCAGTTGCCTCGGATATCTGGAAGAAACCCGCAGCGATGCGGGTTTTTTTCGTCCGCGTTTTCTTGTTTGCCGCATCGCTGAGATCCGGCGGCGGCGCAGCGGGTCAGGCCGCCGGCGCGCCTTCCAGGCTCTGGCCTCGCGCACGCAGTTGTGCGAATTCTTCGCCGCCAAAGCGCGCCAGCACGCTTTCCGGCGGCACCAGCGCGCGCATCAGCGCGGCCATGTCACGCAGTACCTGGTCGCCCGCGGCATGGCCGCGGCGGTCGTTGATCTGCTTGAAGCGGTCGACGTCGATCAGCACCAGGCTGGCGCGCTCGTGCGCCGCGTACTGCGTGGCCACCAGTTCGAGTGCGCGCCGGTTCAGCAGGCCGGTCAGGCTGTCGGTACGGGGCCTGTTGCTCAAGCTGCGCGGTCAGCGAGGCGTGCTCGCGCAGCTTGCGGCGCAGGATATCCAGCGCATCGAACAGCGGCCGCATTTCCGCCGCCGGCGCGCAGCAGCGGCAGGAACATCTTTTCGATCGCGCGCCGGATCTCGTCCATCTGGGGCTCCTGCGGCGGGCGCGCGGCAATCTCGTCGATCTGCGCGCGTGCGCGCACCAGGCGTTCGCGCGCGGCGCTATTGTCAGAGGGTGGCTCGCCCAGCACGCTGTTGGCTGGCCCGCGTTCCGCAGACAGCACGTTGGCGGCGTCCAACACCAGGCGGTATTCGGAGATGTCGTAGCATCGCGGTGCACAGTCCGCCGATCGCGGTGGCGATCGCCAGCTTGCGTTTCAGGCTGCTGCCGCGCGCGGGCGTCGGCGCGCTCCCGGCGCCGGGGAATCCACGCTGGCGCGCTCGTTGCCACAGCGCCATAAGGTCTCCTCCCGGCGCCTGCAAGCCGGGCAATGCTTGGAGGATTTGTCATTAGCGCCATTATTGACGAAAGGGCGTGATTTTCGGATAGATCCCCCAGCGATTTACTCCACTGACGCCTGCCGCCGCGGCGCGCGCGTCCGCACATTCGACGCTAACGCTCGCAGGGCATTTGACCTATGCTCAAGCTCATCGGGCAGGCTGCATATAACGTCCCGAAGGTGGTTGCCATGATGCGCTTGTCATCGTCGAGTGAGAGGGAGGCGGGGACTTGCCCCGGTTGGCACCCATGTGCCGCGCACCCGGGACACGGCCTGCATCACCTGCAGTGCTGCTGCATCCTTGCCATGCTGATGTGTGCGCTGGCCCGTGCGGATGACGCGGTGCCCGAGAGCCACGGCCAGGGAGTATCGGGCTGGGGCTGGGATCTTCCCCCGCCGGTGCAACAGGCACCGGCCGATGTGCCTGACCTGCTGGTGGCCGGCACCAATTCGCCGGACGCGCCGGCCCGGCTTGCCGAACCCGTCACCGTCGAGTATGCGGCGCTACCGCCGCCTTCCCCATCATCGTCATTGCCGCTTGCCGTCGGCCCCGGGCCGGACGACGATGCCCCGGGTCTTGCCGCCTTCGATCGCGAAACCGTCGCGATGTCAGAGCGCCCGCGCCGCATATTGCTGCACCTCGACGACACCACCACCGCTGGCGGGTTTGCCGATAGCCGCGTGCGTACCATGGCGCTGGCCATGGATGCGGTCGTGCCGCGCGCGGGCGGCCTGACGATCCAGCCGCGCGTGCAACTGGCCTACCAGCCCGGCATGCCCGCGGTCAGTGGCGGCACGCCGCCGCAGGCCATGCCCGGCGATTCCAGCGCCACCGGCGTCGGCGTGCGTCTGTACGGCGCCCAGCCCACGCGGCTCGCCGGCATCTATCCGTTCGTCGAAGCAGACTGGTGGCAGGAGAGCCGCAAGCAGACCATCAACATCAACGGCACCAAGATCGATACCGACCTGCTGCGCGGATTGTTCTCGTTCAATATCGGCGCGCACGGCAATACCTCGACCGGCGTGAAGCTGTGGTTCAAGGTGAGGGCGGGGCGCAATCCGGGCGGGACGGTCGGGGCGCGGTATCGCTGGTAGCGGTGCAGGCGGAGCGCCTGAAGGAGAAGGCGCGAACCGAGGCTGCAAAGTGAGCGGGCAAAGAAAAAGGGCTTCCGTTTCCGGAAGCCCTTTCCCGTTCTGCATAGGTGGCGCGGCTGGCAGGATTCGAACCCACGACCCCTTGGTTCGTAGCCAAGTACTCTATCCAACTGAGCTACAGCCGCACACGAGAGGCGCTATTGTAGCGCGGTTTTCAGTTTGCGCAAGCGTTTGGCGAAAAAACTTTTGCCGGCCTTTGCCCGTGCGCCGGCATCGCTATGCCGCCACCTCCGACCAGACCCCGTCAGCCTCGCATGCCTTGCCGTCGTCGCGCAGCTTGATCAGATGCGCCAGCAGCGAGCGCTGCGCAACGGGGTGCATGCGTGGCGGCACGTCGTCATAGACGCGCACGACCAGCTCGCCGATCGATGCGGGCCCCAGTTCGCGCAGCGCGCCGGCCACCTTGGCTTCGCGCTGCAGCCGGTGCCGGATCAGGATGCGGATGGCGTCCTGCGGGCGCCCGATCAGGAAGCCGTGTCCCGGAGCCAGCCATTCCAGGTCCTCATCCTGCAATGCGGCCAGGGAATCGAGGTAGGCGCGCATATCGCCATCTGGCGGGCCGATGACCACGGTCGAGCCCTGCATCACGTGGTCGCCGGTGAAGAGGGTCTTCTCTTGCTCGAGCAGGTAGCACAGGTGGTTCGACGCATGGCCCGGCGTATGGCACACGCGCAAGATGCAGTCGTCGGCGATCGCAATGCGCTCGCCATGCGCAAGCTCGCGCTGCGGCGTGAAGTTCGCGTCCTGCCACTGGCCCGCGGGCGCGGCGCGGCCCAGCACGGTGGCGCCGGTGGCGGCCTGAAGCGCGGCGGCGGCGGGCGAATGGTCCAGGTGCGTGTGCGTGGCCAGGATCCAGCGGATCGGGCCGGGCGCGGCTTCCAGGATGGCGCGCACGTGCTCGCGATCGTCGGGGCCGGGATCGATCACTGCCCACTCGTTGCTTGCGCCGCCGCCGACCAGGTAGGTGTTGGTGCCGGGCCCGGTCATCACGCTGCCGTTGTTGGCGGTCACGCGCCAGACGCGCCCGGAGAGCCGCACCGGCACGCCGGGCGCCAGCTCGTAGCGGCCGTGCACCTTGCCGTCCGGATCGATGCGGCCGATCTCGGCATAGCACGGCTCGTTGGGCATCACCGGTCGGACGCCGGCCGCACCGGTGGCCAGCCGCGGCATGATGCAGGCGATGCCGCGCAGCTGCGAGAAGTAGGCAAAGCAGGCTTCGGCGCTGTCGAACTGCGCGATCGCGCTCAGCGTGCGGCGCGTGACGTGCATCAGCGGCAGGCCGCTGGCCGGGTCGGCGGCCTCGGCAGGCCGGACCCAGCGGTGCTCCACGATCTCGCTGCCATCGGGCACGACTTCCTGCCCTTCCGGCGCGATGGCGACGAAGAAGCGGGTATCGAAGCGCTTGGGCAAGCCGGGCGGCGTCAGCCAGTAGCTGTGATAGGCGAGCCGGTCAGCCGCGAGCCGCAGCCCCAGTTGCTCGCATGCATGCACGAGGCCGGGGCCGCCGCGCTGCACCGCCTCGCGCAGCAGCGCCTGCGCGGCCGCGCCGAGTTCATGCGGCGACTGCAGCCGGCCGTCGCTGCCATAGGCGAACAGCAGGCCGGCTTCCTCAAAACATTCGCGCACGGCGGCCACGTAGAAGTCCAGGCCGCCGGCGGGCAGGCCCAGCCGCTCGCTGGCGCTCGCGTCGTCCAGGCCATGGGCATGCGCGTGCAGCCCCTTGTCCTGCACGTCGAGCGTGCCGCCGGGGAATACGTAGGCGCCGCTGCTGCGGTCGTTGGCACGCTCGACGCGGCGTACGATCAGCACTTCCATGCCGCCCGGCGCGTCGCGCACGACGAGCAGGCTGGCGGCATTGCGCAGCAGCGGAGTGGGGGTGGCAGGGCGGTTGTCGTTTGTCTCTGTGGTTGTCATTGTGTCGGCATCTTGGGTGTGCTTTGCGGCGCGCCGGGAGCCCATAGTGTAGCCGCGTTGAAAGATTCGCCATCCCCGGGGATTTCCGGGCGTTCGGGGTGGGAGGCGGCGAGCACCGGCTTTGGCTTTTCCCGCCAGACGCAGTAATCTGATAGCTCCGCTTCACTTTTTGGGGCCGCGAATTGCCTTGGCGCAGCCCCCGCAGGAGGTCCCGCGTGATCCGAGCATTGACCCTGTGCCTGCCGCTGGCGTGCCTGCTGGCCGCCTGCGAAACGCCGCCGCAAATGGCGCCGCGCCCGGTGCCGCCCCCGGCCACCCGCATCACGGTCGCGCCGCAGGCCGACAACCGGGCCGCTTCGGCCGCCTGCGAGCCCGCGGTGGCCGAAGCGCTCAAGCGCCGCTACCCGCAGCCCGGCAGCGTCATGCTGATGGCCGACCGCGAGCAGTACTACCATCGGCCCAATTCGCAGACCTCGGTCAACGGCGAGGGCGTGTTCGAGCCGGATGACAGTTCGTCGTCGATCGGATTCCACTATGCGTGTTTGTACAACGCGCGCACCGGGAAGGTCGATGATGTGCAGATGCGCTATTGAGAGAGGGGATAACACATGCCGTACCTGATCGAAACCGTCGACAAGCCCGCCCACCAGCATGTGCGCCAGGCCACCCGCGCCAGCCACCTGGAATACCTTGAAGCCAACAAGGCGCTGCTTCTGGCCTGCGGCGCCAAGCTCAACGACGATGGCTCGGACGCCGGCGGCGGCATCTATATCGTCGATGTCGAGACCCGCGAGGCGGCACAGCAGTTCATCGATGCCGATCCGTTCGCCGAGGCCGGCCTGTTTGCCGAGGTTCGTATCGTGCGCTGGCGCAAGGCCTATCTCGGCGGCGTCCGGTTTATCTGACCGGCGTCGCGCGTACCCGACGCCATGCCGCAGGCGAGGTAGCGGCCGCCGACTTTTATCGGATGTCGGATGTGCTTTATCATGCGCGTTTTCGTTGCGTCCTTTGTATCGATACCACGCCCCGCCGCGCCCATATAGCGCTCGGTGCGCTTGCCCGCGCTGCCCGACCTCGGAGGAATTGACAGACGCCAGCCTGCGGGACAAGATGCGGACGGAACTAGATGCGCCTCCGGAGCGACATGTCGGCAGTCATAGCCGCACCGCCCGGACAAGCCGCAAGAACATAGGGAAACGGGGTCATGAAGCCTTCCTTTCGTCAAATGGCGAGCGCGGTCGCGCTCGCCATCATGCTGTCCGGCTGCGCTTCCGCGCCTGACAATGTCGCCAGCCCGGCCGTCGCCGCCGAGCAGCCGCCGTCCGACCAGGCCATGAAGGCCTTGTCCGCCGAGGTCTTCACCTACGCCTATCCGATGGTGCTGATGGACGTGACGCGCGAGCTGATGACCGCGCGCACGCCGGTCAACACCTTCAGCCACAAGCGCACCTTCCCGGACGCGAGCTTCACCGACGTGGTCAGCCCCAATGCCGACACGCTGTACTCGTCGGCATGGCTCGACCTGTCGAAGGAGCCGGTGATCCTGTCCGTGCCCGACACCAATGGCCGCTATTACCTGATGCCGCTGATGGATGCGTGGACCAATGTGTTCGCGTCGCCGGGCAAGCGCACCACGGGTACCCGCCGCGGCAATTTCGCCATTACCGGGCCTGACTGGCGCGGCACGCTGCCCAAGGGCATGCAGGAGATCCGCTCGCCCACGTCGATGGTCTGGCTGATCGGCCGCACGCAGGCCAATGGCAAGCAGGACTTCCCGGCGGTGCACCGGCTGCAGGACCAGTACCGGCTGACGCCGCTGTCGGCCTGGGGCGGCGGTCGGCGCGTGCCGGACAAGACCGCGCCGCGCGCGACCACGGTCGACACGCAAAGCTCGCCGGTCGAACAGGTGGCGGCGATGGACGCGCAGGCGTTCTTCACGCGCTTTGCCTCGCTGCTTCCGGCCAACCCGCCGGCACCGGCCGACAGCGCCATGGTCGACAAGATCCACCGCATGGGCATCATCCCCGGCGTGCCGTTCAAGACCACGGTGATGGAGCCGTCCACCGCGCGCGCGGTGCAGGAAGGCGCCACTGCGGCGCTGGCTGTGATCGTCCAGGGCGCGCGCAAGGGCAATGCCGATGCCGGCAACGGCTGGGTCATGCATCGCGACCTGGGCTCGTACGGCACCAACTACGGCCGCCGCGCGGTGATCGCGTGGGTGGGGCTGGGCGCCAACCTGCCCGAGGATGCGATCTACGCCTCTGCCCGCACCGATGCCAACGGCAAGCCGCTGCAGGGCGGGGCGCGCTACGTGCTGCATTTCGACAAGGGGCAACTGCCACCGGCGCGTGCGTTCTGGTCGCTGACGCTGTACAACGACGGCCAGGCCTTCATTCCCAACCCGATCAACCGCTTCGCCATCGGCAGCCGCGACCGCCTGCGCTACAACCGCGACGGCTCGCTCGATATCTACATCCAGCACGAGCGCCCGAGCGCATCCAAGGTATCTAACTGGCTGCCGGCACCGCCCGACGGCCTCAACATGATGCTGCGCGCGTACTGGCCGGAGCAGGCGCTGCTCGACGGCAACTGGATGCCGCCGGCCGTGATGCGCGTGAACTGACGCCCGTCGCGGCGCCACCGGCAAGAAGGGCCGCATGCCTGCGAGGACATGCGGCCTTTTTGCTTTCATGGCAGCCGGCGCAGCGCTCAGAAGTTGTAGCGCACGCCCGCGTAGAAAGCGCGTCCCGTGCCCGGATAAAACACCGCGGTATTGGCGGTGCGCGCATCCGCCACGGTGCTGAAGTCGCTGACGTAGCGCTTGTTGGCGAGGTTGCGCACATCGAGGAACAGCGTGACGCCGCGCGCGAAGGCATAGCTGGCCTGCACGCCGAACAGCACGTAGGCCGGTACCCTCAGGGTATTGGCGTAGTCGACGTAGGCGCCGGTCGGCACCCAGTCGATGGTGCCTGCCACGCGCAGCCCGGAGGCGCGGCTGTAGGCGATGGTGGTGCGCAGCACGTGCTCCGGCACGCCGGCGATGCGGTTGTTGCCGTACTGCGGATCGTTGTCGAAGCGGAAATCGCTGTAGTTCCATAGCTGCGACAGCGTCAGCCTGTCGCCCGGGCCGGCCAGGTTCTGCAGCAGGTCGGCCGTGATGCCCAGCTCGACGCCTTGCAGCGTGGTGCGGTTGGCATTGAAGGTGGCGGCCGGCACGTTGGGATCGACGGTGAACTGCAGCAGCTGGTCGCGCACCAGGGAGCGGTACAGCGTCACGTCCCAGCCCAGCCGTTCGGTGCGCCCGCGCGTGCCCAGCTCCAGCGTCCAGCCGTGCTGCGCCGCCAGCGGCACGAAGCGGGTGGTGGTGCCGATGGTCTGGTTCAGGTCGGTGAAGTCAGGCACGTCGGCGCTGCGGGTGATGTCGGCAAAGGCCTGGATATCCTGCGCCGGTTCCCACAGCACGCCGAACTTCGGATTGACGCCGCTGTAGTGGGTATCGTCCGACTTCGGCGTCGGGTTGACGGCGAGCCCGCCGTAGTCCTGGTAGCGGCGCTGGCTGTAGTATGCCTTGGCCCCGGCCATCAGCGCGACCGTGGGCGTGATCCATAGGCGGTCTTCCAGGTAGGCCTCGTAGTTGTAGGCGTCCTGGCGCGAGTTCAGCGTCTGCGCGCCGCGCGCACCGGACACGTTGACATACTGGCGCGCGTCATTGTTGCCGCCGAAAAAGCGCGCCCCGGCGATCAGCTGGTTGCGCAGGCCCGCGACCGTCTGCGTGCCGGTATAGCGCGGCGCGATGCCATAGGTCCAGCTGTCCTGGTCGATCACCTGGAAGATCGGGTGGTACAGGTCCTTGTGGATGGCCCAGCTGGCGATATCGAGCTGGCCGCTGGCGAGCTTCATCGTGGTGACGTTGGCCAGGCGCACGGTGCGTGTATTGCGCGCCTGGTCGCCGGCGAGCGCGCTGGCCGATGCCTTGGTCGGGTCGTTCAGCGCATCCTGCAGCGACAGCGCTCCCGGCAGCAGCTGGTCGACCACGTAGGCGCCGAGGTAGAAGCGCGTCTCCAGCTGGGGCGTGAGGCGGTAGCCGAAGTTTGCATTGAGCTGCTCGTACTGGCCGCGCGAGTGGTCGCGCCAGCCCTCGGAATGATTGACACTCAGGTTGGCCAGGAAGTCGAACTGGCCGATCTGGCGCGACACCTGCCCGCTGGCGCGCACGGTGCCGAAGCTGCCACCGTCGAGCCGCAGCAGGTTGGGCGAGTCGGCGGTGAAGGCGGTCGGCGTGGTGAAGTTGATGGCGCCGCCCAGCGTGGTGCTGCCGTAGGCCAGGCCGTTGCCGCCCTTGTAGACCTCGGCCGCCGACAGCCCGAGGGGATCGATCTGGTAGAAGTCGCCGCTGCCGTCGGCAAAATTGGTCGGCACGCCGTCCTGCAGGATTTCCAGGCCGCGCGTATGGAAGCCGCGTGCCACGCCGGAGCCGCGCACGGACAGGCGCAATTCCTGCCCATAGCGTTCCTCGACATAGACACCTGGCGAGTCCTTGAGCACGTCGCGCAGGTTGCTGGCGTAAGTGTTGGCGTAGCTGGCAGCATCGACAAAGCCCACGGAGCCCGCCGATTCGAACAAGGCCGAGCGCTGCGCGGCGATGCCGGGCGCGGTCAGCGATCCGGGCGCCGGGGCGGTGGCGGTAACGGTGGGGAGGGTGGGTGGCTCTGCGGTGTCAGGCGCGGCCTGCGCCAGCGCGACGCCGGTGAATGCAGCGGCCGGCAGCACGGCTGCGCGGCCCCAGTGGCAGGCTCGTTTCATCGATATCCCTATGCCGGCACATCGGCGCCCCTTGCTGGATGCTCGCCTCTCCCAAGGCGGGGCGCCGGTGCTCTGAGTGTAAGGCAGAGAGCCGGCAAGGATACGTAGACAATGGCAGCGCTACGCTGCGACACAGCGCTGCATGCGGCGCATGCCGCACCGGCGCTGCACCGGGTCAGTGCGCGTGCGTGGCGCAGCCCACGCAGGCGCCGCTGGCGTGTTGCGCCACGGCTGTGGGAGCGGTCGTCTTGCTGACCCGCTTCCATGCGGTCGCCGGCGCCGACCACTGCTCGCGCAGTGCGCGGGCCGCGCTCACCATATTGGCCAGGGCCGCTTCGGTTTCATCCCAGCCGCGCGTCTTCAGGCCGCAGTCCGGGTTGACCCACAGGCGCTGCGGCGGTACCACCTCGCAGGCGCGGGTGAGCAGCCGCTCCATCGCCTGCACCGACGGCACGCGCGGCGAATGGATGTCGTAGACGCCCGGCCCGATCTCGTTCGGGTAGTCGAAGTCGCCGAAGCCTTCCAGCAGTTCCATCGCCGAGCGCGAGGTCTCGATGGTGATCACGTCCGCGTCCATCGCGGCAATCGACGGCAGGATGTCGTTGAACTCCGCATAGCACATATGGGTGTGGATCTGGGTCTGGTCCTGCACGCCGCTGGCCGAGAGGCGGAAGGCGGTGACGGCCCAGTCCAGGTAGGCGTCCCAGTCGGCGCGGCGCAGCGGCAGGCCTTCGCGCAGCGCCGGTTCGTCGATCTGGATCACGCGGATGCCGGCCTGTTCCAGGTCGCACACCTCGTCGCGGATCGCCAGTGCCAGCTGGCGCGCGGTGGTGGCGCGTGGCTGGTCGTCGCGCACGAAGGACCATTGCAGCATGGTGACGGGGCCGGTCAGCATGCCCTTCATCGGCCGCTCGGTCAGCGACTGGGCATAGCGCGCGGTCTCGACCGTCATCGGCTCGGGACGGTACACGTCGCCATAGATCACCGGCGGCTTGACGCAGCGCGAGCCGTAGCTCTGCACCCAGCCGTTCTCGGTAAAGCCGTAGCCGCACAGCTGCTCGCCGAAGTACTCGACCATGTCGTTGCGCTCGGCCTCGCCATGCACCAGCACGTCCAGCCCGAGTTCTTCCTGCTTGCGCACGGCCAGCGAGATCTCGGCGCGGATCCGCTCCAGGTATTCCAGGGCGCCGATCTCGCCGCGCTTGTAGGCCGCGCGAGTCTGGCGGATGGCGGCGGTCTGCGGGAACGAGCCGATGGTGGTCGTCGGCAGCAGCGGGAGTTGCAGCGCCTGGCGCTGGCGTTCGATGCGCTCCGCAAAGGGGCTGGCGCGTCGGGCCATGTCGGCGGTCACGTCTGCCAGGCGCTGCTGCACGCGCGGGTTGACCACGCGGCGCGACTGGCGGCGCGAGGCCTGTGCGGCGTCGGAAGCGGTCAGCGCCTCGGCGACCGCTGCGTCACCCTGGTTCAGCGCGCGTGCCAGCACCGACAGTTCGTCGAGCTTTTCCGTGGCAAAGGCCAGCCATGACTTGAGCTCGGCATCGAGGCGCGCTTCATGTGCAAGCGATACCGGCACATGCAGCAGCGAGCACGACGGTGCCAGCCACAGGCGCTCGCCCAGCGCGGCTTGCAGCGGGCGCAGCGTGTCCAGCACGCGGCGCAGGTCAGTGCGCCAGATATTGCGGCCGTCGATCACGCCGGCCGACAGCACGGCATGCGCGGGCAGCGCGGCCTGCCATGCGGCCAGTTGCGCCGGTGCGCGCACCAGGTCGATATGGAAACCGTCGACGGGCAGGGCGGCGGCGCGTTGTGCGTGGTCGGCGGCGCTGTCGAAATACGTGGCCAGCAGCAGCTTGGGGCCCGCATCGCGCAGGCCTACATAGGCCGTGTCGAATGCGTCGATCCAGGCCGGTTCCAGGTCCAGGCACAGCGCCGGCTCGTCGATCTGCACCCACTCGATGCCGCGTGCCTTGAGCTGGCCGAGGATGCGGCGATAGGCCTGCACCAGCTTCGGCAGCAGCGTCAGGCGGTCAAAGCCGGCCACATGGCTCTTGGACAGCCACAGGTAGGTCACCGGCCCGATCAGCGTCGGGCGGGCGCGCAGGCCTTGCGCCAGCGCTTCATCGGTTTCCTCGAAGAACCACGCCGGGCCGCCGTCGAACGTCGTGTCGGCGTCCAGTTCCGGGACCAGGTAGTGGTAGTTGGTGTCGAACCACTTGGTCATCTCCATCGCCGGCTGTTCGCGGTTGCCGCGCGCCAGTTCGAAGTACTGCGTCAGCGTGAGCTGCGCCGCGTCGAAGCCGAAGCGGCGCGGCAGCGCGCCCAGCAGCGCGGTCAGGCTCAGCATCTGGTCGTAGTAGGCAAAGTCGCCGGTGGCGACGGTGTCCAGGCCGCGCTCGGCCTGCAGTTGCCAGTGGCGGCGGCGCAGTTGCGCGGCCGTGTCGCGCAGCGCGGCTTCGGTGCTGTCGCCGCGCCAGAAGGCCTCCTGTGCGAATTTCAGTTCGCGGCGCTCGCCGATGCGGGGAAAGCCGAGGATATGGGTGCGTGCCATTTGTTCTTGCTCCGGAAGATGTCTGGCGCACAGTGTCGAATTGCCCGTAAAATGAATCAAGCGACAAGTTTTAAACAACATATGAATAGATTTCATACGAGGGTGCGTCCGCCGGGCGACGAGGACGGCGCATGATCGAAGTCCGACATTTCCGATCGCTGGTGGCCATCGCCGAGTCCGGCAAGCTCGCCACCGCCGCCGAGCGCGTGCATGTCAGCCAGTCGGCGCTCTCCCACCAGATCAAGGCGATCGAGGCGCATTACGGCCTGCCGCTGTTCGACCGCACCCGGCAGGGGCTGCGCTTCACGCCCGCGGGCGAGCGTCTGCTGGCGCTGGCGCGCGAGGTGCTGGCGTCGGTCAGCGCGGCCGACCGCGATATCGAACGGCTCAAGGGCGATACCCGTGGCGAGCTGCGCGTGGTGCTGGAATGCCATACCTGCTTTGACTGGCTGATGCCGGTGATGGACGAGTTCCGCCGCCGCTGGCCCGAGGTGGAGGTGGACCTGGTGGCCGGCTTCCACGCCGACCCGATCGCGTTGCTCGGCGAGGACCGCGCCGACATGGTGATCGGCTCGCAGCCGGCGGTGCGGCGGGGGCTGGAGGTGGCGCCGCTGTTCCGCTTCGAGATCCTGGCGGTCATCGCCAATGAGCACCGGCTGCGCAACAAGCGCCGCCTCGAAGCCGCCGACCTGGCCGGCGAAACGCTGATCACCTATCCGGTGCCGGAGCAGCGCATTGACCTGATCCGCGAAGTGCTGGAGCCCGCCGGCATCCGGCTCGAGCGGCGCACCGCCGAACTTACCGTGGCCGTGCTGCAGCTTGTGGCCAGCCGCCGCGGCGTGGCGGCGCTGCCGAACTGGGGCGTGAAGAACTACGTCGACCACGACTATGTGTTGGCCAAGCGCATCGGGGTCCGGGGCCTGTGGAGCGAGCTCTATGCCACTGTGCCGGTGGCGATGGCCGGGCGGCCGTATGTGGCGGACTTCGTCTCGATCGTGCGCGATACCTGCGCGGCGCAGCTCGACGGTATCGAGCTGCTGCCGCAGGCGGCATAAGGCGAGTTCAGGCGGGCAGGGCGAGCGCCGCCTCGCTGGCGGCGCGGCGCGTGACGGCAAGCGGGGCCGGATCTGCCGGGGCATCGCCGTCCGGATCATCCACGTCCGCGAACAGCAATTCCACATCAAAGCCGTTGTCCAGCCGGCGCAGGAACAGCCACAACAGGTTGGCATCGCCAGCGGTCAGCGTGGCGTGCAGCACGGGCTGGTGGTTGGCGTCGAAGCTGAACTGCGCGGGCGCCAGCCCGGTGCGGCGGGCATTGGCAAGCACCCATTCCATGGCGCCAAACAGGTCGGCGGTGTCGAGTCGCAGCGAAAGGCGCAGGGTAGGGAGGGTAGTGGCGGGCATGTGGCGTTTCCGGCAGGTATGTCGATGAAGTAAATTTACCAGCCGGTCCGCAAAATTGGCTTCTTAAATTTCTGCTGCGCTGTGATAAATCGAGAATAAACATCCATGTATGACAGAATACGTGGATATTTCTTCTTTTCGAGATCGCCGCCATGGCCCCGCCGCCCAAACTCGACGAAACGGACCGCCGCATCCTGCGCGAACTGCGGCGCGACGGTCGCCTGTCCAATGCCCGCCTGGCCGAGCAGGTCGGCCTGTCCGCCACACCATGCTGGAACCGCGTGCGGGCGCTGGAGGAAAGCGGGGTGATCGAAGGGTACGCCGCGCTGCTGAACCAGAAGGCGCTGGGGTTGCCGGATACCGTGCTGATCGAGGTCACGCTGGAACGTCACGACGACGATATGCTGTACCGCTTCGGCAAGGCGCTGGCCGAACTTCCGGAAGTGATGGAGGCCTACCTGCTGACCGGCGACTATGACTACCTGATCAAGGTCGCCGTGGCAGGCACGCAAGGCTATGAGGAATTCCTGCGTCACAAGCTGTACAAGCTGCCCGGCCTGCGCCACAGCCGCTCGACCTTCGTGCTGCGCACGCTCAAGCGCGAGCCGTCGGTCGAGCCCTGAGCCGCCGGCGCACGGCTGTCGCTAGGCCGTCCTCAGCACCTCGGCGGAAGCGTTTCGCAACGCCCGCAGTGCCTCGTTGCATTGCTGTGGCGTGGTCGGGTGGACCAGCAGGGCCCAGCGGCCGTGCTGCACGGCTTCTCGCACCGGTGTGATCACCAGTTGATGATCCGGCCGTGCCGTGACCAGCCCGGCCAGAAGCATGCCGAACACCAGGCCCAGGAAGATGGCCGCGCCGGCGGCGGAGCCGGGATTCTGGATGACGGCCTCGATGCCTTGGCGGTGCAGGATCCCGACGATGGCAAGCCCGATCACCGTGCCCAGCGCTCCCATCATCAGGTGCGAGCGGATCGCGGTGCGCACGATAATGCTATCGTTTTCGGGCTCCAGCTTGCGGCCGACGTGTGCCTCGTACGGGTGCACCAGCCGCACCTGCCCGCGTTTGAGGTGGGCCTCGTAGCAGACACGCTCGGCGGCGCTGCTGGCGGCGGATTTGGTGTCGAACAAGGCCGCGATCTTGGTACTGGCTGCTTCCGCGCTCAAGGGATTGGCGCTCATGGTGAACTCCTGCAAGGGCTCGCAGCAGTTGCCAGGTGATGCGCCATGCGCACCGGCCCCCTGGCTTCCCCCGAGCCGTATCCTTTAACTTGAGTCTATAGACCCCTTTGAAGCGGCTGCATAAGTGGGGTGCGCGTGCTGCTGTAGGAATTGGCCGACGCCCCCGGTGACTCCCGCGCTGTGGGGAATCCGAGCGCGAACCCGCAATTCCGCTCATAATGTCGCCGGTGCCGGGCAGCCCCGGCACGATTGACCACGAATTCCGGTATGAACGACACAGAAATTGAGCTGATCGATTCGGCGCGCCTGCCGACCCGGTTTGGCGACTTCACGGCGCACGCATTCAAGGGCGCCCATTCAGGCATCGAGCATCTCGCGCTTAGCGTGGGAGACGTGTCGGGCGAGAACGTCCTGATCCGCCTGCATTCCGAATGCCTGACCGGAGACGTCTTCGGCTCCTGCCGCTGCGACTGCGGTCCGCAGCTCGAGCTTGCCATGGAGAAGATTGCCGCCGAAGGCCGCGGCATCCTGCTGTACCTGCGCGGCCATGAGGGCCGCGGCATCGGCCTGGCCGAGAAGATCCGCGCCTATCGGCTGCAGGACGGCGGGCTGGACACGGTCGACGCCAACCTGGCCCTCGGGCAGGCGATCGACGCACGCAACTACGCCTTTGCCGCCGACCTGCTGCACCAGTGGGGCGTCACCTCCGTGCGGCTGATGAGCAACAATCCGCTCAAGGCCGCCGCGCTGGAGAAGGCCGGCATCAAGGTGGTCGAGCAGATGCGCCACATCGTGCCGTCCAATGCCGAGAACGAAAAATACCTGGCGACCAAACGTACCCGCATGGGGCATTTGCTCGACTGATGGCTTAAGCAGCCAGGGCCGCCCGTCCTGGCTGACCGAGCCCTGTCACCGTCTCTTCCGGCCGGCTTCCCTCCGGTTCTGTCCCTAGCCGTTTCCCCTGCCTGCGTGTGACTGCGGTCGCGCGCTGCTTCTCCTTGCGTCCATCTGCTGCCAGCGCCTCTACGTCGACCCGAAGGCCGAGCTGACCATCGTCCGGTACGCTTCGCACCCCGTTGCAGGGAACGCTGCCAACAATCCGATTACCTTCCGTGCGTTCCGGGCATTGGCGGAAACGTTGATGCGATGACGCGTTTGCCAGGGCGCAGCGGATGACGCGCGCCCGGCAGCACAGGTTCTTTACCTGTCCGTGGTCGATTGGCCAGGATGGGTCGCCCCGTCCCGTGGCACTACCTGCGCCGCAATCCGCTCTCCGTGGTCGCGCTGTGCCACCTTCAGGTCATAGTTCAGCTGCATATTCATCCACGAGCGCGCATCGCCGCCAAAATAGCGCGCGAGGCGCAGCGCGGTATCGGGTGTGATGCCGCGCTGCTCACGCACGATGTCGTTGATGCGTGCCGCGGTCACATGCAACGCCAGGGCCAGTGCATTGGCGCTCATGCCCAGCGGCACAAGGAATTCCTCGCGCAGGATTTCGCCCGGATGGATCGGGGGCATGCCGTCTTCGAAGCGAGCCATGTTTCCGTCCTCAGTGGTAGTCGACAATCTCGACGGCCGCGGGGCCGTCATGTGTCCAGATAAAGCAGATGCTGTTGATGCGGATGCTGTAGCGGCCTTTGCGATCGCCGCCGAGCAGTTCGAGCCGGTTGGCCGGTGGTGAACACAGCAATTCCAGCGTCAGTGCCTCGTGGAGCATAAGCAGTTTGCGGAAAGCTACGGCGCGGATATTGGCAAAGCGAGGTACACAGCGGCCTGCGAAAAGTTCAGCGGTATCCGAACACCTGAATGACTGAATCATATCGTATATCGGTAATCGATAAATAGTAAAAAGCCAAAATTGCGCGACGAATCTGCACCTTTGCCGGATGAAATCGCCTTGCCGATGCCGCCACACCGTCACGCTTCTGATTTCCGAGTGATGGGGTCGATACCAAATCTTTTCCGAACTGTTACACTGTATGGATGTACAGTGTTCGCGCGGGCACTCCGGTAGCGTGAACCGCTGGCCGGAGCGGCCCCGGGCGCTGTGCTATGGTGGTTCTCTTGCCGGACCACGGCCTCAGCACGCCGCCGCCGGCCCCTCCTGTCTCTCCCTTAACGCCCTGATTCGAAAGAGAAATCGTGTCGAGCAAGCAGCTAATCCGCATTCGCGGCGCCCGCCAGCACAACCTCAAGGATGTCGATCTCGACCTGCGCCCCGGCGAGATGACCGTGGTCACCGGGCCGTCCGGCTCGGGCAAATCCAGCCTGGTGTTCGACACGCTCTATGCCGAAGGTCAGCGCCGCTACGTCGAGACCTTCAGCGCCTACGCCCGCCAGTTCCTGGACCGCATGGACCGGCCCCAGGTGGAGCGCGTCGACGGCGTGCCGCCGGCCATCGCAATCGACCAGACCAACCCGGTGCGCAGCTCGCGCTCGACCGTGGGCACGATGACGGAGCTGAACGACCACCTGAAGCTGCTCTATGCCCGCGCGGCGGAACTGTTCGACAAGCAGACCGCGCAGCCGGTGCGCCATGACTCGCCGGAAACCATCTACGCCGAGCTACTGGCGCGCACGGCTGAAGGCCAGCCGCACCACGACGCGCGCCTGATCGTGACCTTCCCGGTCGAGCTGCCGGAATCGGCCACCGACGAGGAAGTCCAGCAGTGGCTCTCCGTCAGCGGCTATACCCGCGTGCAGGCGCAGCGCGTAGTGCAGTCGCCGACCGGCGCGCGCAAGATGCTCGACGTGGTGGCCGACCGCTTCCGCATCGGCAACGCCGAGAAGGTGCGCGTGGTGGAGGCCATCGAGGCCTCGCTCAAGCGCGGCGGCGGGCGCGTCAATATCTACGTGCTGACGGATGGCGATGACGGCCCCGTGTGGCGCTTCTCCACCGGCCTGCACAGCCCCGACAGCGACCTGCGCTATGCCGATCCACAGCCGGCGCTGTTCTCCTTCAACTCCGCCTACGGCGCCTGCGAGACCTGCCGCGGCTTCGGCCGCGTGATCGGCGTCGACCTCGGGCTGGTGATTCCCGATGTGCGCAAGACGCTGCGCGGCGGCGCGATCAAGCCGATGCAGACCCCGGCCTGGAAGGAGTGCCAGGACGACCTGATGCGCTACGCCGGCAAGGCCGGCATCCCGCGCGACACGCCGTGGGCCGAGATGACCGAGGCCGAGCGCCACTGGGTCATCCACGGCTCGCCGGACTGGAACGGCCAGTGGAACAAGCACTGGTACGGCGTGATGCGGTTCTTCAACTACCTGGAGTCGAAGGCCTACAAGATGCACATCCGTGTGCTGCTGTCCAAGTACCGCAGCTACACACCGTGCGAAACCTGCGGCGGCGCACGCCTGAAGACCGAATCGCTGCTGTGGCGCCTGGGATCGAAGGACAACGCCGACGCCGTGCTGGCGCCGGAACGCCGCTTCCTGCCGCGCGGCGTGGACTGGGACCGCACCCAACTGCAGGCGCTGCGGGGTTTGACCGTCCACGACCTGATGCTGCTGCCGATCGAACGCATCCGCCGTTTCTTCGACGACCTGACGCTGCCCAGCGCGATGCTGGACGATGCGCTCAAGCTGCTGCTGGCCGAAGTGCGCACGCGCCTGAAGTACCTGTGCGACGTGGGCCTGGGCTACCTGACGCTGGACCGCCAGAGCCGCACGCTGTCGGGCGGCGAGGTGCAGCGCATCAACTTGACCACGGCGCTCGGCACCTCGCTGGTCAATACGCTGTTCGTGCTGGACGAGCCCAGCATCGGCCTGCACCCGCGCGACCTGAACCGCATCGTCGAGGCCATGCACCGGCTGCGCGATGCCGGCAACACGCTGGTGGTGGTCGAGCACGACCCCTCGGTGATGCTGGCCGCCGACCGCCTGATCGACATGGGCCCGGGCCCGGGCGAGCGCGGCGGCAACATCATCTTCGACGGCACGCCGTCGGCTATCCGCGGCGCCGGCACGCTCACCGGCGACTACCTGGGCGGGCGCCGCCGCGTGGCCGATGCCTCGCACTGGCAGCGCCGCCCGGTGGACGACAAGCTGCCGCGCATCGTGCTGGAAGGCGCGACCCAGCACAACCTGCAGGACGTGACCGTAGCGATCCCGCTGCAGCGGCTGGTATGCGTGACCGGTGTCTCCGGCTCGGGCAAGTCCACGCTGCTGCAGGACGTGCTCCATCCCGCGATGGCGCGCCACTTCGGCAAGGCGACCGAATCGCCGGGCGCGTACCGCAAGCTGAGCGGTGTGGAACTGGTCGATGACGTGGTCTTTGTCGACCAGTCGCCGATTGGCAAGACCGCGCGTTCCAACCCCGCCAGCTACGTCGGCGCGTTCGATGAAATTCGCAAGATTTTTGCCAAGGCGCCGCAGGCGCTGCAGCGCAGCTATACCGCGGGCACCTTCAGCTTCAACTCCGGCGACGGGCGCTGCCCGACCTGTGGCGGCTCGGGCTTCGAACACGTCGAGATGCAGTTCCTCAGCGACGTCTACCTGCGCTGCCCGGACTGCGACGGCAGCCGCTACCGCCCCGAAGTGCTGGAGGTGAAGATCGAGCGCGCCGCGCCCGGCCAGCCGCCGCGCTTGCTCAGCATCGCCGACGTGCTGGAGCTGACCGTCAGCGAGGCCGCGGCCTGCTTTGCCGGCGATACGGCCGTGCTGCGCGTGCTGCAGCCCATCGTCGACGTCGGCCTGGAATACGTGAAGCTGGGCCAGCCGGTGCCGACGCTGTCGGGCGGCGAGGCGCAGCGCCTGAAGCTCGCCGGCTTCCTCGCCGAAGCCGCGCAAGCAACGCCATCCAGGACCCGCCCCAGCACCATGCCGCGCCGGCTCTTCATGTTCGACGAGCCCACCACGGGCCTGCACTTCGACGATATCGCCAAGCTGATGCGCGCCTTCGGCAAGCTGCTGGACGGCGGGCATTCGCTGATCGTGATCGAGCACAACCTCGACGTGATCCGCGCGGCCGACTGGCTGGTCGACCTCGGCCCGGAAGGCGGCGATGCCGGCGGGCGCGTGGTCTGCACCGGCACGCCGGAAGACGTGAAGGGTTGCGCCGAATCGCATACCGGCCAGGCGCTGATCCACTATGACGCCGCGCTGGGTGAAGCCGGCACGCTGGCCGCGGAGCGCGCCGAGATCGAAGGCGTGCCGCTGCAGGCCGCCTTGCAGGCACGCCGCGCGCGCCGCGAGATCGAGGGCGAGGACGTGGTGCGCATCGTCAATGCGCACGAGCACAACCTGAAGTCGCTCAGCGTCGATATCCCGCACGGCAAGTTCAACGTGGTCACCGGCGTGTCCGGCTCGGGCAAGTCGACGCTGGCGTTCGACATCCTGTTCCACGAGGGCCAGCGCCGCTACCTGGAATCGCTCAACGCGTATGCGCGCTCGATCGTGCAGCCGGCGGGCCGGCCCGAGGTCGACGCGGTCTACGGCATCCCGCCCACGGTGGCGATCGAGCAGCGCCTGTCGCGCGGCGGCCGCAAGAGTACGGTGGCGACGACGTCCGAAGTCTGGCACTTCCTGCGCCTGCTGTACGTCAAGCTGGGCATCCAGCACTGCGTGCATGACGGTGCGCCGGTGACCTCGCAAAGCCCGGAATCGATCGCCGCGCAGTTGCTGCGCGACCATCGCGGCCAGCATGTGGGACTGCTGGCCCCGCTGGTGGTGAATCGCAAGGGCGTTTATACGGATCTCGCCAAGTGGGCCAAGGCGCGTGGCAACACGCACCTGCGCGTCGATGGCGAATTCCTGCCGGTCGACCCGTGGCCGCGCCTCGATCGTTTCCGTGAGCACACCATCGAGCTGCCTGTCGGCGACCTGGTGGTCACGCCGGAGAATGAAGGTGAGCTGCGCGCGCTGCTGGCGCAGACGCTGGAAGCCGGCAAGGGCGTGATGCACCTGCTGGCGCCGCTCGACGGCCTGGACCATGCCATGACCAACGGCGGCACCGCGCACGTGGGCGAGGTCAAGGTGTTCTCGACCAAGCGCGCCTGCCCGGTATGCGGCACCAGCTACCCCGAGCTGGATCCGCGCATGTTCTCGTACAACAGCAAGCACGGCTGGTGTGGCACCTGCGTCGGCACCGGGCTGGCGCTCACGCGCGAGCAGCGCGCGGCCTACGACGACACCGTGCTGGTCGAAGACAACCGCGGCCGCGAGCAGAGCCTGCCGTCCGAGGAGCAGGAACCCGAAGGCGTGGGCGACACGCCGTGCCCGGACTGCCACGGCACGCGCCTGAACCCGGTCGCACGCGCGGTGACGTTCGACGAGAACGCCATCGTCGAGGTGGCGCAGTGGACCGTGTCCGAGACGCGCCGCTGGGTCGATGGCCTGCGCCTGACCGGGCGCGATGCCGAGATCGCCCGCGACGTGGTCAGCGAGATCGGCAGCCGCCTGCAGTTCCTGGAAGAAGTGGGGCTGGGTTACCTCAGCCTGGACCGCGCCGCCCCCAGCCTGTCGGGCGGCGAGGCCCAGCGCATCCGCCTGGCCGCGCAGCTCGGCAGCAACCTGCAAGGCGTCTGCTACGTGCTGGACGAGCCCACCATCGGCCTGCATCCGCGCGACAACCAGATCCTGCTGGACGCGCTGCGCAAGCTCGGCGACAAGGGCAATACGCTGGTGGTGGTCGAGCATGACGAAGACACCATCCGTCGCGCCGACCATATCATCGACATCGGCCCCGGCGCCGGCAAGCGCGGCGGCACGCTGGTGGCACAGGGCGGCGTGGCCGACCTGGCCGCGGCGCCCACGTCCACCACCGGCCAGTTCCTGGCGCATCCGATCATCCACCCGCTGCAGGCCAGGCGCACGGTCAGGCCGGGCGCCGCCGGCAAGCCGGCCGATCCGCCGGAATGGCTGACCGTGCATGGCGCGTCGCTGCACAACCTGCGCAACGTCAACGCGCGTATTCCGCTGTCGCGGCTGGTGGCGATCACCGGCGTGTCGGGCTCCGGCAAGTCCACGCTGGCGCGCGACGTGCTGATGACCAACCTGCTCGATGCGGTGGGCCGGTCGGTGCTGTCGTCGCCGGCCACGCGCCGCGCGCGCAATGCCGCGAAGGAAGAGGCCAAGGCGGCGAAACCATCGGCGAGGAAGCAGCTCAACATCGAACACAACTGGCATGGCTGCGACGCCATCACCGGCTGGGAGTCGATCGACCGCGTGCTCGAAGTCGACCAGACCCCGATCGGCAAGACCCCGCGCTCGTGCCCTGCGACGTACATCGGCGTGTGGGACACCATCCGCCGGCTCTTTGCCGATACGCTGGAAGCGCGCGCCCGCGGCTACACCGCCTCGCGCTTCTCGTTCAACACCGGCGACGGCCGCTGCCCGGCGTGCGAAGGGCAGGGCGTGCGCACCATCGGCATGAGCTTCCTGCCGGACGTGAAGGTGCCGTGCGACGTCTGCCACGGCCAGCGCTTCAACCCGGAGACGCTGGCCGTCTCCTGGCGCGGCAAGAATATCGGCGACGTGCTGACGATGGAGATCGACGAGGCAGTGGCGTTCTTCTCCGCGATGTCGAACATCGCCCATCCTCTGCAGTTGATGAAGGACGTGGGCCTGGGCTACCTGACGCTGGGCCAGCCCTCGCCGACGCTGTCCGGCGGCGAGGCGCAGCGCATCAAGCTGGTGACCGAGCTGAGCAAGGTGCGCGACGACATCACCCGCCGCGGCCAGAAGGCGCCACACACGCTGTACGTGCTGGACGAGCCCACCGTGGGCCTGCACATGGCCGACGTGGCGCGCCTGATCCGCGTGCTGCACCGGCTCACCGATGGCGGCCACAGCGTGGTGGTGATTGAGCATGACCTCGACGTGATTGCCGAGGCCGACTGGATCATCGACCTGGGACCGGAAGGCGGGGCGGGTGGCGGCACCATCGTCGGTGCGGCCGATCCGGAGCGGCTGTCGCGCATTGCGGCCAGCCATACCGGGGCCGCGCTGGTGCCGGTGCTGGTGCGCGGCAAGTCGGCGGCGGGCACGCCGGCGGAGGCGGGCGCAGTGGGCATCGCGTAGCGCATTGCAAGCGGAAGGCGCACGGGCACGCCTTTCGCTTGCCCATGGTTACTGGCGTGCACATCGCGCCCCTGAACGGAGGTAACCATGAAGCATATCCGACCCAGCCGCATCCTCGCCGCCGCGGCCCTTATGGCCGCAGCGATTCCCGCCATGGCGCAGACGCCGGGTACGCCGCGCGGGGCCTATGATCCGTATTCGCAAGGCGCACGCAGCACCGAGAAGTTCGACCCGTACACGCAAGGCGCCAACGCACCCACGCGGCAGGACCTTGCACCGGCGCCGGAGGCCCAGCCTTCGACCGTGCCGGCGCAGCCTGGCATGCCTGGCGCGACGATGCAGCGCAGCCCCGACCCGTCTATGGACAGCACGCGCTGGGGCAGCCCCGACCTTGGCCGCCCGCTCGGCCGGCGTAACCAGTTCCTGGACGGCGGCGGCTGATCGACGCAACCGTCCCCGGCCATCGATCCCAGCCATACCGGTCCCGCGCGACCAGCGCGCAGGACCGGGGTCCCCTTTCCTTGACGGACCGGCCTGACGCAGACGTCTCGCAGACTGCACGCAGGGAGGGCACGGCCAATGCGAATGCACCCGGACTTACCGCCTCTTGTAAATCCTGCCCAGCAGCGTGACTGGGACGGCGCGCCCGCGGCCACCAGCGCCGCGGCCACCGCTGCACAGTGCGGGCCGTTGCGCGCTGGGGATCTCACGCGCATGACGGTAGTCAGCTACAACATCCACCGTGCCGTGGGCACGGACCGCCGCTACCGCCCGGACCGCATCGCCACGGTGCTGGAAGAAATCGGCGCCGATATCGTCGCGCTGCAGGAAGTCGAATCCGGCAGCAGCAACGACCACACGCTGGAATACCTGGCTGGCCATACCGGCATGCATGTGGTGTCAGGTTTTACACGCGTGCGCGGCAATGCGGATTACGGCAATGCGCTGCTGACCCGTTTCGCGCCCCAGGCGGTCAACCAGATCGACCTCACGGTAAAGGGCTGCGAGCCGCGCGGCGCCATCGACGTAACGCTGGCCTGCACCGCGTTGGGCCACGCCAGCGAACTGCGCGTGATCGCCACCCACCTGGGCCTGCGCCCGGGCGAGCGCCGCCATCAGGTGCAGCAACTCCTGAACTACATCGCCACCGCGCCGCCATTGCCCACCATCCTGCTGGGCGATGTCAACGAGTGGTTCTTGTGGGGCCGCCCGCTGCGATGGCTCCACGCGTATTTCGAGCATACGCCGCACACCGCGACATTCCCGTCGCGCATGCCGGTGTTCGCGCTGGACCGAATCTGGGTGTCGCCGCGCGCCCACCTGGTATCGGTGGCCAGCCACCGCAGCCCGCTGGCACGCGTGGCGTCGGACCACCTGCCGCTGCTGGCGAGCTTCGAGGTGCCGCTCGCGGCGCAGCCGCAACCGACTGCGCAGGACACTGCATTGCATCCTTCCCGGACAACCGAAGCCAACCGAGGAGCAACCCCATGAGACACAGCGACGACGACCATCCGCGCAGGCGCGGCGACGAAGACTACCTCCGCCGGCGTCCCGACCACCAGTACGGTGGCAACGACCAGGGCTACAGCGGCATCCCGGCACAGCCACGCAACCGCCGCCAGCGCGATCTCACTGCGGGCCGCTATGGCAATACCGCGGAGCGCCTGCCGCGCGACGAGACCCGCGAGGCCGGGCCCGGCGAGGAGGGCCGGTATGGGTACTATGTCGAGGAGGAATGGTCCTGGCCGAACGAGCCGCGTCATGCCGCGGGCGGCCCGCGCGATGAACAATTCGAGGACGAATGGTCAAGGCGGCGCGGCGGGATGGCACCGCGTGGCGCGGGCTACGGCCGCTATGCGGGTGCGCAGGACCAGCGCGGCTCGCGCGAGGGGCCGCCCCGCGGCGAGTACGGTGGATACCGCGAATACGACGAATACGGCGGCTACGTGGCGGGCGACTGGGACACGCCGCAGCCGCGCTGGCAGCGTGGCGCCGGCCCGAAGAACTACCGCCGCGACGATGAGCGGGTCCACGACGAAGTCTGCAACCGGCTGGCGCGACACGACGAACTGGATGTCAGCGAAGTCTCGGTGCGGGTGCAGGACGGCGTGGTGACGCTGGAAGGCCACGTCCTCGACCGCTGCTCCAAGTACGAGATCGAGGAGCTCGCCGAGCGCGTGTTCGGCGTGAAGGACGTCATCAACCATATCCGGGTGCGGCCCTACGGCATGCTCGCCTCCGAATGACAGCAGCGGCGGCCCCGCCAGCGCGGGATTGCCGCCTGTCGCATTTCCAGGGACCTTCCGACCGGCCTCCAAACCGGCCTTCCACCCGCTCAGGACCTGCCCTTGCCTTCGCCGATGCGCGGCGGGTGCGGCGGCTGCTCGTCGCGGTCGTCGGTGCGGTCGGCCTTGTCGACCGGCATGTCGGCGGGCAGCCCTTCTGCGGCGCGCACGACTTCATCCGCGATCTCTTCCTCCGGGGACTCGTCTTCCGTCGGGGTGTGCGCCTCCTCGTCGCGCTGGACGATTTCGTCCTCGATATCGTCGGTCTCCTGGTCGAGGTCCGGATCCAGCGTACTCGGAATATTGCCGGCCTCGGCACGCGCGGCGCGCGACGCGGTCTGGTCGCGCGATCGCTTGCCCGCGCCCGCGGCTTGCGGCGCACTGTGACGCATGGCTGGGCTGCCGCCCACGCGGTCACCGTGGCGTGCGCCGGTACGGATGGTCTTGCTCATGGTCTCTCCTGTGCATTGGCGCCGGCGGCGTCAAGTGTTCTCCACCGGCAGTTCGCTTTCCTCGGGATCGCCGCCGCGGCGCTTGACTGAGGGCGGCTCGCCATTCTCGTCGGGGATGTCATGCTCGCGCTCGACATCGTGGCGGCGGTCGCGCCCGGGCTTGCCGCGTTCATGCTCGGTGTCCGGTCCGCCCTTGTGCGGATCGCGGGGTTCGGTGCGGCGCCGGGTGGCGTCGTGGTCGGGCTGGCGGTGGGTGCTCATGGTGTCTCCCTCGGTGTGTGAAAGCAATCGCAGATACGTATCGGTGCGCTAGTCGGTGCCGGCACGCAGTTCGTCCGACACGGCGGTCACGCCGCGCACCGAGCGCGCCAGATCCATGGCCATGATGCGCTGCTTGTCGTCGCGCACGGTGCCTTCCAGCCTTACCACGCCATCGGTGGTCGAGACGCGGATCTTGGCCGGATCCAGCGTGCGCGCATTGGCCAGGCGCGCGCGCACTTCGGTGGTGATGGCGCGGTCGCTGGCGGCTTCGGTGTCGCGCGGCGCGGCCGTGCGGCCAGTGGATGACGGCGCGGGCGGGGCATCGGTCGGGGCGGCCGGGATGGCCTGGGAGGCGGCCATCGCCAGTACCGCGAGCGGCAGCGCCAGGTGGGCGCCGTGCAAGCGTGGACGGGTTGTCATGACGATCCTCCTGTTTTCGGCGGCAGGCAAGGCGGTTCCTGTCCGCATCTGGCTTTGACCTGCAAGCTCCGTTCCCGCCGCAATGGGGCGCTGGCGAGCCTTGCCTGCCGTGGCCACAGGCGGGGGGAAGCCGGCGTGCTGGAAGTCACTGCGTCTCCGCCTGCGCGAGGACGACGCGCCGGGGCCCGATGCGGCACTACGCTGCACGCCTCTGGTGGCGCCGTGATGCCTGCTTTCAGCTTAGGCCTGCCGCGCCGTAGTGGCTGGAAAGACCGCTAGCGCCGTAGTTTTTACAGCCGCTGCAGAAACTGCATGTGCCGCCGCGCGTACGCCTGCCTGCGCTGGCGCCCGCGTCGAAGGCATCGCTGGCGCGACGCTTGCGTGCCGTCGTGTGCTTGCGTGCCGTCCTGTCTATAGTGAAGGAAATGCTGGCCAAAACTGGCGTGCGTCATGTGCCGGCGAGCACAGCCCGCAACGCCGGCCCCCATGCCGCGGCGGCACCCCGTTTGCCGCGTGCAGCCGGGCCCATCAGCGCAGCCGGCCGGGGGGAGCGGCTCATCTGTTGCGAGGTAGCCATGAATTTCGCCAGCATCCTGTCGACTATCGTCCTGGCCTCATCGGTCTCGGTATCTTCGGCGCCCGTCGAGCGCCAGTTGCTTGCCATCACCCCCTCTGACTTTGCCCAGCGCTTCAATACCGTCGCGCAGGACACCGGTTCTGGCCTGAGCCTGCCCAGCTTCAAGGTCAAGCCCGGCTGGCACAAGGCCGCGCCCAGCGCGGGCGTATCGGTGCTGGTACGCGCCAGCCGCTCGGGCTATGCCATCGATGAAGTGGTGGTGGTGTGCCGCGAGGTCGAGCGCTGCTTCCTCACCATCTGCACGGCCGCGCTTGCCATCGACGACAGTGTCAATCCGCTGCTGCTGCAGCGCTTCATCGTGGCGCGCATCGCGACCGAGCTGGGCGAAGTCGGCCTGGTGATGTCGGGCCTTGCGTACATCGTGGTCACGCCGAAGGAAGACGACTACGTCGCGGTGGTGATCCGCCCCTACCTGCCGCAGGAGCGCAGCGCCTCGCCAAGCCAGGCGGCACGCGAGCCGTCCGCGCCGCCGGATCCGTATGCCGCCCCGCATGGGCCGGGCATGCCGGACAGCCACCACGCGGCGCCCCATCTGCCGCCCCATCGCCCGCTTACGCCGATCGTCTGGCACCAGGCTGGCCACACGGTGGTGCCGGGGCAATCCTGAGCGTTCGGTTCCCGCTCAGGGCTCGCGCAGCAGCAACGCCACCGGCAGGCCGCCGAGCACGTCGCGCAGCCGCAGCCGGCCCGCGGGCGCGTCCACCACATGCCCGGTCAGCGCATCGGTCCAGCGGCTCGCCTGCGGCGCGCCCACGTTGAGCGTGGTGTCGCCCCAGCAGGCCGGCGGGATGCGCGGCACGGCCGGATCGACGCGCGCGGCCGCCAGCCGCGTCACCACCGTGATCGCCTGGCGCGAGCCCGCGGTGCGGGCAAAGGCGAGCACTTGCGGCACCAGCGCGCCATGCGCCGCCAGCATGCTGTACTGCCCGTCGCCAAAGAGGTCCGGATGCGCACGCCGCACCGCCAGTACCTGGTGCACCAGTTGCTGCTTGATGCGCCCGTCGCGCCAGTGCGCCAGCCAGTGCGCCCAGCCCGCGGCGCAGCCCAGCCGCGACTGCAGGCGCGCAAAGTCTGGCTGGTGCCGGTTGTCGGGGTCGACCAGGCTCAGGTCCCAGCCTTCGCAGCCCTGGTAGCGGTCAGGTATGCCCGGCGCCGTCAGCTGCAGCAGCACCTGCGCCAGGCTGTTGAGCGCGCCGGCCGTGGCGATGCGCGCCACGAACTGCCCGATATGCGCCAGCACGCCCTGCGGCCAGCTGGCCGCGATGCCGCGCAGGAAGGTTTCGCAGGCCGCTTCGTATTCCGCATCGGGACAGGTCCAGTTGCCATGGCGCTTGGCTTCGCGGATGGCCTTCACCTGCCACGCGGAGATGCGCGCGAGAAGTGCGTCGGGGGGTGCGTCGGGGGCGCTGTCGGCGCTGGGGCGGGTGTCTTCCATCGGCCAGGCGCCGACCAGCGCCTGGTACAGCATCAGCCGGTCGCCGGGGTCCGGCGCCAGCGGCAGCGTGGCCAGCAGCGGCGCGCATTGGTGTTCCCAGGCGGCGACGGCGTCGGCCCAGGCGCCGGGCAGCTCGCTCAGCACCGCCAGGCGCATGCGCGCGTCTTCGCCGCGCTTGTGGTCGTGGGTGGCGGTGGCCAGCATCGCATGCGGGCATGCCAGCCGCCGCGCCGCCATGCGCGCGTGGAACTGCGTCGGCGGCATCGCCAGCTGGCCCGGGTCGCTGCCCACTTCATTGCGCGACAGCAGCCTGCCATAGCGATAGAACGCGGTGTCCTCGCCGGCCTTGGCCGCAAGCGCCGGCATCAGCTGCTGCAGGCGCCGGCGCAGCGCCCCGGTATCGCTGTCGGGGGCGGCCACGGTGCGCAGGCAGCCGGCGATAAAGGCCAGCGCCACCACTTCGTCGGGGGCGAGGCCGGCGCGCGCGGTCAGCAGTGCGTCTTCCAGCATCGCTTCATCGGCCTGCGCCGCGGTGGCGTCGCGGTCCGAGGGCTGCGCGTCGAAGTAGCTGCGGTAGACCGGCACCGCCGCCATCAGCGCCGCCAGCGCGCGCCGCAGCGCCGCGCGCGTCAGGTCGCGCGTGCCGGGATCCTGCCTGGCGCATTCGTGCAGGCGCGCCGCAGCGCCCTCGTACTCGGTCACCAGGTGCCGGTCCAGCACCAGGCGCCGCGCCTGCGCGGCGTGCGCGGCATAGGGGCGTGCGTCGCCGCTGAACAGCGCCCATAGTGCCCCCAGCGGCGCCTCGCCTTCGCCGTCGTGCAGCACTGCGCCGACATCGTCCATGAAGTCATAGCCGGTGGTGCCGTCGACCTGCCAGTCCGGCGCCAGCCGTTCGCGCGGGCCGAGGATTTTCTCGACCACCAGCCAGGGGCGCTCGAGCCGCAGCAGCGGCGGGCGCGCGGCGGCGTGGCGGTCGAGTTCTTCGCGCAGCCGGCGGCAGTAGCCGGCCGGATCGGCCAGGCCGTCGACATGGTCCACGCGAACGCCGTCGATCCAGCCTTCGCGCAGCAGCCGGAAGACCAGCGCGTGGACCATGTCGAAGACCTGCGGGTCTTCTTCGCGCACGCCGACAAGGTCGCTGATCTCGAAGAAGCGGCGCCAGTTCAGCGCCGCGGCGGCGCTGCGCCACCAGGCGAGCCGGTAGTGCTGGCGTTCCAGCAGCGCGTGCAGCCGGGTGCGGCCCTCTGCGTGCGTGGCGTCGTACCAGCCGGGCTCGCCGGCTTCGACATCGGCACTGTCCGGCGCGAGCGGCAGCGCGTGATCGAAATAGCGCAGGTGCGCGGAGGCGTCGCCGCTGGCCGGCACCCATTGCAGTTCGCCGGCCACCAGCGTGTCCCAGTATGACTGGCCCAGCAGCGGCAGCAGCACCTTGCCGTGCAGCGCGGGGTCGCGCGGGGTCCAGTCGATATCGAAGCAGCCGGCATAGCGGCTGTCGCGCCCGTGGGCCAGCACGTCGCGCCACCAGCCGTTGTGGGTGACGTCGGCGGCCATGTGGTTGGGGACGATGTCGAGGATCAGTCCCAGCCCCGCCGCACGCGCGCGGCCCGCCAGCATCTTCAGGCCGGGCTCGCCGCCCAGTTCGGGGCGCACGCTGGTGAAGTCGGTGACGTCATAGCCGTGGGTGGACCCGGGGCGTGCGCTGCACACCGGCGACAGATATAGGTGGCTCACGCCCAGCGCGGTGTGGTAGTCGACCACGCCGGCGGCATCGGCAAAGGTGAAGCCCGGGTGCAGCTGCAGCCGGGCGGTGGCGCGCGGCAGGGCGCGGGTGCCGTTGTGCGCGGCGGCCCGGTCTGCGGGGTCCGGCGCCGTGGCCGGCATCATCGCGCTCGCGCCGGGGCGGGCTCGCACAGAGTGGCGACGCAGGCCAGCGGCGGCAGCATGCCGGCGGACAGTTCCGCGGCGGCGCCGGGTGCGCTCTCATGCAGCGCGGTGCTCTGGTCGCGACACGGGCGCGTGCACGGCACCGCCTCCCTGCCCAGGTTCAGCCACAGGCTCAGCTCCATGCCGTCCGTCAGCCGCCAGCGCGCGCACAGCGCGGCCGGGCCCAGGATCTCGACGCCGGCGCTCTGGCAGCCGGCCAGCCGGTGCAGCAGCTCGCGCCGGCGGATCGACAGCAGCTCACGATAGTACGGGGTCCAGTCGCCATCGTCCTCCAGTTCCGGACGCGACGCTTCGAAGGTGGCCGGATCGTTGGGATCGGGGATGTTGGCGGCGCTCGCCTCGTCGTGGAACGCCGTGCTGGCGGCGAACTCGCGCCGCCGCCCGTCACGCACGGCGCGCGCCAGTTCGGGCGGATGGCTGGTGAAGTAGAGGAAGGGCCGTTGCGAGCCGGTCTCTTCGCCCATGAACACCAACGGCACCTGCGGGCACAGCAGCTGCAGCGCCACCGCCGCGCGCAGCGCCTGGCGCTCCGCCAGCCCGGCCAGCCGTTCGCCGAAGGCGCGGTTGCCGGTCTGGTCGTGGTTCTGCAGGAAGCTGACAAAGGCGGTCGGCGGCAGGTGCGCGCTGGGCTGGCCGCGGCATACCTGCGCGCTGTCGGCGGAGCGGTGCAGCGAGGGCTCGCCCTGGTAGGCAAAGCCTTCGGCCAGCACGCGCGCAAGGTGGCGCAGCGCGGGCTGGCCGCGCTCGGCGCCGTCGCCGTCGCCGTCGCCGGCGGCGCCGCTGTAGTCGCGATAGTAGCCGTCGTCCTCGTCGGTCAGCAGCACGTGCAGCGCATGGTGGGCATCGTCGTTCCACTGCGCGTCGAAGCCCGTGGCCAGCAGCCCGGCGTCGTTGTTGTCGTTTTCCAGGACCAGGTGGAGGTGCCGGTTGGCGCCGTCGCCCTGGGCCAGCACGGTGCGCAGCTCACCGGGCAGCGCCGCCAGCCAGCCTTCGTCCTCGATGGCGTGGACGGCGTCCAGGCGCAGGCCGTCGAAGCGGAACTGCTCCAGCCAGTAGCGCGCATTTTCGGTGAAGAAGCGCCGCACCTGCGGCCGGCGGAAGTCGATGGCCGGTCCCCACGGGGTCTGCCGGTCCGCGCGGAAAAACGCGCTGGCATAGCGGTGCAGGTAGTTGCCCTCCGGGCCGAAGTGGTTGTAGACCACGTCCAGCAGCACCATCATGCCGAGCTGGTGCGCGTGGTCCACCAGCGCGCGCAGCTCGTCGGGTGTGCCATAGCTGGACTCGGGCGCGAACGGCAGCACGCCGTCATAGCCCCAGTTGCGCGCGCCGGGGAATTCCGCCAGCGGCATCAGCTCGACCGCAGTGAAGCCCAGCGCCGCCAGGCGCGGCAGTTGGCGCGCGGCGCCGGCGTAGCCGCCGCACAGGCCGACGTGCAGCTCGTAGACGATGGCTTCATGCCAGGGGCGCCCGCGCCAGTCGGGGCAGGCCCATGCGAAGGCGCCGGCGGCGTCGCGGGCGGGCACGATGCTGGGGCCGTGCACGTCGTCGGCCTGCCAGCGCGAGGCCGGGTCGGGCACGGTGGTGCCGTCATCGAGCCGGAACCAGTAGCGCGCCCCTTCGCAGCACGGCACGATCGCCTCATACCAGCCGTTGGGCCCGCTCGCCATATGCACCGGTCCCAGGCCAGCGATCTCCAGCCGCACCGCCTGGCCTTGCTCGGCGGCATCCGGCGCCCACAGGCGAAAGCGCACGCGGCCGTCGTGCAGCCATGCGGGTCCGAACAGGTAGTCTTGCGCGTGATCGTCGTTGGAGGAAAAGGCTTGCGCCGAAGGCGCCGCAAAGCACTCGAGCGGCGTCAGGCTGGGCAGGGCGGACCGGGCGCCGGGGGCTAGAAGAAACGGGTTCGCGTTCAAATTCGGCTCCTGCCTTCAGAGGCCCACCGTGGCGTGGCGCTTCGTGGCGTTGGGGGTGGCGCAGCTTCTATGCGGGGATGCGGCGGATCCTGCCGCGCAAGACGTGCCGGAACACGGCCGCGGGTTGCGCCGTCGGATCGGCCGGCCCTTGCGCAATGCGAACTCCATGCCAGCAGAACGCGCATCTGGGCGCGGCTTGCGGGCAGGGGCGCGGGTGCGACGCAGGCTTTGTTACATGGGCAATTGTAGAAACTACGCGAGCCGCCGGCACATGCGCCAGCGCACGTTCGCTGCGCCGCCGCATGGTCATGCCGCTCGCGCGCCCGCTTCCACGTCCCCGGGCGTGCCGCTGGCGCTGTGCAGCAGCCGCACCGGCACCGATTCGACCTTCCAGATGCGCTCGCAATACTCGCGGATCGCCCGGTCCGAGGAAAACCTGCCCGAGCGTGCGCACGACAGCACTGACATGCGCTGCCAGCGCTGCGGATCGGCAAACACATCCGATACCAGTTGCTGGCATTCGATATACGAGGCGAAGTCGGCTAGCAGCAGGTAGGGATCGTGCTGCATCTGCGGATCGAACAGCGGGCGGAACAGCGTCGGGTCGCCGCGCGAGAAGAAGCCCTGCTGGATCAGGTCGATCACCGCGCGCAGTTGTGGATTGCTGTGGTAGTAGGCCGCGGGCTCATAGCCGCTGGCGCGCAGCGAATAGACCTCGGGCGCGGTCAGGCCGAACGGGAAGAAGTTGTCGTGGCCGACGGCCTCGCGCAGCTCGATATTGGCGCCGTCCATGGTGCCGATATTGAGCACGCCGTTCATCGCGAACTTCATGTTGCCGGTGCCCGAGGCTTCCTTGCCCGCCAGCGAGATCTGCTCGGACAGGTCCGCCGCCGGATAGGTTTGCTGCCCGTAGGTGACGTTGAAGTTGGGCAGGAACACCACCCTGAGTCGGTCGCGCACCTGCGGGTCGCGGTTGATCACGTCCGCTACCGAGGTGATAAAGCGGATCATCAGCTTGGCGTACACGTAGCCCGGCGCCGCCTTGCCGCCGAACAGGAAGGTGCGCGGCTGGATTTCGGCGTTGGGGTCGGACTTGATGCGGTGGTACAAGGCGATCACGTGCAGCACCGCCAGGTGCTGGCGCTTGTATTCGTGAATGCGCTTGACCATCACGTCGAACATCGAGGAAGGGTCCACCACCACGCCGGTGGTGTCGCGGATCAGCTGCGCCAGGTCGACCTTGTTGGCGTGCCGCGCGGCCTGCCACTGCTCGCGGAAGCCGGCATCGTCTGCATAGGGTTCAAGCGCGCGGATCTGGTCCAGGTCTGAAATCCAGCCATCGCCGATCGCATCCGAGACCAGCCGCGTCATCCGCGGGTTGGACAGCGCCAGCCAGCGCCGTGGCGTGACGCCGTTGGTGATGCTGGTGAACTTCTCCGGCCACATCGCGTAGAAATCCTTGAGCACGTCCTCGCGCATCAGCCGCGAGTGCAGCTCGGCCACGCCGTTGATGGCGTGGCTGCCCACGCACGCCAGGTTGGCCATGCGCACATGGCGCTCGCCGTGCTCATTGATCAGCGACAGCCGCGCCAGGCGCGATTCGTCGCCGTAGAAGCGGATCCGCACCTCGTCGAGAAAGCGCGCGTTGATCTCGAGGATGATCTCAAGGTGGCGCGGCAGCACACGGCCGAACAGCGGCAGCGGCCACTGCTCCAGTGCCTCGGGCAGCAGCGTGTGGTTGGTGTAGGCAAAGGCATTTTGCGTGATCTGCCAGGCGTCGTTCCAGGGCAGGTCGTGGTCGTCGACCAGCAGCCGCATCAGCTCGACAATGCCCACGGCGGGGTGGGTGTCATTCAGCTGCACCGCGAACTTCTCGTGGAAGCGCGTCACCGGGATGCCGTCGACGGCCAGCAGCCGCAGCATGTCCTGCAGCGAACAGGCGACGAAGAAGTACTGTTGCTCCAGCCGCAGCTCCTTGCCCTGGCTGGTCTCGTCGTTGGGGTAGAGGACCTTGGTCAGGTTCTCGGAGGTGACCTTCTTGCTGACCGCGCCCAGGTAGTCGCCGCGGTTGAAGGTGTGGAAGTCGAACGCCTCGGTGGCGTCGGCGCGCCACAGCCGCAGCGTGTTCACGGTGTTGACTCGGTAGCCCAGGATCGGCGAGTCGAACGGCACGCCCACCACCGTCTTGGCCGGCACCCAGCGCACGCGGTAGTGGCCGCGGTCGTCGGTGTAGTGCTCGGTGTGCCCGCCCAGGCGCACCTGCACCGCCCATTCGGAGCGCTGGATCTCCCACGGATTGCCGTTGCGCAGCCAGGTATCGGTCTTCTCCACCTGCATGCCGTCTATGATGGTCTGCTGGAAGATGCCGTATTCGTAGCGGATGCCGTAGCCGAGCGCGGGGATTTCCAGCGTCGCCAGCGAATCCATGAAGCACGCCGCCAGGCGGCCGAGGCCGCCGTTGCCGAGCCCCGGCTCGACCTCCTGCGCCAGGATACTGTCGAGGTCAAGCCCGGCCGCGGCCATGGCCTCGCGCACCTCGTCGTAGATGCCCAGGTTGATCAGGTTATTGCCCAGGTGCGGGCCCATCAGGAATTCGGCCGACAGGTAGGCGACGGTGCGCGAGGGCTGGCCCAGATAGGCTTCGGCGGTGCTGATCCAGCGCTGCACCAGGCGGTCGCGCACGGTATGCGCCGCGGCCTGGTAGAGGTCGTTCTCGCTGGCGTGGCCGGGCAGCTTGCCCTGGGTATGGAACACGTGGTCCAGGAAAGCGCGGCGCAGGCTGGCGCCGGACAGGGCGGTACGGGTGTCGTCGGCATGCTCGGGCCGGAGGGCGTCCTTCATGGCGGGGCTCCTGCGCATGTTGGTGCGTCAAGCTTAGCGGATCAGGCAATGCGCGCAACGCGGGAAATGGCTACGGCATTGCCGCAAGGTCTGGCAGCCGCCACATGCGCGGCTGGGGGCGCGCTGAGCGGTGCGGCTAGCGGCGCGGCGGGGGATGCCGCGCGCCGTGGCGGCCACTGCGCACGGCTTCGGCGCGGGCGCGTACCTCGGGCGTGTCGGCCAGCGCACGCACGTCGGCATCCAGGCGCCGTTGCCAGTTGGGATGGACACTGGTGGTGCCGGGCAGGTTGGGCTGCTCGGCCTCGCCCAGCAGGTCTTCCAGCGGCACCACGCGCAGTGCGGTCCGCGCCGTGCCCAGCCACGCCAGCACGGCGTTGAGCGGCGCATGGGCCGGGCCCGGCTCAGGGCCGCTGCACAGGCCGGCGTCGCACAGCGCCTGCCACAGCGCGCTGCGTTCGCGCGCGCGGCCGGCGTGGGCCTGTTCGATGGTTTCGCCGGGCGCCAGCAGTTGCAGCCGCTCGCGCCAGTCCAGGTCGCGGCCGGCCCACCAGCCGGCTACAGTGGGCAGGTCGTGCGTGGAGGTGGTGGCGATGGCATCTGCCGGCCACTGGGCGGGTGGCAGGAAGGCCGGGACGGTGTCGTCCGGTTTCCGGACTTCGTCGCCGGTATCGGCCGGTGCACTGTCCTCACTGTCCCCACTGTCCTCCTTGCGCTGGAACCACAGCACGTCGATCCCCAGCACGCCGCGCGCCGACAGCGCCGCATTCAGCTCCGGCGGCACCGTGCCGAGGTTCTCGCCGATGATGATGGCGCGGTGCCGCCACGACTCCAGCGCCACCAGCCGCAGCAGGTCTTCCAGCGGATAGCGCAGGTAGGCGCCATCGCTGGCCGGGGCGCCGGCCGGGACCAGCCACATGCGCGCCAGCCCCAGCACATGGTCGATGCGCAACCCGCCGGCATGGGCCAGGTTGGCGCGCAGCATTTCCAGGAAGGCGGCAAAGCCATGCTGGCGCAACCCGCGCGGCGAGAACACCGCGACGCCCCAGTCCTGCCCCAGCGGGTTGTACACGTCCGGCGGCGCGCCCGCATGCACGCCCGCCAGGATCTCCTGCTGGCGTGTCCAGGCCTGGCTGCCGCCGGGGTCGGCGCCCACCGCCAGGTCAGACACGATGCCGATGGCCATGCCGGCCTCGCGCGCGGCGCGCTGCGCACGCGCCATCCCGTCGGCGGCGATCCACTGCAGGAAGGCGTGGTAGGCCACCTCGTCGGCATGGGCCTGCGCAAAGCCGGCCACCGCGGCATCGGCCGGGGAGCGCAGCGTCACCGGCCAGCAGCGCCAGTCCGGCGCGGCGTTGTGGTTCAGGCCGTTGGCGCTGTCGGCCAGGCGCTGCGCCTGGATCGCCTCGTAGCAGGCGTGCGCGTGCAGCGCGGTGCCGCCGCGCGCGCGGAAGGCGGCGCAGTCATCCAGCGCCGCGCGCGGCAGCAGCGTCTCGCGGCGCTGCCACAGCCACTGCAGGATCGCGTAGCGCAGCGGCGCCAGCGCGATCCAGTCGATCTCGGTGCGCGCCTCCAGCGCGGCCAGCGCCTCGCCCGCGCCCAGCGCGGCGATGGCGGCGTCCAACGCGGCCTGGCCGAACAACGCGGCCGGGTCGGCATAGAGCGGGTTCAGGAACAGGCGGCTGGACGGCGCATACGGGCTGTAGCGCTCGGGCAGCGCGGCAAAGCCCGCGTGCAGCGGGTTGATCGCCACGGCATCGGCATGCGCGCCGGCCGCGCTCACGCAGCACTGCGCCAGCGCGCTCAGGTCGCCCATGCCGCAGGGCGCGCCGCGGCGCAGGCTGTAAAGCTGCACCGCCAGGCCCCAGGGCCGCGCGCGCGGATCGGTGCCGGTGCGCCCGGCATGGCGCAGGGCATCGGCCACGCCATAGCAGCGCGGCGGCGCCACCGCCAGCACGGTGTGCGCATCGCCCAGTTCCAGCCGGTGGTAGCCGCATACGTCGATGGCGGGCAGCAGCATGGTGCCGTCGTTGCCGCGTGCGCTGTCATCGTTGCCGCGCACCGCGGTGCCGGCGATGATGGCGCCGTCTTCCAGCGTCAGCCGGTATGCGCGTTGCGGCAGCGTGTGGGGCCATGGCACGGCTACCGGCTTGCCGCGTTCGGCGGTGATGAGCGGCGGCAGCGCATGGATGGCATCGTCGGCGGCCAGCCACGCGCGCGAGGCCTCGCACTGGCCGCCGGTGGCGCAGGGCAGGCCGAGGCCGTTGAGCACGCGCCGCAGCGCGTCGTCGGAGACGGCCTGTGGCTGGTTCCAGGCATCCGTCCAGTGCGGCAGCAGGCCAGCGCGCAGCGCCAGCTTCTGCAGTGGCGCGGGGGGCGGCGCGGCGCTGCGGTGCGTACGTCGGGTCATTCCTGTGTCTCCTGCGGCGCGCCCAGCGGCGGACTCTCCTGGTGCGGGCTCTCGCGGCTGCGGGCTGGGGCGGCCAGCAGCACCAGCGAATGGCCCGGCACCGTCTGGCTCTCGCCCACCGCTTCGCCGGCTAGCTCGGACTCGGTGGCTTCGGGCCGGCTGCTGTCGAAGAGCAGGGTCCAGGCCAGCTTGGGCTCGGGCAGCCGGAACGACGCGTCGGCCTCGCCGGCGTTGAGCAGCAGCAGCGTCACCTGCACGGTGCGCGCATCGTCCTCGTCCCCCTCCTCTTCCGGCAGCGAGCCCAGCTGCGGGCGCTCAGGTTGCGGCGGCGGGGCAGCGCGGCGCAGCGCCAGCGTGCGGATTTCCGGGTCGGCCCATTCCTCGGGGGTGGGCGGTTTGCCGTCGGTATCGAACCAGGCAATGTCGGCAATGCCGCGCGCCGGTTCCTGGCGCCCGTGCGCGAAGCGGTCGCCGGTGAGGGCGTGCAGCCGCCGGCGCAGCGCGAGCAGGCGGCGCACCATGTGCTGCAGCGGCTGTGCGCCGGGCGTCTGGGCCTGCTTCCAGTCCAGCCACGATATCTCGTTGTCCTGGCAGTAGGCGTTGTTGTTGCCGTGCTGGGTGCGGCCCCATTCGTCGCCGGCGGTCAGCATCGGCGTGCCCTGCGCGAGCAGCAGCGTGGCCATCAGCGCCTGTGCCACGCGGCTGCGGCGCTCCAGGATCTCGGGGTCGTCGGTGGGGCCTTCGATGCTGCCGTCCGGGCTCCAGTTGGCGCTGGCGTTGTCGTCAGTGCCGTCGCGGTTGTCCTCGCCGTTGGCCTCATTGTGCTTGGTGCTGTAGCAGACCAGGTCGGCCAGTGTGAAGCCGTCGTGCGCGGTGATGAAGTTGACGCTGGCCCACGGGCGCCGGTGGCGCCGGTCGAACAGGTCGGCCGAGGCCGCCAGCCGCGCGGCCAGCTCGCCGCGCTTGCCGGCATCGCCGCGCCAGAAGCGGCGCACCACGTCGCGGAACTTGTCGTTCCATTCGGCAAAGCCGGGCGGGTGGTTGCCGAGCTGGTAGCCCCCGGGGCCCAGGTCCCACGGTTCCGAGATCAGCTTGACGTGGCTCAGCACCGGGTCCTGCATCAGCGCATCAAAGAAGCCCGAGCCCTGGTCGAAGCCGTTGCCCTCGCGCCCGAGCGTGCTGCCCAGGTCGAAGCGGAAGCCGTCGACGTGGTAGCCCTGCACCCAGTAGCGCAGCGAGTCCATCACCATCTGCAGCACACGCGGGTGCGACAGGTTGAGCGTGTTGCCGCAGCCGGTGTCGTTGATGTAGTGACGCTCGTCGCCCGGCATCAGGCGGTAGTAGCTGGCGTTGTCCAGGCCGCGCCACGATACCGTCGGCCCCATTTCGTTGCCCTCGCAGGTGTGGTTGTAGACCACGTCCAGGATCACTTCGATGCCGGCGGCATGCAGGCGCCGCATCGCCACCTTGCATTCCTGCAGCTGCCCGGTGCCCAGGTAGGCCGGTTCCGGCGCGAAGTACGCCATGGTGTTGTAGCCCCAATAGTTGCGCAGCCCGCGCTCCAGCAGGAAGCGGTCCTGCAGGATGGCGTGCACCGGCAGCAGCTCGACGGTGGTGATGCCCATCTGCACCAGGTGGTCGATAAAGCGCGGGTCGCACAGCGAGGCGAAGGAGCCGCGCAGGTTGGGCAACAGGTCGTCGCGCAGCATCGACAGGCCGCGCAGGTGGGCTTCATAGATGACGGTGGCGGACCACGGCACCGCGGGCGGGCGGTCGTCGCCCCAGTGGAAGCTCTCGTCGATCACCACCGCCTTGGGCATGCTCTGGGCGCTGTCGCGCCGGTCCGGCGTCAGGTCGCCGCGCGCGCTCTGCAGGCGGTAGCCGAACAGCACATCCGCCCAGCGCACCGGGCCGCTCAACTGGCGCGCGTACGGGTCCAGCAGCAGCTTGTGCGGGTTGAAGCGGTGCCCGTGCGCGGGATCGTAGGGGCCGTGCGCGCGGTAGCCGTACAGCGTGCCGAGCGCCGCGTTGGGCAGGTAGCCGTGCCAGATCTCGTCGGTGCATTCCGGCAGCGGCAGGCGCGCCAGTTCCTTGCGGCCATTCTCTGAGAACAGGCACAGGTCGATGCGCGAGGCATGCGCCGAGAACACCGCGAAGTTGACCCCCAGCCCGTCCCAGTGGGCGCCCAGGGGATACGGCTTGCCCGGCAGCAGCCGGTCCGCGAAGGGTCGGTTCATGTCGCCGCGCCTTGTGCACCACCATCAACCCGGTCGAGCCGCAGCACCAGCGTGGCCAGCGGCGGCAGCGTCAGCGCCAGCGAGGCCGGCTGGCCGTGCGAGGGCACGTCCACCGCCGTCACCGCGCCGCCGTTGCCGACATTGCTGCCGCCATAGCACTCGGCGTCGGTGTTCAGGCATTCCTGCCAGGGGCCGGCAAAGGGTACGCCGAGGCGGTAGCCGTAGCGCGGCACGGGCGTCATGTTGGCCACCACCAGGACCACCTCGCGGCTGCCCGCCGCGGCGCGCCGCAGCCAGGCAAAGACGCTGTTGTGGTTGTCGTCGCCCACCACCCACTGGAAGCCTTCCGGGCTGTGGTCCAGCGCATGCAGCGCGGGCAGCTCGCGGTAGAGCCGGTTCAGGTCGCGCACCAGCGTGTGCATGCCGCGGTGCATGGGGTGGTCCAGCAGCGCCCAGTCCAGCTCGGCGTCGTGGTTCCACTCCTGCCACTGGGCCAGCTCGCCGCCCATGAACAGCAGCTTCTTGCCGGGGTGGGTCCACATGAAGCCGTAGTAGGCGCGCAGGCCGGCAAAGCGCTGCCACTCGTCGCCGGGCACCTTGCCGATCATCGAGCCCTTGCCGTGCACCACCTCGTCATGCGACAGCGGCAGCACGAAGGCTTCGGACCAGGCGTAGACCAGGCCGAAGGTCATGTCCTGGTGGTGCCAGGCACGGTGGACGGGCTCGTGTCCCAGGTAGCGCAGCGTGTCGTGCATCCAGCCCATGTTCCACTTGAAGTCGAAGCCCAGCCCGCCGCTGGCGACGCTGGCGGTGACGCCGGGCCAGGCGGTCGATTCCTCGGCGATGGTCAGCGCGCCCGGGCAGCGTTCGTGGACCACGGTGTTCAGTTCGCGCACGAAGTCGACGGCTTCCAGGTTTTCGCGGCCGCCGAAGCGGTTGGGAACCCACTGGCCGGGCTCGCGGCTGTAGTCGCGGTAGAGCATGGACGCCACCGCATCCACGCGCAGGCCGTCGGCGTGGAAGTGCTCCAGCCAGTGCAGCGCACCGGCCAGCAGGAAGCCGCGCACCTCGTTGCGGCCGAGGTTGTAGATCAGCGTGTTCCAGTCCTGGTGGAAGCCTTCGCGCGGGTCCATGTGCTCGTACAGCGCGGTGCCGTCGAAGCGCGCCAGCCCGTGCGGATCGGTGGGGAAGTGCGCCGGCACCCAGTCCAGGATCACGCCGATGCCGGCCTGGTGGCAGCGGTCGACAAAGGCGGCGAAGGCCTGCGGCGGGCCCAGGCGCGCGGTGGGCGCATACAGCGACAGCGGCTGGTAGCCCCACGAGCCGCCAAACGGATGCTCGGTGATCGGCAGCAGTTCGATATGGGTGAAGCCCAGTTCCTGCACGTATGGCACCAGCCGCTCGGCCAGGATCTCCCAGCCGCGTTGCGTGTCGTTGGCCGCGCGCAGCCACGACAGGACGTGGACCTCGTAGACCGACATCGGCGATGCGTAGGGGTTGGCGGCGTCGCGGCGCGCCATCCAGTCGGCGTCGTGCCAGTCGAAGGGCGGCGCGCTCTTGCCGGGCGCGGTCACCACGGAAGCGGTCTCAGGCGGCGGCTCGGTGGCGAGCGCGAGCGGATCGGCCTTGTCGGGCAGCTCGGTGCCGTGCGGGTCGAGCAGGTCGTACTTGTAGCGGCAGCCCGGCCCGGCGCCCAGCGCCGCCGGCACGAACAGCTCCCAGATGCCGCTGGGATGGCGCAGCCGCATCGGGTGCCGCGCCGGATGCCAGCCGTTGAAATCCCCGATCACCGACACACGCCGCGCATTCGGCGCCCACACCGCGAAGCGCACCCCGTCGATACCGTCCACGCACTCCCATTGCGCGCCCAGGCACTCGCCGAGCTTGAAGTGCCGGCCCTCGGCGATCAGGTGCAGGTCCAGCTCGCCCAGCAGCAGGCCGAAGGCATAGGGGTCGGCGGCGCACTGTTCGGAGCCGTCGGGCCATTCCACACGCAGCCGGTAGTCGGTGGCGTGGGCCTGGCGCTCGCGCGCGGGCAGGCGCCCGGCAAAGACGCCGCCGCCGTGCAGCGGCTCCATCGGCGCCAGCGGCGTGCCGCTGGCATCGGCCAGCTGCACCGAGACCGCGCCCGGCAGGCAGGCGCGCACCAGCGCGCCGTCGCCATCGGGATGCGGACCCAGCACGGCAAAGGGGTCGTGGTGGCGCGCGCCGAGCAGGGCATCCAGTTCGTGCCCCGGCAGCATGCCCGCGCTGCGGGTACTTGTCGTGGGCGGGCTCATGGCTGGCCTCCCGGCACCAGCTTGCGCACCAGGCGGGCCAGGCCGCTGACCGGCAGGTCGATCCAGGCGACGCGGTTGGCGGCTTCGTAGTCGACCTCATAGGCCGCGCGCTCGAGCAGGAACAGGTCCAGCAGCGGCTGCAGCTGGTCAGGCGCCACCCACGGCGCCGGCGACGCTTCCATATGCTGCTGGTAGCTGCTCAGGAAGGCGTCGCTGGCGGTGCTGCGGAAGCCCTCCAGCAGCACGGCGCGGCGCTCGGCAAGCTGCGGCGGCAGCTCGGTATGCGTGCGCTCCTGGCGATCGGTGCCCACCGTGGCCGCGGCGTAGTCGAGCGAGCGCAGCAGTCCGGCCACGTCGCGCAGCGGCGAGGTCTTGCGGCGCCGCCAGTCCAGCGGCAGGCCGGGCTCGCCCTCGAAGTCGACCAGATAGGTGTCGTTCTGCGCGATCAGCACCTGGCCCAGGTGGAAGTCGCCGTGGATGCGCGTCTGCAGGCTGCCCGGCGCGGCGGCGGCGAGTTGCTTGACCAGCGCCGGCAGGGCGTCGCGCGCGGCCGCAAGCGTCTGCACGTCGGCCTCATATGATTGCTGTACCGAACCCTGCATGTTGGCGGCGCGCTTTTGCAGCAACGCCAGCGCGCGCTGCAGCGCCTTCATGGCCTGCTCGGCCCAGGCGTGCGCATCTTCGTTGCTGGCGGGCTGCGGCGTGAAGGCGTCGTCGTCGGTGGGCCGCGCCAGCACCGCATGCAGCTCGGCCAGGCGGCGCCCCAGCGTGCCGGCCAGCGCCGCGTAGCCGTTCATGGCCTCGGCGAACTCGTCCTCGCTTTCCTGGGCTGGCAGCGCATCGTCGATGGTGCGGCCAAGGTAGTCCAGGGTCCAGTCCCAGCCGTTGCCCTGGTTGAGGATATAGGCCTGCAGCAGCATCAGCGTATGCGGCACGCCGTCGGCTCCGGTGCGCACCACCTCGCCCAGCAAAGACGCGGCGTGGGCATAGCCCTGCGCGGTCAGGTAGCGCGTCATCTCGGCTTCGGGATGGATGCCGCCAGAGAGCCGGCGTACCAGCTTGAGCACGGCAGCGTTGTTGTACGACAGCGAGCTGTTGGACTGCTCGGCCGACATCCATTCGATCGGGTCGCGCTCCAGTTCCAGCGCGGCCAGGCCCGGTTCGGCCAGGAAGCGGATGGTGTCCTGCCCGGTGCGCATTTCCGCGCCGTTGCGCAGCGCGCGCACCACCTCGCGCGCAAAGGGCTCGACCACGAAGCCGTCGGTGGCCAGCCCGACGCGGCTGCCCTGGCGCACGCGCGCCATCGACAGCCCGTGCGCCAGCTGCGACACGCTGTCCGCGCTTTCGCGGTCCCACAGGATGCCCACCGGCAGCTGGTAGCGTTCGGTGCGTCCGGACAGCACCACCTCGACCTCGCCCAGGTAGACGTCTTCGCCGCTGGCGCCGCGCGTGAACGGCAGCACGTAGGCCATGCCCACGCGCTCGATGCGCTCATGCTTGGACCCGAACCAGCGGCGCCGGCTGATGTAGTGCGGCAGCACTTCTGTGGCCATGATGCGGCGCGAGGCATCGGTCAGCTCCGGGCGGGCCGAGTTCTGCATCACCAGGGTGATCTGGTCTGGCATCTGTTCGGGTGCCTCGACGTGCCACGACGGCGGCTGCGCCTCGTCGCTGAGCACGAACCAGTAGAAGCCATAGGGCGGCAGCGTCAGCAGGTAAGTGAGCGTGCCGATGGCGGGAAAGGGGGTGGCGCCCATCATCTCCACCGGCACGCGGCCGTTGAAGGCGGACAGGTCCAGCTCGACGGCCTGCGGCGCGCGCGACAGGTTGGCCACGCACAGGATGTGCTCGCCCTCGTACTCGCGCAGGTACGCCAGGATCTTGCGGTTGCCGGGGAACAGGAAGCGCAGCGTGCCGCGGCCGAAGGCGCGGTGCTTGCGCCGCAGCGCCAGCATGCGCCGCATCCAGTTCAGCAGCGAATGCGGGTCGCGCGCCTGCGCCTCGACGTTGACCGCCTCGTAGCCGTACAGCGGCCCCTGCAGCGGCGGCAGCACCAGTCGCTCGGGATCGGCATGCGAGAAGCCGCCGTTGCGGTCGGGCGACCACTGCATCGGGGTGCGCACGCCGTCGCGGTCGCCCAGGTGGATGTTGTCGCCCATGCCGATCTCGTCGCCGTAGTAGATCACCGGCGTGCCCGGCATCGAGAACAGCAGGCTGTTCATCAGCTCGATGCGGCGGCGGTCGCGCTCCATCAGCGGCGCCAGCCGGCGGCGGATGCCCAGGTTGATGCGCGCGCGCCGGTCGGTCGCGTAGACCTCCCACAGGTAGTCGCGCTCGCTGCTGGTCACCATCTCCAGCGTCAGTTCGTCATGGTTGCGCAGGAAGATGGCCCACTGGCAGTTGGGCGGCACCTCCGGGGTCTGGCGCATGATGTCGGTGATCGGGAAGCGGTCTTCGCGCGCGATCGCCATGTACATGCGCGGCATCAGCGGGAAGTGGAAGGCCATGTGGCATTCGTCGCCTTCCGGGTCGGGGCCGGTCAGGCCGAAGTACTGCTGCGCGTCCTCCGGCCACATATTGGCTTCTGCCAGCAGCATGCGGCCGGGGAAGCGCGCGTCCAGGTGGGCGCGGATATGGCGGATGACGGCATGGGTCTCGGGCAGGTTCTCGTTGCTGGTGCCTTCGCGCTCGACCAGGTAGGGCACCGCGTCCAGGCGCAGCCCGTCGACGCCCATGTCGAGCCAGTAGCGCATCACCGACAGCACCTCGTTGAGCACCTGCGGGTTGTCGAAGTTCAGGTCCGGCTGGTGCGAGTAGAAGCGGTGCCAGAAGTAGGCGCCCGCCACCGGGTCCCAGCTCCAGTTGGACTTCTCGGTATCGCAGAAGATGATGCGGGTGCCGGCGTAGGCCTGGTCATGGTCCGACCACACATAGTAGCGCCGCGCCGCCGAGCCGGGCTTGGCGTTGCGCGCGCGCTGGAACCACGGATGCTGGTCGGAGGTGTGGTTGATCACCAGCTCGGTGATCACGCGCAGCCCGCGCGCGTGGGCCGCGGCGATAAAGCGGCGCGCGTCGGACAGCGTGCCGTAGTCGGGGTGGACGTTGCGGTAGTCGGCGATATCGTAGCCGTCGTCGCGGCGCGGCGACGGGTAGAACGGCAGCAGCCAGACGGTGTCCACGCCCAGGTTGACCAGGTAGTCGAGCTTGGCCAGCAGGCCGGCAAAGTCGCCCACGCCGTCGCCGTTGGCGTCGTAGAAGGACTTGATGTGGAGCTGGTAGATGACGGCATCCTTGTACCAGAGCGGATCGGCGTTGAGCAGGGCGGCACTGCCGGTTTCGGTGAGGCGTTTCATCCGTGTCTCCACGTATGCCTGTCAGGCGCCGTGCGGGTCGGTGGATGCCGGTGCTGCCGCGGGGCGGGGCGCGGGCCGCTCCAGCGGGCGCACATGCCAGACCGCGAAGGGCAGCTGCGCCGGGTCCAGCCGGATGCGCTGGTGCTTGCCGCGCAGCTCGAAGTGCGCGCCGCGCATCAGCTCCTGCACCGCCACCCGGGCATGGTCGGGCAGGCCCCATTCCCACAGCGGCAGTTCGATATCGGCCTCGTGCGCGTGGCGCGGGTCCAGGTTGATTGCCACCAGCAGCACGTCGTCGCCGAACAGGTAGTCCGTGCCCGGCACGAAACGCGCGAACCACAGCACCGCATCACTGCCGGCGTGGTAGAAGCGCAGGCCGTTGTTCTGCAGCGCCGGGTGGCTGTTGCGGATCTCATTGAGGCGCGAGATCTCGGCGACGATATTGCCGGGCTGGTGCCAGTCGCGCGCGCGCAGCTGGTATTTCTCGGAATCGAGGTATTCCTCGCGCACCTTGCCGTCCAGCACGAAGGGTGCGCTCTCGCACAGCTCGAAGCCGCTGTACATGCCCCACAGCCCCGACAGCATGGTGGCCAGCGCCGCGCGGATCAGGAACGCGGGGCGGCCGCCGTGGTGCAGGAAGTAAGGGTTGATGTCGGGCGTGTTGACGAAGAAGTGCGGGTGGAAGAAGTCGCGCAGCGGGCCCTGGGTCAGTTCGTTCAGGTACTCGGTCAGCTCCCACTTGGTGTTGCGCCAGGTGAAGTAGGTGTACGACTGGCTGAAGCCGAGCTTGGCCAGGCGCGCCATCATCTTGGGCCGGGTGAAGGCCTCGGCCAGGAAGATGGTGTCGGGGTGGTGCGCGCGGATGTCGGCGATCATCCATTCCCAGAAAGGCAGCGGCTTGGTGTGCGGGTTGTCCACGCGGAAGATGCGCACGCCATGGTCGGCCCAGAACATCACCACGTCGCGCAGCGCCTGCCACAGCGCGGCGCCGGCGGGCGGCGCGGCGTAGAAGTCGACATTGACGATGTCCTCGTACTTCTTGGGCGGGTTCTCGGCGTAGCGCAGCGAGCCGTCGGGGCGGTGCGCGAACCATTCCGGGTGGTCGCGCAGCCACGGATGGTCGGGCGAACACTGGATCGCGAAGTCCAGCGCCAGCTCCAGGCCATTGGCTGCCGCTGCATCGAGCAGGCGGCGGAAGTCGTCCAATGTGCCCAGCTCGGGATGCAGCGCGTCGTGGCCGCCTTCCTCGCCGCCGATGGCGTAGGGGCTGCCAGGATCCCCCGGTTGCGCACGCAGGCTGTTGTTGCGGCCCTTGCGGTGGGTGCGGCCGATCGGGTGGATCGGCGTGAAGTAGAGCACGTCGAAACCCATCGCGCGGATCGCGGGGAGTCGCCCGATCACGTCGTCGAAGGTGCCGTGGCGCTGCTCGTCGTTGCTTTGCGAGCGCGGGAACAGCTCATACCAGCTGGCGTAGCGTGCGGCAAGGCGGTCGGCCTCAACCGGCATGGCCACCGGGTGGCGCGAGACGAACTGGCGCCCGGCGGGCGTGGCCATCACCGCGTGCACGGCGGCGGCGGTGCGCCGCGACAGCAGTATCTCCAGGCGGCGTTCGTCGTCGCCGGCGGCTTCGGTCAGTTCATCGACGATGGCGGATAGTTCGCTGTCCGCGGGGGACTTCCCGGCGTTCTTCCTGCCATTGCCTTTCTTGCCATTCTTGCCGGCGGGCCGCAGCAGCATATCGGCCACCAGCCGCGCGCCTTCTTCGATCTCCAGCGCCACGTTGAGGCCGGCCGCGCGCTTCTTGCTGATTTCGTCGAGCCAGCTGGCGTAGGCGTCGCGCCAGGCTTCGACGGTGAATTCATGCCGGCCCAGCGCCACCAGCGGGAAGCTGCCTTCCCACCGGTCGTTGATCACGGGGTGCAGCGGCGCCTCGTGCCAATCGGACTCGCCGGGCGCACGCCACAGCACCGCCGCGGCGAGTTTGTCGTGGCCATCCATCCAGATATCGGCGCTGACCGTGACGCGCTCGCCGACGACGCGCCGCACCGCGAAGCGGCCGTCGTCGCAGGCGGGTTCGACGCGTTCGATGGCGATGCGCGGCGCTTCCATCGCCGCCACCACGCTGCCCAGGCCGGTGGCCGTCAGCGTTTCATGCCCGTGCGGCTCGCGCGCATCGCGGCGCGGCACGCCGGGGCGCGTCAGCGGCACCGGTGGCACTTCATAGAGGCGGATATCGGCTGGCGCGAGCGTGATGCTGGCGAGCGCATCGAGCCGGCTGGTGGCGTCGAGCGTGCCGCCCGGGCCGCCCGGCGAGGCTTCAAGGTGCGCGCTGGGATGCGGCAGCGCGCTCAGCACGCGGTCGGCGCCGAGCGTGCCGGGTGCCATCGGGTCCGGGTTGAGCACCACGGCCAGTGCCGCGGCGCCATTGGGCAAGCCCGGTGCGGTCTTGCCGTTGCCGGCACCCGGCATGCCGCAGGCGCCATTGGGTGCCGGCAGCCGGGCGAGTACCGTCAGCGGCGCGTCGGGGCCGCTCAGCAGCCGCACCGACAAGGCTGGCGCGGGGTTGCGGGCGGCCAGCCAGGTATTGGCTTCCAGCAGTTCGTGCGTGATGTCGTAGGGGGCGCCATCGTGCGCAGCCCCGTCGGGCGCCAGCGGATCGCGCGCGAGCGCACCGCCGGTTTCGAATCCCGCCGGCACCAGGATGCCGTCGCCGATGGCGGCGGCGGTCCATAGCGCACGCCGCGCGCTGAGCGCATCCTGGCGGGACGGCGTCAGCGCCGGCGCGGCCAGTACCCGGCCAAAGCGGCGCAGGCGCGCGATTTCCTCGGTCAACCACGTGCTGCGGAAATCCCACCACGGCAGCGAGCAGAAGGCGGCGTCGAAGCCGGCCGGTGCCAACTCATCCAGCTGGGCGGGGTTGAGCCCGGGCGTCCAGGCCAGGAAGCGCGGCGTACCGCGCGCCTGTTCCGGCCCGGCGTCGTCGCGCAGCGTCGCGGTCAGCGCGGCCCACCATCTGCCAGGCACGCGCGCCGGTGCGCGGCAGCAGAATCCCGCCGCACCCGCCGCCCACGCCATGCGCAGTTGCGCCGCCCACCACTGCACCAGCGCCTCGGCCACTTGCGGGTCGTGCCAGCGCAGACGCGCGCCGGGGATGTGGTTGTCGGTTTCGTGGGGGGCGAAGGCGGGCGCGCTGGTGTCGATCCAGCGCGGGTCGGCGGCACTGTCCGCGCCGTCGGAGGTGAAGCGATCCAGTGAGAGATCGAGCAACGGCGCCAGCCCATGCCGGGTGCACGCCGCGAGAGCGTCTTCGCCGGGTAGGCGCGGCCAGCCGCCGATCAGGACGTGGTCGAAGCCCAGCGCCGCCACGCGTTGCAGCGCGTGTTCATCGGCGTCGGGCGTTCCGGTCAGGTCGATCTGGCAGATCCGCACAAAGTCCTCCCGGGGTTTCGCTCCGCTGGAGCAACAATGCCCCGCCCGGCGCCTTGTGGCCAGCCGGCGGGATGGCACAGCCATGCGAAGTGCGTGCCAGCACGCCCGGGTTTGCCTCAGTCAGTGTCGACGCAAGACGGTTCAAGGGCAAGCCCTGGATCGAGTCATGTGCGCGATGCGCAACCGCTTGTAAAAAATGCCCGCGCCATTCTTGCCGATGGAAAGAACGCGCAAGCAGATTGACGCGCGGCGGCAGGGGGCGCACTGTCCGGTACGCTTCTTGCCCTTGTTCGTCGGAAGGTGCCAACGCAACCCACGGGCGCCGGCGTCAAGGCGGGTCGAAGCGAACCGATCAACACGGCATGGAGCGCATGCGCATGGACTGGTGGCTGGAGGCAACACAATGGCCGGCGATGGTGGTGACGGTGATCGCCACATGGCTGGTCGGATCGCGCTCGATCGCGCGGCGGCGCGCTGGTTTCTGGGTGTTCCTGGCGAGCAATGTGCTGTGGATTGCCTGGGGCTGGCATGGCAATGCGTACGCGCTGATCGTGCTGCAGCTGGCGCTGATCGCCATGAACCTGCGCGGCATGCGCGAGGCGCGCAAGGCGTGGGTGGCGGCCTCGCACCGCGCGTTTTCCGCAACTGGTGCCAGGCGGGACGGGCACCTATCCTAGTCTGACCCTGGCGTGCGGGGCGCGCGGCAAGGACCGGTAACAAGGGACAACCGCCGGCGGGCAGCCGGCCCTGATCGATGACTTCACGGGTCCGGCCACGGACCAGGGCAGGTGTGCCATGGCGAAGAAAAAGGTCCTGTTGCTCAATGCGCTGATCGCGGCCTCGCGCGAGGGCGAGCACGGTTGCCGCCGCGCGGCCATGGCCGCCGCCAATCCGCACCTGAAATCGCTCTTTACCAGCCGCGCCAATGCGTTTGCGCTGGCCGCGCAGGAGCTCCAGGCCTGCCTGCTGGACCTGGGGCAACAGCCGGAGGCTGTGGCCGTGCCGGCCGCTTCCGCAGCGTCGGCGGGGATCGGCAAGCGCAACTCGGATCGCGCCCTGCTGCAGGCCATCAGCAAGGGCGAGCACGCGGTGCAGCGCCGCTATGCGCGTGCGCTGCGCGCGCATGTGCTGGGCGCGCGCCTGCGCGCGGTGGTGCGGCGCCAGTACCGGGGCATGCAGGTCAGCCATGAGCTGTTCCGGGTGCTGCACGAACGATACCGCTCGCCGCGCACCACGCCTTGACGCGGGGCGCCCGCATTTCTTACAAAGATTCGAACGAATTGCACGCGCAGCGGGGTGGGATCCCAGCAGGGCATTGAACTTGCGGGATGGCCTCATCGCTTCCATGCCTTGCGCACCGACACCCGCGCGTGGGCGCGCGCCTGCGCCGGTGCCGCTACAGCAGCGCCCCGCGCCCCGCGCCGCGATGGCGTCCATCTTGCATGCCAACGGGCTACCAGCGTGTATGGAGACACAGTCATGCCCGAGCAGCCGCCCAAGCCGCAGCGCCACCCTGGCGACGCCACCGACGTCCGCAAGGGCCAGGTGACCATCCCGCTGCCGCGCGAGACCTTCCGCCAGCGCTTCCTCGCGCGCTTTACGGACCCGGCCTACCGGCAGGAGGATGCGACGCTGGACCGGCTCGAGCGCATCGGGGGACGCGTACGAGCAGGGCCGCAAGGCGCCGCGCAAGCACAGGGCCGGGCTATGCCGATCCCGCCTATGTATCGGCTATTACCAGCCTTACGCCCACCAGCCATGCCGAGCTGGACCGGGACAGCGGCGTACAGGGCGAAGTGGACAACGTGGCGCGGGCGCTGGCGTGCGCGGTGCGGCAGTTGCGCGCGGACGAACTGCGCAAGCCCGACCGCGGCCTGGTTCCGCCACGGTAGAAGTAATGCCAACTGCAGGGGAGACAGCAATGGACCGCAGGGACGAGCGACGAGACCACTGGCGCGACGAACCGTGGCATGAGAGTGCGGTGCCGGAAACCGACATGCGCAGCCACTACGTGGGGCCTTATGGGGTGTATGACTACGACAAGCCGGTGGATCCGGGCGAGTTCGACGCGGCCCGCGGCGCGCGGCGGCGGTGGCCGCGCGAGATGCCGCCGGAGCACCGCCGCGCGCCGCAGGGCGGGGCCGACCCATACCGGCAGTTCACCGGCTACAACGAGCGCATGGGCCTGTACCACGGCGGCCCGCAGCGCGCGCGGCCGGTCGGCCCGCGCAACTACCAGCGCCCGGACGAACGCATCCTGGAAGACCTGTGCGAGCAACTGACATGCAGCGCGCGGCTTGACCTGAACGACGTGGAGGTGAAGGTCGAGCAGGGCGTGGTGACGCTGCAGGGCAGCGTGCCGGATCGTCAGCAGAAGTACCGGATCGAGGATATCGCCGATGAAGTGTTCGGCGTGAAGGAAGTGGCCAACCACCTGCGCGTGCCACGGACCGGCACGCCGGTGTACTGAGCGAACGCACCCATGCAAGATCCATCGACCGGACCGGGCGACGCCGGCGGGGTGCAAGGCACGACGCAGGCCGATGCCGCGTTGCAGGCCACGTTGTGCGAGCGCTTGTGGGACGCAGGCCTGGACGTGAGCGAGGTATCTCTGCGCGTGGCGCAGGGCCGCGTGACGCTTGCAGGCGCCATCGGCACTGCGGCCGACCGCGCTGCGGTCGAAGCCTGCGTGCGCGGGTGCGCCGGGGTGGGCGAGATCGTCAACCACATCCACATCGCGCCGGACCGCACCGGCGGTTGATTGGCCAATGCGGGACGGCTGCAGGCGGCGCAGCGATATGACTATCCGGCTTCTGAGGGCAGGCGTTAGCCCGGTACGGCGGTTAGCCCGGTATGGCGCGCGGATCGCGCCCGAAGCTGTTGCGCGAACGGATCTGGCCGTCGCGGCCGTGGACCAGCAGTTCGACGTGTTCGCGCCGTGCTGCGGTCGTGCCGGCCGCGATCGCCTCTTCCTGGGTGGCATGGTGCGATTCCGCATAGCGGGCGCCTTCATGGATCACATCCCAGCCATCCTGGTGCGGCACGACGTGTAGGTTGGAGCCCATTTGCCGTCTCCTCGACTGTTAGTGCCTTTATTGTGGCCTATGTACCGGCGCTGTCTATCCGGCGGCGTCTGACAAGCTGGCAAGGGCAGCAAGCCCCACTTTATGACGGAAATTACTGGTTATTTGCCGGGCCTTTTGTAAGCTCCTCTTGTAAGCTGACTCGGACCGTAATAAGAGGAGCGGACCATGCGAGCGAGATTTGCCAGGGGACTGACCCAGTCGCCGGTGACCGTAGTGGCCCGGGCGTTCGACGGAGAAGCGGTGCAAGCCCCCCAGATTGGCGACCTGGTGACCGTTTATAGCCAGGACCAGGACACCGAATTCAATATCCGCCTGTGCGAGGCGGTCGAGCCTGGCCGCTGGCGCGGCGTGGTCTACGCCATCGGCCGCGGCCAGGATGTGCTGGTCACGGCCGAAGGGCTGGAGATCGACGATGTGGTCGAGGTGATGCGCGAGGAAATCGCCTCCGTCATCCCCTGCGGCCGTTCCCACTGAAAGTCGCGCCCCACGGGGGCGCGGACATCCCGCTTCTGAAGGCACCCGCGGCGCGGCTCAGGCCCGCGGCGCGGGGAGCCTTGGCACGCCCAGCCACATCGCCAGTCCGCTGGCCAGCAGCAGTGCGGCCAGCAGGTACAGCGCGTTGTCGAGACTGCCGGTCTGGGTCTTGATCTGGCCGATCACCCACGGACTGACGATGCCGCTGGTGATGCCGATGCTGCTGATAAAGGCGATGCCAGCAGCTGCGCCCGCGCCCGGCAGGTAGCTGGGCGGCAGCGACCAGAACACCGGCAGCGCGGCAAAGATCAGCACCGCGGCCACCGACAGGATCGCCAGCATCGCAGCCAGGCTGGACGGGTGCAGCGTCAGCGCGGCCAGCGCCAGCGCGCCGCCGGCCGTGCACAGCAGGAAGTGTCGATGGCGCTCGCCGGTGCGGTCCGAGTGGCGCGCGATCAGAATCAGGCCGACCGCGCCCACGGCATTGGGCACCACCGAATACAGGCTCACCGACATCACGTCGGTAATGCCGAAGTCCCGGATCATCAGCGGCATCCAGAAGCTCAGCGCGAGCGAGCCGCAGGTCAGCGAGAAATAGATAAAGGCGAACAGGTACACGCGCGGGTTGCGCAGCACCTGGCGCAACGCGTGCAGCGAATGGCCGCCGGCATGCGACTCGCTGGCGGTGGCGCGCGCCAGGTGCGCGCGTTCGCTGTCGCTGAGCCAGCTCGCTTGCTGCGGGCCATCTACCAGGCAGCGCGCCGCCACCAGCCCGAGCAGCACCGCGGGCGCGCCTTCGATCGCGAACATCCACTTCCAGCCCTGCAGGCCGAGCACGCCGGCCATGTCGCGCATGATCCAGCCCGACACCAGCCCGCCCAGCACGCCCGCCACCGCCACGCCGGCAAAGAAGATCGCCATCACCGCGGCACGGCGCCGCGCCGGGAACCAGTAGGTCAGGTAGAGCACGATGCCGGGGAAGAAGCCGGCCTCGAACACGCCCAGCAGGAAGCGCAGCGTGTAGAACTGCGTGGGCGTGGACACCGCCATCATCGCCACCGAGGCAATGCCCCACAGCACCATGATGCGGGTGAAGGTGCGCCGCGCGCCGAAGCGCGCCAGCAGCATGTTGCTGGGCACTTCGCACAGCACGTAGCCAACATAGAACACGGCGGCGCCCAGCCCGTACATGGCGTCGCTGAAGCCAAGATCCTGCTTCATCTGCAGCTGGGCGAAGCCGATGTTGATCCGGTCCAGGAACGACACTACGTAGCAGACGAACAGGAATGGGATGATGCGCAGCCAGACCTTGCGGTAGAGCGCGTCTTCATCGTGCGCGGCCAGTGTGGCGGGGGGCGATAGGGTGGATAGGGACGAAAGATCCCCTGAGACCGGATGGCTCATGAACGTTGTCTCCGTACGGTGATGGCTGCGGCGGCGGGCAGCCGTGGGGTTCCGCCAGCGGGCGGCGTCTGGCGCGCGTTGGCCCGGGTTGGTGCGAGGAAAAGAGCGGGGCGTGCGCGGCATGGCCGCGCCCGCGGCAGGTCAGGCGGGGGCGGTGGCCGGCATGTCGGCCACGCCTTCGCGCGCGGCCTGCAGCGCGGCCATCAGCACGTCGTGGTCGCCGATATGGTTGGCCAGCAGCAGGATCAATTGAGCGTTGGCGGCCTGGCTCTGTGCTTCGTCGAGGTCGCGGTGCATCTCGATCAGTGCTTCGTAGAAGTCGTCAGGACGCGCGAGGTTGGGCTGGGTGTTGAGGATGTTGGGCATGGTTGTCTCCGCTGTACTTCTGTCCGACGCGTCTCAGGCGGCCATCTGGCCCGGCGCCGCCCGCAGCCCGGCGCCGGTGGCGCGTGCCAGCGCGGCGCGGAGCGCGGCAGGGTCGGCGCGGCGCCAGCGTGCGCACACGTGCTGGTCCGGACGGACCAGGTAGCAGGTGCCCGGCGTGGCGCCGTAGCGGGCGGCGGCCAGGCCCTGGTCGTCGCGTAGCACGGTGGCGTTGGAGCAGGTCATCACTGGCTGCGCGGCATCGGTGATGTAGACCAGCCGCAGCGGCACGCCGGATTGCTTCAGCGCGGCCAGGTCGGCGAGGATGCCGGCATCGATCGCTTCGGGGTTGCCGAACAGCAGCACGGTAAAGTCCTCGCCCAGGTGCGACAACAGCCAGCCCTGGCCTTGCATACCGGACACCGGGGCATCACAACAGACAGCGCCGGGCACCATGTTGCCGCTGTAGCCTTCGGCATCGTCACCCGTATTCAGCGGCGAGCCACGCAGTACTGCGGGCACCGACAGCCGGCCGCTGTTGACCAGCCCGCGCGCAAACGCATGGCGCTTGGACAGCGTCAGCACGGCATCGCGGAACACACGGCTCACTGCGCTCTTGGGCGTGATGAAATCCGTGGCGCGGGTGGAGTTGAGGATGTTCTCGTCGGCGGCGTATTCGCGCTCGTTGGCATAGGTGTCCAGCAAGGTGTCGGCGGCATGGCCCTGCAGCACATAGGCCAGCTTCCACGCCAGGTTTTCGGCATCCTGCACGCCGCTGTTGGCGCCGCGCGCGCCGAACGGCGACACGCCATGCGCCGAATCGCCGGCGAAGAGGATATTGCCGTGGCGGAAGCTGTCCATGCGCAGGCACGAGAAGGTGTACACGCTGACCCACTCCAGTTCGAACTTCACGTCCTTGCCCAGCAGCGCCTGCACGCGCGGGATCACGCGTTCCGGTGTCTTCTCCAGCACGGGGTCGGCATCCCAGCCAAGCTGGAAGTCGATGCGCCAGACGTTGTCGGGCTGGCGGTGCAGCAGCACCGACTGGTTGGGGTGGAAGGGCGGGTCGAACCAGAACCAGCGCTCGGTGGGGAAGTCCGCTTCCATCTTCACGTCGGCGATCAGGAAGCGGTCGCGGAAGGTGCGACCCTTGCTGTCCAGTCCGAGGAGCTTGCGCATCGGGCTGCGCGAGCCGTCGGCGGCGACCACGTAGCGCGCGGCCAGCGGATAGCAGCCTTCGGGCGTTTCGATGGTCAGTACCACATTGGCGTCCGGCGTGCCTGGCTGGCGTTGTTCCAGCCCCACCACCTTGTTGTGCCAGCGGATCTCGATATTGGGCAGCGCCTGCGCGCGCTCCAGCAGGAAGCCTTCGACGTAGTACTGCTGCAGGTTGATAAACGCCGGGCGGCGGTGGCCGCTCTCGGGCAGCAGGTCGAAGCTGTACACCTGCTGGTCGCGCAGGAACACCTTGCCGACGTTCCAGCTCACGCCCTTGTCGACCATGCGATCGCCGCAGCCCAGCCGGTCGAAGATATCCAGCGTGCGCTTGGCAAAGCAGATCGCGCGCGAGCCGGTGGACAGCGTGCAGTCGTCATCGACCAGCACCACGCGCACGCCGCGCTGCGCCAGGTCGATGGCGGTGGCCAGGCCGATCGGCCCGGCGCCCACCACCACCACCGGGTGGATGGCCGGGTCGGCCCCTGCCGATTGTTCCGCGCAGGGCTGGTACTCGAACGACAGCCGCTGGTAGTCGATGCTGCTCATGCTTGTGTCTCCATCCACGTCTTTGTTTCTTTGTGTCCTGCTGTGGCTCAGTCCTGCAGCGCGGCCCACATTTCCTTGTCGCGCTGGGCGGTCCAGATGCGCGGGTGGCGAATGCCGCTGGCCTCGTCGTAGGCGCGCGAGACGTCAAAGGGCAGGCAGTGCTCGTAGATAAAGACGTGGCCGAACTTGGGATCCATCGCGCGGCGGGTGTGCGCCATCGCGGCCTTCAGGTCGAGCTTCTCGACCACGGCCTCCTTGCCGGACTGGAACAGCGTGGTGACGAAGTCCTTGGTATAGGCGATGCCCTTCTTCACTTCCTCCGGCGAGGTCAGCGCGGGGCCGCGGCCGGGCACCAGCTTTTCCGGGTTGAGCGCCTGCAGTGCGTCCAGCGTGGCCGGCCAGTCTTCCAACTGAGCGTCGCCGCAATAGCAGGCGGCGTCGTACTCGACCAGGTCGCCGGAGAACAGCACCTTCTGCTGCGGCAGCCAGACCACGGTGTCGCCCTTGGTGTGGCCCGAGCCCAGGTGGGCGATGCGCACTTCCAGCTTGCCCAGGAACAGCGTGATTTCCTTCTCGAATACCAGCGTCGGCCAGGTCAGGCCGGGTACGGTCTCGACGCCGGCGAACAGGCGCGGGAAGCGTTCGATCTCGGACTTCATGTCGGCTTCGCCGCGCTCGACGATCATTTCCCAGGTGCCGCGGCTGGCGATGATCTGCTGCGCGCCTTCGGCGAAGTAGGCCGACGCGCCCAGCACGCGCACCGCGTGGTAGTGCGACAGCACCACGTACTTGATCGGCTTGTCGGTGATGGTGCGGATGCGGGCGATCAGATCCTGCGCCATCGCCGGGGTGGCGGTGGTGTCGACGATCAGCACGCCGTCGTCGCCGATGATCACGCCCGAGTTGGGATCGCCTTCGGCGGTGTAGGCCCAGGCGTTCTCGGACAGCTGGGTAAAGGTGATCTGCTTTTCTTCCAGGTCGGCCTGGGATGCGAATGCCTTGGACATGGCGTCTTTCCTCTGTGTGGGGCGGCGAGACGGCGCACGGGCATGCGGTGATGCGCAGCGGGGCCGCGCGGGCTGTCTCGCCCCGTTTCTATGGATGTGTCACGACTGGTGCGACGGGGTAGTGCAATCTTAGGAAACCTTCGAAAATTAATCAATAGCGAAATGATTAGCCTATGGAAAATATTTGGCATGTGCAGAAACCGGCATGGAAGGGCACGTGACCGGCGCGGGTAAACCCCCCGGGCAAGCGCTCGCCAGAGGCGTTCGATTAATATCCGGGTTTTCCTATCACACAGGATGGCAATGGCCAGGCGCAAGGCGGGGGACGAAGGTACGCAGGCAGCCGACAAGGCGCAGCGAGGCATCCAGAGCGTGGAGGTGGGCGGGCGCCTGCTGGCCGCGCTGGCCGCCGCGCGCACGCCGATGCCGCTGGCCGCGCTGGCCGACGCCGCGCAGCTGGCGCCGGCGCAGGCGCATGCCTACCTGGTCAGCCTGACGCGGCTGGGCCTGATCAAGCGCGACCACCTGTCAGGCCGCTACGAGCCCGGGCCGCTGTCGCTGCAGCTGGGCCTGCTGCACCTGGAGCAGGACCCGGCCTACCGCGCGGCGCTGCCGCGGGTGGATGCGCTGGCGCAGGCGTCCGGCTTCAGCGTGGCGATCAGCATTGCCGGCCCGCAGGGGCCGACCATCGTGCGCTATGTGCCGGCCAGCGCGCCGCTGCATGTGAACCTGCACGTGGGCACGGTGATGGCGCTGGCTGCCACCGCCACCGGGCGCGTGTTCTGCGCCTTCCAGCCGCCGCCGCAATGGCAGCCGCTGTGGCGCGTGCAGCGGCCGGGCGCGACGGAGGCCGAGCTGGCCAGCTTCAGCGCAGTGCTGCAGGCCATCCGCGAGCGCGGCATCGAGCGCAGCATCGATACCCCCAGCCCCGCCGTCAGCAGCCTCAGCGTGCCGGTGCTGGACGCTGCCGGCGCGCTGCGACTGGTGCTGACCCTGGTCGGCTCGACCGGCGCCATCGACGTGGGCTGGCGCGGCGCGGCCGCGCAGGCGCTGCAGGCGGCGGCCGCGGACATCGGCGCCGCGCTGCGGCAGGAACAGGGACGTCCGGCATGACGCGTGCGAAAGATCCGATTGCAGTAGCCCCGCAAACATCCGACGCGGAGACCGAAGGCGGCAAGCCCCAACGCGGCATCCAGTCGCTCGACAGCACCGGGCAACTGCTGTCCGCGCTGGTCGCGGCGGGCCGTCCGCTGGCACTGCGCGACCTGGCGCTGGCGGCAGGCATGCCCGCGGCCAAGGCCTTCCCACACCTGGTGAGCCTGCAGAAGACCGGCCTGCTGGCGCGCGACAGTGCGGGCAACTACCTGTGCGGCCCGCTAGGTCTGGAACTGGGCCTGATCGCGCTGCAGCGGCTGTCGCCCACGCGCGAGGCCGAGCCGGAAGTGATCGAGCTGGCCGGCGCCACCGGCCTGAGCGTGGCGATGGCGGTGCTGGGGCCTCTGGGGCCGACCGTGGTCCGGCTGGAGGAGTCGGCACGCCCGCAGCATGTGAGCCTGCGCGTGGGCACGGTGCTGTCGCTGGTCCATACCGCGATCGGCCGCACGGTGGCGGCCTGCCTGCCGGAGAACGTGCTGGCGGGCCTGCTGGAATCCGACCACCTGCGCATGGCTGGCGCGGCGGCCACGGAAGGGCTCGCAGCCGGCGGCAAGCTGGCCCGGGACTATGTCGAACGGCTGGCGCGCGTGCGTGCCGCGCAGGTCGACAATGCGCTCAGCCACCCGGTGCCCGGCATCGACACGCTGGCTGCGCCGGTGTTCGACCATACCGGCAGCCTGGCGCTGGTGATCGCCGTGATGGGCTCGAGCGGCAGCTTCGACAGCAGCACCGAAGGCGCCACCGCCGCGCTGGTGCGGCAGGCGGCGCGGCGGCTGTCGTGGCGTTTCGGGGCGCTGAAGGCCCAGTGAAGCCGGCTTAGTTATCGAGCCGGATATTGGCGCCCTTGACGATGGCGTCCCATTTCTCGTACTGCGCGCGGATATAGCTGCCGAACTGCGCCGGCGTGGCCGGGAACGGTACCGTGCCCTGGCTTGCCAGCTTTGCCACCATTTCCGGCTGCTTCAGCGCGGCCACGATCTCGCCATTGAGGCGGTCGATCACCGCCTTGGGGGTGCCGGCCGGCGCGGCTACGCCGAACCAGGCGGTCAGCTCGTAGTTGGGCACGCCGGCCGCGGCCAGTGTGGGCACGCCGGGAAGCTGGTCGGAAGGCTTCTGCGTGGTGACCGCCAGCGCGCGCACGCGGTTGTCGCGGATATACGGCAGCGCGGTCGAGACGCTGTCGAACATCATGGTGATGCGCCCGCCGATCAGGTCGGTCATCGACGCTGCGCTGCCCTTGTAGGGGATGTGCGTGATGTTGACCCCAACCAGGTGCGTGAACAGCTCACCGGCCAGGTGTGACGACGAGCCGTTGCCAAACGAGCCATAGGTCAGCTTGCCCGGCTCCTTGCGCGCCAGCGCCAGCAGCTCCTGTACATTGCGCGCAGGCACGCTCGGGTGCACCACCAGCACGTTCGGCAGGTAGGCGACCGAGGCCACCGGGGCGAAGTCTTTCAGCGGGTCGTAGCCGGGCTTGTCATACAGGCTCTTGTTGACCGCCAGCGAACCGAAGGTGCCGAACAGCAGCGTGTAGCCGTCAGCCGGCGCGCGCGCCACGGCGATGGCCGCCAGGTTGCCGCCGGCGCCAGGCCGATTGTCGATCACGACCGGCTGGTGCAGGCGCACCGACAGCGCATTGCCAATCTCGCGCGCGAGCAGGTCGGTGGCGCCGCCCGGCGGGAACGGCACCACCAGCCGCACCGGCTTGTCCGGATAGTCCGCCAGCGCGGTCCCCGCCGCGGTGGCGGCGAACGCCAACAGCAGCCCCGTGGCTGCGCGCCTGATCCCAACCTTCCAACCCTGCATCGCTGTCTCCTTTCTGTGTCTTGTGCGATGGAACGGCTGTCAGTGTGTCGCAGCGCGAGCGGCCGCGGGTTTGGCATTGGCGAAGGTGGGGTTTGGCGCGTGGGACGCGTCACTCCGGATGCTGCAGCCGGGCAATGGTGCCGAACAGCGTTTCCAGCTCCACCGGCTTGACCAGGTGCGCGTCAAAGCCTGCCTTTTCGGTTTGCTTCCGGTCGGCCGGCTGGCCAAAGCCGGTCAGCGCCACGAAGCGGGTATGCTCGGTCCCGGCCGCGCCGCGCATGGCGCGCACCACCTCGAAGCCGTCCATGCCCGGCATGGCCAGGTCGATCAGCGCGATTTGCGGGCGGCAGCGCCTCGCCACGTGCAGCGCCTCGGCGCCGTCGTAGGCGATGGTCACTTCGTGGCCGCACATCTCCAGCAGCATGGCCAGGCTGTCGGCGGCGTCGCGGTTGTCGTCGACCAGCAGGATGCGTTGCGCCTGCAGCGCCTGCGCGGCGGGTTGGGACGGCTGCGGCGCAGAGCTGTCATGTTGGGCCGGCAGCGGCAGGCGCAGCGTGAAGGTGCTGCCCAGCCCCGGGCCGGCACTGCTGGCGGCAATGGTGCCACCGTGCAGCTCGACCAGCGAGCGGCACAGCGACAGGCCGATGCCCAGCCCGCCCTGCGTGTCTGTGCCCGGCCGGCTTTCCTGTACGAACAGGTTGAAGATGTCTTCGAGCGCCTCCGGTGCGATACCGCGGCCCTGGTCGATCACCTGCACCAGCAGCGTCCGCTTTTGCATGGTGGTGACGATCGCAATCGACGATCCCGGCGGCGAGAACTTCGATGCGTTGAGCACCAGGTTCTGCATCACCTGCACCAGCCGGGTCGTGTCGGCGTTCATCGGGATGGCGCTGGCATGAGTCTGCACATCCACTCGCTGCGACTTGGCTTCCAGCGCCGGCAGCGCGGCCTCGATGCCGAGCGCGACGATCTCGTTGAATTCGACCGGCTCGGTGCGCAGCTCGATCCGCCCGGAGGTGATGCGGCCGATATCGAGCAGGTCGTCGACCAGTCGGCTCAGGTGGCCCACCTGCCGTTCGATCAGGCGCAGGCTCTTGTCGGCGACCGAGTCGTCGTCGGGGGCCAGGCGCATTGCGCCCAGCGCGCTACGCACCGGCGCCAGCGGGTTGCGCAACTCGTGCGAGAGCGTGGCGAGGAACTCGTTCATGCGCTGGCTGGAGCGCTCCAGCTCCTCGCGGCGACGGCGCTCGCTCATGTCGCGCGTGACCTTGGCAAAGCCGCGCAGCGAGCGCGATTCGTCGTAGACGGCGGTCAGCGTGACATTGGCCCAGAACAGCGAACCGTCCTTGCGCACGCGCCAGCCCTCGTCTTCCATGCGCCCGCCGCGCCGGGCCCGTTCCAGGTGCCGGGCCGGCTTGCCGGCGGCGACGTCCTCGGGCGGGTAGAACAATGAGAAATGGCGGCCGATGATCTCGTCGCGGCGGTAGCCCTTGATGTACGACGCGCCGGCGTTCCAGCTGATGACATGGCCGCCGGGGTCGAGCATGAAGATCGCGTAGTCCTTCACGCCTTCGACCAGCAGGCGCAGCGTCTCTTCGCTCTGGCGCAGCGCCTCGGCATTGCGGCGCTGCTCGGTCATGTCGCGCGTGACCTTGCCGAAGCCGATCAGGCGGCCGTCGGCGTCCCTCAACGCGGTGATCACCACGTTGGCCCAGAAGCGGGTGCCGTCCTTGCGCACGCGCCAGCCTTCGTCCTCGAAGCGGCCCATTTCCGCGGCGGCCTTCAGTTCGGCCTGGGGCCAGCGCCGCGCGATCGCGTCCGGCGTGTAGAACTGCGAGAAGTGCTTGCCCAGGATCTCTTTGCGGGTGTAGCCCTTGATGCGTGCCGCGCCCTTGTTCCAGCTGGACACGTGGCCGTCGACGTCGAGCGTGAAGATGGCGTAGTCCTGGATGGATTCCACCAGGGTCCGATAGGACGCATCGGCGGACAGATCCGGTTGCGCATTGTGCGGCGCGTCGGCCGGGATCTCCGCCGACACCGAGCCGGTGGCTTGACCCCGGGCGGTTCCGGCAAGGTCCTGCGGGTCGGCGGGGGCTTTTTTCATGGCATGTCCTGAACGGCGTTTTCCCGACATGTGTTCGCGGGAGGGCGCCCGGTGCGCGATCCTCGTCGTGCTGCAAGCATACGCCAGCCGAAACCCGGCAGGGCTAGCGCTGCGCCCTGGTGACTGCAGTGACGCAGCATGATTCGCGCCAGGTGTCCCCGGCGTTTGCCGCGCGGGGCGGGATTCGCGGCCTCCGCGCAAAGTCGGACGATTCCGAATGGAGATTGGGAATGTACAGATTGTTCCGAATTCCTCCGTCCGCAAGAATGCGTCACAGGTTTTTTACGCTGTCAATATTTGTCACGGAATGATGCATCCGATCCCGCACCCTGTCAGAAACATGTCATTTATCCGCCCTCCGGGCGCTTGCAAGAGGCGCCAATGACCCAGCTCCGCGAACGCCCCCTGCTGCGCAAGCGCCAGTCGCTGTACCTGCTCGGCGACCCCGTTAGCGCGCTGTACGCGATCCGTGTCGGTACGGTGAAGACGCATGTCACGACCGAGGACGGGCGCACCCAGGTGGTCGGCTTCCACTTCCCCGGCGATATGGTGGGCATGGATAGCCTGGCCCGTCCGCAATACGCGTCTTATGCAACAGCGCTGGAAGACACCAAGTTGTGCCGGATCCCGGTGGCGGTGCTGCGCGCCGCTACCGCGCACACGCCCGCCCTGGGCAACCAGCTGTTCCTGGTGCTCGACCGCCAGGCGCAGCGTGCGCGGGCGCTGCAGACCATGCTGGCACTGATGACGGCCGAGGAGCGGCTGGTGACCTTCCTGCTGTGGCTGGCCGACGGCTTCGCGGCGCGGGGCTTCTCGTCGACGGCGTTCCTGCTGCGCATGAGCCGGGAGGAGATCGGCAGTTATATCGGGCTGACGCTCGAGACCGTCAGCCGCCAGTTCTCTCGGCTGGCTGACGGCGGGCTGGTGCGGGTGCGCCACCGCAGCGTCGAGCTGCTCGACAAGCACGCGTTGCGGGCCATCGCCGAGCGCCCGACGATCTCGGCGCGTACGCTTGCGCCGGGGCACGGGGCCGCCGCCCTGCCATCGGGGCCCGTCGCGTGTGCCGGCAACGGATCGCGCCTCGAATGACGGCGCCGGTCAGCCAGAGCGGGGCGATGGGTATCGCCATGGAGCCCGGGCCAGGCGCCAGCGGGATCGTCAGCGAAATCAAGGCGCTGAACCTGTCCTACCTGATGCTGGTGCAGCGGCTGATGCGCGAGAACGAGGCCGAAGCCCTGTTCCGGCTCGGTCTCGGGCGGGAGATGGGCTGCGCGCTGGCGGCGCTGACGCCGGCGCAGATGGTGGCGCTGGCGCGCTCGAACCTGGTGCTGTGCCGCTTCCGGCTGGATGACAGCCGGCTGCTGGCGGGCCTGACCGGGACCGGATCGCCGCACGCCCTGCAGAACATGCATGCGGCGATCGTGACGACGTCGCAAGACAGCGGCGATCACGCATGACGCCGCTGCCGTCGGCAGGCGTGCTGGTCAACATCGGAACATCGCCCGGCAGGCCGGGCACAGGACTCGACTTCGGAGGGCTATATGACGGGCAATGCGATCACCCATGTCGGGATGAACCTGCATGCAGCCTTGGCGGGCCGGTGCGGGCGCGGAGGCGCCTTCATGCCCGCGGCGATCCGTACGGAAATCGTCGGCCCGCTGCAGGCCGAGGACATCGTGCAGGCGCTGTGCGGCGAGGGCGACGCCCACGCCCACGGCTGCGCCGACGCCGCGCTGGCAGTGCTGGCCACGGCCAGGCGCCTGCCCGCGCGTACCGTGGTGTCGAAGGGGCAGGGCCAGCCGGCGTTGCTGGAGTTCTACGTCGACGCGGACGTGCCCACCTGCTGCGAACTCGACGGTGCGCTGCAGCGGGCCATCGCCAGCCACTACAGCAGCGTGCTGCCGCCGGGGCTGGCGGCCTCGGTGCGGCCGCTGGCCGCTTATGCCGCTTCTGCGCAGGAAACCGTCAGCGGCGGCGAGCCGTATGCGGCCGAGCACTTTCGCGCGTGCGCGCAGCAGTTGCTGCGGCTCGGCGGAGAGATGAACCAGCGGTTGTCGGCCGTGTGCGCCTACCTGTCGGCACTGCATGACGCGCTGGAAACGGCCGAACGGCTTGGCTACCTCGACCAGAGCCTGCTGGGACCGGGCCAGGAGTCCTTGTCGTGGCGGCTGCGCCGGCACCGCAGCGTGGAAGGGCGCGCACTGGCGCAAGCGCTGGAAGCGCTGTCGCGCGGCGCCGATGACGCGCTGCACGGGTTCGGCACGCGCTACAGCTTCGAGCGGGCCAGCTACCAGTTCGAGCAGATGCAGCGCTTCCACGACCAGGTCGCGCGCTTACGCGGCGACAGCCGGCCCGGGCCGGTCGGCAGCGCTGCCGGTCCGCGCGCCGCGCGCTGAGGGCAGGCGCGGCGCGGCGGCGGCCTCAGATCCCCGCCATGCAGGTGTACTTGATGACCAGGTAGTCGTCGATGCCGTAGTGCGAGCCCTCGCGCCCCACGCCCGATTGCTTGACGCCGCCGAACGGCGCCACCTCGGTGGAGATCAGCCCGGTGTTCACGCCGACGATGCCGTATTCCAGCCGTTCGGACACGCGCCAGACACGGCCCAGGTCGCGCGCGTAGAAATAGCTGGCCAGGCCGAACTCGGTATCGTTGGCCATGGCCACGACCTCGTCCTCGGTGTCGAAGCGGAACAGCGGCGCCAGCGGACCGAAGGTTTCCTCGCGCGCCACCAGCATGCCGGGGGCCACGTCCGCCAGCACGGTGGGCTGGAAGAACGAATGGCCGAGCGCGTGGCGTTGCCCGCCCTGCAGCACGCGCGCGCCCTTGCCGATGGCATCGGCAATATGCTCCTCCACCTTGGCCACGGCCTTGTCGTCGATCAGCGGGCCGATGCGCACGCCGTCCTCCATGCCGTTGCCGACCTTGAGCGCCGCCACTGCGGCCACAAGCTTCTGCGCGAAGGCCTCGTACACGCCGGACTGCACGTAGATGCGGTTGGCGCAGACGCAGGTCTGGCCGGCGTTGCGGTACTTCGAAACGATCGCGCCTTCCACGGCGGCGTCGAGATCGGCATCGTCGAACACGATGAAGGGCGCGTTGCCGCCCAGCTCCATCGACACCTTCTTGATCGTCGACGCGGTCTGCGTCATCAGCACGCGGCCGACCTCGGTCGAGCCGGTAAAGGTCAGCTTGCGCACCAGCGGGTTGCTGCTCATCTCGCCGCCGATGGCGCCGGCCGAACCGGTCACCACCGACAGCACGCCGGCCGGAATGCCGGCGCGCTCGGCCAGCGCCACCAGCGCCAGCGCGGACAGCGGCGTCTGCGAGGCGGGCTTGAGCACCATGGTGCAGCCCACCGCCAGCGCGGGGCCCGCCTTGCGCGTGATCATCGCCGCGGGGAAGTTCCAGGGCGTGATGGCCGCGCACACGCCCACCGGCTCCTTGGTAACGACGATGCGCTGGCTGTTGACCGGTGCGGGGATGGTGTCGCCGTAGACGCGCTTGCCTTCCTCGGCAAACCATTCGATGAACGAGGCCGCGTAGGCGATCTCGCCGCGCGCCTCGGCGATGGGCTTGCCCTGTTCCGCCGTCATGATGCGCGCCAGGTCTTCCTGGTTGGCCATGATCAGCTCGAACCATTTGCGCAGCAGCGCCGAGCGTTCCTTGGCGGTGCGCGCGCGCCAGGCCGGCTGCGCGCGGTTGGCGGCCTCGATGGCCTGGCGGGTTTCTTCCGCGCCCAGTTGCGGCACCTGGCCCACGCGCTCGCCGGTGGCGGGGTTGGTCACGTCGATGCGGCGCTCGCCATCGATCCAGCGGCCGTCGATATAGCACTGCTGCCGCAGCAGTGAAGCATCTGTGAGGTTCAGCATGGTCGTCTCGGTGGATCCCCGGTGCGTATGCCCGGTGTCTCGGTGAAAAGGTGTGAAGAGGATTGTAGTCCTCCTGTGCGTTGTAGTTCTTTCTGCGACCCGCGTGTAAAACCTCAGGGCCGGCCACGCGCCGGCACGCATGTGAGCTTGCCGCGCCTGCGGCGGCGCATTGGAACAGAGCTTGCGTCAGCCCGCATCATTGGCACGGCCACCGGCTGCGAGCCCGGACTACGCAAGGAATCCCAATGAAAGCACTCTGCTGGCATGGCAAGCACGACATCCGCTGCGACACGGTTCCCGACCCCGTCATCGAGCATCCGCGTGATGCCATCGTCAAGGTATCGAGCTGTGCCATCTGCGGCTCAGACCTGCACCTGTACAACGGCTTCGTGCCGGGCATGGAAAAGGGCGACATCCTGGGCCACGAGTTCATGGGCCAAGTGGTCGAGGTCGGGCCGGAGAACCGGCGCCTGCGCGTGGGTGACCGCGTGGTGGTGCCCTTCACGATCTGCTGCGGCGAATGCGACCAGTGCCGCCGCGGCAACTTCTCGGTGTGCGAGCGCACCAACCGCAACAAGGCGAGCGCGGAGAAGGTGTTTGGCCACAGCACCGCCGGCCTGTTCGGCTACACCCACCTGACCGGCGGCTATGCCGGCGGCCAGGCGGAATATGTTCGCGTGCCCTATGCCGACGTCGCGCCGGTGAAGATACCGGACGGGCTTTCGGACGAATCGGTGCTGTTCCTGGGCGATATCCTGCCCACCGGCTGGCAGGCTGCGGCGCAGTGCGATATCCAGCCCGAGGACATTGTCGCGGTGTGGGGCGCGGGCCCGGTGGGGCAGTTCTGCATCCTGAGCGCGTTGCTGCAGGGTGCGCGGCGCGTGATCGCGATCGACCGAGTGCCCGAGCGGCTGGCCATGGCCGAGGAGCTGGGCGCGACGCCGCTGAACTTTGAGCAGGTCAGCATCCCGGAAGCCCTCAACGAGCAGACCAAGGGCAAGGGCCCGGACAAGTGCATCGACGCGGTCGGGCTGGAGGCGCATGCCACCGGCTCGCTCGATTCGGCCTATGACCGGGTCAAGCAGGCCGTGATGATGGAGTACGACCGGCCCCATGTGCTGCGCGAGATGATCTACGTCTGCCGCCCCGCCGGCGTGTTATCGGTGCCGGGCGTCTATGGCGGGCTGATCGACAAGGTCCCGATGGGCGCGCTGATGAACAAGGGCCTGACCGTGCGCACCGGGCAGACCCACGTCAACCGCTGGACCGACGACCTGCTGCGGCGCATCCAGCGTGGCGAGTTCGATCCATCGTTTGTGATCAGCCATCGCGTGACGCTGGAGGAGGGCCCGGGCATGTACCAGATCTTCCGCGAAAAGCAGGACGGCTGCGTCAAGGTGGTGATGCGCGTCGGCTAGCAGCTAGCGGCACCAGGCCGGCGGCCGGGGCTCAGGCGCCGGTGCTGGTCTTGGCCGGGGCCTCGATGCCCCAGTCGCCGAATTCCAGCCAGTCCTCGCCGAGCAGTTCGATGGGATGCTGCGTGCGGCTGGAGCCGTTGCCGCATCCCATGGCGTCGGTGGGGCAGTACTTGTCGCAGCCCCAGCAGACGCGCTCGGGGTGGCTGGGATGCAGGGGGAATTTCTTGGCCATGGCGTGTGGTGGGCGGCCGGTGGATGGTCGCTGGGGCCATTATGTCCAAGCGCGCGCGACGGGGTCTTGCGCGCCGTCAAGGCGGCCCGCAAGGCCCACCCTCCTGGGCGCTCGTCAATTCCATCCATCCGCGTCCAGACGCGTCCAGCGGTCGGGTGCTACGCCATCTTCCGACGCCAGCAGCAAGGTCTGGCCGCAGTGATCGCACCGGTACACGAACGCGTTCTGGCCGCTGGCGGTGCTCAGCGTCGCGGATATTGCCAGGTTCGGATGGGGCGGCACATGGCCCGGCCGGTCCAGTTGCGACAGGCAAAGGTCGCACAAAGACATATTGGTTTCCTCCAGCGCGAATTCCACAGCAAGAAATGCTGTGGTGCAGCATTCACGATTCCAGTATAGGTGCGGCGAGCGCGGGGGACAGGCCGATAGGGGAGCGACTAAAGGGCAAGGGCTATTCGCCTAGGAACTCCGCCACCATTTCCAGCCCTTCGATGTGATCGGCAACCACCTTGACGATGGTGATCAGCGGGATCGCGAGCAGCATGCCCCACACACCCCATAGCCAGGTGAACAGAAGGAGTGCGACGAAGACCGCGACGGCGTTCATCTTGGCCATGCGCCCCGTCATCCACGTGGTGATGACCGAACCGATCAGCGTCGCAATCAGCAAGGAGCCGCCCGCCGCCGCGGCGGCCATGCCCAGCGTGCCGAACTGCATGAAGGTCACCACGCCCAGGCACACCGCGATCGCCATCGCCCCGAAGTAAGGCACCAGGTGCAGCGCCGCCGCCGCGATCGACCAGCTGCCGGCGTTGTCCACGCCCAGCCATTTGAGCAACAGCCAGGTGCAGAAGCCCAGGCCGACATTGGTCGCCAGCAGCATGCCCATGTAGCGGCGGATCGACAGGTTGACCTCATCCAGCATATGCACGCTGATTTTCTTCTCCGAGATGGTGCCGCCCACCATCTTGATGAACTTGCGCTTGAAGGTGTCGCCGGCCAGCAGCAGGAAGTACAGCAGAAACACCACCACCACCGCCTGTCCGGCCATGGTGAAGACGCTGACTGAGCCGGCCAGCAGCATGTTGTTGATCTGGTCCGGATGCTCCACCACCACACGCGCGCCGCGTGCCGGCGGCTGCCCGGTGCCGCTGAGCACGGTGGCGGCGCGCCTTATCTTCTGCCACATCGAGTCGTCGCCGCTGAGCAGCGCGCCGACCGAGCGCGAGATCTTGCTGGCCGCCTCCGGCAGGCTGTTGACGATGGACTCCACCTGCCCCTGCAGCAGGTAGGCGCCGCTGAGCAGCGCGCACAGCAAGGCCAGCACCACCACGGTGCCGGCCAGCACGCGCGGCAGGCCCAGCCGCTGCAGCGCGCATACCAGCGGATCGAGCAGGTAGGCCATTACGATGGCGATGACCACCGGCACCAGGAAGTCGCGCGCAATGTGCAGCGCATACAGCGAGAACAGGCAGGCCAGCACCACCAGCGCCGTGCTGGCGCGGTGCAGCGCCGCGCTGACCGCGTCGGAGGGGGCCACCACCACCGCCGGCGTTTCGACCGGAAGCCCGGCGGTGCCTTCCGCGTCATCTGCGGCCGCTTCCGCAACGGCGGCGGCCGCATCATCGCCGTTGCCGGCTACGCGCACGCGCAGGGCGTTATCGGCTGACATGGGTTCCGTTGGCGGGGCGGGCGGCAGCGGGGAGGGATTGGGATCGGGAATGCTCGACATAGCCAGGCGCCGGCAAAAGGCCTGGCGCTGTCTATGAAGCTTAGCTGGCCCGCAGCCGCCGGCTGTCGGACGCCGCCGCCAGCTGGTGTCAGACAAGTGCGGCAGGTGTCCGCCCATGGCCCGCCGGGTAATTCCGCAAACCGGTGCAGCCATTGCCTGGCATGCCATTTTCGCGTGAAGTATTTAATAAAAATCAACGCCAGGGAATATGGCAGGATTCTCCATTTCTGTTGTATTTCCGAAAACTATGAAAATGTTCCATTTAATGTCCCATTGAGGCCAACGGAAATCCTGCGATATCGTTCGGGCTACTTCGGACCTTGCCCCGTAGGCGCCGCCGTCCCAACGGACAATTCTTACAGATCAAGGCGTTGCAATCAGGTTTCATCCGGACGACCATGGCGAAATCCAGTTCTCCTGTGCCACGTTATCACCAGATCTACCTCATACTGCGCCAGCAAATTGCCAGCGGCATTTTCGACCAGACCGGTCTGCCCCCTGAATTAAAGCTGGTGGACCAATATAAAGTGGCGCGGGTAACCATGCGGCGCGCGCTTTCCGAACTGGTCAAGGAAGGGCTGGTATATCGGCGCGCCGACCACGGAACCTTCGTCAACAAGGACCATGGCAGCCGCGCGCCTGGCCTGGCGCGGACCTGGCGGCTGGCGGACAACATGGTGGAGGACAACGGCGAAACCGCGATCCGGCTGATCGAGTACGGCATGCTGCCTTGCCCGGCCGAAGTGGCGCCCCTGCTGGATGTGCCGCCACAGCAGGCGGTGTTGCGCATCGTGCGCGTGCGCAGCCGGGAAGGGCGCCCGGTTTCGTGCGTGACCATGTACACCCCGCCGGAACTGGCGTCCCTGCGAACGCCGCAGGCGATTACCCAGACCTCGGTGCTGGCCTTGCTCGAGCGCGGCGGCGTGCGCATCAGCCAGGCGGACCAGAGCATCTCCAGGGGGCCGACGCGCACGTGGCGCCGCTGCTGGAAGAGCCCATGGGCGCCGCACTGCTGTCGGTGATGCGGCTGGTGCGCGACGGCGACGGGCGTCCGGTGCAGTGGCTGCGCGGCGTGTACCCGCCGCACTACTACGACCACCACATGGTGCTGGCCCGTGCCGGCGAAGACAGTGCGCGCATCTGGATCCCGCGCGACATCACGACCTCCGTGCGCTGAGGCGTGACCATGCTGGCACTGCTTGCCGCCCATGGCGTTTCCCTGCGCTTCGGCGGCTTGCCGCGGTGCAGGACATCAGCCTGCAAGTGGTGCCCGCCAGCATCACCGCGCTGGTCGGATGACAGCCGGGGGCAACGAGAAATCGCCCGGCCGGCAGCAGGGTGCTGCCTGGCCGGGGGGCGGCTGCGACGACAGTGATTTCTGCCCGCCGGTCAGCCGGTCACCGTCTTGGTCTCAAGGAACTCGGCAATGCCTTCCGGGCCGAACTCGCGCCCGTTGCCGGAGGTCTTGTAGCCGCCGAACGGGGCGGTGATATCCAGCATCGCGCCATTGATGCGCACGCAGCCGGCGCGCAGTTGCGCGGCCAGCCTGCGCGTGCGCGCCGGGTCGGACGAGGCGATGTAGGCCGCCAGCCCGTACTCGGTGTCGTTGGCGATCGCCACGGCCTCTTCCTCGGTGTCGTACGGCAGCATGCACAGCACCGGCCCGAAGATTTCCTCGCGCGCGATGGTCATGTCGCTGCGTACGTCGGCAAAGATGGTGGGGCGGGCATAGAAGCCGCGCTCCAGCCCCTTGGGGCGGCCCGGGCCACCCGCCGCCACGCGCGCCCCTTCTTCGATGCCCACGCCGATCAGGCGCTGCACCTTGTCGTACTGGCCGCGGTTGGAGATCGGACCCATCTTGGTCTCCGGATCGGAGGGATCGCCGACCTTGACCGCATTGGCGACGGCGGCCGCGATCTGCACGGCCTGCTCGTACTGCGCGCGCGGCACCAGCATGCGCGTCGGCGCGATGCAGGTCTGTCCAGTGTTGGACATGACCTGCGCCACGCCGCTGGTCACCGCGGCCCGCAGGTCGGCATCGTCCAGGATGATCAGCGGCGACTTGCCGCCGAGTTCCTGCGCCACGCGCTTGACCGTGGGCGCGGCGCTGATCGCAACTTCCACGCCGGCGCGGGTCGAGCCGGTGATCGACACCATGTCGACGTCGCGGTGCGCCGACAGCGCGGCGCCGACCACGCGGCCCTCGCCGAAGACCATGTTGAACACGCCCGGCGGCGCACCGGCCGCGTCCATGATCTCGGCAAAGATCTGCGCATCCAGCGGCGCGATCTCGGACGGCTTGAGCACTACGGTGCAGCCCGCCGCCAGCGCCGGCGCGACCTTGGCGGTGATCTGGTTCAGCGGCCAGTTCCAGGGCGTGATCAGCACCGCCACGCCGATGGCCTCGCGCAGGAGGTAGCTCTTGCCGCGCGCGGTCTCGAACTCGAACTCGCGCAGCGCCTGCAGCGTGCCCTGCAGCTGCGCCAGGCCGATTGCGGCCTGCACGTTGGTGGCCAGCGTGACCGGCGCGCCGATCTCCTCGCGCACCGCCACGGCCAGGTCGGGCAGGCGCGCCTGGTAGGCGGCGATGATGCGCTCGAGCAGCGCGATGCGGTCTTCGCGGCTCGACGCGGACCATGCCGGGAAGGCCGCGTGCGCGGCGGCCACGGCGTGGTCCACGTCCGCGGCGGTGCCCATGGCGAGTTTGCCGGCGACGGCTTCGGTGGTCGGGTCGATGATGTCGGCCTGGGTCGCCCCCGCTGCGGGCTGCACCCAGCGGCCGTTGATGTAGAACTTGTCGACGATTTTCATGTGCGTTATGTCAAGGGTCGGTGGATTGGCGCGGCTCATACCGGGCGGTCGCCGATGATGGTGGCGCGGTTCATGTGGCGTACTGCCGGGAAGTAGTCCTGCACGGCGTAGTGCTGCGTGGAACGGTTGTCCCACAACGCGATCGTGTCCGGCTGCCAGCGCAGGCGCACCTGGTATTCCGGCGCGGCGGCCTGGCGATACAGGTACTGCAGCAGGTCGAGCTCGGCCGGGCGGTAGTCCGAGCCGATGCGATACGGCTCCTCCTTGGCGAAGTTGGCGAAATGCGTGGTGAAGCCCTCGTTGACGAAGAGTATCTTCTCGCCGGTCTCTGGATGGGTGCGCACCACCGGATGCACCATCGGCGGGTACTTGGCACGCATTTCCGCGTACTTTCCCTCGCTCAGCTTGCTGCCGAAGGTCGGCATCGCGTCATGCACCGCCTTCAGGCTGGCGATACGGGCCTTCACGTGCTCCGGCAGGTTCTCGTAGGCCGCGGCCATGTTGATCCAGATGGTGTCGCCACCCACCTCGGGACACGTCACGCAGCGCAGCATCGAGCCCATCGACGGGATCTCGCGCCAGCTCACGTCAGAGTGATACAGGTTCTCGCGACCGCGCTGCTCGCCGTCGCGGCCGAAGACCACCAGTTCCGGGTGCTCAGGATGGCTGGCGAGCATCGGGTGTACTTCCAGTTCGCCGAAGCGGCGTGCCGCGGCCACGTGCTGCGCCGGCGAGATCGCCTGCTTGCGGAAGAACAGCACCTTGTACTTCAGCAGCGCGGCGCGCAGCGCCAGGTAGGTGTCGTCATCCAGCGGCTCGCGGAAGTCGATGCCGTCGACTTCCGCGCCGATGGCCGGGGTGCAGCGGCGCACGGAGAACGGCCAGGATTCCCGAGCCTGCGCGCGGAATGCTTCCGGGTTGAGGGTGAGGGCGGTGGCTTGCATGTGTTGTCTCCTTGGTTGGTGTCTGGCGATGCAGGAATGCCGCCCGTGCCCCGGGCGGCGGAGGGCGACTCAGCGCAGCGAGGCCTTGATCAGGTCCGCCGCCTTCTCGCCGATCATGATGGCGGGCGCGTTGGTGTTGCCGCCGACCAGCGTCGGCATGATCGAGGCATCCGCTACGCGCAGGCCTTGCACGCCGTGCACGCGCAGCTCCGGATCGACCACCGCCATGCTGTCGACGCCCATCTTGCAGGTGCCGGCCGGCTGGTAGACCGTGTCCGCATGCGTGCGCACGAAATGGCGGATGGCGTCTTCATTGCCGCTGTCGGGGCCGAACGCGTCGGTCAGCACTTCGCGCCCGCCGTACTGCGCCAGCGCTGGCTGGGCAAAGATGCGCCGGATCGCGCGCACGCCCTCGACCATGCCCGCCATGTCTTCCTCGGCGGACAGGAAGCGCGGGTCGATCAGCGGCGCCTCGCGCATGTCGGCGCTGCGCAGGCGCACATGGCTGTGGCTCTTGGGGCGCAGCACGCAGGCGTGGCAGGAATAGCCGTGGCCGAGGTTGCCCAGGTTTCGGTTGCCGAGCAGCGCCACCGCGAAGTGCAGCTGCACGTCGGGAATCTCCAGGTCCGGGCGGCTGCGCAGGAACGCGCCGGCCTCGGCGATGTTGGATGACTCCATGCCCGTGCGCGTGCGGCGGTAGCGCATCACCTCGCGCGCCAGGCGCAGCATGCCGCGTGGGGTCTTGCCGAACAGCTCGGTGGTCTGCAGTTGCTTGTTGACGATGATGTCGAGATGGTCCTGCAGGTTCTCGCCGACGCCAGGCAGGTCATGGACCACGTCGATGCCGAGGCTGCGCAGTTGCGTGGCCGGGCCGATGCCAGATGCGAGCAGCAACTGTGGCGAGTTGAAGGCGCCGCCGCTGACCACGATCTCGCGGCGGGCGCGCAGCACTTGCATCGTGCCGTCGCGCACCACCTGCACGCCGACCGCGCGCTTGCCCTCGAACACAATGCGCAGCGCCTGCGTGTCCGTCAGCACCGCCAGTCCGGAGCGGCCGCCGTTCAGCGCCTTGTCGGCCGCGTTGCCGCTGTGCAGGAAGGCGCGCGCGGTGTTCCAGCGTTCGCCGTTGCGCTGCGTCACCTGGAACATCCCGACGCCTTCCTGGCTGTGGCCGTTGAAGTCGTCGTTGCGCGGCAGTCCGGCCTGGATCGCGGCCTCGATGAAGCGCTGCGAGAACGGATTGGGCGAGCGCAGGTCGCTCACGTGCAGCGGCCCGTCGTTGCCGTGCAGGGTGGTGTCGGTGCCGGCAAGGCGCGCGTTGCGCTCGCTGCGGCGGAAGTAGGGCAGCACGTCGTCGAAACCCCAGCCGCGGCAGCCCAGCGCGGCCCAGTCATCGTAGTCGCGGCGATGGCCGCGAATATAGACCATGCCGTTGATCGAGGAGCTGCCGCCCAGCCCGCGCCCGCGCGGCTGGTACGAGCGGCGGCCGTTCAGGCCGTCCTGCGGCTCGGTGTAGTAGGCATAGTTGCGGGGCCGGCCTTCGGCACGACCGCGGCAATGCCCACCGGCGCCCAGATCGAGAAGTGATGGTCATGCGGCCCCGCCTCGAGCAGCACCACCGTTGCGTTTGGTTCCTCCTCCAGCCGCCCTGCTACGGCGCATCCCGCCGACCCTGCGCCGATCACGATGTAGTCGAACTCCGCCTGTTGGCTGGTGATGCCTTGTGATGCCTTTTTGCTCACTTTCCGAGTCTCCTGTGTAGCTCGCATGCAGTGGTCGTCGGGGGCGCGCGCATGCGATGACGTCGGATACTGCCATTACCTGTTATAACAGGTCAATGGATTCGCTCGGCAACCTGTCATGATAGGTATAATCCCGAATCCCCCGCATCGGAGCCGCCGCCAGGCGGAAAGCAACGTGGCGCTGCCCAGGTTCAAAGAGATCGAGAACGAGATCCGTCAGCGGATCGTCAGCAATACCCTGGGCCCCGGCGCCAAGCTGCCGTCCGAGGCGGAGCTGATGACGGAGTTTTCCGTCAGCCGCATCACCGTGCGCCAGGCCCTGGCGGGGCTGCACAACGCGGGGCTGATCGAGAAGGTCAACGGTAAGGGCAGTTTCGTCACGCGGCCCACCGATACGCCCAGCCTGGGCGCGCTCGCCGGCTTCTACGAGACCGCGCGCGCCCGCGGCAAGCTTGCCTACGGCAAGCTGGTTGCGGTGCGGCTGGTGCGCGCGCCGGCCTTCGTGGCGGCGGCGCTGGACCTGGATGCCTCAGAAAAGGTGCTGAGCGTTGCCACAGTGCGCTACTGGGACGATGCGCCGGTGGCCTACTTCAACCTGATGGGACGCGAGCCGCTGATGCGGCGCCTGGCCCAGGAGGACCTGGAAACCAACGACGCGATGTCGTTGTTCGAAAGCCGGCTGGGCTACCGCTTCAAGGAAGTGACGATGGAATCCAGCGCCGTGGCCGCGCCCGCCGAAGTGGCGCGGCGCCTCGGCGTTGCCGAGGGCGATCCGTTGCTGCGCCTGCGCAGCACGCCGTATGACATCGAGGGCGCGCCGCTGTTCTGCGGGGAACTGCTGTTCCGTCCGGACCGCTATGCCTACAAGTGGACCCTGAGGCGCTAGGCGGAGGGCGCGCACGTCGCAACGCCAGCGTGCCTGCCGGCGCTTTCAGCACGCATTGAACATCGCTGCCGGTGCCGGGAGCCGCTACCAGCACCACCACCCGAGCGGCACCTCCAGCGGTTCCACTGGCTCCAGCAGCGGCGCCGCGGGCAGCCGCTGATATCGTTGCGGCCGCCCACGCAGTGGCGTGGCGGCCGCGCACCCGTGCTATCGATCGCGGCCCATATTGATGCGTTCCACCCGGAGCGCGGGCACGACGCCCTCATCGGTCAGCCGCTGGTGCAGGTTGTTGTGGGGCACGTGGGCAAAGTCCTTGTCGATTTCCTTGGTGACAGTGTCGCTTACGGCGCTGGGCAGGGTCTTGCGCAGCAGGCCCAGGAAGCGCGGCGCAGCGATCAGCACCAGCTCCTCGTAACGTTGCTTGTTGCGCGCATCGGAAAGGTAGTCCGACACGCGGTGCGCAAACAACTGCGCCTCCTGGTGCAGTTCATCCTCGCCCGCGGATGAGGTGACCGTGGACGGCCCGCTCTGGTGAGTGCCGGGGCGGCCTGCGCCGCCCTGCATGGATGCATGCCCGCGGCGGCCATAGGCATCGCGGCGCAGGTCGGCACGGTCTGCGTGCGCGGCGGCATCGGTGATTTCCTCGACCACCGCCAGCGGCGCGCCGTCGCCATGCGAGGCAAGAATGCGGGCGACGGATTCGTCCGCCACAAGAATCCAGATGTTCTTCATGATCGCTCCGGTTGCGGGCCCGAATGCCGGGCCTTGTTGACCACGTTGTAAGGCGTACGCCATCGCCACACGCATCGCCGGACTGGTTGCCCGCGCCACCGCCGCGTCACCCGCGTGGCGCATGCGCCATGCGGTTGCAGTATCGACAGGCACGCTGTGCAACTTTTTCAGGCAGATGTATCGGGCGCAGGCGGGCGCCACAAGGTGGATTTTCCGAACACGCTTTCAATCAAGTCTACTGCGAGGTGCGCAGTCTGGTTGCGCACGTCGCAGGCCGGATTGAGTTCCATCACGTCGAGCGAAGCCAGGCGGCCGGTGTCGGCGATCATCTCCATGCACAACTGGGTTTCACGGTAGGTAGGCCCGCCCGGCACAGTGGTGCCAACGCCGGGTGCGATCGCGCAGTCGAGGAAGTCCACGTCGAAGCTGACGTGCAGGTGTGTATTGGCGTCGATGCCGGCCAGCGCCTGCTGCATGGTGTGGCGCATGCCGTTCTCGTCGATGTAGCGCATGTCGAAAACGGCCAGCTGCAGTTCGTGCAGGCGGCGCTTCTCCTCGGCGTCGACGCTGCGGATGCCGATCTGCCGGATCGCGCTGGGCGGCACCGCCGGCGCCTCGCCCGCCAGTGTGGTCAGCGATTGCGGGCCGTGGCCGCACAGGCAGGCCACCGGCATGCCGTGCAGATTGCCGGTCGGGGTGGTGGTGCCGATATTGGCATCGGCGTGCGCATCGAGCCACAGCACCATCAAAGTCTTGCCGGTGGCCCGGCAATGCCGCGCCACCGCGCTGATCGAGCCGATCGCCAGGCAGTGGTCGCCGCCCAGCAGCAGCGGCACGCGCCCCGCCTGCAGCACACGCAGGCTGGCATCATGGACGGCGTGGTTCCATGCCACCACTTCGTCCAGGTGGCGCAGGCCGTCGCGCGGCGGTTGCCAGGGGTTGTCGGGGCCGGCGAGGTTGCCGCCGTCTTCGACGTCCAGGCCGGTGCGCACCAGCGCCGGCACGAGGCCGGCTACGCGCAGGGCCTCCGGCCCCATCGAACAACCGCGCGTGCCGGCCCCGACGTCGGTGGGGGCGCCAATCAGCGTGACAGGTTTCATGGCGGGTTATCGTGAGTACGGACGTAATCTCTTTGCAGGTTCCGTACCCGACGGGTTCGCCACACCTTCACCACACGCCGAAGAACACGCCTGCCTGCTTGTACACGTTGGTCTTGGCCGCGACTTCCGCATTGGTCACGGTCACGCGCGGCTTGAGCGTGCAGAACCAGTCCAGCAGCCGCAGGCGCATGGCGCTGCGCACAGCCTCGTGGCCGGGATCGCTGCCCAGGTCGAAGTACTCGTCCGGGTCGTTCCGCAGATCGAAGAGCTGCGGCCGGAAGCCCTGCCAATGCACGTACTTCCAGCGTGTATCGCGCACCATCCATGCGCGGCATTCGCCGGGATGGCGGCCCAGCGCCACGCGCGCGCCGCGGTAGGCGTAGTCCAGCTCCGATACGACAAAATCCCGCCAGCCATTGCCTCGCCCGCGCGTCAGGTCGAGCAGCGAGCGGCCCTCGATGCGGTGGTCCGCCGGCGGCAGCTCCAGCGCGTCAAGCACGGTCGGCACCACGTCGACCGCCGAAACCATGTCCGCCTGCGCGGTGCCACGCGTCGCATCGGCCTCGGGCGAAGGGTCGTAGACGATCAGCGGGATGTTCTGCACGGTGTCGTAGAACTGCTCCTTCTCGCCCAGCCAGTGGTCGCCGAGAAAGTCGCCATGGTCGGCGGTAAAGACGATCAGCGTGTCCTGCCAGCGGCCCAGGCGCTCCAGTTGCTCCCACAGCAGGCCGAGCCGGTCGTCGATCTGCTGGATCAGGCCCTGGTAGGCGGGGCGCACGGTGTCGGACACCTCCTGCCGCATGAAGTTGGCGCATTCCTCCTGCGTGCGGTAGGCCGACAGCACCGGGTGCGGGTCTTCCAGCTCGGCCTCGTGGCGGCGCAGCGGCAGGCAGTCGTCGAGCTTGTAGGCAGCGTGGTAGGGCGCGGGCGCCAGGTAGGGCCAGTGTGGCTTGACCAGCGACAGGTGCAGCACCCACGGCTCGTCGCCGCGCGCGCCGATGTACTGCATCGCCTGGTCGACGGTGTAGGCGGTCTCGGAATGTGGCTCGTCCACGCGTGCGGGCAGGCCGGCGTTGCGCATCTGCCAGCCGGAGACGATCTCGCCGCGCTCGTTCTCGGCGCTGATCACGTAGTCAGTCCACGGGTCGGCGCTGTCGTAGCCTTGCCGGCGCAGCCACTCGGCATAGGCGCTGCGCGGCTCGGCGTGGTGGCCGTCATGGCGGTCGACCTCGCTGAAATGCCCGCTGCGCAGCAGCATTTCCAGTTCGGTGCCGCCGTCCAGGTGCAGGCGCTTCAGGTTGGCGTTGTCGGGCATCACATGGGTCTTGCCCGCCAGCGCCAGTGCGCGGCCGCTGTCCTTCAGGTATTCGCCCAGCGTGACTTCGTCCACCGACAGCGGCACGCGGTTCCAGGTGGCGCCGTGGCTGCTGACGTAGCGGCCGGTGTAGAAGCTCATGCGGCTGGGGCCGCAGACACCGGAGGTGACGAAGGCGAGGTCGAAGCGCACGCCACGTGCGGCGAGTGCGTCGATATTGCGCGTGCGCAGCGTGGGGTGCCCGTAGCAACCGAGGTGGTCGCGACGCAACTGGTCGCACATGATGAAGAGGGTATTGCGGATCGCCATGGTCGGTCGCCGGCCCGGTTGCTGATCAATCGCCGGTATAGCCGGAGGCCTTGACTACCGGCGCCCACCGGGCCGCATCCGCTTTCAGCACGCCTGCGAAAGCTTCGGCCGGGCCGGTGGCGGGTTCCAGCCCCAGCTTCAGGAACTTGTCGCGCACCTCGGGCGACTGCACCGCCTTGACGATGGCGGCGTTGAGCTTGTCCAGCACCGCGCGTGGCGCGCCCGCCGGCGCGAGCAGGCCGTAGCGGCCTTCGCCCTCGATGCCCTTGTAGCCCAGTTCGGTAAACGTCGGCACGTCCGGCAGCGCCACCGAGCGGTGCGTGCCCGAGGTTGCCAGTACGCGCACCTTGCCGGCGCGGTGCATCTCGGTCAGGTCGGCCAGCGTGTCGACCGAGGCCGGCACCTGCCCGCCGACCAGCGCGCTCATCAGCGGCGCCGAGCCGTTGAACGGCACGTGCAGCATCTCCACGCCGACCTGTTTGCCGATCATCAGTCCGAAGAAATGCGGGATGCTGCCGAGCGCTGGCGAGGCATAGGAGTTGTTCTGCGGACCGGCCTTCAGCCACGCCACGTAGTCCTTCAGCGTACGCGCCGGGCTGCCCGGACCGGTGGCCAGCGCCAGCTGGAAGTTGGCCGCCTGCGCCACCGGCGCGAAATCGCGCTGGATGTCGTAGTTCAGCTTGCGGTAGACCAGCGGCGCGATGGTCATCACCGCCGAATTGGCCACCACCAGCGTATTGCCGTCGGCCGGCTGCGTGCGCGCGTAATCCATCACCAGCCTGCCGCCCGCGCCGGGCTTGTTCTCGATCACCACAGTCTGGTTCAGCGTCTCGCGCAGCTTGTCGCCGACCAGGCGCGCGGCCAGGTCGGCGGTGCCGCCGGCGGGGTAGCCGACCAGGATGCGCAGCGGACGCTCGGACTGGGCGCCGACGGGGGCGGCCCAGGCAGCGGCCGCGGCCACCAGGCAGGCAAGCAGGCGGGGAAGGAAGGGGCGAGGGCTCACGATGTCTCCTGTTTATGTGCCGGCGGCCGGCATGGATGGCAAGCTAACACCCGTCGATATAATTAACAAAATCAACTAATTCGTGGGCGTGGCATGGCGCAAGGACAAACGCAGGGCAAGGCAACCGACGGCGGCGTGCGGCTGCAGCGGCCGAGGCGGCTGGCCGACTTCATCAACTACCGGGTCTATCACCTGAACCGCGTCGCGCTGGGCGCGGCGGGGCTGCACCTGCGCGCCACCGCGGGCGTCACCCGACGCGAATGGCGCATGATCGCCTTCCTTGGCGAGCAGCCGGGCACCCGGCTGACCGAGCTGGCCGCCAGCGCCGGCCTGGACAAGGTGCTGGCCAGCCGCGCTGTGCATGCGCTGGTCGAACGCGGGCTGGTGCGCCGCGACACACGCGCACAGGACCGGCGCGCGGCCGCCTTCACGCTCACGGAGGAAGGCGAAGCGGTCTACCGCACCGCCTTCAGGCAAGCCAGGGGCTTCAATACCAGGCTGGCCGCATGCCTGACGGCGGAAGAAGCGCGCGTGCTGTCGCGCTGCCTGGACAAGCTGCAGGCGCAAGCGCAGGCGATGCTGGCCGAAGCGCAGGCGCTGCCGCAGCCGCAAGACGCTGCGCCGGCGTGGGATCCGCTGCAGGTGTGGCGAGGAAGCCGGGCGTAGCGCGGCGCTGAGCCGCCGGCTGGGACAGGTGTCCGCATCACGTGGCGTGCGCGCCAGATCCTGGTCGGTTTGCCGGCACACCTACATTCATCCGTTTCAGTGGGGTAGGTCACAGAGCCGCGGTGGCGTGCGTGTATCTTCAATGCAGCGCCCGGCGCGGGTTTTTCCCGCGTGACCGGAGACGCCTGAGCGCCCGGAGGCATCGCGCCGCCGGGGCCGACGCGTTCCTGCAAGGTTCACACATGTCCGACGATCTGCGCAGTACATACAACAAGGCGTACGTCCCCTTCAACGCCAGCGAATACCTGCAAAGCCTCGACGATGAACGCGAGGTCTGGATCTATGGCGAACGCGTGAAAAACGTGGCCGAGCACCCGGCGTTCCGAAACGCGGCGCGGATGATCGCGCGGATGTACGAGGCGCTGCACGATCCCGTGCGCCAGCCGGTGCTGACCATGCCGACCGAGTGGGGCGGCTTTACCCAGCGCTTCTTCCGCGCCCCCCGCGACGTGGCCGAGCAGGTGGCGCAGCGCGATGCCATCGCCGACTGGCAGCAGTGCGCCTGGGGCTGGATGGGCCGCTCGCCCGACTACAAGGGCTCGTTCCTGGGCACGCTCGGTGCCAATGCGGAGTTCTACAAGGGCTACGAGGACAATGCCCGCTACTGGTACCGCAAGGCGCAGGAGAAGACCTGGTACATGGGCCACGCGGTGGTCAACCCGCCGGTGGACCGCGAACTGCCGCCCTCGGCCACCTCGGACGTGTTCGTGCGCGTGGCGCGCGAGACCGATGCCGGCATCTACGTCAGCGGCGCCAAGGTGGTGGCCACCGGGTCGGCGCTGACGCATTACACCTACGTGGCGCATGTCGACACCGTGCCCGCGCGCGGGCCCAAGTTCATCGTGGCCACCAATGCGCCGGGTGTGAAGCTGTTGTGCCGGGTCTCCAACGAGTACCGCGCGGCGGTGCTGGGCAGCCCGTTCGACTATCCGCTGTCGTCGCGCCTGGACGAGAACGACGCCATCCTGGTGATGGACAACGTGTTCGTGCCGTGGGAGAACGTGTTCATGCACGGCGAGGTGGAGCTCGGCGAGAACGCGCAGAGCGGCTCGGGCTACCTGGAGCGCGCCTCGTTGCACGGTTGCACCCGGGTGGCGGTCAAGCTGGACTTTATCGTCGGCCTGCTGGCGCGCGCGCTGGAAATCACCGGCAGCAAGAGCTTCTACGGTGTGCAGGTGCAACTGGGCGAGGTCATCGCCTGGCGCAACGCCTTCTGGGCCTTGTCCGACGCCATGGCCAAGAGCGATGTGCCGTGGCACGGCAATGTCCGCCCCGATTCGCATTTTGCCGGCGCTTACCGCGTGCTGAACCAGGAAGCGCTGCCGCGCGTGCGCAATATCATCGAGCAGGTGGTGGCCAGCGGCCTGATCTACCTGAACTCGCACGCGTGCGACTTCAACGTGCCGGAGATCCGCGCCTACCTGGACAAGTATGTGCGCGGCTCCGGCGGCGCCAGTGCCGAAGAGCGCGTCAAGGTGATGAAGATGCTGTGGGACGCCATCGGCACTGAATTCGGCGCGCGCCATGAGCTGTACGAGATCAACTACATCGGCAGCAACGATGCCACGCGGCTGACCAACCTGTCGGCGGCGCAGTCCAGCGGCAACCTGGAGCGGATGAAGGCGTTCGCGCGCTCGGCCATGGACGAGTACGACCTGAACGGCTGGACCGTACCCGACCTGGTAAATCCGGACGATGTCAGCGTGCTGCGCCGCGGCGGCCCCCTGCGCTAGTTGCGCGTCAGCACCCGGACCGGCCCCTGCCGGTCCAGCACGTCTACCACCGCACACTCGCCGATGCCGCGCGCATGAAGTATCTTTTACAAAGGCGAGGCGCGCCTGCCGCAGGAAAGGCCGGCGGGACTTGTGCGGGCGCCGTGGATCGGTTCTTGCATGGCAGCCAGTGCCGCAGCCGTGACAGGAGCGCGCTATGTCCGACGCACTACGATCCTCGCTATGCCGATTCTTCATCGCCTGTTGCCTGGGCGTCGCAGCCTGCGGTGGGGGCGGGGGAGACGGGGGCAGTGACGGCGCCAGCGGCACGGGCACGCTGACGCTCTCCATCTCCGGCCTGCCGTCCGGGACGTCGGCGGCCGTCACGGTATTGGGGCCCGGCCAGTTCCGCCAGACCGTGACCCAGTCGACCACGCTGTCCAACCTGCCTGCCGGCAGCTATACGGTCAGTGCCGCCAGCGTGCTGACGAGCACCGCGCTCTTCGAGCCGCAGCCGCCCTCGCAGACCGTGGCGGTGAGCGCGGGCGCCGGTGCTTTGGCCAGCGTGGCCTACGGTGCGCCGGAGACGTTGCAGTTGTCGCTGACGCAGGTTGCCGGCGGGTTGTCCGCACCGATCTTCCTGACCGCGCCCGCCGGCGATTCGCGCCTGTTCGTGGTCGAGCGCGCCGGTCGCATCCGGATCGTGCGCAACGGCGCGCTGGTCGCCACGCCGTTCCTCGATATCGCTGCGCTGACGACGACCGATGGCGAGCGCGGGCTGCTGTCGATGGCGTTCGATCCCGGCTATGGGACCAACCGCCGCTTCTACGTCTATTACACCGACGCCAACGGTGCCATCACCATCGCCCGCTACAACGTGTCGGCCGCGAACCCGGATATCGCCGAGGTATCGGGCACCGTGCTGCTGTCGATCCCGCACGGCACCTTCTCCAACCATAACGGCGGCCAGCTCGCGTTCGGCCCGGACGGCATGCTCTATATCGGCACGGGCGACGGCGGCGGCGGTGGCGATCCGGCGGGCAACGCCCAGAACCCGGGAACGCTGCTCGGCAAGATGCTGCGGATCGACGTCAGTGGTGCGTCCGGCTACGGCTTGCCTGCCGGCAATCCGTTCGTCGGCCAGTCCGGCCGTCGCGGTGAAATCTGGGCCCTCGGCATGCGCAACCCGTGGCGGTTCTCGTTCGACGCCGGGTTGTTGTATATCGCCGATGTCGGCCAGGACCAGCGCGAGGAAGTCGACGTGGCGCCGGCCACCAGCGCGGGCCTGAACTACGGCTGGAACCGGACCGAGGGCACCGCCTGCGTGGGTGCGGCCACGTGCGACAAGACCGCGCTGACCATGCCGGTCTTCGAATACGGCCGTGACGCGGGCGGCTGTGCCATTGTTGGCGGCTATGTGTACCGGGGCAGTGCCAATCCGGCGCTGCATGGCCGGTATTTCTATTCCGACCTTTGCTCGGGCAAGCTGTTGAGCTTCGTGTACCGCGATGGCGTTGCCGCCGAACAGGTCGACTGGAACGTGACCATTCCTGGCAGTGTGTTTTCCTTTGGCGTGGATGACGGGCAGGCGCTGTACGTGCTGGCCGATCCAGGCACGTCGGCGACGAGCGGGCGGGTGTATCGGATCGATGCGTCGGGCGCCACGCCGTGAAGCCATCCGGCCAGTCGACCAAGGCCATCGCGCCGCAATCTGAATCAAAACCTGTTGATTCGTGAGAGCGTCCGGCGAAACTGGCGGCAATTGCAAGGTTGTGCGACTGCCGCGCCAAAGCGCTGCCGGCAGCTTGATGCATGGCCGGCAAGACCGTAGCCTGTCCCACTCCCAAAGTTGGCATTGACACCGTTCTCCCCGTGAACGATCTATAAGAGGGGGAGGGCGAAATGAACCAAAGACACCGGGCCTGGCATCGGGCTTTCTGGGACTTCGTTCGCACCGGCAGAGCGTTCCTGGTCGGGTTGCTGCTGGCGCTCGCCGTTCCGGCGAGCATGGCGCAGGTCTACAGGTGGCGTGCCGAGATTCCTGCCGGGCTGCCAGACCCCGAAGTCGCGACTGTCGCGAAGCTCACGGCGCGCTTCCGCACGCGCCCCTCGCGTGCGCTCCGGATAACGCCAGCCACCGCTTCCACGGTCCCTCCCCAGCAACTGATGGAGCTGGTGAAGCGCGGTGACGTACAGCTGGCGGTGATCCCGATCGATGTGTTGGCCGCGCAAGTGCCTGACTTTGCCATCTTCGATTCGCTTTTCCTGTTCAAGAGCCTGGAGGCGGTGGAGCAATACGAGCGCAGCATGGATGGCCTGCACCTGCTGTCGCAGCTTGGGGCTCAGGGCTTGACCGGGCTCGGATACCTGCATGGCGGGATGCTGCAGATCGTGTCGAGCAAGCCCATACAGGCGCCAGCCAACCTGAAAGGACTAAGACTGGGTACCCGCAGGGCAGGCGACATGGCGCAGCAGTGGTCCCGGTTTGGTGTGTTTCCCGTCCCACTGTCGAAGGAGGCGTTCCCGTCTGCCTTGCGGCAAGGCATGGTCGATGCCGCTGAGGCACCGTGGTCAGAACTGATGAATGTGCCCGGCGGCGGGTGGACCATCACGGAAAGCAACCATCGGTATCGCGGCTATGTACTGGTCGTCAACCGCGCGGCACTCGATGCGCTTCCGGGCCTGGTGAAGCAAGGCTTGCTGGGTGACGCCCGTACGATCATCGACCGGCACAATGCCGGCGTCAGGTCCGCGCATGCCTTGGCGCGCAACAACGCACTCGGTGCCAGCCCGCGGCCAAATACGCTGTCGCGATCCGACTATGACCAGTACGTCGGTCGCCTGAAGGGCTATGTCAAGGACAGCCAACCCGATCGATCCCGGGTGGTGGCCAGGGCCCTTTCGGTGAGTAGCCTGCAGCTTGCCCAGAAGTACTTTCCTGATGATGCACCGGTGCTCGCGCTGGAGCCACTCAATCTCGTCTCGGTGGCGGTCGCGGCCACCAGCGTCCCGAATCCCACGCAGCCGCCTGCGGCGGGTGCATCGTCGCCGGGTCCTCCAACCCCTGTTTCCTACAACGCCAGCTTGTCGCCGCTGTCACCAAAGAACAGTGCCTATCCGCAGCGGCAATCACTGCAGTCGCGTCGGCTTGCCACGCTTCGATTTCATCTCGGACCCTACGACCCCGCATCGATCCTCGCCGCCAAGCCTGCGGCGGAGGATATCCTGCGCAGCAAGGTGGATGTCCCGCTGAGCGTGGTGCTGGACTGTTCATTCTGCGAGCCGCGTGCCGAGTCGCTCAAGCGCATCATCTATAAGCCCGGGGAACGCCGGTCGACGGAAGCCAGCTTCGCCTTCACGCCGGCACAGGATCCCGATGGAAAAACCTATGTCGGCACGCTGCAGATCCTGGTGCTCAATGACGCGACGGGAACGGTGCAAGATCGCATCCCGGTCGATGTCGTCATTGATGCGGCTGACGCCATGCCTGCAGCCGCACCACAGCCTGCGCGGCCCATCAAGGCGATCGAGCCATCGGTGGAATCAGCGTGGAAGCCGGATATCCTCTTGTATGCCAGCGAGGAACTGGGACGCGATGTCAGTATCGAGTTCGAGCCGGTGAGTGCGGAGATGAAGGCTTTGATCGGCAAGCTGGCCTTCGACGAACAAGGCAGGCGCAGGAAATTCCGCTCAGGGATCGAGGACAAGGCACTCGTAGAAGCCATGACCAGATCCGCCTACGGCGTGATGTCGGCGGTGAGCCTGCAAGGACCATTCCTCAAGCGATTGAGCGCCACGGGAACGGACGCTGCCGTCTCCAAGGCTTCGCAGGCGAGCCTCAGCCTGACGGATGCTGAAGCCGCAGCAGTCGCGGAGACGATTGGCGAGATCGGCATGCAGTTGTATCGGAACCTGTTCATTTCCTCAACAGAGGCGGACTTGCGCACCATCATCCGTAAGCTGGAAGATGCTGCCGATGCGCCGCGGACCGTTCCGTTGCGACTGAAGGTCGTGACGGACCGGATCTCGTTGCCATGGCAGTACCTCCACCACCTCGGCCAGGAAACCGACCCGAGGAAATTCTGGGGCATGCGCTTCAGCCTGAGCGTGTCGCGGGCAAGCAGCGGCGGGCCGGGCAGGGCGGCTCAGCCTGAGCAGATGCTGCCGCGCAAAGTGGTCTTTGCCCGCTATGGGAGCAACGCGGACCCAACCGTGCCGTTGGCCCGCGAGCAGATGCTGCAACTGCGCCAGATCCCGGTTCCGAACCTGATGGAGGTCGATTCAGGGCGGACGTTGCTGAACCAGGTGCTCACGCAGGACAGAAAGCGCATTTCGGCCATTGTTGCCTTTCTGCACGCGTCGACTGGCGAAGCCCAGCCCGGTGATCCCTATAGCGCCGGCCCGCAACTGAAGTTCAATGAGGGCGACCTGGTGACAAGCAACAAGCTCGAAATGCTGCTGAACAAGCAGTCTGAGGAGGAGCTGGTTGCGCGCCTCCCCTACCTGACGAGCGCCCCGCTGGTCATTCTCAACGCCTGCGAGACCGGGCCTTCTGCCCATCTTCCCCATGTCAGCCTGGGGGACGTCATCGTCCGGCTCGGCGCCCAGGGCGTGGTCGTCACGGAGGTCTCGATATGGATCCCTCTTGGACATGAGGTGGCGAAACGCCTGATCGGCAGGCTCGGCAAGGGCGAGGCGGTCAGTGACGCCCTGACGGCGATTCGTCGCGAGCTCTATGCCGAGAAGAAGAACCCGCTGGGCCTGCTGTATACCTACTACGGGGATCCGGCCGCCACGCTTCGCTACTGATTGCGCCACCACCGAGGATCACAATCATGCCGCTGAATCGCCGGAGCTTCCTGGCAACACTTGCCGCCGCCTTGTCCCCGCTTCCGTCAGGCGCGGATCCGCTGTGCCCGGGAGATCCGGCGATCTCTGACCGCAATGCGCCACTGACCATCGACGTGCATGCCCACATCTTCAACGGGCGCGACTTGCAGATCCGCGCGTTCCTGGCGAAGACGACGGTCGGCGAGGACTCCGAACTGTACCCGCTCGTCAACGGCGCGGGCGCGCTCTTGCAGGCGCTGGGCTGGCATTTCGCGCCAGACGCCCAGAGCGAACGCAGGGCCATTCAACGCTACGCGGCGCAGCTCATCCGGTGCAAGGATGCCGGGCAGATGCGAAGCCTGGCCGCGCCGGCATTCGAGGAGGGCTATGCCGTCGGCCGGCGTGAGCTGAAAGCTGCGTCGGACGCGGTCTACCAGACGCCGGAAGGGGCCGCCGTCCTCGGGCCGAGGGACGCAGGCGCGGTCGGGATGGGCGCTGCCATCGAAGCCTTGCCGCCTACCTACGATGAGTTCGAGCGACAGCAGTCCGATACGGCGAGCATCCTTGGCAGCCATCCCACCTTTCGCGGGTACATCCGGTTCATCCTGCACAACTTCAACCATCGCCATGTCAACGCGATCGACTACCTGACGACCTATTCCAGCAACCCGGTGCGCAAGGTGGACCTGGTCGTCGCCAGCATGGTGGACTATGACTGGTGGCTGGCGCAGGGTGCGCAAACGCCGACCACGCTGCTGGAGCAGGTGGAGCTGATGGGACAGATATCGGTGCTGATGGGCGGGCGAGTCCATGGTTTCGTGCCGTTCTGCCCGTTCCGGGAGTCCGTGACAAAGGGCGCCGACGGAAGCGGTGCGTCGCTGCGCCTGGTCAGGTACGCGATCGAAAAGCAAGGATTCCTGGGGGTCAAGCTCTATCCCCCGATGGGCTTTGCGGCATGGGGCAATGCCGGCAAGACAGTCTGGCAGGGCAAGGTGGGTTTACCGGCTGCCGCGTCGGATCCCCGTTTCGGAGCCCGGCTTGATGCCGCCATGGGTGCGCTGTTCCGCTATTGCCTGAAGAACGACGTGCCGATCATGGCGCACACGAATCACTCCAACGGACCATACGAAGAATTCCGGGAACTGGCAGGGAGCGAGTATTGGTTTCGGGCACTGCGCAGATTCCCGGGCCTGCGTGTTAGCTTTGGCCACTTCGGCGACACCGACCCGGAAGACCATCACGGCGACAAGTCGCGCAAGTTCCTCAACCTGATTACTGCCGCGAAGGGCTCTGCCGGCGCGAATACCTTCGCGGACAGCGGCTATTTTGCCGGCGTGCTGCTTAATCAGCCAAGGATGACTGAGCTGCTGCGGACGCTGTACGCTGCCTCGGACAATGAGATCCTGCGTGAACGGCTGATGTACGGCACCGACTGGACCATGATCCTGCCTCAGCACAACGTGGAGCGATACCTGTCGGATTTCATGGATGTGATGGCACGGGTCGAGGCGGCAGAGCCGGGTGTCGCCGTGCGCCAGACGTCCTTGTCGAACGCCTTCTTCGGCCAGAACGCGGCCAGCTTCCTCGGACTGCGACCGGGCATGCGGAACCGCAAGCGGCTTGAAGCCTTCTACGCGGCGAGGCAGGTTCCGCAGCCGGACTGGATGCACAAGCTGGGGTAGCCCTGGTTTCCGGCGAGCTTTCATCCCGGCCGCCGGCGTGGCGGCCAGTGAGTCAGGTCTTGTACGACGGATCGCGGCGGTCGAGATAGCGCCGCATCGCCGGCCACTCCATTTCGCCGAAGGGCCGCCTGACATGCGGCAGGTAGAGGTTGTAGGTCTTCTCGATGACCTCGGGCGGGGGCATGGTCAACTCGGCCCCCGTGCCCATGGCATCGAGCTGGATCTTGCAGGCCATTTCCAGCCAGTACATTAGGTTGAACGCCTGGGCGATACTCGCGCCGGCCGTCAGCAGGCCGTGGTTCCGGAGAATCAGCGCTTCATGGTTGCCCAGGTCGCGCACCAGGCGTTCGCGTTCGTCCAGCTCCAGCGCCACGCTCTCGTAGTCGTGATAGGCAATGTGCGCAAAGCGCATGGACGTCTGCGTAAGGGGCAGCAGCCCGCACTTCATCGCGGAAACCGCGGAGCCCGCGCGCGTATGCGTGTGCAGCACGCATTGCACGTCGTGGCGAGCGGCATGGACGGCACTGTGGATGACATAGCCTGCCTGGTTGACGCTGAACCGTCCGTCGCCGCCATCGTGCACGTTGCCGTCCAGGTCGATCTTGATCAGGCTGGAGGCGGTGATTTCCTCGTACATCATCCCGTACGGATTGATCAGCAGATGGTCGGGCGTTCCGGGGATGCGCGCGGTGATGTGGTTGTAGATGAGGTCGCTCATGCCGTACAGCGCCACGAGGCGGTAGCAGGCAGCCAGGTCGACGCGCGCCTGCCATTCGGCCGCGTCGAAGTCGCTCGGACGCCTGGCGCCGGCATTGATCTTGGGGGCGCTCATTTTTGGGTCACCTTCTGGGGTTCGCGCAGGGAATCTGCGATGGGTTGAAGTTCTTTCCGGTTGCCGGCCAGCGCTGCCGTCCAGGCGGCGCCGGACAGGTAGGCGAGCACTGGTGCGTCATTGCGGGCGGCCGCGATGAACTCGGGGTCGCGCAGGCTCTCTTCGATGGCCTTCTCAAGCCGTTGCGCGATGCCCGCGGGCAGGCGCGCCGGCGCGGCAACACCGCGTTCCGAACTCATGACGATGGGCACGCCGGCCTCGCCCGCGGTGGGCACGGTGTCGATGGGCTTCAGGCGTGCCTTGCTCATCTGTGCGACGCCCTTGAACGGGCCGCCCGCGAGGCTGAGTTCGCGCATCTCGCCCGCGCTGACATAGGTGAAGTCGACATGCCCGCCCATCAGCGCCGTCTTCGCCTCGGCTGCGCCCTTGAACGGGATGCTGTTCGCCTGCACACCGGCGATCCGCTGCAGTTGCTCCAGCGCCAGGTGGCCATTGGTGCCCACCCCGCTGTGACCGAAGGAGAGCGAGCCCGGCTGCTTCCTGAGCGCCTGGACCACGCTCCGCAGGTCGGTGTACTTGCTGTCTTTGCGCGCAATCAGCACCGTCGGGTCGTCGACGAGCCGGGCAATCAGGCGCAGGTCCTCGGCCTTGTACTGCGCATCCTTGTACATCGGCAGGAAGATAAAGCCGGGGACATTGACGATGCCGATGGTGTAGCCGTCGGGTTTGGCGCGGGCGACGTGGGCCACGGCCAGTTCGCCGGCCGCACCGGGCTTGTTGGTGACGACGATGCGGGCGTTGGCGCCGAGGCGCTTGGACACGAAGGGCGCGAGGACGCGGGCCATCTGGTCGGTGCCGCCGCCGGCGGCAAAGCCCACCACCAGCTCGATGGGGCGGTCGTCCGGCCAGGCGGCGAGCGCCGGGCCGCAAGCGACCATGGCAACGGAAAGCGCCAGTCGGCGCAGAAGGGGCATCTGCATTGCTGTCTCCATGGGTTGTAGTTGTGGGCCCCGGCCTGATCGGCGTCCTTATGTACTCCGCGCATGAAACCTTGGGAAGATCCGGCTGGTGCAGCGGGGCCGCCCTGAACGGTGAGGGCTATACTGTGTCGACATTTTGCGAGCTAGGCGGGGCGCTCACAAGCGACTATTTGTTGCCCTGTTGATGAGTTTTTGGAATGAATCCACGACGCCTTACCCCCTCGATGTCGTCCCTGCTGGCGTTCGAAGCCTCCGCCCGCACCGAGAGCTTTACCCGGGCCGCACAGCAACTGTCCCTGACCCAGAGCGCGGTCAGCCGGCAGGTGCAGACGCTGGAAGAACTGCTGGGCGTGGCGCTTTTCCAGCGGATTGGCCGGCGGGTGGTGTTGACCGATGTCGGCCGCATGTATCTGCGCGAGCTGACGGGGCCGCTGGAGCGAATCCGCAGCGCGACCATGCAGGCGATCGCGTTCCAGGCTGGCGGCGGTACGCTGCACCTGTCCGTGTTGCCGACCTTCGGGTCCAAATGGCTGATGCCCCGGCTGCCGGGTTTCTATGCCAGGCACCCCGAGGTGCTGATCCACATTCATTCGCGCACCTATCTCGACCTGGACCTGTCCGGCATGGACGCTGCCATCGTGGTGGGAGACGGGCAGTGGCCAGGGGCCGTGGCGTACCAGCTCGTCGCGGAAGAACTGGTCCCGATCATCGGTCCCAGGCAGGCAAAGCGGGACAAGATCAAGGGGATCGAGGAGTTGCTGCGGTATCCGCTGCTGCAGGTCGTCACGCGGCCGACGGCGTGGCGGGACTGGTTTGCCAGGCACGGCTATGCCGGCGATGCGCTCAAGCTGGGCCCCCAGTTTGAAATGACCTCCCACCTGATCCAGGCGGTGTCTGCGGGGATGGGCATCGGCCTGGTGCCCAGGGTGCTGGTCGAGGACGAACTCCGGGCCGGCACGCTGGCGGTGCCGGTCAAGGTCGGCAGTGATGCGAGTGGCAATGCCTACTACCTCGTCGTCGCAGCCAATCGCGAATCGTATCCGCCCTTTACGCTGTTCAGGGACTGGTTGCTTGGCGTGGCCGGCGATGCGCCATGAATGGCGCCCGCCGTTTGTGATTCTGTATGGGGGATGCCGCCGTACGTTGGCAGGTGCCAGCGCACGGCGGGAGTCGCATTACCGCAGCGTCGCCACGGCTCGCATCAGGCGCTCGCAGCCTTCTTCGATCACCTCCAGCGAGGTGGCGAAGGAGAACCGCAGATAGGGCGAGAGGCCATATGCCGTGCCGTCGAGCACCGCCACGCCGGCCTTGTTCAGGAAGAACATCACCACGTCCAGATCGGTCTCCAGGAACTTGCCCGTATCCGTCTGCTTGCCGAGCAGGCCCTTGACGGACGCGTAGAGATAGAAGGCGCCTGCCGACGGCGTGCAGGCAATGCCGGGGATCTCGTTCAATAGCGCCGCCATGCGATTGCGCCGATGCTCGAAGATGCCGACCATCTCGCCCACGCACGCCTGGTCGCCCTCCAGCGCCGCCACGGCGGCGGCCTGGGACACGGAGCTGGTGCACGTCGAGCTTTGCGACAGGATGGTGCTGATGGCCTTGACCAGTTCCCGCGGGCCGGCACCATAGCCGACGCGCCAGCCGGTCATGGCATAGGCCTTGGACATGCCGTTGATCAGCAACGAGCGCTGCTTCAGCGCCGGCATCAGCGTCAGCGGGGAAACGGCGGTGCCGCCGTCATACACATAGGGCTCGTAGATCTCGTCGCTCATCAGCCAGACGTGCGGATGGCGCTCCAGAACCGCGCACAGGTCGCGCAGTTCCGCGGCCGTGTAGACCGCGCCGGTCGGATTGTTGGGGCTGTTCAGGATCAGCCAGCGGGTGCGCGGCGTGAGGGCGGCTTCCAGCGCGGCCGCGGTCAGCTTGAAGGCGACGTCGGCATCGCACCTGACGATGACGGGCGTGCCGCCGTTCATCGTGACCATGTCGGGATAGGAGACCCAGTACGGCGCGCTGATGATGACCTCGTCGCCGTCTTCCAGCGATGCGGTCAGCGCGCTGAAGATCACCTGCTTGGCGCCGCAGCCCACCACGATCTCGTCCGCGCCGTAGTCCAGGCCGAGGGTGCGGCCGAGTTTGGCGGCGATGGCGCGCCGTAGCACGGGGGTGCCCAGCGTGCTGGTGTACCTGGTCTCGCCGCGGGCGATGGCGGCGTTGGCCGCGGCGCCGATATGCGCGGGCGTCGGCAGGTCGGGCTCGCCGATGGTGAAGTCGAGCACGTTCTGGCCCTGGGCGCGCAGATCGTCCACCAGTGCCTTGGCGGCGATGCTGGGCGACGGCTTGATCAGGCCCATGCGGCTGCTGATGATGGATTGATGCATTTGTGAGGGTCCTTGCGTTGGCGGTTGATCGAGGGCTTCAGGCGAGGCCATGGCGCCTGAGCGTTTCCTGCAGGCCCAGCAGTTCGACCATGGTCGCGCCGCTCTCCAGGCGCTCGCGGATGGCGGCTTCCTTGCGCTCGCGCTCTTCGCTGGCCGCGATCACTTGTTCGACCTCTTCATGTGCCACGGCAACGACGCCGTCGCGGTCGCCCATGATGATGTCGCCGGGACGCACGACCACGCCGCCGACGGTGACCGGCACATTGACCTTGCCCGGCTGGAACTTGTTGGTGCCCTTGATGCAAAGGCCGCGGCAGAACACGGGGAAGCCCATGTCGACAATCGCGCTGGCATCGCGTACCGCGCCGTCGATCACCAGCCCGGCGATGCCGATCTTCTGCGCCGCCAGCGTCAGCAGGTCGCCCCAGGGGCCGGCATCGACAAAGCCCTTGGCGTCGATGACCAGCACGTCGCCGCGCTTAGCCCTGGTCAGGGCATAGTGGATCATCAGGTTGTCGCTGGGCCGGATATCGATGGTCAGGGCAGGGCCGGCCACGCGCATCGACGGATCCAGCGGGGCGATGCGGGGATCGACGGCGCCGCGCTGGCCCTGGGCCTCGTGGATGGTGGCGGCGCCCAGGCGATTGAGCGTGTCGAGTTGCGATTGGGTGATTTCGGTCATGGTTGTCTCCGGGTGGTCGAGTGCGACCCTCCTGCGGGAGGGCGAGGCAGGTTTAATCGTCAGTGAGCGTTCAGTGAAAGCGTTCGAGCCGAAACGCCGAGAGTTCCAGCGGCGGCGGCATGTCGCGGACCAGGCTCGACATACACCGTGCGGTAATCGCCGAGGTCGTGAGGCCGCTATGGGCATGGCCGAAGGCATAGAACACGGACGGGGCGTGGCCGACGCGGCCGATCGCGGGCATGCCGTCCGGAAAGGACGGGCGCACGCCCATCCACGGCCTGGCGACGGTGCCGCGAATGCCGGGGAGGTATGCGCGGGCAAGCCGGAGCAGCATTGTGGCGCGACGCATATCCGGCTTTGCGTCGGCATGAGCGAATTCGGCAGTGCCGGCCAGCCTCAGTCCTTCGTCCATCGGCGTTGCAGCGAAGTAGGGTTCGCCGAAAACGACCGGGCGGCGCAGCGAGATGCCCGCGTCCGGCAGCATCAGGTGATAGCCGCGCTCCGCCGCCAGCGGTACCCGATAGCCGAGCTCGGCCAGCAAAGGTCCCGACCGGTAGCCCGCTGCCACCACGACGCTCGCGGCGGAATGGGTTCCGTGTGCGGTGACCACTTCCGCACGACCCGGAGCCGCCTGGCGGACAGCGCGCACTTCATCGCGCAGGATCGCGCCGCCCAGCTCAACCAGCCGCCGGGCGTAGTGCTCGCCCAGGGCGCGCGGGTTGCTGCAGCGCCCGGCGTTCGGGTAGAAGATCCCGCCTGCGATGTCCTGGCACAGCGCTGGCTCAAGCTCCCGAACGCTGGCAGCCGACACGCGTTCCGCAGCGAGGCCATAGCTGTTCCACACGGGCAGGGCGCGGCATTTCGCATCCAGGGCAGCTTCGCTTCGGAACGCGACCAGTCCGCCGTCACGGCTGACAAGATGCTGCGCCGATGCCTCCCGCGTCAGTTCGTCGAAAGCCGCGATGGCCTGGCCCGTGAGCGCTGCCATGTTCGACAGCACGGCCTGGTACGGTTGCGGCCGCAGCGCTGCCACGGCGCGCCACGCCCACGGCAACAGCCGCAGCGCATAACGCGGCTGCACGACCAGCGGACCGTCCTTGTCGAGCAGCAGCCGTGGCAGCCTGCGCAGCAGGTCCGGTGTCGCCGGCGGAAAGATGTTCGCTTCCGACAGATAGCCGGCGTTGCCGGACGAGACTCCGGACATCGGCGCGTTGTTATCGATGACCGTGACCGGATGCCCATCCATGCGCAGCCGCAAGGCGATGGAGAGTCCGACGATCCCGGCGCCGACCACGATGGCGGAGCCCGGCGCATTATTGTGTTCCATGATCCGGTGCGTCCTCAATGCGAGCGCAGGTCAGAGAGGAAGGCGCGCGCCCGCGGATGCTGGGGCGAGGCAAAGAAGTCAACCGGCGACGCTTCCTCCAGGATCGCGCCCTTGTCCATGAACCAGACGCGATCGGCGACTTCCCGCGCGAAGTTCATCTCGTGCGTGACGCAGACCATGGTCATGCCGTCCTTGGCCAGCCCCTTCATCACGTTCAGCACTTCGCCGACCATTTCAGGGTCGAGCGCGCTGGTCGGCTCGTCGAACAGCATCACCGGCGGGTCCATCGCCAGCGCCCGCGCAATCGCAACGCGCTGTTGCTGGCCTCCGGAGAGCTGCTGTGGGTAGGCCTCCGCCTTGTGTGCCAGGCCGACGCGCTCAAGCAGCGACATGGCCTTGCTTTTTGCCTCGCTCTTGCTCTTCGCCGCGACTTTGACCGGCGCCAGGCAGACGTTGTCGAGCGCGGACAGGTGCGGAAACAGGTTGAACTGCTGGAACACGAACCCAACGTGGCTGCGGAACTTGTTCAGGTTCAGCGCCGGCGAGTGGATGTCCTGGTTGTCGAGCCGGATGGTGCCGTTCTGGATGTCTTCCAGGCGGTTTACCGTGCGGATCAGCGTCGACTTGCCCGACCCCGAGGGGCCGCACACCACCACGACCTGGCCGCGGCCGACTTCAGCGGTCACGTCCACGAGGGCGTGATAGTCGCCATACCACTTATTGACTTTGGAGAACTGAATCATTTTGAATGCTCCGTGCGGGGGCGGTCTTGCCGCTGGTCTTTCCACTCCTTCTGCGTGTGACGCGACGCTCCAGGGCGTGCGCCAGCTGGGTCAGGCAGAAGCAGACTGCGAAATAGGTCAGGGCCAGGATCAGGAAGACTTCGAACGGCCGCGTCAGCAGGTTGGTGTTCACTTGGTTGGCGGAGAAGGTCAGCTCCTGCACGCTGATGACATAGCCGAGCGAGGTCTCCTTGATGGTCGACACGAACTGGCTGACGATGCTCGGGATCATGTTGTAGAGCGCCTGCGGCAGGATCACCTTCGTCATCGTTTGGGCATGGCTCAGCCCGAGCGCGCGGGCCGCTTCGGTCTGGCCGCGCGGCAGCGCCTCGATGCCGGCGCGGATCACTTCGGAGAGATAGGCTGCCTCGTAGATCACCAGCGTGCACAGCAGCGTGGTGAAGCCCGTCACGCTGTGGCCGAGCAGCAGTGGCACCAGGAAGTAGCTCCAGAAGATCAGCATGACCAGCGGCACGCCGCGGACGATGTAGACCAGTACCGTGGCGGGCACCCGGAACACCTTCCAGGGCGAGACCCGCGCCACCGCCAGCAGGAGGCTGATCGGGAACGAGAGCACCAGTCCCAGCACCGACAGCAACAGCGTCAGGGCCAGGCCGCCGAGCGGTCCGTTGGGGTATTGGCCGAGCAGCAGCAGGTGCCAGTTGTCGCGAAGAATATCGATCATGGTTTATCTCGCCGGAATGCGCGTGCGTTGGGCCATCGCCGCGCCGATCGCCATCAGGCCGAGGGACACCGCCAGGTAGAACGCGGTGGCCAGCATGTAGGCCTCGAACGTGCGGAAGGTGTGGTTCTCGACTTCGCGCACGGCATAGGTCATCTCCGCCGCGCCCACCGCCATCGCCAGGCTGGTGTTCTTGAACAGCAGCACGGTGTGGTTGATAAAGGGCGGCAGCGCGATGCGGAAGGCCTGCGGCAGGATCACGTGGCGCATCGAGCCCAGGTAGCTCAGGCCGAGCGAACGCGAGGCCTCGTGCTGCCCGAACGGGATGGAACGCAGCCCGCTGCGAATGTCCTCGGAGAAGTAGGCGGCCATGCACAGGCCGATGGCGATGCTGGCGAAGATCATCTCGCCGCCGTTGGCGTTGGCCCAGTTCTGGGCCGCTTCGGGCAGCAGCGTCGGGATGCCGAAGTACCACAGCAGGATATGGACCAGCATCGGCACGTTCTGGTGGTAGGCGACGTAGCCGGCCACGAAGCGTTCGGCGACGGGGTTGCCGGAGACGCGGACGGTGGCGAGCACGGTGCCCAGCACGAAGGCAAGCGTCCAGCTCGAGATGGTGAGCCACGCGGTCAGCTGCAGGCCCTTGAGCAACTGCTCGCCGTATGGCGCGGCCAGGATCGCGGTGAAGTTGAAGTGGGAAAACATGGCTTGCTCCTGGAGCGGGGCCCATATCAGCCGATACGGCCCCGCCTTTGTGTTCTCAGCCCTTGATCGGCTGGATGCGGAACTCCCGCTTCATCTGGAACAAGGTCTTGGGTCCCAGCCACTTGTCGAAGATCTGCTGCGCTTCGCCGGACTTCTCCATATCGGCCAGTGCGGTGTTGACGGCCTTTTCCAGGGCCGGCTCGCCCTTCTTGAGGCCCAGGCCCCAGGCTTCCTGCCCCAGGGCGGGGGTGATCACCTGGATATTTCCGGACGGTCCCAGCTTGGCGATGAAGCGGCGCAGCATCGACTCCGACAGGCCGAAGCCATCGACCTTGCCTTGCACCAGTGCCATGAACGCGGACGGAGCGTCGTCGTAGCTGACGAGCTGGGCCGACGGCAGTACCTTTTGTACGAAGTTCTGCGTGCTCGATCCCTTGATCGTGCTGATCCGCTTGCCGGCGAGGTCATCGCGCTGCTTGAACGCGCCACTGGCCTTGACCGCCAGCTTCTGCTCGCTGACGAAGTAGCTGTCGGAGAAGGCAATCTGCTCGGCGCGCGCCGGCGTATAGCCGAGCACCGCGGCCAGCAGGTCCACGCGACCCTGGCTTAGCTCGGGGATGCGCGCTTCGAGCGATATCACTTTCAGCTCGGGCTTCACGCCCAGCGATTTGGCGATGGCCTTGCAGAAGTCGACGTCGTAGCCGGCCAGTTCGCGGGTGGACGGGTCCTGGAAGCCGAACGGCTCCAGGTTGCTGAGCACGCCGCAGACCAGCGTGCCCCGGGATTTGATGTCGGCCAACTGGTCGGCGTGGGCAGGTGCGGCCATGGCCGCGGCACAGGCCAGTACGGCAAAGCTCGCTTTGATGATGGACTTCATGGTTTCTCCAGGGGCAGTGTCTGTGGGTCTTCGTCGTCAGGTGCGCAGGTCCGGTTGCGCAACGTGAAAACGATTCTTGCAGATGGATATAATTAGTTAAAGCGACATTTTCAGGCGCTATCTCATTCAAAATTGTGACGGAACGATGGGGTTACCCCTAAGGCCATGACGACGCTCAAGCAACTGGAGGCCCTGGCTGCGATTGCGGACACGGGTTCGGTGGAGGCGGCCGCACGGCGCCTCGGTGTGGTCCATTCGGCGGTGTCCCGGCACATCCGCGACTTCGAAGAGGATTTCGGCTATCCGCTGCTGGACCGCGCCGGACGCACGGTGCGGCTCACGGTGGAAGGCGTGGAGGTGCTCAACCGGGCCAAGGCCGTGCTGATGCAGCGCGACCTGCTGCTGGAGCGGATCGCCAGCAAGGAGGTGCTGACCCGCAAGCTACGCCTCGGCGTGACCGAGCTGACGGCGCTGACCTGGCTGCCGAGGTTGCTGGAGGCCATCCAGGCGGCATATCCGCGCGTCACGATCGAGCCGGAAGTCGACTACAGCGTGCATTTGCGCGAGCGGCTGCAGGCCGGGCAACTTGACCTCGCTATCCTCCCGGACGCGTTTGCTACCACGGGCTATGTGAAGGATAAGCTGGCCGAGGTACAGAACGAGTGGTTCTGCACGCCGGGCTTGCGACCTGGTATGGGCCGCATGTCCTTGTCCCGTATGAGCGAATACACGTTGCTTACGCAGGGCAACCTGTCGGGCTCCGGCATCCTGATCGGCGAATGGCTGCGACGGCACGGCGTGGTGCCGCGCAATACCATCTCAAGCAACAGCCTGGTCGCGCTGGTCGGCATTGCCGCCTCGGGGCTCGGCGTGGCGTACCTGCCCCGCTCGGTGATCGGGAACCTGCTGGAGTCAGGGCAGCTGGTGGAGCTGAACGTCACGCCGAAGCTGCCGCGCGTGCGCTACGTGACGTTGATTCGCTCCGATGTGGCGATGCCATTCCTGCGCAGCGTGGTCGAACTCGCGCGCAGCACTTGCGACTTCGAGCATTCCTATCACGCACCCGTCAGGGACATCGAACGGTGAGAGAGGCTGCTGCATGATCACCATCAAGCAAGTGGAAGCGTTCTACTGGGTCGCGAAGCTGGGAACCGTGCAACGGGCGGCGTCCAAGCTGCACGTGACGCAATCGGCGGCAACCAAGCGCCTGCAGGAACTGGAGCGGATCTCGGCGGCGCCATTGTTCGACAGCTCAGGCAGGAAAGCCGCGCTGACACCGAAAGGGCAGGAACTGCTCGAGCTGTGCGAGAACTTCCTTGCGGCAACCGCGCGCCTGGAGGAGGTCAAGGCGTCCGCGAAGCACGTCGCTCGCGTCCTGCACATCGGCATTACGGAACTCGTCGCGCTGACGTGGTTCCCGGGCCTGGTGCGAAGGCTCAACGGCGTGTATCCGCAGGTCACGCTGCAGCCGGACGTCGACCTGTCCGCCTCGCTGCGCGACAAGGTGCTGGATGGACGACTGGATCTGGCGGTGCTGCCAGAAGCCTATATCGTGCCGGCCATGGCGTCGGTCAGGCTGCAATCCGTGCCGTTCGGGTGGATTTGTCCGAGCGGCGCTTTCGATGGCAATGCGGTCATCTCGCTGCAGGACCTCGCGGCACTGCCGCTGATCGAGCAGGACGCGGGCTCCGGCCTTACGGCGCTTTGCGAGACCTTGTTTGCGCAGGCTGGTATCCAGCCCCATCGCGTGTCAGGCAGCAACAGCCTGGTCGCGCTCGCCGGTCTCGTGGAAGCCGGCATGGGGGTGAGCTGCGTGCCTCTGCACTTGTTCGAACAGGAGATCAGGCAGAAGCGCCTCCAGCACGTGCGCACCGACCCGCCTGCGCCGGGCATTACCTACTTTGCAGTGTTCCTGAAGCAACACCAGGCGGCACTCGGCTATGCCGTTGCGGACATTGCCCGGCAGTGCTGCGATTTTGGTGCGAGGCACAGGCAGACAAGGCGCCGGGGCGCGCCGTAGTGCGGACCGAAGCGGAGGCCGGCGCCGAAGCGGTGTTCGGAACGCTGGCGGACACTGGCCTTGACTTTATCCACGTGACTGAATTCGAAGCGTGGCGGCCGGCTTTCGAAGGAGAGAGCCTGGTGCGGCTCGCCCGCAAGCATGCGCCCGGGGTGATCAAGGCCTCGGAACTCGCCGCGTGATCGCGCGCTAGACGTCAGCCGTATGAAAGCTGGCAGGACTTCCGCCGCCACCTCATTGCGTGCTTATGAGAGACTTTCTCCAGCCTTGAGCACGCCTGCTGCCTGCAGCGATGCGTCCAGCCACGATGGGCGTAGCGCCTTGCCGGAGCGGATGCCGTCGATGCGGTTGCGTTCCGCGGCAACCTTGTCGGATGCCTTGGCGAGCAGGGCAGCTACGTGCTCGCGTTGGACCACGACGACGCCATCCGCATCGCCGATAACAAGATCGCCCGGATGGACCGTTACGCCCCCGCATTGGATCGGGTGGTTCACCCGGCCTGGCACGAGCTTGGTCGGTCCGTTCGGATTGGTGCCCACCGAATACATCGGGAACCCTAGTTTGCGGATCTCTTCGGCATCGCGGGCCGCGGCATCCAGGACGACGGCAGCCACGCCGATCGCCTTGCATTGGTTTGCCATGATGGCACCCATCAATGCGCAGGACTGGTCGCCCTTGCCGTCCACCACGATGACATCGCCCGGCCGGGAGATAGCCATTGCGGCATGAATCATCAGATTGTCACCGGGCCGCACTTCGACCGTGAGCGCCGGGCCGCAGAACCGGCTGCCGCTGTCCAGCGGCGCGATGCGGCCATGCATGCCACCTCTGCGGCCGGCAACATCGGCGAGGATCGATGACGCGAACCGGGAAGCCTGCGCGACCAGCTCAGGCGAGACCCGCTCAAAGTCACGCTGGATATCGTTAGCTTTGTCTTTCGTTTCCATGCCTGACCTCTCAGTTCAGCGTAACGTTGGCTTCCTTGATGACCCCCGACCACTTGCGCTTGTCGGTGATCAGGAACTCCCGGAACTTCTCTGAAGAACTGGCTACCACCTCCATGCCGTCCTGGCTCAGCCGCTGTGCAATATCCGGCTGGTGCAGGACTTGCTGGATCTCGCGTTGCAGGCGGGCGATCACGTTGGAGGGCGTGCCTTTCGCAGCGCACAGGCCTGTCCATGCCACCGGGTCGAAGCCGGGGACACCCGCCTCAGCGAACGTGGGGACATCAGGCAGCGATTTCAGCCGCTGCGTCGCGGCCACTCCAAGGACCCGCAGCTTGCCGGATTTTGCATAGGGCAGGGAACTGATCGGCTGGTCGAAAATCAGCGAAACCTGGCCGCCGAGCAGGTCTGTCATGGCTTGCCCGGTGCCCTTGTATGGGACGTGGACGATGTTGATGCCCGCGCGCAGCTTCAGCATTTCCCCCGCGAGATGGCCTGCGGTGCCATTGCCCGACGAAGCGAAGTTCACTTTCCCGGGGTTTGCCTTGGCATACGCGACCAGCTCCTTGACGTTGTGCACGGGAAGGGACGCATTGACCAGGGCGATGTAAGGCGTATTGGCGATCAGGGAGACGGGGATGATGTCCGTCTGCGGGTCATAGGCCATCTTCTGCAGGAAGGGCTGGATCGACAGCATCCCCGTCGTGCAGATCATCAGGGTATGGCCATCCGCCGGCGCTTTCAGCATGGTGTCGGCGGCAATGTTGCCGCCTGCGCCTGGCCGGTTGTCGATCAGGACTTGCTTGCCCAGCGCCTCGGCCAGCCTGGGGGCGATCAACCGGGCCACGATATCGTTCGACCCGCCCGGAGAAAAGCCCACAAGGATTCGAACCGGTTTGGACGGATATGGCTCTTCGGAATGCGCGGCAGTGGCAAGCAGCGACAGGCTTGCCGCTACGATTCGCAGGGCGCTCGGGGAGCGCAGACGCTTCAGCAGTGAGTTCATGGCGGGGGCGGAAAGTGGGATTTGTGGAAGGACTTATCGGATCAGTGCTGCAGCGGCCGCGTCGATTCGACGCGCGCCTTCGGCCAGCTGGTCCATGCTGGTGGCGAACGACAGTCGGAAGTGGGAATCGACGCCATAGGCGGAGCCCTGCAGGACTGCGAGGTTCTGCGATTCCAGCACCCAGGAAACCCAGTCGTCGCTGTTGCGGATCACTCGCCCGTCCGGCGTGCGCGAGCCGAAAAGCCCTTCGCACGAGGCAAAGACATAGAACGCGCCTGCAGGCGCTTCACAGGCGATGCCGTCGATCTTGCCCAAGGCCTCGATCACCGCATCCCGGCGCGCCCGGAAGATGTCCCGGTTGGCGGAGATAAAGTCCTGGGGCCCTTCGAGGGCTGCGACGGCGGCGGCCTGGGCAACGGCGTTCGCGCCGGATGTGCTCTGGGATTGCAGCTTGACCATTGCCTTGACCAGTGCGGCGGGGCCACCGGCGTACCCGATCCGCCAGCCCGTCATTGCATAGGCTTTGGACACGCCGTTGATGGTGAGCGTGCGATCCTTCAGCACGGGCGCGGCCTGCGCCATCGTGACACCCATTAGCCGGCCGAAGTCAAGGTGCAAATCCTCCCCATCGCCAGATTGCCATGATGATGAAAATAACCATCATCATGGCAATCTGGCGAAATTCCTTCCATTATCCTGTCGCGGCTGCCTGCAGGGGCGGTATCGCATCCGTTTTCTCGCGGCTGGTTGCGAACCGGATCGCACCAGACACCCATCGGGATCAAGCGATCGGCGATGAATTGTCGATCACCCTGGCGGCGGTGCCGCCCCAGAGAAACGTTGGTGCCAGACAAGGTCCAATGGGTTTCAAAACCGTGGCTGTTGCCTGCGCAACGCCAGTCAAGCGTGGCTCATTGTCTAGGCGACCCGGCTATCTGCAAACAGGAGGCGGGGCAAAGGGAGGACCCAATCAAAACCATGGCTTTTCACCAGTCACGTTACCGGGCTCGTTCCCCTTGCACCGCCTTTTAGCCAAAGCAGCGGGTTACGTCAAATGGCTTGTGCTCCCGAAGCATGTGATAGCAGGCGCGCGCCAGCTTGTGCGCCAGCGCCTTGATCGCGATAATCCCGTTACGTGCGCGTTTCTTGCGCTCGTAAAAGCGTCTAGCTTCCGGGCACGAACGCATGGCGAAGTTGGCCGCCTCGACAAATGCCCACGCCAGATACTTGTTGCCGTTCTTTGTGTTGCCTTCGCCTTTCTTCCTGCTGTTGCTTTCGCGCCGGCTGTCCACACAGCGGCAGTACGAACTGAAATCACCAACCTCGGTGAAACGCGAGATGGTTCCGGTTTCCAGCATGATCGTGGTTGCGAGAACCGGACCAATGCCAGGCACCGAGTTCAGCAACACGTAGTCGGGTTGCAGTTTCACCCGCTCCATGAGACGCTTCTCGAGGATTCCGATCTGCTCCTGCAAGGTTTGCATCACCGCCAGATTGGCCTTCATCGCGAGCGCTACGTCCGGTGCAAAGCCGAATTCGCTGACCTGTGTCTTATCCAGATGCTTGACCTGTTCACCCCGCATCTGCCCACCAGTGTGGCGTGAGAACAGGTTCTCGATCGCGAGGATCTGGGCCGTACGACACTGCACCAGTTGCATGCGCTTGCGCGAGAGATCGCGCACCGGACGTTCTTCTGCTGGATAAATGTAGCCTTCTGGCAATAGCCCCAGACGCAGCAGTTGTGCGAGATGGGCTGCATCCGCGAAGTCCCCACTATATTTCAGCCCCTCGTACTGCTTGATCGCTGCGGGGTTCGCCAGATGCACCTGGTAGCCATCTTTCATCAGGTCATCAACCAGCCAGTACCAATTAAACGTGGCTTCGATTACCACCCCCACCAGCTCGTCACGATGCGGCGCCAGGGCCGTCCGGATCTGGACCGGATCGTTTGGTAACCGCCGCTGGTAGATAACCCGGTCAGCTTCATCGCTGACCACAACCACACTGTTGTTCGAGTGCAGGTCGATTCCACTAAACTTGTTCATGCCGGCCTCCTGTGCGTCACGTCGGTGTTCGCATCTCGACTCTACGCCAGCCGTTCGACCCGAACGGAGGGGAGGCCGGCTATATGATTATCAAAGCCGGAATCGTCATACATCAGGTGCTCGTAGATGTCGTCCGTCATGACCCAGACATGGGGATGGCGCTCCAGCACGGCGGCGAGCGCGACCAACTCTTCGCGGGAATATGCGGCACCGCTCGGATTGTTCGGTGAATTCAGGATCAGCCAGCGGGTCCGCGGTGAGATGGCGCGTTCGAGCTCCTCCGGCGTCAGCTTGAAGCCGTTCTCCGCCTTGCAGGGCGCGAACACCGGGACGCCGCCTGCGAACAGCGTGATATCCGGATACGAAACCCAGTACGGTGCGGGAACAATGACCTCGTCGCCTTGCTGCACGGTGCAGAGGATCGCGTTGAAAATCACTTGCTTGGCGCCGGTGCTGATGATGATCTCATTGGCGCTGTAGCTCAGCCCGTTCTCACGCCTGAACTTGCGCGCGACAGCCTCGCGCAGATCGGCAGTGCCGCCGACGTCGGTATAGCGTGTCTTGCCTGCGACCATTGCTTCCCACGCGGCTTCCCGGATATGAAGCGGTGTTTCGAAATCGGGTTCCCCCGCCGTCAGGCCAATGACGTCGCGGCCGGCGGCACGAAGCTCGCGCACGAGTTGCCCTGCCATGGAGCTCGGGGAAGGCTTGATTCTGTTGAGGCGGTCGGTGAGATGAAGCATGGATACTCGCGTTGGGCTGAACTTGCGAAAAAGTATCTGCTATCGGTTTCTGTCCAACAAACGAGGAATTGGATGGCTGAGGTATTCCTTTTTTTCGTGGGTTGCGCCCTCCAGGTGCGAGAATAGGGAAGGTTGATTCAGCCCCATCCACCATCATGAATGTGACGTTCAAGCAGCTCGAGGCGTTCTACTTCAGCGTAACGCTCGCCTCGTTCAGCGCTGCAGCCACCAAGCTCCATACCACGCAGTCCGCGATGTCAAAGCGGATCAACGAACTCGAACAGGCGCTGGGCGTGCAGCTTGTCCACCGCATGCCAAAAGGCCTGGTACCAACCCACGCGGGTTCGCGACTGTTGATCCTTGCGCAGGACGCGATGCGCCTCAGGGAGCGGATCGCGGCCGAAGTGGGGCAGGCGGACGAGGTCGCGGGGACGTACCGCATCGGCGTCACCGAGCTGATTGCCCTGACCTGGCTGACGGAACTGATACGGGAACTCAAGCGCAGGTATCCGGCGCTGCAGGTAGAGCCGGTCGTGGACGCCGGCATGAACCTGTTCGATGACCTGGAGGCCAACAAGATCGATCTGGCCATCCTGCCCGGGACGTTCTGGGGCGATGCCTACAAGACCGTCGAGGTGGGGCGCGTGGAGGACTTGTGGATGGCAAGCCCGCGGCTGGCATTGCCGGACAGGCCACTGAAGCCGGAGGAGTTTGCCGACTATCCCGTCCTGGAACAGTCGGTCGGCTCCGCCAAAAATACCTACTACGGCCCATGGCGCCGCGAACATGGATTCCGGTTCAGGAAGGTCTTTTTGACCAACAGCCTGACCGTGCTCAGGGAACTGACCATCGAAGGCCTTGGCATCAGCCAGCTGGCTCTCGACTACTTCGCCCCGGATATTGAAAGGGGCCTGCTGCGCGTCGTGCGCAGCGAGCCGATGCCCCCGCCGCTGGTGTACTCCGCGGTGTTCCGCAACGACGCCTTTACCCGCGCACTCGATGTGATCGCAGAGGTCAGCCAGCGTGTCTGCGATTTCCGGCGTGGTCCACACGATCTCGCGGCTGCCGCAAGCTAAGCCGTGCCGGCGGCTCCGCGGGCTGGACTCGCGCGAACCTGGGCCTCGCGGCGCAGCCCTGCGTTCGGCCGGGCCGTATGACCCATTCGATAAATCCGGATTCCCTCCGGTGCAGTTATGCCGCACTCTAGTCTCCGTTTGATAAACCGACCGGTGCGACACAGCAAGCACGCGCCGGCGACATGGAGACGGATATATGCGCGTTCAAGCGGGTAAGGCCATGCTGGCCGGTATGAAGTGGATCACGGGCGGGGCGCTCGGATTGGCGTTTTCCGCGGGGGCGCTGGCAGCGGATGCTTATCCGTCGAAGCCGATTACGCTGGTGGTGCCGTTCTCGGCCGGCGGCCCGACCGACGTGGTGTCCAGGGCACTGGGGCAGGCCATGTCGAAGGAGCTGGGGCAGAGCGTTGTAGTGGAAAACAAACTCGGCGCCGGCGGCACGGTGGCGGCCGCATTTGTGGCGCGGGCGCAGCCTGACGGCTACACGATCCTGATCCACCACAACGGGATGGCGACGGCGCCGGCGCTGTACAAGAAGCTGTCCTACAGCCCGCTGAAGGATTTCGAGTACATCGGGCAGGTGGCGGATGTGCCGATGACGCTGCTGGGCCGCAAGGACCTGCCGCCGGCAAACGCGGCGGAGCTGATCAAGTACGTGTCGCAGAACAAGGAGAAGGTCTCGCTGGCCAATGCCGGCCTCGGCGCGGTTTCGCAGCTATGCGGCCTGCTGTTCGAGGAGGCAGTCAAAGTCAAGATGACCTCCGTTCCCTACCAGGGCACCGGCCCCGCGCTGACGGCCTTGCTGGGCGGGCAGGTGGACCTGTTGTGCGACCAGACCACCTCGACGCTGTCGCATATCAACGCCAACCGCGTCAAGCTGTATGGCGTGACGACACCGAGCCGCATCAAGGCGCTGCCCAATGCGCCGACGCTGCAGGAAGGGGGCCTGAAGGGCTTCTCGATGAAGGTCTGGCACGGGATCTATGCGCCCAAGGGCACGCCGCCCGCGGTCACCGCCAGACTGACCAAGGCGCTGCAGCAGGCATTGAAGGATCCTGCCGTCGCCAAGCGGCTTGACGACCTGGGTGCCGAGGTCGTGCCGGTAGACAAGCAGACGCCGGAAGGACTGCGGACCTGGCTCAAGGCGGAAAGCGACAAGTGGCAGCCGTTGCTGAAGACCATGAAGGTGGAAGCCGACTGACGTCCTGCTGCCGGTAGCGCGGCAGCGCTTCCCTTCCGTTGGACCTTGAATGTACGCCGCGCGGCGATGGCTGCGCGGCGTACTTGCGTTTACGCGGCGATTTCGTCGGCGCGGCGCTTCGGGTTAACACCGCAGTAGTAGCCCCAGGCATGCCACCCCTTGATAGCAGCAGCGGAATTTTCTATTTCACCGTCGCCACGGTTGCTCGCTACCATCGTTTTAAAGGGTGCCGACGCGCAATGCGCCACCCAACCAAAATATCTACCTGGAAGAGACATGAAACGCTTGCTGGCTCAAGTGGGGATCGGTGCGCTCATTTCGTTCAGCGCGCACGCCCAGGCTGCTTATCCTGACCATCCCGTCCGAATGGTCGTCGGCTTCGCCGCCGGCGGCAGCACCGACGTGGTGGCGCGCATCGTGGCGAACAAGCTCGGCGCCTTGCTCGGGCAGTCGGTCGTGGTGGAAAACAAGGCAGGGGCCGGCGGCACCATTGCGACCGATGTGGTCGCCAAGAGCCCGGCGGATGGCTACACGCTGTTGTTCGGCACCAGTTCCCACGCCATCAACGCCACGCTTTACAAGAAGCTGCCGTATGACCCCGTCAATGCGCTGGTGCCGGTATCCGTGGTGGCGGGGGTGCCGATGGTGCTGGCGGTCAATCCTTCGGTGAAGGCGAATACGGCCAAGGAACTGGTCGAGGACATCAAGAAAAATCCTGGCAAGTACAGTTACGGTTCCGCAGGGAAGGGTAGCGCCGTCCATATGGCGGTCGAGTTGCTGCAGTTCCAGGAGCACCTGAAGCTCACCCATGTTCCGTTCCGTGGCGCCAGCCAGGCGATCCAGTCGGTGATTTCCGGCGACGTCCAGTTCATTACCGATGCAGTGTCGACAGCTGCGCCCATGATTCAGTCCGGTCGCCTGAAGGCGCTCGCGGTCACGACTGCCACGCGTTCCAGCGTGCTGCCAGACGTGCCGACGATGAAGGAAGCGGGCTACGCGAACTATGAAACGTCGCTGTGGAATATGGTGATGGTGCCAAAGGGCACACCGGCCCCGGTCATTGAAAAGCTGAGCGCTGCCTTGCAGACGGCTGTCAAGGACCCTGAGGTGCGTCAGCGCATGGAAAAGATCGGCGTGCAGCCCATCGTCGATTCCACCCCGGACAAGGCGGCCAAATTTGTCCAGGCCGAGACGCGCCGGTGGGCCGAGGTCATCAAGGCCGCCAACATCGAGCTTGACTGACTCACCGACGCCGTCGCCGCGTCAGGCGCTGACCCACGTTGCCCCCGGCCATGCCCCGTCGACCACCAGCCGCTTCATCAGCGCGACCAGCTCCGCGGAAACGAAGCCGGCCGCCGGTGTAAGCCGCCGCGTGGCGGCGTGCGCCAGCACGATGCGGCGCGAGAGGTTGGGCGAGACGATCGGCGCGCCGGCAAGGATGCCGTCCTCCATCTCCTCGGACACCGCGGAACTCGGCAGCACGGTGTGGCCGAAGCCCTTTGCCACCAGGTTCTTCTGCACGGCCAGGGAGTTGGTCTCGACGGCGATCGTGGGGCTGAAGCCGGCGACCGCGCAGGCATGCTCGACCACGCTGCGCAGCCCGTGCGGGGCGTTGGGCAGGATCAGCGGCAGGTCGCGGAAGCGCTCGACGGTTTGTTCCTCGCCTGGCGCAAGGGTGCCGGCCGGCCCCACCAGGTAGAGCTGTTCATCGAGCAGTGCTTCGACCTGCAGGCCGGGAGAGCTCTTGGTGTCGTAGAGCAGGGCGACCTGGACATCGCCGGCCTCGAGCCATTGCAGCAGGTTTCCTGCGTAGCCCACGTTGATGCGCACCACCAGTTGCGGATGCCTGGCTTTCACCGTGGCAACCAGCTCCGCCGCCAATAACTCACAAGTGCTGGGGAGAAGCCCAATGACGGCCGTGCCAGTAATCGCGCCCCTTGCCGGAGTGATCTCCGCCTTGGCGCGGTCGAGCTCCTGCATCGCCCTGCGGCCGTATTCGACCAGGGTGCGGCCGGCCTCGGTCAGGACCATGCCATGGCGCTCGCGCTCGAACAGTTCCACGCCGAGCTCCTCCTCGAGCAGGCGCACGTGCCTGGAAACCGCCGGCTGCACGATGCGCAGGAGCTCGGCCGCCTTGGTGGCGCTCCCGGTCTCGGCGATCGCTAACAGGGCGCGAAGCTGCTTGATGTCCATATTTGTAGAGGCCCCTGGCCGGCATTCAACTTCGTGATTGCAGGCATCAATTAATTGTATTTCAGCCTGCTAGCTAGTCAACTCTATGATAGCAAACGTTGTCCCCTTCGTTGTCCCCCTTCCTAACTTGCGACTATGACGACAAACAACTCTGAGCCCCTTGCCTGGCAAGAGGACATCTTCCAGGTCTTCAAACAGAACGGCGTGCGCCAGGTGGCCTACGTGCCCGACGCCGGACACTCCCATGTCATCCGACGCGCCAAGGCGGATCCCGAAATCCGCGACGTGGTGCTGACCACCGAAGAAGAAGGCGTGGGCGTCGTCAGCGGCGCCTGGCTCGGCGGGGACCGCGCCGTGCTGCTGATGCAGAGCAGCGGCGTCGGCAACTGCGTGAACATGTTCTCGCTGCTGGAGAGCTGCCAGTTCCCGTTCTTCACCCTGGTGACCATGCGCGGCGAGTACGCCGAGTTCAATCCCTGGCAGAACCCGATGGGCCAGGCCACCCAGCGCGCGCTGGAGCTGATGGGCATCACGGTCTATCGCGTGAACTCCCCGGACGAAGCCGCCGAGCTGGTCGACGCCGGCCTGGTTTCCGCCTTCGACGCTGGCAACCGCGTTGCCGTTCTCCTGTCCCAGAGCCTTATCGGCCGCAAAAAGTGGATGCGCTGATCCTATGACTACCTCTACCTCCAAGGCCGCCAAGCCCGGCATCGACCGCCGCAAGTTCGTTGCCGAACTGCTGACGCAATTTCCTGACGCGCTCGTGGTATCGGGCCTCGGTTCTCCTTCGTACGACGTGTTTGCTGCCGGCGACCGACCCGGCAACTTCTACCTGTGGGGCGCGATGGGCGGCTCGACTTCGCTGGCGCTCGGCCTTGCCATCGCCCGGCCCGAGAAGACCGTGATTGCCATCACCGGCGACGGCGAGCAGCTGATGGGCATCGGCAGCCTGGCGACGGCCGCGGCGCAACAGCAGAAGAACCTGAACATCGTGATTCTCGATAACGGCCACTTCGGTGAGACCGGCATGCAGCAGAGCCACACCAGCCTGGGTACCAACCTGGCTCAGGTGGCGAAGGCTGTCGGCGTGCCGACGACGCTCGAAATTTCCGATATCGATGAGCTGGGCAAGCTCGCACAAGCCATCAGGAAGGCCGACAGCATGACCGTTGCGCAGGTCTACATCTCGACCGACGAGCCGCAGCGGGCGCTGCCGCCGCGCGATGGCACCTTCGTCAAGAACCGTTTCCGCGAGCATCTCGGCTTCGCGCCGTTCTAGTCTGCCAACCCGAACCCGGAAAGCCCTGCGCCATGAAGCAGTATCAAATGTTCATCGACGGCACCTTCGTCAATGCGAGCGACGGTCGCTGGTTTGAAACCCAGAACCCCTACACCGGCAAGACCTGGGCCGAAGTGGCCCGCGGCACCGAAGCGGATGTCGACCGCGCAGTGCAGGCGGCCGACGCGGCGTTCCGCTCCGGCCCGTGGTCGGAGATGACGGCAACGCAGCGTGGCGCGCTGCTGCGCAAACTCGGCGACCTGATTGCCAGGGACGCCGAGCGGCTGGCCGAGTTCGAGGTGCAGGACAACGGCAAGCTGCTGGCGGAAATGGGCGCACAGCTCAAGTACCTGCCGCAGTGGTTCTATTACTTCGGGGGGCTGGCCGACAAGATTGAAGGCACGGTCATTCCCCTGGACAAGAAGGGCTACTTCAACTACACCCGGCGCGAGCCGCTGGGCGTGGTGGCGGCCATCACGCCGTGGAACTCGCCGCTGATGCTGCTGGCGTGGAAGATCGCGCCGGCTCTCGCGGCGGGATGTTCCGTGGTGGTGAAGCCGTCGGAGTTCACCTCCGTGTCGGCGCTTGAGCTTGCGCTGCTGTTCGAGGAAGCAGGCTTTCCCGCGGGCGTATTCAACGTCGTGACCGGGTTTGGCGCAGAGGTCGGCTCGCCGCTGGTAACCCATCCGCTGGTCAAGAAGGTGACCTTTACCGGATCGGACGCAACCGGACGCGTCATCAACCAGCAATGCGCGGCGCAGTTCAAGCACGTGAGCCTGGAGCTCGGCGGCAAGTCGCCGAACATCGTCTTCAACGATTCCAACCTGGATGACGCCGTCAACGGCGCCGTCTCCGGCATCTTTGCCGCGAGCGGCCAGACCTGTATCGCCGGTTCACGGCTGCTGCTGCAGGAAGACATCCACGATGTCTTTGTCGAGAAGCTGCTGGCGCTCGCCGGCACGGCAAAGCTCGGCAACCCGATGAATGCCTCCACGCAGGTGGGGCCCATCACGACGCCGGCGCAGTATGAAAAGGTGCTGTCGTATATCAAGATCGCACAGGACGAAGGCGCGGAACTGCTGCTCGGCGGCAAGCCGGCGTCCTGCGGCGAGGGATGGTTTGTCGAGCCGACCATCTTCGCCAGGGTCTCGCCGAAGATGCGTATCGCGCAGGAGGAGGTGTTCGGGCCGGTGCTGTCCATCCTGAAGTTCAGGGACGAAGCCGAAGCCATCGCGATTGCCAACGACAGTTGCTATGGGCTTGGCGCCGGGGTCTGGACCTCCGATATCGGTCGGGCCTTCCGTATGTCGGAGAAGATCCAGGCGGGCACGGTCTGGGTGAACACCTATCGTGCCGTCAGCTTCATGTCGCCGTTCGGTGGGTACAAGGACTCGGGCCTCGGCCGGGAAAACGGCATCGCCGCGATCGAGTCGTACCTGCAGACCAAGAGTGTGTGGATCAACACCGGGGCCGCCACCGGCAATCCGTTCACCATCCGGTGAGCTGGTGCGGTTCGACGTGGAAAATATGTATAGAAATAAGGAGACACTAAATGAAACTGCCTATCTCTTTGATCGCGCTTTGCTCGTTGCTTTGCGCTAGCCCCATCCAGGCCCAATCCAAAGACACCTTGCAGAAGATCAAGGAGTCCGGCGTCATTGGGTTGGGTGCCAGAGACGCGTCCTTCCCGTTTTCATACAAGACGAGCGCGGACGCGAATCCGGTCGGGTTTTCGGCGGATCTGTGTCTAAAGGTGGTCGATGCAGTCAAGAAGAAACTGCAGATGCCGAACCTTAAGGTGCAGTACACGATAGTCACGCCAACCAACAGGATCCCATTGCTGCAGAACGGCACGATCGATCTCGAGTGCAGTACCACCACAAATACCACTGCACGTGCCCAACAGGTGGAGTTCGCGCCTACACATTTCGTCAGCAGCATTGCAGTTGCCGTCAAGAAGCAATCCGGAATCAGCTCGATGACGCAGCTCGAAGGCAAGACGGTTGCCACGGTTACCGGATCCACCACGATTCAGCTACTTCGTAGCTATCGGCGGACCGAGAAGAAGGACTTTCAGGAGTTGTACGGCAAGGACATTGCCGATGCGTTCCTGTTGCTTTCGTCTGGCCGTGCGAACGCAATGATCCTGGAAGATGTGCAGCTAGCCGGTTTGATCGCGACCTCGGCAAGTCCGAATGAATACAAGATACTCGACGAGAGACTCCGGGATGAGCCCTATGGCTTGATGTTCCGCAAGGACGATCCGGCCTTCAAGGAATTGGTCAATGACACCATCGGCGCCGTCATGAAGAGCGGAGAGATCAACGAGCTGTATGCAAAGTGGTTCTCGCGCCCGGTCCCTCCGTCGGGAGTCAACCTGAATTTCCCAATGTCGAAAGCGCTGAAGGACACCTATAGCAGTCCCAACAACCGCGGCATCTGAGAGCGAAACGATTGGCGTCCGGCGGCGAAGCATACCGCCGGACGCCATCTGCAGGTGAGTTCGCAACTGTAGCGGAAGGAGACATCGTTGAGTAATTATTGGGATTGGCAGGTGTTTCTTCAGGACACCGGCGGAGGCGAGACGTATCTGGAGTGGATGCTGTCGGCCTGGGGATGGACGCTTTCCGTTGCGCTGTGCTCGCTGTTTCTGGCGTTGCTGGTTGGTGCCATCGTGGGCGTGTTGCGTACCACTGGCAATCGTGCGGTAGTGGCGCTCGGCAATGTCTGGACCGAGGTATTCCGCAATATTCCGCTGCTGCTTCAGATCTTCCTCTGGTACCACGTCATTCCCGGGCTTATCCCGAGCCTGCGCGCGGTGCCTGGCTTTTTCCTGGTGGTCATGGCGCTGGGACTTTATACCTCCTCTCGTGTTGCGGAGCAGGTAAAGGCGGGGATCCTGGCATTGCCGCGAGGCCAGCGCCATGCGGGCCTGGCAATGGGATTCACCCCGGTCCAGACATATCGCTACGTCATCTTGCCGGTGGCGCTGAGAATTATCATTCCGCCGCTTACCAGTGAGTCGATGAGCATCATCAAGAACTCTTCGGTGGCATTCGCGGTGAGCATCGCCGAACTGACAATGTTCGCGATGCAGGCGCAGGAAGAAACCGCCCGGGGTATCGAGATCTACCTGGCGGTGACCGGCTTGTATTTCATCTCCGCCTTTGCCGTCAACCGCATTGCGCACATTATCGAGCGCAAAGTCCGTGTACCTGGCATGCCGGGGGCAGTCAAATGAATACTCTGGATTTCAGTTTCTTCAACTGGAGCGTCGTTTCGGGATTCGTGCTGAAAGGGCTCTATTTTTCAGTGCAACTCACGCTGGTCGCAATGCTCGGGGGGATCGTACTCGGAACCATTCTCGCGTTGATGCGATTGTCCGGCAAGCGATGGCTGGAGGTGCCGGCCGCCGCTTACGTCAACACGCTCAGATCCGTGCCGCTGGTGATGGTGATCCTGTGGTTCTTCCTGCTGATACCCCTGCTTTTGAAGCGACCGCTTGGTGCAGAGCTCTCTGCGATTATCACCTTCACCGCATTCGAAGCGGCTTACTACTCGGAGATCATGCGGGCGGGCATTCAAAGTGTGCCACGGGGACAGGTGTTTGCCGGATATGCGATGGGCATGACCTATGCACAGACCATGCACCAGGTGGTTCTGCCGCAGGCCTTCCGCAACATGCTGCCTGTGCTGCTGACACAGACGATCGTGCTGTTTCAGGACACGAGTCTGGTTTATGCGATCGGTGCGCATGATCTGCTCAAAGGGTTCGAGGTGGTCGGAAAGAACCTCAACCGGCCGGTAGAAACCTACCTGATAGCGACGGTTGTTTATTTCGCTATCTGCCTTTCCCTGTCCATGCTCGTGAGAAGGCTGCAGAGAAAGGTGCAAATCATTCGCTGAGGAGACGCGTCATGATCAGTATCAACAACATTAGCAAATGGTACGGAAGCACGCGAGTGCTGACGGACTGCACGACGGGGATCAGCAAAGGAGAGGTGGTCGTCGTATGCGGGCCGTCCGGCTCCGGAAAAAGTACGTTGATCAAGACGGTCAACGGCCTTGAACCGGTACAGAGCGGCGATATCGTCGTCAATGGCTTCTCCATTACCGATCCCAAAACCAACCTCCCCAGGGTTCGCTCCGGTGTAGGCATGGTCTTTCAGCACTTTGAGCTCTTCCCGCATCTCTCCGTGACCGAGAATCTGACGCTCGCCCAGGTGAAAGTCCTGGGCCGTGATCGCGCTGACGCGAAGTGCCGGGGCCTGAAGATGCTGGAACGTGTAGGGCTGCTTGCACACAAGGACAAGTATCCGGGACAACTGTCGGGAGGGCAGCAGCAGCGCGTCGCGATTGCCCGGGCGCTGTCGATGGATCCGACTGTCATGCTGTTTGACGAGCCAACTTCGGCGCTGGACCCGGAGATGGTAGGCGAAGTGCTGGACGTCATGGTGCAACTGGCGAATGAAGGCATGACCATGATGTGCGTGACCCACGAAATGGGCTTCGCCAGGAAGGTGAGCGACCGCGTGATCTTCATGGATGGTGGAAGAATAATCGAGGATTGCGCCACGGACGAATTCTTTGGCAACGCCGAGACTCGGTCGCCGCGCGCGAAGGATTTTCTTTCCAAGATCCTGCAGCACTAGGCGGAGCTCCCGTTTCCGGTGTCACTGGCGGGAACGATATTCGCATTGGCGGCAACATCAGCCGCGCCTGGTTGCGCATGTCAGTGCGCTTCACATCGAACTGAAATGAAATGAAAAACTTCGACCTGGACGACATTCGCCGCGCTGCGGACCGCATCAACCTTCATATTGTCCGGACGCCGCTGCTGAGCACGCCAATGCTTGACGAGGCGGCGGGTTGCAATTTGTTTGTCAAGGCGGAACCGATTCAGCTGACCGGCTCGTTCAAGATCCGAGGGGCGCTGAACAAGGTACTTTCGCTTGATGCCGGACGCCTCGAACGTGGGGTGGTTACGTACTCGGCCGGCAACCACGGTCAGGGTGTTGCCGCGGCCGCCAGGTTGGTGGGCTGTCCCGCGGTAATCGTGCTGCCGGAAACAGCGCCTGCAATCAAAATCGATAGCTGTCGCTGGTGGGGCGCGGAGATCGTACTGTACGACCCCCAGACCCAGCAACGCGAGGCCGTCGCGGACAAAATCATCGAGCAAAGGGGCATGACATTCGTTTCTCCCTTTGACGACTTTGATGTCATGGCCGGGCAAGGCACCGTTGGCCTGGAGATTTGTGAGCAACTCGAGGAGCGCGGCGTGTCGCTCGACGCGTTGCTCGTGAATTGCAGTGGTGGAGGGCTATCGTCAGGGGTCATCACCGCGGTAACAGCCAAGTACCCGCAGGCTAAGTGTTACATCGTGGAGCCCCAAGGCTTTGAGAAGATGGCGCATTCGCTGGTCAGCGGAAGTCCTGAGAGAAATACCTCGGTTCCAAAGACGGTCATGGATGCAATTTCCGGCCCGGTTGTGGGTACCAAACCACTGAGTGTGCTTCTTCGACACCGTCTCGCCGGCATCAGCGTCAATGACGAAGAGGCCCTGCGCGCAGTATCTGCTGCCTTTCGCCTGCTGAAACTTGTGGTCGAGCCCGGCGCGGCCGCGAGCCTGGCTGCAGTAATCGAGAAGAAGGTCGACCTGGCCGGTAAAAATGTGGCGATCGTTTGCTCAGGGGGGAACGTCGACCCGGCCATCTTCGCACGCGCGCTGACCGGGCGCCAGTAGGCTAGGGAGCGCTGCTGGCGGTGCAAGGCTATGCTGCCACAGGCAGGCGACGCGTTACTTTCAGATAGTCCAACGGAGATTTTTTGTATGAAACCTGAAGAAAGACTTGCGGAACTAGGATTCGAGATTCCAGTAGCCTTGCCGCCTAACGGTACCTATATTCCGTATCGATTGCTTGGAAACACCCTCTACCTGTCGGGGCACGGCCCTCGGTTACCGGACAATTCGTACCGATTGGGGCGTCTCGACTCAGACGAGCAGGTGCCTGCCGGGTATGCCGACGCTCAACTTGCAGCGCTGAACATGCTTGCAACGATAAAGCTTGCCGTTGGCGAACTAAGTCGCGTCGAAGCGGTGGTCAAGCTATTGGGCATGGTTCATGCGGGCACAACGTTCCGCGGCCACACGAAGGTCATTGACGGCTGCTCGGACATCCTCGTCAAGGCATTTGGGGAAAAGGGAATGCATGCTCGCTCAGCCGTGGGCGTGAACTCTTTACCCCATGGTATGACGGTGGAGATTGAAGCCATTCTGCACATCAGAGATTGAGTCCGGCCGGGCTCCCGCCCGCCGCCTGCGCCACTTCGATCAGTTCATCGATCAATGCCTTCGCGCAGCCAGGCAACCCTTCCAGTTCCCGCACGATCACCGCACGCTCCCGGATCGCCCACGGTTCGTGCAGTTCGATGATTTCGATCTTCATCGTCTGCTTGTGACGCAACGCCGCCGACAGCGGCACCACGCCAATGCCGACGCCGGCCTCGATCATCCGGCACATGGCTTCAAAGCTCCGGATCTGGATGCGGATCTGGAGCTTGCGCCGTTGGTCGCGTACCAGTTCGGTCAGAAAGGCGTGCAGGGTGCTGCCTTCATGCAGGCTGACGTGCTCGTAGTCGAGCGTGTCGTCGAAGGAGAGTTCTGGCTTCTTGGTCAGGGGATGGCCGACCGGTGTCGCCAGCACGAGCTTGTCCGTACTGAAATGGATGACCTCCAGCCCTTCCGAATTCAGCGGCCCGGAGATGATGCCGAGATCCGCGCTGCCATCCAGGACACCGCGGATGATGTCCCGCGTCAGGCGTTCCTGCAGGTCGACGGTGACGGCAGGGCGCTCTGCCATGAAGCGCGCCAGGACCTCGGGCATGAACTCGGTGACGGCGGTGGTGTTTGCAAAGATGCGGATATGACCGACCGTGTCCTTGGAATACTCCTCGAATTCGCTTTTGACATGCTCGAACTGGCGCTCGATCACGCGGGTATGCCGCAGCAGGCGCTCGCCGGCGGGGGTCAGGGCGAGGCCCTTGCTCTCCCGATAGAACAGGCGGGTCCCTAGCTGGTCCTCCAGGGCCTTGAGTCGTGCGCTGGCCGCGGCAGGCGACAAAAATGCCTTCTTCGCCCCGCGCGACAGGTTTTCTTCCTCGGCAATGCGTGCAAACAGCCTGAGGTCGGCAAAGTCAAAATGCATATGTGCTCCTTGCCTCAACTGTATCAAGGCGTCACATATGTCGCAAACCGGGTCATGCCGGTCCCGGACGCCCGTGCTTTCGCCGCAGACGAACGGCCGCTTCGAGAAAACGAGATTTACCGACTCTCCAAGCGCTGGGAGACTTGCTGGCAGGCGAACTCGCGTCGCGCACCCAATCCCGGTCGTTTGTTCCTGCAAAGGCAGTTCGAACGCTACCTCTCTCGAAAAAGGCTGTTATGCGTCCCCTCGATGGCATTACCGTGGTTTCCCTGGAGCATGCAATCGCTGCGCCGTTCTGTACCCGCCAGCTCGCCGACCTGGGCGCGCGCGTGATCAAGATCGAACGGCCCAAGGTCGGCGACTTTGCCCGCGGCTATGACGAGAGAGTGGACGGCATGTCGTCGCACTTCGCCTGGACCAATCGCTCCAAGGAGAGCCTTGCGCTGGACCTGAAACACCAGGAAGCGCCGGCCATCCTGCAGAAGATCCTGGACAAGGCGGACGTGCTGGTCCAGAACCTGGCACCGGGCGCCGCCGATCGCCTCGGCCTGTCCTACGAAGCTCTGTCGCAGCGCTATCCCGGCATCGTCGTCTGCGATATCTCCGGCTATGGCAACGACGGTCCCTACCGGGACAAGAAGGCCTATGACCTGCTGATCCAGGCCGAGTCCGGCTTCGTCTCCATCACCGGCACGCCGGAGAGCCCGTCCAAGGCAGGCTGCTCGATCGCGGACATCGCCGCCGGCATGTATGCGTACACCAATATCCTGGCGGCCCTGCTGCAGCGCGGCAAGACGGGCAAGGGCGCCCATATCGACGTATCGATGCTGGAAAGCATGGTCGAGTGGATGAGCTATCCCCTCTACTACGCCTTCGACGGCGCCACGCCGCCGCCGCGCGCCGGCGCCTCGCATGCGACCATCTTCCCCTATGGCCCGTTCACGGCCGGCGATGGCAAGACCATCATCCTCGGCCTGCAGAACGAGCGCGAGTGGGAGGCGTTCTGCCGGGTCGTGCTGGAACGGCCGGAGCTCGCCACCGACGCGCGCTTCGTCACCAACTCCCTGCGCGCCAAGAGCCGCGAGGAGCTGACGCAGATCATCACCGATGTCTTCTCCGCGCTGACCATCGACCAGGTGGTCGAGCGCCTGGAGCGCGCCCAGATCGCCAACGCCCGCATGAACGACATGCGCGATGTCTGGAACCACCCGCAGCTCAAGGCACGCGAGCGGTGGACGTCGGTTTCGTCGCCGGTGGGCGTGATTCCGGCACTGTTGCCGCCCGGCATGCCAAATGCCTTCGACCCGCGCATGGACGCCATCCCGGCCCTGGGCGAACACAGCGAAGACATCCTGCGCGAACTCGGCTACACCACCGACGACGTGTCGCGCCTGCGCACCGAAGGCGCCATCTGATCCCCCGGCCGGACCGCGGCCGTTCCCTGCTCCGCCTCTTCGCGGCCATCTGAAGGCCGGGGGAGGCGCTCGCCTATCTGCCAGACAGTGCTCCCATGACCACCACCGCTATCGCCCGCTCCTACCTCTTCGTTCCCGCCAACCGGCCGGAGCGCTTTGCCAAGGCCCATGCATCGGGCGCCGATCGCGTCATCCTGGACCTGGAGGATGCCGTCTCTGAGAGCGACAAGGACCGCGCCAGGCAACTGCTGGCGGACTACCTTGCCGCAGGCGGCACCGGCCTGGTCCGCATCAACGCCACGCAGACGAAATGGTTCGAGGATGACGTGCGCGCCTGCCTGAAGCCAGGCGTGCAGGGCGTCGTGCTGCCCAAGGCGGAGAGCGCGGCGCAAATCGGCGAGGTCGCGAAACACCTGCCGCCGGAAATCAAAGTTCTGCCGCTGATCGAGACTGCCGCCGGCATGACCAACGTGGCGGAAATCGCCGCCGCGCCGGGCGTCGAGCGCCTGATCTTCGGCACCGTGGATTTCCGCACGGAACTGGGTATCGAAGGGGACGACCAGGAACTGCTCTTCTTCCGCTCCATGCTGGTCCTGGCCTCCCGGGCCGCGGGCATTGCCGCGCCGGTGGACGGGGTAACGGTCTCCATCTCCGATGTGGATGAACTGCGCGCTGCCAGCACCCGTGGCCGCCGGCTGGGATTCGGCGCAAAGCTTTGCATCCATCCGGCGCAGGTAGCGGAGGTCAACGCGGCATACCGGCCTACCGAAGCACAACTGGCGTGGGCGCAGCGGGTCATCGATGGCGCAAAGTCGAGCCCCGGTGCGTTCCAGCTGGATGGCGAAATGGTAGACGCGCCCGTGATCGCACGTGCTGCGGACCTGCTGAGGCAAGCCGGTCGAGGCACCTCCTGACAGGCGCGAGTAAATTCCAAGATTCCTGGGTTCCTACAAGCAAGATGAAGAAAATCCGCAGTCTCCTGATCGCCAACCGAGGCGAGATCGCCATTCGCGTGATGCGCGCAGCCAGTGAGCTTGGCATCCGCACCGTCGCCATCTATTCCTACCAGGACCGCTTCGCGCAGCATCGCTTCAAGGCTGACGAAAGCTACCTGGTCGGCCAGGGCAAGAAGCCCGTCGACGCGTATCTCGATATCGAAGATATCCTGCGCGTGGCCAAGGGGGCGGGCGTGGATGCCATCCATCCGGGCTACGGCTTCCTCTCCGAGAATCCGGACTTCGCCGAGCGCTGTGCGCAGGAAGGCATCGCGTTTATCGGCCCGAAGCCCGAGGTGATGCGGGAGCTGGGCAACAAGGTTGCCGCACGCGAACTGGCGCAGCGGGTGGGAGTGCCGGTGGTGCCCGCCACCGGTGCGCTCCCCAATGACCTGGCGCAGGCCGGCAAGCTGGCAGCGGAGATCGGCTATCCGCTGATGCTCAAGGCGAGTTGGGGCGGTGGCGGTCGCGGCATGCGCGCCATCCACAAGGAAGCCGACCTGGCGGACGCCATTGCCGCGGCGCGGCGCGAAGCCAGGGCCGCCTTCGGCAACGACGAGGTCTATCTCGAGAAGTTCATTGCGCGGGCCAAGCATGTCGAGGTGCAGATCCTGGGCGACACCCACGGCAATATCGTCCACCTGTTTGAGCGCGATTGCTCGGTGCAGCGGCGCAACCAGAAGGTGGTCGAGCGGGCGCCGGCCCCTTACTTGGACGATGTCAGGCGCCAGGCGCTGTGCGGGGAAGCGCTCAAGCTCGCCAGGGCCGTCTCGTACACACATGCGGGTACGGTCGAGTTCCTGATGGACGCCGACACGGAGGATTTCTACTTCATCGAAGTCAATCCCCGCGTCCAGGTCGAGCACACGGTGACCGAGGAAGTCACCGGGGTCGATATCGTGAAGGCGCAGATCCGCATCACGGAAGGCGCGCAGATCGGGGATGCCGCTTCGTCCGTGCCACGCCAGGAGGAGATCAGGTTGCGCGGGCACGCCGTCCAGTGCCGCGTAACCACTGAAGATCCGGAGAACGGCTTCGCGCCGGACCACGGCAAGGTGACCGCCTATCGCAGCGCCGCCGGTTTCGGCATCCGGTTGGACGCCGGCACCGCCTATACCGGGGCCGTGGTGACGCCTTACTACGACTCGTTGCTGGTCAAGGTGACGTGCAAGGGGCGCGATGCCGGCGAGGCCAACGAGCGTATGAGCCGCGCGTTGCGCGAGTTCCGCGTTCGCGGCGTGGCCACCAACCTGGCCTTCCTCGAGAACGTGATCGAGCACGAGGAATTCCGCTCGGGGCGCTGTACCACGCGCTTTATCGACAACACGCCCGAGCTGTTCAACTTCCGCCAGCGCCGGGACCGGGCGACCAAGCTGCTGAACTTTATCGCCGACGCCAATGTCAACGGCAACCCGGACGTCAAGGGGCGCGCCGCGCCCTCCCGGATCGTGCTGTCGCATCCGCTGCCGGCTACCGACCCTGCCGCCGTGGTTCCGGAAGGCACGCGTACGCGGCTGTCGAACATCGGACCGCGGGCGTTTGCCGAATGGATGAAGGCGAGCAAGGCCGTCCTGCTGACCGACACCACCATGCGCGACGCCCACCAGTCGCTGCTGGCGACTCGGATGCGGACCGGCGACATGACCGCCATCGCTCCGTACTACGCGCGGCAGTTGCCGGGCCTGTTCTCGATGGAGTGCTGGGGCGGGGCCACTTTCGACGTGGCGATGCGGTTCCTGAAGGAAGATCCGTGGCAAAGGCTGGAAGCGCTGCGCGAGGCCGTCCCCAATATCCTGTTCCAGATGCTGCTGCGCGGCTCCAACGCGGTCGGCTATACGAACTACGCGGACAACGTGGTCCAGTACTTCGTCAAGCGGGCTGCCGCCAGCGGGGTTGACCTGTTCCGCGTGTTCGACTCCTTCAACTGGGTCGAGAACATGCGCGTGGCGATCGATGCGGTGCTCGACACCGGGGCGCTGTGCGAGGGCACCATCTGCTATACGGGCGATCTGTTTGACCGCTCGCGCGCCAAGTACGACATCCGCTACTACGTCGAACTGGCCAAGGCGCTCGAGAAGGCAGGCGTGCACGTCCTGGGCCTCAAGGACATGGCCGGCGTGTGCCGCCCGCAGGCAGTCCACGCGCTGGTGAAGGCGTTGAAGGAGGAGGTCGGCCTGCCGGTCCACTTCCATACGCACGATACCAGCGGTGCCTCGGTGGCCTCCGTGCTGGCGGCGGTCGATGCCGGCGTCGACGCCGTGGATGGTGCCATGGACTCGATGAGCGGGCTCACTTCGCAGCCCAGCCTCGGCGCCATCTGCGCGGCGCTCGAGCACAGCGCACGCAAGCCCGCGGTCGGCTACCGTGACCTGCAGCCGTTCTGCACCTACTGGGAGTCCGTGCGCAGGAACTACGAGCCCTTCGAGGCGGACATGTGCGCCGGCACGTCGGACGTCTACCGGCATGAAATGCCGGGCGGCCAGTACACCAACCTGCGCGAGCAAGCGCGCTCGCTGGGGCTGGCGTCGCAATGGCCAGAGGTCGCGCAGGCCTATGCCGACGTCAATGTGATGTTCGGCGACATCGTCAAGGTGACGCCATCGTCCAAGGTCGTGGGCGACATGGCGCTGCACCTGGTCGCCAACAAGCTGTCGACGGCCGATATCCTCGACCCGGCCAAGGAGGTCTCGGTACCGGACTCCGTCATCTCGATGTGCCGGGGCGAGATGGGCTATCCGGCGGATGGCTTTCCTGAAGCGCTGCAGAAGAAGCTGCTGCGCGGCGCCGCGCCGATCGAGGGCAGGGCCGGCGCGCATATCCCGGCGGTCGACCTGGAAGGGGCCCGCAAGCAGGCGGAAGGTGAGGTTGGCCGGTCCCTGTCCGACAACGACCTCGCCTCCTGGCTGATGTATCCGAAAGTCTTCAAGGATTTCTGCGCGCACCAGGAGCAGTACGACGATGTCTCCATCCTGCCGACGCCCGTGTTTTTCTATGGCCTGGAAGCCGGCCAGGAGATTGCGGTCGAGCTCGAGAAGGGCAAGACGCTGTACGTAGGCCTGAACGCCCAGGCCGAGGCGGATGCGCAAGGCGGCGTGCGCATGTACTTCGATGTCAACGGCCAGCCGCGCCCGATCCGCGCATTGAAGCGCCAGGAAGGCAAGGCTGCCCAGGCTGAGCGCATGGCGAATGCGAATGACCCGATGCAGGTGGCCTCGCCGATGCAGGGCAGCGTGATTTCGGTGGGGGTCAGTCCGGGCCAGACTGTCGCCAAGGGCGACACGCTGGCAGCCATCGAGGCGATGAAGATGGAGACCAGCGTCGTCGCCGAGGCCGGTGGCGTCGTGAAGAGCATCCTGGTCCAGCGCGGTACGCTGGTTCGGGCCGGCCAGTTGCTGATCGAGCTGCAATAGTCCGTTAGCGGCCCTAAAGGCTGTCTTCCCGCAGGCGCGAAACCGTCTGCAGGGAGACGCCGAACCAGTCGTAGAAGGACGCTTCCAGGTCCTGGCTGTCCGCCCAGCCCACGCGCGCTTTCAGGTCGGCCACGGACAGGTTGCACCGGATCGACTCGAACAGCGCCCGCATCAGACGCTGCGTCCGGCAGATCTGGGTAAAGGCGGCTCCCTGCCGGAACAGCGCGGTGCGGATCCTGTCCGGTGTGGTCTGGAGTGCGCTGGCCATCACCCGCGCATTCCACTCCTGCTGCGGGTGGTGGAACACGGTCCCGGAGATCAGTTCCCGCAGGTACTCGACCTTGGGAGCCGTTGTCCCGACCTTCATGACGGTGCGCAGGTCCACCGCGGCGTCGTCCAGCACGAGGTCGCACGCGCTGGGGCTGAACAGGCTGCCCGCCAGGTGCAGGTCGATGGACGCGAAGGCGGGAATGCTGACGGTCTGGCCTTCGCGCAGGGTGCGTGAGAAGCCGCGCGCGGCGAGTATGTGCTGTCCGCGGGACGCGGTAATCCGCAAAGGGAAGGCCGGGATGAGCCGATGCAGGGACACACGGCTGCGGCAACGAATCTGGACTTGCATGGAAAGCAGTTCAACGCTCTGTCGTGCCCAGATGCTCGCTGCACTTTGATGCGCAGTAAATCCGTTTATTCCGAACACTGCATTCGGATATGCGGCAGTCCCAGTGCTTTCTGTCGAAGCGAATGGCTCGTTCCGAACTTTCGAATTGGAAGCGGCGGCGGCACCGTGCATAGTGGAGCCCAGGCAATCAGACCACAGAGAGACGCGATGGACGTTGTGAAGTTGAAAGAATGGGTCGGGAAGACGACCGAAAGCCAGGACGAGGTCACGGCGTTTCCCGTCAAGGCGCTCGCGGCGACGCTTGACTACGATGACCCGGCGCCCGTTCGCGGTGACGCCATCGCGCCGCTCTGGCACTGGCTCTATTTCCTGCCGCTGCACCGGCAGTCCGAAATCGGTGCGGACGGTCATGCAAGCCGCGGCGGCTTCCTGCCGCCGGTGCCGCTGCCGCGCCGCATGTGGGCCGGCGGCCGTCTCTGGTTCCACCAGCCGCTGCGCATCGGCGATGCCGCGTCCAAGGTGTCGCGCATCCTCGATGTCAGCGCCAAGAGCGGACGCAGCGGCTCGCTGGCCTTTGTGACGGTGGAGCACAAGTACTACGGCGGCAACGGACTGGCGGTCACCGAAGAACACGACATCGTCTACCGCGAGAACGCAACGCCGAACGCGCCCGCCCCGGAGCCGGTGCCGGCGCCGACTGGCGAAGAATGGGTGCACGAGGTGGCGACCGACCCGGTGCTGCTGTTCCGTTTCTCAGCGCTGACTTTCAACGGCCATCGCATCCATTACGACAAGCAATACGTAACCGCGGTCGAGCACTACCCGGACCTGATCGTCCACGGCCCGCTGCAGGCGATGCTGCTGCTCGAACTGGTGCGCAAGAACCTGCCGGACGCAGTGGTCAAGAGCTTCTCGTTCCGGGGCGTGCGACCGACCTTCGTGCCGCAGCGCATTTTCGTCTGCGGCAAGCGCAGCGAGGACGGCAAGACCGTCGAGCTGTGGATCCGCCATGAAGATGGCGCCCTCGCGATGAGCGCGACCGCTGAACTGAACTAACCCCGCAAAGATTTTTGGAGACAAGGCTGTGCAGAACAGAATCGATGAATACCAGGAAATCCGTGAAGCCGTGCGCGATCTGTGCGGCCAGTTCTCGTCGGAGTACTTCCGCAAGATTGACGAGGTCCGGGGCTACCCTGAAGAGTTCGTGAATGCGCTGACCGCCGCCGGCTGGCTGGCTGCGCTGATCCCGGAGGAGTATGGCGGCTCGGGCCTGGGCCTGACCCAGGCGTCCGTCATCATGGAAGAAATCAACCGTGCCGGCGGTAACTCGGGCGCCTGCCACGGCCAGATGTACAACATGGGCACGCTGCTGCGCCATGGCTCGGCCGAACAGAAGAAGCTGTACCTGCCCAAGATCGCCAGCGGCGAACTGCGCCTGCAATCGATGGCCGTGACCGAGCCGACCACCGGCACCGACACGACCAAGATCAAGACCACCGCCGTGCGCAAGGGCGACAAGTATGTCGTCAACGGCCAGAAGGTGTGGATCTCGCGCGTCCAGCATTCGGACCTCATGATCCTGCTGGCCCGCACCACGCCGCTGGCCGAGTGCAAGAAGAAGTCGGAAGGCATGTCGATCTTCCTGGTCGACCTGCGCGAGGCCATCGGCAAGGGCCTGACGGTCCAGCCCATCATCAACATGGTCAACCACGAGACCAATGAGCTGTTCTTCGACAACCTGGAAATCCCGGCGGAGAACCTGATCGGCGAGGAAGGCAAGGGCTTCAAGTACATCCTCGACGGGCTCAACGCCGAGCGCACGCTGATTGCCGCCGAGTGCATCGGCGACGGCTACTGGTTTATCGACAAGGTGACCAAGTACGTGAACGAGCGCATCGTCTTCGGCCGGCCGATCGGCCAGAACCAGGGCGTGCAGTTCCCCATCGCCAAGGCCTTCGTCAACGTGGAAGCGGCCAACCTGATGCGATTCAAGGCGGCGAAGCTGTTCGATGCGCACCAGCCGTGCGGCGCCGAAGCCAACATGGCCAAGTTGCTGGCGGCTGATGCGTCGTGGGAAGCGGCCAATGCCTGCCTGCAGTATCACGGCGGCTTTGGCTTCGCGGCGGAGTACGACGTCGAGCGCAAGTTCCGTGAAACCCGCCTCTACCAAGTGGCGCCGATCTCGACGAACCTGATTCTTTCCTACGTCGGCGAGCACATCCTGGGGATGCCGCGCTCGTTCTGAGGTTTCGCTTCAGTGGTCTCCTGGACCTTGCGACCCGCCTTCGAGCGGGTCGTTTTTTTCCGCGTGCGGTTAATTCGGCGTCAGCAGCAGCTTCTCCATGAACGCCCGGCGCTCCGCCTTCTGCTCGTCGGTACCCTGGTGCGAAAGCAGGGACTCCGACAGTTCATAACTGTATAGTGCAAACGCCCGTGCCCTCGCCTCGGCAATGCCGAACCCCAACGCGCTGAAGCACTGGGAAATATAAGAGAGCCGCTTGGCATCGACCTCGTCCAGCACCTGGCGCACGCGCTCGTCGCGGCGCGCCCAGGCGCGGATGGCCAGTTCCGTCGACGCCGCCTCCTGCGCCGGCACGCCCCGGAACGGCAGCGACAGCAGGTCGCGGATCAGGTCGCGCGGGGTCAGGTTGCGACGTTCAAAGCGATAGATGATCTGCTCCGTGGCCTCGTCGCGCCAGGATTCGAGCATCCGGCGCAGCAGGTCGTCGCGATCCTTGAAATGCCAGTAGAAGCTGCCGCGCGTGACGGCAAGTTCCTTTGACAGGACCTCCACCCGGACCGCGTCCACGCTCCGGCTCACCAGCAGGTTGCGGGCGGCCTTGATCCAGTCCTCAGGCGTCAGTTGGTTGCGCGCAGGGGCTGCCGCACCTGGCGTGGCTTTCGTCATCAGGTTCTCCATATGCAATGTGCACGATTCTACTACTGCGTGGAAATGCACTTGTGTATGGTCGGCAAGCCGGTGCATTGCGCGTAAACCCTCATGCTTTTTGCCTGTATTCGTTCTTGACCTGGATCAACTCACTCCATACCATACACATACGTATGTGTATGGAGAAACGCGATGGGCAAGTTTGGAGGTGTGGGTTCGACCCTGGTTGCCGCTGGCCACCAGACCAATTACTTCGACCAGGGATCGGGCAAGCCTTTGTTCTTGCTGCACGGTTCGGGTCCGGGGGTGTCCGGCTGGGGCAACTGGAAGGGCGTGATGAACGAGCTGGCGCAGTCGTTCCGCGTGATCGTGCCGGACATCGCCGGCTTCGGCTTTACCGAGTTCAAGGACGGCACCAGATACGACATCAAGCTGTGGGTCAGCCACCTGGTCGGGATCATGGACGCGCTGGATATCGAGCGCGCCTCGTTCGTGGGCAACTCGTTCGGCGGCGCGTTGTCGCTGGGCCTGGCGGTGTTCGACCCGAAGCGGGTCGAGAAGCTGGTGCTGCTGGGCACGCCGGCCGGCGAGTTCGAGCAGACCCCAGGGCTGCGCTCGGCCTGGGAATACGAGCCGTCGCTGGAAAACATGGAAAAGACCATGCGCCTGTTCCCGTATGACCAGTCGATCATCACGCCGGAAATGGTGCAGTCGCGTTATGAGGCCAGCGCGCGTCCCGGCGCCCAGGAGGCGCTGCGCAAGCTGATCCCGCAGCCGAATGCGGAGGGCCCGACCCTCGTCAAGGGCTTCCCCGAGCATGTGGTGTCCAGGATCGAGGCCCCCACGCTGGTGCTGCACGGCCGCGAAGACCGCGTGGTGCCGCCAGCCTGCGGCCAGCTGCTGGCGCGCGCCATCCCGAATGCCGACCTGCACCTGTTCGGCCGTTGCGGGCACTGGGTCCAGACCGAGCGCCGCGCCGACTTCCTCAAGCTGGTCTCCGACTTCATCGCCTGACGCCATGAGCCGCAACGTACTCGAGCGGGTGCTGCACCAGCTGACCGTGGACCGGTCCGCCAAGCAGCGTTTCCGCGAAGACCCGCAGGCCTTCCTGCAGCGCTTTGCGCTGACCGAGGCCGAGCGCGCGATGCTGACTGGCTTTGACGTGCTCGGGCTGCAGCAGGCCGGCGTGAACCCCATGCTGACCATGGGGTTCTGGCAGGAACTCTCGCCCGAGCGCGACATGCGCGCCTACATGAAGAAGCTGCGCCCGGTGGGCGCGTCCGAGGCGCTCCACAGCGCTGCCCTGAAGCAATAGGTGAACAGAGATGGGACAAATCGTAGGCGGCTTCCTGGTGCCGCATGACCCGGTCATGTTCGTAGCGCCGCAGGCGCCGGCACCGGCCGTACAGGACCGTATGTGGGGGGCGTTCGCCACCTGTGCCCGGCGCCTGGCTGAACTGGAGCCGACCAGCGTCATCGTGGTGGGCGCCGACCACTACATGCTGTTCGGCACGACCTGCCTGCCGAGTTACCTGATCGCCACGGGCGATGTCGACGGACCGCTGGACGCCATGCCGGGCCTGAAGCGCGGGGTCATCCCGAACAGTGAAGGCCTGGCGTCGCATATCGCGGGGGACGGTCGAGCGCGCGGCATTGACTGGGCGGTCGCCCGCGCCCTGACGGTCGACCACGCCATCGCCATCCCGAACCAGCTGATGGTCGAGCCGATGCGCGAAGCCGGCCGCAAGGTCGGCACGGTCCCGGTCTACCTGGCTGCCGGCGTGGATCCGTACATCCGGATCGCGCGGGCCATCGAAGTGGGGCGGCAGATCCGCGAAGCGGTGGAGTCGTTCGACGCCAGCGAGCGCGTGGCGGTGATCGGCAGCGGCGGCATCAGCCACTGGGTGGGCACCGCGGAAATGGGCCGTGTCAACCCGGATTTCGACCGCCAGATCCTGGACTACGCCGAGCGCGGCGACCTGGATGCGCTGGCCGCGCTGAGCGACGAATACATCCTCGCCAACGGTGGCAATGGCGGCATGGAAATCCGCAACTGGGCCTGCGCCATGGGCGCCCTCGAGGGCGCGCGCGGCGAGGTGATCGCCTACGAGGCCGTGCCGGAATGGGTGACCGGCCTTGGTTTCGTGCAACTGCACCGGCAGTAATGCACGCAGACGGAAAGCAGAGATGAGCAAGAAAGTATTCCTCCTGAAGCGCGATGCGCTCGAGCCCGGCCAGGTGTGCAAGGTCGAAACCAACGGCTGCCCGCTGGCGGTCTACAACGTCGACGGCATCTTCTATGCCACCAGCGATGTCTGCACGCATGCGACCGCCTCGCTGTCCGACGGCGAGATCGTCGACGGCGACCTGATTGCCTGCCCGCTGCATGACGGGCAGTTCCATATCCCCACCGGCCAGGCCATGGCATTTCCCTGCACGGTGGACCTGCGCACCTACAAGGTGATCGAGGACGGCGACGAGATCTACGCCGACCTCGAGCAGGAGTCCGAAGCCGCAACGTCGGCCATCTGAGGAAAGCGAGCCATGACACACGACTGCACAGGCAACTGCGAACGCCTGCGGAAAGACCCCGTCAGCGAACCGCTGAGCGGCCTGGATCGCCTGATCGACCTTGACGTCGGCCGCCTGTCGCGCCGCGTTTACTGGGACCACCGCATCTACGAGCAGGAGCTGGAAAAGATCTTCGCGCGCAGCTGGCTGTTCCTGGCGCATGAATCCCAGATCCCGAGGGCCGGCGATTACGTCACCACCTACATGGCGGAAGACAACGTCATCGTCGTGCGCCAGAAGGACGGATCGGTCAAGGCGTTCCTCAACACCTGCCCGCATCGCGGCAACAAGCTGAACTTCACCGACGCCGGCAATGCCCGGACCTTCGTCTGCAACTATCACGGCTGGGCCTTTGGCATCGACGGCGCGCTGCGCGGCATGGCCGGGCAGGAACTGTTCGAGGACAGCGGCATGAATCGCGCCGAGCATGGCCTGCACCCGGTGGCACAGGTGGCGACCTACAAGGGCCTGGTGTTCGGCAACATGGACCCGGATGCGCCTTCGCTCGAGTCTTACCTGGGCGACTTCCGCTACTACCTCGACGTGATGCTCGACATGGACGGAAAGGGCACGGAGTTTGTCGGCGGCTGCGTGAAGTCGGTGATCAACTGCAACTGGAAGGTTCCGGTCGAGAACTTCATCGGCGATATCTACCATGCGCTGTGGACGCACGACTCGGCCGCGCGCGCAATGCTGGGCGGACCGGTTGCCGAGGTCTACAAGGATCCAGATTCCTACCACGTCAACTTCAACGGCCACGGCTGGGAGTTCAACCTCGACGTGGTCGGCAACGCCGCGACGCTGGGCGACAAGGAAATCCGCAAGTACCTGTACACCATCCAGCCGAAGGTGGCCGAACGCCTGGGCGAGTTCCGTTCCAAGATGATCGGTTCGATCTCCTCGGTCAGCGTGTTCCCGAACCTGTCTTTCCTGCCGGGGCAGAACACCTTCCGGGTATGGCATCCGCGCGGCCCGGGCAAGATCGAACTGCACACCTGGACCATCGTCAACAAGAGCGCGCCGCAGGACATCAAGGACCGCTGGCTGAAGGGAACCATGATGACCTTCTCGCCGTCGGGCGTGTTCGAGATGGATGATGGCGAGAACTTCGAGTTCTCGACACGCACCAATGCGGGCTTCGTCACGCGCCAGCAGGACCTGTACATGGGCCTGGGCCGCGGCACGCGTCTCGACGACAGCGGGCTGCCGGGCAACGTCTACCGCAACCAGGTGAACGAGGCCAACCACCGCGCGTTCTACCAGCGCTGGCTGGACCTGATGCGCGCGTGCAGCTGGGATGAAGTGCCGGCGCGGGACCAGGCCAGCCTGGACGACATCGCTTTCGCCTACCAGAACAGCGCCAAGGAGGTCGCATGAGCGCGGTGCCGCAATCCTTGCCAGCAGTGAAGGGCGAACAACCGGTGGATCGCGAGACCGCCCACCGCGTCGAGCAGTTCCTGTTCCGGGAAGCGCGCCTGCTGGACAGCGAAGCCTGGGAGCAATGGCTGGCGCTGCTGACGGACGACATCCATTACTGGATGCCGGCGATCGAGAACCGCCGCCGCGCGGACAAGCTGGGCGCCTATGCGCCGGGCCGGGGCGCCTTCTTCGATGACAATCACCTCGACCTGGAACGACGGGTGGCGCGTTTCAAGCAGCCCTCGGCGTGGGCCGAGGATCCGCCGACCCGGCACGTGCATGTGATCAGCAACGTCGAAGCACTGCATGGCGCGGCGCAGGACGAGTTCATCGTGCATTCGGTCTTTGTCAACTACCGCAGCCGCGGCGAAGCCGACAACGATCTCCTGCTGGGCCGTCGTGAAGATGTGCTGCGCGTAGTGGATGGCGACTTCCGGATCGCGCGTCGCAAGATCGTGATTACACAGTCGCTGTTCATGTCCAAGAACCTCAACACCTTCCTGTGACCATGGGCTGGCTAAATGACGATGTGGCGCTGGTCACCGGAGCAAACTCCGGGATCGGACGGGCGGTGGTGCGGCGCTTCCTGGATGAAGGCGCGAAGGGGATCGGCGCGCTGGTGCGCAATGCAAGCGGCGCCGACAGCCTGCGCAAAGAGTTTGGCGACCGCGTGGCCGTCACGGTTGGCGACGTGCGCTCGCCGGAGGCCAACGCCGAGGCGGTGACCCATACGCGCAAGGCATTCGGCAAGCTCGATACGCTGGTCGGCAATGCAGGGGTGTGGGACTACTTCGCGCCGCTGCGCAAGTTTGCCGACGGGCAGCAAGTGGCCGATACCTACCGCGAAGTCTTCGACATCAATGTCCTTGGCTACCTGCTGGCCGCCTATGCGGCAGCGCCCGCGCTGCGCGAAAGCCGCGGCAGCATGATCTTCACGCTGTCCAACGCGGCCTTCTATGCAGGCGGCGGAGGGCCGGCGTACGTGGCCTCGAAGCACGCCTGCGTCGGGCTGATCAAACAGCTCGCGTACGAACTGGCGCCGGATGTGCGCGTCAACGGCGTGGCCCCGGGCGGCACCGTGACCCCTTTGAAGGGACCGGAGTCGCTGGGCAAGCAAGGGTCAAAGCTCTCCGAGATCCCCGGCTTCGGCGATGCCGTGGCGGACGCGGTGCCGCTCGGCTTCATCGCGCAGCCGGAGGACCACGCCGGCCACTACGTACTGCTGGCTTCCCGTACCAACTCGCCGGCCACCACGGCTGCCATCCTGCAGAGCGATGGCGGCTGGGAGGTACGCGGCCGCCCGGCGCGGCGCCCGCGCGACTGATCACTGACACAACGATGAACGCCCCCATCTCCCATTCCGCTTCCGCGCACGCCTCGCTGCGCGCCACCTTCGCCGGCGCCCGCCTGCCGGTGATGGCAGCACCGATGTTCCTGGTCTCCGGCCCGGAGCTGGTCTGCGCCAGCCTGAGCGCCGGCATCGTCGGCACCTTTGCTGCCCCCAATGCGCGCAATACCGAGGCGCTCGACCAGGCGCTGGCACGGATTGCCGACCATGCACAGGATTGCCCGACGGTTCCGTGGGCGCTCAACATGATCGTGCACAGCAGCTACGACCGCTTCGAGGCCGAGATGGTGCTGGTCGAGCGCTATCGCCCCGGCATCGTCACCACCGCGCTCGGCAGTCCGCGCCGGGTGCTGGACCGCGTGCATGCCTACGGTGGCCTGGTAATGGCCGACGTCATCTCGCCGGCGCTGGCGCGCAAGGCCATCGATGCCGGCGTGGATGGCCTGGTGCTGGTGACCAGCGGTGCCGGCGGCCATACCGGCCAATACCACCCGTTCTCGTTCCTCGCCGAGGTGCGCGAGTTCTGGGACGGCCCGATCGGGCTGGCCGGTGCCATCTCCAGCGGCGCGCATATCCGTGCCGCACAGTTGCTCGGCGCCGACTTCGTGGTGGTCGGGACGCGGCTGATCGCCACGCCGGAAAGCATGGTGCCGCAGCCATACCGCGACCTGCTCGTGGCAAGCCGCATGGAGGACCTTGCGCTGTCCAGCGCGGTCTCGGGCGTGCCGGCCAACTGGCTGAAGCCGACGCTCGCGGCAGCTGGCTTTACGCCGGATCAGATCAAGGCGGAAGGCAAGATCGATTTCTCCGGCGATATCGTGGCCGCGCCCAAGGCCTGGAAGGACGTCTGGTCCGCCGGGCATGGCGTCGGTGCGGTGCGCTCGGTGGCTACCGTGGCCGAGGTGGTGGCGGAGCTCGAGACGGACTACGTCGCCTGCCTGCGCGCCGAGCAGGCGGCCACGGCGGCGCTGATGCACCGCTATCCGCTGAGCCGGGCGCCGGCCTGACTTTTCCTGAAGTGCAGCAACGGGACGGACAGACGCGAGCACGCGCGGCGTCCCTGGAATCAAACGACAAGGTAGACACAGGATGACAGCCCCTCATACCCAGCAGGCAGCCGACGCGCTGCACCAGGCCCGGCAAGACCGCGCACCGATCCCACGCATTTCCGAGTCGTATGGCATCACCGGTCTTGACGATGCCTATGCCGTTGCCGACATCAACACGCAGCGTGCCCTGGCGGCGGGCCGCGTCATCAGCGGCAAGAAGATCGGCCTGACCTCGGTGGCCGTGCAGAAGCAGCTCGGCGTCGACCAGCCCGATTTCGGCGTGCTCTTCGCCGACATGGAGTACGTCAGCGGCATGGCCGTGCCCGTCTCCACGCTGATCCAGCCCAAGGCGGAAGGGGAGGTGGCCTTCGTCATGGGCAAGGATCTGGAAGGCGACCTGACCTGGGGCCGCTTCCTGAGCGCGATCGAATATGCCCTGCCTGCCATCGAGATCGTCGACAGCGCGATCCAGGACTGGCGCATCACGCTGGTCGATACCGTCGCGGACAACGCCTCTTGCGGCCTCTACGTGCTGGGCGCGGATCCGAAGCGCCTGAGCGACGTGACCCTGCCGGAATGCAGCATGCGCTTCCTGCGCAATGGCGAGCTGAGCTCGGAGGGCAGCGGCGCTGCCTGCCTGGGCCACCCGCTGAATGCGGCCTGGTGGCTGGCCAGGACGATGCTGAAGGTGGGTGCGCCGCTGCGCGCTGGCGACGTAGTGCTTTCCGGGGCGCTGGGGCCAATGTTCCCGATCCGGGCAGGGGAGGGTTTGCAGCTGGAAGTGGAGGGGCTCGGACGGGTGGACTGCCAGACCGAGTAAACAGACCATCGCGATCACCGTTCCCGCCTTGCAGAGCGGGACGTAGGAGACAACATGAAACAGGCAATCTTCAAGGCGGCAGCCATCGTGCTTGCCACCTCGGCAGCGCTCACCCATTTTTCCGGCGCGGCACAGGCGCAGACAGCCGAGATCACCATCGGCGTGACGCTGTCCGCGACCGGCCCCGCCGCGTCGCTGGGCATCCCCGAGAAGCAGGCGCTCGGCATGCTGCCGAAGACGCTGGGCGGCAAGCCCGTGCGCTATGTAATGCTCGATGACGGCACCGATCCGGCGGCAGCATCGAAGAATGCGCGGCGGCTGATCGAGGAAGACAAGGTCGACGCGATCATCGGCTCCTCCACGGTGCCGACCTCCATCGCGGTGGCCACCGTGGCCGCCGAGGGCAAGACCCCCGCGATCGCGCTGAGCCCGTTCGTACCCAAGCCGGGCTGGATCGCATGGTCATTCTCGCTGCCGCAACCGGTGGGCGTCATGTCCGCCGCGCTGCTAGACGACATGGCCAAGCGGAAGGTGGGTTCGCTTGCCTTCATCGGCTACAACGACTCCTACGGCGAGGCCTGGCTGAAGGACATCCAGCCGCGCATCGAGGCCGCCGGCATCAAGCTGGTGGCGACCGAGCGCTTTGCCCGCACCGACCAGTCCGTGGCCGGGCAGTCGGTCAAGGTGGCGGCGTCGCGGCCCGACGCGGTGCTGGTCGTCGGCAGCGGCACGCCGGCAGCGCTGCCGATGACGGCGCTGCGCGAGCGCGGCTTCAAGGGCGCCATCTACCAGACGCACGGCGTGGCCAATAACGACTTCCTGCGCGTGGGCGGCAAGGCAGCCAATGGCGTGGTGCTGCCCGCCGGTGCCCTGCTGGTTGCCGAGCAGTTGCCGGCGTCGCACCCGAGCAAGGCCGTGGCCGCCGACTTCGTCACCCGCTATGAGGCGAAGTACGGCGCCGGCTCGCGCGACCTGTTCGCCGGCTATGCCTATGACGCCTACTTGCTGCTGGACAAGGCCGCCGCCACGGCTGGCAAGACCGCGCAGCCCGGTACGCCGGCGTTCCGCCAGGCACTGCGCGACGCCATCGAAGGCACGACCAACCTGCCGGCCACGCATGGCGTCATCAGCGTCAGCAAGACCGAGCACACCGTCTATGACAACGCCAGCCGCGTGCTGGTCCGGGTCCAGGATGGCGGCTGGAGGATCGTCCAATGAATGCCGTAGCTTCCCGCCTGCTGGGCGACTGCCCGGCTGAAGCCACTCCGGTTGCGCTGGCCGCCCCCGATATCGCGATCGACCGGCGCAAGGACGGCAGCTTCGTAATGCGCTCCACCCAGCCGCTGCAGCCCTACGTGCGCTGCATCGGCGACTGGCTGCAGTACTGGGCGCAGGAGGACGGCAGCCGCACCTTCCTGGCGGAGCGGCAGGGCGAAGGCTGGCGCCGCGTCAGCTACAGCGATGCCCTGGCCGCGGTGCGCCGTATCGGCCAGGCCATCCTGGACCTCGGTGTCGCCGCGGATGCGCCGGTGGTGGCGCTGTCGGACAACAGCGTCAACCTGGCATTGCTGTCGCTGGGTGCCATGCACGTCGGCCGTCGCATCGCGGTGGTGTCGTCGGCCTATACCGTGGTGGCCAAGGATCACGGAAAGCTGCACGCCATCCTGGACCGGCTGCAGCCGGGCCTGCTCTATGCGGAGAATGGGACCCAGTACTGCGCGGCAATCTCGGCGTGGCAGCCGGGGTGTCCGGTGGTCTTCACCCACGGCGCGGAAGGCGATGCACTGCCGTTCGCCAGGCTGCTCGACGCCACGCCGGGCGCGGCCGTCGAAGCAGCCTTCGCGGCGGTCAGCGGGGATACCGTCGCCCGCATCCTGCTGACATCCGGTTCGACCGGCGTGCCCAAGCTGGTGCCGAACACCCATCGCATGCTGTGCGCCAACCAGCAAATGATCGCGCAGTGCTGGCCCTTTATCGACAAGGCGCAGCCGGTGGTGCTCGACTGGCTGCCCTGGAGCCATACCTTCGGCGCCAACCACAACTTCAACCTGGTGCTGCGCAACGGCGGCACGCTGTATCTCGATAACGGACGTCCGGCACCGGGAGCGATCGAGTCTACCCTCAAGGGGATCCGTGAAGTCCGGCCCACGCTGTTCTTCAATGTCCCGCGCGGCTACGACGTGCTGCTGCCGTACCTGGAGGCCGACGAATCGCTGGCCCGGGCGCTGTTCGAACGCCTGGACATGCTGTTCTTCGCTGCCGCCGCACTGCCGCAGCAATGCGCGGAGCGCCTGCGCGCGGTCGCGGCGAGGGTCCGTGAAGTGCCGCTGTTCTTCACCACCGAGTGGGGCTCGACCGAGACCTCGCCGGTTGTCACCAGCGCGCACTTCCGGACCACGGAGACTCGCAATATCGGCGTGCCAGTGCCTGGCGTGGAACTGAAGTTCGCTCCGTGTCAGGACAAGTACGAACTGCGCGTCCGGGGCCCCTCGATCTTTCCCGGCTATGTCGGCGACGAAGCTAAGACACGCGAGGCCTTCGACGAAGAGGGGTTCTATTGCATGGGAGATGCCGGCAAGCTTGCCGATCCGGCGGACCCGAACGCCGGCGTCATCTTCGACGGGCGCGTATCCGAGGACTTCAAGCTCACCACTGGCACGTGGGTGTCGGTCGGTACGCTGCGTATCGCGGCGGTGTCGGCGATGGCGCCCTATGCCCAGGATGCGGTGGTATCCGGCCATGACCGGGGAGAGGTCGGCCTGCTGCTCTTCCCCACGCCGGCACTGCGTGCGCTGGCCGGCGACGGCGAGGGCCGCCTGTGCGGCAAGTCCCTGGGACAGCATCCGGCCGTGCGGCAGGTGCTCAGCGAGATTCTGGCCGGTCTGTGCAAGGGCGCCGGCAGTTCGCAACGGCCGGCCCGCGCGGTGCTGCTTTCCACGCCACCCTCGATCGAGCAGGGCGAGATCACCGACAAGGGCTACATCAACCAGCGCGCCGTGCTGACGCTGCGCGCCGATGACGTCGAGCGGCTGTACTCCGGCTGCACGTCGGTCATCTATCCAATCTGAACCGTCCGGACAGGAACACACAAGGAAGCAGTCATGACTCGAAAACTGAAGGCCGCCATCATCGGCTCGGGCAACATCGGCACTGACCTGATGATCAAGATTCTCCGCCATGGGCGGCATATCGAGATGGGAGTCATGGTCGGCATCGATCCCGCCTCGGATGGCCTGGCGCGCGCCGCGCGCATGGGCGTGGCCACGTGCGCCACCGGCGCCGCGGGGCTGAAGGCGATGCCGGAGTTCGCCGATATCGACATCGTGTTCGACGCCACCTCGGCCGGCGCGCATGTGCAGAACGAAAAGCTGCTGCGCGAGGCCAAGCCTGGCGTCCGCATGATCGACCTGACGCCGGCCGCGATCGGCCCGTACTGCGTGCCGGTAGTCAACCTGGAGGCTCATCTGGACGCGACCAACGTCAATATGGTCACCTGCGGCGGCCAGGCAACCATCCCCATGGTGGCGGCGATCGCCGCCGTGACCAAGGTGCACTACGCCGAGATCGTGGCCTCGATCTCGAGTAAGTCGGCCGGCCCGGGCACTCGTGCCAATATCGACGAATTCACGGAAACGACCTCGCGCGCGCTGGAGGTGGTCGGTGGCGCGACCAAGGGCAAGGCCATCATCGTGCTGAATCCCGCCGAGCCGCCGCTGCTGATGCGCGATACCGTCTACACCCTCTCCGAGCCCGCCGATACCGACAACGTGGAGCGTGCCGTCGAGGCGATGGTGGCCGCGGTCAACCGCTACGTGCCCGGCTACCGCCTGAAACAGCGCGTGCAGTTCGAGCACTACGGCGCCGATCGTCCGCTGAACATCCCCGGTGTCGGCAAGCTGCCGGGCCTCAAGACGACGGTGTTCCTGGAGGTGGAGGGCGCCGCGCACTACCTGCCGGCCTATGCGGGGAACCTCGACATCATGACTTCCGCCGCGCTCGCCACCGCCGAAAAACTGGCCGAGCGCCAGATCGCTGCCGCCGCCGCCGCGGCTTGACCGTCCAGACAGGAAACCAAGATGGCAACCAAGCTCTATATCTCCGACGTGACGCTGCGCGACGGCTCGCACGCAATCCGTCACCAGTACAGCATTCCGCAGGTCCGCGCGATCGCGAAGGCCCTGGACGAAGCCCGCGTCGATTCGATCGAGGTGGCGCACGGCGATGGCCTGCAAGGTTCATCGTTCAACTACGGCTTCGGCGCGCATACCGACCTGGAATGGATCGCCGCCGTGGCGGAAACCGTCACCCACGCCAAGGTGGCCACGCTGCTGCTGCCGGGCATCGGCACCATCCACGACCTGCGCGCCGCCTATGACGCCGGCGCCCGCATCGTGCGCGTGGCGACGCATTGCACCGAAGCCGACATCTCGCGCCAGCATATCGAGTACGCCCGCGAGCTCGGCATGGACACGGTCGGCTTCCTGATGATGAGCCACATGACCACGCCGCAGGTGCTGGCGCAGCAGGCCAGGCTGATGGAAAGCTACGGCGCAACCTGCATCTACGTCGTTGACTCCGGCGGCGCCCTCACCATGGACGGCGTGCGCGACCGCTTCCGGGCGTTCAAGGACGTGCTCGATCCCGTCACGCACACCGGCATGCACGCCCACCACAACCTGAGCCTGGGTGTGGCCAACTCCCTGGTTGCCGTGGAAGAGGGCTGCAACCGCATCGATGCCAGCCTGGCCGGCATGGGTGCCGGGGCCGGCAATGCGCCGCTGGAAGTCTTTATCGCCGCGGCCGAACGCATGGGCTGGAACCACGGCACCGACCTGTACAAGCTGATGGACGCCGCCGACGACCTGGTGCGCCCGCTGCAGGACCGCCCGGTGCGCGTGGACCGCGAGACGCTGGCGCTCGGTTACGCCGGGGTGTACTCGAGCTTCCTGCGTCATTCGGAAGTGGCCGCGGAGCGCTATGGTCTGAAGACCGTCGACATCCTGGTCGAGCTCGGCCGGCGCCGTATGGTCGGCGGCCAGGAAGACATGATCGTGGACGTGGCCCTCGACCTGAAGTCGCAACAGAACGCAGCCGGATAATCCTATGTCGCAGGAACAGACCCTGGAGCGTCCCGGCATGCCGGACGAAGTCAAGGCCCAGGCCGAACACCGTATCACCTTTGCGCCGGCCGGGGTCACGCTCGACTGCGCGCCAGGCCAGTCCGTGCTGGAAACGGCGCTGGGGGCGGGCTTCTTCCCGAAGCACAGTTGCCGGCGCGGAGAATGCCATGCCTGCTGCGCGCCGGTCCGGAGCGGGTCCGTCTCCTATCCCGAGGGCTTCGAGCCTGAAGGCGTGCCGGAAGGGCACTGCCTGACGTGCATGGCCAGGCCCGAGGGCGACGTGGTGATCGAGGCGCCGGAGGTGTCGGCGGTGCCCGGACGTCGCGTGGTGCAGGCCGGCGCCCGCGTGCTGTCGGCGGACCGGGTCAGCCATGACGTGACCGTGGTGCGGCTGCAGGTGCCGCCTAATGCGGGTTTCGATTTCAAGGCGGGGCAGTACTGCGACGTGCTGCTGCGCGACGGCACACGCCGCAGCTACTCCATGGCCAACGCGCCGGACGGCGGCGGGACGATGGAATGGCATGTCAGGGCGCTGCCCAAGGGGCGGTTTTCGACGCATGTGTACCAGGCGCTGAAGCCCCGCGACATGCTGCGGGTGGAGGGCCCCTTCGGTGCCTTCGTGCTTTCCGAAACCGACAAGCCCGTCATCCTGCTGGCGTCCGGCACCGGCTACGCGCCGATCGCTTCCCTGATGAAGACCCACGGCCAGGCGCTGCAGGCACGCGGCGCCGTGTTGTACTGGGGCGGCCGCAGACGCGAGGACTTGTATGCGATCGACGAGGCGCAGGAGTGGGAGGCGCTCGCGGCGCGGCTCCGCTTTGTTCCGGTGCTGTCCGAGCCGGATGCCGACTGGCAAGGGCGCAGCGGCTTCGTGCATGAAGCGGTCGCGCATGACTTCCCGGACATGAGCGGCATGGAGGTCTATGCCTGCGGCAACCCGCTGATGGTGGACGCCGCCAGGGCAACCTTCACGCGCGAGCACGCCTTGCCGGACGGGGCCTTCCTCAGCGATGCCTTTATTACGGCGGTGACCGACCCCAGGCCTGCCCCATAGCCCGCCACGCGGGCAGCAAGAAGTACCACCAGAAGTCCAGGGCGCCCGCACGGCGCCGAAGGACTCAGCTTTCGATTGCAGCGCGCCCGTGCGGGGCGCCTGACCGAGGTACGAGGAGACAACATGGATATCACAACCGCCGCCCTGCTGGCGCAGGACGGCATCACTTCAGGCGCGGTGTACGGCCTACTCGCGCTGGCCCTGGTGCTGGTGTTTTCCGTCACGCGGGTCATCTTCCTGCCGCAGGGCGAGTTCGTCGCCTATGGCGGGCTCACGCTGGCCGCGATGCAGGCGGGGCATGCACCGCAGACCAGCCTGCTGCTGGTCGGCATGGGCGTGCTGACCTTTATCTTCGATGCCGTGGCCGTGATGCGCAGCCGCGATTTGCGCCGGGCTGCGCCGCGCCGCATCGCCGTGTTGGCGGTGAAGTACCTGCTGTTTCCTGCTGCGGTGCATCTGGCCGCGCAGGCCTGGGGCGGCCAGCGGGCGCCGATGGCGGTGCAGGTCGCGCTGACGCTGCTGATCGTTATCCCGCTCGGGCCGATGCTGTACCGAATCGCCTACCAGCCGCTGGCCGAGGCCAGCACGCTGGTGCTGCTGATCGTCTCGGTCGGCGTCCACTTTGCGCTGGTGGGGCTGGGCCTGGTGATGTTCGGCGCGGAGGGCTCGCGCACCGTTTCATTCTCCGAAGCGTTTTTCGAACTGGGCTCCATCAACGTCTCCGGCCAGAGCCTGTGGGTGGTGGGCGTGGCGGGCCTGCAGATCGCGGCACTTTACTTCTATTTCGAACGGACCCTTCCCGGCAAGGCACTGCGTGCCACGGCGGTCAACCGGCTGGGTGCCCGGCTGGTTGGGATCGGCACCACGCAGGCGGGGCGGCTGTCGTTCACGCTGGCCGCCGCGATCGGCGCGCTGTGCGGGGTCCTGATTTCACCGCTGACGACCGTGTACTACGAGTCCGGCTTCCTGATCGGCCTGAAAGGCTTTGTCGGCGCCATTGTCGGCGGGCTGGTCAGCTATCCGCTGGCGGCGGCCGGCGCGCTGCTGGTTGGGCTGCTCGAATCCTATTCCTCGTTCTGGGCCAGCGCCTACAAGGAGGTCATTGTCTTCACGCTGATCATCCCGGTGCTGCTGTGGCGGTCCGTGGTCAGCAAGCCGGCTGAGGAGGAATAATCCATGGAAATCGCGACGAACAAAGACCAGCGTGTCGCTGGCGTACCCGGCACGCGTGCAAACGCGATCGCCGCGCGGCGCCTCGCCTGCTGGTTGCTGCTGGCGATGCTCCTGCTGCTGCCGGTACTGCCCACGCCGGAATTCTGGATCACGCTGGGCAACTACATCGGGCTGTACAGCATCGTGGCGATCGGGCTGGTGCTGCTGACCGGCGTGGGCGGCATGACCTCGTTTGGACAGGCCGCATTCGTGGGGCTGGGAGCGTACAGCACCGCGTACCTGACTACGCAGTTCGGGCTGTCGCCGTGGTTCGGGCTGCTGGTGGGGCTGGTGATCACGGTGGCCTCGGCCTATGTCATCGGGCTGATCACGATGCGCATGTCCGGGCATTACCTGCCGCTGGCGACGATCGCGTGGGGCCTGTCGTTGTTCTTCCTGTTCGGCAACCTGGAATTCCTCGGCAAGTATGACGGGCTGAACGGCATCCCGGTGCTGTCGTTCCTTGGCATCGAGCTGCAGTCGGGCCGCTCGATGTTCTACCTGATCTGGGCCGTGGTGCTGGTGTCCGTGCTGGCGATGCAGAACCTGCTGAACTCGCGCCCGGGACGTGCCATCCGCGCGCTCAAGGGCGGCGGCGTGATGGCCGAGGCCATGGGTGTGAACACGGCGTGGATGAAGGTGGTGATCTTCGTCGTGGCGGCGATCCTCGCGTGCGTGTCGGGCTTCCTGTACGCGCATCTGCAGCGCGCGGTGAACCCGACGCCGTTCGGGCTGAACTACGGCATCGAGTACCTGTTCATGGCGGTGGTTGGCGGCGTGGGCCACGTGTGGGGCGCGGTGCTGGGTGCAGGCATCCTGACCATCCTGAAGGACGTGCTGCAGGGCGTGTTGCCCAAGCTGCTCGGTGCCAACGGCAACTTCGAGATCATCGTCTTCGGCGTGCTGCTGGTGCTGTTGCTGCAGTACGCGCGCGATGGCATCTGGCCGTTCCTGCGTCGTCTCTTTCCTTCGGGCCCGGCGGTGTTGGCACCGGCGCAAGCCGAGGCGTTGGCCGTGCGGCAGAAGCCTGAGGCCGGCGAGCTGATCCTGGACGTGCGTGCCGCGCGCAAGGAGTTCGGCGGACTGGTCGCGGTGAACGATGTCAGCTTCCAGGTACGGGCCGGCGAGATCATCGGCCTGATCGGTCCCAACGGCGCCGGCAAGTCCACCACCTTCAACCTGGTGACGGGCGTGCTGCCAGTCACGCGCGGCGAAGTGCGCTATCGCGGCGAGGTGATCTCGGGCCTGCCGTCGCGCGAGATCGTCAAGCGCGGCATCGGCCGCACCTTCCAGCATGTGCACCTGCTGCCGACCATGACGGTGCTGGAGAACGTCGCCATCGGCGCGCACCTGCGCGGCGACTTCCGCGCGCAGGGCGGCGTCTCCGCTGCGATCCTGCGCATGAACAAGGCCGAGGAAGAGAAGCTGCTGTTCGAGGCGAAGCGCCAGCTCGAACGCGTAGGCCTGGCCGACTGCATGTACATGGAAGCCGGCAGCCTGGCGCTGGGCCAGCAACGCATCCTGGAGATCGCGCGCGCGCTGTGCTGCGACCCGGCGCTGTTGCTGCTCGACGAACCGGCCGCCGGCCTGCGCTACAAGGAGAAGCAGGCGCTGGCCGAGCTGCTGCGCAAGCTCAAGGGCGAGGGCATGAGCGTGCTGCTGGTCGAGCACGACATGGACTTCGTGATGAACCTGACCGACCGGCTGGTGGTGATGGAATTTGGCACGCGCATTGCCGAGGGCGTGCCCGAGGAAGTGCAGAAGAACCCCGCGGTACTGGAAGCCTATCTCGGTGGCGTGGAGTAAGGACCCGACATGAGCCTGATTCTCGAAGTGAAGGACCTCCACGTCCGCTACGGCAAGGTGGAGGCGGTGCACGGCGCCAACCTGAAGGTGGAAGCCGGCAAGATCGTCACCGTGATCGGCCCCAATGGGGCCGGCAAGTCGACCATGCTCAATGCGATCATGGGCGCGCTGCCGGTGAACGGCTCGTCAAGCGGATCGGTCAGCTACCTCGGCCACGACATGGCCGGCATCCCGGTGGAGGGGCGCGTCGCGCGCGGCATGTGCCTGGTGCCGGAGAAGCGCGAGCTGTTCGCGTCGATGACGGTGGAGGACAACCTGCAGCTTGGCGCCTTCCGCCGCAAGCGCGCGGGCGAGAAGAACTATCTCGACCAGATGGATGTGGTCTACGACTTGTTCCCGCGCCTGCGCGAGCGCGCGCGACAGGAGGCGGGCACGCTGTCCGGCGGCGAGCGCCAGATGCTCGCGGTGGGCCGCGCGCTGATGGCCAAGCCGCAACTGCTGATGCTGGATGAACCCAGCCTGGGGCTGGCGCCGCTGATCGTCAAGGAGATCTTCCACATCATCAGCAACCTGCGCACGACGGGCGTGGCGACGCTGCTGATCGAGCAGAACGCGCGTGCCGCGCTGCAGGTGGCGGACTATGGCTATGTGATCGAGACCGGGGATATGTCGATGGAAGGGCCGGCCGATGAGCTGGCGAGCGATCCAAAGGTGATCGAGACCTATCTGGGGCTGGCGAAGAAGGCGGCGTGATCCGGCGCGACAACGACGGAAGCGTCTTTTGACACATCCAGACGTGGACCGCAGCAGGCACCGCGGTCCATGCCTGTGCGCTCAGAGGTCAAGCACCAGCTCCCCGCCTTGCGCCCTCGAAACACAGATCAGGATGGATCGGTTCGCGGCCCGCTCGTCCTCGCCCAGCACGTAGTCGCGATGGTCCGCGGCGCCGGCAACCAGCGGAACTTCGCAACTCCGGCACAGGCCTTCGCGACACGCTGACGGCAGGCACAGGCCATTCGCTTCCAGCACGGACAGGATGCTGTCACCGGCAGGGATGGTGAAACGCCCGCCATGCCGCAGCAAGCTGACTTCGAACGCGCCGTCAGGCTTGTCACTCCGGTCGGTATCGGCGCCAAAGTGCTCGAAGTGTACGGCGCCGGACCCGATTCCGGCCTCCCGGGCACAATCCGACACGGCGTCCATCATCGGCCCGGGGCCGCAACAATACACATGCCAGCCGGCAGGCATCTCGCGCAGTGCAGCGCCCAGGTCGACCCGTTCGCCGCCATGCTCGTCATCGGCATGGACGACAAAGCGATCAGCATGGGAGGCGAGCCGGTCGAGGTAAGCGGCGGCGCCGCGCGAGCGCACACAATACAACAGACGCCACTCGCGTCCATGCTCAACGCACCAGCGGATCATGCTGAGGATCGGTGTGATGCCGATGCCGCCCGCAATAAACAGATGTGCTGGCGCGGACGTTTCCAGCCGAAACAACGATCGCGGCGTGCCGACCTGCAGGCGATCGCCCACTCGCAGTTGCTCATGTGCATAGCGCGATCCGCCGCGGGATGCTGGCGCCAGGCCAATGCCAAGGCAATAGCGTCCGATATCGGCAGCCGAGCTGGCAATCGAGTATTGCCTCGTCAGGCCGTTGGGAAGCGCCACGTCGACGTGTGCGCCGGGATCAAAGCCTGGCAACGCTGCACGCGACGGGCAGCGCAACTCGACGCCCAGCACGCCCTCTGCTTCCGCGCGCAATCCGGTGACAACCAGTTCCATCACGTCAGGCCTCCTTCAGTTGCCGCACCTGCCCGCGCTGGGCGGCTTCTTCTTCCAGTCGACGTGCGACCACCCAGCGGAACTGGGACAGGGCCGCGTCAATGGAGAACGGAACCATCTTGAAATCAGGCGCGAGTGCCAGCGAGCGCTGCTGAGCGGTGATGATGTCGCGGTCCTCGTCGAACGCTGCCACTACGCTCTGGTGGATGGACCGGGTGACCTCGGGCTGGTCGATCGCGAAGTTGTGCGGATGGGCAAAGAAGTAGTGTGTGGAGTTCTCGGTTTCCGGCGTCAGTGCCTGGCAGCCACGGAATTCCGCGGCGTCGACGCGCCTGCCTTCCGGTGCCCCGGTCCCGGTCGGTGCCATGCCGGAGTCCATCAGCAGGATTGCCGGCAGCGTGAAGTTGTAGATGTTCCAGCGGTCGACCTTGCCCGGCCAGTCCTTGACCTGCTTCGCAAACGGCGGGGCCTCGGTGTCGATGGTCCAGCGGATAATGCGCACGCCATCGTCGAGACGCTCGACCTTCGGCTGCACGCCCGCGTAGTCCTCGCTGCCCCCGAGCGTGGTGGGATGAACGAAGGGCAGGTGCGAGAAGTCGAGCAGGTTGTCGGCGATCAGCAGGTAGTTGACGTCGTAGTGGATGTAGCCATCGAGGCTGCGCCACGCCGAGTCGTCCAGCCAGTGGGTGTCAGGGATCAGCGCCGGATCAGCCGCTTCCGCGTCACCCATCCAGATCCAGATCCAGCGATTGCGCTCGACCACGGGGAAGGTCCGCACGCGCGCTTGCGGCGGGATCCGCTGCTGCGCCGGCGCCTCGATGCATTGGCCGGTGGGATCGAACTTGAGCCCGTGATACATGCAGCGCACGCAGTCGCCTTCGCGCCGGCCCACCGACAGCGGAGCGCCGCGATGGCAACAGCGGTCTTCCATCGCCACCAGCGTTCCGTCTTCCGCGCGGTACATCAGCACGGGGATGCCGATGATGGTCCGGCTGAACAAGTCGCTGGGCCCGACTTCCTTGTCCCAGCCCGCCACATACCAGGTGTTCCTGACAAACATCTTCTGTCTCCTGTATCGATTTGCGGCCTCTCTGGGCCGCCTTGACAGGAGATTAGGCAGGGGCTCACTATGCGTCAATCGCATGCAGAACATAGTAAGGATGTACGCCGTGCATAACGCTCCATTCGACTACAACCTGCTTGCCGTATTCGACGCCATGCTCCGCGAGCGCAATGTGACGCGTGCGGCCAAGCAGCTCGGCCTGACGCAAAGCGCGATGAGCCATGCGCTGAACCGGCTGCGCAGCTATTTCGATGACCCGCTGTTCGTCAAGACCGCGCACGGGATGACGCCGACGACCAAGGCCGAGGGCCTGGCCGGGCCGATCCTCGACGTCATGACGACCATGCAGACGCGCGTGCTGCCACAGTCCAGCTTCGACCCGGCGACCATGCAGCGCACGTTCACGCTATGCATGACGGACATGGGCGAGCTGGTATTCCTGCCGCCGCTGATGCAACGCCTGCGCGCCATCGCGCCGCGCTGCTCGCTGCGCACCTTGCAGGTACCGATGCCGCAGATCGAGGCGCTGCTCGCCTCGGGCGAGGCGGATCTGGTGCTGGGCTCAGTGCGCATGGCGCCCGAGGCGCTGTTCCAGCAGCAACTGTTCATGCATGGATTCGTGACCATCGTCAGCAGTCGCAACAAGATGGTTGGCGACACGCTGACTGTCGAGCAGTTCGAGACCATGCCGCACATTGCGGTCAGTTTGGCGGGGCGCGCGAGCCCCGCCTACGACGCCGCATATGAAAGCCACGGGCTGAAGCGCCGCGTCTATATTCACACCCCGCACTTCCTGACCGTGCCGCTGCTGATGGACCGGGAGCCGGACCTGATCGCCACGGTGCCCGAAGAGCTTGCCAACGTCTTCAGTCGCTATGGCGTGGTGCGCGTGGTGAAACCGCCGGTGGCCTTGCCACCGTTCGCGTTGAGCCAGTACTGGCACCCGCGCTTTCACCACGATCCCGCGATCGTCTGGTTGCGGCAGCTCGTCAAGCAGACCTTCGATCAGTATCCGGCGATCCCCGCATTGCCAGCAGATGACGCCTCGCCGAAGCGACGCAAGGATGCGGGGCGCAAGCCTGCAAAGAGTACTAAGCGATAGCCGCCAGCACGCTCAGTTCTCCTGCCACGGCATCTCCTTCCACAGCTGGCGGAAGCCCGCCTCGCCGCGCTCCAGCTCCGCGCTGTAGGCCGCCGGCGCGAGATAGCGCAGCGGCGCATACATCGCCTCGGCCTGCTGGCGGAACTGCGGATCGGCGACCACGCGCGCCATGGCATCCACCAGTTTCTTCTTGACCGGCTCAGGCAGTCCCTTGGGCGCCGCCAGGCCGCGCAGCGAATTCAGCTCGATGTCGAAGCCCTGCTCGCGGAAGGTGGGCACATTAGGGGCGAGGGCTGCTCGTGTCGCACCCATCTGGCCGATGAACTTGATCGGCGAGCCGCCTTTCTGGTACTGCAGCGCCTCGCCCACGTTGATCGCGCCGATGGTGAGCTGCTGCCCCACCAGCGCCGCACGCACGTCGCCGGCGCCCTTGTAGCCGACATGGGTCAGCTTGACGCCCGCGGCCTTTTGGAACAGCAGCATGGCGAGGTGGTCGTCCGAGCCTACGCCGGTGGTGCCGACCGACACCTCTCCCGGATGCGCCCTGGCATGGCGCACCAGCGCCGCCAGCGAGTCGATGCGGTCGCTGTTGTGCACGGTGAAGGCGCCCGGATCGTCGACCAGGTTGCCGATCAGGTCGAAGCTGCGCCAGGTGAAGGTGGTCTTGCGCTCGATCGGAATGGTCAGCAGGTTCGGCGTGTTGATAAAGCCGATGGTGTAGCCGTCCGGTGCGGCCCGCGCCAGTTCGGCAAAGCCGATGGCGCCGCCCGCGCCGGGCTTGTTCTGTACCACAACCGTGGCGCCGCCGAGCTGCTTCTCCAGGTGGCGGGCCAGCAGGCGGGCCACCAGGTCGGTACCGCCGCCGGGACCGTAGGCCACGATCATCTGGATTGGGCGGTTGGGATAGGGCGCCTCTGCCTGTGCGCCGGTTGCGGTGGCGAGGCAGCAGGTCAGCGCGAGTGCGCCGGCCACACGAAGGGTGATGCGCCGGCGCCTTTGATTGGAAGTGGGGTGCATGGTAGGTGTCTCCTCGCCGGTCTCTTGCGCCGGCCTGTTATGAGTGAAGAATAGTTCGCGGCCTGTTGGCTACGGTGTGACCGATGCCTCCATCGCAGCCGCGATGCGCATGCGCGCACGCGGCCAGACTTCGGGGTTGACCAGCCGCTCGGGCCGCTCGCCACTGGCCAGCAGTGCGACGATTTGAGTGGCGGCCAGTTCGGCGTTCCTGCGCCGCGCTTCGTGCGTGACGCCAGCGGTGTGGAAAGTGGCGACAACGTTGTCCAGCACGAGCAGCGGGTTCTCGCGCGGCGGCGGCTCCTGCTCCCACACATCCAGGCCGGCCCCGGCAAGATGGCCACTGGCCAGCGCCCCATGCAGCGCGCCCTCGTCATGGATGCCGCCACGCGCGGTGCTGACAAAGATGCTGCCCGGCCGCATCGCGGCGAAGGCCGCGGCGTCCATCATGCGCAGCGTGGTGGCGTCGCGCGGGCAATGCAGCGAGACCACGTCGGCACTGCGAAGCAATTCTTCGAAGGACACCGCCTGTGCGCCACGTGCGGCCAGTTCCGCCGCATCCAGCGCCGGATCGCAGCCGATCACGTGCATGCCGAAGGCGCGGCCGAGCGCGGCGACGCGGCGGCCCGCGTGGCCCACGCCGACCAGGCCGAGCGTGCGGCCGCGCAGTTCGTGGCCCATCAGGTCCTCACGGCTCTCGCAGTTGTGCGCGCGCAGAAGGCGGTCGGATTCGGCGATGCGGCGCAGCACAGCCAGCATCAGGCCCAGCGTCATCTCTGCCACCGAGTCGGCGTTGCCGCCGGCCTGGTTGAGCACCGCGACGCCCGCTTCGGTGCAGGCATCGATGTCGATGGTGTCGCAGCCGGAGCCACTGGACGACACCGCCAGCAGGTCGGGGCAGCGCGCCAGCAGCGCGGCGTCGGCGAACCAGCGGCGGGGGATCTCGTCCTTGGCGGCCGAGATCTGGTAGACATGGGCGGTGGACAGCCGGGCCCACGCTGCCGCGCCGGCGCCTTCGCGGGCACAGGTGTGCAGCGTCAGGCCAGGCGTGGCCGTGATGATGCGGTCGAAGGCCGGGTCCAGCCAGTGGTCGAAACGGACCACCGTGCCGGTGGCGGGCATCGGCAGGCGGGGCGCGTTCATACCACCCCCTTCTCGCGCAGCGTGCGCTCGACCCAGCTGCGATCGGCGCGGCCTTGCGCGATCGATTCGAGCACCGCTGCTTCGGTGCGCTGTACGTCCTCCACGCGCGCGGCGATTTCCTCGGCGTCTTCGGCCGCAACGACCAGCAGGCCGTCGCCATCGCCCAGGACCAGGTCACCGGGGCGCACCACCATGCCGTCAATGCAGACAGATACGTGCAGTTCGCCGGGGCCATCCTTGTACGGGCCGCGATGCGAGACCCCGCGCGCATACACCGGCAGCGTTTCCTTGCCGATGGTGTCGCTGTCGCGGATCAGGCCGTCGATCACGAAGCCCGCTGCGCCGCGCGCGATCGCCAGCGCCAGCATGATCTCGCCGATGATGGCATTCGGACCGGCGCCACCGGCATCGACGACGATCACATCGCCGGGGCCGCAGAGGTCGAGGGCCTTGTGAACCATCAGGTTGTCGCCAGGCCGGGTGCGCACCGTGAGGGCGCGGCCGGCCATGACGCCATCGCGCCGGTGATAGGGCCGCAGTTGCGTGGTGCCGACGGTGCGGCTCATTGCGTCGCTGACATTGGCCACCGGGAAGCTGCGGTAGCGCTCCAGCAGCGCGTTGCTGACGGTTGGCGCCGGCTTGGGGTGGATGCGGAAGCCGTGTAGCGTGCTCATCGATAAGTCTCCGGGTGAGGGGGCATGTGCGGGGAGGTGGCAGGTCGGATGCAGGCAGAGCCGATGTCTGCCAGCCGGGTAAGGCCGAGCATCGCCATATCGCGCGAGATCTCGGCCTGCAACAATTCGATGGCGTGTGCCACGCCGGGGGTGGACCCTACTGTCGCCGCGTAGGCGAATGGTCGGCCGACAAAGACGCAACGCGCGCCGAGCGCGAGGGCCTTGATCACGTCCGTGCCGCGGCGTACGCCGCTGTCGAGCATCACTGGCAGATCGGGTACGGCGTCAACGATCTCAGGCAGGACACGCAGCGGTGCGATGGCGCCGTCCAGTTGCCGGCCGCCGTGGTTCGAGACGATGATCCCGTCCACGCCGTGCCGGCGCGCCAGCAAGGCGTCTTCCGCGGTCAGGATGCCCTTGACCACCAGCGTGCCTTTCCAGCGCCGGCGGATGGCTTCAAGGTGTGTCCAGGTGAAATGCGCGCGGTCGGAGAAGTCGCGCAGCACGCGCGACGACAGGATGGGTGCGCCGCGGTGCGCATAGGCATTCTCGAAATGCGGCATGCCATACCGCAGCAGCGTGCGCGCGAAGGTGCCGAGCAGCCAGCGCGGATGCGCGATGCCTTGCCATGCGAGGCTCAGGCTCGGCCGCAGCGGTGTCGAGAAACCGGCGCGCACATTGTTCTCGCGATTGCCCGCAACGGGCGTATCGACGGTGATCACCAGCGTCTCGACGCCTGCCGCCTCGATGCGCGACAACAGCCCGTCGATCTGCGCCAGGTCGCCGGGCAGGTAGGCCTGGAACCATGTCCCGGGCGCGGCCGCCATCACTTCTTCCAGCCGGATCAGCGACGAACCGCTCATGATCGCCGGCACCGCGGCCTGTTGCGCGGCCTGCGCCAGTACGATATCGCCGCGGTAGGCGAACAATGCCGCGATGCCCATGGGCGCAACGCCGAAGGGTGCTGCATAGCGCCGGCCGAACAGCTCGAAGCCCAGTTCACGCGTGGCCACGCCGGCAAGCACGCGCGGCCGCAGCGCGATCTCGGCGAAGGCACGGCGGTTCTCCGCCAGCGAGACGCTGTCCTCCACCGCGCCGCTGACGTAGGCGTACAGCGGCCGGGGCAGGCGGCGGCGGGCGAGCGGTTCAAGGTCGTTCAGCGAAAGCACTTGCCTGCGCAGCGCGGCTGCGCCTCGGGCTGGCGCGGTCGGCGCAGCGGCGGCAATTGAGGCACTTTCCGCACTGGCGGAAGGCGCTGCTGCAGGGGCTTGGATGGCTGGCATGGTCGATGTGAGATGGCTAGGCGACGACTAGGCACCAATCTAGCAACCGCGAAGAGACGATAAAAGCGAAAAATAACGAAGCTATAATTTCGCTTTTAGGAAACAGACAATCGCCACTCGCGGCCCTGACCCCATGACCCTCAAGCAACTGGAAGCCTTCTACTGGGCCGCGACCTGCCTCAACTTTTCAGTCGCCGCAGAGCGCTGCCACCTGTCCGTGTCCTCGCTGTCCAAGCGGGTGGCCGAGCTTGAAACCTCCCTCGGCGTGCAGCTGTTCGACCGAAGCGGCCGCCGTGCCGAACTGACGGCGCAGGGCGAGCAGATGCTGCCGCGTATCCGCGAGCTGCTGCGGGTTGCGGCTGAGCTGCAGCAGTCGGCGGGGCAGAGCCGTGGCCTGCAAGGCCGTTGCCGCGTGGGGTTGGGCGAACTGAGCGGCCTGACCTGGCTGCCCCGGCTGGTACGGCAGGCGGCCATCCGGCATCCGGAGCTTCAGCTTGAGCCCTACGTCGATATCGGTCAGGTGCTGGAGCAGCGCCTCGAGGATGGCGAACTCGACCTCGCGGTGATCGCCGGGCCGTCATCGCGCAGCAGCCTCGCGTCGGAACGGATCGCACAGGTCGACTTTGTCTGGGTTGCGACCGAGCCCTTCATCGAAAAGACCGGCACCGACGATCCGCGGCGGCTGATGGCGGAGCAATTGCTGCTATCCCTGCCGGTCGGCGCGGGCGGCACGCGGGTGCTCGACCAGTGGCTGGCGAGCCGCGGCATGGCGGTCAACCGTCGTCTGGTGTGCAACAGCTGGGGCGCCGTGGTCGGCATGGTGGCGGAGGGACTGGGTTTCGCCTTCATGCCGAAGCAATGGGCAGAGGCGCTGGAAGCGCGCGGGGTGTTGCAGATCCTGAAGAAGGGGGGCGCGCTGGAACCGCTGCACTATGTCGTGCAATGGCGTCGCGACGATGCGCGCCTGCTGATCACGGAGATGCGCGACGTCATCAAGGACGTGATCGAATTCCAGGCGCCGCGTTGCCTGGTGTAGACCGCGTCAATCGCAGGGTAGATTTGGCGCAGGGTGCGCAGATTTCGCACGCGGCCGTACTACGGGCGCCCCTGTGAGTGGTGGCGGACGCACGAGTGGCAAGCCTGGAACGGCATTTGGGTGGATGTCATGCTTTGAACCACCATTTGGTTGCTCCCTCTCCCGCAAGCGGGAGAGGGAGCAACCCGGCCGCATGTGAAGAAGCTATCGGGCAGAGAGCTGTTGGCGCCTATGACGCCTTCTCGAACGCGAAAAGCGCCTGCCCAAAGCCAACCAACGTACCGCTTTCGGCAAGCTGCTCCCCTGGCACGCCGCGCTCTCCGGCGTTCACCGCACTGAGCACTGAACCGACACGCAGGTAGCCCACTGCCTCGCCGGCCTCGACGGTGCGGTCGGCCAGCGCGAAGGTCTCTTCCGCCAGCGGGTGACTGGCGTAGAACACGCCTGCCGCGGGCGCTCGTATGCAATCGAGCGCCGCGCCCGGGGTTTCTGCCTGAGGCATACCTTGACTGGCGCCATCAGACCCCACCCCGTCGCCGTCCGCCGGACGTTGCAACACCAGGTGCTTCCCTTCCAGTTCGAGTTCCAGCCTGGCAATCGGCTTGCCATCAAGGCGCTGAACCAGCCGCTCGATATCTTCCAGATTCATGTCAGTTCGCCTCCCCAAGGCCCTGTGCCAGGCATCGTTCCAGATGATGGATGTCATATCCGCCTTGGGTGAAGCCAGGCTCGTCCATCAGTACCCGGTGCAGCGCCACGTTCGAGTCGATGCCGCCCAGCACGATTTCATCCAGCGCCACACGCATGCGCGCGATCGCTTCCTCGCGTGTGGCGCCATGTGCCAGCAGCTTTGCAACCAGCGAGTCATAGTTCGGTGGCACCGCGTACCCGGCATAGAGATGGGATTCCACGCGTATCCCGGGACCGCCAGGGGGAATCCACGCCGTGATGCGCCCGGGAGCCGGCGTGAACCGCCATGGATGTTCCGCGTTGATGCGGCATTCCACGGCATGCCCGCGAAACACCACATCCTCCTGCCGGAAGGAAAGCGGTTCCCCGCGTGCGATGCGCAATTGCTCGGCGACGATGTCGATCCCCGTGACCAGTTCGGTGACCGGATGCTCGACCTGCACCCGGGTGTTCATCTCGATGAAGAAGAAGGCGCCATCCTCATAGAGAAACTCAAAGGTGCCAGCGCCACGGTAGCCGATATGCCGGCACGCCCGGGCACATTGCTCGCCGATCCTGGCGATTTCCTCGCGTGAAACGCCGGGTGCCGGGGATTCCTCGATGACCTTCTGGTGGCGCCTCTGCATCGAGCAGTCGCGCTCGCCCAGCCAGACGGCATTGCCGTGGGCGTCCGCAAGCACCTGGATTTCGATGTGCCGGGGATGCTCGAGGAACTTCTCGATATAGACCTCCGGGTTGTTGAAGGCCCGCCCGGCTTCCTCCCGGGTCATCGCGACCGCCTGTGCCAGCTCATTGGCGGCGCGCACGATGCGCATGCCGCGCCCACCACCGCCACCTGCCGCCTTGACGATCAGGGGATAGCCGACCGTTTCGGCCAGTGTAGCGGTTGCCGGCAAGTCATCCGTCAGTGCTCCCTCGGAGCCGGGAACGCAGGGGACACCGGCTTCGATCATGGCCCGTTTGGCGCTGACCTTATCACCCATGCGCCGGATCGAGGCCGCGGTGGGCCCGATGAATACCAGCCCGGCGTTCTCCACGGCTTCAGCAAAATCCGCGTTCTCCGACAGGAACCCATACCCGGGATGGATGGCCTCGGCCCCCGACAGCCTGGCGGCCAGCAGCAGTTCGTTCTGGTCCAGGTAACTGCGGCCGGCTGGCGCTGGTCCGATGCACAACGCCTGGTCGGCGAGGGCGACGTGCCGCAGGTTCGCATCGACTTCCGAGTGGACGGCAACCGTCCGGATGCCCAGCTTGCGGCAGGCCCTCAGCACCCGCAGCGCGATCTCGCCGCGATTGGCGATCAGCACCGATTCAAACATCGCCGTCTCCGGCAGGCTCGATCGCAAAGAGCGGGGCGCCTGCTTCTACCGCTGCACCATCCGCGGCAGCAACGCGGACCACCCGCCCCTTAAGATCGGCTTCCACGGCATTCAGCATCTTCATGGCCTCGATGATGGCAAGCTGTTGTCCCTCTTCAACCAGGTCACCGACCGCCACGAACGGAGGCTGGCCTGGCGCAGGGGCGCAATAGAACAAGCCCGCAAGCGGCGCCGATACGGTTCGTGCCTTCGGCTCGACCTGGATGGGGGAAGCGGTAAGGGCCTGGGCGGGCGCTTCCTGCACTGGCGTCGCCAACGCGGGCGACGTTCCGGCTGTCCCCTGGTTGCTTGAGCGCACCAGCCGGATGCGCCCGCCATCCTCGGCGTACTCGAGTTCCGACAGCGTCGAACGCTCCAGGATGCCGATAAGCTGCTCCACGAAATCGATGTCCATCGTCATGGCCACCTCAGCTAAAGGACCGTACGGTGACGCCAGCCTCTTCCAGCGTGCGCCGCACCTCCGCGGCCATGGCAATCGCCCCCGGCGTATCGCTGTGCACGCAGATCGACTCGATCGGCGCGGGTACCAGCTTGCCGGAGATGGTTTCGATGGCGCCGGCGCGAACCATCCGCAGCATTCGTGCCGCGGCCTCGTGCGCGTCGTGCAGCACCGCGCCGGGAATCTTGCGATGCACGAGGTGGCCCTCGTCGGTGTAGGCGCGGTCTGCAAACACTTCAGCGCACACGCGCAGGCCCATCTCCTTGCCGATGCGTTCAAGATGGCCATTCGCGAATGTCAGGCAAACCAGCTTCGGATCCACCGCCTTGATCGCCCGGGCGATGGCGGTAGAGACCTCGGCGTCGGTCTGGGTCAGGTTGCCCAAGGCGCCGTGAGCCTTGACGTAGGTGATGGGATGGCCCGCGTACGCGGAAAGCGCTTGGGCAGCGCCAATTTGATAGGCGACCAGCCGCTCGATCTCGCCGGTGCTGAACGGAATGATGCGCCGGCCGAAGCCCCACAGGTCCGGGAAGCCGGGGTGGGCGCCCACCGCAACCCCGCGCTCCCTGGCCAGCGCGAAGGTCTTCGCCATGATCTCAGGATCGCCCGCGTGCAAGCCGCAGGCGATATTGGCGGAGCTGACGATATTCAGGATGGCTTCGTCGTCGCCCATGTGATAGGCGCCGAAGCCCTCGCCCATGTCGGAGTTGAGGTCGACGCGCAAGGATGCTGCATTCTGCCTGGTCATGGTTGAGCTGTATGTGGATGTGATTGGAAGGCGGGAAGGGTGGCTTAGCTGCGTCGCGTCATCAGCGCGATGTTGCTGCGCAGGGACGCACGTTCTTCGGCTTGCGCTTTCGAGGCGGCGATGGCCTGGTCCTGGTCGACGGTCGTGAATCGCACGCTGCAACCCACAGGCGCTTGTGCAAGCCGCCAGAGGTCTGCCTCGATCACGGTGGCGATCTTCGGATAGCCGCCGCAGGTATTCGCTTCCGCGAGCTGGATGATGGGTTGTCCGGAGGGCGGGACCTGGATCGTTCCTGGCACGATGCCGTGCGAGAGCAGTTCCAGCGGGCGGGTCAGCGTCAACGCTGTGCCGACCAGGCGATAACCCTGCCGGTTGGCGTCGGGCGTGACCTTGTAGTCGGTGGTGGTGAACGCCGTTCTTGCCTCGTCGCTGAACATCTCGTATTCGGCGGCTGGCACTGCCCGCACCGTGATGCATCCTCGGGATAGCTCTTGCCAGAAGGGCGGAATATCGTTGGGGATCAGGCCCAGACCGGACGCCTGCAGCACCGGATTCCCTGCTTTCCCGAGCGGCAGCACGTCCCCGCGCCGCAGTCCACGCCCCTCCCAGCCTCCGAATCCGCCCTTGAGGTCAGTGGAGCGAGAGCCCAGCACGGGGGCAACGTCAATGCCGCCCGAGAAGGCCAGGTATGCGCGTGCGCCCCGGCGGGGACGTTCGACGACCAGGACCTGGCCGGCCCTGGCGCGTCGGCCCCACCAGGGCGCCAACACGTGGTCGTCCAGCAGCAGGCGGCTGTCCGAGCCGGTACAGGCGAAGACAGTGTCGGACTGAAAGCGCATGCGGAACGGAAACAGGCCGATCTCGATCCCGGCTTCGCCGTCGTCGTTGCCAACCAGTGCGTTGGCGAGGGACAGCGCCATGACATCCATGGCGCCACTACGGCCAACCCCGATGCCGAGATGGCCCGGCCTGCCCAGGTCCTCGACGATATTCGGCGCGCCCGTGGAGAGGACTTCAATCATGATTCGATTCCCTTCACCCGAAAATGCACCCGGTCCCCGGGGGAGAGCAGGCAAGGCACGCTGCGGCTCGGGTCGAACATGCTCAACTCCGTCATGCCGATCAGATGCCAGCCGGACGGCGCGGTACAGGGCATGACCCCGGCCTGGCTGCCTCCGATTGCCACCGAACCTTTCGCCACCTGCATCCGCGGCACCTGCCGGCGGGGTGTGGCGAGCCGCGCAGGCAGGCCGGTCATGAAGGCAAAGCCAGGGTATGCGCCAATGCAGGCGACCGAGTAGACAGCGGCGCTGTGCTGGCCGACAAAGGTTTCGATGTCGAGGCCGGCGCCTGCGGCCAGGGCCGGCAAGTCTTCGCCGGTTTCCCCGCCATAGACCACGGGGATCTCGATCTCCCGGCCCTGGCGCACACTGACTTCCAGCGTCTCCCAGAGTGCAGGCAGGCATTCACGAGCCTTGGCCGGATGCAGCAGCATGGGGTCAAAGACGACAAGGAGGTTGTTGACGCCGGGAACGGTTTCCCGAATGCCATCAAGCACCTTGCCCGCCGAAAGCAGCGCAGAAAGCGCCCAGACACGTTCCTGTGTCGCCGGGTCGAACGCACCGGCGCAGGCATCGAGAAGCAGTGCGCAGGTACCTGCCGCGTGCACCCTCAGCGTTCGCCGGGCGCCGCCTGCCATCGGCGGCGCTTGTTCCTCGGCTGCCATCGTTGTGATATCCACTCGTACACTCCGTTACGCTGCTGCTGGTATCAATCGAGCTGGATGCCGGCGTCGTCGACGACCTTCTTCCACTTGACGGTCTCGCTCTTCATCAGGGAACCCAGTTGCTCCGGAGTCCCGCCGGCGGGTTCCAGGCCCATCTCGACCAGCTTGGCCCGGGTTTCCTTGTCGCGGAGGATTTCATCGATGGCCTGGTTAAGCTTGGCCACCACGTCCTTGGGCGTACCTGCCGGCGCGACAAAGGCCTGCCAGAAGATCATTTCGAAGCCTTGCATGCCGGATTCGGATACGGTGGGCAAGTCGGGGTACTCGGCGGACCGCTTCGTGGTGGTGATGGCCAGGGCCTTCAGCTTGCCGGCCTTGACCAGCGGCATCGCCTCGGGCACGAGCGCCATCATGACCTGCACCTGGCCGGCCATCAGGTCCTGGAGCGCGGGCGCGCCGCCTTTGTAGGGCACATGAACCACATTGGCGCCGGTGACCCGCTTGTAGAGCTCCATGCCCAGGTGGCTTGGCGTACCGTTGCCAGCCGAGGCATAGCCCTCGCTGCCGGGTTTGCCCTTCAGGAACTTGAGCAGGTCCGCCATGGACTTCGCCGGTACGTTCGGGTTGACCACGACAACGCTGGGGATGGTCGTGGTCTGGATGATGGGCGCGAAGTCTTTGCTCGGGTCATACGAGAGCTTGCTGTACAGACTCGGGTTGACCGAGAGCCCCGTCATCGTGGCCAACAGGATGTTGTAGCCGTCCGGTGCCGATTTCGCCACGAAGCTCGCGGCAATGGCTTCGCTGGCGCCGGGCCTGTTCTCCACGACGACGGGCTGGCCGAACTTCGCCGTCAGCTTATGCGCGACCATGCGCGCAACGGCGTCCGTGGAGCCCCCGGCAGGATATGGAACGACGAGCCGGATTGGCTTGGTCGGGTAGTCGGCGGCGCTTGCGGTGGGGGTGTTCGAGGCAAGTGTCAGGCAGGCGACCAGGCAGGTAATAGCGAACTTCATGACAGTCTTCCTTTTGTGGGGGCAAGAACAGATCGTGGGGGCACAGCACGCAACAACGCTCACACGCCGGAGTGGTGTAGATACAAGTCTTGGCGTTGGTTATGGATATGTAAATTCCAAAGTTCGTAGCGCTTTCATACGCGGAGGCTCTCGAACCCGTCTGGAGCCAGTCGATGACGGCTGGGCATCACACACACACACGGGCCAGGAACCTGGCAATCCGCTCCCACATCGCGGGTGCGTTCGAGTACATCGGAAAATGCCCGCACAGCGGAATCTCCGCCAGTTCCACGCCATGGCTTTGTAGTTGTTCCAGGTAAGAAAGCGAGGCGTTCTGCTCTCCGTACATGAACATCCTGGGGCAGGGCAATTCCAGGAACTTCGTCATCAGGTCGGCGTTGTCGGACAGGTCGACCATCGATTCGAATATCCCCCGTACTGCGCCGGCGCGCACCTTGTGGCGCAGGCTTGCCGCATACAGCGGACTGGAGAAATACGGGGAATGCCAGGTACGGTCGATGAACTCGTCAAGGAAGTGATCCGCGTCCTCGCTGTGATGCGAGACGATCTGCCGGCTGAGGAAGCAATCCTCCGGGGCCACGTTGCCCTCGATGTCGACGAAGCTCAGCACGCGCTCCGGCACGCGGTGGGCCAGCATCAGTGCAGTCAGGCCGCCCATGGAATGCCCGACCAGGTGAAACCGGTCCATGCCGAAATGGTCGAGTGCCGCGAGCGCGGTTTCTACCAGGAAGGGAATCGAGATCCGGGACAGGTCCCGGCATTCCGTTTCGCCGCAACCGGGTGCGTCGTAGGCGAGGACTGCGCGATCTGCGAGTGCGGGATGTAGGACCACGTCCGCATAGTCCTCCTTGGTCGAGCCAAAGCCATGCAGGAAGACCAGGGGAGGGTGTTTGCCGGGCCGATGGAGGGCGGACAGTTCGATGTCGGTTCCGTTGACTGACAGGTGGACGCGTTCCTTGGTGAGTGTGCTTGGTGACACGCTGGCGAACTCCATGGTGGGGGCGAATATGACGGTCGACCTAGTTGGTCCGCCATTGCGGCAGTTCAATCTCGCAGGGACTGACAGAACTTCCGGATTGCCTCGCACGCCTGCCGCAGCGACTCGGTGTCGAGTGCGTAGGCGATCCGGATGTATGGGCCCAGCCCGAATGCACTGCCATGCACGACCGCCACATTGGCCTCATCCAGCAGCGCCCCCGCGACATCCTCATCGGTACCGAGCAGCGTCCCGGCAGCCGTACGCCGCCCCAACAACCCCTCGCACGACGCAAACGCATAGAACGCGCCTCCAGGCACCAGGCATGACAACCCCGGCGTCTCATTGAGCATGCGGACCATCATGTCCCGCCGCTCCTCGAAGACGGCACGCGACTCACGGATAAAGTCTTGCGGTCCGTTCAGCGCGGCCAGCGCGGCATGCTGGGAGATGGAGCAGGTGCCGGAGGTCTGTTGTCCCTGGACCTTCTCCATGGCTTCCAGCAGCCAGCGAGGGCCGGTGCCGAAGCCGATGCGCCAGCCGGTCATGGCGTAAGCCTTGGAAACGCCGTTCATGGTCAGGGTTCGCGGCGCGAGGCGCGGCTCCACCGCGGCGACCGTGTGGAAGCGCGCGCCGTCGAAGGTCAGGTGCTCATAGATATCGTCTGACAGCACCAGCACATGCGGGTGTGCCAGCAGCACCTCGGCGAGCGCAGCCAGTTCCTCCCGCGTATAGACGGCACCGGTGGGATTGGACGGCGAGTTCAGGATGAGCCAGCGCGTCCTGGGGCTGATGGCGCGCGCGAGTGCGGCCGGGGTCAGCTTGAAGCCGACATCTGCCCCGCACGACACAATCACCGGTGTCGCGCCGGATAGCTGGACCATCTCCGGGTAGCTGACCCAGTAAGGCGCGGGCACGATGACCTCGTCGCCAGTGTTCAAGGTGGCCGACAAGGCGTTATAGATCACCTGCTTGCCGCCGGTGCAGACGATGGTGTCCTGCCAGCCGACGTCGAGGCCGTTGTCGCGCTGGAACTTGGCGGCAACGGCTTCACGCAGCGCGCGCATGCCGGCCACTTGCGTGTAGCGGGTATGGCCAGCGCGAATCGCTGCGATGGCGGCATCGCACACATGCGCCGGGGTGTCGAAGTCCGGCTCGCCGGCGCTCAGCGAAATGACTTTGGCACCGGAAGCCCGCTTTGCAGCCACCCGGTCCATCATCCGGTAGGTCGCCGAGGCCTGGGCACTGGCCAGGTTGACGTTCAGGCGTTGGACGTCGAGCGCCGATTCGAAGAACCCTTTGTCTGCCGCGCTCATTTTGCTTCCTTGCTGTGGATGGCTTCGAATTCCTTGTCGTGCATCACTTCCTCAACGGAGCGGCCGGCGCGTACGGCCTGGACCATGCCGTCCTGGCGGCGGGCGATGCGCTCGCCCAGGTCCAGCACTTCTTCAATGCGCGCTGCCGGGACGAAGACCGTGCCACAGCGGTCGGCGATGACATAGTCGTCCTGGCTCACGACCACGCCGGCGAAGACCACGGGCTCCCCGGCGCCGAGCTGCACCACCCGATTGCGCGCGCTGATCATGGTCACGCCGCGACCAAAGACCGGATAGCCGATGGATTCGCTGCCTTCGATATCGCGGCTCAGGCCGTCGATGACGGTGCCGCGCACCTGCCTGGCGTTCGCGGCATTGGCGAGGATGTCGCCCCAGCAGGAGATGCCTTCGAGCCCGCCGGCGATCACCAGGATGCGGTCGTCGCTGCGGATCTCTGCGATGACGGGGGTGATCAGATGTGCCGTCGGCGCGGCATCGGTCTTGGCGCCAAGCTGGACGGTGCTCGCCCTGCCGACGATCCTGGGGCAGTCCCAGAGGGGGCGGATGCTGTACGTTGCGCCGGGCAGGTTCAGGAAATCCAGCGCGTCCGATACCGTGTTGGTATCGAGGGCGGCAAGGCGGTCGAGCAGGGTTTGCGGGTGCATTCCGGCGTCCTCAGTGGTTGCTTGGCTTGCACTATCGGCGCTAGAGTTCGATATGTAAATTCCGAAGAACGTAAGCTTTTCATACGCCAAAGCTATCAAAGCCATGATCAACTTCAGACTGGTTCGGCATCTATGGCTGTTCCTGGCCGTTGCTGAGGAGGAGCACTTCGGCCGCGCCGCCAAGCGGCTGGGAATGTCCCAGCCGCCGCTGACCGAGCAGATCCAGGTGCTTGAGCACGCGCTGAAGGTAAAGCTCTTCGATCGGTCCAGGAGAGGCGCGAAGCTCACGCCCGCGGGCGCGGCGATACTGCCGGCGGTACGCAAGTTCGCGGAGCAGCTGGAGCGGCTCGAGCTGGCGGTGCGCGAGGCCGTCCAGGGGCAGAGCGGCCTGCTGACCATCGGCGCGATCTCGTCGGCGATGGTCGACACGCTGCCCCCGCTGATCGACCACCTGAAGGCGCAACACCCGCAGCTGACCGTGTCGGTCAAGGAGATAGACAGCGTGGATGCGGTGCCGGCGCTGGAGCGGGGGGACGTAGACCTGGCGTTCGCCCGACTTGAAGGCGACCTGGGGCCGTCCATCAAGTCCATCGCGCTGAAGCAGGACCGGCTGGCTGTCGCGCTGCCCAGGTCTCACCCTCTGGCAGAGATGCCGCGTGTCCGCCTGGCGTCGCTTGCGGATGAGGAGTTCGTGATGTTCTCCCGGCAGGTGAGCCCGGTCTACTACGACAGCCTGATCACGACCTGCAGGGCGGCTGGCTTCTCACCCCGCGTGCTTCACGAAGTACGGACCGTGTCGTCCCAGATTGCCTTTGTCGGCTGCGGACAAGGGATTGCACTGGTGCCGGCGTCGTTGAAGAAGGCCGCCTCCGACAACGTGGTGGTCAGGCCGCTGAAGGAAGCGGTCAATGTGGTCACGACGGCGATGGCATGGTCGACCAGCCGCGAAAACCCGATGATCGAGGCGGCGATCGCAGCGCTGGCAGCGGGAAAGATCGTGGAGCGCAGGCCGCGGCGTCGGGGTGCGGCAGCATCCGCTGGCTGAATCGCCGAGGAACGTGGTCCTCAGGCAGGATAGTTCAAGACGCCAGCGCCGCGGCCGTGGCGCTAAAGGTCGCCACGCAATTGCGCCCCGAGCGCTTGGCCAGGTAGAGCGCTTCATCGCCGGCGCGCAGGAAGGCGCGCAGCTCGCCGAAGGTTTCATCACTGCCCGCGCGGTTGTCGTAGGTCACCACGCCGACGCTGACCGTCAGCTGCCCGTCAAGCCCCGCGGCGTTCGGGATCCGCAGGGCCTGGACCGCCGCGCGCACGGCTTCTGCGATGACGGCCGCGCCGGACGCGTCGGTGTGGGGCAACAGGATGGCGAACTCTTCGCCGCCATAGCGGCCCGCATAGTCGCCGGGGCGCCGCACGTGCCGCTGGATGCAGGCGCCGACCGCGGCCAGGGCGTCGTCGCCGGCCTGGTGCCCATACCGGTCGTTGAACTGCTTGAAGTGGTCGACGTCCAGCATCAACAGCGACAGCGGCTCGCAGTGCCGCCGCGCGCGCCGCCATTCCACGTCGGCGGCGTCGTCGAGCGCGCGCCGGCTGCCCAGCCCGGTCAGGCCATCGGTGTTGACCATCCAGCGCAGGTGTTCTTCCATGTCGACGCGGCGGCGCCACTGGCGCGACAGCAGCACCGACAGCGCAATGATGGCCGCGTCCATGGCGCCAATCAGGGATGCAAAGAGCCACGCGCGGCGATACCAGGGAGCCAGCACGTCGTCGGTGGCACGCCCCACCACGACGATCAGCGGGTAGCCCGGGATACGCCTGAAGCTGTAGAGGCGCTGCACGCCGTCCACCGCGGCGACGCCGATATACGAACCTTGCGTGCCATGCAGCAGCGGGGCGAACGAAGGGCTGCCGGAGATGTCGCGTCCGATCGAGGCCGCGTCATAGGGACGCCGCATGATGATGGGCCCGTCGGTGCGCACCAGCGTCAGCGTGCCGCCCGGGCCAAGGCTCACGCCGTCGAACAGCTTGCGGAAGTAGTTCAGTCGCAAGGTGCCGACGACGATGCCGGCAAAGCTGCCATCCGGCGCGGAGAACCGGCGGCTGATGCCGATGGACTTGTTCTCCGGCGTCAGGCGCGGCTGGAACGGCCGGCTCAGGAACAGGCCGGCGTCAATGCCGTTGCGATGCGCCTGGAAGTAATCGCGGTCGGCCACGTTGACCGGACGCGGCGGCCACTGGTGCGAATCGAACATGAGGTTGCCATTGGCATCGGTGACCAGCAACGAGCCCACGTCTTCGGCGTTGATGGACCGGTCGAACAGCAGGCGCTGGCGCAGCCCCGGGGCCAGCGCCATGATCGACGGATCGTGCAGGGCCTCGACCACCCCGCCAATCGCCAGTGCGTGGATCTGCAGGTTGCGCGTGATGCTGCGCTCCAGCGTCAGCGCCAGGTTGGCGGACGCTTCGCTGGCATTGTCCAGTGCATCCCGGCGCATCTGCACCAGGGCGAGCCCGCCCATGGCGGCGATCATGCATACGAGGACAAGGCTGGCGGCGACAATGAGGGACGCCGGGCGGTAAAAGGGTCTGCGAGCGGGAAAGTGGATCATGTGGCGCACGAAGGAAGGCCCTTCTTCTTATATGCGCACATTGTAGTACCTGGCCACCGATTCGAACGGCAGCCCGCCGGTCCGGCGAACCGTATCCGGCACTTTGGTTCGCCGTTCTCCCAAGAAAAGCCAGGGTTCAGTCCGCGCGAATATTGGAGTCCTTGACCACCTTTGCCCAGGTCGCCAGTTCCTGGTCGACAAACCTGCCCAGCTCCTGCGGCCCCATGTAGGCAGCGAAGGCGCCTTGCTCCTCGACCTTCTTCTTGTAGGCATCGCTGGCCACGATCTTCTTCACCTCCTGCGACAGCCGCTCGACGATGGCCGGGGGCGTGTTGGCCGGGGCGAACAGCGCGAACCAGGACTCGACCTCATACCCCGGCAGGCCGGCCTCCGCGGTGGTCGGCACGTTGGGTAGCGAGGGATGGCGCTTCGGCCCGGCGTAGGCAAGCGCCTTGATCTTGCCGGCCTGCACATGGCTGATGACGCTCGGCGGCGTGGTGATGAACATATCGACCTGCCCGCTGATCAGGTCGGTGACGACCGGCCCGGCGCCCTTGTACGGCACGTGCGTCATCGGGACCTTGGTCTGGCGGCCAAACATCTCGCCGGCGATATGCTGGATCGAGCCATTGCCGGACGACGCGTAGAACAGCCCCTTGCCATTCGACTTGCCATAGTCCACCAACTCCTTCAGCGACTTCGCCGGGAGCTTCGAACTGACCGCAATGACGTGCGGTGCGCGCATGACCAGCGCTACCGGCGCAAAGCCGGACGGTTTCCAGCGGATCTGCGGGAACAGCGCCGGATTGCCGACGTGGTAGCCGGAATACTGGAGCAGCAGCGTGTACCCGTCGGGGGCGGCCCGTGCGACCGCCTCGGTGCCGATATTGCCGCTGGCGCCGGGCCGGTTGTCGACGACCACCGGCTGCCCCAGCGCGGCCTGGAGCTGTTCGCCGATCAGGCGCGCCACGATATCGGTCGAGCCGGCCGGCGCGCTGGGCACGATCAGCGTGACCGGCTTGCTCGGGTATGCGCTGCCGCTATACGCCGGCGCTGTGGCGACCATGGTTGCCATGGCCAGTAGGGTTGCTGCAGCGATATGGATTCGCTTCATGGTTGTGTCTCCTCGACCGACTTCTGCGGTAGGTGTTGCCATTTCTGGTCTGTAGCCTCCGGCGCAAGGCCGGGTGCCGCTTGCGCTGGCCCGTCTCAGTCGACCAGTTCCGAAATCTCGATCAGGTTCAGGTCCGGGTCGCGCACATAGACCGAGCGGATCTTCTGCGTGGCGCCGGTGCGCGCCACCGGGCCTTCAACGATCGGCCACTGGCAGCGCAGCAGATGCGCGATCACCTCGTCGAGCGGAACCGACGCGATAAAGCACAGGTCGAGCGCGCCGGGCACGGGAAGGTGGGCCTTGGGCTCGAATTCGGCACCACGCTGGTGGAGATTGATCTTCTGGTTGCCGAAGCGGAAAGCCAGGCGGCCGTTGCCGAAGGTTTCGAGCTTCATCTGCATGACTTCCGTGTAGAAGTGCCGCGTGGCTTCCACGTCGACGCAGGTCAGGACAAGGTGATCGAGATGGTCGATAAGGGACATGATCGTTTCCTCGTGGGATGTTCTAGGCCGCAGGCGCGCGGAAGGCCTGCTGCTCAGGCACGGCATCCGCCGCCGGCATCGGATGCAGGTCAAGGCGACGGCCTGCCTTGAGCAACTGGCTCGGGACGTCGTGGCCGATCAGGCCGGGCAGCCGGGCGGATGCGCCCAGGATCCTCGGCAGGTCGACGCCGGTGTCATAGCCATCCAGCTCCAGCATGTGGACCAGTTCCTCGGTGCAGACATTGCCGGTCGCGCCCGGCGCATAGGGGCAACCGCCGAGGCCGCCAAGCGAAGCGTCGAAACGGTCGATGCCCTGGTCCAGCGCGGCGAGCGTGTTGGCAAGCGCGAGTCCGCGGGTGTTGTGGAAGTGCAGCGTCAGTTCGAGCCCCGGGAATTGCCGGCGCGCGGCCGCGCACAGCGTGCCGACCTGCGACGGAAAGGCCATGCCGGTGGTGTCGCACAGCGTCACGCCGTGTACCCCCAGGTCCGCGAAGCGCTGCATCCAGCCGAGCACCTGCTCCAGCGGCACGTCGCCCTCCATGGGGCAGCCCATCGCCGTTGACAAGGACACATTGATCGCGGTCGGCGTTGCGCGCACGACGCGGATCACGTCCGCGAGCTGCGCGAACGATTGCTCGCGCGACATGCGCAGGTTGGTGCGGTTGTGGCTTTCGCTGACCGACATCACCAGGTTGACCTCGTCGACCTGGCAGGACAGCGCGCGTTCGGCGCCGCGCACATTGGGGACGAGCACGGTATAGACCACGCCCTCGCGCCTGGTAATGCGATGCATCACGGCTTCGGCGTCGCGCAGCGCAGGGATCGCCTTGGGCGAGGTGAAGGAGGTGACCTCGATCTTGGCGTAGCCGCACGCGCTCAGGTCGTCGATCAGCGCGACCTTGTCGTCGGTTTCGACAAACCGGGCCTCGTTCTGGAAGCCGTCGCGCGTGGCGACTTCCTGGATATGTACTCGCTTGGCATGCATGCCGGTCTCCTTGTCAGATGATGCCCGCGGCGCGCCAGGCGGCGCGTTGCGCGGTGCCGATGCCCAGGCCCGCGAGCACCTCATCGGTGTGCTGGCCGAGCGTGGGCGCGGGGTTGGGCAGTTCGCCGGGGGTATCGCTCAGCTTCGGGACGATGCCCGGCAACTGGACGGGCGTGCCGTCGGGCAGTTGCGCGTCGAGGATCATGTCGCGCGCACGGTAGTGCGGATCGCCGGCGATATCGGCGATGTCGTAGATCCTGCCGGCGGGGATGCGCGCGGCATTGAGCGCGTCCAGTGCCTCGTCCAGGCCGCGTTGTGCCGCCCATTCGCCGATGGCGGCATCGAGCCTGCCGACCTGGGCGACCCGGCCGTCGTTGTGCGCCAGCGCGGGATCGTCGCGCAGGTCGGGCCGGCCGATCATCTCCATCAGCCGCCGGAAGATGCCATCGCCATTGCCGGCAACCAGCACGTACTTGCCGTCGGCGCAGCGATAGGCGTTGGTGGGCGCAATGCCCGGCAGGCTGCTGCCCGCCGGCTCGCGCACGGCGCCGAACACCGAGTATTCCGGCAGCAGGCTTTCCATCATGTTGAAGACCGACTCGTACAGGGCGACGTCGACGACCTGGCCCTTGCCGTCGTTCTGCTCGCGGTGGCGCAGCGCCAGCAGCACGCCGATCACGCCATGCAAGGCGGACAGCGAGTCGCCGATGGAAACCCCCACGCGCACCGGCGTGCGGCCGGGCTCGCCGCTCAGGTGGCGCAGCCCGCCCATTGCCTCGCCGATGACCCCGAAACCGGGACGGTCCCGGTAAGGGCCGCTCTGGCCATAGCCGGAAACCCGCAGCATCACCAGGCCCGGATTGAGCGCCTGCAGCCGGTCCCAGCCCAGACCCCAGCCTTCCAGCGTGCCGGGGCGGAAGTTCTCGATCAGCACGTCGCATTGCGCCGCGAGGTGGCGCGCGACGTCCTGGCCTTCCGGTGTGCGCAGGTCCAGGGTGACGGACTGCTTGTCGCGCGACTGCGCTTCCCACCAGACCGAAGTCCCCTGGTGCAACATCCGCCATTTGCGCAGCGGATCGCCGGTGCCCGGCGGTTCGACCTTGATGACTTCAGCGCCGAATGCGGCCAGCATGCGTGCGGCAAACGGCCCTGCAATCAGCTGCCCCAGTTCCAGCACGCGTATGCCTGCAAGGGGCTTTGACTTCGTTCGTTCCATGACCATGGCTCCCACTGTGTGCAGGCGATAGTGGGTCAAAAACCGGCGCTTGATAATCAATGGTTTTTCAACCAACCTTTCCTGTGGGGAAAGGGAAGTACGGCCATTCTGGCGCTGGCCCCCAATTGACAAGCCAAAAGCGCTTCACTAGCCTTTCCGGAATTTCAATGCTGCTGGCCGCGTCAGCCAGGACAACGGGCTCCTGCATGGAGCGAAGGCCGTCCATGATCAATCCCGCCCATTTCGATCTCCAGTCGCTTCGCATCTTCCTGCTGGTGGCCCAGACCGGCGGCCTGACCCAGGCCGCGAACAAGTCCCACATGACGCTGTCGGCGCTGAGCAAGCGGATCGCCGACCTGGAGCGCACGGTGGACTGCGCCCTGTTCCTGCGGGTCCGGCGCGGGCTCGAACTCACGCCCGCGGGGCATGAGCTGGTCCACCATGCGCGCAGCGTGCTGGACCAGGTCAACCGGATGGCGGGCGACATGAGCGACTTCGCCATCGGCGTGCGCGGGCACGTCAAGGTCTGGGCCAATACCTCAGCGGTGATCCAGTTCCTGCCCGGCGATATCGCGGCCTTCCTCGCCGCGCAGCCCATGATCCGCATCAGCCTGGAAGAGCGCCTGAGCCAGGACGTGGTGGCGGCACTGGTTTCCGGCGAGACCGATCTCGGCGTCTTTGCCGACAACGTGCCCGCATATGACATCGAGAAATTTGCCTACCGGCATGACCGCCTGGTCGTGCTGGTGCCTCGCGGCCACCCGCTGGCGACACGGTCCGAGGTGAGCTTCGAGGAGACCCTCGAGCATGACTATGTCGGGCTGAACCAGGGCAGCTCCCTGCTGCAGCGCCTGACCGATGCCGCTTCCGCACTGGACAAGGTCGTGAAGCTGAGGATCCAGGTCAGCAGCTTTGATGCCATCTGCCGGATGATCGAGGCCGGGCTGGGGATCGGAGTGCTGCCGGATGGCGCGGTGCGGCCGGAGCTGTTGGGTACCGGCCTGCAAGCGATCTACCTGTCCGACGCCTGGGCGTCGCGCACGTTGTGGCTGGGGGTGAAGACGGAAGCAGGAATGCTGCCCGAGGCGAAGAAGCTGCTTGATCACCTGCGTGCAGCGGGGGCGTAGCGCACCACGCCCAGTCCTTCAGTCACGCGCATCGGCCTGCAGCGCGGCAAGGAATGAAGATACCAGCGCGCTGTCGTCGCCCTTGCGCGTGACCGCGACAATGGTCGCCGTGCCCTTGAGCCCCGTGATCGGGACAAAGGCGATATCGGAGCGGTTGCCATCGGCCACCGAACGCCCGACCAGCGTAAAACCCAGGCCCGCGGCCACGAGGCCAAGCGCGGTGTGGATCTCGATCGCCTCGTGTCCCGCCACGCATTCCACGCCGGCATCGCGCAGCAGCGCCATCATGTGCGCCGCGAAGCCGCTCTGCGGGTCCTTCGGATACCGGATCAGCGACATCCCGTTCAGTTCGGCCGCGCGTATCGTCTTGCGCCTGCCCAGGCTGCTGCTCGCGGGCACGGCGGCGACGAACGGATCATGGAACAGCGGCGTGTACGACAGGTCCGGCGCTTGTTCGAAGACGCCGACATAGCGCGAGATGCCGATATCGATACGCCCGCGCCTCAACTGCTCCGGCTGGTGTTCCGACAGCAGCTCCAGCAGGTCTACCTTGACATTGGACCGCGCCGCGCGAAAGCGCCGTACCGCAGCGGGCAGGATGCTGAAGATCGCCGAGCGGGTAAAGCCGATGCCGAGCCAGCCGCCGCTGCCCGTTGCAACGGCGCGCGTTTCCTCCTCCAGCCTGCCCAGCATGGTCAGCACATCTTTAGCCCGCGGATAAAGAAAACGGCCCACTGCCGTCAGCGTCATGGGCCGGTGCGTGCGGTCGAACAGTGGCGCGCCCACGCTTTCCTCCAGTTGCGCAAGCTGCATGCTGATCGCCGTCGGCGCGACGAAGAGCCGCTTTGCCGCCTCGGCCGCGCTGCCGGCGTCGACCACCTCGCAAAAGTAGCGGAGCTGCCTTTGGTTCATTTTTTATGAAGTTATATCCAAAAAACGATGTTTGATCTCGTCGTTACTTTACTCGAAACTCCATTGCATCAACACAGGGAGTGAGCGATGACGCAGGAGACACAAGCCGACTGGATCGAAGCAGCGAAGGCACTGACCACCGCTGAGGTTGCCGACGCGCTGGACTTTTTCCGGCTGCCCGGCAGTGCGCACGGCATCGGGCGCATTGCGGGGGCAGGCAAGCTGTTCGGCCAGGCCTATACCGTGCGCTACGCGCCGGTGGATACGGCAGCACCCGGCAGCGTCGGCGACTACCTCGATGAAGTGCCCGCCGGCGCCGTCGTGGTGCTCGACAACGGCGGCCGCACCGACTGCACCGTCTGGGGCGGCATCCTCAGCGCGCTGTCCGCGCATCGTGGCATCGCAGGTACGGTCATCAACGGCGTTTGCCGCGACACGGAGGAGGCCGAGCAGGCCAACTACCGTCTTTATGCCCGCGGCCGCTTCATGCGCACTGGCAAGGACCGGGTGCAGGTGGAAGCGTTGCGCGTACCGGTGAGTCTTGGCGAGGTACGGGTTTGCGCCGGCGATTTTGTCGTCGGCGATGCCGACGGCATCGTCGTGGTGCCGCAGGGCAGGGCGGAGGAAGTGTTCCGCAAGGCGCTGGCCACGCGCGCCGCCGAAGAAAAGATCCTGGCGGCAGCACTGGCTGGCGCAACGCTGTCGGAAGCCCGCCGCCAGCACGGCTACCACACGCTGCAACGCGCCGCCGGCTAAGGCGGCCTTCGGGCCAAAGCCGGCAGTCCGACCGGCGTATCGGCCCGAATCACGGAGACAATCAATGCCCGACACCTTCAACACCCGCGCGATGCGCGGGGACCGCCACGCATTCAATGTATTGTGCGGCGCCATGCTGTGCCTCACCTTTGCCGGCGTCGCGTCGCATGCTCAGGCGGAAGCGGCTTACCCGTGCCCGACCGTCCGGCTGGTCTCTCCCTATCCGCCGGGCGGCACCACCGACATCCTGGCGCGCATCGTGGCACCCGGATTGTCCAAGGGTCTTGGCACCACGGTCATCGTTGACAACAAAGGCGGGGCCAGCAGCAATATCGGCACCGAGTTCGTCGCCCGCGCCAAAGCGGACGGTTGCACGGTACTGCTGGGCAATAACACCGGCATCGTGATCAACCGCAATCTCTACAAGCTGAAGATCGACCCGGTGAAGGACCTGGCGCCCGTGGGCATGGTCGCGTCGGTCCCGCTGGTGCTGTATGTCAACCAGTCCGTCCCTGCGAAGACCGCGCCGCAACTGGTGGAGCTGGTCAAGTCGTCGCCGGGCAAATACAGCTATGCATCCGGCGGCAGCGGCAGCCCGCAGCATCTGGCTGGCGAACTGATGAAGCTCGACAAGCATCTCGACATGCTGCACGTGCCGTACCGTGGTCAGGGCCCTGCGCTCAGCGATGTGCTGGCGGGCCAGGTGCCGATTGCGTTCGAAACCACCACGGCACTCGCGCCGCAGCTCAAGTCTGGCCGCATCCGCCCGCTGGCGACCACCGGCGCCCAGCGTGCCAGCACGCTGCCTGACGTGCCGACCATGCAGGAGATCGGCTTCCCCAACTTCGTGATCGAGAACTGGTACGGGCTGTTTGTCCCTGCCGAGACGCCGAAGACATTGGTCGATCGCCTCAACGCCGAACTCAACCGCGTGCTGCACGACACAAGCGTGGCAGCGAAGCTCGCCGAGCTGGGCTCCCGTGATGTCAGTGGCACGGTGGCGCAGTTCCGGTCCTTCATTAGCAAGGAGCTGCCGCTGTGGGAGTCGGTCGTCAAGCGCTCAGGCGCGACCGTCGACTAAGCGCGCGTGGTATCGCCCTGCAATCGCTCCGTTATTCCACTATCTGCATCGCCATGATCCATTCCTCGACGCCACAACAACTCGAACGCCTGAAGGCCTTCGGCACCGCAACCCTGCACGAAGCGCAAGGCCAGAAGGGCGCGCTGGACGGCGGCCTGAAGCCGCTGGACCCGACGCTCAGGATGGCCGGGCCCGCCCTCACCGTGGACCTGCGTCCCGGCGACAACCTGATGGTCCACTACGCGCTGACCAAGGCGCGCCCCGGCGACGTGCTGGTGCTCGACGCCAAGGGCTTTACTGAAGCGGGACCGTGGGGCGACGTGCTGACCCTTGCTGCCCAACAAGTGGGTTTGGCGGGCCTGGTGATCAACGGCGCCGTACGCGACGGCAGTGCAATTATCGAAATGGGCTTCCCGGTGTTCTGCCGCGGGCTGTCGATCAAGGGCACCAACAAGAACCAGCCTGGCAAGGTCAATGTGCCGGTGTGCGTGGGCGGGGTATCGATTGCTCCCGGCGATTTCGTTGTCGGGGACCGTGACGGACTGGTGGTGGTCGCTGCCGGGGAGGTGGAGTCTGTGCTCGCAAAAAGCGCCGAGCGGGAAGAGAAGGAAGACTGGATGCGCCAACAGTTGGTGGAAGGCAAGACCATGGTTGAGTTGCTGGGGCTTGGCGGGACGCTGGAGCGCTTCGGACTTAGCTGAGCAGTAAGCCGGTCGAAATCATCACTGGCACCGCTGTCCGCACATACCCTCGGTTGACGTGGAAATTTATGTGCGTAAAATCAAATTCATAAATATGAATATCGGCCGGTGCGAACCCCGGGTCTGCACCGCCGCCGAATGGAGACAGCCATGCCTGGACGCCCCGGTCAGCCTGCGTACCGCCACGCCGTTCCCGACCGCTTTCCGAACCGCATCGGGCGCCCCGCGGCCGTGCCGTCCTTGTCTCCCCCGTTGTCCGCGCCCGGCCGCTGCTGAGCTGCCGGCATTGCTGCACCGCCGCGCGCCGTGCCGGCGCGGGCTATCGACAACCGCCATCCTGGAGACAGCCCCGATGAAACCGAACCTGCGTCGCCGCCTGATGCTGTGCGCCGCCGTGCTGGGCGCCATGCCCGCACAGGCCTGGAGCGATACCTACCCCAGCAAGCCGATCCGCATGGTGGTGCCGTTCGCCCCCGGCGGCGCCACCGATGTGGTCGCGCGGCTGATCTCGCAGAAGCTGGGCGAGGCGCTGAAGCAGTCGGTGGTGGTGGAGAACCGCCCCGGCGCCAACGGCATCATCGGCACCGACATCGTGGCGCGCGCGGCGCCCGACGGCTATACGCTGCTGCTGAACAGCGCCGGCGCGCAGACGCTCAGCCCGCTGCTGTACAAGGCCGGCTACGAGCCGCTGAAGAGCTTTGCGCCGATTTCGCTGATCAGCAATATCGGCTTCGTGATGGTGGTCCATCCTTCGGTCCCGGCGAAGACGGTGCAGGAGTTCGTGGCGCTGGCCAAATCGAAGAGCAAGCCGCTGAGCCTGTCGGCCGGCAGCAGCATGATCGAGCTGATCGGCGCCACCTTCAAATCAACCGCGGGCACGCCCGATATCGTCAGCGTGTCTTACCGCGGCACCGGGCCGCAGATGCAGGCGGTGGTGGCGGGCGAGGTGGACATGACCATCGATCCGTTCAATTCGATGGCGATGATCAAGGCCGGCAAGCTGCGGCCGCTGGCGGTGTTCGCGTCCAGGCGCTCGCCGGCGCTGCCGGACGTGCCGACCATGCAGGAAGCTGGCTTCGACGGCATGGCGTTCAATTCCTGGGCGGGTTTGCTGGCACCTGCCGGCACGCCGAAGGAGATCGTCACGCGGCTGAACCAGGAGGTGAATCGCATCGTGGCGCTGCCGGAGATCCGGCAGCGGCTGGCGGCGATCGACTACGAAGCCGTGGGCAGCACGCCGGAGCAGTTCGCCAGCACGATTGCCGAAGACGCGGCCCGATGGGCCAGGATCGTCAAGGAGACGCAGTACAAGGCGGGTTCGTGAAGCGCTACGCCGCCGCTGATGGCGGCGGCGATCATCACGTAAATCGTGGTGGCCATGCTGCTGCCGGTGTGGCCAGGTGATGATGAACGAGGCAAAGTCGCCGAAGATCGTCACCACGAAATTGGAGCTACCGGCGGGCCGATCGACTGCACGACGTGCCGGGAACAATTCGGAGAACGCCGCCAGGGATCGGGCCGGTGTAGGTGGCGATCAGCGTACTGGCGCACGATCTCGATGGGCGCTCCACCGCAGCCGACTGTACATTGGCTCGGCGCTGGGTCGGGTTGACCAGGCTGCAAGCCACGCATTACACTGCGCTCGGTTTTCACAAGCGGAGCTATCCGTGGACAGTTGTCCCAGTCATTCTCGCGGAAGGGGAGTTCCCCGAGCCGCCATGGCAAGCTGAACAACTGTAGTCTTTTGCTGCAGTATCGCCATGGCGGGCTGTATTGATTGCGGCCGGGCGCCAGCGCGCAGCCGCGCCGTCTTCCTCCTCCTTCCTGTCCTTTGTTTGTCGTGTCACGGCCGGCGTGTATCCTCGCCTGCCACGCCGCTGCTTGTTGTTCAGGAGGGTTGCCATGGTGTGGCACCGGTTTTTCGTTCGTCTTGCTGCAATGGCGGTCCTGGTGGCCGCCGCATCCGGTCCGGCCTTCGCGGCCCGGCCGCTGATCACCGACGATGCGCGTATCGTCGATCCCAAGTCCTGCCAGCTAGAGTCCTGGATGCAGTTCCAGTCGGGCGGCAACGAGTACTGGGCGCTGCCGGGCTGCAACTTCACCGGCAACCTGGAGCTGACGCTGGGCGGTTCGTTGCAGCGGGTCGATGGCGCGTTCGATGCCACCAACGTGCAGTTCCAGGCCAAGACCCTGCTGAAGCCGCTGGAGACCAACGGTTACGGCATTGCTTTGTCAGCGGGCGCCATCCACCATCCCAATGCTGAGCAAAGCAAGCTGTTCGGCAACTTGTATTTGAACGTGCCGGTGTCGTTCTCGTTTGCCGACGACCGCTTTGTCGCGCACCTGAATGTGGGCGCCAACCGCGACACCGAGAACGACCAGAGCCGCATGACATGGGGCATCGGCACGGAAACCCAGCTGCACCCGCGCGTCTATCTGATAGCCGAGACCTTTGGCGAGAATCGCGGCAAGCCGTCGTTTCAGGCGGGGTTCCGCTTCTGGGTGGTGCAGGACCGGGTGCAGGTCGATACCACCTACGGCAATGTGTTCGGCGGCGGTACCGGCGAGCGCTTCTTTACGATCGGGCTGCGTCTGCTGTCGCCGGCGTTCCTCCGGTAGCGGCGAGCACGCCGGCCATCCAGCCGCCCCATGTCAGCGTGCGCTAGTGAAGGCAAGCTCAAGTTCAACACCGCTGTAGTCAACGCGCGGTGCAAGCCTGCGGCGTGGGCCTTGCTCGAAGTGAATCAGGCCGTAGCCCTCCATCGTGCGGAGCGTCCGCGACAGGTTCGACACGGCGCGTCCTGTTTTCACCGACAGATCTTCGAGCGATTCTGGATTCGTTTCGGCGATCAGCGCGAGCAATTGGCGATTGGCTGGGGACAGGACCTTGGCCAGCACGTCCAGCGATTGAAACCAGACCTTGGGCTCATTCTTTCCGGGCTTGAGTTCGCCGCGGGCGATAGCCATGGTGCGGGCCTTGAAGTCTTCCAGTGAGGCGATGCCGATCTTGAGGTTGCCGCTCATCATTCACTCCTTTTGCTGCAGGATCTAACGAAGGGCTTACTTTCTCGAAATCTGGCGCGTATTTAGAGCTTTCCCAAAGGGCATTCCCTACTGGCTCCGGCTTTCCCATAGCTGATCGGCTTGCGGCGCCTGGCGCCGGCCTTCATGCCATAGCAGCCAACAATGCTTCCACTTCCTCGCGCCGCGGCGGATACGCGCCGGCCCAGGTCGCAGCGATGGCCGCCGCGGCGGCAGCCAGCCGCGCCTGCGCCGCAAGGTCGGCCGCGGCGCCGGACAGCACGCCGGCCATCCAGCCTCCCATCGCCGCATCGCCACAGCCGACGGTGTCTGCCACCTCGACGGTCAGCGCGGGCTGCTCGACGGCAACGCTGCCCTTGAGCAAGGTCATGCCATGCGCGCCGCGCGTCAGCATGACAGTGGCATTGGGCGCCATGCCGCGTACGTGCGCCAGTGCTGCGTTGGTATCGAGCGCGGGAAAGAGTCCGGCCAGGTCTTCGTCGGAGATCTTGACGTAGCTGGCCAGCCGCAGCATGTGAGCGAGGACGTCGCCGTAGCCGGACGCGCGCATCAGGTCGCGGAAGTTGGGATCGAAGGCAATCCGCTTGCCCGCCTGCGCGGCCAGCGTGGCTTCTTCGCAAAGCCGTGCCGCCAGCGGCTGGCGCACCAGGCTGATCGAGCCGAAATGCACCACCTCTGCCGCCTGCCGCCAGCCTGCGGGCAGGCGGGCCGGGTCAAAATGCAGGTCCGCGCTGTCATCGCCGACAAAGAAATATTGCGGCGGATGGCGCGACGCAACAAAGGCGAGGAAAGGCGAGCGCGCTACGCGCTGCAGGAAGCGGTCGTCCAGCCCGGCTTCGGCGCTGGCCAGCGCCAGGTCGTCGCCGAACAGGTCCTGGCTCACCGCGCCGGCGAACGCGGTGGCGATCCCCAGCCGGGCGCCGACGCGGGCCACGTTCCAGCAGGAGCCGCCGGGCAGGCCCAGCCAGCTGCCGTCGGGCTGGCGGACCATGTCGGTCAGCGCCTCGCCAAATACAACGTAGCGAGGAAGGGGCATGGACATTGCTGTCTCCTGTGATGTCTTGGTTTTGCGCTGCCCACTCAGCCGGCCACCGCGGTGCGCACCGCCTGTGCCCGGCGGATCAGCGCGGCGGTCGAGGCATCGTGCGCGGCGGCGCTACCTGCCGGTGCGCCTTCCAGCTCGCGCTGGATCGGCCCGGCCAGCTTCTTGCCGAGTTCCACGCCCCACTGGTCGAAGGAATTGATCTGCCACAACGCGCCCTGCACGAAGGTGCGGTGCTCCGACAACGCCAGCAGCGCGCCCAGGTGGAACGGGTTCAGCCGCTGCATCAGCAGCGTATTGCTGGGCCGGTTGCCTTCGAAGACCAGGTGCGGCACCAGCGTTTCATCGGACACGCCTTCGGCGCGTACTTCGTCGGCGGTGCGTCCGCGCAGCAGCGCTTCGCCCTGCGCAAAGCAGTTGGCGAGCAGCTTGGTATGGTGGCCGGGCAGGTCGCAGACCGGTTCCAGCGTGGCAATGAAGTCTACCGGAACCAGTTGCGAGCCCTGGTGCATCATCTGGAAGTAGGCGTGCTGGCCGTTGGTGCCGGTCGTGCCCCATACCACCGCCGCCGAGCCGGCGTCGAGGGTGCGGCCATCCAGCCGCACGGACTTGCCGTTGCTTTCCATCTCCAGCTGCTGCAGGAAGGCCGGCAGCAGTTCCAGCGGTTCGCAGTACGGCGCGACGCAGCGGCTGCCGGCGCCGAGGAAGCTGCGATACCAGACATCGAGCAGGCCGAGGATCATCGGCAGGTTTTGCGCCGGTGGCGCGCCCGCGAAATGCAGGTCCATCGCACGCGCTCCGTCGAGCAGCTGCCGGAAACGGTCGAAGCCGATGCCCACGGCAATCGACAACCCCACCGCCGACCACAGCGAGAAGCGCCCGCCGACCCAGTCCCAGAACGGGAACATATTGGCCGGGTCGATGCCGAATGCGGCCACGGCCTCGCGATTGGTCGACACCGCCACGAAATGCCGCGCCAGCGCCGCCTGGGTTGCGCCCTGATGCAGGAACCAGTCGCGCGCGGTACGCGCATTGGCCATGGTCTCCAGCGTGGTGAAGGTCTTGGAGCAGACGATCACCAGCGTGGTGGCGGCATCGAGCGTGGCCAGCGTGCGGGCGAGGTCGCTGCCGTCGACATTGGCGACGAAGTGCAGGCGCGGGCCGGCGGCTTGCGGGTCGGCCAGCGCGCGGCATACCATGCGCGGGCCCAGGTCCGAACCGCCGATGCCGATATTGACAACATCCGTGATGGCACGCCCGTCGAAGCCCGTCCACGCGCCGCTGCGCACCGCGCCGGCAAAGCGCGCCATCTGCGCCAGCACCCCGGCGACATCGTCACCGACCGCCACGCCGAGCGCGCGATAGCCGTCCTCGGGATAGGCGCGCAGCGCGATATGCAGCGCGGCGCGGTGTTCGGTGGTGTTGACCGCTTCGCCGGCGAACATGGCGTCGCGCCGCTCGCCCACCCGTGCCTGTGCGGCCAGTGCGAACAGCAGCGCCAGGGTCTCGTCAGTGATGCGGTTCTTGGCGTAATCGAGCGTCAGGCCGCAGGCTTCCGCGACATAGCGTTCGGCGCGCGCCTGGCCGTGCGGGCCAGCGAACCAGTCGCGCATATGGGCGCCGCGCAGGGTATCGGCGTGCGTGCGCAGGGCATGCCAGGCGGGTAGGGAAGTGGTCATCTCGGTTCCTCTGCAATACTCGGACTACATCTCTTCATGCCAGGCCAGGCCATCGCGCGACAGCAGGGCGCTGGAGGCCGCCGGCCCCCAGGTGCCGGCGGTGTACAGCTTGGGCGGCGCGGTGGTGTTCTCCCACGCCTTCAGGATCGGTGCGACCCAGCGCCACGCCTGCACCTGTTCGTCGCGCCGCACGAACAGGCCCAGCCGGCCGCGGATCACGTCGAGCAGCAGCCGTTCATACGCGCCGACGCGGCGCACGCGCGGCGCGGCGCTGGTCAGCTGCAGGTCGAGCGAGGCGGGCAGCAGTGCCTGCGTATCGCCCGGCTGCTTGGTCAGGAAATACAGCCGGATGCTTTCCTCCGGCTGCAGCGTGATCACCAGCCGGTTGCCCGGCGTGGTGCCCAGCGGATGCGGGAACAGCGGGTAGGGCACGTCGTGGAAGTGGATCACGATCTCCGCCACGCGCGATTGCATGCGCTTGCCGGTGCGCAGGTAGAACGGCACGCCGGCCCAGCGCCAGTTGGCGATCTCGGCGCGGATGGCGACGAAGGTCTCGGTGCGGCTGTCGGGGGCGATGCCCGCTTCGCTCGAGTAGCCGGGCACGGGATCGCCGCCGGCCGCGCCGCGGCAGTACTGGCCGCGTACCACTTTCTCGGCGACGTCCTCGGGGCGGATCGGACGCAGTGCCTTCAGGATCTTCAGCTTCTCGTCGCGGATGGCGTCTTCAGACAGGCTGGTGGGCGGTTCCATCGCCACCATGCACAGCAGCTGCAGCAGGTGGTTCTGCACCATGTCGCGCAGCGCGCCGATGCCGTCGTAGAAGTTGCCGCGGCGCTCCACGCCGAGTTCTTCGGCAATCGTGATCTGCACCTGCCGCACCCATTCACGCCGCCACAGCGGTTCGAACAGCACGTTTCCGAAGCGCACCGCCATCAGGTTCTGCACCGACTCCTTGCCCAGGTAGTGGTCGATCCGGTAGATGCGGTCCTCGGCAAAGTGGCGCGCCACTTCGGCGTTGATCGCTTCGGACGAGGCCAGGTCGTGGCCGAGCGGTTTCTCCAGCACCACGCGGCTGCGCTCGCCGGCCAGGCCCACGCGCGCCAGCTGCTCGCAGATCCTGACGAACAGGTGCGGTGCGGTGGCGAGGTAGCACACCACCACCGCTGCGGCGCGTGCATTGACCAGTTCGGCCAGCGCATCGAAGCCGCCGTCGGCGTTGGCATCGACCTGCAGGTAGACGATGCGGTCGAGAAAACCCTGCCAGGCCGAAGCCGCCGCGTTGCCGGCCAGTCCCGGCAGCACTTCATCGTTGAGCATCGACAGATACGCGTCATGCGCCAGCGGCTGGCTGCCCAGCGCCAGGATGCGTCCGCGTGGATGTAGCGAGCCGGCGGCGTGCGCGTCGAACAGCGCCGGCAGCAGCTTGCGCCGCGCCAGGTCGCCGGTGGCGCCGAACAGTACGAAATCGAATTCCGGGGAAGCTTGGGGAACCGAAGCGCCGGCAGGGTGGCTGTGCATCATGTCAAAGGAAGTAGAGGGGTGGAGGGGCCGGTCATGCCTTCAGCGCGGCGTGGCCCAGCCTTTGTATTGGCCGACATTGGCGCGCGTCACCAGCGTGGACGGCAGCAGCACGGTCGGGTTGGCGGGGCGCTGGCCGTTCATCATGTCCACGCCGAGCTGCACCGCCGTGCGCGCGATGGCCCACGGGTCCTGGCTGGCCGAGGCCTGCACCAGCGTGTCGGCCTTCAGCGCGGCCTCGATATCCGGCGCGCCGTCGACCGAGGCGATCAGGATGCCGCGGCGGTTGAGCTGGCGCGCGGCCAGGTCCGCGCCCACGGCCTGTGGATCGTTGATGGTGAAGACCGCATCCACCTTCGGGAAGCGCGTCAGGTACAGCTGCATCACGTTCAGCCCGCCTTCGCGCGAACCCTTGGCATCCTGGTCGTCGGACAGGATGCGGATCTGCGGATGCCGCGCAAGCACCGTCTTGCAGCCCTTGACGCGGTCGAGCACCGCCGACACCGGCGGGCCGTTCTGGATGATCACGTTGCCGCGTCCCTTGAGCTGCTCGGCGATATAGCCGCAGGCCAGCTCGCCGGCCTGGGTGTTGTCGGTCTGCACGGTGGCGTCGGCGCCGGCGGCGGCAACGTCGACCGCCACCACCACGATGCCTGCCTTGCGCGCCTTGCGTACCGCCGGCTCGATCGCGCGCGCATCGGCGGCGTTGATCAGGATCAGGTCGACCTTGGCGACGATAAAGCTGTCGATATGGGTGAACTGCTTGTTCAGGTCATAGTCTGCCGACAGCACCGTCACCTTGGCCTGCGGATTGACCTGCCGGGCCGCGGCCTCGGCGCCACGCGCCAGGGCGACGAAATACGGGTTGCCGAGGGAACCCAGTGTCACGCCGACTTTTTTCAGCTGGCGTTGCTGGGCTGGCGCGGACGCAGGCTGCGCCGGCGTCTGTGCCACGGCGGGGAGCGCACACACCATGGCGAGGGTGCCTGCCGCCAGGGCGTTGAGGATGGGTTGGATCACGATCTGTCTCCTGTCGGGCCGACTGTCAGGTACGGGCAGAGCCCTTCTGGCGATAGCGGTCGAGCGCCACGGCGCCGATGATCACCAGGCCCTTGATGATGTATTGCCAGATATCCGACACACCCAGCAGGATCAGCCCGTTGGACAGCACCGCGATGATCAGCGCGCCCACCAGCGTGCCGGCAATGGAGCCGACGCCGCCAACGAAGCTGGTGCCGCCCAGGATCACCGCGGCGATCGCATCGAGTTCATACGACTGGCCCAGCTGCAGCCCGTTGGCCGCATACAGCCGCGACGCCGACATCACGCCGCCCAGCCCGGACAGCAGCCCCGACACCGCGTAGACGAACAGCAGCACCACCCACACCTTGATGCCCGACAGGCGCGCCGCCTCGGCATTGCCGCCGACCGCGTAGATCTGCAGGCCCAGCACCGTGCGGCGCAGCACCACCCACGACACCGCCACCACGGCGGCGGCGATCACCACCAGCCACGGCACGCCCAGCAGGTCGCCGTTGCCAATGAAGGCAAAGCCGATATCCGGGTTGTAGACCGTGCTGTCATTGCCTACCAGGCGCGCCAGCCCGCGCACCGCGGTCAGGCTGCCGAGCGTCACGATAAAGGGCGGCAGCTTCATGAAGGCGATCAGCGCGCCGTTGACCAGGCCGAACAGCAGGCCGCACAGCAGCGCCGCCGGCACGCTCAGCGCGGCGAGTTGCGGCATCAGCGATACCAGCATTGCCACCACCGCGGACACCGACAGGATCGACCCGACCGACAGGTCGATGCCGCCGGTCAGGATCACGAAGGTCATGCCCGCGGCCAGCACCAGGTTGATCGACGCCTGCTGCGCGATGATGGAGAGGTTCTGCAGGCTGGCGAAGTTCTCGGTCAGCAGCGAGAAGCCGAGGCACAGCAGCACCAGCACCGGCAGCATGCCGAGAGCGCGCAGGCGTTCCTGCGTGGTGGCGCGGCCAGTGGCGCCGGCCAGGGCAGGGCGGTTGGCAGGGGCGGCAGCCGCGGCCGCGTGGGCCGTGGGATGGAGGGGATTGCGCATGGTGTCTCCTGATCGCTGAATGTCGGGCCTGTGTCGGCCGGTTTGTCTTGGGGCGGTCGTGTTCGTGTCCGAGGTGGCTTTTGCTATGGCGTTTCCGAAATCGCTTGTTTGCTCCGCTCTCCCACTTCATGGGAGCGGGGAGCAAACAGCCCGCTTCGATTAGTGCAGGGTGGGCTGGCCGGCCCCCGTGGCAAGCGCGATGATCTGCTCCTGCATGGCCGCGGCATCGGCACTGCCCGGCACCTCGCCAACCAGCTCTCCCTCGCGCATCACCAGCACGCGGTCGCACAACCCGACCACCTCTGGCAGTTCGCTGGAAATCAGCAGCACCGCCACGCCGGAACGCGCCAGCTCATTGATCAGCCGGTAGATCTCCGCCTTGGCGCCGATATCCACGCCGCGCGTGGGCTCGTCCAGGATCAGCACGCGCGGCCGCGTTTCCAGCAAGCGCGACAGCATCACCTTCTGCTGGTTGCCCCCGGACAGCGACCCCACATTGATCTGCGGATGCGCCACGCGGATGCCGAGCGACCGGATCGCCGAGGCAGTGCGTTGCCGCGCGCTGGCGCGGTTGAGGCGCCCGCCGCGCAGCGCATCGCGCGCCGCTACGATCAGGTTGATGTTCTCGTGCACGCTCTGGTCCAGGAACAGGCCTTGCAGCTTGCGGTCCTCGGTCAGGTAGGCGATGCCGGCATCGATCGCCTGGCGCGGGCTGGTGACGGCCAGCGGCGTGCCGGCGACGAAGACCGCACCCTCGGTGCGCGCATCGGCACCAAAGACCAGCCGTGCCAGTTCGGTCCGGCCGGCGCCGACCAGCCCGGCCAGGCCCAGTACCTCGCCGGCGCGCAGGTCGAAGCTGCACGCGCGCACGCGGCGGCCGTCGGTCATATTGCGTACGGACAGCATGATCTCGCCCGGCTCGACCTCGCCATGGGTGCGGGTGTAGAAGCCGGACAGGTCGCGCCCGACCATCATCTTGACCAACGCGGCCCGCGTCAGCTGCTCGCGCTCCAGGGTGCCGACGAAGCAGCCGTCGCGCAGCACGGTGACGCGGTCGGCCAGCTCATCGATCTCTGCCATGCGATGGCTGATGTAGATGATCGCCATGCCTTCGGCGCGCAACTGGCGGATCAGCGCGAACAGCCGATCCGTCTCGCGCGTGGACAGCGGCGTGGTGGGTTCGTCCATCACCAGGATGCGGGTCTCGAAATGCACCGCGCGGGCGATCTCCACCAGCTGGCGCTGCGCGATCGACAGCGTATGCACCGGCGTCTCCGGCGTGAAATCCGCCCCCAGCCGCGCCAGCGTGGCCTCGCAGCCGCGCGCCATGCCGGCGCGGTCGACCATGCCGCGGCGGTGCAGGTGGCGGCCCAGGTAGATGTTCTCGGCCACGCTCAGGTTGGGCGCCAGGCTCAGCTCCTGGTAGATCACGGCCACGCCATGCGCGCGCGCCGTGGCCGGGCCGTCGATCTCCACCGGCGCGCCGCCGATGCGGCATTCGCCGCCGCCATCGGCGATATAGGCGCCGGACAGGATCTTCATCAGCGTGGACTTGCCCGCGCCGTTCTCGCCCATCAGCGCATGGACCTCGCCGGCATGGACGGTGAGTTGCACGTTGCTGAGCGCCTTCACGCCCGGGAAGGTCTTGGAGATATTGCGCAGTTCGAGCAGGGGAGCGGGGCCGCTTGCCTGCGCGGCGTGCAGGTGCGGCGGCAGGGGCATCGCCCCCATGGCTTCAGACAATGGCATGGCTTGCCTCCGGAACGATGGCGGACGCACCCCGAAGCAGTTCGGCGCGCGGCGAGAAGTTCATGAACATCGGCAGCGATGCGGCACCGACCGCGCCGGCGTTGGCGCCAAAGCAGCCGCGTACCACCGTGGCGGGGGCGCGCGCTTCGGGCGCGCTCTCGTCCAGCGCCTGCTGCAGGCGCGCGATCAGCGTGGGCACCAGCCCGCCGTCGATATCCGCGTCGAAGATCACCAGCGGCACGTCGAGTACCGCCAGCGCGGATTGCAGCGCGGGGGCCAGCGCATCGACGCAGTCGTCGATCCATTCCTCGACCGCCGGGTGGGCCAGTTCGACCTGGCGCTGCAGGTCGGCGTGCCCGTTGACCGTCACGCCGTGGTGGCGCAGGTGGCGCGTCAGCGCGTTGAGGGAAGCGCGCGATAGCAGGATGTCGCGTCGCCTGCCGTTGCCGGCCACGGCGGGCGCCGATGACAGCGTGCTCGGGGGCACCGGCATCATCGCGATATCGCCGGCATTGCCGGACACGCCGCGCACGCAGTCGCCGTTGAGCACCACGCCGCCGCCGATGGCCGGCCCGAGGAACACGTAGAGGAAGTGCTGGGCGTGATGCCGGCCGTAGAACAGTTCGGCCACCGCGGCGGCGGTGCCGTCGTTTTCGCTGAAGACGGGCAGTCCGGTGGCGGCGTTGAGCATCGCCGGGAAGTCAGCCTGGTCCCAGGCGCGAAAGCTGGCCTGGAAGGCCTCACCCTGCACATCGAGTTCGCGCAGCCAGGCGCCCAGGTTGTACGGCTGCGCCACGCCGATGCCGAGCAACCGCTTCTGTTCGGCGGCGCTGAGCAGGGCGCGCATCTCCGCGATGTCGTGCCGCACGGTCTCGAGCGCCTGGTCGGGGTGGGGCAGCACCAGCTGATGGGCGCGGCTGGCCAGGATATGGCCGGCAAAGTCCACCATCACCACTTCTATGCTGCCCCGGTCCAGCCGCACGCCGATGCCGAAGGCCCCCTTGGGCTGCAGCCGGATCAGGCTGGCAGGCTGGCCGCGCTGGCCTTCGGTGCGGCGCCCGGCCTGCTCGATCAGGCCTTCTTCGGCCAGGGTCTGCACGATGCTGCCGACCGCCGTGTTGGTCAGCTGCGCCATGCGCGCCAGGTCGGCCTTGGAGGCCTCGCCGGCGCGGCGCAGTGCCAGCAGCAGCGCGCGTTCGTTATACAGGCGCAGGCTGGCGGAATTCACGCCACGGCCCGCTTTGGATGCGGTCATCTTGTCTCCGTCCTGTCGGCTCGCTTCAGGGGCGAGCGGTATTAATTAATTCATGCTGAATTAAATGATACCGGGGCCCAGAACTCAACCACGGGAAAACCCGGAGGGCGTATTCGCCTCATGAGCCGTTCCGGGCGGCGGGGCGCGCCCGCCGCCGCCTTGCGTGCAGTCACGGCGGCGGCTAGCGTGGAAAGGCAACGACTGGCAACGGGGAGCCCCAATGAAAGCCCGTGCAGAACCCGGCAACTGGAGCCACTTCTATATCCTCGACAAAAGGAACCGGCCGGTTCAGGTAGCCGGCCGCGAAGAATGGCAACGCTGGATGGAGGAGAACGACCCGGTATTCCGCCGCACCGTGTTGGAGGACAGCGGCGGCACCACGGTCACCACGCGCTTCCGGGGCGTCGCCGAGGCGATGGGGAATCCGGTGCTCTTTGTCACGCGCGTGACGGGCATGGGGGAACAGGACAACGAGAGCTTTGGGTCGCCCACGCTGGAGGCCGCGCTGACGCTGCATGAGGAGATCGTGCAGAAGCGGTTGAGGCAGCTGACAGGTAAGGCCTAGCGGTGGCCCGTTCGCAGCGCCGGGGCCGCCGCCGTGTGGCTTACTGCTTCGACATCTGCGTGACGAAGTACCCGCCGGTGCCGGTGCGGCCGGACATCACCAGCGTGTGCTTGTAGCGCGTGTCCTTGGTGACCAGGATGCTGCTATCGGCCGGCATGAACCGGATCGCGGCATAGCCCGTGTGTGGCAGGCAGGCCGACAACCCGCAGGAAGTTGTCCCGGGCTTTGGCGGCGTACCCGCCACGACATCCACGACATAATGATTTTTGGCCGAGCCAGGCTCCGCCAGCGTCACGGCGCCTTGCAGCGTGCAGACCCGGGTGCCGCTGGTATTGGTGCCGGTGAGGCTGCCGGCTTCGTCGATTTGCATCTCGAACGCGTCCTGCTTCCAGCTGCCGGCGATCGCCCGGCCTGCCTCAGGCCGCCGCCTTCCAGAACAGGTAATCGGCCTGGTACCGGACCGTCTGCGTAGCGCCGCTGTTGGCCGCGCCGCAGGCCGCTGCCGGTGCAACCCCGCCGCGGGTGGCCACGCGCTGGATATACGTCACGCCGGTCATCATGCCGCTGCCTTGCGCCGGATTGGCCTTGACCAATTGATGGGGGATATTGCCATCTCCGCCCGGCGCGATCGCAACCTGGGTGGCGGTCACCTTCGATCCGTCGTTCGACTCCCAGGTGGCCGGCGGGCCGTAGTACTTGCCGACGGGCTTGCCGCCGCGGTCGCTAAGTACGGCGTCGGGGCCCACGAAGGCCCATTCGAACTGGTCGCCGGCATTGGCTTTGGGCCGGCACATATAGCGCAGCTCGCCGGTGCCGACCGTCTGCATGGCGAGCTGGTGCCCGGCAGGTACCCGGATGGTGTCGGCAACCGCGGGGGCGGCCATCATGCCCCCGTGGCGCATGTCGCTGGCACAGGCGGCGAGCGCGACGCAGGCGGAAAGCGGAACAAGCAGGGTGGGGCGGATCATGGTCTGGCTCCTGGTTTGGCTAGGGTGCACGCAGCCGGCAGGCTGCATTGGCTTGTACTCACCAGCCGGCCGTTTGGATGCGGCCGGCGGCAAATATTTCTGCAACCAGCGGGCTGAGACCGGTCAGGCGGTCTGTATATGTCTCTTGGCCTGAATTTCATCGCCGTCCTACCGTTCCAGGCAGCCCGTGCCAGGAAGCGCCCGCCTCAGTCTGACAGCGCACCCGCTTGCCGCAGCGCGGCGCGTGCAATCTCCATCCGTGCCTTGGCATGCTCCGGCCGCACCAGGTCCAGGTTGAGCGCAAAGAGGTAGTTGTCGCCACCGCGTTCGACCCAGCCGACCAGCCAGCCCACCGCAGGCTGCGCCGAATCCGCCCAGCCGGTCTTGGCATGCAGCGTGTAGCCGGCGCCGCGTTCCATCACCGTGATGTCGTCCACGGCCGCGAACGTGGCCGGGGAGAACGGCAGCGTGCGCTGCACCAACCCCTTCAGGAAGTCGATCTGCTGGTAGGCCGAGATCCGCAGCGTGCCGTTGAGCCAGAAGCGGTCGACCGGCCCGGAGCTGTCGGCATTGCCATAGTGCGATGCGCTCAGGTAGCGTCGGTACGCCGCGCTGCCCACCCGCCGTGCCAGCGCCTGGTAGGCGGGAACGCAGGAGTTGGGAAAGGCCACGCGCAGCGGCACCTCGGCGTTGCATGCCTCGGGCAGGATGGCCTTGCCGCCGACCAGCCAGACCTTGCCGTCCCATGGCAGCTTGTCATGGTCGACATCGGCGACGGCGCCGCTTTCCAGGCCGATCAGCGAGTTGAGGATCTTGAAAGTCGACGCCGGCGAGTACTGCGTGGCAGCGCGTTGCGGGTTGTACGTCAGCATCCGGTCGCGCCGCAGGTCGTAGATGACCATGGTGCCGGCGGTGCCGGTCTCGCGAAAAAGTGGCGCGGCTTCCAGGGGGACTTCCTTCGGGGCTGCGACAGCGGCGAGGGTGGAAACCAGCAGGCCGAGGCCGACGGCCACCGGTGTCAACAAACGGGCGAGGCGATGGTTCATGGCAGTGGAGAGTTGGAGTTGAGTGGCAATCCGGGCCCGGACCGTGGTGCGCAGCATAGGAGAGCGCCCAGGCAACGCCAACCGGCGCCGCTGTAACTTGCGTAACATGCCGGGGTCGCGCCACCAACACGCCTGATTGCCCGATGCCAGCCACTCCCGCCCTCATCCATATCGACCTGTCCGCCCCGTACCGGGTTGATGGCCAGCCAGCGCGCTACCAGTCGGTGTGGCTGCTGGCGCGGATCTGGCACGCGCAGCGAGCCGGGGAGGGCAGCGTGCCGGCGTCGGCGGTGCGCTGCGCGTTCCCGGCGGCGGCCAACCTACGCATGCTGGTGTCGCGCGCGTTTGCCGACTTTGCGCGCTGGCAGGTGGCGGTCGGGTGGGGTGCGGATGCGCGGCGCGATCCCGACACGGCCAACCCGGCGCACCGCAGCCGCGGGCCGTTCTGGATCACGGCCGCGAGCGCGCGGCGCCTGCGCTTCATTGTGCACGGGCGCACCGTGGGACCGGCTGCAGTGGCCCGGCACCTGGGCTTCAGCGCGGCGGCGCTTGCGCCCGCGCCAGGCAGCATCGACGGCGTCGGCTATGTGATGCGCGACATGGCCTTCTGGAGCCAGCTGACCCAGGCCATGCGCAGCGCGCAGGACGGCTATGCCGGCGCGCACGGCTCGGCCGTGGCGGAATTCTTCCGCACGGCGCAGCGCAGCGCCGCCGACGCCTTCCAACAGGCGCTGGCGCTGCTCAAGGAGAGCCTGGCGTGGCGCCGCTGCGGCCGGCTGGAGCAAAGCCGGGCCGCGCTGCGGCGCTTCGACCGGCTGGCGCAGGGTGGCGATATCAGCGCGGCGATGCCGACCTTCGCCGCCATGGGGCACGTGGTGAGCGCGTGGGAGCGCTACACCCGCGGGGACAACGATGGCGCCGGCGCGGGACTGGCCGCGCTGCGCGCCGATGCCGAGCTGGGGCTGGTGGTGCGCTACAACCCGCGACTGCGCTTTGAGGTGCTGAACCTGGAAGCGCTGCTGCATAAGGCCGAGGCCATGCGAGCGCCAGGCGCCGGCGCGGTGCCGCCGGCACAGGCCGCGCAGCGGGCGCTGGATGCCTTTGCCGGCGCGCTGCAGGCGGCCTATGAAGCGGATTCGGTCGATGCCGTGCAGCATGCCGCCGCCAATATTGGACTGTGCCTGTGGCTGTTCTGGCGGCACGGGCGGATCGATGCGGCACGCGAGTTGTCGGCGGGCGCGGTGCAGCGGCAGGCGATGCGCTGGCTGGGGTTGTCGGAATGGATCTGCGACCGTTTCGGCGTGGGCGGCGGCACCGCCTGGAATGCAATCTTCCTGCTGCGCATTGCGCGCGGCAGCAGCGGACCGGACGCACCGCAGGCAGGGAAGGGCGAGGGCAGCGGCGTGCCGACGGCGGCGGCCAGCATGGCCGCGTTCCGCCGCCAGCGGCCGCTCTCGGTGGCCGAGGCCATCGATGCGCTGCGTCCCTTCCACGCGCCGTTCGCGCCGGCCAAGGGCTTTGTGCGCTGGTCCGCGGTGGCGGCCTTCGCGCTGGAGGACCATGACGCCGGCCACGTCAGGCTGGGGCCGCTGCAGCTGGCCAACCTGCTGCTGGAATCGGCGTGGTACCTCACCCATGAGCAGGGCGCGACGGCGAAGGCCTGTGCCGCGGCGGAGCGGTTGGTTGCACAGTTGCCCTCGCTGCGTGCAGCGGAGCGTGCGTTCTTTGCGGCCGAGATCCGGGCGTTGCCGCCGGAGTTGCGCGATGCCGCGGCGGAGGCAGGCAGGGGGCGGCGCAAGGGTGGGTAGGGAGGAACGAAAAAGGGGCGACTGCATGTCGCCCCTTGGGTGAGTTTGGCGGGTGTTGGATGACCCAGGACACCATGCTTGTTGAACCGCCTGCCCTGTCCCCCGGCCCCGCTCGCGCAGGCGGAAGAGGAGCACACCGGCGGCCTGCCGTGCGTGTCAGCCCGGGTCAGGACAAGCGAGGGTCAATCAAACAACTCTTGCCAGATGCTCTTCTTGCGATAGTGCTTCTGCTCGCGCTCGTAATGGCGGTCGCGGTCGCCGTGGCTGCGGTCCTGCTCATAGCCGCGCTCGTAGCCTTGCTGCTGCGGCGGCGGGCTTTGCATCGCGGCGGGTTGCACTGCCGCGGCGGGGGCCGCGGAGCGCTCCAGGATCTTGTCGAGTTCGCCGCGATCCAGCCATACGCCGCGGCATTTGGGGCAATAGTCGATCTCGATACCCTGGCGCTCGGACATCACGAGTTGCGTCTGCGGGCATACCGGACAATCCATGGTTTCTCCTCTTTGCTGTGAAACGGTCGTGGTAAGACCGGTGCGGCGGGGGTTGGTTCGCCGCAATGCGCGGGAAAAAGTGCTGTGAAGGACGCAATCAGGGCGGCGACCAGCCCACGGGCAAGGGGCAGCACGGAATTTGTCGCCCGCACCACCGTCGAAGCGGGTATGCCTTTGTCTCCTCCCGAAACCCGTTCCCCATCCAACGCGCGGACCTTCTCGCGCCTGGCATGGCTCGCCGCGCTGACCGCCATGGTCTGGGCCGCCTGGCCCTGGCTGCAGCCCCAGCTCGAACGCGCGATCTACGCCGCCCGCCTGTCCGCGCGCGCGGCGCTGGTGGCGCTGCCGGTGCCGGTCGAAGGTGTCGCGCAACGCGCGCTGCGCGATACCTGGCACGGCATGCGCTCGGGCGGCCGCAAGCACGAAGGCATCGACATCTTTGCGCCGCGCGGCCGCCCGGTGTTGTCGGCGACCGAAGGTATCGTCACGCGCGTTGGCACCAACCGGCTGGGCGGCAAGGTGGTGTGGGTGATGGGTCCGGGCCGGCAGTTGCACTACTACGCGCACCTCGACGACTACGCCTCGATCCGCGCTGGAGATATCGTCGCGGCGGGGAGCGTGCTGGGCTATGTCGGCACCACCGGCAATGCGCGCGGCACGCCGCCGCATCTGCACTACGGCATCTACACCGCGGGCGGCGCGATCAACCCGTTCCCGCTGCTGAAGGGACCAGCGGCGGCAGGACCATGAGGGCCCATGCCGGGCTTACGTCAGCCCGTTGCGCACCGCGTAGCATATCCGCCCACCGATCACCATAAGTCTAATATGTTGGGAAATGGATATGTTTAAGCATAAATTGTCAAACGTTTTGTTTCTGATATTGATCGCTTTAATTTCAAATAATTCTCAGGCAACTTGCACTGGGTTGGCACCGATTACTCAGATTGTTCTGAATTTTCCTTCGACTATTGTGGTTGGGCGAGATGTGGCTGTTGGACAAACAGTTGCACGCGCTCAAACCATTGATGGCTCTCACAGAAGTATTCTGAGTTGCGACTCGTCAGGCGGGACTCAATTCCATAGCGGGACCCGTTCCATGGTTCCTGGTTATACCAATGTCTACGATATTGGAGTTCCGGGCTATGGTTTGCGACTTTCGCAACAAAATAGCTCGGGTACTCCATTCTGGTATGTACCTTCTGTAGAGAAGTATTCGTACGCTCTCGGCGTATATTGGATTGCTGTTGTGTATTTTACCGGTGAAATTATCAAGACGAGCAACGCTGGTGGCAGCGGCCCAATAAATCCTTGGCAATATGCAATCCTTGCCGGCGATGGCAATACGGTGTTCGTGAACTGGTAAGTTGCGGCAGGCAGTGCAATTAAAACCCACCACCTGTACTGTGACGAATCCGGTAATTAATGTGGTGATGCCGGCAATAAAGAGCAACGCGTTGGGCGGGATCAACGGGACATCAGCTGTGCAGCCATTTGCAATCAATCTTGACTGCCCTTTGGCGGGACCGAAGGTGTATGTGACGCTGACGGATGCCACCACACCGGGAAACACTGGCAGCACGCTATCGCTGGCGAACGGATCCACCGCGACTGGCGTTGGACTCCAGGTGCTCAGCGGAAGCACGGTGGTGAGTTATGGTCCGGATTCGGCTGTGGCGGGCAATCTTAATCAATGGCAGGCTGGCACTTCGGCCGGCACTGCGATGAGTATTCCGCTCGGCGTTCGCTATATCCAGACCGCCTCGTCGATGGGTGCGGGGCTGGTCAAGGGGGCGGCAACCTTCACGATATCGTATCGGTAGTCACCAGGTGAGCTAAGAGGAATCCTGTGCGTCCTGATGCAGTGCCGGGATACAACGTGGCCGGGGGCGACAGTAGTGGCCGCCGGGCGTGACAAGCGCCCATCCGGCCGCGGCGAAACCTGCTACCGCAGCCGGCGGATGGCGCGACCGCTCAAAGCTTCGCCACATCCAGCACCGCTTGCGCAAACGCCTCCGGTGCTTCCTGCGGCAGGTTATGCCCCGCGCCCCGGATGATCCGGTGCAGCCGCTTGCCCGAGAACTTGCCCGCATAGGCCTTGCCGTCAGTGGCCGGCACCACCCCGTCGGCATCACCGTCCAGCGTGATGGTCGGCACGCCGATCACCGGCCCCGCGGCCAGGTGCTGTTCCAGCGCGTCGTAGGCGGGCTCGCCCTCGGCCAGGCTCAGCCGCCAGCGGTAGTTGTGGATGACTATGGCGACGTAGTCGGGGTTGTCGAACGATGCCGCGCTGCGCGCGAAGGTGGCGTCGCTGAAGTCCCAGCGAGGCGAATTCGCCTTCCAGATCAGCCGGTTGAAGTCGCGCCGGTTGGCTTCGTAGCCAGCGCGGCCGCGCTCGGTCGCGAAGTAGTACTGGTACCACCAGCCATGCTCGAGCGCCGGCGGCAGCGGCGCCTTGTTGCGCTCGCGGTTGTTGATCAGGTAGCCGTTGACCGACACCATTGCGCGGCAGCGCTCGGGCCAGAGTGCGGCGATGATATTGGCGGTGCGCGCGCCCCAGTCATAGCCTGCCAGGATCGCCTGCGCGATGCCGAGCGCATCCATCAGTGCGATGATGTCCAGCGCCACCACGGCCTGCTGCGCGTTGCGCGGGGTTTGCCCGGAGCGGAAGCGGGTGGTGCCATGGCCGCGCAGGTGGGGCACGATCACCCGGTAGCCCGCCGCCGCCAGCTGCGGCGCCACCTCGGCAAAGCTGTGGATGTCGTAGGGCCAGCCGTGCAGCAGGATCACCACCGGGCCGCCGGCGGGACCGGCTTCGGCGTAGCCGATATTGAGCACGCCGGCGTCGACCTGCTTGAGCGGTCCGAACGCGGGCGGCGCGCCGGCGCCGCCGGGCCCGGCGGATTGCGCGTGCGCGCTGCCGATCAGGTCCAGCCCGGCGATGGCGATGGCGGCGGTGCCGAACAGCAGCCGGCGGCGGTGGTTGATGGATTCAGGCATGACGATGTCCCTTTGTTGTTGTGCATGGAAGGATTGTGCGTGAAAGGCCGCGCGCTTACTTGCGCGCAGCCAGTGCCTGCTGGATCGCCGCTTCGGTTTCCTTGTAATTGCCTTCGCCAAAATGCTTGTAAATCACCTGGCCGTTGGCATCGATCAGGTAGAGCGCCGGCCAGTACTGGTTGCGCCAGGCGTTCCAGGTGGCATATGCGTTGTCCTGCGCCACCGGGTAGCGGATATCGAAGCGCTTGATCGCGGCCTGCACGTTGGCCGTCGATTTCTCGAAGGCGAACTCGGGCGTATGCACGCCGACCACCACCAGCCCCTTGTCGCGGTATTTGTCGTACCACTGCCGTACATGGGGCAGCGTGCGGATGCAGTTGATGCACTCGTAGGTCCAGAAATCGACCAGCACGACCTTGCCGCGCAGCCCGGCCACGGTCAGCGGCTCGGAGTTCAGCCACTTCTCGATGCCGGTGAACTCCGGGGCCTTGCCGTAATCGCCGGGTCCGGCGGACGGTGCGGCAAAAGGTGCCGCGGCATAGACGGCCGCGACGACGGCCGTGGTGGCGAGCAGGGTGCGAAAGATGGGGTACATGGTTCAGGCTCCGGACAGGGTGGCGGGCACGGCGAGGTGCGTTAGCCGCATTCCACCGCCCGTGCGTATCCCGGTTGTTTCCGGAACCGGGTCAGATTGCAATGTTTCATGTCTGCCCCCGTTCCAGATACAGAGCGATACAAAGCGCTCCACCCGCCGCCGCATAATGGCGGCACCCGGGCCCAGGCCGCGCATGGCCGCCCGATCATCCACCCGACCATTCCGCCCCGTTTTGCAGGCGCCCCATGACCCAGCAGGACCATATCCTTATTGTCGACGATGACCGCGAGATCCGCGAGCTGGTGGCCGCGTATCTCGAGCGCAGCGGCATGCGCGTCACCCTGGCCGCCAACGGCCGCGAGATGCGCGCAGGACTGGACAATGGCGCGGTCGACCTGGTGGTGCTCGACCTGATGCTGCCCGGCGAAGACGGCCTGGCGCTGTGCCGCGACCTGCGCGCCAGCGAGCGCCGCCACCTGCCGGTGCTGATGCTGACCGCCCGCAACGAAGAGGCCGACCGCATCCTGGGGCTGGAGATGGGCGCCGACGACTACCTGGTCAAGCCCTTCGCCGCGCGCGAGCTGCTGGCGCGCATCCGCTCGGTGCTGCGGCGCACGCGCATGCTGCCGCCCAACCTCCAGGTCACCGAGGCGGCCAGCATGCTGGCGTTCGGGCCCTGGCGGCTGGACACTACCGCGCGGCACCTGCTCGACGAGCAGGACGTGATCGTCGCGCTCAGCGGTGCGGAGTACCGGCTGCTGCGCGTGTTCGTCGACCATCCGCAGCGCGTGCTCACGCGCGACCAACTGCTCAACCTGACGCAGGGGCGTGATGCCGAGCTGTTCGAGCGCTCCATCGACCTGCTGGTCAGCCGCCTGCGCCAGCGCCTGGACGACGATGCGCGCGAGCCGCGCTACATCAAGACCGTGCGCAACGGCGGCTACGTCTTCACCGCCCCCGTCGAGATCCGCGAGGCACGGCCGTGAACGGCGGCGCGCGCAGGGTGCTGGCGTGGCCGCGCACGCTGTTCGCGCGCCTGATGGTGATCCTGCTGGTCGGCCTGGTGCTGGCGCAGGGGCTGTCCTTCGGACTGGTGATGATGGAGCGCCGGGAGGTGGCGGACCGGCTGATGCTGGGCAACCTGGAGATGGACGTGGCCAGTTCGGTGGCGATGCTCGACATGCTGCCGGCGGAGAAGCGCGGCGCCTGGCTGGAGCGGATGCGGCGGCAGAACTACAGCTACCGGCTCGATGCCGGCACGCCCGGCGAACCGCCGCGTTCGGAGCGGGCGCGGCGGGCCGTGGACACCATCGCGCAGGCATTGCAGGGCCGCTACGAGGTCACTGCCAGCAAGGCGCCCGGCAGCCGCGACCGCTTCCAGGTCCACCTGCGGCTGCGCGACGGCAATCCGCTGACCATCGACGTGCATCCGGCCGGCACGCTGTTGTCGTCCTGGCTGCCGGTGCTGCTGGCGGTGCAGCTGGCGCTGCTGGCCGGCTGCGCCTGGATGGCGGTGCGGCTGGTGACGCGGCCGCTGCACCAGCTGGCGGCCGCGGCGGAGAACCTGGGCCCGGACCTTAAGGCCGACCGGCTCCCTGAAAGCGGCCCGGCCGAGGTCGCCCACGCCGCAGCCGCCTTCAACGCCATGCAGGCGCGCATTGCCGGCTACCTGGCCGAGCGCGTGCAGATCCTGGCCGCGATCTCGCACGACCTGCAGACGCCGATCACGCGCATGCGGCTGCGCGTGGACCTGATGGAGCCATCCGAGGCGCAGGACAAGATCTACCACGACCTGCGCGCGATGGAGCACCTGGTGCGCGAAGGCGTGGCCTATGCCCGCACGCTGCACGGCGCCAGCGAGGCCCAGGCGCGCATCGACCCCGATGCGCTGCTCGACAGCCTGGCGGGCGACTATCTCGACGCCGGGCACAACATTGCCGTCCATGGCAGGGCCGGCACGCCGATCCTGACACGCCCGCAGGCGCTGCGGCGCATCCTCGCCAACCTGATCGACAACGCGGTCAAGTTCGGCGGCGACGTAACACTGGCCGTCTCGCGGCAGGCCGATGGCGCGCTGGCCATCGCCGTGAGGGACCGGGGGCCAGGCATTCCGGAGGCCGAGCTGGAGCGGGTGATGCAGCCGTTCTACCGCCTCGAGACCTCGCGCAATCGTGGCACCGGCGGCACCGGCCTGGGACTGGCGATCGCGCAGCAGCTGACGCAGGCGCTGGGCGGCACGCTGGCGCTGGCCAATCGCGATGGGGGTGGGCTGCAGGCCACCTTGACCTTGCCGGCCTAGCGCGCGATGTGCCGGGGCCGTCATCGGCGGCGGGCCCGGCGGCAGTTGTCTTTCCTTCCTTCGCTCCCCTTCTTCCTGCCGCGCTTAGGTGGCTTGCGGCCGTCCCGCCGCTGGCGCTCGCCCGTCGCTTTGTATGGCTTTGTATCTGGCGTCAGCGGAGATACGTGCGCTGACCATTCCGGCGCCGTCCTGCTATTTGCCAGATACACCGGTCGGCTTCAATGCATCTCGTGGCGCGGCGCAACGGCAGATCACCGATCTCCCAGCCGGCGCCGCGATACCGGCCACGCCGTTCGTTGCGGCAACGGCCCATCGACCGAGCCCTGCAACTGACACACGGAGCGTCCAAATGCCTTCTACCAATTTCTCCCGCCTGGCCCGCCAGATCCTGACCACCGTGGCCATCGCCGCCGCCCTGGGCGCCACCGCGCAGGCCGCCTCCGCCGCCGTACGTCCGGGCGACCATGACGTCGGCGGCATCGCCGCGGCCCGCACGGCCGACCGCGACGCCTTCACGGACGGCGCCCGCGCCGGTGAGCGCAGTCCCTTTGTCGACGGCGCACGCATCGGCACGCACGATGTCTTCACGGACGGCGCGCGCGGTGCCGGCGACGCCGCCACCATCGCCCGCATCAGCAACCGCGACGGCTATACCGAGAGCGAGCATGCGCCGGCCAATGGCGATCGCGCCGCCTTGCACGCCGCTGCCTGATTTCCCCTCCTGCCTGGCTGAGCGGTGCACGCTGGCCAGGCTTTTTTTTCATCCTCAATAAGGACCATGCCATGACCGAATCCGTAAAGATCATCTACACCGGCAAGACCCGTACTTCCGGAGGCCGCGAAGGCGCCGCGCGCAGCGACGATGGCCGGCTCGATATCAAGCTGTCGGGGCCGGGCAGCGCCGGCGCCGGCACCAATCCGGAGCAGCTGTTTGCGGCCGGCTGGTCGGCCTGCTTTATCGGCGCGATGAACAAAACCGCGGCGAAGCAGAATATCGTGCTGCCCGCGGACGTCGCGGTCGACACGGAAGTGGACCTTGCGATGAATGACGACGGATATTTCCTGCAGGCGCGGCTGAACGTGAGCCTGCCGGGCGTGCCGCGGGAAGCTGCCGAGGCGGTGGTGGCGGGCGCGCACCAGATCTGTCCGTACTCCAAGATGTCGCGGGGGAATATTGACGTAGCGATCCGTATCGTTTGAGGGATGTAGTGGCGATGCTCCGCTGGGCTTTGAGATAGCCTGGCAGCGTGTACACGCCGACGGTTTGCTCCTCTCTCCCGCAAGCGGAAGAGGGGAGCACACGAGCGGTACGCGAGGGTAGGTCTTCTGTGCGGCTCCCGCAGGCATCGATGCAAACCGATGCTTGGTACGGGAAGGCACACAGCCGCACCCTTTACTCGCCCAGATCAGACGCAAAGGCCCTAGAATCTGGGCCATGTCGCGCGTCACTGCAATGCTCCGCGCATTCATACTTCCGCTGCGGACTGCCATCGGAGGCGAGGGGCATGTCGAGCGTGAACGCTGTTGAAATGCCCCCGCCATGCTGGCGACTGTTTGCCAAAGCCGCCCAGCCGTCTTGCCCCAGCCAAAGTGCTCCAATCTCAACAGCCGGCTAACGGCATGGAAAGAAGGGATGAACATGTCGAATGTGATTGCCCGTGTCGCGACGGAGCCTGCCCAGCCGACTGCCCACCCCGTCCGTCAAGAGGACACTGACCACCGTGCCGGTCCCCATGCTCCGGCGGCAATCGGGCCCGCTGATGCCATCGGGCAGATCCCTGAAATCGACGTTGCGGGTGACGCGGCGCAAGGCCGGTACCGCCAGCATTGCAATACCACTCCATATATTCCGCTATTCAGCCAGGCGTGGTGGCTGGATGCCACCGCCGGCCCCGGGAACTGGAGTGCTGCACTGGTTGAACGCGGTGGCCAGGTGGTCGCAAGCCTGCCCTACGCCCCCCGGCGCATGTTCGGGTTCTCAGTCATTGCCCAGCCAGCGCTGGCCAAGATGGCCGGACCGTGGCTGGCACCGATGGACGGAAAACCACCGAGGGTGCTGGGTCAACAGAAGGAGTTGATGGACGAACTGATTGCGCAGCTGCCGCCGTTCGACCATTTCCAACAGCACTGGGATGCCAGCCAGACCAATTGGCTACCCTTCGCCTGGAAGGGATTCCGCCAGACCACGAAGTACACCTACGTGCTCGATGACCTGTCGGACACGGATGCAATCTGGAATGGCATGCAGCCCAACATCAGGGCCGAAATCCGTAAGGCGGGCTCTCGCCATGGCCTTCAGGTGCGCGACGACCTTGGTATCGAGGCGTTCATCAAGCTGAACAGGCAGGTCTTCACCCGGCAAGGCATGCGGCTACCCTACACGGACGACTACGTACGCCGCCTTGACGCTGCGTGTGCGGCGCGAGGGGCACGCAAGATCTTCATTGCCGAGGATAAATTGGGCCGCCGTCATGCAGGCGTCTATTTGGTCTGGGACGGGCGCGTCGCCTATTACCTGATGGGAGGCTCGGACCCGGTGCTCCGGACCAGCGGCGCGTCCAGCTTGTGCATGTGGGAAGCGATCCGCCATGCCTCGGGCGTGGCGCGCACGTTTGACTTCGAAGGGTCGATGCTGGAGCCGGTCGAGCGCTTTTTCAGGGCATTCGGAGCCAGACAGCAGCCTTACTTCTTTATTCAGAAGACACCATCACGCATACTGCTGACGTACCTGTTCCTGCGTTCGCTCCGCAATCCATAAGGAATCGCTGATTACGATAAGGGGCTCTCGCGTCGACGCGAGGGCCCCGCTTGCGTCCGATTTCCGTGATGCGGAAGGCGAAGGCAGTCTGAGCGCGATTTCCCGGCGCGCTTGCGTTCAGGCGTGCTTCTCCGTGCGGCCGTACTCGCTGAGATAGCGATACTTGCCATAGTAATAGTGCGAGCGATACCAGCGGCCTTCGACGTTGAGGCCGTTGAATAGCACGCCCTTGACCTCGGCACCCGCCTGGCGGATCGCCCGTTGGGAGGCCTGCAGTTCGCCCGCGGTGGTCGTTTCCGCGCGCGCCACCAGGAACACCGCACCGGCCTTGCCGGCGAGAATGCCCGCGTCGGCGGCGGCCAGCACAGGTGGCGTGTCGATCAGGACCAGGTCATAACGCGACCTGAGCTCATCGAGCAGGGCGTCCATGCCCGGGCTCTGCAGAATGTCGGCCGGGTGCGGTGCTTCCCTGCCGGCCGCGATGAAATCCAGCCCCTTCACTACCTGATGCCGCAGTGCCTGCTCCAGCGGCATGCCCATCAGCACGTCGGTCAGCCCGGGGCTGCGCTGCAGGCCGAAGCCATGGTGCAGGCCACCGCGGCGCAGGTCGGCGTCGATCAGCACCACGCGGCGTCCGCTGGCGGCGATCGCGGCAAAGTTCGCACAGATGAAGGACTTGCCGACGCCCGGCGCCGGGCCGCTGATCACCACGACGCGGTTGTGGCTGCCAGCCAGCGCGAACTGCAGCGCGGTGCGGAAGGTGCGCAGGCTCTCCACGGCGGGGTCATTCGGCAGCATGCGCGCCAGCAGTCCGGCATCGTCCTTGTCCGCCGACTGCAATCGCGCCTGCTGTGCGCTGAACGGGATGGTCGAATAGACGGTCATGCCTGTCTGTCGCTCCACCTCGTCGGCGTCGACGACGCCGCCCTCCAGCAAGCGCCGCGCGATCGTCACCAGCAGACCCGCGAGCAGGCCCAGTACCACGGACAGGCTGGCGATCAACCGGCGGTTGGGACTCTCCGGATTGACCGGCACTTCAGCGGGATCGATCAGGCGCGCGGTACCGACCTTGCTGGCCTTGATCAGCCTGAGCTGCTGGACGTCGTTGAGCAGGGACTGCAGCATTTCAGTGCTGACCTTGACGTCGCGCATGAGGCGCAGCACGTTCCGCTCGACATCGGGCAGGTTCTGGATCCGCCCGGAGACGCCATTGAGCTGTGCGTTCAGACCGGCGATCTGGCCATCGACGATGGCAAGTGCGGGGTGGTTGTCGGTGAAGCGCGCGGCCAGTTCCTGGCGCTTCTGCTGCAGCTCCTGCAGCCTGGTCTGTATCTGCACCGACTGCGCCAGGGCCAGCTTGGATTCCTCGCCCAGGTCGATCGTGCCGCGCTGGCCCCGCATCGCGTTGTAGCGGGTTTCGGCTGCTTCGACCTGCTGTCGGACCTGGGGCAACTGCTGCTCCAGGAGGGTGAGTGACTTCTCCGCTTCGGCGCCCCTGCGGCGAACGTTCTGGTCGACGTACGCCGAGGCGATCTCGTTGAGGATGGCTGCGATCATTGTCGGTGAGCCGCCTTCCAGGGCTACGCCGATCACGCCGCTCTGCCTGCCGCGTTCAGATATCCTCAACTGTTCTTGCAGCCTGGAGATGGCGGTGGCGCGAGGCAGGCGGCGCAGCACAAATTTGCTGCCGGCGCGGCCATCGAGCTGGCTGACCAGGAGCTTCACCGTGCCGCGCCCGGTAGCAATCGTCAGCGGCAGGCCTACGGTGCCGGTCGCCCTGGTATCGTCACTGTCAAAACTGACACGGTACTGGTTCCCGCCCAGCGCGGTGAGATGGATCCTGCTCCCCTCCATCTGCGGCGGTACTTCGAGCTGGCCCACGCCGACCGACTCCTTGCCCCACGCGAAGCCGCCCCAGCCGAACAGGCCGGGCGTGGACAGATCGGGATGAATGCCAGCGATGACCCGGCCGATCAAGGGGAAATAGCGTGGCGCGGCCTCGATATCGAGGTGCAGGTTGTCGACCGCCTTGCCTACCACAATCCGAGACCGCAGCAGTTCGATCTCCGCAGTTGCCGCCGTCTTCGCGTCGAATACCGGCGCGATGGCGGTTGCCAGCCTGCCAGCACCGGCGTCGCCATTGGTGTCTTCCACTTGCACCATGATGTCGGTGCGATAGACGGGCTTGGCGAGGAATGCATAGACCAGTCCGACACAGATGACCATGCCGGCCACAGCAAGAAAGGTCCAGCGGTAGCGCACCAGCACATCGACATAGGCGGTCAGATCGACCGGTTTGCCGCCCTCGTCCCTGGCATCCGGAACGTCGTTATGCATGCTCACGACTTTCATGTTCGCCTCCTGTGCGACGGCTGGCGCGATACCTCTACTCACAGGTCAGAAGCAAGAGGCCTGAAGAACGAGCGCATGAGCATCGGATTGCATCCAGTTCGTGCAAGCTGCTCGAGAATTCGCGACGACACCGATCCCCCGATAGGGGCATCCTAGGAAGCCATGCCTCCAGCATCGGTGCGCTGTCGCACATTGCTTGCGCGTGCAGCGTCGCGTGCAGGACGGTGTGGTCCTGCCTCCGTCGATTGGACGATAACCGTTAGGACGATTCCGCTTCCGTTGGCCAGTCCATTAGTCTGGCAGCGCCGTCCCGGCACGCCGGCACTGGCGCCGGGATCGTGGTACCCGCGCTCCCAACCAATAGCCAGTGCAGGTTCCGGCATATGTGTGGGTGACAACAGTTCCACATTTTTGGCGGTCGAGGCACTTCTACAATCGGAGCAGAGCCCATTCGCCCAGCGCTGTCCCCTCGTAGCCAGGCCGGCCTGATCGACCTCTTCGATTCACCACAACAAAGCAGATTCCACCATGTCGAGCCAAATCGCCAAAGACCTCATCGACCGGATCAAGAACAGGGAGTCCATTATCGGCATCGTCGGCCTGGGCTATGTCGGGCTTCCCTTGATGTTGCGCTACTGCGCGATCGGGTTCCGCGTGTTGGGTATCGACATCGACGAGAACAAGGTCGACAAACTCAATGCCGGCCAGAGCTATATCGAGCATATTCCCGCACGCAGCATTGCCCGGGCACGCGAGACCGGGTTCGAGGCCACCACGGATTTCGAGCGCGCAGCGGAGTGCGATGCCATCATCCTGTGCGTGCCGACGCCCCTCAACAAGCATCGCGAACCTGACATGAGCTTCGTCATCAATACGACGGACTCCATCAAGAAGTACCTGCGCGAAGGACAGGTGGTGTCGCTGGAAAGCACCACCTACCCCGGCACGACCGAGGAAGAACTGCTGCCGCGTGTGCAGGAGGGCGGGCTGGAGGTGGGCAGCAACATCTTCTTGGTCTACTCGCCGGAACGCGAAGACCCGGGCAATGGCAAGTTCGAAACCCGCAGCATTCCCAAGATCGTCGGAGGGCAGACGCCGGCCTGCCGCGAGGTCGGCATGGCGCTGTATGAAGCGGCGATCGACCGCGTGGTGCCGGTCAGCTCGACCAAGGCGGCCGAGATGACCAAGCTGCTCGAGAACATCCATCGCGCCGTGAACATCGGCCTGGTCAACGAAATGAAGATCGTGGCCACGCGGATGGGGATCGATATCTTCGAAGTGGTCGATGCCGCTTCCACCAAGCCATTCGGCTTCACCCCGTACTACCCGGGGCCGGGCCTGGGCGGGCACTGCATCCCCATCGATCCCTTCTACCTGACCTGGAAGGCCCGCGAGTACGGTTTGCATACCCGCTTCATTGAATTGTCGGGTGAAGTCAACAAGGCCATGCCGGAGTATGTGGTCGGCCGGCTGATGGAGGGGCTGAACCAGCAGGGCAAGGCACTGAAGGGCTGCCGGGTGCTGGTGCTGGGCATTGCCTACAAGAAGAATGTCGATGACATGCGCGAGTCACCCTCCGTCGAGATCATGGAACTGGTCCGGGCGCGGGGCGCGACGGTCGCCTACAGCGATCCGCACGTCCCTGTGTTCCCGAAGATGCGCGAGCACCATTTCGAACTGTCGAGTGTGCCGGTCGACGGCGAAACGCTCAGCGGCTTCGACGCCGTGGTGCTGGCCACCGATCACGACGGCTTCGACTACCTGCTGATCCGCCAGCATTCGAAGCTCCTCGTCGACAGCCGCGGCAAGTATCGCGCGGCGCAAGCGAATATTGTCAAGGCCTGAACACACGGGGACGCCAGCGTGAAACGATTCGCACTGATCGGCGCTGCCGGCTACATCGCGCCACGCCACATGACGGCCATCAAGGATACCGGCAATGAGCTGGTGTCGGCCTACGATATCAATGATTCGGTGGGCATCATCGACAGCATCTCGCCGCAGAGCGAGTTCTTCACCGAATTCGAACGCTTCTATGACCATGCCTGGCGCCTGCGGCGCGAACCCGCCGCGGCGCTGGACTACGTCTCCATCTGCTCGCCGAACTACCTGCACCAGCCGCATATCGCAGCCGGCCTGCGCCTGGGCTGCGATGTGATCTGCGAGAAGCCGCTTGTTCCCACGCCCGAGTTGCTCGATGAGCTTGCCCTGGTCGAGCGAGAGACCGGCCGGCGCGTGTTCAACATTCTGCAGCTGCGCCACCACCAGGCCATCCTCGACCTGAAGGACAAGGTCGCGAGCGAGCACAACGGGCACAAGCACGAGGTCGAGCTGACCTACATCACCTCGCGTGGCAAGTGGTATATGGAGAGCTGGAAGGGCGACACGCGCAAATCCTTCGGCGTGGCCACGAATATCGGCGTGCACTTCTACGACATGCTGCACTTCATCTTCGGCAAGCTGCAGCGCAATGTCGTGCACCACAGCTCGGACAACAAGGCGGCGGGCTACCTCGAGTACGAGAATGCGCGCGTGCGCTGGTTCCTCTCGATCGATGCCGGCGACCTGCCCGCGGCGGTGAAGGGAAGGAAACCGACCTATCGCTCGATCACCGTGGACGGCGCCGAGATCGAGTTCTCAGAAGGCTTCACCGACCTGCACACCGTCAGCTACCGGGAGATACTCGCGGGCCGGGGCTACGGCCTGGACGACGCGCGCCACTGCGTGGAAACGGTCAACACGATCCGCTCGGCACGCGCTGCAGCGCCCCGCGACGACGAAGGCCATCCTTTCCTGCAGCAACTTCTTGCCTGAGGTTCTGATGACATACCAGATACATCCCTCTGCCATCGTTGACGAAGGAGCACAGATCGGCGAAGGATCGCGCGTCTGGCATTTCGTGCACGTCTGCGCCGGCGCGCGCATCGGCAGCCACTGCTCGCTCGGCCAGAACGTGTTCGTCGGCAACCGTGTCGTCATCGGCGACCACGTCAAGGTGCAGAACAACGTCTCCGTCTATGACAACGTCACGCTCGAAGATGGCGTCTTCTGCGGCCCCAGCATGGTGTTCACCAACGTATATAACCCTCGCTCGCTGATCGAGCGCAAGGACGAGTACCGCGACACGCTGGTGAAGCGGGGCGCGACGCTGGGCGCCAATTGCACCATCGTCTGCGGTGTCGTGATCGGCGAATATGCCTTCGTCGGCGCCGGCGCCGTCGTCAACAAGGACGTGCCGGCCTACGCGCTGATGGTCGGCGTGCCTGCACGCCAGATCGGCTGGATGAGCGAATTCGGCGAGCAGCTCGACCTGCCAGTGCGCGGCGAAGGCGAGGCCGTGTGCCCGAATAGCGGGCAGCGCTACGTCCTGGATGGCGCCACGCTACACAAGGCCGCGGCCTGAGGCAGTGCCCCGGCTTGCCGAATCTGTCTGCAGAGGAAATTTGCCATGATCGAGTTTATCGACCTCAAAGCCCAGCAAGCCCGCATCAAGTACAAGATTGACGCTGGCATCCAGCGGGTGCTGGCGCACGGTCAATATATCCTGGGCCCGGAGGTCGAGGAACTGGAGCAGCGGCTGGCGCACTATACCGGCGCCCGGCATTGCATCAGCTGCGCCAACGGTACGGACGCGCTGCAGATCGCCCAGATGGCGCTGGGCATCGGCGCCGGCGATGAGGTCATCATGCCCGGCTTCACCTATATTGCCACCGCCGAAACCGTGGCCCTGCTGGGAGCGAAGCCGGTCTATGTGGACGTGGATCCGCGCACCTATAACCTGGATCCGGCGGCACTCGAAGCCGCTATCACGCCCCGCACCAGGGCCATCGTCCCGGTCAGCTTGTATGGCCAGTGCGCAGATTTCGACGCCATCAACGCCATTGCCGAACGCCATGGCATCCCGGTCATCGAGGACGCCGCGCAGAGCTTCGGCGCCGCCTACAAGGGCCGCAGCAGCTGCAATCTGTCCACCATCGCCTGTACCAGCTTCTTTCCCAGCAAGCCGCTGGGTTGCTACGGCGACGGCGGGGCGATCTTCACCAACGACGACGAACTGGCCAGGGTGATGCGCCAGATCGCCCGTCACGGTCAGGACCGGCGCTACCATCATGTCCGCGTTGGCGTGAACAGCCGGCTGGATACGTTGCAGGCGGCCATCCTGCTGGCGAAGCTGTCGATCTTCGATGAGGAGGTGGCGTTGCGCCAGCAAGTGGCGGTGCGGTACGGGGAACTGTTCCGTCGCGGTGGGTTCGAGGCCACGCCGCATGTCGAACCGCACAACCTCAGCGTGTATGCGCAGTACACGATTCGTGTCCAGGATCGCGACGCCCTGCAGGACGAACTGAAGGCCGCAGGGATACCCACCGTCGTGCACTATCCGCTGCCGTTGAACCGGCAGCCCGCAGTAGCCGCTTGCCAGGCCCGCCTGCCGGTCGGCGACGCAATGGCGCAGCACGTGTTGAGCCTGCCAATGCATCCTTACCTCGACATGGCAAGCCAGCAGGCCATTTGTTCAGCAATTCTCCAACTTGTCATGCGCCAGCCAGAGCGAGTCGTGCCTTGACCAAGCAAGCGCTTGCCGCGGACCCCGACACGGCAGCGAAGCCGCGCGTAGGCAGAAGTGTAGGCGTGCTGGTCAGCGGGCAGGCCGCCGCGCAGGTACTCACGCTGGCGGCATCGCCAATTCTGACCCGCCTCTATGCTCCGCAGGATTTTGGCGCCGTGGCGGTCTTCGCGGGCCTGCTGGCGTTCTTCGGCGTTGTCGCCTGCCTGCGCTACGACGCGTCGATCGCCCTGCCCGCCAGCGACCGCGATGCCGAGAACCTGGTGGCTTTGTGCCTGCTGTGTGTTGCGTCGACTACCGCGCTATGCGGGCTCGGCGTGCTGCTGTTCGGTGATTCGCTGATCCTGGCCCTGAACTGGTCGATCGACGCCAGCGTTCTCTGGCTGCTCCCCTTCGGCGTTGCTTCGGCCGGACTCTACACCGTGATCGAGAGATGGATGGTCCGGATGCAGTACTTCGGCCAGTTGGCGCAGACCAGGCTGCTGCGGTCCCTGATTGCAAACCTGGTTCAACTGGGAGGCCACGGCTTCGGCGTATTGGCCTTGATAGGCGGAACAGTGATCGGGCATGGCACCGGCGGACTTTTCTACGCAATCAGGGAAATCCGGCGCAGGCGGGGCGGCAACATAAAAGTGCTCCGGATCGTTGCCCTTGCACGCCGCTACAAGGACTTTCCGCTGTATTCCACCTGGACGGCCATATTCAATGTGGCAGGCGTGCACCTGGTGCCGCTGATCTTCTCGGCATTGTTTGGCGCTGCGGTAGTGGGCTACTTTGCTTTTGCGCTGCGCATGGTGTCGGCGCCGACCACGCTGATCGGCGCCGCGATCGGCAGCGTATTCTTCGCCCAGGCCCCGGCCGCCCTGCGGGCCGGCCGCCTGCCCGAGGTGGCCGAGGCGCTGCGCCGGAAGCTGGCCAACGCCGGCATCCCGGCGCTGGTGCTGCTTATCTGCGCCGGGCCGGACCTGTTCGCAGCCGTGTTCGGTGAACGGTGGCGCATGGCCGGCCACTATGCGCGCTGGATGGCACCCTGGATCTATTTTCAGTTCCAGTTCTCTCCGCTGTCCTGCCTTCCCGATGTGATGGAGTTGCAGAAGATGGAACTGACCGCGCAGTTCAGCACCTTCGCAATTCGTCTTGCCACGCTGGCAATGTGTTACGGATTCAGCGTTCCGGCGGACCCGAGCATTGCCGTGTTTTCGGTGGTGAGCGCCTTCGCCTATCTCGGGATGCTGGCCCTGTTCATGTCGCGAGTGGGGGTAGGGCTCAGGGCAATGATGGCGCACGATGCGAGACGGATTCTCGTCTTCTGCGCCTGGGCGCTGCCGTCGATATTGCTGTTCAGCGGCGAACCCGACTGGCGCACTCTTGCCAGCGCGATTTACTTCCTGGCGCTTTCGGCGTTCTGGATGCGGCGCACCCTGCGCGAGACGCGCCCCGGCACCGGCCAGACATGAAATGGGTTGTAGACGGAGTGACAAGCGCAGATGCTTAACGTAGCCCACCTCACCTCGGTTCATCCACGCTACGATGACCGGATCTTCCTCAAGCATTGCCGCAGCCTGGCGGCCAATGGCTATCGGGTCTCGCTGGTTGTGGCCGACGGCAATGGAGATGAAAGCCGGGAAGGGGTTTTCATCGCCGATGTCGGCACCTCGCCGGGGCGCTTGAACCGCGTCTTCAGTACCACCGCGCGCGTGCTGCGCCGCGCGATCACGCTGAATGCCGATGTCTACCACCTGCACGACCCCGAGCTGATTCCCGTTGGCTTGAGGCTGAAGAAGATGGGTAAGCGTGTCATCTATGACTCGCATGAGGATGTGCCCAAGCAGTTGCTCACCAAGCCCTACCTGGGACCGCGGCGGTTGCGAGCGCTGTCGGGCGTCTTCGCCATGTACGAGCGGCACGCCTGTCGCGCATTCGACGGCATCGTGGCGGCCACGCCATATATCCGGGACAAGTTCCTGCCGATCAATCCGCGCACGGTCGACATCAACAATTTTCCCATTCTCGGCGAACTGGACGGTCCGGTGGACTGGGAAGCCAAGCGTGCGGAAATCTGCTATGTCGGCGGCATCAGTTCAAGTCGCGGTATCCGCGAGACCGTCATGGCGCTGGAGCAGATGCAGTCCGCCGTGCGGCTGAACCTGGCTGGCCGGTTCGGCGACGAGGCGCTGGAGTCGGAGGTAAGGGCGGCCAGCGGCTGGTCCCGCGTCAACGAACTCGGGTTCCTGGACCGGGCCGGGGTGCGGAGCGTGCTGGCGCGGTCGGTGGCCGGCCTGGTGACGCTCCACCCGATGATCAATTTCCTCGATGCGTTGCCTGTGAAGATGTTCGAGTACATGGCCGCGGGGATCCCGCCCATTGCCTCCAGCTTTCCGCTCTGGCGTGAGATCGTCGAGGAAAGCGAGAGCGGCCTGTGCGTGGACCCGCTGGATCCGAAGGCGATCGCCGCTGCCGTCGACTATCTGGTGACGCACCCGGATGAGGCGCGCCGCATGGGTGAGAACGGCCGCCGCACCGTGGTCAGCAAATACAACTGGGCCAAGGAGCAGGACAAGCTGCTGCATTTCTACGAGCGGATTCTGGCGTGAAGTGTGAGCTGGGTCACGCACTGCCCTACAAAAGTAGCGGCAACTTTGATTAGATGGATAGCGCGGGAGCGGATCTCCATCGCCGACCCTTGCATCCGGAGAGGCACGATCCACGGCTTGTGCGGCCGGGACCTCCACAGGCTGATTGACGGGGACGAACGCGATGGCGATCGGGAATTCGACCGAAATAACGACTGACAGGGGAAGCAGCAGGGCGATCATGAAGCACAGCTACTTCTCATTGTTCGGCGGCGTAGTCTTCCTCACGCTCTTTCCGGGCTACTTCTTCTATCACAGCGCGGTTGCCGGCGCTTTGTTTCCGCCGGTGCTGGGCGGCTTCTTCGGCCCCATGTCGGTGGTGCTCGGCATCCCGCTGCTGATACTCGGCTTCGGTGCGCTGATAGTCGGGCGCGAGCGGACACTGTTTATCGATCAGGCTTTCTTCCTGTATGTGTCTTTTGTCACGGCATGGTCAAGCCTGCACTATCTGTTCGGTACGGGAGTGCAGGAGTCCTTCCCCTTCTACATGTATAACCTCAGCACGATATTCCTGTGGCTGGTGGTCTACGTGGCGGTACGGAGCCTCGATCTGAACGGGAAGTGGCTGCGTTGGATACTATCTCTTTCACTGCTCTACTTCCTGGCCGTCGCCGCATGGAACTCGGATGGCCAGTTCTACGATACCGAAAGAGTCGTTGGTGACGCGGTGCGGGTCTCCGGCTATCAGGGTCTGGCCCGTTCGGCCGCCGTTGTCGCCCTGGTGTTGCTCGCGTTGAATCGGGGATTGCGTGGCGCACTGATTGTAGTGATTACCGTGCCGCTATTGTTCCTGTTAGGGGCGCGGTCCGAGTTCATGGGATTCCTGGTGGTGGCCGCAGTTCTCTTCGGAATTCGGGAAGGCGCATTGCGTACCACGCTGATCTGGGTTCCGCTGGGCATTGCGTGCGTCGCCTATCTGGCTGTCAATTTCGAAGTCTTCGATGGCAGCTCGCGCATCCTGCAGCTTCTGGAGATCAGGGAATCCACTTCCTATCAGGCAAGAAACGAGTTGCTCGGGTATGCCGTCAAGACCATCGGGGAGCATCCCCTGCTCGGCAGCTATGGTTCCCAGATGTACCTTGGCGAGATGGGGGCCTATGCGCACAACGCGCTTTCCGCCTGGGTCAGCTACGGGCTGGTGGGCTTTCTGGGCTTTGTCCTCCTGCTTGGCTATGCATTGGTGCAGTCGGCCAGGCTGGCCAGAAAGGGCTACGCGGCGGATCCGCAGGTCGCGCTAGCGCTGGCGTTCAGCGTCTATGCGGTGACATTGGCGGCCACCGCCAAATCCGTCAACGACCCGATTTTCGCCTTGGCATGGGGCGCGACGGCGTGCGCGCTGGACAAGCGCAGGCGGGCGTGCAAGCCACCACAGACCGTCAGGCGCGCACGGTCTCATGAAGCAGATAGGGATGCACGATCACCACGTCCGGCAGGCCGGTGAGGGGTGGGCACCAGGCATTGCCACCATGCCGGGCCTCCGCGATACCTTCCGTCCGACGGCTGATCGCCATCTGCATGATGTTGCGCGTGCCATGGATCCACTAGTCTTGTGATCGGGCAAAGACCCGTACAGCGACAATAGTCACTCATCGATGACTGAGGCATATGGACATCAATCAGCAGAAGTACAGAGAGCTCTGCGAGATCGAACGCTCAATCCCGTTTTCCAGCCAGGCCTGGTGGCTGGACGCTACGGTCGGGCCTGACCGGTGGAGCGCGACCCTGGTGGAGCGGGCAGGGAAGGTGATCGCGGCAATGCCCTACGTCAAGAGGACGAAATACGGCTTTGTCATTCTTACCCAGCCTCCCGCTGGCCATGGCTTGGGTCCCTGGCTGGCGTGCAAGGACGCAAAACCGACAAAATTGCTCAGCCAACAGAAGGAGCTGATGACCGAGTTGATTGAACAATTGCCGAGGTTCGATCATTTCGCGCAGGCGTGGCATTACAGCGATACCAACTGGCTGCCTTTCTTCTGGAAAGGCTACCGGCAAACCACGAAATATACCTACATTCTTCCGGACCTCAGTGACGAGACGTCGCTTTGGAGCGCCATGCAACCCACCGTGAAACAGGACATCCGGAAGGCGACTGGCCGCTTCAATCTTCGCGTACGCCACAGCGATAGTATTGACGAATTCCTTCCCCTGAACCGCAATGTTGGCACCGACCCGAGATGGCGACGAGGCTATTCCGATGACGTCGCGAGGCGGATCGATGCTGCGTGCAAGGAGCGTGGGAAGCGCAAGATATTCATCGTCGAGGACGAGGAGGGACGGGCTCACTATAGCGCCTATCTCGTGTGGGATGAGCGGAGCGCCTATGGTCTGATGGGTGGCGCAAACCGGGACATGCCGCCCAATACCGGAGCCGGCAGCTACTGCATATGGGAAACGATCAGGTTCGCCGCGACGGTAACCAGGATCTATGACTTTTCAGGTTCCATGCTGGAAACGGTGGAACGCTTCTTCCGGGGATTCGGTGCTGTTCAGAGACCCTATTTCCTGATTTCGAAGACACCATCCAGGGCGCTTTCCCTGTATCAGCTCATGCGGTCCCGATAGCGGGGGCCAGCGGGGAGGCAAGGCGCCTGCGCTTCTACAAGGAGATGCTGGCATGAGGCAGAACAACGGACGCGCCCGCCGCCGCCGTGCGCCGGCGCTGCTGCGGGCCTGTGGCCTGGTTGCACTGCTGGTCTGCACCGTGCCGGCGGCACAGGCGCAATCCGGCGGCTTGATGCCCGCCGCGCTGGACTGCGGTGGTCCGATCGAAGGCGCGGTCTGGCGCCGCTGGGACGAACGCGGCTTCGCCTACGTGCAACAGCAGCTGATCGCGGAACGGCTGGTGAAGGAGGGTGACACCTACGCGCTATACCATTTTGAGATCTACTTTCACAACCTGCTGGCCATGGCACAACGTTGCCAGCGGATCGCCCGGCAGGGCCAGCTGGCCAGCCTGGTCTCCAGCACCTACGCGCAGCTGGAACCGGCGCCCGGCAAGCGGCCGGGCCGGGCATGGGTATGCCGCGGTGGGCCCGAGTGCAGCCACACCGTCTGGCTGCGCAACTCCGAGGTGATGCTCAACAGCACCCAGTTCCTGGCATTCGCGAGCAGCCTTGCCAACGGCATGAGCCGCGCGGTCCGGACCGGGGCTCCCGGCGATTTCGTCGAGCAGACCGCGCGCATCGCGCGCGAACACCTGGAGCGCTGGAGCGCGCCCGCGGCGCAGGACGCGTTGCACAAGCGGATCGCCGCCAGGCCGGAGGATGTGAAGAACAGCTCGTCCGAGTTGTTCCTGACCGACAAGGAACTCTGGCAGATCGCCATCTACGCGGACCTGGCCGGCATCCTGGCGACGCGGCCTCGCCTTGCTCCGGCGGCGGGCGTGGATGACCCCGGCTTCGCCGCGATGAAGACGCATCTGGACTTGCTCCTGCGCCTGGTTGCGGCTCGTATCACTGTACAGGAGCTTCCTGGCGCGGATGGCAAAGCGGGCAAGGGCGTCAGGGTGGCCGACCTCGACGCGGGATTCTGGCGGCTCTTTGACGACAACCGGTATGCCGCCTACACCGGACGCGACAAGCCGGTTGTCTGCAAGCGCGATCCGGCCAGGCCAGACGTGTTCAAGGTGCAGACGAACATCTCCGCTGAGCGCTTTGAGCCGGTCGCCAACATCGGCTGGGACATCAGCCACGCGCGGCGGCTGGTGCATTTCTTTGATGCCATCGAGCGCAATCGCTCAGCGATGGCGCAAGTGTTCGGCATCGCCCCGGCGAGCTTGCCCTCGCAAGACACCATCGCGGCTTTTGCGCGCCAGTTCAGTCGTCATGTGTGGAACCAGGACCCGGCTCGCCCGCTGTTCACCAACTACTACAGCGGCGCCAATGGCTGGTATCGGGTGAACTACGACAACGGCACCGGCAGTTGCGCGGAGGGCATTCCACCCTATGGCCTGGCGGAGGCCTTCCCGACCGGAGGCTTTGCGACGTGGCCCGCACTGCATGCGCTGGGGGTGCGCTTGTACGACCTGACGCAGTCGCCACGCGACGAAGACCGGGACTTCGTTGTGGCGCATTACCCAGGCCTGGTCGGAAAGCACGGCGACAGCAGGCGCATGCTTGCCGAACTGATGTTCTGGCCTACGCTGGTTCGCCGCAACGGCGCACGCTGAAGGACGAGGGCATCGCCGCAGCGCTGCCTGCCATCGAGCGAGCGCGGTCCCTGTGGAGGCGGGACCGCGGCTTGCCGGTGCGATGGCTTGTCAGTGGGCAACCACCGCCTGGTACAGCTCCCGCTCATCGGCATTGCCGAGCGAGGAGTTGTGCCACAGCATCGTGAAACAGCCATTCACCGCATTGCAGGTATCCTTCAGTTCCCGGAATTTCTTCCAGGCTGCCTCGCTGGTTCCAAGCCGCATATAGCCCATGACGGTGGCTTCCATCGCGATCAGCGGGCGAATGCGCAGGTTCAGGGCCTTTCCCGCGACCGGATCGAAGGCCGGGTACTCGAAGCAGGTTCCGCAGCGGAATCCGGCGCGGTCGGCGTAGCTGAGCGTGCTGTCGTAGGTCATGCCCGCCTGCTCCCAAGCGAGCATGGTGGTCGGGTGCGCCTCGCCGATGACGCGCCGGTGGAATAAAGCTGCAGCAGGTCTCATCCTTCCAGTTCTATAATTTTCGCTTCCAGGCTGCAACTTCCATCCAATGCCTTTCCGTCATCCTCAAGCGAGAAGGCCCAACCATGGCGCGGGCATATGAGCTTGCCATCTTCCGTAATAGTGGCGCAAGACAGATCTGCTCCTTGGTGAGGGCAATAGCGATTGATCTCATAACGTATTCCACTGCCCCGGGAAATCATTATTCTTTCCTTCGGAATGGCGAGCGTTTGGAGTATGGAATCGCGAAGATTTGAGACATCCGAAAGTAGGAATATGTTTATGATGTTGTCAAATCTGTCAGGAGCGCGATATAGCTTTGCCCTCAGCGAGAGGTGAATGTTCTGCCATCGGTCGCGGCCGCACATCAAGGCAAAGTATTTCTTGTCCGCGGTAATTCGCCAAAATGCCGGCATGGAACCAGGCGGATTAATAATGGCTTTCTCTGACAAATCAATACATATGGAGTCATCTTCGCCATCACCCCAGGCCAGTACCAGAAGAGACTCACATTGGAATTCCAGGTCCCAGATCTGATCCAGTCTGTTATTTATTTCATCTATCAGTTTTTCCTTTGAAAAATCAATAGCAAGACCTTCCCAGCGATCTGCAATATCCTTTTTGTAATCAAGAATATCGCGTTCCCTGGGTGGGGCGATGGGCTCCCGTGCGGTGAGTTCATTTATCTCATCCCCCGGCCTTGGGTACAGGATGTTTTCAATATTGGCGCGCAACAAATATTGATGAAGTTCTGGTTGGTGAATGAAAATGTTGCCGACCCCGTATGATAGGGGCAGGGGCAGGAAAGGAAATATTGCGGGCCCCGCAGCCGGGATGAAGAATCTTGGCTTAAGCCTTTGCATCGCGCCAACCACATTGTCAAGTTTTTTGATCGATTTTTCCTTGCTGAGCTCCGCTCGTTCGCTTTCACTGTAATTCTCATAACAGACCGGATGCCAGGTCGCCCCAGAAAACTGAACTGAATAGTAGGTTATCGACCTGGGCAGCTGATCAAGCCGATCAAATATCTTGCAATCGTTCTGGTTGAAAAAACTGAAAGCAGGCGTTTCAATCAGAAGCGCGCTATCATGATTCACTCCAATGTCCGACACAAAGCAGGTCAGCGTCAACCATGCGCTCATCAAGCTTGGCTGGCCATCGAGAAGTTCGATATATTGAAATCCCAGTTTGTCGATCTCGCTCCTCAGGGCGTCATCGCGAAATCGTGGAATAACAAATACCGCATCCCGGCCGATCTTGCTCAGGGTGTCCACGTCAAAATGATCCTGATGCTCATGGGAGATATATATCCAGCCCTTCTTTCTTTGGCTTGTCTCTATGAATTCGGCTTGAAGATGATGATTTTTTGGATACTGGAACCAGCTGCCATGGAATGCTCCGTTATCGGTGAGCCAGGGGTCTATCGCAAGATATTCCGTTGACGACTCGACCAGAAAGCCGTTATGCCCCAGGAATTTCAGGGAGACCGCTTGCTGCATACCCGTGCCAGTGATGTTCGCCATGGTCACTTCTCCTCATATCCTATATCCACGCCTTGGAATGGGTGCCGAAGGTCTCCTTAAAGATCCCCAGCCCGACCGCGATCGCCTGCCTCGAGCAGGCGCCATCGCCAACATTGTGCAGACCGATCTCGAAGCCGTTGTCCGACAAAAGGGCTCAGGTGTGTGCGAGCACCGCCAGATACAGGGCCCGTTCCTTCGCGGTGCCGAGCGAGGAGTTGTGCCACAGCCTCGTGAAGCAGCCGTTAAGGTTGAGCAAATTATCGAGATCACCGGGAGGCGTTACAACGGCACTGGGTGCGATGGCGCACGGATGTCTCATATGTCCAGGCTCACCAATTAATGTTACCGAGTGGAGACATTAGCCGTGCGATCAGGCGTAAGGGCCTGCGACCAAGCTTCGTAATTTTGCTCTGCCTTATCGGCATGACGTTTTGCCTGCCAAAAGCGGCCGGTTCCGGAATCGGTCTGACTCAAATCGAACAAATACAAGGAGTTGCAACGTGAGTGGACCATTCGATTAACCGTGGGCACGCAAGGCCGTTTCCCCAGCAGAAGAATGCAATGCCGCGCTGACGGACTGGGCACGGTGCGGGCCAGCCTGCAGAATCTGCGCTTCTCCGACATCGAGACCATCGAACCGAAGTGCATGCAAAGGCGTTGTCAACTTGCCGATGGCGAGACAAGGCAGTGGCATGTTGTACCACTGCTTAGGCAGCGGATGACGGATTTTGGGCCGCTTGGGTGAAGTGGTGCCAGGCGGTGAATCTCGCTGCGAGGTGCTTGCGATAGAGCGAAGCACACAGCAGATGCCGTTTCAGCGCGAAGTGTTGCCGAATCGGACCGAAGCTCGACAGGAAAGCCTGCGTGCGTTTCGGATCGCGAAAGCCACGCATGCGCCGCTCCCGTTCGCGGGTCGGCTGGTGGCTGTTCTCGGCCCGATTGGCTGCGCAGTTGATCGGTGACGATCCTGCGCGGTGCCGGGCAGAAACGCAGGACGCGCTGAAAGAAGTGTTTGGCCGCGGCCTTGTCGCGCCGCTTCTGCAGCAGCATGTCGAGTTCGGCGCCATGCTCATCGACCGCCCGCCATAGCAAGTAGGGCTCGCCGCGCAACGACACGCCCGCTCTGGCGTGAGATCGTCGAGGAAAGCGAGAGCGGCCTGTGCGTGGACCCGCTGGATCCGAAGGCGATCGCCGCTGCCGTCGACTATCTGGTGACGCACCCGGATGAGGCGCGCCGCATGGGTGAGAACGGCCGCCGCACCGTGGTCAGCAAATACAACTGGGCCAAGGAGCAGGACAAGCTGCTGCATTTCTACGAGCGGATTCTGGCGTGAAGTGTGAGCTGGGTCACGCACTGCCCTACAAAAGTAGCGGCAACTTTGATTAGATGGATAGCGCGGGAGCGGATCTCCATCGCCGACCCTTGCATCCGGAGAGGCACGATCCACGGCTGGTACGGCAGGGACTTCCACTGCTATCTGTTCGGTACGGGAGTGCAGGAGTCCTTCCCCTTCCATATGTATAACCAAGGATCCGCTAGTCTGGTGATCGGGGAAGACCCGTACAGCGACAACGGCCATTCACCGATGACTGAGACATATGGACCTCAATCAGCAGAAGTACAGAGATCTCTGCGAGATCGAACGCTCAATCCCGTTTTCCAGCCAGGCCTGGTGGCTGGACGCTACGGTCGGGCCTGACCGGTGGAGCGCGACCCTGGTGGAGCGGGCAGGGAAGGTGATCGCGGCAATGCCCTACGTCAAGAGGACGAAATACGGCTTTGTCATTCTTACCCAGCCTCCCGCTGGCCATGGCTTGGGTCCCTGGCTGGCGTGCAAGGACGCAAAACCGACAAAATTGCTCAGCCAACAGAAGGAACTGATGACCGAGTTGATTGAACAATTGCCGAGGTTCGATCATTTCGCGCAGGCGTGGCATTACAGCGATACCAACTGGCTGCCTTTCTTCTGGAAAGGCTACCGGCAAACCACGAAATATACCTACATTCTTCCGGACCTCAGTGACGAGACGTCGCTTTGGAGCGCCATGCAACCCACCGTGAAACAGGACATCCGGAAGGCGACTGGCCGCTTCAATCTTCGCGTACGCCACAGCGATAGTATTGACGAATTCCTTCCCCTGAACCGCAATGTTGGCACCGACCCGAGATGGCGACGAGGCTATTCCGATGACGTCGCGAGGCGGATCGATGCTGCGTGCAAGGAGCGTGGGAAGCGCAAGATATTCATCGTCGAGGACGAGGAGGGACGGGCTCACTATAGCGCCTATCTCGTGTGGGATGAGCGGAGCGCCTATGGTCTGATGGGTGGCGCAAACCGGGACATGCCGCCCAATACCGGAGCCGGCAGCTACTGCATATGGGAAACGATCAGGTTCGCCGCGACGGTAACCAGGATCTATGACTTTTCAGGTTCCATGCTGGAAACGGTGGAACGCTTCTTCCGGGGATTCGGTGCTGTTCAGAGACCCTATTTCCTGATTTCGAAGACACCATCCAGGGCGCTTTCCCTGTATCAGCTCATGCGGTCCCGATAGCGGGGGCCAGCGGGGAGGTAAGGCGCCTGCGCTTCTACAAGGAGATGCTGGCATGAGGCAGCACAACGGACGCGCCCGCCGCCCGCTTGCGCGGGCGCTGCTGGGCGCCGGCGGCCTGGTTGTACTGCTGGCCTGCACCGTGCCGGCGGCGCAGGCGCAATCCGGCGGCTTGATGCCCGCCGCGCTGGACTGCGGTGGTCCGCTCGAAGGCGCGGTCTGGCGCCGCTGGGACGAAGGCGGCCTCGCCTACGTGCAACGGGAGCTGATCGCGGAACGGCTGGTGAAGGAAGGTGACACCTAGTCCATCGCGTCTTTGAAATAGCACCCCATTCATCTATGATGGTTTTGCGACGTGGCCCCGCACTGCATGCGCTGGGGGTGCGCTTGTACGACCTGACGCAGTCGCCACGCGACGAAGACCGGGACTTCGTTGTGGCGCATTACCCAGGCCTGGTCGGAAAGCACGGCGACAGCAGGCGCATGCTTGCCGAACTGATGTTCTGGCCTACGCTGGTTCGCCGCAACGGCGCACGCTGAAGGACGAGGGCATCGCCGCAGCGCTGCCTGCCATCGAGCGAGCGCGGTCCCTGTGGAGGCGGGACCGCGGCTTGCCGGTGCGATGGCTTGTCAGTGGGCAACCACCGCCTGGTACAGCTCCCGCTCATCGGCATTGCCGAGCGAGGAGTTGTGCCACAGCATCGTGAAACAGCCATTCACCGCATTGCAGGTATCCTTCAGTTCCCGGAATTTCTTCCAGGCTGCCTCGCTGGTTCCAAGCCGCATATAGCCCATGACGGTGGCTTCCATCGCGATCAGCGGGCGAATGCGCAGGTTCAGGGCCTTTCCCGCGACCGGATCGAAGGCCGGGTACTCGAAGCAGGTTCCGCAGCGGAATCCGGCGCGGTCGGCGTAGCTGAGCGTGCTGTCGTAGGTCATGCCCGCCTGCTCCCAAGCGAGCATGGTGGTCGGGTGCTCCCAGCGCAGGTAGTGCATGCGGCCGCCCCACACCTCCTGCGTGATCTTCTCTTGCTCGCATACCCGCCGTAGCCGGCTTGCCTCCGCCTGGACCGCCGCGGGGACCTGATAGGTATTGAAGCTCGGGTGCAGGCCGATTTCGTGGCCGCGGGCATGGATGCGCTGCATCAGTCCGCGTATGGCGGGATGCTCGGGCTCGTAGTCGGCATCCTTGCTGGGGTCGGTGCGGCCGCAGATGAAGTAGAAGGCGCTGACCAGTCCATGGCGCTCGGAAACATCCATGAGCCAGTCGAAGGTATTGACCCGATCGGTCGGATGCAGCGCGGTCCGCGTCTTCATCCGGATGGCCGGGGCCTGCAGCACGCTTCTCACGTCCCGGCGTACCAGTATGTCGCCGGCCATGCGGCGGACCATTCTCGCCGCGGAGCCAAAACCATAGCGACTGGGCACATCCACGTCATGCGACACCTTCATGCTGGCCCGCAGTTGCGTGAGCTGCAGCTCGGGCCACTGCCGCCGGATCACCTGGCCAAGGATATGCAGCCACTCATCCACTACCGGCCGCTCCAGATAGCCATGCTTGTGGGCATGCGAGGCGCTGGCCGGAAAGCGATTGTAGTTGTCAAGATCGGTGCGGCCGACCTCCTCCTGACGCGACAGCATCCAGTAGCTCAGGCCGAGGATGTCATAGTGGATCCGGTAGCCGGTCGGGGTTGCCTCGATCAGCGGCGACGGTGCGCGCGCGAGGCCTGGCGCCGGCAAGGGCCCGCGCAGGACCGGCTGCCAGCCCTCGGCAAGCGCATCCCAGGTGGTGAAGGTGAGTGCCGAGTCGGCGCGCCTGAAGGTGCCGGGGTCTGCGGCAATCTCAATCGATCCCTGGCCGGAACCGGCAAGGCTCAGGCGGACAAAGCCCGCATCAGTCCCTTGCAGCTGAAAGCCATGGCCGAACCGCTCCGCGAGAATCCGCTGTAGCCAGGAGAGGGTTTCCTGAGTCATATGCCTCATTCAGAGAATTCCAGAGTGAATACGCGGTTGGGAAAATTATCCGGACTCGGTACTGCGCTCGCAATGGCGTTGGGTGCGACGCCGAACGCAAAGCGAATACGTTGAGCTGCCGAACAGCTGTCTTGAGGCCGCTACGGTGCCGCGTCGGAGTGTGGGCCGGGCCACGCTATGGACTTTCCAATTGCGGCAGACTTTGATTAGATGTAGTCGGTTGGATTGAAGAAGTACGCAGCCGATGACGGCAGAGTGTTTCAGCATCCGGCCGTGACCATTGCCTTGTGCGCCGACAAGCGGTCGCGCCACGGAGCCGTTCTTGACGAGCCCACATTGCCCTGATGACCCACCAGACCCCCGGGAGAGTCCAACTGGACGAAGCCTGCCGATGACATCTGCGCCAGCATCCAACGATCGGGCCCATCCATGAAACACGTCTGGATTCTCAATCACTATGCCAAGGAACCCAACAGCGGCACAGGCGGCACGAGACACTTCCATCTCGCGGAGCACCTGGGCTCGTCTGGCTGGCAGGCGACCGTCATCGCGGCCAACGCCAACTCAGTCGGCAGCGAAGAGCGGCCGCTGGCGGCAGGTGAGTTGTCGCGCCTTGACCGTATTCGCGATGTGCCCTTCCTCTGGGTGCGCACGCCGATATACCAGGGCAATGGCGCCGGCCGCATCCTGAACATGCTGGCCTACAGCTGGCGCGCATTGCGTCGGCGGACCACGCGCGGCCTGGCGCGCCCGGACGTGGTGATCGGTTCCAGCGTGCATCCCTTGGCCGCGGCGGCGGGCGCCCTGCTGGCGCGCCGCTTCAAGGTCCCATTCGTGTTCGAGGTGCGCGACCTGTGGCCGCAGACACTGGTGGACATGGGCCGCCTGCGTGAAGGGGAATTCCTGACCTGGGCGCTGCGCAAGCTGGAGGCGTGGCTGTACCGGCGCGCCGATCGCATCGTCGTGCTGCTGCCGCACGCGTGGGAGTACATCACGCCGCTCGGCATCCCGAAGGAGCGCATCACCTGGATACCCAATGGCGTGGACCTGTCGCTGTTCCCGCCGCCACCGGCGCGCACCGGGGAGCCGTCCGGGCGTTTCACGCTGATGTATTTCGGCGCCCACGGGCAGGCCAACGGCCTGGACAACGTGCTGCAGGCGATGAAGCTGGTGCAACAGCGGCCGGAGGGGCGGCACATCACCCTGCGCATGGTGGGGGATGGCCAGCTGAAGTCTGCGCTGATGGCGCAGGCGCGGGAGCTCGGCCTGAGCAATGTCAGCTTTGAGCCGCCGGTGCCGAAATGCCGCATCCCGGCCGTGGCGATGGAGGCGGATGCCTTTGTCATCGCCGTGCGCGACCTGCCTCAGCTGTACCGGTACGGCATCAGCATGAACAAGCTGTTCGACTACCTGGCTGCGGAACGCCCAATCGTCATCGCCTCCAATGCCGCCAACAATCCGGTGGCCGACTCGGCGGCGGGACTGACGGTGGGCGCGGAGCAGCCCGAGGCACTGGCCGACGCCATCATCAGCATCGCCGCAGCGCCGCTCGAGGCCCGCGAGCGCATGGGGCGCGCTGGGCGGGAGTACGTCGAACGCAACCACAGCTTCCAGTACCTGGCGCAGCGCCTGGCTGCCGTGCTGGACGAAGCATGTGGAGCCAGGTCAACCTAGTGTCTCGCGCCGCCCCGGCGGACGAGAGGGCCGCGCATGGATTAAAGTAGCGCAACCGAACCTGGATCTCCGGCATCCGCCGGAGATTTTTTTATCCCAGTTCCCCAGGAGCCAGCCATGAATGGTCCACAGAAATCACCGCCCACCATTGCCGAGGGTTGGCAGACGCCGCCGGACCGCACTAGCGTGACCGACGACGCGCGCGTCGATGACATCATTCCACTGCCCCCGCCTGAACACCTGATCCGTTTCTTCCCCATCCGGAACACGCCTGTCGAATCCCTGGTCACCCAGACGCGCCAGCGCATCGCGCGCATGCAGCACGGCAAGGACGACCGGCTGCTTGTGATCATGGGACCTTGCTCGATCCACGACCCGCAAGCTGCACTCGAGTACGCGCGGCGCTTGATGGCGCAGCGGCAGCGCTACGCCGAGTCGCTGGAGATCGTGATGCGTGTGTACTTCGAGAAGCCCCGTACCACCGTGGGCTGGAAAGGGCTGATCAACGACCCCTATCTGGATGAGAGCTTCCGCATCGACGAGGGCCTGCGCATTGCGCGCAGCCTGCTCGTCGACATCAACCGCCTCGGCTTGCCGGCGGCCGGCGAGTTCCTGGACGTGATCTCGCCGCAGTACATCGGCGACCTGATCTGCTGGGGCGCGATTGGTGCCCGCACCACCGAGAGCCAGGTGCACCGCGAGCTGGCTTCTGGCATTTCGGCGCCGATCGGCTTCAAGAATGGCACTGACGGGAATATCAAGATCGCCATCGACGCCATTCAGGCCGCCTCGCGTCCGCACCACTTCCTGGGGGTGCACAAGAACGGGCAGGTGGCGACGGTACACACCAAGGGCAACCCGGACTGCCATGTCATTCTCCGCGGGGGCAAGGCCCCGAACTACGATGCGGATTCCGTGGCGGCCGCCTGCCGGGAACTGGAAGCGGCCGGGCTCGGCAACTCGCTGATGGTGGATTTCAGCCACGCCAACAGCAGCAAGCAGCACCAGCGGCAGATCGATGTCGCGCGCGACGTTGCGCAACAGATAGGCAGCGGCAATCGAGCCATCTTCGGGGTCATGGTCGAGAGCAATCTGCTCCCCGGCGCGCAGAAGTTCACCCCGGGCGAGCACAATCCGTCTGCATTGACCTACGGACAGAGCATCACCGATGCCTGCATCGGGTGGGACGATTCGGTGGCAGTGCTGGACATGCTTAGCGAGGCGGTCAATGTACGCCGCGGGCTCTATTCGAAGCCGTAGCAACGACGATGATCGACAGCCGGCCAGTTCACCGCCGGCGCAAGCGCAGGGCGCTTCAGTGCGCGTCGTAGGCGAGCACGGCGGGTGGGGCCGCAGGCAGTAGCTGTTCGAACCAGTCCGCCGTCAGGCTGGCGATGCTCGCCAGCGCCGGGCGGTCTTCGAAGCTGCGGCCGTTGGTCGGGATCAGCCGCAACTGCCGCGGGCCGCGCATCTGCCCGAAAGCCAGGTCGTTGACGCGGATGCTCTCCGGGTCGCCGCTGGCGCACATCAGCAAGACCGGTGTTTCAAGCTCTCGCAGGGCTGCGTCGCCGGACAGGTCCGCGCGCCCCGCGACAAAGGCCATGGCCGCGAGCCGGTCCGGGTTGACCGCGGCTTCGCGGGCCGCTGCCGCGGCGGCGCTGCCGGTACTGAGCAAGCCCGCCGGCAAGCTGGCAAAGGGCGTGCGTGCGCGCAGGAAGTCCAGCGTCTGGCGCAGCCGCGCCGCCAGGTCGTCCAGCTCGGAAGCCGCGGCGTCGTCGACGCGGCTGTCCGGGCGCAGGTCGACCAGCATGGTGGCGAAGCCCCTGGCCCGCAGCTTGCGCGCCAGGTAGTGGCTGCGCGCGGCGCGGCGCTGCGCCCCGCCCGCATAGACCATCAGCACGACGCCCAGCGGATCGGGGCCGGATTCGAGCATGGCCGGCAGCCAGCCGCTGCCATACGGGACCTGCACGGCCGCGCTGAGCGATGGCAAGCCGGCGCCCGCCCGTTGCCCGGCGCCCGGGCCGGCCTGGGCGGGCGTCCTGGCCAGCAGTTGCCTGACCCGGTCGTCGCTCACCAGCTGGAACTCCCGATAGTAGTGCGCGAGGCTGGCGATGCGCTCCGGCGTGTCCAGGCAGACAACTTCGTCGGCCAGCGCGCGGATCCGTTCCAGCCCGGCCCTGGCGGCCACCGGCAGCGCGCAGACGATGCGCGCCGGATAGCGCTTGCGCAGGCGTGCCAGCGCGGCATACATGGTGGCGCCGCTGACCAGCCCGTCGTCGACCACGATCACCACGCGAGCGTGCGGGTCGCAGTGCTGCCGCAGCGGCGTATAGACCGCTCGCTGGCGGCGCAGCTCGTCGAACAGGGCGTCGCGCCGCTCGTCCGCTTCGCCGCAGGAATCGCCTTCGCCGGTGCGCCAGGTTGCGCCGGCATCGTCCAGGGCCACGCCGGGTGCGATTCTGCGCGCCATCGCCAGGTCAAAGTCGGCACCCAGCGTATCGGCGACGATGCGCCCGACCGGCACCCCGCCGCGCGGTATCGCCAGCACCAGGGCGCCGGTGCCCCGGTAGGCGCGCAAGGCCCCGGCCAGCTCCGTGCCGGCATGCTCGCGGGTCTGGAAACGCGTCTGGTAACGGCTCATGGAAATCAGCGAAGAAGGTGGCGGAGGGAGAGGCCGCAGCCAGGCCAGACGGGCCGGGCCAGGAAATACGCAGTGATATACGGTCGGAGCCGGGCAGGCGGTCCCGGCTTGCCGTCAGCCTTCGGTCTCGCTGCGGATCAGCAGCACTGGCTTGCTGGCCCTGGCAAGTACGCCTTCGGACACGCTGCCCATCAGCAGGCGCCTGACGCCGCGCCGGCCGTGGGTGCCCATGACGATCAGGTCGGCATTCCAGGCATCGGCTTCGGTGACGATGGTCGCCGAGATCCGCCCCGGCGCCACCGGCTTCTCGTCCAGTTGCGTGATGCTGCGGATACCGGCCTCGCCCAGGCGGGCCGTGGCGGCCTCCAACGCCTTGCGGCCATGGGCGATGAGGTTTTCGACCAGCTCGCGCGGGTCGAAATAACTGGCCTCGAAGTAGACATCGGAATCGTCCACCACGTACAGCACCTTGACTTCGGCACCCGTGGCCCGGGCGATGATGACGGCCTGGCTCAGGGCCAGGTCGGACGAGCGGCTGCCGTCCACGGCGAGCAGGATGCGCTGGTACATGGTGTGTCTCCTGAGGGGGCAACTGGCGACGAATTTCTGTTGCGATTCGTTGCAGTTAGCGTAGCCGGTGGCAGCGATATGGGCTTGACGCGGATCAACCCGGCGCAGGCAAATCGTGCTGGGTTTCTTCGCGAACCGTTGCCGGGGGTCTGGAAGTGGCGGCGGCGGACCCTGATGCGCGCCTTGGTGCTGCAGCCCGCACTGATCACCCGCCAGGGCAGGGCTGCACGTGCGGGGCAGAACGTCGCCACCTGCGCGCCGGTCGAACTGGCAGGGACGTTGCCGGGTGGCGTTGCCGTTGCGCAGGCGCGCGTCCCCAGGCATCGTTGACGCGGCGCAAATCCATGCCGGCCGGCCGTGTCACGATGGACTCACCTGCAAGTGCCGGGCGGCAATCGCCAGAGCAAGGAGGCATCATGGGCAGCAACAGGTACGACCCGTTCTCCATCGAACCCATCGGCGACATGCTCCAGGGAGTGCTGCGCACGCTGCGCGGCGCGGCCGAAGGCGGTGGGGGCATCAAGGTGGACGTCAGCGAGACCGAGCGGGACTATACGGTGACGGCGGAGATCCCCGGGGCGAGGAAGGAGGATATCGAGGTGTCGGTGGAGCGGGGGACGGTGGTGATTTCCGCCAGGGTCGAGCGCTCCAGCGAAGAGAAGGAGGGCGAGCGCGTGATCCGCCGCGAACGCTACCGCGGCACGATGCGGCGCGCCTTTGCGCTGGATACCGACGTCGACGAGGACAAGGTCGACGCGGTCTATGAAAACGGCGTGCTGCGCCTGGTGCTGCCCAAGAAGCAAGCCACGCCACAGAAGACCATCAACGTCCGCTAGCGGACCGCCACGCACAGGATCACGCCATGCCCATGCACTTCCGGACCATCCTGGTCGACCTGCGGGAAGACCATGCCCGCGCCGCCCGCATCGAGGCCGCCGCGCGACTGGCCGCGCAAAGCGGCGGCAGTGTCGTAGGGCTGACTGCGACCGGCACGCAGCTCGAACCATTCCGTGGCGCCGGCGCGGAAGCCGGCAGCTACGCCGCGCTCGCGGCCGGCCATTTGCAGCGCCTGGCCGCAGAGCATGAGGCCGTCTTGCTGGAGGGAACGCGCCAGGTATCGGCTGCTGTCACGACCCGGCATTTCGTGGTCGAGGCGGAAGCCGGATGGGCGCTTGCCGATGAAGGCCGCTATGCCGACCTGATCCTGCCCGGTCCGCCCGGCGGCGACGCGGGCATTCCGGCGCCGATGGCGGGCACCGCGGAATACGCGCTGCTGCATGCGGGCCGGCCGGTGCTGCTGATTCCCGGTCGTGCCTGCCCGGTGCTGCCGGGCCGCGTTGCCATCGCCTGGAACGGCGGGCGCGAGGCCGCCAGGGCGGTGGCTGATGCACTGCCCTGGCTGGCCAGTGCCACTGGCGTGTCGATCATAGTGGTCGAAGGCGGCGCGGATGGGCCGGACCGGGCCAGCGGCGTGCGCCTGGCGGACTGGCTCGCCAGTCATGGCGTCAGCGCCGACCTGCATGTCGAGCCGGGCGGCAACCCTGACGAGGTCTTGCCGCGAATGGCCATGGACCTGCAGGCGGACGTGCTGGTCGCGGGTGGCTATGGCCGGGCACGGCTGCGCGAGCTGGTGCTCGGCGGCACCACCCGGGCGTTGCTGCACCAGGCGGCGCTGCCGGTGTTCCTGTCCCGCTGAAGCCCGGCCCGAGGTCGCACCGACGTCGGGCCGGCCGCATCAGACCACCAGCGGCATCTTCCCGATCAGCTTGTCCAGCGTGATCGGATAATCCCGCACACGCACTCCGGTAGCGTTGTAGACCGCGTTCGCCACGGCCGCCCCAACGCCCGAAATCCCCAGCTCCCCCACACCCTTGGCCTTCATCGGCGATGAAGCCGGATCGGTCTCGTCAAGGAAGATGACCTCCTGATGCGGAATATCGCCATGCACCGGCACTTCATAACCCGCCAGGTCATGGTTGACGAAGAAGCCAACACGCTTGTCGACCGCGAGTTCCTCCATCAGCGCCGCACCCACGCCCATGGTCATCGCGCCGATCACCTGGCTGCGCGCCGACTTGGGATTCAGGATCCGCCCCGCCGCACACACCGCCAGCATGCGCCGCACGCGGATCTCGCCGGTGGCCGCATCGACCGCGGCTTCAACAAAATGCGCCCCGAAGGTGGACTGCTGGAAACGCTTGTCGAGGTCGCCGAACTCCAGCACATCCTCCGCCACCATGCCGCCTTCACCCGCCACGCTGGCCAGTGGCACGCTGCGGCCGCCGGCGCGGATCTGGCCGTTGTCGAACACCGCCTCCTGCGGGGCAAAGCCTGCCTTCTGCGCCACCGTGTCGCGCAGCTTGACGCAGGCCGCATAGACCCCGGCGGTGGAACTGTTGGCGCCCCACTGGCCGCCCGATCCCGCCGAAACCGGGAAATCCGAATCCCCCAGCCGCACCAGCACCCTGTCCAGCGGCACGCCCATCATTTCCGCCGCGGTCTGGGCGATGATGGTGTAGCTGCCGGTGCCAATATCGGTCATGTCGGTTTCCACCGTGACGATGCCATTGCCATCGACCCGCACCCGCGCGGCTGACTTCATCACCTGATTGTTGCGGAACGCCGAAGCCACGCCCAGGCCGACCAGCCACTGGCCCTCGCGCCGCGCGGCGGGCCTGGCGCTGCGGCCCTGCCAGCCGAAACGCTCGGCGCCGATGCGCAGGCAGTCGACCAGGCGCCGCTGCGAGAACGGGCGTCCCGGCTTCTCCGGATCGACCTGGGTGTCGTTGAGGATGCGAAAGGCGATCGGGTCCATGCCCAGCTTCTCCGCCATCTCGTCCATCGCGACTTCCAGCGCCATCATGCCGGGCGCCTCGCCGGGCGCGCGCATGGCATTGCCTTCAGGCAGGTCCAGTGACGCGAGCCGCAGCGTGCTCAGCCGGTTGGGCGCCGCATAGAGCAGGCGGGTTTGCTGGATCGCGTTCTCCGGCTTGCCGCCCGGCAGGTCGCCCGACCAGCTGTCATGCCCGATCGCGGTGAGCTTGCCGTCCAGCGTCGCACCCAGCCGAATGTGCTGGATCGTGGCCGGGCGGTGCGTGGTGTTGTTCATCATCAGCGGGCGCGTCAGCGCCACCTTCACCGGCCGGCGCACCGCGCGCGCGCCGATCGCGGCGAGCAGCACATCGGCACGCAGGAACAGCTTGCCGCCGAAGCCGCCGCCGATAAACGGCGACACAACGCGCACGTTCTCCCTGGGGATGCCAAGCGTGGTGGCCAGGTCGGTGCGGGCCCAGTCGATCATCTGGTTGGAGGTCCAGACCGTCAGCTTGTTGCCTTGCCAGGCGGCTACGGTGGCATGCGGCTCCATCATCGCGTGCGACTGGTCCGGCGTGGAGTAGGTGGCGTCGAGCTTCACCGGCGCCGCCGCAAAGGCCCCGGCAAAATTCCCCACCGCCGAGTCGGGACGGTTGGCCACCTTCGCCGCGGCGTCGCGTGCCTGCGCCAGGTCATAGGCGCCGCGCTGCCGGTCGTAGCGCACGCGGATCAGCTGCGCCGCGGCGCGCGCTTGCTCGAACGTCTGCGCGATCACCAGCGCGATCGCCTGGTGGTAGTGCTGGATCTCCGGGCCACCCAGCAGCGTGGCGGTATTGCGGCCGGCCTTGGCGAGCTCGCCGGCATGTTGCGCGGCAATGATGTCGATGACACCGGGGGCGCGGCGGGCCTCGTCCAGGTTGATCGACGCGATGCGGCCCTTGCCGATGCCGGCGCCGACCACATAGCCGTAGGCGGCCTTGGGCGCGACATCGTGGCGCTCATAGGCGTAGGGCGCCGTGCCCGTGGTCTTGCGCGGGCCGTCGATGCGGTCGACGGGGTGGCCGACTACCTTGAGCTGGTCGATCGGGTTGGTGGTGGCTGGGGTATCGAATTTCATGTCGTCATCCCTTCGCCTGCGCCAGCGCGGCGGCAATCGTACGGTAGGCCAGCGTGAGCTTGAACTGGTTCTCCTCAGTGGGGCGGGCATCGGCCAGCAGGCGCTCGGTGACCGCGCGCGCGCCCTGCGGCATCTGCGCTTCGGCGGCTTCCACGCGCCACGGCTTGTGCGCGACGCCGCCCAGCGCGACCCGGCCGGTGCCGTCGGGCTGCACGATGGCCGCAACCGACACCAGCGCAAACGCATACGAAGCACGGTCGCGTACCTTGCGATAGACCTGTGCGCCGCCGATGGGCTTCGGCAGCGTCACCGCGGTGATCAGCTCGCCGGGCTCCAGTGCGGTCTCGATATGCGGCGTGTTCCCGGGCAGCCGGTGGAAGTCGGCAATCGGGATCACGCGGGCCTTGCCGTCCGGGCGCACGGTCTGCACCGTGGCGTCGAGCACGCGCATCGCCACCGCCATGTCGCTGGGATGGGTGGCGATACAGCTGCTGCTGCCACCGACCACCGCATGCTGTCGGCTGAAGCCGCCGATGGCCGAGCAGCCGCTGCCCGGCACGCGCTTGTTGCACGGCAGGTTGGTGTCGTAGAAGTAGGGACAGCGCGTGCGCTGCAGCAGGTTGCCGGCGGTGGTGGCGCGGTTGCGCAACTGCCCGGACGCGCCGGCCAGCAGCGCGCGCGACAGCACGCCATAGTCGCGCCGCACGCGCGCATCGGCCGCCAGGTCGGTATTGCGCACCAGTGCACCGATGCGCAGGCCGCCTTCCGGCGTGGCGTCGACGCGGTCCAGTGTCAGGCGGTTGACGTCGATCAGGTGGACCGGTGATTCGATGCCCAGCTTCATCAGGTCCAGCAGGTTGGTGCCGCCGGCGATAAAGCGCGTACCGGGCGTGCGCGCCGCCGCCGCGGCGGCCTCGGCGGGAGAACGCGCGCGTTCATAGGTAAAGGGCTTCATGCCTTGCTCCCGGCAACCTCGGTGATCGCGTCGACGATATTGGAGTAGGCGCCGCAGCGGCAGATATTGCCGCTCATGCGCTCGCGGATTTCCTCGGCGGTGAGCTGGGGGCGCGCCTTCAGGTCGGCACTGACGTGGCTGGGGATGCCGTCGCGGATCTCGCCCAGTACCGCAACGGCCGAGCAGATCTGCCCCGGCGTGCAATACCCGCACTGGTAGCCGTCATGTTTGACGAAGGCCGCTTGCATCGGGTGGAGCTTGCCCGGCGCGCCGAGCCCTTCGATGGTGGTGACCTTGCTGCCGTCATGCATCACCGCCAGTGTCAGGCAGGAATTGATGCGCCGGCCGTCGACGATCACCGTGCACGCGCCGCACTGGCCGTGGTCGCAGCCTTTCTTGGTGCCGGTGAGTTGCATATGCTCGCGCAGTGCGTCGAGCAGCGTGGTGCGGGTATCCAGTTGCAGCGTCCATGGCTTGCCGTTGACTTCGAGCGAGACGGCGCCGGTCACGCCACCCTGGGTGCCGCTGCCCGCCACGGCCTGGGCGTTGGCGACAGCAGGCAGGGCCACGCCGGTCGCGGAAACGGCGCCGACCTTGAGCAGGTCTCGTCGTGTGAGCTTGATGTCGCTGACGTCTTCCATGCGTTCGGGTCCTTGTCTGGTCGCTTTCCGTAGAAAAGCGAAACGCCGGCGGGGGCGCGGCGTTCAGGTTGTGGGGGTGCAGGCTTGCGAACTGCGGGGCCGTTCGGCACTGCCGGAAGCTGTCAGGATCTGGCCGGCGGTTGCGGCGGCACCGCGAGTTAAGGAGGCGCAGAAAAATGATAGATCGGATCGCTGACAGTGTTTAGATACGAAAATCCGAATGCGCTTTTAAGTTCTATTCATCAATCGGCCCCAAACGGGTGCGCGGCGAGCGGGAAGGTCGGTGAATTGTGATGGGGGCTGCTCCCGGGCGTTTGCAGTGCGCCACCCAGGTTGCTAGAGACCGGTACGGGTGCTCCGCAGGCAGCCCGCGCTTTCGCGCTGATTGAAATAGCGGCATAGAATGGCTGTCCAACCGTCCATTCACAAAATCAATAAGCCGTGCGGAGCGAGACATGGAGTTGCACAACGTCGACCTGAACCTGCTGGTGGTGTTCGAACACCTGCTGCGCCTGCGCACCGTCTCCGGCACGGCCAAGGCGCTGGAGCTGAGCCAGCCTGCGGTCAGCAATGCGCTGGCCAGACTGCGTCGCATCTTTGACGACGACCTTTTCGTGCGCAGCGCCAAGGGCATGCTGCCGACCCCGCTGGCACTGGAGCTGGCCGAGCCGGTGTCATATGCGCTGGATGCGCTGCACACCGCGCTCAACCGCAAGGTCGACTTCGATCCGGCGCGCAGCGAGCGTGACTTCCATATCGCGATGACCGATATCGGCGAAGTCCACTTCATCCCGAAGCTGATGGGCGCGCTGCGCGAGCTGGCGCCGGGCGTTTCCGTCGCCACGGTGCGCAACACCGCGGTGAACCTGGCCGAGGAAATGAGCCAGGGCAAGATCGACCTGGCCGTCGGCCACCAGCCTGAGCTGGCTTCCGAGTTCTTCCAGCGCCGGCTGTTCCGCCAGCGCTATGTCTGCATGTTCCGGCCCGGCCATGCGCTGGACAAGCGTACTGTCCGGCTGCGCGACTTCGAGGACGCGGAGCATGTGGTGGTGACCGCGGCCGGCACCGGCCATGCCCGCGTGGACGAGATCCTGGCCAAGGGCGCCGTACAGCGGCGCATCCGTTTAAGGGTGCCGCACTTTGTCGCGCTGGCGGACATCGTTGCCAGTACCGACCTGGTCGCGACGGTTACCCAGAAGTTTGCCGAGCGCAGCGCCAAATACTTCGGGCTGAAGTACGTCAAGCACCCGGTGGACCTGCCGGATATCCAGATCAACCTGTTCTGGCACGCGCGCTACCACCGGGACCCGGCCAACCAGTGGCTGCGCACGCAGGTATTCGACCTGTTCTCCGAATAGGCGCGCTCAGCCCAGGTCCAGCCAGACCTTGCCGCCGTCGATCCGCACCGGGTAGGCGCGGATATTCTCGGTCAGCGGCGCGCATAGGGCTTCACCATTCCTGACGTCGAACTTGCCCTGGTGCAGCGGGCATTCGATCTCGTGGCCGTCGAGGAAGCCGTCGCACAGCCGTGCATGGCCGTGGGTGCAGATGTTGTCGGTGGCAAAGATCTCGCCGTCGACACCGTACAGCGCGATCTCGCGGCCTTGGACCTCGATGGCGATCACATCGTCCTGCGGCACGCTGGCAAGCGCGGCGGCCTCGATCCAGGTTTCAGTCGTCATGGTTGTCTCCTAGATGGGATAGATCAGCGAGTTGGGGATCATCTCGCTGTCGAAGATGCAAAGGCGGGACGCAAAGCGCAGGCCTTGCGGCGTGCGCACGATGGTGTCCAGGTAGCGGCCGGTGTTGAGCACATCGGTGAGCTGGTCGGGCTTGGTGCGCAGCACCGCGTAGTTGGCTTCGGCAACGATCCGCTCGCCATCGGCCTGCCGCACCAGCGGCGCGCCGACGATATGGCGCTGGTAATACGGGTCATGGAACAGCGTTTCGCGGATGCCGAAGACGCGGTCCTTCAGCATGCCCTTGCTCTCGAACGACAGCGTCGCCAGCGGTAGGCCGCGCTCGTAGTTCTCGCGTGGCTGCAGGCGGTAGATGCAGTCGTCGGTGAAGAAGTCGGGCCATTTGTCCCACTCGCCGTTGTCCACCACGGCGGTGTAGTCGGCGTAGAGCGCAAGCAGGGCGTAGTAATCCTGGAAGTCCATGGTCAGATCTCCATCACCTTGCGCCAGTAGGCGTACATGCCGCGGATCAGCGTCTCGGTGACCATATGGTCGGTGTTCTCGGCGGTGGTGCCGCCCAGTTCTGCCAGCACGCGGTGCCACGGCTTTTGCGTAAAACCCTCCTGCGAGCATTCGATGACTTCGCCATCGTCGGCGGAGACAAAGCCCGCCGGCCCGAACAGGTTGGCCTGGCGCAGGCGGCGCCGCGTCATTTCCTCGGTGTCATCCTCGAAGCCGAAGTGCGTCCAGACAAAGTCGAACGAATCCGGGCCGTTCGGCTGGATATGCCGCGTGGACACCGAGTTGACCTGCTGCTGGAAGATCACGCTGGGGAAGACCGTCATCATCACCGCGGTGGGATCGCCCCACCAGGGCTCGTGCACGATGTCGAGAATGCGGTCGTCCTGCAGCGCCATCTGGTCCTTGAAACTGGCCACGCCCGAGGTCACCTCACCTTTACCGCCCTGGCCGCGCGTGGAAACCATCGCGGCGTGGCGGAACTGCTCGTCCATCACCAGGCGCGACTTGTTGTCGGCGCGCCAGAGGCCGAAGGTCACGAACCAGGTGTGGAGGAGGCCGGGGTGGTAGGGATCCTTGATGTTCTCCTGCATCAGCTTCCAGTTACCCGGGATGCGCTGCTTGTTGTAGCCGAGGATCTTGAGCTTGCGCCCGTGGAACAGGCGGTCGAAGTAGCCGGTGATGTCCGGGCCGAGGAAATCCTCCAGCGGCTCGACCTCATGGTCGAACGACGCAAACACCACGCCACCACGCACCGCGACCTTGAGGCGCGTCAGCCCGTGGTCCTGCGGCTTGAAATCCGCCGGCATGCCGCCATTGACCTTGCCGTCCTGCTTGACGCCGCGGCGGAACGGCACGCCCTGCAGGTTGCCCTTCAGGTCATAGTTCCACTGGTGGTACGGGCAGTGGAAATCCTTGCGGTTGCCGCTGCGCTCGCGGCAGAACTTCATACCGCGGTGGGCGCAGACGTTCTCGACCACGTTGATCTCGCCTTCCTGGTCGCGCACCAGGATCACCGAGCGCTCGCCGATCACGGTGCGCTTGAAGTCGCCGGGGTTGGGAATCTCGGCCTCCAGGCCGACGTAGTTCCAGTGGCCCCGGTAGAAGCAGCGTTCCAGCTCGCGCTGGTAGAGCTGCTGGTCGGTATACACGCGGAAGGGGATGCGGCTGATGCCATCGTCTTTCCAGACCGGCTCGGTCCGGGAGGATGTGGTGTCCATGGTTGTCTCCGGTTTCCTGTCAGGGGATGCGGTGTAGCGTCGCGCAGCCGGTGCGCAGGCGTTCGATGTCTTGAGGCTGCCGGGCTCAGGTGCCCGAGGCGTAGAAGGCGTCGGCGTAGATATGTTCGGGACGCACGCCCTTGTCGCGCAGCAGCAGCGTGGCCGCGTCGACCATCGGCGGCGCACCGCAGAGGTAGGCGCGCCAGCCGCCCAGCGCGCCGAAGTCCTGCGCCACGGCTTCGGTGACCAGGCCGGTGCGCAGGTCGCTGGCATTGCCGGGCACCGTGGACACGACTTCCACGCGCAGGCGCGGATGGCGCTGCGCGAGTTCGTCCAGCCAGTGCAGGCCGTAGGCGTCGCGCGGCGAGCGGATGCCGAAATAGAGATGGATCGGGTTGGGCAGTCCGGCTTCGATCGCGCCGCGCACGATCGACAGCACCGGCGCCAGGCCGGTGCCGCCGGCGATGCAGAGGATCGGGTCGTCGTTGCGGGTGCGCAGGTACGACGTGCCGAGCGGGCCGCTGACGCGCACCGTATCGCCGGCCTTCAGGGTGTCGCGGATATAGCAGGTGACGCGGCCGTCGGGGACCATGCGGACGTGGAATTCCAGCTCGCCGTCGCTCGCCAGCCGCGCCATGGAATAGGGGCGGCTATGGTCCGGCGCGAACTGCAGCATGGCGTACTGGCCCGGCGAGAAAGACAGCGGCTTGGCCGGGGCCAGCCGGATCATCCGGACATCGTGGCTCAGGTCTTCCAGTGCCGTGACGGTCGCCTTGACGATGCGGGCGGGATGGACGACGACTTCGTCCGGCTCGGGAATCTCGATGGTGCAGTCGCCGGCCACGACCGACTGGCACGCCAGCACATGCCGTTCAGCCTGGTGGTCGGCATTGTGGAAGGCATAGCCGCCGGCTTCATGAATATCGCCGTCGACGACGCGGCAGCGGCAGGTGCCGCAGCGTCCGGCCATGCAGCTGTAGGAAATGGGAACGCCGTTCTGCTGCAGTGCGGTCAGCAGGTTTTCACCGTGGGGGACATTCAGGCGTTGCCCTTGGGGGAGGACGAGGACTTCCATGCCGTCTCCATATTCGTTGTCGTAGTAGTGACGGAATAATGGTTCAGCATGGAAAATCAGCCAATAGAATCGCGGTTATATAGCCTATTCACCAGATCAATAAGGGTCGGCAGCGTCGCGCAGCCAGGCCTCCAGCGCGCCCACTACGCCCTTGGCGAAGGTCGCGAAGACCGGCTCGCTGACAAAGCCCATATGCGGCGTGATCACCACGTCGCGGCGCTGGCGTAGCGGGGCATCCGGCGGGACCGGCTCGGCGTCATACACGTCCAGCGCTGCCATCCCGGGGCGCTTCTGGTCGAGCGCATGGGGCAGGGCTTCCATGTCGACCAGCGCGGCGCGCGAGGTATTGACCAGGATCGCGTCCGGCCGCATCAGCGCCAGCCGCCCGGCATCGATCAGCCGCGTCGTGGCCGGCGTCGGCACCAGGTGCAGGCTGACGATGCGCGAGGTCGACAGCAGGGTTTCCAGGCTGACCGCGGTCACGCCTGCCTCGGCCGCGCGCTCGGGCGTCATGCGCGGGCTCCAGGTCACGACTTCCATGCCGAAGGCCTGGCCGACGCGCGCCACGCGCTTGCCGATCTCGCCAAGGCCGATCAGGCCCAGGCGCTCGCCGTGCAGCACGCCGGGCAGCGGCAGGCTGTCTTGCGGCCGCCAGCCGCCGGCGCGCATGGTTGCCATCTGCCCCTCGAGCTGGCGCACCGCCGCCAGGATCAGCGCCCAGGTCATCTCGCAGGTGCTTTCCTTGGACGGGCCCCAGCCGGTGTTGGCGACCGGGATGCCGCGCGCCTGCAGCGCCTCGGTGTCGAGGGTGTTGTTGCGCGTGCCGGTATAGATCACCAGCTTCAGGCGCTGTGCCAGTTGTAGGCGCGCTCCATCCAGCGGGGTGCGGTCGCGCACCAGCACCAGCACATCGGCGTCGCGCAGGACCGCATCCAGCGCCTCGCCGCGCAGCGGTTCATGGTGGAAGCCGACCTCGGCACGGGCCGAGATCGCCGTCCAGTCCGCCAGGCGCGGCAGCGCGCGCTCGTAGTCGCCGAGTACGGCAATGCGTGGACGGGTCATGGTCAGGGGCGCGCTAGGGCGGTCAGGGTGCGCACGTCGGCGGTGGCGCCGAGCTGCCAGCACGCGTCGATCAGCGCCGAGACCTTGCGCGCGCCCAGCACCGGGTCGGCCAGCGCATGGAACTTGGCGTTCAGGTTGGCATCGGTCATCGGCCGCTGCAGCGAGCCGATCGCGTGTTCGACATCGACGCTGACCTCGCGGCCGTCCTTGAGCACGGCGCGCACATGGGCGGCGGCCTCATCGACTTCCGCATCGGCGGTGGCCACGACCTTGCGGCGCAGCGCGACCACGTCGTCGCGCAGCACGACCTCGTCGGAGAACTCATCCTCGCCGGCGCGGCCGAAGATCAGCCCGGCGGCGCAGCCGTGGTAGACGCTGAACTTGGCGAGCAGGCCGTCGCTGGGCTCCTTCTTGCCGGTCAGTTCCAGCACCAGCGGATGCACGCGCAGCTCGATGCGCTCGACGTCCGCGGGGTTGACGCCTTGCTCGCGCAACTGCACGCAGGCGTCGATGCTCGGATGGATCACGATGCCGCAGGCGAACGGCTTGTAGGTGTTGAACGAAATCTCGAAGCGCTCGCCGAGCTGGTCGGTGATCTCGTTCCAGTCGGTCTTGGCGGAGATCACCTGCATAAAGCCGCGCGGCGCTTCCAGCGCCCGCGCGCTCGCGGTATAGCCGTGGCTGGCCATCAGGGCCGACATCAGCCCGGCGCGCGCGGCGCCGCCGGGATGGAAGGGCTTGGTCATGGTGCCGAACTGCTCGCGCAGGCCCACCGGCTGCGAGGCGGCGATGCCCAGCGCCATGGCGGCGCGCTCCTCGTCCAGTCCGAGCAGCCGCGCGCAGGCGGCCGCGGCGCCCAGCATGCCGGTCGAGCCGGTGATGTGCCAGCCGCGGTCGTAGTGATCCGGGTACATCGCATTGCCGACGCGGCAAGCCACTTCGATGCCGAGCACCACCGCATCGGCCACCGCGCGGCCACTGGCGCCGGTGTGCTCCGCCAGCGCCAGCGCCGCCGAGGCCACCGGGCCGGCCGGGTGGATGATGGTCTTGAGATGGGTGTCGTCGAAGTCAAAGGTATGCGAGGTGATGCCGTTGACCAGCGCCGCGCTGGCCATGTCGACCTTCTCGCCGCGGCCCAGCACGGTGGCTTGCGCCGACGGCTGCAGCATCGCCACCGCGGCCAGCGCCGCATCGGCGGCCTCATGGCGCGCGGCGCCGACCGCGCATCCCAGCCAGTTCATGAAGGTGCGATGGGCCTCGTGCTCGACCGCTTCGCTCCAGCCCTGGCTGGGATGGGTCGCGACAAACCGGCCCAGGATGCGGGTCACGGGCGGGGCGTTGTGGTCTGCGGCGACATGGGTGTTGCGTGCCATGAAATCTGTCCTTGTTCAGTAAAAGCGGATAGCTGGGAAGGGGGATGGCTCAGGCATCGAGCCGAATGCCGCGGTCGCGCGCCAGCTTGCCCCAGCGGTTAACCTCGTCGGCGATATAGCGGCGGAACTGGTCGGGCGTCATCGGCATGGGCTGCAAGGCCTCGGCGGAGAGCTTGTCGGCCAGGTCGGGGCTCTTGAGCACGGTGTTCAGCGTGCTGTTGAGGCGGGCCACCACGTTGGCCGGGATGCCGGCCGGGCCCACCACGCCATACCACTGCATGGCGTCGAAGCCCTTCAGGCCGGCTTCTTCCAGTGTCTGCGTGTCCTTGAGCAGCGGGTGCCGCGCCTGGCCGGTGACCGCCAGCGGCCTGACGCGGCCGGAACGGATATGCGGCAGCGCCGCCGACAGGCCCGGGAACATCGCCTGGGTCTGGCCGCCGATCAGGTCGTTGAAGGCAGGCGCGACGCCGCGGTAGGCGGCATGGGTCATCTGCAGCTTCATCTGCTGCGCGAACAACTCCATGGTCAGGTGCGTCAGCGAACCGGGACCGGCCGAGCCATAGGCGATCGCGCCCGGCTGCTTGCGGGCATATGCGATAAAGGCCTCCAGCGTGGTCGCCGGCACGTTCGCGCCTACCACCAGCACGTTGGGCGTGGCGCCGATCATGCCGACCGGCGTGAAATCCTTGAGCGGGTCGTACGGGACCTTGCGGGTGGCGGGGTTAGTGCCGTGCGTGGCGACGTAGCCCTGCATCAGGCTGTAGCCGTCGGCGGTGGCCTTGGCCGTCATCTGGCAGGCAATCACGCCCCCGCCGCCGGCCTGGTTCTCGACCACGATGGACTGGCCCAGCACGCGGCCCCAGCGCTCGGCCACGGTGCGGCCGATCAGGTCCGAGCCGCCGCCGGCCGAGACCGGCACCACGTAGCGCAGCGGCTTGTTGGGAAAGGGCTCCTGCGCCCTGGCAAGGCCGCCCGTGGTGGCCAGCAGCATGGCGCTGGCCTTGAGCAGGGTCCGGCGTGTCGCGTTCATCAGTCTCCTCCGGTGCGCCACTGTCGGGCGCTGTTCTCGGTCGGCCCCGGCCTGGCAGGCGGGAGCGGGTGAGCGAATGATGGCGTGCCGGTGCTAGACTGTGAATTGCAAATTTCCTTACGATTGATGCAAGGTCTGCATGAATTTGAATCTGTCCGATCTGCGCGCCTTTGTCGCCGTGGCCGAACACAGCAGCTTCCGCGCCGCCGCGGCGGAACTGCACCTGTCGCAGCCGGCGCTGTCGCGCCGGATCGAGAAGCTGGAGGATGCGCTGGGCGTGCGCCTGTTCGACCGCACCACGCGCTCGGTCGAGATGACCGCGGTGGGGCGCGAGTTCTCGCGCCGGGCGCGCGACCTGCTCAACGGGCTGGATGAGTCGCTGCTGGGCATCCGCGACGTCGCGTCCCGGATCGCGGGCGAAGTCACGGTCGCCTGCGTGCCGTCGGCGGTGCGCTATTTCCTGCCTGGCGTGCTGCGCGAATACCACGCGCGCTATCCGCGCATCGTGGTGCGGCTGGTCGACGAAGGCGCCAACGAGGTGCTCAACATGGTGGTGCGCAACGAGGCGGACTTCGGCCTCAACTACATCGGCACGCAGGAGCCTGACGTGGAATTCGAGCCGGTGCTGCGCGAGGCCTTCGTGGTGGCCTGCCCGCCCGGCCATCCGCTGGCGAAGAAGAAGCAAGCCACCTGGGCGGAACTGGGCCAGTACGACTATATGACGGTGGGCAAGGCCAGCGGCAACCGGCTGCTGCTGGACCTGGCGCTGTCCGAAGTGCCGGTGCGCCCGCACTGGTACTGCGAAGTGCGGCATGTGTCCACGCTGGTGAGCCTGGTCGAGGCCGGGCTGGGAATCGCCGCGGTGCCGCGGCTTGCAATGCCGCCGGGCGACCATCCCACGCTGAAGAGCGTGCCACTGGTCGATCCTACGGTGACGCGCACGGTAGGGCTGATCCGGCGCCGCGGCCGGTCGCTGTCGCCGGCGGCGCAGCAGCTCTACGACATGCTGCTGGCCACCAAGGTCGAGGCGAAGTCCGGGCTGAGCCGGGCAGGCAAGCGCAAGGCGCCGCGCGCCGCGGCCGGTTGAGCGCGGGCGGGCAATCAGCCTGCGCCAGCTCCCGCCAGTGCGCCCCTGCGTGCCACCATCGTCCTGCGTGCGATAGCGCGGTGACGCGCGAGCGGCCGGGATGCGCTAGCCGAGCCCGGCCGCTCGCGCGATCAGCAGTACTCCCGCGTTGACGGTAACGACGCCGATCCCCTTTGCGACCCGCGCGCCCGCCGGGGCGAGACGTTCGGCCGTGATGGCTGCCGTGACCGCGGCCATCACGCGCAGGTCCATCACGCCGACGGCCAGCAGGCTCGCCGTCAGCCCGGCGCAGCAATAGCTGCAATGCAGGCCAAGGCGCAGGCCATAGCGCCATGCCGCGCCGGTATAGGCTGGCATCGCGGGCGCGTACCGGCAGCACGCAAGCTGGCGGGCTTTCCACTCGGTGAACTGCAGCGCGCCGGCGCACAACACGACCACGCCGGCCAGCATCGGCATGGCGCGCGCCAGCGCCGGCCAGTGCATCGCAAGCGCCGCCAGCGCGGCACCCGGCGCAAAGACTGCCAGGCCCAGCATCGCCCACACGCAAAAGTAGGCAATGCCTGCCACCGCGTAAAACAGTTCTGGCCTGGCCGTGACGCGCCACAACACTGGCGCCAGCGACGGCAGCATCATTACCGCCATCATCACCACCCACATGCCGAGGAAGGATGCCGCGGCGCCGGCCCAGGTCTGCCCGCACATCCGCGTCCATGCCATCGACAGGGTCCAGCCGCCGGGCATCGGCATCGCGCCCATGGCGGACATGGCGTCGTGCAGCATGAATGTGGCCGTTGCGCAGGCGGCGAAGAGCACGGTGCAGATGCCGATGAAGACTCCCATGCCTGCGCGGACCTCGGGCGTTACGGTTGTGCCGGCGATCGCCATGGCTTGCCTCAACGCTCGCCATACTCATCATGGCGGCGCCACCAGACGCCGCCGGTCTCATTGCGCCCCTTTGGCGCGCGGTCGAGCCACTGGTACATGCCCCACAGTCCGTCGAGCCCGCGCGCATAGGTGGAATAGCAGTGGTAGACCACGCCGTCCTCCATCACAAAGGCGCTCATGCCGGGCCGGTCACGCTGGTAGGTGGCCGAGTCGGTGCCGCACATCGCCGCAAACTTGTCTTCCGCCGGCTGGCCGCCGGCTGCCAGCTCCGGGCGCCATGCGAACGCCGGCTCGCGCCGGTAGTTGTAATCGATATCGCCCTCACGCTGCTGCGCCGTGGTGAACGCGACGTGGAAGTCGCTGTTGAAATCGCTGTCGTCCGACGAGGCCCACGGGAAGGTCCATCCCATGCGTTGCTTGTAGGCCTGCAATGTCGCGAGCGGCGCGCGCGACACGGCCGTCAGCATGACGTCATGGTTGGCCAGGTGGACGGCGAAGCCGTTGAAGCCGTCGGCAATTGCCGAGCACGACGGGCAGCCGGCCTTGTAGGCGGGACCGAACATGAAGTGGTAGACGAGCAGTTGCGAGCGCCATTTGAACAGCTCGGCCAGCGTGGTGCTGCCTTCGTCGGTTTCGAAGCGGTACGCCTTGTCGATCCGCAGCCATGGCAAGGCCTGTCGTTGCTGCGCCAGTTCGTCGCTGCGCCGCGTCAGTGCTTTTTCCGCTTCCAGCAGTTCGAGCCGGGCGGCCAGCCAGTCTTCGCGCGTGGCGGTTGCATGTGTGGTCATCGTGGGTTCCTCCGTGGATGTCGTGCGGTATGCGATACGCCGCGTGATCGGGTAGTCGTGTGCTAGATTAGGCGCCGGCATCGACAGGTGGGAGTGACATGTGTGGCGCGATTCAGATGGACGCAGCGATCTCAGCCGCCGCACGCGCGCTCGCGGCCGGTGACCCGCTCGGGGCGCTGAACCGGGTCGCCTTGCGCGACGACGCGCCGGCGCTGGCGCTGCGCGGCATCGCCATGGCGCAGCTCGGCGACCTGATGCGGGCCAGGGCGCTGGTACGAAGCGCGGCGCGTGCCTTTGGCAGCAAAGCGCCGGTGGCCCGCGCACGGTGCGTGATTGCAGAGGCTGAAATCGCACTCGCGGCGCGCGACCTGGGCTGGCCGGCGAAGACTCTCGACGCCGCCCGGGCGACGCTCGAAGCGCACGGCGACTGGTTCAATGCCGCGCATGCGCGCTATCTCGGCATCCGGCGGCTGTTGCTGATCGGTCGCCTCGACGAGGCCGAGGACATGCTTGCCGGGCTCGCTCCCGCGCGCTTGCCACCTGCCTTGCGAACCACCCACGAGTTGATCCTGGCAGGCATCGCCATGCGGCGCGTGCAGGCCCGTATCGCGCGCGCCGCGCTCGCCAGGGCGGGCCGCGCTGCCATGCTCGCAGGCATCCCTGCGCTGGCAGCGGAAGTCGAAAACGCCGCCCGTATTCTCGATGCCCCCGCCGCACGCCTGATCGCGCGCGGCGAACCGCGGCTGCTGCGGCTCGAAGACGTTGAAGCCCTGCTGGCATCGAAGACGCTGGTGGTCGACGCCTGCCGCCTTGCCGTGCGCAACGGCGGGACGGTGGTGTCGCTGGCCACGCGCCCGGTGCTGTTCGCCCTGGCACGCGCGCTGGCCGAAGCCTGGCCGGAAGACGTGCCCCGCGACACCCTGATCGCGCAAGCCTTCCGCACCCGACACATCGACGCCTCGCACCGCGCGCGCCTGCGTGTGGAAGTGGGGAGGCTGCGCGCCGTGCTCGGGACGGAGGCGGACATCAGCGCCACCCCGAGCGGTTATACGCTGGTGCCGCGCCGCACACGCGAAGTCGCAGTGCTGGCGCAGCCAGTCGAGGACCGCAACGCGCCGGTGCTGGCGCTGCTCGCCGACGGCGAGTCATGGTCCAGTTCTGGCCTCGCGCTTGCACTTGGCGCCAGCCAGCGCACCGTGCAGCGCGCACTCGACGCGCTGGCCGCAGCCGGCAAGGTCCAATCGATCGGCCACGGCCGCGCGCGCCGCTGGATGACCCCGCCCGTGCCGGGATTCACGACGACTTTGTTACTCCCCACGCCGCTGACCGTTGACTAGGATGGAGAGCATGATGAAACGATACCCCGCACAAATCCTCCGTGAATACGGCCCGTTCCCCGGCGTCGACAACGTGCATGGCGTCTCGTACGACGGCCGGCATGTCTGGATCGCCACCGGGGACAAGCTCAATGCCTTTGACCCGGCGAACGGGCAGGTTGCGCGCTCGCTCGATGTGGCGGCCAATGCCGGAACCGCCTTCGATGGCAAGCACCTGTTCCAGATCGACGGCGAGCGCATCCAGAAGATCGATCCGCAGACTGGCGCCGTGCTCGCTACCATCCCCGCCCCGCCGGGCGGCGGCAACTCCGGGCTCGCCTGGGCAGAAGGGACGCTCTGGGTCGGCCAGTACAGCGAACGCAAGATCCACCAGGTCGATCCGCAGACCGGCGCGATCCTGCGCACCATTGCTTCCGACCGCTTTGTCACCGGCGTCACCTGGGTCGATGGCGAGCTGTGGCATGGCACCTGGGAAGACGATGCCAGCGAACTGCGGCACGTCGATGCGCGCACGGGCGCGGTGCTCGAGAGCATCGAGATGCCGGCGGGCGTGGGGGTGTCGGGGCTGGAGTCCGACGGAGGGGAGAAGTTCTTTTGCGGGGGCGGCAACAGTGGGAAGGTGAGGGCTGTGCGGCGGCCGGGGCGTGGGGCCGGTGCTGGCGGTGACTCAGAAATCGCTGTCGATGTTACGCGCAAGTGATTGTCGATCCCGATCGGTGGAAGCCTCTGAGGAGACGACATCAAGGCTCGTAGCCTGTCTTTATCGCGACCAACTGACTGAGTAGCAACCACGCAGCTCGCACTATGGTGCTCAGCCCGATAGTGCGTTTGATCGGTTGCGGGCCAAACGCAAGCTGGCTCTGCGGCTGTGTAGACATGCGAATAGGCATCGACGTCGCGTCACTTGCCTTCAAGAAGCAAGTGGATCAGATCGTTCTGATAGCAGGGGATGCTGACTTCGTGCCAGCCGCCAAGCAGGCCCGTCGCGAAGGCGTTGATTTCATTCTCGACCCGATGTGGCGGGCGGTTCCGCAAGGGCTGCAGGAACATATCGACGGTTTGCGTTCGTCATGCACGCGGCCCAAGCGAGATCACCTCGTACCGGATGCAAGCGACCTGACGGGGTTCCAGGAATACGGCGAGGCGCCGAACGTGGCTGGGAAAACTACAGGCTGGGCATCGCCGCGCACGCGGCGGCGCGGATATCAGGGGCATTCAGCCCCTCTAAAGCCGCCGCCGACGGCGGCGAATGTGCAAGCGGCCTGCACCAAGGCAGGCCGCCCGCTTCAAATCAAAAAGTCACCAGGCGCCGGCGGTCACGCACCGGGCATCGCCATGGCCGGATCGCTGACGCTGTCCTTGCCGGTTTCCAGGCGGCCGGCAAAGCGCCGCAGGTAGCTCGTGTCGTCCGCGCGCACCACACTGAAGTCGTACCAGCGCGCGCTCCTTTCCAGCGACCAGCGCTCTTCCACGACCTCGCCGCCCGCGGGTACGGTCAGCGTCCACGGGCCATCGTTCCGGTACGCGTTGGCCTTTACCGTCACCGTGCACGCGGCGTTGCCGGTGTTGCGCATATGCAGGTACAACTGGCCGTGCTTCGGGTCGTAGCAAACCTGGCACTCCGGCTGCGCGCCGCTGGCGGCCACAGTGCCGGTGAAATGCCGGACGAAGCCGTTCGGTCCGAGCACCCACAGGTCGTACTTGCCGTTGTCCGCGACGAGGTCCCACGCGTCCGACAAGGTCTTGTCCGCTTCCACGGTGTAGCGTCGCGGGATGCGGTCCAGGTGGAGCTTGTCGTAGACATGAAACACCGCGCCCTGCGCGCCGCTGTTGGCGAAGAGCAGGGTCACGCTGCGGCCGGCGCTGTCGACGCGCGCGCTGGTGTGCAGCTCGTAGGGCAGTGCGCGCGAGAAGCGGGTGCCGATTTCCTGGAACAGCGGCTGTGGCGTGGCGGGCGGCGTCGGCGCCGGCATGGTCTTCTGCTGGGCTTCGATGATCGCGTAGTCGCTGGTATCGGGCAGTGCGGGGAACTTCGGGTCGTTAGGCGTGGCGAAATCGAAGGCCGAGGTCAGATCGCCGCAGACCGCGCGGTGCCAGGGGCTGATGGCGGGAATGGTGATGCCGAAGCGCTGTTCGAGGAACAGCCCCACAGACGAATGGTCGAACGTCTGCGAATTGACCCAGCCCCCCTTGCTCCATGGCGATACCACGTACATCGGCACGCGCGGGCCCAATCCCCACGGGCGCAGGTTGCCGCTGATGGTGTCTTCGGGATGCAGGTACTTGCGTGCCGGGTCGGAGAAATACTCGCCTTCCAGCGGCAGCGTCGCCTTTCCGGCGAGCGTGCCATCCAGGTTGTAGGAGGGCACGGCCGGCGGCGGCAGGTGATCGAACAGCCCGTCGTTCTCGTCGAAGGTCTGGAAGAACACGGTCTTGCTCCAGACGTCCGGGTTCGACGTCAGTGCATTCAGCACCTGGGCGGTGAAGTTGCCGCCGTGCTGCGGGCTTGACGGCGCGCCGGGGTGTTCGGACTGCAGCTTGGTCGGCAGCACCCACACTACCTCGGGCAGCGTGCCGTTCATCACGTCGCGCTGCAGGTCCTCGATGGTCCACAGGCTCATGCCTTCCTTGTACGTCGGCGACTCCGGCTGCGCCGTGCGGAACGAATCGAAGGCCAGGCCACCGTGCATCGCGCCAGTCCAGTTGTCGTTCGGATTCTGGTAGATGCGCCAGCTGATGCCGGCCTTTTGCAGGACATCGGGAATCGTCGGCCAATGGAAGGACGAACCGGCATAGGTGTAGCCCGGCGTCGGCAGCGCGCCCTTGATCCAGCAGCGCAGGTTGTTCGGCTCGGAGTCCGTATCGGTGCAGTTGATGCCGCTCGCGCGGAGCTCAGGATTGAAGTTGGAACCCGAGAAGAAGACGATGCGGTTGGGATCCGTGCCGGTGGTGATGGAGCAGTGATAGGCGTCGCAGATGGTGAAGGCTTCGGCCAGCGCGAACTGGAAGGGGATGTCGTCGCGCTTGTAATAGCCCATCGAATACGGCTTCTTGAACTTGGGCCACAAACCGAACTTGCCCTGGTTCCATGCCGCCTGCGCATCCGAGAACGAGTGCGGCGTGCTCGGGACCAGCAGGGCGTTCATGGTCTGCTTGTCCAGGTGGAAGGGCGGAATCTCCTTCGTGCCATCCGACTGGTACCAGACCGGCTTGCCGTTTTCGAGCGGGATCGGGAAGCGGTCGCCGAAGCCCCGCACCCCTTTCATGGTGCCGAAGTAGTGATTGAAGGCACGGTTTTCCTGCATCAGGATGACGATGTGCTTGACGTCCTTGATGGTGCGCGTCTCTACGGCGGCGGGCACGGCAAGCGCGCGGCGGATGCTCGGCGGCAGCACCGTGAGCGCGGCGGCCGCACCCATGGCCTGGGTGGCGGTGCGGAGGAAATTGCGTCTGTCGTTGGATTGCATGTGGCTGACCTGTGGGCGATGGCGTGGGGAGGGGATCAACAGAGGCTCAGGGGGCGCAGCGCAGCGTGTCCGCCGGCTTCTTCTGCTCGTTCGCTTGTGCCGATGAAAGTTGCTGTGACGTTGCCGTGGATGCGGAGTCATCTCCGCCGCCGCAGCCGGCAAGCGCCGAGCTCAGTACAACGCCAGCCAGTACAGCGAGACATCTCGTTCGCAGGGTGTTCATGGAGGTTCCGTGTCGCGTGGTGGGGGATGGGACAACACGGATGCTAGAAGACCTACATGACAATCAAATGAACAGTGCTCAATAAAAAGTGTATGTAGAATGAGCGTTGTTCAAAATGATCGAACGCAAAGATGACAGATATCAGGCGGTTCCCCTCCGGCCAACGTGCCACCGACGATGTCCCCATCCCGCGGCCGGCGCTGCCGCCCTGGCGCGCGCCGGCATGGCGCTACATCGTCGACCTGGACGGTACGCTGATCCGCAACGGCGCGGCCATGCCGGGCGCGGCCGCGCTGCTCGAGGCGTTGCAGGGCCGCTATGCCATCGTGTCGAACAACTCGACCGACACGGCGGCCGGCATGTCGCGCAAGCTGCGCCGCATGGGCCTGGCCGTTGCACCGGAGCAACTCGTGCTTGCCGGCGAAATGTCCGTGGACTGGCTGCGCCGCACCTCCCCAGAGGCGCGGGTGCTGTTGTTGGGCAGCCCGGCATTGCGCCGCCATGCGAAGCGGATCGGTTGCCAACTGGTGGAACAGGGCCCTGACGTGGTGCTGCTGGCGCGCGATCCCGACTTCAGCTACGGCAAGCTGGCGCTGGCGGCGAACGTGCTGCGCGCCGGCGCCAGGCTGGTGGTCACCAATCCCGACCTCAGCCATCCCGGCGACAACGGCACCTGCGTGCCGGAAACCGGTGCGCTGCTCGCCGCGCTGACAGCCTGTGCCGGCGTGCATCCGGAGTGCATCATCGGCAAGCCCTCCGATGCGCTGTTCCACGAAGGACTGCGGCGGTTGCAGGCGAGGCCGGCGCAGGCGCTGATGATCGGCGACAACCCGGCGACCGATGCCGCGGGCGCGGTCGCGATGGGCATGTCATATCTGCTGCTTGGCACCGGCTCCGGGGCGGAGGCGGAGACCCCGGCCCAGTTGCTGGACACATGGTGTGCCGGCCGCACGGCCCTGCACGCCAGGCTCAATAGCGTTTGAGCGACAGTACGTCGAAGGTGTGGCGGATGGTCTTGACCGCGCGGTCGTAGTCGGTCAGCGCCAGGCAGGCGATCAGCACATCGATGATCGCCAGTTGTGCCAGGCGGCTCGTCATCGCCTCCGTGCGAAAGTGGGTCTCGCGTGCCATTGTGAGCAGCACCACATCGGAGAAGGCCTGGATCGGCGATTTGCCGAAGTTGGTGATGCAGATGGTGTGCGCGCCGGCCTCCTTCGCCAGTCGCGTCGCCGTCACGGTTTCATACGTGCTGCCGGAATGCGAGATGGTCAGCACCGCGACATCCGGCCCCGTCAATGCCGCGCTGATGACCTGCACATGCGAATCCACCACGGCCTTGGCGTTAAGGCCGATGCGCAGCATGCGGTAATGCGCGTCCTCGGCGATGGTGGCCGCGCTGCCGATGCCGTAGATCTCGATGCGCTTGGCTTTCTTCAGGATATGAACCGCGCGCTGCAGCGCCGCCACATCCAGGGTTGACTGGGTATCGCGCAACGTCTGCACATTGCTCTGGAAGATCTTGCGCACGACTGCCGCCGCATCGTCCTTCGGTTCCAGGTCTTCGTGGATCATCTGGACCGGCTGCACGATCTCCTGCGCCAGCACGATCTTCAACTGCTGGAAGCCGGTGGCGCCGAGCGTCTTGCACAGCCCGACCACGCTGCCTTCACTGGCGCCGGTGCGCTCGGCCACTTCGCTGACGGACATATGGACCACTTCTTCCGGATGACCAGCAATGAAGTCGGCAATGCGCTGGCCGGTGACGCCCAGCGTGTCGCGGATGCTGTCGATGCGCGCCACGATGGCGCTCAGCGTGGCTTGCTGCGGATTCGGGGCGGCCTTGCCCGGGGCGGCCTTTCCCGGGAGTTTCTTCTTCGCTGGCATGGATGGTTTTCCGTCGCGCGTCCGGCGCTGCGGACACATGGCCGCCATTGTAGAAGACTTCCGCGTTCGATCCTTGCCGCGCCCGTGTCACCAGCCATGGAAGCGCTCCCATAGCGCCAGTTCACCGCCTTTGGCGAGCGCCCGGTATTCGGGGAACTGCGCGCCGGTCGCACACGCGTGATTGGGCAGGATGCGCAGCCGCGTGCCAACCGGAAAACGCCCGGCGATGTCACCATCAGGCACGCCTTCGCGCGACACGATGCCGTGCTCCTGGTTGGCGCCGCTCAGCACGTAGCCTTGCAACACCGTGCCGTCGATCGTGCAGACCAGCCCATAGCCATAGTCCCGCTTCTGCTTCTGGGTGCCGCGATCGCGGCTCATCGCCATCCACCCGGCGTCGACAATGGCCCAGCCCTTGTCGGTCTGGTGGCCGATCACCGTCGTCAGTACGCTGAGCGCGATGTCATCGGTGGTGCAGACGCCCACGTTGCTCATCACCAGGTCAAACAGAACATAGACGCCGGCCCGCACCTCGGTGACACCATCGAGCTGCGCGGCGGAAAGAGCCGTCGGGGTCGAGCCGACGCTGACCACCGGGCAGGGCAGGTGTGCCGCCCGCAGACGCTCGGCCGCACGCACGCAGCCGGTGCGTTCTTGCTCGGCCATGGCGCCCAGGGCCTCAGCGGTGTCAAGCTCATAGCTCGAGCCAGCGTGGGTCAACACCCCGCCCAGCCGCATGCCCCCATCGTGCAGGGCGCGGCCGACGTCCAGCAGCGCAGGGTCCTCGGGCTGGATGCCGGAGCGGTGGCCGTCCGTGTCGATCTCGATCAGGACCTCGAAGACTTCTCCGTTCGCTCGCCCGAATTCTGCAATCGCTTCAGCGGAGGCCACGCTGTCGGTGAGGATCTTCAGGTCGCAGCCTCGCCGGCGCAAGGCCAGCGCCTGGGGAAGCCGGTGCGCGGCCATGCCAACGGCATAGAGGATGTCGGTGACGCCCTCGGCGAGAAAATATTCGGCTTCCTTGAGCGTAGAGACCGTGATACCCGTCGCGCCGGCGGCGAGCTGGGCACGCACGACCGGCGTGCACTTGGAGGTCTTGACGTGGGGGCGGAAGCGTACGCCGAGCGCATTCATGCGCTGCTGCATCCGATCGATGTTGTGCTGCATGCGCGTCACGTCGATGACGGCTGCGGGTGTATCGAGGGTGTCGAGAGTAGAGTGCATGTCGAACCGGATGGTCATGGGTGGGAGCGGTCAGCTCAACAGGCGGATGTGCGGTGTCCACTCTGTCATGGTGTCCAGGGGGACGACGGGCCGGGGCAGACGCCGGAAGTCGAAGCGCGACAATACCGGCGAGGTCAGGCCCGGCGCGTCGACGCTGAAGATCTGTTCGGGGGCGAAGAATTCGTCGAAGGCGGCGCGGAAATGGCCGCGCGATTTCACTACCACCGTGCGTGCCGCTGCGATATCGATGCCGAACATCTCGAAGAAAACGGGCTCGTGGCATTGATGGCGATTGGTGATCACCACGACCTGCACGCCGCCCACTCGCAGCAGGGCTGACGGGCCCAGGTTAAAGCTGCATCCGGCCAGCTGCCCCCGGCGTCCAATGCCTTGACCCGAATGCAGCCGTAGTACCGTGGCGGGCGCGCTGAAGGCTTCGGAACAGGCGGTGCTTTCGCCGCGATTGAAGTGGGCGGTGAATTCAGTGCCCATGCCGAGGGCATGGGCCTGCGCGCTGAGCTCGGGATCCGTGACCACACCCAGCACGGCATCGCGCACGCCGGCGCGCAATAACGCGTCCAGCAGGAAAGGGGTATTACCGCGTCCGCCGCCGCCGGGGTTGTCTGCCACATCGGCCAGCAATACGGGCGGGCGCGCGTGGTCCTCGCCGGCGGCCTTGGCCAGCGCGACCGCCTCGTCAAGCGACGTCAACTCGGGCGTGAAGGCTGCGCGCCCAAGCCAGGCTGGCGTCACCAGCGCCTGGGCGGTCTCGCGGGCGAACCCGGCATCGCCGCGGGTCGAGACAATCACCGTCAGGCCGTTCTTGGGCGTATCGCCGAAGGCAAAGCCGCCGACCACCGAAATATTGACGATGCGCGGGTCGTCCAGCGCTTCCGCTTGCTGGATCATGTCGGCGTAAGGCCCGGTGCCGGGCGCGGTCAGCAACTGGGTCGGCGGCGCACAAACCGGCATGCGCACATGCGCGACGCAGAAGCGCGCGCCGCGCATCAGCTCCATGAGTATCTCAGCCGCTTCCGTGCCGCGTTCTGCCATGTCGGTATGCGGATTGCGGCGATAGGAAACAAGCGTGTCGACCGCGTCGACCATGCGATCGGACACATTGGCATGCAGGTCCACCGTGGCGACGACCGGCACCGACGGTCCCACGATGGCCCTTACCGTCTCGAAGACCACGCCATCGGGATCATCTTCTTCGGTGGTGATGGCGGCACCGTGCTCGCAGATGTAGACGGCGTCCAGCGGCAAGGCGGCGCGCAGTTCCCGTTCAAAGACAGCGAGGGTCTCAAGGAAGAAGGCGTGATCGACGGGGCCGCCCGATTCTGCGTTGGCAAAGAGGATCGGCACCGGTGTCCACGGGCCGCTGGCATCCATGCGGCGGACAAAGGCCGGGATCTCCGGGGTCATCGCGGGTGCGGCAGCGCGGGCATCGGCCAGCAGCGCACTGCCGGCAAGGTAAGCCCGGTCCACGAAGTCGGCGCGCGTGGACACGGGAGCAAAACGGTTCGATTCGATGGCGAAGCCGAGAATCGCAATGCGGGAATTGGACATGGTCGGCGGAATGCTCAGTTCTGCTTGGGGATCTTCGCGGTTTCGACCAGGTCGGCCCACTTCTTCTGCTCGCTGGCGATAAAGCGCAGGAAGTCGTCGCGGTTGCCCGTGGCCGCGACGGCGTTGGCATTGGACAGGTCCTGGCGCAAGCCGTCGGACTTCAGCACCTTTTCCAGCGCCGTGCCAACCTTATCGACAATCGGCTGCGGCGTGCCCTTGGGAAACACCAGGCCGCCCCACGAGACGTTTTCATAGCCCTTCAGCCCTGACTCATTTAGCGTCGGCACGTCGGGATACAGCGCAACGCGTTCGCGGCTGGTGATCGCCAGCGCGCGCAGCTTGCCGCTCTTGACCAGTGGCCACGCCACCGATGCATTGGTAATGGTGTAGTCGAGCCGGCCGCCGGCGAGGTCGGTCAGCGACGCCGGGTCGCCGTTGTACGGAATGAACAATACGTCGATGCCGGCCATCTTCTTTAGCAGTTCGCCGCCCATATGGCCGCTGCTGCCGGTGCCGGCAGCAGCGTATGAGAGCTTGCCGGGCGACTTCCGCGCCAGTGCGAGCAGCTCGCCAACGTTCTTGACCGGGGAGTCGGCGCGTACCACCAACAGGTTGTAGATGGAGAACATGCGGCCCACAGGCACGAAGTCCTGTCGCACATCGTAGGGCAGCTTGTTGAACAGGGCCGGGTTGATGGCCAGCGTGTTGATGTTGCCGTAGCCCAGCGTGTACCCGTCCGGCGCAGCACGCTTGACCTGGGCCATGCCGATGTTGCCGGCGGCGCCCGGGCGATTGTCGACGACAAAGTTGGCGTGGGTCTCTTTGGCGAGGTGCGTCAGCACGATGCGGGTCAATACGTCGGCCGATCCGCCGGCAGCGGAGGCAACGATGACGGTCACCGGCTTTTGCGGCCAGGCGTTGTCGGCGGCGCGGGCAGGCGCAGTGAAACTACAGGCGGCAATCAGTGCGAGAGCCGTGAAGGCAGTGGTGGGGCGCATGAAACCATCTCCGGACAATAAAGGAAGGAATGGAGGTCCTTGGCCGTCCGGATGCGCATCATTGGCGTGCGGGGGGCAAGGCGCCGAAGCCGCGCAGCGGCTGCGGTGACATCATCGAAAGCAAGCAAGGCCTACATCGTGCAGACTCCGCTGAACGCATTACCAGGACCACGCGATGTCGGAACCCACGCGGGCCGCGCCGGCGCGCTGAAGGAGCATGCGTGCGACGGTCAGGTCCTGCAGCGCGAGCCCGGTCATGTCGAAGACCGTGATGTCGGTCGGTTGCCGCTCCACGAGGGCCTTTCCCGTCAGCACATCGCCCAGTTCCGTGCACGGCGTATCGGGGGCCCACTGGGTTTCGCCGATCTGGCGCGCTTGTGCCTGGTCGTCGACGAAAAGGCGCACCCGCTCCAGCAGGCCCTGGGGTAGTTCCCGCTTGCCTTTGGTGTCGGCGCCGACGCAATTCAGATGCGTACCGGGTTGCACCGACTCCGCTTCAAACAATGCACCGCCGCCAGGGGTTGCGGTGATCACGACATCGCTCTCAGCCACCGCGGCATTGCCATCGCCGGCATGCGAGATGTCGCAGCGGTGCGCGAAGTACGCTTCAAAAGCAGCGTCGGGCTTGCCGGCCGCGGTGGCATAGCGGACCTGGCACAGCGCCGGCAACAGTTGCAGCGCGAAGTTGAGTTGCACGCGCGCCTGCACACCGGTGCCGAACAGGCACAGGCGGGTACTGTCCGCTCGCGCGAGCTGCTGCAGCCCGAGGCCACCCGCCGCACCGGTGCGCATGGTCGTGACCGCATTGCCGTCGATGATGCAGACCGGCCGACCGGTAGCGGGGTCGATCAGCATGATGGTGGCCTGGTGCGGCTCACCGCCGAGCCGGCGGTTGTCCGGCCAGAATCCCGCCGCCTTGAAGCCGAGCAGGCCTTGCGCCTGCACATCCCCGGACTTGATGCCGAATACGCCGCCCGTTGCGAGCGGCTCGCGCACCACGGGGAAAACGCGGCCCTCGCCCTGACTATGCAGCACGAAGGCCTCGCGCACGGCTTGCAGGACATCGTCGGGCAGCAGCAGGGCCTCGACCTCGTTCTTGTCGAGCAGCAGCAGGCGGGCGTCACTTGGCATCGCTGTACACCGTTGCCCGCGATACGCCCAGGTGCATCGCGACGATTTCCATGGCCCGGCGCACTTCCATGCAGCCGGCTTCCTTGAGCTCGCGTATCAGTGCGCGCCGCTCTGTCGCCTTGAGCGAACGGGGCGTCGTGGCGAGCCGCGCCGCAAACTGGTCAATGCGATCCCGGATGGCGTCTGCGCTGATCGGATCGAGCGATTCGGTGACGCCGGCCGCAGCGCCAACGCTGCCAAACTGTCCCAGCATGCTCTGCAAGCCGCGGAAGAGGGTCAGGTCCACGTTCAGGCACAAGGCGGCGATATATCTCCCGCTCGAATCCTTGATGCCGATGGACGTGCTTTTCGCCTGGCGGCCATCGGCGAACTGGTTCGCATAGTTGGCGATGACCTGCTGGTATTGCGGATCGGCAATGCGGGCCAGACCGAGTTCTGTGGCCGGATCGCCAGGCTGGCGACCGGACAGATTGTTGTGGATCGCCAGGATGGCTTGCTCAGGGTGCAGGAGGTCGTGAACAACGACTTCGCAGAACGGCGCCAGGGTCTCGCCGAGGCCCTGCGCCACTTGCTTGAGCTGCTCGAGCAGCGCTTGCTGCTCCGGGGTACGTTTCGTCATGTGGACATATTATCCAGCATTAGACGATTTGTAAAGGATGAATTTTGCCTGGCTTTATGTGATGCCGGCGTTCCCCGACCCGGCCTCAAGCCAGGCGCGCTGCCCGCGTGCCGCCAATTACCGATACTGCGTATCGGCGCGCGCGTCCCCTTCCTCGTTCCCGATCTCCACGATCGCCGCAAACGCCTGCTCCAGGTCGGCCAGCAAGTCGCCGACCCCCTCCAGCCCGATATGCAGCCGGATCATCTGCCCGTGCGTTGACCAGTCAGTGACGCTGCGCGCGCGGCGCATGTCTGCCAGCACGGCCAGGCTTTCGAAGCCGCCCCATGAGGCGCCGATGCCGAACAACCGAAGGCTGTCGACAAAGCGCTCCGCCGCCACCGGCGCCGTGCTCCGCAGCGTGAACGAAAGCAGGCCGTTGGTGCCATGGCAGTCGCGCAGCCACAGCGCGTGGTTGGGATCGTCCGGCAGAGCCGGGCAGAACACGCGCGCGACTTCGGGCCGGGCGCGCAGCCAGCTTGCCGCGGCGATGGCGCTTTCCTGGTGTTGCGCGAGCCGTGCGCCAAGGGAGCGGATGCCGCGTTGCACGAGGTAGGCATCGTCTGGGCTCACCGTCATGCCGAAGGCGTCGGCCGTAGCGGAAAGCTCGGCCCACGCGCCTTCGGTGGTACACACCGTGCCCATCATCACATCGGAATGGCCGCTCAGGTACTTGGTCGCGGCCATCAGCGAGATGTCCGCACCCAGTTCCAGCGGCCGGTACAGCAGTCCCGAGCCCCAAGTGTTGTCGGCGGCGACCAGCGCGCCGTGCGCATGCGCCAGCGCCGCGACGGCGGGCAGGTCACACATTTCATAGGCCAGCGAGCCCGGCGCCTCGACATAGACCAGCCGCGTCTCTGGCCGCAGCCGCGCGGCAAGATCCGAGCCGTCGGCCGCGTAGAAGTCGGTAGCGATGCCGTGCCGGCGCAGGAAGCCGCTGGCCAGGTTGCGTACCGGCTCGTAGACGCAATCGGGTAGCAGCACGTGCTGGCCGGGACGCACAAAGGCCAGGATCACCATCGTCGCGGCACAGAGTCCCGTGGGGAACAGGCGCGTACGGTAACCACTTTCGAGCACGGTCACCATGTCTTCCAGCGCGAAGTTGGTCGGATTGCCGCGCGCGCCGTAGGTGAAGAGCCGGTCATGGTCGCGGCGGGCGCGCATTTCGCGCTGCTGCGCGACGGACTCGAACAGCACGGTGCTGGCGCGCACGACCGGCGGGTTGACCGGCTGGCCGCCGGGCACGTTGGGCGCACGGCCGGCGTGCGCCAGGCGGGTAGGGAGGGAATGCGTCATGGCTGGCATGTCGGGGTGGCTGCGGACGGGGCTGGCATCGCAAGGACCGTGCCGCGTTCAGTCGACGTGGGCGCCGGACAGCTTCACGATCTGGGACCAGCGCGAGATGTCCTGCTTCAACTGCTGGGCAAAGGCCTCGGGGCTGCTGGCGATGACATCGCTGCCGCCGTCGTTAATCAGCTTCACCACCTCGGGCATCTGCAGCACCTGCACGATGGCGCGGTTCAGCAGCGCTACGCGTTCCGGCGCGGTGCCGGCGGGCACGAAGAAGCCATACCAGTCCTCGAAGCGCGCGTTGCGGTAGCCGAGTTCCTCCAGCGTGGGCACCTTGGCAAACACACCCAGCCGGCGCGGGCTGGTCACCGCTAGCACGCGCATGCGGCCGGCCTGGACAAAGCCGGCCACGGATGAGGTCGACGTGACCAGCACGTCGACTTGGCCGCCGAGCAGGTCATTGATCGCCGGCCCGGCGCCCTTGTACGGCACGTGCTGCAGCGACACGCCGCTGTCCTTGTCGAGCACCACGCCCACCAGGTGCGACAACGTACCGTTGCCGGGCGTGGCGTAGGTGATCTTCTGCGGCTGGGCCCTGGCCTGCGTGGCGAGTTCGGCAAAGGTCTTCCACGGCGCGTCGGCGGCGACGACGATGGCCAGCGGCGCGGCATTGATCTGCGTGACCGGCACGAACTGCTTAACCGGATCGAAACCCGGCGAGCGGTACAGCGTCGGGTTGACCGCCATCACCGATACCTGCGAGGTCAGCACCGTATAGCCGTCGGCCTTGGCCTCGGCCACATGGCGCGTGCCGATATTGCCGCCGGCGCCGCCGCGGTTGTCCGTCACCGCGCTCTGGCCGAGCACCTGCGATAGCCGCGTGGCAACGATGCGCGTGACCGCGTCGTTGCCGCCCCCGGCCGGGAACGGCGAGACGATCCGCAACGGCTGCGACGGAAAGCCGCCCACCGGCGCCACCGGCTGTTGCGCGGAAGCCGCCGGGCCGGCGCCGAGCAGGGTGAGCGAGAGCAATACGGACAGGAACTGCGGAATGCGGGACATGGGGCGACCTCGTTCTTGTATGGGACAGGGGAGAAGGAACCAATCAGGCGGCGGGCGGGAAGCGGAACGTCGCCAGCTCCTGGGCATCGAGCTGGCCGACCAGGTTGGTTTCCCAGGCCAGGTATTGCCGTGCCGCCGCCTTGTTGCCGTCATGGCGGTCGTGCACGAAGAAAAGGAAGTCGATGCAGCGCACGTCGGGCAGCGCGTGCTCGCCCTCGGCAAGCGGATAGCCGGCGCGCTGCCAGGCCGCGAGGCCGCCGCGCAAACGGCGCACGTCGGCAAAGCCCAGCGCGCGCAGGTCGGCAAAGGCGAGTTCGGCAGGATCGTCGGCACCGGCGGCGCCGATCAGTACGACGGTGGTGTCGTGCGGCACCCCGGCCAGGTCTTGTGCCAGGCGCGGGCGGATCGACCAGCGGCTGCCGGCGATATGGCCGGCCCGGTAGGCCATGCTGCCGCGCAGGTCCAGTGCCAGCATCGAGCGGTCCTGCAGGCCGGCGGCCAGGGCGGCGGCTTCGACGGCGGGCGGCGCGACGACCTCTGCCAGCGGCCCGTGCGTGGCGGCGACGCCCGCGTCCAGGCCGGCCCGCAGGCCGCCTTCCAGCACGACCGCGTCATGGCCCATCTGCCGCAGCCAGCTCGCGACGACCGGGGCACGTACGCCGTCGGCATCGAACAGCACCAGGCGCGCGCGCCGCACGCCCACGTACTGGTCCGTGGCCTGCATCAGCTGCCCGCCGGGGGTGTGCTGGGCACCGGGCAGGGTGGCGGCCGCATATTCCTCGGCGGTACGGACATCACACAGGAAGGTCGTGCGTGCCGGATCGGCCAGCCAGGTCGCGGCCTGTGCCGGGGCGATATGCGGAACCGAAAAACGCTGCGCCAGCGCCCGGGCGGCAGCGCGCGCGTCATCGAGCCCGCTTGGGGGGGCGTTGTCCGGATAGCGCGCCGTGCCCCCGTGCTCCAGCCTGAAATCGTTCAGGTACCAGCCCTGCGTACCGTTCTCCAGCGCATAGACAGGATTCGCCACGCCGAAGTTGATCAGCGACTGCGCACCGAGGATGCTGCGCGTGCGGCCCGCGCAGTTGATGACGATGGGCGTGTCGGCATCGGGCACCAGGTCGCGCAGCCGGTAGGCCAGTTCGCCGTTGGGGCAGCAGATCGCGCCCGGGATGTTCATCTTGTGGAATTCGGACGCGGGCCGGCCGTCGAGCACCACCGGCACGCGCGTGCCGGCGCGGCCGGCCTGCATCGCGGCAAGCTGATCGGCCGACACGCGCGGGGTGCCGTAGTGGTGCTCGGCCAGCTCGCCGAAGGTCTTGGACGGCACGTTGACGCCGGCAAACAGCGTGTAGCCCGCCGCGCGCCAGGCGGGCATGCCGCCATCGAGCACGAACAGGCTGGTATAGCCAAGACGGGCCAGCGCCTGGGCGGCGGCAGTCGCCACGCCGTCGCCGTCGTCGGCCAGCACGATGCGCACATCGGTGCGCGGCGCAAGCCGGCCGACATCGAGTTCGAGCCGGCTGTAGGGCAGGGGCACCGCGTAGAAGGGGTGGCCTTCGCCATACTGGCCGTGCTCGCGCACGTCGAACAGGGCGATTTCGTCGGCATCGTGCAGCCAGCCCTTGAGCGTGACGGCATCGACGGTGGTGAAGGAAGGCGTCGGCATGGAATTCCGGGCAATAGGGGGCCGTCCTTCCCGCGCGGGGAAGGGGATCGGCTGGCTTGTCGGGGAGGGCGGCGAGAACTGAGAAGCGCCGCCCGGGTCAGGTCAGGTCAGCGGCGCGTCTGCACGCCCACGCTCATGACCTGGCAACGCCCGGTCTCCAGGTCGAACGACAGGCGCTCGGTCAGCGTTTCCAGCGAACGGCCATACATGTGCAGGTGGCGGATGACGTCCTCGCCACGGATCTCCACGGAATGGATGTCGTCCGGCAGCAGCGCGATGCCGTGGCGCGGTCCGACTTCCACCGTGTGCGAGAACGCCAGGGTGCCCACGCCGGGCTGGCTGCCGTCGTCGGTGCGCACATAGACGTCGTTGAACTCGATGCCGCTCACGCCCGCCACGCAGGCCCAGGTCGTATGGTTGTGCGGCGGAATGCGCTTGCCCGGGTGCATCACGTTCAGGTACAGCGCGTAGGTCTGGCCGGCGTCCTCGGCGATCAGGTAGCGCGCCTGGCGCTCGCCCGGCTCCGGCGGCGGGTAGTCGGCCTCGTTCCACAGTTCGGTGCGGGCCCCCAGATCCTCGACCCGGGTCAGGACCTCGGCCAGGGCGTCGCGTGTGACACCGCTCCTGGCTACGATTTCCCTAATGGATTCGATGGCATCTCCTACGGCTGCCTGGCGTTGTTGTGCGATGGACATAGAGGGGTCGATCCTTGCAATCTCTGTTTTTGAGGGGTAGAACGATGTTTCTTGTTTCACTGTAATGAACACCTGCCCTGAAAACCACTTAATGCCTGATGAAAACCCATTAACACCTCTAATGAATGCGTAACCTCGACCTTGACCTGCTCCGCACCCTGGTGGCCATTGCCGACCACGAGACCTTCGGCGCCGCCGCCGGGAATGTGCAGCGCACCCAGTCGGCGGTCACGCAGCAGATGCAGCGGCTCGAGGAGCAGCTCGACCTGACGCTGTTCGAGAAGCACGGCCGCGGCAAGCAGCTGACCCGTCACGGCAAGAAGCTGGTCGAATACGCGCGCCAGCTGCTGACGCTCAACGACGAGGCGCTGCGCGTGCTGCGCGAAGGCGATCTCACCGGTTCGGTGCGTATCGGTGCACCGCACGACGTGGCCGACACCATCCTGCCGGTGCTGCTGTCGCATATCGCCCGCACCTCGCCGGCGCTGCGGCTGGAAATCCACGTGGGCCGCAGCCCCTTCCTGATGGAGTCGCTGCGCCGCGGCGAGATCGACCTGACCGTGTCCACGCGCGAGGACACTTCGCTTGACGGCATTGCGCTGCGCACCACGCCCACGATCTGGGTTTGCGCGGCGGACTTTGTCTATGAGCGTGGCACGCCGGTGCCGCTGATCCTGGCCGACGAGCCCAGCCTGTTCCGCAAGCTGTCGCTGGACGCGCTGACGCAGGCCGGTGTGCCGTGGCGCATCGCCTACCTGGCGCCCAGCCTGATCGGCATCAAGGCCGCGCTGCGCGGCGGACTCGGGATCACGGCGCGCAGCATCGACCTGCTGGCCCCGGACATGCGCATCCTGGGCGAGAGCGACGGACTGCCGCGCTTGCCGGACGTGACGTATTACCTCTGGGCGCGGCCCAACGCGGTCAATCCGGTGGCGCGGCATGTGTTTTCGATGCTCAAGACGGCGTTGCAGCGGGGGCTGGTCAGTGCCTGAGGGGGGTGTGGTCAGGTTGGAAGGCGAGATCGCAGGCCGGCATGGGCGGCGGCGGAACGAAGAAGTTTGCGCATCGATATGTGCGTCGCGATGACGGCGATCGGGTAAGGATTTCCCTATTTTCCGTTCAGGAAACCCTTGATTTAAGGGAGTGATGTGGAGGCCATGTGGGGTAGTGGGATGCGGTGATATGCTGCACCCGCAATAACGTCAGCCAAGCAACCGTGGGTCAAGACACCGACGAGCCGCAAGAGCGGCGCACCATCCTGATCGTGGACGATGTGCCCGCCAATATCGCCATCGTTGCGCAGCACCTCGAGGCGCAGGGGATGTGCGTGCTTGTCGCGCAGGATGGTGAAGAAGCCCTCGAGCGCGCCGGTTTTTCCCAGCCCGACCTGATCCTGCTTGACGTCAGGATGCCGCGCATGGACGGGCTCGAGACCTGTCGTCGGCTGAAGACGATGCCGCAGACGCGGGATATTCCCGTGATCTTCATGACGGCGCTGTCCGCCACCGCCGACATGATGGATGCCTTCGCGGCGGGCGGCGTGGACTATGTCATCAAGCCATTCCAGCTTGCCGAGGTCATGGCGCGCGTCAATACGCATTTGTCGCTGCGGATGATGCACCGACGGCTGGCGCAGCGGAACGCCAGCCTGCAGGAAGAAATCGCCATCCGGCGCGCGGCGCAGCAGGAGGCGATGCGCGCGCGCGACGAACTCGAATACCGGGTCATACAGCGCACGCAGGCGCTGGCGCGGGCCAACGCGAGCCTGACGCTGGAGATCTCCGAGCGCTGCCGCGCGGAGGCGGCGCTATCGGCCAGCGAAGCCCGCTTTCGCTCCATCGTCGAATCCAGTCCGGTACCGCTGGTGATTACCGCGATCGACGAAGGCCGGATCCTGTTCTGCAACCAGCCCTTCCGTGACCTCTTCGGGCTGACCGAGGCGCAGGCAACCGGGTTTGACATCCGGGAATGCTATGCCAATGCCGAAGCCCGGCAGGCGGCCGTACAGGAATTGCGTCGCGATGGCCGGATCACGACGCTCGAGATCGAGGCGCGCCATCGCGATGGCACCGCGTTCTGGGTCGTCGTCACGACGAGCCTGATCACATTTGGCGAGACCGCTGCCGCCTGTGTCGGCCTGTACGACATCACCGCCCGCAAGCGTGCCGAACTGAAGGTGGTGGCCAGCGAGGCAAGCCTGGCAAATGCGCAGCGCCTCGCGCGGCTGGGCGACTGGGAGTGGAACGCCGCGGACGGCGCGGTGCGACTGTCCAGGGAGATGTGCCGGATCCTGGGCGTCGACGAATGCCGGGTCCGGTCGCTGCGCGCACTATTGCGTCATGTGCACGTGGAGGACCGGCGCACGATCCTGGCCACGCTCAGCCAGTTGATGAAAGCGCCGGGAAGCGCCAGCATCGACGTGCGTCTCAGGTATCGGGGCGTGAGCGATCATATCGTGCAGTGGCAGGCCGAGCAGCGCGGCGACGAGGCAGGCCATTGCATCGGCCTGGTCGGCACGCTCCAGGACATTACCGAGCGCAAGCGCATCGAGCAGGAACTGCTGGCCTCGCGCGAACAACTCAGGGAACTGTCGGGCCACCTGGAGGCCGCTCGGGAGGAGGAGCGCAAGCGCATCGCGCTGGAAATCCATGACGAGCTGGGCCAGCTGCTCACCGCGCTGAAGATGGATGTGTCGCTGCTGCGCATGAAAATCGCCGGCAACCATGCCGCCGAGCAGAAGGCCGACGAGATGCGCGAGCTGGTCGAGCGGACCATCAGCATGGTGCGCCATGTGGCCAGCCACCTGCGCCCGGCTGCGCTGAACTACGGCATCGTGTCGGCGCTGGAATGGCTCACCGAAGACTTCGGGCGCCGCCATCACGCGCATTGCCGACTCACTGTCGACGGGCCCGAGCCGCAGCTGGACGATGCGGTGGCGACCGCCGCGTTCCGCATCGTGCAGGAGTCGCTGACCAATGCCGCCCGCCATGCGCGCGCCGCGCGGGTAACGGTGTCACTGAGCAACCGGCCCGACGGGCTGCTGCTGTGCGTCAGCGATGACGGGCAGGGCTTTGAGGTGGCGGCCGCGCTGCAGGGCGATTCCTACGGCCTGCTCGGCATGCGCGAGCGCGCGCGCATGATCGGCGGCAGCCTGAATATCGACAGCCAGCGCAGCACGGGCACCACCGTTTCCATTCATATCCCCCGCCAAGCGAGTGCAGCATGATTCGAGTTCTGATTGCGGACGACCATGCCATCGTCCGCAGTGGCCTGAAGCAGATCGTGGCCACCACCACCGATGTAGTGGTTGCGGCCGAGGCCGCGGACGGTGGCGCAGTGCTCGAGCAATTGCGCGCCGGCGAATTCGACCTGCTGCTGCTCGACATGACCATGCCGGGCATCAGCGGCATCGACCTGATCCGCCGCGTGCGGGCCGAGTGGCCCGATCTTGCCATCCTGATCCTGAGCATGCACAACGAAGCACAGGTCGCCTCGCGGGCGCTGCGTGCCGGGGCATCGGGCTATGTGACCAAGGACAGCGACCCGGAAATCCTGCTTGGGGCGATCCGCAAGCTGGCTGCAGGCGGCAAGTTCATCGACCCTGCGCTGGTCGACGCCATGGTCTTTCACCAGCGCGGTGCGGACGCTCCCGCGCACGAGGTGCTCTCGGACCGGGAATTCCAGGTGCTGCAGCGGCTCGCCGCCGGCCAGACTGTCAACGAGATTGCGGAGTCATTTTCGCTGAGCGCCAAGACCATCAGCACCCACAAGATGCGGTTGATGCAGAAGCTGGGCCTGCAGAACAACGCCGACCTGATCCGCTATGCCATCAAGCATGGCTTCACGCAGGAGTAGGCGGCGCCACCCAGCCGGCCGGTGTCAGGATTTTCCTACGATTGATTCAGGGAGTGCTGAACGCCCTTTCATCGTCCGCTGAATGCGGTGGCCGCCCGACCCGCCTACGATGGAATCATGGAAGCTGCAACGTCGGCCGGCAGTGCCGGGGCAGCCCGCAAGTGGAGGAAGCATGGGAGCAGAGAAGTCGTTGCGGTCGATGGTGGATAAATGGCTGGGACCAGCCGTGGCGTATCCACCGCGCGTTGCCGCCATGGGGCGGATGCGGGACTGCGGCAGTCGATTCGTATGTGTGGAAGCCGACCGCGTGACCGGCAAGCTGTCGATCGTGTTTTTCAGGCATGGCGACGGGGCCTGGTATGTCTTCCCGCCCATGACGAGCAGGGCGGGGTTGGCCGCATATGGCGCGTGAGGCAGGGCGTGTGAGGCAACCGCGCCCCCGTCACGGCATCGCAGACCAGCGCGCCGGATGCAGGATCCGGCGTTCTTTCAGGGGACTGGCTTGTTTGACGACCAAGATGGGTACGACGCCGACAGTGGCGCGGGCCCGCAGGGTGCGGCCACGGCACCCTTCGATATCTACGCCTGGGCTGCAGCCCTGCATGACTACGCACTGAGATCCGGCCTCGTATCCAGTGCTTACGTGCCCGACTACCTTACGCTGGAACGCCTGCGCATATATTTCCGCTCGGGCCTGACGCCCAGCGAGGCGGCGCGGGCGTGTTTCATGCCCTGCTAGCCTGCAGGTCATTCTCTCGCGGGTGCCGATAAGAGAAAGAGAAGAGAGGAGGACGGCTGGCTACCCCGCGCTAGCCGCATGCCGTCCCAAAGCCCCACGCACTGGCCCGAAGCCGGCACAGTCACCGCGTCGCGGCGCTTGATGCGCCGTAGTCCTGGATTTGCGTTGATCTCCTGCGGCCGGCTTTTCGTATATCAGAGCTTGTTATGTGGCGATTATCGGAGGCGCCGTGGTGGCCGGCCAGTCAGCCAGCGCTGAATTGCGCTTCGGATTTCCCTGACAGCGCTGGTCATCAACTCATTCGCGCGGTGCCTTGGGCGATTTCTAGTAGCGCGCAAGTTCCTCGCGTACATCGGCATCATCAAGACGCGCCGCCGTCACCACGAGCGTGCCGATACGGATATGACGCGGCGGCCGGTTCGCGCGCATGGATTCGGCCAGCTCGCGCATTGCCTCGTAGCCCATGTTAAATGGCCGCTGAATAACGATGGCGTGGAGTTCGCCATTGCGCAGGCTGGGCGCAAAGCTCGGCCAATAGTCAAAACCGACCTGCAGGGGGCGCTTGCCTTTCGGCAGCGCGTTGATCGCACGCACCACGCTGAAAGTCGAGATGTCATGCGGCGTGAACACGGCATCGAGCGCCTGCGCGTGCTTTGCGAGTGCCGCGGCGGCAGCGGTCTGCATGCCGCGGATGTCATAACCCAGGTAGGTTTGCAGCACCACCCGGAATCCCAGTTCCGTAGCGGCGGCGATAAACCCGTTTTCGCGCGCGGTGGTGGCCTGCAGATCCCGCGCCACGCGGAAGACGCCGATGCGGGCACCGCGGGGCAGGGCGCCGCGCAAGGTTTGCGCAGCCCGGCGGCCAGCGGCGTAGTTGTCCGTGGCAACCAGGGGCGCGGAGTAATCGGCCCCCTCCCTGTCGATCAGGAGGAAGGGAACGCCAATGACCGGAGGGGCCGCGGGCGCCGCGACCGGCATCGGCGCGAGAATCAGGCCGTCCACCTTGCGCTCCAGCATGGACTGGATCATCCGCACTTGCAGGTTGTCCCGGATCGCCTGCGGGTCATCCTCATTGGGAGCGCGGATGATCACGTTGACCTTGGCGTCGCTTGCGGCCTTGCGCACGCCTTCGGCGAGCACCTGCCAGAACTGGCTGCGGTTGCCCGCGAGGACGACGCCAATCTCCGTGGCGCTGGCCACGGTGTGGTGAATGACTGCCAGCAAGCCAGCCAGGCAGATCACCAGGATCCGAACCATGCGCACCATCTCCGACTTTCCGATCGATAACCCGCGCGCCATTGTCGCACGCGCCTAGGTGTTTGTACCTGCCGTCAGCAAAAGCGCGCCCACAGCCGTTAAAGTTCGGACTGGTCTTTCGGTCGGGCGTTGGTGAGAAATCCGGGAGTACGTCAGTTGAAGTCGGTCATCCCTGCATGGTTGTTGCAGCTGTGGCATGCCCCGCGGGAGAGGATCGCGGTAGTCTTGCTGACCCGTGTCGTGCTGTTCAGCACCCTCATCACGCTGGTCCTGACCGCCATGCAGCTTGCGCTCAGCTACCAGGCTGAAGTGGCCGGCATCCAGAATCGCTTCCGCGAGATGGAGGAAGGCTACTCCGGCGCGCTTGGCAGTTCGCTCTGGTCCCTCGACAGCCGCCTGGTCCAGGAACAACTGGAGGGCATGCTGCAATTGCCCCATATCCGCTACGTCGAAGTGCGTGAAACGGCGCAGACCACGCACCCGCTGGTGGTGCATCGGGGCACGCATGCCGAGCGCAATGTGGTCGCGCGCGAGTTTCCCATCTATTGCTGCGACGGCGACAAACGCCAGGTAGGCGTGCTGCGCGTGGAGGCCAGCCTCGACGAGGTCTATCGCGACATCCTGCGCCAGGCGGTTGTCATCCTGGCCAGCAACGCAGCCAAGACCTTCCTGGTTGCGCTCTTTATTCTCTGGATTGTCCATCGCGTTGCCACGCGCCATATCGTCGATCTCACCACGGGGTTGCGCAAACGCGTGCCCGGCGTACCGTCGGCGCCGTTGAGCCTGCGCCGGTCCCGGCACGGGCAGGATGAAATCGAAGAGCTGGTCGAGGCGCTGAACCTGATGTTCGCGCGCATCGACCGGCATACGGCGGAAATTCGCGATGCCAATACCAGGATGGCCGCGATCCTCGACAACATTCCCGACCTGGCCTGGATCAAGGGTACGGAAGGGCGCTATGTGGCCGCAAACCGCGCCCTGGCGGTGTCCCTGGGCGTGGCGCACCCCGCCGAGCTGATCGGCAAGACCGACCACGATTTCTATCCCCACGATCGGGCGCTGGCGTACCTGGCCGACGATGCCCGGACCATGGCTTCAGGCGAGCGGCAACGCATCGAAGAGCCGCATACGCAGGCGAACGGTTCGCGGACCTGGGTCGAAACCATCAAGACTCCGTATTCCGATGGGTGCGGACGGCCGGCCGGGACGGTCGGCATTGCCCGCGACATTACCGAGCGGCGGCGCATCGAGGACCAGTTGCGGCGCAGTGAAGCCTTGCAGGCTGCCGGCCAACGGCTCAGCCGGACCGGGAGCTGGTCGTGGAATGTCAGGACCGGTGCCGTCGTCTGGTCCGACGAGCACTACCGCATCTATGGATTTACGCCCGGCGAAGTCGAGCCGACCGCGGACATCTTCATGAGCCGCATCCACCCCGAGGACCGGCCCGCCATGCAAGCCTTTGTGGCCGACAGCCTGCGCGATCCGCGCGAGCTCGAACACGAGATGCGCCTGGCCCTGCCGGACGGCACCATCCGGCATGTCGGTGTGCTTGCGCACCCGGTACGCAACAAGGACGGCGGGGTCGATGAGTATGTCGGCATCGCGGCGGACAAGACCGCCGTGCGGCTTGCGGAAGCCGAGCGCGAGGCGCGCCGTGCCGCCGAGGCGGCAAACCGCGCCAAGACCGAGTTCCTGGCCACGATCAGCCACGAGCTGCGCACGCCGCTGAACGGCATCCTCGGCTATGCCCAGCTGCTGATGCGCGACAAGGACAGCGTCCCGGGCGTGCGCGAGAAGAGCGAGGTCATCAAGCGCAGCGGCGAGCAGTTGCTGAAGCTGATCGACGATCTGCTGAATTTCTCCAAGATCGAGGCAGGGAAGCTGGAACTGGCGCCGACGGAATTCGGCCTGGCCGAATTGCTCGCCTCCATCGAGGAACTGATACGGGTCAAGGCCGAGCAAAAAGGCCTGGCCTTCGAGTGCCATGCGCCGCAAGCCATGTCGACCACGGCCTGCGCGGACGTGGGCAAGCTGCGCCAGGTGTTGCTGAACCTGCTGTCGAACGCGGTCAAGTTCACGGACCGCGGCTACGTGCGGCTGGACGTGAAGGTCGCGGAAGCGGGGCCGGGCAGGTCGCGCCTGCGCTTCGAGGTCAGCGACAGTGGCGTGGGCATTGAAGCCCGGCAGCAGCGGCGGCTGTTCCGACCGTTCGAGCAGCTCGGCGACGCGAGGCACCGTCTGGGCGGCACCGGCCTGGGACTCGCCATCAGCCAGAAGCTGGTGGGCCTGATGGGAAGCGAGATCCGGCTGCATAGCGAGCCGGGTGCCGGCAGCACCTTCTGTTTCGAGATCGATGCCGCCACCGGTGCGACGCCGCTGCGCCATGAAGACCACGCAGCCGTTGCCGTCGGGTATGCCGGAGCGCGCCGCCGCGTGCTCGTGGTGGACGACATCGCCGAAAACCGTGCGGTGCTGGTGGACCTGCTGCGGTCCCTCGGGTTCGTGCCGGAAGCCGCGCCCGACGGGCAAGCGGGCCTCCGGCAGGCGCTGAGGGCGCCGCCTGACCTGATCCTGATGGATGTCCATATGGCGGGGATCAGCGGCCTTGATGCCATCCGGCAGTTGCGGCGCGATCCCAGGCTGAAGCGGGTGCCCGTGATTGCGACCTCGGCAAGTACGCGGGGCATGGACGAAACCAGTTCGATCGACGCGGGCGCCGATGTCTTCCTGCCCAAGCCGATCGATCACGATGCGCTGCTGGTCCAGATCGCCAGGTTGCTTCAGATCCAGTGGGACTACGAGGCCGCGACCACCGGGGCCCGCAGGCAACCGTCACCCGCTGCCGTGGTGGTGCCGCCTGTCGCGGAAATCGAGAAGCTGCACTACCTCGCCAAGCGCGGCAGCATGCGCGAGATACACGCCTGGGCGCAGCGGATCGTAGAGCTGGACGACCGCTACAGTCATTTTGCCGCCAGGCTCAGGCAACTGGCCAATGCCTACCAGTCGCGCGAAATCCTGCGCCTGGCCCGCCAATACCTGATGAAGCCCTGAGCGCAAGGGCCGTTGCGCGACAGGATGGTGGCGCCGGCCACCCCGCCACTCCCGGCACTACAGCACACTCACATCCGGCGTGCCTGCGGCCACCTCCAGCACCTTCGTACTCGCCGTAGCGGGCAGGGCAGGCGCGATGCCGCCGTCGAGCGGCTTGAGCGTATGGAAGGTGCAGCTGAGCTTGTCCGGCGTCAGCGTGACCAGTGCATAGCCCTCCGTGTTGGAATCGGCGTGGCGGAGCCACGGATTGAACGTGCGCAGGGTGGCATCGAAGGTGTTCACCACCGCGCCGCCGACATTGCTGTAAACGAGCTCTCGCAGCGCGGCGAAGGCCTGGTCGTTGTCCACGATCGCGCGGAACCCGCTGAGCAGCGAGTTGCTCGACAGCCCGGCGGTGACCAGGTCCACCATCACGGGTGCCTGCGTCGCGGCATCGTAGTCGTCCATGACCTGCCCGGCAAAGAAGGCATGGATATCGCCGCTCAACCCCACCACGTTGCGGACGCTGTTGGCCTTGAGGAAGGCCATCAGGTTCTTGCGCTCGGCGTTGTAGCCATCCCATTGGTCGGCATTGAGGATAAAGCGGTCGAGCAGCGCGATGGCCGGCAGCCGGCTCTCGATGAACGGCTTGATGTTCGCATCGAAGGCGGCAGCGTCGATGCCGGCCTGCGACAGCACGTTGCGCAGCGCCGTGTATGCGAGGTTGGCATAGCTGCCGGCGGCCTTGGCGGCACGCAGGTCGCTCGCCAGCGCGTCGGCAATCGCGGCTTGCAGTGAAGACAGGGCGCTGTTTGCCAGCACCAGCCCCCGGGCGATCAGGTTCGCCACCGCCTGGGTGACGTCGACCTGCATGCGCAGCAGCGACAACTGGTTGCCCCACAGCTTCCACGTCGTGTTGGCTCCGCCGACGCGGTCCTGCCACCACGCGCGCTGCGTGTCGCCCAGCATCGAAACCGGCGTCAGCGCATTGCCGGCGCCAGCGATCTTCTCTGCCTCGGCGGCGGCCAGCATTGCCGCCGGCACGAAGTACAGGCTTCCGACCGCGCGGCCGGTGGATTCTTCCGGGATGATGTGGTCGGCGCGATAGAGTCGCTCGTCGGTCATCAGCAGCGTGGCGAGGTTGCCGAAGGTGAAGGCGCGATAGATCTGGATGTTCTGGAACGACGGGTTGTTCGTGTCCAGGCTCACGTCTGCCGGCAGGTATTCGAACCACGCCTGGCTGGCCGCGCGCCGGCGTGCGGTGTGTGGCGTCAGGTCATCGTCCGAATCGTAGGTCTGGCGATCCTGCCAGCAGTTGTCCGAGAACTCGTGGTCGTCCCAGATGGCAATCATCGGGAACGCGGCATGCAACGCCTGCAGGCGTGCGTCGCTGCGATAGCTGCGGTACAGGTAGCGGTAGTCGTCCAGCGTGGTGGCGTAGACACTGCCATCCGGCAGCGGGGTGCCATTGGGCAACGTCAGCACAGTATGGCGATCCTCCACGTTGCCGGCACGCGAGCCACCCGGCACGGCCTCGTAGATGTAGTCGCCGACGTGGACGATAAAGTCCAGATCCTGCTGCATCAGCTCTTCCATGCCGGCCCAGTGGTTGGCATTCCAGTCCTGGCAGCTGACAAAGGCGAAACGCAGCTGCGCCAGGGGCGTGCCGGCGGCGGCCGCGGTGCGCGTGCGCCCCACGGTGCTGGGGCGGTTGCCCAGCAGGAAGCGGTAGTAGTAGCGCGTGCCCGCGTCAAGGCCGGTGACCTTGTTGCGGATCGTGTAGTCCCACTCCGGCAGCGCCATCAGCGGTTCGTTGACCAGCAGGCTCGACGGCGCGAAATCCTGCTGCGTCGACACCTGCAGCCGCACCACCACCGGCCGCTTGCCGTTGTTGCCCTCGATGCGGGTCCACACCACCACGCTGTCCGGCTTCGGGTCACCCGAGGCAACGCCATGCAGGAAACCGAAGTTCTCCGGATTGCCCGTGTCGGGCGGATCGTCGCCGCCGCCACCGCAAGCGGCCAGGCCGCCGGTGGCAATGGAGACGGTCAGGAAACTTCCCCATTTGAGAAACTGGCGGCGGTCCATGGCTGTTCTTCCTGTTCGGGTTGCGAGGTGCGCAGCGTGGCCCTGATGCCGTTCGCGGCATCAGGATGGGGGCGCTGGCGGCCGACTTGTATCTGGATACTAGTGTCTCGCCGGCACGCTCGCTGTCGGTGACTCGCCGACATCGATATAGGAAGAAGATGACTGGGCTGGCTGCCTTTCCGTCTCTCGCGCAATGCGCGCGCAGTGAGCGTGTGTGCGCTCCGCGTATTAAGGACAGGGCGAGGATCGGGCGTGATGCCCGGCCAGTCAGGCGTTGGCGTGGAGATCGAGATATTCGGCAAACTCGTCGCGCACCACGCTCTCGATGCGTGCGAGTTCATCGTCCGTGACGTCTTCGAACAGCTTGCGCTTGCGCTTCGACAGCTCGCCGTGGTTCTGGACAATGAGGTCGATCAGGTTGGACAGGCGTGACTGGCGCAGGTCGAGCCAGCTTTCCAGGCGCGTGACACTGGCGTCGTAGGCGCGCAGGTACTGGATCTCCTGCGCGAGGTCTTGCTCCACGCATTGCTCGATACACTCGAAGACGAATTCGCACAGCGCCGTCGCATCGAAGGACGCGTAGAGCCAGCAAGGCTGCGGCGACTTGATCAGGATCGTGTCGCTGTCCGAGTCCAGCGCGTAGTTGAGCAAAGCCGTGCGCGGCGCAGAGTAGGACTTCAGTAGCGCCGCATAAATATCGATCTGCTTGAGCATCCGCGCGGACACCGGCAGCACCACACCCTCGGGCGTGACACCGGCCTGGCGCAGCAGATGATGGATGAGAAATCGATGGAGCCGGCCATTGCCATCGTAGAACGGGTGCGCAAACACGAAGCCAAAAGACACGCAAGCCGCGATCACGATCGGGTTGGCCGCCTGTGCCGGCGCAAGCTCGGCGACCGTGGCAATCCCATCCATCATCGCGTCGAGTTGTTCCGGCGGCGGAGGGATGTAGTCCGCGATATTGCGCATGCGCCCGCCGCGGGAGAGCCAGTTCTGCGTATCGCGAAACGCGTATTCAGCCCGCAGCCCGGAGATGATTTCGTTCTGCCATTCGCACAGGCGCTCTTCGGTGAGACGGCCCGGTTCGCCGGCGTACTCGAGCAAGCGCCGGAATTTGGCGACCCGCTGGTTATCGGGAACCTCGTGCTCGATGGAATAGGTCGATCGTGTTTCCGCGAGATACAGGTAGTCGACCGCGCGTGCGAGCAATTCCGGCTCCAGCCGCTTGATTGCCGCGGACACCCGGCCCGGGAGATCGGCGGCAATCAACGACGCCAGTTTCCCGGTGCGTCGCACCAGCGGGCAAAAGGCGGCCGGGCCCAGGTGGTTGTTCTGGATCCCGAACTGCAGGTCCGTCGTCACCGGGCCGGTCACGTACTCAGCCTCGTCGAGCGCCAGTATCCGGGGCGCGCCGGTGGGCAGCTTGTAATCGAACTGCGCGCCGGCGAGCCATTTTGCATAGAACGCGCTCAACCTCGCATAACGGGAGGAGGGCGTCGCCGCCAGCCACGCCCGGACCGCCTCCACCGCCTCCTCGTGCTCGAACAGGGCCGCGAGCACGGTCAGGTCCAGTTGTTCCTTCTTCAACGCGAAGGTCAGGTGGTCGACGGTCGTGTCACCGCCGCGGTAGCGGTTCCTGGGATAAACGGTGCGCGTGGTGCCGTCCGGGCCGGTGTGCGTGCTGAGAACGCCGGTTTTGTCGGCCAGGGCGGAGGTGGAGCGCAGAGGCGGGACGCGCAGGCCGAACTTGCGGATCAGGGCGTCGTAGCCGAGTGGCGCATGGGCCATATCAGGGGTGGTTGGTGGGGTTCTGGGGTGCTCCGGAGCTTACCAGAGTTTCTACCCGAATTACCAGACTATCTATTTTTTGCGCTTTTGATTGAAGATCTGTCTATGTCATTCGCGGGGGCTGCGAGGTCTGCGCAGCTTGCCAAAGCTTCTACCTCGCTTACCGTTTCGTCTATTTTTGCGGGCGGCATAGGCGATTCAGTCTACGTGACCGGTCAGGCCGGGGTTCGGAACTGCAGTCAGCAAAGTTGTATTCTTTGATGAACAGCGTGCCGGACGCATCGCGCGGCCGGGCTGGCATCAAGGCCTTCAGCACGTTCTCAGTCACGGCACAAAAAGTACGGCGGTGTCGACATGAAGCGTGCTCACGCACTGATTGTGACTTGCGTCATGTTGGTTGCCTGTGTATCGACAGGCGTCGACGTGAAACCGGAGCATATGTCGAACTTCATGCTCGGCTTCTCGACGCTTGACGACGTTACCACCCAGCTCGGGAAGCCCTCATCCCAGACGACGCTGAAAAACGGAGCCACGATACTGATCTATTCCTTTGCGACCTCCAGGCCTAACCCTGAGAGCTTTATTCCATTCATTGGCCCGCTGTTTTCCGGAGGCGAGATCCGCTCGTCGACGGTCCTTTTCGAGTTCGACGAGAACGGTGTCCTCAGGAGTCAGCGCAGGACGACCTCGAGCGGGGCTTCAGGCTGGACCGTAGTACCTCCCGGAACGCTGCAGTAAGGCGCTTGGACCAAGCCGCCGCCGGCAAGCCAGCGGCGTGTTTCAGCGCTGAATCAGTCTTGCCCGGCTGTACTTCTAGCCTGTTCGAATGATGGGCCCGCGCTTGCCGATGCACTACGCTCGTAGCAAAGATCACACCACTGAAACCGGGGGGAGTCATGGGTGAAGGGAATCCGTGCGGAGGGCACGAGTCGGCTGGCCTTGCGCTATGCGAGGCGCCGGCACAAGACATAGAGGGCGCATCAACGCCGTGGCGGCGGACACAGCGAATCAAGACCACGCCCGCCGCGCATCCAGGGACCTCCAACTTGTCCCTCATGGCTGGCCGCGGGGAGCCGGCTGCCGCCATAGACCAGCTGACGGGTGCGGATGATCCGCTGCTGGGCAGCCTGCTGTTGCTGAACCGGGCCTTGCACCGGCCGGTTCCGTCCGCAGTTCTGCTCGAAGGGCTGCCGCTTAAAGGGCAGGGCATGACGCTGCCGCTGCTCTTCGCCGCGGCGGCGCGCGCTGGGGTGTCGACCTGGCTGGTGGAGCGGGATCTCGACGGGATCCCGGATAGCTCGCTGCCGGCCATCCTGTTGCTGGACAAGCGCAAACCCTGCGTACTGTTACAGCGCCGCGAGCACGAACGGTTTCTCGTCGCGCTGCCAGGCTGGGGCGGCGGGGAGCAGGAAGTCAGTCGCGAGGAACTGCTGGCCCAGTACAGCGGGTACGCCGTCCTTGCGCAGCCCGCGCTGCAAGCGGAAGTGTCGGCCGACACGGCGCCGGCGCAGCCGTGCCAGTCGCCGCGCGCCGCGATGCGGCCATCATGGTGGCGGCTGGCAGGTTCGACGCTCAGGGGGCTGTGCCTGCGTGGCAGGCAGCCGGCTGGAGACGCGGCCCGCGTCGGTGGCTGACTGCGCAGGGGAGGGGCCCTTACGTTGACTTCGTCTCGCCGCCGACGTTGCAGACGCTAATTCTTCCCCGGGTATTCCAGCTCCGGATACCAGTCGGTGCCGCGGCCTTCCGGCGTGGTGTCCAGCAGGGTCCACAGCGGGTCCAGATCCGGCGCGCCGCGTGGGTCCTGGCCGGGGTCTGACGGGACGCCGTAGATCTCACCGCTCCAGAAATGGCGGATCTTGCCGTCCCGCCGCGTAAACACCGTGTAACCCGGGACATCGGCATCCTCGCGACTGACATAGTCGCGGGTGAAATTGCCGTCGACGTCCGCGTAGACCTTCAGCTTGGTCCAGCCCCGCGCCTTCCTGGCCGCCATAAGACGATCAATGGGCGAGCGAGCAACCATCGCCAGCGCCACGCGCTGCTCAATGTCCGGAACCTTGTGATCCCACGATGCCATTATCGACGTGCACATGGGGCAAGGCTGTTCCCGCTGCGGTCCGAACATATAGCTGTAGATGACGAGCGTGTCCTTGTCGCCAAACAGCTCGGCAAGCTTGACCGGCCCGTGTTCGCCCTGGAAGGTGTAGGGTTTGGTGACCTCGCCGCCTGGGGGCAGCTTGCGGCGCTGTTCGGCCACGCGCTCAATGTGGCGCCGTAGCTCGATCTCCTCTGCAAGCAGCGCATTGCGCGCCTTGCGATACTCCGCGCTTTCATTGGGCAACCGGATGGGGTTGCCTCGCGCCAGTTCAGTTGACGGGATGAGTTTTGCCGTTGCGTTCATATCGGCCCTCCTGCAGGATAAAGTCCCCGTGAATGGCCGGGAATGTGAGCTTGCCGCCGCCGGACGGGCTCAACATTTCCACGGCCCTGTCATGGTTCGTGTCAGCCCAAGGCGAATCGTTCCGCACCATGCAGCGCGCAGAACCGGCCGGCTCCCGACCCGAGGCGTTCCGGGAAAGTTTTCAATGGCGAGACCGAAGGTCATCAAACGAGGCGGCGTCTGGCCCGAATGGGACTGTGCTCCCCGGTCAGGCTGCAGTTTGTACGTACCCGGACACACCCGGGAGCCCTAATCTGGTGTCACCGCAACCATCCAGACCCAACCCACGGGCCGGGCCGGACGCGGCTCCAGCGGTTACAGGACACCACGCAATGAGCTCCCCGACACCTGAAAAAGGCCACATCGCCCCCTACACTCACCCCGCCGCCGGCTGGGGTGCCCTGAAGTACGTTGCCATCAACCTGATCAAGGAGAAGGTTGCCGGTGGCAAGTACAAGATGCTGTTCAAGCAGAACCAGGCGGATGGCTTCGACTGCCCCGGCTGTGCGTGGCCGGACCGGCAGCACGCCTCCACCTTCGAGTTCTGCGAGAACGGCGTCAAGGCCGTGGCCGCCGAGGCCACCAGCATGCGCGTCACGCCGGAATTCTTCGCGCAGCACACGGTCACGTCGCTGATGGCGCAGACGGATTTTGAGCTGGAGCAGCACGGACGGCTGACGCACCCCATGGTCTACGACCCGCAGACCGACAAGTACCGCGCGATCGCCTGGGACGAGGCCTTTGCGCTGATCGGGCACCACCTGCGCGCACTGCCGGACCCGAACCAGGCCGCCTTCTACACGTCGGGACGTGCCAGCAACGAGGCCGCGTTCCTCTACCAGCTGTTCGTGCGTGCCTATGGCACCAACAACTTCCCCGACTGCTCGAACATGTGCCACGAAGCTACCAGCCGCGGCCTGCCACTGACGATAGGCGTGGGCAAGGCGACCGTGGTGCTGGACGACTTCGAGCATGCCGACACCATCCTGCTGTTCGGCCACAACGCGGCGACCAACCACCCGCGCATGCTGGGCGAACTGCGCGAGTGCGCGCGGCGCGGTGCCACCATCGTTTCGATCAATCCGCTGCGCGAACGCGGGGTGGAACGTTTTACCAGCCCGCAGCACCCGGTGGAGATGCTGACCGGTTCCAGCACGAAGATCGCCTCGATGTTCGTGCAGCCCACGCTGGGCGGCGATTTTGCGCTGATCAAGGGCATCGCCAAGCGCCTGGTCGAGCTGGACGACGATGCGGTAAGGCACGGCCGCGCGCGCCTGATCGACGTCGACTTCGTACGCGAGCACACCATCGGCTTCGGCGACTTTGTCGAAAACCTGCGCGCGGAAAGCTGGACGGACATCATCGCGGAGTCGGGCGTATCGCAGGAGGATATCGACGCACTGACCCAGGTCTACGCCAGGAGCAAGCGCGTGATCGCATGCTGGGGCATGGGCCTGACGCAACACAAGAATTCGGTGCCGACGGTGCAGATCCTGTCCAACCTGATGATGATGCGCGGGAACATCGGGCGCCCCGGTGCCGGGCTGCTGCCGGTGCGCGGGCATTCGAACGTGCAGGGCGACCGCACGGTGGGCATCGAGGAGCAGCCGGACGATGCCTTCCTGGACCGCCTGGGGGCCGCCTTTGGTTTCGAGCCGCCGCGCGAGCATGGGTATGACGTGGTCAACACCATCTCGGCGATGCTCGCGGGCAAGGTCAAGGTCTTCATCGGCCTTGGCGGCAATTTCTCCACCGCCACGCCCGACACGCCCCGCACCTTCGAGGCGTTGCGCCAGTGCGATCTGACCGTGAACATCGCTACCAAGCTCAACCGCAGCCACCTGGTGCACGGCAAGGCGTCGCTGATCCTGCCCACGCTGGGCCGCACCGAGATCGACCAGCAGGACGGCGTGCCGCAGGGCGTGACCGTCGAGGATTCGGTCTGCATGGTCCATATTTCCTTTGGCATGAACGCGCCGGCGTCGCCGCAACTGCTGTCGGAGATTGCCATTGTCGCGCGCATGGCCGCGGCCACGCTCGGCTCGGAGAAGATCGACTGGCTGTGGTACGCGCAGGACTATGCGCGCATTCGCGATGCCATCGAGCAGGTCGTCGAGGGCTTCGACAACTACAACGAGCGCGTCGCCGTTCCGGGAGGCTTCCACCTGACGCCCGCGTCGCGCAACCGCGTCTGGCAAACGCCGTCGGGCAAGGCGCAGTTCCTGGTCAATCGCATCGACAAGGACACCCCCATCCACCGTGCCCGCGAGCAGTATGGCGACAAGCTGATGGTGCTGATGACCACGCGCTCGCACGACCAGTACAACACCACGATCTATGGCCTGGACGACCGCTACCGCGGCGTGTTCGGCCTGCGCCGGGTGGTCTTCATCAATCCCGCCGACCTGGCCCGGCTTGGCCTGAAGGCAGGGCAGCACGTGGACATCACCAGTGTCTGGGATGACGGCGTGCGACGCCATGTCGAGGACTTCGTGCTGGTCGAATACGATATTCCGCAAGGGTGCCTGGGGGCGTACTACCCCGAAACCAATCCGCTGGTGCCGCTGGAAAGCACTGGCGATGACTGCGGCACGCCTACATCGAAGTCGGTACCAGTGTTGCTGACCCCGTCCCGTCGCCAACCTGCGGCGGCGGCCTGACCGCATCTACAGAGCCATGAGTTTGGACAGAAAGCCCGGCGCCCGGCCGGGCCAGGGCCTGGTGCGCGCTCCCCGAGCCGGTGTGCCATCAACCTTCGCGAGATTTCCATGCATTGCACCGAATTGATCGAACACCCAGGCTATGAAGCGCGCAGCATCGTGCGGCACAAGGACAGCGCGGCGCGGCAGGCCACCGACAACGTGGCGGAAGAACTCCCGGTCGCCCTGGTGTACAACGGCATCTCACACGCCGTGATGATGGCAACGCCGCTGGACCTGGAGGCGTTCGCGGTCGGTTTTTCGCTGACCGAGGGCATCGTCAGCCGTAACGCACAGATCTATGACGTCGACGTGCGCGTGCACCGGCACAGCGCCGAAGTGCAACTGCAGATCAGCGAGCATGCCTTTGCCGCCATGAAGTCACGCCGGCGCGCGCTGGCGGGCCGCACCGGCTGCGGCGTCTGCGGCATCGAAAGCATCGAGCTGCTCGACCTGGAGCCCGCGCGCATGCCCTTGCCGGCAAAGCGGCTGACGCCGTCGCGCGAACTGATCGAGCGCGCCGTCGCGGCGCTGCCGTCGCACCAGCGGCTGATGCGGGCCACCGGTGGCGTCCACGCCGCGGCCTGGTGCAATGCGCGCGGCGAGATCCTGCATGTCTTCGAGGATGTCGGCCGGCACAACGGCCTGGACAAGCTGATCGGCCACCTGGCGATGCAGCGCGTGGCGATGGACGACGGCTTCGTGCTGCTGTCCAGTCGCGCCAGCTATGAACTGGTACGCAAGGCGGCACGCATGAATATCCAGATGCTCGCCACGATCTCGGCGCCGACCTCGCTGGCGATCCGGATCGCGGAGCAGGCCGGCCTGCACCTGCTCAGCTTCTGCCGCAAGGACGGCTATGTCGACTATACCGGCGCCGCATTGGGCGTCGGCAACGATGCGCAATCCCCGGGCGCTCCTGAGGGCGGCGCCGCATGCTGAGCTTCGACGAGGCGCTCGCCGCGGTCATCGACACGCAGGCGGCGGACCGCAGCGCCACCGATGGCTACGCGGTCCGCTCCAGCGGCTTTGTGCGCGTGGGGCCGCACAGCGCCGGGCAACTCCATCATGTGCCGCAGCCATACTATGATTCCCATCGTTGGCGCAGCTGACGGCAGCCCGCTGGAGGGCAGCCCCGGCGCGGGCGGAAGGGAAACGGCAGGCAAGGGGGGCGCGGCGTGAAGCTATATGAAAAACTGGCTGCGGATATCGAGGCGTTGGTGCAACAGGGTGTCCTGCTGCCCGGCGAGCGGATTCCCTCGGTGCGGCAGACAAGCCAGCACCACCGCATGAGCATCACGACGGTGATCCGGGCCTATGTCATGCTGGAGAGCCGCGGCATTATCGAAAGCCGGCCACAGTCCGGGTACTTTGTGCGTGCGCGGCCGGGCGAGCCGGCGATCGAGTTGCGGCCGTCCAAGCCCAGTGCCAAGCCTTCGGCGGTGGACGTCAGCGCCCTGGTCCTGTCCACGCTGCGCTCGATCCGTTCCGATGACGCCGTACCGCTCGGTTCGCCCTATCCGGACCCTTCGTTGTTTCCCTGGCAGCGCATCAACCAGTACGCCAACAATATCGCGCGCCGCTATGCCAAGTGGACCATGCTGGACGACCTGCCGCCCGGCAGCCCCGAGCTGATCCGGCAGATTTCGCGCCGCTATCTGGAGAACGGCTACGCCATCGATCCCAACGAGGTGATCGTCACGATCGGTGCCACCGAGGCCATCAACCTCTGCCTGCAGGCGGTGGCCAGGCCGGGCGACACGATCGCGGTGGAGTCCCCGACTTTTTACGCGATGCTCCATGCGATCGAACGCCTGGGCATGCGCGCCATCGAGGTGGCGACCGATCCGGTGGAGGGGATCGATATCGACGCGCTGGCGCGACTGATCGACGAGAAGGGCGTGAAAGCCTGCATGGTGATGCCCAACTTCCAGAACCCGCTCGGGTTCCAGATGCCCGATGACAAGAAGCGCAGCCTGGTGGCCATGCTGACCGGGAAGGATATCCCGGTCATCGAGAACGACGTCTACGGCGAGCTCTACTATGGCGAGGCCCATCCCAGCTCGCTGAAGGCCTACGACACGGCCAGCATCGTGCTGCATTGCGCTTCTTTCTCCAAGACGCTGACCAATGCCTACCGGATCGGCTGGGCGCTGCCGGGCCGCTACCGCGAAGCGGTGGAACGGCTCAAGTTCCTCAATACGCTGACGACGCCTGCGATCCCGCAACTGGCGATCGCGGAGTTCCTGAAGAACGATGGCTACGACTTCCACCTGAGGCGGGTGCGCAAGAACTATGCTCAGCAGGCCAACATCATGGCCGCTGCAGTGCGCCGGTTTTTCCCCGAGGGCACCACTACCTCGCGGCCTGCGGGGGGCTATGTACTGTGGGTGCAGTTGCCGGAGGGCATCGATGCCATGGAGATGTACCACGCCGCGCTGGAGCATCGCATCACCGTTGCACCGGGGCATATGTTCGCGCCCGGCGCCACTTACAGCAACTGCATCCGGCTGAACTACAGCGGGGAGTGGTCGCAAGACATCGAGTCCGCCGTGCACACGCTGGGCAAGATCGCCCAGCACCTGCTTGCGCGCGGCCGCCAGTCGGATGAGGACAACCAGGACCATGCAAGACACTGATATCGATCCCGCCATCCTCGCAGTCCTCCAGGTCCTGTGCCAGGCCGGCCGCGAGGGCGGCGCCAGCCCATGGTCGCTCGCCAAGATCGCCAAACGGGCGCAACTGCCGATGAGCGTGCTGCGGCGCGTGCTGACGCAGCTCCAGGCCGCCGGACTGGCCGACTTTGAGACCGACGAGGAAGGCCGCGGCCACGCCAGCCTGTCGCAAGCCGGTGCGGAGCTTGCCGCGCAAGTTTTCCCGGATACAGCCTGAGACCTGCGCCCCGGCGGCTCAGCCGCCCACCAGCGACATGCGCACCGTGGGGTACTGCCGCTTGCCGCTGGCCACGCGGGTCGCGCGCAGCTCGGAATAGCGGTCGCTGCGAGCCTGCCACGCTTGCCGGATTGCATCGGCCACGGCTTCGGCCGGACGGGCGGCAGACAGGTGCCGGCGCAGGTCGACGGAACGCGTGGCGAACAGGCACAGGTGGAGCCGGCCGTCGACCGAAACGCGCGCGCGCGTGCAATCGCCGCAGAAGGGGTGCGACACGCTGGAGATAAAGCCGAGCTTCAGGCTGCCGTCCGCCAGCGCATAGTTGCTGGAGGTCTCGCCGTCCCGCCGGGCTATCGGCACCAGCGCATGCGCGCGCTCGACCATGCCGCGGATCTCTTCGGAGGGGACCACGCGTGACTGTGACCACGCGCTCGGACCTTCCACATCCATGTATTCGATGAAGCGCAGCGTGACGCCGCTGCCGCGGAAGTGTTCGACCAGCGCCAGCACCTGCGCGTCATTGGTGCCGCGCTCGACCACGCAGTTGACCTTGACCGGCGCCAGCCCCGCCGCGCACGCCGCCTCGATCCCCTCCAGCACGCGCCTGACCGGGAACTCCACGTCGTTCATGGAGCGGAAGATGCCGTCGTCCAGGCTGTCCAGGCTCACCGTGACCCGGCCGAGGCCCGCGTCCCGCAGCGAGCGGGCCTTGCGGGCGAGCAGGCTGCCATTGGTGGTCATGGCCACCTCCACCTGGCCGCCGTCGAGGGTGCGCATGGCGGCAATGCCTTTGACCAGCGACTCGATACCCTTGCGCAGCAGCGGCTCGCCGCCGGTCAGGCGCACCTTCTGCACGCCAAGGCTGACAAAGGCGCGCACGATCCCGAGCAGCTCCGTATCAGACAGGCGTTGCTGGGGCGACAGGAACGGATAGTCGCGCCCGAAGCGTTCCTTGGGCATGCAGTAGGTGCAGCGGAAGTTGCACTGGTCGATCACGGAGAGCCGCAGGTCGCGCAGCGGACGGCCCAACTGGTCCCGGCATGCGGCCGATGCCTGGTCCGGTACGAGCGCCTCAAGGCTGTGGGGGCCGGAGGCGGCGGGCACTTCTTGCACAAGCGCGGCTTGCATGGCGAATCTCCCTGGACAATGGCGTGGAGGCGGGGCGCGGCAGCCGGGTGCCCCTGCCATGGCGTCCATGGTAGGGACGGATGCCTGCCCGGCAGGCGCACAAATTGGCGGAACTGGCAGCAGAACAGTTCGGGCGGTGCAGGCGCTGCCTCATTCGCGCGGCTCCCGGATGCGGACCGAGGCGGTCTGGCCGACGATCAGTTGTACCCCGGGCGGCACCTGGTCCAGCGCGATGCGCACCGGTATGCGCTGCGCCAGGCGTACCCAGTTGAAGGTCGGACTGACGCTGGGAAGCAGGTTCGGCCCGCTGCTGCGGTCCTGGTCCTCGATGCCGGGCGCAATGCTCTGCACATGCCCGCGCAGGGGCGCGCGCTGGCCAATGATGTGCACTTCGGCAGCGCTGCCGACGCGAATCGCGGGCAGCTTGGTCTCCTCGAAATAGCCCTCCACGTACTGCGAGCCGCTGGCCACGACCGACAAGGCGGGCTTGCCGCGGGTGGCAAAGTCGCCCGCCCGCGGCAGGCGGTCGCTGACGTAGCCGTCCACCGGGCTGGCCACGCGGCAGCGGGCCAGGTTGAGCCTTGCCACTTCCACTGCTGCGTCGGCTTCTTCCACGCGCGCCAGGGCGGCTGCCACGGTGTCGGCGGCGCCCGCCCGGGTGCGCCGGGCCTGGACCAGCGCGGCGCGCGTGGATGCCGCCAAAGCCTGCGCCTGCCTCAATGCCAGGGTGAAGCGGTCCTGGTCGACCACGAACAGGACCTGGCCGCGTTGCACCCGGGCGTTGTCGCCGATGAGCACGGCCGTGACCAGGCCGGAGACGTCCGGGGCCACCTGGACCACGTCCGCGCGCACATGGCCGTCGCGCGTCCAGGGGGCTTCGGTGTAGTACCGCCACAGCTGCCAGGCGGTCAGCGCCGCGGCGGCAACGGCCGCCAGGGTCACCGCGGCGGTACCGAGCAGCGAAAGCTTGCGTTTCATGATAGAGCCTGCCAGACGAGCGCGACGATCGCGCCGAGTACGAGGATGTAGAGCGAAAAATTGAACAGGGACCGGTGCCACACGATGCGGTAAAAGCCGATCCGGGCGAGCATGGCGCGCACGCCGGCGGTGATGGCGAACGCGGCCAGCATCCACACCACGGTGGCCGGCACGAATACGCCGTACAGGTCGAACTCAGTGGCGTGCATGGCGGTCTCCGTCGGTCTGTGGGTACAGGGCAAGCCGGATGGTGGCGAGCGCCGCCAGCGTCGGGCGGAGGCTGCCGTGCCCCGTCGCGGGCAGTGCCGCGAAGGCTGCTTCGACCTGCGCGGCCAGGGCCGGCGCGGGCGTGGAGGCATGGCCCGCGCGCGCGGACTGGCGGTAGTGGCGCGCGACGCCTGCCAGCACCCGCTCCACGGCGCGCCTGCGCGGCGCCGGCAGGGTTGCGCAGGCGCGCCGCAGCGCGAGCGCGGCGGACTCGACCAGGAAGTCGGCGACGGCGCTGTCGGCCTGCTTGCCAGTCGGACTATTCCGGCGTGTCAATGGTGGCCACTGGCGCAGCAGCCGGTCCAGCATGCGCCCGCGCAGCCGGGCGCTGTTGACTGGCGCGCGCGGATGCGCGGCCAGCGCGATCTCGTCCCAGTTGGCCCTGGCCAGCCGGTACGCCACCAGCTGCTGGCCGAAGGGTTGCATCAGCACGGCCCACCATGCGGCGAAGGCCAGCGCTGCCAGGCTCGCCAGGCTGCTGTTGAAGATGTTCGCAAAACTGGCGGCATCCAGGTGCTGCGGCCCTGGGAACGACGCCGCCGTGACCGCCAGCAACACCCCGAACAGCGCGAAGCGCGGCTGCGTCGTCATCGCGCCGATGAACAGGTAGGGGCCGAACAGCAGGGCGGCCAGCGAGCCAAAGTCATGCGCCAGCGCCAGCACCACGAACTGGTAATACCAGGACAGCAGCGTACAGGCGACGCTCCAGGCGATTACCCGGCCGGCAACCAGCCGCGGCTCCTCGGTGGTGGCAATGAAGCAACTGGCGAGGGCGGCCAGGCCGACCGGGCCGGCGCCGTCCTGCCAGCCCGACACCATCCACAGCAGGCCCGCCACGAACGTGGCCGTGCCAGCCGTGGCAGCGCGGATTAGCAGCCGGGCGTGATCATGGTGCCGTGCCTGGCCGGCGGGTTCCACGCGATAGCGCAGGGCGGCGGGCTCGTTCCCGCCCTGGCGCAGGCTGGCCTGCAGCAGGCGGCAGTCGTGCCAGAGGTCGGTCAGCTCATCGAGGTAGGTACTGGTAGCCGTGACCAGCTGTGCGTGCCAGTCCGCGGGCTCGGTCTGTGCCGTGCCCGGCGCATAGGGGAAAGGGACAGGCCGGCACGCGCCTTGGTCGCCGGCGATCCATGCCAAGGTGGCGCGCATTCGCTGCGCGACGGTGTCGGGCATGCCCGCGGGATGCCGGCGCAAGGCGCTGGCAGCATCGGCAAGTGCCAGCACCAGCGGCAGCATGGCCGTCATGCGCTGGTGCAGGGCCCGTGCGCGCCGCAGTGTCGCTGCGCCGTCGGATTCATAAGACAGCTGGGCAATCTGTGTTTCCATCGCCAGGATATCGGCGGCAAGCAGGCTAAAGCTGTCATGGCGCTGCGCCGCACTCGCACCGGCGACCAGCATGTCGCTGACCCAGCGCGAGGCGTGGACCAGCCAGGCGCCGGCGCGCGCGGCCAGCGCCGGCGTCGTTCTGGCGGGAAACACCACCGCGCTGACCACGCTGGCGCAGACGATGCCGATCACGATTTCCTCGATGCGGGCAAGCGCCATGTCGAAGACGCTCGCCGGGTTGGATACCGTCGGCAGTGCCACGATCGGCAGCGTATACGCGGCCAGCAGGCAGATGTAGTTGCGCGGCGCCGGTTCCAGCAAGGACAGGTAGAGCAGAGTGCCGGTCCAGCACGCGATCGCCGCCATCAGCAGCACGGGTTCGTCGACCATCAATGGCACCAGCGCCACCGCGCACACGGCGCCCAGCAGCGTACCGATGACGCGGTAGGTGCCCTTGGCATGGGTGGCGCCGGCCAGCGGGCTGGACACCAGGTAGACCGTGGCCATGGCCCAGTAGGGCCGCGGCAGGCCGAGCGCCAGCGCCACGTAGAGCGCCAGCATCGCGGCGCCGAACACCTTCAGCGAATGCATCCACGGCAAGGGACCCGGGCTGCCCGCGCAAGCTGACGCGAGCAAGTCGAGCATGCTGCGCGCATTGCGCGCGGGCAGCGTGGCACGGGAGAGCGGCATGGCTTCAGCTGGCCAGCCCGGCCGCGCGCATCGCCAGCCGCATCAGGCTGGCGCAGGCGAAGACCGTGCCCACGCCCGCCAGCCAGAGTGCCAGCAGCCAGCCAAGGCGGGCCGCCAGCCGTGCGCGCAGGATCCTGGCCATCAGTGGTACCCCTCCCCGCGCTTGACCTTGCCGCGGAACACGTAATAGGACCAGGACGTGTAGGCCAGGATGATCGGCACGATGAACAGGGTGCCGACCAGTGCGAAGCCCTGGCTTTGCGGGGCGGACGATGCATCCCAGATCGAGATCGACGGCGGGATGATGTTGGGCCAGACGCTGATGGCTAGCCCGGTATAGCCCATGAAGATCATCAGCAGCGCGTACAGGAATGGCGACACGTTCGGGCGGCTGCGCAGGGCCCGGTAGATGCCGGCGGCCGAGGCCAGCACCAGCAGCGGCACCGGCAGGAAGAAGAACAGGTTGGGCAGCGCGAACCAGCGTTGCGCGATTTCGGGGTGGGTCAGGGGTGTCCACACACTCACGGCCGCGATCATCGCCAGCATCACGCCCGTCAGCACGTTGGTCACGCGCAGCATGGTCCATTGCAGCCGGCCCTCGGTCTTCATGATGAGCCATGTGACCCCGAGGAAAGCGTAGGTGATCACCACGCCCACGCCCGCGAAGATGGGGAACGGCGCCAGCCAGTCGAGCGCGCCGCCGGTGTAGGTGGTGCCTTGCATGGCAATGCCGTCGATGTAGGCGCCCAGCGTCACGCCCTGGAAGAACGCGGCGACCACCGAGCCCCACGTGAAGGCGGCATCCCACCAGGGGCGGCTGCGGTCGCTGGCCTTGAAGCGGAACTCGAAGGCCACGCCGCGGAAAATCAGGCCGAGCAGCATGAACATCAGCGGCAGGTAGAACGCGCTCAGCAGCACCGAATACGCCAGCGGGAAGGCACCGAGCAGCGCCGCGCCCCCGAGCACCAGCCAGGTCTCGTTGCCGTCCCAGACCGGCGCCACGGTATTCATCATGACGTCGCGGTCATAACGGTCGCCGACGAAGGGAAAAAGAATGCCGATGCCAAGGTCGAATCCGTCCATGATGACGTACATCATCACGCCGAAGAAGATCAGGCCGGCCCAGATAACGGGAAGATTGATGCCCATGTCGATCACCTGTTCAGAATTTGCGCTGGCCGTGCGGGGCCATGGCGCTGGATGCGGAAGCCGCGGTGATGGCGGCAGGAGCGGCACCGAGGCTGCCCGGCCCGTAGGAAGGCGGCACTTCGTGCGGGTGCGGGTCAGCCACGGGGCCGGCGCTCGCCAGCTTGAGCATGTAGCGGATGCCCACGCCGAAGACGATGAAATAGACCACCACGAACAGCGCCAGCGACAGCGCGACCGGGCCCGCCGCATGCGCGGAAACGGCATCGCTGGTGCGCATCAGTCCATAGATCACCCACGGCTGGCGGCCGATCTCGGTGGTCATCCAGCCGGCCAGCAGCGCGATCAGGCCGGTGGGCCCCATCAGCACGGCGAACCGCAGGAACGCGCGGGACCGGTACACGACGCCGTTGCGGCGCAGTACCCATCCAAGCAGGCCGAACAGGATCATCAGCACGCCCAGGCCGACCATGGCGCGGAAGGTGAAGAACAGCACGGTGGCATTGGGGCGGTCTTCCTTCGGGAAGTCCTTCAGGCCGCGGATCTGCCCGTCAAGGCTGTGTGTGAGGATCAGGCTGCCAAGGCGCGGGATCTCGATGGCGTAGCGCGTTTCCTCGCGTTCCATGTCCGGGATGCCGAAGACGATCAGCGGAAACCCGCCCTTGTCGTCCCTGGCGGCGGTGTTCCAGTGCCCCTCCAGCGCCGCGATCTTGGCGGGCTGGTGCTCCAGCGTGTTCAGGCCGTGGGCGTCGCCCACCACCGCCTGCAGCGGCGCCGTGACCAGCACCATCCACAGCGCCATCGACAGCATCGTGCGGGCGGCGGGTACGGCGCGGTCGTGCAGCAACTGCCAGGCCGAGGATGCCGCCACGAACAGTGCCGTGGACAGCAGCGCGGCGATGACCATGTGCGCGAGGCGGTAGGGGAACGAGGGATTGAAGATCACGGCCAGCCAGTCGGTAGGCACCACCTTGCCGGCGACGATGGCGTAGCCCGCGGGCGTATGCATCCAGCTGTTGGAAGCCAGGATCCAGGTGGAGGAAATGATGGTGCCGAGCGCGACCATCACGGTGGAGAAGAAATGCAGCCCCGGACCGACGCGGCTCCAGCCGAACAGCATCACGCCGAGGAAACCCGCTTCCAGGAAGAAGGCGGTCAGCACCTCGTAGGTCAGCAGCGGGCCGGTGATGCCCCCGGCAAACTGCGAGAAGAACGACCAGTTGGTGCCGAACTCATAGGCCATGACCAGGCCGGAAACGACCCCCATGCCGAAGTTCAGGGCGAAGATCTTGATCCAGAACTGGTACAGGGTCCGGTATACGGTGTCCTGGGTGCGCAGCCAGCGCGCTTCCAGGAACGCCAGGAAACATGCCAGCCCGATCGTGATGGCAGGAAAAAGGATGTGAAAGGAAACCGTGAATCCGAACTGGATTCGAGCGAGTTCCAGCGCTGTGAGTCCGTGCATCGATGTGCTCTCCGTGGGGTTGCCGCCGGCACGACGGCGTGTCGCGCGACACTACGGACAATGTACGGATGACAGCCTGCCTGCGAGGGATACAGTTCTGGCGCAACCGCTGAAGCTCAGTTTGCGTTGGTGAGCCGCACTTGCCATGCGCAATCGCGCCACCAGTACAGATGGCGCGATTGCACAGGATCACAGTCATGGATGGACCCCGCCGTATCGACGATCCGGGGCCCGGCGCGGGTGCTCAGCTAAACAGGGTCATGGCCTTCCCGAGGGTCGACCAGATCCCCGCGCCCAGCGGGATAAGCACGTAGGCCCAGAACGCGAGCAGCAGCATGGTCTTGCCGAAAGTGCGGTCGTTGTGCATGGTTGGGTGTTCCTGTGTATTGACGGCAGAGGATGCATTCAGGCTGCGCTGGTCGCTTCGCGCAGGTGATGCCGCGCATGCACCGGCCGGATCAGCAGGTTGCAGACGAAGCCCGCCACCAGCAGGCCCGCCATGATGTGCAGGGTATCGACATAGACCTCTGACCTGGGCACGCCCAATGCCAGCTTGTGCTCGCGGATGTAGTTCACCAGCGCTGGTCCGGCGATACCGGCGGCGGCCCAGGCGGTCAGCAGGCGGCCATGGATGCCACCGACGTAGGCCGTGCCGAACATGTCGGCCAAGTAGGCGGGAATGGTGCTGAAGCCGCCGCCATACATGGTCAGGATCAGGAAGTAGCAGGCCACGAACAGGGCCACGTTGCCGGACGCGCCGATGGCCGGCACGGCCAGGTAGAGCGCGGCGCCGCAGGCGAAGAAGATGGCGTAGGTGGTCTTGCGGCCAAAGTAGTCGCTGGCGGAGCTCCACAGGAAGCGCCCGGTCATGTTGCCGATGCTGAGCAGCCCGACGAAGCCGGCCGCGGCCGCGGCGGTAATGCTCCCCTTGAAGGTTTCCTGGATCATCACGGCCGCCTGGCCCAGCACGCCGATGCCGGCCGTGATGTTCAGGAACAGGATCAGCCAGAGCAGGTAGAACTGCGGCGTCTTCAGCGCCTGGTCGATGTGCACGTTGGCGTGCGTGACCATCTTGCCGGCCTTGGCGGTGGGGACATAGCCCGCGGGCGCCCAGCCCGGGGCAGGGATGCGGATGGCCAGCGCGCCAAGCGACATCGAGATGAAGTAGACCACGCCCATGACGAGGAAGGTCTGCGCCACGCCCGCGCTGGTTGCGCTCTTGAAGTAGTTCATCAGGGCGACGGACAGCGGCGCGCCGATCATCGCGCCGCCGCCGAAGCCCATGATCGCCAGCCCGGTGGCCATGCCGCGGCGGTCCGGGAACCAGCGGATCAGCGTGGAGACCGGGGAAACGTAGCCCAGCCCGAGCCCGATCCCTCCCAGCACGCCGTACCCCAGGTACAGCAGCCAGATCTGGTGCAACCAGATACCCAGCGCCGAAACCAGGAACCCGCCGCCGAAGCAGCACGCCGCCGTGAACATGGTGCGCCGCGGCCCGACCTTCTCCAGCCACTTGCCGGCAAAGGCGGCCGAGATGCCCAGGAAGAAGATCGCCAGCGAGAACACCCAGCCCAGCGTGGTCAGTTGCCAGTCGCCCGGCGCGGATTGCGTGACGCCGAGGATCCGGGTCAGCGGTTCATTGAAGACCGAGAAGGCGTAGGCCTGGCCGATGCACAGGTGCACCGCCAGCGCGGCAGGTGGCACCATCCAGCGGTTGAAGCCGGGACGGGCGATGATGGCTTCTTTGGAGAAGGGCGACGGCCGCGACGTTGGCCGGGATGGCGATGCGTGTTGGGACTTTTGCGATGGCGTTTGCGCTTGCGCGGGATATGACATGAACTTGTCTCCTACCTGGAAGTGGCAGCCTCTTCTTTCGTCGGGTGCGATGGGCTGGGTGCGCATCGTTGAGCAAGGGCCATGCCCATGGCGGATTCCGTTTGCCGTCAACGGCTTGCAGCGCGTAGCCCGCGCGGTGAGGCGAGGCCATGGACAAAATGTCCAGGCAGCGGCCCGGCGCGCGGGCCAAACTGTCCATCTCCGGGCCGCGGCATCGAAGGCTGGCTCGGTTTACTCCCAATACTGCCGAATAGCGCACTGTCGCTAGACTGCTCCTTCGCCCTGACCGGGCCGTAACAGCCAAAGTGATGAGCGAACGACAAACCAACGCAGCCGAATCCGACAACTGGCAGCGCCGCACGATCCTGGTGGTGGACGACGAGGCCGGCATGCGTTCGTTCCTGTCCCGGGCGCTGGAAGGCAAGGTGGACAGCGTGGTGACGGCTGACAGCGCCGAAGCAGGCGCCGCGCTGTTGGAGCAACGCCATTTCGACCTGATCCTGCTGGATGTGGCGCTGCCCGGTGCCAGTGGGATGGAGTGGCTCAAGGCGCTGCGCGCAGCCGGCAACCCCGCCGATGTCATCCTGATGACCGCCTTCGCCGACATGGACACGGCCATCGCCGCGCTACGCTCGGGCGCAGCGGACTTTGTCGTCAAGCCGTTCCGCGTCGACCAGATGCTCAACGCCATCCGGCGCTGCTTCGACCGGACCCGGCTCGCGCGCGAGAACTACCTGCTGCGCCGCGAGCTGGACAAGTACACCATCCACAAGGACTTCATCGGCGAATCGGAAGCCATGAAGAAGGTGATGGCGCTGGTGGCACGGGTGGCACCGATGCCGTCGACGGTGCTGGTGACGGGCGAGTCCGGCACCGGCAAGGAAGTGGTGGCGCGCGAGCTGCATCGGCTCAGCGGCCGGCAGGGCCAGTTCGTGCCGCTGAATTGCGGTGCGATGGCGCCCGAGATCGTCGAAAGCGAATTGTTCGGCCACGCCAAGGGCGCCTTCACCGGGGCGGCCGGGGCACGCCACGGCCTGTTCCTCTATGCCGACGGCGGCACGCTGTTCCTGGACGAGATCTCGGAGCTGCCACTGGCCATGCAGGCCAAGCTGTTGCGGGTGATCGAGGACCGGCGCATCCGGCCGCTCGGTACCGAGCGCGAGATCGCCGTGGACGTGCGCATCGTCGCGGCCTGCAACCGCAACCTGGCCAACGAGGTCGCCGCCGGGCGCTTCCGCCAGGACCTGTACTACCGGCTCGACGTGGTATCCGTCGCGATCCCGCCGTTGCGCACGCGCCCGGAAGACATCGTGCCGCTGGCTGAGCATTTCTCGGAGCAGTTGTCCGCCCAGCTCGGGCTGCCCATGGTGCCGCTGTCGCCTTCGCTGGCGCGCCTGCTCAAGGGCTACGACTGGCCAGGCAATGCGCGCGAACTGCGCAACCTGGTGGAGCGGGCCTTGATCCTGGGCGAATACCCGGTTGAACTGCTGGCGCAGCCGGCCGATCCGGCGCAGGCCAGCCTGCTGGCAGCGGCCGGGGAGGGCACGGCCACGCCGGCGGATGAAGCCACGCTGCTGGAGACGGTGGAACGGCTGCACATCCTGCAGGTGCTGGCGGCGGAGGGCGGCAACCGGGTGGAAGCCGCGCGCCGGCTGGGCATCTCGCGCCGCACGCTGGACCGGAAATGCCTGCAGTGGGGCCTGCGTCCTTGAGCCTCATTCGCCCGCTTGGCCCGGCCGGGCTGCTGCGTCGTTATCGCGCCTCGTTGCGCGCCAAGCTCGTCTCCATTGTCATCGCGCCCTTGCTGGTGGCGCTGGTGGCACTGCTGCTGCTGATGGCGCTATGGGGCGATCGGGTGTTCCAGGCGCTGCTGACGTACAAGGTCAACAGCGACCTGCTGGTCGCCCACGAGTACTTCGAGCATATGGTCGGCGGTGTGGAGGACCGGGTCCTGCAGGAGGCCAGGTCGCATGCGCTGGTGAATGGCCTTGGCCGCGGCGGCGCCATGCCCGGCATCCTGGCCGAAGCGCGGCGCACGCACGGGCTCGATTTCCTGCAGTTGCTCGATCCGCAAGGGCGGCTGCTTGCCGCTGCGCCGGCCAGTGCCGCGGGTACGGACTACGCCGCCTGGCGCGTGGTGGCCAGTGCCACGGCCGGCCGCGCGGAGGCCGCCACGGATGCGTGGTCCGCCGCGCAGCTGGCTGCCGTTTCTGGCGACCTTGCCCGACGCGCACAGGTGGCGCTGCGCCCCACAGCCAATGCGGCGCCCACCGACAGGACCCTGGAAACCCGCGGCATGGTGGTGCACGCGGCGGCGCCGGTGTTCGATGAAGCGGGCGCACTGGTGGCAATCCTGCACGGCGGCACGCTGCTGAACAACAACCTCGGCTTTATCGACACGATCAACGCGCTGGTCTACCAGCCGGAATCCCTGCCCCGGGGCAGCCAGGGCACGGCGACGCTGTTCCTGGACGACACGCGCATTGCCACCAACGTGCGGCTGTTCCATGGCGAACGCGCGCTGGGGACGCGGGTCTCCCGCGAGGTACGCGACAAGGTGCTGCTGCGCGGCGAGAAATGGCTCGACCTGGCCTTCGTCGTCAACGACCGGTACATGAGCGCCTATGAGCCGATCGCGGACAGCCGTGGCCAGCGCATCGGCATGCTCTACGTGGGCTACCTGGCCAGGCCGATCAGCCAGGCCAAGGACCTGGCGCTGGGCGTGCTGGTGGGATTGTTCCTGTTGCTGGCCGTGGCGGGAGCGTTGTTCTCGCTGCTGTGGGCCAGGCGTGTGTTCACGCCGATGACGCGGATGGTCGGCACCATGCGCGCGCTCAAGGCCGGCAATGCCGAGGCACGCGTAGGCCCGGTGGGCAGCGAGGACGAGCTGGGCCAGCTCGCCGGCCAGTTCGACCAGTTGCTGTCGGACCTGCAGCAGCGCAATGCCGAGCTCAGGGACTGGGCCGACTCGCTCGATCGCAAGGTGGCCGAACGCACCCGGGAGCTGGAGGATGCCAACACCGTGTTGCGGGCCACCCGGCAGCAACTGATCACGTCGGAGAAGCTGGCGGTCGCAGGACAGCTTACGGCGGGCGTGGCCCATGAGATCAACAATCCGATCGCGGTGATCCAGGGCAACCTTGACGTGGCCCGCGAGATCCTCGGCCCGGCGGCGGAGCCGGTCCGGCACGAGCTCCGGCTGATCGACGAGCAGGTGCGGCGCATCTACCTGCTGACCAACCGGCTGCTGCAGTTCATCCGGCCGGAGGAGTTCGCCGGAAATATGGAGCGGCTGGACGTGGGCGAAGTCGCGGCCGGTTGCCTGGACCTGGTCCGGCACCTGATCAAGGGGCCGGAGATCCGGATCGAGCAGGACTGGCAGGCCACGCGCCACGTGCGCATCAGTCGCGGCGAGCTGCAGCAGGTGGTCGTCAACCTGCTGACCAATGCCATCCACGCCATGCCCGAGGGCGGCACGCTCACGCTGGCCACGCGGGACTGGGAAGGGCACGGCGTGACGCTGCATGTTCGCGACACGGGCCGCGGCATCAGCGAAGAAGACCTGCCCAATCTGTTCAATCCGTTCTTCACCACCAAGAAGCAGATGGGAACCGGCCTCGGATTGTCCATCAGCTTTGCGCTGGTGGAGCGCTATGGCGGCCGCATCACCGTGGAGAGCGAGGTGGGGCAGGGCGCCGAGTTCATCGTGTGGCTGCGCGAAGACGGGGCGCCGGCGTAGCACTCCTGGCGGCAGCTGTGCTGGCTCTTATTGTATTGAAAATAATGCAATCAGGGCTGGCATAAATGTATGGCATCACACTCAGCGCCGTTGATGGTGCCCGCCGCAGCGCCAATAATTACGCTGTGATGCACGCCATGTGCCATTTATCCAAACGAACCCGGAGCGCCAGACCATGCGAAGCCTGATCGTGAATGCCGACGACTTTGGCTACAATGACGATACATTCGACGCCACGGTTTCCTGCTTTGAGGGCGGCCTGTTGACCAGTGCCACCATCCTCGCCGGCATGCCTGCATCAGCCCTCGCGTACGACTACGCCAAGCAGAACAGGAAGCGGTTCTCCTTCGGCCTGCACCTCAATCTCGCGGAAGGCCGACCCCTCTCTGGCCACCGCCGTTCGCTGTGCCATTCGGATGGGACGTTCCGAAACGAACGTGCACAGCGCTTTCGCGGCATGTTTGGTCTGCTTTGGGAGCGCGATATCCGGACCGAGTTTCGCCACCAGTTGACTGAGTTGTTGGACCATGGCGTCAAGGTAAGCCATGTCGACGGGCATTTTCACCTGCACAAGCTCCCGTTCGTGATTCGCGCTATCAAGAAGGAGATGCAACACTTCGGTATCCACTGGGTTCGCCGGCCCCAGAACCTGTATCCCGACAAGCAGCGGCGCGGCGCGATGAACAAGCTCCTGCTCCAGCAGTTCCGGGGCTTGCGCTACCCGGACTATTACATTGGCGCGGATACGCGCGGCACCGACTGGCATCAGAGGATCCCCGACGTGCTACCGGCCGGTGTCACGGAGATTTCCATTCATCCGGGATATCGCGTACCCTGGCGCAAGAAAGAGGCAGAGCCCTTCCTCCAGCCTGACGACTTGAGGAAATGCCTGGCCCGCCATGGCATTGCGTTAAGGCGCCACGGCGCCGTTTAGGGGCACCGCCAAAGCAGTTGCCGCTGATCCATGGCAACAAGGGACTGAAGCTGGGCGGCGCCGGCGGTAAGGATCGCTTTGATCTCGCGATACAGTCCGGCCTGCTGCAAAGCCTCCGAACGACCCTAAGCGGTCATTTCGGCCATCGGATTCGATGGCCGAATTACAGCCCTTCGCGACAAGGGTTCACCCTTCAAGCTGCCTGCGCCCGCCGCGAGAGTGTGAGACATTGGAGTCTCGACAACGGCATCGGTCTCATTCGACAGGCCAAGGTCACCCGATGTGGACGATTGGAGTTGTTTTGACGGTGGCGGATGCCCGGTGCTCAACTTTCCAGGAGACACAGAATGAGTAGCAAGAACACGATCTGTTTGTGGTACGACGGCGACGCCCTTGACGCCGCAAACTTCTACGCCGAAACATTTCCCGACAGCGCTGTCCGCGCCGTCCACCGCGCACCGGGCGACTATCCCGACGGCAAGCAGGGCGATGTCCTGACGGTCGAGTTCACCGTCGCCGGCATTCCCTGCCTCGGGCTGAACGGCGGCCCGCATTTCAAGCACAACGAGGCCTTCTCTTTTCAGATCGCGACGGACGACCAGGCCGAAACCGACCGATTGTGGAATGCGATTGTCGGCAATGGCGGCCAGGAAAGCGAATGCGGCTGGTGCAAGGACCGGTGGGGCTTGTCATGGCAGATCACCCCGCGCGCCCTCACCGCGGCGATAACCGACCCAGATCGCGCAGCGGCCAAGCGCGCATTCGAGGCGATGATGACGATGAAAAAAATCGACATCGCCGCGATAGAGGCGGCACGGCTGGGCCGGAACTCATCCTCAAATTGATCGTTGAAATAACGCTGGCTCACCGGTCGAAATTGACGGTGAGCCTTTACCTGCCCATCGCGCGATGAGCTAGCTTCGAGGCACTAAGACATTCAAAAGGGCGCGACCAGGTAGTGGCCACAGCCCGCTTTGTGGTGATGTGTGTTTGCGCGCTGCCGCTCACCGGCTTACCGTGGTGTCGGCGACCGGCATATGGGTCGCGACTTGGTCGAGCACCACTTCCGGCTCGTCGGCCTCAATGTCCGACTCGGCATCAAGCCTGCGCCGCATCCGCTCGATATCGAGGTCGCCGGTCCATTTCGCCACCACCACCGTGGCCACGCCGTTGCCGATCAGGTTGGTCAGGGCGCGCGCCTCCGACATGAAGCGGTCAATGCCGAGGATCAGGGCCAGCCCCGCCACCGGAACATGCCCCACCGCCGAAAGCGTGGCCGCCAGCACGATGAAGCCACTCCCCGTGACGCCGGCGGCGCCCTTGGAGGTCAGCAGCAGCACGCCGAGCAGGGTGATCTGCTGCGTCAGGCTCATGTCGGTGTTGGTTGCCTGGGCGATGAACACCGCCGCCATGGTCAGGTAGATAGAGGTTCCATCCAGGTTGAAGGAGTAGCCAGTCGGGATCACCAGTCCGACGACGGACTTGCGGGCGCCCAGGTTCTCCAGCTTGGCCATCATCCGCGGCAACACGGATTCCGACGACGACGTGCCCAGCACGATCAGCAGTTCCTCCTTGATGTACTTGATGAACTTCCAGATCGAGAAGCCATGCAGCCGCGCGATGGTGCCCAGCACGACGAAGATGAAAAGCAAGCAGGTGGCGTAGAAGGTCGCCATCAGCTGGCCAAGCTGCAGCAGCGAGCTCACGCCGTACTTGCCGATGGTGAAGGCCATGGCGCCGAAGGCGCCAATCGGCGCGACCTTCATTATGTAGCCGACGATGGTGAACAGCACGTGTGAAAACTTCTCGATAAAGTCGAACACCAGCGTGCCGCGGCCGCCGAACCTGTGCAGCGCGAAACCGAACATCACCGCGAACAGCAGCACCTGGAGGATCTCACCCTTGGCAAAGGCATCCACCACCGTGTTCGGGATCACGTGCAGCAGGAAATCGACCGTGCCTTGCATCTTGCCGGGCTCGGTGTAGGCGGCGATGCCCTTCGTGTCGAGGGTGGCTACGTCGACGTTCATGCCGGCGCCGGGCTTGACGATGTTGATGATCAACAGGCCGACCAACAGCGCAATGCTGCTCACGATCTCAAAGTACAGCAGCGCCAGCCCGCCGGTCTTGCCGACCTTCTTCATGTCCTCCATGCCGGCGATGCCCACCACGACCGTGCAGAAGATGATCGGCGCGATGATCATCTTGATCAGCTTGATGAAGCCATCACCCAACGGCTTCATCGCCTCGCCCGTCTGCGGATAGAAATGGCCGAGGATGACGCCGATGACAATGGCGGTGATGACCTGGAAGTAGAGGGATCTGTAGAACGGCTTCGGGTGATCGTCTTTATCCATCATCGTCTCCATGGCTGGTTCACCGACGGCATCCGGATGCCCGGCCGGGTCAATCGAGGGTACATGCCTGAGCGCGCGGCGCGTTGGCATCAACCGTCGCCACCGCCCAGGTTGGCGATGCGGCGAACGGTCGAGGATGATGTCAGTATATGCACGGGGCGCACGGCGCCAAGAAGGATGCCGCCCACCGTGATGCCGCGGAAGGGGAGACTAGCCGTGCTTTTCGACCGTGATCGTATGCTCTGCTGATTCACTAACACTGAACGCGAGCACGGATTCATAGAACTCTCGCGTTTGCTTGAGGTCGCTGCAACGGAGCAGAAGGGGCAGAGGCATTTGCACTCCATAGTCAATGGCCAGGATCATGTTCCCGGCACGGCAACGCGTCGGCGTGTTCCGCCATGGGTCACATTCTGGCTGCCGGCGACAAAGGTCACTGGCCGGACCCGGCACGATGCCGAACCTCCCCAGTTGCCCGTTTGTCGCCCCTACGACGCCTGTTATGCGCGAGTGCTGGCGCTCGATTGCGATCGATCTCAATTCGCCTTAACCTGTCACGGAGCCCCCTACCTGGAACCGCGCGATGCAAGCACATCCTCTGCGCCTCGCTCCCGGCGCCGATCTGCGTGTCGCACTCGAAGACGTGCTGCGTCAGCTCAGGTTGCGTGCGGCCTTCGTAATCCAGGGCATCGGGAGCCTCAGCGTTGCCCAATTGCGATTTGCCGGGGACGAGGATCCTACCGAGCTGCGTGACAGTCTGGAAATACTGACGCTCGCCGGGTCCATATCAGCTGATGGAGCGCACCTGCACATGTCGGTTGCCGACCCGCGCGGTCGCGTGTTTGGTGGTCATGTGGCACGCGGTTGCACGGTCCGTACAACCGCGGAGATATTGCTGGCGCTTCTTCCCGAACATCGTTTCTCCCGGGAGTACGACCTGAGTTCAGGGTTCATGGAACTGGTGATACGAAATGAACCGCCCCAGGAGTAGGCTCGAAGCATACACCCGGGGCGGCGTGGATGAATGTGGCATTTCTCACCCGGTCTGGAACATCTGGCCGAAATCGCAGTTCTCCTGAGCTAGCGCGGCGATGGCCGATACAAGCATGCTCTTCCTGTCGCTCTTGCAGATGGCGGCATACGGCGCCGGCGGCAACGCGGGGCTCACCGTAAGAACCTCCAGCGCACCAGAATCGACCATCGGTGCAAGGCACTTCCTGGGCAGGTAGCTGATGCCCATGCCCGAGACCGTGAGGCCGATGATGGCAACCAACGCTGTTGGTGAACAGCGCTTACGTCGACGTGCGGCTCAATGATCACTCGCGAATAACCGACCTGGATCGCGCTCATCAGGCATCTGCTAGGTCCCAGTTTCGGCCGTTCAACTGCCAGCAAGCCGGTGACCCGCGTATGCGGCGTATGTCCGTGATCCCGACGGGAACAAGATCTGTACCTACTGCTTTGCCCCTGCGTAACTTGCCTGCCGCCTCCGGGGCTACCCGTCCGGACGCGGAGGCGGCACCCCCGTGGAGGTATATCCACCACTGATGCCTCCCGGCTCATTCTTATTTGTCTCCCGAAGCCCTGCGGGGAAGAGTGTTGCTGGCAGGCCAGTTATCGGCCGATAGGTTTGATGCAGTGTGCGCTGTCCCGAAGGCAGGTACGTAGCTGGCGCATTGGCATGACGCGGTGATGTCCATCTGACCGGAACGCAAACCGAGGAACATGCCATCCTACGGGCGCTTCTCACCACCAATCCTCACCACCTTTGGGCGCGCGGCCTGTTTTTCCTCATGGCTCAGGCGGGCAGGTGCGTCGCGGTTTGACAGACCGAGGGGTGTGGGATAATGCCGCCTTTGCCCAGAGCGCAGCTCAAGAGGTTGTTCGCAAGGGCGCGCGAGGGGCCTATATTCCCGTGGCCCGCTTCCTTTCTGCGATATTTCTTTAGCAACACGATGCCCGCATACCGTTCCAAGACCTCCACCGCCGGCCGCAACATGGCAGGGGCGCGCTCCCTGTGGCGCGCCACTGGCATGAAAGACGAAGATTTTTCCAAGCCAATCATTGCGGTGGTCAATTCGTTCACCCAGTTCGTGCCTGGACACGTGCACCTGAAGGACCTGGGCCAACTCGTCGCGCGCGAGATCGAGGCCGCGGGCGGCGTGGCCAAGGAGTTCAACACCATCGCGGTCGATGACGGCATCGCCATGGGCCACGATGGCATGCTGTATTCACTGCCCAGCCGCGACATCATCGCGGACTCGGTGGAGTACATGGTCAACGCGCACTGCGCCGACGCCATGGTGTGCATCTCCAACTGCGACAAAATCACGCCGGGCATGCTCATGGCTGCCATGCGGCTCAACATCCCGGTGATCTTCGTCTCCGGCGGCCCCATGGAAGCCGGGAAGACGCGCCTGGCCAACCCCATCACCAAGGCCATGGAGTTCAAAAAGCTCGACCTGGTGGACGCCATGGTGATCGCCGCCGACAGTGCCTATTCCGACGCCGACGTCGCCGAGGTGGAGCGCTCCGCCTGCCCCACCTGCGGCTCGTGCTCGGGCATGTTCACGGCTAACTCCATGAACTGCCTCACCGAGGCGCTGGGCCTGTCGCTGCCGGGCAACGGCACGGTGGTGGCCACGCACGCAGACCGCGAGCAGCTCTTCAAGCGCGCCGGCAGCCGCATCGTGGAGCTGGCACGCCAGTACTACGAGCAGGAGAACGGGTCCATCCTGCCGCGCGCGGTGGGCTTCAAGGCGTTCGAGAACGCCATGACGCTGGACATCGCCATGGGCGGCTCGACCAACACCATCCTGCACCTGCTGGCGATCGCGCGCGAGGCGGGCATCGACTTCACCATGACCGACATCGACCGCCTCTCGCGCGTCGTGCCGCAGCTGTGCAAGGTGGCGCCCAACACCAACAAGTACCACATCGAGGACGTGCACCGCGCGGGCGGCATCATGGCGATCCTGGGCGAGCTGGAGCGCGCGGGCAAGCTGCACACCGACGTGCCTACGGTGCACGCCGCCACGCTCAAGGATGCCCTGGAGCAGTGGGACATCACCCGCACGCAGGACGAAGCCGTCAAGAACTTCTACCTGGCCGGCCCGGCGGGTATTCCCACGCAGGTGGCATTCAGCCAGAACACCCGCTGGCCCAGCCTGGACCTGGACCGCGCCGAGGGTTGCATCCGCTCCTACGAGCACGCCTTCTCCAAGGAAGGCGGTCTGGCGGTGCTTACGGGCAACATCGCGCTCGACGGCTGCGTGGTGAAGACCGCCGGGGTGGACGAGAGTATCCTCGTGTTCGAGGGCACGGCCCACGTCACCGAATCGCAGGACGAGGCGGTGGAGAACATCCTCAACGACAAGGTCAAGGCCGGCGACGTGGTGATCGTGCGCTACGAAGGCCCCAAGGGCGGCCCCGGCATGCAGGAGATGCTCTACCCCACGAGCTACATCAAGTCCAAGGGCCTGGGCAAGGCCTGCGCGCTGCTGACGGATGGCCGCTTCTCGGGCGGCACCTCGGGCCTGTCCATCGGCCACTGCTCGCCCGAGGCGGCGGCCGGCGGCGCCATCGGCCTCGTGCGCGATGGCGACAAGATCCGCATCGACATTCCCAACCGCACGATCGACGTGCTGCTGTCCGACGAGGAACTGGCGCGCCGCCGCGAGGAGCAGAACGTCAAGGGGTGGAAGCCCGCCAAGCCGCGTCCACGCAAGGTGTCCGCCGCCCTCAAGGCCTACGCCAAGCTGGTCATGTCGGCCGACAAGGGCGCGGTGCGTGACGTGTCGCTGCTGGACGATTGACGCTGCGGCGAGCTTCGCGTTCGTTTGCCCAAGGGTCACCTGCCGATGGCGGGGCCCAAGGGCGCACCGGCATCTCGACGCCGTAGGCCGCGTTGCTCGTGAACTGACCCGGAAATGTCCTTGTGAAAGAAGGGCTGGCGCGGCGGGGCGCCTACATCCTCAGCATCACTGCCTTGACCTGGGTGTAGGCGTCGATCGACTCTTGCCCGAATTCGCGCCCCCAGCCTGATTGCGCGCATGCCGTTGGTCACACCGTCGAACACGGTCGGCTCGACGAAGTAGCCGCCGCTGTTGGCGGGGGAGATTTCGTCCGGCTTCCTTCGGTCAGCACCAGCGCGCTAGGCGGCGACGCTTTTTGCCCGCGTCTTGAGGTAATCGAGAGCTACTTTTAGCCGAACTGCCCATATTTATGCGTCGCGCCGAGCCAGCGCCAGGAAGGCGCCCAGGCCCAGCATCGTGACACCCGACACACGGGTCATCAATCGGGCGCGTGCCGTGCGGGCGGCGCCAGACTTGAGCAAACGATGAGCGGCAAACACTGCAACAACGTCCACCAGCGTGTTGAGCGCAACGCAAGTGCTGCCCAGCAGCGCTAGCTGCGGCATCAGGGGTTCGCCCGGCGAGACAAACTGCGGCAGGAACGCCAGAAAGAATAGTGCGGTCTTGACATTCAGGACCTCGATCACGACGCCCTCGACCAGGGCGCGGCGCCCACCTTGAGACGGCACGGCATCGACCGTGATCGGCTGTTCCTTGCGCATCAACATGCGAATACCCAGGTACACCAGATAGGCCGCACCAAGGTACTTGAGCAGGTTGAACGCCATGGCGGACTGGGCAATGACCAGCGACAGGCCCAAGGTCCCCGCGAACACATGGAGCAACCCTCCAAGGCCGGTGCCGAAGCATGAAGCCAAGCCCTCTGATCGGCCGCCAGCCACCGTTCGGGCAACGACATAGGCGATGCCCGGACCAGGGGTGATGGCAAGAACGACGGCAGCGATCAGGAAGGGGATGAATGACATGGTGTGGGGGGTCTTCAATGGTGAAGTGTTGCTTTGCCCGGACCGGGCCAGTCATGCACGGATTTCAATGGCCGCTTACTCATCCAGCCTTGCGCATGGACTGCGCCAGTTCGCCGTACCCCCGCACCTCCAGGGTGTTGGCGGCACTGAGGCGATCACGCGGCTCCCTGTTCTGGCTGAGCTTGATCTTGCCCACCAGCGAATTGATGGCGATCTCGATGCCAACGATGTTGCGCAGCATGCTGTCGATGAACTCGGGCGCGGAGTCCCCCATCTTCCAGGGCTTTGGTTCAGCCGCCTCATGTCGCCGTGTCAGGCGCGCGACGAGACGGCGAACGAAGCGCTCGTCGTCATGCACGGCGAGCGTGCCATGCGCGTGTACCACCTCGTAGCTCCAGGTCGGCACCTGGCGGTGCGCCTCATGCTTGCTCGGGTACCAGTTGGGCGAGATGTAGGCCTCTGCGCCGCGAAACACGACCATGACCGGCGTGCCCGTGGGGCAGCGCTGCCAGAGCGTGTTGGCACGGGCCACGTGGGCTGTGAGTACGCCGTGCGTTCCCTCGCCGGCATCGAACTCGAACGGGATGTGGTCGGCATCCAGCCCGTCGCTTCCTTGTGTGACCAGCATCCCCAGCGGGTGCTCGCGGATGATGCGGGCGAGTTCCTCTGGTCGGTTTTCAGCAAAGTGGGCAGGGATGTACATGGTGGGCGAACCAGGGGGCGATGGAAACATCGATACTTTCGCCAACAACTGGCACAATCGGAAGGTCCAGTTTTCAGGATTTTTTATGGGCCAGTCTCGCCAGCCGACCGGTAACCGTCCTGGAGCCACGGGGGCGGGACGCCGCATCTACGGCCTGCTGCGCGCTCAGATCGCAGACGGCACGCTCTACCCGGGAGCACGGGCGCCGTCCACGCGAGCCCTGGCGGCCGAGCTGGGGGTGTCGCGCACCACCGTCACCGCCACCTACGAACAACTCGCGGCCGAGGGCTTTCTCGTCACGTCCATGGGGCGGGCGGCCCGGATCGCCAGCCCGCTCGTGGCGCCGGCACCCACCGGGGTGGCCGCGGGCCGGCGTGCCAAATCTGCCCCAACCCTGTCCGAGTTCGCGCGCCGCGTGGCGGGATCCGGCATGCCGGGACTGCCTCAGGCCGAACCGGTTCGCTTCGACTTCCTGTATGGCGCGGTGGCTTCCCGGGACTTTCCAATCCTGGCCTGGCGGCGTGCGTACCAGGCCGAACTGCTGCGTCAGCAAAACAGCCTGTACTACGCCCCGCCCGAAGGTGACGCGTCGCTGAGACGCGCCCTCCAGGGATATTTGCGGCGTGCCCGGGGACTTGCCTGCGAGGCCGAGCAGATCGTGGTGGTGCATGGCTCGCAGCAGGCCATCGACCTGTGCGCCCGGCTGCTGCTCGATGCCGGTGATGCTTTCGTCTTCGAAGACCCGGGTTACCTGATAGCGAGGCGCTGCTTCGAGGCCACCGGCGCCAAGTGCCTGGCCACGCCAGTGGACGGGCATGGCCTGGATACCGCCAGCCTTCCCCGGGGCGATCGTGTCCGCCTGGCGTACGTAACGCCTTCGCACCAGTTCCCACTGGGGGGCGTGCTGCCGATCGGCCGGCGCCTGGACCTGCTGCAATGGGCCCAGCGCCATGACGCCTGGATCATCGAGGACGACTATGACGGCGAGTTCCGCTACGGCCAGCGCCCGATCGACACGCTGCAGTCGATCGATACCGACGGCCGCGTGATCTATATCGGCACCTTCTCCAAGGCGCTGTCTCCGCAACTGCGGCTCGGCTACCTGGTGCTGCCGCCTGAGCTGGTGTCGGTGTTCCGGCAGGCCAAGCGGCTGGCGGACCGCCATGCGCCCGTGCTGGAGCAGCGTGTGCTGGCGTCACTGATCGAAAGTGGCGCCTACGAGCGCCATGTGCGGCGCATGCGTCGGGAGAACGAGCGCCGCCGTGCGGCCTTGCTGGATGGCATTACGCGCCACCTGCCTCGGGACGCCGAGGTCAGCGGTACGGCGGCCGGGCTGCATGTGATGCTGTGGTTGCCGTCCCTGCGGCCCCAGGACGAGCCGGCGCTGGTGGCCGCTGCCCGCAGCAAGGACGTGGGCGTCTACCCGGTATCACCGTTGTTTGCCAGGCCTCAGCCGCACAGCCAGTCTCGGCCTGCCGGGTTGGTTCTGGGCTATGCCAGCCTGACGACCGAGCAGATTCAGCAGGGAATGTGCACTATGGGCGCAGTGATTGCGGCGATGGGCCGGGGTGAGCTGGCAGGCGAGGCGAGTTTCCGCAGTCGGCGCATTGGTAGCTTGTAGAAACAGGGAATCTTCGCCGCTTTCCGAGGCTTAGTACGAGTACGCACCGATTACTCGTTTCACCTTCTCCAGCGCCTCCCTTAGCGACTCCAGCTCCACGGATCCGAGGGCCAGACGGACAGCATGCGGGACATTTGCGGATGTCGCAAACGGTTCCGCGGTCGAGACGGAGACGCGGTCGCGCATAAGAGCCATAGCCACCTGGTCGGCGCGGACCTCGTTTGCCAGCGGCAACCACAGGAAATAAGACGCAGGATGGCGAATGCACCGAAGCCCGGCGAGGATGCCGGCAGCTACCGATTGCCGGATTGCCGCATCCCGTCGTTTTTCTGCCTCAAGCCGACTGACCGTTCCATCCTCCAGCCAACCACAAGCGATCGCTGTCATCACACCGGGTGTGTTCCATGTGGTCGCCCTGATTGCTCGCTCGATCTCGGGGACCCATTGCCTGGGGGTGGCAACGAAGCCGACGCGCAATCCGGTGGCGACGCTCTTGGAAAGCCCTGAGACGTAAATCGTAGTCTCCGGTGCCAATGCTGCGAGCGGCGCCGGCGGCGCCTCTGCAAGAAAGGCATACGCCGCATCTTCTATGATGATGAGCCCGTGCCGGCGTGCCATCGCAACCAGGTCATGGCGCTGGGTCTCACTCATTACCCATCCGAGCGGATTATGGATTGTGGGCATGGCGTATACCGCGCGTACCCGACGGCTCTTGCACAATCGATCGAGTGCATCCAGGTCTGGACCATTGTCTGTCACAGGAATCGATGCCAGACCCAGGCGGTGCACAGCCGCCAAAACCTTGAATCCGGGATAAGTCAGCGCATCGATCGCTACAACGTCGCCGGGTTGCAGCAGAGCCATTACCGATGCGGCCAAACCATGTTGCGCCCCGTTGACGATCAACACCTGGTCGGCAGCTACGGTCAGCCCGCGGGATTCAAGGTGGCGCGCCACCGTAGCACGTTCGTGCTGGCGCCCGCCGTGTGCCTGGTAGCGCAGGAGAGCCTCCAGGTCGCCGGACGCGGCAACCTGCCGTAGCGCGGCACGCAATAACTCCGCTTGGCCAGGCAGGGAAGGGTAATTGAAGTTCAGGTCCAGCATGCCAGCTGCTGTCGCATGCTGGTCAATGCCCAGGCCACGAGGCAAGATGGTTTCTCTGACGAATGTACCGCGCCCGACCTCTCCGCTGACCAGGCCCATGGCTTCCAGCTCCGCGTAGACGCGTGTCGCGGTAACCAGTGCCAGCCCTTCCTTGGTCGCCAACTGGCGGTGGGTCGGCAAGCGTGTTCCCGGCGGCAGCCGCCCCGAGCGGATATCGGCGGCAAATGCATCAACCAGCACCTTGTAGCGGGCAACTGCCATGCTGACTTGTATCCATGACAATTATTTGATTGTAGCGTGTGGTGGTCATACGATGCGTCATCGCAATCCCTTAGGACGACGACACCATGCATATCGCCATACTCACCTTCGAGGGCTTCAATGAACTCGATTCAATCATTGCGCTGGGCACCCTCAATCGCGTGAAGAAGCCGGATTGGCGCGTGTCGATCGCCAGCCCGACTGCCCGCATTACATCGATGAACGGGTTGGTCATCGAAGCACAGGCTTCCCTTGACGATGCAAGGGCTGCCGACGCGGTCATCGTAGGTAGCGGGGTGCAGACGAGGGAAGTTGTCGCGGACGCCAGGCTGATGTCGCAGCTCCAGTTCGATCCGGCCAGGCAACTGCTCGGCGCCCAGTGCTCGGGCACACTGGTGCTAGCCAGGCTTGGCCTGCTTGATGGCGTTTCTGCCTGCACGGATCTGATGACGAAACCCTGGCTTCAGGAAGCCGGTGTCAACGTGCTGAATCAGCCGTTCTTCGCCAGAGGGAACATCGCCACGACCGGTGGTTGTCTTGCGTCGCATTACCTCGCCGCGTGGATCCTTGCGCGCCTGGAGGGTGTCGAGGCCGCTGAAAGCGCGCTTCACTATGTCGCTCCGGTTGGCGAAAAGGAGGAGTACGTTTCGCGCGCAATGCGACATATCACGCCGTTCCTGAGCGCTACGCCGGCTGCTGTCTGAGGATGCGGGCAAGGCCTGCGTACAGGCGCGTGCGAGACGACGTGACACGCACCATCGGATAACACCGGCGTTAACCGCGTGCTTGAAAATGGGGAGTACGCCGCGCAGAACCTTCAGCCAGTGTTCCACCGGTCGTGGCATCAGGAATTTCGGAAAGCCAAATCGCGCGCGACGACTGGCGATCGGGCTACATCACGCGCCCGAACCACCACAGTGACAGCAGCCCTGCGCAGGCCGCCAGCAGCGCGCCCAGCGCGGCGAAGAGCGCGGTGATTTCGACTTGTTCGCGCTTGTCGAACGCCAGTCTCGCGTGGAGCGCCCGGTACACCTTCTTCAGCTTGGAGGCATCCTCGAGACGAAAGTACTCGGCCCCGGTGGCGTCGGCGACTTGCTTCAATACCTTCTCGTCCAGCCTGACGCGGGCCGACCAGCCGTCGACCCTGAGCACGACGCCTTCGGTCGTGCCGACACCCACGGTATAGATGCGCACGCCGTGCGCGGCGGCAAGTTGGGCCGCCTGCATCGCGCCCGGGCCGGCGTTGCTTTCGCCGTCGGAGAACAGGACGATCGCACCGGCAGCATAGGAGCCGGGCGTAACGGTGTCGCCGCCGTCGGATGTCTCAGGCTTCTTCGGCGGCGTGGCGTCGTCGTTCATCAGGCGCTCGGCGTCGTCGCCCGCCTGCGGCAGCAGGGTCGTGAGCGCGATGAGCAGGCCGTTGCCGAGGGCGGTGCCGCCTTGCGGCTGCAGGCGGTCGATCGCCTTGGTCACGTCATCCTTTCTGCGGCTGGGAGCCTGCGCCACACCGGCTGTGCCGGCCATCGCGACCACGCCCACGCTGACGCCCGCGGGCTGCGCGTCCAGCAGGACTTTGGCTGCCTGTTGGGCGGCGCGGATGCGGCTGGGTTTAACATCCTGCGCTCGCATACTGCCGGACAGGTCGATGACCAGGATCACGGTTTCGATGCGAGAGGGCAGCGTCATCACGGCCTGGGGACGGGCGATGGCGAAGATCAACGCGGCCAGGGCCAGCAGGGTCAGCGCGGGTGACACGTGGCGGCGCCAGCTCGCGCCGCCCTTGATGGCGAGGCCGACGGTTTTCAGGGCGGGATAGTGCGCCGTCGGGCGCCGCCGGTGCGCATCCAGCCAGACATAACCAGCGGCCAGCATGAGGACGAACGCCAGCAACCACAGCATGCCGGGCCACAGGAAGCTGAAGACGGGCAACCGACTCATCGCATCGATCATGCGACCCCCTTGGCGGCGCCTTGCTGACGACGGCGCCGGCAGGCGAATTGCAACAGGGCCAGGTCCAGGCGGGCGTAGGTCGACAGCGTCAGGCACTCCACGCCGGCCAGCGTGAAGCCCTGGCGCAGTTCGGCCTCGCGCGCCTCGGCGGCGGCGGCGAAGCGTTTCCTGAAGGCCGGGTCATGCGTGTCGACGAACATCTGCTCTCCGGTCTCGGCATCCTGCATCACGACCAGGCCCAGGTCGGGCAGGGCCATCTCCAGGGGATCGACCAGCCGCACGGCGACGACTTCATGACGCCGGGCCAACATGCCGAGCGACGCTTGCCAGCCCGGGGCGCTAATGAAGTCGGAGATGACGAACAGCACCGATCGGCGTTTGGCGACAGCCCGTGCGCACTCCAGCAGGTCGCGCAAGCGGGTGTCGCCCGGGGACGCGGCTGGCGTGGCGTGCATGCGGTCGAGCAGGTGCAGCAAGTGGCGACGCCCCGCGCGCGCCGGTACCACGGACGCGGCCATGTCTGTGGCCCCGCCATAGAGCACTGCGCCGACCCGGTTGCCATAGCGCGTCAACAGGAGCGCCATGACGGTGGTGAAGTCGCTCAGCAGATCGCGCTTGCGCACGCTGCCGGAGCCGAAATCGACCGATCCGCTCAGGTCCAGCAGGAACCAGGCGCAGACCTCTCGGTCTTCCTGGTACTCACGCACGTGCGGCGTCTGCAGCCGCGCTGTCACGTTCCAGTCGATGTGCCGCACGTCGTCGCCGGGACGGTATTCGCGCAGGTCGGCAAGGTCCAGCCCAAAGCCGCGAAACAGCGTGCGATAGTCGCCCTGCAGCAGGCCATCGAGGCGGCGGACCACCGTCCATTCCAGGCGGCGCAACAAGGCCTCGGTCTGGTTTGGGCCGAGGCGGGCAAGCGCCCCGTCGACAGGTGCGCCGTCGGGTGCGGCGTCCGGGCCGCGCCGGCGCCTAGCCCGCAGCCGCCCGAACATGGGATTCCAGCGGCCGCTCGGGGACCGGCAGGGCCTGCGAGATGCGGGTGACGAGCTGGTCGGCGGTCACGCCATCGGACATGGCCTCGTAAGAGAGCGCCAGGCGGTGGCGCAGTACGTCTGGCACGAGGTCGATCACATCTTCGGGCAGGGCATAGTCCCGGCCGCGCAGGAACGCCAGGGCGCGCGCGCCTTCGATCAGGCCGATGGTGGCGCGGGGGCTGGCACCGAAGGAAATGTAGCGATCCAGGTCGGCCAGGCCGTAGGTCCCTGGTTTGCGGGTGGCCGCCACCACGCGCACCGCGTACTGGATCAGGCCCGGATCCACGTAAACCTTGCGGCATTCTTCCTGCAGGCCGGCCAGGTGCTCGGGCGTGGCGATCGGGCTCACGCTGATCTGGGGGCCGGTGACGCGGTTGACGATGACGACCTCCTCCTCCTCGCTGGGATATCCCACCAGGACCTTCATCATGAAGCGGTCGACCTGCGCCTCGGGCAAGGGGTAGGTGCCTTCGGTTTCTATCGGATTCTGCGTCGCCATGACGAGGAAGGGCGTGGGCACCAAATGGGTTTCGCCGGCGATGGTGACCTGCTTTTCCTGCATGACTTCGAGCAATGCGCTCTGCACCTTGGCCGGCGCACGGTTGATTTCGTCGGCCAGCAGCAGATTGGCGAAGACCGGCCCCCGCACGGTGGAGAATTCGCCCGTGCCCTGGTTATACATGCGGGTGCCGATCAGGTCGGCTGGCAGAAGGTCCGGCGTGAACTGGATGCGCTTGAAGGAGCCGCTCATGGTCCTGGCCAGCGTGTTGACCGTCAGCGTCTTGGCCAGGCCCGGCACGCCTTCCACCAGCAAGTGGCCGCCGGCAAGGATGGCCACTAGCACCCGTTCGAGAAAGTGGTCCTGACCGACCACCACACGCTTCACCTCATACAGCAGGCGTTCCATCAAGTTGGCGCTGTCCACAGCGCCCCTGGTCTGGTCGTTCATAGGCCTCCGCGTTTAGAAAGGAGAAGAACCGATGGCAACGCCGGCGCTTTCGATCGTGATGGCAAAGCCAATGCCGAGGAAGGTGCCGCTCTTGTTGGGGTTGAGGATGGCGGTGACGATCCCGATCACCTCGCCATCCATATTCACCAGCGGTCCGCCGGAGTTGCCTGGATTGGCGGCGGCGTCGAACTGGATGAGCCTGTCCAGGTTCTGCTTGTTGTCTGGTGAAACGAACTTGCGGTCGAGTCCGGACACCACGCCGGCAGATACCGACGGGCCGATGCCGAACGGAAAGCCGACCGCGACGACTTCGGTGCCGGGCGCGAGACCCCGGCTGGAGCCGAGCGTCGCCGCCGGCAGGTCGTCGGGGATGGACTTGGCCTGGATGATGGCGAGGTCTTTCTCCGGGTTCGTCTGCAGCACCGAGGCCTCGGACGTGTGACCGTCATGGAACCTGATCTCCAGGCGTCGGGCGCCGGCGACGACGTGGTAGCAGGTGAGGACGATGCCGCTTTCGGTCACGACCACGCCCGAACCGATGTGGCGATCTTCGGGCTGGCCCTCGGCCTCGTCCTTGCCACCGGGTCGGTCGCCCATGGCGAACTCGTCGCGCGGGGTGGATGGGGCTGGCGGGGAGGATTCGGGACGTTTGGCAGGGGGAGCACGCCTGGCCTGGGGAGAGGACGCCGCCTCCGCTTTCTTTTCCGCTGGCGTAAAACTGCGAATTTCCACCACCGATTCGCGAACCGCCTCGGCCGCCCTGGCCGTGCGCGACGGCAGGCTCTTGGTTTCCAGCGTGTGCAGCACGGCCGCGTCGATGTCTGCTTGCGTGAGAGCGCGCTGCTTCGGCTGCAGCAGCCAGGCGGAGCCCACGCCGGCAGCGAGAACCAGAGCGACGGCTGCCGAGACCCATCCGTAGATCGCCACCCGTTTCATCGCAGCCCCCGAGGTCCCGTCCCGCCTTGGAAAATACAGTACCATCCTCTTACCCACGCGCCAAGGAGCAGGGCATGCAGTTTCTCTGGCCGCAAATGCTCTGGCTGCTGCTTGCGCTCCCACTGCTGGCAGCCGCTTACCTGTATCTGATCGCGCGGCGCAAGAAAGCCGCCGTGCTCTATGCAAGCCTTGCATTGCCCCGCGCGGCCCTGTCTCCCGGCCAAAGGCTGCGGCGCCACATTCCTCCCTTGCTCTTCCTGTTCGCGTTGGCCACGGCCCTGCTGGCATGCGCCCGCCCCAGCGCAACCGTCACCCTGCCGGCCGACACGGTCACCCTGGTGCTGGCCATGGACACCTCCCGCAGCATGGAGGCGGCCGACGTTGCTCCCACGCGAATCAGCGCCGCCCAGCAGGCCGCCCGGGACCTCATCGTGGGCCTGCCGGCCAGCGTGCGCCTGGGCATCGTTTCCTTCGCCGCCACGGCGACCGTGGTGCTGCCCCCCACCAACAACCGGCAGGACATGCTCGACGCGATCGATCGCTTTCAGCTCCAGCGCGGCACGGCGACCGGCAGCGGACTGATCCAGGCGCTGGCAGTGTTGTTTCCCGACGATGGTATCGATCTGGAGGCGATCCTGTTCGGCAGCGTTTCGCCCCGTTCCGGGCGTCGGGCCGAATCGCTGGACGAGGCCGCAGCGGCCGACGCCGCCCGCAAGCGAGAGCAGGAGCGGCCGCCGGCGCAGCCCGGCACGTATCGGCACGGTGCGGTGATCCTGCTCAGCGATGGTCGCCGTACCGCCGGCCCGGACCCGGTGGACGTCGCGCGCATGGCCGCCGAGCGTGGCGTGCGTGTCTATACGGTGGGCTTCGGTTCGCCGCAGGGTGGGGCCGCAGGCGAGTCGAGCCTGTCTTACTTCATGCAGCTCGATGAAACCGCCTTGCGCGCGGTAGCGACGATGACGGGTGGCCAGTACTTCCAGGCAGGCTCGGCTGCCGACCTCACCCAGGTGTATCGCCAGCTCAGCGCCCGCTTCGCGCTCGAGCGCAAGGAAACCGAGCTGGGTGCCTTGCTTGCGGCAGCCTCGGTCCTGCTGCTGGTGGCGGCGTGCGGGCTCTCTATGTTGTGGTTCCGGCGGTGACCATGGTGCTCAAGCGCAGGTGACGTCACCCAGCTTGCCACGGCCGACCCGATGAAACGCCTTGCCCCTCGGCAAAGGGTAGCGGAATGAACGTCTGCCCTCCGGGCATAGACTCGGCAGTGCGCGACCAGGCTGGTTACCGAGCCGCCCCCCGTTCCAGGATCTTGTACAAGTGCGACCGCGATATCCGCAATTGCTCCGCGGCCCGCTTCTTGTTGCCACCATGGCGCGCGATGGCGTCGACCACCGCTGCATAGGCGAGCTCGCTCATGCCGGCACCAGCCTCGCTCGATACCCCCGGCTTGGATGAGTGGGATGGCAGGTCCCCCTCGTCGATCTCCTCATGCGGATACGCTTGCGCCGGTGGATTCACACTGAGTTGGCTTTCCATGCTCACTGGCCCGCGTGCCGCTTCCCCACGTGCAAAATCCGCCACGCGCAGCGTGCGGCCATCGCAGAACACCAGCGCCTCCTCGATGCGCTGGCGCAACTGGCGCACATTGCCGGGCCAGGGCTGGCTGGCCAGGTGTCGGGCTACGTCGTGATCGACCTTAGGCACGGGCACGGCATTGCGCGCGCAGAAGGCGCCGACGAAGTGCTGCAGCAGCGCCGGGATATCTTCGCGCCGCTGACGCAAGGCCGGAATGCGCAGCACCACGCCGCTAAGGCGGTAATACAGGTCGAGGCGGAAGCGCCCGGCGTCGACCAGGGTGGGAATGTCGCGATTGGTGGCAGAGATCAGGCGGAAGTCCACACGCTGCGCGCGGCGGCTGCCAAGGCGTTCGACCATGTGGTCCTCCAGCACCCGCAACAGCTTGACCTGCATTTCCATGGGGATGTCCGCGACCTCGTCCAGGAATACGGTGCCGCCGGCCGCCAGTTCCAGCTTGCCGGCCTGCCCCTGGCGCCGGCTTCCGGTAAAGGCGCCGGGCGCATGGCCGAACAGTTCGGATTCGATCAGCGTGGCAGGCAGGGCAGCCAGGTTAAGGCTGACCAGCGGCCTGTCGCTGACCGGCTCCTGGCCCGCGCTGTGGATGGCGCGGGCCACCAGTTCCTTTCCGGTGCCGCTTTCGCCGAGGATCAGCACGGGCACGTCCAGGCGTGCCACGGTCTGGATCTCGCGGCGCAGCCGCTGCATCGGTGCGCTTTCGCCGATGAGCGCGAGCAGGGGCTGGCTTTCTCGCAAGCCGTCCAGTTCGCGTTGGTAACGCGCCACCTGCGAGCGCAGTTCCGACAACTCCTTGTGCATGCGCACAAGCGCTTCCGGTCCCTTGAACATGATCTGGCCGATGGCCCCGACCACATTGTCGTTCTGTCGGACGGGGATGCGGTTGACCACGCGGGTGACGCCGTTCATCTCCTGCAACTGCCCGATCTCCGCCTTACCGCTCGCGACAACCTGCGGTAGCCGTGAATTCGGGATGACGCTGGCGGCTGGGCGGCCGATGCCCGCGCCGGCTTCCAGGCCCAGGAACTTCTCGTGCACCGGGCTGATAAAACGCACCAGGCCGTCCTGGTCGACCACCGTGATGGCCTGGTACGGGTCGGTCAGGAAGTGGTCGAGGATGGCGCCTGCAAAGGGCACCGTGCCAATGAAGTCGAACAACACCGTTTGCGTCTCGGCAGGGTGCAGGAGGATCAGCTGATGGCTGCCGTCTTCCAGGCACAGGCCGATGTAGCGGTGATCGCCGGCCTCGACAGGAAAAAGCCTGCGCCCGTTGGCCAGGTCCGTTGCGCGCTTGCAGGCGGATTCCGCCGCGTCCGCAATGGCGGGGTCCGCACAGATCCCTACCGTGGCGACCCTGCCGCCGGACGAACGCACTACGGCACCCAGCGCAGCCATTTTGGCTGCCGTTCGTGGTGTTGTTCCTGAGGACACTGCTTGTCTCCGTGGGTGTCCTCAATGCGGACGCCTCATGTCTTTAATGCGGACATGGTACGCGAGCGTCGGAAATTTCTCAATAAATTCAAGGGCATTGCAAGTGTCGTCAGGGTGGCACGGGTCGTGCGGTATGGAAGCCAGCATGTATCCGTCAACATCGAGACAACACCATGACCTGGCAACCCGAAATCGACGAACTGGCCTACCGGCGGCGACTCGCCGCCCGTATGGGAGGCGAAGACAAAGTGGGGCGCCATAAGGCGGCCGGAAAGCTCACGGTGCGAGAGCGCATCGATGAGATTTCCGACCCTGGATCGTTCCGGGAGGTGGGCGGGCTGACCGGCAGTGGCCGCTATGACAGCAACGGGCGGCTGGTGGACCTGGTCCCTTCGAACCTGGTGATGGGCCGGGCCCAGGTCGGCGGGCGGCCGGTTGTGCTGGTGGGCGACGACTTCACCGTGCGCGGCGGTGCCAATGATGGCGCAATGGGCGACAAGCTGATCCACGGCGAGAAGATGGCGCACGATCTGCGCCTGCCGATGATCCGGCTGGTCGACGGCACCGGCGGTGGCGGCTCGGTGCGCAATATCGAGATCAAGGGCCACACCCTGATCCCCACCATGAAGGTCTGGCAGCACGTGGTGGAGAACATGTCCGTGGTGCCGGTGGTGTCCCTGGCGCTCGGATCCGTTGCGGGCATGGGGGCGGCGCGTGTGGCAGCCAGCCATTATTCGGTGATGGTCAAGGAGACTTCGCAACTGTTCAATGAAGGTCCGTCTGTGGTTGCGCGCCTTGGCCAGAACCTGACCAAGAACGAACTGGGAGGCAGCCAGATCCATACCCGCAACGGCGTGGTGGACGACGAGGTGGCCACCGAGCAGGAGGCCTTCGAGCGCGCACGTCGATTCCTGTCCTACCTGCCGGGGTCCGTCCATGAACTGCCGCCGCGGATCGAGCCGGCCGACGATCCGGCCCGTCGCGACCAATGGCTGCTGTCGGCTATTCCGCGCGACAGCCGTGCCACCTACAAGATCCGCCCGATCGTGCAGGCACTGGTGGATGCCGATTCCTTCTTCGAGATCGGCATGAACTGGGGCTGCGCAATTATCACCGGCATGGCCAGGCTGGATGGCTGGCCGGTGGCTGTCATCGCCAGTGATCCGTCCTTCCATGGTGGCGGCTGGGACAGCGAGAGCGCGGAGAAATTCACGCGTTTCGTCGACATGGCCCAGGCTTTCCACCTGCCCGTGGTCAACCTTGTCGATATCGCCGGGTTCCAGATCGGCCTGGAAGCCGAGCGGGCAGGCACCATGCGCTACGGCGTGCGCGCGCTGGCCGCGGTCTACCAGAGCACGGTGCCGTGGTGTTCGGTGATCCTGCGCCGCGCCTATGGCGTCGCGGCAGCCGGCCACCAGCATATGGGGCGGTTCAATTTCCGCTATGCCTGGCCATCGGCCAACTGGGGCTCGCTGCCGATCGAAGGCGGACTGGAAGTTGCCTACAAGGCCGAGATTGAAGGCGCCGACGATCCGGTGCAGAAGCACGCCGAGATAGAGCAGCGCGTGCGCAGCCTGACGTCGCCGTTTCGCAGCGCCGAGGCGTTCGTCATTGAAGACATCATCGATCCGCGCGACACGCGCACGCTGCTGTGCGAGTTCGCCAATCTGGCGGCACCGCTGCGTGAAACCGGCATCAGCCGATTCGGCATCCGGCCTTGAGCGCTGCACAGCCCGCAAGCCGCCCCACTGCTCAGTACTTGCCGCCAGGCCGCAATCGCGGCCTGGCACGGCTCTGACTTAGAAAACCGAAGGAGACATGAATTGAAAAAACTGCTGATCGCCAATCGAGGGGAGATCGCGCTGCGCGTCCAACGCGCCGCACGCGACCTGGATATCCGCACGGTCGCGGTCTATTCGCAGGACGACGCCAGTTCGCGGCATCGCATGCTGGCTGACGAGGCGCTTGCTCTCGACGGGGCCGGGCCGCCGGCGTACATCGACATTGCGGGCATCATTGCCGCGGCAAAAACATCCGGTTGCGATGCAATCCACCCAGGCTATGGCTTCCTGAGCGAGCGTGCCGATTTTGCCCAGGCGTGCATTGACGCCGGCATCACGTTCGTCGGCCCCACCGTAGAGCACCTTGCCCTGTTCGGGGACAAGGGCAGTGCGCTGCAACTGGCGGCCGAGTGCGATGTCCCGACCATGCCGGCAACGCGGGGCGGAGCGTCTCTCGATGAAATCGCCAGCTTCTTCGATGCGCAAGGCGAAGCCGGCATCGTCATCAAGGCCGTTGGCGGTGGCGGCGGCCGCGGCATGCGCGTGGTCCGGCGGCGCGAAGACCTGGCGGAAGCCTACGCGCGCTGCCGCTCCGAGGCGAGCTCCGCGTTTGGCATCGATGCCCTGTACGCCGAGCGGCTGGTCAGCCGGGCGCGCCACATTGAAGTGCAGATTGCCGGCGACGGGGCGCGAGTCATCGCGCTCGGCGAGCGGGACTGCACCTTGCAGCGCCGCTTCCAGAAGCTTGTGGAGATCGCTCCCAGCCCGGCACTCCGACCGGAGCTTCGCGAGCAGATCATCAAGGCCGCGCTGAAGCTGGCGCGCCGCGTCAACTACCTGAGCCTGGGAACCTTCGAGTTCCTGGTCGAGGAAACCGAGTCTGGTGCGCAGAAGGATTTTGTCTTCATTGAAGCCAATCCCCGCTTGCAGGTCGAGCACACCATCACGGAACAAGTCACCGGCGTCGATCTCGTGGCGCTGCAGATCGGGCTTGCCGCAGGGCAGACCCTGGGTGACCTTGGCCTCAACCACGCTTCGCCGCCGCAACCGAAGGGATACGCGATCCAGGTGCGTGTGAATGCGGAAACGACCGACGCGCAGGGCCTTGCACGCCCGGCCCAGGGGCGCCTGGAACGCTTCGACCCGCCTTCAGGTCCGGACGTTCGTGTCGACACGCACGGCTACACCGGGTATGAGCCGTCGCCCAACTTTGACACGCTGCTGGCAAAGCTGGTTGTCACCAGTGCGACGCCTAGGTTCGAGGGCGCCGTGCGGCGTCTGCAGCGCAGTCTTGCGGAATTCCGGATCGTTGGGGTACCGACCAACCTTAACCTGTTGCGGGCCCTCACGCAGCGCGCCGAATTCCTCAGCCAGGATGTCCACACACGGCACTTCGAAGCGATCTTGCCGGACCTGACTGCATCGGCAGAGGACATTGCAAGGGCCGAGCGTGCGCAAGAATCCCTGCTCGGCGCCGCGGCGCCAGCGGCCACTGTAAGCGCGCCGCGCCTGGCGGATGCCGAGGAGGCCGTGGGCGAAGGGGCCGTGGCGATCCGTGCGCCATTGACCGGCCGCGTAGTCGAGATCTCGGTGAATGTGGGCGACATCGTCCAGCCGGGGAAGACGGTTGCGGTTCTCGACGCAATGAAGATGGAACACGCCGTGACGGCTGAATGCGGCGGCCGTGTCATCGACCTGCGGCTGGAGGCAGGCGCCCTGGCGCGGGAAGGCCAGATCCTGATGGTGTTGGAGCAGGTCGAGGCCAATGGCGAGTCAGCGGACGTCGCCCGGGACGTCGACCTTCATGCGATCCGTGCGGACCTCCAACGCGTGCTCGACCGGCATGCCTACCTGTATGACGAGGGGCGCTCCGATGCGGTAGCGAAGCGCCGTTCCCGCGGCCAGCGCACGGCGCGTGAGAACGTCGCGGACTTGTGCGATCCGGATACCTTCGTGGAGTACGGCGCGCTTGCTGTTGCGGCGCAGGCCTCCCGCCGTACCCAGCAAGACCTGATTGCCAATACCCCGGCTGACGGACTGGTTACCGGCATCGGCGACATCAACGGAGAACTTGTCGGCAAGGACAAGGCGCGCAGCGCGGTGATGGCCTACGACGCCACGGTCCTGGCGGGAACGCAAGGCAAACGCAACCACATCAAGACCGACCGCATCGTGGAAGTCGCGCTGCGTGACGAGCTCCCGCTGGTGCTCTTTGCCGAAGGCGGTGGCGGGCGACCCGGTGACGTGGATTTCCCCTCGGTGTCCGGCCTGTATCAACCGTCGTTTGCCGCATTTGCCGATCTGAATGGGCATGTCCCAGTCGTCGGCATCGTGTCGGGTCGCTGCTTTGCCGGCAATGCGGCCTTCCTGGGCTGCTGCGACGTGATCATTGCCGACAAGTCAGCGAATATCGGCATGGCAGGGCCAGCCATGATCGAGGGCGGGGGTCTTGGGATCTTCCGTCCGGAGGACGTCGGTCCGGCTTCGGTGCAATTTGCCAATGGCGTGGTCGATGTCCTCGTTGAGAACGAAGCGCAGGCGGTCCAGGTGGCGAAGCACTACCTGTCGATGTTCCAGGGTCGCGTGGCGCACTGGACCGCACCGGATCCCCTCGACTTGCGCCACGTCGTGCCCGAGAACCGGCTGCGCGTGTACGACTCCCGCAAAGCTATCGAGGGGATCGCCGACGTCGGCAGCGTGCTGATGCTGCGCGGTGGTTTCGGCGCAGGCATTCACACCGCTCTCGCCCGCGTGGAGGGGCAGCCGGTCGGGATCATGGCCAACAACCCGCATCATCTCGGGGGCGCCATCGATGCCGATGCTGCAGACAAGGCGGCGCGCTTCATGCAGCTGTGCGACGCGCACGGACTGCCGATCATCTCGCTGATCGACACCCCGGGGTTCATGGTCGGGCCGGAGGTTGAGGCTCGCGCGCAGGTGCGCCATGTGTCGCGCATGTTCCTCACGGCCGCCAAGCTGCGCGTTGCCTTGCTGGGCGTCACGCTGCGCAAGGGGTATGGCCTTGGCGCTATGGCCATGGCGGGAGGCGGCTTCCGCTCGGCAAATTTCGTCATTTCGTGGCCGACCGGAGAATTTGGTCCGATGGGTCTGGAGGGTGCCGTCACGCTGGGCTTCAAGAAGGAGCTGGAAGCGATTCCCGACGGGCCGGAGCGGAAAGCGCTGTTCGACAAGCTGGTTGCCCACGCCTACGAGCGTGGCCACGCGATCAGCACGGCCGCCGCGGTGGAGATCGATGCCGTGATTGACCCCGCGCAGACGCGGAAGTGGATCGTCCAAGGGATCGCATCAGCCGACATCCGACGCCGCCGGGAGCGCCGTTCGTTTGTCGATGCGTGGTGAACCCTGGCCCTGGATAGTCCATATACAAGAGGTTCCTATGACGATGAATGGTCCTGACACGGCTCGACTGGCGCTGCGCGGCCTGCGCGTGCTGGAGGTCGGCACTGGCCCGGCACTTGCGTACGCGGGCAAGTTGTGCGCCGATTTCGGCGCCGAAGTCATCAAGGTGGAAAGTCCTGCGGGTGACGCCTGGCGGCAGATGCCGCCTATGGTCTGCGCTCCTGGGGCAGAGCAGCCTGAAAGCGCGCTCTTTGCATGGCTCAACACCAACAAACGCAGCGTCACGGTCGATGGCGACAGCCCGGAGGACAGGGCATGGCTGGCACAACTGGCGCGGACCTGCGATGTCGTGCTGGATGCGCGGGCGCTGGCAGCAGGTGCGGGCATTTCCGCCAAACCTGTCTGGCCCGGTAGTACCGGCGACAAGCAGGAGCACGAGCCGATCGAGGTCGTACTTACCTGGTTCGGGGAGAGCGGACCCTACAGCCAGTATGCAGGCGCGGAAGCCGTGTGCCGGAGCCTCGCCGGTGCCGTGCATGGCAGTGGCCCGGTCGAGGGGCCGCCACACATGCCGCACGACGTGCAGACGGCAGTGGTATTCGGGCTGATTGCGTTTTCGGCGGCTGTTGCGGGCCTGATCGGCGCAACGGATGGCAGCCGTCGCTATGTGCTGAGTGCGCATGAGGCCAGCCTCAGCGTCGTCGAAATGGAAGCCGGCATGGTCCCGGACCAGCGCCATCCGCTTCGGCGTCTCGGCGTTAACCGGTTCTGTGGCACGCACCCAGCCGGGATCTACCGGACCTCGGCAGGGTGGATCGGCATCTTCACGCACACGCTGCCGCAGTGGAAGGCGCTGTGCGAAGCGATCGGGCAACCGGAGCTGGCTGACGACCCTCGCTTCGCCAACGGCCAGGAGCGCATGGCCCGTGCGGACGAGATCGACGCGCTGCTTGAACGCGCGTTCCTGTCGCGGTCGGCCCAGGAGTGGTTCGAGATCCTGGGCGCGAAGAAGCACCCGACTGTCATCGTTCCGACGATGGAAGAGTTGCTCGGGCAGGACGTTCATCGGCAGCGTAGCGCGTTTGTCCAGGTCGCTGCAGGCGGCGTGACCTTCGAAGGCCCTGTGGTACCGCTGCGCCTCGATGCGGCCGGTCCGTTGCTGGGGGGAACGGCACCGGCGAAGGGCGCGCATGATGTTCTCTACCGGGCATCGGGCCTGGCATACCGCCCCCGTCTGCAGCGCCAGCGAGCATCTACTGACCAGTTGCCGTTGCAAGGGATCCGCGTCATCGATCTGACGATGGGTTGGGCGGGACCGCTCGCTTCCCGGACCCTGGCCGATTTTGGCGCGGAAATCATCAAGGTCGAGAGTACCGGCTATCCCGACTGGTGGCGCGGCGCCAACTTCACGGAGGCGTTCTATCGGGACCGGCTGTACGAGAAGAACTCAAACTTCAACCTGATGAACCGCAACAAGCTGGGGATCACCCTGGACCTGACGCGCCCCGAAGGAAAGCAGTTGCTGCTGCAGCTGGTGCAAGGCGCGGATGCGGTGATCGAGAACTACTCCGCGGAAGTCCTGCCGAAGCTGGGCCTGGATTACGAGGCACTGCGGGCCGTGAACAAGCGGCTGGTGATGCTGTCGATGCCGGCATTCGGGCTGGGGAACGCGTGGAGCAACACGCGCGCCTACGGCGGCACGCTGGAGCAAGCCAGTGGGCTGCCGCTTCACACCGGACACCCGCAGGGGCCGCCGGCCATGACGTCGTACGCCTATGGCGATCCGATTGGCGGCTTGAATGCGGGGGCCGCGATGTTGTTGGCGCTATTCGAACAGCAGGCCACCGGCGCGGGCCGACATGTGAACCTGTCACAAGTGGAGGCCATGTTGCCGATGGCGGCGCCGTTCATCCTGGAGCAGTCTGTCCGCGGAACGGTCTCCCCTCGCCAGGGCAATCGTCATCCGATGCATGCCCCCCACGGGTGCTTCCGCTGCGCGGGCGAGGACGCGTGGATCGTCCTGACTGTTACCGACGCGCATTGGCCTGCGCTGTGTCGTGCGATCGGAAGGGAGGACCTCGCCGCGGATGCGCTGCTTGCGCGAGCATCGGGGCGCCGTGCGCATCAGGACAGGATCGACGCGGCGATCTCCGCCTGGTGCGTGGATCGGGGCGCGGACGATGCGATGCGCCTGTTGCAACAGGCCGGCGTTCCCGCCGGCGTGGTGCGAACCATGGCGCAAGTCCTGCAGGATCCCCACCTGCGCGCGCGGGGATTCTGGCGCGAAGTCGAGCGCGCCCACATCGGCCGCTACACGGCCAGCACCGCCTGGTTTCGCACCGGCATCCACCCCATGCCGATCCGCAACGTCGCGCCGACCCTGGGCGAACACAACGAGGAAGTGCTGGCTCGCGTGCTGGGGCTGAACGCTGCGCAGATTGCCGACCTGGAGCAACGGGGGATCACCGGCAAGACGGCGAAGCCCAGGCAATCGAGAGAGGTGCCGTAGGCCAGCTTGTGTTTCGAATACGACTAACGACAATCAGGAGACGACATGAAGGAACTCAATTTTGCGACGCGCTGCGTTCAATCCGCGGGCAAATTCAGATTTGCTGTGGCACTAAGCGTCTTGCTTTGCGCAATCTCCGGTCCGGCCGCGGCCCAGGATGCAAACTGGCCGAGCAGGCCGGTCAGGATGATCGTTCCGTTCCCGGCGGGTTCATTCACCGACACCGTGGCACGCATTGTTTCAGACCATCTCAGCAAGTCCTTGGGTCAGCCGGTGATCGTGGAGAACAAGGCGGGCGCCAATGGACTGATCGGCGTGGCAGAGGCTGCCCGGGCGGCGCCGGATGGGTATACCTTGTTGCTGACGAACTCCAGCAGCATCACCATCAACCATCAGGTCTACAAGAAAAGCAACTACAAGCCGAAGGATTTCACGCCGGTCACGCTGGTTCTGGAGGCACCCTTCATTCTGGTAGCGAATCCTGAATGGTCCCAGAAGAACTCGGTAGGGTCGGTAACGGACCTGGTGCGTTTTTCCTCGCAATATCCTGGCAAAGTCAGCTATGGATCGGCAGGCCCAGGCAATATCGCGCATCTCAGCTTCGCCATGTTGAACAACAGGGCGAAGATCAAGACCACGCATATTCCGTACAAGTCGTCTGCGCAGGCGCAGCTGGCAGTGGTCAGTGGCGAGCTGGATGCGGCATTTGACACGTGGACCGCGCTGCCTCAAATCAAGGCAGGGAAGCTGAAGCCGCTCGCGATCAGTGCATCGAAGCGAATGACACAGTTACCCGAAGTGCCTACTCTGGAAGAGGTCGGGATCACGCCGTTCAACGTGACGTTCTGGATCGGCATGCTTGCTCCGGCCGGCACGCCGCCGCAGATCGTTCAACGACTCCATTCGATCACGCGTGGCGTGCTTGATGACGGCAAGGCACGAGCCGCGTTGAGCCTGCAGGGCGAGGTCGTCATGGTTGACCCTGCGAACTTTGCCAGGCGCATTGAGAAGGAGGATTCCAGTTGGGCAGCTGTGATCCAGCGCGAAGGCATCACGCTGGATTGAACCCTGCTTGCACAAGCCTGTTGGCCGGCCGTCGCGAACGAATATTCCGGAACCAGGATTTCGTGACGGCCGGTCGGGGACAACGTCAACTCTCAGCGGCAAGCCATTGGCACAAGCGCACTCAATGCGGCTGATTGCTTCCGAACACTGACCAATTCACTTGGCCTCAGGCCACACGCCGCCCGGGCAGCAGCCCGGCATATTCCTTCCCCAGGAACTCCGCGGTGTGCTCGAGCAGGTAGGCGCGGCAGCTCTCGCCGGCGGGAGACAGCCGTTTGCTTGCCATATGCGCCACATGCCAGACGCGCTCGATCGGCGTGCCGGTCACGTCCAGCAGCGCGATCTCGCCGGTGCGCAGTTCCAGCGACAGGGTGTGCAGCGACAACAGGCTGATGCCCATTCCCGCCATCACAGCCTGCTTGATGGTCTCGTTGCTGCCCAGCGTGATCACCTTGGCCGGCGCGAACAAGTGGTCCCTGAACATGAACTCCGCCACCGTACGGGTACCCGAGCCCGGCTCGCGCAGCAGGAAGGTCTCGTGACGGAGTTCCTGGAGGTCGAATCCCTTCTCGCCGTGCAGGGGGTGCCGCGTCGAGGCCACCAGCACGTACGGATGCGCGGCGATGGGCTCCGACACGGCGTCCAGCTCGCGCGGCGGACGGCCCATCAGCGCGAGGTCGATCGCATTGTCCTGCAGCAGCTGCAGCAGCGTTTCACGATTGCCTTCGGCGATGCGCAGGTCCACGCCCGGGTGCAGCGCGGTGAAGCCGGCGAGCAGCTTGGGCGCGAAGTACTTGGCTGTGCTGATCAGCCCGATCGTGATCGAACCCTGTTCGACGTCCTTGACTGCCTGCAGTCCTTCCTCCGCGTCTCTCACCTCGCCGAGGATCCGCGAGGCATGGTGCAGGAAGCGATCGCCGGGCTCGGTCAGCGTGAGCTGCCCCCTGACCCGTTCGAACAGCGCCAGGCCCACCACGGATTCGAGCTGCTTGACCTGCATCGAGACCGCCGGCTGGGTCAGGTGCAACTCCTCGGCCGCGCGCACGAAGCTGCCGTGCCTGGCCACCGTGACGAAGATCTGCAACTGGCGAAGGGTAAGGGCGCGCAGGAAGGACATGGGCAGTGGGGGCGGGTTTTAGTTGATGTGCGGCTTGGTGCGCACTTAAGGGATTGCTTATGCAGGGGCTAAGAATATCTGAATTTACCTTATGTGGGTCGGCGGATATCTTTCCAACAACGCAGCCACGCCGTCAATCCACGCAAGGGAGACCAGCAATGAACGCACCTGAGACGATCCAAGCCAAGCCGCGCAAGCGCTACGACGCCGGCGTTATGAAGTACAAGGAAATGGGGTATTGGGATGGCGATTACGAGCCCAAGGACACCGACCTGCTGGCGCTGTTCCGCATCACGCCGCAGGACGGCGTGGACCCGGTCGAGGCCGCCGCCGCGGTCGCCGGCGAATCCTCCACCGCCACCTGGACGGTGGTGTGGACCGACCGCCTGACCGCCTGCGACATGTACCGCGCCAAGGCCTACCGGGTCGATCCGGTGCCCAACAACCCCGAGCAGTTCTTCTGCTACGTGGCCTATGACCTGTCTTTGTTCGAGGAAGGCTCGATCGCCAACCTGACCGCGTCGATCATCGGCAACGTCTTCAGCTTCAAGCCGATCAAGGCCGCGCGCCTGGAAGACATGCGCTTCCCGGTCGCCTACGTGAAGACCTTCGCCGGCCCGTCGACCGGCATCATCGTCGAGCGCGAACGGCTGGACAAGTTCGGCCGCCCGCTGCTGGGCGCCACCACCAAGCCCAAGCTCGGGCTGTCGGGGCGCAACTATGGCCGCGTGGTGTATGAGGGCCTGAAGGGTGGCCTGGACTTCATGAAGGACGACGAGAACATCAACTCGCAGCCTTTCATGCACTGGCGCGACCGCTTCCTGTTCGTGATGGATGCGGTCAACAAGGCCTCGGCCGCCACCGGCGAGGTCAAGGGCAGCTACCTCAACGTGACCGCCGGCACCATGGAGGAGATGTACCGGCGCGCCGAGTTCGCCAAGTCGCTGGGCTCGGTCATCATCATGGTCGACCTGATCGTCGGCTGGACCTGCATCCAGTCCATGAGCAACTGGTGCCGCCAGAACGACATGATCCTGCACCTGCACCGCGCGGGCCATGGCACCTACACCCGGCAGAAGAACCACGGCGTGTCCTTCCGCGTGATCGCAAAATGGCTGCGGCTGGCAGGCGTGGACCACATGCATACCGGCACCGCGGTGGGCAAGCTTGAAGGCGACCCGCTTACCGTGCAGGGCTACTACAACGTCTGCCGCGATGCCTACACGCAGACCGACCTGACGCGCGGGCTGTTCTTCGACCAGGACTGGGCTTCGCTGCGCAAGGTGATGCCGGTGGCCTCCGGCGGCATCCACGCCGGCCAGATGCACCAGCTGATCAGCCTCTTTGGCGACGACGTGGTGCTGCAGTTCGGCGGCGGCACCATCGGCCACCCGCAGGGCATCCAGGCCGGCGCCACCGCCAACCGCGTCGCGCTGGAAGCGATGGTGCTGGCGCGCAACGAAGGGCGCGACATCCTCAACGAAGGGCCGGAAATCCTGCGCGACGCCGCGCGCTGGTGCGGACCGCTGCGGGCGGCGCTCGATACCTGGGGCGACATCACCTTCAACTACACGCCGACCGACACCTCGGACTTCGTGCCGACCGCGTCGGTGGCCTGAACCTGATACGACGCAACCACAGCGACCCCAAAGAACGAGAGGACATCATGCGCATTACTCAAGGCACTTTCTCCTTCCTGCCCGACCTCACCGACGCGCAGATCACCAGCCAGCTCGAATACTGCCTGGGCAAGGGCTGGGCGGTCGGCATCGAATACACCGACGACCCGCATCCGCGCAATACCTACTGGGAGATGTTCGGCCTGCCGATGTTCGACCTGCGCGATGCCGCCGGCATCCTGCTGGAGATCAACAACGCCCGCAGCACCTTTCCCAACCACTACATCCGCGTCACGGCCTTCGATTCGACCCATACGGTGGAGTCGGTGGTGATGTCCTTCATCGTCAATCGTCCCGCCGACGAACCCGGCTTCCGCCTGGTGCGGCAGGAGGAGCCCGGCCGCACGATGCGCTACTCGATCGAGAGCTACGCCGTGCAGGCGAGGCCGGAAGGTAGTCGCTACCGCGGCATCGACTGAGCCGCTGCGCAGCGCTGCCACGGCGCTGCTGCCGGCAATTTTCCTGAATGTGCCATCCCACGGCTGCGCCGCCTGACGGCCGCGCACCGGGGGAAAGCTGCGCCCCGAATTCATCGAACCGATTGACCGATTGATCTTCACGGAGCCTGCCATGTCCGCACCCGAAACGACCGCACCGCTGCAGCGGCCTGCTGCCCTGGCCGGATCGCTGGCCGAATCGCTGGCCAGCTCGGGCATCACCGAGCTGCTGGCCCAGCTCGACCGCGAGCTGATCGGGCTGAAGCCGGTGAAAGCGCGCATTCGCGATATCGCCGCATTGCTGCTGGTGGACAAGCTGCGCGCCGCACGCGGCTTCAGCGCGGGCGCGCCCAGCCTGCATATGTGCTTCACCGGCAATCCCGGCACCGGCAAGACCACCGTGGCCATGCGCATGGCGCAGATCCTGCACCAGCTCGGCTACGTGCGGCGCGGCCACCTGGTGGCCGTGACCCGCGACGACCTGGTCGGCCAGTACATCGGCCATACCGCGCCCAAGACCAAGGAGATCCTGAAGAAGGCCATGGGCGGGGTGCTCTTCATCGACGAGGCCTACTACCTCTACCGCCCGGAGAACGAACGCGACTATGGCCAGGAGGCCATCGAGATCCTGCTGCAGGTGATGGAGAACAACCGCGAAGACCTGGTGGTGATCCTGGCCGGCTACAAGGACCGCATGGACCGCTTCTTCGAATCGAACCCGGGCATGTCCTCGCGCGTCGCCCACCATATCGACTTCCCCGACTACCAGCTCGACGAGCTGCGCCAGATCGCGGATCTCATGCTGGACGAGATGCAGTACCGCTTCGACGAGCAGAGCCGCGCCGTCTTTGCCGACTACCTGGCCCGGCGCATGGCGCAACCGCATTTCGCCAATGCCCGCAGCGTGCGCAATGCGCTCGACCGCGCGCGGCTGCGCCATGCCTCGCGCCTGCTGGACGATGCCGGCGCGGTCGCCGACGACCAGACCCTGACCACCATCACGGCCGCCGATCTGCTTGCCAGCCGCGTGTTCGCACCGGCCGCGCAAACCTTGGCGAGGGAGTAAGCCATGCAAGCCCTGATCTTCGATGTAGACGGCACGCTTGCCGATACCGAGACCGCCCACCTCCAGGCCTTCAATGCCGCCTTTGCCGAAGTCGGCCTCGACTGGTGCTGGGATGAGGCGCTCTACACGCGCCTGCTCAAGGTGGCCGGCGGCAAGGAGCGCCTAATGCACTACTGGCGGATGGTCGATCCGGAAGAAGCCCGCGGTTGCAAGGTCAAGGAAACGATCGACGCCGTGCATGCCATCAAGACCCGCCACTATGCCGAGCGCGTCAGCAGCGGCCGGCTGCCGCTGCGGCCGGGCATCGCCCGCCTGATCGAGGAGGCTGGCCGCGCCGGCATGCCGCTCGCCATCGCGACCACCACCACGCCGGCCAACCTCGATGCGCTGCTGCAGGCGCCGTTGGGTGCCGGCTGGCGCGAGCGTTTCGCCGCCATCGGCGATGCCGGCACCACCGCTGTCAAGAAGCCGGCCCCGGATGTGTACCTGGCCGTGCTGGACCGGCTTGGCCTGGAGGCCGGCGATTGCCTGGCCATCGAGGATTCGGAGAACGGGCTGCGCGCCGCGCAGGCGGCCGGCATCCCCACCGTGGTCACGCCCACCGCCTACACCGCGCAGGACCGTTTCGACGGCGCGCTGCTGGTGCTGCCGCACCTGGGCGACCCCGAGCGGCCGATTCCGCAGCACCTGCCGGGCGCGGACCAACGCTGGGCCGACCTGGCCGCGCTGCGCCGCTGGCATCGTGGCACCCTGTTCGAGGCAGCCTGATATGCACGCCACCGACCACCACACCGACCACGGCAGCCAGCGCGCCATCCGCCTGGCGCCCTCCATCCTGTCAGCCGACTTCGCGCGGCTGGGCGAGGAGGTGCGCGCAATCGAGGCAGCCGGCGCCGACCTCGTGCACTTCGACGTGATGGACAACCACTACGTGCCCAACCTGACCATCGGCCCGCTGGTGTGCGAGGCGATCCGGCCGCACGTTTCGATCCCCATCGACGTGCACCTGATGGTGGAGCCCGTGGATGCACTGATCCCGCTGTTCGCCAAGGCGGGCGCAGGGATCATCAGCTTCCATCCGGAGGCCAGCCGGCATGTGGACCGCACCATCGGCCTGATTCGCGACCACGGCTGCAAGGCCGGCCTGGTGCTGAACCCGGCCACGCCGCTGGGCTGGCTGGACCACACGCTGGGCCAGCTCGACCTGGTGCTGCTGATGAGCGTCAACCCGGGCTTCGGCGGCCAGGCGTTCATCCCCGGCGTGCTGAACAAACTGCGCCAGGTACGGGCGCGCATCGACCGGCAGCTGGAGGCCGGCGGGCGGCCAGTCTGGCTGGAGATCGACGGCGGCGTCAAGGCCGACAACATTGCCGGGATCGCCCGCGCGGGTGCCGACACCTTCGTCGCCGGCAGCGCCGTGTTTGGCGCGCCGGATGCCGACGGCGGCTACCGGGGCATCCTGCGCCGCCTGCGCGAGGCTGCCACGTACATGTAGCCCCCAGCGCCACACAAAAACACACAGCAAACCATGAGGAGACCTGTCATGCCCGAAGTCCAGAGGATGACCCTGACGCAGTTCCTGATCGAAGAGCGCCGCCGCTATCCGGACGCCAGCGGCGGCTTCAACGGCCTGATCCTCAACGTTGCCATGGCCTGCAAGGAGATTGCGCGCGCGGTCGCATTCGGCGCGCTGGGCGGCCTGCACGGCCGCGCCGGTAGCGAGGATGGCAATGGCACCGCTGTCAACGTGCAGGGCGAGATCCAGCAGAAGCTCGACGTGCTGAGCAACGAGGCCTTCCTGCGCGTCAACGAGTGGGGCGGCCACCTGGCCGGCATGGCCTCGGAGGAAATGGCCGAGCCGTACCAGATTCCCGAGTGCTACCCTCGCGGCAAGTACCTGCTGGTGTTCGATCCGCTCGACGGCTCGTCGAACATCGACGTCAATGTCTCGGTGGGCAGCATCTTCTCGGTGCTGCGCGCACCCGAAGGCGCCACCGCCGTCACCGAGCAAGACTTCCTGCAGCCCGGCACGGCCCAGGTGGCGGGCGGCTACGCGCTCTACGGGCCTACCACCATGCTGGTGCTGTCCGTGGGCAACGGGGTCAACGGCTTCACTCTCGATCCCAACCTGGGGGAATTCTTTCTCACCCATCCCAACCTGCGCGTGCCGGTCGATACCCAGGAATTTGCCATCAACGCCTCGAACAGCCGCTTCTGGGAAGCGCCAATCCAGCGCTACATCTCCGAGTGCATGGCCGGGAAGAGCGGGCCACGCGGCAAGGACTTCAACATGCGCTGGATCGCCTCGATGGTGGCCGAGGCGCACCGCATCCTGATGCGTGGCGGCGTCTTCATGTACCCGCGCGACAGCAAGGACCCGGCCAAACCCGGCCGCCTGCGGCTGCTGTACGAGGCCAACCCGGTCGCCTTCCTGATGGAGCAGGCCGGCGGGCGCGCCAGCACCGGCCGGCAGCCGCTGATGTCGGTGGCGCCGGGCGCGCTGCACCAGCGCATCGGCGTGATCTTCGGCTCGCGCAATGAAGTGGAACGGATCGAGCGCTACCACACCGACCAGTCCGATCCCGACCTTCCCAATCCCCTGTTCAACGAGCGCAGCCTGTTCCGCGCATCTGCCTGAGGTGCATGGCCATGTCAGAACGTTATCCCATCATCGCCATCACCGGCTCCTCCGGGGCCGGTACCACGTCGGTGACCCGTACCTTCGAGAACATCTTCCGCCGCGAGGGCGTGAAGTCGGTGGTGATCGAAGGCGACAGCTTCCACCGCTACGACCGCGCCGAGATGAAGGTCAAGATGGCCGAGGCCGAGCGCACCGGCAATATGAACTTCAGCCACTTCGGCCCGGAGAACAACCTGTTCGGCGACCTGGAGAACCTTTTCCGCTCCTATGCGGAGTCCGGAACGGGCCTGCGCCGGCGCTACCTGCACAGCATGGAGGAGGCGGCCCCGTTCGGGCAGGAGCCCGGCACCTTCACCGAGTGGGAGCCGTTGCCGGCCGACACCGACCTGCTGTTCTATGAAGGTTTGCATGGCGGCGTGGTGACCGACGAAGTCGATGTCGCCCGGTACCCCAACCTGCTGATCGGGGTGGTGCCCGTCATCAACCTGGAGTGGATCCAGAAACTGTGGCGCGACAAGAAGCAGCGCGGCTATTCGACGGAGGCCGTGACCGACACCATCCTGCGCCGCATGCCGGACTACGTGAACTACATCTGCCCGCAGTTCTCGCGTACGCATGTGAACTTCCAGCGCGTGCCGTGCGTGGACACCTCCAACCCCTTCATCTCGCGCGAGATCCCCGCGCCGGATGAAAGCATGGTGGTGATCCGCTTTGCCAACCCGAAGGGGATCGACTTCCAGTACCTGCTGAGCATGATCCACGACTCCTTCATGTCGCGCGCCAACACCATCGTGGTGCCGGGCGGAAAGATGGAGCTGGCCATGCAGCTGATCTTTACGCCGTTCGTGCTGCGCATGATGGAGCGCCGCAAGCGCGCCGCCCTGTGAACCGCCGTGTTGCAAGGACACCCTAGATGAACGCACCCGAACGCATCGATTCCGCAGCGCGCTGCGCCAACGCGCTGCGCTTCCTGGCCGCCGACGCGGTGGAGCAGGCCAGGTCCGGCCACCCCGGCGCACCCATGGGCATGGCCGAGATGGCCGAAGTGCTGTGGCGACGCCACCTGCGCCACAACCCGGCCAACCCGGCCTGGCCCGACCGTGACCGCTTCGTGCTGTCCAACGGCCATGCTTCCATGCTGCAGTATGCGCTGCTGCATCTCACCGGCTACGACTTGCCGATTTCGCAGTTGCGCCAGTTCCGCCAGCTGCACGCGGCCACGCCGGGTCATCCCGAGCGCGGCGTGACGCCGGGCGTGGAAACCACCACCGGGCCGCTGGGGCAGGGCCTGGCCAATGCGGTCGGTATGGCGCTGTCCGAGAAGCTGCTGGCCGCCACCTTCAACCGGCCCGGCTTCGACATCGTCGACCACCACACCTATGTCTTCCTCGGCGACGGCTGCCTGATGGAAGGGCTCAGCCACGAGGCCGCCTCGCTGGCGGGCACGCTCAAGCTGGGCAAGCTGGTCTGCCTGTACGACGACAACGGCATCTCCATCGACGGCGACGTCGCCGGCTGGTTTGCCGACGACACCCCGAAGCGCTTTGCCGCCTACGGCTGGCATGTGATCGCCGGCGTCGACGGGCACGATGCGCAGGCCGTCGATGCCGCGCTGCACTCGGCCAAAGCCGAGCGCGAGCGGCCCACGCTGATCTGCTGCCGCACCGTGATCGGCAAGGGCGCGCCGGCCAAGGCCGGCGGGCACGATGTGCATGGCGCGCCGCTGGGCGCGTCGGAGATCGCCGCCATGCGCGAGGCGCTGGGCTGGGAGGCCGAGCCTTTCACCGTGCCGCCAGACGTGGCCGACGCCTGGGAGGCGCGCGCACAAGGCGCCGCGCGCGAGGCCCACTGGGAGGCGCGTTTCGCCGGCTATCGTGCCGCGCATCCGGAACTGGCCGAGGAATTCCTGCGCCGTATCAACGGCCGCCTGGCGGAAGGCTTCGATGCGGAACTGATGACGTTGCTGGACGCGCCCTCCGCACTGCAGGGCAAGATCGCCACGCGCAAGGCATCGCAGCTCTGCCTGGAGGCGCTGACGCCCGCCTTGCCCGAGCTGCTGGGCGGCTCGGCCGACCTGACAGGTTCCAATCTCACCAATGTCAAGGCTTCGGTCTGGGTCAACCACGCCGGGCACGGCAACTACGTCAGCTACGGCGTGCGCGAGTTCGGCATGGCCGCGGTCATGAACGGCATTGCGCTGCATGGGGGGCTGATTCCCTACGGCGGCACCTTCATGACCTTTTCGGACTATTCGCGCAATGCCATCCGCATGGCCGCGCTGATGCGGCTGCGCGTGGTGCATGTGCTGACGCATGATTCCATCGGCCTGGGCGAGGATGGTCCCACGCACCAGCCGGTGGAGCACGCCGCCAGCCTGCGTCTGATCCCCAACAACCAGGTCTGGCGCCCGTGCGATGGGACCGAGACCGCGTATGCGTGGCTGGCTGCGCTGCGGCGCGAGCAGGGTCCTGCCTGCCTGGTGCTGTCGCGGCAGGCGCTGATGCCGTTCGAACGCGATGCGGGCCAGCGCGCAGCCATCGCGCGCGGCGGCTATGTGCTGCGCGATACCGTGGCGCCGCGCGTGGTGCTGGTGGCGACTGGCTCCGAGGTGGAGATCGCGCAGCGCGCTGCGCTTGACCTTGCCGAGGCAGGCATCGCCGCGCGCGTGGTGTCCATGCCCTGCGTCGAGCTGTTCTACGCGCAGGAAGCGAGCTACCGGGACACGGTGCTGCCACCGGGCCTGCCGCGCGTCAGCGTGGAGGCGGGCGCCACCTGGTTCTGGCGCGGCGTCGTGGGCGAGGGCGGCGTGGCGCTGGGCATTGACAGCTTCGGCGAATCGGCGCCGGCCGAGGCGCTGTACCAGCACTTCGGCCTGACCCCGGCGCATGTCGCCGCTGCCGCGCGTTCCCTGCTGGAGGACAAGTGATGCCCACCGTATCCCTGCCTTGCACCGCGGTGCTGATCGACCTTGACGGCACGCTGGTCGACAGCGCGCCTGACATCGTCGAGGCCGCCAACCGCATGCTGGCCGAGCTCGGCAGCCCGCCGCTGCCGTTCGACACCGTGGCCGGCTTCATCGGCCGTGGCGTGCCCAACCTGGTGCGGCGCGTGCTGGAAACCGCGCAGCTTTCGCCGCGGGTGGAAGCCGCCGCTGCCGAGGCGCTGTTCCATCGTCACTATGCCGAGACCAATGGCCGCCTTGGGGCAGTGTTCCCGGGCGTGGAAGCGGGCCTGGCCGCGCTCAGGCGCGAGGGCTACCGGCTTGCCTGCGTCACCAACAAGCCGCGCGCACTGGCGGCACCGCTGCTGGCGCTGACCGGGCTGGCAGCGTACCTGGAAGTCCTGGTGGCGGGCGATTCGATTGCGCAGATGAAACCGCATCCCGAACCGCTGCGCCATGCCTGCCGGCTGCTAGACGTCGACCCCGCGCAGGGCGTGCTGGTGGGGGATTCGCCGGTGGATGTTGAAGCGGCACGCGCGGCCGGCATGCCGGTCTGCCTGGTGCGTTACGGCTACGCCGGCCCCGGCGGGCCCGCGGCGCTGGGCGCCGACGCGCTGGTCGATTCGATGGAGGCATTGCCGGCGCTGCTCACGCCGGCGCGGCTGGCTGCGTGATGTTTGGCCAACGCCGGAAAAGATACCAAGACAAGCACAAGGAGACATCATGACCATCAAGGTTGCCATCAACGGCTACGGGCGCATCGGCCGCAATGTACTGCGCGCCCACTATGAAGGCGGCAAGCGGCACGATCTCGAGATCGTCGCCATCAACGACCTCGGCAACGCCGGCACCAATGCCCACCTGACCCGGTACGACACCGTCCACGGCCGCTTTCCGGGCGAGGTCACGGTCGACGGCGATGCCTTCCGCGTCAACGGCGACCGGATCCGCGTGCTGGCCCAGCGCAACCCGGCCGAGCTGCCGTGGGGCGAGCTGGGCGTGGATGTGGTGATGGAATGCACCGGGCTCTTCACCAGCAAGGACAAGGCATCGGCCCACCTGAAGGCCGGCGCGAAGAAGGTGATCATCTCCGCCCCCGGTGGCAAGGACGTGGACGCCACCATCGTCTACGGCGTGAACCACGGCGTGCTGAAGGCGAGCGACACGGTGATCTCCAACGCCTCGTGCACCACCAACTGCCTGGCGCCGCTGGTCAAGCCGCTGCATGAACAGCTGGGCGTGGTGAACGGCCTGATGACCACGGTGCATGCCTATACCAACGACCAGGTGCTGACCGACGTCTACCACGAAGACCTGCGCCGGGCGCGGTCGGCGACCATGTCGATGATCCCCACCAGGACCGGCGCCGCCGCCGCGGTCGGGCTGGTGCTGCCCGAGCTGGACGGCCGGCTGGATGGCTTTGCCGTGCGCGTGCCGACCATCAATGTGTCGCTGGTGGACCTGTCCTTCGTGGCGGCGCGGCCGACCACCGTGGAGGAAGTGAACGGCATCCTGAAGAGCGCGGCCGAAGGCGAGCTCAAGGGCATCCTGGACTACAACACTGCGCCGCTGGTCTCGGTGGACTTCAACCACAGCCCGGCCTCTTCGACCTTCGACGCCACCCTGACCAAGGTCAACGGCACGCTGGTCAAGGTGTCGGCCTGGTATGACAACGAATGGGGCTTCTCCAACCGCATGCTGGATACCGCGGTGGCGCTGGCCCATGCCCGCTAGCAGGTTGCCATGATGAGCCTATCCCATCCGAAACCCACGGCGCCCCACACGCTGTCCGCGCTGCTCGCCGCAGGCGGGCTGGCCGGCAAGCGGGTCTTTATCCGCGCCGACCTCAACGTCCCGCAGGATGCCGCGGGCCATATCACCGACGACACCCGCATCCGTGCCTCCGTGCCCGCCATCGCGGCCTGCCTGCAGGCGGGCGCTGCGGTGATGGTCACCTCGCACCTGGGCCGGCCGCAGGAAGGGGAGCCGGACCCGCGCCACAGCCTGGCGCCGGTGGGCCGCCGCCTGTCAGAGCTGCTCGGCCGCCAGGTGCCGCTGCTGTCCGGCTGGACCGAGGGCGGCTTCCAGGTCCCGCCCGGGCAGGTGGTGCTGCTGGAAAACTGCCGCATGAACCGGGGCGAGAAGATAAACAGCGGCGAGCTGGCGCAGAAGATGGCCAGGCTGTGCGACGTCTACGTCAACGACGCCTTCGGCACCGCCCACCGCGCCGAAGCCACCACCCACGGCATCGCCAGGTACGCCCCGATCGCCTGCGCCGGCCCGCTGCTGGCCGCCGAGATCGACGCGCTGGGCAAGGCGCTGGGCCAGCCGGCGCGTCCGCTGGTGGCGATCGTGGCCGGTTCCAAGGTCTCGACCAAGCTGACCATCCTGAAGTCGCTGGCCGACAAGGTCGACAACCTGATCGTCGGCGGCGGCATCGCCAATACCTTCATGCTGGCCGCCGGCCTGAAGATCGGCAAGTCGCTGGCCGAAGCCGACCTGGTCGGCGACGCCAGGGCCATCATCGACATCATGGCCAGGCGCGGCGCCTCGGTGCCGATCCCAGTCGACGTGGTGTGCGCCAGGGAATTCAGCGCCACCGCCGCGGCCACCGTCAAGGACGTCAAGGACGTGGCCGACGACGACATGATCCTGGACATCGGTCCCAGGACCGCCGCGCAACTGGCCGGGCAGCTCAAGGCCGCCGGCACCATCGTCTGGAACGGCCCGGTGGGCGTGTTCGAGTTCGACCAGTTCGGCAACGGCACCAGGGTGCTGGCCCAGGCCATCGCCGATTCCAGGGCCTTCTCGATCGCCGGTGGCGGCGACACGCTGGCTGCCATCGCCAAGTACGGCATCGCCGACCGCGTGGGCTATATCTCCACCGGCGGTGGCGCCTTCCTGGAGTTTCTCGAAGGCAAGACGCTGCCCGCACTGGCCGTGCTGGAGCAGCGCGCCGCCACCTGAACCGGCCTCACCGAATCCCCATCGAGTAAAGGAGCTTCACCATGTCACTCATATCCTTGCGCCAGTTGCTGGACCACGCGGGAGAGTTCGGCTACGGCGTGCCGGCTTTCAACGTCAACAACCTCGAACAGATCCACGCCATCATGGAAGCGGCCGAGGAAACCGACAGTCCGGTCATCCTGCAGGCCTCGGCCGGGGCCCGCAAGTATGCCGGCGAGGCTTACCTGCGGCATATGGTGCTGGCCGCCGCCGAGACCCATCCGGACATCCCCATCGTGCTGCACCAGGACCACGGCTCCAGCCCGGCGGTCTGCCAGGCTTCGATCCGCTCCGGCTTCACCAGCGTGATGATGGACGGCTCGCTTCGCGAAGACATGAAGACCCCGTCCGACTACGACTACAACGTCGACGTCACCCGGCGCGTGTGCGAGATGGCACATGCGGTCGGCGTGTCGGTCGAGGGCGAACTGGGCTGCCTGGGCTCGCTCGAAACCGGCCAGGCTGGCGAAGAGGACGGCGTGGGCGCAGCCGGCACGCTGTCGCACGAGATGATGCTGACGGACCCGGCGCAGGCGCGCGACTTCGTTGCCCGTACCGGCGTGGACGCGCTGGCCATTGCCATCGGCACCAGCCACGGCGCTTACAAGTTCTCGCGCAAGCCCACTGGCGACATCCTGGCGATGGACCGCATCCGTGAGATCCACGAGCAGATTCCCGATACGCACCTGGTGATGCACGGCTCTAGCTCGGTGCCGCAGGAATGGCTGGAGATCATCCGCCAGTACGGCGGCGACATCAAGGAGACCTACGGCGTGCCGGTCGAGGAGATCCTGCGCGGCATCAAGACCGGGGTGCGCAAGGTGAATATCGACACCGATATCCGCCTCGCCATGACCGGGGCCATCCGCAAGGCCCTGTCCGAGGACCGCAGCGAGTTCGATCCACGCAAGGCGCTGCTGGCGGCCAAGAAGGGCGCGAAGGGCGTGGTGAAGCTGCGCTTCGAGGCCTTCGGCTGCGCCGGGCAGGCCTCGCGCATCAAGCCGGTGGCGCTGGAGAAGCTGGCAGAGCGCTACCGTTGACTGGCGCGCTTGCCGCGGGCAGACCGGCTGGCCGGTCATTGCCCGCGGCAAGCCTGCTCAGGGACGTGCACCCATACCCGCAATCAGGTGCCCCACGCCGTGCCGGCATCCAGCGGATAGACCGGGCGCGCGACGTGACGGAACGGGAAGCGCTCGTAACGGGAACTGGTGACCCCTTCGCCATCACATTCCACCACGGCTTTCGCGATCGGAACGAAAACCGGGCGGCAGTACATGCGGGACTTGAGCAGCAGGAAGCGCGCCTTGAGCGGATCGATGCCGATATGGGTGAAGATGCCAAGGTCCCAGTGCTCCTGCGGCGTCTCCGTCACGATGACCTGCGCCGCCCCGATATCCAGCAAGGCGGTGCGTCCCATGCGGATGCGCTGCCCGGTGTAGGTCGGGCCGCTGATCACATACTCGCCGTCGCTGATCGCGGCAAGCTTGCCGGTCAGCAGCCTGGATTGCGGGAACACATCCAGTTGGGGCAGCGGTACCTTGTCGCCGACCGGCAGTGTGATGCTGGTGCCCACGCCGGCTGCCACCAGCGCCGCAACTGCCTGCGGATCGCAGACAGGCCCCACCGCAATGCCGATCAACCCCTGTGCCAGGGCCTCGTGAAGCACTGCCATGTTGTCGCAGGTGCCGCCGGACATGCAGTTGTCGCCATGGTCAAGCAGCAGGACCGGCCCTTCGCCGGGAGCGTCCGCAAGCCGTGCCGCACGCGCAATCGAATCGCCGAGCGGCTCGGCGTGATAGCCGAAGCCATCGCGCTCGGCCCAGGCCAGTGAGGCAATCCGCGCGGCCACGGCGTCGGCCCTGGCCTGGTCGCCGTCGCCCACCACGATCACGCTCAGGCATGGCGCTGCAATGTCGGCCAGGCCGAAGCCGGCCAGGACCGAGACGGCAAGCATGCCTTCCTGCTCTGCCTCGCGCGCCAGCGCTACGGCGCGCTGCATCGCGCCTTCGTCGGTACGGCTGCGCAAGGTGTGGGTGACCAGCGGTGGACGCCGCCACGCCATCACCGGCCGTGTGCGGCCCGCGATCATGTCCAGCAGCAGCCTGCCCGCATGCTCCCCGGTTTCGTACATGTCCACATGCGGGTAGGTCTTGAAGCTGACCGCAATGTCGGCATGGTCGATCAGTGCCTGGGTGATGTTGCCGTGCAGGTCCAGCGCCACCGCGACCGGGGCATCCGGCAGCACCTGCCGCAGGCGCATGAGCAAGTCGCCTTCGCCGTCGTCGCTGTTCTCGGCCACCATCGCGCCATGCAAGTCGAGCATCACGGCGTCGCAGCCGGCGGCGGCCGAGACGATGGTGTCGCTCAGGTGCGTGTAGGCGTCGGCCGCCACGCGGCCACTCGGGTTGGCGCCCGCGATCACCGGCACCACGATCTGCGCGCCCGCCGCCTCGGCCAGGTCGATGAACGCAGCCGCCGCGGTGCGGGTGCCCTTGGCGGCGCGATAGGCGTCCTGTCCGTAGCGCGGATCGAAAGACGCCAGCGGCGTCGGCACCGGGGAGAAGGTGTTGGTTTCGTGATTGAGGCGGGCAATCAGGATCTTCATTGGCAGGTCCGTTCAGGTGAGGGATGCGCGGGGTCCGCTTGCTACCGGCTCAAGGCCGCGTCGCCGCATCGAGCATGGCATGCAGCAGCACATTGCAGCCGGCTTCGAGGTGCTCGGGCCTGGCGTCCTCGATCTCGTTGTGGCTGATGCCGTCCTTGCACGGTACGAAGATCATCGCCGCGGGCGCCACGCGCGCCAGGTAGACCGCATCGTGGCCGGCGCCGCTGATCACGTCCATTTCGGAGAGCCGGAGCCGCCGTGCGCCCCCACGCACCGCCGCGACCAGCCGGTCGTCAAAGTGCTGCGGCGGGAAGTACACCACCTGGCGCACGTCGATGGCGATGCCGCTGCGCGCGGCCAGCGCTTCGGTCGCGGCATGCAAGGCCGCGTCCATGGCGGACAGGACGGTGTCGTCGGCGGCGCGCAGGTCGACCGTCATCGAGACCTTGCCGGGGATGACGTTGCGCGAGTCGGGATGCACCTCAAGGCAGCCAACCGTGCCGCGGCCGTGCGGGGGATGGTCCAGCGCGATGCGGTTCACGATACCGACCAGCTCCGCTGCGGCGAGCAGCGCATCCTTGCGCAGGCTCATCGGCGTCGGCCCGGCATGGGCTTCCATCCCGGTCAGCACCACGTCGTACCAGCGCTGGCCAAGAGCGCCGGTCACCACGCCGATGGTGGTGTCGTTCGCCTCCAGCACCGGACCTTGCTCGATATGGGCTTCGAAGTAGGCGCCCAGCGGCCGCCCGCCGATCGGCTCCGGACCGGCATAGTCAATGGCCTGCAGCGCGTCGCCAACGCAGACGCCGTCGCGGTCGCGCTGCGCGAGCAGATCCGGCAGCGCGAACTCGCCGATGAAGGCGCCGGAGCCCATCATGACCGGGACAAAGCGTGAGCCTTCTTCATTGGTCCAGACCGCCACCTCGATCGGCGCGTCGGTCACGATGCCGGCATCGTTCAGCGTGCGCACGACTTCGATGCCGGCGAACACCCCGTAGTTGCCGTCGAACTTGCCGCCCGTGGGCTGGGTGTCGATATGGCTGCCGGTCATGACCGGCGGCAGCGTGTCGTCACGCCCCGCACGGCGCGCAAAGATATTACCGATCGCATCGACGCGGATCGTGCATCCCGCGGCCTTGGCCTCGGCGACAAAGAAATCGCGGCCCTGGCGATCGAGGTCGGTCAGCGCCAGTCGGCATACGCCGCCCTTGGGCGTGGCGCCGATCTCGGCCAGGCGCATCAGCGTGTGCCACAGGCGTGCGCCGTCGATACGCAGGTCGTCCCGTGTTCCCGCAGAGGCTGGGGGCGTACGGGTGGCTGGCATGGTAGTCATGGCATCTCTCTTGTCGGTCGGCCGGCGCGCCGGCCAGCTTGATGGGTTCAGGCCGCCAGGCCCACGCCGAGATAGCGGTCCTTGACCGCCTCATCGGCGCGGAACGCGTCATTGCTGCCGGTGTAGACGACCCGGCCTTGCTCGATGATCACGTGCCGGTCGGCCAGTTGCGTGCAGACCTGGAGGTTCTGCTCGACCAGCAGGATCGGCACGCCCGCGGCCTTGATCACCTTGAGCTGGGCCACGATCTCTTCGACGATCACCGGGGCCAGTCCTTCCACCGGCTCGTCGAGCATCAGCAGGCGAGGGTGGTTCATCAGCGCGCGGCCGATGGCGAGCATCTGCTGTTCGCCGCCGGAAAGCTGCGCGCCGCCATTGCCGCGCCGCTCCCGCAGCCGCGGGAAAATGCAGTACACGTCATCGAGCTGCCACGGCGAATCGCGGCGCGCGGCCAGCTTGAGGTTCTCCTCGACGGTCAGCAGCTTGAAGATGCCGCGGTGCTCGGGAACGAAGCACAAGCCTTCGGCGGCAATCCGGTGCGGCGGCATGCCGGCGACATCCTTGCCGCGAAAGACGACCCGGCCGCCGCCCTTTGGTCCCTTCGGCGCGACGATGCCGGCAATCGCCTTGAGCGTGGTCGACTTGCCGGCGCCGTTGCGCCCGAGCAGCGTCACCAGTTCGCCTTCGCCAACGGCCAGCGATACGCCCTGCAGCACATGGCTCTTGCCGTAGTAGCCATGGATGTCCTGTACGTCGAGCATCATCCCTGGCCCCCGGTGATCATGTTACCGAGGTAGGCGGCCCGCACCCGCGGGTCGCCGCGCACGACCGCGGGCGCGCCTTCCATCAGCACCTTGCCCTGCTGCATCACAGTGATGGTGTCGGAGATGTCCATGACGATATCCATGTTGTGTTCGATCAGCACGACCGTGTGGTCCTGCGCGAGGCCGCGGATCAGCCGCTTCATCGCGCCGAGATCATCGACGCCCATGCCCGAGGTGGGCTCATCCAGGAAGATCGCCCGGGGGCGAGCGGCCAGCGCCATGCCGACTTCGAGCCGCCGCTGCTGGCCGTGCGAGAGCACGCCCGCCGCACTGTCGGCGACACGGGTCAGCTCCAGGCGTTCGAGCACCTGGTCAACCACCTCGGCGCAAGCCAGGTCGCCAGCCGGCAGCCGCCACCCGTTCATCGCCTTGCGCGGCGACGTGCCCAGTGCGGCCAGCCGCAGGTTTTCGCGCACGGGCAGGCTGGGGAAGAGGCTGGTGACCTGGAACGAGCGGGCAATGCCGCGCTGCACCCGCTGGTAGTCGGTTTCGGCGGTGACGTCCTTGCCGTCGAACACGATGCGGCCCGCGCTGACCTCGCGCGTGCCGGTCAGCATGTGGAACAACGTGGTCTTGCCGGCACCGTTGGGGCCGATCACCGAGTGGATGGTGCCGGGCATCACGCGCAGGTCGACCCCGCCCAGCGCCATGAACTTGCCATACTGCTTGACGATGCCGGTGGCTTCGAGAATCGGGGTGCTCATGCGCGTTCCTCCTGCGTCACTGGGGCGCGGCGCGCGCCGCGCAGGCGATCCGAGATGGTGGCACCCAGCCCCCACAGCCCGCGCTGCATGAACAGGCTGACCGCGATCAGCAGGAAGCCGAGCAGCATCAGCCAGCGCGGCCAGAGCGTGGAGAGCCAGTCCGCCAGCAGCACGTAGAAGGCCGCACCGAGCACCGAGGCGAAGATATTGCTGGTGCCGCCGATCACGGTCATGACCAGGATCATCTCGCTGGCGTGGTAGTCGATATTGGTCAGCGGCGCGATGCCGGTCAGCATGGCATGCAGCGCGCCGGCCAGGCCGGTTACGGCGCCGGAGATCATGAAGGCCAGCAGCTTGAACAGCCGGATGTTGTAGCCTACCGCAAGCGCGCGCTCCTCGTTGTCGCGGATCGCAAGCAGCGTACGGCCGAGCACCGACTCCGTCACGCGCAGCACGAGGAAGAACACCAGCAGGAACAACACGGCGACGAAGCCATAGAACTGCCAGGGCGACGCCAGCGAGAGGAGGGCATTGCCGCCCACCGACAGCGGCGGACGCGGGATGTCGAGCAAGCCGTTGTCGCCGCCGGTGATCGCGGGCGCGGTGTAGGCCAGGAAATAGAACATCTGGGCGAACGCCAGCGTCAGCATCACGAAGTACGTGCCGCGCTGGCGAATCGAGAACCAGCCGACCAGGGCGGCGGCGGCCGCACCGACCACGATCGCCAGCAGCAGGGCGACCGGCATCGGCAGGTCGGCACGCGTCAGCGCCAGCCCGACCGCGTAGCTGCCCAACCCGAAGAAGATCCCCTGGCCGAACGACAGCAGCCCGGTGTACCCGAGCAGCAGGTTACAGGCCATTGCCGCCATCGCATAGATCAGCACCTCGGTCGCGAGCGTGCCGGACCGCATCGTCAGCGGCAACAGCAGCGCGACGCCCAGCGCGAGCCACCAGAAGCGGTAGCGCACCAACCATTGTTTGCCCGATGCCATCATCCCCTCCCAAGCAGGCCATGCGGACGCAGCAGCAGGACCGCGGCCATGGCGACATAGATCATCAGCCGCGCGCCTTCCGGCCACAGCGTACTCATCAGGCTCTGCACGATACCGACGAGCAACCCGCCCACCAGCGCCCCGGTAAAGCTGCCCATGCCGCCCACCACGACCACGATGAACGCCACGCCCAGCGCCTCCACGCCCATGAAGGGCTCCGCGCCGCGGATCGGTGCCGCCAGCACGCCGGCGATCGCAGCGGTGGCCGCGCCCAGCGCGAACATCAGGCTGAACAGGCGGAACACATTGATGCCGAGCAGCGACACCATCTCGGTGGATTCACTGCCGGCGCGCACGGCGCTGCCCAGCCGCGTGCCTTCCAGCAGCCACCACAGGCCCAGCGCGAGCAGGCCGGTGAAGCCGATGACGAACAGGCGGTATTTCGGATAGACGAAGTCGCCCCACATCACCACGCCCTGCAGCGCATCCGGCGGCGGCACGTCGACGCCCAGCGGTCCCCAGCCGACGATGATGAGTTCCTGGATGGCCAGGGCCAGGCCAACCGTGACCAGGATATGGAATTCATGCGGTTGCGCGTAGACGTAACGCAGCATGACCTTCTCGGTCAGCCATGCCAGCGCGCCAATCACGAGCGGCGCGACGATCAGTGCCACCCAGAAGTTCAGCCCGAACTGCAGCACCTGAAAGCAGAGGTAAGCGCCCAGCGCATAGAACGCGCCGTGCGCGAAGTTGACGAAACGCAAGAGGCCGAACACGATCGACAACCCTACAGCCAGCAGGAAGTAGAGCATGCCGATCCCGACGCCGTTGATCACCTGCAGCAGATAGACGTTCATGGGTTCGTGCGAATGAAGGAAGCCGCCGCGCCGTGCGTCGCTGCGCAGCGCGGTGCTTCAGTAGTGCTTCGGTGTGCCTTGTCAGCGGGGCGGGCGCCCCGCCCGCGTGAGGCCAGTCAGGCCAGTCAGGCCATCTTGCATTGGGTCTGGTCGACTGGCAGGAACGCCTTGCCCACGCTCACCACCTCGGCGTAGTCGTCCTTGTCCTTCATGCGCGCTTTGGCCTTGCCCTTGAGCAGGTAGTAGTTCTTCAGCACCTGGTGGTCGGCGGCGCGGATTTCTTCCGGCCCGGTCAGGCCTTCGAATTTCATGCCTTCCAGCGCGGCGACCACCGCCTTCGGATCGGCGCTGCCGGCCTTGATCATGCCGTCGACCATGATCTTGGTGCAGATGTACGAGCCGGCCAGGCTGTAGTTGGGATTGGCCTTGAACTTGTCATTGGCACGCTTGACCAGCTCGCGGTTCAGCGGCGTATCGACGCCGTGCCAGTACTGCGCCCCGAAATAAACGCCTTCGCACAGGTCAGCGCCGAGCGATTCAAACTGCTCCAGCCCCGATGCCCACGCCACCAGGATGGTGGTGTTCTTCTTCATGCCGAAGCTGATGGCCTGGCGCAGGGTGTCGGACGATTGCGAGCCGAAGTTCAGGATCAGCAGCACGTCCGGCTTGGCTGCCAGCGCATTGGTCAGGTAGCCGCTGAACTCTTTCTCGGTGAGGGCGTGGTAGCTGTTGCCGACATGCTCGATGCCCTTTTCCTTGAAGATCGTCTTGGCTGCGGACAGCAGACCGTCGCCGAACACATATTGCGGCGTGATGGTGTACCAGCGCTTGGCCTTCGGCATCGATTCGATCAGCGGGCGCACGGTTCGCTCGATCGCGCCATAGGTCGGCACCGACCAGCGGAATGTCGCGCGGTTGCAGTCCTTGCCGGTGATCTCGTCGGCGCCGGCGGTGGTCACGAACACGCCGCCGAATTTCTCGGCCTCCTTGCCCATGGCCAGCGACTCGGACGACAGGATGCCGCCGGCGAAATAGCGCGCGGTCTTCTGCTGTGCCAGTTCCTGCACCTTGCGCACGGCGGTGGCCGGCTTGCCCTCGGTGTCCAGCACGCTGTACCGCAGCGGCCGGCCCAGCACCTGGCCGTACTGCTCGATGGCGAGCTTCATCCCCAGGTCCGCGAACTTGCCGTTGGCCGCGAAGGCCCCGGACATCGGCACCGGGCAGCCGAATTCCAGCGCTTCGCCCGCTGCGAACACGTTGCGGCCATGGATGAGGGAGGCAGGGACGGCAGACAGCGCCGCCAGTTTCAGCAGGTCACGACGATTCAAGGCTCACTCCTCGGTGTGTGGGGGATCGGGCTGCGCGGGGCGAAAGCCTGGGACCCGCCGTGTCACCGGCGCTCCACCGTCTCCCCGACATGCATTCGGTGATTTCCGCCCGGCGCCGACTTGCCGAGCAAGAATCGAACCTGTTTATCCTATTTATCATGATAAATAGAATAGAATCATCTTAGGAGTGGGCCAAAGTCGTTGTCAACAAAAGGGATCTCAGGGTTTACGCACCCGCGTTGGCGGCGTTCGGTGGATGGCGTTCAGCTGGACAACCGGCATAGTCCGCCTCAAAACGGCGCACGCAGGGCACTAGAATGGGAGCGCCGCAATTGGGGGGACTGCCTGCGGTGCGCAAGTAATTTCAAGGAAAGAGGCAATGGCGATGTTTCGCGAGGGGACGAGTGGCGCCATCGAGATCCGCAAGCAGAAGCGCGCGGACCTGGTGGCGGAGGAACTCAAGAGACTGATCACCCAGCGCAACCTGCGCCCCGGGGACAAGCTGCCGCACGAAGTCAAGCTGCAAGCGATGTTCTCAGTCAGCAAGAGCACCATCCGCGAGGCCTTGAAATCACTCGAGGTGCAGGGGCTGATCAGCGTCACCACCGGACCGGCCGGCGGCGGCACGATCGTGGAAGTGCCGCTGGACCGCACGTTCCAGCTGATGCAGAACTACCTGTTCTTCAAGGACGTGGGGATTGCGGATATCTACACCGTGCGGCGCCTGCTCGAACCCGAGCTCGCGGCGGGAGCGGTTCCCCACCTGACGGAGGATGACTTCCGGGCACTGGAGCGTACGATCGATCTCTGCGACCCGGCATCCGCCGCGGCCGCGACCCCGCTGCTTGACCAGCGGCAGGAAGACCTGACCTTCCACGACATTCTTGCGGCGGCCAATCCCAATCCGATGCTGCGCTTCTGCTGCGAACTGATCAATGAAATGATCCGCCAGCTGGTGGTGTTCGGTAACGACACGCCCGCCTGCGAGCACGAGCGCTTTGGCGCGGCCAACGTGGTTTTCCACAAGCGCATCGTCGCAGCTGCCCGCGACCGTGATGCGGAGACGGTACGCTCCCTGATGTCGGCCCATATGGAAGAGTGCACGCATTACGTGACACGTATGAACGGCCGCATCCATGGCCGCCTCGTGCTCGATTCCGAAATGCCCAGGCGCGGCCGCGTGGTGCGGACAGACGAGGCCTGACGCCCGGGCCCCGGGGACACATCGGAGCAGGCGACCGATCCTGACCTACACTAAAAAAGCGTCTTTCGCGTGCTCGGGTGCCGCTTTGACGCTATGCAACGTCGCTGGCAACCGATTGAAGCGGGCGAATGACGATGGCTCGGGCAACACACCATCACTTGCTGCCTGAATTCATCTGGAACTGATGTTCAAGAAGGGGGCATCATGTTGCAAGCCAGTGAAATCCAAAAGCGTTTTACTCATCTACAGCAAACCATCAGCGAGACATCACAGACCTGCCACGCCGACGCGACGACTCCAACAGACTTGATGAACTGGGTGGATGAGCTCGATAAGGAATGCAAATCGGCAACGAAAGTCATGTCGTCCAAGGATGACGATCGGATCCGGCAGTGGGTCGATGATCTCGAACGCATCGGTGATCGTGCAGAGCGCGCTTGCCTACAGGCCGGCGGGCTCGACGCAAAGGTCAAGGATGCAATTACCTCGATGCATTCGGAACTCTCCGACCTGAAGCACCAGCTGCACTGACCCGCCTGATCGCCCCGGCCCAGCCCGCCGGGGCGATTTTTACCTCGCCGCCGTCAACCGGAGTGAATGCAGGCAGAATTGCAGCATTCACACACTCGAGCTCACCATGACCAGCCTCGACCCAGCGGCAATCGTCAACTGGCACGCGCATGTGTACTTCGATGCTTCAAGCCGCGATGCGGCGTGGGCGCTCAGGGAAGTCATCGCGGTACGCTTCGGAGCCGTAGCGCAGATAGGCCGTTTCCATGAACGCCCGGTAGGTCCCCATCCGCTGTGGTCGTATCAGCTCGCGTTCGACCGCGCACACTTCAATGGCATTGTCGAATGGCTGACGCTGAACCACGGCATGCTGGATGTATTTCTCCATCCGAACACGGGTGAGGCCTTGCGCGATCATCGCGATGCCGCCATGTGGATCGGCCACTCACATCCGTTGAACCTGGCGGCGCTGGGCGGGTAGCAAGACCGACAGCTTCCCAGCCGCAGCCCCTGCCAGCCGCTCAGCCGACAAAGGCCTTTTCCAGCACGAAGTGGCCCGGCTCGCTCATATTGCCTTCGAGGAAGCCGCGCGCCTCCAGCAGGCCCCGCACTTCCTTGAGCATATCGGGGCTGCCGCACAGCATGACGCGGTCGTTTTCGATGGAGAACGAAGGAACATCGATCCGCGCGAACAGTTCGCCCGATTCGATCAGTTCGGTGATGCGGCCGCGATTGTGAAAGTCCTCGCGCGTGACCGTGGGGAAATAGACCAGCTTTTCGCGGACCAGGTCGCCCAGGTATTCATGCTGCGGCAGATGCTGGGAAAGCAGTTCGCGATAGGCCAGTTCCTCGACATAACGGCAGGTGTGGGTGAGCACGATCTTGTCGTAGCGCTCATACACCTCAGGGTCGCGGATGATCGACAGGAACGGCGCCAGGCCGGTGCCGGTGGCGAGCAGCCAGAGGGTCTTGCCGGGCAGCAGGTTGTCGACCAGCAGCGTGCCGGTCGGCTTCTTGCCGACGAAAATCTGGTCGCCCTCGCGCAGGTGCTGCAGGCGCGAGGTCAGCGGGCCGCCCGGCACCTTGATGCTGAAGAATTCCAGGGTGTCTTCGTAGTTGGGGCTGGCAATGCTGTAGGCCCGGAGCAGCGGACGGCCATTGACTTCCAGGCCGAGCATGGCGAACTGGCCATTCTCGAAGCGAAAGGCCGGGTCGCGCGTGCAGGTGAAGCTGAACAGCGTGTCGGTCCAGTGGTGAACGGAGAGTACGGATTGCTGGTAGAGATTGCTCATGGAAAAAAACGCCAGAGCCTGCCGGCAAGGCCGGCGGGCGAGGGTGGTGACCAGGAGGCCGCGCCAGTCAGCGCGGGCCCGCGAAACGGCGGATCACAGAGATGAATGATCCACTTGCTCGGGCGTATTGTAGAACGCCAGCGAGGGACGCATCGTGCCAGCCACGCATCGCCGCGAGATTGTGCTGGTCAGTACTGGACCGGAGCGCGCAGTTTGGCGTTGGCAATCCTGCTTCCTGGCCAAGTGGTTCGCCAGATGGTTTGCGACCGGGCCGGGTTCGAATGAGAGGAGGGCGTAACATACCTGCGCGCGATTCGGATCGCGCCATCCCGATGGGGGCAGGTACTTTGCGCTGACTGACAGCGATGTCGCCCCGGCGGGCACTACGAGCCGCGCAGGTCCTTGGGCCAGAAGGTAATCAAGATGTTGGCCGGCGCGACGCCGTTTTCGTCGCGCGGCAGCGGGTCGGATCGCGACACCGCGCGGAGGACAGCGTTATCCCAGGCCGTATTGCCGCTTGACTTGGCGAGCCTCGTCGACAGCACCGAGCCGTCCGGCGCCATATGCACGGCGACTACCGCTGCCGGATTGCCGCTGACTTCTTCATTGAAGATGATGTTCGGCTTGACCCGTTGTCGCACCCGCTCGGCATACCCGGACGAAGCCTTCGCGGCGGAGCCGGTGCCGGCCCCGGAGCCGGCACTGCCTGCCTGCGCCTGCGCCTGCAGCCGTGCCAGTTCGCTTTGGCGCTGGGCCGTGCTGGCCTGGCGCTGCGCTTCCGCCGCCTTGCGCTGTGCCTCCTTTCGTTCAGCCTCTGCGCGGGCCCGGCTCTCGCGCAGCGCTTGTGCTTCCTCTCGCGCGGCACGCTCGGCCTTGCGCTGTTTCTCCTGCAGCGAGATGTCGGCCTCTTCCTCTTCGACCGGCTTCGCGCTCGGCACCGGGGTGGTTGGCGGCTCTGTCATTGCCGTTTCCGGGATGGCCTCCCACAGTTCGGCCGTGACGCCCTCCGGCGCCGCGCTGCGCCAACGCACGCCGTAATAAAGCAGGGCACCCAGCAGCAGGTGCATGAGCAGGGCCAGCAGGAAGCACGTCAAGGTGCCCCGTTCACGCACGGGCTGATAGGGATAGGCGACGTTCTGCATGGATCGCACGTCTTGCCGCTGCTCGTTTCCGGGCTTCCTTGCCTATGCACCGGTCGAGACGCCAGCTCCGCCGGCGGGCTCGTCTACGTGCCGCTCCAGTTTCAGGTACGAGTCGGCCGCGACCAGGCCGAACACGATGTGGGCAATGGCGGTCACCCAGCCTCGCGCTTCAGCAAACCATGGGAAGGCCGCGGTCATTCCGTGGAAATTGACCAGGTACAAGACCAGACCGAAAAGCGCTCCCACCAGCGAGGCCATACCGACGCTCGAATCGAAGCGGAAGGGCGCCATGATCGTCGCCAGGATCAGCGCGAACACGACGGAGAGAACGAAGTGGACCACGACGGCTGCGACCAACACGCTCATCTGGAAGGTGGCAGCTTGCGTCAACACGTCAGGGCCCAGCATGACGGCGGCGATCATGGTCAGCGGTTTCCAGGCGCTGACCCCCATCAACATAGCCGCAAGCAGGTCGAGTACGAGGAATACCACCCCGGCAACGATGCCTGCCAGCGCCGCCGCACGCCAGTCCGGCCACCGGTGCGCGTAGCGATGCGATTGCATATGAAGTTCCATGACATCCTCCTTTGATGCGGCAGAAACCAAAGCCGCTTTCCAAGGCGCAACTTCATTTTATGGGGTGCAACCGCATGAACCAAGGTGGGAGGCAAACTAAAAGAGTTTATAACAGCACTTTTTGTGAATGGTCACGTCGCTTGGCGCGTTGATGAAGCCACTGGCCTGGGGGCCGCGGACAACGCAGCCGCGCCTGAGCAGGCGGGTCGTGGCGGCGCTCCCGTTTCGATCCCTCCGAATCGCCGCTTCGGAAAAGGCCAGTTGGCCGGATGGCGGCTCGCCTCTACTCTTCCCGCATGCATCCGACCCAAGCAGATGCAACACAACGCATATCAATCCAAGGAGCGTATCAGCAATGCATGACTTGCCTCTCGACGGTGTGGTGGTGGTCGAGCTGAGCGACAGCGCTTCGGCGCCGTTCGCCGGCCAGATCCTGGCAGCGCTCGGCGCGGACGTCTGGAAGATCGAGCGGCCAACGGGGGATTCGGCGCGCGGCTGGGGACCGAGCAAGTGGAAGGGCAGCGGCGCGGCCTTCCATGCCATCAACCGCGGCAAGCGCTTCATCAGCCTTGACATCAAGGACCCCGGCGAGCTGGCCAAGCTGCACCAGCTGATCGCGGAGCGCGCCGACGTTTTCTTCCACAACCTGCGGCCCGGTTCGGCGGCGCAGTACGGGCTCGATGCCGACAGCCTGCGCGTGACCAAGCCGGAGCTGATCTGCTGCGAAGTCGGCGCCTTCGGCCACCAGGGCCCGCTAAATACCGCGCCGGGCTATGACCCGCTGATGCAGGCCTTCGCGGGGATCATGAGCATCACCGGCGAGGAGGGCCAGTCGCCGGTGCGCGCCGGGGTCTCGATCGTCGATTTCGGCACCGGCATGTGGGCTGTGATCGGCATCCTGGCGGCGCTGATGCGCCGGCAGAAGAAGCACGTGGGCGCGACCGTGCACAGCTCGCTGCTGGAAACCGCGATTGCCTGGATGTCGATCGGCGTCGCCAACTACAACGCCGACGGCGAGCCGGGCTCGCGCCATGGGTCTGGCGTCGCCTTTATCGTGCCGCATCGCGCTTACCCGACTGCGGACGGTGATCTGATCATCAGTTGCGCGAACGACGCGCTGTTCGCCCGGCTTAGCGAGACGCTGGACCGGCCCGAATGGGCGCGTGACGAGCGCTTTGCCACCAATGCGGGGCGCCTGCGTAACCGCGCCCTGATCGACGGGCTGATCGGCGAGCGCCTGGCCGAGCAGCCGCGCGCCTGCTGGCAGGAGCGGCTGGGCGCCGCCGGGCTGCCGTGCGCCCCGATCCAGACGACCGAGGAACTGGTGCACCACGCGCAGACGGAGGCGCTGGGCATCATCGGCAAGCCGTCAGAGGATGAGCTCGCTGTCGTCGGCTTGCCGCTGTCGTTCAACGGCAAACGTCCGCCGCCATTGTCGGCGGCGCGGGAAGTCGGCTACGACAACGCGGACCTTGAGTTCCTGGCCAGGCGGCCCAAGGCTTGACGACCAGGCGACATTTCACAACGGGGAGAGACATGACCGACGTTCCGCAAACGACGCGTCTCTTCGCCGAGATGCATGACCAACCCGAGTAACCATGAACGCCAACGCGAATGCTGCCGCCGCAGCCACCACGAACAAAACTGAGCGACCCCTGAGCGGCGTGCGAGTCCTGGCGGTCGAGAATTTTGTTGCCGGACCGTTTGCCTCGATGTGGCTCGCCGATGCCGGTGCCGAGGTCGTCAAGGTGGAGTCGCGCGACGGCGGGGATTTTGCGCGCAGTACCACCCCGGTGAAGAGCGCCGGGGACGGCTCCTTGCAGAGCTTGTCCTTCCTGCGCAACAACCGCAACAAGAAGAGCGTCACGCTGGACCTCAAGCATCCCGAAGGCAAGCGGATATTCACGCAACTGGCATGCGAGGCGGACATCGTCCTTGAGAACCTGCGGCCCGGCGTGATGGACCGTCTCGGCATTGGCTATAGCGCGCTGCGGGAGCACAACCCGCGCCTCATCTATGTCGCAATCTCCGGGTTCGGGCATGAAGATGTGATGCCGAGCCCGTACACGGACTACCCGGCCTTCGACATCATCGGACAGGCGCTGAGCGGGCTGATGTACCGGCCCGAGCGCCAGGGAGACCGGCCGACTTACCTCGGATTCTCGATGACCGACCTGCAGGGCGGCATCCTTGCCGCACAGGGGGCGCTGCTGGCTCTTTACCAGCGCGAACGAACCGGGTTGGGCAAGAAGGTCGACATTTCGCTCTATGACGCCTCGCTGGTGCAGAACGAGATCTCGGTGGCGATGTACTCCGCATTCCATCAGCCGGCGCCGCCCGGGCTGCACGCCGTGACCGCGCCGTTCGGCACCTTCCGCGCCAGCGACGGGTATATCGTCATCGCCGTGCTGGGGGATCATATCTGGCAGCGCTTCTGCCACGTGATCGGCATGCCGGCCCTGCTGGAGGATGCGCGCTTCCAGGACGGTATGGCCCGCAGTGCCAACAGCGATTTGCTCAACCCGCATATCGACGCATGGCTGGCCACGCGCACCCGCGCCGAGGCCGTCGAAGCACTGCGCGAAGGCGGGGTTCCGGCCTCCGCGGTCAATGACATTGCGGATGTCTTCGAATGCCCGCACGTTGCCGCGCGCCAAATGCTGATGACCCTGCAGGACCCGGCATGGGGCGCCATCCAGGTCGCGGGCAATCCGATCAAGATGTCGGAGACGCCCGAGCCGGAGGCTGGCCTGCCACCCCGGCTGGGTCAGCACACCGAGAGCGTGCTGGGCGACTGGCTGCGCATGAATGCGCAGCAGCTCGAGGCACTGTACTCGTCGAAGGTCGTCTGACCAACGTAGGGGCATCTGGCTCGAAACCATCAACGTCTCAACGGATAGGGGGTCCCCGAAGTGACAAGTCTTGAAGGAAAGGTCGCCATCGTCACCGGCGGTACAGGCGGGATTGGGAAGAGGGTCGCGTTACAGTTGGCTGCTCACGGTGCCATCGGCGTGCCCGGGCGCTTGATCTTCGTTCATCGGATTCTCTCGATGGTGGCCGCCCGCTACTGAATCGGTGGCACCTCAGGTGTCGGGGAAAAGTGGTGCTGAAGGATTTGCCATACCCCTTGACGCCTGACAAGCACCCACGTCGTCCTTAGTTCGGAGAAGGTCTCGCGTCCATCCGCGAGCACGAAGCGGAATTTCGCGTGCCCTTGCGCCAGCAGCATATCCGTGCCGAGTTCGATCACGGTTTGATCGACAAGGGACATGGATGCCGAAAGGAGCGTTCCGGCATACGAGCTGAAGTAGGCCAGGATCTCCGGCTGGCCGACGGCGTGGCCTGGGCGGCCGCCGAAGAATAGCGCCTCAGGCGCATACATGGACGTCAGCGCGTCGACATTCCACTCCCGTGCGGAGGCATTCCACCGGCGCTCGACGTCTCGCAATACTGCGTGCGCTTGCTCGGAAGCTGCGCTCGCGGTGGATTGGTGTCCGGTGCTGGTTGCCATGTCGTTGCCTCGCCTGGCTGGGGCGTTCCCCGCCATTGTCTTCCTCCCAGCTTTGGAGGCAATGCTACGACGACGGCGCAAGGCGGCACAGCCGGATCGATACAGTGTTCCGTACCCTGAAATTCGATTGCGATAGCGATAGCCGCGCCACGACGGTTGTCAGCAAGGGCGCTGTGCTCATCGCCATGACTTCATCGGGCAGGCTGTGGGCCAGGGAACCGTTTCAAAGTACGGGAGACTTCGTGCAAAGCCATTGGTTATCTGCCGGAGGTACAGCATAGTGAAAGCGTGCATGCCGGAAGTCGGTAGCCGCTGTCTCCATGCTCACTGCTGAGTGAGCTTAAGCCCCGAACGGCTTGCCGCGGGGCTCTTTTTTTGCAGTCGAAGAACCTTCCAATCCCCGTCCGAGAACGCGCGTGTGGCCGCGAGCGACGACGCGCGTATCGCCCCGCGCACCTTGATGCCTGCGAACGGATTGGCGAGCACGCAGCGCAGCGCTGCTGCATGAGCCATCGATACCAGAGGTGAGGTCGGACATCTCGAAGTCCGAGGCGGCCGCCGTGTGAACCCTATGGAAGCCGGGAAACACTTCCGAGCCCGACGCACTTCATGTTGGCATAAAAGGAGGGAAGTTAGTCCGTCAAGCCAAAGCCCAGGCTCCTATCATCATGTCCATCGCACCCGATTAAAGCGGAACCGATGTATGCGCTTCGGCGACGAAGCATTGCTCAAACCATGTAAGGAAATCATCATGCCCAACAAGCTCGATCTAGTGCTCTACACGTCATATACCCGCGTCACCGGCGGCCGCGAAGGCGCCGGCCGTTCCAGTGACGGCGCCATCGACGTCAGGCTGAGCACGCCCGGCTCCGGCCGGCCTGGTACCAACCCCGAACAGCTGTTCGGCATCGGGTACTCAGCCTGCTTCATCGTTGCCGTCGAAAGCGCCGGCAAGCAGTTGGGTGTCAAGCTGCCGAAGGACGCGGCCATCGACGCCGAAGTGTCGCTGGGCAAGACCGACGGCGGCGCCCACTATGGCCTCGGCGTGACGCTGAAGGTCAGCCTGCCGGGACTGGATGCGGCCGTGAAGAGGCAACTGGTGGAAACCGCCCACCAGACCTGCCCATACTCGCGCTCCCTTCGCGGCAACGTCGACGTGGGGTTCGAGATTCTTTAAGCACCGCGGAGCTACGTCCATGACTCACCCAAAGACTCAGAACCCGCCCGGAAGCGACCAGTTAGCTCCATCGCTTCCCGATACAGCTGCGTCCTCGCCGTTCAGCCGGCGCAGCTTCCTTGCCGGTTCGGCAGCCGCGCTTTTCGTCAGTCCATTCGCGTTCGCCTCTCGCAGCGCCGCCGCGACCAGCGCTGACGGACTCGCGGTGTCGGCGGCATTGGCCTCACGCCAGGCGGCCGACAACGAGGCGATCCGCCCCTTCCGCGCGCACGTGCCCGACGCCGACCTCGCAGATCTCCGCCGCCGCCTCGCGGCGACCCGCTGGCCAGACAAGGAGACTGTCGCAGATCCGTCGCAGGGCGCGCAGCTTGCGAACCTTCAGGGACTCGTCCGCTACTGGGCGACTGATTACAACTGGCGCAAGGCCGAGGCGAGGTTGAACGCCTTCCCGCAGTTCATGACGAGGATCGACGGGGTCGACATCCACTTCATCCACGTCAAGTCGCGCCACCCGAACGCGCTGCCGGTCATCGTCACGCACGGATGGCCGGGCTCGGTCTTCGAGCAGATCAAGCTCATCGGCCCGCTCACCGACCCCACCAGATACGGCGGCCGGGTGGAGGATGCCTTCGACGTCGTGATTCCGTCCCTGCCGGGCTTCGGCTTCTCGTCGCGACCGACCGAGACAGGCTGGGGATTGGATCGCATCGGCCGGGCGTGGGACGTGCTCATGAAGCGGCTGGGATACACGCGCTACGTAGCGCAGGGCGGAGATTGGGGGGCGGGCGTCGTCGAGAGGATGGGGCTGCAGGCGCCGGCGGGACTGCTCGGCATTCACACCAACTTGCCGGCGGTATTGCCTCCCGACGCAGCCGAGGCCTTCGCCAGCGGCGGACCCGCACCGGCGGGACTCTCCGACAAGGAGCGCGCGGAATTTGACGCCCTTAGAAACTTCACCAGGAACGGGGGCTGGACTTACCTGACCATGATGAGCTGGCGGCCACAGGCCGTCGGCTACGGGCTGACGGACTCCCCGGTTGGCCTCGCAGGGTGGATGCTCGTGCATGGCGGGTTCGGAAAGTGGGCGTACGGCAAGGACCCGAAGCAGACACCGACGAAAGACGACGTGCTGGACAACTTCTCGCTGTACTGGCTGACGAACACGGCGGTCTCGGCAGCGCGGCTTTACTGGGAGAACCGCGAAGAGAACCTTGTCAGTGCTGCCGCGCAGAAGACCCACGAGATCGTGCTCCCGGTGGCCATCACGGTGTTCCCAGACGACGATCTCTATCGAGCCCCGCAGACGTGGGCCCGCCGGGCTTTTCCCAACCTGGTCTACTTCAACGAGGTCGACCGAGGAGGTCACTTTGCCGCCTGGGAGTACCCGGGGCTCTTCGCGGCAGAGATGCGTGCGGCGTTCAGGACGCTGCGATGAGCTCGAGGACGCGGACGACCCTCGCGCTCCACTCGCGCCCCGTCCGCGTCTTCACTTCGAACCGCGCATTGATCCGCACAACCGCAATCCAAATTTTGAACGAGAAACTACAATGATCATGCTTATAAAGACGCTTGCCGTAATCGCGGCTGGCACCGTGCTCGCCACGAGCGCCTTCGCCCAGAGCGCGAAGGACATCCGCGGCGCTTCGCCGTACGTCGCGGTCGAGAATGAACCTGCCCCGAAGTTGATCGTGGATCCCCCGCTTCCCGAGGGGCTGGCCCACGGCATCTTCTGGGCTCAGTACCGAGTGGAGAACTTGCGCATCGCACCCGTGTTCGGGCCGGAGGCCGCCAAGGTATCTCCACGTGTCGGGCATCTGCACATCACGGTCGACGACCTGCCCTGGTGGTGGGCGGATCCGAGCGACGACAACACCGTCGACATAGCCGGGCTGCCGCCCGGCCAGCACAAGGTGAAGATCTCGCTGGTTGACGCTAACCACAACGTCTTCCCAGGACAGGTGGTGACACTGGAGTTCACCGTACCTGACCAGAAGGGCGCGAAAGCGCACTCACATAAAAGCTGAGCCCGAGGACGTGGACGCGCGCTCCACTCGTGCCCGCCCGCGTCCTCACTACGGTTCCCGCATCAATCCGCACAACCGCAATTCCCCGGCAGTCAGCCGTTCACGTCAGAGCCGAATCTGCTGCATGTCGCGAGCGGGCCGCTCGCTTCAACGCCTGGGGCGGTTCGCCGAAGACGCGCAGGAACGCCCGCCTCATTCGCTCCGGGTCGGAGAAGCCAGTTTCACTCGCGATGCGCTCGATCGTGAGTCGATCCGCCTCGACAAGAATCCGAGCCGTTTCCGCGCGCAGCCGCTCGACGGCGCGCGCAGGAGACTGACCGGTGTTCAACCGGAACTCGCGGCTGAAGTGGCGCTGGCTCATGTGGACGGCATGGGCGAGCCGCTCCACCGACAGGTCTTCGCGCAGGTGGTTCTTGGCGTAGGTCAGTGCCGCCTGGATGCGATCGGACTTGGATTCCAGCTCCGACAGCGCCGAGAACTGGGACTGCCCACCCGAGCGGCGATGGTGAACGACGAGCTGTCTTGCGACCGCTCCCGACACGTCGCTGCCCAGGTCGCCCTCCACCAGCGCCAGCGCGAGGTCGATGCAGGCGGTCATGCCGGCCGAGGTCCAGACGGTGCCGTCGCGCACGAAGATCCGGTCTTCTTCGACCCGGATCGACGGATAGCGGCGCTGAAGCTCCCGCGCATGGGCCCAATGCGTTGTCACGCGACGGCCCTCCAGGATCCCGGCCTCGGCCAGGACGAAGGCGCCGGTGCAGATGCTGGCCATGCGCCGAGTGGGCTCGAGCGCGCGCGAGAGCACCCGCAGGAGTTTGGGCGACGACGGCTGCGGCGTGGTCGCCCCGGCCACGATGAGCGTGTCGTAGACGCTCGGATCCAGCACAATCGTGTGAACCGCCGTGCCCAGCGAGCTTTTCACCGCACCGCCGCTTTCGGAGACGACATGGATGTCATAGGCAGCCTTGGGTGCAGCAAGGTTGGCCATCTCGAACACCGAGATGGCCACTATGTCCAGGATCTGGAAGCCGGGGAACACCACGAGTCCGACGCGTTTCATGTTGGCCTAAAACGAGGGAAGTTCGTCATTCAAGCTAAAGCCTAGGCCCTTATCCTTGGTCTGTCAAAGACATCCATTGCTTCCCATCCGCCCCCTCAGGGCATACGACATTCGAAGGTAGAGTAATGAGCTCAAAACACTCCCCATCTGCGGCCCAGAACCCCGACCAGTCCGGGCGCACGCTCGCGATCGACCGACGCCAGCTCCCTGGGGCGGCCGCCGCAGCGGCTTTCGGTCAGACTGGAGAACTCATGGCCGCAACGCGTTCGGCCAGCGCCGGTGAATTGCACGAGCTCGGGCTCGCAGCTGCAGCACGTGCAATTCGAAACGGGGAGATTTCCTCGGAGGCATATGTCGGGAAGCTGCTGGAACGAGCGCGTGAGCACGCCGACTTGAAAGCGTTCATCACAATCGATGGCGCCTCAGTGCTGGAGGCCGCAAGGCAAGCCGATCGATCGCTTCGAGCAGGACGCAGTGCTCCCTTGCTTGGCGTGCCCCTGGCGGTCAAGGACAGCTACCTGACCAAGGGGCTGACCACCACCGTCGGCACTTCCGTGCTGGCCGCCTTCAAGCCGACGCGGGACGCTGAGGCGATTACAGGTGTGAAAGATGCGGGGGCGATCATCTTCGGAAAGAACAACCTGGTGGAGATGTCGTACGGCCTGACGGGGCTCAATGCACACCATGGCCAGGTGAAGAACCCCTACAACAAGGCCAACGTCACGGGCGGCTCCTCCAGCGGGGCAGGCGCGTCGGTGGCTGCTCGCATCGTTCCCGCTGCGCTCGGGGGCGACACTGTCGGCTCGATCCGTGTTCCCGCCTCGTTGTGTGGTGTGGTGGGATACAAGCCGACGCCGGGCCGCTGGCCGGCCCAGGGCGTGGCCCCGATATCCGACACCCTCGACACGACGGGTCTCCTGGCGCGCAGCGTGGAAGACTGTGAGCTCGTGGACGCCGTGCTCACCAGGAGCCCTGTCCACAGCTCCGACGTAAGCGGCAACCTGAAGGGCGTCAAGTTCGCCTACGCGCCTCGGCAGTACCTGGCCGACGTGGACGGTGAGGTGGAGCGCGCGTTCCGCGAGACCTTACGACAGCTTAAGGACGCAGGAGCCGAGCTGGTGGAGGTCGATCTAGGGGAGGACTTCCTTGCCCTTGCCGATAGCACGACGTGGCCCATCTTCTTCCATGAGACGATGCCCGCCGTTCGCAGATTCCTCGCTGCCAACGCGCTGCCCGTTTCCTTCGAGCAGATCTATGCGGGGTTGGGCGAGAACATCATGAGTGGCTGGTCGCACTTCGTCGTGTCCTCCGGCGCAGGCTACGTGTCCGATGAGAAGTACCTCGCCGCACTTAACGTGGGCAGAAAAGAGCTGAGCCGCCGGCTTGCGGCGATTGCGTTCGGACAGGCCGATGCGCTGCTCTTCCCGACCACGCCGTGTGCAGCGCCTCGTATCGAGAATCAGTGGAAGTTCCGAGTCGGCGGCAAGGACTTCACGGACCTCTTCCTGTCCCGGAACACGCATCCGTCGAGCTCCGCCGGCGTGCCCGGTATCAGCATTCCGATGGCACTGCACTCGGAAGGGCTTCCACTCGGGCTCGAGCTCGATGCGGCCGCCGGTCGTGACCGTGAGCTGCTCACCCTGGCTCGCCGAGTCGAACAAGTCATTGGGCGCCTTCCCGGACCCACTGGGTTCTGAGCTGCACCCACAGTGACGCGAAGGCCGAGAGGCCTTCCTGGCCAACTGCGAACTGTACAATCTGCATGAAAAGGACGATCCCCCCATTTCGCGCTCAGAGAAACGGGGGGCTGCCCGCCAGTGCAGGCCCCGGCTTCTGCGTCGCTATTGCTTTCCCGGCCGTACGTCAGCAAGAATAGACGCGATGTTCCCCACGTTCTCCAGGTCCAGCACCGCGTCGATGACGCGAGCGATGTTGGCGTCGGGAATGACATCCCGCGCGTTGTCACGGAACTTCTGCACCAGCTCATCCGTGCTCATGTAGCTGTCCGGATCGGGGGAGGGGCTCCCCTTCGGGTAGCGCCGCTCGCCGGCAAAGGTCTGGCCGCGCGCCGACACCTCGATCCTGGCCGGCCGGCTGGCGGCATGGCCGGTCAGCAGCGCCACGTAGTCGGGGTGCACCGCATGCTCGACCTTGCTCATCAGGCGCATCACGGATTCGCCAAACACCAGTTCCGGATCCTGCCAGGCCTTGCCCGGCGGCACGCGATGCGCACCCAGCGCGATCCCGTGCGCGATGCTGAACTGTGCGTCGTGCACATGCCGGATCTCACGGTTGAGCCAAACCGGCTGCTCGACGAAACCCTCGACCCAGACCTTGATGCCGTCGATCTCGTCCGGCCGCAGTTCGTTCTGGTCGACGATCTCGTTGAGGCTGTCCAGCAGCGCATGCAGGATGCGGCAGTGCGGGTAGGGCTTGTAGGCCTGCTCGGTGGGAAACTGCCAGTCGGTGCCGAGTGCCGCGAGGATGCGGTCCGGCTCCCAGCGCGTGGTGCCGATGAAGCGCGGGAAACCGTATTCGCGGTCATCGAGGATCTGCAGGTCGCCACGGTGGCCGAACTCGGCCATGTGCGCGGCGGCCATGGCCGCCTGCGTCAGCGCGCCGGCAAGCAGGTACTTGATGGTGGAGCTGGGCGCATGCTGGAACCAGGCGACCTGCGAGTTCACCGGGCTGATGCTGCCGGCAATCCCGAGCGCATGCGCTGTCGTCTCCGCGCCCAGTCCCTTCAGCTTGACGATGGCCGCCGTCGCGCCGAAAACGGTGCTGCTGTAGCCATAGATCTTCGGCGGCGAGACCTTGCCGTCCTTGGTGTCGCGCAGGTAGTCCATGGCCTTGCCGAGCCGGTACGACATCTCGTGCGAGACCGCCAGCGCGGCAATCAGGTCCTGGCCGGACCGGCCCATGGCTTCGCCGACCGCCAGCGCACCGGGCAGGACATAGGGCGTCACGTGGCCCGGCGGCACCACCGCATCCATGTCGAGCGCGTTGATCAGTTCGCCGTTGGCAAAGGCCGCGCCGACGACCGACACTCGCTGGTCGGTGCCGATGATGGTGGCGTCGCCCGCGGCGCCGCCCATCAGTGCGCCGTAGTCGATGCCGATCTTGCCCTTGGGCTGGTCGACGGCGGCCAATGCGCATCCCAGCGAATCGAGGACGATGCGCTTGCATTCGTCCACGACGGCAGAGGGCAGCGTGTCGTAGGTGCCTTGTTGGCTGAAGCCGGCCAGTTGCTCGACGATGGTTGTTGCCATTGCATTCTCTCCAGGTAAGGTGTCGGGCCCCTGCGGCAGGGGCTGGCAGGGGCCGCTCGGCTTGTAGTTCGGCTTGTCGTTCGGCTTATTCCTTCGGGATGCCCAGGTCCGCCACGACCTTGATGTTGCGCTGCAGGTCCTGGCGCAGGAACTCGGTGAATTCCTCCGGAGACATGTTGCCGGCTTCGGCGCTGTCCCTGCGGAACCGCTCGCGCACGGCTTCGCTTGCCTGCGCCGCCTTCAATGCCTTCGCCAGCCGCATGACCACCGGCGTTGATGTACCGGCAGGCGCCGCCAGGCCCATGTAGACATGGAAGCTGTAGTTGGGCAGGCCCTGTTCGGCCAGTGTCGGAATATCGGGAAACGCCGCCAGGCGCTTGGGTGACGAGACCGCGAACGCGCGCAGCTTGCCGTCCTGGACGTACGGGCCCGACGAGTTGGCGCCGTCAAAGATCATGTTGACGCGGCCGCCAAGCACGTCCGGCATGGCGCCGGCGTTGCCCTTGTAGGGTACGTGGAGCATCTTGATGCCGGCCTGGTGCACGAACAGCGCGGCGGCCATATGGGTACTGGTGCCCATGCCTGCGGTGGCATAGGACATCGTGCCCGGGCTGGCTTTCGCATGCGCGATCAACTGGGGCAGGGTCTTGTCCGGCTGGGCGGAGAAGCCCACCATGATCAGCGGGGCCTTGTTCATCATGCCGATGCCGGTGAAGTCCCGCGCCAGATCATAGCCCGGCTCCAGCTTGGTGGCCTGCGCCAGCGCCAGGGTATTGGCGGTGGCGAGGATGGTGTAGCCATCCGGCTTCTGGGCTTTCACATAACGGATGCCAAGCATCCCGGCGGCCCCTGCCATGTTTTCCACGACCACGGGCTGGCCGAGATTCTCGGCCATCTGCTGCGCCACGGCGCGGGTCGTGACGTCGAGCAGCGCGCCCGGCGCCGAGTTGACGATGATCCGCACGGGCCTGGCCGGGTAGGCGTCCGCTGCGAATGTCGGGGCTGCCGCCAGCGCCATGATGATCGCGCCGCACAGGCGTTGAAGGGGATGGGTCATTGCTGCGGTCTCCTGTCTCGATATCTTTATTGGCAGCCCTGCGTGCAGGGTGCGCGTATGCATGCATGGTCGGAATGCGGGGCAGGCGAGGTCAATGCCGGGCTTGCAGGCGTTCCGTGCAATGAGCGGGCAAGGCGGACCGGGCCGCGCGGGCGCCGGGATGTGGTGACCGCGGCGCGTGGGTGCCGCGCGCGCAAAGGGGGTTAACCCCCATGGAACTCCACCGATCCCGCGCTCAGACTCTACCTAACGTTCGTCAGGTACGGGCGCGTCGGCCAGGCGCCGCGTGCAGGTGGGTATCGGGCGCAAGCACACCCAAGGATACGGAGACGCCCATGTTGCAGCAAGCAGGCGCGAGGCCGCGAGACCATCAACCCGGCATCGGCGCGATCTGGCCCAGGCCGGGCCGGTCCGCTACGGCGGAAAGCCAGGTGCGGGTGGTGCCGCTGGCACGCGGCCTGGCCGTGCTGGCCGCCTTCGGCCCGGAGCAGGCCTGGCTGGGCAACCAGGAAATCTCGCTGGAAACCGGCATCCCCGCGCCCACGGTCACGCGGCTGCTGCAGTCGCTGGTCGCACTGGGCTACCTGCACCACGACGAGGTGCGGCGCAAGTACCGGCTTGCGGCCGCCTCGCTGGCGCTCGGCTATGCGGCGATCGCCGATCCTGCCGTGCAGCGCGAGGCCAGCATCGAGATGCGCAAGTTCGCCGAAGCGACCGATACCTACGTGGTGCTCGGCACGCGCGACCGGCTCGATGTGATCGTACTGGACAGCCGGGTCGGCAGCCAGGCGGTGCTGGACCTGCGCCTGACGCCGGGAACGCGCCTGCATATCGCGTCTTCGCTGATGGGATCGGCGCTGCTTGCGGCGATCCCGGAACTGGAGCGCTGCTACCTGCAGGGCAATGTGGAGCGCAAGGCCGGCCGCGACTGGCCTATGCTGCGGCGGCGCATGGCCGAGAAGATCTCGCAGGTCCATGAGCTGGGCTTCTGCATGTCGCTCGGCGAATGGGAGCCTGAGCTGGCCAATGTTGCCGTGCCGGTGTGCGTGCCGGAGCAGCCGCCGCTGGTGCTGGCCTGCATCGGCCGCACCGCGCGCATGGCGCGCGCCCGCGTCGAACGCGAGCTGGGGCCGCGCCTGCTGGCGATGGCGCAGGTGCTGCAGGAGCGGCTGGCATCGCGCGAATAAGGCGGGCAAAATAGGCTGGCCCCTTACCATCCCGCCAGCCTTTCATGACCGAATTCAACCGCCTGCACCTGATCCGGCAAGTCGACCTGTTTACCTTGCGGCTGTTCCTGTCCGCTGTCGAAGAGCAGCAGATCGGTCGCGCCGCGATCCGCGAGAATATTGCCGCTTCAACGGCGACCAAGCGGATCCAGGACCTGGAAGATATTGCCGGCGTCAAGCTGCTCGAACGCGGACCCAAGGGCGTCGTGCCCAGTCCCGCGGGCGCGGTGCTGGTGCGCTACGCACGCGAGATCCTGGACAGCATCGAGAACCTGCGCTCCGAGATCTCCGCCTTCACCGAAGGCATGCGCGGCAAGGTGGTGGTGGCTTCGGCACGGTCGATCATCGCTCCCTTTCTTGCCCGTGAGCTGGGCGACTACGCGCGCGATTTCCCGCTGGTGGAGCTGGTGGTGCGCGAAGTCGAGAACGCCGCGATCATCGAGGCGGTGTCGCGCGGCGATGCCGACGTAGGCGTGTTCGCCATGGCCCACGAGCTTGAGCTTGGGGGCGTCGACGTGACGCCGTACCGCCGCGATCGGCTGGTCGCCGTGGTGCCCAACACGCACGCGCTCAGCGCGCGCGAAACGGTCAGGTTCGAAGACCTGCTGCCGGAACGGCTGATCCCGGTGGAATCGATGCTGGGCATGTTCCGCGCCGCGGCCAAACGCCTGGGCGCAGAGTTCGCCCCACCGTTCCACGTCGTCAGCGCCGGGGTCGCGACCAGTCTGGTGCAGGCCGGACTGGGCGTGACCGTTCTGCCCGAATGCCTGCTCAGCCACGATATGTTCGACCAGGTCACCAGCGTTGCCATCGACGAGTCATGGGCCGTGCGCACCACCCATATCGCCACGGCACGAGGTCGTGTCCTGAGCCCGCCTGCCGCCGCACTGATGAAGCAGCTGCTCGACCGCCCGCACGGCGAGCCCGCCGTTTCAGGGCAGGGCTAAGCGCCACCGCGCACCACTGCGCGGCTGCGCATCCGGGCGCCTCCTCCGGCTCACTTCGATCCCACCGAATCGCCGCTTCGGAAAAGGCCAGTTGGCTTGCCGGCTGCACATCACTACGCTTCCAACACGCATCGCAGCAAGGGTTCGCTGCAATGCAGGCAGATGCCAACGCAAACCAATGGAGGCAATACAGTGCAATCGAATTTCCTGAATGAATCGCAGGCCTTGTGGCTGGATACCGTGAACCGTTTCATGGACAACGAGGTCACGGTCGAGTACGTGCGCAAGTGCGACCAGAACCGTGACTATCCCTACGAGGCCTACGACAAGATTGCCAGGCAGGGCTGGCTGGGGCTGCTGTTCACGGAGGAAGAGGGCGGTGCCGGCGGTGACATCTTCGACTACACCCTTATGGCCGAAGGCCTTGGCAAGTTCGGCTTCGATTTTGCTGCAGCGGTCCTGGTGCCGACCTTCACGGCGATGAACATCGCAAAGTACGGCACGGCCGCGCAGAAGGACAAGTACATCCAGCCATTTATCGAGGGCAAGATCCGCTTCTCCGTGTCGATCTCCGAGCCCGACGCCGGCTCCGATGCCTCCAACACGAAGACCCGCGCCCGTCGCGACGCGAACGGCGACTGGATCGTTTCCGGGCAGAAGCTGTGGTGCAGCGGCGCGGCGGCCAATGATACGGTCATCGCCATGCTGGTACGCACGGATGCCGACAACAAGCACGGCGGCCTTTCCGTGCTCCTGATTCCGAACACCACGCCGGGCCTCGTGATCAACAAGCTGCCGACGCTGTCGCGGCATGCGACCGGCACCACCGAGATCTTCCTGGACGAAGTGCGCGTGCCGGGCGATGCGATGCTCGGCGAGGAAGGCCAGGGCTGGGAAATCATCACCAAGCACCTGGAACTCGAACGTTGCTCGGTGGCAGCGGCCTACGTCGGCAACGCGCAGACGGCGGTGTCGACGGCGGTGCGCTATGCCCACGAGCGTATCCAGTTCGGCAAGCAGCTTTGGGACTTCCAGGTGCTCAAGCACATGCTGGCCGATTGCCAGACCCAGGTGGATGCAGCACGCCTGCTGTGCTACCGGGCCGCGCAGATGGCTGCCGCGGACGTGCCTTGCAGCCGTGAAGTGTCGATGGCCAAGCTGTACGGCTCGGAGACGCTGAAGCACTGCGCGCTGACCGGCATGCAGGTGCTGGGCGGCTACGCCAACCTGCCGGAAGCCGACATGGAGCGCTACCTGCGCGAAAGCGTCCAGTCCACCATCGGCGGCGGCACCTCGCAGATCCAGAAGACCATCATTGCCAAGTCCATGCGGATGGGCTGACAGCGCCAACACTTCAAGGAACCAGCAAAATGACCGACACGACCAAGCGCGCTATCAACAACCGCATCGACCAGACCTTTGACGAGCTGCAGGTAGGCCAGATCTTCCGCTCGGGCGGGCGCACCGTCACCGAAGCCGACGTGGTCAACTACTGCGCACTGACCGGCAACTGGATCGAGATCCACTCCAACACCCACTACGCCTCCAAGACCCGCTTCGGCCAGCGCCTGGTGCAGGGTTCGCTGACCTACTCGATCGTCACCGGCCTGATCCAGTTTGGCCTGGGCATCCAGGCGAACTACGGCATCGACAATATGCGCTTCCGCAGCCCGGTGTACATCAACGACACCATTTACGCGGTGTGCGAGGTGATCGGCAAGAAGGAGAAGGACGAGAAGTATGGCGTGATCAAGTTCCTCATCAAGGCGATCAACCAGAACGGTGACCTGCTGCAGCAGGGCGAATGGAGCCTGCTGATGCTGCGCAGCCGCGAAGACCTCGACGCGCTGATCGCGTCGTCGCTGCCCGAACTCAAGGCGGCCTGAGGCGTGGCGGCCATGTCGACCAAGCCAGTGGCAGCCATCGTCGGGATGGGCGACGCCTACGCGTCCCGCGCGAATCGCAAAGACCCGCTGCAGCTCGCCGCCGAAGCCACGCGGCGCGCGCTGCAGGACGCGGGCATCAGCAAGGACCAGGTCGATGCCGTGTACACCGGCCGCTCGCCCTGGGCGGACAAGCGCTCGCAGTGGAGCAACATCTTCATCTCGCATATGCAGATGCCGGTTAAGCGCACCAGCGAGATCACCATGCACGGCGCCGGGCTAACGGCGACGCTGGCGGTGGCCTCGGAGATGATCGCTGCGGGCCAGGCAGAGTACGTGCTGTGCCTGCAGAGCGACGCGACCGAGCTGTTTGTCGATGCCGTGGCGATGGGTGCCGAGGCCGATGCCGATCCGCAATTCGAGGTGCCGTATGGCCCGATCATCCCTGCGCTATACGGCCAGGCTGCGTGCCGCTACCTTCATGAGTTCGGCCTGACCGAGGCGGACCTCGCGGAGGTGGCGGTGGCCAACCAGCGCTGGGGCGTGCATCACCCGCATGCTGCCAAGGCGCGCTTCGGCGAGATCGACCGCGAGACCGTGCTGGCCTCGCCCTATGTCGCCACGCCGCTGCGGCGCTGGATGTGCTCCACCTGGGGCGGCGGCACCGGCGGCGCGCTGGTGGTCACCTCGCCGGAACGGGCAAAGGCGGCGTGCAACCCCATCTACCTGATGGGCTACGGATCAGCCACGACGCACGAGTACCTGGGCGATCGCATGAACATGCGGTCGTGCAAGTTCCCCGAGCTCGGCCCGATGCCCAACCTGACCTACACCGCAACGGCGGCGGCGGCGAGGCAGGCCTATGCCATGTCGGGGCTGTCGCCGGCTGACATCGACATGGCGCAGATCTCGGTGAACTTCGCGCACATGGGGCCGATCGTCATGGAAGACCTGGGCTTCGCGAAGAAGGGCCGGGGAATCGACCTGTACCGCGAAGGACGCACCGGTGTGGACGGCGACCTGCCCACCGACACCAACGGCGGCTGGCTGTCGTTCGGCCAGCCGGGCATCTCCTGCAACATGGACAGCATGGTCGAGGCCGTGCGCCAGTTGCGCGGCGAAGCGCTCGGGCTGGCGCCCGCGCGCCGGCCGAAGACAGTGCTGGTGCAGGGTGCCGGGGGCATGCTGGCCGCTGGCAGCGTGCTGCTGCTGTCTTCCTCCACCTGATTTCCATCGGAGCCAGTGATGATCCAAACGCAAGACGGCTGGCCGCAGCCGTACCAGCTTCTCGATGCCAGGCCCTACTGGGAAGGCCTGGGCGCCGGACTGCTGAAATACCAGCGTTGCGGCGGATGCGGCCAGGCGGTCTGGCCGGCCCATTCCTTCTGTCCGCACTGCAGCGCCGACCAGCTCGCATGGGAAGTCTCCGCCGGACGCGGCAGGCTGTATTCGTACAGCACCGTGATGCGGGGGCCGACGCCGGCCTTTGCCGCGATCGCGCCGTACACGGTCGGCTTTGTCGAAATGGACGAAGGCTATTTCCTGTTCACGCAGATCGAAGGTCCGCCCGAGTCGATGCAGATCGGCAACCGCGTGCACGCGCGCATGATCGAACGCGGCGGGCAGGCGCTACCGGTGTTCGCCCAGGACTGACGCAGCGCACGACATATAACGCATAGAACGGAGAGAGACATGACAGTACGACTAGCAGCGGCCGGCCGCCGCCGCTGGCTTCGGCTGGCGGGTGCCGCCGGCCTGGCCGCCTGTGCGGCGCTATCCCTTCCCAGGCCGGCCGCGGCCGCGGAATGGCCGACCCGGCCTGTGAGGATCGTGATCGCGGTCGCGGCGGGCTCCACCGGCGATATCCTGGCCCGGACCCTGGCGCAGCGCCTCGAAGGCATCTGGAAGCAGCCGGTGATCGTCGAGAACAAGCCCGGAGCGGGCGGTGTCATCGGCACTGAATATGTCGTCAACGCCACAGATGGCCATACCCTCCTGCTGGGCACGCAAAGCTCGATCCTGCCCAAGTTCACCACCAGGAACCTGAAGTTCGACCCGATGACCGACCTGGTGCCGGTGTACAAGGTCATCAACTACCAGCTCGTCATCGCGGTGAATGCAGAAACCGCCCCGAAAGCGAAGACGCTGCGCGAACTGGTCGACCTGAGCAAGGGCAGCCCCAACGGGCTGTTCTTCGCCGGCACGGGCCAGACTTCGGTCTTCAACCTGACCATGGCCCTGCTCAACAAGTCGCTGGGCCTGAAGTACACGCCGCTGGACTTCAACAGCATCGGCGCCATGAATCTCGCGGCAATGCGCAACGACGCGCAGTTCCTGGTCAACACGCCGAGCTCGATGAAGTCGCAGATCGACTCAGGCAAGCTCAAGCCGCTGGCTGCCATCAGCGCCGAGCGTTACGCCAGCTTCCCTGAGCTGCCGACACTGGCCGAGGCGGTGGGCTACAAGGGCTACTTGCCGCTGCTGTGGGCTGGCATCTTTGTCCCGAAGGGAACGCCGGCGGCGGTGGTGGACCGCATTGCGCACGACTTCAGCACGCTGGAAGCGGACAAGGCATTCCGGAGCAGCATCGAGTCGCGCCTGAGCGGCCGCATGGTGGCGTCGTCGCCGTCTGCGTTTGCGAAGCAACTTGCTGAAGAGGCCAACGTCTGGAAGAACCTCTTTGCTGAAATGAACTACAAGCCGGAGTAGCCATGTCTGACAGAGGCCCGGCCCGCCGGGCCCGGAACAGGCCAGCGATTCCCAGGAGACAAAAGCCATGGCGCAAACGCCAGCCGGGCCCCTTGCGGGCATCAAGATCGTGGAACTGGGCGGCATCGGCCCGGGGCCGTTCTGCTGCATGTTGTTGTCGGACCTGGGCGCCGACATCATCCGCATCGACCGTCCGTCACCCTCCGACGGCGGCGCGCCGGTCGAGGCACGCTTCGACCTGCTCAATCGCGGCCGCCGCAGCGCGGCCATGGACCTCAAGCAGCCAGAAGCGGTCGCAACGGTGTTGCGGCTGGTCAGCCAGGCCGACGCCGTAATCGAGGGCTTCCGCCCCGGCGTGGCCGAACGGCTCGAGCTGGGCCCGGACGATTGCCACAAGGTCAACCCGCGACTGGTCTACGGCCGCATGACCGGCTGGGGGCAGGACGGGCCGCTGGCCCAGGAACCGGGGCACGACATCAACTACATCGCGCTGACGGGCGTGCTGCATTCCGTCGGCAAGGCCGGCGAGGCGCCGTCGATCCCGCTCAATCTCGCGGGCGATTTCGGCGGCGGCTCGCTGTACCTGGCGCTGGGCGTGGTGAGCGCCATCCTCGAGAGCCGCATGTCGGGGCGGGGCCAGGTGGTGGATGCCGCGATGGTGGACGGATCCGCATCGCTGATGACGCTGATCTACGGCCTGAGGGCAGCAGGGTACTGGACCGACGAGCGCGGCACCAACCGGCTCGATTCTGGCGCGCCCTGGTACAACGTGTACGAGACGAAGGACGGCAAGCATGTCGGCATCGGCGCCAATGAGACGCGTTTTTATCGCAACGCCGTGAAGCTGCTCGGGCTCGACGTCGACAAGCTGCCCGGCCAGCACGACCGCGCCGGCTGGCCGGCGATGCGCGGGCAGTTCGCCGCCGCGTTCCGGACTCGCACCCGCGATGAGTGGGCGGCGCTCGCTGGCGGTGCCGAGACCTGCATCACGCCCATCCTGTCGATGGGGGAGGCCCCCCACAGCATCCACCTGCAGGCGCGCAAGACCTTTGTCGAAGTCGAGGGCGTGGTGCAGCCCGCGCCGGCGCCACGCTTCAGCCGCACGCCGGGAAGCATCCAGCGGCCGCCGGCCCGCCCCGGACAGCACACGGACGAGGTGCTGGGCGACTGGGGGTTCTCCGCGCAGGAGCTTGCGGCGCTGCGCGACGCGGGTGCGATCCGCTGACGCCTGCTGCGGCAGCGGCCGCTTTCGGGGCCGCTATCTGGCCCGTTCGCTGCGTATCACGCTGAAACGGCTGGATGGGCGGGCACCGTGAACCGAAAGATCGCGCCGCGGGGCACGTTCGCGCTCGCCCACAATCGGCCGCCGTGTGCTTCGATGATCGAACGGCAGATGGACAGCCCCATCCCCAAGCCGGTGGACTTGGTCGTGTAGAAGGGGGCGAAAATGTGCTCGGCGCTGTGTGGGGCAAAGCCCGGCCCCGAATCGCTCACCGCCACGAGCACGCAGCCAGCGTCCGCGTCATCCCCCGTACTGATCAGCAATTCCCGCACGCCGTCGCCGACACCCCCCATAGCCTCCATCGCGTTGATGAGCAAGTTGAGGAGGACTTGCTGCAATTGGACCCGATCTCCTTGAATGAGCGGTAATCGGTCCGCGAGATGCGTCTGCACTGAGGCGCCGTGCTTCCGTGCTTCCCCACGGGTGAGCTCAATCACTTCGTGGATTGCCTTGTTGATGTCCAACGGTTCCTTCAGTGGTGGCGCTTTCTTGACCAGTTCACGGATGCGGCCAATCACGGCAAGCGCTCGATTGCCGTCGTTGACGATACGGCTGAGCACCTGCCGAATCTCCTCCAGGTCAGGCGGCTGGGCGCTCAGCCACCGCAGCGCAGCCTGGGCATTGGTCACCGTCGCGGCGATCGGCTGCTTGATTTCGTGAGCAATCGAGGACCCGAGCTGCCCCATCGTGGCGACGCGGTTCGCATGTGCCAATTCCGTCTGCACCTCGCGATAGCGTCGCTCGCTCTCGCGGACGCTTTCCTCCGCCTGCTTGCGCTCGGTCAGATCGAGCACGAAAGCGACACCTTCCTTCCGACTTGCTTCGAACGTGGCCGCACCGACCATGACGGGCACGCGGCTGCCGTCCTTTTTGACAAACTCTTTCTCGAAGGGCTGCGCGCGCCCCGTCTCCCCGATCTCTCGTAGCGCTCGTTCGTCGCCCTCGCGCCATTCCGGCGGTGTCAGATCCCTCCAGCGTACGCAACCTGCGACGAGATCGTCACGCGCGTATCCCACCATGCGAAGAAATGCGTCATTGGCCTCAAGGATGTCACCACCGGCATTCCAGACGATGATCCCGATGATGTTGGCGTCGACGAGGCGCCGGATCTTCGCTTCGCGCTCCACGAGTTCGTGGTACAGATGGGCGTTTTCCAGCGCGATCGCGGCCTGCGAGGCCACCAGCCTCAGTACGGCGATGCGAGCGGGGGTGAACACGCGCGTAGTGAGATTGTTTTCGAGGTAAAGCGCACCAGTGAGCTTCGCCTGATTCATCAACGGCAAGCAGAGAATGGAACGAGCACGTTGCTGACCAATGTAAGGATCTGCAGCAAACGATGGATCGGCCACGGCATCGTCGAGGATCACGCTCTCCCGGGTCCGCAGGACGTAATAGAGGACAGACTCCGGCAGCACCGCCGCGGTCACGGGCTCGTCCTGTAGATGCACGACGACAGTTTCGCCGCCAGTCGTCGCTTCCGCGGTTATCCGTTGTTCGCCGCCGTCCGGAAGAATCAACAGACCTCGTTCGGCGCCTGCCTGTTCAATCGCCGTACGCATGACCATCTCGATCAGCTTTTCCAGGACGATGTCTCCCGAGACCGCCTGCGACACCTTAATCACGGTCGCGAGATCGAGGTGTTCGACCGGCGTCGCGATCGTGCCCGTTGGGCCGGGCGCGAGCTCTTTCGTTCTGAGGTGCGGATACATCTGCTCGAGTTGCCGCACCTTCCCCTCGGCTCGCCAACGCAGGTAGCAGTAGCGAGCGTTGTGCAAATAGGTCTCGGCGATGACCTCGAATTCACGCGCCGCGTAGAATCGCGCGGCGAGTTCGTTGGCAAGCGCCTCGATGTGCAGAAAGCCGTTTGCGCGTGCCGAGCGGATGGCCTGTTGGTAAAGGCGCATCGCATCAAAATTGCGGTCTTCGATCCGGGCAATCTCCGCGCCCACCAGCGCGGCGCGGTTCTCGAAATTTTCCGGGCAATTCTCCGCCCAGACCTTCAGTTGCCTGTGATGCGTAGCCAGAGCATCCAGGTGTTGTTGTCGCTCGTGGGCTAGTCCGGAATCGCAGCAGGCGGCGTGGGACAACGCGCCGTAGAAGTGATATTCGGCTTCCTCGAAGAACGAGGCCGTGGTCCAGAGCAGCCCTTGCGCCATCGCTGCGGCGTCCATGGCCGTCGCATGGTCGCCGGCGATACAGCGCGCCTGCAACTTCCGGATCCAGTACCAGCACGCGGCAATCGCCAGTTCCGGATTCTCTGAAAAACGGCGCTCGATCCGAAGTTCATCAAACTGACTATCGTCAAAGCAACCAAATTCTGGCGTGAGTCCCCGGAGAGTCCGAATCAGCGCGACTTGCGTTGAGATGATGTCAATGGCAAGGCCGAACCGCGACTTCTCCGCGAACGCGAGGCCGTGTTCGGCTTCGGTTTGCGCCTCGGACAGCGACTCGCCGGAAAAAATAAGGTTCGAGTTCAGATCGTTGCGCGTGTAGGCGGCATACTGGAGATCACCGACGCGGTTCGCCGCTTCGAAAGCGCGGCGCTGCAGATCACGGCAAGCCCCCACGTGTTTCATCCAGGGCACGACAAAAAGCGCGAAGCAAACAAAGGTTCTCGCCTCGAGGCGTTTTAGCCCGCGCCGTTCGACGAGGTCGTAGCCTAGCTGGCCGAATCGGAATCCGGCCTTGTAGTCGCCGAAATGCGGTCCTGCGATTCTGATGAGAATGACATAGGCGAAACAGGAAGCATCGCAGTTGCCGCGCTCAAGGCTCAGACTGACCGCCTTGCAGATGGTCAGGGAAGCCAGGTTCTCATCGGTGTACAAGGCCGGCGTCCAGAGCTTCATCAGAACATCGATGGTTGCCAGGGACGCCGGGTCCTCCATCAGCGGCAAATCGATAAGATCGTCGATTGCCCGGTCCCCAAGGGTTGACCAGATGCGCTCGTATTCGCGTCGTACCGCTTCGTCTTTCGGATGGGGCGACCACTCGATACCGAAGTGCCGGAGGCAACTGAGGCCGACGATAATGGCGCGGCTGCTCTGATCGAGGACCAGGCAGACATCCATGTGCAAGCACGCGACGATGGCTTGTTCGACCGTCGTCGTGGCGTGATCTGACAGTGCCGCCAGGCGCTCGTCCGCAACAGATAACTCGCCGGTCAAGAATTCGCATTCGGCCCGGTTCAGCTCCAGCGCGAAGATTATCTCGTGGTGGCGGTCCCAGCTATCCTCCGCCAAGAGCGCCACGCCGATATTGAGATAGGTGAGCGCCGAGGCATAGGCGGTGGACCCCTTGGCCCGCTTTCCCGCAATCAGGTTGAGCTCGGCGAGTTGGTCCCGTTCCTCTTGCTGCGTGATCAGCGCAGCGCCGCGGTTGAGCTGATTGACGATCTCGAAGATCGCCTCCTCCCGCTTCTCGGCGGGAGTTCGCGTGACGAGCAGGCGACCGATCCGGAGATGGACCTCAGCGCGCATTGCTTTCGGGATCAGTGAATAGGCGGCTTCCTGGACACGGTCATGAATAAACTTGTAAGAGCCCTCCAGGCGCTCGACCAGTTCCTGACGGACGGCCTCCCAGAGAACCGTATGGACCTGCTTCTCCGAGGTCGCGAGAACGGTCGACAATATCGGGATCTCGGCGATGTTGCCGAGGCAGGCAAGCTGCTGCACCGCGTGTTGTGTTTCGACTGGCAAGCGGCTCAGTTTGCTGACCATCAGATCCACGACATTGTCGGTGTAACCTTTGGCGTGAATGCGATCGAGATCCCAGGCCCAGCACATCGCGTCATGATCGAAGTGGAACAAGCCCTCTTCGGCGAGCGAGTAGAGAAACTGAATCACGAAGAACGGATTGCCGGCGGTCTTCTCATGCACCAGCTGCGCCAGCGGCGCGACGCGCGCCGGTTCGCAGCAAACCGAATCCGCAATCAACTGCCCGAGATGTTCACGGGCAAGCCGTGCAAGCGCGATCTCCTCTACCTTCCCGCCAGCGTTCCTGATGGCTTGCAGCTTGCGCATCAACGGATGCGCGGCATCGACTTCATTGTCCCGATAGGCGCCGATCACCATCAGGTGCTGCAGGTCCGACCGTGTCAGCAGATCCTCCAGCAAGTCGAGCGTCGCCGCGTCGAGCCATTGAAGATCATCGAGGAAGAGAGCCAGCGGATGTTCCGGCCGGGCGAAAACACCAATGAATCGGCGAATCACGAGCTGAAAGCGGCTTTGCGCCTGCTGCGGCTCAAGCTCCGGCACCGGCGGCTGGTCACCCGTGATGAGCTTCAGCTCGGGGATGAGGTCGGTCATGAGCCGCGCATTCGGCTCCAGGGCCTCCAGCAGCGCGCCGCGCCAGCTCGCCAGTTCGGTGTCCCGCTTGCCGAGCAGCGGCCGCACCAGGCTCTGGAAAGCCTGCACCAGCGTCGAATAGGGAATGTCGCGCTTGTACTGGTCGAACTTGCCGGATGCAAAGAGCCCCCGCGGCGGCACCAGCACCTTGTGCAACTCATTGACGACGGAGGTTTTTCCGATGCCGGAATACCCCGAGACCAGCACCAGTTCCGTTGCGCCGCTTGTGACCACGCGGTCGAAGGCCGCGAGCAACGTATCGACCTCGCGCTCCCGGCCGTACAGCTTCTCGGGGATCACCAGCCGGTCGGGCGTGTCGTGTTCCCCCAGCGGGAACGCATCGACCTGGCGATCGCGCTCCCAGCCAGCGAGGCAGCGTCGCAGATCCTGCTCGGCGCCGGCCGCGGTCTGGTAGCGCTCCTCGGCCGTCTTGGCGAGCAGCTTCATGACGATGTGGGAGAGCGGAGCCGGTACCGGCGTCAGGCGCTCGCTGGGCGGCACCGGCTTTCGGGCGATATGGCAGTGCACCCATTCCATCGGGTCGGCCGCCGAAAAAGGCAGCGCGCCGGTGAGCATCTGGTAGAGCACGACGCCGAGCGAATAGAGGTCGCTGCGCGAATCGATGGAGCGATTCATCCGACCGGTTTGTTCGGGCGCCATGTAGGCGAGCGTGCCGGCAATGGTTTCGGGCGGCTCGGGCGCCTGGTGCTCGCGCGGCAGCCGCGAGGCGATGCCGAAGCCGGTGAGCCGCGCCCGTCCGTCCGTGCAGTTCACGAGGATATGGGCGGGCTTGAGGTCCTTATGGACGAGGCCGCGCTGATGGAGTTGGCCCAGCGCCGCCGCGATGCCGACGGCGAAGTGCAAGACACTCCCCACCTCCATGGGCGCGGCGAGCAGCCGCTCGAGCGGCTCCCCCCCCGGATCCTCGAGCACCAATAAGGTCCGGCCGTCTTCGCGCAGAAGCTCCAGCGGCCGCACCGCCCACGCGCTATCGAGTTCATCCTTCAGCCTGAATTCGTGAGCGAGGCGATCGAGGCTGGCGGACGATGGATAGTCGGCGGCGGGCCGCACAATCAGAACGTTGTCGGCGCCGCTATTGCCCGGGCGCTGGCCTCGACAGAAGACGCGCTCGCCGTCCTCCCACAAGATTTGAAGGCTTAGGCTGTTACCCATCGGCGCTGAAACCATGTGAAGGGTTCATCTTGCACTTTGCTGCAGGCTGCTGCCCGGCGTTGGGCCAAGAGGACGCCACATTCGTCCGCCACAACCGGGCAGGATGCGCTCAGAACGCCATTTGCGCCACGGCATTTACGCAGCATCGACGCTGCAGCGGTAGGCGTCTCCCTAGATTACACCTTGATGATTCGTCCACCGGCCGGGTTGGGTCGGCAAGTGACCTTCGTTCACGCCGGAAATCGGTGACGAGCCCAAAAAAATTGCGCCTGGTCGCGGTATGACACGCGAGCAGGCGCCAGTTCCCTTTACCTCTTCCCTTTTCTGCTTCTTGTCTGGTTGCCCCGGTCGCGCCGCATTGAAGCGACACGGCCGGAGCCAATCCGTCAGAACTTATGGCGAATATTGACCATGACCCCCGTCTGGTTCTCGCCCGGCGTGATGGTGCTGCCGAAGCCGTTCAGGCCAAGGTTGGAGTTGTCCTTGTTGCGCACGTACCCCACGTTCAGGAAGGCATCGGTGCGCTTGGACAAGGCGTAATTGGCCGACGCGACCAGCATCCACGGATCCTGTCCGTTACGCCGGTTATTCAGGTAGTAGCCCGCGCCGGTCAGGGTGAGGGCGGGCGTGGCCTGGAAACGGTAGCCCAGCCAGAACAGGTCGTTGCGACGCGCGACACCGATATCGCCGTTGAACCAGCGATAGCCGGACAAAACCGTCGAGCTGCCGAAGCTGAAGTTGGCCGCCGCCGCGATGCGCCGGTCGGTCTGGCCGGAGCTCTGTCCGGTGATGCCACGCGTGCCTTGTTGCTGGTCATAGATCACGGTGGCGCCGAAGTTGCCGCCGGCGTATTCCAGGCCGCCGCCAAACGCACGGTCGCTCTTGACGTCGCCGGGTACCTCGGTGCCGAGCGACGTGGTGCCGCCGCTGGTGATGCTGGTACCGCGGGCAAAGCTGTACAGGGCGGTTGCGGTGACGGGGCCGAACTTGCCCGTGTACTTGGCCGTGTTGTCGTAGCGGCCCGCAAGGTTGGTATCGATCGACAGCGCCGAATAGCGTGCCGCCAGCACCATCGGTTCATAGTTGATCAGCAGGTCGAAGAGGGCGTTCTGCTGCCGGCCGAGCGTGACGCGGCCCCACTTGTGGTCCAGGCCCACGAACGCCTGGCGGCCGAACAAGCGGCCGCCCTGGCTGGATACACCGCTGTCGAGATCGAAGCCGCTCTCCAGCGCGTAGACCGCTTTCATGCCGCTGCCCAGGTCCTCCACGCCGCGCAAGCCCCAGCGCGAGCCCGACACGTTGCCGGACGTCATGCGAAACAGCTTGTCGCCGGCGGCATTGGCGTGGCTCAGGTATTCCAACCCGATATCCGCGACGCCATACAGCGTGACGGACGATTGCGCGGCGGCGAATGGTGCAGCCATGGACAACAGCACTGCTGCGTAATACCGACTCTTCATAGGGCTCCTCCGTTGTGGTCTTGTATGTGTGCGGAGTCTGTGAGATGTCGTGCGATGGCGTCAAAGCCCATGCGACAACTGTGCCGTGCAATGAAATTGAAGACACTTGGAGTACCTGCCGGTGCGGGTAAACCTCATGGAAGCTGGCGGTCCTTGCTGCCAGAATGGACCTAACAACCGTAAGGGACGAGGGGTGCGGATGCAGGCGCGTGCGCGCGCGTGACGATGTTCCCTTCTGCAAGCTGTACGGAGTCGCAATGAATCCTTCCTCACCCGTCACCATGACGCTGGAGCGTGGCCTCCAGGTACTGCGCGCCTTCCGCGCGGAGCGCGTGCCCCTGACCAACGGCGAACTGGTGCGCCGGACGGGCCTGTCCAAGTCCACGGTGTCGCGCCTGACCATGACGCTGGTCAGCATGGGCTTCCTGCGCCGCGTGGCGGGCGGGCCGCAATTCGAGCTGGCCAGCGGCCCGCTCGGCATTGGCCACGCCTACCTGGAAACCAACGCGGTCACGCGGCTGGCCCATCCGTTCATGCAGCAGCTGGCCGACCGCCTCAACGTTTCGGTGGCGCTGGCGGTGCCCGACCAGCTCGACATGCTCTATGTCGCGTATCGCACCAGCACGCGCATCGCCACGCTGCGGCTGGGCACAGGATCGCTGTTGCCGATGGGGCTGACGGCGATCGGGCGGGCGTGGCTGTGGGGATTGCCCGAGGACACCCGGGCTGGCTACATTGCATCCGTGGTAGAGGCAGCGGGGCCGCAGGCCGAAGAGGTGCAGAAGAACATCGAGGCGGCGTTCGAGGACCTGCGCACGAGCGGCGTGTGCATGTCGGTCGGCGAATACCAGCGCAATGCCTATGGCATCGCGCTGCCGCTCAGGGTGGGGCGCGCGGACACGCTGATGGCGCTGAACTGCGGGGCGGTCGAACTCCGGCCGGACGTCGATGCGATCCGGGCGCGCATCGTGCCGGAACTGACGACCGCAGCGGTGGAGCTGATGGTGCTGCTGCGCGATGTCGGCAGTGAGGCTTAGCGGGCCGGGGCCGGGGCCGCGTTCCGTGCTCTGGAAGCCATTGTCCGGGCCGCGGGCAGGCGCGGCGCTCCGGACCGCGCCACGGCATTCCAAAGTACGGCACAACACCGCTGCGTTGATTGACTTGCCTCGGTGCGTCGCGCACGCTGGACCTATGCGATGGCGCTCCTGATACAGCATGAACTGTCTTGACCACATCGCGCCGCAGCAACCGTGCAACCCATACGCTGGATTTTCGATGAGTGACTCTCTGCACAATGACTGGATCCCTACGGGAGACGATATCGCCACGGCGAACGTGTCGGCGCTGGTCGCGCGCCTGGGCCTGAAGGATTACGACGAACTGCTGGCCTTCTCCAACGAGAAGCCCGACGCCTACTGGGACGCCGTCATCGACTTCTGCGGGATGGTGTGGGACGTTCCGTACGTGCAGTACGTGGACGCTTCCAAGGGCAAGCCGTTCCCGAAGTGGTTCCCGGGCGGGCAGCTCAACTGGGTCAAGTCCGCGCTCAAGTGGGCGGACGATCCCGCGATGGCATCGCACACCGCCGTGGTGGCCGAGAAAGAGGGCGGCGCGGTCGAGCAACTGAGCTATGCCGAGCTGGCGCGCAAGGTGGCCGGCTTTGCCGGCGGCCTGAAGGCGCTCGGCGTCAAGCGCGGCGACCGCGTTGGCCTGCTGATGGAAAACGGCGTCGAGGCGACAGTGACCTCGCTGGCCATCGCCTGGATCGGCGCGGTGACCGTGCCGCTGTTCAGCGGCTTCGGCGTCGATGCGATCGTGTCGCGCCTGTCGTCGTGCTCGGCCAGCGCGCTGGTGGCCACCACCGGCTTCTCCCGCCGGGGCAAGTGGGTTGATACGCGCAGCCTGGTCGACGAGGCGCTGTCGCGCCTGCCGGACATCGGCACCACGGTCTGGAAGCATGCGGGCGAAGCGATCGCCTTCGGCGACAAGGTACTGGACTGGCGGCAGGTGGCCAGCGCGCAGCCGGATGCCGCGCCCGAGCGGATGTCGCCGGACGATCCCTTCATGATCATCTATACCTCCGGCACCACCGGGAAGCCCAAGGGCACCGTGCATACCCACGGCAGCTTCCCGATGAAGATCGCGCACGATTCGGCCATCCATTTCAATGTCAGCCCGAAGGATGTGTTCTGCTGGCCGGCGGACATGGGTTGGGTCGCCGGCACGCTGGTGATGTCGTGTGCGCTGCTGCGCGGCGCGACGCTGGTGTGCTATGACGGCGCACCGGATTACCCGGACTGGTCGCGCATGTCGCGCATCGTCGAACGCTACGGCGTGACGCACTTCGGCTCGGCGCCGACGCTGATCCGGGGCCTGGCCGCCAACGAGGCCATCGCCACGCAAGGCGATACGTCGACGGTCAGGCTGCTGATCACGGCCGGCGAGGGCATCGATCCTGAACACTTCCTCTGGTTCCAGAAGGCGTTCGGCGGTGGCCGCCGCCCGGTCATCAACTACACCGGCGGTACCGAGGTATCCGGGGCGCTGCTATCCAGCGTGATCGTCAAGCCGATCAGCCCGGCCGGGTTCAATACCGCCTCGCCGTCGGTGGCCGCCGACGTTGTGGATGCGGATGGCAAGTCGCTGACCAACACCGTGGGCGAGCTGGCGATCCGCCGGCCGTTCGTCGGCATGACGCAGTCGTTCTGGCAGGACGACGAGCGCTATCTCGACACCTACTGGCACACCGTGCCGGGCATCTGGGTGCACGGCGACCTGGCGCTGCGCCGCGACGACGGCACCTGGTTCATGATGGGCCGCTCCGACGACACCATCAAGCTGGCGGGCAAGCGCCTTGGCCCGGCCGAGATCGAGGACGTGCTGCTCGAACTGCCCGAGATCGCCGAAGCCGCCGCGATCGGCGTGGAGGATCCGGTCAAGGGGCAGAAGCTGGTCGTGTTCCTGGTGCCATCGGCTGCCATGCCGCAGTCGAACGAGGCACTGGCGGCCGCTGTCAGCAAACATGTCGACGGCCGGCTGGGGCGCCCGTTCCGCCCGTCCGTGGTCCACGTGGTCGCGCAGCTGCCGAAGACGCGCAGCTCCAAGATCATGCGCCGCGTGATCCGCAGCGTTTACACCGGCCTGCCTGCCGGCGACCTGTCCGCGCTGGACAACCCGCCGGCACTTGAAGAGATTCGCGCCGCTGCCGCGCATTGACGCCGCCGTGAGGGCGTCATTGATTGACGGGAGCGTGTGTATTTCCTTGTTCGCTGGACACGCCCCCGCACTTTTATTCAGGAGATTCCATGTCGAAAAGCAATGCCGCCGCGGGCGCGGCCTATGAGAACTATTCGAGCCTGGCGTTTGACCGCCCCGGCGAGGGCGTACTGCGCATCACGCTGAACCGTCCCGAGCGCCTGAACGCGCTGGATGCGCGCGGCCATGACGAGATTGCCCGCGTGTGGCGCGATATCGATGCCGACCCGAGCGTGAGCGCGGTGGTGCTGTGCGGCGCGGGCAAGGCCTTTTCCGCCGGTGGCGACTTCGAGATGGTCGAAGAGATGATCGACTCCTTCGACGCGCGCGCCCGCGTCTGGCGCGAGTCGAAGGACCTGGTCTACAACATCATCAACTGCTCCAAGCCGATCGTTTCGGCCATCCACGGCTCCGCTGTCGGTGCCGGGCTGGTTGCAGCGCTGCTGGCTGATATCTCGGTGGCGGCGCGCACCGCGCGGCTGGTCGATGGCCATACGCGCCTCGGCGTTGCCGCCGGCGACCACGCCGCGATTGTGTGGCCGCTGCTGTGCGGCATGGCCAAGGCCAAGTACCACCTGCTGCTGTGCGAGCCGGTGAGCGGCGAGAAGGCGGAGCAGATGGGCCTGGTGTCGCTGGCCGTGGATGAGGCAGAGCTGCAGGACACGGCGGTGTCGATCGCCACGCGTCTGGCCAATGGCGCGCCGTCGGCGATCCGCTGGACCAAGTATGCGCTGAACAACTGGCTGCGCCAGGCAGGCCCGACCTTCGATGCTTCGCTGGCGCTGGAGATGTTCGGCTTCGGCGGCCCCGAGGTCAGGGAAGGCGTTGCCTCGTTCCGCGAGAAGCGCGCTCCGGTGTTTCCGCGCACGACCACGGCCTGAGCGGGAAGGGCGCGGCACGCTGTGGTGGCGGCGAACGGGGCGTTCGGAAATTGCACAGGCAGGAAATCGGCCTTGCGGCGATGATATCCATCGTCGCATCGTCCCTCACCACCTTCCGAGCCAACATGCGCGTTCATCTGCAATCCCACATGCACGTCAGCCTGCAGCGGCTGTTGCTGGCCTTTCCGCTAACGGTCGCCGTCACGCACGGCAGGCTGGTGATCAGGCGGCGCGGGTACGAACGCCTGCTGTCGCCGGGGCAGGAGGCTGCCATCGCCCCCTTCGAAGCCATCGACCTGCACCTGGACGGAAGCAGCGTGCAGCCAGCCGCCTGTAGCCTGGAGATCCAGGGCATGGTGCCGGCCGCCGTGCAGGCATCGCTGCATCACCGCATCTGCAAGCGGGTATTCCTGCAGCCGCAGTACGCCTGGAGCGCGGCCTTTATCGCCGAACGGCTGGATATTTCGACTGCGCAGGTGCGCCGCACGCTGTTCTCCCAGGGCACGGCCCTGACCGATCTTTGCCGCACGCAACGGCTGATGCGGGTGCTGTTCGAAGCCATGGCGGGCGACGTCGCGATGTCCAATCTTGGGCGCTTTGCCGGCTGGCCTGCCAATAGCGACCTCGACTCTGCTTTCTACGATCGCTTTGGCTTGACGATGGATGCCGCGCGGCGGCTGGCACTGCATCGCTCGCCCGAGCAGCGCCGCTCGGTGGCCTGATCCGGGCGGCGCGGCGCGCCCGTTTCCGCATCGCCCCGGCGCGGCATTTCCGAAGTACGGAACGCCTCGGGCGCCTTGATTGACTGGCAAGGGGCCGACGGTCACGATCGATTCCACCAGGCCCCGCCTTATGCGGGCGCGGCAGCCAGTCAAATATGGAAACGAACAAAGATGTCCAAGGTGCTTGAAGGTATCCGCGTCCTCGATTTCGGACGCTTCATTGCCGGCCCTTTCTGCGCAGCGCTGCTCGCGGACTACGGTGCCGACGTCATCCGCATCGATCGGGTAGGTGGCAGCGAAGACCGGTTCATCGTGCCGGTCACGGACTCGGGGGAGGGGGCGCTGTTCCTGCAGTGCAACCGCAACAAGCGCTCGATCACGCTGGACATCGACAGCGAGGAGGGCCGCGAGGTGGTGCGCCGCCTGGTGGAGACGGCCGACGTGGTGGTGGCGAACATGCCGCCGAAAACGCTGGCGAACCTGGGGCTGGATTATGCGACGCTGAGCGCGATCAATCCGGGCATCATCCTGACCGCTTCGACGGCCTTCGGCTCGCATGAAGGCGCGGGCCACCGGGTCGGCTTCGACGGGGTGGGGCAGGCGATGAGCGGTGCAGTCTATATGTCGGGCACGCCCGACAGCCCCACCAAGGCGATGGTGCCTGTCGTCGACTTTTCCACGGCTTTGTCGTGCGCGCTCGGCACGGTGATGGCGCTCTATGAGCGGCGCAACAGCGGGCGCGGGCAATGCGTCGAGGCGTCGCTGCTGCAGACGGCGCTGAACCTGTCCAGCGGCGCGCTGATCGAGGAAGCGGCGCTTGCCATCGACCGGCAGGCGATGGGCAACCGCAGCCCCTCCTATGGGCCCTCGGACATCTTCCGCGTGGCCGACGGCTGGATCATCGCCCAGGTGATCGGGCAGCCGCTGTTCCGGCGCTGGGCCAACCTGATCGGCGCGCCGGAGCTGGTGGACGATCCCCGCTTCAGCGACGACCTGCGGCGTGGCGAGCACGGTGAGTTCTTGAGCGACCTGATGGGCAAATGGTGCGCCAGCCGCACCCGCGATGACGCGCTGCGGGAACTGGAGAAGGCCAAGATCCCGGCAGCGCCGATCTATTCCCCGCGCGAGGCACTGGATGATGCGTCGATCCAGGAGTCCGGCGCTTACATCTGGCTCGACTATCCCGGCCTGCCGCGCAAGGCGCCGATCGTGGCCCCGCCAGCGGTGCTGTCGCGCACCCCGCCTGAGGTTGCGCGGCGGCCGCCCACGGTCGGTGAGCACACCGAAGAAGTCCTTGCCGAGGTCGGCTTTGACCGCGCGCAGGTGCAAGCCATGCGCAAGGCAGGCATCGTCTGACAACGCCGTCGCACCATGGCAATTCGCGCTACGCGATTCCCCGGTTCGCCAGTGACTACTTGAGCGCAACCGGGCCGCTCCACTAGCATCGATTCAGAGTAAGCGGGCTCCGCCTCCAGGGAACGACGAACAGGTCCGGCAGCGCATGTCGCATGCAGGCCAGCTTCATCCGGCGTCCGCAAGCTACCTGACGTGTGTGACGGAGACGCAGCCATGATGCAAACGAGACGGGATGTCGCCAAGGGAGACGTGAGGGTGGTTCCACTGGCCCGAGGCCTGGCTGTGCTGTCCGCATTCAGTGCGGCACAGCCGTGGATGGGCAATCATGAGATTGCCGTGGAGACGGGCCTGCCGGCACCCACAGTGTCCCGGATGGTGCATTCCCTGGCGGCGTTGGGGTATTTGCGCTATGACGAGACCCAGCGCAAATACCGGCTCGCCGCGGCCGCATTGACCCTTGGCTACGCGGCTGTGGCAGGCGATGGGGTGCAACACGCCGCCCGCGTTGAAATGCAGAGGTTTGCCGATGCCAGTGATACCCACGTCATTCTGGGAACGCGCGACCGGCTCGATGTCATCGTCAACGAATCGCAGGCTGGCAAGAACGTGCAGCTCGACACCCACCTTGCGACAGGGATCCGCGTGCCGATCGCTTCGTCCCCGATGGGCTGGGCGCTTCTTGCCGCGTTGCCTGAACAGGAGCGCTTCTACCTCCAAAGCAACGTCGAACGCAAGAGCGGCCGGGACTGGCCAGCGCTGCGCAGGCAGATGGCCGAAGGCATGTCACAGCTTCACGAGTTCGGCTTCTGCATGTCGTTTTGCGGTCGCGAGCTGGCTTCGGTTGCGGTGCCCGTCCGCGTGCCCGGGCATCCGTCGGTGGTGCTGGCCTGTGTCGGCCGCAGCATGAACCGCGCGAGGGTGGAGAGGGAACTGGGCCCCAGGCTGGCCGCGACAGCGCATGCCCTGGAGGAGCGGCTCAGCGTGCATCACTGATGGCGCGATGGTGGACCCCGTCCACCATCAGATCTGTGCATCGGTATCCCGAAGCAGGTCGACAAGCTCGGCTGCCGCGGCTTTCAGCATTGGCGCGATACGTTGTGTAATGGCGGTCATGTCCGGCTCAAGCGCAACGGCGCCGCAACTCAGCGACATCAGTGTTGCCGAACGTCCCACCGTGACCGGAAGTGCAATCCCATATGCGTTGCGCTGATAGGTGCCCAGGGACGTGCATACGCCAAGGGTCTGGAGATCCTGGAAGGCCGCCCCGATGCCGCGTTCGAGTTCGCCGGCACGCGCGCCGGCGGCATGCTTGAGGGCTTCCAGATAGTCATGCCGGTCGTCAGTCCGCAAGCCCCATAGCCAGGCTCGGCCGCTCGCCGTCCAACCCATCGGAAGCAGCGATCCGACGCCGAGGCGCAGGGTCGAAATGCGGGAACTGGTCCGATGCGCGATGTACAGCATATCGAGCTGGTCGGGCACGGCGAGCGAGACGGACACGTTGAGCCGGTCCGCCAACGCCTGCATGAATGGATGCACGCGCTCGGTGACGGGGTTGGTTTCCAGGTAGGTGTCCCCGATGTCGAGAGAACCCGATGCCAGTTCGAACTGCGTGCTGCCGGCTACGCGGCGAATAAAGCCCAGCGCGACCAGGGTGGTGGTCAGGCGCGATACCGTTGCTTTGGACAAGCCAGTGCGCCTGACGAGTTCGGCATTTGTCAATGGCGTACGTTCGGCACGGAAGGCGCGAAGCACATGCAGGCCCCGCTCCAGGGTCATCGTGATTTGCGCGGGACGTGTCATGAATGCTTGCCCTTTCCGTGCGCCGCTGCCGGTGGCGTGCTTATCGGTTCTCTTTTCCGCGCCGGCGTGCGCTGCGTTTTCCATACCGCTGAGACTGATGGTAAGGGCGCCAACCGCGCGGCTCAAATGCCGATTGGCGAGGCCACGATTACCGGAATGCGAACGCACCGCGTGCCACGGATTCGCGGGTAACGAATCGGGACTTCGTGGTTTGTCATTTGATGCGGCGCGGCAAGGCTTTTACGATTCCAGTACTCATTGATCCGGCCTTGACGCCGGTTCGCCTGCGGGTCGCAACGTCAGGATTCTTTCGAAAGTTGCGAGATTCGCTTCCAGTGCGCATCCTCCTTCGGCAACTCAGAGAGAAACTGGCGGCGATCCGCGATGTCGACGTACATCGACTGATGCGCGCAGAACGCCTTGAACGCGGACGACTGGGCGATACGAACCAGTTCGTCGGACAGGCGTTCCACGACTGGCGCCGGCGTCGCCACAGGTGCCAGGGCCGCGATCCACGACGCCACCTGGAAGCCCGCAACCCCAGCCTGCGCCGCGGTCGGAACATCCGGGATCTCGAGCCATCGCCCGGGGCTGGTGACGGCGAGCCCGCGCAGCTTCCCTGCCTTGACCATCGGCACCACGCTTGGTGCCCCCTGGCTGGTGAAGTCCACCTGGCCGGCGATGACGTCTGTCACGGCGGGGCCGTTACCCTTGTAAGGGACATGCTTTGCGCGCGTCTTCGTCAGGTCGTTCAGCATCACGGAGCAAAGATGAGAGGTGCTGCCCGCTCCCCCGGATGAAAACGTGATCTCGCCCGGCTTGCGCTTCATGGCCGCGATCAGGTCGCCCAAGGTCTTGTAGGGCGAATCGGCCTTGACCACGATGCACAGCGCGGAACTGCTCACCCTGGCAAGCGGAACAAAGTCCTTGACCGGATCGAATGTGACCGGGCCATCGACAAACCACCGCGTGGTCAGGTGCGGAACACCGGCGAACAGCAGCGTATGCCCGTCACCGGCCGCCTTGGCAACGGCGTCGGTGCCGATAAGGCCGCCGGCGCCGGCGCGGTTGTCCACCATGACCGGGGTCTTCAGGCTCTTTGCCAGCGCCTCGGCGACGAATCGCGCGGTGATGTCGACCGCCGTGCCCGGCGAGGCCGGCACCACAATGCGAATCGGCCGCGACGGGTATTGCTGTGAAAAGGCCGTCGGCGCGCAAACGGCGGCCCCTAGTGACGCCACGGATGTCAGGAAATGCCTTCTGCTGAACATACAGTCTCCTCTGCTATGCCTCGAAGATAGGCCCGGCCAGCGGGCCCGGCAATCAGCGCTGGCGCACCGTTCCGTGCTTTGAGTACAGGCGGACGTTTCGATGCACGGAACGCCGTGGGCTGGCAAGTTGAGTTCCGGGGGGACTGGGCGCACGATCGGAACGTGCCGCCTCTCGGAGGCGCGGACGCTTTCGCGCCCATTGCAGTCGTGCGCGAAAACACGATCCAGATACCAGGAGACAATAGTGGGACCACTTGCTGGAGTGCGCATCGTGGAGCTGGCGGGAATCGGGCCGGCTCCCTTTTGCGCCATGTTGCTTGCAGACCTCGGCGCGACCATCATCCGCGTTGACCGGAAAGAGCCATCGGGGCTGGGCCTGTCACGGCCGCTGCAGTTTGATCTGGTGTTGCGCAACCGCAAGTCGATTCAGGTCGACTTGAAGGATCCGGCGGATCTGGAGTTGGTGCGTTCCCTGATCGACAAGGCTGACGCCCTGATCGAGGGGTTCCGCCCCGGTGTCACCGAGCGGCTCGGGCTCGGTCCTGACGCGTGCCTTGCGCGCAATCCGAAGCTGGTATACGGCAGGCTGACGGGCTGGGGCCAGGATGGGCCGCTGGCCCAGACGGCAGGGCACGATATCAACTACATCGCCATCACCGGACTGCTCAATGCGATCGGGCGCGAGGGCCAGGCGCCGACGGTACCGCTCAATGTCGTTGGCGACTATGCGGGCGGCTCGGTCTATGCCGCACTCGGTATCGTGAGTGCCCTCCTGGAGGCACGTTCCTCCGGCAAGGGCCAGGTCGTGGATGCCGCCATCGTCGATGGCGTGGCGTCGCTGCTGACCGTGCATACCGGGCTGCGCGCGGCAGGCCTGACGGGGCCGGACCGGGGCACCAACCTGCTGGATTCGGGAGCGCCTTTCTACGATGTCTACGCGTGCGCCGACGGCAAATACGTGTCGATCGGTCCGATCGAGCCCAAGTTCTATCAGCAGCTTCTCGAGCGGCTGGAACTGGATGCGTCTGCGCTGGGCAAGCAGGCGGACCGTGCCGACTGGCCGACCGCCCGCCGCGTGTTTGCGGCGCAGTTCATGACGCGAACCCGTGCGCAGTGGACCGAACTGCTGGAAGGCAGCGACGTGTGCTTTGCGCCCGTGCTCGACCAGGAAGAAGCCTTTGCGCATCCGCATCTGAAGGCGCGCGGCACCTTCGTTGAGGTGGATGGCGTGATGCAGCCGCGCCCGGCGCCGCGCTTTTCGCGCACCAGCCCGGCCGATCCGGTTCCCCCGGCTGCCGCGACGCCGGAGAACGCCGCGCAGGCACTGGCGGAATGGCTTTCCAAAGAGGAGCTCGATCACCTGGCCGCCGCTGGCCTCTTCCAGAAGGAGGCAACGCGATGATGACACGCCGCACCTTCCTGCAGTCGCTGCCGGGGCTGGCGGCTGTACCGGTATCGTTCCCGGCTTCGGCGCTGGCCCAGGCCTATCCGTCCCACCCGGTGCGAATCATCGTGCCGGTCAGCCCCGGCTCGGGCAGCGATGTCGTGGCGCGCTACATGAGCGCTGAGTTGACGAAGCTCCTGGGCTCACCGTTTGTCGTGGAAAACCGCCTTGGCGCAAGCGGGATCATCGGCACCGATTTCGTGGCGAAGGCGCCCCCGGATGGCTACACGCTGCTGTGCACGTACGCCGCGCACTATTCGAACCAGTGGGTCGAAAAGACGCCGTACGATGCGGTCAGGGACTTCGAGCCGGTCGCCCGGCTGGGCATGTCGGCGTTGCTGCTGACTACCGCGGCCAATTCGCGGTTCCGCACGGTTCAGGACGTCATCGCAGCGGCCAGGCGCAAGCCCGGGAGCGTGTCCTTCGGATCCTCCGGAAACGGCACCACGTCCCACATGGCGGCGGCGCTGATGAGCAGCATGGCCGGCATCGAAATGACCCACGTCCCGTACAAGGGGCCGGCGCAGGTCGCGGTCGATACGGCGAGCGGCCAGGTCGACGTCGGCTTCGGCGGCGTGGCCTCGTCGCTGGCGCTGGTCAAGGCGGGCCGCCTGCGCGTGCTGGCGGTCACCAGCCTGCAGCGCTCGAGCCAGCTTACGAGTGTCGTGACCATGGACGAGGCCGGCCTGAAGGGCTATGAGCTGATCTCGCCGATCTGGGTCATGGCCCCGCGGGGCACACCGCCTGCCATCGTCACGCAACTGTCCAAGGCCATGACGGCGGCTGCCGCGACGCCCGCTTTCAAGTCTTACTGTATCGGGCAGGGACTGGAGGTCGACATCGCGGATGCTGCCGCGGTTCGCGCCAATGCACCGGCTGAACTGGAGCGGTGGAAGAAGCTGGTAGCCCTGACGGAAGCCAAGGCAAAGGCCGGGTGATATGGAGTGCGAGCCGACGCAGGTCGGCTCGCTCGTTTGCTTTGATGGTTTGTCCGATTCGACGAATCCCGGCGCCTGCTTGCCGGGCAATGTCGGCCGTTACACCAGGCGCATGATCTCTTCGTCAGGCGCCCGGCTCGTCCGGAAGCTGTTCGCTGCGTGATCGGGATCTGCATAGCCAAACGAGATGGCACAGATCATCTTGCGGTCGTCGCCGATGCCGAAGTGCGAGCGGACGAACCCGGCGTGCCGTGCCAGTGCCGCCTGTGGCGTCGTGGCGACACCGTGCGCATGCGCAGCCAGCAGGAAGGAAGCGACAAAGCCGCCGCAATCCACCGCCCCGTATGGTCCGAGATCCGCAGCTGTGGTAACGATCGCCACGTGCGGCGCCCCGAACATCCTGAAGTTCTCGAAGCTCTGGCTGGCGCGGCGCTCGCGGTCGTGACGCTCGATCCCGAGCGCTTCATAGAGCCGGTATCCCGTTTCCTGCCTGCGCTGCGCGTGGACCCCGCGATATTCCTCAGGGAAGGGCAGGTCCGAGTCGACCTCGGGGGCATCGGCGGCGTGCTCGACCAGTGCGCTGCGAAACCGCTCCGTGGCCGCCACCGAGCCGATGACCAGGTGCCAGGGCTGCACGTTGCACCAGGAAGCGGTCTTCTTCGCAACGTTGACGATGCTTCGAATCACCGGCTCTGGCACAGGTTTGGCCAGGTATGCCCGGCATGTGAACCGATTCGACATCAACCGCTGGAGGGTGTCGACGTCGCTCCCGGACGGGATGCTGGCGGTGTCGTGCTGCATTGCTTGTCTCCTAACAATCGTGAAGCGGCCGCCCCGGCCCATCCGGACAGGGCGGCGGGTCTTGCCTAGTGCGTCAGGGCCATCAGGTCGGCGGCCTTGATGCGTGGATCCATCTGCCTGAGCGTGGCCAGGAGCGTCTGCGCCCGGTCTTCGCCAAGCACGCCGGAGGTCAGCTCCATGAACTTCGCGTCCTGCTCGCTTTCCGGCATCGGGTTCGCCAGTGAGCCGATCGGGTTTTCAACGAACACCTGCTCGGACGTGCCATCGCGGAACGCCACCGTCACATCGGCGACGAACTTGCCTGGGTAACGCTGTTCGAGTTCCGGCGCTTCGGTGATGCCGATGCCGCGCGCGGCTTCCGCTACCGGGCCCATGTCGAGCTTGCCGTCCAGGTAGTCGCGGTGCACCTTGTAGCCATTGCCCAGGCCGAGCACGGCGAATGCCATCTGCGTTGGCAGGCTGAACTGGACGTGCTCGATGTTCTTCGGCTCGTAGGCGTTGGCATTGGCGGTACCGACGACCACGTTGAAGGCGGGCTGGATGCGGACCTGGATGTCGGCAATGTCGGCGCGGCGCGCGGCGAACGGGCGGATGGCGTCGATATACGCATGGGTGCAATAGCAGGCGCAGTACGCCTTGAGCCAGACCGTGCCGATCTCGAATGGCTGGTCGAGGCCGAAACGCGCCTCGGGGCGTTCGCCGGCGCCACGCTGCAGGAACGTACGGAAGAACCCCTTGTTGCCGCTCAGGAAGGAGCGAGGCCCCGTGATGCCAGCTTGCGCCATATCCGCGGAGACCATGCCGTTGCGCGTGCCGATGCCGGCGTGCACCCGCTTGACCGATCCGCCGGTAGAGGTGTACTCCGTAGTGCCAGCCGCATGGCTCAGCGCGATGGAGAGTGCGTGCAGGGTGGTCTCCGCATCGAACTTGCGCAGCTTGGCAACGACCGCCGCGGCACCGAAGCTGGACAGCACGGCGTGCGGGTGATAGCCGCGTTTGAGCAGGTCCGGCGCTGCCAGGACGCCGATCCGGGTGTAGACCTCGTAGCCGGCCACGATCGCGGTGATGACCTCTTCCAGGCTCGAGCCCAGTTCCTCGCCAAGCGCGAACGCCGCGGGGATCACGCAGCTGCCGGGATGACTGGCGCTGGCCCCGTGCGCATCGTCGTACTCGAAGCCATGCCCATAGGCCGCGTTGACGAATGCGGCGTCCGCGGCACTCATGGTGGCGGTGCTGGCGGCTACCCGGCTGCGGCCGGGGCGTTGCTGGGCGGTGGCGAACGACAGCACCTGGCGCGACCAGGGCATCTGTGATGTGCCGATCTGCAGGGCGAGCTGGTCGCGCATGAGGCGGCTGACCCCTGCATGCGCAGCAGCGTCTAGCTGATCGAACGTCAGGTCCTGGATGAGGCGAACCACGGCGTGCTCAAGGGGAGGGCAGTTGGTCGGCGTAATGGAATCGGGTTGGGTGGTAGTCACGGGAGTTTCCCCTGGCGAAGTGTTGGACGCGTCTGGCCCGCGCTCAATGGCGATGCGGTCTGGTTTGGTGAGCAGATTCCTCGTGAGCATCCGGCGTGTCAATCCGGGGCGCGATCCGGTTCCGTACATTGAGCGGGCGCCGCGGCCCGCTCGAGAGGCAGCCGCGACTCGCCGGACATCACGCTATACTCGCTTTGCGATTCGCAGCTCACGTAAACCGGCGCCCCCGACGTCAGGCATGCTCTCTACGCTGCAATGCAGCGAGGGCGCGACGCCTGGCCCGGGCGACAGACCGGTTCCCGGATTGGAGGAGACACAATGAGCACGCTGAGCGTGCATGGCCTGACCCGGCGGGTCGACCTGTTTACCCTGCGGCTGTTCCTGACCGTGGTGGAAGAGCGCCAGATCCGGCGCGCGGCCCTGCGCGAGAACATCGCCGCGTCCGCGGCGACCAAGCGCATCCAGGATCTCGAAGACATTGCCGGGGTGCAGCTCTTCGAGCGCAATCCCAATGGCGTGGTGCCGAGCGCGGCCGGCGAAGTCCTGGCGCGCCATTTGCGCCTGCTGTTCGAGAACCTGGAGGACATGCGCCGGGAGCTCGGCGAATTCTCCGAAGGCATTCGTGGCCATGTCACGGTGGGCACCACGGGCGCCGTCATCATCCAGTACCTGGCACGCGAGATTGGCGAGTTCTCACGTAACTTTCCGCTGGTCGAACTGGAGCTGAAACAGGACGCCAATACCAATCTCGTGCGCGCGGTGGTGGCGGGCGATGTCGACCTGGCCGTGTATATCGTCAGTCCGGATATCGACGATGAGCCACTGGACAGTCTCCCGTATCGCATCGACCGCCTCGTCGCGCTGGTCCCGCGTGGTCATCCGCTTGGGGAGCAGCCCGAGGTCGCATTCGCCGACCTGATCCGCGAGCCGTTCATTGCCATGCACCCGAACACCACGCTGATGTCCGACGTGAACCGCGCAGCGCGCGCGCTCGGCCAGGTCGTGCACCCAAGGTTCACGATCAATGGCCCGGAGGCCGCGCGCAGCCTGGTGGAGGCGGGTCTTGGCGTGACCATCCTGCCCGAATGCATGGTGCCGATCGAGGCCATGACACGCTCGACCGTGCTGCGGATTCCGGAGCCGTGGGCTACGCGCAGCGTGCGCATCGGCACGCGCAAGGGCAAGGCGATCACTTCGGCAACGCGCGCGTTGATCCGCCAGCTGACCGAGCAGCCTGAGCCGGCACCGTCCGAATCCAGCCCCACCGCAGGCGGTTGATCCAGATCGCCGATCGCGAATCGCCGCGTCGCGGAACATCACTTGGCGCGGCTTCTCGTTGCTGATTACCCTTGAGACGTGACGGGGCTTTGGCGTCCTACGGACGCGTAAGCCCCGCCTTTCAGGGGAACGCATCATGTCCGACGCTGTTACCGGCCGCTACTTCGAGCAGTTTGTCATCGGCGACGCCTGCCGGCATGCCATCCACAGGACAATCACCGAGGCCGATAACCTCCTGTTCAGCACGCTGACGTACAACACGGAGCCTTTGCACGTGGACCAGGCGTACGCCGAAGCCGCGCTGTACGGTACCCGCGCCGTCAACAGTATCTTCGTGCTGGGGCTGGTATCCGGCATCGCTGCAGCCGAACCGGCGCAGGGCCTGGTATCAGGGAACCTTGGATTCAGCGAGGTGCGGTTCACGCGGCCCGTCTTCATTGGCGACACCATCCACGCTGAGAGCGAGGTGGTGGACAAGCGCGACGACCCCACGCGCCCCGACGTCGGCATCATAGAACTGGAGCGTCGCGCCTATAACCAGCGAAACGAGGTAGTGGCCAAGTTTCGCAGTCTGCAGTGGTGGCCGAGGCGCCATCCCGCGGCCTGAGTGCCGGAGTGTTCCGCCATGCACGCGCAAGGAAATCCCGGCTGGTTCGCGCAATGCGAACCGGTGGTTCGCCAGTCACTACTTGAGTGCGACCGCCTGGACAACCTAGCATCTAGTCAATCCCGGGACATTGGCGGCCACTGCAAAATCCGCCAGGTTCGCGGTCAAAAAATTTTCGATGTTTATCTAACGTTTGTAAGGCGTTTCAATCGTGACCAGGAGACGAGGATGAGTGTAAGTGCCATGAAGCCGATGCGATCCATGATGTTCGTGCCGGGCAACAAGCCAGACTGGATCGAAAAATCGGTAGCAGCCAGTGCGGATGCGCTGATCCTGGATCTGGAAGACAGCGTGCCGCACGACCTGAAGGTCGAGGCGCGCGGCATCGTGCGCTCCAGGCTGGCGTGGCTGGCGCAGCAGGGCCAGCGCCTGTTCGTGCGGATCAACCGCAGCCCGCACCTTTATGACTTCGAGGACATCGTCGCCGTGGTCGGGCCCCATGTGGAAGGCATCGTGATCTCGAAGCCCATCGGGCCGGAGGATGTCGACTGCGTGTCGATGATGCTGTCGGAGGCGGAATACCGCAACGGCGTGGCACTGGGTTCGACCCGTGTCATTCCGCTGCTGGAAACCGCGCGTGCGCTGGAGCTGGCCTATGAGATCGCCAAACGCGACCGCGTCGGCGCCATCTGCGGCTGCACCGCCAGGAACGCGGATGTGGCGCGTGCGCTGGGCTATGTCTGGACCCCGGACGGCCGCGAAACGCTGTACCTGAAGTCGCGTGCGGTGATGGCGGCGCGCGCCGCCGGCAAGCTGCCCATTGGCGGCGTGTGGCAGCAGGTGCGCGACCTGGACGGCCTGAGGAAGTCGTCGCTGCTGGACCGCAACCTGGGCATGAGCGGCGAGCTGGTGCTGCATCCGTCCAATGTCGCCACCGCTAACGAGGTCTACAGCCCGTCGCCGGAAGAGGTGGCCTACTACGAAGGCATGATCGCCGCGCTGGAGCAGGCGCAGGCCAACGGGCGTGCCTCAACCATCTACGACGGCGAGCACATCGACATCGCCCACGTCAAGACGGCGCAGGACATTCTTGCGCTCGCCAAATCCTTTAGCGCGTGAACCAGCGCTTGCATTCACACCTGATTTGCCCAAGGAGACAAGAACATGGCCGGACTTTATTTCGAAGATTGCCGTGAGGGCCTGGTGGTCGAACACGCGATCCGCCGCACCGTCACTGAGACCGACAACGTGCTGTTCTCGGCGCTGACGTACAACTGCGCGCCGCTGCATATCGATGCCGAGTACTGCAAGGACTCGATCTATGGCCAGCGGCTGGTCAACAGCATGTTCCTGCTGGCACTGGTGGCGGGTGTCACGGTCTACGAGACCACGCTGGGCACCACGCTGGGCAACCTGGGCTTCCAGGAAATCAAGTTCCCCAAGCCGACCTTCCATGGCGACACCATCCGCGTGCGTACCGAGATCGTCAACGCGCGCCTGTCCAAGAGCCGCAACGACTCCGGCATCGTGACCTTCCGCCACGTCGGCATCAACCAGCGCGACGAGGAAGTCTGCGTGGCCGTGCGCACCGGCCTGATGAAGCTGCGCCCGCAGCAGTAAGACACGAATCCGGAGAACGAAGATGGCAGAGATTCTTTCCGCATCCTACGCCGCGCAGCGCCAGCGCGAACAGGAACTGGGCGAGGTCCGCGAAGCGGCCCGCACGCTGGCGAACAAGTTCCCGCTGTCCTACTGGCGTGAGTGCGACAAGGAAGAGAAGTACCCGTGGGAGTTCGTCAAGGCCTTCGCCGCCGCCGGCTGGATGGGCATCATGATGCCGGAGGAGTATGGCGGCATGGGCCTGGGCGTGACCGAGGCCGCGGTGATGCTGCAGGAGATCGGCGCCTCGGGCGCCGGCATGAGCGGCGCCTCCGCGATCCACTTCTACGTCTTCCCGCCGGCGCCGATCCTGCGCCACGGCTCGGAGGAGATGAAGAAGCGCTATCTGCCCGCGCTGGCGCGCGGCGAGATCCTGATGGCCTTCGGCGTGACCGAACCCACCTCGGGCGTCGACACCTCGCGCATCCGCACCCGTGCCGAGAAGAAGGGCGATCGCTGGGTCATCAACGGCCAGAAGGTCTGGAGCACCAACGCGCAGAACGCCAACAAGTACCTGATCCTGGCGCGCACCTCGCCGCGCGACGAGGCGCGTCCGCTGGACGGCATGACGCTGTTCTTTGCCGACATGGACCGCAAGCACTGCGACGTGCGCGTGATCGACAAGCTGGGCCGTGCCGCGGTGGACTCCAACGAGGTGTTTATCGACGGCCTGGAAGTGCCCGAGGAAAACGTCGTCGGCGAAGTGGGACGCGGCTTCCACTATCTGCTCGACGGCCTGAACCCGGAGCGTGTGGTGGTGGCGATGGAGGGCATCGGCATCGGGCGTGCGGCGCTGGACCTGGCGGTCGACTACGCCAACTCCCGCGTCATTTTCGACCGCCCGATCGGCAAGAACCAGGCCGTGGCCCACCCGCTGGCCGAGTGCTGGATGCGGCTGGCCGCCGCCGAAGCGGTGGCCCTGCGCGCCGCCACGCTGTACGACAACCACCAGTCCTGCGGCGCCGAGGCCAACACCGCCAAGTTCCTGGGTGCCGAAGCCGGCTTCCTGGCCTGCGACCAGGCGATGCAGACCCACGGCGGCTACGCCTATGCCAAGGAGTACCACATCGAGCGCCTGTGGCGCGAAGTGCGGCTGCTGCGCCTGGCGCCGATTTCGCAGGAGATGGTCTGCAACTATATTTCCAACAAGGTGCTCGGTCTGCCGAAGTCGTACTGAAGCCCCTGGCAGGCGGTTTGGAACAACGGCCCGGCCGCAGGACGGCCGGGCCGACAAGAAAGGAGACTGCAGTGGCAGCACATCAATCGCGGCCGCTCGAGGGCATCCGGGTACTGGACCTGACAGTGGCGCTTGCCGGGCCCTATGGCTCGCTGATGCTTGGCGGAATGGGCGCGGAGGTGATCCGCGTGGAAGCGCCCGGCGGCGGGGACATCGCACGGACCAACCCGCCGTTCGTGGGCAGCCATGGCATCCACTTTGGCCAGCGTGAAGACGACGAGGTATCGCTGACGGTGCTGAACCGGGCCCGCAACAAGAAGAGCATCACGCTGGACCTGAAGTCCGAACAGGGCCGCGAGCTGTTCATGCGGCTGGCGGAGGAATGCGACGTGGTGCTGGAGAACTTCAGCGAGGGCACCACCGCCAAGCTTGGTATCGACTACGAGCAGGTCAGGCGGCGGAACCCGCGCATCGTCTATGCGTCGATCAAGGCAATGGGCGAACCCAGTGCTTTCCCCGGCCTCAAGGGCATGGACATCATCGTCCAGGCGCTCAGCGGCCTGATGGAAGTGACCGGCTACGCCGACGGCCCGCCGACGCGCTGCGGCCTGCCGATCGCGGACCTGGTGGCACCGATGTACACCGTCAATGGCATCCTGGCCGCACTGATCCACCGCGGCCGCACCGGCGAGGGGCAGCGCGTGCAGGTGTCGATGCTGGATTGCCTGGCGTCGTGGGTGGCAGAAGAGCACTTTGACGTCATGGGGCGGGAAGGCTATCCGTCGCGCACCGGCAACTACCACGACCGGCTGGCCCCGTTCGGGGTGTACCCGACGCAGGACGGGCATGTGGCGATCGTTGCGTTCCAGCCGGACTGGATGCGCGGGCTGCTGGAGTCGATCGGCCAGCCCGAGTTGCTCGACGACCCGCGCTTCAGCAGCCGCGGGCCGCGCATGCGCAATGCCTCGGTGCTGAACGAGGCGATCGCAGGCTGGACCAGCCAACGCAGCACTGCCGATGTGGTGGCCGAGCTGCTCGACAAGCGCGGCGTACCCTGCGCGCCGGTGCGCAAGCCCAACGAGGTGCTGCACGACCGCCGCCTGCATGACAGCGGCGCGTTGATGAACCTGGCCCACCCCCAGTTCGGCCCGGTGGATGCCGTGGGCATGGGCCTGCCGATCCGGTTCTCGGCCACGCCCTCGCAGTTTGACAAGCCTGCGATGGCGCTGGGCGGTGCGAATGAAGAGATCTATGGGGGCTTGCTCAAGCTCAGCCGGGAAGAGATTGCCGTGTTGCGAGAAGAGGGGGTAGTCTAGCGGCCGCCCAACGGCAGCTTGTTTGCTCCCCTCTCCCATTTATGGGAGAGGGGCCGGGGGAGAGGGCAGGCGTGTCTGGACGCGACGCGCCGCGCTTCGTGGAAGCTCCTGCCATCTCCCCCAACCCCTCTCCCGCAAGCGGGAGAGGGGAGAAAACCGCCGGCCGATCCCGGAACATAAGGAGACAAGAACCATGATGTCACGCCGTACCTGCCTGCAGCTCTTCCCGGCGCTGGCCACGCTACCGCTTACGGCGCTTGCGCAGTCTTACCCGGCGCGCCCGGTCCGCATCATCGTGCCGCTCAGTCCCGGTTCGGGTACGGACGTTGTTGCGCGCTACATGAGCAGCGAGCTGTCCAAGGCGATGGGCGGCTCGTTCGTCGTCGAGAACCGTGCCGGCGCAAGCGGGATCATCGGCACGGACTTTGTCGCCAAGGCGCCCGCCGACGGCTACACCATCCTGTTCAATTACGCCGCCCACTACTCGAACCAGTTCGTCGACAAGACGCCGTACGACGCCGTCAGTGACTTCGAGCCGATCGCGCGCCTGGCGACCTCGGCGATGGTGCTGGTCACGGCCGCCAATTCGCCGCTACGCACGGTGCAGGACCTGATCGCCGCCGCCAGGCGCAAGCCGGGCGGGCTGACCTATGGTTCGCCAGGCAACGGCACCACGCCGCACATGGCGGCGGCCCTGATGAGCAACATGGCCGGCATCCAGATGACGCACGTTCCCTACAAGGCGCCGGCGCAGGTCGTGGTCGATGTGGCGGGAGGGCAGCTGGATGCCGGCTTCGGCGGCGTGGCGACATCGCTGCCGCTGGTCAAGGCAGGGCGCCTGCGGGTGCTCGCGGTCACCAGCCTGCGCCGGTCGAGCTATTTTCCGGACGCGCCCTCACTGGATGAGGCTCGCCTGAAAGGCTATGAGCTGGAAACGCCGATCTGGGCGTTTGCCCGGCACGGTACGCCGCAGTCCATCGTCACGGCTTTGTCCGGCGCCATGACCAGGGCTGCCGCCACGCCCGCCTTCAAGGCGTTCTGTACCAGCCAGGGACTTGAGGTTGACATCCAGCCCGCCGCGAAAGCCCGCGCCAATGCGCCGGCCGAACTCGAGCGCTGGAAGAAGCTCGTGGCGTTGTCCCAGGTGAAGGCGGGATGACGCGCCACTGTAGCGGCCGGCTTACGAAGCCACGGCCTGCGCCCGCCGCGCTGGCTTGCGCACTTCCCTGGGCCGGACGCCTTCAAACAGGATCGTGCACAGTTCGTCGATCACCTTCTCGGGCGAACCCTTCTTCGGGTTGAACCAGGTTTGCACCGAGGTAATCGTGCTCAGGATGAAGACCCGGCACAGGGCGATGTCGATGTCCTCGCGCAGGCGGCCTTCGGCGCGCAGGTCTTCCAGCATGCCGTTCCAGAAATCCTGATGCTGGGCCCGCCGCTTGATCTGCCGCTCGCGCACCTTGTCCGGCAACTCGGCGAGCTGGCGCCCGTGCGCCAGGGTGTAGTCGCCATACTTGATCATCGCGCCGATGAGGCCGAGCAGGCCGGCGCGGAAGCGCTGTTCGGCGTCGGCGCCTGGCGTGAGCGCCGCGATGCGCGCCCGCGTGTGCGCAAAGATGCTTTGGGCCCCGTGCTCCATCACCGCTTCCAGCAACTCTTCCTTCGAGGAGAAGTGGTAATAGATGCTGGCCGCTTCGATGCCGGCCTGGTCGGCAATCCCGCGCATGGTCGTGGCGGCATAGCCTTGCGTGCCAAAGGCGCGTGCCGCGAGGCGCAGCAGCTTCTCGCGGGTGTCCACAGGGGTGGCATTGACCTGGCGTTTTGTCATGGTAGGTGAGGGCCTGGAAGCGGCGTATGCGCCGTGGGGTTATTCCCCATGGAAGTTACTCCATCGGGCGTCCAAAATCTACCTAACGTTTGTGAGAGGACGCCCGCAATGGCTGGCCGGGCCCCGGTCCGCCTCGAAGGAGGGCGGAAATTCACGCCGGGCGGGTCCGGAAATCGCTGCTTTGGGAGATAATCCGGTACGACGCTTGGGAAGGATGTGATGCGCTTTGATCTGGTCGATCTGAAACTGTTCACCCATATCGCGGAGGCCCAGAGCCTGACCGGCGGTGCACAACGCTCTCACCTGTCCCTGGCCGCGGCCAGTACCCGCATCAAGAACCTGGAGGAACACGTTGGCGTCAAGCTGCTGAGCCGCAGCAGCCAGGGCGTGAAAGTGACCGGAGCGGGGGAGACACTGCTGGCCCACGCGCGCCGCGTACTCCGCCAGCTGGAGCAGTTGAGCGGCGATCTGCAGGAATACGTGTCGGGCGTGAAGGGCCATGTGCGCGTCTTCGCCAACACGACGGCGATGAGCGAGTTCCTGCCTGCCGTGCTGCGCACCTACCTCGTCAACCATCCGGACGTGACCATCGACATGCACGAACGGCTGAGCCCGGACATCGTGCGCGCGGTCCAGGAGGGGATGGTGGACATCGGCATCATTGCCGGCAACGTGCGTACCGAAGGGCTGGAGGTCATGCCATACCGGCGCGACCGCTTGGTGCTTGCCGTCGCGCTGAGCCACCCGCTGGCCGAGCACAGCAGCGTGGATTTCATTGATACGCTGGACTACGACTTCATCGGCCTGCCAGAGGCGAGCGCGATCCACAATTTCCTCAAGCGGGCCGCCGCGGACTTGCAGCGTGAGCTGCGCTGGCGCGTCCAGGTCAGCAACTTCGAGACCGCCTGCCGGATGATCGAGGCGAATGTCGGCATCGGCGTGCTGCCGGAGAGCACCGCCGCCCGGCACGCGGTTACTATGGCGCTGCGGATCATCCAGCTCAACGACGAGTGGGCCGAGCGCAAGCTGCAAATATGCGTCGCGGACCTCGGCGCATTGCCGCTGTTTGCGCGCAAGCTGGTGGACCTGCTGGTGGAGGATGGCCTCGGGCGCCAGGACTGAAGGCGCCCCAGATACCTATCCTGCTATTTCTGCTCGGCGACCATCTGCCTGAGCTGGTGCTTGAGCAGCTTGCCGCTGGCCGTCGTCGGGATCGTGGCCACGCGCAGGATTTTCTCCGGGCGCTTGTATGGCGACAGGCGCTCGACCAGGTAGGCGTGCAGCGCCGAGGCATCGAACTTCTCTCCGTCCCTGATCTCGACGAAGGCGATCACTTCCTCGTTGCCGTCCGCGGTGGGCTGTCCGACCACGGCCGACAGGCGCACGGACGGATGCGTGTTGATGACCGATTCGACCTCGATCGGATAGACGTTGAAGCCGGAGCGGATGATCAGGTCCTTGGTGCGGCCGACGATGAACAAGGCGCCGTCCTGGCCGAGCCGGCCAATGTCGCCGGTGTTGAGCCAGCCTCCGGGGCGCAAGGCTTCGGCGCTCAGTGCCGGCGCGCGGTAGTAGCCGCGCATGACACCTGGCCCTCTTACCCATAGCTCGCCCGGCTCGCCCTCCGGCACCGGCTTGCCGGCCGGCCCGACCACCTGCAGTTCGGCGCCCTCGACGATCTCGCCCGCCGCGCAATCGGTGCGCGGCCGGTCCATACGCGTCACGAACAGTGAGCCCGCGTACTCGGTCATGCCGTAGCCATGGTGCAGCGGCTGGCCGAACAGCGCCTCGACCTCGCGCTTGAGCGTCGGATCGAGCGGGCCGCCACCTGTGTAGAGATAGCGCAGCCTGGGCGACGGCTCCAGTGGCATGCCGCTCGCCCGCACGTACGCGACGATGCGGTTGAACATCGTCGGCACGCCCTGCAGCAGCGTAATCGCGCCCTGCCGGATCGCTGCGCTAACATCCGCCGCATTGAAACGCGCGCTCAGGTACAGGCTCGCACCGGCCTGGAACGTCGAAACCAGCAGCGTCCCCAGCCCGAAGACGTGCGACATGGGCATGACCGCATAGGCGCAATCGTCGGCCTGCATGCGGCGGGAGTCCACCGTGACGCGCGCAAAGTGCAGCAAACCCCGATGCGTGACCATCACGCCCTTGGGCTGTGCCGTCGTGCCGGACGTGTAGATCAGCGCGGCGACCTCGCGCGCGAGCGCTTCAGGTTCGCGCTCGCTGGTCTCGTCGACGGCGCCGGCCATCAGCGGGCCGAGCCCGGCGGGCGCAATCTCCCGTGCCCGATAACGCACGCCGTGCCGCAGTGCATCCGGCGACGCAGCGTGGGTGAACAGCATCAGGCGCGGCAGGCAGTGCGCCCGGATCACCTCGATTTCCCGTTCCGAAAGGCGGGCGTTGACGACGACCGGCCACGCCTCCAGTTCCGACAGCGCGAACACCAGCGTGATCACCGCCAGGCAGTTCTCGGACACGATCAGCACCCGGTCGCCGGTGCCGACGCCCTGCGCTTGCAGGTAATCCTGCGCATCCTCGATGCGTGCCCAAAGCTGCGAAAAGGTGACGGTGCGGCCATCCTCGAAGACGGCCACATGGTCGGGCGTCTCCGTGGCCCAGTGGCGTGGGATGTCGCTGATCCGTTGGGTGGTGTCTCGGTCCGGGGGCATCTCGCGGAAATCCTTGTGCGGGGTAAAAAGCCGTTCGGCAAGGCGGACGCAAGCCGAACGACGCCAGTGTATGTGCGCCGGAAGTGAGGTGCAATCCCGGCGCTACACCACGCGCCTGACGCGCAAGGCTTCCGGTTGCTGCGGGCTGACCACGGCGACCATCAGGCGCCGCGCGCCTCGCGGATCATGTTGCGGGCAATGATGACCTGCTGGATCTGCGTGGTGCCCTCGTAAAGGCGGAACAGGCGCACGTCGCGGTAGAAGCGCTCGATGCCGAATTCGGAGATGTAGCCGGAACCGCCGAGGATCTGCACCGCGCGATCCGCCACGCGGCCCACCATCTCCGTGGCGAACATCTTGCAGCACGAGGCCTCGGTGGAGACGTTCTTGCCCTCGTCGCGACGGCGCGCGGCGTCGATCACCATGCATTCGGCCGCATAGAGCTCGGCCTGGCTGTCGGCCAGCATGGCCTGGATGAGCTGGAATTCGCAGATCGGCTGGCCGAACTGCTGCCGCTCCATCGCATAGTTCAGCGCGTCGCGCAGGACGCGCTTCGCCACGCCGACGCTGACGGCCGCGATATGCAACCGGCCCTTGTCGAGCACTTTCATCGCGGTCTTGAAGCCCTGGCCTTCCTTCAGGCCGATCAGGTTGGCGGCCGGCACGCGCACGTTCTCGAAGATCACGTCGCAGGTGTGGGCGCCTTTCTGTCCCATCTTGACGTCGCGTTTGCCGAAGCTGATGCCCAGCGTCTTCGCGTCGACGATAAACGCCGACACCCCGGCCGAACCCTTGATGTCAGGATTCGTCCGCGCCATCAGCGTGAACATGCCGGCCTGCGGCGCGTTGGTGATAAAGCGCTTGGTGCCGTTGACCACGTAGTGGTCGCCATCCCTGATCGCCGTGGTGCGCAGCGAGCCGGCGTCCGAGCCGGCGTCCGGTTCGGTCAGCGCAAACGATGCCAGGATCTCGCCGGTGGCCAGGCGCGGCAGCCAGGCGGCCTGCTGTTCCGGTGTCCCATCCATCAGGATGCCTTGCGAGCCGATGCCCACGGTCGTGCCCAGCAGCGAGCGGAAGGCCGGCGAGGTCTGGCACAGCTCCATGACCACGCGCACTTCCTCTTCCATGGTCAGTTCCAGGCCGCCAAAGCGCTCGGGAATGGTCATGCCGAACAGGCCCATCTCGCGCATGTCCTGCACGATGTCCTGCGGGATTTCGTCGGTCTCGGCGACGAGCGCCTCGGCGGGCACCAGGCGCTCGCGCACAAAGCGGCGCACGCTGTCGAGCAAGGCTTCCAGGGTTTCGTTATCGCGGATCATCTCAGTCTTCCCAAATGACGGGCCGGTGTGCTGGCTCGCTCAGCAGCGCTCAAAGACAGCGGCGATGCCCTGGCCGCCGCCGATGCACATGGTTTCCAGGCCATAGCGGCCGCCACGGCGCTGCAGTTCGTGCAGCAGCGTGGCCAGGATGCGCACGCCCGTGGCGCCGATCGGGTGGCCCAGCGAGATGCCCGAGCCGTTCACGTTGAGCTTGTGCTCGATTGCATCCTGGTCATTCCAATCCCAGCCCTTGAGCACGGCCAGCACCTGGCAGGCAAAGGCTTCGTTCAGTTCCACCAGGTCCATCTGGTCGAGCGTCAGGTTCAGGCGCGCCAGCAGCTTCTTCACCGCGGGCACCGGGCCGATGCCCATGTGCGATGGCTCGCAGCCGGCGGCGGCCCAGCCCACCAGCGTGGCCATAGGGGTGAGGCCCAGTTCGGCCAGCTTGTCCTCGGCCACGATCAGGCAGGCGGCCGAGGCGTCGTTCTGCTGGCTGGCGTTGCCGGCGGTGACGGTGCCGTTGGGCATCAGCGCGCGCAGCTTGCCAAGGCTTTCGCGCGAAGTATCGGCGCGGAAACCTTCGTCGCGCGCGAACTGCAGCGGATCGCCCTTGCGCTGGGGCACCTGCACGGGCACCACCTCGGCATCGAAGCGGCCGGCCTCCCAGGCGGCCGCGGCGCGCGCGTGGCTGCGCACGGCGAAGGCGTCGGCCTGCTCGCGGGTAATGCCGTAGTCGCGCGCCAGGTTCTCGGCCGTTTCGATCATCCCGGAGATCTTGCCAAAGCGCTCGACCGGCTGGGAACGTTCGCGGCCGCGGTCAAGGCGGTCGTAGAAACGCACATTGCCCGAGCGCGCGCCCCAACGCATGTCGGTGGTGTAGTACTCGATGTTGCTCATGCTCTCGACGCCGCCTGCGATGACCACATCGGCAGCGCCGCTTTGCACCATCATCGAGGCCGTGACGATGGCCTGCAGGCCGCCGCCGCAGCGGCGGTCCAGCTGCATGCCCGGCACTTCCACAGGCAGGCCGGCCTGCAGCGCGGCCCAGCGGCCCACGCAGGGTGTTTCGCTGTTGGCGTAGAACTGGGCAAAGACCACGTCATCGATGCGCGCGGGGTCGATGCCGCTGCGCTGCACGACGGCGCGTACTGCGGTGGCGGCCAGTTCCTCGACAGGCACGGGGCGCAGGCTGCCGCCGAAGGTGCCGACGGGGGTGCGAAGGGGGGTGACGATGGCGGCTCGGCGCATGGAAGTCTCCTTGGAAATCTGTCTTGGGTAGGCGACGAAGGGCAATTGGTCAATGCGTGCCCGGAAGGGCAACAAAAGCGGCGCCGCACTGGCGCAGCAAGGCGTGGGCCTGGCGCTCCAGGTCCTCGCGGTGTCCGGGGGCGGCGATGTCCAGCATGCGGCGCACGCGCTGCGACAGCGTCTGGCCGCGCAGATCGGCCACGCCGTGCTCGGTGACGATCAGGCCCGCGTCGCTACGGGGCGTGCTCACCGGCCCGGACAACTGCGCGACGATGCGGCTCGCACCCTTGGCGGTCGCCGGCAGGGCGACGATGGGCAAGCCCCCGCGGCTGCGCGCCGCGCCGCGCAGGAAGTCCACGGCGCCGCCGACCGCGCCGACATAGACCCCAGCGGCGACTTCGGCGTTCACCTGGCCGGTGAGGTCGACCTCGATCGCGGAGTTGATGGCGGTCAGCTTGTCGATGCTGGCGAGCACCTCGGGGTGATGGGTATAGCTGGTCTCGCGCAGCTGCAGCTGCGGATTGCGGTGCGCCCAGCGCCGCAGCCGTTCGCTGCCCATCAGGATGCCGGCGATGCCGACGCCGGTATCGATGCTCTTGCGCGCGTTGGTCAGCACGCCGGCTTCAGCCAGCGCCGCAATGCCGTCGCCGACCGCGCCACTGTGCAGGCCCAGGTCGCGGCGGTCATGCAGCGCCGCCACCACGGCCTCCGGGAGGTTGCCGATGCCCATCTGCAAGGTGGCGCCGTCCTCCACCCAGCGGGCGATGTGGCTGGCGATGGCCTGTTCGGCCGGGCCGGGCGCACTCCGGTCAAGGCTGATCGGGGCGTGCAGCGCTTCGACCTGCAGGTCGATATCGTCCGCGGTGAGGTAGCGGCTGCCGTGGGTCCATGGCACCTCCGGGTTCACTTCGGCGATGACGACGCGGGCCCGGTCGAGTGCCGCGGGTATGTATTCATGCACCAGGCCCAGGCTGTGGCGCCCCTGTTCTTCGGCGGGCGAAACCTGCACCAGCACCACGTCCGCGCGCAGGCTGCCCTGGCGAATCAGCCCTGGCAGGTGGGAATAGTGGCTGGGCACGATGTCCAGCACGCCGGCCTTGGCCAGCAGCCGGTGCGGGCCGCTGGCGGCGTAGCCGAAGAAGTCGAGCACGTCGGCCTGGTCCGGCTGCAATGTCTCCGACTGGCCGATGCCGACAAAGACACTGAGGCGCCCGCCTTGCGCGATCGCATGCCGGTGTTCGACCAGCGCGCGCGTCAGCGTCAGCGGCTCCGCGGTCGCCTGTCCCCACCAGACGTGGTCCCCGGGGCGGATCAGGGCTTGCAGCTGTGAGGCCAGGGTGTGCGTGTCCACGTTACAGGAGATCATCAGGCAGGAGTCAGTCGGCAATCGGGCGCGTTTCAGGCAATCTCGGCCCAACCGTGGCTAAGCACGACCTTGTCGCGCTCCAGCACCCTGGCGCGCAACTGGTAGTGGGACGGGTTCTCCGGCATGCGCCAGATTTCCGTGACCAGGGTTTCGCCGGGAAACACGGGGGCGGCAAAGCGGATGTCCAGCGCGCGCAGCCTGGCCGGGTCGTAACCCGCGCATTGGCGCACCAGTGCGTGCGCCACCAGGCCGTAGCTCGCCAGCCCGTGCAGGATGGGGCGCTCGAACCCCGCCGCCTTCGCCACCGCCGGGTCAGCGTGGAGCGGGTTGAAGTCGCCCATCAGGCGATACAGCAACGCGGCCTCGGGGCGGATCGCCTGGGTGTCGGTGAAGTCGGGCGCACGGTCCTCCGGCGTCGGGCGCAACGCCGGCAGCGGCGCATCGCTGGGCTGGCCGCCATCCAGCTGGCTGTAGCCGCCGTCGCCGCCGTCGCCGCGCAGGAACGACACCTGCTGCACCGTCGCCAGCAGTTCGCCCTGCACGGTTTCCAGGCGTCGCTCGGTGACCATGATGGCGCCTTTGCCTTCGCCCTTGTCGGTCAGGTGGGTGATGCGATTGTGGCCGACGATCTCCGCACTGGCCGGCAGTGGACGGTGCAGGCGCATGCGCTGTTCGCCATGCAGCAGCTTGACCCAGTCGATGCCGGTGTCTGCCTCGCGTGCCCAGAAGCCCGGGTAACCCAGCACTACCGCTTGCGAAGGCAGGGTGCGCAGCCCCCCGGCAGCGCCTTCGAAGACAAAGGGCAGGGCAGCCGCGTCCAGCGGATCGGCGCCCAGCCCCAGGCTGAGCGCGTACAGCATGGTGTCGCGCTCGGTGTAGCACTGGCGAACGGGGGCGAACGGACGTTGCTTCAGATGGTGGTAGCTGACTGCCATGTCGTTGTTCCTATGTCCTCATCAGGAAATTGTGCAAAGCATGTCGCCAAAGCGGGTTTTGCGCTATTTGACAATGCCAATGGTCGACTTTGGCGATTGCGAAAACGGGGCTTTGGCGAGAAGGAAGGCGCGCTGTCAAAGGGTTGATTGCCGAAGTAACTGCCGGGGGAGAGGGCAGGCGGTGCGGGGACCACGCTGGCATCAACTGACCCAGTCGCAAGGAGACAGATGATGCAGCCCTACAGTGGTTCCGGCGTCGGTGTGCCGGACACCCTACGCCCACATCCAGGATGCGCGCGTGCGCCAGGCCGCCCATTTCATCGAGCAGCGCATCGACAATCCGCCCTCGCTCGATGCCATTGCGCGCTATGTCGGCCTGGGACGCCGTCAGCTCGAGCGCGCCTTCCATGAAGCCCTGAGCATGTCGCCGATGAGCTTCCAGCGCTCGCTGCGACTCGAATACGGCAGCTGGCTTCTACAAAATGGGCACAGCAATATCACCCAGATCGCGCTGGATTGCGGATTTTCCGACGGCGCGCATTTCTCGCGCGATTTCCGCACGCGCTTCGGCATGACGCCGCGCGAATTCCAGCGCCAGTGGCGTTCGGCGGCCCAGCCATCGTCATCGTGCACTTCTCCCGCATCGTAACTAGACTGGTGCCATCACACCTTCTCTGCGCGACTGCGCGAAATCCGGGGCCATTCATTGGAGGGACGGATCATGCACTCTGTTATCAGAGCCTATTCTGGAAGCGGCGCCAGGGAGCTGTTCGATCTGCTCGAAAAGCGGACATCGGAAATTGAATCCCTGATGCGTTCGGTCCAGGGTTTTGTCAGCTACACGCTTGCGCGGACCGCCGATGGCGGCTTTTCTGTCACGACCTGCAATGACAAGGCGGGCGTGGATGAGAGCGTCAAGATGGCGAAGGACTGGATCGCCGCGAACGCTGCCGGCACCGGCGCGAGCGCGCCGACGATTTCCGAGGGGACCGTCATCCTGCATGCGAAATAGCAGCATTGGCTGGCATCGCCTTCGCGCTTGCGTCGTCGTCATCCTGAGTGCTGCTTGCTGTCGAGCGGCACAATTGCTGCGACTGGCGGCAGATTTAGTGAAAGTCTCCAATACAAAGAATGGAAATTTCCACAGCGTAGTGCTGCGCGTGTAAGCGTGATCTGCAAGCGAGGCCGGCCGTCGATCGGACGGGGGCGGGAGGAAATCATGAATTCCCAGCGTTTGACCTTTCCCGGAAGCAACGGCCAGCAACTGGCCGCTCGGTTGGACACGCCGGAGGGGCCGGTTCGGACCTTCGCGCTGTTCGCGCATTGCTTCACCTGCAGCAAGGACACTCTGGCCGCAAGCCGGGTTGCGCAAGCGCTCACGGCGCACGGCATTGCCGTCCTGCGCTTTGATTTCACAGGTCTTGGCGGCAGTGGAGGGGATTTTGCCAACACGAATTTCTCTTCAAACGTCGCCGACCTGCACGCGGCATCAGGCTATCTGAGAGAGAACTTTCAGGGTCCTGCCTTGTTAATAGGCCATAGCCTTGGCGGCGCGGCAGTGCTGAGCGCAGCCGGGGGAATACCTGAGGTCAAGGCGGTCGTGACCATCGCCGCACCGAGCGACCCAAGCCATGTGGTCGGCCTGTTTCAAGACCATACCGCGCGAATTGAAAGCGAGGGCGAGGCGGAGGTGATGCTTGCCGGACGCCCATTCCGAATCAGGCGTCAATTCATTGATGATGTGAAAGAACAAAGCCTGCTGGCTAGTGTCTCCAGGCTGCACAGAGCCCTGCTGGTCATGCACGCACCACACGATGACACCGTCGCCGTCGAGAACGCTACGCATATCTTCAGTGCTGCCAAACATCCTAAAAGCTTCATTTCCCTTGATACGGCAGACCACTTGCTGACGCGAAAGGAAGATGCAGACTATGTAGCCGACACGATCGCCGCGTGGAGTCAGCGGTATCTCGGTATCGATACCTCCAGTCTTCCCGCCGCCGTGGCCGAGGAGGGGCTGGTACGCGTAGAGGAGAACCACGTTGGACGATATCAGCAGCGCGTAATTGTCGGCCCGCATCGCCTGGTGGCTGACGAACCGGTTTCCTTCGGCGGTCTGAACGGCGGCCCTGGACCTTACGACCTCCTGCTTGGCGCGCTAGGCGCATGCACGGCGATGACGATGCGCATGTACGCGGAGCACAAAGGACTGCCACTGGAGCACGTGGCCGTGTCCCTCCGGCACGAAAAGATTCATGCGGCGGATTGCGGGGATTGCGCAACGAAGGAAGGGAAAATCGATTGGATCGAGCGGGAAATTCACATGAAAGGCCCGCTCGACCAGGAACAACGCGCCGCATTGCTTGCGATTGCTGAGAAGTGCCCGGTACATAGAACGCTTCACTCGGAAGTGGTAGTACGAACGCGCGATGCAGAGGCTGGAGCAGGCAAGTAGTGGCTTTTGCCAGCAGTATCGCGCCCGCAACTCCATACCGAGGGCGGCACATCATTTTACATAAGATAGATTATGCGTCTTTTGACTGTAGCGGCTAAGCGGTAATGTCCGGTTCTGGCTAAGTTCAAATGTCCGAGTTTGGCAGGCGTAAGCTTGACGGCTTCCAGCGCCCGGGAGCCCGTCATGCCAGCAGGAGCCATTACCATGACGATACGGCAGATCGACCGGCTCAAGGTCGTTCAAGCGCTGGCCGACGGCTATCTCAAGACCGGGATTGCCGCCTCCAGGCTGGGACTGAGCGCCCGCCAGACCCTGCGCCTGCTGCGGCGCTACCAACAGCACGGCGCTGCCGGCTTGCTGAATCGCCACCAGGGTCAGCCGGCCAACAACCGGACCCCACCGGGCCTTGCGGCGCGAGCGCTCGGGCTGATCCGCGACAGCTATGCCGACTTCGGCCCGACCCTGGCCGCCGAGAAGCTGCGCGAGCGCCATGGCCTCAGCCTGGCCAAGGAGACGGTGCGCCGGCTCATGATCGACGCCGGCTTCTGGGTGCGGCGGAAGCTGCGTCCGCCCAGGGTGCACCAGCCGCGCAATCGCCGTGCCTGCCTCGGCGAGCTGGTCCAGATCGACGGCAGCGACCACGCCTGGTTCGAGGACCGGGCGCCGGCCTGCACGCTGCTGGTCTTTGTCGACGACGCCACCAGCCGGCTGATGGCGTTGCGCTTCGTGCCGACGGAATCCGCTTTTGCGTATTTCGAGGCGACCCGGGCTTACCTGGCGTGCCACGGCAAGCCGGTCGCGTTCTACAGCGACAAGGCCAGCGTGTTCCGGGTCAACCGGCCCAATGCCACTGGCGGCGACGGTTACACGCAGTTCGGGCGCGCGCTGTTCGAGCTCAATATCGATAGTCTGTGCGCCAACAGCAGCCAGGCCAAGGGCTATGCTTCACAATGCACCTCATGGGTCGAGTGGGATGATGTTTACGCGGCGACTGCGTGTTTACCGCGGGTTTTGCATTGATGGCGATACTTCACTGGCGCATCCGCGCCAGGTTGTTCGAAGAGACACTGCCCCTTGTCATCGTAGCGGTGCGCCACGAGCAGGCCGGCACGGCGCCATATCTTGACGGTAGTCGGTGTGACATCGAGGCACTTTGCAATCTCGTCCAGCGTGAGCAAACCACGCGCGCGCAGCCTGTCGTAGCGACTTCGCAGATCGTAGGAGAGCCGAATCCGGGTGACCATTGCGTGGTGAAACGGTTTGCCCTGACCTGACGTGAGTCCCTGGCGATTGAGCAGCTCTGCCGCTTCACCGTCGGTGTGGTCTTCCAGAAGCCGGTCGATCTCAGCGACGACGGCTGGCGGGGTCTGCCGCAACATCCACGCGGGCTTGGATAGTGGCACGTGCAAGGTGTGCGTTGCACCGCCGTTAAAGCGTATCTGAGCGCTGACGTCCGTGCCTTTTAGCAGGGTCACGTCGGTGATGAGTAGGCGTGCCATGCGCTTGCGCTCACGATCTGGCGTGTGGGGATCGTTCCACAGGCGAGGAAAGTCCTTCGCAAGTGCCATGATGCTTGTGCGCTGTGCGTCGTCAACTCCGGCGCGATCAGCTTCGCGCTGCTTCTCGTAGCGTTCCTGGGCCTCACTGAGAGCGCGGAGCGCATGGTTCCATTCCGCTTCCAGCGAGTCCGCAACCAATCGATGTTCCGGATCGACTTGCATGTAACGACGGCGCGCCAGATCGGTCTCGTAGCGCGCTCGCTCGACCTCTTGACGGCGTAGTCTGTCGCTCTCCTCGGTACGGCTCTCAAGCTCGTTCTGCACGGCCAGAGCGACCTCAAGCGTTACCGGCGTGACCAACTCCACGAGCAACCGGCCAATTGCATCGTCAAGCTCACCACCATGGACACTCTGGCACACAGGGTGCGCGTGCTGAATGCCCCGGCGCTGGCACATGTAATCCGGCACCCTGCGCGTGCCTTGGATGTGATAGCGCACGGTCATTCGCTCGCCGCATTTGGCACAGATCGCCAAGCCTTGCAGCAGCGCCGGCCCCTCGCGAGGTGCCCCTCTCTCACGGTCGAGGCCAAGTGCGTGGGCATTGTCGCGTAGGATTTGAACGTTCTGTTCGAACTCCTCCCAGCTCACGTAAGCCTCGTGCGCATCGCGAATCAGCGCCGTCCACTCCTCGGGCGGCAGTCGCAGGCAGACGTTCTGACCATCGGGATGCTTGCGTTGCCGCGTGCGCCCAAAGCAGAATGCACCAGCATAGCGCGGATGATGGAGGGCCCACAGCACGCGTGAGTGTTCGAGCTCGGTCCACAGCACATCGCCTTTGCGCTCTCCGCGGTGAATCCGGCGCGGGAACTGAAGACCCTGGTCACGAAAGGCCTTGACGGTCGCAGTGGCTGAGCCCGTGCGACGAAACGTGCGGAAGAGCTGACGAACACTCTCCTGGATACGTGCATCCGGGTCCAGGCGCACACGCCCCTCGGTGTCGTAGACAAAGCCGATCGGCAGCCGCATCTCGAGTTCTCCGCGGCGCGCCTTGTTGAGGATGCCACCGCGTAGCCGTGCCCGCATGACGTGCAACTCTGCCTCGCTCATCGTGCCTTTCAGGCCGAGCAGCAACCGATCATTGAAATGCGCAGGGTCGTAAATTCCATCTTCGTCAAGAATTAGGGAGTCGGCGAGTGCACAGATCTCCAATAGCCGATGCCAGTCGGTTGAGTTGCGCGCCAGCCGCGACACCTCCAGACCCATCACGATCCCGGCCCGTCCCAGGCTCACCTCGGTGACGAGGCGCTGGAAGCCCTCGCGCTCGACCGCCGATGCACCGGATAAGCCGAGGTCCGAGTCGATGACCACAACTTGATCGTTGCGCCATCCGAGCGCGATGGCGCGCTGTCGCAGATCATACTGGCGCTTGGTACTCTCAGTATTCTCGAACATCTGCCGCAACGAGGACTGCCTCACGTACAGATAGGCGTTCCTCTTGAGGTGTCTTGCCTGTACTTTCGAGTGGGTCTCTGCAGTCATCTCATCCCCTCTAGCGCTGTCGCGATCGCCATGGTTGCCACGATGTCAACCAGATTCTGTTCGATACCTACAGGCAGACTCAGCCCGCTCGTCGCGACTACAGGCACCGGACGAGGCGAGCAGTCTTCGGCCGCACACTTCATCCAGGCGGCCATCCCCTTGAACATGACGAGTGCGCGACCGCGCATCATCGTGTGGCCGCGTCCGCCCAACTCGACGACGTCTTTTCGCAACGCCTCGTAGTATCTGGTCAGCGCATGAACATCGAGCGCTGCAGTGGGGACTTTTATGGCCGTTTTTTTTTCGATCGCGCCAGGGCGCGTTCTACGGTGCGTCGATGCACTGTCAAACCGAAGCGTTCTGCAATCCGCTCGACAAGAACTTGAGCATCGAGACCGTCCTCCGCGGCACGTGCTTCTTCGATGAAGCGCATCACGTCGTCGGTGATCTTGTGTGGTCCGTGAGGACCTCGCTTGTCTGGCAGCAGCCCGACCAGGCCCTCTCGATCGAAGTCGGCCTGCGCCTTGTAGAACGTCGGTCGGCTGACCCCAAAGTGCGCGGCGGCATCGGCGATGGCCTGACCATCGACACGTACGCGACGCAGCATTTCGTAGCGGGCCTGTACCAGATCGCGCGGGTCGAAGAAATCGCCGGCGATAAAAGCGGGATCATCGATGCCCTGCGAGTGAGGATTCACCGTGCCGCTCTCTTCGAGCGCTGCAAGCTTGGGGTCGGATTTTCGGATGCGGGTCATATGTAATCTAAATTATGCCCACGTATTGCCGATGTCAAGGATTTTATACGGACAAAGAATAGCAGTGCCCCTGTAACGTCCCTGCTCTATGCCCGCCCTTGAATCATGCGCCCATGGAGAGGTATAGGCACGGATACTAAAACGGCATAAATATCTTTACATCAACGGCATCATTCCCTTGACACCTTGCGCTTGCGCGCTCGCGGCCCTCCAGATCTCTTAGCCTCCCGCTGTCGGGCAATCAGCGCAACAAGTTGCAACAGGTCCTCGACCCGGAAATGCGATCGTCCGGCCGACGTTACCTCGAATGCGTTTGGCGCCGCTGCGCTCGTCCAGGTCGCCGGCATGCGCCTGAGGTTGCCCATTTCGTCGTAGAAATAGACGCGGTCCTCTCCCCACGCATTGCGCCATTCCAGCAGCGCGAATTCTCGCCCGTAAAGCGGATGGAAGGGATGGGTAACCCGGAAGGATTGCATCCCACCGGTCAGATCACGTGTAGTTGACTGCTTTTGAGAAGGGCCGGGTCGAACGGATGAACGGCACGCTGCAGGACCGCCTGGTCAAGGAGTTGCGGCTGCGCCGGATCTCGTCCCAGGCCGACGCCAACGCCTTCGTGGCGGTCTTTGTGGCTGACTTCAACGCCCGCTTTGCCAAACCGCCCAGGAGCGACTTTAATGCACATCGCCCAGTGCGCGCCGATGAGGATCTGGCGCGGATCTTCACCTGGCGCGAATGGCGCAAGGTGTCGGCCAGCCTCACGCTGCAGTACGACAAGACGCTGTACCTGCTGGCAGACCAGCCCGCGCATCGCGCTCTGATTCACCGCTACCTCGAGGTGGCCGAGTATCCGGACGGCCGGATCGAGCTGTGGGCCGATGGCGCTACCCTGCCCTACACCACCTATGACCGCTTGGCCGAGATCGACCAGGGCGCGATCGTCGAGCACAAGCGGCTCGCTCACGTCCTGCGCGTGGCGCAGGAGATGCAGGCCAAGCGCGATAGCCGGCGCAGCGCCAGCGCACCCGCGCGGACCGCCACCGGCACGCCCCCGCGGCCTCGGGCAAGAAACCGCAGCGGCAGCTCAGCCCTGCAGACCTGCAGGCCGCCATCGAAAAGACCGTCAAGGCACCACTGCCTTACGGGAAACCCTTGAAATACAAGCCACCGAACCTCAACACCAGCCCGTCCAAATCGGACATTTCAGCTTAGCTGAGCGCCGGACATTTGAACTTAGCCTAGACATTGACTGTTAGCCGTTTTTTCTAATGTCGTACTTGGGTTAAGTTCAAATGTCGTACCCCGTCCCGGAGCGTGCCAAGCTGGCGGCTTTGCCGTCTAGCCTGGAGCGCGACCATGGGCCGACCCGACACGATCACCATGAGTATGCGGGAGCTGGACCGCTGCAAGGTCATCCAGACCGTCGTCGAAGACGGTCTGATGGTCTGGCGCGCCGCCGAGAAGCTCGGCCTGTCCAAGCGCCAGGTTGAGCGCGGCTGGTGCAGCGGTACCGGCAGGACGGCCCCCAGGGCCTCGTCTCCCGTAAATGGGGTCAGCCGGGCCACAATCAGTTGCCTCCGGGTCTGGAATCCCGCGTGCGGGGCCTGATCCGCGACCGTTACGCCGACTTCGGCCCGACCCTGGCCGCCGAGAAGCTGCGCGAGCGCCATGGCATCGAGATCTCGCCGGCATGCGTGCGCCGAATCATGATCGACGCGGGGTTCTGGGTGCCGCGCAAGCTGCGCCCGCCCAAGGTGCACCAGCCGCGCAATCGCCGCGCGTGCCTCGGCGAGCTGGTGCAGATCGACGGCAGCGACCATGCCTGGTTCGAGGACCGGGCGCCGGCCTGCACGCTGCTGGTCTTTGTCGACGATGCCACCGGGCGGCTGATGGCGCTGCGGTTCGTCCCCTCGGAATCGACGCCGGCGTACTTCTCCGCCACACGCGCCTACATTGAGCGACACGGCAAGCCAATGGCGTTCTATTCGGACAAGGCCGGCATCTTCCGCGTCAACCGGCGGGACGCGGCCGAGGGCCGCGGCTACACGCAGTTCGCGAGTATCCGGACGGCCGGATCGAGCTGTGGGCCGATGGCACTTCCCTGCCCTACACCACCTATGACCGCTTGGCCGAGATCGACTCGCGAGGAGCGGCAGCAATTCCTCGCGCGAGTACAACGGCTCGGCTACGAAGCTGGCTACAAGGGCGTGCGTATCACCAAGTCAGGCCAGCGCTTCATGATCGAGGAGGCGACGCTGTGGCAACTTCTCAATGCGGACGGCAAGCAGCACGGCCAGGCGGTCGTCATCCCGCGCACGCGGAACATCTGATTGCGCATGCTGGCTGATTACCGCTTCAGACTGACCGTGCGATTGGTGCCAAAGCGACAACATTGTGCGCGCCGTGACGGCACTACCGGCATCCTGAGCCGAAGCCTAGGATTCACTCCAAGCTGTCCCTGCGGCAAAAGATTCAACGCAGGTTCGATGAGCGAAATTCCCGAGGTCACCAGGAAAGATCATGACGCAACGCATTAACTACTTTCAGCAATCCCCGGAACTGTCCAAGAAGCTCATGGAGTTCGGCGCGCTGTTCCAGAAAACCACGATCGAGGAGCCCGTTCGCGAGCTCGTCGAGATTCGCGCATCGCAGCTCAATGGCTGCGCATTCTGCGTCGACATGCATATCAAGATGGCAAAGATCCACGGCGAGCGCGAATTGCGCCTGCACCACGTGGCGATCTGGCGCGAGTCGACGCTGTTCTCGCCGCGCGAACGCGCCGCGCTGGCCTGGACCGAGGTGCTGACCAACATTCCCGCCCATGGCGTGCCCGACGAAATTTATGACCGCGTGCGCACCCAGTACAGCGAGAAGGAGCTGTCGGATCTCACGTTTCTCGTGGGGGCGATCAATACCTGGAACCGCCTGAACGTGGCGTTCCGCATGGTGCCCGGTTCGTCAGACAAGGCGTTCGGGCTCGACAAGGCCAATCTGGAGTGATGCGATAGAAGGGGGGGCTTTGCGTCACGGCAACCATGCTGTTGTCGTGCCTGATGGAATTTGCAGGCAAGGAGGTCCAGATGATCGCCAACGCCGGTGCCACTTTCCACAAAGGACCCAACGCGATCCACACCGTCGGGCAAAACGCCAGCGACACGCCGGCCAGATTTGTGCCCAGGCATATTTGGGCTGGCCGGAGAAAGGCGATGACTATTCCACTTAAGGCGCGTGCCGTCCCGGCCTTGCGGTGTCTCGGCGTACTGGGCGCAGCCGTGCTGCTGGCGAGCTGCGCCAGCATGAAGGGGCTGAAAACGCAGGCCACGGTCGATGATGCCAACCGCCTTGCCGCGAGCGCGTCGCTGGGCGCTACCCCCGTGTCGCCGGCGGCATGGCCGGAGCGCGCATGGTGGCAGGGCTTTGGCGACCCGCAGCTGGATGCGCTGGTCGAGGCGGCCCTGGCCGGAGAGCCGACGCTGCGCATCGCCGCGGCGCGTGTGCGCCAGGCGGATGCGCTGGCGGGCGGTGCCGAAGCCGCGCTGTCTCCGCAAGTCAACCTGAACGCCCGGAGCACGCGCCAGCGCTTCAGCGAGAACGGCCTTGTGCCGCGGCCGCTGGCAGGCAGCTGGAAATGGGCCAGCGACGTGCAGCTTGGCCTCGGCTACGAACTGGACTTCTGGGGCAAGAACCAGGCGACGTTCGACGCCGCGCTCGACCGCGCCCGCGCCGCGGAAGTCGACTACCACGCGGCGGAACTGATCCTAACCACGTCCGTGGTGCGGACCTACCTGAAGCTCGACGCCGCCTATGCGCAGCGCACGCTGACCGAACAAACCTATCGCCAGCGCCAGAACACGCTGGACCTGACACGCCAGCGCGTGGCCGCGCAACTCGACTCGCGGCTCGACATGAAGCAGGCCGAAGCGGCGCTGCCGGCCACGCGCGAGCGCCTTGCCGCGATCAACGAGATCATTGCGCTGACCCAGAACCAGCTCGCCGCCCTGGTTGGCAAGGGCCCGGACGCCGGCGCCGATATCCGCCGCCCGCAGCTTCGCGATGACTACGCGGTAGCAGTCCCGGCTTCGCTGCCAGCCGAGCTGATCGGCCGCCGGCCGGACGTGGTCGCGCAGCGCTGGCGCGTGGAAGCCGCCAGCCATGACATCAAGGCGGCCAAGGCCCAGTTCTATCCCAACATCAGCCTGACCGCGTTTGCCGGCCTGCAAAGCCTGAGCCTGTCGGACCTGCTGACGGCGGGCAGCCGCACCTTCGGCATCGGCCCGGCGATCTCGCTGCCCATCTTCGATGGGGGCCGGCTGCGCTCCAACCTCGGCGCGCGGCAGGCGGAGTACGACGCCGCCGCGGAGCAATACAACGCCACGCTGGTCACCGCCCTGCACGACGTGGTCAGCCAGCTGGTGTCGCTGCGCTGGCTGGCCGAGCGCGCCGGCGAACAGCACCAGGCGCTGCAGCTGACGCAGGAGGCCTACGACATGGCCGTGTCGCGCTATCGCAGCGGCGTCGGCAACTACCTGCAGGTGCTGTCGGCCGAAGGCCAGGTCCTGCAGCAGAAGCAATTGCTGATCGATCTCGAAACCCAGGAACGCACGCTGCACCTGGAACTGATCCGCGCCCTCGGCGGCGGATACGAAACGGCTGCCGCGACCGCCAACGACACGGGCACGGCCAAAACCCCCGTGGCAAGGAGCGCATCATGAACCCCGCCAGCCAATCCAAGTCTGCCATCGACACACCGACGGAACAGGCTGACGTCCGCCCGGCGCGCCGCTGGCGCATCGTCGCCGCCGCCTCGGTCGCCGTCGCTCTCGCCGCCGCAGCCGGCTACTGGCTGCAATACGCTCGCTATTGGGTATCGACGGAAGACGCCTATGTCGAAGGCAATGTGGTGCAGGTGACGCCGCAGGTAGGCGGTGTTGTCACCGCGATCCTCGCTGACAACACCGACCTGGTCGACTCCGGCAAGACGCTGGTCGAACTGAACGGCGTCGATGCACAGCTCGCCCTCGCCGCGGCGCAGGCCCAACTGGCCCGCACGGTGCGCCAGGTGCGTGGCCAGTTTGCCGCCGCCGGCCAGGACCGGGCCAACGTGGAACTGCGCTCGGCCGACCTGGCGCGGGCCCAGGAGGACATGGCGCGCCGCTCGGCGCTGGTCGCCAGTGGCGCGATCTCGGGCGAGGAACTGGTCCACGCCAGGCACGCCGTGCGCAGCGCGAAGGCGTCGCTGGCCATGGCGACCGAGCAGCTCAAGCGCAACCAGGCACTGGTCGAGCGCACCTCGGTGGACTCCCACCCCGACGTGCAGGCGGCAGCCGCCCAGGTGCGCAATGCCCGCATCGCGCTGTCGCGCACGCGCATTCCGGCGCCGGTCGGCGGGGTGGTCACCAAGCGCTCGGTGCAGGTGGGGCAGCGTGTTAGCGCCGGGGTGCCGATGATGTCGGTGGTGCCGCTGGACCACCTGTGGGTTACGGCCAACCTGAAGGAGTCGCAATTGCGCGATATCCGCCTGGGCCAGCCGGTCACGCTGACCACCGACCTGTACGGCGACGGCGTGGTGTTCCACGGCCGTGTCATCGGGCAGGACGCCGGCACGGGCAGTGCCTTTGCATTGCTGCCGGCGCAGAACGCCACCGGCAACTGGATCAAGGTGGTGCAGCGCGTGCCGGTGCGTATCGCGCTCACCCCCGCGGAAGTCGCGGCCCACCCGCTGCAGATCGGCCTGTCGATGAAGGTCTCCGTCGATACGCGTTCGCGCGACGGCAAGCGGCTGGTCGCCGTCGATGCGTCGGGCCAGAACTACCGCACCACGGTGTTCGCCGACGAACTGGCCCGCGCCGACGAACTGGTGCGCCGCATTGTCCAAGAGAACCTGTAGGCACCGCCATACAACGGAGACGCCGGCATGAAACCCGCTAAACCCCAAGGCCTGCTGTTGCTGACGATCGGCGCGCTGACCTCGATCGACTTCCTGCAGAACGGCATGGTGGCTTTCGCCGCCACCCCCATCATGGGCGAGATCGGCGCCAGCCCCGAGGAGTACAGCACCGTCGCGGCGGCCTACGCCAGCGTGGCCGTGGTGGTGATCGCGCTGCAGCGCTGGATGGTGGAGCGCGTGGGATGGCGCCGCTATGTCCAGGCCGCGCTCGGCGTGGCTGCGACCGGTGCGATCCTGTGCGCGAATGCCGAAAGCTATCCGGCCTTCCTGGTTGGCCGCATGGTGATGGCGCTGGGCTGCGCGGGCATGGTGACTTCGTCTCGGCTGGCGGTGAATCTGATTCCGCCCAGCCCTGCGCGCTTTCTCGGCATCAAGGCGCTGGCCACGGGCGTGTGCGGCGGCATGGCGCTCGCGCCCTGGCTGGCCTCGGCCATCGTCACCTCGGACCGCTGGCCGTTGATCTTCTGGCTGGCGGCCGCGGCCGCGCTGGCGCTGCTCCCCGCCACCAGAGTCCTGCCCACGGCCACGCTGGCGCCGGCGCAACGCTCGGACGCCCATCCGGTGCGGCTTGCCGCGCTGGCAGTGGGCAGCTTCCTGCTCCTGTTCGTGCTGCAGCGTTCCTACTACGACTTCTACGCCGACCGGCTGTGGCTCGTGATCGGCGCCGCCACGGGCGCCAGCGCCCTGTTGGCATTCATCTGGACCGAATCCAAAAGCGCACGTCCGCTGCTCAAGCTGCGCAGCCTGGTCGAGCCGCGCTACCTGAGCGGCCTGGCGCTCTTTACTTTCTGTTATGTCACGCTCGGTTCGAACGGCTATCTGCTGCCGATCATGCTGCAGCGCTCGCTGGGACATTCATGGGCCACCACCGGGCAGTTCTATGCGCTTGGCCTGGCCGCCGGCGTCGCGACCTGGCTGACAATGACGCGCCTGCTGCCGCGCTGGCCCAGCCCGCGCAAGTACTTTGTCGCGGGCTTCCTGGCGCTGGCGGCCTCAGCCTGGCTGATGAGCCGGACCCCGCCCGCGCCTGACCTGTGGGGCCATGTGCTGCCCGCGCTCGCGCTCTATGGAGTTTTCATCATGACGCTGATTCCCGTCACGGCCATGCAGACTTTCAACGGCGTCATGCACGACGAGTCGGTGTTCTCGCACGCGCAGCAGACCAAGAACATGCTGGGGCAGATGGGCCAGGCGCTGGGCGTGACGCTTGCCACGGTCGGGCAGCAGTGGTTGACGACGTTGCACTACGGCACGCTGCATGGCGCGATCAATCCTGCCAACCCGCAGTACCAGGAGACCTACGCGCGCTTCACGGCGGCGTTCTCCGCCTCGATGGAACCGGTTCGCGCCGCGGAGCTCGCCACGGCGCAGATCGCGCAGGTGCTGGCGCAGCAGTCCGCGCTGCTGGCCAATCTCGACCACTTCCGCGCGCTGGCGGCAGTGGCGGTGCTGGCGATCGCGGTGAGCCTGGTCCAGAAGGTGATCCGATGAGCGCTCACCCGCGGCACCGCGTGCACGAGCATGGCACCACGCAGGTCTTGCGCGATGCCGAACCAAACAAGTGAGATGGTGCCCATGGGCAGGATCGAACTGCCGACCTCTCCCTTACCAAGGGAGTGCTCTGCCACTGAGCCACATGGGCATACGCGCCGGATGCGAGACAACCGGAACGATCTGGAGCGGGAGACGAGTCTCGAACTCGCGACCTCAACCTTGGCAAGGTTGCGCTCTACCAACTGAGCTACTCCCGCATGCATGGCTCCCCGACCTGGGCTCGAACCAGGGACCTGCGGATTAACAGTCCGTCGCTCTACCGACTGAGCTATCAGGGAATACATCGCCTTTCAGCGAAGCGCGGATTCTACAACAACGCGATGCGTCGGGGCAATAGGTCGCGCCAAGACTCACTTCAATTCTGTGTCGTGCGTTCACGCTGGCCAGCGCAACGCCCGGACGTCCGCATGGGGCTGCGTGGCGATCACGAAGCAGCGGCCGGATGGGTGGGCACGGTGAATTGAACGATGGCGCCGCATGGCAGGTTCTCGCTCGCCCACAATCGGCCGCCATGCGCGTCGATGATCGACCGGCAGATCGACAGCCCCATCCCCAAACCGGCGGGCTTCGTGGTGTAGAAGGGAGCGAAGACGCGCTCGGCGCCGTCCGGAGCAAAGCCGGGCCCCGAATCTCGCATTGTCACGAGCACGCAGTCAGTGTCGTTCCCTGTGCTGATGAGCAATTCTCGTTCGCCGTCGCTGACGCCTCTCATTGCCTCGAGCGCGTTGATGGTCAGGTTGAGGAGCACTTGTTGCAGGCCGACACGGTCTCCTTCGATGCATGGCAAACCGTCCGCGAGTTGCGTCTGCACCGCGGCCCCGCTCTTCGTGGCTTCGCCACGGGTGAGCTCGATCACCTCGCGGATCGCCGCGTTGATGTCCACCGATTCCTTCCGCGGTGGCGTCTTCCTGATCAGCTCACGGATCCGGCCGAGCACGTCCCCCGCTCGATTGGCATCCTTGATAATACGGCCAAGCACCTGCCCGACCTCTTCGACATTAGGAGGCTGGGCGCTGAGCCACCGCAGTGCAGCCTGGGCGTTGGTCACCGTCGCGGCGATCGGCTGGTTGACTTCGTGAGCGATCGAGGCCGTGAGCTGCCCCATGGTTGCGACGCGGTTCGCATGTGCCAGTTCCGTCTGCACCTCGCGATAGCGCCGCTCGCTCTCGCGGACTCTTTCCTCCGCCTGCTTGCGCTCGGTCAGATCGAGCACAAAAGCGACCCCCTCCTTCCGGCTTGCTTCGAAAGTGGCCGCACCGACTATGACGGGCACACGGCTGCCATCCTTCCTGATGTACTCCTTCTCGTAGGGCTGGGTGAGCCCCGTCTGCCCGGCCTCTGCCACGGCGCGTTCGGTGCCCTCACGCCATTCCGGCGGTGTCAGATCCTTCCAGCGTACGCGACCCGAGACAAGATCCTCCCGTTCGTATCCCACCATGCGAAGAAACGCGTCATTGGCCTCAAGAATGTCTCCACCGGCATTCCACATGATGATCCCGATGATGTTGGCGTCGACGAGGCGCCGGATCTTTGCCTCGCGTTCCGTGAGGTCGCGGTACAAACGGGCATTCTCCAGCGAGATCGCGGCCTGCGAGGCCACCAGCTTCAGCACGGCGATGCGGGTCGGGCTGAACACGCGCGCAGTCAGATTGTTTTCGAGGTAGAGCGCGCCGGTGAGCTTTGCCTGATCCATCAAGGGCAGGCAGAGAATGGAACGGGCGCGATGCTGACGGATGTAAGGATCTGCGGCAAACGGGGACTCGGCTGCGGCATCGTCGATAAAGACGCTCTCCCGGGTGCGCAGGACATGGTAGAGGATCGACTCCGGCAGCATCGCCGCGCTCACCGGCACATCGCGCAGCTGCAACTGGGTCGCGTCGCCGCCGGTCGTCGCTTCCGCTGCGATCCGTTGTTCGCCGCCGTCCGACAGGATCAACAGACCTCGTTCGGCGCCGGCCTGTTCAATGGCCGTACGCATGACCATATCGATCAGCTTTTCCAGGACGATGTCGCCCGAGGCGGCCTGCGACACCTTGATCACGGTCGCGAGGTCGAGGTGTTCGACCGGCGTTGCGATCGTGTTCGTCGGGCCAAGCGCGGGCTCTTCCGTTCTCAGGAACGGATACCTTTCCTCGAGTTGCCGCACCTTCCCATCGGCTCCCCAACGCAGGTAGCCGTAGCGGGCGTCCTGTAGATACACACGGGCGATCTTCTCAAGCCCGCGCGCCGCGTAAAAGCGGGACGCGAGTTCGTTGGCGAGCGCCTCAGTGTGGACAAAGCCGCATTCCTGCGCCAGGTGGATCGCCTGCTCGTAAAGCTGCTCAGCATCCACCACGCGGCCTTCGAGGCGGGCGATCTCGGCCCCGACCAGCACGGCGCGGTTCCCGAAATTCTCCGGGCAGTTTTCCGCCCAGACCTGGAGCTGCCGGTGATGCGCAGCCATGGCGTCCAGGTGCTGAGGCTGCACGTCGACCGGGGCGAAGTCCCAGCAGGCGGCGTGGGCAAGCGCGCCGTAGAAGTGATATTCGGCTTCCTCGAAGAACGAGGATGAGGTCCAGAGCAGCTGTTCCGCCTTCGATGCGGCATCCATGGCCGCCGCATAGTCGCCGGCGAGATAGCGCGCCTGCAGTTTCCGGGTCCAGTACCAGCATGCAGCGAGCGCCAGGCCAGGGTTGCTGGACAGATGGGCTTCGTTGCGAAGCTCATTGAACTGCCCGTCGTCAAAGCAGCCGAACGTCGGCGTCAGGCCGCGGAGCATCCGGATCAGCGCGAGTTGCGTGGCGATGAAGTCGATGACAAGACCGAACCGCACCTTCTGGGCGTACGCCAGTCCGTGTTCGGCTTCGCTTTGCACCTCGGGCAGCGGCTCGCCGGCGAAGAGCAGGTCCGAGTTGAGGCTGTTGCCCGCATAAGCGCCATACGGGAGGTCTCCGATCCGGTTCGCCGCGGCGAATGCGCGGCGCAGCAGATCGCGGCAAGTCCGCACGGGTTTCAGCCAGCGTACGACAAAAATCGAGAAGCAAAGATAGGTCTTGGCCTCAAAGCGTTTGAGCCCGCGTCGATCGACGAGTTCGCAGCCGAGCTGGCCGAACCGATATCCGGCCTGGTAGTCGCCGAAACGCCGTCCGGCAACCCTGCCGACATTGGCATATAGCACACAGGAAGCATCGCAGTTGCCCCGCTCGAGGCTGAGACTGACCGCCTTGCAGATCGTCAGGCAAGCCAGGTTCGCATCGGTCTGCAAGGCCGGCGCGAAGAGCTTGCTCAGCGCCTCGACGGTCCCGAGGGAGGCCGCGTCCTCCATCAGCGGCAAATCGATGAGGTCCTCGATGGCACGGTCCCCTAGCCGTGACCAGATGCTGTCGTATTCGCGCCGCACCTCGTCGTCGTCCGGATGGGGTGACCACTCGATTCCGACATGCCGGAGGTAGGCGAGACAGACCGCGACCGCGCGCTCGCTCCGATCGAGGACCAGGTAGACATCCAGTTGCAGGCACGCGACGAGGGCTCTTTCGACCGTTGTGGTGGCGCGATCGGACAGCGCCGCCAAACGCTCGTCCGCAGCCGCCAACTGCCCTGTCAGGAATTCGCATTCGGCCCGGTTCAGCTCCAGCGCAAAGATCAGGTCATGCCGGCGCTCCCAGCAATCGTCGCCCAACAGTTCCGCACCGGTGACGAGATAGGAGAGCGCCGAGGCATAGGCCGTCGACGCCTTGGCGCGCTGGCCGGCGATCAGGTTGAACTCGGCCAGCTGCTCCCGCTCGTCCTGCCCGGTGATCAGCGCGGCGCCGCGATTGAGCTGGCCCGCGATCTCGAAGATTGCCTCTTCCCTCTTTTCCGGGGCCGTCTGCGCGGCGAGCAACCGCCCGATCCGCAGATGGGCCTCGGCGCGCGAAGCTTCGGGGGTCAGCGAATAGGCGGCTTCATGAACCCGGTCGTGAACAAACGCATAGGCGCCGTCCGGGCGCTCGACCAGTTCCTGGCGAATCGCCTCCCACAACGCCGCGTGGACCTGCGCCTCCGGGGTGCCGAGAACGGTCGAAAGTGTCGCGATCTCGGCGACGTTCCCGAGACAGGCAAGCTGCTGCAACGCCTGCTGCGTCGCAGCCGGCAGGCGGGTCAGCTTGCCGACCATCAGGTCCACCACATTGTCGGTGTAGCCCTTGGCATGGATGCGATCGGGATCCCAGCGCCAATGCCCCGCGTCATGATCGAAGGTGAGGAAATCCTCTTCGACCAGCGCGTGCAGGAACTGTATGACGAAGAATGGATTGCCGGCGGTCTTGTCATGCACCAGTCGAGCCAGGGGCTCGATGCGCTCCGGCTCGCAGTGAAGCGCCTCCGCGGTCAGCTGCTGGACGTGCTCACTGGCAAGCGGCGCCAGCCTGATTTCATCGATCTTGACGCCCGCGTTCCTGATGGCCTGAAGCTTGCGCGTCAGCGGATGCGTGGCATCGACCTCGTTGTCGCGGTAGGCGCCGATCAGCATCAGGTGCCGCAGATCCGAACCGGTCAGCAGATCCTCGAGCAGGTCGAGCGTCGCCGCGTCGAGCCACTGCAGATCGTCGAGAAAGAGCGCGAGCGGATGTTCCGCCCTGGCAAATACACCAATGAAACGCCGGAACACGAGCAGGAAACGGCGTTGCGCCTGTTGTGGCTCAAGCTCCGGGACCGGTGGCGGCTCACCGATGATGAGCTTCAGTTCGGGAATGAGGTCGGTCATGAGGCCCGCATTGGGGTCCAGCGCCTCCAGCAACGCACTGCGCCAGCTCGCCAGCTCCGTGTCGGACTTGCCAAGAAGCGGCCGCACCAGGCTTTGAAATGCCTGCACCAGCGTCGAATAAGGGATGTCGCGCTTGTACTGGTCGAACTTGCCGGACGCAAAGAGCCCCCGCGGCGGCACCAGCACCTTGTGCAGTTCATTGACGACTGAGGATTTGCCGATGCCGGAATAGCCGGAGACCAGCACCAGCTCCGGCGCGCTGCTCCCGACGATCCTGGCGAACGCGGCGACCAGGGTGTCGACCTCGTGCTCCCGCCCGTACAGCTTCTCGGGAATCAGCAGCCGGTCAGGCGTGTCGCGTTCGTGCAGCGGGAAGTCATCGACGCGGCGCTGACGCTGCCAGTCGGCCAGGCAGTGCTGCAGATCATGTTCAACACCGGCGGCAGTCTGGTAACGCTCCTCGGCCGTCTTGGCGAGCAGCTTCATGACGATCTGGGAGACCGCGGCAGGGACGGTCGTCACCCGTGCGCTGGGCGGAACCGGCTTTCTGGCGATATGGCAGTGCACCCATTCCATGGGCTCGGCGGCCGTAAACGGCAGCGCGCCGGTCAGCATCTGGTAGAGCGTGATGCCGAACGCATAGAGGTCGCTGCGCGAATCGATCGAGCGATTCATCCGGCCGGTCTGCTCGGGCGCCATATAGGCAAGCGTGCCGGCGATGGTCTCGGGCGGCTCGGGCGCCTGCCGCTCGCGCGGCAGCCGCGAAGCGAGGCCGAATCCGGTGAGCCGCGCCTTTCCGTCGGTGCAGTTCACCAGGATATGGGTGGGCTTGAGATCCTTATGGACGAGGCCGCGCTGGTGGAGCTTGCACAGCGCCGCAGCGATGCCGGCGGCGAGCCGCAAGAAATTTTCCATCTCCATGGGCGCGCCGAGCAGTTGCGCCAGCGGCTCGCCACCGGGGTCATCGAGTACCAGCAGGGTCCGGCCGCCTTCGCGCACCAGCTCCAGCGGCCGGACCGCCCACGCGGCATCGAGTTCGTCCTTCAGCCCAAGCTCGTGTGCGAGGCGATCGAGGGTGGCGGGTAGTGGATGCTCGGCGGCTGGCCGCGCAAGCAGGACGTTGGGGCCGCCCTCCTCGCCCGGGCGCTGCCCGCGACACAAGACGCGCTCGCCATCGTCCCACAAGATCTGGAGTCTGTTACCCATCGGCGCCGGAACCATATGTAGGTCTTCATCTGCCGCACGCTGCCAGCAAACTGCCGCCCGTTATTGGGTTGGACGCTATGTTCGTCCGAGCATAATCCGGGCAGGGCACGCTCCGAAAGCGACTTACAACACGGCAGCTCCGCGATTACCAATCGCTCTCCAGAATACACCGCGGCGCCATCGGGAGTGGTCGGAGGGACGGGATGGGGCAAGCGCCGTTGAGGCCACTTCGTCGAAGGCGATACCCCGCGTGAAGTCTGAGGAAAAGGCGGAGGGTCACGACCAATAGCGCCTGTCTGGCGCGAACTTGTGGCATTGCCTTCACATGTTTGACGATCCGCTGCTGGTGCGACCGAAACCAGATTCAGGCCGCCAGCTTTTCTGTCGAAGTCCCGGTGTCATGCGTGTCGAAGTCGGTCAGGTAATTCAGATCGAGCGCGCGGATCTGCTCAGTCATGAAATCGACAAACACACGAATGCGTGACGGCAAATGCTGTCGGCAGAGGTAGCAGATGTAGTGGCCCCGGTCGTCCGGCACATACCGCCTTAACGCCATGACGAGCTCATGGCTCGCGATGTGATCGCGAATCAGATACGCCGGCATCTGGGCAATTCCGCGGCCATCCAGGACTGCCTTCAGTACCAGGTCTGCGTCATTGAAAGTCAATCTGGCGGTCGGCAGATACTTTCGCATATGGCCGTCAACCTTGAACTCCCAATCCAGGACGCGACCGCCGGCGAATCTTAAGTTGATACAGTCGTGCTGCCTCAGCTCTTCCAGCGTAGAGGGCAGTCCCCGCGTCTCGGCATAGGAACGGGACGCGCACAGTACCATCTGCATCGGAATCAACTGTTTCGCAATGATGCTGGAATCCTCGATGCGGCCGTCGCGAAATGCGACATCGATCTGTTCGGAAGCGAAATCTGTTGGCCGGTCATCCAGAAGCAGGTCGACCGCGATATCGGGGTAGACCTCGGAGAACCTGGAAAGCAGCGGCGCAACCACCTTGCGTCCGAACCCGACTGTCGAGCTGATGCGAAGCAAGCCACGAGGCGGCCCCTGGCGGAGCTCCAGCATGTCGTTCATTGCCTCGACAATATGGGTCACGCCCTGGTTGCAGTTCTCGAAGAATCTCTCGCCCTCTCGCGTCAGCTGTGTTGTCCTCGTGGTGCGGAGAAACAGGCGCGTACTTAGCTGCGTTTCAAGCTTCTGGACATTTCGGCAGACCGCCGAGCGCCCGATCCCCAACCGCTCCCCCGCCTTGGCGAAGCTTCCCTCCGTGGCGACCGCCATGAACGCGATGATTCCGGTGTAGCTCGTCGCGAAACAGGCGGACAAAGTATCAGCGCTATTTGGCAAGCCAACGCGAAAGCCACGCTGCGATGTATCCGATTGTTCCATTGAGAGCCCCCACCATTTGGCGCACTGCGCAATCGCACCGGCCATGAGACTAGGGTAGGCGCGCGGGCGCTACAAACCCATTCTACGGACGGGTAGCGCTGCCCCTACATAGGCTTCGAACGCTCATACCAGGGTATGACCCGCGGGACCGGGGCACGCGCCCACGGCTGAGATGTACGGAACGCCGGAACTCCTATTACGGACCGCCGGGACTCATATCAAAGTATGTATTCGCCGTTTCAGCGGATCTGCACGATACCTGGCGTAGACGGTCTTCGGGGCAGGCTTTGGCGATCTGCTTGCGGCGCGCCTATACGTTTGTATGATTCTCGGCCGCTGATATGAGAATTACGCTGGGTATCGTAGACGCACGTGAAGCACCCGGCGCCGTTCTGGCTGCGTGCGCTCTTTCCTGAAGGTGGAGGGGTCCCTTGTGTTCCGCCCAGCTAGTTTCGATTGTCGATGACGACGAGGCCGTCCGCCTCGCGACGGCGAGTCTCGTACGCTCGTTCGGCAGGCAAACATGCCTGTTCGCATCGGCAGAGGAATTCCTGCAATCCGGCCAAATCGCCGCGACGTCATTCCTGATTTCCGACGTCATGATGCCCGGCATGTCGGGGATTGCGATGCACGACCGCATCCTGGCACTCGGATATGCGCCGCCGACCATTTTCATCACGGCGTTCCCGACGGACGACCTGAAGGCGAAGGCCCTGGCGAGCGGCGCGCTGGCTGTACTCGACAAGCCGGTCGATGCCGATGCCATTGCGCATTGGCTCAGCGTCGCGCTGGACCAGCCGTAGCGGAAATCGACGATCCGACGCCGCCGATCTCAAGGCGACTTCTGCGGCTGCGGATCGACGCCCAGTGATTCTGATTTTCTGACGAGATCCGCGACGGATCGCGCCGCCATTTTCTTCATTACCTGCCCACGGTGAATCTTCACGGTAATCTCACTGAGATTCATCTCGGAGGCGATTTGCTTGTTCATCAGGCCGGCCACGACGAACCCCATGACTTCTCGTTCGCGCGGTGTCAGCGAGCCGTAGGCAGCACGAAGCGCCGCGATCGATTGTTCGGCCGCGAGACGTTCCCCGTCGCGCGCCAACGCATTGGCAACTGCGTCAAGCATGTCCTGGTCGCGAAACGGCTTCGCGAGGAAATCGACTGCTCCCGCTTTCATGGCCTTGACTGTCATCGCGATGTCGCCATGCCCTGTCATGAATACGATCGGCATGCGCACGCCGCTCTTCGCAACGTGCTCCTGGAAGGAAAGGCCGCTTTCGCCGCGCAGCCTGACATCGAGAATCAGGCAACTGGGGGCGTCGGTCTTCGGGAAAGCAAGAAAGTCCTGCGACGATTCGAATGTCTCCACGCGCAGCCCGACCGAGCGCAGCAGACCGCCAAGGGCGAGTCGCATCCCCTCGTCGTCGTCGACCACATAGACCACTGGCTCCTTGCCGTCGTGTGGGCTTTGTGCCGAAGTCGAATTCGACCCCGAACTCATCTCGCCTCCTCTTCCCGGCCGGTGCATGCGGCATGCACATCACCGCCGGAGATCACGATAGCTATTCTAGTTGATCTGAAGTGCGCACGACGTACCCTGGCGCCTGCCAGGTCCGACGCCACCCGCCTCGCGGCGCCCCTGACGCTGCCCCTTCGCTGCCCCTTACTTATGTCGAACGGTTCGGCAGCCGCGGCAAGAAGCGGTTGTGCTCGATCTCGCCATTGCGGGCAATCAGGATGGTCGCCTCGGGAATCTCCTCCCACACGCCCTGCACGTCGATCAGCGGCTCGGACAGCACCAGGAAGGCATTGTCGCCGGCGGCGATGATGCGCGGGTCGTCCGGATAGAGCGCGCGCAACTGCCGGAACGAGGTACTGTGGAACAGCGTGCGCGAGTCGGCCTCGCTCGAGTAACGCGCCGCCACGATCTGCTGGCCATCGGTCACGCAGACGGTCATGTTGAGCGGAAACTGCACGTCGTAGCGGTGGCCGACGTCCTCGATCAGCCCCGCCATCTGCTCCAGCGCGCCGCGCGGGTCGCGCTCCAGGCCAAAGCTCAGGGCCAGGAAGAACATCACCTCGGAATCGGTCGATCCCTCGATCCAGCGGAACAGGTGCGGCGCCACGGCCATCATCAGATCGCGCCGCACGAGGGGGTATTCGCGGATCAGGCCGTTATGGACGAAGAGCCAGCGGCCGAAGCGGAACGGATGGCAGTTGGTCTCCTGCGTCGGCGTGCCGGTGGCCGCGCGCACGTGGGCGACGAACAGCGGTGCCCGCACCGCCCGCGCCGTCTCGCGCAGGTTGGTGTCGCTCCAGGCCGGGTGCAGGCAGCGGTAGCGGAACGGCACTTCCGAGTGACGTCCGTACCACCCGACGCCGAAACCGTCGCCATTGGTGGTGGTATGACCCAGCCGCGAATTCAGGCTCTGGTCGATCAGCGAGTGTTCCGGCTGGAACAGCACCGTTTCCAGCGCAACGGATTTGCCCGAGTAGGCCAGCCAGCGGCACATGATGCTCCTCCTCGAATGCGGTCCGGTGCCTTCCGGCCCACACTCCAGTTGTAGGACGGCAAGGCGCGAAGGGCAAAGCGGCCGAGGCCAATCATGCACCGCGTGAGGAAAGTGTGGGAAACCGCGGCCGCGGCGCGGCCGCAGCTTGCAGCGCCGCCATTCAGCCCGGGCCCGCCCTGCCCCGCCCGCTCTCAGAACGAGGCCGTCGCACATTCTGAAAGTGCTCCATTCGCCGCAAAATAAGTCAGCGGCTACGCTGCAGGAAAGCGGTCACAGCATCCGCAAACTCGCCGGGCAGCTCCCAATTGGAAAGGTGAGCCGCATTGAGCGACAGATAGGCCGCGCGAGGAATCAAGTCAGCCACGGCTCGCCCCTGCTCAGGCGTGGTCGCCGCATCCTGAAGACCGGCAATGACCAGAACTTCAGCCTCGATAGCCGGCAGCAACTCGCGCAGGTCCGCGTCCCGCACCGCCGCGCAGTTGGCGATGTAGCCCGACCCATCGGCCTGTTCAAGCATGGCGCGCACAGGAGCGACACGGGTGGGATCGCCCGCCAGCCAGGCCGGCGTGAACCAGCGTGCCAGGACGCCTTCGACAATGGCAGCCATGCCGTCGCGCTGCACGGTCTCGATGCGGGTGTTCCAGCCAGAGGCCGGCCCGATCAGCGCAGCGGTGTTTGCCAGCACGAAGCGTCCGAAGCGATCCGGGTGATGCCGCGCGAGCCACATGCCGGTCATGCCGCCCATCGACAGGCCACAGAAGTGAGCGCGCTGCACGCCCGCATGGTCCATTACCGCCAGCACATCTGCGCCGAGTTCGGCCATGCCGAATGGCTGCACGCTCACCGACGAGGCACCATGACCGCGCGTGTCGTAGCGCAGCACGCGAAAGTGCTGGCGCAGTAGCGGCATTTGCGGATCCCACATTGCCAGCGTGGTGCCGAGCGAGTTGGACATGACCAGCACCGGCGCATCGGCCGGTCCCTCGAGTTCGTAGTGGAGGCGAAGATCGCCGCGTGTCGCGATACTCATACGTTCGTGTTCCTTGAAAAAATGCCGAGGCGGCATGCATCGCTGCATGTCCGCCTCAACTAGACCATGGTGACGCGGCGCCCGGCCGCGTCATCAATCCGCGTGAATGCCGCGCGCCCGGATCAGCTCGCCCCACTTGGCGGTCTCGCGGGCCAGGTGGTCGCGCAGCGCTGCCGGCGTGCTGCCGATGGGTTCCGCGCCGATCGCCGCCAGCCGCTTCTGCACGGCAGGCTTGCGCAGCGCCTCGAGCATGGCGCGGTTCAGCCCTTCGATCGCGGCGGACGGCGTGCGCGCCGGCACGAAGGCAGCGAACCAGGGCGACAGCTCATAGCCGGGCAGGCCCGACTCGGCCACGGTGGGCACATTGGGCAGCGCCGTCGAGCGCTTGCTGGTCGTTACCGCGATGGCGGTGAGCTTGCCGGAATCGATATGCGGCTTGGCCGAGGTAATGCTGTCGAACATATAGTCGACCTGGCCGCCAAGCAGGTCGGTCATGGCCGGGCCGCTGCCCTTGTAGGGAACATGCAGCAGGTCGACGCCCGCCATGGAAGTGAACAGCTCGCCCGCCAGGTGGATCGAGGTGCCGTTGCCCGCCGACGCATAGGTGTACTTGCCCGGCCGCGCCTTGGCATTGGCCACCACCTCCGCCACCGTCTTCGCGGGCGTCTTCGCCTTGCTGGCCACCAATACATTGGGTACCACCGCCAGCAGCGACACCGGGGCAAAGTCCTTCACCGGATCGTAGCTGAGCTTGCCGTACAGGGCCGGATTCACCGCCATGCCGTTGGCGACGATGATCAGCGTGTAGCCGTCGGCCGGCGCGCGCGCGACCAGCTCCGCGCCGATATTGCCGCCGGCGCCGGGGCGATTCTCCACCACGATGGCCTGGCCGAGCGTGCGCGACATGTCTTCACCCAGCGTGCGGGCGATATTGTCCATGGCGCCGCCGGCGGGAAACGGCACGATCCAGCGGATCGGGTGGTCGGGCCAGGCGGCATGGGCGGGCGCGCTGGCCGCGGCCAGGGCCAGCATCACCGCGGCAGCGCCGGTGCGGGCGCCAGGTGTCGTCGATGGCCGCAGGAACAGCCGGTGCAGCAGGGATTTCATCGTCTCCGGTCCTTTCTTTTAATGTCGAGCAGCGCGTTCAGCGTATCGACGACGGATGCTTCGCCAGCGGCGTCACCGCGAGCTTCATATACGGGAACAGCGGCAGGCCGGCCAGCAGCGTGTGCAGTTCGTCGTTGGATTCGACATCGAAGATGCTGTAGTTGGCGTATTCGCCCACCACGCGATAGAGCTGCTGCCACTTGCCCTGGCGCTGCAGGTCCTGCGCGTAGGCCTTCTCGCGCGCCTTGATCTCATCGGCCTGGGCCGCGGGCATGTCGTGCGGCAGGTTGACGTCCATCCGTACCAGATAAAGCATGAGGGTTCCTCCGATCGTGTTGGGGGGCTGATGTTCAGCCTTGCTTGCGGCGATAGTGCGCCAGCTTGTCCTCGTCCAGCGCGAGCCCGAGGCCCGGCCCCTGCGGCAGGTGCAGCGCGAAATCCCGGTACTCCGGCCGCGTGGCGACCACATCGTCCTTGAGCAGCAGCGGCCCGAACAGCTCCGTGCCCCACGCGAGCTGTGGCAGCGTGCAGAAGCCGTGGGCCGCGGCGATGGTGCCCACGCTGCCTTCCAGCATGGTGCCGCCATAGAGCGCGATGCCGGCGGCATCGCCGACTGCCGCGGTGCGCAGCATGCCGAAGATGCCGCCCGACTTGGCGATCTTCAGGGCAAACACGTCGGCGCCGCCGATGCGCGCCAGCTCCATCGCGTCTTCCGGCCCGCACACCGCCTCGTCGGCCATGATCGGCACGACAAAGCGCGCGGCCAGGCGGGCCAGCGCGGCCCGCTGCTCGCGTGGCGTGGGTTGTTCGATCAGGTCGATGCCGGCGGCTTCCAGCATGGCGATGCCGGTGGCTGCCTCGGCCTCGTTCCAGGCCTGGTTCACGTCCACCGTCACGCGGGCGCGATCGCCCAGCGCGCGCTTGATCGCCGCCACGTGGGCCACGTCGTCGCGCACGGCGCGCCGTCCGATCTTGAGCTTGAAGGTGTTGTGGCGACGCGCTTCCAGCAGTTGCTCGGCCTCTGCGATATCGCGCCCGGTATCGCCGCTGGCCAGGGTCCACAGCACCGGCAGCGTGTCGCGCACGGCGCCGCCCAGCAGCGTGGCCAGCGGCACGCCCAGGCGCTTGCCCTGCGCATCCAGCAACGCGGTTTCCAGCGCTGACTTGGCGAAGCGGTTGCCGCGCGCGACCTTGTTCAGGCGCGCCATGGCCGCATGCACGTTGGCGGCGTCCTGGCCGGCCAGCGCGGGGGCCAGGTAGGTGTCGATGGTGAGCTTGATGCCTTCGGGACTTTCGTCGCCATAGGACAGGCCGCCGATGGTCGTGGCCTCGCCGATGCCTTCGATGCCGTCGCTGCACTGCAGCCGCACGATGACCAGCGTCTGCTGCTGCATGGTCGCCATGGCGAGCTGGTGCGCCCGGATGGTCGGCAGGTCGACCAGGATTGCCTCGACTGCCGTGATCGTCGCTTGGTTGCTCACTTTGATACCTTTTGGATGCAATTTGATATTGCACCGGAGTATGCGCCTTGACTTTATTGGAGTCCAAGACCGATGATGTCTGATCCCATACCCAGAAAGTATGAATAAAGGTCATGACATGGAACTCCGCCACCTGCGCTATTTCCAGACCGTCGCCCAGGAGCTGAATGTGACGCGGGCGGCGTCTCTGCTGCATATGGCCCAGCCGCCACTGTCGCGCCAGATCCGGCAGTTCGAGGAAGAAATCGGCGTGGCGCTGTTTGACCGCATCGGCCGCGGCCTGCGCCTGACCGAGGCCGGGCGCTTCCTGCTGGAGCAATCTCTGCAACTGACCCAGCGGCTGGACGAAGCCATCGAGGGCACGCGCCGCATCGGCCGCAACGAGAAGCGCTGGTTCGGCATCGGCTTCGTGCCCTCGGTGCTGTATGGCTTCCTGCCCGAACTGATCCGCGAGCTGCGCGGCGCCGACAGCCAGGTGGAGGTCGGCCTGAGCGAGATGATCACGGTGCAGCAGGTGGCGGCACTGAAGGCCGGGCGCATCGACCTGGGCTTTGGCCGCATTGCGCTGAACGATCCGGCCATCACGCAACAGGTAGTGATGGCCGAGCCGCTGGTTGCCGCCCTGCCCGCAGCGCAGCCGGTACCGCGCGATGGCTCGCTGACCGCCGAGACCCTGGCGCACCACCCCTTCGTGCTCTACCCTGCCCGGCCGCGGCCCAGCTATGCCGACCATGTGCTGTCGCTGTTCCGCGCACAGGGGTTGCAGCTACGCGTGGTACAGGAAGCCAACGAACTGCAGACCGCGCTGGGGCTGGTGGCGGCGGGACTGGGCATTACGCTGGTGCCCGCCTCCGTGCAGCGCCTGCACCGCGACGACGTGCGCTACTGCCCCATCGACGCACCGGGCTTCGTCTCGCCCGTGATCATGAGCCAACGTGCGGGCGACACCTCGCCCTTCCTGGCGCGCGCGGTGGCCTGGGTACTGCAGCAGGGCCAGCCGGACGCGCTGGCATAGTTCCCTACTCTTGCGTCGGCGGCAGATAGGCGATGCCCGCCTCCTCGTACAGCCGATAGATCATTTCCTGCATGGCGCGCAGGTCGGCGGACTCGTCGAGCATGCGCATGCTCATGATGATGGGTGACACCAGGTTGGGATCGTCCAGTTCCACGTAGGTGACATCGTCGCGCTTGAGGCCATGCACGCTGCTCGGCAGCACCGAGATCCCTTCGCCCGCGGCCACCAGGCCCAGCGCGATCTGCAGCTCGCGCACTTCCTGGATACGCCGCGGCTTGAGCGCGCGCACCTGCGTCGCCGATCCCGCCAGCGCGCATCCGCGCAACGGCTACGTGACCGCGCACGTGGATGACACCTGGCTCAATGGCGGCGATGTCGACGTGTACCTGTGCGGCCCGGTCGCGATGGTCGAGGCCGTACGCAGCTGGCTGCAGCAGGCGGGGATCACGCGCGCGGGCTTCTACTACGAAAAATTCTCGGCCAGCAAGGCTGGCCTGACTGCAAGGAGGCAAGCATGCAAGCAAGGGACCGCAATGCCCGCTTCGCGGGCAAGGTCGTCGTCGTTACCGGTGCCGCGCAAGGCATCGGGCGCGGCGTGGCGCTCGCCACGGCGGCCGAGGGTGCGTCGGTGGTGCTGGTGGACCGCTCTGACCTCGTGCACGAGGTCGGCGGCGAGATCGCCGCCGGTGGCGGCAAGGTCGTCGCCGTTACCGCGGACCTGGAAACCTATGCGGGCGCGTCCGAGATGGCACGGGCCGCGCTGGACGCTTGGGCCCGCGTCGATGTGCTGGTCAACAACGTCGGCGGCACCATCTGGGCCAAGCCCTACCACCACTACGAGGAAGACCAGATCGAGGCGGAGATCCGGCGCTCGCTGTTTCCCACGCTGTGGTGTTGCCGCGCGGTGCTGCCCGGCATGGTGGAGCGGCGCCACGGCGCGATCGTCAACGTGTCGTCGATCGCGACGCGCAGCATCCACCGCGTGCCCTACGCGGCGGCCAAGGGCGGCGTCAACGCGCTGACCGCGAGCCTTGCGTTCGAGCATGCGGCCGAAGGCATCCGCGTCAACGCGGTGGCCACCGGCGGCACCGAGGCGCCACCGCGCCGCATCCCGCGCAACGCCGCGCCCCAGTCGGAGCAGGAGGCGGCCTGGTACCAGGCCATCGTCGACCAGACCGTGGCGTCGAGCCTGATGCGCCGTTACGGCACGATCGACGAGCAGGTCGGCGGATTCTGTTCCTGGCGTCGGACGAGGCCTCGTACATCACCGGAACCGTTTTGCCAGTGGGCGGTGGCGATCAGGGCTGAGCAAGGTGCCGGCCGCTGCGGCCTCAGGGCGCTGGCGTCGCCAGCGGCTTGCCCTTCTCGACCACATACACGCCAATCACGCGCGTCGGCGAACTGCCTGGATTGTGCGCGTCATGAACGACCCCGGCCGGAACCACGAAGGATTCTCCGGCCTTGACCAGCCGGGGCGGCTGCCCGTCGATCAGCAGTTGGGCCTCGCCCTCCATTACATAGCTGATCTCGTCGCCTGGATGCATGTGGCGCCCGGCACGGGCGCCCGGTGCCACTTCCACACGCGCCACCACGGCTTCGCGTCCCGGAACGGAAACGTCCGCGCGACCAACAACCGTGCGGGACAAGCCGCCGGTCTGCGCCAGCACGGCGCCGGAGGCGATCCAAAGCCCGGCGGCCGCCAGGATACTCGGTATCTTGGAATTCATCATTTGTCTCCCTCCTGGGTTGTTCTTGTCTTGCTGGTGTACCCGCTCGCGTGGATCAGCTTTTGGCTTTTGACTTGTTCAGGCTCACGGCGGCGCGAACGAGAGTCTTCAGCGCTTCCTCGTCGATCTTCTCGCCCTCGTGGAAGTCGATGGCACGCCTTGTGTTCCCGTCAAGACTGGAGTTGAAGAGGCCCGATGGGTCCTTCAGAGCCGCCCCTTTGGCGAAGGTCATCTTCACGACGCTCTTGTAAGTCTCGCCTGTGCAGATCAATCCGTCGTGCGACCATACCGGAACCCCTCTCCACTTCCACTCCTCGACGACCTCGGGATCGGCGTCCTTGACCAGGGTACGGAGCCGGCTGAGCATCGTGCCCCGCCAGTCGTCCAGTTCCTTGATTCTCGCGTCTATCAGCTGAGAAGCAGACTGGCTTTCCTGCGTGTCGTTGTTCTTCATGCCCATTTCTCCTCAAGCGCGAACGCTGGACCAAGGGGGTGCCAGAGCCAGATTATGCGCGATGTGGGTGTCAGAGCCGATTCTAATGTCGGCTTACAGGCGGATTCAATGCCCGTTCACGCGCCCCACCCATGGTGTTGTATGCTCGCGGGTCCCCGACCAGTACGACGAAATTGATGCACCACACCGACGACGCTCTTTCCGAGCACGAATCTTCCGCCATCCACGAGCCCCGGCTTTGGCGAGACAAGGGCTGGACCGCCCGGGTTATCAAGAACGAGGATGGCGACGGCTGGGCGGTCGAAATGATCCGGGACGGCAGCGCCGAGCCGGCGCTGGTCGGACCCTGGACCATGGGGCGGAACAAGGTCGATCCGAAGCCGCTCGATGCCACGGCCCACCAGACGCTGGTCAAGACCGCCGCGGAAGTCATCCGGCGGCACGAGCAGCAACTGCACGCTCAACTCAACAAGCAGTGCAGCATCGAGACCGAATCCGGAACCGTGACCGTCAGGCTGGTCATCACGCCAGATGAATTCGAGCCCTTCGGCACGCTCACGGCACTGGATCCCTTCGGGGATGAGTTGGCGACCGTCAAGGTGCGGCCCGACTTTCGCCTGACGCGCGAAACCGCCGACCGCTGGGCGGCTGGCGGGTTTGACAAGATTCGCTAGCCGGCTGCTACGGCAGCGAATCCGGGCCGTGGATCGCGTCAGCCGTCCTTGAACAGGAAGCTGTAGGCGTTCAGCGCGGGCGCGCCGCCAAGGTGGGCGTACAGCACGCGGGAGCCCTGCGGGAACTCGCCGCGGCGCACCATGTCGATCATGCCGTGCATGGATTTGCCTTCGTAGACCGGGTCGGTCATCACGCCTTCAAGCCGCGCGCAGAGGCGGATAGCCTCGAGCGTACCTTCGGACGGCAGGCCATATTCCGGACCGCCGTAGCGCGTATCCAGCACGACATCCTCTTCGGCGATATCGCGGCCCAGGTCCACCAGCTCCGCGGTATGCCGCGCAATGCGCAGGATCTGGGCGCGCGTCTGCGCCGGTTTCGCGGAGGCGTCGATGCCAATGACGCTGTCGGCGCGGCCATCCGCCGCGAAGCCGACCACCATGCCAGCCTGCGTGCTGCCCGTGACCGAGCAGACCACGATGTAGTCGAACTTAAAGCCGAGCTGGGCTTCCTGCGCGCGCACTTCCTCCGCGAAGCCGACAAAACCCAGCCCGCCGAGCGGGTGCTCCGAGCAGCCCGCGGGGATCGGATATGGCTTGCCGCCCGCGTCGCGCACGCTCTGCATGGCATCCTCCCAGCTCGGGCGGATGCCGATGTCAAAGCCGTCCGCCACCAGCCGCACGTCGGCGCCCATCATCCGCGACATCTGGATATTGCCCACGCGGTCGTACACGGCGTCCCAGTAGTTCACCCAGTTCTCCTGCACCAGCACACACTTCATGCCGAGGTGGGCCGCCACGGCGGCCACCTGGCGCGTCTGGTTCGACTGGATGCCGCCGATCGACACCAGCGTATCGGCGCCCTGCTCCAGCGCATCGGGCACGAGGTATTCCAGCTTGCGCGTCTTGTTGCCGCCAAAGGCCAGACCGCTGTTGCAGTCTTCGCGCTTGGCATAGAGATGCACCTTGCCGCCCAGGTGCTCGCTCAGGCGTGTCAGCGGGTGGATTGGCGTGGGACCGAACGTCAGCGGGTAGCGGGGAAAGCGGTCGAGGTTCACGGCTTCGTCTCCGGATGGTGGCGTTGAGGGGTGGTGTGGCACCGCCCTCCCTGGAAAGGTGAGGCGCTGCGTTCAGTGAAATGGTAGGCAATTGCCGGCGAAACGTGCTTGCAAAGATTGCTGTTCCAACACATCATCCCGATGTCACCCTACTTCGCTGCCTACGGTAGTTGCACAGAAATGGCTATCCGCAAAATAAAAGTTCGCGGTGATATCGCCCCGGCCCCGGAACCCGCGCCGGCGCTGGATCGCACGGACAAGGCCATACTCCGCCTGTTGCAGAAAGACGCCTCGATTTCGAACGTGGCGCTGGCGGCCAAGGTGAACCTGAGCCCGCCCGCCTGCCTGCGGCGCGTGGAGCGGCTGAAGGAAGCGGGGATGATCCGGAGCGTGGTGGCGCTGCTGAACCCGGTCGCGCTGGACGCGGGCATGCTGGTGATCATCGGCGTGGTGCTGGACCGCTCCACGCCGGAATCCTTTGCGGCATTCGAGAAAGCCGCGCAGAAGGTGTCCGGTTGCATGGAGTGCCATGTGGTGACCGGCGAATTCGACTACTTCCTGATGGTGCGCACCCGCGACAGCGAGAGCTTTAACCGGCTGCACGCGGAACAGTTGCTGTACCTGCCGGGCGTGAGGCAGATCCGCTCGTTCATGGTGCTCAAGCAGGTGTTGTCCACGACGCAGTTTCCGGTCTAGCGGGGGCCGCTCACCGAGAAACTTGCCTCTTTCCGCCGCGTCCAATGAAAGGCGTGTGCAAGAGACACGCCCACCACGATGGAGACCACCATGAAAGGCTCGGGACGGCAACCGCAAGGCCCGGCAAAGACGGCTGGCAAAGCCAAGCCCATGACGCAGCCTGATGCGTCACGGATCCAGTCAGCTACCGCAAAGGCCATGGGTGGTGGAGTACCGAAGGGCAGCTTCGCCACTCGCGCGCAACGCGCGGCTTCGACCCGCGGACGCTAAAGCGCAAGCGGCCTGGCTGTACAAGCCAGGCCGCTTCGCCCGATCCTGCTTCCCTACTTCGTCTTGGGCGGCAGAATCGCAGTCCCACTCCCCGCTTCCGTCGTCCGGTCATGCTGCATCGTCGGCATCATGTTGCTGTTCAGGTGGAACATCACCCATAGCGACCCCGTCAGCGTGATCACCACCAGCACCAGCGTGAACATCAGCGACAGCATGTTCCAGCCGCCCTCCGATTTCGCGTTCATGTGCAGGAAGTAGATCATGTGCACCACGATCTGTACCGCGCCGATCAGCAGGATGACGATGGCCGTGGTCGACGTCTTCTCGAACACCTCGCCCATCACCAGCCAGAACGGGACGGCCGTCAGGAAGACGGAAAGCACGAAGCCCGTCAGGTAGCCGCCCAGCGTGGCGTGCGGCCCCACGTCTTCTTCATGTTCATGTCCATGGCCGTGTCCGGGGACACCCAGCGTATCGTCGTGCGCGCTCATGGCAACGATCCCATCAGGTAGACGAAGGTAAAGACGCCGATCCACACGACGTCGAGAAAGTGCCAGAACATTGACAGGCACATCAGCCGGCGTTTGTTGGCCGTGATCAGCCCGTGCCGCGCCACCTGCGTCATCAGCACGATCAGCCAGACGATGCCGAACGTCACGTGCAGCCCGTGCGTGCCGACCAGCGAGAAGAACGAGGTCAGGAACGCGCTGCGCTGCGGGCCTGCGCCCTCGTGGATCAAGTGCCAGAACTCATACAGTTCGACGGCCAGGAACGCCGCGCCGAAAACGCCCGTGATGGCCAGCCAGATCTGCGTGCCGGCGATGCGGTTCTGCTGCATCTGCAGCATGGCAAAGCCATACGTGATCGACGATATCAGCAGGAAAGTGGTGTTCAGCGCCACAAGCGGCAATTCGAACAGCTCCGCCCCGGTCGGCCCGCCCGCGTACTCGCGGCCGAGCACGCCATAGCCGGCGAACAGGCACGCGAATACCAGGCAGTCGCTCATCAGGTAGAGCCAGAAACCGAGTAGCGTGCCGTTCTGCGGGTGGTGGTCTTCGGTCAGATAGAACTGGAAGCCACCCGGTGGTGCTTCACCAGCTACCGCGGTGGCTTCCACGTGGCGGGGAAAGGTCGTCGTCTCAACCATGGCCGGCCATCAGTTGTGTGCGCGCCGCTTCGGTCCGATCCACTTGCTCGGTCGGAAGATAGTAGTCGCGCTTGTAGTTGAAGGTATGGATGATCGCGGCGATGATGGTTGCCGCGAACGAGGCAATCGCTAGCCACCAGATGTACCAGATCAGTGCGAAGCCACATAGCGTGGACAGGCCCGCCAGCACGATGCCGGCCGCGGTGTTCTTCGGCATGTGGATCGGGATAAAGCCCTGTTGCGGCCGCTGGTAGCCATGCTGCTTCATGTGCCACCAGGCGTCGGTGTCGTGCACCACCGGCGTAAAGGCAAAGTTGTACTGCGGCGGTGGCGACGACGTCGACCATTCGAGGGTGCGGCCATTCCACGGATCGCCGGTCAGGTCGCGCAATTCCTCGCGACGCATGAAGCTGACCACCAGCTGGACCAGGAAGCACGCGATGCCGATAGCGATCAGCAACGCGCCGAACGCCGCCAGCTGGAACCAGATCTGCAGCGACGCATCCTCGAAATAGCTCATGCGGCGGGTCACGCCATGCAGCCCTAGCCAATACAGCGGCATGAACGCAAAGTAAAAGCCAATCAGCCAGAACCAGAACGACGCCTTGCCCCACGACGAGACCAGGCGATAGCCGAATGCCTTGGGGAACCAGTAGGTGATGCCCGCCATCAGCCCGAACAGCACGCCGCCGATGATCACGTTATGGAAGTGGGCGATCAGGAACAAGCTGTTGTGCAGCGAGAAGTCCGCCGGCGGCACCGCCAGCAGCACGCCGGTCATGCCGCCGATCACGAACGTGATCATGAAGCCGATCGTCCACAGCATCGGTACCTCGAAGCGGATCTTGCCGTGGTACATCGTGAACAGCCAGTTGAAGATCTTGGCGCCGGTCGGGATCGAGATGATCATGGTCGTGATCCCGAAAAACGAATTGACGCTGGCGCCCGAACCCATCGTGAAGAAATGGTGCAGCCAGACCAGGTATGACAGCACGGTGATCACCACCGTGGCATAGACCATCGACGCGTAGCCAAACAGGCGCTTGCGGCAGAACGTGGCAACCACTTCCGAGAACACGCCGAAGACGGGGAGCACGAGGATATAGACCTCGGGATGGCCCCAGATCCAGATCAGGTTCACGTACATCATCGCGCTGCCGCCCTGGTCGGCCGTGAAGAAGTTCGTGCCGACATAGCGATCGAGCGCCAGGAATGCCAGCGCAGCCGTCAGGACCGGGAACGCGGCGATGATCAGGACGTTGGTGCACAGCGCCGTCCAGGTGAAGATCGGCATGCGCATCAGCGTCATGCCTGGCGCGCGCATCTTGACGATGGTCACCAGCAAATTTATCCCGGAGAGCAAGGTCCCCACCCCGGCCACCTGCAGCCCCCAAATGTAGTAATCGACGCCGACGTCGGGGCTGTGGATGATGCCGGACAGCGGCGGATAGGCCAGCCAGCCGGTGCGCGCAAATTCGCCAACGAACAGCGACATCATGACCAGCACCGCGCCGCCCGTCGTCATCCAGAAGCTGAAGTTGTTGAGGAACGGGAACGCCACGTCGCGCGCGCCGATCTGCAGCGGCATGACGAAGTTCATCAGCCCCGTGACCAGCGGCATGGCCACGAAGAAGATCATGATCACGCCGTGCGCGGTAAAGATCTGGTCGTAGTGATGCGGCGGCAGGTAGCCGGCGTTGTCGCCGAATGCGATGGCCTGCTGGATGCGCATCATGACCGCATCGGCGAAGCCGCGCAGCAGCATCACGATGCCCAGGATCACGTACATGATGCCGATCTTCTTGTGATCGATGCTCGTGAACCACTCGTGCCAGAGATAGCCCCACTGGCGGTAATAGGTGATTGCGGCGACGAGCGCGAGCCCCCCTAGCACGACCACGATGAAGGTGCCGATCAGGATGGGCTCATGGAGCGGGATGGCATCCCATGAAAGTCGGCCGAAGATCAGATTGGCGAGTTCGGAGCGCTCGGGCATTGTTGTCACCTGGTGCCTGAATTGACCAATAGTGGCCGTAAGGGGCCGTTAGGGATTGGCGAAAACCTCAACGGAGGATCCTGAACGGGAAGATGCAACAGCGCGCCTCACCGCAGCAGCCGCCTGCCGTCGTTCGGCTTGGAATCCGACGCGAACACGGGTGCAACCACCCCGGTGTTGCTCGCGGTACAGATCTCGCCGGACGGGTCGAACTTTCCGCGGCTGCGGTCGAGCGCCATGGTGTCTGCCATGCAGGTCCCGCCACCCACGCAGCGGTTCAGGATCAGGTCATACAGCTCTGGCGCCACGCTGGCGTAGCGGTGCACCGGATCGCGCTCGCTTGGCTGCGCAAGCTTCTGGTAGATGTCCTTCGACAGGTCATTGCCGGATGCCCTGGCCTGCTGGATCCAGCGATCGAAGTCTTCGTTCGACAGGCCGTGGAACTTGAAGCGCATGTGCGAGAAGCCCGCGCCGCTGTAGTTGGCCGAGAAGCCGTCAAAGACGCCGGGCTTGTTGATGACCGCATGGAGCTTGGTTTCCATGCCGGGCATCGCGTAGACCATGCCGGCCAGCGAGGGGACAAAGAACGCGTTCATCACCGAGGTGGCGGTGATGCGGAATGCGATCGGGCGATCGACCGGCGCTGCGAGTTCGTTGACCGTGGCAATGCCTTGCTCGGGATACAGGAACAGCCACTTCCAGTCCATCGCCACCACTTGCACCGTCAGCGGCTTGACTTCGGCCGGAACGGGCCGCCCCGGCTCCAGCCGCGTCAGCGGCCGGTACGGATCGAGCTGGTGGGTACTGACCCAGGTCACGGCGCCGAGCGCGATGATGATCAGCAGCGGCGCGGACCAGATCGCCAGTTCGAGCACCGTGGAATGGTCCCACTCGGGGTTGTAGGGCGCGTCCGTCGCGCTTTCCCGATAACGCCACGCAAACAGCAGCGTAAGGAGGATCACCGGCACGATGATCAGCAGCATCAGGCACGTGGCGATGATGATCAGATCGCGCTGGCGCACGGCCATGTCACCGGATGGCGAAAGCAGCACTGCGCTGCAACCGGTCAGGCTTGCCAGCAAGGCGATCGCGGCACACCGAAGAAGCAGTCTTCCCGGGGCACGCAGCGGCGTCATAGCAGCGTCGAAGCGTCGCATGGTCTCGGAAGTGGCGTCAAAAGAATGTCGGTGATGTACCGACGAACCGACCTTTCGATTACCTATGGCAGTTTAGGCGCTATTCTTGTGAGTGCGGGACTTTAAGTGCAGTATCGAAGCACTCGGCGATAAGGAGCCTCTACGATGGCCAGCCTGACCCACCAGCATCGCGCCTCGCCCACGGCACCTCCGGCGCCTGGCCACCATGACGTGGCACCTGCGGAGATCGCCACAGGCGTGGTGATCGGGCGCGCCTCCGAGTACTTCGACTTCTTCGTGTATGGCATTGCCTCCGTGCTCGTCTTCCCGACGGTGTACTTTCCGTTCGCGGGCGAGCTGGCGGGACTGCTCTACAGCTTCGCGATCTTCTCGTTTGCGTTTATCGCGCGGCCGTTCGGCACGGCGCTGTTCATGCGTATCCAGCGGCGCTGGGGGCGCGGCATCAAGCTGACCGCGTCGCTGTTCCTGCTCGGCACGGCCACGGTGGGGATTGCCTTCCTGCCGTCGTACGCCTCGCTGGGTGCCACCTCGATCTACCTGCTGGCGCTGTTCCGCGTCCTGCAAGGCATTGCCTTTGGCGGATCGTGGGACGGGCTGCCGTCACTGCTGGCACTCAACGCGCCCCAGGACAAGCGCGGCTGGTACGCGATGGTGGGCCAGCTCGGTGCGCCGACCGGCTTTATCGTCGCCGGTGCGCTGTTCCTGTTCCTGCATGCCAGCCTGACACCGCAGGAGTTCATCGAGTGGGGCTGGCGCTATCCGTTCTACGTGGCGTTCGCGATCAACGTCGTGGCGCTGTTTGCAAGACTGCGCCTGGTGGTGACGCACGAGTACACGCGGCTGCTGGAAGAAGACGAGCTTGAGCCGATCAGCACCCTGCAGATGGTGAACGCGCAGGGATTCAACATCTTTCTCGGTGCATTTGCCGCGCTGGCCAGCTATGCGCTGTTCCATCTGGTCACGGTGTTCCCGCTGTCCTGGGTGATCCTGCACAAGACGCAGGACATCTCCGATGTGCTCGCCATCCAGCTCGTGGGCGGCTTCATTGCGTTCATTGGCACGCTGCTCTCGGGCTGGATCGCGGACCGCGTAGGCCGGCGCAAGACGCTGGCAACGATGGCCGTGCTGATCGGCATCTTCAGCCTGGTGACGCCGTGGCTGCTCGACGGGGGCGCAGTGGGCCAGGATGCGTTCATCCTGGTCGGCTTCGGTCTTCTGGGCTTGTCGTACGGGCAGGCTGCCGGCGTCGTGACGTCGAACTTCGAACGGCGTTTCCGCTATACCGGCGCTGCGCTGACCACGGACTTCGGCTGGCTGTTCGGCGCCGCCTTTGCACCGTTGGTGGCGCTGGGCTTGTCGTCGCTGTTCGGCCTGGTCGCGGTCAGCCTGTACCTGATGTCGGGCGTGATTGCCACGCTGGCGGCGTTGCGGATCAGCCGCGCGCTCGGTACGCCGGAGTTGTGACTACGCGGTGCCCTGGTCCTGGCAGGTCGGAGAAAGCGGGGCAAATAGCGGGGCAAATACTCAACGGCCCGATGCGGCCAGCGCCGCGCCGCGCTCGGCAAAGCGCGCATACGCCTCCGGCGGGACGAACAGCCCGCCTGTGGTCCACACCAGGTGCGTGGCCTGCGCCATCGTCCGCTCAAGACCGTGTTGCTTCAGGTAGGTGCGGCCGGCGTCGGTGCCGGTCAGCATGCCCGGCCCGCTGAAGCCGGCGGCAGCCGACGGCTCGATCTGCAGTCCCTCTGATTCGCGCAGGCGGTGCAGGTCGACGAACAGCGTGTCGTCGGGCACGGTGTAGACGCCGCCGAGCAGCGCACGCATGGCCTCGGCAGCCAGTTCCGATGCCTGGGGCACGGCCAGGCCGTCGGCCTCGGTGCGGTTCGTCAGGCCGAAGTCGTAGACCGACGCCCCGTGCGACAGCATTTCCACGAGAAAGCACGGCGACTGCGTGGGCTCGGCGAAGAATGCATGCACATGCGGCCCAAATAACTGCCGCAAGCCGAAGGCGATACCGGCAGGCGCGCCGCCGACCCCGCACGGCAGATAGACGAACAGCGGGTGCGCGGCATCCACGCGCACGCCTGCCGCATCGAACTGGCGCTGCAGGTGCAGTGCCGCGGCGCTGTAGCCCAGCAGCAACGACAACGAACGCTCATCGTCGACGAAATAGCTGTGCGGATCGGCATCGGCCTCGCGCCGCCCGGCCGCCACCGCTGACGCGTAGTCGCCGGTATGCTCCACCACCTCCACGCCGCGCGCCCGTAACCGCGCCTTCTTCCAGTCCTTGGCATCGGCAGACATGTGTACCGTGGCGCGCAAGCCCAGCGCCGACGCCATCACACCAATGCTCAGGCCGAGGTTGCCGGTGGAGCCCACCGCTACCTGATACTGGCCGAACAGCGCTCGCGCCGCCTGCCCGGCCAGCACGGTGTAGTCGCTGTCAAGCGTCACCAGGCCATGTTCAAGCGCCAGGGATTCGGCAAATTCGAGCACCTCGTGAATGCCGCCGCGGGCCTTGATCGACCCGGCCACAGGCAGGCTGTGGTCCGCCTTGAGCCAGAGGGCACCGGCCGACGAAGGCAAGCCGAGCGAGCGTTGCATGGCCGGCGCGGGCAGCAAGGCCGACTCGATATGCCCTTCGCTCTCCTTCAGTTCGGGAAACAGCTGTGCCAGCAGCGGCGCGAACCGGTCAAAACGCGCCTGCGCAGCGCGTACATCAGCTAGACTAATGCCGTTCCCGTCTACCACGATATGGATCGCCGGCGCCTCGCTGCGCTTGGGATTGCCCCAGAATACAGGCCGGGCGGCTTGCAGATCCTGGACCAGTCCGGAAAGTAATGCGGGGAAATCGATTGTCATGGAGCACAAGGGGAGAACTCGGATAGATCCATTCTTGCCCCAACGCCCACGCATGACAAACCATTTGTATTGATCCATCGATTAGTCAAACTAATGGCAAACACGCTTTCTGCATCGTTGTTGGGATGGCTGCGCTGTTTCGAGGCGGCGGCGCGCCACTGCAACTTCACGCAGGCGGCTGCCGAGTTGTGCGTGACGCAGGGAGCAGTCAGCCAGCAGGTCAAGCAGCTCGAGCAGTGGCTGGACCGCCCCCTCTTCCTGCGCCTGCCGCGCGCCCTGGTGCTGACGCCGGAAGGCGAGCGGCTGCGCCTCGTGCTGCGCGAGTCGTTCCAGGCCATCGAGAGCACGCTGACGCAGCTGCGCAAGCCCCGGGACAAGCAGCCCATCGCCCTGTCCTGCTCGCCATCGTTCGCCATGGCCTGGCTCACGCCGCGGCTCGGCAGCTTTTTCCGGCAGCATCCCGACATCGGCCTGCGCGTCTACGGCGAGTTCCACGCACTGGACCGCTCGCGCATGCTGCGCGACGGCACCGAGGCAGCCGTGCGCTTCGATCCCGGCGGTTACGAGGACCTGAAGGCACGCCTGTTCCTCACGGAATGGCTGATCCCGGTGGCAAGTCCCGCCTATCTGGTGGCACACCCGGAACTGCGCTCGCCCGACGGCCTGCGCGCCAGCATGCTGCTACACGACGTCAGCCCCTGGGACGGCGCCGGAGAGTCCGATGAGTGGCAGTGCTGGCTGCGCCATGCCGGCGTGGCCCCGCCCGACGTATCGGACGGCCAGCGATTCAACCTGTCGCAGCTGGCCATCCATGCCGCGCTGGCCGGGCAAGGCGTGGCCATCGGACGCTCGGCGCTGGTGCTCGAGGAAATCGAATCGGGCCGGCTCGTCGATCTCTGGGGCATCCACGCGCCCAGCGAAGCGTCATACCACTTCGTCTGCGCACACGGACAGACTACGCAGGTGGCCGAGGTAGAGACGTGGCTGGTGACAGAAGGCGCGGCGTTCGACGGCGCGCGCAGGCGCGTGCTTGGGGTGGGGTAAGGCGACGCTGACGTGCAATTAGCGTGCAATATTTGCCGAATTCCCGAGTGCTTAAAGCCCCCCAAGCAGGCGCTCCGCCTCATCGAGCAGGGCGGTGGCCGGCAGCATGTCGCCCCGCGCAATGCGCACCAGCGCGAAGGATCGCACCAGCGGCGGATCGCCCGGAACGTGGGCGGTGAGCAGGTCGATCTCGTGTGCCGGCACTGTGCTGTCCGGCGCGAGCAGCACGTTCATTGCACTAAGCCGCAGGTGTCTTTTCTCGAGGGAAAAGCAGGAGCGCGCGTCCGCGATTACCTCGGCCAGGCATTCCAGTTGACGGTCAAGCGCCCCGGTTTCGGGGCCAAGCTGCGCAAGTTCGCGCTCGTTCTCGGCAACCTGCTCGCTCAGCCTGCCCTGCTCGCCGGGCGTGGCTTCTCCATCGCCGCCAAACACCGAGCGCATGCCAGTGCCTTGCCGCCGGGCCAGGTTCAGGCGCGCCACAAGCAGCGCCTGCTCGCGCTCGAGCACGTCGCGGCGTGACTTGCCGGCAGCGGAACGGGCCAGCCCTTCCATGGCGAGCTGATCGAACATTCGCCCCACGATCTCCTCGCGCAGGGCGGCTTCGGTGCACGCGATGATCCTGACCTTGTGGTCGCCGAAACTGATGGTGGTTTGTGGCACTTCCGTGTGCATGACATCACCTTCCAGCGCAACGCCGAGCGTGCGCCGCTCGGTCATCTCCATCCCAAGTACTGCGAAGGCCTGCTGCGTATCCGGCGACTGCGCGAAGAACTCCCGCAGTTCGGGAGAGCGGCTGAGGGCCAGCTGCACGTCACGGGCCGTGCCGAAAAAGGCCTGGATGCAGGGATCGGTGCCCCATGCCTGCGGGCTGGCCTCGCGCGGGGCGGGAAGCGACTGGACGAGTTCGTGCACATAGTCCAGCGCCTGCCCGAGCGCAGGCCGAAGCCGCTGCTGGTGGCGCGACACCAGCCGCAAGCGCGGATTCAGCCGGGTGACGCGCTCCGTCAGCTCGGCCATCTCTTGCTTGTCGTGAGCATGGCCTCGCCCGTCGCGCCGGCGCATCCACCGTAGAAGTCCCATCGACATGCTCCCGCGTGGGCCCTTTCAAACCGACTCACGCCCCGTTCAGAGCGCCGCCTTGGTATGTCTGGCGATCATCAGCTCTTCATTGGTCGGGATCACCCACACCGCGACCTTGCTCGACGGGGCGCTGATTTTCGGTCCGCCGCTTGCATTTGCGCCGGCGTCCAGTGCCACGCCCAGCCATGCTGCCTGCCGGCACACCTGTTCCCGTATCGGGACGGCGTGCTCGCCAACGCCGGCGGTAAACACCAGCGCGTCCAGGCCTTGCGCGGCGGCCGCAAGCGAGCCGAGCTCCCGCCCGATCCGGTAGGCATACAGCTCGATCGCAAAGCGGGCACGCGGATCGTCGCTGGCAAGCAGCGCGCGCATATCGCTCGATATGCCCGAGACACCGAGCAGGCCGGACTTGCGGTAGATCAGGTCCTCGACGGCGCGGGCATCCATGCCCAGTTCATCCATCAGGTACAGGATCACGCCCGGATCCAGGTTGCCGCAACGCGTGCCCATGGGCAGCCCATCCACTGCCGTGAATCCCATCGTGCTGGCAACGCTGCGCCCTGCCACCAGCGCGCACATGCTGCTGCCATTGCCCAGGTGGGCAACGACGGTGCGCCCTGCCGCGGCCTGGGCATCCACGCCGGGCAGGACGCTGGCGATGTACTCGTAGGACAGCCCGTGAAAGCCATAGCGCCGCACGCCGCGCCCGGTCACTTCAGCCGGCAGCGCGAACGCCTGCGCGGTTTCGGGCTGGGCGCTATGGAACGCCGTGTCGAAACACGCCACCTGCGGCAGGTCCGGGCGCTGCTGCGCGAGGATCTGGATCGGCTTGAGGTTATGCGGCTGATGCAGCGGTGCCAGCGGGCTCAGGGATGCCAGCTCCGCAACCACCTCGGCGCTGATCTTCGCTGGCTGCGTAAAGCGGACGCCGCCATGGACAACCCGGTGCCCGACCGCGATCAGCCGGTGCCCCTCGCCATGTCCGCGCAGGAAATCGGCGAGATAGGCGATCCCCCCGCCATGTCCCAGTTCGGTACCTTCGCCCCACTGCTTCGCTTCGACCTCTTCGCCGGCCCCGTCAATGGCGCGGAAGGCAGGCGATGTGTAGAGCCCGTCGATGCTGCCGCGCAGGACCAGCCGGAGCGCATCGTCGCTGGCGTCGAAGGCGCTGAACTTGATGCTGGATGAGCCCGCGTTGAGTACCAGGATCACGTCGGCCATGGCGCTACCCCATCACCTTTGCGGACTCGCGCCTGGCTTTCGCCACCAGGGCGGCAACGGCGCAGGACGCCAGCCGGGTGGGCACGGAATCGGCCCGGCTGGTGAGAATGATCGGCACCCGCGCCCCGAGCACGATCCCGGCCGCGTCGGCGCCCGCCAGGAAAGACAGGCTCTTGGCCAGCATATTGCCGGCTTCCAGGTCCGGCACCAGCAGCACGTTGGCGCGGCCGGCCACCGGGGAGTCGATCTTCTTGATCCGGGCCGCCTCCAGGTCGATGGCATTGTCGAGGGCCAGCGGTCCGTCGACAAGCGCGCCGGTGATCTGGTGGCGGTCCACCATCTTGCATAGCGCCGCGGCCTCGATGGTGGACGGCACCTTCGGGTTGACGGTTTCCATGGCCGACAGCACCGCCACGCGGACTTCCTTGATCTGCAGCGCATGGGCAAGATTGATGGCGTTCTGCAGGATGTCCGCCTTCTCCTCCAGCGTGGGAGCGATATTGACCGCGGCATCGGTGATGATCAAGGCCTCTTCATGGCCAGGCACATCCATCACGAAGCAATGGCTGACGCGCCGGTCGGTGCGCAAGCCGGTCTCCCGCTTTACCACGGCTGCCATCAACTCGTCGGTGTGCAGGCTGCCCTTCATCAGCGCCTCGGCCTTGCCTTCGCGCACCAGTTCCACCGCAGCCGCCGCGGCTGCGTGGCTGTGTGGCGCGTCGACAATCGGATAGGGGCTTATATCCAGCCCACAGGCCTTCGCAGTCGCTTCAATGCGCTCACGCGGCCCCACCAGGATGGGAGCGATCAGCCCCATTCTTGCTGCCTCGACCGCCCCCTCCAGGGAACTCTGGTCGCACGGGTGCACCACCGCGGTCGGCGTTGGCGGGATGGCCTGGCAATACTCGATCAGCCGCTGGTACTTCTCGTGCTTGTTGTCCATCTACATCCTCCTGCTCCAGTTTGCATCGGTGTGGACACGCGCTGCGCAGTCACCCGGCCGCGCGGCGAATGCGCTCAGGCTTTCCCGCCAGTGCGGCACGGATGCGCGCCAGCATCGCCGCCTGATCAGGCGTGGGCTGGCTGCCAAGTACGTGTTCATCGGTGGACAGCTTGTCGAGCAAGGTCAGAAGCCGCTCGCGCTCGGCCGGATCATTGAGCAATGCCGGCAGCGTCTTGAGCGCCTGGTCCGGTGCGTACTGCACGATGATCTCCTGCACGCCCCGGATCCTGCGCCAGGCATCCGGCGCCAGCGCGGGCAGGTATTCGGCATAGTCGGTGACCAGTTCCTTGCGCAACTCGAGCCGTGAAAGCGGCAACGGTTCGCCGCTGTGCGTCAGCAGGAAGGCCACGCGGGCGAGCGCCTCGACATAGCCGCCTTCGCTGATGGCCGCGAGGGCCTGCTTGACCTCCGGCAACTCCCTGGGCTCGGTAATCACGGGCACGCCAGGCCGTGTTTCGGCCTTGTCGCCGAGAAACTGCGAGAACATATTGGCGTAGATGTTGAAGAAGGACGCTTCCGTCATGGCGTCGCGCACCGCGCGATAACTGTCCAGCATGGCACTTACCATTTCGGCACCTGCCTGCTCTTGCTGACGCAGCGGATTATCCGCCGCGAGCGCCTGCCGGTTGGCCCTGACCGCGTCGGCGGCGGGGCCCAGCCAGGCCATCCATGGATTCATGTCAGACAGGGCCCAGTTCTGTACCCGCAGGGGGTGGAAGGCGCGCAGCATGCGCGCCGACATATCGTTGGACATTGCCTGCACGAATGGCTGTGCGAACAGTTCATAAGCCCGCTGGTTGAAGTCGGACAATGCGGCCACGGCCTCGAACGGCCGTTCGTCGACACGCTGAAAGCGATTGAGCCGTGCCGCAATATCTTCCAGCCGATATTCGTGGAAGGCGACGTCATATTGCTTCTGGCCGTGCTCGTCCTTTTCCCTGCGCTCGGTGATGACCATGCCATACAGGCCGGGCGGCAACAGCTCAATGGTCTTCAGCACCGACACGATCTGCGCATGCTCCTTCTTGGCGACCTTGCCTGAAACGAAGATGCCGAGATGCCCGATGCTTTCATGCATCATGCCGACGATGACCTGGCCGCGCGCCTTGATCTCCTCGGTGCTCGCGTACTGGTCCACCACCCAGTTGAACGCTTGCTGCGGCGGGGTGATGTTGTCGCCCATCGAGGCGAACAGGACGATCGGCGACTTGATCTCGCGCAGGTCGAACCCCTTGCCACCCGCGTCCTTGACGTCGCCGGACCACAGCTTGTTGCCGACAAAGAGATTTCGGGTGATCCACTCGATCTCTTCGCGGTTCATCAGGTAGTAGCCGCCCCACCAGTGCTCGAATTCAAGGAAGCGCGGTGGCTCGGTGTCGGCCTTGTTGTAGAGGTTGTAATACTTGTCCCAGAGGCTGTTGGCCGGGTTCAGGTTCTCGAAGTTCTGGACCAGGTGAGCGCCGTCGAACTTGCCGTTGCCGAGGTCGGCGGTGAACGAAGCCAGCCAGGTTCCGCCTAGTAGGCCGCCCGCGTAGCGCATCGGGTTATCGCCCTCGCCTTCGCTCCAGGCGCCGCTCCAGTAGGACATCGGCGCGCCGTTGATGACAATCGGGCCGGTGTCGTCCGGGCTCGATGCCGCCAGCATGATGGCTGCCCAGCCGCCCTGGCAGTTGCCGACGATGGCCGGCTTGGGGCTATCCGGATGCAGTGCCCGTACCTTGCGCACGAAGCGCTGTTCGGCTTCGCAGACGTCCAGCAGGGTCTGCCCAGGCTCTGGGTCGCGGAAGAAGATGACGAAGTAGACCGGATGGCCGGCGCGCAACGCCACGCCCACCTGCGAATCGTCCTTGAAGCCGCCAATGCCGGGACCATGTCCGGCGCGCGGGTCGATGATGACATAGGGGCGGCGGGCGTTGTCCACCGTCACGCCTGCGGGCGGCGTGATGCGCAGCAGCGCGTAATTCACCGGCCTCTCGAACTGGCGGCCGTCGAGAACGAACTCGTATTCGAAGTGCAGGACCGGCTTCAGGCCCTCGGCGGCGTGCTCGACAAAACGATTTCCGCGCTGGCGCAGCGTGTCCCAGAAGAGGATGGCGCGCTGCGCGGCGTCCAACGCGTAAGCGAAGCCATTGTATGAATCGACATCGGACAGCGCCCCGGGGCCAGTCTCGCCGATTTCGACGTCCCCGGCAGCCGCCTGCATGCGCCGGCCTAAGGCTTCCTGCGCATTTTTCAGGCGCTTCTGGAGCACCAGCCCGGTCTTGATGCCAACCTCTTGGGCATGCACGAGTTGCTTGCCTGCGTCCATGGTCACCGCCTCGATAGCACGTCTTTGGAGCATCCGGCCAGGAGATCCCCTGGGATGATCGCGGCATTGGACTCCCCGGTAAGTCCGCGCCTACCGCTGGGATGAGATCCGGTCGCTGAGTGCGCCCGCAAACGCCATGCCATGCGCATGGGCGGTTCGGTGACACCGGGCTTTGCTGCAATGCCGCGTTTCGCTTGCCCTGATCAATCTATGACGTATCCGCGCTGTCCGCCAGAACTTTGACGCAACCTGATAGCGCCGCGATCAGGTGCGTCATGTCGCACTGGCCCGGGCCCGTCCATGCCGGGCAATCTCGGCAGCCTCCAGATTGCAGGTGACGCCTGCTTTGCCCACCGCCATTTCAGCCTCCGCCACCCACCTCTCGTTTTCCCCGACTGTCCCAAAATGCAAACAACTTGTCCCCGTTAGTCAAACCATCGATAGCCAATCCTAGATACTTCGCCAGTCGCGACAGGACTGTGGCCAGCGTCTCAAGGGAGGGTTTTGATCCCCTGGCCTGCGCAGCCATCGTCGCAGTCAAGCGTTTCCAGGAAAGGCATTCATGCTCGGGCAAATCTCCACGCATTCCCCCATCGCAGCCGGCGCGGCCGGTGCGAAGTCGTCACGTTCTTACGCATGGCTCGTCTTTGCGTTGAGCTTTGGCTTGCTGCTGTCGGACTACATGTCCCGGCAGGTGCTCAATGCCGTGTTTCCCCTGCTGAAGGTGGAATGGGCGCTGAGCGATACCGAACTGGGTGCGCTGGGCGGGATCGTGGCGCTGATGGTGGGCTTGCTGACGTTTCCGCTGTCGATCCTGGCCGACCGATGGGGCCGGGTCAGGAGCCTGATCCTGATGGCAGCGCTGTGGAGCCTGGCCACGCTGGGCTGCGCGCTGGCCAACAATTTCGGGCAGATGTTCGTGGCACGGCTTTGCGTGGGGATTGGCGAGGCGGCCTATGGCAGCGTCGGCATTGCCGTGGTGCTGTCGGTGTTTCCGCGCCACCTCCGTGCCAGCCTGAGCTCGGCGTTTATCGCTGGCGGCGCGTTTGGCTCCGTGCTGGGCATGGGGCTGGGCGGTGCCCTGTCGGCACTGTTTGGCTGGCGCTGGGCCTTTGCCGGCATGGCGATCTTCGGGCTGGTGCTGGTGGTGATCTATCGCCTCTTCATTACCGAGCCGCGCCTGCAGGCGCAGCGCCGTGCGCTGGGCGAGGAAGCGGACGGTGCCCCCCGGCACGAGACCGTGTCGCTGCGCCCGCTGCTGTCCGCCCTTTTCTCGGCGCGTTCGATCCTCTGTGCTTATGTGGGCAGTGCGCTGCAGTTGCTGGTCATGGGCGCCCTGCTTACCTGGATGCCGAGCTACCTGTCGCGCTACTACGGCATGGCGACGGATCGTGCGGGCGTGACCGCCGCGGCGTTCGTGCTGGCGGCTGGCGCAGGGATGATCCTGTGCGGCGCGCTGACCGACTGGGCCGCCCGCCACGCGCCCAGGCGCAAGTGGCTGATGGCAGTGGTCTACAGCGTGACCTGTTGCGCGCTGCTGCTCACCGCGTTCCGCTTGCCCGCGGGCACAGCGCAGCTGGTGCTGATCGGCGCCGGCATGCTGTTTGTCGGCGGCACGGCCGGCCCGGCCAGTGCCGTGGTGGCTAACCTGACCCACCCGGCCATCCATGCCACCGCGTTTGCCACGCTCACGCTGGCAAACAACCTGCTGGGCCTGGCGCCCGGCCCCTTTGTCACCGGCCTGATTGCCGATCGCATCGGCCTGCTGGGCGCGCTTCAGCTGATCCCGCTGGCCGGCGTGCTGGCCGCGGTGTGCTTCCTGGTCGGGCGGCGCACCTACACGGCCGACCTGCTTCGCATGGAAAGCCAGCGTGAGGCCCACGCGAAAAACGCCTGATTCTCTGACTTACTACCCCAAATACCGATGAACCTTCCCGCTGATACCACCTTCCTGATGGTTCCAGGCCTGCGCGACCATGTGGCGGAGCACTGGCAGACCCTGCTCCAGGCCGAGCTGCCGAACGCCCGCTCCGTCGCGCCGCTTGAACACGACAAACTCAGCCGCGACGCTCGCGTGGCCGCGCTGGATGCAGCCCTTGCCGACATCGACGGCCCGGTGGTGCTGGTGGCGCACAGCGCCGGCGTCATGATCACCGTGCACTGGGCGGCGCAGCACCACCGCAAGATCCGTGGCGCGCTGCTCGCCACCCCAGCCGATCTCGAAACGCCGATGCCGGCCGGCTATCCGGAAACCGCCACGCTGGCAGAACACGGCTGGCTGCCAGTGCCCCGGGCGCAATTGCCCTTCCCCAGCATCCTCGCCGCCAGCCGCAACGATCCGCTCGCCAGCTATGAGCGCGCTGCGCAGATGGCCAGCGACTGGGGCAGCCGGCTGATCGACCTCGGCGAGGTCGGCCACCTGAACCCGGCCGCGGGATATGGCCCGTGGCCGCGCGCGATCGAGTTGCTGGAAAAGCTGTTGCGCGCCAACTGAGGCCCGAGCCGGGCTTCGCGCAGCGCAACGCCACAACAGACATTGCAGTACCCGTAGTACTTACCGAGACGGATTCATCCGCATCGCAAACCAAAGGAAAAAGAGGAGAAATACCAATGAAGCTCAGGAGCATGGCCGCGGCCGCACTGCTCGCCTGTTCGGGAGGCGCCTTCGCGCAGACGAACGTCACGCTCTACGGCGTGGCGGACATCAACGTGGAGTACGTCAACCACCTCGGCGCGGTTCCGACCGCCGCCAACCAGTTCAACCGCGGGCCGGCCAACGACGTCTACCGCATGAACTCCGGCGGGGTCTCCGGCTCGCGCTGGGGTCTTCGCGGCAGCGAGGACCTCGGTGGCGGTCTGCAGGCGCTGTTCGTACTGGAAAGCGGCTTCAACCTCGACACCGGCACCTCGCAGCAAAGCGGCCGCCTGTTCGGGCGCCAGGCGTTCGTGGGCGTGCAGAAGGCCGGCATCGGGCAGATCAGCCTCGGCCGCCAGTACACGTCGATGTTCGAGGCGCTGGCCAATTTCTCGCCCACGGCCTATGCCACGCAATACGAACCGGTGGTGCTGCAGTCCGGCCCGAACTTCCGTGAGGACAACACGGTCAAGTACACCGGCAAGTTCGGCCCGGTCACGGCGCTGGCGCATTGGTCGTTCGGCACTGGCCTGGCCTTGCCGGCAACCGTAGGCGTGGCAACGCCGATCGGTGGCAACGGCGAAGTCCCGGGCCAGTTCCGCCGCGACACGGCCTATGGCGCCGCGGTGGCATACCAGGGCGGGCCGTTTGGCGTGACCGTTGGCTACGACCAGTGGAACCCGACCATCGGCACCAGCAACGGCACCAACAAGAAGGCCGTGGTGGGTGCGAGCTACAGCATCGGGCCGGCCAAGATCATGGGCGGCTACCGCTGGGGCCAGAACAAGAACGCGGCGGATGTCGTGATCCAGCGCGATGACTTCTACTGGATCGGCGCCAACTACCAGGTCACGCCGGCCATCGGCCTGACGCTGGAATACAACTACGACAACGTCAGAAGCCTGTTCGGCAATACCAACGTCGCCAATCCCTGGCAGGTCGCTTTCGTGGCCAACTATGCGTTCTCCAAGCGCACCGACGTCTACCTGACCACCGCCTATGCGAAGAACGCCGGGCTGATGCTCGAGTCGCTGGCAACGGTCTTCGCCAACAGCCTGTCGCTGGGCAACAGCTACACGCTGGCCAACGGCCAGAGCAATATGTTCGGCGCGGCCGTCGGCATTCGCCACAAGTTCTGACCAGACGCTCCAGTCATCGGATCGACACCGGGCAGCTTGCTCGTTGGCGGCCGCCCGGGGATTTTCCCGAGCGGCCGTTTTTTTTTGGTTTTTCACCGACGGCCCCGGCACAACCCTGGCGCTTCTGCCGAAAAGGTCATATAAACCATACGGAAGGTTACCCGCCTGCCCGCGCGGGTTTCGCACCGCCTTCAAGTTGACTCGCGCACGGACTGGCGCCTGGTTCAGGTATTCGATTATCCAGGCACGAGGGAGGCATGCTATGCGGCAACCCAAGATCGCCATCGTCGGCGCAGGACTGGTTGGCGGGTCGGCGGCCCTGTTTGCAACGGTGGCCATCCCGAGCGCAGAGATCGTCATCATCGATGTGGCGCGAGTGCGGGCCGAAGGTCAGGCGCTGGACCTAGCCCACGCTGCAGCATTCTGGGGACATAACCGCTGTCATGCCGGGGATTACGAGAACGCGCGCGACGCCGACATCATCGTGATCACCGCCGGCGTCGGTGTGAAGCCAGGGCAGACTCGTCTGGACCTGGCCAAAATCAATGCAGGCATCGCGGCGGAAATTGTGGATAGCATTGCTCCCCTGGCCCCGGATGCGATCTACGTCATCGCGGGCAACCCGTGCGATGTGTTGGCCGCCGTCGTTTTTGACCGCTTACGCTGCGCGCGGGAGCGCGTCATCAGCACCGGCACCTCGCTCGACACTGGGCGACTGCGATCGCTGCTCTCCGAGCGGCTGGGCGTCGTGGCGCCGGGGATTCACGCCTACGTCCTTGGCGAACACGGCGAATCCGCGGTGATCGCGTGGTCCGGCGCGACGGTCTCAGGCATGCCCCTCGAAACGTTCCTGACAAGAACCGGCAAGGAGCTGGGGCCTGCCAGCCGCGATCTGATCCTGCGCTCCGTGCACGAGGCTGCCAAGCTCATCAAGGAAGGCAAGGGCGCCACCCACTATGGGATCGCCAGTGCGATTGGGCGAATTTGCCAGGCCATCGTGCACAACACCGACTCCATTCTCACGGTCGGCATTGTGCATGCCGAAGTCGAAGGCGTACCAGAAGTGTGTTTGTCGCTGCCGATGGTGGTCAATGGCGGCGGAGCGCAGCTACTGGCTTATCCGGAACTAGACCCCATCGAGCGCGAGGCCCTGCGGCGCAGTGCGCGCATCGTCAAGGAGGCAACCGACAGCGTGCTCCAGGCCCAATAGGGACTTGCGACGCTCCGGACAAACGAACAACGCCGCCGCCAGGAGGTCAATCATGCCTGTATCACCTGCCAAGGCTCCACCGCCCACAAGCGCATCCGCGACAAAACAGGCGCCACCAGTTGGGCATCTCGGAACCCTCTGGAAATTTCTCGTCCCCGTCGGTATCGGCGTCATCCTTTGGTTCCTGCCCGCGCCGGCCGGCCTCGAGGTAAAGGCCTGGCATATGTTCGCCGTATTTGTCGCCACTATCGCCGGCATCATGACCGCCCCTCTTCCGATGGCGGCGGTGGCCATTATCGGCGCGACCGTGGGCGTGCTCGTTGGCGTCGTGTCTTTTGCCGACGTCACCAAATCTACGGGCACGGACCTTGTTTGGCTGGTGATGCTCGCCTTCTTCATCTCCCGAGGCGTGATCAAGACCGGCCTGGGTCGCCGCATCGCACTCTTGTTCATGCGGCTGCTGGGTAAGCGCACCTTGGGACTGGGTTATGGTCTGGTAATAACCGAACTCATTATTTCGCCCGCCATGCCCAGCATCACGGCCCGCGCCGGCGGGGTGATGCTGCCGATTACCCGAGCAATAGCGGAAGTGCTTGGCAGCCATGCCGACGACCCGGAATCCCGCGGCAAGGTGGGAAGCTATCTGATCCTATGCGCCTTCCACGCTAACATCATCACAGCAGCCATGTTCATCACGGCGATGGCGGGTAATCCCCTGGCGGTCAAGCTGGCCGCAGACCAAGGTGTCTCAATCAGTTGGCTCGACTGGGCGGTGGCAGCGTCTGTCCCCGGTTTGCTGTGTCTGGCCATCATTCCATTCGCCATGCTGTGGATCGCCCCACCGCAGATTCGCGAAACACCTGATGCGACAGCCCTGGCCCAGAGGGAACTCGTTGCCATGGGACCCATCTCCGCCAGGGAAATCATCATGGCGGTAATCTTCATTGGCCTGCTGGTGCTCTGGATTTTCGGTGAGGACCTGGCCATCGGCGCAACGCTGGCGGCGGCCCTCGGCGTTTCGTTGCTGTTCATCACCGGCGTGCTGACCTGGCAGGATGCCCTTGACGAGAAATCCGCCTGGGACACTATGATCTGGATCGGCCTGCTGATCATGCTGGCCTCCAAGCTCAATGATTACGGCATGGTGTCCTGGTTCGGCAAGGAGTTCGGGGCACACTTGGAGGGCTTCCACAGGTTGGCCGTCTATATGATGGTGGCGGCGATCTACTGCTACATCCACTACTTCTTCGCTAGCGCCACGGCACATATCAGTGCTCTCTTCCCCCTCTCCATGGCGCTTATGGTCGCTGCCGGGATCCCGCCATTCACCGCAGCAGTCGCACTCGGCATCCTGAGCAGCGTCAACGGTTGCCTGACCCAATACGGCATCGGCTCCGGACCGGTCATGTTCGGCGCCGGCTACGTCACCCAGGGCGAATGGTGGAAGGCTGGCTTTCTGATGAGCCTCATCTACATGGTTGTCTGGCTGGTCGTCGGCCCGCTTTGGTGGCAGTTCCTTGGGCATGTCTGAGATGGCCTGGCCGAGGTTCGCAGCCAGCCTCGTGCGGCTGAAATGGTCCAGACTTCAGACGTTCACACATTCTCTATGAACAGCCGAGAAGGTCGACAAGAGACCTTCGTTCACCCCGGAAATCGGTGAGGAACCTTCTTTTGCGAGGAGTAAAAGGAAAAAAAGCCGCGGGCTCGCCGCGGCTGAGGAAGGGTCTAGCGGCGCAGGAAGGCGCCGATGACGTGCGCGGCGTTCTCCGCGCCGGTCACGAGGAAGAGATGCCCGTCGTCGAGCACGTGCAGGTCCGAATTGGGAATGCGGGCCGCGAGGATCCTGGCATTGACCAGCGGCACGATGGGATCGTCCGCGCCGTGCATCACCAGCGTGGGTTGCTCCACTGCTCCCAGCCAGGGGAGGCTGCTCCAGCCCCAGGCTGCCAGCAGCTGGTAGAGGTAGCCGCGCCCGCGTGGTGGCTGCATGTGGCGGCCATGTTCGTCGAGCAGCGCAGGATCGTCGCGGAAGGCGCCGCCGTAGAGGTCGGCGCCGACGCATCGCAGGTACTCGGGATCGGTATAGCGGCGCACGCCGATCATCTTCGACAGCACCGACAGCCTGCCCGGCACCATGATCACGCCGGGAGAGGTCGCCGCCAGCACCAGGCGGCGGCAACGCTGCGGATAGAGCCGCGCGAATTCCTGGGCGAGCGCGCCGCCCCACGACACGCCGAGCGTATCGACCTGGCCCACATAGCCGAGGTGCGACAGCAGCCTGTCGGCAAGGACGCAAAGGTTGGAGAAGCGGTAAGGCATCAGCGGCGCGGGGGAACCGCCGGCGCCGGGGACGTCGAAGATGATCACTTCCACGCCCGCCAGCGCAGCGACGAGGGGCTCGAGCAGTTCGAGGTTGGCGCCGATGCCGTTGAAGATAAGCAGCGGCGGACCCGCGTCGCTGCCGGGCCGGATACCGACCCTGAGTTGTTGCCCGTCCAGATCTACCGTCTGGACATGCATGTGGCCGGCCTTGATGCCGGCATCGCTTATTGTCATCAAGTTGTCCTGGAGTCGTTGGCGCGAAGGCACGGCCGGGGGCGGCCGTGCCCCCTGGTGCTTACTGCCGGGGACGCAGGATGCCCTTCACTTCCTCAACGTTTTCCGCAATGCGGCGGCCGACTGCGGCAATGCTGTCAGCCTGCGTCTTGTACACGGTGTCGGTCAGCCCGCGCAGGCCGTTCACGGCCTTGTGCAGCGAGCGCGGCAGCACTTCGGAGACCTTGGCCGCCTGGCCATCCGAATCCTTGCCGCCGCGGGCGAGCGCCTGCAAGTCGGCAGCGGTATCGCACAGGTATTCGCCCTGCTGGCGCACCAGCGACTGCAGGCCGGCCAGCAGCGCGATATTCAGGCCTGCCAGGGCCTCGATGTCCTTGCGGCGCGATTCGAGGATAGCGGCCGGGTCCAGGCGGTTCTGCTTGACGAAGTCAAACAGCTTCTTGTGCGGGGCCGAGGTGTGCGAGGCCGATTGGCCCGTGGTGTTGGTCGATTCCATCTTCATTTCTCCTGACGGGTTGTGTTACAGAAAACGATGGCCCCGCGGGGCCAGGGAACTACGCTTCAGTCACGTAGACGCCGGGGGCTTCGCCGCATGGCGTGTATTGCAGGCTGCCAGGGCTGGCCGGTGCATTGCGCTTCGGCCCGGACCGCTTCTTCAGCCACTGGCTCCAATGCTCCCACCAGGAGTCCTGGGTCGCCGTCGCGCCTTCCAGCCAGGTCTCCGGATCCGCAGCCGCCGCGTCGTTGCGGAAGAACCTGGCCTTGGGGTTGCCGGGCGGGTTGATCAGGCTCTGGACATGCCCGCTGGAACTGAGCACGAACTCCGTGCTTCCGCCAAAGGCGCGCACCGAGCGGTACACCGCCTTCCACGGCGTGATGTGGTCGGTCATGCCGGCCAGCACGTACTTGTCGCACTGGACTTCGGACAGGTCGATGGCGTGGCCCAGCACGCGCAGCGTGCGCGGCGTTGCCAGCTGGTTCAGCGTGAGCATGTCCAGGAACTGGCCATGCAGCCCGGCCGGCAGCCGCGTGGTGTCGTTGTTCCAGTAGAGGACATCGAACGCCGGCGGCGCATTGCCCAGCAGGTAGTTGTTGACCCAGTAGTTCCACACCAGGTCATTCGGACGCAGCCACGCAAAGACCCGCCCCAGCTCCGCGCCGTCGAGCACGCCGCGTGCCTGGCTGCCCTGGCGGGCGGCCGTGATGGCTTCCGGCGTGCTGAACAGCCCAAGCTGCGACTGCGCATCGAGCCCGAACACCGACACCATCAGCGTGGCCGCATGCACCAGCTGCTCGCCGCTCGCGGCGCAGTAGCCCATCAGCGCCGACATCGTCATCGCGCCGGAGCAGGCGCCGTGCAGGTTGACATCAGGGCTGCCGGTGATGTCGCGGATGGCGTGGATGGCCTCGATCAGCGCGCCGACATAGGTATCCATGTCCCAGTCGCGGTGCGCCGCGGTGGGGTTGCGCCAGCTCACGATAAATACCTGCATCTCCTTGCCCAGCAGGTACTCCACCATGCTCTTTCCCTGCGCCAGGTCGAACACGTAGAACTTGTTGACCTGCGGCGGCACGATCAGCTGCGGCCGGGCATGCACCTTCGCGGTGGTCGGGGTGTACTGGATCAGCTCCAGCACGTCGTTGCGGAACACCACCGCGCCGGGCGTGGTGGCCAGGTTCTTGCCAACGCTGAACGCCTCCTTGTCCACCTGGGCAGGCATGCCGCGGTTAGTCAGGGTATCGGTGACCAGGTTGGTCAGCCCGCTGATCAGGTTCATGCCGCAAGACTCCACGGTCTTCTTGAGTGCCGCCGGGTTGCCCAGCAGCGTGTTGGTCGGTGCCAGCGCATCGGCCACCAGCGAAGTGAAGTACTCTGCGCGATGCTTGCTGCGCTCGTCCATCACCGAGCGCTGTACAAAGCCGCTCACTGCCTTGCGCCAGGCCTCATAGCCCTGCAGCGACATGCGGTACAGCGGGTTGTCCTGCCAGGTGGGGTCGCCAAAGCGGCGGTCGCGCGCCGACGGCAACGGTGCCGAGCCGGCCATCACGCTGACCAGGTCCTGCGCCAGTTGTGCCTGCTGCTCCAGCACCAGCACCGGCTCCTGCATGCATTGCGCGCCGATCTGCTGCGCGGTGCTGACCAGGTCTTCCGGGCGCAGCCCCACGAAGGGGTTGGGGCCGGCCATCAGGTCCGGCGCAAGTTCAATGGACTCCACCGCTGTCGCCGCGATCACGGCTGCAGCCTTACCGGCCTTGCCGGCGTGCTCTCTCGCACTGTTGACCCTTGTCATCTCACTTCTCCTGCCTTATTCCTTGCTTCTGTCTTGCTCGTGCTTCAGGCGACCAGCAGCGCCAGGGCTTCCGCCACCAGTGCCGGCTTGGACTCGCCTTCGATCTCGATCGTGTTTTCCGTGCGCAGCAGCACGCGGCCTTCGCCCTTGTTGTCGGCGGCCAGCAGGCTGACGCGATTGCGCACGCGCGAGCCCGCCTTTACCGGCGCCAGGAAGCGCGTCTTTTCCAGTCCGTAGTTGACCGCGGCGCTGGCATCGGCCGGGATCACGCCCATGTCGAGCAACTGGCCTGCCACCAGCGACAGCGTCAGGTAGCCGTGGGCGATGGTGCCGCCGAACGGGCTTTCCTTGCTGGCGCGGTCCACGTCCACGTGGATCCACTGGTTGTCGTTGGTGCATTGCGCGAACGCATCGATGCGCGCCTGGTCCACTTCCACCCACTCGGACACGCCGAGCTCCTTGCCGACGAACGCGCCGAGCGTCGCCATGCGGTAGTTTTCGATTGCCATACCGCCTCCTCCATTGATTGATCTATTTGGCGGCTTCCGCTTCAGAACCGGGATTCGTCCAGGGTCAGGAAGCCGTCCGTGCCCGACGCGCCGGTAATGGCCGCCTCCAACGCCGAAGCGCGCGGCAGAATGTGCTTGGCGAAAAATTCGCAGGTGGCGATCTTGGCGGCGTAGAACGCTTCGTCCTCGCTACGCTTTTGCGTCGCCACGATCAGCGCGCACGCCATCTGCCAGCCCGTCAGCACGATGCCGGCAAGCTTCAGGTACGCCACGCTGGCACCGAACACGGCGTTGGGATCCTTGGCGGTGTTTTCCAGCACGTAATCGACGGCCCGGCCCAGCGCCAAGCGCGCGTAGCCGAGCTGCAGGAACATGGCGCTGCACGCGGCATCCGCGCCGTTGCCGGCGCAGTCTTTGAGCGCATCGATGGTCTTGTCGACTTCGGCCAGGATGGCCCGGGCGGCCAGGCCGCCGTCGCGCACGGTCTTGCGGCCCACCAGGTCGTTGGCCTGGATCGCGGTGGTGCCTTCGTAGATCGGCAGGATGCGTGCGTCGCGGAAGTGCTGCGCGGCACCGGTTTCCTCGATAAAGCCCATGCCGCCGTGCACCTGCACGCCCAGGCTGGTCACGTCCAGCGACATTTCGGTGCTCCAGCCCTTGATCACCGGCACCAGGAATTCATAGGCTGACTTGAACTGCGCACGGGTGTCGGCGTCCGGCGCATGGTGGGCGACGTCCGAGTAGGCGGCTGCCACCAGCGCCAGCGCACGCGCGCCTTCGGTCAGGGCGCGCATTTCAGTCAGCATGCGGCGCACGTCGGGATGATGGATGATCGTCACCGCTTCGCGGGCCGAGCCATCGACCGGGCGGCTTTGCACGCGGTCCTTCGCATAAGCCACGGCCTGCTGGTACGCGCGGTCGGAGATGGCGATACCCTGCACGCCCACGCCAAAGCGTGCGGCGTTCATCATCACGAACATGTATTCCAGGCCGCGGTTCTCCTCGCCGACCAGGTAGCCGATGGCACCGCCATGGTCGCCAAACTGCAGCACCGCGGTCGGGCTCGCCTTGATGCCGAGCTTGTGTTCGATCGACACGCACTGCACGTCGTTGCGCGCACCCAGCGAGCCGTCGTCGTTGACCAGGAACTTCGGCACCACGAACAGCGAGATGCCCTTGATCCCTTCGGGCGCGCCCGGCGTGCGCGCCAGCACCAGGTGGACGATGTTGTCCGCCATGTCGTGCTCGCCGTAGGTGATGAAGATCTTGGTGCCGAACACCTTGTAGCTGCCGTCAGCCTGCGGCTCGGCGCGGGTGCGCAGCAGCGCAAGGTCGGAACCGGCCTGCGGCTCGGTCAGGTTCATGGTGCCGGTCCACTCGCCGGCGATCAGGCGCGGCAGGAAGCGTTGCTTCAGCTCGTCGGAGCCTGCGGTCAGCAGCGCTTCGATCGCGCCGTCGGTCAGCATCGCGCACAGCGCGAACGACAGGTTCGCCGCGTTCATCATTTCCATGCACGGCGCGCCGACCAGCTTGGGCAGCCCCTGGCCGCCAAACTCGACCGGGTGCACGATGCCCTGCCAGCCGCCTTCGCCAAACTGGCGAAAGGCTTCCGGGAAGCCGGCGGTCGTCCTGACTTCACCGTCGTGCCAGCTGCTGGGTTGCTTGTCGCCGGCAACGTTGAGGGGGGCGATCACCTCGCCGTGGAACTTCGCGGCCTCGCCGATCACCGCTTCGACGGTGTCGGGGGTGGCGTCTTCATAGCCTGGCAGGCTGGCAATCTTTGTCAGTCCGGCCAGTTCACGGATGACGAACAGGATGTCTTTGGTAGGTGCGGTGTAGCTCATTTTCGGCCTCTGTGCGATGTTCACAGCGCCGGCATCCGATTCACTAACCGGTGGCACTGCAACGTTATGTGCCGATCCTAGTGGCGGCGGGCACAAAGGCGGATACCCAAACTTGCCCATTCATTGACAAATCCTGCCGCTTTACGCGGCGGCGGCCTGGCGCGCGCGCCGTGCGCCGCAAGAGGCTGGTGTTCTGGCAGGATTTGTCAGTCGGCGGCCAGCTTTGCCAGCCGCGCCGGCGGGCTTACAGCGCGCGGCGGTAGGCGTTGGGCGTGCTGCCGGTCCAGTGGCGGAAGGCGCGATGGAAGGCGGTGGGATTGTCGAAGCCCACGTCGAAGGCAATGGCCGCGATGGGGTCCTCCGAGCGCGTCAGCCGCTGGATGGCGATATCGCGCCGCACGTCGTCCTTGATCGCCTGGAAGGCAGTCCCCTCCGCGGACAGCCGGCGGCACAGCGTGCGCACCGAACAGTGCAACGCATGGGCCACCGCCTCGATGGTGAGCGACACCGGCAGGCAGTCGGCCACGTATTGCCTGACCCGGTGGGAGGTCATCTGCTCGGCGAAGGAAACGAAGATCCAGTCCTCGGGCGCGCGCGACAGGAACTTCTCCAGGTCGGGCTTGCGCTGGCGCACCGGCATGTCCAGGTAAGCCGCATCGAAGCCGATGCGGGTATGGCCGCAACCGAAGTGCGCCGGGCCCGGAAACAGGTAGAGATGGTCGCCCGCCAGCGGCGACCGCGGAAACTGGAACTCCACTGCCTGCAGCGGGATCTTCTGGCGGATCAGCCACGACGCCACGCCATGCACGAGCTTCAGCATCAGTTCCCGCCCCAGCACGCTGACTGCGGGGCCGGCCGGGTTGTCTACCAGCTCCACATAGCCTGACGCACCGTCGCGCCGCGACTCGATGCGGAAGTCATCGAGGATCAGGTGGAAGAACTGGCCGAAGCGATGCAGCGCCACTTCCAGCCTTGGCGCATCCAGCAGGCTCAGGCACAGGTACTTGAGCGTGCCATTGCGCAGCGGCCGGCTGAAGATGCCCGGCATTTCATCGTCGGCCTCCTTGGCGAGCAGGCGGTACAGCGTCGAGAACTGTTCCTGCGTGACGCGCGCCGCCGGCTCGGACAGCAGCTCGCTGGCAATGCCCGAGCACTCGGCCAGCCGTGCGATCGCCATGGGATCGGCGCCGGACAGGAAGCCGTTGACGACAGAGATCGGGACGGTAGCGGACAGGCCGTTCACGCGGGGCGCAGGCAGTACATGCCGGAGGGAAGATGACGGCGCATTCTGTCACAGCGTGTGCGCGATGGAAATGCGGAAGGACGCCTAGAGCAGTCCTTGCGCGGGCTGCGCAGCGTCCGGGACGCGCTCCTGCCCCTGCTGCTGCGTGCGCCACTTCGACACGCTGCAGCCGAACTGCCCGCTGAACCAGCGTGAAAACGCGCTCAGCGAAGAAAACCCCAGCAGCGTCGCCACTTCCGAAAGCGGCCGCTCGAGGTTTTCGATATAGCCGATCACCAGCCCGGCGCGCGCTTCATTGAGGATCTCTGAATACGTGGTGTCCTCCTGCAGCAGGCGCCGGTGCACCGTACGGCGATCGATGCCAAGGTGCTGCGCCACGCGATCGACCGAGCACATGCCGGTTGGCAGCAGCACGTAGACCAGCTTGCGTACCTTGTCCGGCATGGTGGCGTTGGCCTGTGCGAGCAAGGTGCCGAGGTAGCGCTTCACCTGCCCGGCCATCACCGGATCATAGGAAGGCAGCGGCGCATCCAGGTCGGACGCCACGCAGACGATGCCGTCAAAGTCCTGGTTGAACAGCGCCGGCATGCCGAATACGCGCGTAAAGGTGGCCATGCTGGACGGTGCGGCATGTGTGAAGCAGATCCCGCGCGGCCGCCATGTCGACCCGAGAAACAGGCTGAGCATGCGGTACATCACCCCGACGGCCAGGTCGGTGGCCTGGCGCAGCGTGCCGGGCTGCTCGCTCAGGAGCTGCAGGCGGATCATCACCAGGCCTTCGCCCTCTTCCATGCGCATCGCGAGCGCCTCATTCTGCAGGCCCATGTAAAGCACCATGGACTCCAGCGCCCGGCGCAGCGTCGGTTGCTCGCGCACCACGAAGGCCAGCGGCCCGAGGTTGGAGAACTGGCGCAGCTCGGCCATGCGCAGGCCGAAGTCGTCCACCTGCGACGCGTGCGCCGAGGCATCCAGCAAGCGGCCGACAAGCCCCGCAGGAATGCGGATGTCGGGGTCTAGCAGCACATCGCGGCTGATCTTGACCGCACGCAGTTGCTGGTGTGGATCGAGGCCCACCGCGCGGGCGACTTCCACGAAATTGGTAAGGCTGGCGCTGCGAAGGTAGTAGGACATCGCGTTTTCCCTGACTGTCCCGAAATGTAAATCGATCGTCCCGGATCGTCAAATCGCTGCGCGCCGTTACACGATACTTCAGCCACCGAACTTGATACCGCGAACGCGCCTGTCCGGCGCCGCCATACAGGCGGTACCCAGGGCGATTCGCAACAACATACCAGGAGCAAGAACATGCAATTCCTCGACGATTCCCTGCACCCCGAGAACCAGGACAAGGTAGTCATCACCGTGGCGCCCTACGGCCCCGAGTGGATGCCGGCGGACTTCCCGGAAGACATTCCGGTGACGATGGAAGAACAGGTCCAGAAGGCCGTCGATTGCTACAACGCCGGCGCCACCGTGCTGCACCTGCACGTGCGCGAACTGGACGGCAAGGGCTCCAAGCGCCTGTCCAAGTTCAACGAGCTGATCGCGGGCGTGCGCGCCGCGGTGCCCGACATGATCATCCAGGTCGGCGGCTCGATCTCCTTCGCGCCGGAAGACGACGGCCAGGCAGCCAAGTGGCTGTCGGACGACACCCGCCACATGCTGGCTGAGCTCGATCCGAAGCCGGACCAGGTGACCGTGGCGATCAACACCACGCAGATGAACATCATGGAGCTGCTGTACCCCGAATACCTCAAGGGTACGTCGCTCGAGCACCCCGCCTACCAGCAGGCCTACCGCGAAATGACCGTGCCGGCCGGCCCGGGCTGGGTGGAGGAACACCTGCGCCGCCTGCAGGCCTCCGGCATCCAGCCGCACTTCCAGCTGACCGGCATCCACGCCATGGAAACGCTGGAGCGCATGGTGCGCGGCGGCATCTACAAGGGCCCGCTGAACCTGACCTGGATCGGCATCGGCGGCGGCTTCGACGGCCCCAACCCGTTCAACTTCTTCAACTTCGTCCACCGCGCGCCGGACGGTTGCACGCTGACCGCGGAATCGCTGCTGAAGAACGTGCTGCCGTTCAACATGATGGCGATGTCGATGGGCCTGCACCCGCGCTGCGGCATCGAGGACACCATCATCGACCAGCACGGCAACCGCATGACCTCCGTGCAGCAGATCGAGCAGTGCGTGCGCGTGGCCAAGGAACTGGGCCGCGAGATCGCCTCGGGCAAGGAAGCCCGCGAGATCTACCGCATCGGCACCTGGTACGACAGCGCCGAGGAAACGCTGGCCGCGCACGGCATGGCGCCGAACCGCCAGGCCGGCCAGAAGAACCTGCCCCTGCGCGCGGCCTGACGCAACAGATCCGGCCGCGGGCGAGAAAACCTGCGGCCGGGCTGTCACCCCGCCAAGTTTTGTTGAAAGCCATGAACCCATCCCCCTCCGTCGCCAATCCGTGCCTGAACATCTGCCGCATGGACCACGCTGGCAAGTATTGCCAGGGCTGCGGCAGGACGCCGGTCGAGATCGGCTGCTGGGCGCAGATGACCGACGCCGAGCGCGCCGAGGTCATGGCATCGCTGCCGGCGCGCCAGTCGTGGCGCAGCCGCGCGGCGCCGGCGCCCACCCTCTGATCCTCCACAGCCTGCTGCGGCCTGCGCCGGGCTCGCCGGCTGGCGTCTTGAAGCTGCTCCCATGAATCATCCGTCCACGCTCTCGGTCGAGGCTTATTTCGACCTGATCTGTCCCTGGTGCCTGATCGGCAAGAAGCACCTGGAAACCGCCATTGCCTTGCTGGCGCGGGAGCGCCCGGACGTTGCCGTGCAGGTGGAATGGCGCTCGTATCCGCTGATCCCCACCACGCCTCCCGCCGGCCTGCCCTACCGGGATTTCTACGTGGCGCGTCTAGGCAGCCCCCAGGCGGTGGCGGTACGCCAGGCGCAGGTCTGTGGCGCGGCGCGGGAAGCCGGCCTGACGCTTGCACTGGATCGCATCGAAACCTTCCCGAACACCCTGCTGGCACATCGCCTGGTACGCCTTGCGCGACAGCAGGCAGGCGCCGATACCGCTGCTGCGCTGATCGACGACCTGTTCACGCGCTACTTCCTGCGCGGCGAGAACATCGGTGATCCGCTCGTGCTGCGGCAGGCCGCGACGGCATGCGGCATCGCGATCCCGGATCAGGGCGATGCTGTCGGGGACCGTGACCTGGACTGGCTGCCGTCACTTGGCGGCCCGGACGAAGCGCCCTTGCGGACCGGCCTCGGCGTGCCGCATTTTGTCTTCAACGGCACGCTCAGCGTGTCCGGCTCGCGGCCTCCGGCTGCGCTGCTGGAAGCCATGCTGCGCGCGCTGGCGCGCGCGAAACAGCGCGCCACGCGGGCTGCCGCCTGAACGAACACCCTGGCGACGGCGGCATTGCGCCGACGCCTCGATTTTTCTGCAGTATCCCGTGTACCGCCCCCGACAAGAAGGCTGGCATGGGCCCTACATACCCTAGACTTTCAACGGAGACACAGATGCCTCAACGCCCTGCCCTCTTTCGCGTTCGCCACGCCGCCTTAGCCGCCGTAACCGCCGTCATGGCCCTGTCCATGCCGGCCGCGATGGCGTGGACCAACAAGCCCGTGCGCATGCTGGTGCCCGCCCCCGCCGGCGGCACCATGGACGTGATCGCCCGCCTGCTGGCCGACCAGCTTTCGCAAGACCTGGGCCAGCCCGTCGTGGTCGACAACAAACCGGGTGCCGGCGGCGGCATCGCCATCAGCGCCATGCTGGCCGCGCCGCCCGACGGCCAGACCATCATGGTGACGGCCACCAATGTGCTGACCGAAGTGCCGCACGTGCTCAAGACACCGTACAACACGATGAAGGACATCCGGCCCGTGGCCGCGGTGGCACGCTCGCGCCTGCTGCTGGTCGGCGCGCCGACCCTGCCGGCCAAGGACCTCAAGAGCCTGGTCAGCTACGTGCATGCCAACCCCGGCAAGCTGAGCTTTGCCTCCTACAGCGCCGGCACCGCATCGCACTATGCCGGCGTGATCATGAACCAGAAGGCCGGCCTAGACCTGGCGCACGTCCCCTTTGCCGGCTCCGCACCGGCGCTGACCCAGGTGATGGGCGGCCAGATCGCGGTGATGTACGACGGCATGGTGACCTCGCTGCCGATGATCAAGGCCGGCAAGCTGCAGGCTTATGCAGTGGCCTCGAAGAACCGCTCGCCGCTGCTGCCGCAGGTGCCGACCTTCGCGGAACTGGGTTATCCAGAAGTGGAGTTCAGCAACTGGGTGGGCGTGATTGCCTCGTCCCGCGTGCCGGCAGAGCTGGCGCAGAAGATCCAGGTTGCCACCTACAAGGCGGCGGCCACGCCCAAGGTGCAGGAACGCATGCAGACGCTGAGCTATGAGCCGATGCGTGAACAAACGCTGACGGAACTCAGCCAGTCGTTGAATGCGGAGTTCGAGCGCAACGCGGGCATCGTCAAGACCTTCAATATCCAGCCCTGATCCCGGCTTCGCGCCGGCAGCCTGTGCGCCTCCTTCGGGAGGCGTTTTGCTTATTTCATGCCGCGCTGACAAGAAAAATGCTTCACCCGATTTCCGGGGAAGCAGTCTCTCCGCCACCCGTTTGGCATAAGTGGTTATTGCAGCGACTCCAGCTTCAGAATGAAGGGCGATTCACTGTGCTCGTCGGGGTCGAACTGGGAGCGCTGGGTGAAATTAACGTGCTTCCCATACACGTGAAGTGACAGCGTGACCTGATCGGATTCATTCCGTACGCTGTGGATCGTGCCGGCAGGCATCGCGAGCACGTCGCCGGGACGGAATACCTTTTCCCCACTCTGGCGCAGCTCCGCGTAGCCTGGACTCGAGCGGTCGTCCGTCCGCTGCCAGAACACATTCTTCTCCGGTCCGTCCACGCCCACAACGATCGCCCAGGTGCCATGATCGTGCGGCGGTATGCCACGCCCGGGAAGCCAGCTCACGGTGAACACCGCGAGCGTATGGTCCGGCTCCTCGTGAAGCAGGTGCACGCCGTAACCCTGGCCGCTATCCGCCTGGTAGTGGCGCGGATCGCGCCAGGAGCCGGAAAGCGCAAACCGTTGCGCGAGCGGCCGCAGCGTCGCAAGAATCCCATGCTCATCACGCCCTTCATGCGCGGTGCGCCGCAGGTCAGTGACGAACTGGTCAAGAGAGTACGCATTCTCTTTCATCATTCCTCCTTCGCCTCGCGGAGGTTGTGGCTGCCGATCCTGGCATGACCGATGTCAACACTAAAGGCCTGCTAAACTATTCTTCGGCACCGCAGAACGTAACCGCATTTCAGCCCCGACCGCCATTTACCCACCTTTTGCGGGCATCCCCAACCGACTGACAGCTTCAGTCTGTGCCCGGAGCGGGCGAACTACAAATGAATTCCGTGCGAAGAAATATTAGCCACACTTAACTTTCGTGCGCACCCTTGACCTGGAGCTTCTCCGTACCTTTGTCGCGGTCGCCGACGGCGGGAGCTTTGCCTTTGCGGCCGAGCAAGTGCACCGCACACAATCCGCCGTCACGCAGCAGATGGCCCGCCTCGAAGCGCAACTCGGCGTGGCGCTGTTCCAGAAGGTCGGCCGCTCGAAGCGGCTGACCGAGCCCGGCGTGCGACTCCTGGACTATGCGCGCCAACTGCTCGCGTTGAACGAAGAAGCGCTGGAATCTCTGGCGGCCCCGGACCTGCGCGGGCCACTGCGCATCGGAAGTCCTTACGACGCCGCAGAGTTCTTGCTGCCGCCCTTGCTCGCGCGCTTTTCGGCGCTCTATCCACATGTGCAGATCGAGGTGCATCCCGCCCGCGCGGCCCACCTGCTGCAGGCGCTGAAGCGGGGGGAAATCGAGATCAGCCTCATTGCAATGCCGGAAGGCATGGTGGATTCCGCGCACCCCCACGTGCGCTTGCGAACCTCGCCGATGGTATGGATGGCCGCCGCCGAATACGTGCACGATCCGTCGCAGCCCGTGCCCCTGGTCTTGCCCAACGAGCCTAGCAACTACCGCGCGACGGCGCTTGCCGCGCTGGATGCGCACCATATCCCCTGGCGCATTCGACACGTATCCACTTCGCTCGCGTTCGGCGGCTTGCGTGCTGCCCTGCGCGCGGGTCTGGGGGTGACAGTAAGGGCGATCGAAATGCTTGCCCCCGAACTACGGGTCCTGGGGGAAGCCGAAGGGCTGCCACGCCTTCCCGACCTTTGTTTTGATCTCTATCTGCGTGACTGGCGAGTAAGTCCGCCCGCAAAGCAGTTGTTTGAGGCGGTGGGTGGCAGCGGAGTCCGGCAGACTATCCAGTCGCGACGGACCCGTGCCAGGTGGCATGTCACTTAGGGGCCAACCGCCCCTTATTCCCCACTGGTCCACTCGACCTGCACGCCGAGGCTGCGCAGGTTCTCGACGAAGCGCGGGTGCGCGCGGCGGATCGGCGCGGCGTTGCGGATCTCGGAGCGGCCATCGATGCTGGCCGCGACCATGAACAGCGCGATCGCGACCCGGATGATGTACGGGCTCTCGACCACCGCCGGCGTCAGCGGATTGCCGCCGAAGGTGATCAGCCGGTGCGGGTCCGACGAGAACACGTGCGCGCCGAACTTCGACAGCTCGCCGGTCCAGCCGAGCGCGCCGTCGTAGACCTTGTTCCAGAACATCGCATTGCCCTGCGCGCGCACGCCCAGCGCGATGAAGATCGGCAGCAGGTCGACCGGGAAGTACGGCCACGGCGCCGCCTCGACCTTGGTCAGCACATTGCTGGTGAAGGGCGTCTGCACCTTGAGCGGACCCGGCCGTAGCGCGCGCGACCAGCCGTCCTCGTGCACCACCTGTACGCCGAACTTGGCGAATGTGCGGTCGATCAGCGGAAAGTTGCCGGGCGTGCTGTTGCGCACCACCACGTCACCGCCGGTAATTGCGCCGAGCGCGAGGAAGGTGGTGATCTCGTGGAAGTCCTCCTCGAAGGTGAACTCGCCGCCGCGCAGCCGGGCCCCGCCGCGCACCGTCAGCCGCGAGGTGCCGATGCCGTCGATGTCGGCGCCCATCATCGCCATGAAGCGGCAGAACTCCTGCACATGCGGCTCCGAGGCGGCGTTGGTCAGCGTCGATTCGCCTTCCGCAGCGGCCGCGCACAGCACGAAATTTTCGGTAGTGGTCACCGACGCATAGTCGAGCCAGTGGTGGGTCGGCTTCAGCGGGCCGCCGCTGCGCACCAGCAGCGAGCCGCTGGCGCGCTCCACCTCGCCGCCGAACGAGCGGAAGATGTCGACGTGCGGATCGATCTCGCGCACGCCCAGCGTGCAGCCCTTGACGTTGTCTTCGAGCCGCGCCACGCCGAAGCGGGCGAGCAGTGGCGGCACCAGCATGATCGACGAGCGCATTTCCTCGGGCAGCCGGTGCGTGGCGGCGTCGAATGTGGTGTCGCGATGGTGCAGGTCCAGCGTGCCGGTCGCGTCATCCAGGTGAACTACACTGCCCAGCGTGCGGAAAATATCGAGGATCTTGCGGACATCCGTGATGTCCGGAACGCCATGCAGCCGCAGAGGCTGGTCGGTCAGAAGCGTAGCGCACAGCACCGGCAGCACCGCGTTCTTGTTGGCCGAGGGAATGATGCGGCCGCGCAGGGGCGTGCCACCGTGGACGATGAGGTTGGACATGGGTGAGGCGGGCAAGTGACGGGAACGGCAAATCGGGGAAACGCGTCCGGCATTGTACTGTTCTCGCGCAACGGCCCCCCCGATCTGTCGTGAGCCATCCTGAGCAAAAAAAAAAGCGCCAGTCCCCGAGGACTGGCGCAAATTCCCTTTCCTACCCTTCAGGCCGCTTCTTCGCGCAGCTGCTTCTTGTTGATCTTGCCCACGCTGGTCTTGGGAATCGCTTCGACGAAGGCGATGCGCTCAGCCTCAGGCACCGCGTACTTGCTGATTCGGCGTGAATCCACATGCGCCATCAGCTGATCGCGGATCTGCTCGGGCTTGACCTCGGCACCCGCCTTGCGCACCACAAAGGCCATCGGCCGCTCCCCCCACTTCGCATCCGGCACGCCGATCACCGCGCATTCCTGCACGCCGGGCACTTCCGTGATCAGGTTCTCCACCTCGATCGAAGACACCCACTCGCCGCCGGTCTTGATGACGTCCTTGATACGGTCCACGATCTGCACGAAGCCGTCCTCGCCCATCACCGCAACGTCCTGGGTATGCAGGAAGCCGCCCGACCACAGGTCTTCCGACGCTTGCGGCTTGCCAAAGTAGCCCTTGGTCAGGAACGGCGCGCGCAGCACGATCTCGCCGCGGCTCTTGCCGTCGCGCGGCAGGTCGCGCATGTCTTCGCTGACAATGCGGTAATCCACCATCGTCACCGGACGGCCGGTCGAGCAGCGCATGCGGACTTCCTCGGCGCGGTCCTTGGGCGTACAACCCGGCGGAATCTGGGCCAGCGACACGATCGGGCCGGTCTCCGACATGCCGTAGCCGGCGAAGATATCGATGCCGCGCGCCAGCGCCGCCTCGCACAGTGCGGGCGGCAGCGCCGAGCCACCGATGATGATCTTCCAGCCCGACAGGTCCGTGGCGCCGTCCTGCGCCGACTGTAGCAGCATTTGAAGAATGGTCGGCACGCAGTGCGAGAACGTGACCTTCTCGGTCTCGCGCAGCCTGAGCAGCGCGTCCGGCGCGTAGCGACCCGGCAGCACGGTACGCAGGCCCAGCATCATGGCGATGTACGGGATGCCCCATGCCAGCACATGGAACATTGGTGTGATCGGCATATAGACATCTTCACGGTGCATGCGCTGGCCCTCGCGGGGCGAGCACAGGCTCGTGGCCGATGCCAGCGTGTGCAGCACGATGTCGCGGTGGCTGTAGCAGACGCCCTTGGGGTCGCCGGTGGTGCCGGTGGTGTAGAAGGTGGCGGCCTTGGTGTTCTCGTCGAAGTCCGTGAAGACGAAATCGGGCGAGGCGGCTTCCACTAGCGCCTCATACTCGCCCGCCAGCGGCAGCGTCAGCGCCGGTGCGTCCTGGCCGTCAGCCATCAGCACGAAGCGCGGGTTGCAGGTCAGCTCGCCGCGGATCTGCTCGAGCACCGGCGCGAAATCCGGATGGAACAGCACGATGTCCGCGCCGGCGTCGTTCAGCGTGTACAGGATCTGCTGGGGCGACAGACGCACGTTCACCGTGAACAGCGTCGCGCCCATCATGGGGACGCCGAAGTAGCATTCCAGGTAGCGATGGCTGTCCCAGTCCATCACCGCCACGGTGGTGCCGTGCCCGGCGCCGAGCGAAGTGAGCGCCGAAGCCAGCTTGCCGATGCGGCCGCGGAAATCGCGGAAGGTGTAGCGCATCTGGCCGCGGTAGCTGATTTCCTGGTCGCCGTAGAGGCTGACGGAGTTGATCAGGAGCTGCTTGACCAGCAGCGGGTAAGCGTAGGCCGACTGTGCGGCCGTAATCAGGTTGTCTTGCATTGCTGTGTTGTCTTGCGTTGCCGTGGCCGGGGAATCAGTACGTCTTGCTGCCGATAATGCCCGCGCGCTCCATCTTGCGGTGGCATGGCGGATAGTCCATCACGGCGTAGTGCTGGGTAGCGGTGTTGTCCCAGATCGCCACGCAGTTGGGTTCCCAGCGCCAGCGCACCTGATACTCGGGGATATACGCCTGGCTGACCAGGTAGCGCAGCAGGTCGCCCGCGCCCGGATTGGCGTCCTGGCCGGAACGCACGCGGTCAGGCGTGTGGTAGTTGGTGAAATGCGTGGTGAAGGCGTTCACATAAAGAACCTTCTCGCCGGTATCGGGGTGCGTGCGCACGACAGGGTGTTCCGCATCCGGATACTGGGCCTTCAGCGCCAGGCGCTTCTCGATCGGCATCGCCGCGCCGAAGGAGGCCTCGATGCTGTGGCGCGCGCGCAGGTCGGCAATCTGCTCCTTGATGTGCGCAGGCAGCCGTTCATAGGCAAGCGCCATGTTTGCCCACATGGTGTCGCCGCCTACCGGCGGGCATTCCACGCAGCGCAGCACGGCGCCGAACTGCGGGGCTTCGCGCCACGTGGTATCGGAGTGCCAGGCGTTCTCGTAGCGGTCGTTGGGCTGGTCGGGGGTCTTGTAGATGCGGACCAGGCCCGGGTGCTCGGGATCGCTGCCGGCGACGGGATGGTCTTCCAGTTCGCCAAAGCGCTGCGCAAAGGCGACATGCTCGGCACGGCTGAACTGCTGGTTGCGCAGGAACAGCACGCGGTGCTTCAGCAGCAAGGCTCGGATCTCGGCAAACAGGCCGTCGTCGCGGATCGCATCGGCCAGCTCGACGCCGGTCAGCTCGGCGCCAAGCGCGCAGGTGATTTGTTGGACTTGCATGGCGTTGCCTCAGATAACGAAAATCGACGAGCCCGTGGTCTTGCGCGACTCCAGGTCCTGGTGTGCCTGCACCGCATCCTGCAGGGCATAGCGCTGGTTGATCTCGATGCGGATACGGCCCGCGCCCACGTGATCAAACAGTTCCCCGGCCAGATCGGCCTTCTCTGCGGGATCGGCGATGTAGTCGGCCAGGGCCGGCCGGGTCAGGAACAGGGAGCCTTTCATGGCCAGCAGCACTGGATCGAACGGGGGAATCGGGCCCGAGGCGGTGCCTACGCACACCATCGTGCCGCGCCGCTTGAGCGAATCCAGCGACGCCATGAAGGTCGACTTGCCCACGCTGTCGAACACCACCGACACGCCGACACCATCGGTCAGCGCGCGCACCCGCTCGGCCACGTCTTCATGGCTGTAGTTGATGATATGGTCGCAGCCGTGCGCGCGCGCCACCTCGCCCTTGGCTTCGGAGGAAACCGTGCCGATCACGGTGAGGCCCAGCAGCTTGGCCCACTGCGAAACGATCAGGCCCACGCCGCCGGCAGCGGCATGCAGCAGGATGCTGTCGCCTTCCTTGAAGGCATGGATGCGGCGCATCAGGTAAGCCGAGGTCAGCCCGCGCATGGTCATCGCGGCCGCCGTCTCGAAGCTGATCGTTTCCGGCAGGCGGATCAGCGGTGCAGCGGGCACCAGGCGGGCGGTACTGTACGCGCCAAGCGTATTGAGGAACCCGGTGTAGGTCACGCGATCGCCGACGGCAACATTGGTGACGTCCGGGCCGATCGCCTGCACCACGCCAGCCGCTTCCACGCCCATGCCCGAGGGCAGCGGCACGCGGTAAGTCCCGTTGCGGAAATACGTATCGGCATAGTTCAGGCCGACCGCCACGTGGCGGATGCGTACCTGGCCGGGGCCGGGGTCGCCTACTTCAGTGCCTTCATAGCGCAGTACTTCCGGCCCGCCGATCTCGTACATCCGGACAATTTTTTCCACAGCGTTGGTCTCCTTGGTCAGGCGCGGCACAAGGTGCGCCGCGTATGGAAGCCAATGTAGAACCGGGAGCGAAGCGGTGCTTTGCAATAGCTTCCATCCACTTTGCATTTCATGCCAGGCGGGCCTATCATCCGCTGCGAGACAACGCTGGCGCACCTTTGCGGGCAGCCGGGACAAGAACAAGGAGACAGGTTTGGAGACGCTGGTGCGTGCGGCTGCACTGACCAACTTCTTTGAAGTGGCTGCAGAAATCGGCCTCGACCCACAGCCGCTGCTGCGCGCGGCCAAACTGAGCCGCGCCCTGCTGGCCGACCCGGACCAGCGCATTCCGGTCAATGCCTGTGCCAAGCTGCTGGAAGCCGCCTCCGAGGCGACCGCCTGCCCGACCTTCGGGCTGCGCATGGCCGAATCGCGGCAGCTCTCCGACTTTGGCGTGATGAGCCTGCTGATCAGCCAGCAAGCCACGCTGCGCGACGCGCTGGCCACCATCATCCGCTACCGGCACCTGGTCAACGAATCGGTCGCCATCCTGCTGGAAGAGGCCGGAAAGGCCGTCACCATCCGGCAGGAAGTCGTGCTGGATGCACCCTCGCGGCAGGGCACCGAGCTCGCCATCGGGGTAGTGTTCCGGCTCTGCCGGGCACTGCTGGGCCCCCAGTGGCAGCCGCTCAGCGTCAACTTCACGCACTCGGCGCCCGCCGACCTGCGCGTCCACCGCAGGCTGTTCGGCTGCCCGCTGGCGTTCGACAGCGAGTTCAACGGCATCGTCTGCCTGGCGGCGGACCTGGACGCGCCGAATCCGACCGGGGATCCGGCCATGGCACGCTATGCGCAGCGCTTTGTCGACACCTTGCCGCGCGTGAACGAGCCGTCCATTGGCCGTGACGTGCGCAATGCGGTCTACCTGATGCTGCCGATGGGCCGCGCCACCTCTGAAGCCGTGGCCCAGGGACTTGGCCTGAGCCTGCGTACCATGCAGCGCCAGCTCGATGAAGCCGGCGAGACCTTCACGGACATCCTCAATGAAGTCCGCCGCGAGCTGGCGCGGCGCTATGTGGAGAACCCGCAATACTCATTGCTGAACGTGTCCGAGTTGCTGGGCTATGGCTCGGCAAGTTCCTTCACGCGATGGTTCTCCGCCCAGTTCGGTGCGTCGCCGGTGGCGTGGCGGCGCAAGCATGTGGCGAATGTGCCGGCGTCCAGGCAGGGTGAAGGTTGAGGCGACCTAACGCGCCTCCGCCGCCGCGAGTTTGCCGTCCAGCGCCGTCAGGATCTGGTACGCGGCCTTGATACGGGCGGCCACCGGGAAGTTCTTGTTCGCCAGCATGACGATGCCGATTCTCTGCGCGGGAACAAAGACCACATAGGCCCCAAACCCGTTGGTCGACCCGGTCTTGTTGACCAGCACATCGGCCTTCGCCGTCCGCGGCGGATCCAGCCTGTTCACCTTGTTCGCCGCGAAAACGACCTGCGTGGAACTCCCGGCAAGCAGGCTATCGACCCTCGTCGGATAGTCATACATCTCCCATCCCAGCCCCTGCATCATGTCGCCAACCTTGAAATACCCGGTATGCGTGCCGGCGATCGCACGTTGCAGGGTGTCGTCCAGCCCTGCGCCGTTCATATTGGCCTCGACAAAGCGGATCATGTCGGCCGCGGTGGTCTTTACGCCGTAGGCTTCTGAATCCAGTACGCCGGGCGAAACCCGGGTCGGCTTGTCGTCCTTGGTGTAGCCAGTGGCGTAGTCGGCCATCCTGGCCTGCGGCACCCTGATATAGGTGTGCTTCAGGCCCAGCCCCGGAAACAGGGTTTTCTCCATCAGGTCATCGAACGGCTGGCCCATGCTTTGGGCAGCCAGGTAACCAAACAGGCCGATGCTGGGATTCGAATAACGCCGATGGGTACCGGGGGCGTAGCTCGGGCGCCAGTCCTTGAAATAGGCGACCATTTTCGCCTGGTCGGTGACGGCCTCCGGGAATTGCAGCGGCAAGCCGCCGGCCGCATACGTGCCCAGGTCGAGCAGGCTGATCGCGTCGAAGCTGCTGCCGGCAAGCGCAGGCAGGTATTTGCTGGCCTTGTCGGACAGCGACAGGCTGCCGCGCACTTGTGCGTAGGAGGCCAGCGTCGCCGTAAACGTCTTGCTGATCGAGCCGATCTCGAAAATCGTGTTCTCGGTGACTTTCTTGCCGCCGGACTTGGAGGCGACGCCATAGCTGTAGAAATAGTGCTTGCCGCCGACCGTGACGGCGACCGCCATGCCGGGAACGTTGTTGGCCTGCATGACGGGGCGGATGGTGGCGTTCACGGTGCGCCCGATCTGGCTTTGCGCGCTGCTGTCGGCAGCGTGGGCGCTGGCCTCGCAAAGAGTGGTGGCGAGGACGGCAATGCTTGCGGTGAGAATTTTTTTCATATCAGGCACTTGGACCTTGGGTTCAGGCTGGTCCCGGCGGGGGCCGGCGGCGACTGGGAAACGACGAACGGGGGCGAGCAAATATAACGAGGACTGTACATCTTCCGCAAACAACAAAATCTTGCGCAAGCTCTCAGACGAAGAATTTGGGAATTGGCAGGGACCGCGCCGGCCATCCGCGCCGCCTGTCCCCCGCCGCGAGGCATCCCGGTACCGCGGGCTCCCGATGCCGGATCGTCGCCTCAGCCCAGCTTCACAAGGTTCAACCCGGGCAGCGGCCCGCCAGGAAACTGGACGAGCCGCCCTCCCACCTCCAGCTTGCCAAGGTCGATGCCGAAGAACCCGAGCCGCTCGACCAGTGCCGCCACCTCGGCCTTGGCGCCGTCGTCGTCGCCGGAATAGAACAGCACTCGCTGCCCGCCATCCTCGCGCGGATCGCCCGTCAGGAATTCGGGCCGCAAGTGGTTGAACGCCTTCACCACGCGCGCACCCGGCACCAGCCCGGCAACGATCTCGCTGGACAGCCGCCCGTGCAGTTCAGCGGGACGGAACAGCGGCGCTTCGATCGGGTTGTTGGCATCAATGACGATGCGTCCGCCAAAGTCTGGCAGCCCCGCCAGCGCCTGCGGCAGCCGCGACCAGTTCACCGCGACCAGCACGATGTCCTGCGCCGCGGCTTGCTCGCGCGTGCCGGCGCGCACGGACGGGCCGATCTCCTGTACCAGGTCCTGCAGTGTTTCAGGGCCGCGGCTGTTGGCAATCACCGCCTTGATGCTGTGGCGCGCCAGTGTACGCGCGAAAGCCGTGCCGATGGCGCCGGCGCCGATGATGCCGATGGTCTTGTCGCTCATGATGATTCTCCGGTGCAGGTCTGGGAGCCGTTCAGGCCGTGAAGCCGCCGTCGGCGACGATGTCCGCGCCGGTCACGAAGGACGCCTCCGGGCCGGCCAGGAAGGCGACCACATTGGCGATCTCGTCCGGCTGGCCATAGCGGCCGATGGCGATGCCGGGGCCGACGATCTTGCTGACCGGGCCGCCATCGGGGTTCATCTCCGTATCGGTCGGGCCGGGATGGACGGTATTGACGGTGATGCCGCGGGGTCCGAGGTCGCGCACCAGGCTGCGGTTGAAGCCGGTGATCGCGCCCTTGGTCAGTGTGTACAGCGACGCCGTCGGAAAGGCCGCGTAGCGCGTCATCGACGAGCCGATGTGGATCACGCGCCCGCCCGCCTTCATACGGCGCACGGCCTCCTGCGTGGCCACGAAGACGCCGGTCACGTTGACGGCGATCATGCGTTCATAGGTGTCGAAGGCGATGTCCTCGATGGCGCCACCGAGGCCCAGCCCGGCGTTGTTGACCAGGATGTCGAGGCCGCCAAAGGCCTCTGCCGTGGCGGCCACGGCGGCGCGCACTGCCGCGGGGTTGCCGGCATCGGCTTCGATCGCGATGGCGCGGCCGCCCGCTGCCTCGATCTCGCGGACCACGGCGCTGGCCTTGTCGGCCGAGGCGCTGTAGGTCACAGCCACGGCGGCACCGTCGGCGGCCAGCCGGCGGGCGATGGCGGCGCCGATCGAGCGCGAGCCGCCGGTAACGAGGGCGGTCTTTCCGGCCAGCGGGAGGTTGTGGTTTGCAGTCATTGTTCGAACTCCGTTGTGTGAAGGGGTGAACGGAGTATGGGCGGCGGATTGCGGCTTGATTAGTGAGGAATGGCTGGAATGATTTTCAAGTGATGGTGTAATCTGGTTGGCATGGAAACCCTGGCCAACCTTGAATCCTTCGTTCGCAGCGCGGAAACCGGCAGCTTCTCCGCGGCCGGCCGGCGGCTGGCGCTGACGCCCGCAGCGGTCAGCCGCAATGTGGCCATGCTGGAGCGCAACCTGGGCGTGCGCCTGTTCCAGCGCTCGACGCGCAAGCTGACGCTGACGGAGGCCGGCGAGCGCTTCCTCGCGGCGATCGGCGGCAATCTTGATGCGCTGCAAGCGGCAATCGCGGGCGCCTCCGGTGACCAGGGCGAACCCGCCGGCGTGCTCAAGGTCAGCCTGGCCCCGACCTTCGGCGTGACTCACGTGATGCCGCTGCTGCCGGCGTTCCTGGCCCGCTATCCTGCCATCCGGCCCGAATGGCATTTCGAGAACCGCGCCGCCGACCTGATCGCCGAGGGCTATGACGCCGCCATCGGCGGCGGCTTCGAGCTTGCGCCCGGGCTGGTCTCGCGCACGCTGGCGCCCGCGCATATCGTCGCCGTGGCTTCTCCCAACTACCTGCGCGGGCGCACCTTGCCGACCAACCCCGCCGGCCTCGCGCAATTCGACGGCATCGTGATGCGCTCCACGCGCACCGGACGCGCGCGGCACTGGGCCATGCGCGATGCGGCCGGAACGGAAGCCGCCACGGCACTGCCCGAGCGGATCGTCGTCAACGACCCGGCCGCCATGCGTGAAGCCGCGCTGCTAGGCCTTGGCGTAACACTGCTCGCCGTGCCTGACGCACTGCCATGGCTGGAGCGTGGCGAGCTGGTGCGCCTGCTGCCGCACTGGTATGCCGATGCAGGCGCGATCTCGCTCTACTACCCGACGCGCACGCTGCTGCCGGCCAAGACGCGCGTCTTTATCGACTACGTGGTCGAGGCCTTCCGCCGCGAACGGCTGGCCGAGCGCTTTGCCGGCAGCCTGGGCTAGAACATTTTTGTCTGACGCCAGCGTCATCGTTCTGTCATCCATCCCGGCCAGAATGCGCAGGTCATTCAAGCCAGGGAGTCGACATGACGCACGCAATCGAAGTCCTCGGGCTTTCCAAATCGTTCCGCGCGGACCGCAAGGCGCTTGACGATGTCACGTTGCACATCGCGCCAGGCGAGATGGTCGCCCTGCTGGGTGCATCGGGATCGGGCAAGTCCACACTGTTGCGCCACGTAGCCGGCTTTGTCGCAGGCGGCGCTGGCGAGATCCTCGTCAACGGCCGCCACGTGCAGCGCAATGGCCGGCTGGCCGGCAATGTGCGCAAGGTACGCGGCGAGATCGGCTTTGTGTTCCAGCAGTTCAACCTGGTGGGCCGCCTTCCGGTCATCACCAACGTGCTGGTCGGCATGCTGACCCGTATCCCCAAATGGCGCAGCCTGCTGCGCATCTTCAGGGCCGATGAAATGCAGGCCGGACTCGATGCCCTTGCGCAAGTTGGTATAGACGACTATGCGTTTCAGCGTGCCTCGACGCTCTCCGGCGGCCAGCAGCAACGCGCGGCTATCGCCCGCACGCTGGTGCAGAACGCTCGCGTGATCCTGGCCGACGAGCCGATCGCTTCGCTCGATCCGGAATCGTCGCGCCGCGTGATGTCGCTGCTGACGCAGATCAATCGCACCCGCAAGGTGGCGGTGCTGGTGTCGCTGCACCAGGTGGATGTGGCGATGCGCTACTGCCCCCGCGTGGTGGCACTGCGCCACGGCAAGGTGGTCTACGACGGCCCCTCCGCGGCGCTGACGCCGGCCATGCTGCGCGATCTCTATGGCACCGAGGCCGACGAACTGCTGCACGATTCCGTGCCCGAAGCGAATGAAGCCGCCGCGGCCATGCCGGCGCCGGCGATGGTCACGATGAACCTGGCGGCGGCGTGAGCAGCCACTGAGCGGCCACTGAGCACCCACCCGACCGCAGCCTTACCCCCAAGCCTTTCCCAACCGGAGTTGTCCATGCTTCGCAGAACCTTTATCGCCGTCGTGGCATCGGGCGTGGTCGCCCTGCCCGCCTTTGCGCAAGACGCCAAGAGCCTGAGCATCGGCTTTATCTCGACGGAATCGTCGTCGAACCTGAAGAGCGCCTGGCAGCCGCTGATCGACGATCTCAGCAAGACGCTGGGCGTGCCGGTCAAGCCGTTCTTCGCGTCCGACTACGCCGGCATCATCGAGGGCATGCGCTTTAACAAGGTGCAGATCGCCTGGTTCGGCAACAAGTCGGCGATGGAAGCGGTGGACCGCGCCAACGGCGAGGTCTTTGCCTCGGTGATCGACAAGGACGGCAACCCGGGCTACTGGTCGCTGCTGATCGTCAACAAGGATAGCGACCTGAAGAGCGTCGAAGACGTGATCAAGCGCGGCAAGGACCTGAGCTACGGCGCCGGCGATCCCAACTCCACCTCGGGCACCGCCGTGCCGGGCTACTACCTGTGGACGGCAAACAAGGTCGAGCCCAAGACGCTGTTCAAGGCCGTGCGCATCGGCAACCACGAAACCAACCTGCTGTCGGTGCTGAACAAGCAGGTCGACGTGGCGGTGAACAACACCGAGAACCTGGAGCGCTACCGCATCAACACGGGCAAGAATGCCTATGACCAGGTGCGCGTGCTGTGGAAGTCGCCACTGATCCCGGCCGATCCGATGGTCTATCGCAAGGACCTGTCGCCCGAGCTGAAGAAGAAGATCCAGACCTTCTTCGTCAACTACGGCAAGGGCGTCGACGCCGCGCGTGAAAAGCAGGTGCTGGCCACGCTGACCTACCAGGGCTTCCGCGCCTCGGGCGACGCGCAACTGGTGCCGATCCGCCAGATCGAACTGGCCCGCGAGAAGGCCAAGATCGAAACGGACACCACCCTGGCCGCCCCCGACAAGGAAAAGCGCCTGGCCGATGTCAGCCGCCGCCTGGCCGAGCTGGACAAGGCCGCCGCCACCAGCGCGCAATAAGCCTCACCCCGCAGGGGCCCGGCGCGTTGCCGGCCCCGCGTCGTCTTTTTATGTTGCCTGATTCGGATTGCCCATGACTGTCACCGCCACGCCCGGCCTCCCGCCCTCGCCGCAAAGCAACGTCCGGCCGCCGCGCACGTCCCTTGCCGTGTTGCTGACCTGGGCGGTCGTGCTGGCCTTGCTCGCCATGTCCTGGCAAGGCGCCGACATGCGCCCGCTGGACCTGCTGCGCGATTCCAACAACATGGCGAAATTTGCCGCCGATTTCTTCCCGCCAGACTTCCGCGACTGGCGGCACTACCTGGACGAAATGCTGGTCACCGTCCAGATCGCGCTGTGGGGCACGGCCATGGCCGTGGCGATGGCGGTACCGCTGGGCCTGCTGTGCTCCGCCAATATCGTTCCCGCGTGGGTCTACCAGCCGGCGCGCCGCGTCATGGACGCCTGCCGCGCCATCAATGAGATGGTCTTTGCGATGCTGTTTATCGTGGCCGTCGGACTGGGCCCGTTCGCGGGCGTGCTGGCGATCTGGATCCACACCACCGGCGTGCTGGCCAAGCTGTTTGCCGAAGCCGTGGAAGCCATCGATCCGCGCCCGGTCGAAGGCGTGCGCGCCACCGGCGCCGGCCCGATCGAGGAGATCGTCTACGGCGTGATTCCGCAGGTGCTGCCGCTGTGGCTGTCCTTTGCGCTGTACCGCTTCGAGTCGAACGTGCGTTCGGCCTCGGTGGTCGGCATTGTCGGCGCCGGCGGCATCGGCACCGTGCTGTGGGAGATCATCCGCAGCTTCCAGTACGGGCAGACCTGTGCCGTGATGATCATCATCATCCTGTTTGTCTCGGCCATCGACATCCTCTCCGCGCAGATCCGCAAGGTACTCGTCTGACCCCATGCTCACGCTCTCCCGCATCGAAACCCTGTTCGCCAGCCACGGCACCGCCTGGTACGGCGGCGAGGCCATCAGCCAGACGGTCCACGCGCTGCAGTGCGCGCAGTTGGCCGAGCAGGCGCGCGAGCCCGAGCCGCTGATCGTCGCGGCGCTGCTCCACGACGTCGGCCACCTGCTGCTGGCGGAAAGCACCGACACCGACATGCGCCACCAGGAGGTCGCCGCCGACGCGCTGGCGGAGCTCTTCGGCGACGAAGTCACCGAGCCCATACGCCTGCACGTGGCGGCCAAGCGCTTCCTGTGCGCGGTCGATCCCGACTACTTCGGCACGCTGTCGCCGGCCTCGGTGCAGAGCCTGGCGCTGCAGGGCGGTCCATACAACGAGGGGCAGGCGAATGCCTTCGCAGCCAACCCCCATGCCGATGCCGCGGTGCGCCTGCGCCGTTACGACGACCTGGCCAAGGTGGTCGACCTTGCCACGCCGCCACTGGCGCACTACCTTGAAATGGCTGCGCGTTGCGCGCGCCTTGCCGTGTAAGTGGCGTAAACGGCATGAACGGATTGCACGAAATGACCGAAGCCGTCCTGGCCCTGCGCGAGGTGCGCGGCTCCGATGCGGAGCTGCGGCACCTGTCGGCGCTGCTCGCCGCGATGGATGACGAGCCGCCGTTGCCGCTGGCCACGATGCGCGAGCGCTACGCAACGATGCGCCGCTACCCGGACTATCGCTGCTACCTGATGGTGGACGAGAACGGGGTGCCGCTCGGCACCTTCAGCCTGCTGGTATTTCCCGTGCTGGTCCACGACGGCCGCCCGGAGGCGATTGTCGAGGCCGTGGTGGTGGCGCCGTCGGCGCGCGGCATGGGCGTCGGCAAGGCCATGATGCGCGAGGCGATGCGCCTGGCGCGGGAAGCCGGCGCGGCCAAGCTGGCGTTGTCGTCGAACGCACGCCGGTTGCAGGCGCACCAGTTCTATCGCCGGCTCGGGTTCACCGAGCACGGCATCAGCTTCAGTATCGAGCTCTGAGAGTCAGGCCAGCGCGGAGGTGGCGCCCACCAGTTGTGCAAAGGCGTCGGCGGATGCCTGCAGCGCGCCGCTGTTGTCGATCTCGACCAGCCTGCACCCTGCCGGCACGTCGAAAGCCTGCCCCGCGCGGGCCAGCCGCCTGGCAATCGCCTCTTCCGACTCGCGGCCACGCTGGCGCAGGCGCGCGGCCAGCACTTCCGGTTTCACCCGCACGTGTACGGCGCACAGCTTCGGGTAGCGTGCCACGGCTTGCGGCAGGTATTCGCGCGAACCGTTGACGATCACCGTCAGGCCCTTTGCGAGCCACTGCTCGATCTCGACGCCGATGCCGTAGTGCAGGCCGTGGCTATGCCAGTTCAGCGCCAGGCAGCCGAGGGCCTTGCGGCGCTGGAACTCATCGGGGGTAAGGGCGACCGAGGCCTCGTTGGCGTCGGCGTCGCGCGTGATATAGCGATGCGCGACCACGATGGGGTCGTCCGGGCCCAGGCGCTCGCGCAGCGCGCGCAGCAGCGAATCCTTGCCGCTGCCCGAAGGCCCCATGACGTAGAACAGGCCGCGCCCGTCAGTGGCGGTGCGGGCGCTCATGCTTCGAGGTACGCCACGCCGGCGCCATCCGTGGTGCTGCCATTGAAGCCGTAGTGGCGCGCGGCAATGAAGTCATCGCCTGGCCGCGGCTGCACGAACACACTGATTCCGTCCACATGGAGCGGCGTTTCCAGCAGCTTGCCGCTGGCGGCGGACAGGCGCGCCAGCGCGGCGGCTTCGCCGGCGGCGTCGAGCATGCCGGTCAGCGTGATGTGGAAGATGAAAGTCTCGAATACGTACGGGTAGCCCCATGCATCCAGCATGCGGCGCTCGTCGGGCGTGAGCCGATCCGGCTTGCGTTTGGCGAGTTCCTCAGCACTGGCCGGTGCGCGGAAGCGCTCGAACGCCATCACGCAGGCATCGGCGAGCGCATGCATAGCGCGCGAGCCACCATCGTCCAGGCACCAGGCGATAAAGCCTCGCAGCGCGCGCAGCGCCAGCGCCGCGTCGAACGCCTCGCGCCCATGCGCAAAGCCGCGGGCGGCGGCGTCGAGCATCGAACCATCGGTGCCGTCCGCGAGCCGGAACGGCGGCTTCAGCGTGGCATGCAGGCCGTAGTGCGCCGGGGCCTTGACCCACTCGTCGGGCGGCGGCGCCATGCCTTGCGGCATGGGCAGCGCCGCCCCTGTATCGGCATCGCGGCTCAGCCACTGGCTGCCGAAGGATCGGAACGGTTCGGCCGGAGAAAGATAAATGGCGTAGCGGTGTGCTTGCATGCTCATGCGGCCAGGGTCCCGGCTTCGGCGAGATCGACCTGCGGCAGGAACGCCGCCGCATGCTTCAGTTCGCCATTGACGATGGTGGCGCAGACGCGCGGCAGGCCGGGCTGGCGGTCATCGACCAGGATGGCATCGGCGCGCAGGCCCGGGGCCAGTGTGCCGCGGTCGCGCAGGCCGGCGGCACGGGCCGGGTTGCGCGAGACCAGTTGCCAGGCGCCGGGCAGGTCCAGCACGCCCAGTTGTGCCAGCCGGAATGCGGCCTGCAGCGGCGCGGGATAGTTGTAGTCGGACGCCAGCACCGTGCACAGGCCGGCGGCCACCATCTCGGTCGCGTTGGGCGCGCCGGTATGGCTGGTGCCGCGCACCACGTTGGGCGCGCCGAACACGATAGCGTCGCCCAGCTGCCGGGCCAGCGTCGCGGCTTCGATGGTCAGCGGGAACTCGGCGATGCGGCAGCCCCGGCGGTGGTAGTGCTGGCGCGTGGCCACGTCCGGGTCGTCATGCGACGCCACCGGCAGCCCCGCGTCGCGTGCGGCGGCGATCAGGCGTGCCATCGCCGCCGGCACCTCCTGCGCATTGCCGCTGGCCGCGCGCAGGCGGCTGCGGAAGGTCTCGACGTCGCACTCGGCGCGCTCGGCGTATTGCTGCATCTTGCGCTCGTCGCCCATGCGGCGCGCCATCGTCGGCAGGTGGTCGTTGATGGCCAGCAGGTCTACGCGTCCAGCGGCCATCCATGACAGCGCGGTCTCAACACCGGCCAGGTGGTAGGCCTCGAAGCGCAGGTGCACCTTGTGCGCGGCGCCAAGCACGGGGCCGAGCTGCGCGATGGCTTCGAACATGCGCAGCGCATAGGCCTCGCCGCGCAGCCCGCCTTCCCAGGACAGCGTCACGCCGTGGAATTCGGTGGTGATCCCGTTCGCCAGCAACTGGCGATCCACGTCGAGCAGCGCGCCCGCGTACGGGAAGCTGACGCCGGGGCGCGGCATCACCGCGCGCTCGAAGGCGTCGCCGTGGATGTCGACAATGCCCGGCAGCACCAGCAGGTCGCCCGCATCGAGGCACGGGCCGGACGCCAGCGCTTGCTGCGCCACGTGGCCGTCGCGAAAGCCCAGCGTCGCCGGGCCGATGCCCGCGGCGCCCAGCACGCGGCGGCCCGTGATACCGGCCAGCGGCGGCGATTGAGTTAGGTTGGTCATGTGCATGGGCAAGACGTTAGCGCCGGTAGATGACAGACAGATGTCTAGACCAATGCGCCCGGCAACAACATTCCTCAGTCGCTGTCGGACACCGTGAGTTGCACCCAGTCGCCGGCAAACCGCGTCACGCTGTACTGCACCGGTGCGCCGTCGATATCGACGTTGAGTGCCTCGACCTGCAATACCGGCCGCGTCTTCGGCTGGTTCAGCAGGCGCGCGACCGGCGCGCTGGGCATGGCTGCGGTAATGCGCGACCACTTGCGCGTGTAGTCGGCAATGCCGAAGTGCGCCAGCGCGCGCGACACCGACTGCATGTCGCGCAGCACCGCGTCGATGCCGGGAAAGCGCTTGAGGTCGAAGTAATGCTCGGCCACGTCGATGGTGCGCTCCTCGGCCTTGCCGATCATCTGCACGTGCAGGATCTCGGCCGTGCGCGGCAGCCCCAGGTGCTTCGCCACCTCGGGCGCGCGCACCACCTGGCTGTCGAGGATCTCGGTGTGCCCGCGCATGCCCTGCGCGGCCAGGTTCTGCGAGAAGCGCGTGCGGCGCCCGATCGCGTAGTCGATCGCATGCTCCTGCACGAAGGTGCCGCGGCCCTGCTCGATCCGCACCAGTCCGCTCAGCTCCAGCTCGCCCATGGCGCGCCGGATGGTGTGGCGGTTCACGGCAAAGCGCGTGGCCAGCTCCGGCTCCGGCGGCAACTGCTCGCCGGGCAGGTACAGCTTCCTGCGGATGTCGTCCGCCAGCGCCTCGCCGATCTGGCGCCATACCGCCACGCCGGAACCCCGTTCTACTTCCCGATCAGACATGCTTGCCCTGCCCTCTTGTCATCAAGCGTTCACCAATGCCGTGCGATTGTGCCTCAGTTGCGCTCCCCTGTCGGGGTGCCTGACCACACTCCCGAGCCGTCATCAAACGTTCATCTGCCTGTGGTCTAGTAGCGGCGTGTTCAGGCAATAACATCTAAACGTATAGACGTATAGGGGTGATGATGCAAAGCGAAACCGCCGGCCCGGCCGGCATCGAAGCCAACGCGGCCCGCGCCGCCTGGCTGCGGGTGCTGGCAACAGCGCCAACGGAGGCGCTCGATGCCGCCTACACGCGGCTTGGCCAGGCCGCGGCCCTGCCCGCCTGGCGCCTGCTGCGCAAGCCGGAATCCGGCATGGCGATGGTGCGGGCCCGTGCCGGCGGCACCGGCGCCCAGTTCAACCTGGGAGAAATCACGGTCACGCGCTGCGCGGTCGTGCTGGAAGACGGCGATGCCGCAGGTACCGCGGGCGTGGCCTATATCCAGGGCCGCAGCGCGCGCCACGCGGAGCAGGCGGCCGTACTGGACGCGCTGCTGCAGCGCCCCGCCTGGCACCAGCGCGTGCAGGAGGTCGTGCTGGCGCCGCTGGCCAGCGCCCATGCCGCACGCGCCGCGCACGCAGCGGCCACCGCTGCCCAGACGCGCGTCGAATTCTTCACCATGGTCCGGGGAGAGGACTGATGACATCCGCCCAATCGATCCTCTCGGCCCCGGCCACTTCGCTGCTGCCGGGCTTCGACAATCCCGTCGACGATGCCCAGCAGGTGTTCCGCGCCACGCTGCATGCGTTTGCCCATCCGGGCCAGCTGCAAGCGATACCCGTGACCAGCGGCGTGCCCGAGGGCCTGTCGCCGGCGCTGGCAGCGCTGCTGCTGACGTTGGCCGATCCCGATACCCCGGTCTGGCTGCCGGCCGGCGTGCCCGCCGCGGCGCGTGCGTTCCTGCGCTTTCACTGCGGATGCCCGCTGACCGACGACCTCGGTGCCGCCACCTTTGTCTGCGTGCCAGCGGGGTACGCCATGCCCGCGCTGGCTGACTGTGCGCAGGGGCAGCCGGCCTTTCCGGACCGCTCGGCCACGCTGATGGTGGAAGTCTCCTCGCTCGCCGATGGCGACATGCTGACGCTGCGCGGCCCCGGCATCGAAACCACGCAGACGCTGCACGTGGCCGGGCTGCCGGCGGACTTCCGTGCCAGCTGGCGCGCCAACATCACCGGCTTCCCGCTCGGCGTGGACCTGCTGCTGGCCAGCGGCGACCGATTTTGCGCGCTGACGCGCACCACACACGTGGAGGACTGACATGTACGTAGCCGTCAAAGGGGGCGAACGCGCCATCCTGAACTCCTACCAGATGCTCGATACGTACCGCCGCGGCGACACCGCGGTGCCGGAACTCACGCTGGCCCAGATCCGCGAACAGATGCCGCTGGCAGTGTCGCGCGTAATGGCCGAGGGTTCGCTGTACGACCCGCACCTGGCCGCGCTGGCGCTGAAGCAGGCCGCCGGCGACCAGATCGAGGCGATCTTCCTGCTGCGCGCATACCGCACCACGCTCGCGCGGTTCGGCTATACCCAGCCGCTCGATACCGGCGCGATGCGCCTGCAACGCCGGATCTCGTCCACCTTCAAGGACGTGCCGGGCGGCCAGGTGCTCGGGCCGACCTATGACTACACGCAGCGCCTGCTGGACTTCTCGCTCGAAGCGGGCCGCGAGCCCGCCCCGCTGCCGCCCGCCGCCGAGCCCCTCGCCGCCAGCATGCCGCGCGTAACGGGCCTGCTCGAAGCCGAAGAACTGGTCGAAGCCGACGAGATCCCTCTCGGCGACCCGACCCCGCCGGACCTGACCCGCGAACCGCTGACCTTCCCCGCCAGCCGCGCCGCGCGCCTGCAGAACCTGGCGCGCGCCGATGAAGGCTTTTTGCTGTCGATGGGCTATTCGACGCAGCGCGGCTACGGCAACTCGCACCCGTTCGCGGCCGAGATCCGCTACGGCACGGCCGAAGTCGAACTGTTCGTCGAGGAACTCGGCTTTGCGGTGACGATCGGCGAGATCGAGCTGACCGAATGCCAGATGGTCAGCCAGTACGCCGGCAGCGCCGACGAGGCGCCCCGCTTCACGCGCGGCTACGGCCTGGTGTTCGGCTACAACGAGCGCAAGGCGATGTCGATGGCGCTGGTGGATCGCGCGATGCGTGCGAAAGAGCTTGGCGAAGCCGCCGACGCCCCCGCCAACGATATCGAATTCATGCTGTACCACAGCGACAACGTCGAGGCCTCCGGCTTCGTGCAGCACCTGAAGCTGCCCCACTACGTGGACTTCCAGGCCAACCTGGAACTGCTGCGCCGCCTGCGCGCGGAGCAGGAAGCCGCCAGCCCCCCTGCCGTGCCGCCGCAAGGTGCACCGCAGCCACAGCCGCAAGAGGAGACGCTGGCATGACCGCCGCGAACGCATCCCCCACCGCGGGCCTTGCCCGCGACGACCACTACAACTTCGGCTATCTCGACGAATCCACCAAGCGCATGCTGCGCCGCGCGCTGCTGAAGGCCGTGGCGATTCCCGGCTACCAGGTCCCATTCGGCAGCCGCGAAATGCCGCTGCCCTATGGCTGGGGCACGGGCGGCATCCAGGTCACCGCCGCCATCATCGGCAAGCCGGACATGCTCAAGGTGATCGACCAGGGTTCGGACGACACCACCAACGCCATCAATATCCGCCGCTTCTTCGGCCGCGTGACTGGCGTGCAGACCACCGAGCGCACCGCCGAAGCCAGCATCATCCAGACCCGCCACCGCATTCCGGAAACGCCGCTGCGCGCGGGCCAGACCATGGTGTTCCAGGTGCCCATCCCCGAGCCGCTGCGCTGGCTGGAACCGAGCGAGAGCGAGACCCGCACCATGCACGCGCTGTCCGAATACGGCGCAATGCACGTCAAGCTCTATGAAGACATTGCCCATCACGGGCATATCGCCACCACCTACGACTATCCCGTGATCGTCAACCAGCGCTACATGATGCGGCCGTCGCCGATCCCCAAGTTCGACAACCCCAAGCTCGACCGCAGCCCCGCGCTGATGCTGTTCGGCGCCGGGCGCGAGAAGCGCGTCTATGCCGTGCCGCCGTACACCTCGGTCAGGAGCCTGGACTTTGCCGACCACCCGTTCACGGTGGAGAAATGGTCCAGCTGCTGCGCCCAGTGCGGCGCCACCGACAGCTACCTCGATGAAATCATCACCGACGACGCCGGCACGCGCATGTTCGTGTGCTCGGACACCGAGTACTGCGCCGACCGCCAGGCCGAGCAAGCCGTGAAGACTGCCGCGGGAGGTGCCCGATGAGCACGACCCCGCTACTGTCAGTGCGCAACCTGACGCGCACCTGGGACGGCGTGCATGGCTGCCATGACGTCAGTTTCGATCTCTACCCCGGCGAAGTGCTGTGCGTGGTGGGCGAATCGGGCTCCGGCAAGAGCACGTTGCTGCAGGCCCTGTCGATGCAGGCGCCGCCGCAGCGCGGCAGCGTCAGCTACGACATGCGCGAATCCGGCCTGACCGACCTGGCCACGCTGTCCAGCGCACGCATGCGCCTGCTGGCCCGCACCGACTGGGGCTTCGTGCGCCAGCACGCGCGCGACGGCCTGCGCATGCAGGTCAGCGCCGGCGCCAATATCGCCGAGCGGCTGATGGCCGTGGGCGAGCGCCACTACGGCAACCTGCGCGAAGTCGCCGGCGCCTGGCTCGAAAAAATGGAAATCGACCTGGCCCGCCTCGACGACGTGCCCGGCACCTTCTCGGGCGGCATGCAGCAGCGCCTGCAGATCGCGCGCAACCTGGTCACGCATCCACGCCTGGTGTTCATGGACGAACCGACGGCCTCGCTCGACGTCTCGGTGCAGGCACGCCTGCTGGACCTGTTGCGCCGCCTGGTGTCCGACCTGGGCCTCGCCGCCATCCTGGTCACGCACGACCTGGCCGTGGCGCGCCTGCTGGCGCACCGCACGCTGGTCATGCAGGGTGGCCGCGTGGTCGAGCAAGGCCTGACCGACCAGATCCTCGATGACCCGCAGCACCCCTATACGCAGTTGCTGGTCTCCTCCATCCTGCAAGGCTGATGACGATGCAAGCAGAGAATGCACAGAAGCTGGTCGAGGTCCGCGGCCTCGGCAAGATGTTTACGCTGCACAACCAGGGCGGCATCCGCCTGCCGGTGCTGCGCGCGATCGATTTCGATGCGGCCCGGGGCGAATGCCTGGTGCTGTCGGGCCCGTCGGGCACCGGCAAGAGCACGTTGCTGCGCTGCCTGTACGGCAACTACCTGGCCACCGAAGGCAGCATCCGCCTGCGCGACACCAGCACCGCAGGCGAACCGTGGGTCGAGCTGACCAACGCGCCCGAGCAACGCGTGCTGAAGCTGCGCCGCGACGTGATTGGCTACGTCAGCCAGTTCCTGCGGGCGATTCCGCGCGTGTCGGCACTGGACGTGGTGGCCGATCCGCTGCAACAGCGCGGCGGCAGCCATGAAGAAGCCCGCGCCCGCGCCGAGGTGCTGCTGGCGCGCCTGAACCTGCCGCGCCGCCTGTGGGACTTGCCGCCGGCCACCTTCTCCGGCGGCGAGCAGCAGCGCGTGAATATCGCGCGCGGCCTGATCGGCGGCCACCCGATCCTGCTGCTTGACGAGCCGACCGCATCGCTCGATGCCGACAACCGCGCGGTCGTGATCGAGTTGATCCGCGAGGCACTCGCCGAAGGCCGCGCGCTGGTCGGCATCTTCCACGACGACGCCGTGCGCGATGCCGTGGCCACGCGCCTGCTGCCGCTGCAACCCGCCACCGCCCTCGCCTGACAGGAATCCGCCCATGCCTGCTACCTACCTGACCCACGCCACCCTGGTGCTGCCCGACCGCGTGCTGCACGACAGCGCGCTGCTGATCGAGGATGGCCACATCGCCGCCATCGAACCGGTCGCGGTCCCGGCCCACGCCACCGAGATCGACCTGCACGGCCACACCGTGATGCCGGGGCTGGTCGACGTGCATTGCGACGCCATCGAGAAAGAAGTCGAGCCGCGTGCCAACGTGCTGTTTCCGCTGGATTTCGCCGTGGCGCAGGTGGACCGCCGCAACGCCGCGGCCGGCATCACCACGCCGTACCACGCGCTGTCTTTCGCGGGCGATCACTTTGGCGTGCGCAACGTCGATACGGCGGCCACGCTGGTGCGCACCGTGGCCGCGTATCGCCGCCACAGCCTGGTCGACAACCGCATCCACTGCCGCTATGAAGTGACCGACGCAGGCGCGGTGCCGGTGCTTGAGATGCTGATGGCCGAGGGCGTGGTCGACCTGCTGTCCGTGATGGACCACTCGCCGGGCCAGGGCCAGTTCAAGACGCTGGATGCCTACCTGGCCTACATGATGGGCAACCACGGCATGAGCCGCGAAGAAGCCGCCGAAGCCGCCGGCAAGAAAGCAGCGGCGCTGGAAGGCGCGCACGAGCGCGTCGACCGGCTGGTGGCCATGGCCCATGAACTCGGCATCCCCACGGCCAGCCATGACGACGATTCGCCGCAACGCATCGCCGCCATGCAGGCGCTGGGCGTGCGCATGAGCGAGTTCCCGATCAACCTGGAAACCGCGCAGGCCGCCTGCGCGCAAGCGCTGCCGACCATCCTCGGCGCCCCCAATGTGCTGCGGGGCAAGAGCCAGAGCGGTTCCATGCGCGCGATCGACGCGATCCACGCGGGCGTGGGCACGATCCTTTGCTCGGACTACCAGCCTTCCACGCTGATCGCCGCCGCGTATGCCGCGGCGCGGCAGGCCGACCTGCCGCTGAACGAGGCGCTGGCCCTGGTCACCGCCAACCCCGCCGATGCCTGCCTGCTGAACGACCGCGGCCGCCTGGCGCCCGGACTGCGCGCCGACTTGATTGCCGTGTCCAGCGTGGCGGGCCAGCCGATGGTGACGCACACCTGGTCGGGCGGGCGGCTGGTGTTTGCCGCGGGCTATCCTTCGACGCGGCATGTGGCTGACGGCGAATCGCTGCTGCGCGAGGCCGCGGTGCGCGAAGTGGCCTAGGCGCCCGGCGCCGCGAACCCCAGCGCCGTGCTGACCGCGCGCGCCTCGCGCCGCACGGCGCTGCCGATGGGCCCGTCGATGGCCGGGTCGAATCCACCGGTGGCGCCCAGCGCAGTCAGCACCGCGCAGACACGGCCGGTGTAGTCGCGCACCGGCGCGGCCACCGCGCTGATACCGGTCAGGTTGATGTCGCGCACCCAGGCGCAGTCGTCGGCCTGCACGATGCGGCGCAGCGCGCCGATGGGATCCTTGCGATCGAGCAGCGCCAGTCGCGCCGGGCTGGCTTCGGCAAGCTCTTCCTCGGCCTGGGCCTGCACGCGATTCTCGTCGAGCAGCCCCAGGAACACGCGGCCGGTGGCCGACCACAGCAGCGACATCACCGACCCGGCGCGCACGTTCACCGTCACCGGCAAGCCCGGTTCCTCGAAGCGCATGATGGTCGGCCCCTTGTTGCCCATCACTGCGACAAAGCACGTGACTTCCAGCGTTTCACGCAGCCGCACCAGCGCGGATTCGGCCAGCCGGATCGGGTCGGCCTGGCGCATCGCGGCCATGCCGATCTGCAGCGCTTCGAAGCCCAGGTGGTACTGCTGGGTGCCGGCCTCCTGCGCGACGAAGCCCTCTTCCACCAGGCTGACCAGGTAGCGGTGGACCTTGGCCGGGCTTTCGTCGATCTGCGCGGCCAGCGCGGTCAGGCTGGCGCGGCCGCCCAGTCTTGCCAGCCCCTTGAGCACCGCCATGCCGGTGACCGCCGACTGCACGCGCTGGCGGCGTTCGCGCGGGCGTGGGGCGGCGGCGGCTTTGGTGTTGGCGTCGGCGGATTTGGGGCGGGACGGGGCCATGACGGGAAGAAGGAGTGACAGCGCTGGTTCAAGGTTAACCCGCATTCAATCATTACGCAATGCGTATATGATTTACGCAAACTAGAAAACGAGTGCCGCACACCGGCTCGACAACAAGGAGACAAGCCCATGCCCCGCCCCCTGCGCAAGCGCCTCACCCTCGGCGCACTGGCCCTGCCCATGCTGGCAGCCATTCCCGCTTACGCCGCCGACACCTACCCCGCCAAGCCCATCCGCTGGATCGTTCCCTACGCCGCCGGCGGCGGCTCGGACTTCCTGGCGCGCACCATCAGCCAGGGACTGTCGACCAAGGTCGGCCAGCCGGTGGTAGTGGACAACAAGCCGGGCGGCAATACCGCCATCGGCGCGGCGGAGACGGCGCGCTCGGCGGCAGACGGCTATACCGTGCTGTCGGCGGACAACGGCACGCTGGTGTTCAACCCGGTGCTGTACAAGACGCTCTCCTACAACCCGGCCAAGGACCTGGCGCCAGTCACGCTGCTGGGCCGCTTCCCGATGATCCTGGTGGTGGGCGCAACCAGCCCGGTCAAGAACGCGAAGGAATTCATCGCCCAGGCGAAGACCACGCAAGGCGGCATCAACTACGGCTCGGCCGGCGCGGGCAGCCCCCACCACCTGGCGATGGAGCTGCTCAAGGTGGAAGCCGGCCTGCCGATGACGCACGCCCCCTACCGCGGCGCAGCGCCCGCGCTCTCCGACGTGGCCGCCGGCCAGGTGGCGGCGATGATGGTGGACTACGCCGCCGGCGCCGGCTTCATCAAGGGTGGCAAGGTGCGCCCGCTGGCCGTGGCCAACGCCACGCGCCTGCCGCAGTTGCCCGACGTGCCGACCTTTGCCGAACTGGGCTTCCCGCGCGTGGAAGCCGCCGCGCTGGTGGGCATGGTGGTGCCGGCCAGCACGCCGCCGGAGGTGGTCAATACGCTGAACAAGGACGTGGTCGCGGCGATTCGCGAGCCGGCCGTCAACAAGCGGCTGGTGGACTTCGGCGTGGAGCCGGTGGGCAACACGCCGGCGCAGTTCAGCGAGCTGTTGCGCACCGAGTCTGTCCGCTGGAGCAAGCTGATCCGCGACCTGAAGATCACGCTGGACAACTGAGGCCGGCAACCGTGTGACCCAAAGCCCGTCCGGCACCGACCGGACGGCAGTGCTTTAGCCAGGAGTACGCAGTATGGCCAATCCCTCCCCCGGTACCGCGCGCGGCGGCTGCCCCGTCGACCATTCCGCCTTCAAGGCGGCGCCCAACGGCTGCCCCGTCAGCCATAACGCGGCGGAATTCGATCCCTTCGGCGACGGCTACCAGCAGGATCCGCCCGAATACGTGCGCTGGTCGCGCGAGCAGGAGCCGGTGTTCTACAGCCCGAAACTGGGCTACTGGGTGGTCACGCGCTACGACGACATCAAGGCGATCTTCCGCGACAACCTCACCTTCAGCCCGTCGATCGCGCTGGAGAAAATCACACCCACCGGCGACGAGGCCAATGCCGTGCTGGCCTCCTACGGCTACGCGATGAACCGAACGCTGGTCAACGAGGACGAGCCCGCGCACATGCCACGCCGGCGCGCGCTGATGGACCCGTTCACGCCCGCGGAACTGGCCCATCACGAGCCGATGGTGCGCCGCCTGACGCGCGAGTACGTCGACCGCTTTATCGACGACGGCCGCGCCGACCTGGTCGACCAGATGCTGTGGGAAGTGCCGCTGACCGTGGCGCTGCACTTCCTGGGCGTGCCGGAAGAGGACATGGACCTGCTGCGCCAGTACTCCATCGCGCATACGGTCAACACCTGGGGCCGGCCCAGGCCCGAGGAACAGGTCGCCGTGGCGCACGCCGTCGGCAACTTCTGGCAGCTGGCCGGCCGCATCCTCGACAAGATGCGCGAGGACCCTGCAGGCCCGGGCTGGATGCAATACGGCCTGCGCAAGCAGAAGGAACTGCCCGAGGTCGTCACGGACTCGTACCTGCATTCGATGATGATGGCCGGCATCGTGGCTGCCCACGAAACCACGGCCAATGCCTCGGCCAACGCGATCAAGCTGCTGCTGCAGCATCCGGATGCCTGGCGCGAGCTCTGCGAGGATCCGTCGCTGATCCCCAACGCCGTGGAGGAATGCCTGCGCCACAACGGCTCGGTGGCGGCGTGGCGCAGGCTGGTGACGCGCGATGCGGAAGTGGGCGGCATCCAACTGCCGGCGGGCAGCAAGCTGTTGATCGTGACCTCGTCGGCCAACCATGACGAGCGGCATTTCGCCGATGCCGACCTGTTCGACATCCGCCGCGACAACGCCAGTGAACAGCTGACCTTCGGCTACGGCTCGCACCAGTGCATGGGCAAGAACCTGGCGCGCATGGAGATGCAGGTCTTCCTGGAAGAACTGACGCGCCGGTTGCCGCATATGCGGCTGGCCGCGCAGACCTTTACCTACGTGCCCAACACCTCGTTCCGCGGTCCGGAGCATCTGCTGGTGGAGTGGGACCCGGCGCAGAACCCTGAGCGCGGCAACCCGGCACTGCTCGACGTGCGCCAGCCGGTGCGCATCGGCGAGCCGTCCACCCACACCATTACCCGCACGGTGGTGGTCGAGCGCGTCACGCCCGCCGCCGAGGGCGTGGTCCAGCTGCGGCTGGCGGCGCCCGACGGCAAGCCGCTGCCGCGCTGGGCGCCGGGCTCGCATATCGACGTGGAGTGTGGCGATACGGGGCTGTCGCGCCAGTATTCGCTGTGCGGCGATCCTGAGGACGCCGGTGCGCTGGAGATCGCCGTGCTGCGCGATCCCGACAGCCGCGGCGGCTCGGCCTGGGTGCACGGCAGCGTCAGCGTGGGCGACCGCCTGCGCATCCGCGGGCCGCGCAACCACTTCCGCTTCGACGAGGGCTGCCAGCGTGCGATCTTTATCGCCGGCGGCATCGGCATCACGCCGGTCAGTGCGATGGCGCGGCGCGCCCGCGCGCTTGGCATCGACTACGAATTCCACTACTGCGGCCGCTCGCGGCGCGCGATGGCGATGCTGGAGGCACTGCAGGCATTGCACGGCGACAGGCTGCATGTGTACGCCGGCGACGAAGGCCGGCGCGCCGACTTCGGCAGCCTGCTGGCGCAGCCGGATCACCGCACGCATGTCTACGCCTGCGGCCCGCAGCGCATGCTCGACGCGCTGGCCGCTTGCTGCGAAGCGTGGCCCGAAGACGCGCTGCGCGTGGAGCACTTCGTGTCGAAGCTCGGCACGCTGGATGCGTCGAAGGAACAGCCTTTTACCGTCGAGTTGAAGGATTCCGGCCTGGTGATGGAAGTGCCGGCCGACCAGACGCTGCTCACCGCGCTGCGCGGCGCCAATATCGACGTGCAGAGCGATTGCGAGGAAGGCCTGTGCGGCTCCTGCGAGGTGCGCGTGCTGGCGGGACAGGTCGACCATCGCGACGTGGTGCTGACGCGCAGCGAGCGCGAGGCCAATCGCCGCATGATGGCGTGCTGCTCGCGCGCCTGCGGCGGAGGTCGGCTGGTGCTGGAGCTCTGAACGCGCCTGAGGCGACGACGAGCCCTCAGATCTCCCCGCCCGCCCCGGCCAGTTCGCGCCGCAGCCGCAGCGTGGCGCCGACCTTGCGCAGCGGATCGGGGGGTATCCACGTCGGCTGGCTGTTGGCAAGGATGAACCCCAGCTCGGCACTGTGCAGGCCGCTCATGTATTCGGCCATGTAGTGGCCCAGGTAGGTGCCCTTGGCCACGCCGACGCCATTGCAGCCCGCCACCGCGTACAAATTGTCGCCTTCGTGGCGAAACACCGAATGGTGGTTCAGGGTCATGCCGATCAGTCCACCCCAGGTATAGGCAAAGGCTTTGCCTGCCAGCGCCGGGAAGCGTGCCTCGAACGAGCGGCGGTGCTGGTCGCGCGCCTCGTGCAGGTGCGCCTCGCGCGTGCGCAACGCTGGCTGGTAGTGGAAGGTATTCCTGACGAAGAGGCGGCGATCGGGGGTGAAGCGGACGGTCGTGCCCGCCGGATGCGCCGATGTGGTTCCCCACGGCCGCACCTCCGGGAAATGTTCGGCGGCCTCGGCCTGCGTCAGCGGCTCGGTCAGGCTGGCGTAGGTGAACAGCGTGGCGACCCGGTTGCGCGCCTGGCCGAAGGCTTCGCTGAAGCTGCCGACAGTCAGCGCCAGTCGCTCCGCGCGCAGGCTGCCGTGCGCGAAGCGCAGGGTATGGTGCGCGCCGTGCTCGCAACCCAGCACCGGGCTGGACGAAAACAGCGTGACCGATTCCGGCAGCGATGCCGCCAGGCCACGCACCAGCGCTGCCGGGTTGACCAGCACATTGCCCGGCGTATACACCGCGGCGCGGTAGTAGCCGGTGCCCAGCCTGCGCGCCAGCCCCTGCCCTTCAATGAATTCCGAGGGAAAGCCGGCCGCGTTCAACGCGGCCGCAAAGCGTTCCAGGGCGCCGACATGCCGCGCTTCATGTGCTGACATGTATTTGCCGGCATCGTGCCAGGCGCAATCGATCCCGTACTGGTCCCTGAGGCGGCGCAGCCGTTCGATGGCGGTGGTATTGAGCGCATAGAGCTGGCGGTCGTGCTCGGCGCCGGCATCGCCGCCGTCCACGTTGTGCGGCACGTCGATAATGAAGCCGGCATTGCGGCCCGATGTGCCCTGCCCGACCTCGAGCGCTTCCACCAGCGCAATGCTGGCCTGCGGATGCAGCTCGGCCAGCCTGCGCGCCAGCGCCACGCCCGTGAAGCCGGCGCCGACGATGGCGAAGTCAAAGTGCGTGTCGCCGGTCAGCCGTTTGCCAAGTGGCGTATGGCGCGATGGCGAGGTCTCGAACCAGCCGGGATTACCGTCGATGGCCGGGAGTCTGCGAATCGGGTGCATCGGGCGAGTTCAGGCGGTGGCGTTGAACGCGTCGTGATAGCGCACCGTGCCGCTCGGATAGCCACCATTGAACGCCAGCGCCTGGAAATATTCGGGCGGCACGCCTTCCAGCACCAGCCCGGGCCGGGCCGCAAAGCCGAAGCGCCCGTAGTACCCCGGATCGCCCAGCACCACGCAGCCGGCCGCACGCAGTCGCCGCAACTCGGCCAGCGCGGCCTGCATCAGTTGCGTGCCGATGCCCTGCCCTTGCCGGTCAGGCGCCACCGAGATCGGGCCCAGCCCGAACCAGCCCGCCGCGCCGGACGAGACCCATACCGGCGAAACCGCGACGTGCCCCACCAGCACTTCGCCATCCTGTGCCACCAGCGATACCGTCAACTGGCCTGCGCAGCGCAGCGCGTTGACGATAAACGCCTCGGTCTGGCTGGCGTGCGGTGCCGCGCGGAAGGCGGCAGTGGTCAGTTGCGCGATGCGGTCGGCGTCAGACGGTACTTCAGGACGGATATGCAGGGACATGGGGCAAGGTCTTGGCTGGCCGGATTCGGGCAAGGGAGCGATTCTAGCGTGCCGCGGCCGGACAGCCGTCGCGTGCGCCCTGTTGCAGGCGCGCTGCGGCACGCCATACCGTCCGTGCGCCCGCGCACGCAAGCCCGCCACAAGGCGTATCCCGGAGAGCAATAATGGCCCGAATCGCATGGCCGCCCCGGCGCCCATGCCGGCCCCCAATTGCCCGCCGCGGGAGGCTCCGAAACATGCCGCTGATCAACGCCCTGCGCGTATTTTCTGTCGTCATCGCCGGCGCGGGCGGATTCGCGCAGGAAATCTTCGAGTACGTCGAAGGTGAGGCCCGCCGGGGCGGCGCGCGTGTCGCCGGCTACATCGACGACGATCCGGGCAAGGTACTCGACGGCATCGCGCTGCCGCACCTCGGCACGACCTGGGACTTCCGGCCGCAAGACGGGCAAGCCGTGATCGTGGCCATCGGCTCGGTCGACGCGCGCCGCGAGATCATCGGCCGGCTCACCGGCAGGGGCGTGCCGGTGCCGACCTACCTGCACGGCGCGGCCATCGTTTCGGACGCGGCCGCGATCGGGCCCGGCAGCATCGTCTGCCCGCTGGCGATCATCAACCGCGGCGCCACCCTGGGGGCGGGCGTGCTGGCCAATGTCCACTGCAGTGTCGGCCATGGCGCCGGCGTGGGGGAGTATTCCGTGCTGTCGCCGGGCGCCATCCTGAACGGCGACGCCGCCGTGGGCGCGCGCTGCTTCCTCGGCACGCGCGCGACCATCTATCCCGGCGTGCGCATCGGCGACGACTGCGTGGTCGACTCGCACACCGGCGTGTCGACCGGCACCGGCGATCGCAAGTTCATTACGTCGGGGTCGCAGCAGATCACCGTGAGAAGGATCGCCGGCTGACTTGCGAAACGCCGCGTGCGGCGGGCCGGATCCACCGGCCTGCCGCACGCACCGTCAACGGCGTCAGATATTGCCCAACGCTGCCCTGACGCTCTTCGGCCACCGCTGCAACTCGAGGCCATGCTGCCGCAGCAACGCCAACGTCAGCCGGTCGATGCCGAATGCCGCACAGCCGGTGTGGGCCTTCTCGCCATCCGCAGTGCGCAACGTCCACACGGTGGAGAAATGATCGACGTGGTAGTTGAAGCTCATGCACGCGGTGGGCGGCGCGCCGTCGTTCACCGGGATCAGCAGCTCGAACTTGAGCTTGAGTTCGCGCTGGTTGTCGGCCACCAGCTTGCCGCCGCGGCCGAAGAAGGGATCGTTGGCCACGTCCAGCGTGTGCGGCAGTTCCAGCTGGTCAGCCAGTGCCTTGCCGCGCTCGATCCACATCTGGCGGAAGGCCAGGATCTGCTCCGCGCTGCCAAGCCGCACGTATTCGCGCATGCGGAACATCTGCATGCGGGTCGGCTCCAGCGAGGGCTCGTGCCGGAAGCAGTACGAGAACACATCGACCACGCGGCCTTCGGGCGGCAGCGGCCCCTGCCGCGCGATCACCGGGTAGATCGGGTAGCACGCGGCCGGGGTCAGCACCACGCGCGTGGCCCGCTGCTGGTCGGTCCAGTCCTCGCCGTCCTCCAGCCGCGCCAGCAGGCGGAAGTGGTCGCGCTCGTTGCCGCAGAAACTGTGTACGGTGCCGGCCAGCTGCGGGAAGCTCTTCAGGTATTCGCTGTCCTCGAAATCCTTGCGCGGCGTGGTGGGCGGAAAGCGCATCACCTCGGCCTGCTGGTCGGCGCCGGCCTGGGTGACCAGGGCGTTCATGCCCTCGGCAATGGCTTCGTACAGGCCGCTGCGACCATAGATGCCGTCCACGCCGGTGGGGATCAGGATACCTGCGTCGATCAGCGACTGCAGGAAAGTCGGCGTCGCGTAGCCGGTGCCGGCCACGGAGGGTTCTGCCGGGTCTGGGTCCGGCAGCCCGCTGACATTGTCGAGGCTGGCTTCCATGCTTTCTCCTCAGGAGGAACGTTCCGCCAGCAACAGGTTGGCGGTATTGGTCAGGATGCGGTCGTTGTTGATCATCAGCGGCGCGGACCACAGGTCGCGCAGGTGGCGGCCGAGGCTGTAGGGCGTGCCCTGCTTGTAGCCGGCCATGCCGCATACCAGCAGCGCGGTCTGCACGGCCTCGATGGCCAGTGTCGACACGCTGGTCTTGACGCTGTTCATTTCCGCCGCCAGCGCGAACGCCGCCGACATGCCGCCGCCCTGGCGGTGCCGGCGATAGTGGATCAGCGCCAGCTCGACGCGGCTCTCCATCAGCTGGATGGTGGCGACCGCCTCGGCCACGCGTGTGGCGGACGGAGGCAGCACGCCCGGACGCGCGCGCGCCTGGCCGCGGAACAGGGTCTTGGCGCGCTGCACCGCGTCGGCGGCCACGCCGGTCCACAGCGCGGCCCAGACGATATGCGAGAACGGCGTCATGGTGGCTTCGGCAATCTCCCCGAATGGCACCGGCAGCACCTGTTCGACGCTGCCGCGCGCCTCCAGCCGGAAGCCGTTGCTGCAGGTGCCGCGCATGCCCATCGTGTCCCAGCCGGACAGACACTCCAGCGTGTAGTCGGGCTTGAGCACGCAGACCAGCACCTGGTCCGACGGCGCCGCATCGGGATGGCGGCGCGCGGTGACCAGGATGCCGTCGGCATGCGCGCCGTAGGAGATCGTGGGCGCCATCTTGAGCAGGTGCAGTGCGCCGTTGTCGGCATTGACCGCGCAGCCGCTGGTGCGCAGCGCGCCGCCGATGCTTTCTTCAGAGGTGGCGGAAGCCAGCAGCAGCTGCTCGCCGGCCAGGCGGCGCAGCAGGTCTTCATGCCAGGCGCTGCCGATGCCGTGGTCGACCACGCACGCCACCTGGATCTGGTGCATCGCGTAGATCATGCCGGTGGCCGCGCAGCCGCCGCCCAGTATCCGGCAGATGGCGGCGATGGTTTCCGGCGAGGCACCGCAGCCGCCGTACTCGGGCGGCACCAGCGCGCCAAGCAGCCGCTGCTCGCGCAGCGCGGCCATGGCCTGTTCGGGGAAGACCGCGTCGCGGTCGACCTGGTCGGCATGGCGGGCCGCAAGCTCCGCCACCGTACGTGCCGCGGCCAGCAGCGCGGCGGGATCGGCGGCCCCGGCCTCGGCCGGGCTGCCCTCCACGCTGGCCAGTACCGGCCTCATGCTGCCTCCCGCGGCGAGGTGCTCAGTTGTGCGGCGGCGGCCGCCAGCGAGTCGATGCTGCGGAACAGCTCGCGGTTGAGCATGGTGTCGGGAATCTCGAAGCTAAAGGCATTTTCCAGGGCGAGCATCAGGTGGACGCTCGCCACCGAGGTCAGGCCCGCCTCGTACAGGTCGGCGTCGTCGGCCAGCGATTCGACCGGCACGTCCAGCCTGGCCACCTGGGCCAGGATGCCGCGAATGATGTTTTTCATGCATGCGCCTCCGGAGATCACCCCTTCAGGGGATGGACCCATTGCGCCATATGCGCCGCATCCGCTTCGGTACGTTGACGCACCAAGCCGCGTATCCGCAAGGCAACACGCAGTGGCCAATTGCGCCACACTGGGTGCCGCGGCAGGCTCTGGCCGCTTTGCAAGCCCCCGTTGCGCTGTAGGACAGCGCCTGACAACGGCGGCAAGGGGCCGAGGCTACAGTAGCAGCGCGACCCCCAGGCACGTGTTTCCGTATCGCCATGCCCCCAGATCCTGCCGCCCCTACCCGACTTTCGTTCCCCGATGCCGCCGCGCGTCTGTGCCTGACCTGTCTTGCCGCCACGCTGGCGGTTCCGGCCGCCCTGGCGGCAACGCCTGCCGAACCCTCGCAGCTGTCAGGGCTGGCCACCCTGCTGCTGGGCACGGTGCGCGGCAAGCCCACCGGCATGACCGGCGTCACGCGCCTGACCGCCGGCGATGCCGAGCGGCAGTTACGCATGGCTTGCCAGGAGCTGAAGCGGGCCGGCCCGGTCGACCTGGACGACTCCACCCGCTTCGACGGCTGCGTGACCAGGCCGGGCAAGATCGTTGAGTTCCAGCTGAAGGTGTCGGGCGTGGATGCCTCGCGCGAGGACACGCGCGAGTTCATGGCCTCGGCCAAGCCGATCCTGGAGCGCGGCATCTGCCGCAACCCGGATGTGCCGGTGCTCGGCAAGCTCGGCGTGACCTTGCACTATCACTATGTGGCGGGAAGGCAGTCGCTGGTGTTGCTGGATATTCCGCCGGACCACTGCGTGCGCAAGTGAGCGGCGCGCGCGGCCGGCAGGTACCGCATCGCTGCACTTGCCTCGGGAACGTGCACAGCCCGGAGCCTAGCCCTCGCCCAGCATCTCCTCGCAAACCGCCAGCCAGGCCCGCGCCGCGTGCGACAGGTAACGTCCTGGCGACCAGATATGCGCCATCGTCCAGTCCACCGCCGGCTCGGTCAGGCGTGCCATCGCCAGCGTGTCCTGGCCCTGCAGTCGCTCGGCCAGCGGTTGCGGCAGGAAGGTAGTGCCCAGCCCCGCCGCCGCCATCGAGGCGAGGAAATCCCAGTGACCGCTGCGCGCCACCACGCGCGGTTCGATGCGCGCCTCCAGGAAGGCCTGCCGCAGCTTGCGCGTCAGCGAGAAATCGTCGGTCAGCATGACCAGCGGCTCGTCGCGCAGCGCGCCCAGCGAGACCGTGCGACCGCGCGCCCAGCTGGCCTTGCGCGGGCCCACGGCCCAGATCGGGTAGCGCCCGAACTGGCGCGTCTCCAGCGCCAGGCCGCTGTCGCCGGGCAGCACGGTGGCGCCGACTTCCAGTTCGCCACTGGCCACCAGCTGCTCCACCACCTGCCCGCCGTGCTCGTCCAGCGTCAGCAACAGGTTGGGATAGCGTTGTCGGAACGCGCTGACCGCGGGCGAGAAAAACAGGTTGACCATCGGCGGGATCCCCACCGTCAGCTGCCCGCGGCCGAGCGAGGACAAGTCGGCCACTTCCAGCGTCAGCCGGTGGACCACGCCCAGCGCCTCCTGCCCGCGCTCGTAGACCACGCGGCCGACGTCGGTCAGGCGCACGCTCTTGCCTTCGCGGATCAGCAGCGGCTGGCCGACCTCGTCCTCCAGCTGTTTCACCATCTTGCTGATGGTCGACTGGGTCACGAAGAGCGAGGTGGCGGCCTGGGTGAAGCTGCGCAGGCGCGCGGTCTCGACGAAATAGCGCAGGGCGCGGATATCGATGGGCATCGTGGCGATGGTATGCGGAAGCCCGGTTGCACAGGCGCTCGCATCCATGAACAAATGGAATGGAGAGGCCAATATTAAATCATGAATGGAATGCGGAAGGTTTGGCTACACTTCGCTTCCACGCATTGCCCCTGCCCGACCGCGCCCCCTATGAAGCCCGGAGCGGCAGGTGGCGATGCGCGCCCCCAACCCTCGTCACCTATACCCCCGCCCCATGGCTAGCTGGCCGAATGCACGACAGTGGCAGTTCTCGCTGAAGGCATTCGCCGCCGCGATGCTGGCGCTCTATCTCGCGCTGGCGCTCGGCCTGCCGCGGCCGTACTGGGCGATGGCGACGGTCTACTTCGTCTCGCACCCGCTCACCGGCGCCACGCGCTCCAAGGCGGCATATCGCGTGGCCGGCACGGTGCTGGGCGCGGCCGCCGCGGTGGCGACCGTGCCGCAGCTGGTCAATATGCCGATCGTGCTGATGGCCGCGATTGCGCTGTGGATCACCGCGCTGGTCTACCTGTCGCTGCTGCAGCGCACGCCGCGCAGCTATGTGTTCCTGCTGGCCGCCTACACACTGCCGATCATCGCGCTGCCGGCGGTCAGCCAGCCGGCGCAGATCTTCGATATCGCCGTGGCGCGGATCGAGGAGATCGTGATCGGCATCGTCTGCGCCGGGCTGGTGGGCTCGGTGGTCTTTCCGGCCAAGGTGGCGCCGGCGCTGCGCGCACGCGCGGCCACGTGGCTGGCCGATGCGGCGGCATGGGCCACCGACATCCTGACCGGCAGCCCGCGCGCGGATGACGGCCGGCACCGGCTGGCCGCCGATATCCTCGCACTCGACCAGCTCGCCAGCCAGCTGACCTACGACACCGGAGGCAGCCACCCGCTGCGCCACGCCCGCGCGCTGCGCCAGCGCATGACCATGCTGATGCCGCTGCTGTCGTCGCTGGAGACCGTGCTGCAGGCGCTGCGCAGTCATCCGCAAGGCATGCCCGCCGAACTTGACGCGGCGCTGTCGGCGACGGCGGCGTGGCTCGGCGATGGGGCGGCCGGGCCCGCGCCGTCGATCGCGGGCGGCTGGCCTGCTGACCATGACGGGCACCCGATCGACTGGCATGCAGGGCTGGCGGCAACCGCCGCCGACCAGCTGCAACGCCTGTGCACCGTGTACGCGGAATGCCACGCGCTGCAGCAAGGCATCGGCGACCGCAGCGCGCGCCCGCCGCAAGTGCGTGAGGATGCCGCCCCGGACGCGGCGGCGCTGCACCATGACCACGGCATGCTGCTGTTCGGCGCCGTCTCCAGTGGGCTAGCGGTGTTCTGCGCGGGGCTGCTGTGGATCTTCTCCGGCTGGGAGGATGGTGCGGGCGCGGTGGCGGTGGCGTCGATCGCATGCTGCTTTTTCGCGGCCATCGACGAGCCGCGCCGCATGGCCGGGGCCTTCCTGCGCTGGAGTGGGGTCTGCCTGCTGGTGTCGTCCGGCTACCTGTTCCTGGTGGTGCCGCATGCACGCACCTTCGAGGCGCTGGTGGCGATGCTGGCGCTGCCCTACCTGGGCATCGGACTGCTGATCGCGCGGCCGGGCTTCCAGTTGATCGCAATGCTGCTGTCGGTCAACACGGCTTCGTTCGCCAATGTGCAATCGGTGTTCGACGCGGATTTCCTCGGCACCTTCAATACCTGCCTGGCCAGCGCCGCGGCGATGCTGTTCGCGCCGCTGTGGTCGATGGCGGTGCGTCCGTTCGGCGCGCGCGCGGCGGCACAGCGGCTGGTGCGCGCCAGCTGGCAAGACCTGGCGCAGGCCGCCACGCTGCGTACCGATGGCGATGCGCGGCTTGGTGCGCGCATGCTCGACCGGCTCGGGCAGTTGGTGCCGCGGCTGGGCGCCGCTGGCGATCCGTTGTCGTCCGAGGGGTTCCATGCCCTGCAAGTCGGCTACTGCGCGCTGGCGCTGCAAAAGGCGCTGCCGGCATTGCAGCCCGCGACGCGCAAGCCGGTGCGGCGGGTGCTGGCTGCCGTGGCGCGGCATTTCCGCGCGCGGCTGCGCACGGGCCATGCGGTCCCAGTGCCGGCCGGGCTGGCGGCATCGGTGGCCGAAGCCATCGCCGGCGTGGCCGCGCTGCCGGGGCGCAGGCATGGCGGCACGCTCGGCGCACTGGTGGTACTGCAGGTCACGCTGCAGCCCGGTGCGCCGGCCCGCTGACTTCCAACGCCTCTGCTGCACCCATGCTCAGTGAAATCGATCTCTACGGCGTCTTCGTGCCCGGTGTGCTGGTACTGATGGTGCTCGCCTTCGCCGTCACCACCGCGATCCGCATGGTGCTGGCGGCGCTGGGCTGCTACCGGCATATCTGGCACCGCTCGCTGTTCAACCTTTCCCTCTATGTGATCGTCCTGGGTGCTGTGGCCGCGGTCTTTGTCGCGGTGCCGGCACTGCCATCATGAATTTCCGACTCCGCAACTTCCTTCCCTTGCTGCCCACGCTGCTGGCCGCGCTCGCCGCGCTGCTGGTGCTGCGCCACCTGTGGGACTACTACACGGCCGCGCCGTGGACCCGCGACGGCCATGTGCGCGCCGACATTGTCCAGGTCGCGCCCGATGTCTCGGGCCTGGTCATCAGCGTGCGGGTGCGCGACAACCAGTACGTGCGCCGCGGCGAGGTGCTGTTCGAGATCGACCGCGACCGCTACGCGCTGGCGCTGCAGCAGGGGCAGGCCACCGCCGCCACGCAGCGCGCCGCGCTGGCGCAGGCGCGGCGCGAGGCCGCACGCAATCGCACGCTGGATGGCCTGGTTGCCGGCGAGGTCGCCGAACAGGGCCGCGCTCGCGTGGAGCAAGGCCAGGCCGCGCTGGCGCAGGCCGAGGCCGCGGTGCGGCTGGCGCAGCTGAACCTCGAACGGACCAGCGTGCGCAGCCCGGTGGAGGGCTACCTCAACGACCGGCTGCCGCGGCTGGGCGACTATGTCTCCACCGGCCGCCCGGTGCTGTCGGTGGTCGACGCCGCCTCGTTCCATGTGGAGGGCTATTTCGAGGAGACCAAGCTGCACCGCATCCGCATCGGCAGCCCCGTCGACGTGCATATCATGGGCGAGCCGCGGCACCTGCGCGGCCATGTGCAGAGCATTGCCGCCGGCATCGAGGACCGCGACCGCAGCGCCGGCGCCAACCTGCTGCCCAACGTCAACCCGACCTTCAACTGGGTGCGGCTGGCGCAGCGCGTGCCGGTGCGCATCGTGCTGGAAGACGTGCCCGCCGATGTGCGGCTGGTGTCGGGCCGCACGGCCACCGTGGCGGTGCTGGAGCAGCGCGGCAATGACGCCCCGCGCCGCGTGGGGCCGCGTTCGTGATGCGGCGCCGTCGATGGCTGGCCTGTGTGGCCGCAACCCTGTGCGCCTGCACGACCGTGGGCCCGGACTACCGCGTGCCTGGCGACGCTGCGGTACGGGCGCCCGCCGCCAACGGTCCGCTGCAAGGCGGCGCTGCGCACGGCGTTGCCATCGCGCCCGTGCCCGACGACTGGTGGCGGCTCTATGACGACCAACGGCTCGACCGCCTGGTGCAACAGGCGCTGGCCGCCAACACGGATATCCGTGCCGCCGCCGCCAACCTGCGCCGCGCGGTGGCGCTGCTGCACGAAGTCGAGTCTGAAAACCTGCCGCAGGGCGGCGCCAGCGCGAGCGTGTCGCGCGCGCAATTGTCGGCCGAGAGCTTCCTGCAGACCGAGAAACCGCCGGTGTTCAATCTCGGCGACTTCGGCCTGGGCGTGTCCTATCTGATCGATTTCTTCGGCAAGCTGGCCCGGGCCGACGAGGCCGCGCTGGCCGGCGCGCAGGCCAGCGAAGCCGCGCTTGACCAGGTGCGCGTCAGCGTGGCCGCGCAGACCGTGCGCGCCTACGTGCAGGGCTGCGCGGCCACGCATGAACTGGCGGCCGCCACGCGGCAGCTCGAGGTACAGCAGCGCACGCTGGGCGCAACGCGCCGGCTGGTGGCAGGCGGGCGCGGCGAGCCCGCCGACGTCGCACGCGAGCGCGCCCGCACCGAAGCGCTGCGCGCCGCCCTGCCCGCACTGGAGGCATCCCGCACTGCGGCGCGCTACCGGCTGGCACTGCTGCTCGGCAAGCCGCCCGCGGGGCTGCCGCCAGACGAGGTCGAATGCCATGGGGAACCCACGCTGCGCACGCCGCTGCCCGTGGGCGATGGCGCCACACTGCTCAGGCGCCGGCCCGATGTCCGCCAGGCCGAGCGCGAGCTGGCCGCCGCGACCGCGCGCATCGGCGTGGCCACCGCTGACCTTTACCCGTCGATCCGCATCGGCGCCAGTGCCGGCCTGACCGGCGTACTCAGTCACCTCGGCAGCGGTCCCACCGCACGCTGGAGCGTGGGGCCGTTGCTGAGCTGGTCATTGCCGACCAACGGCGTGCGCCACCGTATCCACGGCCATGAGGCCGCTGCGGAGGCGGCGCTGGCGCGCTTCGACGGCGCGGTGCTGCGCGCGCTGCAGGAAACCGAGACGGCGTTGTCCGCCTACACGCGCGAACTGGAACGGCACGAGGCCCTGCACGCCGCGTACGAGCATGCCGGCGAGGCCGCGAGGCAGCAGCGCCGGCTGCAGCAGGCGGGGCGCATTCCCTATCTGGCGCTCCTCGACGCGGAACGGACACTGGCCGATGCCGAGGCCGCGCTGGCGGCCTCGGAGGGTCACGTGGTGTCGCGCCAGGTCGACCTGTTCCTGGCGCTGGGCGGCGGCTGGCAGGCCGGCCGCATGGCCACGCCAGCCACATCGGCTCAAGATGAAAAAAGCGAATGATTTCACGCCGTTTAAATCATCACAGGAATGGATCAGCGTGACTACACTTCGTCCCGTGCCGCACGCTTCCCACGCCGCGGCACCGCCCACAAGGCGAACCGGACGGCATGTGGCAAGCAGATCCGCCGCTCCCGCAATGGCCCTGCCAGGCCATGCCGTCCTTCAACCCAACACAGCAGACATGCATAAAAACGATCTCAAAGCCCTCCTTGCCACGGCCATCTCCATCGCAGCACTCGGTGCCGGCGCCCTTGCCTGCAACGCCGCCGCGGCACAAGGCCTGAACGACCGCGGCGTCGCCGCCGACCGTGATGGCTACAGCATGCACAACGGCAAGCGCGATCCGTTCACCGAAGGCGCGCACGTCAACGGCAAGCGCGATCCCTTCACCGACGGCGCCCGCGTCAACGACAAGCGCGACCCGTTCACCGACGGCGCCAACCGCGCAGCCGCCGGCATGGAACTGGCCGGCATGGACCGCAGCGGCGTATCCGCGTCGCCGGCCCACGCCGCCGCGCGCACGCAGGCAGCCGCCTGACGCATCTGTCGCTGCCACGGCGCCAGCCGTGGCAGCAGCGCTGACCGGAATTGCCCGGTTCCGGCCAGTCTCCTTCCCCCCGCCTCCCGACCTCCCATGAAAACCGTCCTGCTCGCCCTGCTTGGCCTGGGCGCCATCACCGCATCCCTGCCGGCCGCCGCCGGCCCCGACTGGGCCGTCATCGAGCGCGCCCGCGCCGCGGCTCGCGCGCGTCATGCCGCCCATTGCGCACAACCGGCCGACTCCCCTACGCCGGCTACGGCATGCTGAACGCTGTCGACGCGCGCGCTCCGGTGCTAGATTGAGAAGGCGTGCGGCCGGCAAGCGCCAGCTGCGCCTGACAAGCCACAACCAAGCTACCCCACTACAAGCGAGGAGCCGCGCATGTCCCTGCCCCACCTTTCTTCCGGACAGATCGCCAGCGTGCTGCCATTGGGCACTCGGCTGGACCAGACCGCCACCCAGGCCTTGTTCAAGGAAGGCCCGCTGGAAGTGATGCGCCTGGTGCTGAAGGCGGGCAAGCATGTGCCGCCGCATTCGGTGGATGGCCCGATGACCGTGCACTGCCTGGAAGGCGAAGTGCGGCTGCGCGTGGACGGCGCCGAGCGCCACCTGCGCCAGGGCGACCTGCTCTACCTGGGGCCGTGCGTGCGCTACGACGTGACGGCCCTCACCGATGCCTCGGTGCTGGTGACGATGGTCTTGCCCGGCGGCTGCTGACCGCCTGCGCGGAGCCTACGCCACGCCAGGCTGCCAGCGGGCGCTGGCAGCCACGAAGGCATCGATCAGCGCCGCGACCGGTTCGCGGCGCAGCGCCGACTCGCGCACCAGCACCCCCACGTCGCGATAAAGCGGCCCGCCCGGCAGCGGCGCCTGCACCACGCCGGCTGCCTGCCGCAGCGGCACCAGCCCGGACGGGATGATGGCGCAGCCCAGCCCGGCTTCCACCATCTGCAGGATGACCGCCGGCTCGTCCAGCTCCATCCCTTCCCTGACCCATAGCCGCTGGCGCTTCAGGTAGCGCTCCACCAGCTGGCCGCCGGTGGAATGGCGGTTGTAGCGGATAAACGGCAGCGTCTCCAGCATCGCGCGCAGGTCCGGCGGCGCGCCGGCCGGGCCGATGCCGACAAAGCCCTCGCGCACCAGCGGCACCCACTTCAGGTCCGACGGAAGGCCCAGCCGTGGCCGGATCAGCACGGCGATGTCGAGTTCGCGCGCATCCACCTGGGTCAGCAGCTGGGTGGACATGCCCGGCACCACGTTGACGAGCGAGTCCGGAAAGCGCACGCGAAAGCGCCGCATCGCATCGGCCAGCAGGGTGGCCTGGACCGTCGAGACCGCGCCCAACTCCAGCGGCGCGGCGTCGGCATGCGCGCCGGCGCGGTCTTTCATCGACGCATAAAGCTCGACAAAGCGGCGCGCTTCCGGCACCAGCCGCCGCCCGGCCTCGCTCAGCGCCACGGACTTGCCGGTGCGGTCGAACAGGGTGCAGTCCAGTTCCTCTTCCAGGCGCCGGATCTGCGTGCTGACGGCCGACTGCGTCAGCGCCAGCCGCGCCGCGGCGGCGGAGAACGAGCCGGTTTCGGCGGCCACCAGGAAGGTCTGGAAGTAGCGGATCATCTATTGAAAACTCTGATACTCAGGTCAAAAATGATTCGCTTCATATTACGAGTCCTGCTGGCTACAATCAACCCACAGGCTTCGGCCCACCCTTCAGAATGCTCCCCGACAAAGGCCCCCGCATGAACGCAACCCCTTCCATCCCCCTGTTCCACCTGGCATTTCCCGTGCGCGACCTGGCCGAGGCCCGGCGCTTCTACGGCGACCTGCTCGGCTGCCCCGAAGGGCGCAGCTCCGAGGCCTGGGTGGATTTCAACTTCTACGGCCACCAGGTGGTGGCGCACCTGTCGCCGGAGGAATGCGGCCATCGCGCCACCAGCGCGGTCGATGGCGACGACGTGCCGGTGCGGCATTTCGGCGCGATCCTGCCAATGGCCGAGTGGGAGGCGCTGGCCGAGCGGCTGCGCGCGGCCGGCACGAAGTTCGTGATCGAGCCGCACGTGCGCTTCAAGGGCCAGGTCGGCGAACAGGCCACCATGTTCTTCCTGGACCCGTCGGGCAACGCGCTCGAGTTCAAGGCCTTTGGCGACATGAGCCAGGTGTTCGCCAAGTAAGGCGGCGCGCCGGGCTTCAGTCCGCCGCTGCGCTGGCGGCGGGCAGCACGTCTGTCAGTACCACCAGCGCAGCCTCGTAGTCATACCCTTCGATCGCATCGCCCAGCTGGCGCAGCGTGCCAGCCGGCATCGCCACCGCCAGCGCGGCGCAATGCATGGCGAGCGTCTGGCCGGCTTCGCTGGCGCCTTCACGCAGCTGCCGGCGCAGTACCTCCAGCACATGGGCATCCGGACCAGCGCCTGTCGCTACGGTCAACGCTGCCGGCACCGGCGGCAAATGCCGCCGCAGCGACGCCAGCAGGTCCGACAACGCCACCTCCAGCGCCTGCTGCAACGCCGCCTGCGCACCGTCGCTGGCCTCGCGCAGCGCGCTTTCCAGTGCCGCCGCGGCGCGGGACACTTCCATCGCGCCGAGATTGCCAGCGACCCCGGCCAGCGCATGGGCCAGCTGCCCCGCCTCCGCACTGCGCCCCTGCGCCAGCAGCGCGCCAGTGCGGGCGCCGGCATCGCCATAGTGGGCTTCGAACCGCGCCAGCAGGCCGCGATAGGTCTCGGCCTGACCGCCGGCACGCGCCAATGCCGCCGGCACATCGAGCTGCCGTTCGGCAGCCAGCGCGCGCAGCCACGCTGACATGGCTTCCACGGCGATAACCGTGCCTGACGTCGCCGGCAGCTTGCGCCCGCCGGTCAGCCAGGAGTGCACCGTGGCAAAAAACACCGCCGGGTTGATCGGCTTGGCGATGTGGTCGTCCATGCCGGCGGCCAGGCAGCGCTCGCGGTCCTCGGGCAAGGCGTTGGCGGTCATCGCGACCACCGCCAGGCCGGCCAGCCGCGCATCGGCGCGGATGCAGCGCGTGGCCTCGAACCCGTCCATGACCGGCATCTGCATGTCCATCAGCACCAGGTTGTAGGACTGCACCGCCAGGCGCTCCAGCGCTTGCAGGCCGTTCTCCGCCGTATCGGGCGTGATGCCGGCCTGCTGCAGCAGGTGTACCGCGACCTCGCGGTTGATCTCGTTGTCTTCCACCAGCAGCACGCGCCGCTGCGGCAGCGACCAGCCGGGTCCGGGCGCGGCGCGCACCGGCTTGTCAGGCCGCGGCGCATCCGGATCGGCCGCCAGCACGCGCAGCGTCGCATCGAACAGCACCGACGGGCTCACCGGCTTGAGCAGCAAGGCGTCGAAGCCGCTGCGCTCGCCCTCGCGCATCACCGCCTCGCTGCCGTTGGCGGTCACCATCAGCGGGCGCGGGCGCGGGCCGCGCAGCGGCAGGCCCGCCAGCCGGCGCGCGGTCTCGATGCCGTCCAGCCCCGGCATGCGCCAGTCGATAAAGGCGGCGTGATAGGGATCGCCGTGCGCATCGGCCTCGGCGATGGCGGACAGCGCGGCCTCGCCCGAGGCCGCTTCTTCCACGCGGAAGCCGAAGCCGCGCAGCATCGCGGCAATGACCTGGCGCGCATAGCCGTGGTCGTCCACCACCAGCAGCCGGCGGCCCGCCAGCTCGGGCCGCACCAGCAGCGCCGGCGCGCGCTGGCTGCCGGGCAGCAGCGACAGCTCGAACCAGAACCTGCTGCCCTGGCCCGGCGTGCTGTCCACACCGAGTGTGCCACCCATCAGCTGCACCAGCCGCTGGCTGATCGCCAGGCCCAGGCCGCTGCCGCCGTAGCGGCGCGTGGTCGAGCTGTCGGCCTGTTCGAAGCTCTGGAACAGCCTCTCGATCGCGTCGGGCTCGATGCCGATGCCGGTGTCGCGCACCTCGAAATGCAGCCGCACGCGCGGCATCGCATCCGCGCCCGTGCAGCGCGCCACGCGCACCACGATCTCGCCGCGCTCGGTGAACTTGACCGCGTTGGTGGTGAAGTTGATCAGCACCTGCCGGATCCGCAGCGGATCGCCGCGCAGCGCGTCGGGCACGTCCGGCGCCACTTCCACGATCAGCTCCAGCTGCTTGGCAGCGGCGCGCTCGGAGACCAAGTCGCCCACGGTGCGCAACACCCGCTCGAGCGAGAAGTCGATCTCTTCCACCTCGAGCTTGCCGGCCTCGATCTTGGACAGGTCCAGGATATCGTTCAGGATGCCCAGCAGGTGCTGGCCCGAGCGCTCGATCTTCTCGATATAGTCGCGCTGCTTGGGGTCGAGCCGCGTGCCCAGCGCCAGGTGGGCCATGCCGATCACCGCGTTCATCGGCGTGCGGATCTCATGGCTCATATTGGCCAGGAAGCTGGCCTTGGCCTGCGCCGCCGATTCGGCCGCGTGCGTGGCTTCGGCCAGCTCGGCGTTGGCCACCGCCAGTTCGCGCGTGCGTGCCGATACCTTGTGCTCGAGCGTCTGCGACAGTTCCATCAGCGCACGGTGCGCGCGCACCTGGCTGGTGATGTCGATGCCGACCGCGCCTACGCCGACCACTTCTTCGGTGGCCGGGTTGCGCACCGGGAAGCGCATCACCTGCAGCTCGCGCGGGCCCTGGCTGGAATACATCGTGTAGACCTGTTCCTCGGCCCGGCCGGTGGCCATCACGCGCTCTTCGATATCCCAGCGTTCCTGGGTGCCGTCCGGCATCACCGCGAGCTCGCGGTCGGTGCGGCCCAGCGCCTCGCGCTCGGTCAGGCCCAGTAGCGCCTGCGTGGTGGGGTTCAGCGCCAGGAAGGCATGGTTGCGGTCCTTCAGGTGCATGATCGCCGGCGCATGGTCGAGCATCGCGCGCAGGCGCTCCTCGCTCTGCGCCAGCCGCTGCTGGCCGCGGCGCAGCGCCCACGCCGCCAGCCCGATCAGCAGCAGGATCGACAACGCCATGCCGATCACCACGTTGCGCGTGGACAGGTACGAGTGGAAGGCCTCGTCCATGTCCTGCTCCAGCACCAGCGCACTCGCCAGCGCGGGCACCCACAGCCCCGCGCCGGCGACGCGCTTGCCGCGGTAGTCGCGGTAGCCGAACGCCAGCTGCAGGGTCTGGTGGCCCAGCACCTGCTGCGCCAACCGCGTCAGCGGCGCGCCGGGCGGCAGGCGCCAGGTGCCGTTGCCGTCTGCCACCGGCACGCGCGCCAAGGTGTTGAACATCGACGGCGTGCCGGGCGCCAGCAGCCCCTGCGCGGCCAGTTCTTCATCGAAGCGCGCAGGCGACACCAGCCGGCCATCGGCATCGATCATGTACAGGTCGCCGCTGCGGCCATAGCGCGCCGCGGTGACGAGCTGCAGCATCACCGCGTGTGGATCGATGCGCAGGCACAGCGTGCCGATGACGCGCTCGTCATCCCAGATTCGCGCGCATACCGCCTGGAAGGTGGGCACCTCCGCCCGGCCGGCGTGGTCGGCAGCGGCCGGCGGCGGTCCGGGGTACGGGGCCGACACCGCGGCGCCTTCGTGGCGCGCGCGCTGGGCCGTGCGGGCGGACTCCGGCATCAGCAACTGGCCGTTGCGCTCGGGCCGTTCGGACACCACGATCCGGTCGTCGGCCGTGACCAGGGCAAAGCCGATATAGCCATGCGAACGGTACAGCGGCGTGATCCAGCGCAGGAACCGGGCGGCCTGCACGGGATCGGCATCGCCCTGCGCGGCGAGCAGCGGCCGCGCCAGCCGTACCGTGGCTTGCAGCGCGGCGATCGACGCGGTGCGCCGCCGCTGCTCGCCGGACCAGACCTCGAGCAGGCGCGCCGTGGTGCTGACGGTGGCGCCGAGGCGCGCGCCCACGCTGGCCTGCTCGTTCTCGCGCACCAGCGAGGCGGCGGCAAAGGCCACCAGCCACACGGCCACCGCCAGCAGCGCGGCATAGGCCAGCAGCGGCCCGAACAGCCGCCCGCCAGTGCTGAAGCGTCCGCGCATGCCGTCAGCCTTGCGCGGGTGCCAGGACCAGCTCAGGTGCAGAGGCGGCGGGATCGGCGTACTGCAGGGCGATGGCGTGGAACTCGCCGGTGATTGCCAGGAAGGCGTCGACCACGCGCGGGTCGAAATGCCGCCCGCGGCCTTCTGCGATGATGCGCACGGCATCCTCATGCGTGAAGGCCGCCTTGTAGACGCGCCGCGAGATCAGCGCGTCATAGACGTCGGCCACCGCCATCAGGCGTGCGGACAAAGGGATGGCGTCGCCGGCGAGGCCGTCGGGATAGCCGCTGCCGTCCCATTTCTCGTGGTGGTGGTGGGCGATCTCGCGCGCATAGCGCAGGAAGGAGCTGGTGGTGCCGCACTGGGTTTCGGCATCGGCAATGGCGTCGCGGCCCAGCGTGGTGTGGGTCTTCATGACCTCGAACTCCTCGGCCGTCAGCTTGCCGGGCTTGAGCAGGATGCGGTCCGGGATGCCGACCTTGCCGATGTCGTGCAGCGGCGCGGACTTGAACATCAGGTCGATGGCCTTGTCGTCGAGCTGGGCGGCAAAGTGCGGGTCGTGCTGCAGCTTGCGCGCCAGCGCGCTCACGTAGTGCTGGGTGCGGCGGATATGGTTGCCGGTTTCGTTGTCGCGGGTTTCGGCCAGCGCCGCCAGCGCGATGATGGTGGCGTCCTCGATCAGCGTGATCTCGCGCGTGCGGCGCTGCACCTCCGCCTCGAGCCAGGCCGAGCGGTCGCGCAGGAAGTCGTGCGCCTGCTTGAGCGTGAGCTGGCTGGCAATGCGTGCGCGCGCCACCGGCGCGTTGACCGGCTTCATGATGTAGTCGACCGCGCCGACCTCGAAGCCGAGGGCCTCGTCGTGGGCCTCGGCGCGGGCGGTCAAGAAGATCACCGGCACGCTGGCGGTGCGCGGGTCGGCCTTGAGCTGGCGGCAGGCATCGTAGCCGTCCATGCCGGGCATCGACACGTCCAGCAGGATCAGGTCCGGGGGCGCCTCGCGCGCCAGTTGCAGCGCGGTGGCGGCGCGGGTGGCCACCTTGACGCGGTATGGGTCCTGCAGCAGCGCAACCATGGCCGCTATGTTCTCGGGAACGTCATCGACGACCAGGACGGTGGGCCGCTGGTCGGGGCTGGGAGCGCTCATGTATCGAAGTTGGCGGTTGGTCCGTCTTTTTCCTGCGCGCCGGGCGCGCGGGCCGCTTCGGGATTCCCGGATGGCGGGCTGGGTCGCGGCCGGCGGGTATGGCTGGGCATTGCGCGGGCGCGACTCTCTGCACAATCGGCAGAAAATGGCGCCGGCTATCCCCTCCCTAAGCGGGGTTCAGGTCCTCGATCTCCCGAAACCCAACCAAAATATGCCCAATAAGGCGCCAAAACAAGCTGAGGCAGGCCGCTCAGGCAATGCGGCGCATGGCCTCCCGGATCGGATCGGCCTCGGTGGGCCGCACCAGGCGCGCCACTTCCTGGCCATCGCGCAGAAACACCAGCGTCGGCCACAGCTTGATGCGGAACGAGCGCCCCAGTGGCCGGCCGCTGCCGTCTTCGATCTTGATATGGCGCAGCTGCGGATGCGCGGCAAAAGCCTCGGCCAGCGCCGGCTGCGCGCGCAGGCAGAAGCCGCACCAGGGCGCGCCGAACTCCACCACCGTGCCGCCCTTCAGGGCGTCCACCTCGGTGCGAGGCGGCTCGCTGGCCGCGTAGTGTTGGGTCATTGACATGGGTCTGGTTCCTGGTTGTGCTCACGATATCCGCCTTGCCTGCCAGATTCATTCCAGCGCCAGGGTGCGGGCAGGCAAGGGAAAGCGGACGATCTTGTCGAACCGACAGTGTAATTTCTACGCCGCCGGGCCGATTTCCCACCATGCGGGCAGCAACTGGCGCACCTCGGCGCCGGCAAAGCGGTCATCGATCAGGTACACCACGCCCCGGTCCTGCTGGGTGCGGATCACCCTGCCCGCCGCCTGCACCACCTTGCGCAGGCCGGGATACAGGTAGGCATAGGCATAGCCCTGGCCGAACACGGCCTGCATGCGGGCACGGAACTGCTCGTTGACCGCATTGAACTGCGGCAGCCCGAGCGTGGCGACGAAGGCGCCGATCAGGCGCTCGCCGGGCAGGTCCACGCCCTCGGCAAAGGCACCGCCCAGCACCGCGAAGCCGATGCCCTCGCCGCCTTCGACAAAGGCAGACAGGAATGCGGCCTGCGCCGCCTCGTCCATGCCGCGCGACTGCACCCAGTGCGGGATGTCGGGGTGCGCCTGGGCAAAGCGGGCGACCGCCTGCTGCAGGTACTCGTGGCTGCTGAAGAAGGCCAGGTAGTTGCCGCGCCGCTCACGGAACTGGCCTGCCATCAGCGCGACGATGGCGGGCAGCGACCGCTCGCGCTGTGCATAGCGGGTGGAAATGCGCCCGGCGATCCGCACCGACAACTGCTCGGGGCGAAACGGCGATGGTACTTCCACGCGCGCGCAGTCGGCCGGCAAACCCAGCGTATCGAGGTAGTAGCCGGCAGGATCGAGCGTCGCGGAGAACAGCGTGACCGAGTGCGCAGCGGCAAAGCGCGGCCGCAGGAACGGTGCGGGGATGACGTTGCGGAGGCACAGCCGCGTGTGGTTGCCACGTCCGCCGTGCGGCGACCGGTGCAGATCGAACAGCGAGTTGGCATCGAGCTGCTCGGCCATGCGGCCGAAATGCAGCGCGTCGAAATAGAAGCGCTGCAGCGCCGGGTCGTGCGCGCCGGGGTGCTCGGTCATATGCGTGAGCGCGGCGCCGCAGAATTCGTCCAGCGCGCGGCGAAAGGCAGCCGGCACTTCGGGCAGCACCTCATACTCGGCCTCGGCCTGCCGGGCCAGCGCGCGCCACTGGCGCGCCAGCCGTGCCAGCGGCTTCGCCACGGCTGCAGGCGCGCTGCGCCGCACCTCGCGCAAGGACTGCGGATCGAGTTCCACGGTGTACATCGCGCGGCCGCGCTCGACCAGGTTGTGCGCCTCGTCCACCAGCACGCTGGCGCGCCAGCCGTTGGCGGCAGTCAGCGCGTACAGCAAGGCGCTGCGGTCGAAGTAGTAGTTGTAGTCGGCCACCACCACGTCGCTCCAGCGCACCAGTTCCTGGGCCAGGTAGTAAGGGCAGATGTCGTGTTCGAGCGCCAGTTGGCGCACCGCGGCGCGGTCGCGCACCGGCACGCCGCGGGCCGCTTCGCGCGCGGCCGGCAAGCGGTCGTAGAAGCCGCGGGCCAGCGGGCAGGACTCGCCATGGCAGGCCAGCTCGGGATGCTCGCAGGCCTTGTCGCGCGCCACCAGTTCCAGCACGCGCAGCGGCTGCGCGCCGTGCCCGCGCAGCGCGTCGGCGGCCTGCAGCGCGACGCCGCGGCCGGTGGAACGGGCCGACAGGAAATAGGCCTTGTCGATGCCCTGCCCCGGCATGGCCTTGAGCACCGGGAACAGCGTGCCGACCGACTTGCCGATGCCGGTGGGCGCCTGCGCCAGCAGGCTGCGGCCCGTGCGATTGGCGTTGTAGACCGCCTGCGCCAGCTCGCGCTGGCCGGGGCGGAAGCCCTGGTGCGGGAAAGTCAGCTGCGCCAGTGCGGCGTCGCGCGCCCGCCGATGCGCCAGCTCCGCCTGCGCCCAGTGCAGGAAGCGCTCGCAGGTCTGCTCGAAGAAGTCTTCGAGTTCCGCCGCGGTGAAGTGCTGCACGACCGGATGCTCGCGCTGGCCGACGATGTCGAAATAGACCACGGCGATCTCCAGCCCGGGCAGCGCCAGCTTGCGGCACAGCAGGCAGCCGTAGATCCTGGCCTGCGCCCAGTGCAGGTGGCGGTGGTTGTCGGGCACCGCGGCGTCGCCGCGCACGGTCTTGATTTCTTCCAGCCGGTTGGCGGCGGGATCGTAGCCGTCGGCGCGGCCGCGCACGTGCAGGGGGCCGAAATCGGCGGACAACGCGACCTCCGCCTGGTAGCCCTCGCCGCGCCGGCCAGTCACCACCGCATGCCCGGCCACGCCCTCCTGCGCCGACGGCGTCGGCACGAAGCGCAGGTCCAGGTCGCCCGCCTTGGCGGTGAATTCGCACAGCGCGCGCACGGCGACGACGTAGGACGGCGCAGAAGGTGTGGCGGGAGGGGGCGGCAAGGCTATGGACACTACGAAGGAGGACAGCGGAGAAACTGTATGAATATACAGTATTGCCAGCGCGCTACCCCGCGGCAACCCGCCGGCATAAGGGGAGCCGGTGGATTGGCGACAGGATCGACTACTTCGTCAACTCCGGAGAACGTCTATCCGTGCGAGGCCGAGGATGCGCTGGTCGCTCGGTTCAGCTCAGCTCGCCGGCCAACCGCGCGTACGCAGCCGGCCGCTCTTGCCTCGCGCCGGCGTGCCACGTACCGGCCGCGCCCGGCGCGCAGGCTGGCCTTCCTGGCCTGCGCTGGTCGCTCCACTGCCACCTGACTGCTCGCGATACTCCGCCAGCAAGGCTTCGCGCTGCCGGACGCGCTCTTCCAGCACGGCCAGGGCCTGCCCGAGGCGGGTCATTTCGCTGCCCTGCTTCGAGGCAGACTCGGCGGCGTGGGCAAGCCGCTCCATGGCGGCCTTGCGCTCGGCCTCCAGCAGCTTCTGCGCATCCTTTGCCGCCACGCGCGCGGCATCCAGCTCCAGCGCCATGCGGCGCTCATTGGCGGCGGTGCGTTGCGTGAGAATTTCGCGCTCCTGGTCCCATGCCGCGCGCTGGGCGGCAAAGTCCCGCTGCAGGGCGTCGCGCGCCTCGAGCGCTGCGGCCGCTTCGGCGCGCAGCGCATCGACCTGCCGCTGCAAGGCCGCAGCCGCGGCTTCTGCGCGTGCGGCGCGGTCGGAGGCCTCGTCGCGGGCCCGCGTCAGTTCAGCCATGGCAGTCTCGGCACCGTCCAGGCGTGCCTGCATGACCTGGCGTTCCTGCGCCAGCGCTTCCTTCTCCTGCTCCAGCGCGGCCTGCTCCCCGGCCAGCGCCGCCTGGCGCTGCGTCAGCGCGGCTTCGGCCGATGCCCTGGCCACCTGCAGCGCGGCCTCCCATAGATAGCGCGCCGCTTCCGTGACCGGCTCCGGGCAGCCAGGCGCGGGCGCAAATCCCTGCGGATCCTGGATGCGCCCGCCCAGCGCGGCAAACCAGGCGTCCAGGTGCGGGCTGACCGTGTTGGGGGAACCGCGCCCCAGATGCAGGCGGATGCGTTCGATGGTCGGGCGCTGGCCCGCCTTCAGCAGGCTGTCGGCGGCCTGCCAGACGTCGTCGCGGGTGATGCCACGGCTGCGGAGGGTTTCCATGGTGGGAATCCGGCTAAAGGTCCAAGGGAGGGCAAATAAGGTTCGATAATGGAGACTTATCGGCTGTTATTCGTCATCTACGTATGATATATTACAGCATACATCATATTTAATATGATCAAGATCAAGCCAGCCCACGAGGCCTACTTTCCCCCCATCGTTCCCGATGTCGAACTACCGGCGCCGCTTCGCCCGTCCGAACTTGATCCTCTTGCCGAACAGGCCGCCAATGCGCTGCGCCGCGAAGGCGAATCGCAAAATACGGTGGCGAGCTACCGCTCTGCCCTGCGGTACTGGTCTGCCTGGTATGCCCTGCGCTACCGCCAGCCCGTGCAGCTCCCGCTCGCGCCTGCCGTCGTTATCCAGTTCATCGTCGACCACGCCACGCGCCAGACGCCGCAAGGTGTTGTCTGCGAGATGCCCGCGGCCATCGACCAGGCGCTGGTCGCTCATGGACACAAGGCACGACCCGGCCCGCCCGCGCTGTCCACGCTGACCCACCGGCTCGCAGTGGTGGCCAAGGCGCACCGCCTGCAGGACCTGTCCAACCCCTGTGCCGATGCCGCCGTACGCGAACTGATGGCCGGCATTCGCCGCGCCTATGCGCGCCGCGGACAGCGGCAGGCGCGCAAGGCCGCGCTCACGCGCGATCCGCTGCTGCGGCTGCTCGACACCTGCGACGACTCGCTGCGCGGCCTGCGCGACCGCGCGCTGCTGCTGTTCGCCTGGGCCAGCGGCGGGCGCCGCCGTTCGGAAGTCACGCGCGCGACCATGGACAACCTCACCCGGCTCGGGCCTGGTGAATTCGTCTACACGCTGGGATGGTCCAAGACCAACCAGTCAGGCAGCGCGCGCGCCGATACCGCCAAGCCCGTTACCGGCGCCGCCGGCCAGGCACTGGAAGCATGGCTGGCCGCCGCGGGCATCGGCAGCGGGCTACTGTTCCGGCGTATCCGCCGTGGCGGGCATGTGGGAGAGGGGTTGTCGGACGCGGCGGTCAACCGCATCGTCAAGGCGCGATGCGCGCAGGCGGGACTGGAAGGCGACTACTCCGCGCATTCGTTGCGCTCGGGCTTTGTCACGGAAGCCGCGGCCCAGCAGGTGCCGCTGGCTGAGACCATGGCCATGACCGGCCATGCGAGCGTGGCGACGGTGGTGCGTTATTTTCGTGCCGCGGACGCGCGGCGTTCGCGTGCGGCAGACCTGCTCGCGCCAACGCAAGCAACGGATGAGGACGCGTGACGCCCCTCCGCCCAAGCATGCGCCGGCGCCGCCGCAAATACGGGTATTTCGCTAGCCGTGGGCGCTGGTCCGGGCTGCATGGGCTGCCTATACTGGCAGCGCGCCGGACAGTGCCAGGTGAGCTGGTCCGGCCGCGCCCGGAGGTTCGGGCAGGCGATGGCGACCGGCCCGGACGTGCCCAGGATATGTCGAGGATGGGCCCCGGATGCGCTTTCGACCGCCTGCCTGGGCCCATACAAGTGGAAACGGAGATGGGCATGCCCAACGAACAATTCCTCGCCACTCAGGAAACGCGCCGCTCCGGGCTGAAAGCCCTGCGGGCGGCCTTGCTGCAGGTTCACAAGGAAGTCATCGGCTACGACAGGGGCCAGTACGAGCGCCTGAACGGCCCCATACCGGCCGGCCTGTTCGTGCAGTTGGTGACTGAAGACAACTTCTTCCGCTGGCTCGACCCGCTGTCGCGCCTGATCATCGAGATCGACGAAGAACTGGAATCAAAAGAACACCACGACGAAACCTGCCGTGCGGTGGCGCGTGCCGCCGAGAAGCTCTTCAGCGACGGCGCCGATGCGGGGTTCCGCAGGCGTTACCAGGAGGCCCTGCAGGATGAATCCGCAGTAATCGTGGCGCACGGACGGCTGATGTCCGTGATCGGACAGCTGCGCCAGTTGCCATAGCGGGACAGATCGCGCCCGGGAGGGCGGGACTGGCCGGCGGCCGGCCGCTATGGGCCTCTACTTATCCGGCGCGGGCCGGTGGGGCATGTGCGTGTCGACGGCGACCGGGTCGCTGGCCGGGAAGGTCTCTTTCAGCCCCTCATCCAACTCGCGCTCAAGCGCGTCGTCCTTTTCCTTTTGCTCGGCGGGGGTCGGGTAGGGCTGGTGCTTCTTCGGTGCGGGCTTGCTCATGGCATAGGGCTCCAGTGAGGCTCCGTTGGCGACCATGACCGGATCTCAGACGCCGCCCGGCATGGCCATCGTCGCGGCGCGCGGGTCAGTGGCCCCTGCCGCCACCTCCGCCGCGGCCAGCACCCCAGCCACCTCTTCCGCCGCCGCGGCCGCCACCATGCCAGCCCCCATGGCCATGACCATGATGCCCGTGCCAGTGGCGTCCGCCGTGGCCACCGCCGCGATAGATGTAGGAAAAGCTGCCATAGAAGCCGCCATAGCCGGGCCACGGTCCGTAGTACGGATAGCCTGCCGCGACCGGGTAGCCGCTGTAATAAGCGGAACTGACCGGATAAGCCGGGTAAGCCGCGTAGTCGTCCCCGGCATACGGATAGGCGACGCAGCCCGCCAGGGCCGCAACGAGGACTACTACTCCAACGCCATATCGCATGATCCCCTCCCGCCCGTGGCGACAGCCTGCATGAGGCCGTCTGTCAAAGTTAGACCACATCCGGCTCAGGGCAATTCCGCATAAAACGGGCCGGGTGCAGCCTGGTCCCGCGGGTGAGCCGGACGCCGAATTTGCAGGTCGCGACAATTCGCGCCCACATTTAGGACTTGTCCGATTTTCACTTGAGAAAGCCCGGAATACAGTCATCTTGCACCCGACCCACGGGTGCCCCGACTGAGCCAGGTTGACCCCCTTCCTGGCTCCTTAAGCTGCCACGATGGTTCCCCGCCATCGTGGCATTTTTTTGGCGCTGACTTTGGACGATGTCTTTGGAAAGGCGCAGGTCCTGCGGCTACAGGCCTTTCTCGACCATGTCGAGCAGCCGCTGGCCCAGTATCTCCGCCTGCTCCCTGGCGCGGCTGCGCAGCGGACCATCGATCAGCAGGATGGCCAGGCCATGGACCGCCGACCAGGCCAGGTACTCGGCGCCGGGCCGGCGCTCGGGCGGCAGCACGCCGGCCTCGACCAGCTTGTCGAGCGCCGCGCCCAGCAGCTGGAAGGGGTTCAGCCCGCTATTGCCTGCCTTGGCCGGGTCGGCGTCGTCTTCCACTTCATCCGGCACCGAGAACGCGGTGCGAAACAGCCCCGTCTCGGTCAGCGCAAAGCGCAGGTAGCCGGTGCCGACCGCGCGCAGGCAGGCGCGCGCATGGGCAGCGGCGCCGCGGCCCGGGCGCAGCCCGCCGATCTCGGCCTCCATGGCGATGGCCAGCGACGACAAGGCCGACGCCCGCACTGCCTGCAGCAGGTCCTGGCGGCTGGCGAAGTGCCGGTACGCGGCATTGGGTACCACGCCGGCGCGCCGCGTGGCCTCGCGCAGCACGACGGCGTCAGGGCCGCCTTCGCGGGCCAGGTCGATGCCGGCGTCGAGCAGTGCGCGGCGCAGATCGCCGTGGCGGTAGGTCGCGCGCGCCGGCGGCGCGGAGACGGCCCGGGTCATGCGGACCCCCTTGGATACGGATAGCGGTTCATTATGTATATCGACTTATAGTGAACAGTGTACACAATCAAACTGTCACAAGTTTGTTGCAGTCGAGAAATTTGGGGGCAATCCAGGGGCGGGATCAGAGAATTGGGGCGAACAGCTTGGCGACGTGCATCGCCACCCGCAGCGGCACCGGAGCGGCCAGGAATTCGTCGAGCCCGATGCGAATGGCCTGCGCGAAATCGGCCTCGAGCATGGCCGCCACGTCCGCGGCGAAGCCCTTGTCGGCGGTCATCACCATCAGCTCGAAGTTGAGCCGGAACGAGCGGTTGTCGAGGTTGGCGGTGCCGACCGCAGCCGCCTCGTCATCGATCAGGATGACCTTCTGGTGCAGGAAGCCGGGCTGGTAGCGGTACAGCTTGATACCCGCTGCCACGGCCTGGTACGCGTAAAGGGTGGAGGCGGCATAGACCACCAGGTGGTCGGGCCGCGCCGGGATCAGGATGCGCACATCCACGCCGCGCAGCACTGCCAGCCGCAGCACGGCAAACACGGCCTCGTCCGGCACGAAGTATGGCGAGGTGATCCACAGCCGGTGCCGCGCGGACTGGATCGCCTCGACAAAGAACAGGGAGCAGGTTTCCTGCGAGTCCGCGGGGCCGGACGGCACCACCTGGCAGGTCATGCGCCCGCCGGTTTCCGGTGGCGGCGTCAGCAGTTGCGGCACTTCACGAGCGGCCCAGTACCAGTCTTCGGCAAACGCCATCTGCAGGTCCAGCACGGCGCTTCCGCGCAGCGCGATATGGGTGTCGCGCCACGGCGCCAGCGGCGGGCGCTCGCCCAGGTATTCCACGCCCACGTTATGGCCGCCGACAAAGGCCTCGCGCCCGTCGACGACCACCAGCTTGCGGTGGTTGCGGAAGTTGAGCTGGAAGCGGTTGACGAAGCCGCGGTGCGTGGAGAACGGCCGCGCATCGACGCCAGCCTGCAGCAGCGTGCGCACATAACGGCGCGGCAGCGCGTGGCAGCCGATGCGGTCGAACAGGAAATACACCTTGACGCCGGCCTGCGCACGCTCGCACAGCAGCGCCTGCAGGCGTTGGCCCAGCGCATCGTCATGCACGATGAAGAACTGCACGATCAGCACCTGCCGGGCCCCTGCGATCGCGGCGAAGATGGCCTCGAAAGTCTGCACGCCGTTGACCAGCAGCTTGACGTCGTTGTTGGCCAGGCACGGCATGCCGGTCAGCCGTGGCAGCGCACGCATGCAGGCCTGCGGCGGGGTGTGGACCACGCAGGCGCTGCGCGCCTCGCGCTCGCGCGGGGTCATGCCATGGCGGATCTCGCGCAGGCGGTCGTCGTTGAAGCGGCGCGCGTCGACATAGCCGGCAAAGGTGCTGCGCCCGAAGATCAGGTAAGGCACCAGCGTGAAGTACGGCATCATCACCAGTGACCCCGCCCACGCGATCGCGCCGGGCGCGGTGCGCACCGTCATGACGGCATGCAGCGCGGCCACTACGCCGACGGCGTGAAAGGCCAGGATGACGAAGACGATGACACTCGGGCTCTGCAGCATTAGTGGGCTTGAGTCCCCGGACCGGAACGCGATGCGCGCTATTTTGGCACACCGCCGTCCGCTTGTTGTCAGCACGGCGTCGGCCCGGCCGCGTGGGGCTGCCTCCTTTTTTGGCACGCCGATGGGATGACGGCGCCAGGCCGTCGTCGGGCTGGCCGTCCCTGCCTTGTCCACAGGAACTGTGGACAACTTTCTTCTTCCGCCAACGGGCAGTTCGCATCCCTGCCGCCGACGCCACCGCCCTCGCCGGCTTCGCCCTAATAGCAAAAAGAAGCAAAAACCGCAGATCTTTCAGAAATGTCCGATTGTCCTTCGGATCACACCTTTTATACCCTTTGTGGTCGTCGATTTGCGTGAGGTCTTGGCCGTGCCGGTTTTAACCGCCGCGACACGCATTCGCTTCGATGCCTGCGGTTGTCGCTGTCGCTCCTTCACCAGTCGTCTCCGGTCCGATCGCGCTTGGCCGTTCCACTGCTCTGTTCTCGTATGTCGCCGTCGATAAATATTGCGTTGCTGCTGGGCAAGTCGCCCCAGCTCCAGGCTGTCTCCGAGCTGCTGGCACGCGCCGCCTTTCGCTGCAACGTCTTCGAGGCGGGGCGCGACCTGATACACAGCGTGACCCAGGCGCCCTACGACATGCTGCTGATCGACGACGAGCTGCCCGACATCCCGGCCATCGACGTGGTGCGTGCGGTGCGCGGCGCGCTCTCGCGTGACGTGCCCATCATGATGCCGCCACCGACAGCAGTGAAGACAGCCTGGTCGACGCCCTCGATGCCGGCGCGGATGACTACGTGTGCCGCCCGCTCAGTCCGCGCGTGCTGATGGCGCGCATCGCGGCACTGCGCCGCCGCGTAACCGGCGAGCGGCTGCGCCAGGGGCTGGTGGTGCGTGCCGGCGCGTACCAGCTCAACGGCGTAGGCCGCTTTGCCACGCTGCACGACGAACGCATCTCGCTGACACCGAAGGAATTCGACCTGGCGATGCTGCTGTTCTCGAACGTGGGCCGGGTGCTGCCCAACAGCCGCCTCGAGCAGACCGTGTGGCGGTAGGAACTGCCGCCGCTGTCGCGGGCGCTGGCCGGGCTGATTTCGCGCCTGCGCAAGACGCTGCGCCTCGGCATCGAGAACGGCGTCACCATCACCGTGGTCTACGCGCACGGCTACCGGCTCGATGTACTGGAAGAAGGTGCCGCGCCGCGCCTGCCTGCTGTGGGGCGCAAGATCACGGCGGGCAGGTTGACGGGCCGCTAGGCCGGCAACGTCGCGGCCAGCGACAGGAAGTCGAGCACGGCTATGCCCGAGGCCGAGCGCTTGGCCTCGCGCTTGGCCGCCGCGGCCGCGGCGCCGATCTGCTGGCTGCCCAGCCTCTGCAGCCCAGCCACGCCCTCTCCACTTACGCACACCACGCCCACTGCCATCGACACCGGCGGGAAGAATACCGGCTGGCCACGGCGGTCCTCGCCTTGCATGCCGCCGGCGGCGCGATCGGCGGCCGAGTACATCGCGCACGCCGCGTCGTTGAAGCGGCGGATCGCGCCCTCGATGCGCGCCCACCAGTCACCGCTCTGGTACAACACCAGGAAATCGTCGCCCCCCACGTGGCCGAGGAAATCACGCGCGGGGTCGCAGGCCTCGGCGAGGATCGCGGCCGCGCCCTTGAGCATTTCATCGCCCTTCCAGTAGCCGTACTTGTCGTTGAAAGGCTTGAAGTGGTTCAGGTCGACATAGCAGGCGCGGAACTCGCTCGCGGCCGCGATCAGGCGCTCGATATGCTGGTTCAGCGGGATATTGCCGGGCAGGAAGGTCAGCGGGTTGGCATAGCGCGCCGCCTCCATGCGCACCTCCGTAATCGCGCGGATCAGGTCCGCGCCGGTGCCCAGGCCGATATAGCGGCCCTGGTCGGTGATGACGAAGCCGTCGGCCAGCGAGCGCGTGTTTTCGCCCGACAGGATGTGCGCCATCTCTTCCAGGCTGGCGCGTCGGTCGAAGCAGGCCGGCTCGCGGTTTGCCATGGCGATGCAGGCCTTCTTGCCGTACAGCTCGCGGTGGAACGGCGCCGCATAGCGATCGATAAAGGCCTGCCGGCTGATGATCGCCAGCGGCCGGCCCTCGTCATTGACCACGGCCACCGCCTGCAACTCGGGCTGGCCCTGGAAGGTGCGCAGCACCGCATCGTTGCTGGTGGCCGGCGATACCGTCGGCGCCGGCCGCAGCAGCCTGCCCGCGGTCATGCCTGACCACCCCGAGCGCACCATCTGCGGAAACACCGCGATATGCCGCGACGCCAGCGCCTGGCGCACCTGCGCCGCCGCCTGCGCGGCTGGATGCACCACGGGCCGGCCCACGTAGTAGCCCTGCGCGCCGGTCACGCCGAGATCGCGGATCACCGCCAGTTCGTCCTCGTTCTCGATGCCTTCGGCAATCACGCGTCCGCCAAAGGCGCTCATCATGCGCAGCACGCCGCGCAGGATCTCCAGCCGGCGCGAGCACGAGGCAATGCCGCGCACCAGCGACTTGTCGATCTTGACGAACTGCGGCGACAGGTACGCCAGCAGGTCGAGGTTGGCATGCCCCGAGCCGAAATCATCCAGCGCGTATTGCATGCCGAGTTCGCGCAGCACCGACATCGCCTGGCCAAAACTGACGGCATCGCCGATCGGCGTCTGCTCGGTGACCTCGATCACCAGGCGCGACGGCGCGACGCCAGCCCCCAGCAGCGCCGCCATCAGTCGTCCGCGGTCGGCCAGCAGGTGCCGCAATGTCATCGGGCTGAAATTCAGGAAGACCTTGCCCGGCAGGTCCAGGCTGCGCCAGGCGGACAGCGCGGTGCGGGCCGCGTGCACCTCCAGGGCGATGGTGGCGGCGACGCCCTGCGCAAGCCGGAACAGCGCATCGGGCGCGGCCCAGGGCGAGCCCACCGGCCCGCGGATCAGGGCCTCGTAACCCAGGATCTCTGCATTGTCGACCTGCACGATCGGCTGGAACACCGCGTGCAGCGGTGGAATCCGCGCGAGCGCCGACGCCGGCTCGGCAGTGGCGCCGGGCGTGCGGTCGTGCGAGGGCGTGGCGGCAGCGTTGCCGGTCATGACGAGGAATCCGGGGGAAGTGGAGTAAGAGGTGGGCGGGCCACATTGCATGACATTTATATGACAGCACGATGACAGTCCATCTTTAGGACGTGTCACGCTGGCGTCACATTACCGCGTGACCATCCGTGCGCCGCTCCGCCACCGTCCCGCACAGAGGACGGGGCGTACGGCATTTCGGGTCAACCCCCGGGCCGCGCGCTCTCTGGAATCCGCACGCCCGTCTGGAGTCATCTCCGTGTTGCAAGTCCTCAAGACAAGCCTGCCCGGCCGGGGCCCCGCCGCCGCGCCCGCGCGGCTGGCCGCGCGGCTGGGCCGCCTGCCGCTGGTGGTGCGCCTGTGTGCCGCCTTTGCCCTGGTCTACCTGTTCGGCGCCGCCGTCGGATTGACCGGCATCGCCAACCTGGTGTCGATCAAGGCACGCACCGATACCCTGTACCAGCAGGACATGCACGGCGCCGTCTCGGCCGAGCGCGCGCAGTCGGCCCTGGCCGGCCTGGGCCGCGCGCAGCTGGCGCTGACCATGGCCACCAGCAGCACCGAGCGCGATGCGGCCGCCGACGACATTGCCGGCGCGCTGGCGCAACTCGATGCCGCGCTCGCCAGCGTGCACCAGGCGGGCGCCGCGCAGGCACAGGTGCTGGCGCGCGAACGGCAGCGTACCGCCGAACTGATCCAGGGCTATGTCACGCTGCTGCGCAAGCAGCCACTCGATCCGCTGCAGTTCGACAGCGCGGTCTCGGTCGACAGGCACTTTGTCACTGAGCAATTGCAGTCGCTCAGCCGACAGGTGGAAGACGTGCGCCAGCTGCAGGAGAAAAAGGCCGCCGCCACCGTGGCCAGCGTGGCGGCCAGCCAACTGCGCGCGCAGGCGTGGATGGTGGCGCTGCTCGGTGCCAGCCTGCTGGCCGCCGCAGCGCTGGCGTGGGTCGCGGCGCGCAGCCTGCGCGCCGAACTCGGCGGGGAGCCGCGCGACGCGGCCGAGATCGCGCGCCGCATCGCCGCCGGGGACCTGACTGCCACCATCGCACTGCGCGCTTCGGACCGCAGCAGCATGCTGCACCACGTGGCCGGCATGCGTGACCAGCTCGCCGGCGTGCTGGCGCGCATCCAGGCCTCCGCGCACGAGATCACCGCCGCCAGCCAGCAGATTGCCGAAGACAACCAGGCGCTGTCGGCGCGCACCAACCAGCAGGCCCGCGCGCTCGACGCCACCACGGACAGCATGCAGACCCTGGCCGCGCGCGTGGCCGAGGCCCATGCGCAGGCCACCGAATCGAGCCAGATGGCCAGCCAGGCACGCGCGGCCACCGACGCCGGCGCCGACGTGGTGCAGCAGATGCGCGGCGCCATGGACGCGCTGCATGGCCACTCGCGCCATATCGCCGAGGTCGTCGGCGTGATCCAGGGCATCGCCTTCCAGACCAATATCCTCGCGCTCAATGCCGCCGTGGAAGCGGCCCGCGCCGGCCCCGCGGGCCGGGGCTTTGCGGTGGTCGCGCAGGAAGTGCGTGCGCTGGCGCAGCGCAGTGCCGATGCGGCGCGCGAGATCGGCGCCATCATCGGCACCGCCACCGACGAGATCGAGCAAGGCGCGCGCCTGAGCGGCAACGTGGTGGCGGCGATGGACCGCATTGCCGCCACCGTCGAGCACAGCCACACACTGGCCGAAGCGCTGCGCACCCTCGCCGACGAGCAGGCCGGCAGCGTGCAGGCGGCGGGCCAGTCGGTGTCGCAGCTGCGGCAGACGGCGCAGCAGAATGCGGCGCTGGTCGGCGAACTGGCGGACCAGGCAGCGCGGCTGGATCACCAGGCGGCGGCACTTGCCGACGATGTGGCGCGCTTCCGTTTCTAGCCTTTTGTGGGGAATGTGTCGGGTAGATGTGTCTGCATGAAACATCTGACATGCCGGGGTAACCGGCATTTACGTCTTGCTCGACAAAGTTACAGATATGTTTCAACTAGACGGGCGCCGGTTACGTGTCAGCCCCGTCCTGGCGGGTAATCTTGCCTCACACCAACTGATCTGGCACCCGCACAGGAAATCATGGCTGAACGAATCATCATGCTGGACATCCCCGGCGTCCTGTACTCCGACCGCTCCCGCGCCCGCCTCGGCGGCATCCCGGATTCGGGCACGGTGCGCGACGTCAGGTTTTTCGATCCCGTGGCACTGGGCTTCGTCCGCCGGCTGTTCGGCGTGGCCGGTGCGCGCGTGGTGGTGTCCGACGCCTGGCGCCGCGGCACGCCGGCTGCGATCCTGCAGCAGCTGGATCTGCAGGTCGAAGGCATGACGCCGCCGGCCGCAGGTGGCCACGGCGCTGAAATCGCCGCATATTTTGCCCAGGGCAACGCCCCGATCCACTACGTGATCATGTCGTGCGCGGCGCCGGAATCGATCCCTGAGCCGCAGCGCGCACACCTGGTGAGCGTGGACCCGGCCGTCGGCCTGACCGTCGAGAACTTCCAGCAGGCCCTCGATATCCTGGGCATTGCCTGCCCTTCCACCGTTGCGCCCGCACCGCGCCTGGACCCGGACCTGAAGGCGAAGCTCGCGCAACTGCAGCAACTGGCTCGCGAAAATCCTGAGCGCTTCAACAGCGCGGCGCGCGCCGGCAACGAGCTGGAACAAAGGCTGGCGCACGCCTAAAGCGCGTTGTTGCCACGTTGATACCGCCGCAGGACGAACGGGGCGCCGCCATGGCGCCCCGTTTGCATTGGCGCCGGCCCCAGCCAAAGGCGTCGTCGAGATACAGCATCAGCCGCGCGCCGGCATGCTCGACGGAGCACCTGCCGGCTGCGCCGTCGGGCAAGATCGCTGGCGCGCGCATCGAGGCCGCACTGGGTTCCCCAAAAGCCTGAACGGCGGCAGGCATCTCACGGCTCTTCATCGCCGCTGCGGTCGCGGGTCTTGCCGGGATCGGCCTCGTCCCGCTGCGCACGGTCCTCATGCTTGTGGCGCAGATCTGTGCCGTTGTGCCCCTCCAGCACCCGGTGCAGGGCCACTTCGAAACGTCCGCCGAGCCACAGCAGCGCCATGCCCAGCAGCAGCGCAGTTCCCGTGACCACGTAATACCCTGCCCCGGCCGCCGCGCCCAGCACTGCGGCCAGCCAGATCGCGGCGGCGGTGGTCAGCCCCTGCGGACGCGCGTGCGTGCCATGCTTGGCGATCACGCCCACCCCCAGGAAGCCAATACCGGTCAGCACCCCCTGCAGCACGCGCGACAGCGCATCCGGCGGATGCCCGCCCAGCGTCACCAGGCACACGGCGGTGGCCGCGCCGAGCGACACCAGACCGAGCGTGCGCATGCCGGCCGCCTTGCCGCGCAGGTTGCGGTCCAGCCCGATCAGGGCACCGGTCAGGAGCCCGGCAAGCAGGCGCAGCACGAGATCAAGGCTGAACATTTCCATGGTGTCTGGCCGACGCATGCGGGATCGTGTGACGACCATGTGAGCTTACTCCAGCGCAACGATCCCGTATCATGCTGGCTTGCGCCGGCACTTGCGCCGCCCACAGTCGACTATTGCTTAGAACGCCACCATGCCGCACCTCGTCATCGAACTCACCGAAAACACCCGCCTGAACTGCTCGCCGGACGAGCTGCTCGATGAAGCCAATGCGGCGCTGCTGGCCTCGGGGCAGTTCCAGGAGGCGGACATCAAGTCGCGCTGCATCACCCTGCAGACGTACCGGCAGGGCGTGGATGCCGTGGAGCGGGCATTCGTCCATGCGCGCTTGTCGATCCTTGACGGCCGCGACACTGCCGTGCGTCAGGCGCTGGCGCAGTCGGTGTGCGACGTGATTGCCGAAGCGGTGCGCACCGGCGCCGACGGCGGGCGGAACGTGCAGGTCTCGGTGGAGGTCTGCGAGATGGAACGCGCGACCTTCGCCAAGCAGGTGGTGGCCTGAGCCGCTGGCAAATGGCTGCCAAATAAAAAGCCCGCGACCATTGCGGCCGCGGGCGGAAGCTTCCGGGGAAGACGCCGGGAGCTGCGTCATGGGGAGCGCCCCCGCACCCATGACCTGACCGATTCTATGGGGGAGTCCGGGGCCCCCGTTTGACGTGGATTAAATCCGCGCCAGTTGGCAAAGCCCGGCGCGCCTCGTCATCCCGCATCCATCACTTCCTTCGCCGCATCGGCGGTATGCACCGCATGGGCGGCAGCGGCCGTGCCGGGCGAGTCATCTCGCCGCACCGCTTGCACGATCTGGGCGAATGCCGCGTCTGCCTCCGGCATCGGCAGCAGCATCCAGACGTGGAACATCCCCTCATATTCGAAATACTGCAGCGGCAGGCCCTGCTCCTGCGCCAGCTCGCGGAAGCGCCTGCAGTCCGGCAGCAGGATGTCGTGCGTGCCGATGAACAGGGTGGTCGGCGGCAGCCCGCGCAGCACGCCGCGCATCGGGCTGACCTGCGGCAGCGTCACCGGGTCGGCGCCGGCATAGACCCGCCCGCATTCGATGCCCCCGGGGCGCGACAGCATCGGGTCGAACGGTTCCAATGCATCGATACCCGGGTTCTCTCCGGTAGCGTCCAGGAACGGCGACAGCAGCACCAGGCGGCGCGGCAGCGGCTGGGCGCAGTCACGCAGCACCTGCGCCAACGCCAGTGCCATGCCGCCTCCGGCGGAGTCTCCCATCACCGTCAGGTCGGCATCCGGATAGCGCTGCTGCATGGCCTGCCACAGCGGCAGCATGGCGCCGAAAACATCGCGATGGGTGTGCTCCGGCGCCAATGGATAGATGGGCACCGTCACGGCGCAGCCGAGCGCGTCGACCAGCTTGCCGATGAAATCCCAGTGCTGGCTGACGATGTCGAACACGTAGCCGCCGCCGTGCAGGTACAGGATGTGGCGCGCTTTCCCCGAGGCCGCCGCGGCCCTGGGCTGCACGGTATAGACCGCCATCCCCCCCACCCGCTCCAGGCTGACCGCATGCCGGGCGCACAGGCGCTTTGAAGGAAAGGCCCGGCCGGCCTCGCGGCGCCGGTGGATTTCATCATGGAGCGCCTGCGCGCTGGCAAACCGCTGCTTGCGGCGCACCAGGCGCAAGGCCATCCGCCACAGGCGGCATTGCAAACTGGGCATGTTCTCTCCCCCATGCGCCGGTCTGCGCCGGCGGCGACAGCATGTGCGCGCGGCACCAACGGTGCCAGCGCACAGAAAAAAAGGAGCCGGCAAGCGGCTCCTTCTTCATCAGGACAACGTGGCGCAGATCAGGCTGCGGCGTCCTTCAGCTTCTTCAGCGGACGGACCTTGACCTTGACGCTGGCAGGCTTGGCCGGGAACCAACGCTCTTCGCCCGTGAACGGGTCCTTGCCGAAGCGCTTCTTCTTGGCCGGCACTTGCTGGGCCGTGACCTTCAGCAGGCCGGGCAGCGTGAATTCGCCGGCGCCCTTCTTGTTCAGCGCGCTGACGATGGTGTTTTCCAGGTGGGCCAGCACCGTCTTCACGGCCTTGGCTTCCAGCTGGGTCTGGGCTACCAGGTGAGCGACCAGGCTCGACTTGTTGAAGGTGTCCTTCAGCGGGCGCGCAACGGGCGCAGCAGCGGGAGCAGCCTTCTTGGCCGGCGCGGCCTTCTTGGCGGCAGCCTTTACGGGTGCCTTGGTTGCCGCGGCCTTCTTGGCAGCGGGCTTGGTTGCAGTCTTCGCGGTCGGTTTCGCTTTGGTCGCCATATCGATATACATGAGTTGAACAATGGATGCCGGCGGATCGTTTTGCATTGCTTGGCAGCGCTGCTGAATCGCCCTGTCGGCGCCCACTGAATCATAGCGGAAACAGCCGTAAGTCAAGGGGTTTTCGTGCATGCGAAACGCAAAACCCCGTGAAAACCCCGTGTTTTGTCGCGGCTTTGCCTCAGTGGAAACGCGAAGAAGGCCTACGTCCCCCCGCTTTCGTGTTTGCGGCGGCCGCGAAAACGCCCCGCGCGCAGTGCGATGCGATGCCGTAGCGCGGCGTTTTTCATTCACTCGCCCACGCAAAACGCGAGCAGCGGACCCGCAACCAGGGCGCCGAGCGCGATCATCGGCAGGCTCGCATCGGCATGCTGCCATGCGTACCACAGCGCCGGCAGTTCGACCTGCATGCCGAAGATGCTCGCCACGGTCAGCAGCGAAAACGGCGCGGCGACGGCCAACGCCAAAGTGCGCAGCCGTCGCGTCGGCGGCGATGGAAGATGGCGGGCGAGGGTCTGCGGGTGCGGCATGGCCGGGCTCCTTGGCTGGGATGGCGGCATTGTGGGCACCGGCAGCTGAACGCGGCCTGAGGCTTCCGTTCAGCCCGCGTTCAGGCTTTTTGATGCAAACTTCGAGCCATGAAGCGATACTCTGCGGCGCTGCTGCGCCGCCCTGCCCGCGTGCTGATGGCCGGCGCGCTCGCTCTGCTGGTGCTGGCGAGCGTGCCGGCCGCGCATGCCGACAAGGATGCCGACCGCGCCCGCGCGGCGGTACAGTCGGGCGAAATCCTGCCGCTGTCGCGCATCCTGGAGACCGTGTCGAGCCAGTACGCGGGCGACGTGATCGGCGTCGAGCTGGACCGCGACGACGGCATCTGGCAGTACGAGGTCAAACTGCTGCTGCCGGGCGGCTCGGTGGCCAAGCTCGAATACGACGCGCGCACCGCCGCCCTGCTCAAGGCCAAGGGCCGTGGGCTGGAAGAGGCGCGCAAGAAGCGGTGAGCGCAGGGAGACGCTGATGCGCATCTTGCTGGTCGAAGACGAACCCACCCTCTGCGCGCAGGTCCGCGCCAGCCTGGCCGACGCCGGCTATGCGGTCGACACGGCCGCCGACGGCGTGGACGCCTGCCACCTGGGCGAGCAGGAACCTTACGACGCCGTCATCCTCGATCTCGGCCTGCCGCGGCTGGACGGGCTCTCGGTGCTGCGCCGCTGGCGCGCCGCGCAGGTCAACGTGCCGGTGCTGATCCTGACCGCGCGCGACAGCTGGACCGAGAAGGTCGAAGGCATCGACGCCGGCGCCGACGACTATCTCGCCAAGCCGTTCCGCATGGAAGAGCTGCTGGCGCGCGTCCGCGCGCTGATCCGGCGTGCGCACGGCATGCCCACACCGGAGCTGCAATGTGGCCCCGTGCGGATGAATCCGCGCGCGGGCAGCGTCACCGTGGACGGCGTGCCGGTGGTGCTCACCTCGCATGAATTCCGCGTGCTGGACTACCTGATGCACCACCCCGGCGCCATCGTCAGCAAGACCACGCTGACGGAACATATCTACGCGCAGGACTTCGACCGCGACAGCAATACCATCGAGGTCTTTGTCGGCCGGCTGCGCCGCAAGCTTAGCGTGGACGTGATCGAAACCGTGCGCGGACAGGGCTACCGGCTGCGCCCGCCTGCCGGCACGCAGCCCTAGATGCCCGCCCGCCTGCGCCGCTCCCTCGCGCTGCGCCTGCTGGTGGTGGCCGCGATCTGGCTCGCCGGGGCGCTGGGCGTCAGCGGCTGGCTGCTGTCGACGCTGTTCGAGCGCCACGTCAACCAGACCTATGTACGCCAGCTCGACCACCAGCTGGCAAGCCTGGCCGCGGCGCTGGACTGGAGCGCCGACGGCAAGCTGGTGCTCACGCGCACCCCTGCCGATCCCCGCTACGAGCTGCCTTATTCCGGCGCCTACTGGCAGGCGCGCGCGCCCGGCGCGCTGCTGCGTTCGCGCTCGCTGTGGGATACGGAGATGCCGGTGATAGTGGAACGGCACGTGGCCGGCACCCAGGCCGACGTGCGTCCCGGTCCCAGCCACCAGTCGCTGCTGGTGGTGTCGCGGCGGCTGGTGCTGGCATCGTCCGACACGCCGGTGGATGTCTCCGTGGCGCTGGACCGGACCGAACTGCGCGCCGCGCGCCGCAGCTTCGACCGCACGCTGGTGTGGTCGCTGACGGCGCTGGGGCTGGGGCTGATGCTCGCCGTGGCCGCGCAGGTGAAGTTCGGGCTCGCCCCGCTGGCAGGGCTGCGCCGCGCACTGGGCGCGATGCAGGCCCGGCGCGAGGCGCGCCTGGGCGGCGCCTGGCCCACGGAAGTGGAACCGCTGGTGACCGAGATCAATGCCCTGCTCACACGCAATGCGCAGGCGCTGGAGCGCTCGCGGGGACAGGCGGCGGATCTGGCGCATGCGGTCAAGACGCCGCTGGCGGTGCTGGCCAACGAGGCCGCGGCGCTGCCGGGCGCGGCTGCGCAAGCCGTTGCGGCGCAGGTCGAAGCGATGCGCCGGCAGGTCGACCGCCACCTGGCGCGCGCCCGTGCCGCTGGCGCTGCCGCGGCACGAGGCGTGCGCATCGACGCCGGCCCGGCCGTGCGGGAACTGACGCGCGCGCTGTCGCGGCTGCACGGCGAGCGCGCGCTGGCGCTGACGGTGGCGGGCGAAGGACACTTTGCCGGGGATCGGCAGGACCTGGTCGAGATGCTTGGCAACCTGCTCGACAACGCCTGCCAGTGGGCCCGCACGCGCGTGCAAGTCACGCTGCGCGAAGCGGATGGGGCGCTGGAAATCCTGGTGGAAGACGATGGCCCCGGCATGCCGCAACAGGCGCGCGAACTGGCCTCCGCACGCTTTGGCCGGCTGGATGAAACGGCTGCCGGCAGCGGGCTGGGCCTGGCGATCGTTACCGAGATCGCCGCGCTGTATGAAGGCAGCCTGGCGCTGGCCTCGAGCCCGCTGGGCGGGCTGGCGGCGCGCCTGCGGCTGCCGGCGGGACTGCCTTAGAGATTGCCTTAGAGATTGCCGTAGAGACTACCTTGGCGCGGCTCATTGCGTGCGGGCCGCCATGGCCTCGCGCGTATCGTGCGCCAGGCCCAGTGCAAAGGCGGTTTCGGCCACCAGGAACAGCGGGCCGATCAGCAGCCCGACCAGGTCATCGACAAAGGCCGGCTTGCGCCCCTCGTAGTAGTGGCCGACGAACTGGATGATCCAGCCCACCACGAACAACCCGATGCCGATTACCAGCCACCAGACGGTCGTCATTGCGGCAATCCGCGCACCGCCATAGAGAAACGCCGCCAGGATCGCCGCCATCGCCACCCCGAAGCCCAGCGACAGGCGCAGGTAGAACAGGCAAGACAAGATGTACACCAGCATCGCCGGCGTCATGTAGGCCGAACCGTCGCCCAGCGCCATCGCCGGGCGTGCCAGCAGCGTCGTCACCGCCAGCACGATCATCGGGATGCCGATGAAATGCGTGAAGACGTTGCGCGGGTCGCGGTGGTAAGCGGCATAGTTGGCCAGGTGTTCGATCAGGGTTTTCACGGGGGCGTCTCCTTTGTGCGCGGGCGTGCGCGTCCGGCGCGGCGTTGGCGCCGGTCGCTGCCGTCCGCTGCTGCACGGCGTGCGCGATGTGGATTTATAGTAGTGGGCGCGTGCCGGCCAGGTCTGTCAGGTTTTTGACAGTCCGCTGCGCTACAGCATGCCGTTGCGTGTGCTGGCAGACACGCCGGCGCAAGCCCCCGCGCAAGCGGGATAACCAGACAGGAGACCGGCATGGGACTGGCGCCCCCTCCGCAACGCCCCCACGCGCATTCCGCCAACGCCGCGCTGCCCGGCACCGCATCGCAACATGACGACCCGCTCGCGGCGGTGCGCACCGGCACCTGGTTCAGCCAGCTGCCACCAGCGCTGCAACAGGCACTGCTCGATGACGGCACCCTGCGCCGCCTGGTGCCGGGCGAAACGCTGTTTGCCCGCGGCGACCGCTTCGACGGCCTGTACTGTGTCGCCAGCGGCACCGTGCAGATCCACGCCAGCGGCGAATCCGGCAAGGCGGCGCTGCTCGGGCTGCTGGAGCCCGGCACCTGGTTTGGCGAGATCTGCCTGTTCGACGGCCTGCCCCGTACGCACGATGCTCGTGCGGTCAGCGCCACCACGCTGTGGCACGTGCCGCGCGCGCCCCTGGAACGGCGGCTCGCGCAGCAGCCGGCGTGGTGGCAGGCGTTTGGCCAGTTGCTGGCGGCCAAGACGCGCCAGGCCTTCGACTATGTCGAAGAGGCGCAGCTGCTGCCGCCGCCGGCACGCATTGCCCGGCGCCTGGCCGCGATCGCACGCGGCTACGGCAACCTGCCGGTGCAGGCGCATGCAGCGCAGCGCGTGCGCATCCCGCAAGAGCAGCTCGCGCAGATGCTCGGGCTGTCGCGCCAGACCGTCAACCACGCGCTGCGCGAACTGGAAGCACGTGGCCTGCTGCGGCTCGAATACGGCGGCATCGAACTGCTCGACCTGCCCGCGCTGGAAGCGCTCAACTGACCCATTCGCATCGGAGCCTCACACGCCATGATCTCGCTCGACGCGCCGCAACTGGACGCCTTTCTCGCGCGGCTGGGCATCGCCGCCCCGCCCTCGCCCACGCTGGAAGCGCTGGATACCGTGCTGGCCGCGCACCTGGCCAGCATCCCGTTCGAGAATGTCGACCCGCTGCTGCGCCGGCCGGTGCGCATCGAGCTGGACGCGGTCTTCGACAAGCTCGTCACGCAGCGGCGCGGCGGCTATTGCTTCGAACTCAACACGCTGCTGGCGGCCGCGCTGGCGGCGCTCGGCTACCCCGTGACGCCGCTGGCCGCGCGCGTGCGCTGGGGCATGCCGGAAGACGTGCCGACCGTCACCTCGCATATGCTGCTGCGCGTGGAAGTGGCGCATCAAAGCTATCTGGCCGATGTCGGCTTTGGCGGCCCCACGCCGTTCCGGGCGATGCCGTTGTCGGCGCCCACCGATGACAGCTTTCCCTACCGGCTGGTCTCGTCTCCGTCCGAAGCGGCTGGCACCGCCTTCCACAGCTATGACCTCGAGGCGCGTGGCGATGCCGGCTGGATCAAGGTCTACCGCTTCGACCTGACGCCGCAGCCGTGGATCGATTTCGTGCCGCGCAACTGGTACATGTCGACGCATCCGGACAGCATATTCCTGCACCGGCTGATGGCCGCGCGCACCGACGGCGGTACGCGCGTGACGCTGGCCGATGGCGACCTGGCCGAGCGCGATCCGGACGGCACGGTGCGGCGCCAGCGGCTGGAAACGCCCGAGGCCGTGCTGCAGGTGCTGTCGGCGCGCTTCGGCCTGCAACTGGACGATGTGCTGCGCCGCGCGCTGATGGCCGCCCTGCCGCCGCTGCTGGCTGGCTCCACGTCCCCCTGAAGCGCCTGATCCGCACCGGCGTTCCGCTGTGCGGCATGCTGCCATGCACGGCGCGCATTGCCCTCAGAAAGAATACTGATATGGCTCGCGCGCGCCCCCTGGGGCTGTGGACTGGGTGCACAGGCGCCACCATAATGTCCCGTCGATGCCGCCCGCGTGGCGCATCGCCAGGACAACAGCGCGGCACATGCCGCCTGCACAAAGCCGGCCCCTGATGCCGGCGCAGCCATACAGGAGACTCCATGTCATTGTTCGATCTGACGGGCAAGGTTGCCATCGTCACCGGCTCCTCGCGCGGCATCGGCCGCGCCATCGCCGAGCAGATGGCCGTACAGGGCGCCAAAGTCGTCATTTCTTCGCGTAAGGCCGAGGCCTGCCAGGAAGTGGTGGACGCCATCAACGCCCGCCACGGCGACGGCACCGCGATCGCGGTCCCCGCCAATATCTCGTCCAAGGATGACCTGCAGCACCTGGTCGACGAGACCAACCGCGTGTTCGGCAAGATCGACGTGCTGGTCTGCAATGCCGCGTCCAACCCGTACTACGGGCCCATGAGCGGCGTGACGGACGACCAGTTCCGCAAGGTGCTGGACAACAACGTCATTTCCAACCACTGGCTGATCCAGATGGTGGCGCCGCAGATGATCGACCGCAAGGACGGCTCCATCATCATCGTGTCGTCGATCGGCGGCCTGCGCGGCTCGCCCACCATCGGCGTGTACAACATCTCCAAGGCCGCCGACTTCCAGCTGGCGCGCAACCTGGCGGTCGAGTTCGGCCCGCACAACGTGCGCGTGAACTGCATCGCGCCGGGGCTGATCAAGACCGACTTCGCGCGGGCGCTGTGGGAAGACCCGGAGCGCTACAAGCAATCCACCCAGGGCGCCCCGCTGCGCCGTATCGGCGAGCCGGTCGAAATCGCCGGCGCAGCCGTCTACCTGGCCTCCGCAGCCAGCACCTTCATGACCGGGCAGGCCCTGGTCGTCGACGGCGGCGTGACCATCTGAGCTTTTGACGCAAGCGTTGCGCGGACGCCGGCGAGACCGGCGCCCGCCGCTTTCCTGCATTTCCCTCAACCTGCAGTGCAGTTCCGGGAGGCAGTCATGTCGAGCAATCCGCAAGTGGCCGGCAGCTGGCCGGTCATGTCCCTGGCCGAGGCCCACGCCCGGCTTACCGCGCCCGGCGCGCCGTTCGAAACCGAAACGCGCACGATCCGCGGCATCCCCACCAAGGTCTGGAAAAACGCCCCGCACACGCTGCGCGAGCTGTTCCTGGCCACGCGCGCCTTTGCCGACCGCACCTTCGTGGTCTATGAGGACGAGCGCGTTTCCTACGATGCCTTCCAGCGCGCCGCCATTGCGCTGGCCCATGCGCTGGTGCGCGACGGCGTGCGCAAGGGCGATCGCGTCGCAGTGGCCATGCGCAACCTGCCGGAGTGGCCGGTGGCGTTCTACGGTGCGCTGCTCACCGGCGCGATCGTGACGCCGCTCAATGCGTGGTGGAGCGGAGCGGAGCTCCAATACGGCCTGGCAGATTCCGGCAGCCGCGTGGCCATCGTCGATGCCGAACGGCTCGACCGGATCCTGGAGCACCTGCCGGCCTGCCCGGCGCTGGAACGCGTCTACGTGTCGCGCGCCGGCGGCACGGTGGCCGAGGCGCGCGTGGTGCCGCTGGAAAACGTGATCGGCCCCCCTGTTGCCTGGGCAACGCTGCGGGACCAGGCACCACCACAGGTCGAGATCGATCCGGAAGACGACGCCACCATCTTCTACACCTCGGGCACCACCGGCAAACCCAAGGGCGCGCTCGGTACGCACCGCAATTCTGCTTCGGTGGTCGCCGCCGGCAGCTTCAGCGTGATCCGCAACCTGCTGCGCCGGGGCGAGCCGATCCCCGCGCCCGACCCCGCCGCACCGCAGAAGGCCGCGCTGCTGGCAGTGCCGTTCTTCCATGTCACCGGCTGCATGGCGGTGCTCAACGGCGCGCTGGCGACCGGCGCCAAGATCGTGCTGATGCACCGCTGGGACGCACTGCGCGGCATGGGGCTGATCGAGCGCGAGCGTTGCACTTCGGCCGGCGGCGTGCCCACCATCGCGTGGCAGATCCTGGAGCATCCGGAGCGCGCGCGCTTCGACCTGTCGTCGCTGGAGAACGTCAACTATGGCGGCGCGCCGGCTTCGCCCGAGCTGGTGCGGCGCATCCGCGAGGTCTTTCCGCAGGCCGCGCCAGGCATTGGCTGGGGCATGACGGAAACCTCGTCGACCTTTACCAGCCACAGCGCGGAAGAGTACGAGATGCGCCCGGACAGCAGCGGCCCGGCCTTGCCGATCGGCGAAATGAAAGTCGTCGACGGACGCGGCGATGCGCTGCCGCCAGGCGAAACCGGCGAGCTGATGGCGCGCGGCGCCAATGTCGTGCGCGGCTACTGGAACAAGCCCGAGGCCACGGCGCAGACCTTTGTCGACGGCTGGCTGCGCACCGGCGATATCGCCCGGCTGGACGAGGAAGGCTACGTCTATATCGTCGACCGCATGAAAGACATGCTGATCCGCGGCGGCGAGAACATCTACTGCATCGAGGTGGAAAGCGCGCTGTATGAGCATCCCGCGGTGGTGGACGCGGCCGTGGTTGGGCTCGCACACCGGACGCTGGGCGAAGAACCCGCCGCGGTGGTCAGCATCAAGCCCGGCATGCAGGCGACCGAAGCCGAGCTGCAGGAGTTCGTGCGCAAACGGCTGGCGGCGTTCAAGGTGCCGGTGCGCATCCTGGTGTTCCCGGAGATGCTGCCGCGCAATGCCAATGGCAAGATACTGAAGTCGAACCTGCGCAAGCTGTTCGATGCCACCAACAACAAGGACACGACCAATTGAATCGAGCCCCATTGCATCCGATGCGGCAAATCGCCGCCGTGGCACTGGCCGCGCTGCTCGCGGGCTGCGCGGCCGGCGGCACCAACCTGTCCGCGGTGCCCGAGTTGCGCCCGGGCGTGCCGGCCGGCTACCTGGCGGCCGAAGCGCGCCCTGACAGCCTGAAGCTGCTGCCCACGCCGCCGGCGCAGGGTTCGGCGGCCCTGGCGATGGATGAGGATGCGGCGCGCCAGGCCGGCACGCTGCGCGGTTCGCCGCGCTGGCAACTGGCCAGCGACGATGCCGTGCTGAAATTCCCGCAGGCAGCCACGGCGTTCTCGTGCGCGCTCGGCGTGCCGGTCAGCGAGAAGGACACGCCCTACCTCTACATGCTGCTGCGCCGCAGCCTGGTCGATGCCGGCCTGTCCACCTACGGCGCCAAGAACCGCTACCAGCGCACGCGCCCGTTCGTCGCCAACAAGACGCAGATGTGCACGCCGGCCGAAAGCGCCCACCTGGAAAAGGACGGCTCCTACCCGTCCGGCCACAGCGCGATCGGCTGGGCCTGGGCATTGATCCTGGCCGAGGTCGAGCCGGAGCGTGCCAATGACATCCTGGCGCGGGGGCGCGCGTTCGGCCAGAGCCGCGTGGTGTGCAATGTGCACTGGCAGAGCGATGTCAACGAGGGCCGCATGATGGCCGCGGCCACCGTGGCGCGGCTGCATGCCGACCCGGTGTTCCGCGCCGACCTGGAAAAGGCCCGCCAGGAAGTGGCCGCGGTACGTGCAAGTGGCGCCCGACCGGCACGCGACTGCCAGGCGGAAACGGCGGCGCTGGCGCCCTGAGCGGCGCGCTGCCGGGGCCTGTTACTTGACGGGGATCACCGTGCCGGCCGGCACCGGCACGGCCGTCACGCTGTTCTGCGGGCTGCCGCTGACGATGCGGTCGGAATACGTCAGGTACACGAGCGTATTGCGCTTGCGGTCAACCGCGCGTACCACGTGCAGCGTCTTGAACAGGATCGACATGCGCTCCGAGAAGACGTTGTCCTGCTGCTTGAGTGGCGCCTTGAAGGCGATGGTGCCGACCTGCCGGCAGGCGATCGAGGCCTCGGGCGGATCTTCTGCCATGCCGAGCTGGCCCTTGATGCCGCCGGTGCGGGCGCGCGACACGTAGCAGGTCACGCCGTCCACCTGGGGGTCGTCATAGGCTTCGATCACCACCTTGTCGGAGCCGGTCATGCGGAAATTGGTGCTGACGCTGCCAATCTCCTCGGCCTGCGCGCCTGTCGCCGCCGCCACGCAGGCGGCCGCGGCCAGGATGGTACGGATGCGATTGGACTTCATGGCTGGGCCCGCGCTCCTCAGGTCACTGACGTCTTGATGTCGTCGTGGCGCTTTTCCATTTCCTGGCGCAACGCGCGGCGCTGCTGCGCGGCGGCAAAGCGCTGGCGCTCCACCTCGTCGCGCGGCTCCAGCGGCGGCACCTCGGCGGGCGATCCGTTGTCATCCACGGCCACCATGGTGAAGTAGCAGCTGTTGGTATGCCGCACCAGCTTGCTGCGGATGTTCTCGGTCACCACCTTGATGCCGATTTCCATCGAGCTGCGGCCGGTGTAGTTGACCGAGGCCAGGAAGGTCACCAGCTCACCCACGTGGATGGGCTGGCGGAACACCACCTGGTCGACCGACAGCGTGACCACGTAGCGCCCGGCGTAGCGGCTGGCGCAGGCGTAGGCGACCATGTCCAGGTACTTGAGGATGGTGCCGCCGTGGACGTTGCCGGAGAAATTGGCCATGTCCGGCGTCATCAGCACGGTCATGGAAAGCTGGTGGGACTGGTCGTTCATGATGCGGAGTCGGGGATTGCGGGGGCTGGATGGCCGGGGCGGCACTGACGACGACCCGGGCGCGCCGGCAGTTTAACCCGAGCGCAGCGGCACTGGTGTGCCCAGGCGGCCCCAAAAGAAAAAGCGGCCTGCCAGGCCGCTCTTCTAGCTGTGGACGCAGACCACTTACTTTTTCTTGTTCACGGCGTCCTTGAAACCCTGTCCGGCAGAGAACTTGACCGTCTTGGCGGCCGGGATCTTGATGGTTTCGCCGGTACGCGGGTTGCGGCCGGTACGGGCGGCGCGCTTGCCGGCGCTGAAGCTGCCGAAGCCCACCAGCGTCACCGAGTCACCCTTGGCCACTGCCTTCTTGATACTGTCCAGCGCTGCGTTGAGCGCACGCTCGGCAGCGGCATTGCTCAGTTCTGCTTCCGCGGCAATGGCCGATACCAGTTCACCTTTATTCATGGCTGATTTCCCTTGTTGGTCGTCGTCACCGATGAGCTGGCCTGGCGGCAAGCCATCGATCGGCGCAGTCTAATCTGCCCTTCGCGCGTTGAGCAATCCCCAGTGGCACCAATGCAACGAAAAAACCCGCAAATCCTTGATTGAGGCCGGTTAGCGGTCAATTTCCCACTCTTTTTCCGCTTGCCAGCGGCGCGATTTCCCGGGCTGTAGCGTTTGCCTGGGAATCTCGGCTGCGACTGCCACGACCGTCCCTACCCGCGATGGAACATATGCCCACTCTTGGGGCGCTGCACCACAACGGATCAACCAGACCTCGCACCAAGGCTCCATTCTGGCGCATTCCAGGCCCCGCCGACCAGCCGTTTCCGATTTTCACCCCGTCTCCGCAAGCTTGCCACGCGGCATTCCGGTGCGGTTTTGCTCAGGAAGGTGCAATGAGCACCAGGATGCAGCGAAAGCTGGAATGCTTTTTGCATACCCACGCTCCCATTTTGAGCATGAGGTGACTATGGACAACTGGAAGACTGGCACCGACGCCATGTTTATACTGCTTGGCGCCATCATGGTGCTGGCCATGCACGCCGGCTTTGCCTTTCTCGAACTGGGCACGGTGCGCAAGAAGAACCAGGTCAATGCGCTGGTGAAGATTCTGGTGGATTTTGCGGTTTCGACAATCGCCTATTTCTTTATTGGCTACACCATCGCCTATGGTGTGCAATTCATGGCCGGCGCAGAAACCCTGGCCCAGAAAAGCGGTTACGAACTGGTCAAGTTCTTTTTCCTGGCGACATTTGCCGCGGCCATTCCGGCGATTATCTCGGGCGGTATTGCCGAGCGTTCGCGCTTCAATCCGCAATTGGTCGCCACCTTTGTGCTGGTGGGCTTTGTCTATCCGTTCTTCGAGGGCATAGCCTGGAACCAGCGCTACGGCATCCAGGACTGGATCACGCACGTGACCGGCGCGCCGTTCCACGACTTTGCCGGCTCCGTGGTAGTGCATGCGGTGGGCGGCTGGATCGCACTGCCCGCGGTGCTGCTGCTGGGCGCACGGCGCGGGCGCTACCAGAAGGATGGCCGCATCAGCGCCCATCCGCCGTCGAACATCCCCTTCCTGGCGCTGGGCGCCTGGGTGCTGGCGGTGGGCTGGTTCGGCTTCAACGTGATGAGCGCGCAGACGGTCGACAAGATCAGCGGCCTGGTGGCAATCAATTCACTGATGGCGATGGCCGGCGGCACGCTGGCGGCCTGGGCGGCCGGGCGCAACGATCCCGGCTTTGCCTACAACGGCCCCTTGGCGGGGCTGGTGGCCGTGTGCGCGGGCTCGGACCTGATGCACCCGCTGGGGGCGCTGATCACCGGCGGTGTGGCCGGCGCGCTCTTTGTCTACCTGTTTACGCTGGCGCAGAACAAATGGCATATCGATGACGTGCTCGGCGTGTGGCCGCTGCACGGCCTGTGCGGCGCCTGGGGCGGCATCGCCGCGGGCATTTTCGGCGCGAAGGCGCTGGGCGGGCTGGGCGGCGTGTCGCTGGGCGCGCAGGCGATCGGCACCACGCTCGGCATCGCGATTGCGCTGGCCGGCGGCACCCTGGTATACGGCACGCTGAAGAAGCTGGTGGGCATCCGGCTCGACGCCGAGGGCGAATTCAATGGCGCCGACCTGACGCTGCATCGGATTTCCGCGACACCGGAGCGTGAAACCAACTGGTAACCCCGGCGGGACGGCCAGATTCAGACAGGCAAGCTGCCCGGACGCAGCTTGCCTTCACGATTATTTGCTTGCACTTCCCCGCACGGCGTTCCAATAATTGCCGTGCCCTCGTATTGCGCCGCGTCAGCGCGCAGGGCTTGCACCCAGTAGCCGGCAAAATCGGTATGGATGTTGCCGCCGGCAGCCGGGCGGACTCCCCAAACCGAAAGGAAACGCCGATGGAAGCCACCACGCTGGACAACCTCAAGACCCTGGTTGTCGCCTATGCCACGCAGTTCGGGGTCAAGATCCTCGCCGCCCTCGCCTTCTGGGTCATTGGCCGATGGCTGATCCACTTTGTCGTGCGCATGGTGCAGAACGCGCTCGGCAAGCAGAAGGTCGATCCGACGCTGCTGCGCTATGTCGGCTCGATCGTCACCGTGACGCTGAACGTGGTGCTGGTGATCGGCATCCTCGGCTACTTCGGCATCCAGACCACCACCTTTGCCGCACTGATTGCCGCCGCCGGCGTGGCTATCGGCATGGCCTGGTCGGGCCTGATGTCGAACTTCGCCGCAGGTGCGTTCCTGGTGGTGCTGCGGCCGTTCAAGGTCGGAGACTTCGTCACCATCGGCGGCGTCACCGGCACGGTGCGCGAGATCGGCCTGTTCGCGACCAGCCTGGACACGCCCGACAACGTCCAGACCGTGGTCGGCAACAACAAGATCTTCAGCGACACCATCCAGAACTTCACGGCCAATGCATTCCGGCGCGTGGAACTGAAAGCGCAGCTGGCGGGGAGCACCGACGTGGCCGAGGCGGTGGCGCTGTTGAAGGAGCGCATCGCACAGATCCCCAACGTGCTGGCCGAGCCCCCCGTCGACGTGGAGATCCTGGAGTTCACGCTGGTCGGCCCGGTACTGGCGGTACGCCCCCACTGCCACAACGACCACTATTGGCAGGTCTATTTCGACACCAACCGCGTCCTCCGCGAATGCTTCGGCCAGGCCGGCTATGCCGCGCCCATGCCGGCGCACATGGTGGTGGTGCAGCAGGCCGCGGCGGCCTGAGGCTGGCCGACGTCGGCGGGCGGCATCAGCGCGTGCCAGAGCGGCCGTAATGCCGCATCAGCACCGCGCCGATACCGCATACCGCCATCACCACCGCCAGCGGCAACGCGGTGCCGTCGCGCCACACGCTGACGGCACCGCCGCCCAGCGTGCCCAGTGAAAACTGCAGCGTGCCCATCAGCGCCGAGGCTGTGCCGGCGCGATGGCCCTGGTGCGCCAGCGCCAGCGCCGACGCATTCGGGGTGACACAACCCAGGGCCGCAATAAAGACGAAAAAACCGGCCAGCAGCACCGGCAGCACGGCCACGCCCGCGAGCGCCGCGACAGCCAGCCCGATCCCTGCCGCGCACGCCCCCAGCAGCGCGCGCCCCAGCACATGGTCGAGCGAGCGGCCGCGCACCAGCCGGCCATTGAGCTGCGACATCGCGATCAGCCCCAGCGCATTGGCGCCGAACACAAAGCCGTAGTGCGACGCCGCGATGCCATGCAGCTCGATCAGCACGAACGGCGAGCCGGAGATATAGGCGAACATGCCCGCCGAGCCGAAGCCGGCTGACAGCGAATAGCCCAGGAATTCGCGGTCGCGCAGCAGTTCGGCATAGCTCCTGGCCACGGTGCCGAGCCGCAGCGGCGCCGCACGGCTGTGGTCCAGCGATTCCTCCATGCGCCAGTGCACCAGCAGCAGGATCATGGTCCCGGCCGCCGCCAGCACCCAGAAGATCGTGCGCCAGCCCGACGCCGTCAGGATCGCCCCACCGAGGATCGGCGCGAGGATCGGCGCCAGCCCCATCACCAGCATCAGCGACGAGAACGCGCGCGCGGATTCATGCGCCTCGAGCCGGTCGCGGATCACCGCGCGCGCCATCACCATGCCCGCGCAGCCGCCCAGCGCCTGCAGGAAGCGCCACAGCATCAGCGACTCCACGTTGCGCGCCAGCGCGCAGCCAACGGCGGCCACCACATAGAGGCCCAGCCCGACATACAGCGGCGGCTTGCGCCCGAAACGATCGCTGAACGGCCCGTAGAACGCCTGCCCCAGCGCCAGCCCCACCAGGAAGGTGCCGAGCGTGAGCTGCACCTGGCCGATGTCCACGCCGAGATCGCCGGCCAGCGACGGGAAGCTGGGCAGGTACATGTCGATCGACAGCGGCGCGATCGCCATCAGCGAGCCGCAGATCAGCAGCCAGGCGGGAAAGCGCGCCGGCGAGGCAGCGCTCGGAGAACGAGACATGGAAGGCATCCGGGAACGGCGGTGGTCACGCGCAGCCGGCCTGCTTGTGAAACAGCCGGCCGTGCAACGCGTGCAAAGGACAATTGTTGCACAGCATAACGAAAACGCTGCGGCTCGGGCGTGCTGCGGTTTGAAACTGTCGTTCAGGAAAACTGGTGTTGAGCGCCGGAAAGTTCGGTCGCGCACCATGGCAACGCCACGCCAACGCCGGCTTCGATGAAGATGGCATGCCTGGCATTTTTGTTGGATAGTGATATCAGGCAAGCGCTTGCATGCATGCAGCAAAAACGCGCTCCCGATGCAATCCGGACGTCCTCGCAGTGTGCCGTGCCTTTCACGCCTGCCGGGGTGGAGAGTACAATGCGAGCCTGTCGGCGCGAGAGAGATCGCCAGAGCGCCGGCGGCCACGCAGAGACGGACGACAGTACCGGTCCCGGCAACGTTAGCTTGCATGAGAATACGACAAACGCCGCTTTCCGCTTCGCTTGGCCCGGCCGCACTCGCGGCTGCGCTGCTGTGGGTGCTACCCGTGCCATTGATGGCCACGGCCGCGCCGGCACTGACGCGCAACGCCGCCGCCTCGGCGCCGGTCGCCCCAGTGATCGATGAAGCCGAGGCCTTGTCGCGCATGCTCAAGGGCGCGGCCACCGGCCAGAACACCGGCGCCGCGGGCGTGCCCGAACTTCTGCGCAGCACCGCGCGCCCGGACAACGTGCTGGCGCGCGCCTGCCGCCAGCTCAACGACGCCCTGCCGATCGAGATCGATGGCGAGACGCGCCTGCGCCGCTGCCAGTCGATCCCGGGCAAGCACGTGCTGTTCCAGCTTGAACTCACCAACTATCGCGGGCCGATGCTGGACCTGGCCAGCTTCGAGGTCAATTACGCCGCGCCGCTGCAGCGCAATATCTGCGCAAACCGCGACGTGGAAATCCTGACCAAGCTTGGCGTCAGCCTGATGTTCCGCTATATGACGCGCAAGGACCGCGGCGAGCGCCGCGTGGGCGACGTCTATATCAACTCGCCGATCTGCACCGCCGCGCTGCGCTGAACACGATAACAAGAATCGGTTGCAACAGGAGATTGGTTGCAGCCAACGACAACGGCCCGCATGAAGCGGGCCGTTGTCGATTTTGCTGCTGTTGCCGCTTTCGGCTGCGTGCCTCAGGCCGCGCGCGGACGCAGCGGCAGAACGTTGGCGGCGCGCCGCATCAGCACGCGCGTGTCCTTCCAGCCGGCATCGGCCAGCGGCGAGCCCCACACCAGTTCATGCAGGCGCGCCAGCGCGAACGGGTTGCCCAGCAGCATATGCTTCTGCGCCGGGGTCAGCGCGCGCGGCCCATGGGTCAGCGCATGCACGACCAGCCCCTCGTGGCGCTTCCGTGCCGAATCCGGCTGGATGGTGCGCGGCGTGGCGGTCGCGCACATCAGTGCGTTGGTGACCGGGTCGACCACGGCATCGACAAAGTCCGGCGTCTCCGCGGCATTCTCAACATGCTGCTGCGTCTCGACGATCTCGCGCGGAACCAGCGTCTCCTCGGGGATCATGAACAGCCCCGCATTGCGCGAGGCACGTCCGAACGACACCCGCGACAACATCACCGACAGCGGGATCGACAGCGCCAGCGAGCCGACGATTGGCAGCAGCCACAGCACGTAGGACGGGTTCAGCCAGTACACCAGCCCGCCCCATGCCAGCCCCAGCGCGGTATGCCAGCCGTGGCGGCGGAAGGCCTCGCCCCAGGACGTCTCCGCGTCTTCACGCGGCGGCGACTTCCACGAGATGCCCCATCCGCTGTACGCCGCGATCACGAACTTGGTGTGGAACAGCATGCGCGTAGGCGCCAGCAGCGCGGACAGCAGCACCTCGATCAGCATGCTGGCGAACAGCTGCACCGCGCCACCGTAGCGCCGCGCCTGCTTCATCAGCAGCACCACGCTGGCCAGCTTGGGCAGGAACAGCAGCGTCGCGGTGGCGGAGAACAGCGCCAGCGCCTTTTCGGGATGCCACTCGGGCCAGGTCGGGAACAACTGGTACTGCTGCGTGAAGTACTCCGGCGGCACCAGCGCGTGCTTGGCCAGCATCGCGGTGGACAGCAGCAGGAACAGCAGCCACAGCGGCGCCGACAGGTAGGCCATGATGCCGGTCAGGAACACCGCGCGGTGCACCACGTGGAAACCCTGCTTGAGCCACAGCCGGAAGTTCATCAGGTTGCCCTGGCACCAGCGGCGGTCGCGCTTGACCTCGTCCAGCAGGTTTGGCGGCAGTTCTTCGTACGAGCCTTCCAGGTCGTAGGCAATCCACACGCCCCACCCCGCGCGGCGCATCAGCGCGGCTTCGACGAAGTCGTGCGACAGGATCTCGCCCGAGAGCGGGCCACGGCCCGGCAGCGGCGCCAGCGCGCAATGCTCGATGAACGGCTTGACGCGGATGATGGCGTTGTGGCCCCAGTAGTGCGATTCACCGAGCTGCCAGTAGTGCAGCCCCGCGGTAAACAGCGGCCCGTACACGCGCGTGGCGAACTGCTGCACGCGCGCATAGAGCGTTTCGCGGCCCACCGCCAGCGGCGCGGTCTGGATGATGCCGGCGCCGGGGTTGGCTTCCATCAGCCGCACCAGCGTGGCCAGGCAGTCGCCGCTCATCACGCTGTCGGCATCGAGCACCACCATGTAGCGGTACTTGCTGCCCCAGCGGCGGCAGAAGTCGGCCACGTTGCCGGTCTTGCGCTTCACGCGGTGGCGGCGCCAGCGGTAGAAGATGCGGCCGAAGCCGCCGACCGCGCGGCACAGTTCCATCCACGCATCGTGCTCGGCGGTGCGCAGGTCGGGGTTGCCGCTGTCCGACAGCACGATGAAATCGAAGTTGGCCAGGTGGCTGGTGCGCGCCATCGATTCATAAGTGGCGCGCAAGCCCGCGAACACGCGGGTCACGTCCTCATTGCAGATCGGCATGATGATCGCGGTGCGCGCCTCGGGCGCGAGCGGCCCGTCAGGCGCGGCCGAGCGCGAGATCAGGTGGCGGTCGCCGCCCTTGGCCAGCACAAGGAAGCCCATCATCGCCGTCCAGAAACCGGCTGACACCCACGAGAACAGGATGGCGAACAGCCCCAGGACCGCGATCTCGAGCGGGTCGGCGCCGTGGTACGGCAGCACGCTGGTCATGAAGTACGTGGCCAGCACGGTCTGGATCACGACCAGGCCCAGCAGGAACCAGCGGCGGTGCGAGCCCGCCGGGTGCCACTTGCCTTCGGCATCGGGGCCGTCGTGCAGGGTGTCCCAGGTCTCGGGCACCGGCGGGCGGCCCAGCATGCGGCGCCAGGTATTGCGCAGCCAGCCGGTGACGATATGCGGCGGCCACTGGCGCGGCACCATCGAACTGCGCTCGGGCTCGGGGCCGGTGTCGACCTTGACGGTGCCGTCTTCGCGCCGCTGCAGCAGCGATTCGCCGCCTACCTGCGGATTGCCGTACGCCATCGTGAAACGGCGGCCAACGGAGGCGTAGGCGCTGCCGCCCTGCGCGGCCGGCGTGTCCTTGGCCGCAAGGCGCGACTGCAGGCGCGCGATCGCGTCCTGCGCGTCGCGGCCGTCCGGAGTGACGGATATCACGGGGGCACCGGATGCCACGGGTGTCAGGGGTGCGGCAGGCGTGGCCGCGGCGCTTGGGCCGTCTGCCAGCAGTTCGCTGCGCACTTCAGGCGATACGGGCAGGCGGTCGACATAGCGCTCGCATGCCGCCGCCTGGGCCGGTCGCTGCTTTAGCCGGGGGGTAAGATGTAGCTCCACGTCTCGGATAGGGTTGTATTGCCGTTGCGAAGATAGCCGCGCAACTCTACCGGCTTGGTTTCGTCCTTGCGTCGCATCACCATGGTCATGCGCCAGCCGCCGGTCGCCTCATTGCGTTGCACCGACGTCTTCAGCAATTCACCGTTGGCATCGGCCGAAACCACCGGGTCGATGCGAACGTCAGCCGGCAGCCTGCGGAAGGACGGGCCTTCGAAGTCCACCACCAGCGAAAAGCTCATGTCCTCCTTGTTGCGGGTCTGGCCCTGGCCCAGACGGGTCTGGGTCACCCACGACAGCGGCGGCTGTTGTTCGCCGTCCTTTTGCCACAGCAGCCGGTATTCATAGTCGAAGGGTTGCTTCGGCTTGGGCGGGTTGTCCGGCACCCAGTACGCGACGATGTTGTCGTTGGTCTCGTCCGGCGTCGGGATCAGCACCAGCTCCACCCGGCCCGAGCCCCAGTTGCCGCGCGGCTGCACCCAGCCGCTGGGCCGGCGCTCGTACCACGCGCCGAGTTCCTGGTAGCTGTTGAAGCTGCGGTCGCGCTGCATCAGCCCGAAGCCCTGCGGGTTGGTCGCCGCGAAGGACGTCACCAGCAGCCGCTTGGGATTGACCAGCGGGCGCCACACCCATTCGCCCGTGCCCAGGTGGATCGACAGGCCGTCCGAGTCATGCACCTCGGGCCGGAAGTCCTGCGCCGGCGACGGCTGGTTTTCGCCGTACAGGTACATGCTGGTCAGCGGCGCCAGCCCCAGCTTGGTCACGTTCTCGCGCAGGTACAGGCGCGACTTGACCTCCATCGCGGTCTCCTCACCGGGCTTGATGGTGAAGCGGTACGCGCCGCTCATGCGGCGCGAATCCATCAGCGCGTAGATCGTGATCTCCTTGGCATTGGCCGCGGGGCGTTCGATCCAGTATTCGACGAAGCGCGGGAACTCCTCGCCCGAATTGAGCGCGGTGTCCACCGCCAACCCCCGCGCCGACAGCCCATACCACTGGTCCTTGCCGAGCGCGCGGAAATAGCTCGCGCCGAGGAACGACGCCAGCTCGTCCTTGCGCTTGCCGTTGAGCGGATAGAGGATGCGGAAGCCCGCGAAGCCCAGCGTCTTGAGCTTGGCGGCATCCACCTTGTGCGGGCCGTAGTTGAACGCAGAGGGGTCGAAGCGGAACTCGCGCACGCTGTTGCCCACCACTTCATGGATGCGCACTGGCTGGTCGAACACCATGCCCTCGTGGAAGAACGACAACTCGAACGGCGAGCGCGTGCCGCGCCAGGCGAAACGTTCGGGCTTGTATTCGATTTCACGGTAGCGTTCGTAGGACAGCTCGCGCAACTCGCGCGGCAGGTTCTGCGGGGGCGCCTTGTACGGCGATGCCGCCAGCTGGCGCGCGCGCGCCGCCACGGTGTCGAAGTCGAACGCATGCGCGGCCATGGCGCACAGCGCCAGCGCGCCACCGCCAAGCCATGCCGCAATCCGCAAGCCTGCGCGCTGCGCGCGGTGGCGGGCGCCCGGGCCGGCGGTGATTGCGCGAGCGGGCCGGGATAGCGTTGCGGACAGGTGTGGCGTGGCGGTCTGTGACATGTATGCCAGGGTGAGCGGTTAAATCGGGGTGACCGGCATCGGCGGTCGGAACGAAGGACGGCACAGCAAGAGACGGACCCGGCGCGAAGTGGCGTGGCCCGGACACGAAGCGAACGGCCCGTGGGGTATGTGTCTGGTTTGTTGCGATGCGCAATAGACCATAACAATTCGAGACGCCAAAGTCACGTTTCGATCACGCAAGGTTTGAAACAAATTGTTCACCAGGTTGCCCGAAAGCCGCTCCAGGCAAGGCTTTGCGGGCGTTGGGGTCACACGGCCACCCACCCGGCGTAGGCAATGCTTGCCGGCCCCTCACAATTCGCTGGATATCCGGGTCCGCCGCCCGGCGGACCCCTTAATACAGTGTTACTTTTTGGCCCCTTCCGAATACGTATCGAACTTGCCACTCCTGGCGCCGTCGGAATACGTATCGAACTTGCCGCTCTTCATGCCGCCCTGGCTGTAGGAGTCGAAGGACTTCTGCGCACCGTCCTGAATCGGCTCCAGCTGGTCAGGTCGCGCACCCGGATTCAGCGAGGTCACGTTGTCGCTTTTTGCGCCATCCGAGTACGGGCTGAATTTGTCCTGCTTGGCGCCGTCGGTGTAGGGATTGAACTTGTCGGTCTTGCCCGAGGTCTGGGCGTGCAGCGTGCCGAAGGCGCAGGCAAGCGCCAGGCCGATGGTGAGATAGCGCAGCTTCATGGGATCTCCTCTCGCAGGGATGGCTTGCCATGGCTATATAGAAAGGGGCGCAGCGGCAGCAGTTGCGGCGCGTGAGGGACGGCAAGCGTCGGGGCAACAATCAACGCTAGGTCAGGGCCTTGCATGTGTCAACCACGCGGCGCGGCATGCGCGCTCGCTGCGGCAGCGTAGCCTGCCGTGGTTGCCGTCGTCGGCAGCCCGGCATTCGCTTACAATGCCACCCAAACGCCACCACGAAGCCATAAAGGAATCGTCATGCTGCCTCGGCCCACACAACATACCGCACGCCCAGCCCAGCGTGCCGCCATCGCCGGCGCGCTGGGTGCCACCCTGCTGCTCGCCATGACCGCGCCCGCGCAGGCGTACTTCGACAACTACCTGAGCGGCACCATCATCGGCACGATGAACGAAAAGGAAGGCACGTCGTTTGCCAAGTCGGTGCGCAAGGCGCTGAACGATACCGCCGACGGCCAGGCCGTCGAATGGACCTACCCGGCCGCGGGACGGCGCCAGCAGATCGACGGCACCATCACACCCATCGAAAGCAAGACCGACAAGGGCCAGCCGTGCCGGCGCGTGAAGTCCGACCTCAAGCGCGGCAGCGCCGAGGAACACTGGAACGGCTGGTTCTGCAAGCAGCCCAGCGGGCAATGGAAGTCACGGCACGTCGGTGACTAAGCCGCGCTGATCCGGCACGTCGCGGCGCACGTGTCATGTTGTCTGCGACGGTGACCGGTGCGGATGCGCCGCCGGATCGATGTCCGGCGCGCCCGGCCGCTCGTACCACTTGGCCTCCGGCACATAGACCGTCTTTTCCGGCTGTGCCATGAAATGCGGCGACATGATCTGCACGCCGTGCGCATTGAACTGGTCCTGGATCGCCGCATGCAGCGCCGACAGCGCGAAGAAGCGGTTGCGCGGCTGGTCCAGCGCGGCGAACAGTTCGTACTCGACGTAGAAATCCGACAGCCCGCGCTGCAGTACATACGGCGTGGGCGACGGCGCCAAGTGCGTGGCCTCGGCGGCGGCCGCGAGCAGCATGGCATGGACCTGCCGCCACGGCGTGTCGTAGCCGATGGTGACCGAGGTCGAGATCATCGCCGCCTGCCAGCCCTCGTGCGCTTGCGGATCGCGCACGCTGCCGTGGCGCGTGTAGTTGTGAATGGCGCTGCCGACCACCACCGCATTGGGCAGGGTCACTTCTTCATTGCGCAGGTTGATGACTTTCACTGACAACGCGTCGAGCGAAGCCACGGTGCCGACGGTCTCGCCGATGCTCACCATGTCGCCGCGCCGCAGCGCGCGCGAGTAAACCACCACCATGCCGCTCATCAGCTGGTTGACCACATTGGCCGATCCCAGCGTCACCATAAAGCCGAGCAGCACCGACAGCCCCTTGAACACATCGCTCTCCGAGCCGGGGATATATGGGTAGGCAAAGGTAAAGCCCAGCGCCCAGATCAGCACGGCCGCCACCCGTCGCGTCGCACCTGCGGTTTCGGGGTGCATGCCGGGCACGGTGATCTGGCCCTTCTGCACGGCCTTGAAGATATTCGACACCAGCCGCTGCACCGCGCGCGTGATCAGCAGGATCACCGCCACCGTGACCAGGCCCGGCACTGCCGCCACCATCGACAGGGCGATGCGCGACAGCAGCCCGGCGATAAACGCGCCCATGCGGTCGCCCATCGGCTGCGTCAGCGGAAACTGCTCCAGCGCAAAGTCCAGCCAGGCAAAGGCGAGCACCAGCACCAGGCCGATGGTCAGGATCTGCACGATGCGGCCGATCAAATGGTAGAGCGCGCCGGTCCAGTCGAACTCCGCGCCGGTGCGCTGTTCCAGGTGCCGCTGCAGGGCCACCTGCACCCGGGTACGCAGCGCGATGCCCGCACGCCCCACCCCCCACGCGAGTGCGACGAGCACCGCCAGCCCCAGCGCGCTCAGCGCAGCGCCGCGCAAGAGGTTGGGCCAGTGCAGGTGCGCGCGCCGCGCCTCGACGGCCTGTTGCAGCCCGGCCGCGGCGCGCGTGGCAGCGGCTTCCAGCGTGAGGTTGTCTTCCGGGGACAGGTCCTGCGCGGTGAGCACGAACAGCAGCCAGTCGCCCTGCCGGAACGCGATCATCGGGGCCTCGCCTAAGGTGCCGCTGACCTGGCCAGACGGCAGCGCGAGTTCGGCTTCGGAGAGTTCGTCAAACGCCTGCTGCGCCCGCGCCACGCGCGCAGCCGGGCCGGCGCCTGCAATGCTGGCGCGCAGTGTGGCGACCGGCCGGTCCATCAGCCGCAGCTCGGCCGCGTCGCCGGTGTGTACGACAATCGCCGCCGGCGCTGGGGCGGACACTGAGGCTGGCAATGGGGCTGGCGCCGCCGCCAGGCCGGCATGCGTCCAGCCCATGCAAACCAGCCAGGCCAGTCCGGCCACCCATGCTGCCGCCGTCCGCTGCCACCGCCGCCATGCTGCAAGCGCTGCCATAAACGCTCCCGTCCGAGTTCGCCTTGCCAGCGCGACGGCCACACGCCATGCCTGGCACGATGCCCGCAAGCATAGCGTGGGCCGGTGCATGCGCAAAGCCGGCGCGGCGGGGCCACCGCGTGCGGCAGACGAAAAAAAGGAGGCCGAAGCCTCCGTTCTGATCCGCCTGACACGCCCTCCCCCCGGACGGCACGCATTGCGTGCCACAAGGCTGTCATCTCGCGCAGCGGTGGCGGCCGGCCCGGCCCGCCATCGATGCGTGGCGGCATGGCGGTAAGGGCGCCGCTTGCGTCCCCGCTTGCCGGGGAGCCGTGCGTCCGCCCGCCAGTTTGGCAGCGGCGCTCAGGCGCCTTTCTTCGCCATCGGGTCCTTGGTGCCGGTTGCGTGGCTCTTCTTTTTCTTGGCGCTGGTCTTCTTGGCCTTGGCCTTGCCGCTGTCGGCCTTGGCCGGCGCAGCCTTGGTCGCCGCCGGAGCTGCCGGCGTGGCCGGGGTTGCCGGCGTCTGCGCCATCGCGCCCGCGCCAAACATTGCCATCGACAGCATGACGATCCACTTCTTCATTTCGGTCTCCTCGTGAGCCCCTGCATGTGGGAATGCCTGCAATGACCGGGGCGCATTGTTCTGCGCCCTGTCATCAGCATCAACGAGGATGGTTTGTACGCGGTTGACGGGGACAAACCCTGAGACGATGTACTTGTGCGCCGTGAATCGCCGCCCGGCTCAGCGGCACAGCCGCCGCAGCAGCTCGCCGGCGATCGTGCCCGGCCCGGCCGGCTGGAAGGTACCGTACTGCGGCGCGCGGATCGTATAGAGCGATTCGCCTCGGGCAAAGCGCTTGCTGTACAGCGTCTGCTCGACCACCGCGAACATCGAGTTGGCGCAGTTCAGCACCATGCGCTTGAGCGACGAGCGGATCGGCTCGCCGCTGGCGGTGCGGATCACGCCCGACGGGGAATTGCGCATCACCACCACGCCTACCTCCGTGCCCTGGCGGCGCACGGCGGACTGGTCGAAATAGGAGATCACCCCGTTGGCGCCCATCAGCGGAATCCAGCGCTGCGGGTCAGGCGCGCCCGGATCGGGCGCCACCACCAAGCGGCAGCCTTCCCTGGGAGTGGAGCGGAACACGGTGCCGGCGCCAGGCACCTGGCACTCGTACAGCCCGGCGGCGGCGGCCGGGCGGGAGGCCGGCGCGGCGCTGCCTTCGGCATGCGCCAGCGGTGCAGCCAGCCCGAGCACGCAGCCAGCGAGCGCGGCTGCGTACCCAAAAATGCGGAACGTCATGGAATTGCCCTCGTATTGACGGGAAAAGCGATCCGCATTGTCGCACACGGGTGCCGCATTCCGACACATCCCGATACGTTTTCAGACCGGAACGTGCGGCAGGCACACCGCCGTCAGCCGTGCAATTCCCGCCAGGCCACCAGGTCCTCGATGGTCAGCACCGGCAGCCGGTACATCTCGGCGAAGGCCAGCGCCTCGGGCCGGCGCGCCATGGTGCCGTCCGGGTTCATCAGCTCGCACAGCACCGCGGCCGGCGACAGGCCCGCCATGCGCGCCAGGTCGACCGAGCCCTCGGTATGGCCGCGGCGCTCCAGCACGCCGCCGTCGCGCGCCACCAGCGGGAACACGTGGCCGGGGCTGACGACTGCATCGGTGCCCGCGTCTGCGGCAATGGCGGCGCGAATGGTGGTGATGCGGTCGGCGGCGCTGACGCCGGTGCTGACCCCCTCGCGCGCCTCGATCGAGACCGTGAAGGCCGTGCCGTACTGGCTGCGGTTGTGCTCGACCATGGGCCGCAGGCCCAGCTGGCGCACCTTGCCCGTGGTCAGGCACAGGCAGACGATGCCGCTGCATTCGCGGATCATCATCGCCATGTTGGCGGTGGTGAGGCGCTCGGCGGCGAGGATCAGGTCAGCCTCATTTTCGCGGTCGTCATCGTCGAGCAGCACGACGGGACGGCCTTCGCGCATGGCGTCGAGCGCCTGCGCGATGCGCTCGGCAAGCGCACGCGTATCGGTATCGACGGCAAAGGCCGCGGACACATCGGGATCGACAACTTCGGTGGAATGGCCAGGCATTGAAACGCTCCTTGTTCAGATCATTTGGGCGTTCCAGGGGAAGGGTCGACAGAGTTGCCACGCTGCGCACGGCACGTGCACAGACAGCCCCGCCCTGCGCGCGCGGCGCAAGGCAACGGCAAGGCCGCGGGCCAGGGCAAATGCGCCAGGCCACGCGGGCAAGCTCCGCCCATCTTCTTTCATCCGGACTATGACCGTCGGCCCTGGCCTCTCACCAGGTCTGCTGACCTCGCACGGGAATGCGAGCGCTCGCGGGCTCGCCGGGCACGCATTGCGCACCGCGGCATACCGCCGGTGGGGACTTTCACCCCGCCCTGAAGACGTAACGTACCGGTGCGGCCCTGCGGCCAGCACCGGCCCGCGAATGTTAGCACGATTGAATTTTTCTATTTGCTCTCCGCAGCGCCCCCCTCGGCGCTGCAACGCGCGTCGCCGTGTACTACAAATAGGTTAAGGAGGCTGAGCCTACGCAAGCGGCGCCGTCGCGGCTGCCGGGCCATGCCACGCCTGACAACCACGCAGCATCGTTTCTCCGTGCTTCCCATGCTCCGACAAGATCAAGAAGCCAGGCCAGACCGCCATGCGAGTTGTTCCTCCTTTGACCCCACGCCATCCCCGCGAGCGCAGCCGCGATGGCTGCCGCGACGCCGGGCGCGCCACGCGGCCCTCGCGGCGCTGGTAGCGCTGCCCTTGTGCCTGGGCTCCGCGGCCCGCGCCGCGCCGGCCGTGCAGCTGAACTACGGCTTCGACAATGACCATGATGTACAGAAGGCCGAGGTCGCCCTGCTGTGGGATTCAGGCTGGGCCTGGGGCAATCCGCAGGGCTGGCAGGTTGACCTGCAATGGGAAGTCAATGTCGCGCGCTGGTTCAGCAACAGCGATCACAACCCGAACGACCTGTGGGAGTTCGGCGCCTCGCCGGTGGTGCGCATCGCGTGGTGGCGCCACAACTGGGTGCCGTTCCTGGAACTGTCGGTCGGGCCGCGCCTGCTGACCGGCACGCGTACCTCGGATGACCACGTCATCTCCACCGCCTTCCAGTTCTCGGAATATGCCGGCATCGGCGTGACGGTCGGCAAGGACCGCCGCTTTACCGCGGGCTACCGCTACCAGCACCTGTCCAACGCCGGCATCAAGGACCCCAATCCCGGCACCACCTTCCACGTCATCTACCTGCGCTACCGCTTCTGACGGCGGCACAGTCCGCCTCGCCCAGCGTTTCAAACAGGGCGCGCGTGCCGTCGTCCGCCGGGAAGAAGCATTCGATGCGCAGCTCCTGCAGGGTGATGTCCTGCGGAATGCCGAGCGTGGTCAGCGTCGAGAACAGCGACGCGCGGAACGCGCCTGCGTGCAGTACCACAGGCAGCACCGGCGGCGGCGAGCCCTCGGCGCCGTCGTCCTCGGGCAGCAGCACGCCGCCCGGCCCCACCATGTCGGGATGCCAGGCGGCGATGCGCCGGAAGATCTCGCGCGCGGTCTGGTCGTGGGCCTGCACCTGCAACTCCTGCCAGACGCGCCGCACCAGGTAGCGGCCGACCTGGCGGGCATTCTCGATCATCGGCCACAGGCCCTCGGGATCGAACACGGTCAGCATCAGGTTGATGCGCCGCCGTCCGGCGTTTTCCTCGTCCGACAGCGACGCCGGCGCGCGGCCGTCGAGCAGCGTGTCGAGCATGCGCCGGTAGGCCCCGTTGGCGTCCACCAGGTTCCAGAACCGGTCCAGCACCACGGCCGGGTAAGGCTCCTGCTTGGACAGGATCAGCGTGATCGCCTGCTGCACCATCTGCAGCGGCGGCGAGGCCAGCGCGTGTTCGCTATAGGCCGGGGCAAAGCCGCTGGCCAGCAGCAGCCGGTTGCGCTGGCGCAGCGGCACGCCAAGCCGGTCGGCCAGTGCCAGCACCATTTCGCGGCTGGGGCGTGCGCGGCCGGATTCCAGGAAGGAGATGTGGCGCTGCGACACCCCGGCGGCCAGGGACAGCGCCAGCTGGCTGTAGCCGCGCTTGCCGCGCCAGTAGCGCAGCAGGCCGGGGAAGTCGAGGGTGGCTTCGGAAGCGGGGGTCAGCGTCTCCATGGGATGCATTACAGCATGCACCGCGGCGAATAACCATTACCTGGCAGGTAGTGGCTCCAATTCAGTGGCATGCGGATCGCCGGCCCCCGCCGCGCGCACTGCGTCGATCAGCAGGCGCATGGCCGGCGTGGCGGCACGGCGCCGGCGCACCACGATCCCATAGGGCACCAGCCGCCCGCGCATCGGCACCGGCAGCACTGCCAGCGCGCCCAGCGAGCCGAAGTAGTCCGCGATGGCACCCGGCACGACGGCAATGCGGTCACTGTCCGCCAGCAGCGGCAGCGTGCCCATGATCGACGAGGTCTCGATGATGTCTTCCGGCAGCGGCACGCGGTTGTCGCGGAAGGTCTGGTCGATGATCTGCCACATCGGCACGGCCGCTGGCGGGATGATCCAGGGATAGCCAGCCAGGGAAGCCAGCTTGACGCTGCGCTTGCCTGCCTGCGGATGGCCGGCACGCGCCACGATGGCCAGCGACTCCTCGAACAGAGGCTCGAAGTCGAGATCGTCGGCCATCGTACCCTCGGGGATGCGTCCGATCACCACGTCCAGCGCATCCTGCCGCAGCGCCTGTACCAGCACGTCGCTGGTGTCGACCTGCATCACGATATGCAAATGCGGATAGCGCGCCTTGAGCGCGTTGATGACGCCGGACAGCACCGAAGGCACCGGGGCCAGGATCGAGCCGAGCCGCACCTTGCCCACCTCACCCGCGGCGATGGCGGCAAATTCATCATGCAGGGCATCCAGGTCGGCCAGCACCACGCGCGCGTAGCGGATCAGCGCCTCGCCGAATACCGTCGGCTCGATGCCGCGCGCATGGCGCGTGAACAGCAGCGTGCCGACCACGCTCTCGAGCTCGTGCAATGCCTTGGTGACGGCTGGCTGGGACAGCGCCATCTGTGCGGCGGCGCGCCGCAGCGAGCGGTGCTCGGCCAGGGCCAGGGCCAGGCGCAGATGCCGCATATGCAGGCGTTTGCGCAGCGTGGCAGCGCTGGAGAGGGGGGCGGAGAGGTCTGGCATGGTGGCCGCTCAGGAGGAGCCTCGGCGAAGAGCGGCCTTTATAGCATGCGTGCGGCGGCTGGCAGCGTAGTGGGCGTGTCCGTTGCCGCTGGCTTTCTCCCCTCTCACGCTTGCGGGAACGTCATCATTTGCGCCGGCGCAATGCGATAGAACCTCGCCGCATTCCCGGCCAGCACGCGCTGCCTGGACACAGGATCCGGCAGCGCCTCGCACACCGTGCCGAGGATCGTACCGAAGTCCGCGCTCAGGCCCGAGACCGGCAGGTTGCTGCCGAACATCGCCCGCTCATGCCCGAATATCGCCAGCACCTCGCGCACGATGCGGCGGTTGCCCTGCGCATCCCAGCGCCCGCCGGCCAGCCCGAACTCCGACAGCTTGACCGACACATTGGCGCAATCAGCCAGCGCCTCCATGCCGGCACGCCAGCAAGCCAGGCCCTCCTCCGAGCGATCCAGCGGCAGGCCCGCGTGATTGAGCGCAATGAGCACCCCCGGCAAGGCCGCCGCCACCTGGGCCGCCTCGCGCAAATGCCAGAACGGTACCCGCAGGTCCCACGACAGGCCATGGCGTTCCAGCCGCGCCAGGTCATCCAGCCAGTCCTGGTCCTGCATCGACCCCGGGCGGCCGGCCACCGACTCGCCCGGCGCCGCCGCGGTCAGCGGTTTGCATCGCGTCCCCCTGACCCGCGCGAAGCCAGCCTGGCGCGCCAGCAGTTCGGCGCACCCGGGAGTCCCGAACGGCGCGTAGGCCACCACCGCTGCAGCCATGCCGGGGCGCCAGGCCTGGCGGTGCAGCCACGCGGTCTCGTCGACGGCTTCGCTGCGCTCGCGTTCGGCCTCTACATGCACGGTGGCCAGCACGGTGACGGCGCTGGTGTCATGCGCGTACTGGGCCTCCAGGTAATCGCTGCGCAGGGCCTGGTAATCGCCGAGAAAAAAGGCCTGCGGCCGGTATTCATCCTGCAGCCAGGGATAGCGGCCGCGACCGAGTTGCCACAGGTGGTGGTGCGCGTCGACGATGGCCAGGCCTCGGGGCAGCGCCCCGTTTGCTCCCCGGTTCATCGGCACCGCCCCGGCAAGGTAGCGGCCAGGACGCTGGCCAGTAGCAGCGCGGCGACCAGCAGGTAGACACCGGCGCCCGCGCCGACGCGCTCGATCAGCACGCCCGCCGCGTAAGGGCCGCAGAATCCGCCCAGGTTGCCGAGCGCATTGATCACGCCGCGCGCCACGCCCGCGTGCTCGGCGGCCAGCAGCCGCGGTGGCAGGGTCCAGAACACCCCCGCTGCGGACTGCAGGAAGAAGCCACTGCCGACCAGCAGGCCATAGGACAGCCAGGTATTGTCGTGCCACCAGACCGAACCGGCCAGGCAGGCGGCGAAACCCAGCAGCGGCCAGACCACGAAAGCCTTGCGCCGGCCGGTGCGGTCGGACAGCGAGGAGATCGCGAGGATGCCGGCCATGGTGCCCAGATATGGCAGCACGGCCAGCATGCCGACCTGCCCCATGCCGCCTCCGGTCAGGCCCTTCAGGATGGTGGGCAGCCACAGCGTGTAGCCGTAGATCCCCATCTGGTAGAGAAAATTGACGGCGATCAGGCGCCAGATCACGTCCTGCGACAGGATGTGCGCCAACACCGCCCGCGTGCCGCCGGCACCCTGCCCCACGTCCGCGCCAGCGGCGGCCGCCTGCTGCTCTTCCTCGCGCAGGCGGGCCAGCAGATAAGCCTTCTCTTCGGCCGAAATCCAGCGCGCCTGCTCCGGCCGGTCACAGGCCAGCTTCCACCACACCCCGAGGCAGGCCAGCGAAATCAGGCCTTCCACGATAAACAGCCAGCGCCAGTCGAGCGCCGCGATCACCAGGCCCGACAGCGGCGCGGTGATGATGCCGGCGATCGGCACGAACAGGATCACCAGGGCGTTGGCGCGTCCGCGTTCGTGATCGGGAAACCAGTTGCCGACCATGGTCAGCACCACCGGCAGCATGCCGCCCTCGGCCACCCCCAGCGCAAAGCGCAGAATCAGCAGTTCGGCCTCGTTGCGCACCAGTCCGGTCAGCACGGAAATGACGGCCCAGGCCAGCATCGACCAGGCGATGAAATTGCGCCCGCTGCCGCGCACGGCCAGCTTGCCGCCGGGAATCTGCAGGAAGAGATAGCCGACAAAGAAAATGCCGCCGGCCAGGCCGGCCATGCTGGCGCCGATGCCGAGCGCGTCGCCCATCCCGCCCGGCATCGCGAAGGCGATATTGACGCGATCCATGTACGAGACGATGCAGACCATCAGGATCGGCGGGATGATGCGCCACCAGCGCTGGGCCGGAATGCTGGCGGCACCGGTAACGGGTGCCGCATCGATGGCGACGGACGTGCCGGCGCCGGCTTGGTCCAAGCCTTTCATATTCTGTCTCCGTACTGATTTCTGGTGTCAGCCGCCGGCTTCTGCGCTGCCTTCGCAGCCTTGTCGGTTGAAACGCCCGCTGGCTACCGCGGCGGCAAAGCCAGGATGGCAAGGCCGTCCGGTTCCTTGCCGGTAGTGAAGGCATGGCGCAGGGTCAGGCCAGGCAGGTCAAGCTGGCCGACGGTGTGGTCGTTGAGCGCGACATAGGCGCGGCTCGGGTCTGCGGGATGGAAGGCGAGCGCGATCGGCTTCGCGCCGGTATCGACCCGACCGGTTTCGGCGAGCGTGTCGGGATCGAAAATGCGGATGCTGCGCTCGCCGTAGTTGAGCACGAACAGGCGATCGTCCGGCGACCAGTAGATACGGGTGGGGTCCTCGCCGGTCGGCACCGTGCGCAGCGCTTCCATCGTGCGCGCGTCCAGCCGGGTGAGAGTGTGATCGTCGCGGCTGGCGACGTAGAGCGCTGCTTCGTCGCGGCTCAGGCAGCAGCCCTCCGGGCGCCTGCCGGCGTTGGCCGCGCGCGGTGCGCGGGTGGCATCGTAGGGGTGCACCAGTGTCACGGTATGCGACAGCAGGTTGGTCACGTAGGCCCGCTCGCCATCGGCCGACAACACGAACAGATGGCTTTTCACCCCGCCCGCCGGCACGGCGCGGTCCGGCACCGGGCGCTCCAGCGGCGCCTCGAACACCAGCAGCATATTGTCGCGCTCGCTCAACGCGTAGACGCGCCCTTGCCGGTCGATCTGCAGGCCATGGATGCGGTGATAGGGCGAGCAATCGAGCCGTGCCCCGACCGCGCCGCGCATCAGGTCGACTGCGATCACCGCGGCGCCGCCGTCGCCGGCATGCGCGAAGGTCTGCACGCCATAGTGGCCGACGTAGCCACACAGGCGCTCGCGGTCCACCACGAATTCATGGGGATAGTCCGGCAACTGCACGCTGAAGCGGCGCTGACCGCCAGCCAGTTCGTAAGCGCTGAAGCTATGGCCGAATTTCTCCACCAGCACGGCCGTCCATCGGTTGTCCATTCTGTCTCCTTGTGATTCGCACGCCTGTGGGATCCAGGCTTTTTGCATGGCGGCACAGGTGCTGCCACGGACAGAAGTTTGGCGCAGCAAACGATAACTATCTATTGAATATTAGGCAACGAGCTATATCCATTGGTTATCGCTACGCCGACCGCGGCAGCCGCGGCCACCATCGCCAGCCGGCCCGGCGCCGAGTCGTCATGTGCGGATGGTATGCTTGGTGCTTTCAACTCACACGCAAAGGGCGCGCACCCTGATGGAAATTGCCATACTGCTGGCGCTGATTCTGCTCAACGGCCTGTTCGCCATGTCCGAGATCGCGCTGGTCACGGCCCGCAAAGCACGTCTGCAGCGCCAGATCGAGAACGGTGACCGTGGCGCCATTGCCGCGGTCCAGCTGGGCGAGGACCCCACGCGCTTCCTGTCCACGGTGCAGATCGGCATCACGTCGATCGGCGTGCTCAACGGCGTGGTCGGCGAATCCACGCTGGCGCAGCCGCTTGGCCTCTGGCTGCAGGGCTTTGGCCTGGCCGCGGGCACCTCCGGCTATGTGGCAACCGCCATCGTGGTGGCCGGCCTGACCTACTTTTCCATCGTGCTGGGTGAACTGGTGCCCAAGCGCCTGGGCCAGATGGCCCCTGAAGCCATCGCGCGGCTGGTGGCACGCCCGATCGGCTGGCTGGCCGTCGCTTCCACCCCGTTCGTCAAGCTGCTGTCCAGCTCCACGCGGCTGGTGCTGCGGCTGCTGGGCACCAAGGTCGATCGCGGCCCGGGCGTGACCGAGGAAGAAATCCATGCGCTGCTGGTCGAGGGCTCCGAGGCCGGCGTGATCGAGCAGCACGAGCACACCATGGTGCGCAACGTGTTCCGCCTGGACGACCGCCAGCTGGCATCCCTGATGGTGCCGCGCGGGGATGTCGTCTACCTGGACGTGGAATCGCCGCTGGAAGAGAACCTGCGCCGCATCGAAGAATCGGACCATTCGCGCTTCCCGGTGGTGCGCGGCGGCATGCACGACATCATCGGCGTGGTCAGCGCGCGCCAGTTGCTGGCGCGCCGGCTGCGCGGCGAGCAAGCCGACCTCCTGGCCGTGCTGACGCCGGCGGTGTTCGTACCGGAAAGCGTGACCGGCATGGAACTGCTGGAGAACTTCCGCGGCTCCGGCGGCCAGATCGCCTTTGTCATCGACGAGTACGGCGAGGTGCTGGGTTTGGTCACGCTGCAGGACCTGATCGAGGCCATCACCGGCGAATTCAAGGCCGATGCCGCCGGCGAGGAATGGGCGGTGCAGCGCGAGGACGGCTCGTGGCTGCTCGACGGCCTGATCCCGATCCCGGAACTGAAGGACCGCATCGGCCTGCGCCAGGTGCCGGAAGAAGAAAAGGAGCGCTACCACACGCTGTCCGGCATGCTGTTGCTGCTGCTCGGCCGCCTGCCCCAGATCGCCGACACGGTGCAATGGGGCGACTGGCGCTTCGAGATCGTCGACATGGACGGCAAGCGCATCGACAAGGTGCTGGCCGCGCGCCTGCCGCCACAAGACGGGCCGGAGGACGAAACCACGGGCTGAGCCGCGAGGGCCATGCCCGGACGGTGTTCCTCCCCGCTGCCGGAACCGCGCGGCAGAGTCAACCTTCGGTCCTCCTGATGCGGCTTTGATCGACGTCAGATGAAAGTTGCGGGCCGGTCACTGTGCCCGCAACTTCCAGTGCTCCGCCGCTTCCCTTGGCTTATGATCGGACCCTGCGGCCGGCACGCGGCTGCGGCAGGCACGGTTCGCCAGGTGCCTGGACGGGGAATCCATGCCGCGCCAGCGGCTTGCAAAAAATACACAAACTGACAAAACAGGGAGACGCGGCCAGCGCAAGCGCCACCATCTGCTGTCCGCCATACCATCCATGCATCCAGACGCCGATGACATCGCCGCGCGTGCGGCCGGGGGCGCGAATGTGCCGAATGGCCCGACCGGAGCATCTGGCCCGGTCAGTGCCACGGCCCCTGCCAGCCTGGTCTCCGCGCTGGCGGCGCGCCGCACCCGCGCCGGGCAGCCGGAGGCCATCCTGGCGATCCGGCTCGACCGTTTTGCCAGCGCCTGCGAAACGCTGGGCGCGCAGCGCGCGGGCCGCCTGCAGGCCCTGGTAGTGGCCCGCATCGTGGGCCTGCTGCCGCCGGGCGCCGTCATGCACTGGGTAGCGGCGGCCGACCTGGGCGTGATCACGGCGCTGCCTGACGGCACCGTCGACCCCGCGCCGCTGGCCAGCCGCATTGCCAACGACCTGGGCCGGCCGTTCTCGCTGGATGGTTTTGAACTCTTCCTCTCCTGCAGCATCGGCGTGTCCGCAGACCATGCGGACATCCCGGCCGAGCGCAGTCTGCAGCAAGCCTTCGACGCCATGCTGCGGGTCGACCGCCAGGGCGGCGCCGGCCTGGCGCGCGCCGACAAGCCTGCGGCACCCCCGGCCGCCCCGCTGCTGGCCGCCCTGCCCGCCGCGCTCGAGCGCGGCGAACTGAGCCTGCAACTGCAACCACGCGCCGACTTTGCCGACGCCAGGGTCAGCGGCTATACGGTGCGGCTGCGCTGGCACAACCCGGCGCTGGGGCGCGTAGCGCCGCAGGATTTCCTGCCCGCGGTGGAAGCGCTCGGGCTGGTCGGGCCGATCGGCAGCTGGTTGCTGGAGAGCGTGCTGCCGCTGGTACGCGCCGCCGACGTCATCGCCCCGCTGCAGTTCACCCTGCTGGCCTCCAGCGCCCAGCTGCACCGCCCGCAGATGGTGGACGCGCTGGTCCACATTCTCGACGCCGGCGGCATCGCGCCGCAAAGCTTGTGCATCGAGGTGCCGGCCAGCGCCGTGCCGGCGGACGCCGACATCCTGGCACGCTTCACCGCATTGCGGCGCCGCGGTATGCAGCTGGCGCTGGGCGACTTCGACGACAGCACTGGCTGCCGCCACGCCCTGGCGGCGCTGCAGCCGGACCGCGTCACGCTGGACGTGCGCCGCCTGGGCCATGCCGACCAGCCCGGCGACAGTTCCGACCGCCTGCGCGACGCCTGCCTGCTGGCGCGCCGTGCCGGCGCAGCGGTCTGTGCCAAGGGCATCGAGAGCCGCCAGCAACTCGACGCCGTGCGCGCGTGGGGCTGCCATAGCGTGCAGGGCTACCTGCTGGCACAGCCGTTCCCGGCCACCTGGCTGCTGCAGACCCATGCGGCTATCCAGCAACGCGCGCAGGAACTGCTGGGGAATGTCGACTAAAGCGCCGACTGAAGCGCCCGGGCACCGTTGCGTCCGTTGCACGATTTACAAATTGGCACATACCAGATATCAAAGGCGCTCACGGCAGCGGTAAAATCTGCGGCAAACCCTCAATACAAGAATCCGTCGATTCTCAACATTCTCGAAAGGAGCCCGGCGTGAAGAAAGGTTGGATCTGGTGCGTTTTGTTTGCCACCCTGTTGGCTGGCTGCAACACGATGGCGGGGCTCGGCCAGGACATTCAGCGCGGTGGCCAGAAGCTCGAAAGCTCGGCGGACCGCCACAAGTAAGCTGTCCGGACCCAGTCCCGCGGGCGCGGTCCCAGACCGCGTCGACATGAAAAAACGGCACGCCAGCGCGTGCCGTTTTGCTTTGCTGCCGATGGCTTTTTCAGCGCTCAGCCTTGCTTGCGCAACGCCCGCGCCTGCTCGGCCAGCGTACGGATACGGCCCCAGTCGCCGCTGGCGACGGCATCCTTGGGCACCACCCACGAACCGCCCACGCACACCACGTTGGGCAGCGCCAGGTAGGACGGCGCCAGCGCGACGTCGATGCCGCCGGTCGGGCAGAAGCGCAACTGCGGCAGCGGGCCGCCCAGCGACTTGAGCATCGGCACCCCGCCCGCGGCCTGCGCCGGGAAGAACTTGAGGAAGGTGAAGCCGGCTTCCAGCGCCGCCATCGCCTCGCTGGCGGTGGCCACGCCCGGCAGCAGCGAGATCCCCGCCCCTTGCGCGCCCGCGGCCAGCGCCGGCGTCAGCCCCGGCGACACGGCAAACTGCGCCCCCGCGCCGCGCACGGCGTGCAGCTGATCGACGGTGAGCACCGTGCCCGCCCCCACGCAAGCCTGCGGCAGCGCGGCGGCCACGGCCTTGATCGCCTCCAGCGCCACCGGCGTGCGCAGCGTGATTTCCAGCAGCGGCAGGCCGCCGGCGACCAGCGCCTCGCTCACGTGCAGGGCTTCGTCGACCGAGTGGAACTCCAGCACGGGAATCACCGGCACGTCGGCCAGGCGTTGGAGCAGCGGGGAAGTCTGGTTTTGCATGGTGGCTGTCTCGGGAGGAATGGTTAAAAAAACGCAGAGATTTCAGGGATGTCGGCTCACGCGATCACCGACACCGACTGCGCCAGGCGTGCCAGCACAGTCTGCGAATCGGGGATCGGCGCCACCGCGCCGTAGCCGGTGGTGGACAGCGCCGCCGCCACGTTGGCGTAGCGCGCCGCCTCGAAAGGATCGGCACCCGCGGACAGGCGCGCGATAAAGCTGCCGCCGAAGCAGTCGCCCGCGCCGGTGGCATCGACCGGCTTGACCGGGTACGGCGGCACCAGCGTGCGCGATTCAGGCGTGGCGACATAAGCGCCCTCTTCGCCCAGTTTCAGCGCGACCAGTCCGATGCCGCAGCCAAGCAGGTAGTCCGCGATGGCATCGCGGTCGTCCAGCCCGGTCAGCACCGTGATGTCGTCCCAGCTCGGCAGGCACACGTCGGTGAACGCAAAGGCCTCGCGCATGATGCCGCGCGCGCGGGCCAGCGACCACAGCCGCAGCCGCAGGTTGGTGTCGAGCGAAACCTTGACCCCGGCCTTGCGCGCATGCTCCATCGCCGCCAGGCCGGCATCGCAGGCGCTGGTGCTGATCGCCAGGCTGATGCCGGACAGATGCAGGTAGCGTGCCGCGGCAATGGCGCCCAGCGGCAACTGCTCATGCTGGTAGCGGCTCGCGGCCGAGCCTTCGCGCAGGTAGTCGAAACGGTGGCCGTGGTTGTCGTGCGTGACAAAGTAGACGCCGGTCGGCGCGCCCGGGTCGACGTACACGTTGCGCGTATCGACCCGCTCCTGCGTCCACAGCGCGCGCAGCCGCTCGCCGAAGGTATCGGCACCAACGGCACAGATATAGCCCGTGCTGGCACCCTGGCGCGCGGCCGCGATGCAGAAGTTGGAAGTGTCGCCGCCAAAGCCTTGCAGGTAGCGCGACGGATCGTCGGGCAGCTGGTTGAACTCCACCAGCGGCTCGCCATAGGCCAGGATATCGATGCTCATGGGGCAGCCCACCTCAGAAGAAGGTTTGCACGATGTCGATCACGCGCAGGTCGCGGTCGAGTACCGGGATATGGCGCCACTTGTCGAAGGTCAGGCACGGGTGCGAGATATCGAAGGCGATCATGTCGCCGACCTGCACGTCGTCGCCCGGCTGGATCTTCAGGTACGCGTGCTGGTCCATCATGCCGGTGACCTCCCAGTGCGCAGGCACATCCACCGGCGCCTCGCTGCCCGGGCGATACAGCCGCGCCGGGATCGGCATGCCGGCGTCGAAGGCCGCGTCGCGCTTGCCCATGCCGATGATGGCGCGCTCCGGCTCGGGGATCGACTGCACATAGGCCCATAGCTGCAGCGCCGGCAGCAGGCCTTCGCGCATCTTCTGCGCGACCGGGTTGCTGGCCAGGATGCGCTGCTGCGCGGCGCGGTAGATGCCCACGTCGTGCGTCAGGTAGCAGCCCGGGCGCAGCACGATGTCGATCGGCGCGCCGATGTCGGTGCGCGCGAATTCCTCGGCGACCACGTCGTACCAGGCCGACCCCGCGCCCGACATCACCACCGGGCTGCGGCCAAAGCGGCCGTCCTTTGCGAGTTGCCGCGTGACCGCGACGGTACGCTGCAGGAAGCGGCGGATATCGGCCTCTTCCTGCAGCACGCCTTCATAGATCTCCACGCCCGCCAGCGACAGCGCATCCGGCCAGCGCGCCAGTGCGTCGAGCACGGCCTGCTGCTGGGCGTCATCGCGCACGCCGGTGCGCCCACCTTCCACGCCAAGCTCCAGCAAGACCTGCAACTTCTGCCCGCGCTCGCTGAAGAACTTGCCGAGCTGGTCGACCAGCGCGGCCGAATCCACCAGCGCGAAGAACTCGAACTCCGGATCGCGCAGCAGGTCCGCGATGATTTCCATATTGCGCCGGCCCACCAGCTGGTTGGCCATCAATACGCGCTTGACGCCATGCGCGTGTGCCGCGGCGGTCTGGTGCGCGGTGGCGAGCGTGATGCCCCACGCGCCCGCGCCCAGTTGGCGCGCGAACAGCTTGGGCGCCATCGTGGTCTTGCCATGCGGCGCAAGCAGCACGCCGTATTCGTTCATGAAGCGGCGCATCCATTCCAGGTTGTGCGCAAGCCGGTCTTCATAAAGCACCGCGGCCGGCAGGCTCAGTTCTTCCTGCAGCAGGCTCCAGCCGGTCTGGCCGGCATCCGGGGCCAGCGGGGCTTCCATCCGGCCCAGCGCCTTGTTGAGTGGATCGATCACGCCGGCCTGATACTTTATTTCACGCATCCTTGTCATCACCCTGAAAAAATCTGATTGACGTAATGATAGCCCTGAAAATAAGATATTTCATCCTTGTTATAAAGTAACACGCAGTCGGACCGAAGTGTGCCCCGGCAGCCTCCGGACTGGTGTCCGCGACGCGGCGCCAGTCACTGTTATAGCCCCTGTGCGCAGGGGCTGCCGACTCCGCCACATTGCGCCCGGACCACTTTCCGACCCGACCAGCCCGCCCATGACCGCCCCCTTCGACATCCTGACCCGCATCGCCGAGCGCGGCCCCGCGCTGCGCCTGGCCGAGCAGAAGGTCGCGCAGGTGGTGCTGGAAGACCTGGCCGGCGCGGCCGCCGCCAGCATCAACGAGCTGGCGCGCAAGGCCGGCGTCAGCGAGGCCAGCGTGACCCGCTTTGCCAAGGCGATCGGTTGCCGCGACGTGCGCGACCTGAAGCTGCGGCTGGCGCAGGCCACCGCGGTGGGCGCGCGGTTCCTGCAGCCGGGCGGCGTGCCCGGCGGCGAAGAAGCCCCGGCCACGCTGGCCGACAGCATCCATGCCGAGATCATCAACGCGCTCGAAGTCAATCGTGGCCTGATAGATGCGCAGCGCATCGAGCAGGCCGCGCGCCTGTTGCTTGGCGCACGCATGGTCTACGCTTTTGGCATGGGCGGCGGCTCGTCGTTCATGGCCGACGAGGCGCGCCACCGGCTGGCGCGACTGGGACAGCCGGTGGCGAGCTACCAGGACGCCCTGCTGCAGAAGATGGTGGCGGCGACATTGAGCCGCGACGACGTGGTGCTGGCGTTCTCGGCCAGCGGCCGCGTGCCGGAGATGCTGGCCAGCTGCGACATCGCGCGCGAATACGGCGCGCGGCTGATCGCGGTGACCGCGCTGGGCTCGCCGCTGGCGGCGCGCGCCGACGTGCTGCTGCCGGTGCGCACGCTCGAGACCGATTTCATTTTCAAGCCGTCCGCGTCGCGCTACGCGATGCTGATGGTGCTGGACGTGCTGGCCACACAGTGCGCGCTGCTGCAGCAGGACCAGAGCAAGGAGCGGCTGCGCCGGCTCAAGTACGTGCTGGACAGCCACCGCGGCGAATTCAGCCCCGGCACCGGCCCTGACAGCCGCCAGCCGCTTGGAGACTGACATGCCTCACCTGTTCGATACCCTGATCCGCTGCGTGACGCTGCTCGATGGTTCGGGCGCCACCGCGCGCCTGGCCGACGTGGCGCTGCGCGACGGCCGCATCGCGCGCATCGATGAAGCCGGCGCGATCGATCCCGATGCCGCCGCGCACGTGGTCGAAGGCCACGACCTGGTGCTTGCGCCGGGCTTTATCGACGTACATACGCACGACGATACCAACGTCGTGCGCCAGCCCGAGATGACGCCCAAGCTGTCGCAGGGCGTCACCACGGTAATCGTCGGCAACTGCGGCATCAGCGCCGCGCCGGTGACGCTGGCCGGCGAGCCGCCCGACCCGATGAACCTGCTCGGCCATGCCGACGCCTTCCGCTACCCGGATTTCAAGGCCTACGTCGATGCGGTCGAGGCCGCGCAGCCCGCTGTCAATGTCGCCGCGCTGGTCGGCCACACCGCGCTGCGCAGCAACCATATGGACCGCTTCGACCGCGCCGCCACACCGGCCGAGATCGCGGCGATGCGTGCGCAGCTGGAAGAAGCGCTGCAGCACGGCGCGCTCGGCCTGTCCACCGGCCTGGCCTACGCCAACGCCTTCAGCGCGCCGACGGAGGAAGTGCTGGCGCTGGCCGAACCGCTGGCCAATGCCGGCGCGCTCTATGCCACCCACCTGCGCAGCGAGTTCGCCGAGATCCTGGACGCGATGGACGAAGCCTTCCGCATCGGCCGCCATGCGCGCGTGCCGGTGGTGATCTCGCACCTGAAATGCGCGGGGGTCGACAACTGGGGCCGCAGCACCGAGGTGCTCGACGCCCTCGACGGCGCGCAACGCTGGCAGCCGGTCGGCTGCGACTGCTACCCCTACACCGCCAGCTCGTCCACGCTGGACCTGAAGCAGGTCACCAGCGACTTCGACATCATGGTGACCTGGTCCGAAGGCGCGCCCGAGATGGGCGGCCGGCTGCTGGCCGATATCGCCGCCGAATGGCAGGTCGACCTGCACGAGGCCGCGCGCCGGCTGATGCCCGCGGGCGCGGTCTACCACTGCATGGAGGATGCCGACGTCGACCGCATCCTGAGCCACCCCGCCACTGTGATCGGCTCCGACGGCCTGCCCAACGACCCGCTGCCGCATCCGCGCCTGTGGGGCGCGTTCCCGCGCGTGCTGGGCCACTATGCGCGCGACCGCGAGCTGTTCCCGCTGACGGTGGCCGTCAACAAGATGACCGGCCTGTCCGCCGAGCGTTTCGGCCTGCACCAGCGCGGCTTCGTGCGCGAAGGCTACTGGGCCGACCTGGTGCTGTTCGACGCGACCACCATCCGCGACGCGGCCAGCTTCACCGATCCGATGCAACCGGCCGAAGGCATTGCCGCGGTCTGGGTCAACGGCGAGCTGTCATGGCAGCAGCGCCAGAGCACCGGCGTGCGCGCCGGCAGGTTCCTGGCGCGCGGCGCGGCCTGACCCCGGCTTCCTTTCTCAATCTTTTCCCTGCAACAAATTCCAGGAGTTCCCATGGATATCAAACGATTCGGCGTCGAAGGTGGCACCGGCACCGGCGGCCAGCACATGCCCTTTGCCCGCGCGGTCGCGGCCGACGGCTGGCTCTACGTTTCCGGCCAGGTGCCGATGGTCAACGGCGAAGTCATCGACGGCGGCATCGTCGCGCAGACCCACCAGGCCATCAAGAACGTGCTGGCGATCCTGGCCGAGGCCGGCTACGGCCCCGAGCACGTGGTGCGCTGCGGCGTGTGGCTGGACGATGCGCGCGACTTCGCCTCGTTCAACAGGATCTTCAAGGAATACTTCGGCGCCAATCCCCCGGCGCGCGCCTGCGTGCAGTCGAGCATGGTGGTGGACTGCAAGGTCGAAGTGGACTGCATCGCCTACAAGAAGCCGGCGGCCTGAGCCTACTGCCTGCTTGCCATCGCTGAGGGTGTGTGCCCCTCTCCCATGAAATGGGAGAGGGGCCGTGGGAGAGGGCCGGGCGTATCCATGATGCGCCGCCGGCCATGGAACCTCCTGCCCTCTCCCCCGCCCCTCTCCCGCTTGCGGGAGAGGGGAGAAAACCAAAAAACCTGAATCGCTGCCGCCACAAGCGGCTTTTTTTCCACGCAAGGAGACAATATGGGTGCCGTCACCGGAACCACGCTCTTGGTGTATGCGCTGATCGCCGTGATCGCCCTCGTGGTGCTGATCGCGCGCTACAAGCTCAACCCCTTCATTACCCTGGTCGTCGTCTCGGTGCTGCTCGGCTTTGCCGTGGGCATGCCGATGGGCGACATCGTCAAGTCCTTTGAAGCCGGTGTCGGCGGCACGCTCGGCCATATTGCGCTGGTGGTGGGCCTGGGCACCATGCTCGGCAAGATGATGGCCGAGTCCGGCGGCGCCGAGCGCATCGCGCGCACGCTGATCGATTTCTTCGGCGAAAAGAACGTCCATTGGGCAATGGCGACCATCGCCTTTATCGTCGGCCTGCCGGTGTTCTTCGAGGTGGGCTTCGTGCTGCTGGTGCCGATCGCCTTCAACGTGGCCAAGCGTACCGGCACGTCGATGGTGCTGGTCGGCATCCCGATGGTGGCCGGCCTGTCGGTGGTGCACGGCCTGATCCCGCCGCACCCGGCCGCGCTGCTGGCTGTGACGGCGTATGGCGCCGATATCGGCAAGACCATCATGTATGCGCTGATCGTCGGCATCCCGACGGCGGCGCTCGCCGGCCCGCTGTTCGCCAAGCTGATGGACCGCTACGTCAAGCTGCCCGAGGTCAACCCGCTGGCCGACCAGTTCACCGAAGAGGATGAGAGCGTCAAGGAATCGCACCATCTGCCGAGCTTTGGCATCACGGTGTTCACCATCCTGCTGCCGGTGATCCTGATGCTGATCGGCAGCTGGGCGGACGTGTTCACTACGCCCAAGACCTTTGCCAACGACTTCCTGAAACTGATCGGCAACTCGGTGATGGCACTGCTGATCGCCGCGCTGGTGAGCTTCTACACCTTCGGCAAGGCGCGCGGCTTCAATCGCGAGATGATCCTCAAGTTCACCAACGAGTGCGTGGCGCCCACCGCCATCATCACGCTGGTGGTCGGCGCCGGCGGTGGCTTCGGCCGCATCCTGCGCGACTCGGGCATCTCCACCGCCATCGTCGACGTCGCCACCGGCGCCAACGTGTCAGTGCTGGTGCTGGGCTGGCTGGTGGCGGTGATGATCCGTATCGCCACCGGCTCGGCCACGGTGGCCATGACCACCGCCGCCGGCATCGTCGCGCCGATCGCGGCCAGCGTGCCGGGCACCCGGCCCGAGCTGCTGGTGCTGACCACCGGTGCGGGCTCGCTGATCCTGTCGCACGTCAACGACGGCGGCTTCTGGCTGGTCAAGGAGTACTTCAACATGACCGTGACCCAGACCTTCCAGACCTGGTCGGTGTGCGAAACCATCATCTCGGTGGTGGCGCTGCTGCTGACGCTGGGGCTGGCCACGGTGATCTGAGCGTTTCCCTTCCGCGCCCCCCTTTCGACGGGGGCGCACCGCGAGGCCCCGGCAGCAACCGGGATTGCCTTGCCCCCGCCCGGCCCTTTGCGCACTGGCTCTGAAGCAACGGTTTACAACCCTACGGCCAGCGCCTAAGGTCAACCAGTGTGACTCGCCGGGAACCGCCCCATGTCGATCGACCGCCGCTCCTTCCTTGGCCTGGCCGCCGGGCTGGCCGCCACCGCCGGATTTGGCGCCGTCGTGCCCGCTGGCGCCGCCACCGTGGCCGCGCCGATGCGCCGCAACATTCCGGGCACCACCGAAGCCCTGCCCGTGATCGGCATGGGCACCGCCGACACCTTCAACGCCGGGGCCACCGCTGCCGACCGCAAGCCGCTGGCCGAGGTCATGGGCCTGCTGCTGCAGACCGAAGGCTCGGTGGTCGACACCGCGCCCAGCTACGGCACCGCCGAGGCCGTGACCGGCGACCTGCTGCGCGCGGCCAATGCCCGCAACCGCGTGTTCCTGGCCACCAAGATTTCGGCCCCGGCCGGCGCCCCCGCGCAGGCGCAGTGGGCCCATTCGCTCGCAGACCTGCACGTGGACAAGGTCGACCTGTTGCAGGTGCACAACCTGATCGACTGGCAGGCCAACCTGCGCTGGCTGCGCGAGCTGAAGGAACAGGGGCGCATCCGCTACCTGGGCATCACCCATTACCGCGAAGACGCGCACGAAGCGCTGGAAAAGATCGTGCGCAGCGAGCGCATCGATTTCGTCCAGGTCAACTATTCCATCGCCGAGCGCAATGCCGAGCGTACCCTGCTGCCGCTGTGCGAGTCGCGCGGCGTGGCGGTGCTGGCGAACCGGCCGTTCCAGGACGGGCGCCTCTTCCGCGCCGTCAAGGACCGCCCGGTGCCGCCCTGGGCCGGCGATATCGACTGTGGCTCCTGGGGCCAGCTCTTCCTCAAGTTCATCGTCAGCCATCCGGCCGTGACCGCGGCCATCCCGGCCACCTCCAAGCCGCGCAATATGGCCGACAACCTGGGCGCGGGGCTGGGCCGCATGCCCGATCCCGGCCAGCGCGAGCGCATCGCCGCGCTGCTGGCCTGACGCGCAAGGCGCCCGCGCCGTGGACGATCCCGCCGTTCCCGATCCGCCCGCTTCCGGTGGCGTGGCGCGGCTGCGGCGCAGCTTCGGCATCCGCCCTGGCGAGGCCGGCGCGGTGGTGGCCGGCTTCCTGTTTTTCTTCTGCCTGTTCGCCAGCTATTTCATGCTGCGCCCGGTGCGCGAGACCATGGGCATCGCCGGCGGCGTGAAGAACCTGCAGTGGCTGTTCACCGCCACCTTCGTGGTGATGCTGGCGGCGATCCCGGTGTACGGCGCTGTCTGTGCATGGCTGCCGCGGCGGCGCTTCGTGCCGTGGGTGTACGCCTTCTTCATCGCCAACCTGCTCGGCTTTGCGCTGGCCACGCGCGCGCTGCCGGACAACGTCTGGCTGGCGCGCGTGTTCTACGTGTGGCTTTCGGTGTTCAACCTGTTTGTGGTCTCCGTGGCATGGAGCCTGATGGCCGACGTGTTCCGGCCCGAGCAGGCACGGCGCCTGTTCGCGCTGCTGGCCGCCGGCGCCAGCGCGGGCGGGCTGACGGGGCCGGTGCTGGGCGGCTGGCTGGTGCCGCAGATCGGGCTGACCGGCCTGATGCTGCTGTCCGCCGCGCTGCTGGCGGCGACGCTGCCCGGCGTGGGCTGGCTGTTCGGCTGGCGCCGCCGCGCCGGTGCGGGCCAGGCTTCGGCTGGCGAGGCCCAGGCCGCGGCGGATGCGCACGATCCTGCCAACCCCGTCGGCGGCGGGCTGTTTGCCGGGCTATCGCTGTTGCTGCGCTCGCGCTACCTGCTTGGCATCGGCCTGTTCGTGATCCTGCTGGCCACCGCCAGCACCTTTTTGTATTTCGAACAGGCGCGGCTGGTGTCCGAAACCTTTCCCGACCGCACCCGCCAGACCCAGGTTTTCAGCGCGCTGGACGCCACCGTGCAGGCGCTGACCATCCTGGTCCAGCTGTTCTTCACCGGTCGCATGGCGCGCCGCTACGGCGTTTCGCTGCTGCTCACCGCGGTGCCGCTGGCGGTCGCGGGCGGTTTCCTGGTGCTGGCGCTGCTGCCGACCTTCGGCGTGCTGGCCGGCGTGATGATCCTGCGCCGCGTGGGCGAATACGCGCTGTTGCGCCCCGGGCGCGAGATGCTGTTCACCGTGGTCGACCCGGAAACCAAGTACAAGGCCAAGAACGTGATCGACACCGCGGTCTATCGCGCTGGTGATGCGGTCAGCGCATGGGTCAAGACCGGGATCGATGCGCTGTCGGGGCATCCTGCCACGGTGGCGCTGGCGGGTGCCGCACTGGCGCTGGGCTGGGCCGGGCTGGGATGGTGGCTGGGGCGGCGGCACGAGGGGCAACTGGTGCAACCCGGGGCTGCCAGCGCCAGCGCGACGAGCGCCCACGCCGCGCCGTCATCGCCGCCGTCGCACTGAAAGCGCGCCTTGCGCGCCGCACAGGCTGGCCTCCGGCAGCCGGATGGCCGTATAGTCTTGCCCTCGGGCCCCGCATCGTCGCCATCGGCCACCCGCGGCCGCGCCCATCCGTATCCCTACCCCGGAGGACCCCACATGAAGACGAAAGCCGCCATCGCCTGGAAAGCCGGCGCCCCGCTGACCATTGAAGACGTGGACCTGGACGGCCCGCGCGCCGGGGAAGTGCTGGTGGAAGTAAAGGCCACCGGCATCTGCCATACCGATTACTACACGCTGTCCGGCGCCGATCCGGAAGGCATCTTCCCCGCGATCCTCGGTCATGAAGGCGCGGGCATCGTCACCGACGTCGGCCCCGGCGTGACCTCGCTCAAGCCGGGCGACCACGTGATCCCCCTCTACACGCCGGAATGCCGCCAGTGCAAGTTCTGCCTGTCGCGCAAGACCAACCTGTGCCAGGCGATCCGCGCCACGCAGGGCAAGGGCCTGATGCCGGACGGCACCTCGCGCTTCTCGCTCGACGGCAAGCCGATCTTCCACTACATGGGCACCTCAACCTTCGCCAACCATATCGTGGTGCCGGAGATCGCATTGGCCAAGATCCGCCCCGATGCGCCCTTCGACAAGGTCTGCTACATCGGCTGCGGCGTCACCACCGGCGTGGGCGCGGTGCTGTTCACCGCCAAGGTGGAGGCCGGCGCCAACGTGGTGGTGTTCGGCCTCGGCGGCATCGGCCTGAACGTGATCCAGGCCGCGAAGATGGTCGGCGCCGACAAGATCATCGGCGTGGACCTGAACCCGGCGCGGGAAGCGATGGCGCGCAAGTTCGGCATGACGCATTTCATCAACCCGAAGGACGTGGAGAACGTAGTCGACCACATCATCCAGCTGACCGACGGCGGCGCGGACTACTCATTCGAATGCATCGGCAACACGCAGGTCATGCGCCAGGCGCTGGAGTGCTGCCACAAGGGCTGGGGCAAGTCGATCATCATCGGCGTGGCCGAGGCCGGCGCCGAGATCTCGACGCGCCCGTTCCAGCTGGTAACGGGCCGCGAGTGGAAAGGCTCGGCCTTCGGTGGCGCGCGCGGCCGCACCGACGTGCCGAAGATCGTCGACTGGTACATGGAGGGCAAGCTCAATATCGACGACCTGATCACGCACACGCTGCCGCTGGAGCGCATCAACGACGGCTTCGACCTGATGAAGCGCGGCGAGTCGATCCGCTCGGTGGTGCTGTACTAAGGACGGCGCCGACATGGAACTGATCTCGCAACACGGCTGCCATGGCGGCGTGCAGCGCTTCTACCGCCATGATTCGACGGCCATCGGGCTACCGATGCGTTTCTCGGTCTACCTGCCGCCGCAGGCGCAGGGGGGTGCCAAGGTGCCGGTGCTGTTCTACCTGGCCGGCCTGACCTGCACCGAGGAAACCTTCATGATCAAGGCCGGCGCGCAGCGCTTCGCCGCCGAGCACGGCCTGATGCTGGTGGCGCCCGACACCAGCCCGCGCGACGCGGGCCTGCCGGGCGAGGCCGACGCCTGGGACTTCGGCGTAGGCGCCGGCTTCTATGTCGATGCCACCGAGGCGCCCTGGAGCAAGCACTGGCGCATGGAGAGCTACGTCGCCACCGAGCTGTTCGACCTGGTCACCACGGCGCTGCCGGGCGATGCCGGGCGGGTTGGAATCGTCGGGCATTCGATGGGAGGCCACGGCGCACTGGTGCTGGCGCAGCGCCATCCGGATCGCTTCCGCTCGGTGTCGGCCTTTGCCCCGATCGCCGCGCCCACGCGCTGCCCTTGGGGCGAGAAGGCCTTCACCGGTTATCTCGGCCCCGACCGCGCCACATGGGCCGAGCACGACGCCAGCGAACTGATGGCGCGCCAGGAAGCGGCGCCCTTCCCGGCCGGCATCCTGGTCGACCAGGGCCTGGATGACCAGTTCCTGCAGAGCCAGCTGCATCCGCATGCTTTCGAGGCCGCCTGCCAGGCGGCGGGCCAGCCGCTGACGCTGCGCCGGCACAGCGGCTACGACCACGGCTACTACTTCATCACGACCTTTATCGCCGACCACGTCCGCCACCACGCCGCGCAACTCTAGGCAATCGTGCCGATGTGACCGCGCCGGCCCCCAATCAGGGGATGTCCGGCGCGTGGGCTGGCTCCCATAATGACAATCCGACCGGCCACAGAAGCCGGGACAAGAAGATGGGGTCGAACAATGAACCAGGTCACTTCGGTTGGCGGTTATATCCTTGCCTTCCTCGCGGCGCTGCTGATCGCCGTGCGCTGGCTGCTCAGGAACGATCCGGTGTTGCGCGCGGACGAGCCGCCCGAGCCGCCCGAGCCGCCGCGGCGAACCGACTAGGCACGCGCCGCGCCACTCCCGACGCAGGCGTCGGCGACCTCACATCCTACGGACAGCGCAATGGCGCGCCCTTTGCCAGCGCCCACGGGCCCTGCTCGCCCCGTATCATTACAGGTCTCGCCGGACCGGGGCATTCTAGTCGCGCCGCCGACAGCCCCTGACCGATGTCCGTCCGGTTCGCCCTGCTCACGATCACGACCGCGCTCAGCGCCATGATGCTGGCCACCGTGTGGTCGCTGCGCCGCTGCGGGCTGCCCGGTGTTGGCGAATGGTGCAATGCCAACCTGACCGCGACCGGGGCGCTGGTGCTGTTCTCGCTGCGCGGCATGATCCCAGACATGCTTTCGGTCGGCGTTGCCAACGCCGCGCTGGCGTGGTCGCTGGCGCTGTTCTACGCCGGCAGCGTGCGCTTCTGCGGCGGCGTGCCGCCCTAGCACCGGCTGGTTGCAGCCACGGCAGTGACCACCGCCGGCGTGATCGTGTGGCGCTAGCCGTCGACGAATTCACCACGCGCGTCGTGATCGTCTCGGCATTCCACGCCGCTGCGCGCCCTGGTCGGGCTGACTTTGCTGCGCCGACGCCCGCGCGGGAAGTCGGCGCGCTTCTTCATCACGACCGCCTGCTTTGCGCTGTTCTTCGCCACCGGGCATGCGGTGCGCGGCACGCCGTCGGCGCTTCAGTGGCTGGGCAACCCCTACATGGCGCAACCGCATTGCGGCGCACAGCGAGCCTGCCTCGACTACGCAAGCGGCACCGGAGGCCGCGCACGCGCTCTGATCGTTGGAGACCATGTGGGTATCAATCCGATGAGGATGGACGCCATGTTTGCGCCAGATGCGTTATATCGCGGAGAACGACACATCGCCAAGTTCGGCTGCCAACTTGCGGCTGCTCCAGTGTGTCGAGCCGTCCTTGGGAGTATGCAAGTTCGCTCCAACACACGCGCCTCCAGCTTGGCCACCGGGCGCTTGGGCGCCCTGCCAAGATGGAACGACACCAGACCGGCCAGCCCTTGCGCCTCTTACGCCGACGTCCATCGCGAGATGAATCCGTCGTTGCAAGCAAGCTTGGAGCGAGTATCTATCCGGCGCTCTCCATCGGCCCAAAGTGCGCGTCACGCAAGGGCCGCATTGCCGTGGCGCTCGCGCATGACGGCCTCCAGGTCAGTACGTTGTCCGCTCGTCCGCATCGTTCGTTGCATGCCCAAGCATGTGGTCACGATACATCCAGTGATTCAATGGACTAGAAGATGCACGCCGCCAGCGCGATGCGCCGCGCTGCCCTCCGAGGTCTTCAGCGTCGGCGTCTGCCTCCGGGCATGAAGCTTCCTTGTAAATGAGCGGTTCATTTGATGGGCGACAGCATGACTGCGCCGAATGAGACCGGCAGCAAGAAATCCGGATGGCATGGATACCGATTTATGATCGATGGAAAACGGTTGCCGCAGTGGTATGCGTCGATGGCGGCAGCCTGCGGGGCGGGAAACTCGTCTCGGGAGGGCGGGTGGAACCCCATGGACCGCAGTGGAACTATCCCCAGGGGATAGCCCAGGATACGCCGCAGGTGAATCGCCTCGGCCTGTGCCATGTTGCTAGCGCATTCCTTGGCGTGGCAGGCGACGCTGTGGGTCAGGCTGATCTGCATGTTCAGCGCGATGCGCTGCAGCTCCATCGCGTACAGGTCGTCGATCAGCGAGGCCGGAATTGCGGGGTGGCCGAGCAGCGATTCCCACAAGGCCACGCCCGAGGATGAGCGGTCAATATTGCGCCAGCGCAGGACGGTCGTCCCTGCGCCAGTGGTTTGCAGGGCCAGTTGCACATCGAGCAGGTTGAAGGGGTAGGCCCTCGCCTGGGGCAGCACGCGCCGCTGTGCCAGGACGATCAAGCTGTCGCGCAGCGCCAGGCACTGGCTGGCCCAATGCCTCCAGACCCCCCTTACCTTTAAAAGGTTGTAAAAGGCACCCCTTTCAAGGTGACGAAAATTGGGGCACCCTCCGTGTTCTCGAACAGAAACCGGAGTCAATGGCGTGGTACTGGACGCAGTGGTGGAACGCTTTATCGAACACAGCCCGATCAGCGTGATGGCGCGCCTGGGGTTGCAACGCGCCCTTGATCCGGCCTGGATCGACGAGTTGTTCGAGCAAGAGCGTGAAACGCAGTACACGCGGGAGTTATTGTTCTCGACGACGGTGGAAATCATGTCGCTGGTCGCCGTGGGGCTGCGCCCGTCGGTGCATGCGGCAGCCAAGGCCAGTCCGGCGCTGCCGGTTTCCATCACCGCGCTGTACGACAAGCTCAGCCGGACCGAGCCGGGGCTGGTTCGTGCCCTGGTGCAAGGCAGTGCGCAGCGATTGGGGCCGGTCGTGCAACCGATGTTGCGCAAGCAGCCGCCATCGGTGAATGGCTATCGCCTGCGCATCGTGGATGGCAGCCATTTGCCGGCGAGCGAAAAGCGCCTGAAACCATTGCGGGGGTTTCGGGGTGCGGCCTTGCCAGGGCAGTCATTGGTGGTCTATGACCCGGACACGGCGATGATCGTCGATCTGGTGCCCTGTGAAGATGCGCATGCCCAGGAGCGGGCCATCATGGAAACCCTGCTCGCATCGGCCCAGCCGGCCGAACTGTGGATCGCCGATCGCAACTTCAGCACCCGGGCGATTCTTGCCGGGTGGCAGCGTCGCGGCAGCGCCTTCATCGTGCGGGAGCACGGCCGCAATCCGAGCCCCAGCGAGCTGGAGCCGTTACGCGAAATGGGCCGGGTCGAAACCGGCATCGTGTACGAGCAAGCGGTCAGCATCCCAGATGAATCGAACGCGCCGCTGGTGCTGCGGCGCATCGAGCTGCATCTGGATGGCGCCACCGAGGATGGTGACACCGTCATCCGCCTGCTGACCAATGTCCCGGCCGCCCATCTGACGGCCGAGGCAGTCGCCCGGCTATACCGGCGACGCTGGAGCATAGAGAATCTGTTTCAGCGACTGGAATCGGTGCTCAACAGTGAGATTCGTTCGTTGAGCCAACCGCGCGCGGCGCTGCTGGCCTTCGGCGTGGCGGCGCTCGCGTATAACGTACTGAGCGTGATTGCGACTGCGGTGAGAATCCGGCATGAGCTGGATACCAGCGACATCGAGCTCTCACCGTATTACCTCGCCAGCGAAATCCGGGCAACTTATGCCGGCATGATGATCGCGGTGCCGCCCGAGGTGTGGCAGGCCTATGACCTCCTCACCCCAGCTCAGCTCGGTCGCGAGTTGATCAAGATGGCGACGCACGTTGATCCCCGCGCGATGCGCAAACATACGCGGGGACCGAAAGCGCCGAAGAAGAAAGGCTATGTGGCCGGATGCGTAGCACGGCGGCATGTTTCTACCGCCCGTGTCATCAAGGCTGGACGTGTCGTCTAATCACCTTGAAAGGGGTGGTTGTAAAAGGCCTTTTAGGTAGGCTGCGTGTTCCAGTCGCTGGAAGTCCGCCTGTTCCAGCGCCGTGAAGCACGTCGGCTGGATGGGAATAGTGGGTACCGTCATTCCGTCGCACCCTCGTCGCGTTCGGCGGTGCCGGCCTGGTCATCGATGTCCATACCCCACTTTGTGCGGGTGAGGTGGAAGTCCGTCCACTGCCGCACGCACGGCGCGTTCTTCTCCGCAAAGTCATCGCGCGTCGTGCCAGCGAAGCGGTGCTGCTGGGCCAGCGAAAACAGGCTGCGCAGGCGCGCCATCGTTGAGCCAGCGCTCCAGCGTGTCAAGGTCGATCAGCGCCGCATGGTAGGCAAGGATCAGCTTGCTCGCGAGGTCATCGTAGTCGGCCAGCAAGTAGTTTGCGGCGAAGCCGAGCTGGGCGTTGACGAACAGCGGGAGTTTCACCGGTTGCACGTTCAGGTTCTCACCCAGGCTGAGCGCCGGAGGCACGCCGGCCAGCGCCTGCTCCACCTGTTCGCGCAGCGTCTGTAGACTCGTCTTGGTGTCGGCCAACTTGTCCTCGATGCGCAGCATCCACCAGCCCTAGTAGGGATCGTCCTGCTCGGCGCCGCACTTCATCTTGCTCATCACGCTAATGTAGCCGTTGAGCCCGATAATGCCGGGACGCCCCTCCGCGGCAGCGCGGCCATGCTGGTTCGATCCCGACTGATCTCGATCCATGACCCCCACACGGGGTGGACGTGCAACAGCCCGGGGTGGAGCCCCTGTATCAGCCACGAACCTGTAGTGGTTTGACGGCTGCTGCAGGTCAGCGCTACTAGCTAAGGCGGCGACATGCAGCGGCCCATCTTTGCCAACTGTGTTACGACTACTTCAGTCGCACTTGGCAGAATGTGCTAATTAAGGCGTATTCTCGCTTGCAAACGCGATCACAGCGGCTCGATGCTTCTTTGAAAGCCTATGAAATACAAGCAGCAACTCGGCTTCGTCGTCTGCTGATGCATAGAAGTAGGACGTAGGCACCTTCAGCACGGCGGCTATCCTTTCGACAAGCAGCCAATCAGGCGTTCTTTTCCCGAGTTCGTACCGATTCATTCGCGTGCTGGCAGACATAGGGTCTAGCCCGGATTCAATCCCCAGCTTTTCTTGCGATAACCCGGCACGCTGCCGCGCCTCCTTAAGTCGTTTCGCGAGTACTGACATTTCTGCCTTCTGATTGGTGAAGACAGGATCGTCCGGCGTTGTTCTGGCGCAAATACTACCGATTTGGTAGTATTCATATTCTTAATGATGATCGGGAGGTTCGGGGCTTCACTTGATTGTGGCAAGGCGGCAATGGCCGAGCCCAGTGTCGCCTCGCTCCTCCATGGAGTGAATCTTATGGAGGCTGTGACCATGAACCCATCCCTCATCACCTCGGAACAACGCGCGCAACTGCTCGCCAACGGCCAGGCAAACGCAAGCCGGCCATGCTGGCGACCCGTTGCCCGTGGTGCGGCTGTTTACCCTGGACGAGCATGCGACCTGGCTACTGGCCGCACTGGACCCGGCCGATAGTGACACCGCCTACGGTCTGTGCGACGTGGGTATCGGCATGCCCGAACTCGGCCATATGAAGGTCCGACCTTGCATCCATCGTTGGGCCGCTCAAAAAGCCGATTCTTCGCGACCTGTACTTCCGGCCTACGCGACCGCTATCGGCGTATGCGCAGCTGGCGCAGGTCGACGGTTTGATCCCCGACTGACCGAACCGGCTGGCCCACTCTGGTAGGCCGGCCCGAGAGGTTGTGCTTTGGGCCGCCGCTGTCGCTCAGAGCAAACAACCTGGAAAGACCGATAAGGCGGGACCTGAGGCGCTTGCTCTAGCCCCGGAAGATCCAAAGCCTGACGCCTCAGGCGATATCTCGTTGACGAGCTGGTAGAGCTGCTGTGAGAAGAGGCCCCGCCTGAGATACGGCTTGATGTCTCAGCGGCTGGCCGTTTCCATGCAGGCGTGGCGCATCGGACGATGCCGGGGCGGCATCGCTCTCGGGCGACCGTCCGGGTCTTGGCCTCAGAAGGCGAGCCCTAATCGAAGTCCGTTTGATCACTACCCGACGAGGACTGAACGTGAATCCACAACAAGAACCGCAGTTGAAACCCCTGAACGCACCGGGCGGCGTCTTTCCCGTTCCGGCACGCTCGCTGGGTCCTCACGACTACAAGACCTTGGCCCTGGCTGCCCTTGGCGGCACGCTCGAATTCTACGACTTCGTCATCTACGTCTTCTTCGTCACGGTGCTGGGGGCGCTATTCTTCCCGGCCAACATGCCTGACTGGCTGCGACAACTGCAGACCTTCGGTATTTTCGCCGCGGGCTACCTGGCACGGCCGCTGGGCGGCATCGTGATCGCACACTTTGGTGACCGGCTGGGCCGCAAGCGCATGTTCACCCTCTCCATCCTGCTGATGGCCGCGCCCACGCTGATGATCGGCCTGCTGCCCACCTACGCCAGCATCGGCGTAGCCGCGCCGCTGCTGCTGCTGGCGATGCGCGTGCTGCAGGGCGCGGCCATCGGTGGCGAGATGCCCGGTGCCTGGGTGTTTGTCGGCGAACACGTGCCGAGCCGGCATTACGGTTTCGGCATCGGCACGCTGACCGCTGGCATCACGGGCGGCATCCTGCTGGGTTCGCTCGTTGCCGTCGCCATCAATCGCCATTACTCGCCTGAGCAGGTGAGCGATTTCGCCTGGCGCATTCCCTTCCTCCTGGGCGGTGTCTTCGGGCTTGTGTCCGTGTACCTGCGCCGGTTTCTGCACGAGACCCCCGTGTTCCGCGAGTTGGCTAGCCGCAGCAACCTGGCGCGCGAACTGCCGATCCGCACCGTGCTGCGCGATCACCGCTCGGCCAGTCTGTTCGTCGCACTGCTGACCTGGGTACTTTCCACCTCGATCGTCGTGGTCGTGCTGTATACACCCGCCTACCTACAGAAGGTGCACCACATTCCCGCCGCGCTCGCGCTCGAGGCCAATGCTTTCGCCACCCTCACGCTGACCATCGGCTGCGTGATCGTCGGATGGGCGAGCGACCGCATCGGCACCCGCGCCGTCATGCTGATCGGCTGGGGCGGACTGTTCATGACCGCCTACCTCTTCTACGGCAGCCTGCCCGGCACGCCTGGCACGCTGTTCTGGCACTACGGACTGCTGGGTCTGTTCGTCGGCACCATCGCCACCGTGCCGATTGCCGGCGTGCACGCCTTTCCGGCGCCGGTGCGCTTCACGGGTCTCTCGTTTGCCTACAACATGTCTTACGCAGTCTTTGGCGGCCTCACGCCGATGATTCTCACGCTGTGGCTGCAGCACGACACCATGGCGCCTGCTCACTATGTGGCAGTGCTGGCCGCTGTCGGATTCTTGCTTGCGTTCTGGCCCCTCGCCAGGTGCGGCCATGCCATGCGCAATGGCGTGGCCAGCACGGCTGGCCACGCCGGTCGATAACGAAGGAGCACGAAATGAACGCGACGGAAAACACGCCACCAGTACGCCTGCTGACCCCCGCCGAGCTGGCTGTCTGCATCAAGGTGTTCCGCGACGCCCGGCAATGGACTCAAGAGCAGTTGGCCGTGATCGCCGGGCTCAACGTGCGAACCGTTCAGCGCGTCGAGCAAGGCTGGCCCGCCGGCCCCGACACCTGCCGGGCGCTGGCCAGGGCGTTCGATTTCCTGGACATCGACGCGCTCAACAAGCCATTCGCGATTCCACCCGAAGACGAACTCAAGGCTGCGCAGGAACAGTTCGAGCACGAGCACGTCACCTTCGCGGCGATTCGGCTGACCACGGGTAAGCAGTTGGCCGAGCTGGCGCAGACCAGCACGATGGACATGTCGCAACTGGCCTTCGAGATGGGCCGCGAAGCGGATAAAAGCTTCGCCGCGCTGATGGAATATTTCCGCGACTACCGGGATGGCCTGGACTCTTACACCGAAGCGCAGAAGCGCGAGGCGTCTGACACGATGCAAGCCAACATCGATGTGCTCAAGACCCTTGGCGTTTCGCTATGCTATGCCGAGCGCAAAGTGCTGCTGAAGGGGGGCTCGGACCCGGACAGGCCAATGCCAGCTAACGTCCTGTACGTGATCGGGTTTCCGCTCGGCAAGGAACCCAAGCTATTCGCCACGCCAACTTCCGTTGATATTCGTCTGTAGATCCTATGAAGTGAAGCACTCCACGAGCTGACGCCTACAATCAGCTGCTGAGGTTTGCTCACAGGAGAACATCATGCGTACCGATCAGTCATACACGGATAGTAGTGACGTACTGGTGTTGGCTGTGTCACTCGAGCTCGCTGCCGAAACGTGGATGGTAAGCGGGCCGCCAGGTACAGAGCTCGAGAGGGTATGGCGCCCACAGCCCTACATGAACTAGCCGAACACTGCCGTGCTATCCCCAGGGGATAGCACGGCACACCAAGCCTTCCATGCCCGTCCAGCCGACGTGCTTCACGGCGCTGGAACAGGCGGACTTCCAGCGACTGGAACACGCAGCCTACCTAAAAGGCCTTTTACAACCTTTTAAAGGTAAGGGGAGTCTGGAGGCATTGGGCCAGCCAGTGCCTGGCGCTGCGCGACAGCTTGATCGTCCTGGCACAGCGGCGCGTGCTGCCCCAGGCGAGGGCCTACCCCTTCAACCTGCTCGATGTGCAACTGGCCCTGCAAACCACTGGCGCAGGGACGACCGTCCTGCGCTGGCGCAATATTGACCGCTCATCCACGGGCGTGGCCTTGTGGGAATCGCTGCTCGGCCACCCCGCAATTCCGGCCTCGCTGATCGACGACCTGTACGCGATGGAGCTGCAGCGCATCGCGCTGAACATGCAGATCAGCCTGACCCACAGCGTCGCCTGCCACGCCAAGGAATGCGCTAGCAACGTGGCACAGGCCGAGGCGATTCACCTGCGGCGTATCCTGGGCTATCCCCTGGGGATAGTTCCACTGCGGTCCACGGGGTTCCACCCGCCCTCCCGAGACGAGTTTCCCGCCCCGCAGGCTGCCGCCATCGACGCATACCACTGCGGCAACCGTTTTCCATCGATCATAAATCGGTATCCATGCCATCCGGCTTTCTTGCTGCCGGTCTCATTCGGCGCAGTCATGCTGTCGCCCATCAAATGAACCGCTCATTTACAAGGAAGCTTCATGCCCGGAGGCAGACCGATTGCGGCTGACGGACGATGGACCGCCGGAGTTGCGACGTCCACAGATGAGCCCCCAAAGTGAAACAAAGCTTCGCGAACCCGTTTCACGAAAGGAGCTTGCAAAATGAATGCGTCTGACACAGCCCTTCCATAGCATTTAGCCCCCTCCCCTTTGACCGGCCGGCGGCGGTCAGGCCTCGTCCGCAAACTTACGGTACGCGCCGGGACGCGACCCGGTCCAGCGCCGGAACGCGCGGTGGAACGCGCCCGGTTCGGCAAAACCCAGTTCCGCAGCGATATCCGCCACCGGCCGGCCGGAATGGCTTAGCGCCTCGATGGCCAGGTCGCGCCGCAGAGCGTCCTTGAGGTCTTGGTAGCTGACGCCTTCGTCCATCAGCCGGCGCCGCAGCGACGACGCCGACAGGTTCAAGCTGTGCGCCAGCGCTTCAAAGGTGGGCCACTGCTCCGGCCGCTGGTTGCGCAGCAGTCGACGCACACGCGCGCCCACGCTGGCGCGGTCCGAGTACTTCACCACCACGTTGTGCGGGGCCTCGCGCAGGAAGGACTTCAAGCTGCGTTCGTCCTGGCGCACCGGCTGATCGAGCAGCGCGGCATCGAACACCAGCGCCGTGGCCGGCTGGCCAAAGGCCAGCTGGCGCGAGTACATGACGCGGTACTCCGCGCTGTAGGCAGGCTCGTCATAGTCGAACGCCGCCAGCAGCACTGGCACGCGCCGGCGCAGCAACCAGCTCATCAGGCCGAGCAGCATGATCAGCATGGTTTCCTTGGCGAACACGCCGGGCCGCCGGCCTAGTTGGCCGCTCGGCGCGGTCAGCACCAGCGCCGCCTCGTTGCCGTGCCGGTCCAGCCGCACGCCGATATCGTCCAGCAGCAAGCGAAAATACCGCGTGATTCGCTCCAGGCCCTGCCCCAGCGTGCGGCTGCCCGCCACCGCGTGACACAGCATGGCAAAGCTGCCGCACTTCATGCTGCGCGAATCCTGGCCGAAAAATTCATCGTCGAGCGCCGCCGCCACGGCCAGCCACAGCTCGCTGTAGCTGGCGGCCGACACGCGCGCCTGCGGCACCGCCAGCAGCGCCGGCGCAATGCCGGCGCCGCGCAGCACGGGTTCCGGGTCGATGCCGCGCGGACGCAGCCCGGCAATGGCGTGGTGGACGAAACAGATGGCAACGCTGCCTTTTTCCATGGCGCTAGGTGATGGCGTGCAAGCCGGCAGGCCCGCTGGCAAAGCCATCGGCAAAGCTGCCGGGGCGCCAACGTGGCAAACGAGTTCAGGAAGATTGGCGGATTTTGGCATAGGAGCCCGCCCGCGGCGTTCCTACACTGCCCGCAGGTCAACGCCGAACGCGCATTCTGCCTCACTTGCCGCGTGGCGCCAAACGGAGCCCTGAACAGGCTCCCCATACGCCAGCCCCCATAGCCATGCACAGCGACTACACCGAACAGCAAACAATGATCCGCGACAGCGCGCGCGCCTTTGCCAGCGAGCGCCTGGCCGCGGGCGCCGCACAGTGGGACCGCGACGGCCGCCTGCCGGAAGACGTGGTGGCCGAGATGGGCGCCCTGGGCCTGCTCGGCATGATCGTGCCCGAGGAATGGGGCGGCACCTATACGGACTATGTCGCCTACGCCCTTGCCATCGAGGAAATCGCAGCGGGCTGCGCAGCCTGCGCCACGCTGATGAGCGTGCACAACTCGGTGGGTTGCGGGCCGATCCTGCACTACGGCACCGACGCGCAGAAGGAGCGCTACCTGGCCAGCCTAGCCAGCGGCGAAATGATCGGCGCCTTCTGCCTGACCGAGCCGCAGGCCGGCTCCGAGGCCCACAACCTGCGCACCCGCGCCAGGTTCACCGACAACGGCTGGGTCCTCAACGGCAGCAAGCAGTTCGTCACCAATGGCAAGCGCGCCGGCGTGGCGGTGGTGTTTGCCGCCACCGAGCCCGAGCGTGGCAAGAAGGGCATCTCCGCCTTTCTCATCCCCACCAATACGCCGGGCTTTATCGTCCATGCGCCGGAAAAGAAGCTGGGCATCCGCGCCTCCGACACCTGCGCGATTACCCTGGAAGACTGCACCGTGCCGCACGACGCGCTGCTCGGCGAGCCCGGCGAGGGGCTGCGCATCGCACTGTCCAACCTGGAAGGCGGGCGCATCGGCATTGCCGCGCAGGCGATCGGCATCGCGCGCTCGGCCTTCGAGGCGGCGTGCCGCTATGCGTCGGAGCGCATCCAGTTCGGCCGTGCGCTGCGCGAGCATCCGCCCATCGCCAACATGTTGGCCGACATGGCCACCGAACTGAACGCCGCGCGGCTGCTGGTGCACCGTGCCGCGCGCATGCGCAGCCAGGGCGTGCCGTGCCTGTCCGAGGCCTCGCAGGCCAAGCTGTATGCGTCCGAACTGGCCGAGCGCGTCTGCTCCAAGGCGCTGCAGATCCACGGCGGCTACGGCTACCTGGAAGACTACCCGGTCGAGCGCCACTACCGCGACGCCCGCATCACCCAGATCTACGAAGGCACCAGCGAGATCCAGCGCATGCTGATCGCGCGCAGCCTGTAACCCTTGCCCTGCCCATACAACCACACCGTCCGGAGACAACCATGAGTGCCGTGCCCAAGACCGACAACGCCGTGCCGACCGTACCGCTGCTGATCAACGGCGAATGGGTGGAATCGTCCGCCACCGAATTCCGCCAGGTGGTCAACCCCGCCACGCAGGAAGTGCTGGCACGCGTGCCACTGGCCACGGCCAGCGAGGTCGCCGCCGCTGTCGGCGCCGCGCACCGCGCCTTCGCCACCTGGCGCCACACGCCCATCGGCGCGCGGCTGCGCATCATGCTGCGCTACCAGGCCCTGATCCGTGAGCATAGCAAGCGCATCGCCGCGATCCTGACCGCCGAGCAGGGCAAGACCCTGGCCGACGCCGAAGGCGATATCTTCCGCGGGCTGGAGGTGGTCGAGCATGCGTGCTCGATCGGCACGCTGCAGCAAGGCGGCTTTGCCGAGAACGTCGCCGCCACGGTGGATACCTACACGCTGCAGCAGCCGATCGGCGTGTGCGCGGGCATCACCCCGTTCAACTTCCCGGCGATGATCCCGCTGTGGATGTTCCCGATGGCCATCGTCTGCGGCAATACCTTCGTGCTCAAGCCCTCGGAGCAGGATCCGCTGTCGACCATGGAACTGGTCAAGCTGGCGCTGGAAGCCGGCGTGCCGCCGGGCGTGCTGAACGTGGTGCATGGCGCCAAGGACGTGGTCGACGCGCTGTGCACGCACCCGGATATCAAGGCGGTGTCGTTCGTCGGCTCGACCGCGGTCGGCACGCACGTCTACAACCTGGCCGGCGCGCACGGCAAGCGCGTGCAGTCGATGATGGGCGCCAAGAACCACGCCGTGGTACTGCCCGACGCGCACAAGGAACAGACGCTGAATGCGCTGGCAGGCGCAGGCTTCGGTGCGGCCGGCCAGCGTTGCATGGCCACCTCAGTGGTGGTGCTGGTGGGTGCGGCGCGCGAATGGGTACCTGACCTGGTGGCACGTGCCAAGACGCTCAAGGTCGGCGCTGGCGCCGAAGCCGGGACCGATGTCGGCCCGGTGGTGTCGGTGGCAGCAAAGGAACGCATCCTCGGCCTGATCGCCGCCGGCGAGCGCGAAGGCGCCACGCTGGCGCTCGATGGCCGCGGCGTGCAGGTGCCGGGGTATCCGCAAGGCAATTTCATCGGCCCGACCATCTTCACCGACGTCGGTACGCAGATGTCGATCTACACCGAAGAGATCTTTGGGCCGGTGCTGGTGGTGATCGGCGTGGAAACGCTGGATGACGCCATCGCACTGGTCAACCGCAACCCCTTCGGCAACGGCACCGGCGTATTCACGCAGAGCGGTGCCGCGGCGCGCAAGTTCCAGAGCGAGATCGACGTGGGCCAGGTGGGGATCAACATTCCGATCCCGGTGCCGGTGCCCTACTTCAGCTTCACGGGCTCGCGCGGGTCCAAGCTGGGCGACCTCGGACCGTATGGCAAGCAGGTGGTGCAGTTCTATACGCAGACCAAGACGGTGACGGCGCGGTGGTTTGATGACGCGACGGTGAATGATGGGGTGAATACGACGATCAGTCTGAAGTAATGCGAGGCACGTCGCAGGGCCGGCGGTTTGCTCCCCTTTCCCGCTTGCGGGAGAGGGGCCGGGGGAGAGGGCAGGCGCTGGCAGGACCTCTGACCTACGCGAACCACCGGCACGCGAACTTTCATGGCTGCTGAACTGACGCAGTAGCGATTAACATCCCCGCCCTCTCCCCCGCCCCTCTCCCGCAGGCCGGAGAGGGAGAAAAACAGGCAGGGATTTGACACCTTGTACGAAGGAGACACCCCATGCATATCGCCTTCATCGGCCTCGGCAACATGGGCGCCCCCATGGCGCTCAACCTGCTCAAGGCCGGCCACACCCTGACCGTCTTCGACCTCAACGCCACCGCAGTAGCCTCACTGCGCGCCGAAGGCGCCGCCGCAGCCGATTCCGCTCGCAAGGCGGTAGCCGAAGCCGACTTCGTCATCACCATGCTGCCCGCCGCGGCACATGTTCGCAGCGCCTACCTGGGTGAAGACGGCGTCCTCGCCGGCGTGCGTCCCGGCGTGCCGCTGGTCGACTCCAGCACCATCGACCCCGCCACCGTGCGCGAACTGGCCGCTGCCGCGGAAGCCCACGGCAATGCCCTGGCCGATGCCCCGGTCTCCGGCGGCACCGTCGGCGCGCAGGCGGGCACGCTGACCTTCATGGTCGGCGCCACCGAAGCACTGTTCGCCCAGGTGCGCCCGATACTGGCCGGCATGGGCCGCAACCTGGTCCACTGCGGCGGCACCGGCACCGGCCAGGTCGCCAAGATCTGCAACAACCTGATCCTCGGCATCTCCATGATCGGCGTATCCGAGGCGATGGCGCTGGGCGTCAAGCTCGGCATCGATGCCAACGTGCTGGCCGGCATCGTCAACACCTCCACCGGCCGCTGCTGGGCCTCCGACACCTGCAACCCCTGGCCAGGCGTGATCGAGACCGCACCGGCCGGGCGCGGCTACACCGGCGGCTTTGGCGCCGACCTGATGCTCAAGGACCTGGGCCTCGCAGCGGATGCCGCGCGCAGCGTGAAGCAGCCGCTGTTCCTCGGTGCGCTGGCGCAGCAGCTCTACCAGGCCATGAGCCATGGCGGCGACGGCCAGCTCGACTTCTCCGGCGTGATCCGCCAGTACCTGGAGCCCAAGCAATGATCGAGTTCGCCCTGCAAGGCCACGTCGCCACGCTGACGCTGAGCCGCCCGCCCGCCAACGCCTTCACCGCCGAGGGCCTGCAGCAACTGCGCGAGCTGGTGGCAAAGATCGACGCAAACCCGGAAGTCCGCGCCGTGGTCGTCACCGGTGCCGGGGAGAAGTTCTTCAGCGCCGGCGCCGACCTGAACGGCTTTGCCGAAGGCGACCGCGCCCATGCCCGCGTGATGGCACAGCAGTTCGGCAGCGCCTTCGAAGCGCTGCAGAACGCCCGCCCCGTGGTGATCGCCGCAATCAACGGCTATGCCATGGGCGGCGGCCTGGAATGCGCGCTGGCCTGCGATATCCGCATCGCCGAGGAACACGCGCAGATGGCGCTCCCGGAAGCCGCGGTCGGCCTGCTGCCGTGCGGCTGCGGCACGCAGACTCTGCCGTGGCTGGTCGGCGAAGGCTGGGCCAAGCGCATGATCCTGACCAACGAACGCGTCGACGCCGCCACCGCGCTGCGCATCGGCCTGGTGGAAGAAGTCGTGCCGCGCGGCCAGGCATTGCAGGCAGCGATGGCGATGGCGCAGCGCGCCGGCAACGTGAGCCCGCGCGCCGCCGCGCATAGCAAGCGGCTGGTGCACCTGGCGCGCCAGGGCGTGCCGCGCCAGGCCGCGCTGGCGCTGGAGCGCGAGCGCTTTGTCGACCTGTTCGACGATGCCGACCAGCGTGAAGGCGTCAACGCCTTCCTCGAGAAACGCGCGCCGCAATGGCGCAACGCCTAGGAGCCGGCCATGCGCCTGACTGAGGAGACCACGGCCGCCAACCTGGACGCCGCCGAACCCGAGGTGCTGTTCCACGCCGTCAACGGCGTCGGCATCGCCACGCTGAACCGGCCGCGCCAGCTCAATGCGCTGTCGTACCCGATGATCGTCGCGCTTGGCGCGCAGCTGGAGGCGTGGGCGCAGGACGACGCCATCCGCGCGGTCGTGCTGCGCGGGGCCGGCCCCAAGGCCTTCTGCGCCGGCGGCGACATTCGCGCACTGACTGACAGCTACCGCGACGGCACCCCGCTGCACCGGCGCTTCTTTATCGACGAATACACGCTGGACTACCGCCTGCACCGCTATGCCAAGCCGCTGGTGGCGCTGATGGACGGCATCGTCATGGGCGGCGGCATGGGCCTGGCGCAGGCGGCACACCTGCGCATCGTCACCGAGCGCTCGCGCGTGGCCATGCCGGAGACCGGTATCGGGCTGGTGCCGGACGTGGGCGCCAGCCACTTCCTGTCGAAGCTGCCGGTAGAGCTGGCCTTGTACCTGGGGCTGACCGGCGTCACCATCGGCGCGGCCGACGCGCTGCTGTGCGGGTTGGCCGACGCGGCTGTCGACAGCGGCTCGCTGGCCGGCCTGGAGCAGACACTTGCCGGCATTGCCTGGGGCAAGGACGTGCTGTCAGACCTGCGCCACGCACTGGTGCGCGAGCCGGTGGCAAGCGCCGCCGATGCGCCGCTGCTGCAGACGCTGCCGGCATTGCTGCGGCATTTCCCGGCACACGCCACGCTGCCCGAGATCCTTGCCGGGCTGGCCTGCCAGGACGATCCCCAATACACCGCGTGGGCAACCCGCACCATCGACGTACTGCGCACGCGCTCACCGCTGTCTGCCTGCGCCACGCGCGAACTTCTGCTGCGCGGCCGCCGCATGGACCTGGCCGACTGCTTCCGCATGGAACTGGCAGTGGTGGTCAATACGTTCTCGCAGGGCGATTTCATCGAAGGCGTACGCGCGCTGATCGTCGACAAGGACAACGCGCCGCACTGGCGCACCGCCAGCTATGAAGCCGTCGACGACGCCGCGGTGCAGGCGCTGTTCCGGCCGTGGTGGGCACCGGGCGAGCAGCCGTTGCCCCTGCACGCCTGAGCGGTTGCGGTGCCGTGAGCCTGGACGCGCTGCTGGCGCGCAGCGCGTGGGCCGGCTTGCTGACGCCGGAGCAACGCCAGCGCGTGCGCACCGAACTGCGCGAGCGCCTGGTGCCGCAGGGCGCCTACGTCAGCCGCAAGGGTGAGCCTGCGGATTGCTGGCTGGGTGTCGCGCAGGGATTGGTGAAGGTGCATTGCTCCGTCGCGTCGGGCAAGCGCGCCACGCTGACCGGCGTACCCGCCGGCGGCTGGCTGGGCGAAGGTTCGCTCCTCAAGCGCGAAGCGCGGCGCTATGACGTGGTGGCGCTGCGCGATTCGCGCATCGCCTGTCTGCCGCTGGCCACCTTCGAATGGTTGCTGGCCAGCAGCCTGCCCTTCAATCGCTATCTGATCACGCAACTGAACGAACGCCTCGGGCATTTCATCGCCACGGTCGAACATGAGCGCATGCATGGCGTCGAAGGCCGCGTGGCGCGTGCCCTGGCGGCGCTGTTCCATCCGGTGCTGTGCCCCGCCCTCGGTGCCGACGCGGCGTCGAGCCTGCACCTGACGCAGGAAGAAGTCGGCCTGTTGGCCGGCATCTCGCGCCAGCGCGCCAATGCGGCGCTGAAGGTTCTGGAGGATGAAGGCTTGCTGGCGGTCGAGCACGGCATGGTGCACGTGCTCGACCTGGAGGCGCTGCGACGTTACTGAGCCGCGCGCTTGGTGGTCTTCGCGGGTTTTGCCGCGTTTTCACCGTGCTCCGGCGCAGGCACCTTCACCAGCCCGTCCGCACGGAACATCGCCTTGATGCCCCGCACCGCCTGCCGGATGCGCGATTCATTCTCGATCAGCGCAAAGCGCACGTACTCGTCGCCATAGTCGCCAAAGCCGATGCCGGGCGACACCGTCACCTTCGCCTTCTCCAGCAGCTGCCGCGCAAACTCCAGCGAACCGAGGTGGCGATACGGCTCCGGAATCCGCGCCCAGATATACATCGACGCCTTCGGGATATCCACCGGCCAGCCCGATTCGATCAGCCCGCGCGCCAGCACGTCGCGGCGCGACTGGTACTGCGCAGCAATCTCGCGCACGCATTGCTGGTCGCCTTCGAGCGCCGCAATGGCCGCCACCTGCAGCGGCGTGAAGGTGCCGTAGTCGTGATAGCTCTTGATGCGCGTCAGCGCCGCCACAAGGTCCGGATTGCCCACCATGAAGCCGATGCGCCAGCCCGCCATGTTGTAGCTCTTGGACAGCGTAAAGAACTCCACCGCAATGTCCTTGGCGCCCGGCACCTGCATGATCGACGGCGCCTTCCAGCCATCGAAGACGATATCCGCATACGCCAGGTCATGCACGACAAAGATGTCATGCTTGCGCGCCAGCGCGATCACCCGCTCGAAGAAATCCAGCTCCACGCATTGCGCCGTCGGGTTCGACGGAAAGCCCAGCACGATCATCTTGGGCTTGGGATAGCTGCCGCGGATCGCGCGCTCCAGCTCGGCAAAGAAGTCGATGCCCGGCACCAGCGGGACCGAACGGATATCCGCACCGGCAATGACCGCGCCGTAGATATGGATCGGGTAGCTGGGATCAGGCACCAGCACCGTATCGCCGCGATCCAGTGTGGCCAGCATCAGGTGCGCCAGCCCTTCCTTGGAGCCGATGGTGACGATGGCCTCGGTATCGGGGTCGATCTCCACGTCATAGCGCTCGCGATACCAGTGCGAGATCGCACGGCGCAAGCGCGGGATACCCTTCGAGGCCGAGTAGCCATGCGTATCGGGCCGCTGCGCCGCCTCGGTGAGCTTGGCCACGATATGCGCCGGCGTGGCGCCATCGGGATTGCCCATGCTCATGTCGATAATGTCCTCGCCACGGCGGCGGGCGGCCATCTTCAACTCGGCAGTGATATTGAAAACGTACGGGGGAAGGCGATCGATGCGCGCAAAGCGGCGCTTGCCAGAAGCGGCAGTCATGGAGGGAGTCCTTTACGTAAGCGCCCGGAACCGTCCGAGCGACGTCGGCGGCCGTTGTCTCGGCCACCAGGGACTCATGTTAGCGGGGATGCGGCCGTTGCACAACGGCTGCGTGCGATCCTTACAGCCTTCCGCCGGGCACATGCGTGGGCCGGTTCGCCGGCAGGCTGCGCACGATGCAGTCCAGCGCGGGTGCGTCGGAGCGCCCGCCCAGCGCCGCACTGACTGAATCGCGGTATTCCTTGACCGAGATGCGCTGGTAATACAGCCGCGAGGTCTGGTCCAGCCAGTAGACGTAGTTGCTGTCATCGCTGTCGCCACTGGTACGGAGCCAGTCGCTGATATTGCTCGAGCCCATGACCAGGTTCGGGCACGCGGTCTTCAGCGAATCGAGATAGGCATTGAAGTCTTTCGCCTGGATATTGCGCACCGAGTCAGGCGCACAGGCGGCAAGGACAACCGCACTGGCAGCGAGCGCAAGGCGCAGGCTGGATGGGAGGCGGCAAGGCATGGCGGCGTGCGGCACAGCGAGTCCTCCTGAGCGCGGCGATGGCCTGATGGGCTTATCTTAGGCCATCGCGGCGGGCGCGTGCATCGCAGCGCAGGTACCTTGCGCCGCTTCGCCTCAGTCGTCCAGCGTCTCATGCACCGCCGCATCGCCGCGCTTCCAGTACGCCGATGCGCGGATGCGGCGCTTGTCGATGCCGCGCTCGCCGACCAGGTACTGGCGCACCGCCTTCATCGCCGCGGCTTCACCGGCGGCCCAGACATAGCCTTCGCCGCGCGGCAGCGTGAGCGTGCGCAGCGCTGCTTCCAGCTGGCTGCCTTCGGGCGCATCGCCGCGATGCAACCAGTGCAGGTCGAGGGGCGCCTGTGTCGGCAGCGGGGTCTGCGCGGCTGCATCAGCCACTTCCACCACCACGATGGCGCGGGTATCCGGGCCGAGTTCTTCAAGCCTTCGGCCGATTGCCGGCAGTGCGGTATCGTCGCCGATCAGCAGGTGCCAGTCGAACGCCGCCGGCACGACGAAGGAGCCGCGCGGTCCGCCAACGCCGAGGTACTGGCCGGCGCGCGCCTGGGCCGCCCACGTCGACGCGGGACCGTCGCCGTGCAGCACGAATTCGATATCCAGTTCGCGCTTTGCCGCGTCATGGCGGCGCGGCGTGTAGTCGCGCGCGGGCGGGCGCGGCTGGCCTTCCGGGAAGACGATGCCGTCAGGCGTCACCTGCGGTAGCACCGGCTTGTCGGCGCCATTCACCGGGAAAAACACCTTGACATGGTCGTCGAACGACGCCGAGGCAAAGTCCTCCAGGTCGGCGCCGCCCAGTGTCACGCGCAGCAGTTGCGGTGAAACCTGCGTGGTGCGCAGCACCTGCAGCAGGCGCATCTTGAGCGGATGACGCACGCGCTGGACCGTCAGGTCGCGTGCGGATTCAGGGGCGTTTGCAGTCATATTGGGATTCATTGATTTCGAGCCCGACGCTTGCCGGGTCCAGTTGCCGATGGCGCAGGCCAGTGTCAGCGCCACGGCTCAGGCCTTGGGACCTGCTTCGATTTCGGCCACCGCGCGAGACAGGATCTCGGCAAGGCGGCGCTGTTCGTCCACGCCCGCCTCGCTGCGCAACATCAGCGCGCGCTTGAGCGCGGTACGCGCCTGCACCAACTCGGGCAGCCAGCCGCCCTGCTCCGGCTCGACCTGCGGCTCGCCGCTCATCGCCCGGCGCATCCACTCCATCTTGCGCGCCACATGGCGCAGCTTGCCGAACATCACGTCGACACGCTCGCGGTTGGCCGAGAGATGGGCCCTGCCGGTGTCGGAGAGCTGGTAGCGCTTCTTGTTGCCTTCCGTATCGACGGTGGCGTAGCCGACCTCTTCCAGGTAAGTCAGCGCCGGGTACACCACGCCCGGGCTCGGCTTGTAGAAGCCGCTGGTGCGCGTTTCCAGCGCCTTGATCAGCTCGTAGCCGTGACTGGGTTTTTCCTCGAGCAGGGCCAGCAACAGCAGTTGCAGGTCGTCGGCGCTGAACTTGCGGCCGCGGCGCCAGCCTTCGCCGTCGAAGCCGCCGGGACCTTCGGGACCACCGGGCCCGAAGCCGTCATCGGGGCGCCCCCCCCAGAAGCCTCCGCCCTGGCGACCCATGGCGTAGTGCGCAAGGTGCGGGACAAGTCGCATAAAGAGGTGCCGGCCGTGGCCGGAGAAGCCGGAGTGATGGCGGGGGTGGCGCATGACGCCCTTCGCTATGTCGTAAAACATATCGTACGATATATATCGTAAGAGCGAATGTCAAGCTAAGGCAGATCGGCTTCCCGGGTCGGGCCCGTGTCCGGGCACACACAACAGGGTTGTATAGGGGCTTTCGGCTTTCCAACATTCAATTAGCGCCAAGCACCGCGACAGACGGTGGGGGCCAGGTAGCAAGACCACGAAGAATAAGAAGGCGAACGGGGAGACAACATGGGCGCCATCACGCAACGCAGGCTCAGAGCAGCCAGCATCGGCGCCATGATGCTGGCGTCATGGGGAACGGCGCTCGGCGCCATGGAGGATGCGCTGCTCAGCGCGGAACCGGTGGTTGCTGCGGCGCGGGGGTATGCCGCGGAAGGCGCCTATGACGTGGGCAGCCATTACCAGGGGGGCCATGCCCGCGCGGGCTACAAGTTTTCGCCGGCGTGGTCGCTGGAGGCCGGATACTGGCGCCGGCACCTCAGCTACGCCGACGACTCTGCCGGCATAGACAGTTGGCTTGCCTCAACGAGTTATGGCCTGATCGTGAGCCCGGATGCCGGCAGGAAGCTGACGCTGCGGCTGTCCGCATGGGGCAATTACACCGACAGTCTGAGCAAGTCCGGGCAGACGTACGCCAATAAGCTCGCCAACTTCACCATCGCACACCCGAACGATACGCAGGTGCAGGCAGATCTGATCTACACCGGGCAACCGTGGACCAACCAGTTCCTGACCGGCTTCATCAGTGCGGGCTATAGCTGGGTGCGGGCCGGCGATATCCAGGGCATGCTGCAACAAGGCGCGTGCCAGTATAACGTCAGGGTTGGTGCCGACAACATGGCCATCGGCACGCTGGCGGCGCCCTGCCGGATGGGTCGCGCCACCATCGCCAATGGCGGCTTCCGCGTCAACGCCACCCAATTCGGCCTGGATGCCGGCAACGGCTTCAATGACAGCGGCGCGTTCATCGGCGCCGGCGGATCGTGGCGATGGCGCTACGGCTCGCTGAGCCTGCTGGCCGGCTACCACGTCCAGTATTTCTTCCGTGAACTGGATGATCGCTATGCGACATATGGCGCGCCAAAGGCCCAGTTCAACCAGACCGTCGCACTGCAGGCGTCGTATGCGATCAACCGTTACGTGGATTTGTTCGTGCGCGGACAAGGCGCCCAGAACAGCCTGGTCGGATATGTGCCGATGCTCTACAACCCGGTCACGGCCAGACGGCTTGACCGATCATACGGGCTGTTCGCGATCGGGCTGCGCATCAGCGGGTTCTAGCCTTGCGGCGGGCGCCGGTTAGCGGCGATGCAGCTTGACACGTACGCCGTTGCCGGAACGGATCGTCACGCGCCCAACTACCTTGGGAACATGGTCCGGATCGGCTTCGACGCGATAGCGCCGCACGATGCTGGCGAGGATCAGCACCGCCTCCTGCGTGGCATAGGCGGCGCCGATGCACACGCGCGGCCCCTTGCTGAACGGGATATACGCGCACTTTGCCGATTCCTTGCCCGCGTCCGTGTCGAAGCGCGCGGGATCGAACTCGTCGGGCCGCTCCCAGAGCGTACGATGGCGATGTAGCAGCCACGGCGAAATCAGGATCGGCGAGCCTTCCTTCACCTCCTTGTCGCGAATACACTGGGACTGCGATGCCTCACGCACGAAGAAACCGACCGGCGGATACAGCCGCAGCGTTTCGCGGAACACATTACCCACTGTAGGCAGGCTCTTGATATCGCTCAGTTCGAAATCACGGTCCCCTACCTCGGCCTGAATTTCTTCAAGCATCTTGTCCTGCAGGTGCGGGCATTGCGAGATCAGGTAAAGCGCCCATGTCAGCGCACTGGCGGAGGTCTCATGGCCGGCCAGGAACAGCATGCAGACCTGATCCACCAGTTCTTCATAGTTGAAGCGATCGCCGTTGACGGGATCGACCGCCTCCATCATGCCGGCGAGAATATCCTGGCGACCGCCCGCCTGCCCGCTGTCACGCTCGGCAAGCCGCCGCGCGATGATATCGGACAGAATCACGCGAATCTTCTTCGCCGCACGCCTGCTGGCCCATGCCGAAAACACCGGCGGCAGGCGATAGATCATCAGGATCATCGCCCGCTGCGCGTGGTGCTGGAACTCCAGGAACGCGTCGTAGATCTCCTTGGCGGCAGACGCCTCCAAATTCTCCGACAAGATTGTCCGGAAGATGATGTCGGCGGTCACGTAGGTCATCTCGCCATCCACCTCATACGAGCGCCCGTCCGCCACCGCATCCAGTCGGCGGGTCATGCCCGCCACCGAATCGGCCATCAGCGAGAACACCAGCTTCAGCCTGGCCTGCGCGAAGGCCGGCTCCACCAGGCGGCGCTGGCGCTCCCACACCTTGCTGTTGGTGGTGAAGATGCTGGTGCCCAGCAACGGCTCCAGCATCCGGTGCATCAGCTTATGCTTGGGATACGCATGCGTATCGCCAAGGATCTTGCGCACCCAGTCGGCATCGTTGACCATGAAGATGTCCATGCCGGGCTGCGAGATCTTGCCCATCTTCATCGAGTAGCTGCGCTCGAACAGCACATCGATCCAGGAATTCCAGCCGCGCAGGAAGCGCAACAGGAAAGAACTCTTGCGCACGTGGGGCTTGGGATACGGGGGCTGGAAATTCATGAAGGTGGACTGCCGGAATCAAAAGGGCTGGATGCGGCGCGGACCGGCCGTCATTCGGAAATAGTCGTACTCGTTAGGCAAGGCACTTGCCATCAGGTACTGGAAATGAAGACGCTGCTTGCTGCGCTTCATCCGCGAATATTCCTTCTTGCCGAACATGCGGAAGGGCCGCACCACTTGCGCGGTGGGACGGCCGACCCCGGTGCCGGTAATACCGGAGATATCCAGCGGATTCGCCTGCGAGAAACATAGCGAGTCCGCGCGCGCGTTCATGTCAAACCACTGCATGTCACGCTCTTCAGACAGCCGCTGCAGGTCACTGAGGAAAGCCTTTGCCGACGGCATCAGGCTCAGCAATGGAATGCACTGCCCCAGGGTGATCAGCGTGATATTGCGGCGCTGCGCAGGCGTCAGCGCACCTGCCAGCCGAGCAGCGAGTGATGCAGCGACAATCGAACCGACGCTATGGCCGACCAGCAATACCTCGTCACAAGGCGACGCTTGCTGGTCGCGGCGAATCCAGTCGGCAAAGGCATCGATCCGTTCCTTGACGTCATTGGGCTCACGCACCCCCCAACCCTGGACGAACCGGTAAATCCGTAACAGCCAGAACACCGCCAGCCGATTTGCCAGCGTGACCCCAGCCCAGATCAGCACGACGCCACAGGCAATACCACCGGCCCAAGCGAACAAGTCATTGCCTGCGGCGCTGCCGATAGCTGCCTTGGCCGCCATGCCACCGGCAAGCGCCAGCATCAGCAACAAGAAGAGGTAGGCCAGCGGGTACAAGGCACTGTAAAACGGACCGCGGAACGTCTTGCCCAGGCGGCCAAACGCACCGCATCCGACATAGCCCGCGTAAGTCGCCAGCGAGGACAGCAGCAACTTAAGCAGATTCGGCTCCCAGTGCCGCCGTACCAGGTCGTCCCAATGCAGGAACTGGTACTCCGTCGACACTTCCTGCCCTTGCCATTGGCTGCTGACGTTCCACGCGCTGACATGTTTGTCCAGGCGCGAACGCGCGCCCACCTGAACGGTGGTGCCCAAATGAACCGATTGCTTGGCTGATTCTTCGCGATACAAGCGGTGATAGAAACCCGCGCCGCGTGGGTCGAAGCCGCTGACGTAGTACACCTTGCGGCGCCGCACGCCGCGAGCTGCCGCCGGCGCGGGCTGTTTTTTGGTGGCAGTCTGCGTCATTGTGTTCTGTGGTGCAGCTTCTTCTTCAGCACCAGGTCAACTACGGGTTGCTCGCGCTTGTTGGCGCGCCGGCAATGGTCCTTCTGGAACTTGTCGGTAAACCAGATGATGAAGCGCGCCCACCACCTATGCTGCTCCCGCCAGGCATGCGACGAGACCGACTCCCACGCGTAGCCGTTGAGCAGGGTCGCATTTACGAAATGATCCATTGCCCTCACCCCTGCCCGGCCCCGCTCGGTCTTGCCAAAGAAGCCGATATAGACGATCAGCAGATAACCTAGGACGGCCAGGGGCACGATGAAAATCATCAGCAAAAAGCCGGCGATTCTTTCTCTCATGACGATGGAATTGTGGTGATGAATGGGGCTGGTGGCACAGCGGTGGTGAGGCTGAGGGCCTGCTGCCAAGGGAAGACAGATCGGGGGAATCAGGCGCTCTGCAGTATACCGAGCACCATGGTTAACAGAGGTCCGCCGGGCTGTAAGACGGTTCTTGCCGCATTGATTGTGTGAATTCTGTTGTAGTTTTGGTACACAAGGGCACGCGCGGGAAGCCAATGCCCTCGGCAGCCCTGTCTACTCCTGCAGCGAGACGGGCCTGCTCCTAACTAGTACACTGCGTCAATTAAATGGCACCGGGCGAATTCGCCGAGTTGGGTCGTTGTACTTCCACTTGATGGGTGCCGGATTCTCGTTGTGCTGACGGATATAGCGCATCAGCTTCCGGTCCAGGTCCTTCACGGAAGTAAAGATACCGCGACTAATTACGTCACGCTGGATACGGGAGAACCAATTCTCCACCTGGTTCAGCCACTACGAATATGTGGGCGTGAAGTGCATGTGCACGTGCCGATGGGCCCGCAGGAATTCCTGGACGCGCGACGTCTTGTGGACGCTCACGTTGTCACAGATCACGTGGATTTCCTGACCATCTGGCTGATGGGCCACGATATCAGTCAGAAACGCCACGAACTGCACGCTGGTGTGGCGCGCCGCGGTCTTGCCTAGCACTTCTCCGGTGGCCGTGTTCAACGCGGCAAACAGGCTCAAGGTGCCGTTGCGCTTGTACTCGAATCCATGGCTTTCGGCACGCAGGCACGCCCGGGCGACAGCGGCAACATGCGGTCTTTGCGGTCCAATGCCTGGATCGCGGTCTTCTCATCCACGCAGAACACCACCGCATGCGCCGGCGGGTTCAGGTACAAGCCAATGACGTCGGCAGTCTTGGTCTCGAAGTCCGGATCGTTGGAGATCATGTGCTGTGCCAGTCGATGGGGACGCAGACCATGTTTGCGCCAGATACGTTGCACGGTCGAGACCGACACGTTGCCCAACTCTGCGGCCAGCTTGTAACTACTCCAATGCGTGGAGCCGTCGGCTGGCTTGCGCTTGAGCGTGGTGTTCAACACACGCGCCTCAAGCTTCTCCGGCGCACGCGCGGGGGCTCTGCCGGGATGGCGTGCGTACAGGCCCGCCAGCCGCTCGGCCAGAAACCGGCGCGACCAACGCGCGATAAAGCGCGAATCGCAACCGAGCCGCTGCATGATCGCGTCGCGCGGCTCCCCGTCTTCGAGCATCAGGATCAACCTGGCCCGACGCACATCCGCCACACGCACCGTTTGGCTGCGCGTGGCTGCCAACAATTGCTCTCGTTCGAGCTCGTCCAAGTTCATTTTCCCATGCATCCATCATAGATGAATGGGGTGCTATTTCAAAGACGCGATGGACTAGCATCGGAGACAATTCACGCAACCGGTCGCGTGCGAACGCGAGAAGGGCATTCGAACTCGTATTGCCCAGCAGCCTGTTCAGATTCGACGCGGGGCGCATCGTAGTGGACGACACAACAATCGATAACTCATGGCACAGATATAGCCAGCTGGCCGGATGAGCTATTGCAAATGGCAGCGCCTGCGCACCTCCATTCACCATCCGACCACTGATGCCATTCGCATGGCCGCATGAGTTGCCAAAGCGAGGCGCGGACCGGAACTTTAACTCCACGACGTTAGCGCAGCGCGAAATGCATGGACGGTGGCCCGCAAAAACGGTACGCTACTGGGCCATTTAGAATGGCGACAGCCGTCACACGATCATCCCCGCCGATTCACACATGCGATGATTTTTGCTGCATCCGAGCTCTTCGCAAGAGGTGTCTTCTGTTCCCCCGAAGCCCGAAACCATACCTTCGCCGCCCAATGTGCACCCTGCAACATTGGGCGGCGATAGCTGGATCGATCCGATTTCGAAATAAAGCCTGCCAAGCTGGTAGTGATTGGATCGATGCTTTTGTTCATGGACAATGAGTTCGCTCAAGAACTGGGCGCATTAATCCGCCAGCATTTCCATTGCACCCTGCATCAGTGAAGTGAGCGCCGAAAGATCGATCGGCCACCAGTCCATCGAGATGGCCTGGGTGATCACCAGGGCCATGGCGCACACAAAGCGGCCACTCCGCTCTCGGAGCCACAGCCGCGGCGATACCCGTTCCTTCAGCGTGGCGTCCGCATAGAAGGACGAATTGATCTGTGACACGCGCACTAGATAGTTACGGAAGCGCCGGTATGCGCCCATGTCTACAGGCGTGGGATTGCGCCAGAAGTCGTCCAGACTGCCCTGATAGGTCAGACCCGGCTTGTCATAGAAGCAGCGGCCCAATGTGATGACTGGTGCGCGATGATGCAACGCCTGTAGGCCGGTGGTGGAATTGACCGTCACCACTCCGTCACAGCGCTGAAGCAGCGAGGGAAGATGAACGTCATGGATATATGCCACGCGGCCTTCTAAGTCATAACGGCGCGAGCATTCGGCAATGCAGGCAGCATAGTCAGTATGCCCCCGATCCATCGGATGATGCTTGATCACCAGCATGGTCTCGCTCGACGCATATTGTGCAAACGAGAACATTGTCCACTCGATGAAATCCTCCATGCGGCGCCAGGGGCTGTGCACGCGGATCTGCGCGTCGTTGTAGACCTGGAGCGCAACGAGAAAGAAAGGCGGATGCGCGTCCGACAGCAGGCGGGCAGCGATTGGCTGTTCCAGCCGAAGGTACCAGTGTTTACGTGCCGCGGCACGCAACCACAAGGCGATCTCATGCACACCGAACGGCTTGTGGTGACGATAGTCTGGATATTGCTTGGCTCGCGCCATGCCTCCAGCAAAATACCAGAATGAATACCAGGCCATCTTGCTGAAGGCATGCTGGAACCGTCGGCGCCGCGCTATGCTTGCTAACACCGGCAAATCGTCGAGCGCGACGGCGGCCAGTGGCGAATCGGCGTTGACACCTCCCCGCTCCAACGTGATGTAATCGGGTCGCACATAGCCCTCCTCGAAGACCCAAAAAGCGATGCCAAGAGATTGCGCCACGCGCGCAGCGATCCGGTGTTGGCGCCGCGCGCTGCCAAAGACCACAACGGCATCGATGGACAGCCTCGTTAAGACACTCCGCAGAAACGACTCCCACATAGGCATGGGGTGACGAAAGCGGATGGTCGCCTTGCCAGGGAAGAAGAGTTCGTCGCCGCCGTTGAAATTGATCTTCCAGACTTGCGTTCCTGCCGCCTGAAGCATCTTCTTAAGACGCGCGAAGAAGGGACCGTTAGGACCTTGCAACATCAGCACGCGCGAGTAAGCGGTCAACTGGTCGAAGCCTTCGCGCGCGGCCGAGCCGGCCCCTTTACGCTCATCAGGCGGCCTTGCCGCATTGCTTGATGGCCGCGACGCGGCCTCTCCTGCCGGCGCTCTTACGGGCTGGCCTTCAGACTCCCGGAAAGACAACATGATGCTGACGACCCTTGCAATTCTTGCTGCCTCAGGAAAGCAGGACAACCAATCACTTTCCCGGCAGCGAATACTTTGTTTTCAGGCAAACTCGACAAAAGATTGCGGGCACGCCTGGTGCCACCCGCGCTCGATTGCGACCCTATCGGGCACCGACAATGACCCGAACCAGTTGGCGACCCTTGCGCCATTGCCGGCTGATCCAGTGGCTACCCCCAGTCGCCGTGCTGCGCTCACGGGCTGTGATCAGGAAATCCACCACATCCTCGGCTGCGCAGAATCCCACAACACCGGGAAGCCGGTAGCGCGGATATTGGCATAGCGCCACATACACAAGTTCGTCCATCGACAACCTGCGCCGTCGATGAAGCAGTTCCATATGGTCCACCGTCAGGCCCCACCCGGCATAGAATGGTCCACCGTAGCAATGCACCGTCTTGCCAAACAACAGTGCCTCGAATCCTGTCAGTGACGTCATAGTGTGGACTTCGTCGGCGGCCGCAATGCATTCGCTGACATTCGCCTTCTCTACGACCTGGTTTGCGAGTTCGGCAAGTTCGTCGGCGGCGATACCGCCAAGCCGGTTTCCCGCAACCACATCCGGATGCGGCTTGTAGACAATCCAGGCATTCGGATTAGCCTTACGCACATTGCGCAGCAGGTCCACATTGCGCCTGACGAACGGGGAGCCCGCTAGAATGGACGCGTCATCCTCCACCTGCCCCGGCACCAGCAGTACGCGGCGGCCCGTGCTTGCAGGTGACAAGGTGAAGCTGCCACCTACGTTGTATTTGCTGACTTTCTGTCGGACCAGAGTCTCTCTCAGTCTTGCGGCACGGGTACGCGATGCCGCGTCCAACTGAACCGTGGCCAGCAACTGTTCCATCCTGCTGCCGGAAAATGGGTCATAGTAGATGCCAGGGCCGTCCACAGCGAGTGAGAGGGGACCATGGAGGTCCGAGCCAAGACCGGTGGAACGAAGAAACGCGTCCTCCAGCCTCACTACCGGTATTCCCCTTGCAGCCGCAGCTGCACACAATTCCACATGCCGGTTGCCCCATACCACCAGGCGCGCATCTGGCGGTAAGATGGAAAGTTGGTCGTGGCGAATCGAGCGAACGAACCTCACTCGACTGGCGGGCGTCTCCAAGAACGGCGCCACGATGGCGCGTTTCCACAGGCTCATTCCGACGCACCAGTACGTGCCGCGGCTTTCGTCGTTGATCGTCTTATTGCGGACAATCCAATCCATGACATCGACCAAGGTGCCCGGCGCACCCGAGATTGGTTTGATGTACCGTGAATACTGCAGATAGGCGGCCGCGAACAATTGCTCGATGCTGCGAGGTCCCGGCCTTCGCTCGCGCAATGCATCAATATCGGGATGCCGATCGTCTGTCAGCCCCCAGCCGGCATACCAGGGCCGCCCGAACACCGTGACCGGCTTGCCAAGCATCAATGCCTCGAATCCCATCTGTGACGTGACAACGTAGACGCGATCGAATTGTTCGAGCAACGACAGCGGGCAGCAGTCATCCGCCAATATGCGCAGTCGGCCGCCGGCGTGCCGGGCATCGAGATACCCCCTCTTCTTGCCCGACAGCACGTCGGGGTGAGTCTTGATCCATATCTCGGCATCCGGAAACTCTATCTCCGCTGCAGCAAGCATGTCCGCGAAGGTCTGTGCACTGGCACCTCCCAGAACGACGGACATGTCTCCCGCGGTTTGGTCGATTAGAAGCACTCGGACCCTGTCGTGGTTCACGATCGCCTTTGCCATCGGAGCATGGTTGTACTTCGACAGTCGCTCCGCCCGAATCCTTGCGATGCCGCGCCGGGCCTCGGCGAGCAAAGCGTTGTCGCCCGCGCAATCGGTAATTAGACGCTCAAGGCGCGATGGCCGAGTCGCGTCGTAGTAGATACCGAGGTCGTCGATCACAAGAGACAATGGTGCGATATGCCCGTGCACACCTAGGCCCACGGAGCGCAGAAAACCGTCTTCCAATAGCAGAGCACGTAAGCCATTTCGGCGTGCCCGCTCGGTTGCCCTTATCCCGGACGGACGGCACCCCCAGCCCACGACAAAGCCGGCATCGTGCTGCATGGCGCCAGCGGTGCCAAACAGCAAGGGACGCCGTTGCACAATCATGTCGCCACCCAGCAGCGCCGCAAGATGCGGAATACGCGCGATACCGACCGACTCTATCCACACCCGCTGCACATGGCAGCTCTGTGACACCGTGGATTGACTGGCCGCTTGATTGCCTGCATGACAGATACGCATTTCGGACACGGTCAGTTAGACTCCGAAACCGACCGCGTCAAGTATCGATCGGGCAGGATCGGTGCGATCGTCCTGTCACCGGACTCGAGCTCCTCTTTCCCGCTGCGCAAGGCCAAGACGGTTTGAATCGCGATCATCCGGTCCAGCGTCGAGGCCGGGACCTCCGTCGGATGACAGCGGATCGCGCAGGCATAGCCGTGCTCCGCCTCCGCAAGATCACCGTGCAGATAGCAGACTTCAGCAAGAAGCAACCAGTCATTCACGGAACAGGGAGGCGCCATCTCGCTGAAGCGTAGCAGCCGATAGGCGCCTGCAACATTGCCGAGGGCCCGCATTGCTCGAACGCGGGTCCACATGTGCATCGATTCCAAATGCTTACCGTGTTCCAACGCCGCTACAATGCTGGCCCTGTCCCCCGTCTGCATCGCCATCTCCAACTCCGCACGCACAAAACGCTCTTCGGCGGGATGAATGGCACGCAGCGAGCAAGCTACCTGGTGAGCCTTCTGAGGAGCTTCCGAAGCTTCCGTAGCGTTGAGAAAGTGTATGGCTAGGTCGAGGGGCATTTGCTCGATGCGATCGGCATAGAGGTAAGTCACGTGATTCTTCACTACCGACCACCTCTCCTCCTCTCCGGCAAGCCGCATTACTTCCCAGCGAAGCGGAATGTCGGAATAGCCTTTGCGTTCCAGTCGGAGAAGAATCGCTCGCGCATTCTCGAAGCGCCTGAGCCGCCGGTTCGCCTCAGCAAACAACAGCGTCGCACGATAGTGGAGCGAAGCGAACGCATGAGTTTCGGCAATCTTCCCCTCCAAGCGAGTCGCAACCTCCTCCCAATCGCCATTGGCGGCAGAGAGCCATGCACCCAACAGCGCCTGATCGGCAGGCGCAATGCCAAGCCGCGTGACCTCATCTACCATGTGTGTTGCCGCTGCCACGTTGCCGGCCATCGCGTGGCACTGAAGTGCAAGCGCAGCAGCAGCCAAGACGAGTGACTCGTCCTGCGCGAAAGACATGATTGTGCCGAGTGACGCCACTGCGCCCTCCGAGTCTCCCTCGGCTTCACGCAGCATTGCCGCTTCGTATGCCAGCACGGTGCGCGGCAGCCCGTTGATTCGCAGCAGTTCCTGACCACCATCGTACAAGTTCAGCGCTTTGGACAACTGCGCGCTGGAGAGCGCATCCAGTATGTCGCCACGTGTAATCGCAATGGCTTCCTCAGCAAAGGCCACCGACCTTCCGCTCCGGCCCCATTGTAAGCACAGGGTCTTGACTTCTTCCCGCCGTCCGAGTCGACGCAGAAGCTCCAGCCTTTCGCGTGCCGCGTATTCCGGCATGCCGTCGACGGGCGTCGGAAAGGCCCACCCAAGATAGCAGAGCGCCTTTTCCCAATGTTCGTTCGCAGCCGCGGTCCTGGACATTTCAAGAAGCCAAAGCGGATCATCCTCGAAGCCCGGTTCCAAAGCATACAGAGCGTCTTCGGCCTCCGAAATACGACCCATGCGACGTAAGGCCGCACTTTTCAATTGCCATAGACGAAGCTCGCCCCACGTCTGCCGTGGGGCAATGTTCTCGGCCTCCTTCACGTGTCGGAGGACAGCCGCATCGTCGCAGGCGTGGGCGGAAATCAAGGCTTGGCAAGCGCATGCGTACACCGGATCATCGTTGTCTTTGGCGAGCTCAAGCGCCGCCTCAGTGCCCCGCATTTCGATATTGGCTTTGAATCGGTGGATGTCCCACACCAAAGTGCTGGATGCAGCTGCGCCGGCGGCAGCCTGCGCTTCAGCAATCTCCTGCCAGTGCCCGTCCGCAATCATCCTTGAAAGGTCGGAGATACGCACATTGCCCTCCTGCCCCGACGCTCCATCGCTGCCAATGGCTGCGGTCAGCGCATGGATATCGGTCAGATCCACGACATGCGGGAAACGCTTGACGATCTTCAGGTGGTCCTCAATCAGGGCACAGCCGTCCTCGTCGGCTCCGGCGGATGAAGCGACTCGCACCCGACTGACAAACCAAGCACCACAGGAGTACACCGCCGTATCCGGACTGACCTGCGGGGCATAAACCAACGCTGTGGAGGCGAGGCCAAGGACCGCATACGGCTGGGCGATCGAAATCGCGGGCTCAATCAGGAAGTCCGCCTCGCAGATGATTACGATGCGATCCGCGCTTCCCGGATGTGCGGCAATTGCTGTCTCGAAATTTGAAATGACAGCGGGAGAATCCTTCGGGTGGAACTTGACGAACACTCGCGCGCCCAGGCGCTCCGCAATCGTGGTCAAGATTTCGCAGATGGTAGCGGCGAAAAGCCCGGCTTCCACCGGGTACCGCTGATTGACATAGATGATATCTTCGCGGCCGATTGAATACTTGGCCACCAGTTCATGTGCCCTCGCACTGGTGGTCATTCCACCGGCATGCAGGAAAAAACGCTCCTTGCGCCCAATGGAAAATGCACTACCCAACAATCGCGGGAAAGCTACAAAGGCTTGGTCAAATTCTTTCACATGGCTAAGTGCCGGACGAATGGTCGCAAGGAAAGGCAGAACCGCGATGAGCCCGCTCACGAGGCGGGTCTTTGCCTGCTTCGACGGTACCACGGCCGCCATATTTGTGCCGTCGTCCGCCAGCTTGTATGTAGCCGTGCCTTCCTCGACAAGATTCACTCGATAGCTGGCCTGCCGTGCAAGGGTTGCCAGCACGGCATAGTGGCGCTCGAAGCTCAACATGTAGAGCGAATTTGCCGTCGTACTGGCCAGCAGGTCGCGGTAGAGTGCTGCAATGCGCCTAAGCTTTCCGATGTCAATTTCGTTGGGGGAGCGCGGCAGGACGCATTCGCGCACGTCCACAAACAGGCCTCGATCAACCTGCGCCAGGATAGCCCGAGGCACAGAACGGTTTGCCGGTGTCGACAGGACCACCAAATAGTTGTTACGCAGGCCTTGGAAACGGATCAGCGATTGAATCTGCACCAACTGACCCAAGTGGCTCAGAATAAACAGATTGTCTGCTCTCGTCCTGGGAAAATCGTGCACAAGCCCGCGTTTCTTCAACATATCCCGCCAGAAGAGACGAGGATTATCCACCAGCTTGGTCAGCTTTGACATATTTCCCAACGAACCAAATTCAGCGCGTTCCGCAACTTGCGCAATGTTAATCGAGGCGAATGAATGAACTGTGGCAATACCCGCAGCCACAGCCGGAGCACCACGCCGGGTCCCCAGCGAATCTCGCGAATCGACTCCTGCTTACTCAGCAATATCTGTAGCTGACCAGACGTCAACTCGGGATATCGGACATTGTCAGCAAGCCATCGCCTGCTAGCCCGCGACAATTCCGTGGGATCCAGACTCTCCAGCTTGCGAAACAGCCGGCTACCAGCGAAGAAGTTCGAATAATGCTTTCGTGACGCGAACTCTGAAACCAGGAACACCTTTTGTCCGGCCAGCAGCCATTCAATCGCCGCCGAACTTGAGACCGTGACACAAGAGTCGGTCTTGCTGACAAATTCCTGGACCTCATCGCTGCAGACACGCAGGTTCGCCGGGTAGCCCGTTTCGCCTAGCAAGCATGAAAGCGATGCAGGAAGCCGCTTATTGTGCTCTCTGGTCGCCTTCTCGGTCCGTGTCTTCACATAGAAATTGCGTGACGGATTGCGCAGCGCCAGTCGAATCAACATGTCAGCCAGCTTCTGCCGGTCGTATCCCAACCTTGGCACATCGATCTGCTCGAAGAACACCGTGCCGGCCGTGACTTCAGCTGCTGTCGCGACCTTTTCATCCGCCTCGCTGTCGAACCACGATGCTCCATAGACGATTCCGTTGAACTCGAGCCCGAGCGCGCGACAAATACGTCGATATCGCCTCGCGTCCGCCGGCGAATTCAGCAGTACGTGGTCGCAACGTGCCCGTGTCAGAAATGCGTCGAACTGGCTGCGCACCACGATGCCAGGAAACAATGAGGCCGTCGCCGGCCGCTGCGGCAGCGCCCGCAGTCGGGCGAGGATCGAATTGATGTCCCGCCCGCCGCAACTGAGCACTACCAGGTCGGATGAAGCCAGCTTCGCGCACAGGACATCCATATCCGGCTCGTCGGAAAGACTATGGTGCAGAAGTTCGCATCCTGCCCGTTCGCTCAGGATTCTCGCAAGCCTGCGTGTGGCTTTCTGGTGTGCAAAGCTGCGGTACACTAACGAGACCGTCCTCCGCAGCACGCTCAGACGTCCTCGGTCCGCAACTGAGCGCCTTTCTGGATGCTCCGTTTTGCGGTCTTGCCCAGCAGCCGCTCATAGTCATCGGCGCCGAAGTCCCCCGTTCCCGGCCGACGAACCCACAGATTCTCCCCGGACAATACTTCGCCCGCCACGATATCCCGGTCGGCAATAACGGAGGCGAAGGCAAAGCGCATCGTCACCTCTTCCTGCTCGACGGCCTCTTTCTTACCACCGCGCGCTTTGAAGATAGCCCGCGATCCCTTGATCAGTTCCGCCATCGAGGTGGGGTCCATCGAGCATTCGATATCCGGCCCTGGGCGATCCATGCGGTCGGTGAAATGACGTTCTAGGATGCTAGCACCCAGCGCCACCGCACCGAGACATGCGTAGTTGTCGAGCGTGTGGTCTGACAAACCTACCACCGCATCGGGGAATGCTTCGGCAAGGTCGCACATACCCCCCAGGCGTACTAGCTCATGGGGCGTGGGATACACGTTCGTGCAGTGAAGCAGCGCGAAAGGGACCGACGCATCCCGCAGGATCTGCACCGACTTACCCACGCTGGCGATGTCGTTCATGCCAGTAGAAAGAATCACCGGCTTGCCGAAGGATGCTACAAGGCGGATCAACGGATAGTTGTTGCACTCACCAGACCCGATCTTGTATGCCGGCACGTTCATCCCCTGCAGTCGCAGCGCAGCGGCGCGTGAAAACGGGGTACTGATGAAAATCATTCTCTTGGAATGAACATAGTTCATCAGTTTTGTTTCGTCTTCCTCACCGAGGGAGCACCGCTTCATGATCTCGTAGATGGAAACATCGGCATTTCCGGGGATAACCGACTTGGCCTCGTCCGACATTTCGTCTTCAACGATATGAGTTTGATGCTTGACCATTTCGGCGCCCGCCCGATGGGCCGCATCGACCATGTCGATTGCGGTATCGAGGCTGCCTTCGTGGTTGATCCCGATCTCGGCGATCACCAGAGGTTCGTAAGCTGCGCCGATGTTCCTGCCTGCAATAGAAAAGGAGCTATTCATAGTTTTGTCTCAACAAGATGATTTGCCAATGCCAAGTCAGCCTCACTGTCAATATCGATGGAGCGTGACATCGGCATTAGGTAATACGCCATGGGCTCGCAGAAGAACGTACGCTGCACCAACAGGTCTTCAATCCGATTCGCATAGATAGCACCGTTCAGCTGCACGGCCTGGGGCAACGCCTGGCGTGGCGCCTCAAAGGCGCGCATATCGAGAACCGGCCGGTATTGGCCGTCTTGCAGCAGGAGTGTCTTGTACGGATGATGCGCAGACTCGCAAACCGACACGACCGAACCGCGCCCACTTTTCGTGTAGAGACGGACAGCTTCCGCAATATCGGCGCCCGTGCGCAATGGGCTAGTGGGCTGCAGCAGCAAACACAACCCTTGGGTAACCCCGAGCGCTTCGAGCGCATGACAGACTGCATCGATCGACCTGGAGTGGTCTTCCGCCAAGTGAGGCGGACGCATGGCCACCTCCGCCCCACAGCGCCTCGCTTCCTCCGCAATCGCATCTCCGTCCGTGGTAACGAGGATTCGGTCGATCACGCCGGAGGCATGGGCCGCGTCAATCGCTCTCCCGATCAGAGAGATACCGCCAACCCGCTTCAGGTTCTTCCCCGGCAAACCTTTTGAGTTGGCGCGGGCCGGGATCATTGCGATAGAGGTCATACCAGATCGACAAACGACTTTTGCACAGCTGTCTCCCAGAACGAGGACTGTCCAAGGGCCTCGGCGAACTTCTGCACGCTTCGTCCGTCGCCAAACCATTGCGACTTCTCAATCGTCTTGTGGCTGTTGACCTTCGCAATGGCGTTACAGACGTCTCCGGTGGCGTAACCGCAATTGACGATGGACGGCCCAAAGAAGCGTCGACTCTGGCGTGTGCCCACATTGACAGTCGGAACGCCATAAAATGGCGCTTCACGAATACCCGCACTGGAATTTCCCGCGATGAAGTCCGCATGCTTCAACAAAGTCAGGAAATACTCGAAGCGCACGGACGGAAACACCGAGAAGCGCGACCCCCTGCATTGCTTGTCGATTGCATTGAGGATGGCATCGCTGCCCGCATCGTTGTTCGGGAATATGACGACATAGTTGCGACCGGACTGATGGAGAGCGGCAAAAAACTGTTCCGCATAGTCAGCAATATCGCTCTCTTCCGTCGTCACTGGATGGAACATAGCGATCGCGTACGACTCGAAATCAATCTGATAGCGTTCCCGCACATCCTGCAGGCTCGGCAATGCGGACGACGTCATGACGTCAAGGTCAGGCGAGCCAATGATGAACACAGAGGCCGGATCTTCTCCCATCTGCAATAGACGCGCCTGCGCCTCGGTGTTGGCCACCATATGAATATGGGCGAGCTTGCTGACCGAATGGCGAATGAGGTCGTCAATGGTGCCAGACAGCTCTCCCCCCTCAATATGGCACACGAGGGTGTTGCTGAGCGCTCCCACCGTCGCCCCGGCGAGCGCCTCAAGGCGATCACCATGGACGACGATCATGTCAGGCGCGATCTCCTTCGCTATCCGCGAAACGATCGATACGGTATTGCCCAACACCGAGCACATGGGTTCGCCCGGATGCTGGTTCGATACGAGGTAGATATTGGAGAAACCTTCTCTGCGTACTTCCAGATGGGTTCCGCCGTACCGCTTCAACATGTGCATGCCCGTGACAAGGACATGCAGTTCCATGTCCGGATCGTCATTGACATAGTGCATCAGGCGCTTCAGCTTGCCAAAATCGGCTCGCGTGCCAGTCAGGAAGAGAATTTTTTTCATACGTTTTTATTCCACCAATCTGAAGCGTAAAGGCAGCGGTGAAGATAGCTTGCAAACAACGTTGACTACAGACCCAACACCACTTTGGCGCTGATCGCTAGTTGATAGAGAATTTGAAATACGTCTTTAGCAAACTGCCGCGTCTTCATGTCCACGCGCGGCAATACCAAGATTTCGTCTCCGGACTTGATATCCGGGTCCCGCTTGCCGTCGGTGAAACTCCCATCGCGATGCGCAACGACCACGCGGGACGTGTCGGCGGCTTGCGAGAAACCGCCCGCCTGCTGAATGTAGTCGTCCAGGTCCATGCTCTTGTCGAAAGCGATGGCGTTCGGGAACAACACTTCGCCGTTGACGATGACAAGACCGTCCCTCACCGGTACACGTAGAATGTCACCGTTCTCAAGCAGCAGATCATTGCGGTTGCTCGATTTGGCGATAAGGGTCTGGCCGGTAGGCTCTATCTTGCGCGCGCGCTCGACCCACTGGAGCACAAGTGCGGCCTCTTCCTTGCGCAGTTGAGCTTCTTCGGCCGTGCCGGAGCGAGCCGTAAGCACGCTCGATTCCAGGCTGCGCAGCGCCGTGGCCAGCAGAGTCTTCTGCCTATCCTTCACACTGTTGCGAAACAACTGGATGCTCTCGGCGTCGGACTGGGGCGTATATTGGACCTGGCTCAACAACTCTCCAACACGGCTGCCATATGGAAGAACAAACTCTTGTGGGCCCAGATGCTCGCCTTCGACGCGCACAGTTATCGTGCCCGGGCGCTTATCAGCAGTAAATTCGATTTCATCGCCGTCCTGGATCGTCACGTCCCTGCCCTGCGAAATGGGGAAATATTCGACATTACGCACCGTGCCGGTATTGCGGATCACGCGCACATTGGTAGCCTGTGCCAGAGGCTTGGCCAATTGAGCGATCTGATCGAGGCCAGCGCTCGCACCTGCGAACTCGAAACGTTTGGCGTTTTCCGCGAGGCCGCTCACCTTTACAGTCTTCTTCCGCGGCTGGACAAAGATGACGTCCCCATTATTGAGCTGACGCGAAGCTAGCTCGCCCTTTAAGAGAAACTCGTAGAGATTGACTACAGCGAGAGTCTGAGCCCCGCGCTTGATCGCGACGTCGAGAAACGATCCACGCTCGGGATCGATACCGCCTGCCTGATCGAGATAGCGCAGGATGCTGTCGCTTGAGGTGCCCGTATAGAGTCCCGGACGGTAGACCGAACCGGTGACATACACGCGCACCGGTTGCGCCGCCAGTAGGCTCGCATAAATTGATACACGCCCAGCGAACACCCGGCGGAGGGCGCTGGTGATTGCGGGCTGCAGATTCTCATTGGTAACACCCTGCACTCGGAAAGGCCCCACCTCGGGCAAAACGATGTTGCCCGCTGCATCGACTACGAGAACCGTATCCAGCGTATAGCCGTTCCACATGCGCAACTGGATGCGGTCACCCACCGAAATAACGTGGCTGGGATTGAATACCGAAGCGCTGTCACGGCTGAAGGCGCCGGTAAATAGCTGCGCGCCGAACACCTCGCTGGCAAGGTTGGCGCTGTAGTCGGCCTGCTGCGGCGCCGTGCCCGGCGGCATTTCGGGCGGGAGTTGCTGGGATGCCCCCGAAGCGACGTTTGCGGCGTTGCCCTGCGTGGGCATGCCGGCCGCTCCAGGCGGAGCGACATTGCCTTGCGCGGCCCACACGGAATAATCGAGTTGATTTGCTGAAGTCGATCGGGTCGACGTCAACCGGGCGGGGGTCGCCGCCGACTCCTTCATTGAACTCGCGGTCGTTTGCGCGCTTGCGACATGGTGCAGTCCCAGGGCGAAGGCCACGATGAAAACCAAAAAACCACGTAATCGTGACATCGTCAATCCCGGTGATCTTTAACAATGACAATGAGAAGCTGAACTACCCCTGCCAACATCAGTGTCATCAATACGAACACCACAATGCTGTAGATGCGGCGAGGCTCGAGCGGGTACTCGGGCGAGGTCGGCGCCTGCACGACCGCGACGTTCTTCAGTTTGCGGGTGGCTTCAATACGGGCCTTTTCCAGTGCGCCCAGTGCGGTTTTGTAGAGATCGTGAGTGAACTCCGCCGTGGCTTGCAGACGCTCCTGTTCTTCCACCACACGATTGAGGCCGTTCTTTCCCTTTTGCGAAACCATGCGGCCGCGCTGTAGATCCATCTGGCGCTCGACCGCGGCAATCTGCGCATCCAGTTGCTGGATGGCGGGCGACTGCGGGGTGAACACATCCTTCAGCGCCGCCCGCCTTACCTTCAGCTCTGCCAGTTCGCTTTCGGCTTGGGCGACGACGTTGGACAGACTCTCTACATCGCCCCGCGGCGAGACCAGCCCGTTGGCATTCTGAAATGCGAGCATGTCCTGGCGCGCGGCCTTGGCGCGGTCTCCCTGCGCCTGTACCTGCTGTTCGATATAGCGAACTTGCTCGCCCGCGATGCGGTGAGTGGTTTCGTTCATGAAGCGCTCGCCCTCGGTCACGAGCATCGTAGCGATGCGCTTCGCCATCTCGGGCGTGTAGGCCTGCGCCTTGATGACAAGCACGCGCGAAAAGTCGTCGTACTCGACGCTAGTGCGCAGCAGATAGTGCTTGTAGAAACGCTCCAGTGATGCGTCGTTGAACCACAGGCGCGACAGCGGGTCGCGTCGGCTATCGCTATAGTGTTCGCGCAAACTCAGCCCGGCCTCTAGCTTCTGCAGCATATCAACTGAAAGCAGGTATTCGCGCAGCAGCAGCAGGTCCTGTGGGGCGGTATTGCCGATCAGTAAGGACGTGAAATCCGATGTATTGGCGCCGATGGTGTCGCTTCGCTCGATGACGACCTTTGCCTCGGACACATAGCGATCCGAGGCGATGCCCCCCCAATACAGCACTGCGAGTACACATGCGGCCGTAGCAAACTGCCACAGCCGGCTGCTCTTAAGAAATTGCTTCATGACTTGATGCTTTCCCGATATCGGGACAAGGCTTCATCGACGTTGTCGAACCAATGCGCTTGGCCGTCGTGAAGCCAGATGGCGGACTTGCAAAAGATGCGCAGCGTGGATTCGCTATGCGAAACCATGATCAGACCGGCATGGCCAATAAGGCTCTCGAAGGCCTTGCGCGATTTGCTCTTAAAGGCAGCATCGCCTACCGCTGTCAGTTCGTCGACGAGATAGGTGTCAAAACGGAATGCAAGCGACATCGCAAAGGCCAGCCGCGAACGCATACCGGACGAGTACGTCTTTACCGGAGCGTCAAAGGCACTGCCGATCTCGGAGAAGTCCTGAACGAATTCCAGCGTGTTGCCCAGGTCCGCCACTCCGCCATGGATGCGGCTGACGAACTTGGCATTCTGGCGTCCGCTCAGCGAGCCCTGCAGACCACCCGTAAGGCCGAGCGGCCACGACACGCGGCAATTGCGGATGATCCGCCCGCTGTTAGGCTGGTCGATCCCTCCGATCAGGCGCAGCAGCGTGGATTTCCCCGCGCCATTGGCGCCGATAAGGGCGACACGGGCGTGGGTATCAATCTTCGCGTTGACGCCGCGCAACACCCAGTGCGAACCGTGCTGGCCACGGTAGCGCTTATGGACATCATCGATAATGATCATTGGGCCACCAGCCTCTGCGCGTACCGCGCATGCAGCGCGAGCCCGAGAAACACCATGCCGAGTGCAAAGAAGCCGAGATAAAGCAAGCTGATATGGGCTTCGCCGTGATACCCAGCGAAATAGCCAGCCCGCATCGATTCGAGGCCGTGCACGATCGGATTCACTAGCACCACGGTTCTCAACCCGCGCGGCAGGCTTGCGACGGGATACATCACCGCCGACAAGAAATACAGCGGCGCAAATGCTAAGCGAATTAGTCTGCCCGCCTCGGGCAGCAGGGATCCAAACACCGAAAACACCAGGGCCATTCCCCCGCCCGACAACAATAGCAGTACCACCGACATGCCTACCTGTGCAGGGTCGTTAGGAGCAATGTCGATGTCGAAAGCCGCAAGCGCCGCAAGCAGAACGGCAAGCACTATTGCGTAGAGGAAGGCTTCCAGCGACACGCGCACTAGCACGGCATCCACAGGACGTACCTGGCGATATGCGAACAAGGCTTTGTTCGCGTTTACGGCGTCCATACCGCGCATTGCGATGTTGCGCACTAGGAAGAAGCCCCATACTCCCGCAAGCACAAAAATTTCAGCGTTGGCACCGCCGCCAACCACGCGGTGCCGAATCAGCCCGAATAGCAGCATGAGGAAGATCAGATGAACGGCCGGTTCAAGTAGGATCCACAGCCAGGCGGCGCGTCCTGTCGCGAGGCGGGCGCTGGCCTCGCGCAGGAACAGCGCCTTCCAGACGGAAACTGCGATGGAAACGTCCGACCGGACCGTGGCCCGGCTCATTGCTCGACGTCGCGTAGAGCCAGAACGTCGAGGACGTTGTCGTCGGAATTGTGCACACGGGCGGAGGCCACCCTAGCTTTGACCACGGCCGGCGAAGCTACTCCACCGAATACCTGACCCACGGCGCATGTCACCGCCGCCCCGCCGGCAAGTTGCGTAAGGACTAACCCAGGTGTGGCGACCACATCACTCACAACCCGACCCCAAACTGCTCCGCTCATTATCGAATTCTTCCCGTTTTTCTGACTTGACCGCTATTCTGCGGCTGCTTACTTTTTATAGGGCGCAATAGTAAGGGGCTGGCGGAGCAATTGCAACAGTTAGTAACAAGCAGCCAGAGATATCCCCCATAAGGGGGATGACAGCACTCGGGGGAGCTGTGGTAGGCCTTTCTTTGCACTTGCTTGCTGCCTCAGCGGCTTATTATGCACACCTCAGAACCCGCGCGGGACAAGGCTCTCAGCCGTACGCCGGCTCGCAACTATAATCAAAGAAAATAGAAACCACGACGAAATTTAATCCGCCTACAAATTCAGATTTTCTGGCGAATGAAGCGGAAATAATCAGTGAAACTTCTCACTGGTAATCGATGAAACAAAACACAGACTTCTAATTATATTTAATGTGTTTTTATTAATACATTATACATCACACTACACACCGGACTTTTACGCCACCCTGGAGTCTCAGTTTCCCCACGGCACAGCCTAGGGTTGTCCCTAGGCCATGCTCTCCTGCGGCCTCCACGACTTAATGTCGCAGGCCACGCCCAATCAAGAGATCAGAGGGTATCTTTTCCCTTATTTCCGCCGATACCAATAACAGCCATCGATACCGCGTTCCCTCACCACCTCCCCCCGCTCCAGCAAATAGTTCAAATGCGCGATGCTCTCCCCCGTCGCCATTCCCAGCAGACCGCCACTCCCTGTAATCGGTCGCGAGAACAGCTCGCCAAACACATCCACCGCCCGCCTGGGCTCCGCCAGCGCGCCACGCAGTCGGTCGAGCGCCTGCAACTGGCCGGCGCGCAGATAGTCGATGCGGGCATGCAGCCCACGGAAGGGCTCGTTGTGCGCGGGCAGCACCAGCACGTCGTCCGGCACAGTGGCGCGTACCTTGTCGAGCGAGGCTAGCCAGTCCTGCATCGGGTCAGCATCGGGCTCGGTCGGGAACACCGATACGTTGGAGGAAATGCGCGGCAGCACCTGGTCGCCGGAGACCAGCACCTTCAGCGCCGGGCAGTACAGGCAGGCATGCTCGGGGGAATGGCCGGTACCGACGATCACCTGCCAGTCGTGCGCGCCGATGCGCACGACGTCGCCATCGGTCAGCCGACGAATACTCTCCGGCAAGGCATGGACGTACTTGCCGAAGCCACCGAAGCGCGCACGGTACACCTCGATCGCCTCGTCGTCCCACCCTGCCTTGCGATAGAACTCGATCGCCTCGTCCGGCGCGGCGCGCCCCGTATCCGCCGCCAGCACGCGGCACATCAGATATTCCAGCCTTGTCATCCACAGCTGGCAGCCGAACTTGCGCGTGAGCCAGCCGGCCATGCCGACGTGGTCGGGGTGCATGTGGGTGACGAAGAGGCGCGTCAGCCCACCGGCGAGCGCGCCGGCGCTGCCGAACAGCGTGCGCCAGGCCTGCGCGGTCTCGGGGGTCTGCAGGCCGGAGTCGACCGCGGCCCAGCCGTGGCCGTCGCGGATGGCCCACAGGTTGATGTGGTTCAGGCCGAGCGGCATCGGCATGCGCAGCCACAGCACGCCGGGGGCGATCTCGTGGGCGCGGCCGGGTTCGGGCGCGTCGCCGCAGGGGTAGTCGAGCTCGGGTTTTTCGAGAGGGGCGGAGGCTGAGGTGGGGGCTTGGGCGCTCATCGTTATCTCGGCCGGTGTCGGCCGTGGTGTGCCGGATACGGTGCGACGATGCCCCGGCTCCGCGCGTTTTGGAACTGACACCTTAGCCGAGATGGGCGATTCTTGCTACGCGCGCCGTGCCCCCTGCGGCGCGCGGGATTCAGGGCGGCTTATTGCCCCAGCGGCGGCAGCACTTTGCCCGGATTGAGCAGGTTCAGCGGGTCGAGCGCCTGCTTGACCTGCCACATCAGCTCCAGCTCGACCCGGGACTTGTAGCGGGTCAGGTCGTCGCGCTTGATCACGCCGATGCCGTGCTCGGCCGAGATCGAGCCGTTCTCGGCGTGCGCCAGTCCGTCGACCAGCGTCGACACCGGCTCATAGCATTGGGCCAGGAATTCCTTGGCGGGCTGGTCCTTGGGCCGCAGTGGGTTGAAGTGGACATTGCCGTCGCCCATATGGCCGTAGATCACCATGCGCGCATCGGGCGCCAGTTCCAGCACCTTGGCGGAGGCCTCTTCGACGAAGGCGGCAATGCGCGACAGCGGCACCGAGACGTCGCACTTGATACTGCCGCCGGTGCGGGTCTGCGCGTCGGAGATCTCTTCGCGGATGCGCCAGAAGGTCTGTGCATCGGCGAGGCTCGCGGCCACGGCGGCGTCGCGCACCAGTCCCTGGCTGAAGCCGGATTCGAGGATTTCCATCAGCGTGGCGTTCAGGCTTTCGGCATCGGTGCCGGAGGTCAGCTCGATCAGCACCATCCACGGGTGGCTGTCCTGCAGCGGCGAGGCGACGTTGCCGAGGTATTCCAGCACCAGCTCGAGCGCTGGCTGCGAGATCAGTTCGAACGCGGTCACGGCCTGGCCGGAGAGGCGCTTGGCCTCGCCCAGCAGCGCCACCGCGGCGGCGGGGTCCTGCACTGCGACGAAGGCCACCGCGCTGCTGCGCGGCTGCGGCATCAGCTTCAGTACCGCACCGGTGATGATGCCCAGCGTCCCTTCCGCGCCGATAAACAAGTGCTTGAGGTCGTAACCGGTGTTGTCCTTGCGCAGTCCGCGCAGCGATGAATAGATGCGCCCGTCCGGCAGCACCGCCTCGATGCCGAGCACCAGGTCGCGCATATTGCCGTAGCGCAGCACGGCGGTGCCGCCGGCGTTGGTGGACAGGTTGCCGCCGATCTGGCACGAGCCTTCAGAGCCAATGCGCAGCGGGAACAGGCGCTGCTCGGCCTCCGCGGCGCCGCGCGCTGCGCTCAGCGTGACGCCGGCCTGCACGGTCAGGGTGTCGTTGATGGTGTCGATGCCCAGCACGCGGTTCATGCGGCTCAGGTTGACGACCACGGCGGTGCCGCTGTCGTCGGGCACCGCACCGCCCATCAGCGAGGTATTGCCGCCCTGCGGCACCACCGGCACGCGATGCGCATGGCACCACTGCAGCACCTGGCTGACCTGCTCGGTCGATGACGGCAGCACCACCACCTGCGCCTTGCCGCGATAGATGCCGCGGTAGTCGGTGACATAGGCCTGGGTGTCGGCGTCGCCGCTGCGGCAGGCGTTCTCGCCGACGATGGCCTGCATCGCGCGCAAGGTGGTGTCGGGGGTCTGGGTTTCAGCGGACATGTGTGGGCCTTGAATGGGATGCGGGTCAGTACGCGGCGGACGGCTTGTCCGCGGCGCTGTCCGAGGGCTGCTCGCGGAACGACGCGGCGAGCTTGCGCGCGGCGTTGGCGTACATCAGCACGTCGACACCGGTGGCCACGAAGGTGCAGCCGAGCTCCAGGTAGCGGCGCGCCAGCGCCGGGTCGGAGGTCAGCGTGCCGGCGGCCTTGCCGCTGGCGATGATGGTACGCATCGCGCCTTCGATCGCCGCCTGCACTTCCGGGTGGCCCGGGCGGCCGCGGTGGCCCATCGAGGCGGCCAGGTCGGCCGGGCCGATGAAGACGCCATCGATGCCATCGACCGCGCAGATTTCTTCGAGGTTCTGCAGTGCCTTCACGGTTTCCGCCTGCACCAGCAGGCAGACTTCATCGTCGGCCACGTCGAGGTAGTCGGTGCGCGAGCTCCACAGCGAAGCACGCGCCACCGCGCTGCCCACGCCGCGGATACCCTGCGGCGGGTAGCGCGTGGCGCTGACCAGCGTGCGGGCCTGTTCCGCGGTATCGACCATCGGCACCAGCAAAGTTTTGGCGCCGATATCCAGCAGCTGCTTGATCAGCGGCACCTCGCCGGACACGGCCCGCACCACGGGCTGGGACGGGTACGAGCCTAGCACTTGCAGGGCATGCAGTGTCGTTTGCAGGTCATTGGGGGCGTGTTCGCCGTCGATCAGCAACCAGTCGAAACCGGCAGTGGCCGAGACTTCCGCCAGGTACGGCGTGGCCATTGACAGCCACAGGCCGATCTGTGGCTGGCGTGCGGCCAGTGCGGCCTTGAAGGGATTGTTTGCGGGCATGGTGGTTCCTGTTCGGTTTGCTGTCTCGCCCGGCGCGTCAGCCAAGCTGGCCCTGGCAAAGGTACTTGGTATGCATGTAGTCGTCCAGCCCGTGGCGCGAGCCCTCGCGCCCGTAGCCGGATTCCTTGACGCCGCCGAACGGTGCCGCCTCGGCCGCAATCGCGCCCTCGTTGATGCCGACCATGCCGGTTTCCAGTGCCTGCGCCACGCGCCAGATGCGGCGGATGTCGTTGGAGTAGAAATACGCGGCGAGGCCGAACGGGGTGTCGTTGGCGTCACGGATCACGTCGGTTTCGTCGCGGAAGCGGAAGATCGGCGCGACTGGGCCAAAGGTTTCCTCGCACGACAGCTCCATCGCCGGCGTGGCGTCGATCAGCACCGTCGGCGCGTAGTAGTGCGGACCGTCGGCGGTGCGCACGCGCTTGCCGCCGGTGACCACGCGCGCGCCCCTGGCGACAGCGTCTTCGACATGGCGCGCGATCTTGTCGACGGCGCGGGCGTTGATCATCGGGCCAATCTGCGCGCCCTCTTCCGTCGCCGGGCCAACATGGAGCGCGCCCACGCGCTGCGCCAGGCGCTCGACGAAGGCGTCGTGCACGGCGTCATGCACATAGACGCGGTTCGGGCAGACGCAGGTCTGGCCGCCGTTGCGGAACTTGGAGGCCATCAGGCCGTCGACCGCGGCATCGAGGTCGGCGTCTTCGAAGACGATGAACGGCGCGTTGCCGCCCAGTTCCAGTGAAAGCTTCTTCAGCGTGGCCGCCGATTCGCGCGCCAGGTGCTTGCCCACCGGCGTGGAGCCGGTGAAGGTGATCTTGCGCACGCGGCTGTCGGCGAGCCAGGCATCGACCACGTCTGGCGTGTGCTCGCGCGACGCGGTGACCATATTGAGCACGCCTGCCGGGATGCCGGCCTGTTGCGCCAGCCACGCCAGCGCCAGGGCCGTCAGCGGGGTATCTTCCGCGGGCTTGGCCACCACCGTGCAACCCGCGGCCAGCGCGGGGGCGATCTTGCGGGCGATCATCGCCAGCGGGAAATTCCACGGCGTGATGGCTGCCACCACGCCGACCGGCTCCTTCAGGACCAGCAGTTTGCGGCCCGGCACTGCTTCCGCGACGATATCGCCGCAGATGCGGGTGGCCTCTTCGGCGAACCATTCAACGTACGAGGCGCCATACTGCACCTCGCCACGTGCTTCGTGGATCGGCTTGCCCTGCTCGGTCGAAATGATGCGGGCCAGGTCGTCCTGGTGTGCAAGGATCAGCGCATGCCAGCGCTTGATCAGCTGCGCGCGCTCGCGTGCGGGGCGGCGGCTCCATGCCGGAAACGCCGCCGCAGCAGCATCGACCGCGAGACGCGCATCGCCCGCGTCGCTGTCGGCCACGCTGGCAAAGGTCTCGCCGGTGGCGGGGTCGGTCACCGGCAGGCGGCGGCCAAGGCCGGCATCGCGCCATTGGTGGTCAATAAGGTTCTGGCTGCGCAGCAGCGCAGCATCGGCAAGAGACAGGGCCATCGGTGTAAGCAGAAAGGAGGTGAGGTGCGGCAACTAGCTGACGATGCCCATGTGCCAGGGCACGAACTCATTGTCGCCAAGGCCGAGGGCTTCGCTCTTGGTGGGCTCGCCGGAGGCCGCGCGCAGGATGTATTCAAAGATCCGTTGGCCCATCTGCGGTACGGTCAGCTCGCCGTCGAGCACCAGCCCGCAGTTGATGTCCATGTCCTCTTGCAGCCGATTGAACATCGCGGAGTTGGAAGCAAGCTTGATCGTCGGCGCCGGCTTGGAGCCGAACATCGAGCCACGGCCGGTGGTAAAGCAGATCAGGTTGGCGCCGCTGGCGATCTGGCCGGTCACCGCCACCGGGTCGTAGCCGGGTGAGTCCATGAAGACAAAGCCCGCCTGGTCGATCGGCTCGGCATACTCGTACACCGCCTGCAGCGGCGTGGTGCCACCCTTCATCGCGGAGCCCAGCGACTTCTCGAAGATATTGGCGAGGCCGCCTTGCTGGTTGCCATGGCCGACCACGCCGTTGAACTGCGCGTTGTGGCCGGCGGTATAGCGCTCCCACCAGGCCAGCCGGTCCAGCAGCTTCTGGCCGACCTCGGGCGTCACCGCGCGGCGCGTCAGCATGAACTCGACACCGTGGATCTCCGGCGTCTCCGACAGGATCGCCGTGCCGCCGTGGCGCACCAGCAGATCCATCGCCGCGCCCAACGCGGGATTGGCGCTGATGCCGGAAAAACCGTCCGAGCCGCCGCATTCCAGGCCGATCTTCAGGTGGCTGGCCGGCACCGGCTGGCGCACCGCCGCGTTGGCGAGCGGCAGCATCGATTCGATCGCCTGGATGCCGGCCGCGATGGTGGCACGCGTGCCACCGGTGTCCTGCATCACCAGCGTATGTACCGCGGGCCCGGGCTCCAGCCCTTGCGATTCGACCAATGAAGCGACCTGGTTGCGCTCGCAGCCCAGCCCGACGATCAGCACGCCGGCCAGGTTGGGATGGCGCGCATAGCCGGCCAGCGTGCGGCGCAGCACATCGAAGTGCTCGCTCGGCGACGACATGCCGCAGCCGCTGGTCTGCGCGAACGCGACCACGCCGTCGACGTTGGGATAGGCCGCCAGCCGCTCCGGCGTGAAATGCGCGGCGATCTGCCGGATCACGGTGGACGAGCAATTGACCGACGACAGGATGCCGATGAAGTTGCGCGTGCCCACGCGCCCGTCGGGACGCACAAAGCCGTTGAAGGTGGCGCGCTGCGCCTCGGGCACGTAGTCGACCGGACGCACGTCCTGGCAGAACGCCGGGTCGCGGTAGAAGTCGACCAGCGTCAGGTTGTGCGAATGTACGTGCTCGCCCGGCGCGATATCGCGCGCGGCCACGCCGATCACGGTGTCGAACTTGCGCACCGGCGTGCCGGCAGTGATCGCGCAGGCGGCAATCTTGTGCCCGGCCGGGACCTGCGCGCGCACACGCACGGCAGGATCGGCGAGTTGCTGGCCCAGGGACAGGTCGTTGCGCGCGACCAGCACGTTGTCGTTGGCGTGCAGGCGGATGACGGGATTGGGATTCACTTGGGGTTCGCTAGTTGTACGCCTGCGGCCAGGCTTGGAATTCGCCTGTGGCCAGGCTCGGGGTCGCCTGCGGCAAGGCGCGGAGTTCGCCTCCGGCTCAGCTTTGCTGCAGCAGTTCCTTGAGCTTGAGGCGCTTGATCAGCTGCGTTTCCTGGTCATAGACGCTGGCCACGTACTTCTTGTAGTCGGGACCGTCCAGGTACATCACCGGCGCATCGAGACGCGCGGCCACCTGCTTGAACTCGTTGCTCGCCACCGCGGCGCGGAAGGCGTCGCGCAGCTTCTTCTCCACCGCGGGCGGCAGGCCCTTGGGCGCGCCAATGCCGTTGGGCGCTTCCACCACCACGTTGTAGCCAAGCTCCTTGAGCGTCGGCGTGTCCTTGAAGCGCGACGCGCGCTGCTCGCCCCAGGTCGCCAGCAGACGCAGCTTGCCGGCTTCCACGTGCGGCGCCCACGAGCTGGAATCGGCCAGCAGTTCCACCTGTCCGGCCAGCACGTCCTGCAGCGCGGCCGCGCCGCCCTTGTAGGCGATCGCGTTGAACTGCACGCCTGCGGCCAGCGCGAACTGTTCCATGCCGACATGGGTGGCGCCGCCGATGCCGGCGTGCGCATACGTCACCTTGCCAGGATCGGCCTTGGCTGCGGCCACCACGTCCTGCAGCGTCTTGTAGCGCGAGTTGGTGGGCACCGCGATGCCGAAGGTCTGGCCCGAGGTGCGCGCCAGGTAGGTCAGCTCGGTACGCGGATCCAGCTGCAGCATGCCGAGCTGCGCGAAACGCGTCACCGAAATCGGGATCTGGCCGATGGTGTAGCCGTCCGGCGTGGCGCGCGCCAGCGCCTTGGTGCCGATCATGCCGGAGGCACCGGCGCGGTTCTCCACCACGATCGACTGCTTGAGGATGCCGCCTGCCACCTGGCACAGCGCGCGCATCGACTGGTCGGCGGTACCGCCGACCGGCCACGGGCAGATAAACGTGATGGGGCGCTCGGGATACTCGCCCGCCAGCGCACGGCCAGCCGGCAGCAGTACACCGGCGGCGCCGGCAGCAACGCCCGCGGCAGCGCCGATGAGCAGGTTGCGGCGCTTCAGATCGATGGGGAGTCCTTGAGTCATTTGCGGGTGTCTCCGATGTTTTGATTATGGGCGAGGCTGGCGCAGCCAGCTTCTTCATGCCCGAATTCTGGCTCGAACGAACATAACAATCCAATTAATAACTGGCATTGCTTCATAAGCCTATAGTTATGTAGACTCCAGGCATGGTCCAGATCGATCGCGCGCTGCGCTCCAATATCAAGCTGCGCCACCTGCAATTGCTGGTGGCGCTGGATGAGTTCCGCCATCTCGGCCGCACCGCGGAGTTCCTGTCGGTCAGCCAGCCGGCGGTGTCCAAGGTGCTTACTGAGGTCGAGAAGGCACTGGGGCTGACGCTGTTCACGCGCTCAACGCGCGGCACCGAGCCCACGCCCGCGGGGGAATCGCTGGTGCGCTTTGCGCGTTCGGTGCTGGCGCAGTACGAGCAGACCCGCGACGAGATTGCCGCGGCGGAGAGCGGCGCGTCGGGCCGCATCCGCGTGGGATCCATGGGTGCGGCGCTGCCGGTGCTGCTGGCTCGGGCCGTGGGAATGCTGAAGGACCGCCATGCGCGCGCCACCGTGCTGGTCGAGGAAGGCGATCTCACCCACCTGCTGCCCAAGCTGCGGCTGCGCGAGTTGGACCTGATCGTCGGCCGGCTCGAGCCCGGCTATGCGGCGCCCGACCTGCTGACAGAAGCGCTCTACGACGAACCGATGGTGGTTGTTGTCAAGCGCGGCCACAAGCTCGCGCGCAAGGCGCGCCCCGGCTGGGCCGACCTGGCGGAAATGCCTTGTGTCATGCCGCCGCCGTGGGCCTCGCTGCGCGTGAAGATCGAACAGGCGTTCTACCGCTACGGCTTGCATCCGCCGCAGGACGTGATCGAGTCGTCGTCCTACCTCGCGCTGTCCACCTTCGTCAGCCAGCGCAATGCCGCGGGCTTCATGGCGGCATCGGTGGCACGGGCGCTACAGGCCGAAGGCCGGCTGCATGTGCTGGCGATGGAGGTGCCGGTGGAACTGCCGCCAGTGGGCATCATCACCCTGCGGGAGCGTGCGCCGTCGCTCAGTGCGGATCAGTTGGTGGCGTGCTTGCGCGAGGCTGCAGTGGAGGTCAAGAACGCATAGCGCGCGGCCTCGCACGCGACGTCTTCATCGCTGCGGATTGAAAAAAGGCGCTGGACTAGTTCGCACCGCGCGCCAGCAGCACCGGCACCGACGTCGCCAGCAGCGCCACCCCGGACGCCGTCAGCAGCGACAGCACCACCTTGCGAAAAACGACCTCGCTGATACCGAGATAGAGCCGCGCGCCCAGCAGCGACGGCACCAGCATCGCGGGCGCCACCACCAGGAACATCGGCAGCATCTCGCGCGTGACGATGCCCTTGCCGACATAGGTGGCCATCGTCACTGCCAGCGTGGCGAGGTTGAAGTTCTGGATCACCGCGCGCTGCTCGTCCTTGTCGAAACCGCGCAGCGTGCACCACAGCGTGGGGATCACGCCGGTGAAGCCGCCGATGCCGCCCATCACGCCGCCGGCCGCACCGGCCACGCCATCGGCCACACGGCCGCCCACGCCGATATGTGGCAGCCGGCGCGCCATCAGCATCACCGGGCACCACAGCGTCAGGAAGCCGCCGAGCACGGCCTTGAACCACTGCGCGTCGAGCATCGGCAGGATCGCCACGCCCAGCGGGATCCCGCAGACGCCGCCGGCCACGAACGGCCACAGCCGCCGCCACGACAGCCCGCGCCGCACCGACGCCGCCGCCAGCAACTGGCCCGTGAGCGCGCCGAACACCGTCATCGCCGACGCCAGCCGGGGCTCGATCGCCCAGGCCCAGAACGACATCGCCACCATGCCGAAGGCAAAGCCCGACAGGCCCTGGACAAAGCCGGCCACGGCGGCGCCGGCGATCACGATCAGCAAGGTGGAATCCATATGGGCAGCGAGGACGGCAAAGCGCGTGACTATGCACTTCATTACTCACCGTGTCAGCCGACGGTGCTGCTGCAGCGCGCAAAACTGATACGGTGTTTTTCCATTGAGGTGATGCTGTTCCGCGAACGCGCGCTTGGTTAGCATTGCATCGGCAAGCAGGACTGACGGTGTGCATAAGCGGCGAATGCGACCGCATGCGGCGAAATGTCGCCCGCCCGCCGCGTGCTGCCATGCTGCACTTTGCGCGGCGCGCGGCGTACACTACGCTTTACCGCACGCGCCTACGGCCCGCGCCCCGGCGCGCCCTGCCGACTGGCCCGGCCTGCCTCATCGGCAGCGCCGCGCCGTCCAAGGCGTGCGTCAGGCCAGCGCCACGGAGAACACGACATGTTTGGTTTGACCGCGCTCGACCTCGCCCGCATCCAGTTTGGCTTCACCATCTCTTTCCACATTGTCTTTCCCGCGATCACCATCGGCCTGGCCGCCTACCTGGCGGTGCTCGAGGGCTGCTGGCTGAAAACGCAGCGGACGCATTACCGCGACCTCTATCACTTCTGGTCCAAGATCTTCGCCGTCAACTTCGGCATGGGAGTGGTGTCCGGGCTGGTGATGGCCTACCAGTTCGGCACCAACTGGAGCTTCTTCTCCGAGTTCGCGGGCAGTATCACCGGCCCCTTGCTGACCTATGAAGTGCTGACGGCGTTCTTCCTGGAAGCTGGCTTCCTGGGCGTGATGCTGTTCGGCTGGAACCGGGTCGGGCCGGGGCTGCATTTCTTTGCCACGGTGATGGTCGCGCTCGGCACGCTGATCTCGGCCACGTGGATCCTGGCGTCCAACAGCTGGATGCAGACGCCCGCAGGCTTCGAGATCATCGACGGCCGCGTGGTGCCGACCAACTGGTTCGAAGTCATCTTCAACCCCTCGTTCCCCTATCGCCTGCTGCATATGAGCGTGGCGGCGTTCCTGGCCACGGCGCTGTTCGTAGGTGCCTCCGCCGCATGGCACCTGCTGCGCGGCCGCGACAACCCCGCCATCCGCAAGATGCTGTCGATGGCGATGTGGATGCTGCTGATCGTCGCGCCGATCCAGGCCGTGATCGGCGACCTGCATGGCCTGAACACGCTCAAGCACCAGCCCGCCAAGATCGCCGCGCTGGAAGGCCACTGGGAGAACAAGGGCCATGAAGGCCTGCCGCTCCTGCTGTTCGGCTGGCCCGACATGGCGCGCGAGGAGACGCGCTTCGCGGTGGAAGTGCCGCGCCTGGGCAGCCTGATCCTGACCCATACCTGGGACGGGCAGATCAAGGGGCTGAAGGAGTTCGCGCCCGAGGACCGGCCCAATTCCACCATCCTGTTCTGGTCCTTCCGCGTGATGGTCGGGCTGGGGCTGCTGATGATCCTGCTGGGCATATGGAGCCTGCTATTGCGGCGCAAGGACAGGATGTTCCGTGCGCGCGGCTTCCTGCATATGGCGCTGTGGATGGGACCGACCGGCGTGATCGCGATCCTCGCTGGTTGGTATACGACCGAGATCGGGCGCCAGCCGTGGGTCGTCTACGGCCTGCAGCGCACCGCCGATGCGGTGTCGCCGCACGGCGTGCCCGAGCTGGCGGTGACGCTGGCGATCTTCGTGGTGGCGTATTTCTTCGTGTTCGGCGTGGGCATCGCCTACATGATGCGGCTGGTGCGCAAGGGGCCGGCGATCGAGGAACTCAAGCCGGAAGGCGGGCCCGGGCGCGGGCATACGCCGGCCCGGCCGCTGTCCGCCGTGGACGACGACGAAGTGCTCGCCCCCACCCCCGTTGCACGCAGCCGGAGCTGACACCATGGGCATCGATCTCTCCCTTCTCTGGATCGTCATCATCTTCTTTGGCGTGATGATGTACGTGGTGATGGACGGCTTCGACCTGGGCATCGGCATGCTCTACCCGTTCGTGCCGGACCGGCATGACCGCGACGTGATGATGAACACGGTCGCGCCGGTCTGGGACGGCAACGAGACCTGGCTGGTGCTGGGCGGCGCCGGGCTGCTGGCGGCATTCCCGCTGGCGTACTCGGTGGTGCTGAGCGCGCTCTACCTGCCGCTGATGCTGATGCTGCTGGGGCTGATCTTCCGCGGCGTGGCGTTCGAGTTCCGCTTCAAGGCCAACGATCGCGAGCGCCCGGTGTGGGATGCGGCCTTTATCCTGGGCTCGGCCACGGCGACCTTCTTCCAGGGCGTGGCGCTGGGCGCCTATATCGATGGCATCAAGATGGAGGGCCACCGTTTTGCCGGCGGGCCGCTGGACTGGCTCACGCCCTTCCCGCTGTTCTGCGGGCTGGGGCTGGTGGTGGCCTACACCGTGCTGGGCAGCACCTGGCTGATCATGAAGACCGAGGGCGAGCTGCAGCAGCGCATGATCAAGCTGACCGGCACGCTCGCCTGGCTGCTGCTGGCGGTGATCGCGGTGATCAGCCTGTGGACGCCGCTGACGCACCCGGAGATCGCCGAGCGCTGGTTCAGGCTGCCCAACCTGTTCTGGTTCTCGCCGGTGCCGATCCTGGTGGCGCTGTGCATGTTCATGCTGATGCGCGCGCTGCGCCGCGAGCCCAACATCTCGCCGTTCATGTATGCGCTGGGGCTGGTGTTCCTCGGCTACAGCGGGCTGGCGATCAGCGTCTGGCCCAATATCATCCCGCCGAATATCTCCTTCTGGGACGCCGCCGCGCCGCCGCAGAGCCAGGGCTTTGCGCTGGTGGGGGCGCTGTTCATCATCCCGTTCATCCTGATGTACACGGTATGGGCCTACTACGTGTTCCGCGGCAAGGTCCGCCACGGCGAGGGCTACCACTGATGGGCGCGCAACGTCCCGGCGCATCGACCTGGCTGCGCCGTGTCGGCTGGCTGGTGCTGATCTGGGCGGCCAGCGTCGCGGCGCTCGGCGTGGCCGCGTGGGTGCTGCGGATGATCATGCAGGGCGTCGGCTTCCGTAGCTGACGTTTCACACCTCCCTGATTTTCTCCTTCTGCCGCGCGGCGCATACGCCCCGCGCGGCCTTGTCACGCCTGCCTTGTCTGCAATGCCTCCAAGAATCTGAATAGCTCCATCAGCATTCTTTGCCTCTCTGTCACCACGGTGACAACCCAGGTTCTTACTCTGCGGGCGCCACGCTACCGATCCCTGCAGGAGATGAACCATGAACTTCCGACCTTCCACCCTGGCCCGGCCCCACTGGTTGGCTGCCCTGCTGCTGTGCACGGCGCTGAGCGCTTGCGGCGGCGACTCCGACGACAGCGCCACCACCGGCTCGCCCAATGCAGCGCCGGCCACGCCGGGCGCTCCCGGCACCGGCGGCAACCCCGGACAGGGGAACGGCAGTGACCGGCCCGGAGAGACGCCTGCGGTGAAGCCGCAGATGCGCTGCGCGCCCTGAAGCCGGGCCCGGCCTGTCGTCCCTTCCAGAACAACTACCCGGCACAGAATCCATGAACCCGCAAAGCAGACGCAATTTCCTCAAACTCGCCGGTGGCAGCGCCGCCGCCACCGCCGCGCTGGCCGCCTTTCCGCCTGCCATCCGCCGTGCGCTGGCGATCCCGGCCAATAACGCCACCGGCACCATCCACGATGTCGAGCACGTGGTCATCCTGATGCAGGAGAACCGCTCGTTCGACAACTACTTCGGCACGCTGCGCGGCGTGCGCGGCTTTGGCGACCGCTTCCCGATCCCGCTGGCGGACGGCCTGAACGTCTTGCATCAGACCTATGTGAACGGCGGCACCAGCCGCACCGTGCTGCCGTACCACCTCGACAGCAGCGCCGGCAACGCGCAGCGCGTCAGCGGCACGCCGCACTCCTACCCCGATGCGCAGAACGCGTGGGACCTGGGCCGCATGAACAAGTGGCCGACCTACAAGCAGACCCAGTCGATGGGCTACTACACCGAGGCCGAACTTGACTTCCAGGTGGCGCTGGCCAATGCCTTCACCTTGTGCGACGCCTACCACTGCAGCTTCCACGGCGGCACCAACCCCAACCGCCTGTTCCACTGGACCGGCACCAACGACCCGGGCGGCGCCAACGGCGGCCCGGTGATCGACAACAGCGGCGATTCGTTCACGGGTTCGGCCCCGCCTTATACCTGGAAGACCTACCCGGAGCGGCTGGACACGGCCGGCGTGAGCTGGAAGGTCTACCAGAACATGCCGGACAACTTCACCGACAACCCGCTCGCGGGTTTCAGGCAATACCGCGACGCCAACGCCGCGCGCGGCAACCAGGCCAACGGCAGCCCCTACCCGCCGTACACCAGCGCCGACGACACCATCAGTCCGCTGCTCAAGGGCGTGGCCAACACCATGCCGGACGGCGGCTTCCTGCAGGCGCTGCGCGACGACATAGCCGCCGGCAAGCTGCCGCAGGTGTCGTGGATCGTGGCGCCGGCCACGTACTCGGAGCACCCCGGGCCGTCCAGCCCGGTGCAGGGCGCGTGGTACACGCAGGAGGTACTCAATGCGCTGACGGCCAACCCCGCGGTCTGGAGCAAGACCGTGCTGCTGATCAACTTCGACGAGAACGACGGCTACTTCGACCATCTGCCGCCGCCGTGCGCACCGGCCTGGGACGGCGACACGCTGGCCGGCGCCACCACGCTCGCCCCGGAAGACGTCGCGCCCGAGTACCACGTCGACAAGCATCCCTACGGGCCGGGCCCGCGCGTGCCGATGTACGTGGTGTCGCCGTGGAGCCGCGGCGGCTGGGTCAACTCGCAGGTGTTCGACCACACCTCGGTGCTGCGCTTCCTGGAAGCCCGCTTCGGCGTGGCCGAGCCCAATATCAGCGGCTTCCGCCGCGCGGTGGCGGGCGACCTGACCTCGGCCTTCAACTTCGTCAGCCCGAACGCCAACCCGCTGCCCTCGCTGCCGAATCGCGACAAGGCCAGCGCCGACGCGATCCGTACCGCGCAGGGCGTGCTGCCGCAGGTACCGCTGCCCGCGGCGGGCAGCCAGCAGATGCCGCAACAGGACACCGGCACGCGCCCGTCGCGCGCCCTGCCCTACGAGCTGCATGTCAGCGCCCGGGAAGACGCCCGCGACAGCCGCGGGCTGTGGCTGCTGTTCGCCAATACCGGCACGGCCGCTGCCGTGTTCCACGTCTACGACCGCCTGCACCTGGACCGCGTGCCGCGCCGCTACCTGGTCGAGCCGGGCAAGGAGCTGCATGGCAGTTGGGACGTCTTTGCCGCCGACAGCGGCAAGTACGACCTGTGGGTACTTGGCCCTAATGGCTTCCACCGCGCCTTTCGCGGCGACGTGGCCGCGGTCACGCCAGCCGATGCCAGCATGCCGGAGATCCGCGTCTGCTACGACATCGCCAACGCGGCCGTGTACCTGACGATGATCAATACCGGCAGCGCGCCCTGCACCTTCACCGTGCGGCCCAATGCCTACCGCAGTGACGGCCCGTGGACCTTCGAGATCCCGGCCGGCAAGCAGCTCGACCAGCACTGGCCAGTGGGCCGGCAGGGCAACTGGTACGACTTCACCGTCAGCGCCACGCAGGGCGGCTTTACGCGGCGCTTTGCCGGGCGCATCGAGACCGGCAAGGACAGCGTGTCCGACCCGGCGATGGGAGTGATCGGCTGACCCGCGCGCGCCTGGCGCGAAGCAGTGCGCCCGCCCCGGCCCTCGCGGCCGGGGCGGGCGTAGCCGTTTTGTCATATTGTCCCGCTAGACTGCGCGGTCGTCCGGACCTGTCCGGTCCACTTCCTCCACAACCGTGCGGATGACCATGCTTGGCGACCTGCTGATGACCTTTTTTGAAGTGGCGCGCCAGGGCAGCATCACCATGGCTGCCAGGCAGCTGCGCGTCAGCCAGCCTACGGTGACCGGCCGCATCCGCCAGCTCGAAGAGACCTACGGCGTGGAACTGTTCCACCGCCGCGCCAGCCGCGTCGACCTGAGCGACGTGGGCGTGGCGATGATGCCGGTGGTCGAGCAGCTGATGCAGCAGGAAGGCAATGCCGACTACCTGCTGCGCAACGCCGGCAACCTGCGCTTTGGCAACCTGCGCGTCGGCGCCACGGGACCCTATTACATCCTGCGCGCGGTGGCGGCGTTCCGGCGGCGCTACCCGGCGATCGAGGTGAGCCTGGACATCGGCAACTCGCAGCAGATGCTGGAGGCGCTGTTCGAGTACCGCATCGACGCGGCGGTGTCGTCGCACCCGGTCGATGACGAGCGCCTCGCGCGCATCCGGCTGGCGTCGGACCCGATGGTGCTGGTGGTCCATCCGGACCATGCGCTGGCGCGGCTCGCGCAGGTCGAGCTGCCGCAGCTGCGCGGCTGCCACCTGCTGGTGCGCGAGCATGGCTCGATGACGCGCAAGGCTACCGAGGATGCGCTGGCCGCCTGCGGGCAGGAGCTGCCGCCGCACACCGTGATCGGCAGCCGCGAGGCGATCTACGAGGCGATCCGGCTGGGCCTGGGCGCCAGCGTGGTACCGCTGGGCGAAGTGCCGCGCGACCCGCGGCTGCGGGTGGTGGCATTCGCCCACGGTGCGCCGGTACTCCATGAATATCTCTATTGCCTGAAGAGCCGGCGCGACACTCGCCTCGTCGGCGCATTCCTGGAATGCGTGGCGCTGACCGAGCCGGCCACCGAGGCGCAGGCTGCCTGAAGATCCGCGCATGCGCAAAGCGCCGATGCCGCTACGGGAAATCTTGCTGCGTTCATTACTGCGTGGTCACCGCGCCGCGCCAGCCTTGCCGGCTTCGGCTGGCGCGGACGCCGCATTGCCACTAACCTGAACTGCATGATCGCGCGCGCCGCCGGCTTTCCTGAGTATGACCAGCTGCTGTCCTTGCTGGACGCCGGCAGCCACGTGCTGGATACCCGCGTGATCTGCGAAACCACGGTCCAGGGCCATCGCTTCGCCGTGCATGTGGCCACGCTCGGCAGCCGCGATCCGGCGGCGCCCGCGATCGGCATCTTCGGCGGCATCCACGGTCTGGAACGGATCGGCACGCAGCTGGTGCTGGACTACCTGCGCTCGCTGCTGTGCCGGCTGGCGTGGGACGAACTGCTGCACCGCGAGCTGCAGGCGGTGCGGCTGGTGTTCATGCCGATCGTCAACCCGGGCGGCATGTGGGCCGGCACCCGCGCCAACCCCAACGGGGTGGACCTGATGCGCAACGGGCCGCAGGACGCCGATGCGCGCGTGCCCTTCCTCGCCGGCGGACAGCGTATCGGCGCCTGGCTGCCGTGGTACCGCGGCCCGGCCGGCGCGCCGATGGAAGTGGAAAGCCGCGCACTGCTGCGCGTGGTGCAGGAAGAACTGCTGCCGCGCCCGCTCAGCTTTGCGGTCGACTGCCACTCCGGCTACGGCTGGCGCGACAGCATCTGGTTCCCGTACGCGCGCACGCGCCGGCCGATGGCGCACCTGGCCGAGATGTACCTGCTCAAGACGCTGTTCGAGCAGGCCCATCCGCACCACGGCTATACCTTCGAGCCACAAAGCCACCAGTACCTGCTGCATGGCGACCTGTGGGACCATGCCTACGACCTGGCGCAGCCGGGCAACCTGTTCCTGCCGATGACGCTGGAACTGGGCTCGTGGCTGTGGATCAAGAAGAACCCGCGCCAGTTGTTCTCACGCGAAGGCATCTTCAACCCGATCAAGGCGCACCGCACCGCGCGCGTGCTGCGCCGGCACGTCAGCCTGTTCGACTTCCTGGGCCGGATCGCGTTTGCGCCCGAACGGTGGCGGCCGCGCGGCGCGCAGCGCGAGCTGCTGCTGCAGCAGGCGCGCGCGCACTGGCAGAAGGAGCCGCAGCAATGAACGCGATGGGCCGATCCATGGGTCGATGGGTATTTCTGAGGGGACTGACGCGCGAATCGCGCCACTGGGGGACGTTGCCGACGCAATGGGAAGCGGCCGGGCTTGGGCGTCCGCTGCTGCCGGACCTGCCGGGCAACGGCGCGCTGTCGGCGCAGCCGGCGCCCTGGGGTGTGCGGGAAATGGTTGGCGCGGTGCGGCGCCAGTTGCCGGATGCCGGTGCACACGGGCCCTACCGCGTGCTGGCGATGTCGCTCGGCGCGATGGTCGCGACCGAGTGGGCGGGCATGCATCCGGAGGAAGTCGGCGCGCTGGTGCTGATCAATACCAGCATGCGGCCGTTCTGCACGCCGGCGCAGCGGCTGCGCCCGCGCAACTGGGGCAAGCTGCTGCGCGTGGTGCAGCGCTGGCACGACCGCGAACTCTGCGAGTGCACCATCCACGCCATCACCTGCGCGCGTGCCGATACGCTGGCGGGCGATATCGATGCGTGGAAGGCCATCGCCGCCGATGCGCCGGTCAGCCGGCAGTCGGCGCTGGCGCAGTTGCTGGCTGCGGCACGCTATCGCGCGCCCGCAAGCGCGCCTCGCTGCAAGGTACTGCTGGTTGCGTCCGCGGCCGATCGCCTGGTCGATCCGGTGTGTTCCACACGCATCGCGCAGGCCTGGGGCGCACCGCTGCTGACACACCACTGGGCCGGCCACGACCTGCCCCACGACGATCCGCAGTGGCTGTGCGACGCGGCGGCCCGGGTGATGCTAGGCGTCGGCTAACGCCGGTTCGACCGGCATGGTGCTGGTCAACAGCGAAGCGGCGGCATCGAGCCGATCCGCCGAGCCGAACAGCCGCGCACTGATCAGGCCGGTCTGCAACGCGCCATACACCGCTTGTGCGAGCTGCTGCGGCGGTTCCAGGTACGGCGTCTCGCGCTGTGCCGCGGCGCGCTCAAACAAGTGTGCCAGCCATTGCTCGTTGAAGCGGACGTAGTCCTGCATCACTGCGCGTACCGCCTCGGGCAGCGCCAGCACGTCCGCCGACAGCATGGCGACCAGGCAGGCCTGGTCGGTGCCTGCGCCCGCACGCAACGGCACCAGGTATTGCCGCGCCTGTTCCGCTGGGGGCAGGCTGGTGTCGATGGCGCGCAGGCGCGCCTGCATGCGCGTGCTGTACTCGCGCACTGCTTCCAGCACCAGGTCGTCCTTGGACGGGAAGTAATAGTGGATGCTGGAGGTCTTCACCCCGACCAGCTCGGCCAGGTCGCGGTAGCTGAAGCCGTTGAAACCCCGACGGCGGATCAGCACCTGCGCGTGTTCGACCAGTTGGTCGCGTACGGATCGGGATTTCATGGGGCCAGTTCCTCGTCTTGCCGCCGGTGGTTCAGGCCGGCAGCGTTTGTGCGATCAGCGTGATGAGGGACCCGCTCACAAGGCAAAGCCCTACCCATCCGCCCAGGATCAGCGCAGTGTCAAGCCAACGCATGATCAACTCCTTTGAGTCGGGCCGCATGCTGGCGGCCCGGCAGATTCAGGTGGCCGGCACCAGGCCGGCCGACTCTCACGCGATGGCGCCGTCCGTGTACGGGTCGATGCTGCGGCCCGGTTCCGACGACACGTTGCTGCGGTCCAGGCCGGCGACCGTGCGGGCGCCGTCGGTGAACGGGTCAGCCTTGCCCACGCGTGCGCCGTCCGTGTACGGGTCGATGCTACGGCCGGGTTGCGACGACACGTTGCTGCGATCCAGGCCGGCGACCGTGCGGGCGCCGTCCGTGTACGGATCAATGCTGCGGCCCGGTTCCGACGACACGCCGCTGCGATCCAGGCCTGCTACCGTGCGAGCGCCGTCGGTGTACGGGTCTGCCTTGCCGACGCGTGCGCCATCCGTGTAGGGGTCAATGCTGCGGCCCGGTTGCGACGACACGCCGCTGCGGTCCAGACCTGCGACCGTGCGAGCGCCGTCGGTGTACGGATCGGGCTTGCCGACGCGTGCGCCTTCGGTGAACGGGTCGAAGTTGCCGGTACGGGCGCCTTCGGTGAACGGGTCGAAGTTGCCGGTGCGGGCACCGTCGGTGAAGGCATCGGCCTTGCCGACGCGGAATTCATAGCCGTACTTGTCGCCGGTGAAGGTGCTGTCCTTCACGCCCGCGGCATTCGCCACGCCACCAGCAAAGGCGGCAGCAAGGGTCGCGGCGGTAATCAGGGTCTTGGCGAACTTGGCATTCATGATGGGCTCCTGGGGGCGATGTTCTGGATCGTGTCAGTCGGTATCAGTGGCTGTGGCTGTCGTTTTTTCATTCCGCATCTACTGGTAGATAGATAACCGATCCTGAAAAAATGACCGCCTCCGGTCATGCAATGGGATCGTCGCCGTGCCGCGCTTTGTTGCTGGTTTGGGGCGCTGCGTCGCTTCCATGGCCTGAATACTATCTACTACTAGGTAGATAGTCAAGGAAAAAGTTTTCTATCGCGTTGATAGGTATCGCAGCATCCCGCCTATGTCTTTGTTTTTATAACGTTAACTGACGGATCAAGAGTCCGTGGCCGCGCGCCTGATGGCGCCTAATAAAAAAGCCGCCATGCAGCATAAGCCACATGGCAGCTTTGAGCGCGCCACTGATATGCGCGAAAAACTCAGCCGGAGACGGCCGCCATCAAAGTATCGGCCGCGGCCTCGACCCGATCGGAAGTACCGAACAGCCGCGCCGCGATCAGCCCGCTCTGCAGCGAGCCGAACACCACTTGCGCCAGGCGCGGCGGCGGCACCGGGAACGGTGCGCTGCGCTGCGGTTGCGCGCGTTCCAGCAACCCGGCCAGCCACTGCTCGTTGAGCAGGTAGAAACCCTGCAGCATCTTGTGCACGGTTTCGGGCAGGCACAGCGTCTCGGTGGACAGCATGCCGCACAGGCAGATCTGGTCCGAGCCGCAGCTGGCGCGGAACGGCGCCAAGTAGATCGCCGCCTGTTCGGTGACCGGCAAGGTGGTGTCGATGGCGCGGATGCGCTCGGTCATGCGCGCGCTGTACTCCTTCACCGCCTCCAGGACCAGGTCGTCCTTGCTCGGGAAGTAGTAGTGGATGCTTGACGTCTTGACCCCGACCAGTTCCGCCAGGTCGCGGTAGCTGAAGCCGTTGAAGCCACGGCGTCGGATCAGGACCAGCGTGTGCTCGAGCAGTTGCTCGCGTACGGATTGCGTTTTCATGAAAGCAGTGTATCTACGCGAAGATAGGCGCTCAAGTTGAAATGCCCCTAGGCTCGGGTAATTCCCTAGCTATCGGGGCATGTACTTTAGCCAGGCAGGACCTGCGCGGCGAAGGTGATCATCGAGCCACTCGTCACGCAAAGCACAAGCCATCCGCCAAGAAGCAGGATGCTGTCACGCAAACTCATGATGGACTCCATCGGGCAGCGCTCACCGGGAGCGCCACCGTAAAGGGTTGGGCCGCCGGCCTCAGGGCCGGAAGCGATCAGGCCAGGGCACCGTCGGTGTACGGGTCGAAGCTGCGGGCCGGTTGCGACGACACGCCGCTGCGGTCCAGGCCAGCCACGGTGCGGGCGCCGTCGGTGTACGGATCAGCCTTGCCAACACGCGCACCGTCGGTGTACGGGTCGAAGCTGCGGCCCGGTTGCGACGACACGCCGCTGCGGTCCAATCCAGCCACGGTGCGGAAGCCGTCGGTGTAGGGATCGGTCTTGCCCACGCGTGCGCCGTCGGTGTACGGGTCAATGCTGCGGCCCGGTTGCGACGACACGCCGCTGCGATCCAGGCCTGCAACGGTACGTAAGCCGTCGGTGTACGGGTCGAACTTGCCGACGCGCGCGCCTTCCGTGAACGGATCGAACTTGCCGGCGCGGGCGCCTTCGGTGAAGGGGTCGAAGTTGCCGGTACGGGCACCGTCGGTGAAGGCATCGGTCTTGCCGACGCGGAACTGGTAACCGTACTTGTCACCGCTGAAGGTGCTGTCCTGCACGCCCGCGGCCTGCGCGACGCCGCCGGCAAACGCGGCGGCAAGGGTGGCGGCGGTGATCAGGGTCTTGGCGAACTTGGCATTCATGGTGGGCTCCTGGATGGCGATGTTTCGGGATCGCGTCAATTCGGTATCAGTGGCTTCCGGCAGGTCGCTTTTCAGGCTCGCATCTACTAGTAGATAGATAGTCGGCGCTAAAAAAAAGACCGCCTGCGGTAATGCAATGGGATCGCCACTTATCCGCCCGTTTCTGCTTGTTGCCGGCGGTGCAGCGGTTCCATGGACTGAATGCTATCTACTACTAGGTAGAGAGTCAAGGAAAAAGATTTCTATCGGTGTGATAGCGGCCGACTAAAGGTACGGCGTCGGTCCGCGCGAACCGGTTAAAGGTGGTCGGGGATGAACTTTCCTTCACCCGCGCGCCCGCAGCCTGCTAGCCTGAAGGGAAGCCTTTCTCGCCCAACCGTTCATGTCCGCAGGCCAGCAACCAGACTCGCCCCCGCCCGGCTCCACCGCGCACCGCTGGCTTGCCGCCGCCGCGGGGGTCGCACTCGCGACCGGTGTTGCGCGGCATCTACTGTTTCGTGCGCTGGAACGCAAAGCATTTGTCACACCGACGGATGAGACATTGCCTGCTATCGCGCCGGCTGCGCCGAAGGCAATCGCGCGGCATACCACGTTCGCCAGCGGCAAGCGCGTGTTGCACGCGTCGTTCATGCCCGCCGCCGATCCCGCGGCGCCCGCACTGATGGTGTGCCACGGCGACAACGAATGCCTGGCTGACTGGCTGCCGGTGCAAACCATGCTGGCCGCAGCGGGCATCACCTCTTACGTGTTCGACTACAGCGGCTACGGACGCAGCAGCGGCCGGCCGAGCGTGCGCCATCTGCGCGAGGATGCGCTCACCGCTTACCAACACTTTGTCGCGGCTACGCCCGCGGCGAAACGGCGCGTCGTGCTGGGGCATTCATTGGGCTCCGGCATCCTGCTCGACGTGGCGTGGCGCTTCGATCCACAGCCCGATGGCTATGTGATTGCCGCCGGCTTCAGTTCGGCGCGACTGGCCGCGGTGCAGACCGGGCGCGTGCCGGGATGGGCCGCATGGCTATTGCCCGATCCGTGGAACAACGCCGCGCGCGCGAGCCGGCTGGCGCGTCCGCTGCTGGTGGTGCACAGCCGCGACGATGCGGTCATTGCCCCGCGCCATGCGGAGCGCCTCGCCAGCGCAGCCAGGCAGTTGCATGCCTTGGTGATGCTGGACGCGATGCCGCATAACGCAGCGATCCTGCCGGACCATATCGGGGTATTCTGGGCGCCGATCCTGTGCTTCGTGCAGGCGCAAGAGCGCGACGAAAAACAAGCGGAAAAGATTGAAGCAGGCGAGGCGATCGGAGCAGGAAAGATAAGTGCGAAAACTACCAAAAACTCAATCGCGAATACACGTTAGCCCCGGCCGGCCGCAGGGGCAGCCAGCAGATCCGGGATACGCTCCGACCTTCGGCGGACAATCTACCGCAGACTTCCACCTGCATCAATCATCCTTGTGGGCGAGGCGCCACGGCCATGCGACTCAAGGGTCTTTTTCCGATTTCTTGTCTATATTGGACCTCGTGGCACAAGCATCGCAATTTCGCCATTGACAGCACTGGAGGTACTGCCATGCGTTGGCTTGCAAACTTGTTCAGTCCGCCGACCCCGGAAAAAATCGCCGAAAGGGAACTGCAAGACATGAGGCTGACGCTGTTCCAGGCCGAACGGCGCTTGCTCGAAGCACAGATGCAAGTCGCCTACTACCGTGACATGGTGGCATTTCTGGAGGACGTCTCCGCCAAGGGCGTGGAAGACGTCGTCGACAAGCGTCGCCGCGCCAACCTGCCCACCACGCCGGAGTTGCCGGCTGCCGCGCAGCCTGCGCGCGCACCGGGCCTCACCACCGTCCCCATCGTTCCATCCGCAGCCTGACGCTGGTCCTGCCTTCGGACGGCCACGCCCATGCTCTGGCTAACGCCGGGGCATGGGCGGGCATAAAGCGAAGCGGGCCCCGACCTGTGCGATACTCGCGCTGCCTGCCGCCCCGGCGGCGTGCACGCACAACTGTCAAACAGGACCCGGCCATATGAGCGAACTGCTGCCCGCGATCGAAACCGAAACCGCGCCCAATCCCGGCTGCGCCGTGATCTGGATGCACGGACTGGGCGCCGACGGCAGCGATTTCGCGCCGGTCGTGCCCGAGCTGCGCCTGCCTGCATCGCCCGGCGTGCGCTTTATCTTCCCGCACGCGCCGGCCATGCCCGTGACCTGCAACGGCGGCTATGTCATGCCGGCCTGGTATGACATTTATTCCCTGGATGAATCCGGCCGCCGCGCCGATGAAGCCGGCATCCGCGCCTCGTGCGAGGCCATCCGCGCGCTGATCGCGCGCGAGAATGCGCGTGGCATTCCGTGCAGCCGCATCGTGCTGGCCGGCTTTTCACAAGGCGGCGCGATTGCGTACACGGCCGGGCTGACGCACCCCGAGCGCCTGGCCGGCATCGTTGCGCTGTCGACCTACATCCCTGCGCCCGATGCGCTCGCGGCCGAGGCCACGGAGGCCAATGCCGCTACGCCTGTCTTTGCCGCCCATGGCACGCAGGACGATGTGGTGCCGCTGCGGCTGGGCAGCGCCGCACGCGATTTCGTGCAGGCGCAGCAGCATCCGGTCACGTGGCAGACCTACCCGATGGGGCATGCCGTCTGCCTGGAAGAAATCGTGGCCATCGGCGCCTGGCTGGCCGAGTGCTTCGCGCAAGCCGGCGTGAGCCAGACCTGAACCCCAACCCACACCCTGACAAGATGGTCGCCGGCCAGCGCGCCGCGCACCGCACTACGCCGTACGCATGACTCTCGCCCCGCTGCCCAGGATCGATTTCAATACCCGCAAGGCGCTGCTGTTCGCGCTGGCCGCCGAACGGCTGTCGGCCTTCTACGAACACCGGCAATGGATGACCGATGCCCAGGGCGCGACCCTGGCCGGCGAATGGCTGTCGCGCTCGAAGCTGCAGCTGCCACTGTCGGAGCGGCGTTTGTTGTCCGAACTGAGCGATCAGTTCGCGCGGCAACTGGCCGATACGCTGTCGCGCGAAGCCGGCCTCTACGCCGCGCATGAAATGATGGAAGCGCTCGATCCCAATTACCAGTCCGCGTTTGCGCATGACATGCTCGACGAATGCGAGCGGCTGCTGCGCGAGCACGGTGTGACGGAATAGCGGAAATCGCGGGAATAGCCAGAATCGCGAGAATCCGCCAGAATCGCGAGAATCGCTGGAAAAGCGGGAACGGCCGCCAGGCCGTGGCGTTTGCAAAGATTGACAATCGCTTTGCACACTGGCGCTTACACTGCGCGCACTGATGACGCCCCTTTTTCCTCACCATGGAACGCAAGCACCGTCTGGCCTGGATTGCGCTGAGCATGATTGCAGCGGCCCTGCTGACGCTGCTGTGCCTGATCCTGAATGACCACACAGAAATGCAGGCCGAGAGAAAGGTCCGGCAGATGGCCACCCGCGTGAATGCGAATACGGCCTCGCAGCCGGCGCATCCACCATAGCGCTTGCCGCAGCCGCAAGCGGTCAGCACCGCGCAGCGCTGACACGGCATCGCCGGGGTGCGCCCCGGGCCCGCAACTTCAAAACGACGACCAGGTAGTTAAGAAGAAAGACGCTACGGGCCGGAGCGCGGGCTTGAGTTTAGTCGCTGCCCCCGGCGGCGATTGCAAAGAATTGATAAGGGTTACGGCCCCACGTGCCGTGGAGGCGGGCCCCCTCTGTCAGCCGCCCTGCCCCGGCCAGTTCACGCCTGCCAGCGCTGCCAGTGCGCAGTAGGACGTGGCCAGGTGGTAAGGCGAGGTCGACGGCATTTCCGCGCGCACCACGTCGCCCGAGGGCGCCAGGCATTCGTGCCAGCCCTGCGCATGCAGGAAGCGGCCGCGAAACTGCTGCGCCCAGGTCTCCAGCGTGGCCAGTGACTGTGGCTCGCCATGCAGCGCCAGCGCGCGCGCGTATTCGGTTTGAGCCCAGATGCGCTGGGTGCCGTCGAGCAGTGCGCCGCCCGCGTCCAGCGCGGCGCTGACGCCCAGCGTATCCGCCGCCACGCCGTGCTGCTGCGCGAATGCAAAGGCCTTGCGCAGCGCGCCGTCCAGCGGCAGGTCGTCGAACAGATGCTGCCGCGCCGCCACCAGCGAGAACCACTCGAACTGATGCCCCGGCTCGATGCGATTGTCCGCGCTGCCCTGCGGCAGTTCCGCGATGCAGCCGCTGGCCGGATCGACAAAGCGTTCATGCACGGCCATCGCGATCTCGCGCAGGCGTTCGGCATACCATTCGTCGCCGGTCGCATCCAGCGCCGCCAGGTAGGCCTCGGTCAGGTGCATCACCGGGTTCTGCAGCACCCCCGCGCCCTTTGGGCGGAAGTGCTCAGTCAGCGCGGCATGGTAGAGGCCCTGGCCATCGGCAAAGCGGTCCTCGACGATGTCGACGGTTTCATCGAGCACCTCGAGCGCATCGGGACTGCCGCGCCGCGCATGATAGTTCGCACAGGCAAAGATCACGAAGGCGTGTGTATAGAGGTCGCGCGTGACATCGAGCGGTGTGCCGCCCGCGTCGACGCTGTAGTTCCAGCTCCCGTCCCCATTGCCGAAGTACGCCTGCAGCGAGCCGAACAGCGTATCGGCATGTGCATGCTGCCCCGCGAGCGAAAACACATAGAGCTGGCGCGCGCAGGCCATGGCGCGGTAGCGCGCCGCCGGCTGCGGCGCGGCGGTGGCGCCGTCGAGCGCCTCATAGGGCAGCAACAGGTCGGCATTCCAGCCGCTGGCGGTCCAGAGCGGCAGGACCGTGGCGTCGTAGTGTGCCGTCAGGGCGGCGACCCGTTCTTTCAGCTGAGGCGAAATGGGCATGTTCGGGGCATGGTCGGTCACGAAAAGCGGCGCCGAGCGGCGCCACGGCGCAGAAGATACTGGAATTGGCGCGGCGGGGAAAGCCGCCGCTGCGGCCTGCGCCGTATCTTGCCACGCTGCGGCGGCAAAACTGTCATGGCATTGGCGCCGCGCAATTGCTAGCATCAATGCGTCCCACCCTGCCAATGGGAGGCACCCATGTCGAACCTGCCCCTGACGCTCACCGACGAGCACCGCACGCTGGTGCTCCATGTCCTGGAAGACCCGCCCGGCCAGTACACCTGGCGCATCATCATGGAAGAGCGCTGCGGCGCTGCCGACGCCGATTGCACCGTCGAGGCCACTTCCAGCTATGCCTCGGAGGCTGAGGCCGAGGCCGCCTGCTGGGCTGCCGGCAACCAGATGCTGGACGGCCCGCGCGCCGCGGGCGAAGCGCGCGCCACCTGAACTGCCGCCCAGGCGGCGCATACCCGGCTTGATGCTGCGCCGCGCTTTGCGCGGCGCGGCACATGTTCTAGTCTGAAATCGCGGCAGTGGCAACGCGGGGTGAGCATTGCCCGCGATTCTCCTTCCGGCCACTCCCGGCTCATTGCCGGGGGCATCCCTGCCACCTGCCTGTCATATTCCTGGCCTTAACTGACCTGGTCGCCCTCACGCGCTTTCGACAATAGCGCGGCGGGCAAGGCCGCAGGAGCATGCAATGGATAAGCCGGTCGTGACTCCGCAGCGCTTTGTCGAACTGATGAACGAGCGCCTGACCAAGCATCCCCTCTTCCAGGAGGGCATGCGCGTCTATGCCATCCCGCAACATACCGACCATCCGCGCAGCCTGGTCTGCGTGGGGCCGCGCGGCACGGAATGCGTATGCGCCACCATTGAAAACATCGTCCGGGGCGAGTGTGACGTGTTCCCGGACATCACCCAGGAGTGGCACCGCCACAGCCCCAGCGGGCGCAGTCCGGGCGAGTTCCGGGCGCGCTGAACCGAGTTGGCTGCGGCCTGTTGCCAAGCGACGCCAATGCCCAGTGGATGGTACGACCAGAACGTGATGTACCGCGGCCACCGCATCCATCTCGCGGCGCTGCGATATGGCGGGCAATGCGACGGTTGGTGGACGCTGCGCGCCGAGGTCTGGCTCCACGGCAACAAGCTCGCGCTGCCCTGCCCGGCGGCGCAGACCCGCTTTGGCTGCGCCGCGGATGCGACGCGCGCCGGCATCGCATGGGGACGCGAGGCCATCGACGCGCGCATCGCCGGACAGCACGAGGCCGAGGAAGCGATGCAGCACTAGCGGCGGCACCGCTTGCAGCCCATCAGACGTCGATCGCCGATTCCGACTTCACCTTGCGGCGCAGTTCGAACTTCTGGATCTTGCCGGTCGAGGTCTTGGGCAAGGGCCCGAAATACACCGCCTTGGGCACCTTGAAGCCCGCCAGCAGCGTGCGGCAATGCGCGATCAGTTCTTCCGCGCTGACGCTGGCGCCGTCCTTCAGCTCGACAAACGCGCACGGCGTCTCGCCCCACTTCGCATCGGGTTGCGCCACCACCGCCGCCGCGAGCACCGCGGGGTGCCGGTAGAGCGCGTCTTCCACCTCCACGCTGGAGATGTTCTCGCCGCCGGAGATGATGATGTCCTTGCTGCGGTCCTTGATCTTGATATAGCCGTCGGGCATGCACACGCCCAGGTCGCCGGTATGAAACCAGCCACCGGCAAAGGCTTCACGCGTGGCCTTTTCGTTCTTCAGGTAGCCCTTCATGCAGATATTGCCGCGGAACATGATCTCGCCGATGGTTTCGCCATCGGCGGGCACTGGCTGCATCGAATCGGGATCGAGCACCGCCACCTGCGACTGCAGGTGGTAACGCACGCCCTGGCGCGCCTTCTTGACCGCGCGGTCTTGCTCGGACAGCGTGCTCCAGTCGTCCTGCTCGGCGCAGACCGCAGCCGGGCCGTAGACTTCAGTCAGGCCGTAGACGTGGGTCAATTCGAACCCCATCGCTTCCATCTGCGCGAGCACCGCGGCCGGCGGCGGCGCGCCGGCAACCATGCCGCGCACCGGGCCGCGCACGCCTTCGCGCCATGCGGCTGGCGCATTGACGAGTGCGGTATGCACGATCGGCGCGGCGCAATAGTGCGTCACGCCTTCATCGCGCATCAGGTCGAACACCAGCCTTGGCTCGAACTTGCGCAGGCATACGTTGATGCCCGCGCGCGCCGCGATGGTCCATGGGAAGCACCAGCCGTTGCAGTGGAACATCGGCAACGTCCACAGGTAGACTGGGTGCTTGGGCAGGTCCCATTCGAGGATATTGGACACGGCGTTGATGGCCGCGCCGCGGTGATGGTAGACCACGCCCTTGGGGTCGCCGGTGGTGCCGGAAGTGTAGTTCAGCGCGATGGCGTCCCACTCGTCAGCCGGCATCTGCCACGTGTACCCGGGATCGCCGGATGCAAGGAAAGACTCGTAGTCGGTCGTGCCGAACGGCTCTGCCTGCGGCCCGAGCGCGTCATGCACGGCAATCACCTTGAGGCCCGGGATCTCCAGCGCCATCTGCCGCGCCAGGTCGGCGAACTCGGTATCGGCCAGCAGCACGCGCGCCTCGCCATGGCGCAGCATGAACACCAGGTTGGCGGCATCGAGCCGGATATTGAGCGCGTTGAGCACCGCGCCCGCCATCGGCACGCCGAAGTGCGCCTCCACCATTGCCGGCGTATTGGGCAGCAGCGCGGCCACGGTATCGCCCTTGCCGACCCCGGCACGCGCCAGCGCGCTGGCCAGGCGGCGTGCGCGCGCATACGTGTCGCGCCAGTTCTGGCGCAGCGGTCCATGCACGATGGCCAGGCGCTCGCCATATACCTCGGCGGCGCGGACGAGGAAGTCGATGGGCGTGAGCGGCACGAAGTTGGCCGCATTGCGGGCCAGGCCGCTGTCGAAATCGGTGGGCATGACGGGTGTCTCCGTTGGTCTGGCGGCGCTGGCGGCGGCGTGCCGTGCCAGTCGTCGCTCGGGTGTCATTGCGCTGCGGTGCTGCAGCGCTGGCCGGGGCGTTGTGATGTGGCGTGGCGCCTTGCGGCGCTGTCACTTTTTCTGGCACAAGGCTATCATCGCACACGCCGGCGCACTGTCGCCCGGACGACAAACCTCCCGCAAACCCGCGCCAGTCAAGGCTTACACGATTCTTACAAGGATGCCGTCCGTACCGCTCGCGTCCATGCCGCCGAAGTCTTCCCTGCCATGAGCGCACCCGCAGACCCGCCTCTCGCGCCGGCATCGATCCTGGCCAGCCACGCGTGGTTCGGCGCCCTGTCGCCGGAACACCAGGCGCTGGCCGCGCGCGAAACCCTGCTGCAGTCCTTTGCGGCCGGCGCCTTCATCGCGCGGCGCGGCGAGCCCTCGCGCCACTGGATCGGCGTGGACAGCGGCCTGATCAAGCTGGCGGTCTATACGCCTGACGGGCGCGGCTGCACCTTTTCCGGCGTGCCGGCCGGCGGCTGGTGCGGCGAAGGCAGCGTGATCAAGCGCGAGCACCGTCGCTACGACGTGATCGCGATCCGCGATTCACAGGTGCTGCTGGTGCCGGAGCCGGTGTTCAATACACTGCTGGCGCAGAGCCTGCCGTTCGCGAGCTTTGTCGTGCGCCAGCTTAACGAGCGCATGGGCCAGTTCATCGCCACCGTGCAGAACGACCGGCTGCTGGGCGCCGATGCGCGCGTGGCGCAGGCCATCGCGCAGCTGTTCCACCCCGACCTTTATCCGCGCACCAGCCCCGTGCTGGAGTTGTCTCAGGAAGAGATCGGCCTGCTTACCGGCCTGTCGCGGCAACGGGTCAACCAGGCGCTGCGGCGGCTGGCCGATGCCGGCATGGTCCACCTGTCCTACCAGAGCATCCGCGTGACCGACCTGCCGCGGCTGCGTCACTTTGGGCTTTCCGAGTTGTAGTGGGCGGGTAGCGCTGTCTCATTACCGGCGACTGTCAATCGGACGACATCGACGGCCTTGCGCGACCCGTAGAATCCTGCGACAGTTACCGGCCGCGCCCCCCGGCGCGTCCGCCAAGCTTCCGGGTTGTGTTCCGCATGCCGCTTGTCAGCCGTCACCACGTCCGTTTTGCCCGCCTGCGCTTTCCCTTCGCCGTGCACGTCCAGGCGCTGCAAGGCACGGCCAGCCTGCGCGACGCCAACGCGCGGCGCGAGGTGCGGCCCGGCGACCCGTTCGTGGTCCACGCCTTCGCCCACTTCGACTGCGACCTGCCCGGCACCTGGCAGCAGCCCTGCGTCATCGTGCTGACCGCCGTGCCCGACAGCGACTGCCCACGCCTGATTGGCAAGCCCGGCGACAAGCCATGGTCACGTGGTCTGGCCGAGCTGGTCTTCGCCCGCCCCGATACCGACTGGAACGCCGAGCGCCTGGCCGCGCACTGGCAGGTACCGGCGCGCCTGGTGCGCGCACGGCTGTTTGCCGAGGGCGAAGCGCTGCACCCGCTGCTGCGCGAGCAACGCGCCGCGCATGCGCTGCACGCGCTCGCCGCCGGTGCCGGCGCGGTGCCATCGCTCGACCTGCTGGCCCGGCATGCCGGCCTGCGCTCCGGCACGGCGCTGGCGCGCGCGTGGCAGGACTGGTTCGGCATCGATGCGGCGCGGCTGGTGGAGGACTGCAGCGCGGGCAGCCGGACGCCTCCGCCTGCCGGTCCTTGGCCGGGGGTGTTGCGGGCAGCCGCTTAGCGCGCCAACACGTCATTGACGTGGGATCGCTCCAGGACATGCCGCGCAATTGCCCATAGTTCTGCCACGCGGACTTTTTCTCGGCCCCCTCACCGAGCAGCAGACAAAAAAATACCCACAGCCGGGTGGTAGTGGGTAACGAAAAGTGGTGCGGACACGTCGCGGAACTGTCCACGGCACGAATCTTCGCACCGCATCGCCGCGCGGCAAATAGTCTTTCCGGACTAGTCGCACTCACGCACCTGCTGCATGGACAAGGGCGCCGGATTCTTGTCCAATGTCTTTTCCTGCACTCCTGCCGGGACCGAGCGCCTCCCAGCACCGGCCCCCCCTGGTGACCGGCCCCCAAGCCATGCCCCGAGCCCGACTGCTGCTGATCGACGACCACACCCTGTTCCGTACCGGCCTGCGCCTGGTGCTGGCCGACAGCCCCAGCGTCGAACACATCATCGAGGCCGGCTCCGTGATGCAGGCCGTGCAGGACCATGGCGGCGCCGCGGTCGACATTTTGCTGCTGGAGATCCAGATGCCTGGCCTGAACGGCATCGAGGGCGTCAAGGTGCTGCGCCGGCATTTCGCCGCGGCACGCATCCTGATCGTGTCGGGCACGTCGGGCCTGGAGATGATCCCGGCCGAGGTGCGGCGCGAGATTGCCGGGTTCCTGCCCAAGTCGGCCGATGCGCGCGAAATCGAGGAAGCGATCGCCTGTTGCCTGTCGGGCGGCACCCATTTCTCCGGCGATGCCGATGCCGGCGCCAATCCTGCGCCCGCTCCCTACGCCACCAGCACGCTGACGCCGCGCCAGCTCGAAGTGCTGCACCAGCTCACGCTCGGCCGCTCGAACAAGGTCATCGCCTACCACATGGGCCTGTCCGAAAACACCGTGCGCGTCCACGTCGCCGCGATCCTGGACCACCTTGGCGTAGTCAGCCGAGTGGAAGCCATCCTCGAGGCCCAGCGCCGCGGCCTGGTGCAGGCAGCGCGATGATCGCGCACACCGGCGCAGACAAGGGCGCGACGCAACCGGGCCGGCTGCGGCTGCTGCCCCGCTTCGATGAGCCGCGCCTGCTGGCCGCGCAGATGGCGCTGATCGACCAGAGCTTTGGCATCGCCATGCTGGGTTGCTCGCTGGCCGCCTTTATCCTGGCCGCGGGTCTGACGCTGAGCGGCGACCGCCCGGGCGCCCTGCCCTGGGCCTGTGCGATGGGCCTGGCTTGCGCGGTGGCGTACTTCGGACGGCTGAGGTTGCCCGGGCGCTTGACCGAAGCCGGCGCGGCGCGCTATGCGCGCGGCATGACGGCGATGCTGGCGCTGATCGGCGCGCTGTGGGGACTGGTGGCATGGCTGTACCTGGACGTGCGCCTGCCCGCGGTGGTGATCTGCGTGCTGTCGCTGATCGCCGGCATGAGCGCCGCCGCGCTGGCGGTGTTTTCGGCATGCCTGCCGGTGGCAATCGGCTTCTTCATCCCGTCGATCGTGCCGGTGTGGATGGTGTTCCTGGCCACCGGCGATATCGAATACCTGCCGATGTTCCTGGGCACGCCGCTGTACCTGTTCGTGCTGATGGTGTTCGCGCGCAACTACTCGCGCGTGGCGCGGCATTCGATCGCGCTGCGCTTCGAGAACGTGGAACTGATCTCGCAGTTGCGCGAGCAGACAGTGCGCGCCGAGGCGGCGCAGCATGCGGCCGAGGAAGCCAGCCGGGCCAAGTCGGTGTTCCTGGCATCGGCCAGCCACGACTTGCGCCAGCCGCTGCATGCGATGGGGCTGTTCCTGGTGTCGCTAGGGCGCACCGGGCTGGACGAGCGCCAGCGCCAGCTGGTGGCGCATATCGAAGCATCATCCGGCGCCGCGCGTGAGATGCTGAACTCGCTGCTGGACTTCTCCAAGCTGGAAGCCGGCGTGATCACGCCCAGGCCGCGCCCGTTCCGGCTGCAGCCGCTGCTGTACAAGCTGGAGAACGAGTTCGCGCCGCAGGCCGATGCGCGCGGGCTGGTGTACCGCACGCGCGATACCACCGCCACGCTGTACGGCGACCCCACGCTGGTCGAGCTGGTGCTGCGCAACCTGATCGCCAATGCCATCCGCTATACGCAGCAAGGCGGCGTGGTGGTGGCCTGCCGCAAGCGCCGGCTGCATGCCGTGATCGAAGTGTGGGACACGGGCATCGGCATTCCCGTGGCCCAGCACCGCGACATCTTTCGGGAATTCCACCAGCTCGGCAATCCCGAGCGCGACCAGCGCAAAGGGTTGGGACTGGGCCTTGCGATCGTCGACGGCCTGGCGCGCACCATGCGCACGCGCGTGACGCTCGGCTCGCGGCCGGGGCGCGGCTCGGTATTCCGCTTCAACATGCCGCAGGCATGGGGCACGCCGGAGGAGGCGCCGCGCCCGCTGGCGCCACGCGGGCTGAACGGTCTGCGCGTGCTGGTGATTGACGATGACGTCGCCATCCGCACCGCCATGTCGGAGCTGCTCGCGGCATGGCAATGCGACTGCCGCACGGCCGAATCCGAAGACGATGCGCTCAGGGCGCTGGAGACCTTCACGCCCGGACTGATCCTTGCCGACTATCGCCTGCGCGGCCACCGCACCGGACAAGAAGCGCTGGACGCGATCCGCCAGCGGCTGGGCCGGCACGTGCCGGCGATCATCATCACGGGCGATACGGCGGCAGACCGTTTGCGCACCGCGCATGCGGGCGGCACCGCGCTGCTGCACAAGCCGGTGGAACCGCAGGAACTACAGGAAGCCATCGACGCGCTGCTGCATGCAACGACCGCGCAGGGCGAAGACAACCACGGCCGTCAGGCGCCGGCCGAGGCAGAGTGAACTGCGCCCCCCTTTCAGGCGGAGGCCAGCGGCGTCAGCCGCCCGAGTGCAGCGGGGACAACGAATAGGCGAGCACCAGGCCTGCGACGATCGCCGGGGAACCCAGCTTGATCGCCGTGCTGCGGGACAGCACGCCCAGGTACACATACAAACACACCAGCACCATCGCAGTCACATACAGCAGGCTGTCATAGACTTGCATGGATGTCTCCCTTGCCATTTTGTTCTTATTGCTTTACTTCAGTGGTCTGCCGACCGGGCGGGAAAAGCGTGGGAAATGCGTGGGGGGCCGCCCGGCGGCGCTGCTATGGCTGTCTGTTGAAAGCATAGTCAACACTTGCAGGTGGCGTGGCAATCATGGAAATCCCTTTGCGGCAGCGCACCACACCATGGTGCATTGCCGCAAACGAAAGCGCTTAAGGGAAGGATTCTGCGCGCGATGGCGCACACAACCGCTGCTGACAGCGGGGAGACGTGATGCTGCTTGTGCCCGACCCCGTTGGGGCCAGGCGTTATGCGGTGGCGAAGCGTCAGTCCTCAGGCAACATCTGCGGATTCCAGGCGATCTCCCACAGGTGCCCGTCGGGATCCTGGAAATACCCGGCATAGCCGCCCCAGAACGTATCCTGTGCCGGCTTGACCACGCTGGCACCCGCGGCCAGCGCCTGGGCCATCACCGCATCCACTTCCGCCTTGCCCGCAACGTTGTGCGCCAGCGAGAAATCCGTAGTCGCGCGCCGCGACACCGCCAGGCCCGTGTCATGCGCGAGGCTCGCACGCGGCCACACCGCAAGCTTCAACCCGGCCTGCAGGTCGAAGAACGCGACCGCCCCATGTTCGTATTGCTCGCCGACAATGCCCGCCGTGGGCAGCCCCATGCCGTCGCGATAGAAGCGCACTGCGCGCTCCAGGTCGTCGACGCCCAGCGTGATCAGCGTGATGCGCGGTTTCATGGTGCTTGTCTCCTGTGGTGACCGGCAGCTAGCGCTGCCCGAAGGCCGCGCCCGCGAACAAGTCCTTAAGCTCGCGCGGCTGCGACCGCCAGTATTGCTTCGGCGCCTGCACGCTGGCGCCCAGCCGCGCCGCGGCATGCCAGGGCCAGCGCGGGTCGTACAGCATCGCACGCGCCAGCGACACGGCGTCGGCCTCGTGGTTGGCGATGATCGCCTCGGCCTGCTCCGGCTCGGTGATCAGGCCCACCGCGATGGTCGGCAGGCCGACCTCGGCCTTCACGCGCTGTGCATATGGCACCTGGTAGCCCGGCCCGAGCTTGATCGCCTGCTGCGGCGACACGCCCCCGGTGGTCACGTGGATCGCCACGCAACCGCGCGCCTTCAGCGCCTTCGACAACGCCACCGTGCCTTCGATATCCCATCCGCCCGGCACCCAGTCGGTCGCCGAGATGCGCATCCATACCGGGCGATCGGACGGGAAGGCTTCGCGCACCGCGTCGAACACCTCGATCGGGAAGCGCATGCGGTTCTCCAGGCTGCCGCCGTATTCGTCATCGCGATGGTTGGCCAGCGGCGACAGGAACTGGTGCAGCAGGTAGCCGTGCGCGGCATGGATCTCGATACCATCCAGCCCAAGCCGCGCCGCGCGCCGGGCTGCAGCAACGAAGTCGTCGCGCACCTTGTCCATGCCGGCGCGGTCCAGCGCAACGGGCGGTACCTCCTCCTGACCATGCGGCACCGCCGACGGCGCCACGGCATGCCAGCCACGCGGCGCATCGGGCGCGATCTGCTGGCCACCATCCCACGGCGCATGGCTCGACGCCTTGCGGCCCGCATGGGCCAGCTGGATCGCCACGGCAATCCGCGAATGCGCGCGGATCGCCTTCAGCACGCGCGCCAGCGCCGCTTCGTTGTCGTCCGAGTAAAGCCCCAGGTCCTGCGGCGTGATCCGCCCTTCCGGCGACACCGCGGTGGCTTCCACGATCAGCATGCCGGCGCCGGACAGCGCCAGCGAACCGAGATGGATCATATGCCAGTCGCCGGCGTTGCCGTCTTCAGCGGAGTACTGGCACATCGGCGCAATGGTGATGCGGTTGGCCAGCGTGAGGCTGCCGATAGCGAGCGGTTCGAACAATTGGCTCATGCGGTGGTGCTCCTTGCAGGGTCGGGCTGGCCCCTCAGGGGCCGGAAAACACGATTCTAGGCCGATGCCGGTTTTACTGCCGGCGCCGCTCAGCGTGTCGCACGGCGCGCGCCGGCGAGGCTCACGGCCAGTGCAAGCGCCAGCGCCACCGCGCCGCAGCCGAAGATCAGCGCGTAGTTCTCATGCGAATGCGCAAACATCCACGCATAGCCATAGCCCGCGAGCGCCTGGAACAGCGCGAAGGCACTGGTGGCATGGCTCCATGCCGCTCGTTGCGCGACCGGATCGTGCGGCAGCGTCTCCTGGATCGCGCCCAGGCCCAGCGGCGCAATGCCGGGCGTGAAGGCACCGAGCACCACCGCAGCCACACCCACCGCCAGCGGTTGGCCGCACAGCGCCAGCAACGTCGTCGCCAATCCCTGCAACAGCAGCGCAACCCGATACGCAGCACCAAAGCCGAGCCGGTCCCCGGCAAAGCCACACACCAATGGCCCCGCAATCGCACCGATGCCATACAGCACCCAGTACGACGCGCCAACACTGCTGCCGCGCCCCAGCCCGCGCGCGACAAGATCCACCAGCAGCATCATGGCCGGCACCAGCCCGAAAGCGTTGATCGCGTACTGCGCATACAACAGGCGCAGCTTGCGGCGCGCCTCCGGTGCCAGCGCCGCGGAAACCGATGCAGCCGCGCCCGCGCTCGCGGATGCCTGCGGCAACGCCCCTGGCCAGCCGAACCAGCTGAATGCCGTCAGCGCCAGCGACAACGCGCCCAGCCCCAGCCATGTTTCGCGCAGGCCAAACTGCAGCAGGCGCGGCACCAGCGTGCCAGATGCAGCAATGCCCAGCCCAAGCCCGAGGAAAATCGTGCCCATCACGAAGCCGCGGCGCGGCGCAGGGATATGCGGCAGGATCGAGGTCGCCACCAGCACCATGATCGCCCCACCGGCAAGGCCCGAGACAAAGCGCCAGGCGAAGAACCACCCTGCCGACAGCGGCCAGGCGCAGGCAAGGAACGCCACCGTGGCCGCCAGCATCAGCATGCGCAACACCGTCCGGTTCGACCAGACCGAGACCAGTGGCCGCCCCAGCAAAGCACCCGCCAGGTAGCCGGCAAAGTTGGCCGCGCCCAGTGCCACCGTCTGCGAGGCCGGGAACCAGTGCGCCTGGATCAACGGCGGGATCAGCGCGGTGTAGGCGAAGCGCGCCAGGCCGATTGCCACCAGGCTGGCACACAGGCCGGACAGCGCGGCGTAGATGTCGCGCAGTTCGAGTGGCGCCGGTGGGTTGGCGGCCGGCTGGCTCACGCTGAGGTTGCTGGACATGGTGCTCTCCGGTGACCCGTTGCCTTGCGACAGGCAAGACGGGGGCATCGGCGCCAGGGCATGGCGCCGGAAAAAGGATGCAGTTCGCCCGCACGCGGCGCGGGCCGCGCGCATGGCTGCTGCGAATCGGGAAACTCAGGAAAGGCTGAGGGGAATCAGCCGGTGCCAGCGCTCAGCGGCGGCAACCCCAGCAAAGCCAGCGTCGGTCGCACCGCGCCCGCCAGCAGTTCGCGCTGTGGGGCAGCACGTGCCAGCACGCGCACGCCGAGCAGTACGGCCAGCAATTGCGCGGAAACGTCTTCCGCCGACAGGCGGGAATCGACTTCACCAGCCTGTTGCGCGGCGGCAAACTGGCGGCGGAAGTAGTCGCGGATTTCCGTGAAGGCATCCGCCACCTTCTGCTGCAGGTCAGGGTCGTCCGGCGTGACTTCGAGTGCCGTGTTCACCAGCAGGCAGCCGCGGTGCAGCGGGTCGGCCAGCGAACGTTCGATACTCTCGGCAAAGTAGGCAGTGATCGCGGCGGCGGGCGGCAGCGAGGCTTGCAGCCGCGCGATGCGCTCACGCACCGTGCCGTCGAGATAACCATCCAGTGCCAGCAGGAACAGCGAGCGTTTGTCGCCGAAGGCGTTGTACAGGCTGGGCTGCGTCATGCCCATTGCGCTGGTCAGGTCGCGGGTGGAAGTGGCTTCGTAGCCGCGCGCCCAGAAGGCGTCCAGGGCGGCGGTCAGGGCGGCCTGTTCGTTGAATTTGCGGGGGCGGGCCATGGCTGGGTTTTGTATCGATCGGTATGGAATGGGATTATAGATCGATCGATACAAAACGCAAGGACCGTCATTCGGACCTAGTCCCTCGGATCCGCCATCGCCAACCGCAACCAGCTAGCCACCGCTCCCACCCCAGCAAACCCCGCCCCCAGCGCCAGCGCCATCCCCGGCCCATGCGCCCCGCCAATGCCAAAACAAAGCGCCACCAACGCCGCCCCCGTCGCCTGCCCCAACAACCGCGCCGTAGCAATCACCCCACTGGCACCACCACTGCGCTCCCGCGGCGCGCTGGACATCAGCGCCTTGAGATTGGGCGACTGGAAGAAACCAAAGCCGGCCCCGCAAATGCACATGCGGATGCCGATATCCAGCGCACTGGGATTGGCCGGCAGCAAGGCCAGCGACACCATCCCGGCACTCATCACCGCCAGCCCGACACCCCCAAGCAACCCAGGCGGATAGCGATCCGACAGCCTCCCGGCGATAGGCGCGATCAGCGCCACCACCACCGACCATGGCGTCAGCAGGAAGCCGGTCTCAACCTGCCCGCGCCCGAGCACATGCTGGAAATAAAACGGCAGCGACACAAAGGCCAGCCCCTGCGCGGCAAACGAGCACACCGCGGTCAGCGTGGACAGCGCAAACATCGGCCGCTTGAACAGGTCCACCGGCAGCATCGGCGCAGGGTGCCCACGCTCACGCCACAACAGCAGCCCGAACGCGACCACAAAAATGCCCGCCGCCGCCAGCGACTCGTGCAGCGGCGCTCGCTGCGCACCCTCGCCCAACGCAAAGATCAGCGCCGCAAAGGCAATCACGTTAAGCACCGCGGTCACGCGATCGAAGCCATGCGTGCTGCGCGGTGTCTGCGGCAGCGAGCCGCGCGCCATCGCCAGCGCCAGCAGGCCGATCGGCAGGTTGACGGCGAACAGCCACGGCCACGTGCCGAACGACAGGATCACCGACGCCACGGTCGGGCCCACCGCGAACGAGACGCCTACCACCAGCGCATTCAACCCAAGCCCGCGCCCGAGCCGGTGCATCGGGAAGATCGCGCTGATCAATGCCGTGTTGACGCTCATGATCGCCGCGGCGCCGATGCCCTGCAGCACCCGCGCCGCCGCCAGCGTCGGCAACGACCACGCCAGCGCGCATATGACCGAGGCGGCGATAAACAGCATCACCCCGCCGAGGTAGATGCGCCGATGACCGACGACGCCTCCCAGTGCCGCGAACGGCAGCAGCGTCGACACCATCGCCAGCTGGTAAGCATTGATCACCCACACGGACGCCGCCGGCGTGGCCTGCAGGTCGGCCGCGATCGATGGCAACGCCGTATTGGCGATGGCGGTATCGAGGGTGGCGAGCGCGACGGCGATGAGCATGGCGGCCATGCCGCGGCGCTCGCGCGAGGTCATGGCGGTGTCCGCGCCGGCGACGGACGCGGACTGGAGGGGCGCTGTATTGGGCACTGTCTTTACCGGTTGCCGCCACGGCCGGTTGCAGACTTCAGGGACCGTGGCGATTCACAGTCCAAGACAATACGGGAAATTGCTTCAACGTGCTGAAGGCGTCTTCATATGTATGCACATTCAGGCCGCCCGTGTGCCCGCCCCCACCCCGTAGCGATCGGCCGGCTTGCTGCGCGACAGCTTGGGCGCCAGCGCAAGACGTGCCGATTCGAAGGCCTGCCAGTCCGCCAGGTCAGGCAGCGATGGAATCGTGGCCAGTTCCCCCTGGTCGAGGCCGGCGAGTGCGGCGTCGACGAGGTCGTCGGCGTCCATCACGATTTCCTGCGGCAGGTTGTCGACCGCATGCCCTGCCACGTCCCAGAACTCGGTGCGCGTCGCACCCGGCAAGACCGCCTGGATCCGCACGCCCTTGTCGGCCAGTTCATGGTGCAGCGACTGGCTGAATGCCAGCACAAAGGCCTTGGTGCCGCCATAGACGCCATTGAGCACTTCCGGGGCCACCGCCACGATCGATGCGATGTTGATGATGGTGCCGTTACCGCGCTCGACGAATTTCGGCGCGATCGCGTAGGTCAGGCGCGTCAGTGCGGTGACGTTCAGGCCGATCATCGCTTCCATCTTGTCCGGCTCGGAGGCGAGCAGAGGCCCTGCCCCGCCCACGCCCGCGTTGTTGACCAGCATGGTGATGCTCGCGTCGGTGCGCAGGATGTCTTCCACGCGGCGCACGTCGGACGACTTGCCGAGATCGGCCTGGACCACTTCGACGGCACGCCCGGTGGCGTCGCTCAGGTCATTGGCGAGCGTGTCGAGCCGTTCGCGGTTGCGCGCGACCAGGATCAGGTCGTAGCCGCGGCGCGCCAGGCGCTGGGCGTAGATGGCGCCGATGCCAGAGGAAGCGCCGGTGATCAGGGCCGTGCCCTTGTGTGTCGTGTCATGCATGAAAGTTCTCCAATGTGCTGCGGCATCCTTGCCGCCTGCGTTGGAGCCAGAATAGGCGGATAATGGCTTGACTCAAATGTCATATATGCCACCATTCAGGACATCCACTGGAGAACAGCATGCTTTGCGTCGGAATCGTCCTTTATCCCGGCTTCCAGGTGATGAACCTGGCGGTGACGACCGTGTTCGAGTTCGCCAATATCACGGCGGGCAGCAAGACCTATGAGGTGGTGCTGTTGTCCGAGCACGGCGGGCCCGTGACCAGTTCGGCGGGGTTCTCCGTGGCCACCGAGCCATTCGGGCGGCGCCGTTTCGACACGGTGCTGGTCGTGGGCGACAACGAGATGATCGAAACGCCGGACGCCGTGATCGCGTTCCTGCGGCGCGCGGCGCGCACATCCAGGCGCATGGCTTCGACCTGTACAGGCGCGTTCAACCTCGCGCAAGCGGGACTGCTCGATGGCAGGCGCGCCACTACGCACTGGTTTTTCGCCGCGCGCTTCCGGCAGGAGTACCCGAACGTCAAGCTGGAAGAGGACCGCATCTTTATCGTCGACGGGCCGGTGTGGACGTCGGCCGGGATGACGGCGTGCATCGACCTGGCGCTTGCACTGGTCGAGAAAGACCTCGGCCCCGACTGCGCACGCCAGGTGGCGCGCAAACTGGTGGTGTATCACCGCCGCGCGGGCGGCCAATCGCAGTTCTCGGCCCTGCTGGAAATGCAGCCGCGCTCCGACCGCATCCAGACCGCGCTGGACTATGCCAAGCGGCACCTGCAGACCGAGTTGTCGGTCGAGCAACTGGCAGGCGCGGCCAATCTCAGCGCGCGGCAGTTCAGCCGCGCTTTCCGTGCGGAGACCGGGCAGTCGCCGGCCAAGGCAGTCGAGCACCTGCGGCTGGAAGCGGCGCGGCTGATGCTGGAATCGGGCCGGCACCCGGTCGATGTGATCGCCCGCGAAACCGGCTTTGGCGACCGGGAGCGCATGCGGCGCGCGTTCCTGCGCGCCTATGGGCAGCCGCCGCAGATGATCCGGCGCGCGTCGCGCGCCGGCGAAGTGGCGGCCTGAGCCAGTCAGACAGCCCCGGTCGCCGGGGCTCGCTGTTACTGCACCGACAACCCGCCGTCCACGCCAATGCTCTGCCCGTTGATAAAACGGCCGGCAGGCGACGACAGCAGCACCGCCAGCCCCGCCACATCCCTGGCTTCGCCGATCCGGCGCATCGGAATGCTGGCAGCCAGCCGCGCCTCGCGCTCAGGGTCGCCCCACAGCGCTTCGCGCGAGAACTCGGTACGCACCGGTCCCGGGTTGATCGCGTTCACATTGATGCCCGACGGCCCCAGCTCCAGCGCCAGGCTGCGCACGGCCTGGTCGGTGGCGGCCTTGGTGATGCTGTACATGCCGAGGTAAGCCGACCCGCGCCTGGCCGCGATGCTGGACATGAACGTGATCGAGCCATCGCCGCGCGCAAGCATCTGCGGCGCCAGCGCGTTCACCAGCACGAGGTTGCCGCGCACGTTGCCCGCCATCGCGGCATCGAACACCTCTGGCCCCTGGCTCAGCAACGATCCGGGCGCGCCGCTGGCGGCGGCATTCAGCACCAGCGCATCGACACGCCCGTAAGCGGCCAGCGCCTGCTCCGCGAACGCGCGCACGCTGTCCACGTCGGCGATATCGCAGGCGATGCCGGTGGCGCGAATGCCCTCCGCTTCCAGCTGGCCGGCCACGGCTCTCGCGGCGTCGCCGTCGCGCCCGGACACCACCACGGTGGCGCCGGCCGCGCCGAGGGCGCGGGCCATTTCCAGGCCCATGCCGCGGGTGGAGCCGGTGATAACGGCGACACGGCCGCCAAGGTCAAAAAGATTCTGCATGACTGATCACTCCTGAATGGGAAGCCAAAACCGCCTGCCGGCATTGGCATGACGAACACAACACTTTGAATAGATGACGCATGACATCTATTGAATAAAGTATGGCCATCATCTAAACTGGCGTCAAGGCAGGAATTCGAGGAGGACCTCACATGGCACGCGCATCACGCGAGCAAGTCGAAAGGAACCGCGAAGCGATCGAACAGGCATCGTCGCGGCTGTTCCGCGAACGCGGTCTGAACGGCGTCAGCGTGGCCGAACTGATGGCAGGCGCGGGACTTACGCATGGCGGCTTCTATGGCCATTTCTCGTCCAAGGATGAGCTGGCGGCACAGGCATGCCGGCGTGCCTTCGAAGAATCGAACACGCGCTGGGCACGCCGCATCGACAGCGCCGGCGACGACCGCAAGGCCATGCTCGCCAGCCTGATTGAGCCCTATTTGAGTGCCGCACATCGCACCCACCCCGGCGTCGGTTGCGCCGCCGCGGCACTGGCCGTGGATGTCGCGCGCGAACCGGGCGACAAGCCCGTGCGCCAGGCCTACCTGGAAGGCTTCAAGGAGATGGCGGGGAGCATGGCAAAGACCGTGGAATCGGATGACCCGCAAGTGCGCCACGAAGAAGCGCTGGTGCGCATGGCGGTGCTGATCGGCGCCCTCACGCTGGCTCGCGCCACGGATGGCGATCCCGTCTCCGATGAAATGCTGAAGGTGGTACGAACGCGCCTGTTGGGCAGTACCGCCTAGCGCCACAGCAGCGTTTTTTCCCAAGCAAACTTAACCACCCGCTGCCATCAAGGGCAGCGGGAGGGCCCCGTCTTGTCTTTTTCTAACGCCCCAACCCGCAACCACCGATCCCGAGACTCCAATGTTTGCGCAAGCCCTCTCCAGCCGGCTCGACCGGCGCGGCATCCACTACGCGTGGCTGGTCGCCGCCCTCACCTTCCTGGTGATGCTCACCACCTCGGCCGCGCTCGGCCTGCCCGGTGCCTTCCTCACGCCGCTGACCAGGGAGATGGGCTGGAACACGGACCAGATCTCGTCGATCCTGGCCTTCCGCTTCGCGCTCTTCGGGCTGATGGCACCGTTCTCGGCCATCCTGATGGAGCGTTTCGGCGTACGCAACGTGGTCTGCGCCGCGCTCGCGCTGATCGCCGGCGGCATGGCGCTGGCGACGGTATCGACCGAACTGTGGCAGCTCTTCATCGCCTGGGGCCTGATGCTTGGCGTCGGCTCCGGGATGACCGCGCTGGTGCTGGCCGCCGTGGTGGCCAACCGCTGGTTCAGCGCGCGGCGCGGGCTGGTGATCGGCATCCTGACGGCCAGTGCGGCCACGGGGCAGCTGGCGTTCCTGCCGGTGGCGGCCTGGCTGATCGAGCATATGGGCTGGCGCGTGGCCGTGATCCCGGTGCTGGTTGCCTGCGCGGCGCTGGCGCTGCTGGTGCTCGGCCTGATGCGAAACCGGCCGGCCGACGTCGGCCTGGCTGCGTTTGGCGAAGTCCCGGCCGCTGCACCCGTGCCGTCCACCCCCGCGCCCGTCCCGCCCTTCACCCTGCGCGGGCCCTTCACAGTGCTGCGCGACGCCGCCCGCACCCAGACTTTCTGGATCCTGGCCGGCACCTTCTTTATCTGCGGCCTGAGCACAAACGGGCTGATCCAGACCCACTTCATCGCGCTGTGCGGCGACTTCGGCATGGGCCCAGTGCCCGCCGCCTCCGCGCTGGCGATGATGGGCGCGTTCGACTTCATCGGCACCATCCTGTCGGGTTGGCTGTCCGACCGCTACGACAGCCGCAAGCTGCTGTTCTGGTACTACGGGCTGCGCGGCCTGTCGCTGTTCTGGCTGCCGCATTCGACCTTCACGCTGTATGGCCTGTCGGTGTTTGCGATGTTCTACGGGCTGGACTGGATCGCCACCGTGCCGCCCACGGTCAAGCTCGCGGCAACGGCCTTCGGACGCGAACGCGCGCCGATGGTGTTCGGCTGGATCTTCGCGGCCCACCAGATCGGCGCGGCCGTGGCGGCGTTTGGTGCGGGCATGAGCCGCACGCTGCTGCTGACCTACACGCCGGCGCTGTATGCCGCGGGTGCGGCCTGCATGGTGGCGGCGCTGCTGGCGCTCATGGTCAGCCGCTCCAGGGCGGCTGCCGCGACGGAGCCGGCCCGCGCGTGATAGTGGTGCGCGGGCGCCAGCGCTTGACTCAGAACTTCGGGATGCGCAGCGTCTTGCTGACCATCAGCGTGCCCGACAGCGCGAACAGCAGCACCAGCGGATGCAGCACCGCAGGCCCCAGCTGCCAGGCGCCGCCCGGCAGGTCGCCGCCGAGGCGCCCCACCCACGCGCACCAGGCCAGCACGGCGGTCAGCAGCACGCTGGTCGGGATCGGCGTGCCTTCGAAGTACGCCACCTTGCCGCTGTCGCTGCCCGCGGCCAGCGACTCGGCGGTGACGTTGAAGCGCGCCAGCCGGCTTACGCCGCAGCAGACAAAGTAGATCAGCACGGCCAGGTCCCAGCCGCCGCGCATGCCGGCGGCAAAGGCCAGCGTGGCGGGCCCGACGCCGAAGGAGATCACGTCGGCAAGCGAGTCCAGCTCACGCCCCAGCGCGGAATGCGCATGGCGCCAGCGCGCGATGCGGCCGTCCAGCACGTCGAAGATAAAGGCCAGCGGCGCCAGCGCCGCGGCCGTGAAGAAATGCGCCAGCCGCTGGTCGGCGACGTAGAACATGGCGAAGAACACCGACCCCATGCCGCACGCCGCGTTGCCCAGCGTAAAGACATCGGCGAGCTGCAGCTCGCGCAGCATCGAAAAATGGCGGGGGCGCTCCGGCCGCGTGTTCATGGCGCGCGCTTACTGGACCTTGGCGACATGGTGCACATTGGGCGGCGCGGCGAAGGTTTCGCCCACCAGGGCGCGCCACTGCTGGAACTCGGGCGATTCGCGGAAGTGGACCATATGGTCGTCCACCGTCTCCCACTCGACCACCAGCGTGTATTGTTCCGGCTGTTCGATCGAGCGGAACAGCTGCACGCCGTGGCAGCCGCGCGAGCGCAGGAACAGCGGCGTGGCCTGGCTCACGCCCTGCTCGAATTGCTTGTCCATGCCGGGCTTGATGGTGAGTTGTGCGATTTCCTTGATCATGGCTGGATACGTGGATATGACGGTTGGGGGTGGATGCCGGCACGCCGGCGGGTTGCTACTACCTTAGCACGACCGCGATGCCACATCTTAAGCATTCCGTTACATGCGGGGGTTAGCATCGCTCGCTCTGCCACTACCTGCCGAAGCCGCCATGCCCAGGATGGCCTGCTGCGCTGGCGTGGGATAACAGCGGAATCGATATCCGGTTTGCATCAGGACACTTTACCAGCGGAACTGCCGAGCGCAAGTATGGAACTGGGCAATCAGTCGAACGCGCATGCCGTCGAAAACCTCAAGCTGCATATCGTCTTCGTGACCAAATATCGCCGCAAGTCGCTGACGCCGGAGTTGCCTTGCCGATGCCGCCGCCATACCGCATGTCGTCGCCGTACAGGAATGGCATTTGACATCCTTATATGAACACCGCCCGGATGCCGGGGTAAATTGAAGGGCTTTGGCTTGTAGGTATGGGTTGCTGTCTTATCCGATGAACTTGCCGCCCGCCTCGTAGTTTTCCTTCTGCAATGCCAACGCCTTGTTGTAGACGAACCGGCACGATCCACTGAAGCGGCGCATGTCGCACTGCTGTTCACCGGATCGCATCAGTTCGAACTTGAAGGCTTGGAGGCGCTGCATCGGTCCATTGTACAGTTGGCCTATGAGCACGAACAGAGACATCCGACACGGTCGCCATTGCGTTTTTCTATTGCATGTGCATTTGGTCTTCGTGACCAAATATCGGCGCGACGTGTTCACAAAGGAAATCTTGGACGACATGCGCGACATCTTCGCCAGCGTGTGTCAAAACTTCGAATCCGAGCTGGTCGAGTTCGATGGCGAGGACGACCATGTACACCTGCTGGTGAACTATCCTCCCAAAGTCTCCGTATCGTCGCTGGTGAACAGCCTCAAGGGCGTGTCCAGTCGCATGATCCGGCAAAAACGGTATCCCAGTATCCGCAAGAAGCTGTGGGGCGGTGCGCTATGGTCACCGTCCTATTTCGCCGGAAGCTGCGGCGGCGCACCCATAGAGATAGTGCGCCAGTACATCGAGCAACAGAAAACGCCACACTAACGTCCACGAAGAACGCCTGCAGCGTCCGCGCTATCCTTCCTCGCCCTGAAGGGCCCTGAAGGGCGAGGTTTGACGCGCTTTCCGATCAACGCCGACGAGCCCGTGACCTTCTCCTATGCGCCCCCGGCGGGTGCACCCACGGTGCCGGCCTACTACGCGCCGGATGCCTGGCGCTCGTCCGACCACGACCCGTTGCTGGTCGACCTGGCGCTGGGCGCGTCGCCTGACCGCTAGCCCGCCGCCCCACGACGCGCCAGCAGCCCGCGCGCCAGGTACAGCACCACCAGCAGGTTGGCCGCCGCCACACCGCCATGCAGCCAGCTCGGATGGACAAAGGCCTCGTACAGCTCCAGCGGGATATAGATGCCGCCCGACCACACCCCCAGCCAGTTTCCCCACGCCAGCCCGCGCCACAGCCCGTAGGCTTCGGCAAAGCGCATCAGCGCATAGACCGCCGCCGAGCCGCCGATGGCCCACAGGCGCGCGTTATCGGGATGCTCCAGCAGCGACAGGAAGATGGTGGGATAGCGGCTGGCGGGGTTGACGTGCAGGCGCTGGATGATGGCCTCGGCCAGCGCCTGGGCGTCGCGGTGGATCAGCGCGGCCAGGCCCAGGCCGGCCACGATCACCAGCAAGCCCTTGGCGGCTTCGATCAATGCAATGCCCTTCAGGCCCAGTGCGCCCTGTTTTGCCATGCGGTTCCCCAATCCGGTTTGCAGGAATTGCAAAGCCGGTATTGTGCTACAGGGGAACGCCGCGCTGGCCGCATTATGGGCCGCGCAGCGACGCGCAGGCTTCAGCGTCAGTAGTCGCGCTCGCGCATCGGCCCGTCCGCATCGATGCCGCCGCTGGCGGCGATGGGGCCGTCGACGGTGAGCGGGCCAGCGACGGTCAGGTCGCCATTGACGACCATGTCGCCATGGACCGTCAGCGGCCCCTTGAAGACCTTGAGGTAGCCGCCACGATACGGCAACGCCCGCGCGCTGACCGGCCCGGTGAAGTAGGCCGCGGTCAGCGGGCCGCTGGCAAAGACGCGGCCTGCAACGGTCAGCGTGCCATGCACCCGCACCGGGCCTTGCACCTGCGCCGAGCCACCGATGGTGATCGGGCCGGATTCATGTGGCTGGGCGCGCAGCGGGCTGGCGCACAGCATCAGGGCCAGGGCCCCTGCCGTTGCCCACTGCCAGGACACCCCCGTGGCATCGAGGTGAAGCGTTCGGGACGACATGGTGATACCTCCGGCAACGCGGACTAGCGCTGCAGCTTCTGGTAAGTCCCGATCAGCTCGGCGCTGGCCAGCACATGGCGCTGCATCGCGCGCTCCACCGCAGCCTTGTCGGGCGTGCCGAGATCGGGCAGTTCCGCATCCAGCGCATACAGCTTGAAGAAATAGCGGTGCCGCCCGATCGGCGGGCATGGCCCGCCGTAACCGGTGCGGTGCCAGTCGTTCAACCCTTCGCGCGTGCCGGCGGGCAAGCCGGCCTTGGCAATGTCGGCAGGCAGCGCTTCCGCATGGGGCGGCAGGTTGTAGAGCACCCAGTGGACCCAGGTCATCTTGGGCGCGGCGGGGTCCGGCGCATCGGGATCGTCGACGATCAGCGCCAGGCTGGCGGTGCCGGGCGGCAGGCCGGACCAGGCAAGCGGCGGGGAGATGTCGGCGCCTTCACAGGTGTGCTGCGCGGGAATCTCGCCGCCCGCGGCAAATGCGCTGGATTGCAATAGGAACGACATGATGGCCTCGGCGGACACCCTTGGGGGTGGTGGTTCCAACTTAGGCCGGATCGGTGCCCCGTGCAAGGCGCAGCGCCCCAGGGGCCGCCGGCGCCCCGCGCGACGCAGGGCGCACCACGGCATTATGGCGACCGCGGCGCCTCCAGCCTGGCCTTGAGCCGGTTGACGGCCTCGGTCGATTCGGCCTGGATGCGCGCGCGCAGCAGCACGCGGTTGAGCAGCGCAAAGAGCAGCGTAGGCGACCGGTAGGTGAATTCGCGTTCGAAACGCGTGCTTTCCGCCGAGGGCGTCAGCGACGGCGTCATGGCGGGCGTGAGCGTGTAGGTCACGGTGCCGGCCTTGCGGCCCTCGACCTCGCCATCGATCGACCAGGTGCGCGGCGGCTGGCTTTTGGTGACGGTCCAGACCACCACGCCGCTGCGCCCGGCGACCACGAAGGTCTCGGTGACGCGTTCGCCGGGCGCCAGTGAATGGTCGGTCGCGCCGGACACGCCCAGCGACGACGGATGCCACTTCGGCCAGTTCTGTGGGGTGGAGACGTAGGCAAATACCTCGGCCGGGGGCCGGGCAATCACCACTTCATTGTGGATGCGGGTGCGGTCAGCCCAGGGCAGCGGCACGAACAGCGCCGCCACGATGACCACCGCGACAATCAGTACCCAGAGCAAGAGCCGTTTCTTGTGTCGATGCATGTGAGCGGGAAGGGGCGCACCCACAGGGCGCAACCCAGGGCGCAAACGCGCGCCCCGGGCGCATGGCGCAATGCATCCAGTGTAGTGATTCGGATGCATCGCGCCAGCCCCGCCGCCGCTAGGGCGTGCCGGCGTGCGGCGTCACCGGCTCGGTGCCGCGGCGCCACTCGCCGGCTGGCTGGCCGCGACCGTCTCCGGCAACGGGCCCCAGCCGCCGCCCAGCCGGCGCACCAGCGAGACCGTTGCGGCAGCGCGCAAACCGGCCACCTGGTTGGCCTCGCGCTGCGATTGCAGCACGGTGCGGTCGGCATCGATCACGGTCAGGTAGTCGACCGCGCCGGCGTCATAGCGGCTGCGCGAGATGCGCGCGGCGCGCCGTGCGCCGCCCAGTGCGCTGTCCAGCGCGCCCGCCTGCTGGCTCAGCCAGCGCACATCAGCCAGGCTGTCTTCCACTTCGCGGAAGGCCACCAGCACGGTCTGCCGGTACGCCGCCACGCTTTCCTCATGCGCGGCCCGCGTGCCGGCCAGGTTGGCGCGGTTGCGGCCGCCATCGAACACGGTCTGTGCGATGGTGGAGCCGATCAGCGGCCCCAGCATCCACGTGCGCGACGACCACTTGAACAGGTTCGACAGGTCCGCCGACTCGAAGCCGAACAGCCCGGTCAGCGTGATGCGCGGGAAGAACGCCGCCTTGGCCACGCCGATGCGGGCATTGGCGGCGGCCATCTGGCGCTCTGCCGCTGCGATGTCGGGCCGGCGCTCCAGCAGTTCGGACGGCAGCCCCGCCGGCACCGCGATAGGCGCGGCGTCGAACGGCCGCGCCGGCAGCGAGAACGCCGCGGGCGGCACGCCGGTCAGCACAGCCAGCGCATGCTCCTGGTTGGCGCGGCGGCGCTCGATGCCGGCCAGGTCCGCGCGCGCGGTGCCCAGTTCGGCCTCGGCACGCGCCGGGTCCAGGTCAGTGGTTTCGCCGGCGTCGTAGCGCTTCTTCAGCAGCGACAATGCGTCCTCGCGCAGCTTGATCGTCGCATTGAGCAAGTCGCGCTCACTGTCGAGCGTGCGCAGCGCGAAATACGCCTGCGCCACGTCGGCCTGCAGCGCGAGCTGCACCGAGCGGTACAGGTCCTCGGCGGCCTCCCCTTCGGCACGCGCGGCGTTGACGCTGGAGGCGACGCGGCCGAACAGGTCGAGCTCATAGCTGGCAAAGGCGCGCGCCTTGAGCACCGTCTGCGGCGACACCCGTGTGCCATCGGGCAGGCCTTGCGACGCAGCCGACGGCTGCGAGCGGGTCGGGTCCAGCCCCACGCTCAGCTGCGGGTAGAGGTCCGCCTCGGTGGCGCCCGTGAAGGCTCGCGCCTGCTTCAGCCGGGCCGCGGCGATCGCCAGGTCCTGGTTGGAGGAATCGGCGGCGACGATCAGGCGGTCCAGCTCGGGGTCACCGAAGATCTTCCACCACTCGCCGCGATGCTGGCCTTCGGCCGGCGTCGCGGTCTTCCATTGCGCGCCTTCGGTCTGCGCGGCCTCGGCTTCCTTGAAGGCCGGCACGGTGGCCGTTTCCGGCACCTTGTAGGTCGGGGCCAGCGAGCAGCCGGCCAACACTAGCGCCGCGGCCAGCGTGGCCAGTCTGGGCAGCCATTGATATGTCGAAAATGCGGTCGAAAATGCAGGGGCATTCATGTTGATCACCATTATTCAGCCGATGCGGTCAGGCGCGTGCCTTGCTCTTGCGTTGCGGCGCGGCGCTGGCCGCGCGTGGCAAACAACCGCAGCGCCACATAGAACACCGGCGTCAGGAACAGCCCGAAGAACGTCACGCCGAGCATGCCCGCGAACACCGCCACGCCCATCGCATGGCGCATCTCCGAACCGGCGCCGCTCGATACCACCAGCGGCACCACGCCCATGATGAACGCGAACGAAGTCATCAGGATCGGGCGCAGGCGCAGGCGGCTGGCTTCGATCGCGGCCTGCACCACGGTGCGGCCGTGATGCTCAAGCTCGCGTGCGAACTCCACGATCAGGATCGCGTTCTTCGCTGACAATCCGACCAGCACGATGAAACCGATCTGCGTGAAGATGTTGTTGTCCCCACGCGTCAACCACACCCCGGTCATCGCGGCCAGCAGGCTCAACGGCACGATCAGGATCACCGCCAGCGGCAGCGTCAGGCTTTCATACTGGGCGGCCAGCACCAGGAACACCAGCAGCACGCACAGCGGGAAGATCCACACGCCTGCATTGCCGGCCAGGATGTCCTGGTAGGTCAGCTCGGTCCATTCGAACTTGATGCCCTTGGGCAGGGTCTCGGCGGCAATGCGCTCCGCAGCGGCCTGGGCCTGGCCCGACGAGAAGCCGGGCGCGGGGCCGCCGTTCATGTCGGCGGCGGTAAAGCCGTTGTAGCGCACCACGCTGTCCGGGCCGAAGCCCTGCTTCACCTGCACCAGCGACGACAGCGGCACCATGTCGCCGGCGGCGTTGCGCGTCTTCAGCTGCAGGATGTCCTCGGCATGGGCGCGGAACGGCGCGTCTGCCTGCACCTTGACCTGGTAGGTCCGGCCGAACTTGTTGAAGTCGTTGACGTAGGCCGAGCCAAGATAGGTCTGCAGCGTGTCGAACACATCGGTCACGGGCACACCCAGCTGCTTGGCCTTGACACGGTCCAGCTTGACATCGAGCTGCGGCACGTTGACCTGGTAGTTGCTGAAGATGCCGGCCAGCTCGGGCGTGGCGCGCGCCTTGTTGGCGAACGCGTTGGTGGCCTCGAACAGCGCGTCATAGCCCAGCGCGGCACGGTCCTCGATCATCAGCTTGAAGCCGCCGATGGTGCCCAGGCCCTGCACGGGCGGCGGCGGAAACACCGCGATAAACGCGTCCTGGATCGCCGCATACTTCTGGTTCAGGTCCGCCGCGATGGCCGCACCCGACAGCTCCGCGCTCTTGCGCTCGTCAAACGGCTTGAGCGTGGCGAACACGATGCCGGCGCTCGGGCTGTTGGTGAAGCCGTTGATCGACAGGCCCGGGAAGGCCACCGCCGATTCCACGCCCGGATGCTTGAGCGCGATGTCGCTCATCTTGCGGATCACGTCCTCGGTACGGTCCAGCGTGGCGCCGTCGGGCAGCTTGGCAAAGCTCACCAGGTACTGCTTGTCCTGCGCCGGCACGAAGCCCTTGGGCACCAGCTGGAACACGCCCCAGGTCAGCGCCAGCATCACCGCATACACGCCGAACACCGAGCCCTTGCGGCGGATCACGCCCTTCACGCCACGGCCATAGCTTTCCGCGCTGCGGCCGAAGAAGTTGTTGAAGCGCTTGAAGAAGCCGCCGAACACGCGATCCATGCCGCGCGACAACCAGTCCTTGGGCGCGTCGTGGCTCTTCAGCAGCAGGGCCGACAGCGCTGGCGACAGCGTCAGCGAGTTGAACGCCGAGATAATGGTCGAGATCGAGATCGTCAGCGCGAACTGCTTGTAGAACTGGCCGGTCAGGCCGCTCATGAAGGCCAGCGGCACGAACACGGCGATCAGCGTCAGCGCGATGGCGATAATGGGGCCGCTGACTTCGCGCATGGCCTTGTAGGTAGCCTCCTTCGGCGTCAGCCCCTCCTCGATATTGCGCTCGACGTTCTCCACCACCACGATCGCGTCATCGACCACGATCCCGATCGCCAGCACCAGCCCGAACAGCGACAGCGCGTTGATCGAGAAGCCGAACGCATGCATCAGGCCAAAGGTACCGACGATCGACACCGGCACCGCCAGCAGCGGGATGATCGACGCACGCCAGGTCTGCAGGAACAGGATCACCACCAGCACCACCAGCGCGATGGCCTCGAACAGCGTATGCGTCACCGCCTCGATCGAGTGGCGCACGAACTGCGTCGGGTCATAGACAATGCTGTAGTCGATGCCGTCCGGGAAGTTCTGCTTCAGTTCTTCCATGGTCTTGCGCACGTCATCCGAGATCTGGATGGCGTTGGAGCCCGGTGCCTGGAAGATCGGGATGGCCACGGCCGGCTTGTTGTCCAGCAGCGAGCGCAGCGCGTATTCGGACGCGCCCAGCTCGATGCGGGCGATGTCCTTCAGGTAGGTCACGCCGCCGTCGGCCGAGGTGCGCACGACGATATCGGCGAACTCCTCCACCGTGCTCAGGCGCCCCTGCGCATTGACCGACAGCTGCAGGTCGGCACCCGGCAGCGACGGCGACTGCCCGATCACGCCGGCCGCCACCTGCACGTTCTGCTCGCGGATGGCCTTGACCACGTCGCTGGTGGCGAGCTGGCGCTCGGCCATCTTCTCCGGGTTGAGCCACACGCGCATGGCGTAGTCGCCCGAGCCGAACAGCTGCACCTGGCCCACGCCCTGGATCCGCGCGAGGCGGTCCTTGACGTTGATCACCGCGTAGTTGCGCAGGTACGTCATGTCATAGCGGTCGTTGGGCGAGACCAGGTGGACCACCATGGTCAGGTCCGGCGAGCTCTTGACCGTGGTGATGCCCAGCCGGCGCACGTCTTCCGGCAGGCGCGGCTCGGCCTGCGACACGCGGTTCTGCACCAGCTGCTGGGCCTTGTCCGGGTCGGTGCCCAGCTTGAAGGTCACGGTCAGCGTGAGCAGGCCGTCGCTGTTGGACTGCGACGACATGTAGAGCATGTCCTCGACGCCGTTGATCTGCTCTTCCAGCGGCGACGCCACCGTCTCGGCAATCACCTTCGGGTTGGCGCCCGGATACTGCGCGCGCACCACCACCGAGGGCGGTACCACTTCCGGGTACTCCGAGATCGGCAACTTGAACATCGATATGGCGCCAATCAGGAAGATCAGCACCGACAGCACCCCCGCGAAGATGGGGCGGTCGATAAAGAATTTTGAGAGATTCATCTTGGTCTCTGCTAAAGCGCTCCCCTGGCGGCCCGCCGTGGCGGGCACCATCAACAGCTTGGGAACGATAAGAACTACGGACGCTCGGTCTGCGCGTTCAGGCGATTGCCAGGGGCGACGGCATTAAATGTTCATCAGGCCGGTCCCCTCTCCCGCAAGCGGGAGAGGGGAGCAAACCATCGGCTCGCATGACTCAACTCACCGGCTTTGCCTCAGCCTCGCCCTTCTCGCTCGCTGCCTGCTTGCGGTCCGGCACAACGCCGCGCGGTTCCAGTTCGCTGCGGTAAGCCATCGCCACCGTCTTCGGCTGCACCGTATCGCCCGGCCGCACGCGCTGCAGGCCGTTGACGACGATGGTCTCGCCCGCCTTCACGCCCTTGCGGATCACGCGCAGGCCTTCGTAGTTGGGTCCGAGCTCGACTTCGCGGTAGACCAGCTTGTTGGTCTTGTCCAGCACCAGCACGAACTTCTTGCCCTGGTCGGTGCCAACCGCGCGGTCATTGACCAGCACCGCCGGGTGCGGCGCGCCGCCGCCCATCTTGACCTTGGCGTACAGGCCCGGCAGCAGGCGCCCGTCGTCGTTCTCGAACACCGCGCGCACGCGGATGGTGCCGCTGCGCGGGTCGAGCCGGTTGTCAACCGACTGGATCTTGCCCTGGTGCGGATGGCCGTCTTCGTTGGCCAGGCCCAGGTAGACCGGCAGGTTGGCCTGGCCGCCGCCCGCGCCAGGCGCGGTGTAGCGCAGGTAGCTCTGCTCGTCGATCTCGAAGCTGGCATAGACCGGCGACACCGACACCACCGTGGTCAGCGCCGGCGAAGCCGCGCCCGGTGCCACCAGGTTGCCGACGGTGATCTCCGCACGCGACACGCGCCCGGCCACCGGCGCGGTGATGCGGGTGTAGGCGAGGTTCAGGCGCGCGGTTTCCAGCTGTGCCTGCGCGCCGCGGACGTTGGCGCCAGTTTCGCGGGCGGCGTTGATGCGCTCGTCGAACTCGCGGCGCGAGATCGCGTTGTCATCCAGCAGCCGCTGGGCGCGCGTCTGTTCGCTCTGCGCATGGGCAGCGCGCACCTGCGCGGCGGCCAGCGCGGCTTCGGCGCGGGCCACTTCCGCGGCATAAGGACGCGGGTCGATGGTGAAGAGCGGATCGCCCTTCTTTACCAGCGCGCCTTCGCGGAAGTGCACGGCGTCGATGGTGCCGCCGACGCGCGGGCGTATCTCCACTCTCTCAACCGCCTCCAGGCGGCCGGAGAATTCGTCCCACTCGGTGATGGTCTGGCCGACCACTGCGGCCACTTCAATGGCCGGCGCGGGCGGCGGGGTGTTGGCATGGGCTTCGCCGCCATGCCACGCACCGCGCAGGGCCGCGGCGGCCACGCCGGCGCCCAGCACCACGACGATGGCGAGAGCGATCAGGGTACGTTTCTTCTGCTGCTGCATTTCTCAAACTCCTGGTTCGGGTTTTCTTCAACCGGAAAAGCAAATGGCCGAACGCCGCCTGCCGGTCCGCGGGGGCGGATCGGAACCATGGCCAATCTGATGGTCGGACTTAGGGCCGCTGCCGCGCTACAACGCTGCGGGCGGTCCTGGCTCTGGCCGAAGCAGAGCCGGCTGGCGGTAGTCTGGAGCGGCTCAGCCGGGGGGCTCGGCTCCAGGCCGGCTGGGTTCAGGCAGGCCGGCGTTCAGTCAGGGATGAGGTATCGTCGGCCGCGGCCAGACATCGCCGCAGGAACCGCGCACCTTCGTCGACCCATGCCTGACAACTGTCATGGGCCTCTTCCACGCCGTCGCCGCAGGCGCCGGGCATGATCATGGCTTGGGCCGGCACGCCGGCCTTGCCCAGGCGCCCGGCGAAGGCTTCGCCTTCGGCACGCAGCGCGTCGTATTCCGCTACCTGGACCAGCGTGGGCGGTAGCCCCGCCAGCCGTGACGCCAGCGCCGGCGCGGCATACGGATGCACCGTGTCCGCCGGCGTGGGCAGGTAGTCGCGATAGTTGCAGGCCAGGCGCCGCAGCGTTTCCATCGGCACCTGCCCGCCGTCGAAACCAGCGCCCGAGGCGTGCTGCAGGCACGGGTCCGTTACCGGGCGGATCAGCCACTGCCCGCGCGGCTGCGCGGTGCCGCGGTCGCGCAGTATCTGCGCCAGCGCGATCGCCAGGTTGCCGCCTGCCTCTTCGCCCACCAGCGCAAAGCGGGTCTTGTCCACCTTCAGGCGGCGGGCGTTGCGCAACACCCATTGCACCGTGCTGTGCGCGTCCTCCGGCGCCGCCGGGAACGGATGGTCCGGCGCCAGCGAGTAAGCTGGCGTCACCACCACCGCCGGTACCGCGGTGGCAAGGTCCTGCACCAGCTTGCGCGCCCGCTCCAGGCCGCCATCGACAAAGCCGCCGGCATGCAGGTACACCAGCCAGGGCAGCAAGGCCGCCGCGTCGGCGCCCGGCGCGGGATAGCCCGCCGGGTAGCACACGCACACCGAGATCTCGCGCCCGTCGCTGGTCACCGTATGCTCGGCCACGCGTGGCTGCGCCTGGCCGGCTGCGTTGGCGGCGGCATGGGGGCGATGGCCTGGCTTCTGTGGCATGGCGTCCGGCGCACGGGGGAAACGATGCGCTTGAGTGTTGCGATGCAACGGATTATGGTGATTGACGAGGATGGGATAAAGCAAGAGATCGCCAATGCACTGTTCCGCGATTGGAATAATCGGCAACAGTGCTGTCATGACCGCCCCGATCGCCTGCGACAGCCCAAATCCCCACGCATGACAAGGTCTTGGGAATTGTGATTCACTCCGGCTCTCGGCACGCGCGGCGGTCCACCAAGGCCGGTGCGCGCCCGGTCGGAGGCGGGAATGACCCGCTGTGGCACCGGACGCCCTGACAAACCCATGCCGGAGCAACGCGCCCAGCCAGCGCGCGCGTCCAGTGCCAGCCAGCCGGCAGACTCCCCATAACAATAATCAGCAACGGCCGCGCGCGCCACGAGCGCGGGCGGCATCGCCGTTCGGATCTATCGTCGGAACCTCATCATGGACCGTCTCGTATCAATGCAGGCATTCACCCGGGTCGTGGACGTCGGCAGCTTTGCCCGTGCCGCCGAATCGCTGGACCTGCCCAAGGCCACGCTGACCCGCCTGATCCAGAACCTGGAAACCCATCTGGGGGTCAAGCTGCTGCACCGGACCACGCGCCGCATCAGCGTGACCAACGACGGCGCGGCCTACTACGAACGGTGCGTGCGCATCCTGGCCGATGTCGAGGAAGCCGAGCAGTCGCTGACGCGGCATAACAACTCGCCGCGCGGCACGCTCTCGGTCGACACCACCGCGCCGCTGGCGAATCTAGTGATCGTGCCCGCCTTGCAAGACTTTTTCCAGGCCTACCCCGACCTGAAGCTGAACCTGACCATCAACGGCAAGCCCATCGACCTGCTGCAGGAGGGCGTCGACGTGGTCTTGCGCGTGGGGGTACCGCTGGATGAATCGATGGTGGCTCGCCGCATCGGCCACGTGCAGCTGGCCTTCTACGCCTCGCCTATCTACCTGAACCGCTTTGGCACGCCGCGCGACCTCGCCGAGCTGGCGCAGCACAAGGCGGTGAACTACCTGTCCAACCGCAACGGGCGCGAAATGCCGTGGCCGATGGCGCGCGGCATGGAGCGCAGCGAGGTGCTGCTGCCGTCGACGATCTCGACCAACGATCCCGAGGTCTACGTGGGCTGCACGCTGGAAGGCCACGGCATCGCCCGCATCTCGCGCGCGATGGCCGAGCCGTACGTGAACAGCGGCCGGCTGGTGGAGATCCTGGCCGACTGGCAGACCGATGACCTGCCGATCTCGGCGATGTACCCGCAGAACCGGCACCTGTCGGCCAAGGTGCGGGTGTTCGTGAACTGGGCTGCCGACCTGTTCTCGCGCCATCCGCATTTTGGTGCGGCACAGCAGCGGCTGGCGGTGGCTGCCTGACCAGCGCAGCCCTGGTCGTATTCGGTAAGGCAAGGTGACAGGTAACGCCAGGTAGGACAAAACCGGAAAGCCGCCATGGCGCCGGCCGACCTATACTGTTTCATCCGAAATCACGACCAGAAGAGGATTCCGATGAAACAATTGCTTACCCCCCTGGCTGCCTGCATCGCCGCGACCGTGGCACTGGCCGGCTGCGCCGGTTCCGGCAAGAGCTCCTCGGCCTCATCCGGCGCGGCTGCCGCAGCCCCGGCGGCAGCCAGTGCGTCCACGACAACCGGTCCGAGCCGGGCGAGTGCGACGCTGCAGCCCAAGAGCGGCAGCAATACCGCCGGCACCGTGTCCTTCCAGCAGCAGCCCGGCGGCGTACTGATGACCGCCGCGATCACGGGCCTGCCGCCCAACACGGTCCATGGCTTTCACGTCCATGAAAAAGGCGACTGCTCCGCGCCTGACGCGATGAGCGCAGGCGGGCATTTCAACCCGACCGGCAAGCAGCATGGCCAGATGACCATGCCCGACCATCACGCCGGCGACATGAACAACGTGACCGCCGACGCCAGTGGCAACGTGCGCGTCAGCATGCTGCTGCCGTCGCTGACGGTGGGCACCGGCGCCAACAGCGTGATCGGCCGCGCGGTGGTGGTGCACAAGGATCCGGACGATTACAAGACGCAACCGACGGGTAATGCTGGCGGGCGCATTGCTTGTGGGGTGGTGGCGGCTTCCTGACCGCGCTCCGAACGGCTGGCGAAGTTTGGCGCGAAGTTTGGCAAACTCGCCGGTGTTCCCCCTCTCCCGCACGCAGGAGAGGGGAGCAAACCAGACCCGCCGACAGCCAATGCCATCGCCGACAGACGCCGCGTTCCCGCTCCATCGCCGCCTGCGCGCCAATTCGCTGCTGCTGTGCTGCGCCACCCTGCTTGGCGGCTGCGCACTGCCGCCGCTGGACCATCGCACCGAATCCACCGCCATTACAGCCGCCGAAGCCCGTGCCACAGCGCTGGGCAAGGCGATCGCGCCAGAACTGGAGCGGCATCCCGGGCTCAGCGGCATCCATCCGCTGAACAACGCCTACGCCGCCTTCGCCGCGCGCGTGCAACTGGCGCGCACGGCGAAGCGCACGCTCGACGTGCAGTACTACATCTGGCGCAACGACCTGACCGGCACGCTGCTGCTCGAAGCGCTGCATGAAGCCGCCGACCGCGGCGTGCGCGTGCGCCTGCTGCTGGACGACAACGGCATCGCCGATATGGACGAACTGCTGGCTGCGCTGGATGCGCATCCGCAGGTCGAGGTGCGCATCTTCAACCCGTTCGTGGTGCGGCACCCCAAGCTGCTCAACTTCCTGACAGACTTCCGCCGCCTGAACCGGCGCATGCACAACAAGTCGTTCACCGCGGATGGCGTCGCCACCATCATCGGCGGGCGCAACGTAGGCGACGAGTACTTCGGCGCCACCGAGGGCGTGCTGTTCGCCGACCTGGACGTGATCGCCATCGGGCCGGCGGCGGCCGAGGTGGCGCGCGATTTCGACCGCTACTGGTCCAGCGGCTCGGCCTACCCCGTGGACCGGCTGGTGCTGCCGGTCAGCATCGAGCGGCTGGCGGAACTGCAAGGCAAGGCCCGCGCCGTCGAAGAAGACCCGGCCGCCGGGGCCTACATCACGGCGGTGCGCGAGCTGCCCGACGTGCAGCGCATCCTCGACGGCACGCTGACGTTCGAGTGGGCCAGCACCCGCATCGTCAGCGACGATCCCGCCAAGGCGCTGGGCGAGGCGCCGCGCGACACGCTGGTGGCACACCAGTTGCGCGAGATCCTGGGCGAGCCCCAGCGCGAACTGGACCTGGTCTCGCCCTACTTCGTCCCGTCCACCGGCGGCACCACGTACTTCACGCAGCTCGCCGAGCGCGGCGTGGCGGTGCGCGTGCTGACCAACGCGCTCGAGGCCACCGACGTGGCCGCCGTGCATTCCGGCTATGCGAAGCGCCGCAAGGCGCTGCTCGAGGCGGGCGTGGACCTGTACGAGCTGCGGCGCTCGGCGGCGCCGGGCAAGAAGGAAGAGCGTGCCGGCCCGTTCGGCAGCTCGGGCTCGAGCCTGCACGCCAAGACCTTTGCGGTCGATGCCAGCCGCGTGTTCGTGGGTTCGTTCAACTTTGATCCGCGCTCGGCCAACCTGAATACCGAACTGGGCTTCGTCATCGACAGCCCTGTGCTGGCGCAAAGGATCGAATCCTCCTTCGCCAGCGTGATCCCGCAAGCGGCCTACCAGGTCAAGCTGGACGAAACCGGCAAGCTGTACTGGCTGGAACGGCGCGGCGACGAAGTAATCCGTTACGACACCGAACCCAACACGAGCTGGTTGCGCCGGCTCGGCATCTGGTTCCTGCAGATCCTGCCGATCGAGTCGATGCTGTAAGCGGGCGTTCAGATCTGGTCGATCAGGCTGCGCACGATGTCGGCCAGCCGCTCGGCGCGCTGGCGGCCTTTGGCGTCCAGTTCCATGCCGCAGCCGCTGGCAATCGCCTTCAGGCCGAACAGCGCATCGCCAACGTCGCGCCAGGCCGGGTAGTCGGCGTGGATCTTTTCCAGCGCGGCGGCCCCCGCCGCCACCTGCGCGGCAGCGGGCATGTTGCCGGCTGCGAGATCTTCCAACGCCATGGCGGCGTCGACCAGGCCTTTGCGGTTCATCTGCAGTCTCCCCTCTGTGTCTTGTCATGGCCGCCACGGCGGGCGGCGTTGACACTGTAGCAGGCTACAGGGAGTCGGGTCAGTCGGGGACAGCCCGAAGCGGGCGGGCGCCCGTGCCCCGCAGCGAGTGCGCTATCGGGCGCTGCGCCGCCCGCCGTCAGTTGCGCCCGATGTCTTCCAGGATGCGCGTCATCAGGTACAGGCGCGGCACGATCGAATCGAGCTCGATGTACTCGTCGCGCGCGTGGTAGCCGAAGCCGGCCAACCCGAAGCTCTCCACCACCGCCGGCTTGCCCGAGCGCGCGGCATAGCTGGCATCGGTGGCGCCGCCGGTGCCTTCGGCCAGCGCCAGCGTGCGGCCGTCCAGCTCGGCGTAGATTTCCTGCGCGCGCTTGGCCAGCGCCCGGCCGCGCGCATCGGCCACGAACGGCGGGCGGCCCTCTTCCATCATCACCGTGGTCTGCGTCTCCGGCACCAGCTGGCTGGTCTTGACCTTGTCCTGCAGCGCGACCTTGAGCTTCTCCGCCGCGCCGCTGGCGGTGGTGCGCACGTCGCCATAGGCCACGGCGCTTTCGGGGATCTGGTTGCGCACCGTGCCGGCCTGCGCCTGGGTCCAGTTCAGCTGCGAACCCGGCACCAGGCTGGCGGTGTCGCGGGTCTGCTGCAGTTGGTAAGCGAGTTCCATCAGCGCATTGCGGCCGCGGTCCGGCGCGGCGCCGGCGTGCGAGGCGCGGCCCTTGACCTGCATGGTGGCGGTGGCGGTGCCGGAGGCGCCCAGCAACAGTGATTCCGCCTTGACCACGTCCTTGGCCGCGGTGGGCTCGCATGACAGCACCACGTCGTGCTGCGCGGCCAGCGCGGCGATGGCCTCGCCGGAGCCGACCGAGCCGACTTCCTCGTCCGGGTTGAACAGCACCGTGATCTGCGCGTAATCGCGCCAGCCCTTGTTCTTGAGGATCTCGAGCGAGTGCAGGATGACGGCGATGCCGCCCTTGTCGTCGGCGATGCCGGGCCCGTAGAGCCGGTTGCCTTCCTCGCGGATCGGCTGCGTGGCCAGCGTGTTGGCCGGGTACACGGTGTCCATGTGGGCGATCAGCATGATGCGGCGCTTGCCGTTGCCAACAAAGGTGGCCTTGACCATGGTGCCCGGGCCCTTCGTCACCGGCACGCGCTCCACCTTGGCGCCGAGCGCCTGCAGCCGCTTCTCCGTATAGCTGGCCATCTCTGCCAGGCCTTGCGCGTTGGCGCTGCCGGATTCGATCGACACCATCTCCTTGAGCGACTGCACCAGCGCGGGCTGGGCGGCGCGCGCGGCGGCCAGCAACTCGGCATCGGGCTGGGCGGCGGCGGCGAGGGTGCCGGCTCCGGCAAGCGTCAGGGCAGCGGCAACGGCAACGTGGCGGACGGACAACGGCATGGAATCTCCTCGATCTGGTCTTGTTGGGGTCGTGCAGCGGCGCAGCGCCTGTGCCACCGCACGAGTGGAGGATGCTAGCCCTTGCCAGAAACTTAGGGGAGGATCAATATCGCCAATCCGGATGCCGATTCCGCCAGCGGCCACGACGCCGCGCACGCTGTGCCACGCTCCAGACCCGCCTGGCGCGCCCGATCGCCACCACCCTGCCCGACGCCCCCGCATGCGAGTACAGAACCCATCGCCCTCCGGCAGTACGCCGCTGCATGTCCGCCTGCTATGGCTGCCCGACGCCATGCCGGGCACGCTCTTCACCACGCTGGACGTGCTGCGCACCGTGGCCGGCGTGGCCAGCCTGCAGCGGCCCGATGCCGCGCCGACGCTGAGCTGGCAACTGTGCGGCGGCAACGGGCGCGCGCTCGCCACCGACCTGCCCGGCCTGGCTTCCTCGACCCGCCGCGCACGCGCACCGGACGGCCACTCGCTGCTCGTCATCCCTGCCCTGCTCGCCAGCAACGCCCCGCAGCTCGGCGAGATCGTGCGGCGCGACGCCGCGGCGCTGCGCCTGGTGGAGCGGCACGCGGAGGCCGGCGGCTGGATCGCGGCGTGTTCGTCAGGGGTGATGTTCCCGCTGCAGCTCGGGCTGCTGGACGGCGCGCGCATCGGCGCACCCTGGATGTACCAGAGCTGGATGACGCGCGAATATCCGCGCTGCGACCTCGGCGGCGACCAGGCGATGAACGTGCACCAGCGCGTGTTCTCGTGCGTGGCGCCGGCACTGCAGGTTGAGTTCATGCTGCGCGTGCTGGGGCACCTGCACGATCCCGACCTGGCGCAGGCGGCATCGCAGCTGATGCTGTTCCAGTCCGAGCGCCAGCGCAGCGTGCCGGCGCTGGTGTCACAGCGCTGGCTCAGCCGCACCGCCGACAGCCCGGTCTACCGCGCGATCCAGTGGCTGCAGGACCATGTCGGCGAACCCTACCGGCTGGCCGCGGTCGCGCAGGCCGCCGCGGTCAGCGAACGCACGCTGCTGCGGCATTTCCGCCAGGTCACGGGCATCACGCCGCTGGACTATCTGCACACGCTGCGCGTGGAGCGCGCGCGCATGCTGCTGGAAGTCACGCTGCACGGCACGCAGGCGATTGCCGAGGCCTGCGGCTACAGCGACGCAGCCGCCTTCCGGCGGCTGTTCCAGCGCACCACGGGGATGTCGATGTCGGACTATCGCGCCCGCTTCGCGCTGCGGGCGCGGCGGCGCTACTGGCGCATGGAAGACACCGCGGTACGGCGCGGCACCCGCGGGTGACCGCGCCGGCGGCGTTCCGTCAACGTTCCGGACCTTCTCAGGCTCGCAGCGAGATGTGGTTGACCACGTCCTCCACGCCATGCACGTACCACGCGTCGCGCTCGACCTGCCGGCGCGTGTTCTCGTTGCTGACGCAGCCTTCCAGCGTGACCACGCGATTATCGGTATGCACGCTGACCTGGGCGGCATCGACGAAGGGATCGGTCTCCAGCACCAGCATCAGCGCCTCGGTGATTTCATCGTCGCGGTCGGTTTCGGCAGGCGCCACCACCAGTTCGTTGACCACGCAGCGGCAGCCGCGCGACCACCAGGCCAGCACGCCGGCCAGGCGCATATGCGAGAGGCTGATCACCTGCCCCCACAACGTCACCGCGCCGTCGTGCGCCTCTACCTCGATCCAGCCGCTGCGTTCGCCCACGGCTTCGCGCAGGGACTCGGGCTTGCCCTTGACGCGTGCGCAAATCTTGCAATTGCGGAAGTCGATGGCATTGAGCAGGCGCTCGCATACCGCATCGCGCAGTTCGCCGTCGCCCGCCTGGACGCCGCCGTCGGCCACGCGCAGGTGGTCGATCACACTGGTTACGCCGTCCACGCGCCGCAGCGTCGCCGCCGCGCGGGTCTTGTCGACGATATCGGCGACCTCGCCTTCCAGGATCAGCGCGCCGTCTGACAGGCGCAGGTTGATCGTGGGATGGAGGATATGACCCTGATAAGGCACATGCGCCAAGGCTGCGCGCGCCTGTGTCAGCACCGCTTCGCTACTCTGCATTTTGATCGCCTCGCCCGAATGGTCTGGAGATGGAAGACACGCGCCCCTGCCTGCGGGCGCGCCTGGTGCGGCGCCGCGGCCTCCATCACCACCGGGGGCCCTGGCAACCGCTCCCTCATTATAGGAAGCGGTCCGGAGCCAGCCGGCGGGCGTCAGATCGCGGCGGCTTCGCGCGCGCGGGCGACTTCCTGGTTGCGCAAGATGAAACGCTGGACCTTGCCGCTGGGGGTCTTGGGCAGCTCGGCCACGAACTCGATCTCGCGCGGGTAGGCGTGGGCTGCCAGGCGCTTGCGCACGTGCTGGCGCAGCGCCTCGGCCAGCTCGGGCGCGGCGCGGTGCTGCGGATCGAGCACGACAAAGGCCTTGATCAGCTCGGTGCGCTCCGGATCGGGCTTGCCGATCACCGCGGCCTCGACCACGGCGGGGTGCTCGATCAGCGCGCTTTCCACGTCGAACGGGCCCACGCGGTAGCCGGAGGTGGTGATGACGTCGTCGGCGCGACCGATAAAGCTGATGCTGCCGTCGTCGTTCAGTTCGGCCGAATCGCCGGTCAGGTAGTAGTGGCCGGCAAAGGAACTGGTCGGCGTGCCGTGGTAGCCGCCGAACCAGCACATCGGCGAGCGCTCCAGGTCCAGTGCCAGCGTGCCCGGCTGGCCCGCCGGCAGTTCGCGCTGTTCGTCGTCGAGCACCGCCACGCGGTGGCCCGGACTGGCAAAGCCGGCCGCGCCCATGCGCACCGGGTGCGCCAGCGCGTGGTGGTTGCACAGCACCATGCCGAGTTCGGTCTGGCCGTAGTGGTCGTGGATGGTCACGTCCAGTTCGCTGGCGAACCAGCGGATCACTTCCGGGTTGAGCGGCTCGCCGGCGCTGCTGACCGCGCGCAACTGCCCGCGCAGCGGGCCGGACACGGCCTCGCCGGCGGCGATCAGCAGCCGGTACGCGGTGGGCGAGCCGGCCAGGTTGGTGATGCCGTACTTGCGGATCACCCGGCAGGTGCTTTCCACGGTGAACGGGCCGTCGTAGAACGTGGTGGCATGGCCCAGCGCCAGCGGGCCGGTGACGGCGTAATACAAGCCGTAGGCCCAGCCCGGGTCGGCCAGGTTCCAGAATGCGTCTTCCGGGCGCAGGTCGACCGCATCGCGCATATAGCCGGCAAACGCGGCAATGGCCTTGAGCGGCACCAGCAGCGGCTTGGCCGGGCCGGTGGTGCCCGAGGTGAACATCATCAGGAAGGGATCGTCGCCGCGGCGCATCACCGGATCGAACGAGGCTGGCTGGCGTTCCAGCTCGGCCCAGAAGCTGAAGTCGCCGCGCCCGAGGCCTGCGCCCTCCTTGTCGTCCGGGCCGGCCACGGTGACGATGGCGGGACAATCCGCCACCTCGTCGAGCTTGGGACGGTTGACGGTGTCGGTGACCACCACCTTTGCGCCCGAGCTGTTGAGCCGGTGCTCGATCGCCTTGGGCCCGAAGGCCGTAAACAGCGGCTGGTATACCGCGCCGGCGCGCCACGTGCCGAGGATCGTCACCAGCAGTGCCGCGTTGCGCGGCAACAGGCCCGCAACGCGGTCGCCGGGCTGCACGCCCTGCGCCTGCAGGAAGCCGGCGAACTGCGCCGACAGCGCCTGCAGCTCGGCAAAGCTCCAGCTGCGCGAATTGCCGTCGCGCCCTTCCCAGAACAGCGCGATGCGGCCTGGCTGCGCATGCCGGTCGCAGCATTCGACGCAGGCGTTGAGCGCGTCCAGGCTGCCGTGCAGCTGCCGGGCTACGGCATCGTCATAGGAAAATCCGTCGAAGGCTTGGGCGTAGTCGCGCATGGTGTCTCCTGTAGATCGGGCTGGATGCCGGGGCCCTGGAGCGCCGGCAGGTGCCTGTTGTAGTCGGTGCCGCTCGCAGCGGCTGCCGCAAGAGTGTGCGTGGGCCATGCAGGGCGGGCAATAACCGAATCCGCCAGCGCGGCTGACGGTTTTTGCCATGCGCGGGGTGCGCCGCCTGCCGCACCGTGCCGGCGCGCGGTGTGCTTGACGGCATGCCGCGCGGCGCCGACGATAGCCCGCATCACGGCAAGGAGGCAGCACATGTGCACCAATTACGCCCCGGTCCAGCGCCTGGTCCTGCGCGACATCTTCGGCGTGGAACCGCCGCCCGGGCTGTTCAAGGCCGAGACCTACCCTGACTACCTGGCGCCGATCGTGCGCGCCACCGACGACGGCACCCGCAGCGCCGACCTGGCCACGTTCGGCATGGTGCCGCGCCAGCGCATCCCGCCCGGCGCACGCCGCTACGACACCACCAATGCCCGCAGCGAGACCGTGGGCGAACGCCCCGCTTTCGCCCGCTACTGGCGCCAGGGCCAGCTGTGCCTGGTGCCGGCGACCGCGTTCTACGAATTCGCCTACCCCGAGGACGCGATGCCCGGCGGCCCGCCCGGCAAGCCGGTGCGCTGGCGCATCACGCTGCCGGGCGAGCCGGCCTTCGGCATTGCGGGCCTGTGGCGCGGCTGGCCGGACCAGGCCCTGTCGTTCACCATGCTGACCGTCAACTCCGACCGGCACCCGGTGATGCAGCGCTTCCACAAGCCGGGCGACGAGAAGCGCTCGGTGGTGATCGTGCCGCGCGCGCAGTGGGACGACTGGCTGGCCTGCCGCGAGCCGGAGGTGGCGCGGACCTTCCTGAACCTCCTGCCGGCAGACGCCATGCACGCCGAGCCGGCACCCAAGGTGCCGGGCGAACCGATTCCCGACGCGGCCTGAGTTGCCCCCCTTGTTCCTGGGTGTCCCTGTGTGACCCGGCGCACGCAAAGGCGGCGCCTGCCCCACCTCATGAGGGTGTCGGACGTTGCGAATGCTGCGCATACTCCGCTCACACCGGCCACAAGAGCCGACACTCCGGGTCAATCAAAGCCATGCAAAACGTCGTCGCCTTGTGCGCGTATTTTTTCGGGTGCCTGATCGCATTGCTGTTTGCCGCGCGGTGGATCCTGCGCAACCATCCCGCCTTGCGAGAGCGGGCGCCCGCGCGCGCGCCGGTTGAGGAAGACAAACCGCCTTCCCACTGAAGCCCAGCTCCGTTCCGGCAACCCACATCCCGCAGCAAACCCCACGCAATTGCCCGCAAATTTCGGCAATTGAAGGGAACCGATCGGCTTCCCGCCTGCCATACCACTGTTGCCGCACCCACCCTCCGTGGCTTTCGCGGCACCCCCCTCCGCTATCATGCGTGCCGTCAGGCGCGCCCGTGCCGCCCGGCACGGTACAACGACAAGAAAGGACAAAACAGGGATGGCACTGACTTCCAACAAGCTGCCGGCTTGGACCCTCTGGGCGCCGCTGGCCGCCGTGGCCACGCTTGGCCTGGCCTGGCTGCTGCCCGACCAGGGCTGGCTGATCGCGCTGATGGCGGCGGCACTGGCCGGCGCCGTCTTCTCGGCCGTGCACCACGCCGAAGTGGTGGCGCACAAGGTGGGCGAGCCCTTCGGCACGCTGGTGCTGGCAATCGCCGTGACGGTGATCGAAGTCGCGCTGATCGTATCGGTGATGCTGTCGTCTGGACCGGAGAAGGCCGGCCTGGCGCGCGACACCGTGTTTGCCGCGGTCATGCTGATCTGCAACGGCATCGTCGGGCTGTGCCTGTTCGTCGGCGGCCTGCACCACCGCGAACAGGCCTTCCAGGCGCCCGGCGCCAATGCCGCGATGGCGGTGCTGGCGGCGCTGCTGGTGCTGACCATGGTGCTGCCCAACTACACCAGCTCGTCGCCGGGCCCGGTGCTGACGCCGGCGCAGCTGGCCTTCTCGGGCGTGATGTCGCTGGTGCTGTACGGCTCGTTCGTGTTCGTGCAGACCATCCGCCACCGCGACTACTTCCTGGCCGAAGGCAGCTCCGACGAGAGCGTCCATGCCCCGCCGCCGCCCGCGCGCATCGCGCTGACCAGCGGCGCGCTGCTGATCGTGTGCCTGGTGCTGGTGGTGGCGCTGGCCAAGCTGCTGTCGCCCTCGGTCGAGGCCGCGGTACTGAAGGCGGGCGCGCCGGCTGCGGTGGTGGGGATCGTGATCGCCGCCATGGTGCTGCTGCCCGAGGGGCTGGCCGCGCTGCGGTCGGCGCGCGCCGACCGCATCCAGACCAGCCTGAACCTGGCGCTGGGCTCGGCGCTGGCCAGCATCGGGCTGACCATCCCGACGGTGGCCGCGGTATTTATCTGGATCGGCCAGCCGCTGGAGCTGGGACTGGGTGCCAAGGACATGGTGCTGCTGGTGCTGACGCTGGTGGTGTCGTCGCTGACGCTGGGCATGGGGCGCACCACCATCCTGCAAGGCGTGGTGCACCTGGTGATCCTGGCGGCCTACCTGTTCCTGTCGATCGTGCCGTAACGGTCGGTACGACTACCCGCGCTTGCCGCCGGCGAGGACTAAACTGGAACCTCCCGCACCAGAGATCCGCGCATGCTTGCCGCGCACGCACCGGAGAACGCCAATGCTGGAAGTCGCCGTCACCGCTGCCGACCACGCCATCGGCCCCGACACCGCCAAAGTCACCGTCGTCGAATACGGCGACTTCGAGTGCTCCTATTGCCGCATCGCCTATGGCGCGATGAAGATCCTGCTGGAGCACTACGGCCCGCAGGTGCGCTTCGTCTACCGGCACTACCCGATGACCAACTGGCACCCGTCCGCCGAAGCCGCCGCCGAATCCGCGGAAGCCGCGGCGGCGCAGGACCGCTTCTGGCAGATGTACCGCATGCTCTACGAGCACCCGCAGGGCCTGAAGCCCGACGCGCTGCGCCACTATGCCGGCATGGCCGGGCTGGACCTCGATCGCTATGACCGCGACATGGCCGCGCACAACCACCTGCCCCGCATCCGCGCCGACCTGCAGGGCGGCACGCGCTGCCAGGTGCGCGGCACCCCGTCGTTCTTCGTCAACGGCGCGGTGCAGGACGTGACCTTCGGCATGGAGCGGCTGCAGCGCGCCATCGACAACGCGATGGCGCACTAGTCGCGTCAGAAGCGGTACGTCACGCTGCCCACCACGGTGCGGCGGGCGCCGAAATAGCAGTCGCCGCGCGCCAGGCAGGTGGTCAGGTATTGCTTGTCGAACAGGTTGGTGACGTTCAGTGCCACGCGCACCGGACCCTGGTCGTAGGCCAGCATGGCATCGAACAGCGTGACACCGCTGACACGGTTCTGGTCGTTGCCGTCATAGCTCGGGCCCACGTAGCGCACGCCGCCGCCTGCCATGAAGCCCGGCATCTCGAACAGCTTGAAGCGGTAGTTGGCCCACAGCGACGCCATGTTCGACGGCGTGCTGGCCAGCCGCTTGCCGACCTCGGCGCCGGTGCCGTCAATCACGCGCGCATCCAGGTAGGTGTAGGTCGCGATCAGGTCCAGGCGGTTGGACAGTGAAGCCAGTGCCTCCACCTCGATCCCGCGCGTGCGCGCTTCGCCCACCTGCACAAAATCCGGCCTGCCGTTGACGACGCCGCTGACCTTGCGGTTCTTCTCGCGCATGTCGAACGCTGCAATCGTCAGCGTGGCGTTCTTGCCCGGCGGCTGGTACTTGATGCCCGCCTCCCACTGCGAGCCGCGCAGCGGCTTGAAGGCCTGGTTGGACTGGTTGAAGCCCGCCAGGCCCTGGAACGATTCGGAATAGCTGACGTACGGGTTCAGGCCGATGTCCGAGCGGTACATCAGGCCGGCGCGCTTGGTCAGTTCGTTGTCGTCGCGGGTGGCCGAGGGCGTGTTGTCCTGCGCCGCGCGCGACCAGTCATAGCGCAGGCCCAGCATCAGCAGCCATTTGTTCCACGACAGCTGGTCCTGCACGTAGAGACCGGTCTGCGCCTGCGTGCTCGGGTTCAGGTCGCGCGTGCCGGGCGGCGTGAAGTTGCCGTACGCCGGGTTGAACACGTTCAGCGGCGCGGCCGTGCCGCCCACGCCGGCGCGGCCGGTGATCTCGGCATGCTGGTAGTCGACGCCGGTCAGCAGCGTATGGGCGACCGGGCCCGTGCGGAAGTTGCTCTGCGCCTGCGTATCGACCGCGAATGAATTGAGCGTGGGCTGGTTCAGGTAGACCGTGCGGCGCATCAGCGTATCGCTGCCAGGGACCCAGCCGTGCGTGGCGCCGGTGAAGCCCGCGGAGTAGATGCTGCGGTAGTCGACCGTGCTGTGCGAATAGCGCAGGTTCTGCCGCACCGTCACGGCTTCGTTGAACCTGTGCTGGAACTCATAGCCCACCGATGCCTGCTCGGCGTTGAAGCGGTCGTAGCCGGGTTCGCTGATAAACAGGTGGTCCGGAATCTGCCCGGCCGGGTTGGCATACAGCGTGCCCCGCCACGGGAAAAAGCCCACCGAGGTTCCGCTTTCGTCGCGCTGGAAATTGGCCAGCAGCGTCAGCGAAGTGGCATCGCTCGGGCGCCAGGTCAGCGAAGGCGCGATCAGGTAGCGGTTGTCCTTGACGAAGTCCACCTGCGCATCGCTGTCGCGCGCCAGCGCCACCAGCCGGTACAGCCATTTGCCGTCCGCATCGAGCGGGCCGGTCAGGTCGGCCTGCACCTGCTTGCGGTGGTAGTTGCCGAACTGCACGCCGATCTCGCGCGCCGCTTCCGGCTGCGGGCGCTTGCTGACCAGGTTCAGGATGCCGCCGACCGCGCCCTGCCCGAACAGCATCGACGACGGCCCGCGCAGCACGTCGATGCGCTCCAGCGCGTACACGTCGGCACGCACGTTGTTGTAGAAGCCGACCTGGTTCAGCAGGCCATCCCGATACTGCGTGAAATCGGTGCCGCGGAACTTGCCCCAGTCGCCGCGGTTGTCCGCGCCGAACGGCCCGGCATAGACGCCGGCGCTGTAGCCGATGGCCTGCTGCACGCTCTGCGCGCCCTGCGCTTCCATCCGGTCGCGCGTGATCACCGTGATCGATTGCGGGGTTTCCATCACCGGGGTATCGGTCTTGGTCGCGGTGGCGCTGCGTTTTGCGACGAAGCCGTGCACCGGGCCGGTGGCGGTTTCATTGTCGTTGGTGGCGCGTACGGTGACGGCGGGGAGTTCGGCTGCTGCGGTGGCCGGCGCAGCCTGCGGCGGCTGGGCTGGCTGCGTCGACTGTGCCAGCACGCCGCCCGCCTGCAGGCTCAGCACTAGCGTGGTCAGCGACAGGCCGCGAGGGCTGATGAACGGGCTCAGGAACGGAAAGACTGGCTGGGAACAGGCAAAGCGCCGCTGTTCCCGTTTGGCGGGGTGGACAGGCATGAATCAGGAACCGGAATGTCGCCCGCCCTGACCTGTTAGGCGGGGGGGTAAGTGGAAATTTCTTATTACGAATGCGAACTATTCGTACTTGCATTCCGATTGTAGCCTGAATGTGCCAAGAAGCAGACAAAACCACCGGGGGAAATACGCAGATATAGCCCGAAGTTCACCAGCCGCCTGGGCGAGTTTCCCCTTTTGCGACAACCACTTGTCGTGATTCCCGTGTTCCAGTTTCTGTCTACACGCGGATTTGCTGAAGCAATTCCAGAGCCTGCTTCTGTTTCGCGTTGGCCGTGGTGACGAGTTCGAACGTCGGCACTTCAGCGCCAGCGCTGGGTGTGCGGCAGGTGTTACGCACGATCGTGGCGAGTTCGGCCATCAAGCTCGAGAAGCTGTGCACGGGCGTGCCGTCGTCAAGTGTGTGGCGCGCCGCCTTGGCCAGCGCTGCCGCAGAGCGCACGGCAGGCGCCACCGGATCACGCGTGGCCTTGGCGGCCTGATCCGGGTCGGCGAACATCAGTTCGCGCCAAGCCTCACGCATGTGCCATTCGACGTAGTAGGCCAGCATGCACAGCAGGATATGCGCACGCACCCGATCGGCCGTGCGGTGATGGATTGGCCGCACCTTCAGGTCCACCGTTTTTAGCGAACGGAACGCGCGCTCCACGTTGGCCAGCGCCTTGTAGTTGCGCACGCACTCGGCCGAGTCCATCTGCGCCGCACTCACCGAAGTGCGGATGATGTAGAGGCCGTCGAGCGCCGCCTCGCGGGCGATGCCCTCGCTGTTGCGGCTGAACGTGAAGGCCGCGTCGTCGATACTCAGCGCAAAGTGCTTGGCCACCTTGTACTTGTCGATCACCTTGCCCACGCGCAGGCCGATCTGATCGCGCCCGGCAAGCTTGCCCGCCTGCACGCGGGCAACGATCGGCTGCAGGCACGCCTCGGTGGCCGCCAGCAACTCTTCTCGCTTGTGGGCACGTAGCCTGGCCAGTTCCGGATTGCGGCACGCCACCAGCCGCTCGCCCGGATAGTCCGGTGAACTCAGCTCCAGCAGATTGCGCTCGTCGAACAGGCCAAGCTGCAGTTGCCCTTGCTCGAGCAGCGGGCGGATCGAGGCGCTCTTGAGCGCGGTGATCCAGCCCAGGTCACCGCCTTCACGCATCTGGTCGATGGCCTTGCTGGAGATCATGCCGCGATCGCCCACCATGACCAATCGGGAGAGACCAAATTCCTCTTGCAGGCGCCGCACCTCGGGCATGAAGGTCTGGCTGTCGGCCACGTTGCCCTCATGCACCGACACCGCCACTGGGCAGCCGCGCGCATCGGTGAGCAAGCCGTAGTTGACCTGTAGCAGCCCCTTCTTGCCATCGCGGCTGTAGCCAAGCTTGGCCAGCGGGCAGGTGCTGCCCTCGAAGTAGCTGGAGCTCAGGTCATACAGCACCAGGCCACCGGCGCTCAAGTGGCGCGCGGCGAGCTTCTTCTGGATTGTGCCCTGGCGCGCGAGCAGCCAGTCCATTGCCGCGTACAGGTCGTTCTCGTTGGCCTCGGTCACGCCGAAGTCCTCCGCCAGGGTGCTGGTGTGCCACCAGCGCGTGGTGGCCAGCTTCGTGTGCGGCGCCGCGATGCGCGCGGCCACCATCGCCAGCACCAGGTCGCGCTCGCGCGAAGGCTTGGAGGCGATCAGCGAGGCAAAGCCCAGACGCTGCATGGCCGTGGCCACCGCCTGCACGTGGCCGTGAGCGCGCGAGCGTGTCACCTCGAACGCCTCGCCCAGCGGCACGAAGGTCTCGCCCTTGAGTGAGCGGCGGATGATCTCGATCAGTGCCTCGGGCAAGTGGGACAGGTTGCCCAGCGTCTCGTTCTTGACCACGCCGTCCTCGCGGTAACTGCGCCGCAACAGGTGGGTGCGATAGATCTGGTCCTTGTACTTGCGGGTCGTCGTAACGACGTGAGCGGTTCCGTTTCGTGCTGGCATAGCCAGCAGAATAGGAGAAAACCCGCCAATGTCAAGAACTTTTAGTGACTACAAAATGAGGGCATCGAACGCCCCCCGATGAGCCGATTCCTCAATCGGGAAAAGGGCTTCGCGACGCCGCAGCCGCAGCGTCACCATGGAACTTCGGTATAGCGGGGTAGCCGGGCAGCAAACTGCACGCCCGGCACCATGGGGCAACACACGGCAGACAGACCTGTCTAGCAACCGCAAGGCTGCTGCTTACGCCACCAGCTGTGCCGCCGCATCGCGCAGCGCCGTGCGCAGGCCCTCTTCCACCACCGGGTGATAGAACGGCATGCCCAGCATCTGCTCGATGGTCAGGCCTTGCTGGTACGACCAGGCCAGCAGGTGGGCGATGTTCTCGGCGCGCGGACCGGTCCATTCGGCGCCCAGGAAGCGGCCGGTGGCCTTGTCGCCGTAGACGTGCATCAGGCCGCGGTTCTTCAGCATCACGCGGCTGCGGCCCTGGTCTTCGAAGCTGACCTCGCCGGTGACGAAGCTGCCTTCGACCAGGTCGGCAAAGCGCTGGCCGACCATGGCGATCTGTGGATCGGAGAACACCACCGCGAGCGGCGCCCGGCGCGCCAGCGGCTTCACCTGCGGATAGCTGGCGGCGTTCTCGCCGGCGGCCTTGCCCTCGTCCGCGGCTTCATGCAGCAGCGGCAGGATGTTGTTGGCATCGCCGGCAATGAATACCGGGGCATTGCCGCACTGGAGCGTCTGCGCATCGAACAGCGGCACGCCGCGCTTGTCCAGCGCGAGGCCGGTGTTCTCCAGGCCCAGGCCGCGCACATTGGGCGCGCGGCCAGTGGCGGCGAGCGCGTAGTCGAAGCGCTCGGTCACGCTGCGGCCTTCGCGGTCGAGGTAGGTCACCACGACCTGGTCGCCCTCGCGGGCCATCCCGGTCACCTTGGCGTCCGGATCGAGGTAGAACTCATCGTTGAATGCCTTGGCGGCGTAGGCACGGATCACCGGATCGGTGAGCGGGCCCAGCGAGCCGCTGACGCCGAACACGCGCACCCGCACGCCCAGCCGCGACAGCGCCTGGCCCAGCTCCAGCCCGATCACGCCCGGGCCGAACACCACCACGCTGCCGGGCAGGTCTTCCCACGCGAACACGTCGTCATTGACGATCAGGCGGTCGCCGAAGGCCTTGAACGGCGCCGGCAGCGTCGGCGTGGAGCCGGTGGCAATGACCACGCGGCTGGCGCGCACGGTGGTCTGGCCGTCCACTTCCAGCGTGGTGTTGTCGATAAAGCGGGCGTAGCCGCGGATGCGGTCCGCTTCCGGGATGGTCTCGACGCCGCGCACCACGAAGCCGACAAAGCGGTCGCGTTCGCTGCGCACGCGGGCCATCACCTCGCGGCCGTCGATGCGGACCTGGCCGTCGACATGCACGCCGAACGGCGCGGTGTGGCGCAGCTCGTGCGCGGCCTCGGCGGCGGCGATCAGCAGCTTGGACGGCATGCAGCCCACGCGGGCGCAGGTGGTGCCGTACGGACCGCCTTCGATGATCACGGCGCGCTTGCCGGCGGCAATCGCGGCGCGGTAGGCGGCAAGGCCGGCGGTGCCTGCGCCGATCACGGCGACGTCGGTCTGGATGGTAGTCATGGCGTACGGTTCCTCTGTTTTTATGGTGACAGCTGGCGTCAATCAGCGGGCTGGATGGCGCCGCCAGGCAAGGCGGCGCCATCGGGTCCGGCGACTGCCGGTCCGCGCGAGCGGAATTCGACGGGGATCGGGTGGCTTACCTGGCCAGGTACTGCTGCAGCGCTTCGGCGCCGCCGACCAGCTTGCCGTTGATGAAGACCTGCGGTGCCGTCATCTCGCCCGACACGGCGCCCAGCACCTTGCCGCGCACCTTGTTGTCCAGCGGCACGTCGATGTAGTCGTAGCCGTTGTCGTCCAGCAGTTGCTTGGCCTTGGCGCAGAACGAGCAGCCGACCTTGGAGAACACCACCACCTGGTCAGGCTTGCGCGCGTCCGGGGCGATATGGGCCAGCATGGTGTCGGCGTCGGACACCTTGAACGGGTCGCCCGGCTCTTCCGGCTCGATGAACATCTTCTGCACCACGCCGTCCTTGACCAGCATGGAATAGCGCCAGCTGCGCTTGCCGAAGCCCAGGTCAGCCTTGTCTACCAGCATGCCCATGCCTTCGGTGAATTCACCGTTGCCGTCGGGGATCATAGTGATGTTTTCGGATTCCTGGTCCTTGGCCCACTCGTTCATCACGAAGGTGTCGTTGACCGACACGCACAGGATGTCGTCGACACCGATTTTGGCGAACACCGGTGCCAGTTCGTTGTAGCGCGGCAGGTGGGTGGACGAGCACGTCGGCGTGAAGGCGCCCGGCAGCGAGAACACGACCACGGTCTTGCCGCTGAACAGCTCGCCGGTGGTGATGGTCTTCCACTCGTTGTCTTCACGCACGCGGAAAGCGACATTGGGAACGCGTTGGCCTTCACAGGATTGCAGCATCAGATCACTCCTTGGTCTGGATCGGTGGGTTGGTTTCGGCTGCGGGTTGCAGCGAAGGCCTCATTCTGTCGATCGGGATGTGATTTGTACAATTCATCGTTTTAACCGCGATGATTGACTGACGCTATCGAAACCGCATAGGAAGTGCCTATCACGCCGAGAGGGTTCCCGTCTGCGCGGACGCAAAAGCATATTTCTTCTGAAAACCCTGGCGAGTGCCCTATCATGCGGCATCCCCTCATACTCGTTTTCCCGCAATGACCCGACCTTGCCGCCTTCCGACCCTTTACCGGTGGGCACCCATGCTGGCGTTGTCGCTGCTGCTGGCCCATCCCGCGCAGGCGCAAACCCTGAAGAAGCCAGCGCTGGAGGCGCTTGTCGCCAGCACCAAAGCCACCGACCTGCAGGCCTTCATGGCGGCCGCGGCCAAGGCGGAGCCGGCGGTGGCACCGGCAGTGGCCGCGTGGCAGGCCAAGGGCCCGTTGTCGGGCGACAACCTGGTCAATATCGGGCGCCTGCTGGGGGTCTACAACCGCGTCCACAACGAGGCCGCGGTGATCGACACCATCGGCAGGATGGTGGCGCTGCGCACCGTGCGCGACGAGAAGGTCGCGCAGCACGAGCACCCCGCCATTATCGAGTTCGGCAAGCTGGTCGAGGCCATGGCGCGCGATTTCGGGCTGGCCTACCGCAACGTGGACAACCGGGTGTTCGAGGTCACACTCCCCGGCGGCGGCAAGGACACCTTCGGCATCCTCACGCACGCCGACGTGGTGCCGGCCATCGCCGAAGAATGGGTGCTCGACGACGGCACCAAACTCGATCCGTTCCGGCTCACGCGCATTGGCGACACGCTGTACGGGCGCGGCACCATCGACGACAAGGGCTCGATCGCCGCGGTGCTGTACGCGATGAAGACGGTCAAGGAAAGCGGGGTGCCGCTGGAGCGCACCATCCGGCTGATGATCGAGACCACCGAGGAAACCGGTGGCGACGGCATGAAGTATTACCGCCAGCACACCACGCTGCCGGAGTACAACGTGGTGCTGGACAGCAAATATCCCGCCGTGGTGGCGGAGAAAGGCGCTGGCACGCTGACAGTCTCGTTCGGCATCAAGTCGGCGGACGGCAAGGCGGAACGCAGCAAGGCCGATACCAGGGGCCCTGCCATCGTCGCCATGCGCGGCGCGGCCTCGGCCAACGCCATCCCGGAAACCGCCACCGCACGGATTGCGGGCGGCGATCCCGCGGCGGTGGTCGTAGCGCTGGAACAGGCGCGGTCTGAATTCCTGCGCCGCTACACGCCGCGCGGCAAGTTCTCGATCGACGTGAAGCGCGATGGTAACGAGGTCGAGGTCAAGGTCACCGGCGCCTCGGCGCATGGCTCGCGTCCCGAGGAAGGCGTCAATCCGCTGCCGCGCCTGGCGCTGTTCCTGCAAGCCAGCGACGTGGGCTTTGCCGAGAACCACTACCTGAACGCGGTTCGTTACCTGAACGACCTGTACGGGCTGGACTACCTCGGCAACAAGATGGAGGTGGCCTATCGCGATCCCTTCATGGGCCCGCTGACGATGTCGCCCACGCTCGTGCGCGAACGCGGCGAATACGTCGACGTGGTCACCAATGTGCGCATGCCGCGCGGGCGCACGCCCGATGAGCTGGGCGGCAAGATCACCAAGCGCATCTTCGGCTGGGCCGCCACGCATGGGCCGGTCGAGATAAAGTATGACCAGGGCAACTGGATGGCGCGCGATCCCAAGGGCGCGTGGCTCAGCACGCTGCTGAATATCTTTGGCGATACCACGGGGCTGGAGGCCAAGCCGGTGTCCACCGCGGGCAGCACCACGGCCAAGCTGATGCCCAATGCGATCAACTTCGGGCCGGCGATGCCGGGCAAGAAGTACACCGCGCACAACGCGCGCGAGTACAAGGAAGTGGCCGACCTGAACCTGGATATGCAGATGTTCACGGAGATGCTGGTTCGGATCGGGAACCTAGACAAGATGCAGTAAGGCTCTCGCGTTACTGTTTGTTTGCCCCCTCCCGCCAGTGAACTGCCCCCAGAAGTTGGAGACAACTTTTGGGGGTTTTTACATGGCAAAGCGCACCGCTGTATTCCCAAGGTCCTTCGCCGGGCAGAATTCAAAAGCAAGACCCGGAGTGTCGTGCGCGCGCCAGCGGCCTAAAGTTGGCACCATGCAAGCCAGACACAGGAGAGCGGCAGTGAGCAGCATCAAGCAGGCACAGCGTCCCCAGGCCCGCGACGTGGCTGTGGCGGGCCCGCGCAGGCCAATCCCCGCACCGGGCGGCCCAGCGCCAACGGCCAAGCTGAAATCCGCACCGCAGACCGATTTCGCCATGCGCGTGGAGCGCGTGGACTGGACCGCACTCGGCGCAGCACTGGACGACTATGGCTGTGCCGCGATCCGAAGCCTGCTGTCACCCGCCGAATGCGAAGCCCTGGCAACTTGCTACGCGCACGACGCGCTGTTCCGCTCGCGCGTCGTCATGGCACGCCACGGCTTCGGGCGCGGCGAGTACAAGTACTTCGCCTATCCTCTGCCTGGCACCGTTGCCGACTTGCGTGCCGCGCTGTACCCGCACCTGGTGCCGGTGGCCAATCGCTGGAACGCCGCCATGGGCATCGATACGCGCTATCCGGCCGCGCACGTGGACTATCTCTCCCGCTGTCACCGCGCCGGCCAGTTGCGCCCCACGCCGCTGCTGCTGCGCTACGGCCCCGGCGACTACAACTGCCTGCACCAGGACCTGTATGGCGAGCATGTGTTCCCGCTGCAGGTCGCGATCCTGCTGTCCGAGCCGGGGCGCGACTTTAGCGGCGGCGAGTTCGTGATGACCGAGCAGCGGCCGCGCATGCAGTCGCGCGCGGAGGTGGTGACGCTGCGCCAGGGCGATGCCGTGGTCTTTGCGGTCAGCCAGCTCCCGGTGCAGGGCAGCCGCGGCAGCTACCGCGTCAACCTGCGGCACGGCGTGAGCCGGCTGCATGCGGGCCAGCGCTACACACTGGGCATCATCTTCCACGACGCCACGTGAGGGTTGCCATGCGCCACCGTCTGACTCATCGAACCGAGGCAAGCGAGCCCATGCCGAATCCGCATCGAACCCCTGCCACCACCGTCGAGAACGATCCGCGCTGGGCCCGCGTGCTGGCGCGCGATCCGTCCGCAGACGATGCCTTTGTCTACGCGGTCAGGACCACCGGCGTCTACTGCCTGCCGAGCAGTCCCTCGCGCCTGCCGCATCCGGCCAATGTCGAGTTCTTCGACAACGCCGCCGCGGCCAAGGCCGCCGGCTACCGGCCCAGCCGCCGCGCCGCAGCGCCCGAACTTGCCGCGCAGCACGCGGCGATCGTAGCCGAGGCCTGCCGCCGCATCGAGGCCTCGGACACGCTGCCGACGCTGCCGGCGCTGGCCCGGGCCGCGGGCGTCAGCCCCTACCATTTCCACCGCATCTTCAAGGCCGCCACCGGCGTGACGCCGCGCGCCTACGCCGCCGCGCAGCGCGCCAGGAAGCTGCGCGAACAGCTCGGCACCAGCGACTCCGTCACCGAGGCGATCTACGACGCTGGCTTCGGCTCCAACAGCCGCTTCTATGAGAAGGCCGACGCGGTGCTCGGCATGACTCCGTCGCGCTACCGCGCCGGCGGCGTGGACACCGATATCCGCTTTGCCATTGGCCAGTGCTCGCTGGGTGCGATCCTGGTGGCGCAGAGCGAGCGCGGCGTATGCGCGATCCTGCTGGGCGACGATCCGCAGGCGCTGCTGCAGGCGCTGCAGGACCAGTTCCCGCGCGCCAACCTGATCGGCGGCGATGCGCAGTTCGAGCAACTGGTGGCGCGGGTAGTCGGTTCTATCGAGGCACCATCGATCGGGCTGGACCTGCCGCTGGATGTGCGCGGCACCGCGTTCCAGCAACGCGTGTGGCAGGCCCTGCAGGAAATCCCCGCGGGCACTACCGCCAGCTATGCCGAGATCGCGGCCCGCATCGGCGCGCCGCGCGCGGTCCGTGCGGTGGCGCAGGCCTGCGCCGCCAACCACCTGGCGGTGGCCATCCCCTGCCATCGCGTGGTGCGCAGCGACGGCAACCTGTCCGGCTACCGCTGGGGCGTGGCGCGCAAGCGCGAGCTGCTCGAGCGCGAGGCGCAGCCCTGAGCGGCCGCGCTCACTGCGCCACGGCCACCTGCACCTTGGACAGGTAGTCGTGGATCTGCGCCACCACCGCCGCGCCCTCGCCCACCGCCGCGGCGACCCGCTTGATCGAGCCCGAACGCACATCACCGATGGCGAACACGCCGGGCACGCTGGTCTGCAGCGGATACGGCACCACGGACGCGCAGCCCAGCGAGCCGCCACCGGTGCGCACGAAGCCCTTGTCGTCGACCTCCGCGTTGCAGGTGCGCAGCCATTCCGTGTTGGGATCGGCGCCGATAAACAGGAACAGGTGCCGCACGTCCATCTCAATGGGCTGCGGGCTTTCCGCCGCGGCCTCGTAGCGCACGCTGGACAACCATCCTTCGCCCGACAGCGCGCAGACCTGCGCGTGCGTGTGCAGCGTGACGTTGGGCAGCGAGCCGAGGCGGTCGATCAGGTAGCGCGACATGGTCGCGGCCAGCCCGGGTCCGCGCACCAGCATGTGCACGTGCGCGGCGTGCGAGGCCAGGTAGACCGCCGCCTGCCCCGCCGAGTTGCCGCCGCCGACCAGCATCACCGGCTCCTCGCGGCACAGCTTGGCCTCCACCGGCGAGGCCCAGTAGTAAACCCCGCGCCCTTCAAAGTGCTCCAGCCCCGGGATGCCCGGACGCCGGTACTGCGCGCCCGTGGCGATCACCACCGTGTGCGTGGGGATCAGGCGTCCGTCCGCCAGTTCCAGCCGGATCGGGTCGGCGCCGCAATGCAGCGCCTTTACCTCCAGCGGGATTGCCATATGCGCGCCGAACTTCAGCGCCTGCACGAAGGCCCGCCCCGCCAGCGCCTGCCCCGAGATGCCGGTCGGAAAGCCCAGGTAGTTCTCGATGCGCGCGCTCGCCCCCGCCTGCCCGCCGGGCGAGCGGCAGTCGATCACCGCCACCGACAAGCCTTCCGAGGCCGCATACACTGCGGTGGCCAGCCCGGCCGGCCCGGCGCCCACCACCACCACGTCATATACATGGTGCGGGTCGAACTCCGGCAGCAGCCCCAGGCATGAAGCCAGCTGGCCTTCATCCGGTGCGCGCAGCACGCTGCCGTCGGGGCAGATCACCAGCGGGAAGTCGCTGGCCGGGGCATTGGCGTATTCGAGCAACAGCGAGCATTCATCGTCGGCGTCCATGTCGATCACGCTGTGCGGGTAGCCGTTGCGCCGCAGGAAGGCCTGCAGCGACAGCAGCAGCGGCTCGGCGCCGTGGCCCACCAGCACCGGCCCGCTGCCGAATTCGATCAGACCCACGCGGCGCAGGATCAGCGCGCGCATGATGCGTTCGCCCAGCTCGGCCTCGGCCACCAGCAGCGCGCGCAGCCGCTCGGGCGTGATCGCGTAGCCCTCGGTGTCGGTCACGGCCACGCCGTCGACCAGCGCGGGACGGCCGCTCAGCGTGCCGACCTCGGCCAGGAAATGGCCAGGGCCCAGCTCGGTGATCGAATGCTCGCGGCCCAGCCCGTCGCGCCGCACGATGCGCACGCAGCCGCTGGTGACCAGATACATGCCCCGGCCGGTCTGACCGATCGCGAACAGCTTCTCGTCGGTGCGCCAGCACTGCTGCGTGCCGAAGCGCCGCACCCGTGCCATGTCCTCCGTGCTGAGCCGCGGGAACATCTGGTGCCAGCGCGACTCCAGCGTGGAGTACGGGGCTTCCAGCCCGCCGCCCGCCTCCGGTGCCACCTCGGGGGCGCCGCCGGCCGCCTCCGCCGCGCCCCGACCCATCGCTTCCGTCTGCGAAATCCCCATGCTGCCCTCCTGTCTGGACCCGCGCCTGCCCGGCTGTGGCCGCGGCCTATCGATAGTAGTCGGCGCGGCGCAGAATGCGAGGGGTGCGCCGCCCGCGGGCGATTTCTCCGGTGCGGGGCATGGCACAGTTGCGGATTAGGCCGGCTTGGGATTGAATGATCGCCTCGCCCGGCCCGCACCCGCGTCCGCCGCCACCCTTCCCCTCCAGCCCAGATCCGAGCCTTGATGCATTCCGATTCCGATTTCGATTCCGGTTCCACCGCCGATACCAACCAGCCCGGCGACCGTCCCGCCCGCGCGGCGCTGCGCGCCCTGACCCCCGTGGAGGGCCGTGTGCTGGGCGTGCTGGTCGAAAAGCAGCACACCGTTCCCGACACCTACCCGCTGTCGCTCAACGCACTGGCCTCTGGCTGCAACCAGAAAACCGCCCGCGCGCCGGTGATGAACGTGAGCGAGGCCGAGATCCTCGACGCCATCGACGGCCTCAAGGGCCTGAGCCTGGTCTTTGAAGGCAGCAGCAGCCGCGTGCCGCGCTTCGAGCACAATATGCAGCGCGCGCTGGCCGTGCCCAAGCAGTCGGTCGCGCTGCTCGCGATGCTGCTGCTGCGCGGCCCGCAGACCGCCGCGGAACTGCGCCTGAACACGGCCCGGCTGCACGCCTTTGCCGATATCTCGTCGGTCGAGGCCTTCCTGGACGAGCTGGCCAGCCACGCGCCGCCCTTTGTGGTGCGCCTGGCCCGTGCGCCCGGCGCGCGCGAAAGCCGCTGGATGCACCTGCTGAGCGGCGAAGTCAGCGCCGCCGCGGTCGACGAAGGCAGCGAGCGCGCTGCAGGTGGCGCCACGGTGTCGTCCACCGAGCTCGAACAACTGCGCGCCGAGCAGCAGGCCCTGACCGACAAGGTCGCCCGCCTGCAAGCCCTGGTGGAACACATGGCCGCGCAACTGGGCATCGCCTCGGACGAATTCCTCGGCTAGCAGTCCGCACCTGCACGCAGTCCATCAGGACCCCGACCACCCGCGTCGCCTGCCCGCCGGGTTCGTGGTTGGTGTGCGTTTTTGGCGGTTAATTGCGTTATTCAGGCGCACCGCATGCCCCTGCCCGGCTGCGCCGATGTCGCCTATGCTTTGCTTAGAGCAGACAGACATTCAAGGGGAGAAAGGCGCCGCCGCAGCGGCGCCGCATCGGACAGCCATGGAAAAGACAGCCTTCGTATTTGCCGGCGGCGGCAGCCTGGGTGCGATCCAGGTCGGCATGCTGCGCGAGCTGGTGGACTGGGGCGTAATGCCCGATATCGTGATCGGCGCCTCGGCTGGCGCCATCAATGGCGCGTATTTCGCCTGCAATCCGGGCGTGGCCGGCGCCGGGCGGCTCGACGAGCTCTGGCGCGGCATCCGGCGCGCGGACATCATGCCGTGGAGCTGGCGCAGCGTCTGGAACATGGTCGGCGGCAGCGGCGGCCACCTGGTGGAATCGGCCGGCCTGCGCGGCCTGCTGGCGCGGCACTTCGGGTTGCGGCGGCTGGAAGCGGCGGAGCTGCCGCTGCATGTCGTGGCGACCGACATGCAAAGCGGCGATGAAGTGCTGCTCTCCAATGGCAGCATCGTCGACGCGGTCCTGGCCAGCGCCGCCATCCCGGGCGTGTTCCCGCCGGTGCAGTTCGAAGGGCGCACGCTGATCGACGGTGGCGTGGCCAACAATACGCCAGTGTCCACCGCGATCGCGCTGGGCGCCACGCGCGTGATCGTGCTGCCGGCGGGTTTCACCTGCGCGGAGCGTCGCCCGCCGCGCGGTGCGCTGGAGCATGCTTTCAACGCGCTGTCGCTGCTGGTGGCGCGCCAGCTGGTCAACGACCTGCAGCACTTTGCCGAGCGCGCGCATATCAGCGTGGTGCCGCCGCTGTGCCCGCTCGACATCTCGCCCTACGACTACAGCAAGTGCGGCGAGCTGATCGACCGCGCCGCGGAAACCACCGGGCAGTGGCTGAAGGCCAAGGGCCTGGACAGCCGTCATGTGCCGGGCGCGCTGCATGTGCACTCGCACGACGACGGGGCGCCCAGCTGCAGCGCCGATTTCCCTGCGGCTGCGCCGCATTGAGCCTGCACAGCCAGCGTCCGGCCTGGCGAAGGCCCGCAGTGGGTCCGCGGGCCTTCGCAGGGGTCCGCCTCCGCAGGACGCCCCAGCGCCGTTGCTACAATCGGGCCCATGCCCACCCAAGCTGCACGCAGCGCCAGCACTCGCCAGTCCCTGATCGACGCCGCCGTCACCTTGCTGGCCGGCACCAGCCGCGGCTCGCTGCGGCATCATTTCCCCGACGGGCGCTATGACCTGCTGCCGGCCATGCTGGGCTGGCTGCTGGAACGCGAGGCCGCGCGGCTGGACGCGCTGGGGCCTCTCAGCCCCTCCCTGCGGCTGCACCTGATGCTGCATATCCTCGCCAGCCGGCCGCAGCGCCACACCTCGCGTGCGCGCCGCCATGCAGGGCTGATAGCGCCACAAGTCCTCGCCGCTCACTCCAGCTTCACGCCGCCTTTCTTCACCACCGCGGCCCAGCGCACCGATTCTTCTCGGATAAACGCCTGGAACTGGTCGGCCTTGCCGCCGACCGGGTCGATGCCGTATTCGATCAACCGCGCCCTCACGTCCGGCTGATGCACCACCGCATCCATCTCGGCCGACAGCTTCGCCAGCACCGCGGGCGGCGTCCTGGCCGGCGCGATCAGGCCGATCCAGCTGCCGGCAGTGACGGCCGGGTAGCCCGCTTCCGCCATGGTCTGCACATCGGGCGCCGCCGGCCAGCGCGCGGGGCTGGTGATGGCCAGCGCGCGCACCTTGCCGGCCTTGACCTGCGGCATCATGGTCTGCACCGAGTCGAAGATGACCGCCACCTGGCCAGAGAAGAGGTCGGGCAAGGCCGGCGCGATGCCCTTGTACGGCACGTGCGTCATCGGCATGCCCACCGCCTGCGAGAACAGCTCGCCCGCCAGGTGCGCGCCGGAGCCGTTGCCGCTGGAGGCGAACGTCATCTTGTTGGGATTGGCCCTGCCCCAGCTCACCAGCTCTTTCACGCTGGCGATCTTGTTGGGATTGGCCCTGCCCCAGCTCACCAGCTCTTTCACGCTGGCCGGCGGCAGTTGCGCGCTCGACACCAGCAGCAGCGGAATGCGGCCGATCATGCTGACGCCGGTCAGGTCCCTGAGCGGGTCATAGGTCATCTTCGGATACAGGCTGGGATTGATGGCATGCGCTGCCACCACCACCAGCAGCGAATAGCCGTCCGGCGCCGACTTGGCGACGTTGTCCGAGCCGATCATGCCGTTGGCGCCGGGGCGGTTCTCCACCACCACCGGCTGGCCGAGGCGCTCGGACAGCTTCTGCATGACGAGCCGCGTCACGGCATCGGACACGCCGCCGGGCGTGTATGGCACCACCACGCGGATCGGCCGGTTGGGGAACGCGTCGCCCTGCGCAAGGGCCGGTGTGGCGATGCCGGCAGCGAGCGCGGCGAACAGGCTCAGGCCGAACAGGCGCCGGATGCGTTGCGATGGATTCATGTCTCCTCCTTGTCGTCGGGATAGCGGGCCGGGTCTACGCCCAGCTCCGGGGTACGGATAGCGGGAAGTCCAGCAGCATCTGCGCGTAGCTCTTGCCGAGCGGATCCGAGCGCAGGCTGGCCACGCCGCCGCCGCCAAGCGCGCCATGCATCAGGAAGTTGAGCGCGTGCAGGCCCGGGACCTCGAAACGCTCCACTTCGCCCTGCACCAGGTGGGCAAAGTACGCGCGCACCGCCTGCGGCGTCAGTTGCTCGCGCAGCAGCGGCAGGTATGCCGGCTGGCGCGCGATCACGCCGATGTTCTCGTCGTCGCCCTTGTCGCCGCTGCGCGCATAGGCCAGCGCCACCAGCCGGCACGGCACGCGCGGCTCGTCGGGGATGGCGGGCAGCGCGGGCAAGGCGACCTCGGCCGGCGGCGTCGTTGACGTTGGCGACGCCGCCTCGTTCAGCACGACCTGGACGCCCTCGAATTCCACGCGCATCGGCACCTCGGTCTTGGGCACCAGGAACGAGAACACCTTCACCACCGGCTGGATATCGACCCGCCCCGAGAACGACGAACGCGTGCCTGCCGCCATCGAGGTGCCGGCCGACGAGGCTTCGCGCTGCAGGAAGGCCAGCGCCTTGGCCTGCGCGTGGCGCGCGCCGATGCGCAGCACCACTTCGCGCGTCGGCAGCGCTTGCGCATGCGGTCCGTACTGCGATTCACAGCCCAGCAGCTCGACCACGATCTCGGTGTAATCGCCCAGGCCGCGCGCGGCCAGCATCGCGCGCGTGCGCGCTAGCAGCGCCTCGGCGGTGCGGCGGGCCTTGGCCGGGGCGTCGATGCCGCGGATCGCCATCATCAGGCTGACCTGGTAGCCGTCCTGCCAGGTGGCGTTGCCCTTGTAGTGCGTGCCGGGCGGGCGGCCACGCGCGCCGTGCACGCGCACGCGGCCGGGGTCGAGCTGTTCGGTGCGCACCAGGCGGAAGTCGCAGGCGACGTCGGGCATCAGGTAGCTGGCCGGGTCGCCGATCTCGTACAGCACCTGCTCGGCCACCGCGGCGGCATCGACCAGCCCGCCGGTGTCCTCCGGCTTGCTCAGCACGAAGCTGCCGTCGTCGGCGCAATCGATCACCGGATAGCCGATGCGGTCCCAGCCGGGCACGCGCTGCCAGTCGGTAAAGAGCCCGCCGGTGGCCTGCGCCCCGCACTCGATCACGTGGCCGGCCAGCGTGCCGGCGGCGAGACGGTCCCAGTCGGACCAGTCCCAGCCGAACTCATGCGCCAGCGCGCCCACCACCACCGCGCTGTCGACGCAGCGGCCGGTAATCACGATATCGGCGCCCAGCGCCAGCGCGCGGGCGATCGCCTGCGCGCCGGTGTAGGCGTTGGCCGACCAGGGCTCGCTGGTGGGCACCGGTTGGCCCTGCAAGTCGGTAAGGCCCGCCGCGCACCACTGCGCAAAGCGTGCCTGCACGTCGTCGCCGCTCACCACGGCGATGCGCGGCGACAGGCCCTGCTGAGCGGCCGCTATCTGCAACGCGTCGCGGCAGGCCTGCGGATTCAGGCCGCCGGCGTTGGCCACCACGCGGATGCCGCGGCGCAGGATCTCGGCCAGGTTCGGCGCCATGGCGGCGTGCACGAAGTCCGTGGCATAGCCCAGGGCGGGGTCCTTGGCGCGGGCGCGCGCCAGGATCGACATGGTGGTTTCGGCAAGGTAGTCGTAGACCAAGTATTGCAGGCCGGGCACCGCCAGCAACTGCGGCGTGGCGATCGCCGAATCGCCCCAGAACCCCGAGGCCCCGCCGATGCGCACGATCTTGCCGGCTGCGGTTTGGCTGGAATCGCTCATGCCTGTGCCTCCTTTGCGTCCGCGGCCTGCGCGGCGTCTGCCTCCACCCGCGCCAGCAGCGCGCCGGCGCTGGCCTGCCCGCCGGCGCGCGCGGCCAGCTCCGCCACCACGCCGTCGAACGGCGCGGCGATGGTGTGTTCCATCTTCATCGCTTCCAGCACGACCAGCGGCTGGCCTGCCGTGACGCGCTCCCCCTCGGCCACGTGGACCGCGACGATGCGCGCAGCCAGCGGCGCTTGCAATGCCCCGCTGACCGCGCCCGCATCGCGGCGGCGGCGCGGATCGTTCAGCGCGAACTGCCAGGCGCGGCCGGCCTGGAACAGGTGCACCGCCTGACCTCGCAAGGCGTGGACCACCGGCCAGGCCACGCCGCCGCATTCGACCAGCGCGGTGCCGGCCTGCGCATCGGCGCGCAGCACGCGCACCTTGCACGACATCACCACGTCGCCGGCGCCGGGCTTGTCGCCGCGCTGGCACAGCGTCACGCACCAGCCGTCGGCCGCGGCCTGCAGGCTGGCTTCCCAGGCAGAGCCCGCCGCCGACAGTGCCACCTTCGACACCGAGCGCGCCAGTGCCGCCGGCCTGCCGCCACCCTGCAGCAGCCCCGCGGCCGCCAGCACGGCGGTGGCCACCACTTGCAGCGGCGGCGGCGCGGCGCGCAGCGCGGGCTGCATATGCGTCTCGACAAAGCCGGTATGCACGTCGTTGCCGGCAAAGGCGGCATGGCCGAGGCAGTCAGCCAGGAAGCCCTGGTTGCTCGGCACGCCCAGCAGGACGCAGTCCTCGACCGCGCGCAGCAGCTTGCGGCGCGCTTCTTCACGATCGGCGCCGTGAGCGACCAGCTTGGCCACCATCGAATCGTAGTGGGTGGGAATGGCGCCGCCCTCTTCCAGCGCGTGGTCCACGCGCACGCCGCGCGCCGCCGCGGGCGGGCGCCAGCGCAGCAGCGGTCCGCCCTGCGGCAGGAAGCCGGCCGGTACGTCTTCAGCGGTCAGGCGCACTTCGATGGCGTGGCCGTCAAAGCGGACCTGATCCTGTGTCACCGGCAGCGGCTCGCCCGCCGCCACGCGCAGCTGCCAGGCGACCAGGTCAAAGCCGGTAATGGCTTCGGTCACCGCATGCTCCACCTGCAGCCGCGTGTTCATTTCCATGAAGTAGAAATTGCCATCGCCGTCGAGCAGGAACTCCATGGTGCCGGCGCCGACATAGCCGATCGACCTGGTCGCGCGCACCGCGGCCTCGCCCATGCGCGCGCGCAGCGAGGCACTGACCGCGGGCGACGGCGCTTCCTCGATGACCTTCTGGTGGCGGCGCTGCACCGAGCAGTCGCGTTCGCCGAGGTGGATCACGTTGCCATGCGTATCGGCAAAGACCTGGATCTCCACATGGCGCGGCGCGATCACCGCGCGCTCCAGGATCAGCTCGTCGGAGCCGAACGCGGCGCCCGCTTCCGAGCGCGCGCTGGCCAGCGCCGCGGGCAGCGCGGCGGCGTCGTGCACCAGCCGCATGCCGCGCCCGCCGCCGCCCGCGGCGGCCTTGACCATCAGCGGGAAGCGATCTGCCTGGCTTCGGCCAGCAGCGTGGCGTCGTCCTGCGCGGCGCCCTGGTAGCCGGGCACGCACGGCATGTCGGCGGCGAGCATCAGGCGCTTGGCCTCGGCCTTGTTGCCCATGGCGCGAATGGCTTCGGCGGGCGGGCCGACGAAGACCAGGCCAGCGCCGGCCACCGCTTCGGCAAACCCGGCGTTCTCGGCCAGGAAGCCGTAGCCGGGATGGATCGCATCGGCGCCACTGGCGCGCGCCGCTTCGAGGATGGCCGGGATGTTCAGGTACGACTCGCGCGGCGCCGCGGCGCCGATGCAGACCGCGCGGTCGGCAAAGGCCACATGTGGGCTATGGCGGTCCGCCTCGGAATAGACGGCCACGGTTGCCAGGCCGAGGCGGCGTGCGGTTTGCATGATGCGTACCGCGATCTCGCCGCGGTTGGCGACGAGCAGCGTGTGGAAGGGTCGGCTGATTGCAGACATGGAAGTTCCTGTAAAACTCTGGAAGTGGCCGGCTTACGCTCAGCGCACCGATTGCGCCGCGCGCACGTCCGCCGCGTCGAAGCGAACAGTCCAGGCCGCGTCGCGCTTTTCGCGGAACGCGGCCACGCCCTCTGCGCCCTCGCGGCGCATGCACTGCGCGAACAGGCGCGAGGCCTCGTCCAGCAGCGGACCGGCGGGCTCCTGCCCGCAACGGCTGACCAGCGTCTTGAACACGCGGTTGGCGTTCGGGCCGCAGCGGCCGATGCGTGTCAGCCATTCGGCGATCAGTGCGTCGAGTTCGGCGCCATCGCCGGCAAGCTGGTCGACCAGGCCGAGCGCCACCGCGGCCTCGCCGCTGACGCGCTCGCCGGTCAGCCCGAGCCGGCGCGTGGCTACCGCGCCCAGCCGCTGCACCACGAATGGCGCGATCTGCGCGGCGATGATGCCCAGCGTGGTTTCCGACAGCGCAAAGCGCGCGTCGCGCGTGGCCAGCACGATGTCGGCCGCGCAGGCCAGGCCCATGCCACCGCCCATCGCCGCGCCCTCGACCGCCGCAATCACGGGCACTGGCAGCGTGCTGAGGCGCTGCGTGAAATAGCCGAACTGGCGATTGCGCGTGGCGACGGGGTCCTCCTCGCTGGAGTCGGCATCGAGCCGCGCCTGGAAGTTGCCCACGTTGCCGCCGGCGCAGAAAATGCCGCCGGCCCCGCGCAGCACCAGCGCGCGGATTTCTGCATCGCTCTCGGCCTGCTCTAGCGCCGCCGCCAGCGCGTCGACGACTTCGGGCGCCAGCGCATTGCGGGTGGCGGGGATATTGAGGGTGGCGAACAGCACGCCGCTGGCGCGGCGCACGATCACGGCATCGGGGCGAGCGTTCTCGGTCATGGCGATCGTGTCTGTCAGCCGCGCGACACCAGGCCCATCTGCTTGGCGATCACGCCCAGCATGACCTCGTCGGCGCCGCCGCCGATCGAACCCAGGCGGAAGTCGCGATAGGCGCGCGAGGCATGGTTGTCCCACGTATAGCCCATGCCGCCCTGGAACTGCATGCACCAGTCGGCCACCTCGCGCGACAGGCGCCCCGCCTTGAGCTTGGCCATCGACGCCAGTTCTGTCACCTCGCCGCCGTTGATATAGGTCTGCGTGGCCATATAGACCAGCGCGCGCAGCGCCTCCATCTCGGTCTTGAGTTCGGCCAGCTTGAACTGGATGAACTGGTTGTCCAGCAGCGGCTTGCCGAAGGCGATGCGCTGGCGCAGGTAGTCTGCGGTCTCTTCGATCAGCGCGGTGCAGGCCAGGCGCCGCGCGGCACCGTTCAGCCGCTCCTCCTGGAACTGCTTCATCTGGTAGATAAAGCCCATGCCTTCCTCGCCAATACGGTTGCGCACCGGCACGCGCACCCCGTCGAAGAAGATCTGCGCGGTGTCCGAGCACCACATACCGAACTTCCTGATCTTCTGCACTTCCACACCGCGCACGCGCTTGCCGTCTTCCTTGAGCGGCACCACGATCAGCGATTTGTTCTTGTGCGGTGCGCCGTCCGAGGTATTGCACAGCAGGCAGATCCAGTCGGACTGGGTGCCGTTGGTGATCCACATCTTGGAGCCGGTGATGACATAGTCGTCGCCGTCGCGCACGGCGCGGGTCTTCAGGGAAGCCACGTCGGAGCCAGCCCCCGCTTCGGACACGCCGATCGAGCACACCATGTCGCCGGCAATGGCAGGCGCCAGGTAGTTGCGCTTGAGCTCATCCGAACCGAACGCGGTCAGCGCCGGCGTAGCCATGTCGGTCTGCACGCCCACGCCCATGCCCACGCCCTGCGCGCGCGCATAGCCCAGCGCCTCGGCGGCGGCGATGGCGTAGGAGAAATCGAGCCCCATGCCGCCGTATTCCACCGGCTTGGTAATGCCCAGGAAGCCGAGGTCGCCCATCTTCTTGAACAACTCGTGCGCGGGGAAGATCTCGGCGGCCTCCCACTCGTCGACAAAAGGATCGATCTCCGCCCCCACGAAACGGCGGATGCTGTCCATGATGTTGCGGTGGTCTTCGGTGTAAAGCATGCTGGTCTCCTGGAATTCTTGTTTGCGTCGGGATGTCTCGGGCCGGTCAGAAGCGGCCCACGCCGAACTGGATCGGATGCGGCTTGCGCAGGCTTGCCTCGCGCGCGGTGGCGAGCACGAAGGCCAGCACGGCACGCGTATCGCGCGGGTCGATCACGCCGTCGTCCAGCAGCAGCCCGCTGGTGACAAAGGCGCTGGCCTGGCGCTCGAAGTTGGCGACGATCTCCGCGGTCTGGCTGGCCAGCTGCGCCTCGTCCACCGGCTTGCCCTTGCGCGCGGCCTGCTGGCGCGCGACGATCTCCAGCGTCATTGCAGCCTGCTCGCCGCCCATCACCGCGGTGCGCGCATTCGGCCACGAGAAGCAGAAGCGCGGCCGGAAGCCCCGCCCGCACATGCCGAAATTGCCCGCGCCGAACGAGGCGCCACAATACAGCGTGATCTGCGGCACGGTCGAGTTCGACAGCGCCTGGATCATCTTGGCGCCGTGCTTGATCATGCCGGCCTCTTCCGAAGCACGGCCGACGATAAAGCCGGTGGTGTTCTGCAGGAACACGATCGGCGTGTCGGACTGGTTGCACAGCTGGATAAACTGCGCGGCCTTGGTGGCGCCGGCCGGATCGATCGGGCCGTTGTTGGTGATAAAGCCGACCGTATTGCCTTCGATGCGCGCATGGCCGCACACGGTGCCGGGGCCATAGTCGGGCTTGAACGGCAGCCAGGCCGAGTCGTCGACGATGCGGGCGATGACCTCGCGCATATCGACCGGGCGCTTCATGTCCAGCGTCATCACGCCGTCCAGCTCGGCCGCATCCAGCCGCGGCGGGCGTGCGGGCTGCGCGGGCGGCGGCATCACGTTGGGCCAGTCGAGGCTGGCGACAATATCGCGCGCGGTGGCGATGGCGTGCTCGTCGTCCTCGGCCAGGTACTCGGCCAGGCCGCTGACGGTGGCGTGCAGGTCGGCGCCGCCGAGCTCCTCGTCGGTGGCGATCTCGCCGGTGGCGGCCTTGAGCAGCGGCGGCCCGGCCAGGAAGGCGCGGGCGCGCTTGCGCACCATCACCACGTAGTCGGACAGGCCCGGCATGTAGGCGCCGCCGGCGGTGGACGAGCCGTGCACGACGGTGATCACCGGCAGGCCCGCCGCCGACAGGCGCGCCAGGTTGTAGAACAGCGCGCCGCCGCGCACGAACTTGTCGACGCGGTATTTGCGCAGGTTGGCGCCGGCGGACTCCACCAGGTGGATAAGCGGCAGCCGGTTTTCCAGCGCGATCTCCTGGCAGCGCACCAGCTTCATGTTGCCGGCCTCGGTCATGGCGCCGGCATCGATGCCGGAATCGGTAGCGAGCACCATGCAGCGCACGCCGCAGACAAAGCCGATGCCGGCCAGCAGCGAGCCGCCGGGGATAGAGGTCTCGGGGTCGGGATCGTCCATGCCGAAGCCGGCCAGCGTGGCCAGCGGCAGGAACGGCGCGCCGGGGTCGAGCAGGCGGCCGACGCGCTCGCGCGGCAGCAGCGCGCCGCGCTTGCCAAAGGCCTCGCGCGAACGCTCGGAGGCGGCGGCGGCGCGCCGCTCGAGCGTGCGCAGGCGGCCGATCAGGGCCTGCATGCCGGCGCGCTGGCCGGCGAAAGCGTCCGAGGACGGGTCAATGCGGGAATCGATGGGGATCATGGCGCGCTCTGGCGTGGGGGTTCCGTGATGCATGGATTGCAAACCACGGCACCCCGCGGGACAACCGCAATCGTGCAATTTGTGCATAATGTGCACAACGTTCACGAAAGCCCCCTGCCGGCCCGCGCTGCGCCAGCGCGGTGCCGCCCCGGCGCCTCATTCCATGACCACCAAGCCTTCAGCGCCAGGCGGCGTCCAGAGCCTGTCGCGCGCGTTCGCCCTGCTCCACCTGCTCGCCGAACACCACGACGTGGGGCTGACCCTGCAGGAGCTCACCACGCGCACCGGCATCGACCGGACCACGGCGCACCGCATGGCACGTTTCCTGGAATCGGCCGGCTACATCGAGCGCGAATCCGCCGGCAAGCGCTACCACCTGGGCGCCGCCGCGATGGCGCTGGGCCTGCGCGCGATGAACCGCCCCGCGCCCAATGGCGTGCTGGTGACGCGCATGAAGGCGCTGGCGCGGCTGACCGGCGACACGGTCTTCCTGACCGTGCGCATGGGCGACCACGGCCACTGCCTGCACACCGAGCAAGGCAGCCACCGCATCAAGTCCTTCCACATGCTGACCGGCACCTCGCGCCTGCTGGGCCAGGGCACCGGCAGCATGGCGCTGCTGGCGCTGATGGACAACGAGGCCGTGCGCGGGCACTTCGAGCGCCATCGCGCCGAGTACGAGGCCGGCGGACTGAGCCTGCTCAAGCTGCTGCGCGGCGTCGAGCGCAGCCGCAGGCAAGGCTATGCGCTGGCGGGCGCCGAGGGCGTGGCGGGCGTGGGCTATGCACTGCCGCTGGCGATGTGCGCCGACGCGGCCATCAGCATCGTCTCCACGGCGTCGCGCATGCCGGTGGCGCGCCGCCATGAAATGGGCGGCATTATCCGCGCGATGTTCGAGCAGGACGGCTGAGGCGATGGGGCTGCCGGCGCGCGGCGTTTTCCGCCGCAGACGTGCCGCCGCGCGCTTCAGGGCAGCCGTGCGAGCAGCTTGTCACGCATTGTCGGCGGCAGCAGCAAGCGGCCTTTTGCGCCGGGCGCCGCGGCATCGTAGACCAGCGCCTGGCCATCCCAGCTCAGTCGCACCGGCTCCACGCTGGTGAAGGTGCGCCGGGCCAGCACGCCGTCGCGACGGGCATCGTAGATCCGCAACAGCAGCCGGTCCTGGCGCAGGTAGCAGTACTCGGCGGCGTAGCGGGCGCTGGCGTCCACCGCCGGCAGGTGGCGGCAATTGTGCGCGCCCGCGCGCTCCCAGGCGCCGTGGCCGTAGACGATGGCGATCCAGATGCCGCCCACTGCCAGCAGCCGGCCCGTCGTGGCCAGCGCCACGCGCCGCGCGCGGGTGGCTCGCGCGTCGGGGGTGGCCAGCACCCGGTACACCGCGCGTGCGGTGTCCAGCACCAGCAGCAGAAACGCCACCGCGGCCAGGTGGAAATACGATGCCCATTCCGGCAATTCCGCCATGGCGTGGTGCATGATGCTCCCCGGAGAATACCCGCGCCGGCGCATTGGAAATCCGATTGATGCGGGCATTAAATTAACCAGCGCGATTCATTCACGGCGCTCCGGAATCGCTCCGGAATAATGGCCGCGATAAATCCAGCATAATCAACGCAACGCCGGCCGCCTATCCGGTGAATTACCGCCCCCGCTATGTCGGCGGTTTTTGCAGGTTTTATTTTTTTGCCGGCAGCGCCGCCAGCAGTGCGAGCAGCCGCACCACGGTCGGCGCGAAGATCGCGGCCAGCGCCGCGGTGGTTGCCGCATCGCCGTCGCGGGCGGCATGTTCGAGGCGTTGCGCCAGCGCCCGCAGCGACTGGCAGCCGACGTAGTGCGCCGAAGACTTCAGCCGGTGGGCGACGCTGCGCAGGGTTTCCAGTTCACTGCCCGCGGTGCGTAATTGCGCCAGGTCGGCCTCTGTCGAGGTCACCAGCGCGCGCACCAGCCCGGCGGCGAATTCGGGGTCGCCCAAGGTTTGTTCGGCGAGTGCGGCGGGGATGCCGGCCGCCTCGCGCGCGGACAGGGCCAGGTAGTGGTGGTTTGCCAGCATCTCCAGGATGGCGCCTTCGGTCACGGGTTCGCGCAGACATACGATGGCCGGCTCCCACTGCGCGGCCGGCGCCGGCGCGTCGGCGGGCAGCACCACGGCGCAGATGGCGCCGGCGGCGTGCCACGCGGGCAGCGCGCTGGCGTCGCCTGGCCCGGCCAGCACCAGGCCAATGTCCGGCGTGGCAGCCGGTGCCTGCGCCACAGTCCGAATGGTGAAACCCAGCCCGCGCAGGATTTCGCCCACGCCGGCAGCCCAGCGCGCCTCGCCCGGCCCGGCAAGCAGCAGCGCGCCGGTCATGGCCGGACGCGCCGGCGCACGGCAGAGCAGTTCGGATTTGCCATGCTAGCCGATCGCAATATGGTGGCGCCGCGCAAAATCGATGACATCGACGATCGATTTTGCGCCGAGTTTTTCCATGATCCGGGTCTTGTGGGTACTGACCGTCTTGTTGGAAATAAACAGGGTCTCGCCGATTTCCTTGTTGGTCATGCCCTTGGCCAGCATCTGCATGATGATCAGCTCCTTGTCCGAGAGACTGGCCAGGCGGGCATCCTCGTCGGCATGCTCGACCTTGCTGCGATCGATTTCCGGCATCACAGTATAGCCGGCCAGGACCGACTCTGCGCAGCGCACGATTTCCGCCAGTTCCTGGGTCTTGCTGACGTAGCCGTGCGCCCCCGCCTGGCGCGCGCGGTGCAAAGGTGTTCTGGTCCTGGCCCGAAATGACCAGGATGCGCACGCCGGGGTGGATGGCCTTGAGGCGCGGGATGACCTCCAGGCCGTTGATCTTGGGTATGTCGAGATCCAGGATCACCACGTCGGGGGCGAATTGCCGCACGATCTCGATGGCGGCCTGGCCGTTGTCTGCCTCCAGGACATGCGTGACGCCCAGCACCTGCGACAAGTGCGTTTTGAGTACGACACGCACTGGGGGGTGGTCGTCGACGATCAGGATTGTGGCCACAGCTTGAACTCCATAGCGAACGCCTTGGTGTCCAGAAGAGCGGGCACGCAGCGCGGTGTCACAGCATTGTGCTCAGCATTTGCTCCGGAAGGCACCAGAATTTTCCGAGGAGCACTACGATTCTTCCCCAATACCCCGTCATCAGCCGGGCGGCAATCCATGCAGCAATTTCTGAATGGGCCGAAATGTCGCTGCGCAGGCAACCGCTACATACGATTCGGAAATTTCCACGCCAATTTCAGATATGTCTTAATCAGCGGGCGGGATCGCGCCCATAGAGTGAGGACACCTGCGTCCGCCGCGCCTGCCGCGCCGCGGACGCTTCCGGTTTTCCATCGTTGGCTTTCTATCGTTGGCTGTTCATCGCTCTTCGCCGCCCCGCTTGCCTGACCGCTCCCCCAAACCTGTCCGCGCCTGGCCCATCGCCGGGGCCGTCCTCCTGCTGCTCGACCTGTCGCTCCACGCGGCTGCGACCACGCCGGCCCAGGCCAGCGCCCACAAAGGATGCTGTGGTGGGCCGCTTCGGTGCTGTGCTTCCTGACGCCGCTGCTGCTGGCCTGGATCGTCATGCTCTATCGCGAGGTGCGCCTGCGGCGCGCGGCCGAGATCGCGCTCAAAGACCAGGCCGCGATCCAGTCGGCGCTGCTCGACGGCATTCCGCAACCGGTCTACCTGCGCGATGCCTCGCTGCGGCTCATCACCTGCAACCGCAGCTATGAGGAACTGGTCGGTGCCACGCGCGAGACGCTGCGCGGTCAGGGGCTGGACGCACCGGGCCATGTGCACCCCATCGTCACCGACATGGCCGAGGTGGCGCGCGACTATCGCAAGGTGCTCGAAGACGGCGCGCCGCTGCACAAGGACCGGTGCCTGCGGCTGGGCGATCGCAACCACCATGTGCTCAACTGGCTGACGCCGCTGCGCGGTGCCGACGGCACCGTCAAGGGGCTGGCCGGCGGCTGCGTGGACCTGACCGAACGCCACGAGATGCTGACCGAACTGGCGCAGGCCAAGGCGGAGGCCGAGGCCGCCAACCGGGCCAAGTCCACCTTCCTCGCCTCGGTCAGCCATGAGATCCGCACGCCGATGAACGCTATCACCGGCATGCTGGAACTGACGCTGGCGCGCTGCCGGCTGTCGGAGGACGAACGCCTGCAGCTGGTCACGGCGCACAAGTCGGCGCTGGGCCTGCTGGGGCTGATCGACGACATCCTGGACCTGTCCAAGATGGAGGCCGGCAAGTTCCGCATCCAGCCCGCGCCGGCCGCGCTGGCGAGACTGGTGCAGGACACGCTGTTGATCTTCGGCCCCGTGGCTGCGCAGAAAGGCTTGTCGCTTGGCAGCGACCTGGGTGCGGGCCTGGCGCCGCTGCACCAAGTCGACGGGCTGCGCTTCCGGCAGATCCTGGCCAACCTGGTTTCCAATGCGGTGCGCTTTACCGACCACGGCACTGCTAATGCAACGCCAGCTGGAACACCTGGGCCACCAGGTGGCTACCGCCTGCGGCGGCCGCGAAGCGCTGGCCAGGCTGGACGCCGACAGGTTCGACGTGATCGTGTGCGACTGCGCCATGCCGGTGATGGACGGCCTCGCCTTTACGCGCGCCGTGCGGGCGCGCGAGGACGCGGTCTGCTGCGTGCCGGTGATCGGCTGCACCGCCAGTGCCGTGGCGGAAGACCACCAGGCGGCACTGGACGCCGGCATGAATGCCGTGATCGTCAAGCCGGTCGGTCTCCAGGCGCTGGATGAAGCGGTGGCACGGGCTTGCGCCGGCGGGTTTCCGCTGTACCGGGTGGCCGTGCCAGTGCTGGCGGCAGCGCCCGAGGGTGACGATGCTGCCCGCTGCCGCGCCAAGCCGGGTTCGCGACCGTCCTGGTGCGCGGTGTGCCGCGAAATGAACGTCCAGTGCGACCGGCAGGACCCGGAGGCTTCGCACTAAATCGGGCTATTCGCCGCTTACGTCTCCAGCGGCACGGCACTGGTGCACTTGATCTCGTCCAGGCACACGCTCGACTTCACGCCACTGACGCCCGGGATCCGCATCAGCGTATCGAGCAGGAAGTCCGACAGCGACTTCAGGTCCTTGGCGACCACCTTCAGCACGTAGTCGATATCCCCGGTCACCGAGAAGCACTCCTGGATCTGCGCCAGTTCCGCCACCAGCCGCTTGAAGTTGGACAGGTCGCGGATATGGCCCCGCTCCATCGTCACATGGATAAAGGCGACCACGCCCAGGCCCAGCGCGGCGGCGTCGAGTCGCGCCTCATAGCGCTTGACCAGGCCGGCCTCTTCCAGGCGGCGGTGGCGCCGCAAAGTCTGCGCCGGCGACAGCGCGATGGCCTCGGCCAACTCCAGGTTGGAAGCGCGCCCGTGCTCCTGCAAGACCCCCAGCAGGCGGCGATCGGTACGGTCCAGCTCGATCGAAGGCATGTCGATTTCCTCTTCTGAGATTTACACGAAATTAAATTTCATAATATAGGGTTTCCCTGCGTTGCTTACGAAATCCAATTTTGCTGCCAAGAATATACACTGCATGCCAAGCCAGCGGAAAGCAGCACGACAGACAATAGCTTTGTGCTGCGACGACTGACGGTGGCACCACATTATTGCGATGTCGCCACTGCAATAATATTTCCCGACTGACCGGTTCCGAACGCCCCCATGACCACGAACCTGCCGCCCCCGCCTTCCGTTCCAGGCGCCAGCCCTGATGGCGCGGGACGCTGAACCGGATACCCGATATCCGATGCGAGCCCGCCCGTCGCCCCACCCGGCAACTCCGCCCGCCTCGCATCGATCCAATCACTTAACCTCCCCCTTTAGTGAGAAAGCCATGGCCGACCTGTTTGACAACCCGATGCAGCTGATGGGCTTCGAATTTGTGGAATTCGCCTCGCCCACCCCCAACGTGCTGGAGCCGCTGTTCGAGCAGATGGGCTTCACGCTGGTGGCAAAGCACCGCTCTAAGGACGTGGTGCTGTTCCGCCAGGGCGACGTGAACTTCATCGTCAACCGCGAGCCGAACAGCCACGCCGCCTACTTTTCCGCCGAGCACGGCCCGAGCGCCTGCGGCATGGCTTTCCGCGTCAAGGATTCGCACAAGGCCTACGCCCGCGCGCTGGAACTGGGCGCGCAGCCGGTGGAGATCCCGACCGGCCCGATGGAACTGCGCCTGCCCGCGATCAAGGGCATCGGCGGCGCTCCGCTGTACCTGATCGACCGCTTCGAGGAAGGCAAGTCGATCTATGACATCGACTTCGAGTTCATCGAGGGCGTCGACCGCCACCCGGTCGGCCACGGCCTCAAGCTGATCGACCACCTGACCCACAACGTCTACCGTGGCCGCATGGCTTACTGGGCCAACTTCTACGAAAAACTGTTCAACTTCCGCGAAATCCGCTACTTCGACATCCAGGGCGAATACACCGGCCTGACCTCCAAGGCCATGACCGCACCGGATGGTAAAATCCGCATTCCGCTGAACGAGGAATCGTCCAAGGGCGCCGGCCAGATCGAAGAGTTCCTGATGGCCTTCAACGGCGAGGGCATCCAGCACATCGCCTTCCTGACCGACAACCTGATCGAAGTCATCGACAACCTGCAACTGGCAGGCGTGCCGCTGATGACCGCGCCGAACGACTACTACTACGAAGCGCTGGAAACGCGCCTGCCCGGCCACGGCCAGCCCGTCGAGCAACTGAAGTCGCGCGGCATCCTGCTGGACGGCACCACGGAAGGCGGCAAGCCCCGCCTGCTGCTGCAGATCTTCTCCAAGACCGCGCTCGGCCCGGTGTTCTTCGAGTTCATCCAGCGCCGCGGCGACGAAGGCTTCGGCGAAGGCAACTTCAAGGCGCTGTTCGAGTCGCTGGAACGCGACCAGATCCAACGCGGCACGCTCAAGGTCGAGGCCTGACCGGCATCGGCCTTCCCTGACCGGCCGCCTCTTGCAGGCACCAGCCGGTTCCGGAAACGCGCACACCTCCTTCGCGGCAGTGACCCTGCCGCGCGGGGCGGTGACGTCCCCGGCCCAAGCGTCCGACTCCAAACAGCCAGAGGCGCGGGCCCGCATTCCATGAGAATGGGTAGAGGAAACAACTGAATGCATTCAAGCAGCAATGACGGCACGCTCAAGCGCGGCCTGAAGAACCGGCATATCCAGCTGATCGCCCTGGGCGGCGCCATCGGCACCGGCCTTTTCCTGGGCATCGCCCAGACCATCAAGATGGCGGGCCCCTCGGTCCTGCTGGGCTATGCGATCGCCGGCATCGTGGCGTTCTTCATCATGCGCCAGCTCGGCGAAATGGTGGTGGACGAGCCCGTCGCCGGCTCCTTCAGCTACTTCGCGGACAAGTACTGCGGCCACTTCGCCGGCTTTATCTCGGGCTGGAACTACTGGGTGCTGTACATCCTGGTGAGCATGGCCGAACTCTCAGCCGTGGGCATCTACATGCAGTACTGGTGGCCGGAAATGCCGACCTGGGTGTCGGCGCTGGCCTTCTTCCTGATCATCAACGCGATCAACCTGTCGAGCGTGAAGTCCTTCGGCGAGATGGAGTTCTGGTTCTCGATCATCAAGGTCGCGGCCATCATCGGCATGATCGGCTTTGGCGGCTACCTGCTCATGTCCGGCGACGCCGGCCCGCAAGCAAGCGTGGCCAACCTGTGGCAGCACGGCGGCTTCTTCCCCAACGGCATGGGCGGGCTGGTGATGGCCATGGCGGTGATCATGTTCTCGTTCGGCGGGCTGGAGCTGGTGGGCATCACCGCGGCCGAGGCGGATTCGCCCGAGAAGACCATCCCCAAGGCCACCAACCAGGTGATCTACCGTATCCTGATCTTCTACGTGGGCGCGCTGGCGGTGCTGCTGTCGCTGTACCCGTGGGAAAACGTGGTCACCGGCGGCAGCCCCTTCGTGCTGATCTTCCACGCGCTGAACAGCAACTGGGTCGCCAACGTGCTGAACGTAGTGGTGCTGACCGCGGCGCTGTCGGTCTACAACAGCGGCGTGTACTGCAACAGCCGCATGCTGTACGGCCTGGCGCAGCAAGGCAACGCCCCCAAGGCGCTGCTCAAGGTCAGCAAGCGCGGCATCCCGCTGACGGCACTGGGGCTGTCGGCGCTGGCCACCGCGGCGTGCGTGGTGATCAACTACTTCATGCCGGGCAAGGCCTTCGAGATGCTAATGGGCTTGGTGGTGTCGGCGCTGATCATCAACTGGGCCATGATCAGCCTGATCCACCTGAAGTTCCGCGCCGACAAGCGCAAGGCCGGCCAGGCCACCCGCTTCCAGAGCTGGGGCTATCCGCTGACCAATTACCTGTGCCTGGTGTTCCTGGCCGGCATCCTGGTGGTGATGTACCTGACGCCGGGCCTGCGCCTGTCGGTGTACCTGATCCCGGTGTGGCTGGTCGTGCTCGCCGTGAGCTACGTGCTGCGCCAGAAGAAGGGCGCCGCCGCGCTGCAGAGCGGCGTGGCCGCCCAGCAACTGCGCTGAACGGCAAGGCGGCGCCTGCAGGTTGCGGGCGCCGCCGGTTAGAATCCAGGCTGCGCGGCGCCCCGTGCCGCGGCAGCAGCCCCCCCGACCCAATTCCATCGCATCCCATGTTTGCACATATCGAAGCGTTTCCCGGCGATCCGATCCTCTCGCTCAATGAGGACTTCCAGCGGGACCCGCGCACCGACAAGGTCAACCTGAGCATCGGCATCTACTTTGACGATGAAGGCCGCCTGCCGGTGATGCAGGCCGTGGCCAAGGCTGAAGCAGAGCTGCTGGCCGACATGGGCCCGCGCCCCTACCTGCCGATGTCGGGCCTGGTGGGCTACCGCAGCGCGGTGCAGGCGCTGGTGTTCGGCGAAGACTCGCCGGCGCGCGCCGCCGGCCGCATCGCCACGCTGCAGACCCTGGGCGGTTCGGGCGCGCTGCGCGTGGGTGCGGATTTCCTCAAGCGCTACTACCCGCAGTCGCAGGTGTGGATCAGCGACCCGAGCTGGGAGAACCACCGCGTGGTGTTCGAGCGCGCGGGCTTCACCGTCAACACCTACCCGTACTACGACGACGCCACCGGCGGTCTCAAGTTCGACGCGATGATGGACGCGCTGCGCGCCATCCCCGCGCGCAGCATCGTGCTGCTGCACGCCTGCTGCCACAATCCGACCGGCGTGGACCTGAACCAGGACCAGTGGCGCCAGCTGATCGCGCTGCTCAAGGCCAACGAGCTGCTGCCGTTCGTCGACATGGCTTACCAGGGCTTCGGCGCCGGGCTGGAAGACGATGCCTTTGCCATCCGCGAACTGGTGGCGCAGGACGTGCCCTGCCTGGTGGCCAACTCGTTCTCCAAGAACTTCTCGCTGTACGGTGAGCGTTGCGGCGGCCTGAGCGTGTTCTGCAACACCGCCGGCGAAGCCGCCAACGTGCTGGGCCAGCTGACCGGCGCGGTGCGCGCCAACTACAGCAACCCGCCGACGCACGGCGCGCGCGTGGTGGCCAAGGTGCTGACCACGCCCGAGCTGCGTCAGCTGTGGGAAGAGGAACTGGCCCAGATGTGCGGCCGCATCGCGCGCATGCGTGAAGCGATCCACGGTCACCTGCGTGAGCATGTCAGCGGCGAGGCGCTGTCGCGCTACCTGACCCAGCGCGGGATGTTCACCTACACTGGCCTCACCGCCGGCCAGGCCGACCGCCTGCGCGAAGAGCATGGCGTGTACCTGCTGCGCTCGGGCCGTATGTGCGTGGCGGGGTTGAACGAGCGCAATGTGGGGATCGTGGCAAAGGCGATTGGGAGCGTGCTGAAGGGCTGAGCCGGCCTCCAGACGTCTTCCGCATCCAAGCGGCGCCATTGTGCGCCGCTTTTTGTTTTCCAACGCGCCGCCCTCAGCAGCGTAATTTCTACAAGCCCGTGGAGTTTTGACGCGCCCACCAGGCGCCCACCTCGCCGCGCGCTCCGCGCGGTGCCCTGCATCGAACTTGCTGCCTTTTGACATCCCCGGCATCGTCCTCCCGTGCCGAAGCTTCCACAAAAGGCCAGCGCATGTCCGAGAACCAGGCCCCTGCCCCCGGCAGCACCGCCCTGCCCCCTGGCGCCGCAGCACGCCCGGTCACCTTGCAGGTCAACGGCAACCCCTACACCCTGCCACTGGAACCACGCACCACCCTGCTCGACGCACTGCGCGAAGTAATGCACCTGACCGGCACCAAGAAAGGCTGCGACCGCGGCCAGTGCGGCGCCTGCACGGTGCTGTCGGACGGGCGCCGGCTGCTGAACCGCAAGACCGCGCACAACCAGCTGATGGGCGGCATTGTCTGGGGCATCGGCATGGCGCTGCATGAGAAGAGCGAGCTGGACCCGGCCACCGGGCGCGTCGCCAACGCCAACCTGGCCGAGTACCACATGCCGGTCAATGCCGACATCGGCACCATCGACGTCAGCGTGGTGGACGAGGACGATCCGCATATCAATGCGCTGGGCACCAAGTGCAGCATGGAGGCTGCGGCGGCGCGGGCACAACGACTCGCCGCACCTGGACGGCATGGGCAATATCAACCCGGCGCCGGAGGCCAAGCACGCGCAAAAAGACCAACGGTGTGTTCGATTTCTCGGTCAACTACGAATTCTGAGCGGGTGCGGGCAGCCCCGTGCCAGCGGCCCGGACACCGTTAGTGGAAGTCCCGGCTCCCCACCATCAGCCGGCCCAGCATCGGGCTCAGGTCCACCAGCTCCTTGGCCACCAGGTGGCGCACCTCGCCCTGGCGCTGCCAGGTGCCGACCACGCCCAGCAGCGTGGCACCCAGCACCTCCTTGCGCTGGCGCTCCACCAGATCGGGCCACAGGATCAGGTTCACGGTGCCGGTCTCGTCCTCGATAGTCGCGAAGATGGTGCCGCTGGCCGTGGACGGCCGCTGGCGCACGGTAACGATGCCGCAGGCGCGCACGCGGCGGCCATTGGCGCAGCGCTGGAGCTGACTGGCGGTGGCAAAGCGCATCGCCGCCAGCTTGTGGCGCAGCAGCGCCAGCGGGTGCGACTTGAGCGACAGGCCCAGGCTCGCGTAGTCCGCCGCCACGTCTTCACCCAGCCGGGGCGCGGGCAGTGCCAACGCGTCCTCGGCGGGCGGCGCTTCATACAGCAGGTCGCGATGCGCGGCATGACTCGCCGCAGCGCGCGCCTGCCAGCGGGCCTGGCGGCGGTGACCGGCCAGCGGCGCCAGTGCGTCGGACGCGGCCAGCACATCGATATCGTGCCGGTCCAGCGCGGCGCGCAGCGCCAGGTCTTCCACGCTGTCGAACGGGCGCTGCGCCCGTGCCTCCTCGATACGCAGCGCGGCCTCTTCTCGCATGCCCTTGACCCGGCTCAGGCCGAGGCGCACCAGCGGGTGCTGCGGCTGGCGTGGCCGGGTGCGGGCCTGCGCGTCCGCGACATCGACCTCCGCCGCCGGCTCCAGCGTGCTCTCCCACTGGCTCACTGTGACATCCACCGGCAGCACCCGCACGCCATGCCGGCTCGCGTCCTGCACCAGCTGCGACGGTGAATAGAACCCCATCGGCTGGCTGTTCAGCAGCGCGCACAGGAACGCCGACGGATGGTGGCACTTGAGCCAGGAACTGACATACACCAGCTTGGCAAAGCTGGCCGCATGGCTCTCGGGGAAGCCGTACTCGCCAAACCCCTCGATCTGCTTGCAGATCGCCAGCGCAAAGGACTCCGGATAGCCGTTGGCGGTGAGCGCGCGCACCAGCGCATCCTGGTGCTGGCGCAGATCGCCGCGCCGGCGCCAGGCCGCCATCGAACGGCGCAACTGGTCGGCCTGCCCCGGCGAGAAACCGGCCGCGTCGATGGCCAGCTGCATCACCTGCTCCTGGAAGATCGGCACGCCCAGCGTGCGGCCCAGCACCTTCTCGATGACACTGTTGAAGTAGACCGGTGGCTTGCCGGTGCGGCGGAAGGCCTCGCGCCGCTTCAGGTAGGGATGCACCATGCCACCCTGGATCGGCCCGGGGCGCACGATCGCCACCTCGACCACCAGGTCGTAGTACTTGCGCGGCTGCAGCCGCGGCAGCATCGACTGCTGCGCGCGCGACTCGATCTGGAACACGCCGATGGTGTCGGCCTTGCAGATCATGTCGTAGGTTTGCTTGTCTTCCTTGGGGATGTCTTCCATCCGCGTCGGTAATGCGGCGCGTTCGGGATCCGGGTTGGGGATCATCTCCAGCGCGCGCCGGATCGCCGACAGCATGCCCAGCGCCAGCACGTCGACCTTGAGCAGGCCGAGCGACTCCAGGTCGTCCTTGTCCCACTGGATCACGCTGCGGTCGGCCATGGCCGCGTTCTCGATCGGCACCAGCCGCGACAGCTTGTGGCGCGCGATCACGAAGCCGCCGACGTGCTGCGACAGGTGGCGCGGAAAGCCGCGCAGTTGCGCGGTCAGGCTGGCCCACTGCTGCACCGCCGGCGAATCGGGATCGAGCCCATAGCGGGCGATCTTCTCGACAAAGCCCTTGCCGCCATCCCACCAGGCCTGGCCCTTGACCACCTGCTCAACCACGCTGGCATCGATGCCCAGCGCGCGGCCCACGTCGCGCAAGGCGCTGCGCGAGCGGTAGGTGATCAGCGACGCCGCCAGCGCGGCGCGGTGGCGGCCGTATTTCTCGTAGATGTACTGGATGACTTCCTCGCGCCGCTGGTGCTCGAAGTCCACGTCGATATCGGGCGGCTCATCGCGCTCGCGCGACAGGAATCGGCCGAACAGCAGGTTGGCCTGCTCGGGGCTGACCTCGGTCACGTACAGGCAGAAGCAGACCAGCGAATTGGCGGCCGAGCCGCGCCCCTGGCACAGGATGCCGTTGGCGCGCGCAAAGCGCACGATGTCGTGCACGGTGAGGAAGAAGGGTTCGTACTGCTTTTCCTCGATCAGCGCCAGCTCCTCTTTGAGCTGGTCTTTCCACTCTTGCTGCATGCCGTTGGGAAAGCGCTCGTGCATGCCGCGCTCGACTTCCTTGCGCAGGTAGGAGATCGGCGTCTCGCCGGGCGGAACCAGCTCTTCAGGATATTCATAGCGCAGCATCCCGAGCGAGAAATCGCACTGCGCGGCGATCTTCAGCGTCTGCGCCAGCGCCTCGCGCGGGTACAGGCGCGACAGCACCTGGCGCATGCGCAGGTGCTGCTCGGCATTGGGCGCCAGCGCCATGCCGCATTCGGCCAGCGGCTGGCCCAGCCGGATCGCGGTCAGCACATCGGACAGCGGCTTGCGCGAGCGCACGTGCATGGTGACCGCGCCGGCCGCGGCCAGCGGCACGCCGGTCTGCGCCGAGACCGCCTCCAGGCGCGCGCGGTGCAGCGCATCGGCGTGGCCCTGCAGCTGTTCCAGCGCGATCCAGGCGCGGTCGCCGAAGACCTCGCGGCACCACTGCGCCTGTTCGCGCAGCAACTCGGGATCGGCGCAATAGTCGGGCAGCAGCAACGCCAGGCAGCCGGGCATGCCACGCAGGTGCGCCTCGGCGGGCGCGGGCGCGGACAGGTCTTCGGGATGCAGGCGGTAGGTGCCCTTCTGCGCGCGCCGCCGACCCAGCGTGATCAGCTCGCTCAGGTTGCCGAAGCCGTCGCGGTGCTGGGCGATCAGCACCAGCCGCAGCGGCGGGCGTTCCGAGCCATCGGCCGGGGTCAGGCTGAAGCGGCTGCCGATCAGCAGCGAGAAGGCATCGGCGGCTGCGGCCAGCACCTGCAGCCGCTGGTGGCGGCTGGCGTGCGCGTGGGGATCATCGTGGTCCTCGGCGGCCTCGTCATCGTTGTCGAGCAGCGGATCGTCCACGCCCTCCTCCCCGCGTGCCGCGCTGCGCGCCACCGCATCGTGCAGGCGCTTGCGCAGCGTCTGGATCGCATCGTGCGCGCGCGCGGTGCCGGCCACCGAGCATTCATCGGTCAGTGCCAGCCCGCGGTAGCCCAGTTCAAAGGCGCGCTCGATCAACTCGCCCGGGTGCGAGGCGCCGGTCAGGAAGGTGAAGTTGGAGATGCAGTGCAGCTCGACATAGTCGGGCAGGGATGGAAGCAAACCCGGCAGCAAGCCGGGCAGCGATGGCAGGACCGTCATGCGAACAACCCATGCAGGAACCAGCGATATTCGCCGCCATCGTCCTGCGCCGCATGACCGGGGCGCTCGCGGAAGATCCAGCAGCGCAGGCCGTCGGCGCGCTCGGCGATAAAGTAGTCGCGCGTGGCCAGCGCGCCGTCCCACCAGCCGGCCTCGATGCGCTCGGGCCGGCTCAGCAGCGCCAGCGGCCCGCCGTGGCAGGGGCGGTGCTGCTGCACCGGCAGCGGCAACGGTTGCGGCAGCAGCCACAGCGGGCGCTCCGGCAGCGCGCCGGGCAGCGCGCCTGCCTTGCCGCCCGGCTGCGGCTCGTCGACCGGGCCCCAGCGGTTGGCGCGCTCGGGACGGTGGTCGGCCAGCGGCCGGGGCTGCAGCACGTTGTCGCGACCGAGGCGGGCCATCAGCGTATCGAGCAGGCGGCCCAGGTCTTCGGGCGTGCCGCCGGGCTCGGGAAAGAGCGCATCGCTTTGCGGCACGCAGGCGGCCATTGCCTCCACCCGCAGCGCCAGGCCGGTGACCGGGGCGTGGAAGTTGAGCTTTTCGAGCTTTTCGCGCAGCAGCCGTGACAGGTGCGTGGGATCGCGGCTGGGCTGGGCCAGGCCCAGCAGCACGGGCGTGCCCTCGGTATCGACGCCGCGCCGGTAGCGTTCGTGCTCCAGCACCAGCACGCAGCGCGTGACGCCGGCCTGCTGCACCGCCAGCCAGCCGGCCAGCGCCAGCAACAGGCGCTGCGCGCCGGCCAGCACGCCTTCGGCCGATTCGATGCGCCCGGGCAGGTCCATGCGCTGCGCGAACGCGGGCGGCGCCGCATACCAGGCAAAGCGCACCGGGGCGTCGCCATAGGCCTGGTCCAGCCGCGCCAGCAGCGCGGGGCCCAGCCGCCGCGTCAGGCCCGCGCGCGGCAGGCGCCGCACCTGGCCTAGCGTGCGGCAGCCGATGCCGTCCAGCCAGGCCGGGTCGGCCAGCGTATGCAGGGCCTGCACCGGCAGGTCGTCGAGCAGCCGGTGCAGGCGTGCCATGCCCACCGCCCGGCGCGCGGGCCGCACCACGCCGCGCCGCGTGCGCCGCAGCGGCTGGCGCGCGAGCCACGCGGCACCGTGCGCGGTCGGGCCGGAACCCACTTGCGCAATGGTGCCGAGCTGGCGCACGCAGGCGCGCACCGCGCGGCACAGCGCGCGATGGCCGCCGAACAGGCGCAGGCTGGCCGTGACGTCCAGCATCACCGTGGCCGATTCCGGCTCCTCGTCGAAGGTCACGGCCGGCGTGAAACGCAGCAGCGCCAGCGCCACCGCCTCCATCAGCGCGGCCTCGGCGTTCGGCTCGCGCTCCAGTTGCACGATATCCGCCGACAGCGCCTGCACGCCGCCGCGGCGCATGCCGTAGCGCACGCCGAGCTGCAGCGCCGGGCCGTTGGCCAGCACCACCTGCTCCTGCGCCATCACCGCCACCGGCAGCGCATGGTGCAGCGTGCCGGTGGCGGAGGACGGACCCGGGGCGGGCGCCGGCTCAGGCCAGGTGGGCTGCAGTGCGTCCAGGGGCAGGCGCGGCAGGTGCACCGCGATCCAGTACGGCATCGGAAGAAGACGGAGAAGAGGACAAGGACGAAGGCGCCCGCGCAGGCGACGGCCAGGCGGCCGTGCGCGTGGCCGCTTCCATCCCGTCCAGGCGCAGCAGCAAGGGGGTATCCCGCACCGGCCCGCGCCGCTTGTGGAAGGTGATCGACAGCCTATTGCCGGGCTGCGGCGCCAGCAGCAGCCGCAGCACCGCCGGCGACGACTCGCGCAGCGCCGCGGCCGGGCGCAGCGCCCAGACCACCGCGTCGCCGCCCTGCGCCAGCACCTGCAGCCGGCGCAGCGCCTCGGGCCGGGCCGTCGGCAGCCATACCAGCACGCCACCGAAGGCCTGGCTGCGCAGCACCTGCTCGGCCGCCCACAGCATGTCGGCCTGCGCGGCCCTGGCGGTGCCGGCGGGTGGGCGCACCCAGTAGAGTTGGCGCGCCGGCAGCCCGGCCGCCGCCAGCCCCATCGCATTGGGCAGGTACGGCGGCGCCACCAGCGCGATGCGGCGCCCTGCTCCGGCCAGCGTGCGCAACGCCGGCAGCAGCAGGCGCAGCTCGCCCGCCCCGCCCTGCGTGGTCAGCAGCTCGGTCAGCCCACCCGCCGGCCAGCCGCCGCCCGGCAGCTCCGCCGACAGCGCGTCATACCCGGTCGGGCATACCGACTCGCTGCCGGCACGGCCCAGCTGGCCGGCCCGCCAGAGCCCGGGGTAGCGCTGCTCGAGCGCCGACAGCGCCTGCTGGCGCGTGGCCGGGACTGGCGCGGCTGGGGTCGGCGCAGGGAAGAGAAATCCCTCCGCCGCCGTGGGTGGGGCTGCGTACGATTGCGCAGTCATGTGAAGTTGGCATCGCTCGCCAGTGGGCGAGGATTTAGGATGTTTACGATACCTGTATATTTATACAGTATCGGTGGTGAGCGCAAGGGGTAGCGACGCAGGGTGGCGCGGGGTGTGTAGGAAACCGGAAGCCGGACTACGTGCGCTTTTGCTGGACTGGAAATCCGGAATTAGGCGGACTGGCGTGCAATCCCGTGACGCTGAGCCAAGACCTGGGCGTTTCCGGTTTCCGTTGGTCGACGTAAGCAGCGAGCTGTTCAAGAAATCGGCGACGTGGCCGTCAATACCGGGCAACTCCATTCCCCGTCTGAGCCATGCGTTACACCCCGCTCCGAGACCAGCATCTCGCTATACTTGCCCGCGACCGCGACGCCTGGCGGGCTCAGGCGGAACGACGTTTTGACGTGGAAGGCCTCATTCACGCATGCGTCCCGGATGTCGCTACTTGTGATCCAAGCTTTGTGGCCGACGCGATCCGGGAGTGGTTCGATAGTTTCGAGGACGGCATTCCGACATGGCGGATGCCGTCGCACGATCGATAAAAAGGGCCCGCACCGGGGCTACGACACTCTCGACCGAGACTGCTTGATTGCCCGTCAGCGTCGGCAGACGCTGGAATCGTGACCGCAATAGGTCCGGCAAGAGTCGTCAGGGCCGAACAAGCCAGCCACCGGCACCGGAGGACGTGGCCACATTCGAGGTGCCATACGTGGCTTCGGTTCAGCGCTTCACGGTAGCCTTGTCGAGTGGCCAGCCCTTCGATAAGGTCGGTCGAACAGCCAAGTTGCTTTGCGGCGAATGCGACCTTGGTGCTCAGGGCCGTATCGACCGCGACCCCAAGTTGACTTCGGGCTTCATATCAACACTCTGAGAACGGGGATGGCGGGCTGCGCCTAACGCAAGCGCCGAATGGATGGCCCTGCCATTACTGTTCTTGGCGGAGAATTCAGCGGCCATACTGACTTCTACGCTCCCCTGACTCTTTCCGTTGGCGACTCCTGCTACTTCGACAGCGCTATGGGCCATGCCTGCATTTCTGCCGGGGATCAGGATGCGAAGGTTCTTTGGGTCTGTTCCAGCGTGACCCTGGACACTTGAGGGTAGCTCCGGACAGTACTCGCCTGCGTGGATTGACGCATCAATTCGAGGCTGACTGAAACGGGAAAACGGCATCTGCGATTCGGGGGGAGACAGACTTCCTGCAGTCCTCCGAGCGGCAGCGGTCGCTGCCGCGCAAGTCCCGAATGCGCGGAAAAGCCGCGAAACGCGGCCTACCCGCTGAAAAAATTTCAACGCTTAGTGCAGCATGTGGAAGACCCCACCCTCTCATTCGACCTGAGCCATTCTGCGACGATCGGTAGCTTAAAGACGAATGGCCGAAGCGGTACTCCGCTTCGGCCAGTTGCGTTGCCAACGGCTGGCACCTACATGACAGTTTTTAGCCTACGTCCAGGAGATTAGGCGCCGATGCGGTCACGCCGATGCTTGCTGGCGTGTGCGGGCCAACCGTGCGGCTGGCTCGCCGAGTTCCCAAAATACTGAAGTCATGATGGCCAAGCCCTGAGCGGCGATCGCAATGGGTAGGTGTTCATTCGGTGCGTGTTGCTTGCAGCCTGGATATGAGTGAGGAATCCAAATCGTTGGTAAGCCCAGAATGTCGGAGAATGCGTCGTTGGGAACAGTGCCGCCAAGATTCGGAACGACTGCAGGTTCCCGTACACTGACGCTGCGGAACGCCTCGTTGGCCCATTCGACCCATGGACTCGCAGGGTCCAAACGTGTTGCCGGCGATCCTCTCAGCAATCGCACTTGGACATCTGTATAGCCGGCTTGGTCCAGGTGTTGGCGAACGACCTCTTCAATGGATTCCCATGCGGTCCCTACTACGAACCGAAGCTGCAAGAACGCGCTTGCTGCCGGCGGAATAGCATTGGCGGGCTTCTCGGGATTGCCGGCTTTTAGGGTGAGCACCTCCAGGGAGTTCCAACCCAGCAGGCGCTCTGCAGCGGAGAGAGTCGGGTCACCCCAATCTTCGTCGATCTTTCGGCCAAGACTTTCGCTGTCAATCTTAAGTTTGGACAGCGCATCCCGGACCGGGAAGGGAATGGGAGGCGGCAACAGGCCCGCCACCTGAATGCGACCCTTCCCGTCGACGAGAGACGAGATCGCACCAGAGAGGACTACCGCCGGGTTCTTCATGATTCCGCCCCAGTTTCCTGAATGAAGCGCACCGCTTCGCAACGAGCAGGTGAGTTCAAAAATCGCAGAGCCACGCGAACCAAGGAACATGGTGGGCTGTTCCTTGCTCACGCGCGGACCGTCAGAGGCGATGAACACGTCCGCGCTCAAGATGTCCGCATGTTGGCGACACACCTGTCGGAGCCCGGGCGAGCTGCGCTCCTCTCCCAGTTCGAAGAGCGCCTTGACATTGAATCCAAGCTTCCCGTTGCGAGCCTTTATCACTTCACGAAGCGCGGTCAGATTGACGAGGTGCTGCCCCTTGTTATCGGCAACGCCTCGGCCGTACCACGCATCATTGCGGTCCACCAGTTGCCATGGGGACAGTCCTGCGTCCCACTGCTCATCCATGCCGGGAACCACGTCGCCGTGCCCGTACGTCAGCATAGTGACGAAGTCGGGATTCTCCACGCGCTCGGCAAATAAGAATGGAGACCCGCCAGGGACTGGATTATCGATCGTTCGACAGGAGAACCCCATTGCCGTCAGGTCCGGTTCCAACACCTCGGCATAATACGGGAGGAGGTCGGCATCATTTGCATCGGCCCCACTGACTGAGCGGTATGCCACCCTGCGTGCGAGATCACCTCTGAAATGGCCTTCCTCGAAGTACTTCCTCACCTCCGCAAGGGCCCGAGCTTTAGTCATTCGTCTTTCCCCCCAACACTTCAGTCAACGTACGAATCGACGGCAGCGAGCGAAGCGACGAAAGTTGCGACACGAGTTCCCCAAGATCACCCTCGTTCATCACGGGCTCGCAGCACTCAAGCACTTTCTCGAGACGCTCTGCGTCATTGAACGGGTCTTGGATTAGTCCTCGCGCGTAGACACGTTGCGTTTCCAACACCGTCCCGTCCTTCAGGACAATCTTGACGATATGGGGAGGCCGCTGATCCGGGTCCTTCGGTTCGTCTTCGAACTTTCTGGCATTCAGCGTTACCAGACTGAAAAGCTTGCGAACCTCTTTACGCTTTACCGCATCTGCCGTGAAATCGGAAAGCGTGACCTTCCCTTGCAAAAGGGCAAGCGCGATGTTGTATTGCATTGAGAATCGCGCCTGGAATTCGTCCTGCGGGTCGTCGTAGCGCAGATTCTTCTTGTTGCTCGCACCGACCAGAATATCGATAGACTCGACGTCCTCGGCCGAGAAGCCATGCTGCCGCTTCAGATCGAGGACACAGTCGATGGAATTGTGGGCGGAGCCGCAGCATGCGTGGCGCTTTGGGGCGAGTCCGAACTCTTCCAGCGCAAGCGGGTTGTCGAGCTTCTTCAGCGGCTCCTCCCAGCCACGAGGTGCGGGACCACCGTACAGGGCGAGAAATCCTTGCGGGTCTTCCAGTACTTCAGGATTGCCCTGTACCCCGGCTTGTCCGAGCCGTGCGGCAACGATTGCATTTGAAGCGCCCATGCCGCATTGGAACGATTTCGCCTCCGTTCCGAATTGAGCCTTGTTGCCAGATGCCATGCTTACTGCGAGGCTCATTGTGGCGACCGTGGCCGCCTTGTCCACCTTCAGAAGTCGCGCGCAAGCACCCGCTGTCCCGATGCAGCCGACGGTAGCGGTCGGATGCCAGCCGGCGAAGTAGTGCGACCGATTGACGCCACGCCCCAGGACCGCATGAAGTTCCAGACCAACGATAAATGCGTCCAGAAGATCGGCACCACTTGCGTCAACTTCGTCACCCAAGGCGATCAAGGCGGGCACCAAGATGGCGGATGCGTGAGTCAGTGCCGGGTAGTAGTTGTCGTCGATTTCAAGTACGTGCGCAGCGGTCCCGTTGACCATTGCGGCCCAGGGTGCTGGGGCTTTCTTTTTTGTGCCGATGATCGTGGCAGCACCAGTGCCCCAGAGGCTGACGCCCGCTCCAACCTTGGTGCTTACGGGGTCCGCACTTCCCGCGACGATGCAGGCAATTGTGTCGCTAAAGGCATGACTGGCGCGCGACAAACAGCTTTCGGGCCACTCACTATTTCGGGTGGTGATCCAATCGGCCAGAGTTTCCAAAACGGACATACGAGTGTTCTCCGAGGCAGGAGGCCTCAACTTAAGTTGGTGGACTGGGAAAGAGAAGCAGGAGAGTTGCCCATCGCCACTCATGGGGACGGGCATGTTGTTGTGCGCCGATTAGTCAGTCGCCGCGCCGGAGCGCTTAACGATGTCGCCCCATTTGGCGCGTTCTTTCTTCACAACGGTCGAAAAGTCTGCCGCGGTACCGCCTACGATGACATAGCCCAGATCGCGCATCCCTTCGATAACGTGAGGGTCCTTCAGCGTTTGATTCACTGCCGTGTTGATCTTTTGCGCAATGGCTGGTGGCAAACCTTCCGGCGCAATGACACCCGACCATGCAACAACTTCGAACTGGGGAACACCGGCTTCCGATACAGTCGGGAGATCAGGCATTAGCGGCGAGCGCTTGGGTCCTGTCACAGCCAGGGCTTTTAGCTTTCCACTCTTCGCTGCGGCAAGGCTCCCCGCCAGGTTGTCGAACACCAGGTCAACGTGACCTGCCATTACGTCATTGACGCCAGCCGGCGCAGTCTTGTACGGCACATGGATCATTTCGATGCCGGTCATCTTTTTGAAGAGCTCGCCGCTCAGGTGACCGGAAGTGCCGTTTCCTGCAGAGGCAAACATCAGCTTGCCCGGACGGGATTTGCCGTATGCAACCAGATCCTTCACCGAGTTGACGGGAAGCTTCGGCGAGACTGACAGAAGGTTCGGGGTGTATCCCACCTGGACAATCAGTTGCACATGATCGGCAGCCGTCTTGGAGGCCTTATTCATACTCGGGTTGATGCCCAGAGTCTGCGTATTGCCATGGCCGATCGTGTAACCATCGGGGGCCGCATTTGCGATCGACTGCATCGCGATAAGGCCTCCTCCCCCTGGGCGATTGTCGACAACAATCGTCTGCCCAAGTCGCTTGCCCACGTCTTGCAGTACTAGTCGCATCAGCGAATCGGGCCCTGATCCCGCGCCAGCGCTCAAGACATACTTAATGGGCTTGTCGGGATACTCAGCGCGCGCGTGTGGAACTACTGCCACCGCCGCGACCACGCCGGCAAGAAGACATTGGAAGGGCTTGCGGGACAGAAAAGTGAACATCTAGACGCCTCTTACCACAAAGAATGCCGCACCGCGCATCTAACCTGTGCACCGACGCGAGCTTTTGCCTCGAAAAGTTGCATCAGAATTTCTGATGCACCGTCGTTGATCGCTCTTGGCATGAATCACCTAGCCATGCAATCATGTCCATATTATTAAGACGCGAGCGAGCCCTACGCAAACGAATGTTTTTGGGTCTAGCATCAATCTAATTAATGTCTAACTATCTTCCTTCCATGACCGCCCTGCGTTGCCTGGACGCGAGCGCGCGCCTATTGAGCTTCACCAAGGCAGCAGAGGAAATGCACCTCACGCAGGGGGCGGTGAGTCACCACATACTTCAACTTGAAAAGCAGCTCGGAGTGCAGTTCTTTACTCGAAGGAGAGCGGGCCTGGAACTCACGCTGGCGGGGCAGAAATACTGGAACGATGTTGTGGCAGTCCTGCGGTTGCTCGAGCGCGCCACGGAAAGCATTGCGACCACAGGAGGACGTGGTGGAACGCTCAATCTGTCCGTTTCGTCGAGCTTCGCAAACTACTGGCTGATGCCCCGCTTGCCCGCGTTTGTACGAGCCAACCCGGACATCACGCTCAATCTATCGACCCGCGTCGGTCCGGTGGACTTTGCAGCGAGCCAGGACGATGCGTCGATTGAATTCTGTACCGGGCCTACACCAGGCATCGATGCGAGCCTCGTCTCGCCACTAGTGCTATACCCCTTCATGTCTCGGGAAGAGTATGAGCGCTTTAAGGCGGAGCGAAAGATACGAGGGGTCTCGTTATCGAAGGACCAACTCCTGGACCTGCTGAAGTCTTTTGCGTTGATTCGGCGAGTGACAGTCCCAGAAGCGTGGCCCGGGTGGCTGCAGGAGGTGGGCCTGTCGGGTGCTCTTCCGGAGTCCAATCTGCAAGGTGGGCCACGTTATGCGCTTCTTTCGATGGCATTGGCGGGCGCCATCGAGGGCCTGGGTATTGCCCTACTTCCCCACTTCATCGTGAGCAATGCCGTGCAATCGCGGCAGTTGGTCTGCCTTAGCAGAGTGCCGTGGATCGCTGCTCGTGGGTACTATCTTCGTTGGCCCGAGTGGCGTTCCGACCTTGATGCGCTCAAACGCTTCTCCGCCTGGCTGAGCGCTCTGCCAAGCGAGACACCGGACGAACCGTCAGAGATTTGAGTAGCTGTCAGCCACAACCGGCCGACCACGCTTACTTTGCGCTCAAACGCTTCGTGACTTGCTCGATGAAGACTTTCAGCGCGTGGGTCCCAACGTTGCTGGCGGCAGTCATGATGCAAACGCCCACGGACAACGGCGGCTCAACGAATATCAGTTGCTTTGTGTCGCTCGTGGACTGAGCCGTGTACTCGTCGATAATCGAAAAGCCTACGCCCCTTTCCACAAGTGCCCGCGCAAGATAATAGGTCTTGACCTCAATAGTCGCGCTGCCATCGTTGATGGCGGGAAGCACCTCTTCGATGCGCGACCCCAGGGGATCAGCCGAGTCAAGACGAATCCACTGGGAACGTTCCAGGTCATCGAGATGAACGACGCCTCGTCCGCGGCGAACGCTCTCAGGGCCGAAAAAAACGGCCCGGGCTCGCCCCAATTCCTCGACGGTGATTCCGGGTGGCGCTGACGGTTCAAATGCGATGCCAATGTCGATCTCTCGCGCCAACAAGAGCGCCGACAGCACTTCATTATTTTCGGTACGGATGTTGATCGAGACATCCGGACACAGGCGAATGAACTCGGCCACCGCTTGGGGGACGAGGCTCAATCCGAGACTGGGGATACATCCGATCCTCAGAATTCCTCCCGGATGCGCGGTGAGATTGCGGGCTAGCTGGCGAACGCGCTCCAGACTCGAGTGGAGATGCTTGGTTTCCTGAAACAGAACTGTGGCCTCGGGGGTGGGCTTAAGCCAATCCACCCAAGATAAGCCGTCAAATAGAATCGCAATTTGCCACGCGCACGCTTGACAGATGACGAGGTTCGAGCGGCCGCCGCCCTGCTTGCGCTGGCTGTTTAGCGCAAGCAGGGCGGCGGCCAATAGAGGATCGTTTCTCGATCTTCGCTTGGCTCTCATGCCCCTGTCCGATCTGTTCGCTACGCTTACCCAATATCTGCACACCAAGGTCTTTCACGATCTTGCCCGTCATCCCGAATATCCAGCCGCATTCACCCGTCAGCGCAAGCTCACCCTGCCCACACTGATCGCGTTCATGCTTGGCAACTTGCGCATGGGCGTTCAAGCCGAACTCGATCAATTCTTCGCCGCGCTCGCCCGCCAAAACACCTTGTGCCGGCGAGTCAGTGAACAAGCCTTCGCCCAGGCTCGCAGCAAACTCAGCGGCGATGTCTTTGCTCACCTCAATGACTGGCTGCTTCAGCAGGTGTCCAACCATTTGCCGCGCTGGCATGGCTTTCGGCTGGTCGCAGCCGACGCCTCGCACCTGCGTTTTGCCATCCGCCACAGCCATCTGCCTCGAGCCGCCACCCGTGATCAACTCGCTTTCGGCCTGTACCTCCCCGGGGCCGAGATGATGCTCGCCGCCTCACTGCACAGCGTGCTCGAGAACGAACGCCAGATCCTGTTCGAGCATCTGGACCGCCTGCAATCCGACGACTTGCTGTTGCTCGACCGCGGCTACCCGGCCCGCTGGCTGGTAGCCGTACTCAACCAACGAAACATCCCTTTCTGCATGCGCGCCGACGGTAGCGGCTTTGCTGCCCTGCGGGACTTCGTCCGCTCCGGCCGCGCCGAGACCGTCGTCACGCTCCCGGCTCCAGCCCGCAATGACGCGCGCGACTATGAATGTGCGTCCGTCCCGCAGACCGTCCGGCTCATCCGGCAGATCTCGCCAGCCGCCAAGGTTCGCGTGCTCATCACCAATCTGCTCGACAGGCACCGCCATCCGGCTGCCACCTTCCGCGATCTCTATCACCAGCGCTGGCGTCTCGAGGAGGCCTTCAAACGCCTCAAACACCGCATGGCACTCGAACACCTGTCCGGCCTCTCACAGTTGGCCGCCAGGCAGGACTTCGGAGCCAAAGTCCTGTGCGATAACCTGCACGCCCTGTGCTGTCTTGCGGCCGCGCAGGAACATGACATTGACTCGGATCATCGGATCAACCGTGCCTACGCCATCACCGCCCTTAAACGTGTCCTGCCTGCACTGCTGCTCGGCCTGCGCTGGGCCAAGGCTGCCCTGAACGAGACCTTGACCTTGATCGCAACACGTCTCCAGCGCGTGCGACCAGATCGCGCCAAGCCCCGTCCACCACGCCACAAGCCTCATCGACATGCCGCTTATAAGGCTTGTTGATGCTGCTTATCTTGGGTGGATTGGGGCTTAAGCCCCCCCGGCAATCTCTTGAATAGCGCAATCCCCAGACTCTGCTCTGCCTGCGCAAGCATCTTGCTCGCCGCAGGCTGCGAGATGTTCAGAAATTCAGCCGCGCTCGACAGCGAGCCTGCCTGCATGACTGCGTGGAATACTTCAATATGACGTAGCCGCATGCCAGCTCCAATGTTAGTCGCGCACCGACGGTGCCGAAATGTTCATTGCACCAATCCACCATTAGGTGGCCATGCCAAATGATCCGGCTCCGCGTGCACAAACACGTAATGCCAGTTCCATGCGGTGGCGACGATATTAGCTCGGGGTAATCGGCCATTTTGGCAGCTTTGCCTTTTTGTAAGTCAGCAAGTCGTAGCGCGGCGTAGCCGAACCAGGAGCGCCTACGTAAAGGACTCGTTCTGACACCTTGGAATAGGATGCGTAGAAGTGCTGGGCCGACTTGACTACCACGATCCTCTTCTTGGCGATATCGCAGCCGATACCTGTGAACAGGTCCACGTTCAACGCCTGGCACCGATTCGAGATCAATACACACTCGATACCGTCGAACTCAATGAGGGCGGCGTCGCCCACTGAAAGCGGTTCGCCAGCTTGGCCGGTCATGATGTGGTTGTGACGGAGCGTCTTGACAAGGCAGGTAACGTCCAGCGGATCTCCGGAAACAGGGCTGATCTTTCCGCCGATCCGAAGTTCGACGCGCGCGCCTTCGCCCGCTGCGAATGCCATCTGCACCGCAACGGGATCCCATAGCGGCCCCACGGCGACGTCAGTAATACCGCGCTCGATGAGTCGCCCGAGAATGAAGGTCGAATCGCCAGCCGCGCCACTACCGGGATTGTCGGACCGGTCAGCGAGAATTGCTGGCGTTTGTCCCGCTTCCAACGCGTCGTCAAGCGCCTCGTCGATAGTCAGGTAATTCGGTCGAAGCTGCTCACGAAGTGCTATGAGTTCATCCGCCAGGCTTTGAGCGAGCGTCTGGGCCGCAACCGCATCACCGTCGGTATACACAAGAACTTTCGTCCCCATGGCCGGCACATCGCCCGTCGCGAATCCCTGAACAGCCGAAATGGTCAGAACGCGATTCTTGCCTTCCAACCCAGCAAGCTTGTCCACGAACGCTCTGCCCGGATCCCTTGAAGTGTGAATCGGCACGACCATATTTGTGTCCACCACTGCAGCCACGGGATGGATATCCCCCGCATAAGTGCGAGCACACAGATCAACGAGTTCGATAGCTCGCTCCCTGATATCGGTGTGCGGATACTCCTTGTACGCGATCAGTATGTTTGCGTTGGAGACCATCTCTTCGCTGAGGTGCGCATGCGGGTCCAACTCACAACCGATAATCGCTTCCGGTCCAACAATCGCGCGGACACGCTCGATCAGGTCGCCTTCGCAATCATCATAACCATCGGCGACCATGGCGCCGTGTAGACCGAGGAGAACCATGTCGACCGGCAGTGCTTTCTTTAGATCGGAAAGCAACTCGTCCCGGAGCGTCTCGTACGCCGCCCGAGTTACCAGGCCGGCCGGCTGCGCCTGCGCATAAAGTCCCTCTAGGACTGTCCACCCCTCTGTGCGCGCACGCTCGCGTGCAATGATCAGTGGCGCAGCGTAACGCGTCATCTGCTCCGGATGCTTGCCTGCCGGGTAGTACCCCCCCGCCTTGAAAGCATCGAGGCCCGTGGGCAACGGAGAAAAAGTGTTGGTTTCGGTGCCAATGCCGGCGCTGAATACACGCATTGCTTACCCCTATGGTTCGCCGCAGGCCGCGGCAAGTCCGGAAAAGTGACGCAAAAGCGTCAGGATGGGGAAAGTTTGGCGCGCGCGCTTGTACATGACAAATGAAAAAAAGCGGGCCGCCTTAACCGGTGGTTATGCACCATCATAGCGAAGATGGGAATGGGGGGTAGAGAAAACCCTACGACATAACCAAAAACTATGTCCCCCTCTATCTTTTCATTAGACGGGGGCCGCATGTCACATCAATATGACATCGCTCCCAGCCGCGCTTGCGGCGGTCCGACACGATCGCGCATTTTTTCACTGGATGAAACCATGAGCCACTCTTTGCTTCGCAAAATCTTCGTCGCCTCGGCCTTTGCCATGTCCATCGGTGCTGCCCACGCGGCCTATCCTGATCGCCCTATCCGCGTCGTTGTGCCGTCAGCCGCTGGCGGCAGCCCGGACATCGTCGTACGGATTTTTAGCAACGAGATCGGCAAGAAGCTCGGTCAATCGCTCGTGGTCGACAATCGGCCCGGCGCCGCCGGCAACATCGGCATGCAGGCCGTCATGACTGCGCAGCCTGATGGTTACACGATCGGCTATGGCAACAACGCTACGTTGACGACGAACGAATTCTTGTTCACGAAGCTGCCATATGACCCCAACAAGTTAGAGCCGGTTGTCCTTCTGACCAAGACCGCGAGCGTACTGGTCGTGAACAACAATCTGCCGGTGAAAAACGTGCAGGAACTCGTCCAGTACTGCAAGCAACACGGCGACAAGGTTTCCTTCGGCTCGGCAGGTATCGGAACGTCGGCACACATTGGTGCCGAGCTCTTCAAGACCATGACTGGTATCAAGGCAGTGCATGTACCGTACAAAGGGGCTCCTCAAGCTCAGAATGACCTGATGGCCGGCAATGTCCAGTTCATGTTCGACAACTTCGGCGCCATCGGGCCAAATGTGAAGGCAGGTAAGGTCCGCGCATTGGCAGTCACGTCCAAAGCGCGAACGCCACTCTTCCCTGACGTCCCGACGATGGATGAGGCAGGCGTCAAGGCCTTCGAAATGACTGCCTGGGGTGCCATCATCGCTCCTCCCGGCACACCGGCGGAGATCGTCACGAAGCTCAACAAGGCATTCAATGAGGTCATGCAGGACAAGAACGTCCAGGCCCAGCTTCAGAAGCTGGGCTCCACGCCTGTGGGTGGCACCCCGGACGATGCCCGGAAGCACATCAAGGCCGAACGTGCGAAATGGGGTGAAGTAGTACGCAAGAGCGGTGCAAAGGTCGAATGACCGGGCTGGCCCGCAAAACGTTCCCTCGCACAAGTCTTGCACTATGAAGAATGACCTCTTGCGCATCGGGTGTGCCGCCGGCTTCTCTGGCGATCGCACCGATGCTGCCGGGCCCGTCGTTGACGCGCTGATCGCGGCCGGTGGTCCAGCCTTCCTGATCTTTGAAACGCTGGCAGAGCGCACGCTCGCGTTGGCGCAGCTTGCGCGGCGGTCGGACCCGGCCGCTGGTTATGAGCCACTTCTGGTGGACATCCTGCGCCCTGTCCTTGGACGTTGCCTTGCCCACGGAGTGCGCCCGGTCGGACCCGGCCGCTGGTTATGAGCCACTTCTGGTGGACATCCTGCGCCCTGTCCTTGGACGTTGCCTTGCCCACGGAGTGCGCATCGTCAGTAATTTCGGTGCGGCCAATCCGGAAGGCGCCGCCAGGCGAATTCATGTTCTCGCGCGTGACCTTGGTCTTCCTGCGCCTCGTATCGCCATCGTTCAAGGCGACGACGTTTCCGGCCCAGCGCATCGGCCGCTGTTGGAACAAGCGGTAGGAGAACGCTTCTCCACGCTGGATGTCGTATCGGCGAACGCCTATCAGGGAGCAGAAGCTATCGCGGACGCCCTGATTGCCGGCGCAGACATCGTGGTCTGCGGTCGCGTAGCCGATCCGTCGCTCGCCGTCGGGCCGGCACTCGCCCATTTTGGCTGGTCGCGCAACGACTGGACACGCCTCGCTCGCGCGACCATGGCGGGACACTTGCTGGAATGCGGCGCGCAGGTAACCGGCGGTTACTACGCCGATCCAGGCTATAAGGATGTAGCAGGCCTGGCTTCTCTGGGCTACCCGATCGCCGAAATTGACGCTGACGGCAACTGCACCATCACGAAACCGGCGGGTACGGGCGGACGGATCGACGCGCATACGGTCAAGGAGCAACTCCTTTACGAGGTGCATGATCCCGCCGCGTATTTCACGCCGGACGTGATTGCAGACATTATGGATGCGGAAGTTACCGAACTGGGGCCGGATCGCGTGCGACTGACTGGAGTCCGCGGGCATCCGAGGCCGGCCAACCTCAAGGTGAATGTTTGCCACGCCACCGGATGGCTTGCCGAAGGCGAGATTTCTTACGCGGGCGCTCGCGCGGAAGGACGGGCACGGCTTGCGGCCCAAGTGCTGAAAGAGCGACTGGCAGGCTTGGGGCAGCTTCGCGTGGATCTTATCGGCGTCAGCAGCATATTTGCTGACGACGCCGGGCAATGGCTGGCCGCCCATCCTGACTCAGGCGCTGAAGACGTACGGCTGCGCGTCGCCATGAACCACCGCGAACGCGCGAGCGCAGAACAGCTCGGCCGCGAGGTGACGGCTCTTTACACCTGCGGTCCTGCCGGGGGCGGTGGCGTTCGCACGGCGCTTCGCCAGCGATTGGGCACAGTCTCCTGCGCGTTGTCGCGCGACCGCGCGCCCACTTCGTTTCAATTTGTCGAGGCTGCGGTATGAAAACTGTCACCGTTCCGTTGTTCCGGGCGGCTCATGGCCGTACGGGGGACAAGGGCAATCGTTCCAACATCAGCGTTATCGCCTGGCATCCAGACTTGTGGCCCATTCTGGTTGAACAAGTGACTGAGTCGGCTGTGACCGCGCAGTTTGCGCACCGCCGGCCGACTCGCGTCGTGCGGCATGTTCTGCCAACCCTGCAGGCAATGAACTTTGTCCTGGATGAGGTCTTGGACGGAGGCGTCAACGACTCACTCAATCTGGATAGCCACGGCAAGGCACTGTCATTTCACCTGCTTGCCCTGCCGATTGAGGTCCCGATTGATCTGATGCCATGCCTTGCAGGGCCACCGTTGAACGCCAACGAGCCCTGAGCCATCACGGTTGCGGCCAGCCAGGTCCGCCGGCGGGACACCGTAGCCCATCCTCCTCCATCCTTTTCTGACAACAACGGACTGGATGCACGCGAGAGATGGGCTTTTTTTTCTTTTTTCTCCCGGAAGCGATCCCTTACGACAACCTTTCGTTGCGCCGACTCAGAAACATCACCTCTTGATGTTTTGTAGATCCACGCACCAGGTCGGCGCCCATGCCGCACCATTTCGCGCTGATTAACTGTCGGTTATGCACCGTATCAGGCAGATCAGCAGTTCATATAACCGCAGTCTATGTCCACCCTCATCTTTTCATTGGACGCAGGGTTCCCGGCCGCGCACCATGAGCCCCATCAAAGGACGTGCTGTTCGTAGGAGAAGAGTGATGGAAGGCAGGTTTAGTCGAGCACAGAAAACCGCTTGTATTGCTGGCCTGTTCCTCGCATGGGCAGTCGGCTACGCCGACCGCATTCTAATGAGCGTTGCGCTCGTACCGATATCACAAGAGTTCGCACTGTCTGCGCGCGAGGCCGGCATGTTGCTGAGCGCGTTCTATGTCAGCTACGCCATCATGCAGCTTGCCGGCGGTTGGCTGTCCGACAAACTGGGCTCGCGCATCGTCGCGGTGGCCTGTGTCGTTATGTGGTCGATCTTTACGGGCATGACAAGCCTCGCATGGTCTTTCACATCGCTGCTGCTGATTCGTTTCCTGTTCGGGATCGGAGAAGGCAGCTTCTCGCCTGCGAGTTCCGTGACCGTAGCGGAGGTTTTTCCAAAGAATCAACGAGCACGGGCGAAATCCTTTCTCGTATCTACGGTATTCCTGGGGAGTGCCGCGGGTTCGGCCATCATCGCCGCCACCGTGAGCAAGCTCGGCTGGCGCGGCGCTTTCCATATCCTGGCCGTGGCAGGTTTCTTCGTTGCCATCTTCCTGTGGTTCTCCCTGCGCAGTGGCATGGGTTCAAAGCGCGGCGTAAAGACGGAACGTCCGCGTATGGTCTGGCGCCCAGTACTCAAGATGCCTCTTGCATGGAAGCTGATGACCATCTGGTTCTTCACCAGCGCGCTGCACGTGGGCGTCAACTCCTGGATGCCAGCGTATTTGCTGAAGACTTACCACATCAGTTTGAGCCACGCCGGGCTGGCAATGATCATTCCGAACCTGTTGTCGTTCTTCGGTGCAAACATGGTCGGCTACCTGCTTGACAAGCTGGGACGGCGCTTTGAAAAGGGCTGCCTGGTTGTCGGATCAGCACTTAGCACGCTGTTCTTCGTCATGATGATCACGACTGATCAGGTATGGCTCCTCATCGCCTTCTGGTCCCTGTACTCCCTCTCGTTCAATCTGGTCTACGCGACGGTGTTCTCTGCACCGCTGCGTCGTGCGCCGGAACATCTCATCGGTAGTACGACGGGCCTAATGAACTTCGGGGGGCAACTGGGCAACTCGATCTTCCCTGCGATCATGGGGGCGTTGATCACCGCGGCCGGGGGCGCGTTCTTCTCCGCCTTCTATCTTCTTGTGGGCGTTGGCGTGCTTTCCATAGTGGCAGCGCTGCTGTGGAAAGCACCGGCAGACGACGAAGTCTACGGCTTGCTCGGAGACCATCTCGCGCCTCGGCGCGGATAAGTCCCGAAGGCAACGAGCGTCTTATAGCTGGCATCGACGCCCGTCGCTCGTGGAGCGGTGGGCGTTTCTCACTGCTTTAAGGCCATATAGCCTTCGGAACGAGCCACGGTATACTCCGAGTGAGTAGGCTGGAAAGCCCCCATGACCCATGTCGCTGTGCAAGCATGGGCCTCTTGCCCAGATGGTTCCATAGAGCCTGTACAAGCTTCCGCAGGATCACGAGCCGGAGCGGACGAAAGAAAGCGCAACGGTTTAGATGCGCCCCTAGTACGGCTGAGCTAGGCGAGGCTTTCGCCAGCGACAGTCATTCCAATGCAGCCGGTGCCGAGAACCGATCCGTCCTTGTTGCCGGGGATGGGCAATGGTCAAATAGACGTTGGTGTGCTTGGAGAACGCGTAGTCTGCCGAGATGATGAACAGCCAATGGTCAGGCACCAGAGTTGCCATAGTGCCTTGGGGGGGAAACGGTGCCAGTAAGCGTCCATGTCGGCGCGAGGCCACGGTGCCCCGCCGAATGCGAGTCGTCATTCGGCTAGCCCACGCGGGGCAGGGCCAGCACTAGCACCGCAAGAGAGGAAGCGATGCTAGGCGGGGGACTTACGATTCCGCTGCTACGAGCTTCTTGTACACCAGCGCCGAAAGGGCGACGTCTACAAGCCCCACACCAACCGATTTGTAGACTCCAATGCCTTGGGCAGTTTTTGCAGAGGCGTCTCCGGTTAGCACGTCACCAATCTCCAGAACGCGATCCCAATCAACGACGCCGTCTTGCGCCATAACCAGGTCGCCCGCTTCCTTTCGCGCCTGGTCTTTGTGTTCGACGATAATCCGGGCAGCGCGCTGCAGCGTGGAATCGTCGATCTCTCGCGTCTGTGGCTTACTCGAGCCGATTGCTGCAACGAATGCATGAGGCTTGAGGAGCTTTCCATCAAACAAAGGCGTGGGGCTGCGAGTGCATGTGATAACCACATCCGCTTCCGGCACAGCCTTGACAGCCTCCGCAGTCTGGAACGCAACGCTCGGGTACGCTTGCGCAAAGGTGGTCGCCAGTGCCTCGCCATCTCCCTTGCTCACAATGAAGACGCGGCGGAAAACACCAAGTTCCAGCATCGCCGTAAGATGGGCCTTGGCCTGAATCCCTGCCCCGAAAATCGTCAGTGTGGAGGCGTTCGGCGGCATTTGAGCCTCGACCACGACTCGCGTAGTAGCCGCTGTACGAAACTCCGTCAACGCGTTGCCCTGGATGGTACCCAGGTAGTGACCATCAGCGCCATCGAAGAGGACAACAACGAAGTCGAATTGCCCTGCATTGGTCGAATAGACCTTTGCACCGCACATTCCCGCGGGCGCGACGATACCCCCCATTACACTGAGTGTCAGATGGTCATGATAGGTGCGCGCCCGTTGCAAGGTTACGGCGCCGCCCTGTGCTGCTGCGATGAACGCATCGCGCACAACCGCGCTGCTCTCGCTCATCGTGAGAACGTTGCGGACTTGCTCATCAGTGATCAGTTTCATATCGCGTCTTCTGCTTCTGCCGAAGGGCAGCCTGCATATAGTGATGAAAGAAGGCTGATTGTTTCCCGATCACGCGGCTTCGTCTAATGCGTTTTCTTTGGCCCGTCTAACCTGAGGCTATGTCGTAGGGGTGTACCGGCTTCGGCAGTTATCGGGAGTGGCTCCTAGCACGCTTCGCCGAGAATGTGGCACCGAGAATGTGCGACGCACGCGCCGATGTCTCAATGTGGATTAACTGAGGGTTATACCCGGTAGCGTTTTGTCAATTGCGCCGACTTACAGACGTTCGCATACTGGTGTAGCGCTGAAATTGCAACAGCGAGCGTCTCTCTCCAGTACGTAACTGGGACAACAACCCCAAACGAAACTATGCATGTATGTGTGCTTGGCGGCGGCGTCGTCGGCGTGACCACCGCTTACTTCCTGGCTCGTGAAGGTCATCGCGTCACTGTCGTCGAACAACACCCGGAAGCCGGCGTGGAGACGAGCTTTGCAAATGGGGGCCAGCTCAGCTACAGCTACGTCGCGCCGCTCGCCGGCCCCTCGGCCCTTCATCATTTACCCGCGTGGCTGCTCAGTAAGACAGCACCATTGCTTTTCCGGCCCAGGCTGAGCCTGGCGCAATGGACTTGGTGCATGCAGTTCCTTCGTCATTGCACTACCGACCGTAGTCGACAGACAACGGTGGAAATGCTGTTGCTCGGCGCCTACAGCAAAGCTGTCATGAACGATGTCATGCTGGATGAAGGCATCGATTTCGCCCACAGCAAGAGCGGCAAGCTTGTTGTGTATCGTGATCCTGTCGAGTTCGAAGGTGCGAAACGGCAGATGGAATTCCAGGCGAAGTTTGGCGCCGAACAAAGTGCACTGGACGCGAAGGCGTGCGTGCTTGCAGAGCCTGCGCTTTACGCAGTGGGCGACAAGTTGGCCGGAGGCATCCTGACCCCCTCCGAAGACGCCGGCGATTGTTATCTCTTCACGCGCGAACTTGGTCGTGTCGCCAAAGAGAAGTATGGAGTCGACTTCCTGTTCAACAATCGAGTCCACGGGCTCATCCGGGAAGGCGGCAAGGTGGTGGCGGTGCGCACCGATTCTGGCGATGTCAATGCCGATTTGTATGTGCTCGCGCTCGGCAATGGCAGCTCAGAGCTGGCAGCCGACCTCGGCATTCGACTTCCGATGTATCCGCTCAAGGGTTACAGCTTGACTGTTCCGGTGGAGGAGGCACATCAGGCCCCTGCGTTGAGCGTAACAGACCTGCATCATAAGATCGTCTATGCCAAGCTCGGTCAGCACCTGCGAATCGCGGGAATGGTTGATATGACGCCCACCGACTCCCACGTCGATGCGGCCCGGATCGAGCTTCTCAGGTCCCAAGCCGCGGCCACGATGCCAAATGCTGGAGATTATTCCGGAGCACAAGTCTGGACCGGCGCCCGTCCGGCCACGCCGGACAGCAAGCCTCTCCTTGGTAAGACAAATTTGTCGAACCTTCATCTAAACACTGGACACGGAGCCCTTGGCTTCACGCTTGCCTGTGCCAGCGCCAAGCTCGTCGCGGACACTTTGTGCGGCCGTTCACCCGCTCTCGATCTGGCGCCATATCAGCTCGCAGGTCGGAACGTGCGCCGCGACTACCGGAAACTTGGCTCGCCTAACCTCGCGCTGAACTAAGCGTCCTTGCCGGTTGCTGCACGGACCACTTACCGCAGCCGGTTGTACGCCCTCCATGAGTCTGTCGCCTCCGCCAATGGGGGCCGTGGAGCGCCACGAACTCACATGCAGCCTTTGGCAAAGAAACGAAATCAATCGAGGAGAACCCCGTGCACGCTATCCGTCTGGCCTTTCCCTTGCTCTTGCTGTGCGCTTCGCTCTCGACACGAGGCGCCGAACCGAACCAAGCGGTTTTAGCACAATCGGAGCAATATCGCGAGGAAGCACTCAGCCTCCTGGAACGCCTTGTAAATATCGATTCCGGTTCTGCGAGTACATCGGGCATCGAGTCCGTTAGCTCAGTTGTGGTCGACGAACTGAAGAGAACCGACGCGCAGATCGAAACAGTGTCGGCTAAGCCTGCTGCTGGCAGTAATGTCCTAGCAACCTGGAAGGGTACCGGCAAGGCTCGGATACTTTTGATGGCACATCTGGACACCGTCTTTCCCGATGGTACCGCCTCGACGCGGCCGTTCCGGATCAGCGATGGTCGCGCATATGGCCCGGGAGTCGTCGACAACAAAGGCGGCGTGGTTCTCGGCATCTATGCGATGAAGGTCCTGAAGGGGCTGGACTTCAAGCAATACGGCCAGATTACGCTGCTGCTCAACACGAATGAGGAGACAGGCTCCAAGGGCTCGCGCGCCTTGATCGAACAGCAAGCAAAGCAGCATGATGTCGTGCTCAACCTGGAGCCGGGACGAGAACATGACGGCCTTACAGTCCAGCGAAAAGGTAGCGGCACTCTCACCATTGAGGTGACGGGCAAGGCTTCGCACGCGGCCGGTCCGGAAAAAGGGCGAAACGCCGTCACGGAGTTGGCACACCAAATCCTGGAACTGAACAAACTTGGCGACCCGGCAAAGCTCACTACTTTGAGTGTGACGGTGGTGAAGGCCGGCACGGTATCGAACGTGATCCCTGATAGCGCCACCGCTTACGGAGATGTTCGCGTTGCGGTGCCGGAAGAATTTGACCGGATTGAACGCGATCTAGTGCGCGTATCAGGCACCACACTCGTACCTGACACCAAAGTGACGGCGAAGCTGGTCCGCGGTTTCCCTCCCATGCCTCGAACGCCCACGACCGATAAGCTCGCTGCACAGGCGCAAGAGATCTACGCAGAGATCGGTAGAAAGCTTGGGCTTGAAATGAGCGGCGGTGCTGCCGATGCAAGTCTGACAGCCGGCGTCGGCACGCCGACTCTGGACGGTTTCGGCATGGTAGGCGCACACCCGCATTCCACGGAAGAGTACGCCGACGTCAACTTGGTCGTACCTCGCCTTTATCTTCTGTCTCGCATGCTCATGCGGCTGTCAACGCAGTAAACCGACAACCAGGTCGCATTTCGAGGTTGGGATGAAAGGTCATTAATTTGCACCAAGAGGCGCCTGCGGCGCAGTCCGGCCAATTCGCGCTTCTTTTCACGGCAGTCCGGCTAATTCAGGTTCTGAGACGGCCGAGCCGCGACGGAATTAGCTGTTATGTGATTGATTTTTTGGCAATCGCAGTCCGGCCAATTCCGGTTCCTCACACGGGGTGCGCGTAACCCGAATTAGCTGGATCGAGTCTCTTCTCCGATATCACGGATGCCAGGTCGACGGCTTCTCAACGTGCATCGCCGGCCGTTGGCTGCCCGCCATGGCATACGAGAGCTTGTTTGCAGCGTCCATAACGGTCTGGGCCAGTTCCAACAACCGCGCTTCGCTCAAGCGGGAGGTCGGTCCCGAAATACACATCGAGCCCAGCAGCCGCCAGTGCAGCCCAAATACCGGTGCTGACACGCTCGAGACTTCGGGCTCGCGCTCGCCAAGCGACAGATGGAAACCGCGGCGGCGGATCATCTCATAGAGTTCGCCGGGCTCTCCCGAGAACGCCAGAATGACCCGGCCAGGGGAACCGCTGTCCAGCGGCAGGGCCGCCCCGATTCGGACGTGATGGCGGATGGCCTGCGGTCCTTCGACGCGGACAAGACATGTTCGCTGCTGCCCCTCACGGACGTAGAACGAAGCGCTTTCCCCGGTCCTGATCGTCAGTTCTCGCAGCACCGGTTCCACGACTTCCTGCACGTTGAAGGTTGCCTGGTAGCACGCGCCCAGCCATCCGGCTGCACGCCCCAGGCGCCAGTTCCCATCTTCCTTCTGCACCAGGTAGTTATCTGCCGCCAACGTGCGGGCCAGCCGCAGCACGGTGGTTTTGTGGATGCCGGTCCGCCGGCTCAGTTCCGCCAGGGACAGCTGTGGATCATTGACGCCGAATGCCTCGAGCACACGCAGGGCGCGGGTCACCGCTATCACGGTGCCCGCAGCGTCGTCGCCCGCAGGAGTGCTGCCAAGCTCACTATTTCGATTCATAAGGCGGAACATGTTGCACAGCATGAAACGCCATTGTATGCCGTGAAACGATCGACAACAATCCAATCACAACGAAACGAGATTCGGAGACAGTAATGAAGGCAATTTCCCGTCGCTGCATGTTGGTCCTCGCCGCAGGGCTGGTTGTGGCATCCGCCACCACGCATGCAGCTCCCCAGTACCCGACCAAGCCCATCAGGGTCATCGTCCCTTTTCCCGCCGGCGGCGGGACAGACATCATCGCGCGCGAGGTGACCAATACGGTTGCCAAGTCGACGGGATGGGTGTTTGTGGTGGAGAACAAGCCAGGCTCCGGTGGCAACCTCGGGGTGGACGCAGCCGCCAAAGCCCCGGCCGATGGCTACACCATCGTCATGGGGCAGACCAGCAACCTTGCCATCAACCCCTCGCTGTACGAACGGTTGCCGTATGACCCATTGAAGGATCTGGCGCCCACCAGCCTGGTCGCCTCCGCGCCGCTGGTGCTGGTCACGCACGTCAACTCGCCTTACAAGACGATGAAGGACGTGATCCAGGCTGCCAAGGCAAAGCCCGGAGCGATCAATTTCGCGTCGCCCGGCAACGGAACGGTGGCGCACCTTGGCGGCGAGCTGCTGCAAACGACCGCGAAGGTGAAGTTCACCCATGTTCCGTACAAGGGTGCCGCGCAGGCAGTCAACGACCTGATGGGCGGACAAGTCGATCTGTACATGGCATCCGTGCCGACGTTGCTAGGGCATATCAAGAACAACAGGTTGCGGCCGCTCGCGGTGACGTCACCGAAGCGTTTGCAAGACCTGGCTCAGGTGCCGACAGTGGCCGAGTTGGGCTATCCCGGCTTTGATACCGCGACCTGGTTCGGCTTCGTCGCGCCCGCCGCGACACCGAAGGACATCGTGGTGCGCCTCAACACCGAGTTCAACAAGGCGCTCAAATCCCCGGAGCTCGCCAAGAAGCTGAATGAACAAGGTGCATCGGTGCTGGGTGGCACGCCTGAGGCGTTCAGTGCGCTAGTCAAGCAGGACATCTTCCGCTGGGCATCGGTCATCAAGGCGTCCGGCACCAAGCTGGATTGACGCCTGCATCCTCCTATCCCTTTCATATTGCCTGGAGTCAACCATGACTTTGCCCAACATCATCAAATCGTTTGAGCGCGTGCCTGCCGAGATCGTGGCGCGGGCCGCCAAAATCCAGCCTGCAATTCTCTCCGATGTCGGCGGACGCCGCGGCGCGCTGCATGGTCGCATCAAGGCTTTGCGGCCCACCATGAAGGTCGCCGGGACAGCATTCACCGTCGAAGTTCGCCCCGGCGATAACCTGATGATCCATGCCGCACTTGCCCTTGCGCAGCCCGGTGATGTCCTGGTCGTCGACGGCAAGGGGGATCAGACCTCGGCGCTGATGGGAACGATCATGATGCATGCCGCTCGCCAACGCGGCCTGGCCGGCGTTGTCCTCGATGGCGCCGTCCGCGACAGTATCGAACTAGAGGAGATGCAGTTTCCGGTCTTTTCGGTCGGCACGAACCCTAATGGCCCGACCAAGGAAGTTGGCGGCCGCATCGGGCATCCCATTTCTGTCGGTGGCGTCACGGTGAATCCCGGCGATTTCATCTGCGGCGATGCCGATGGATTGGTGGTGGTGGAGCGCGAAAAGATCGAAGCCTTGCTCGATGCCGCCGCAAAGAAGGAAGAGGCGGAGGCCAGGCGCATTGCCCAGATCAAGGAGGGCAATACCACCGCGCCCTGGCTGCTGGCATCGCTGGTGACGGCGGGCGTCCTGAAGCAGGGAGAAGCGCTGTGACGAACAAGCCAGTCATTATCGTCACGGGTGCCGACCTCGCGCCGGAAGCCCTCGCGCTGCTGAGCGACTATAAGATCGTATTCGCGGGGAAGACTCCGCAGACCGCCGATCTCGTGGCACTGGCAAGGAAGCACAACCCGGTCGGCATTATCGTGCGCTACGGCAGCGTAACCGCCGAAGTCATGGACGCAGCACCCGCCTTGAAGGTGATTTCGAAACACGGCACCGGCACCGACACCATTGACAAAGCCGCTGCGGAGGCGCGCAGCATCAAGGTGACCGCAGCGGCCGGGGCAAATGCCGCCGCCGTCGCCGAACATGCGCTGGCGCTGATGCTTGCGTGCGCCAAGGCGGTGGTGCAACTGGATGCGCGCATGCATGCCGGCCACTGGGACAAAGCGACGCACAAGAGCCTGGAACTGAATGGCCTGACGGTCGGACTCGTCGGCCTGGGTGCCATCGGCCGACGGTTCGCCAGGATGTGCGACGCAATCGGCATGCGTGTGATTGGTTTCGATCCGTTCGCCACGGACCTGCCCGACTATATAGAAGCTGTCCCGCTGGAAAGGATCTGGGAGGCCTCGGATGTCATCTCGCTGCAATGCCCGTTGACGGCCGAGAACAAGGAAATGGTCAATGCCAGCACACTTGCGCGTTGCAAGCCCGGCGTAATCATCATCAATACCGCCCGGGGCGGGCTGATCGATGAAGCGGCGCTGCTCGAAGCCGTTCAGTCGGGGCGCGTGGCGGCGGCCGGCCTGGATAGCTTTGCGCGCGAGCCGCTGTCGTCGCCCCATATTTTCCACGGGCAGCCTGGCTTTGTGCTGAGCCCGCATATCGGGGGCGTGACCAGTGCGGCCTACATCAATATGGGTGTCGCTGCCGCGACCAACACCATCGCGGTCCTGAGCAAAGTTCGCGAGCCGGCAGTCGGACAGCAGTAGCGTGTTGGTGCCGGACTGGCGGTGCGTCGCGCCTCGTTTTCCCATGATGCACGCGCCCTACCGCTTATCCAGCTCTTCACGCGGTATATAAGAACTATGGAGACAGCATGAAAAAGAAGGAAGGCGGAGCATGGAAGCTCCGAGGCCTGGCGTTCGCCACCCTTGCCGCCATGTCGATGGTCGCTCAAGCGCAAGGCTGGCCTGGCAAGCCCGTCAAGATCATCGTGCCCTACCCGCCTGGCGGCGCCGTGGACGCTGTCACCCGGAAAATGGCGCAGCGACTCTCCGAGCAGACCGGCCAGAGCTTCTACGTGGAAAACAAGGCCGGCGCGACGGGAACGATCGGCACCTCCCAGGTCGCCCGCGCCGCGCCGGATGGTTACACGCTGTTGGCCAACGATACAACCTACGCGCTGCTGCCCCACATCTTCAAGACGCTGCCCTTTGATCCTGCAAAGGACCTGCAGCCGGTTGCGGCATACGTGTTTGCGCCCATGGGCGTGGTTGTCAAAACTGGTGGCAAATACAAGACGCTGGCCGATCTGATTGCCGCGGCGAAAGCTGATGACAAGGTTTCGTATGGGTCGGGCGGACCTGGTTCAACCCCCCACTTCGCCAGCGAAGCTTTTGGCATCGCCGCGGGCACGCACTTCATGCATGTGCCGTTCAAAGGCGCCGGAGAGGCTACCGTTGCGCTGCTGAGCGGTACTGTCGACTTCCAGATCGCCTCCATCCCGGGCGTCATCGGACAGGTCAAGGGTAACAAGCTGACCGTGCTGGCCGTCAGCGGTACCAAACGCTTGCCTGCGTTGGCCAACGTTCCGACATTCGCCGAGGCCGGCGTCAGTGGTTACGGTGTGATGAATTTCACCGGGTTGTGGGCACCCAAGGGCACACCCGCCGATGTGCTGGATCGCATCCAGAAGGAAGTGGGCAAGGCGATGGCCACGTCGGACATGCGGACCTATGCTGAAAGCATCGGTGCCGAGCCGGGTTATTGGGATGCCGGGACATTCAGAACCGAAGTGGCCAACAGAACCGCATTCTGGGGGAAGGTTGCCCGCGGTACGGGGTTTCAAAAGCAGTAATGGCCGATTGTTTGCCGGTGAGCGGCCGCGGGTGGGCCTCCAGGTATCAACTGCTATCGAGACTAACAACAGGTGTCAGGACATGTTTCTGCTGAATCCACCGACCATACGAGAAGCGGAGTCGTTTTCCAGCCTTCCTGCCCGCTATCGAAGTCCGCGGCGAACCGAATGGTCAAGGGCAAACCAGGGTGGTCGTGAAATCGACTCCTTTCTCGAGGGCCCCGTCGTCGATGACGAAGGCAACCTGTACGTCACCGATATTCCTAATGGGCGGATCTTCAGGATTGACCCGAAAGGCGATTGGGATCTGGTTGCCGAATGGGACGGCGAGCCCAATGGGATGAAATTCCTGGGTCCTCAGTCTCTGCTTGTCACGGACTACCGCAACGGGCTGATGGAAGTTGACCTGCGCGCCGGCAATGTCCGGCCGTACCTGCCACGCCGCAATACCGAAAGCTTCAAAGGCGTCAATGACCTGACGTTGGATTCCCGGGGGAACGTTTATTTCACCGATCAAGGCCAGACCGGCCTGCATGACCCCACAGGCAGGGTCTATCGGCTGACGCGCGAAGGCCGGCTCGAACTGCTGCTCGCCAATGTGCCGAGCCCGAATGGCATCGTACTGTCGCCAGACGAGCGCTTTCTGTTTGTTGCCGTCACGCGCGGCAACTGCGTCTGGCGCATGCCCATGCAGGAGGACGGCAGCGTATCCAAGGCTGGGCAGTTCTTCACGTCTTACGGACCCAGTGGACCGGACGGGCTCGCAATGGACACTGATGGTCGTCTGCTGGTCGCCAACCCGGGGCTCGCCTACGTATGGGTCCTCAATCATCGTGCCGAGCCGGTCGAGGTCATCCGTGGCACGGCTGGCCATTCGCTGACGAACCTGGCGTTTGGCGGGCCGGATCGAAGCACGCTTTACATTACGGATTCAACGACGGGCGAGATTCTGAAAACTGTCATGTCGGTGCCAGGCGTGAAAAATCATCGGACATTCGAGTAAATCGAACGGCTATCGAATGCGGTAGTGATCGTCTCGCTCGTCGCGAGACGTGATCAAGGCCTCAACGCTCCGGCGCCTCCGGCACGTCGCGCTGCGGCGTGCCGTCATAGGTCCACAGGAACTGGCGCGGGATGGGCCCCTTGTTGCGGCCACCCTGGTTGGTCTGCTCCCACGCATGCGCCAGGATGCCGACCGAGCGCGACAGGCAGAACAGCCCGCGCGCCAGCGGTGCGGGGAAATCGAGTTCGGCATAGATGACGGCAGTGGCGCCGTCGATATTCATCGGGATCGGCTTGCTGCGGCCCGCGGCCAGCGCCTGTTCGATGGCCCGCGCGATCGCTGCGTAGCGCCCCTGGACCACGCCGTTGGCCGCGGCCTGGTCCACCAGCGCCAGCAGGCGCGGCGCGCGTGGGTCGACGGGGTGGAAGCGGTGGCCGAAGCCCGAGACGAACTTGCCATGATGGTCGCGATACTGCTGCAACGCCGCGGCAACCGCATCGTCCATGGTGTTGCCGGCATCGACGCGGGCAGCGACGTCTTCGTACAGCGCCACCGCCTGCTCGCCGGCGCCACCATGCACATCGCCCAGCACGTTGACGGCGGAGGCCATCGCATTGTTGAGCCCCACCCCACAGGTCGCGGCCATGCGTGCGATGGCGATGCTGGGCGCCTGTGGGCCGTGGTCCACCGCGGCCATCAGCGCCGCGTCGAGCAGCTCGCCCTGGCCCGGGCCGGGCAGCTCGCCGCGCAGCATCAGCCAGATCATCTGCGCGAACGAGACGTGGCCGATCAGTTGCTCGATGGGATAGCCGCGGTAGCGGATCTCGCCCGGGCGCATGTCGATGATTTCGGTACGCCACCAGTCCTGCGACAGGCGCTGGCCGGGGTCCATGGTGTTATCGCCGGCGTTGGCGTCCTGGTCGATGCTGCTCATATCGCGCGCTCCTCGCTGAGTTGGTTGATATCTGCGTCGCTATAGCCCAGGTTGCCCAGGATCTCGCGGGTATGCTGGCCCAGTTCGGGCGGCGGCGTGTCGACTGCCGGGGCCTCGCGGTTGAGCTTGAAGCCGGTACGCACAATGCGGATGTCGCGGCCGACGCCAGTGGCATTGGCGAATTCACCGATCATGCCGCGGTCGCGCACTTGCGGATGCGCCAGCGTGTCGGGCACGCTCAGGACCGGGCCCGCCGGCACGCCGGCATCGTTCAGCAGCGGCCACCAGTCCGTGGCCGACTTCTTTGCCAGTTCCGCTTCCAGCGCCGCGGTCAGCGCGGCGCGGTTGGCCAGCCGTGCCTGGCGTTGGGCAAAGCGCTCGTCGGTGGCCAGCTCGGGCTTGCCCACCACGCGACACACGGCCTCGAACTGCTCCTGCTTGTTGGCGGCGATATTGAGCAGGCCGTCGCCGGTGCGGAAGGTGCCCGACGGGCTCGCGGTCATGTTCTCGTTGCCCATCGGCGCCGGGGTCTTGCCCGCGATCAGGTGGTTGGAGACCACCCAGCCCATGGTGGCAAGCGTAGCCTCCAGCATCGACACGTCGATGAAATAGCCCTCGGTGCGCTGGTGGTCCGCCAGCGACGCCGCCACGGCAAAGGCCGCGGTCAGGCCGCCGATGGTGTCCGACACCGGATAGCCGACCCGGTACGGCGCGGTCTGCGGATCGCCGGTGATGCTCATCACGCCAGACATACCCTGGATGATCTGGTCATAGGCCGGCAGCTCCGCCAGCGGACCGTCCTGGCCGAAGCCGGAGATCGCGCAGTAGATCAGGCGCGGGTTGTCCTGCTTCAGCGTTTCGTAGCCCAGGCCAAGCCGGTCCATCACGCCGGGGCGGAAGTTCTCGACCAGCACGTCGGCGCTGCGTACCAGCTTGCGGAACACTTCCTTGCCGCGCGCATGCTTGAGGTTGATGGTGATCGACTGCTTGCCGGGGTTCTGCGCCAGGAACGACACCCCCATCAGGCGCTGGTTCAGCTCGGCATCGGCGCCGAGCTGGCGCGCCAGGTCGCCGGTGCCGGGGGTCTCTACCTTGATGACCTCGGCACCCATATGGGCGAGCTGGTGGCAGCAGAATGGCCCGGCCAGCACGTTGGTGAGGTCGAGCACGCGGATATTGCGCAAGGGCTTTTGCATGGCTGGCTTCCGATGGCGTGGCGCCACGACGGCACGGCCGCCGTAGCGCGACTGGATGGATTATTCGACGCGCGCGCCGGACTGGCGCACGATTTCGCCCCAGCGCGTGTTCTCGCTCTGGATAAAGGCGCCCAGGTCCTTGGCCGAGCCGCCGCGCGGCTCGCTGCCTTCTTCACGCAGCTTGCTGATGGTGTCCGGCTGCGCCAGCGCCTTGTTGACCTCGGCATTCAGGCGCGCCACCACCTCCGGCGGCGTGCCGGCCGGCGCCACCAGCGCCTTCCAGTCTTCCGCCTGGAAGCCGGCGTAGCCTGACTCTGCAATGGTAGGCACCGCCGACAGCAACGGCATGCGCTTGGCCGAGGTCACCGCCAGCGCGCGGACCTTGCCGGCCTTGATCATGGGCATGGCAATTGGCGGCGTGGCGAAATAGAAATCGGTCTGCCCGCCCATCAGGTCGGTCAGCGCTGGCGAGGCACCCTTGTACGGCACATGCAGCAGCTTGATGCCGGCGCGCCGCGCGAACATCTCGCCGGTCAGGTGTCCGACCGTGCCCGTGCCGGCGGACGCCATCGACAGTTGCTTCGCCTTGGCCGCGGCCACCAGCTCGGCAACGTTCTTGTAGGGCGCGTCGTTGCGCACGATCAGCACCACCGGCTGTGCTGCCACGAGCGCCACCGGCGTGAAATCCTTCTGCGCGTTGTAGGGCATCTTGGGGTACAGCGCGGGATTGATCGCGAGGTTGGCGGTCTGTCCCATGCCCAGCGTGTAGCCGTCGGCCTTTGCCTTGGCCACGCTATCGAGCCCGATATTGCCGCCGGCACCGGCGCGGTTCTCCACCACCACGTTCCACTTGGTGGCCATGCCGATCTTGTTGAACACCAGCCGCGACAGCACGTCGGTGCCGCCAGCGGGTGGGAATGGCACGATCAGCCGGACCGGCTGCGAGGGGTAGGCATCGGCCGCAATTGCGCCTGTGGCGCCAACGGCGAGCAACGCCGACAAGGCACAGCCAAGCAGGGCGCGATCAAAGGTTTGCCCAGGCGCCGTGGCGATCCGGTGATTAGGGAAATTGTGATTCATGTCGTCTCCTGTTCAGACGGCTGCATGTGTCCGTCCGACGAGCGTGTCGCTCTGGTTAAGAAATGCGGGAAGGTGGCGCACTGCGCCGTTGGTCGGCTGGCAGCGCGATGCGCTTTGCCGGGGGACTGCCAGTGCCGTCTACGGGCTCGACGGACGAACCTGCCCAGCGCTCATCGCCCTTTTTCTGTTCTTCTTGATAGAACGATGTTCTATTGAATAGAACTTTAGTGCCAAGCCAATGCGAGGAGTAGGAGGGTATACCCTTATCTTTCGCCATTTCTGGCGTTGTGTTCTACTAGGCAGAACTATCTGGAGATCCAATCCATGGACGAGAACCAAACATCCGCGTCGCGTGACGTTACCGACGCCGCTGCATCCGAGGGTTCCAGCGGCGTGGCCGTACTGGATCGCGCTTTTGCCATCCTTGGCGCATTCGGTCCGACCGATGAGCGCCTGACGCTGACGGAGCTGTCCCGCCGCACGAATCTGTACAAGAGCACTGTGTTACGCCTGCTGGCTGCCCTGGAGCACGGCGGCTTTATTCGCAAGCTGGAGGACGGGCAGTATGCGATCGGCCCGCAGCCACTGCGGCTGGCGGCCATTTATCAGCGCTCGTTCCGTGTCGGTCCCGTCATCGAGCACCTGCTGGAGCAGCTCAGCCGCGAACTCGGCGAGACTGCATCGTTCTACGTCCGGCAAGGGGATCGGCGACTCGTGCTGTATCGCGTCGAGCCGGCGCGCGCCGTACGCGTGTCGATCGGTGTCGGCGATGAATTCCCCATCGACCGCGGCGCCTCGGGCAAGGTGCTGCTCGCCTTCAGCGAGCCCAACGACCCGCGCTGGCGCGAGGTGCGCGAGCGCCTTTGGGCAGTGTCATATGGCGAGCGGGATGCCGAAACCGCTGCTGCCTCAGCGCCTGTATTCGGTGCCATGGGAGAACTGGTAGGAGCCCTGACGTTGTCCGGGCCGAAGCAGAGACTAAGCGCTGCGCCGACCATGTTCGCGGCCGTGGCAACGCTGCTGAAGGTCGCGGGGCAGGCAACCGAGATTCTCGGCGGCAATCGCGCCCGTTTCGATGCCGGTGTTTCGAAGCTGCATATGGAGCAGATCATTGGCAGCGGCGCCATCAGCGCTCAGGAAGCGATGTAGCCAGCGCGTTTTTTCTGCAGCCAGCCTGCGCGCCGCGCCAGCGCGCCCGTGCCTCTCGCGTTGACTAGGAATTGAGAACGTCCTAGTCTAAGTAGGCTCGAAGTGCACATCGGAAGCCCGTTTCGGCGATATTGCGGTGAGCTTGCGACGTGTGATCCGGCAGAACCAGGAGGGCTCACCCATGAACATGCGGCCAGATCCGACGTTTCACGCCTCGCCGGAACTTGCAATGAGCGCGCCAGCGGAAGCATTTGCTTATACGCTGCTGCTCAGCCCCGACGCCTCCAAGCCAGACGCCCTCGCGGTGATCGATGTCAAACCCGGCTCGCCCACCTACAGCACGGTGGTGCACACCGTGCCGATGGCGAACACGGGCGACGAGCTGCATCACTTCGGGTGGAATGCATGCTCGTCGGCGCTGTCGCCACTGACCGGCCACGCTTTCCTCGAGCGGCGCTACCTGGTCATTCCGGGCATGCGCTCTTCGCGCATATACATCGTGGACACCAAGCCGCATCCGACCCAGGCGCGCATCCACAAGATCATCGAGCCCGACGAAGTCTTCCGCAAGACAGGCTACTCAAGGCCCCATACCATCCATTGCGGACCTGAGGGCATCTACGTGAGCACGCTTGGCGGTGGCGGCAAGGATGGTACGGACGGCCCTCCCGGCATCTTCATCATGGATTGCGAAACCTTCGACGTCCTCGGCCGATGGGAGATCGACCGCGGCGCGCAGGAGAAGCATTACGACTTCTGGTGGAACCTGCCGCGCGACTACATGGTGTCCAGCGAATGGGCCCTGCCGCCGCAATTCGAGAACGGCATCGTGGCCGAGGACCTGTTGTCCAACAAGTACGGCCACAAGCTGCATTTCTGGGACCTGCGCGCGCGGCGCAACGTGCAGACGCTCGACCTCGGCGCCAATCACCAGATGGCCCTGGAAGTGAGGCCGGCGCACGACCCGATCCGGGAATACGGCTTCGTTGGCGTGGTGGTCGACACCACCAACCTGGAAGGCTCGATCTGGACCTGGTGGCGCGAAGGCGGCAAGTTCCACGTCGAGAAGACGGCGACCATTCCGCCTGAACCTGCCGCAGCCGATCAGCTGCCGCCGCTGTTGCAGGGATTTGGCGCCGTGCCGCCGCTGGTGACCGACATCGATCTGTCCCTCGACGACAAGTTCCTCTATGTCTCCTGCTGGGGCACGGGCGAGATGCGCCAGTACGATGTGACGGACCCGCGCAAGCCGAAGCTCTCCGGATCGGTCCATATCGGCGGCATTGCGCGGCGCACGCCGCATCCGAATGGCAAGCCCTTCACGGGCGGTCCGCAGATGGTCGAGATCAGCCGCGACGGCAAGCGCGTCTATTGGACCAACTCGCTCTACTCGACCTGGGACAACCAGTTCTACCCCGACGGCGTTCCCGGGACGCAGGTAATGGCGCATGCCGGTCCCAACGGCGGCCTGACGCTGGCCGATGACTACTGGGTCGATTTCCCGGAAGGCTACCGGGCTCACCAGATCCGGCTGGAAGGCGGGGACTGCTCGACCGATTCGTTCTGCTATCCGTCGGTCAGACCTTGATCGGCAACTCCTGGGAGCAGCTCGGCCTCTGGTCGGCGGTCCTGGCAAGCGGCCTCTATCACGGGCTCAACCCCGCGATGGGCTGGCCGCTGGCGGTGTCGAACGGGTTGCTGGCGCAAAGCCAGCGCGCGCTGATCACGGCGCTGGGGTATCTCGCCTTCGGGCACGCGCTGGCGGTGTTTGCGGTGACGCTGCCATTCGGCATGCTTGCCGCGCTGCTCGCATGGCAAGCGCAGATCCGGATCGGCGCGGCTGTGCTCGTCATGGGCTTTGGCGTCGCGCTGCTGATCTGGCAGCGCCATCCACGGGCGCTGGTGCGCATCGCGCCATCGCGGCTCGCGCTATGGTCGTTTGCCGTGGCGATCGCGCACGGCGCCGGGCTGATGCTGGTGCCGATCTATCTGGGACTTTGCCGTGCCGATACCGACCCGGGACATCAGGCGGCTTCCGCGCTGGCCAGCGCCAACCTGGGCATGGCGCTGGTGGTCGCCGTCGTGCATACCCTGGCCATGATCGCGGTGGGCGGTGTCCTGGCATGGCTGGTCTACCGCTACCTCGGACTGAAGTTCGTGTCGCGGAGCTGGTTCAACCTGGATAAGGTCTGGGCCTGCAGCCTCATCCTGGTCGGGGGGCTGGCATTGGTGCTTGCAACCTGAGCTCACGCCCGGACAACGCCGTTTGGATCGTCGATGGCATTGTCCGGGCTGGCCGGCCTCAATCCGCCGTGATCTTGCCCACCTCGATGACCTTCTTCCAGCGCGCATACTCCGACGCCTGGAACGCCGTGAACTGCTCCGGCGTATTGGCGACGATCTCGAAGCCCACCTCGAGCAGCTTGGGCTTGACCGCCGGGTCGTTGAGCGCCGCGACGACGGCGGCATGCAGCTTGGCCTTGATCTCCGGCGGCAACCCCTTCGGCGCGGCCACGGCCTGCCAGGAGTAGACCGTCACGCCCTTGAACCCGGACTCCTCCATGGTCGGCACATCTGGCAGGATCGGCGAGCGCTTGTTGCTGGTGATGGCGAGCGCGCGCAGCTTGCCGGCCTTGATATGCGGCACGGCGGTGTTGATGTTCATGAAGGTGGCATCGACCTGGCCGCCGAGCAGGTCATTCATCGCCGGCGCGCCGCCCTTGTAGGGAACATGGATGCCGGTGGTGCCGGTCTGCTGCCAGAACAGCTCCGCGGTAAGGTGGTCGCTGGTGCCATTGCCGGCAGAGGCGAACGTCATTTTGTTGGGATTGGCCTTCTCGAAAGCGATGACATCCTGCAGGCTCTTGTGCGGCGAATTGACGGGAATCGCCAGCACGTTGGGTGCCTGCACCGCGACGCTGATGTAGTCAAAGTCCTTCAGCGGATCGTAGCCGGGATTCTTCACCAGGTGCGGACCGATCACGAACGGCCCCAGCGACGACACGAACACGGTGTAGCCATCGGCCGGTGCGCGCTTGGCCACTGCGGCGCCGATCATGCCGGCTGCGCCCGGCTTGTTGTCGACCACGAAGCTGCCGCCAAACTGCGCCTGCAGCCTGGCCCCGAGGATGCGGGCGACATTGTCGGTCGATCCGCCCGCGGGAAAGGGAACGAGCAGTGTCACGGGTTTTTCCGGCCACGCGGCATGCGCGGTAACCATGGCTGCGCCCAGCAGCACGGATGCAATCAGCTTTTTCATCGGTTGTCTCCTGTGTTCTCACGACCCGGTGTGCCGGGCTTGCTTACGACTGGTTGCCAAATTCGGCGTGCTCGCGCGTCCAGGCCCGGGCCTGCTCGCTGATCGTGACTCCGAGCCCGGGCGCTGTCGGCACCGTGATGCGGCCATCGCGGATATCGAGCCGCTCGTTGAACAGCGGCTCCAGCCAGTCGAAATGCTCGACCCAGGGCTCGCGCGGGTATGCGGCGGCAAGGTGCACATGCAGTTCCATCGCAAAATGCGGCGCGATCATCAGTCCCGCATGCTCCGCCAGCGCCGCCACCTTGAGGAACGGCGTGATGCCCCCTACCCTCGGCGCATCCGGCATCAGGTAATCGGCGGCGCGGTGGCGGATCAGGTCCCAGTGCTCGGCAGCGCTGGTCAGCATTTCACCGGTCGCGATCGGGGTGTCGAACTTGGCCGCGAGCGCGGCATGGCCTTCGTGGTCGTAGGCATCGAGCGGCTCTTCGATCCATACCAGGTTGAACGACTCGAAGGTGCGGCACATCCGCTGCGCCGTCGGGCGGTCCCATTGCTGGTTGGCATCGACCATGACCGGCACGGCGTCGCCCAGGTGTTCCCGCACGGCGGCCACGCGCTTGATATCGAGCGCGCCGTCCGGCTGGCCCACCTTCAGCTTGATGCCGCCGATGCCGCGTGCGACCGACGCCGCGGCATTGACAAGCAGTTGGTCCAGCGGCGTGTGCAGGAAGCCGCCCGAGGTGTTGTAGCAGCGTACGGAATCGCGATGCGCGCCAAGCAGCTTGGCCAGCGACAGCCCTGCCCGCTTGGCCTTCAGGTCCCACAGCGCCACGTCGAAGGCGCCGATGGCCTGCGTCGACAAGCCGCTGCGGCCGACTGACGCGCCCGCCCAGCACAGCTTGTCCCACAGCCGGGCGATATCGCTCGGGTCTTCGCCGATCAGCGCCGGGGCGATTTCGCTGGCGTGCGCAAACTGGCCGGGCCCGCCTGCGCGCTTGGAATAGCTGAAGCCCAGGCCCTCGTGGCCGTTGGCGGTCTGGATTTCCGCGAACAGGATGGCCACCTCGGTCATCGGCTTCTGCCGGCCCGTCAGTACCTTGGCGTCGCTGATGGGGGTCGCCAGCGGCAGGTAGCAGGAAGAAAGCCGGATCCGGGTGATGGTGTCGGCGGGTCGGTTGGAAAGGGTCATGTGTGCGTGAAGTACGTGATGGGTTCGATGCCGGCCCGTGGGCCTCTTCCCGATTATGACAACGTTATCATTTTTGAGCGAGACGATTGGGTATAATGCGATGCACTGCCCCCCTGGAGGAACAGGACAGGCTAAACCCATGATCTTTCTGCCCGCATGGAACCGTTGCTGCGCGGGATAGAAGGATGCTAACGTTGTCATTTACCACGGTCAACCGCAAACTGCGGGACCGGCATAGCGATTTTCCCTAAGTCTGAACTGGCATGAGCGACTCCAACGCCCCCAAGTCCGTGACGCTGCATGACGTGGCACGTGAGGCCGGGGTCTCCCTGATCACCGCGTCGCGGGCCCTGAGCAATCCTGGCGTCGTATCCGAGAAGACTATTGCGCGCGTGCAGCGGGCGGTCGAGGTCACCGGCTACATCCCCAACCTGCTGGCCGGCGGCCTCAAGTCGCGCCGCAGCCTGACGGTGGCCGCGCTGGTGCCGAACATCGCGGTGGCGCAGTTCCTGCCGACCATCAAGGCGCTGACCGACGCGCTGGACGCGGCGGGCTACCAGCTGATCCTGGGCCAGACCGGCTATGACCATGCCCGTGAAGAGGCGCTGCTCGGCACCATGATCAGCCGCCGCCCCGACGGCATCATCGTCACCGGCCTGATCCACTCGCAGGTGTCCCGCGATCGCCTACGGCGCGCCGGGATCCCCGTCGTCGAAACCTGGGACCTGACCGACCGGCCCGTCGATATGGCAGTGGGGTTCTCCCACGTCAAGGTCGGCAGCGCGATTGCCGGCTTCTTCCTCGGCAAGGGATGGCGCAGGCTGGGTATCGCGACCGGCGACGACCAGCGCGCGGCCGTGCGCCGCGAAGGCTTCCTGTCGACGGTCGGGCATGAGGTGCCGACCGCCGTGGTGCCGGCGCCGAGCAGCCTGGCGCTGGGCCGGCAGGCATTGTCCGAACTGCTGGCCAGGGATCCCGGCATCGAAGCGATCTATTGCAGTTCCGACCAGCTCGCGCAAGGCGTCATCGTGGAAGCCCTGGCACGCGGCCTGCGTATTCCGCAGGACCTGGCCGTGTGCGGATTTGGCGATGCCGACTTCGCGGCGCACATGGAACCGTCGCTGACTACCGTGCAGGTCGATGGGGCGCACATCGGCAAGCTGGCGGCGCGCATGTTGCTGGACCGGTGTCGGGGGGAAACGGTTGCCGAGCCGGTCGTCGATGTCGGATTCCGGATCGTTGAACGGGGGTCGACGTAGGGCCTTTGCTTTACTGAAGACCCTGGCGCGCGATATGCCGGTCCTGGCGGATAATGCGGCACCAACAAGACCAACACCTCCCATGCACGCCAGAATCCACGGCGCCAGGCACATCGACTGGACCACCCTGTTCCTGCTGACCTTCCCGCCGCTGAGCTGGGCCGGGAATGCCATCGTCGGCCGCCTCGCCGCCGGCACGGTGCCGCCCATTACCCTGAACTTCGTGCGCTGGCTGCTGGCGGGGCTGGTGCTGGCCCCCTATGCCTGGCGCGGCGTGATCGAGCATCGCGCGACGTTGCGCCGGCATGCCGGCGTGATCTTCGCCATGGGCATGCTGTCGATCGCCAGCTATAACGCCTTGCAGTACCTGGCGCTGACCACTTCGACGCCGATCAATGTGACGCTGATCGGCGCCTCCACGCCGCTGTTCCTGCTGGTGATCGGCGCGACTTTCTTCCGTGAACGGGTAAAGCCATGGCATGTCGCCGGCGCGCTGTTGTGCTTGGTAGGGGTGTGTTTTGTACTGGTGCGCGGCGACCTCGGCCGGCTGGCCCAGCTCGATTTCGTCGCTGGCGACCTGTTCATGCTGGCGGCGACCATCGCCTGGAGCGCCTATACTTGGCTGCTGCGCAAGCAGCGTCCCGACTTGCCGCTGCCCGTGCTGCTGTTCGCGCAGATCGTCGCCGGCCTGGTGGCGAGCGCGCCAGTGACGGCGTGGGAACTGATGACGCTGGACCAGCCGCTGCAATGGAGCGGCAAGGTCGCAGCCATCCTGCTCTATGTGGCGACGATCCCCTCCCTGCTCGCCTACTTTGCCTGGGACCGCGCCATCGCCCGGGCAGGCGCGCAGCTACCGGTGTTCTTCATCACGCTGACGCCGGTGTTCGCGGCGCTGCTGTCTACGCTGCTGCTGGGCGACTGGCCGCGCTGGTACCACGCGGTCGGGCTGGCCGCGATCGCGGCGGGGATCTGGCTGGCGCAGCGGCGCTGACTGCTTAGGCCGCTATTTCAGGTACTTCATCGTGGCGACACCGGTGGCGACGAGCAAGTCATGGTCCAGCCAGACCTCCGCGCGCGAAAAGAAAATGGAACGGCCGCGCCGGTCGACGAAGCCTTTCGCCGTCAGCAGGCGACCCGTGCCGTTGCTCAGGAAGTTCGATGTCAGCGACAGCGTGACGGCATGGAGAGGCGTGTCGCCCGGCGCCGAATAAAGGCCTGAGTAGCCGGTGGCAGCATCGAGCAGCGTGCAGAGGGTGCCGCCATGGATCACCCGGCTGCGGTTGAGCATTTCAGGCCCGACAGGGAGTTCAAGCTCTACGTAATCGCGGCGCCACTGGGTGATCCGGACACCGATGCTCTCCAGCGCGGGATTATCCAGGCAGAATTCGCCCTCCCCGACTGGATCGATCACATCCGTGGGGCGCGCTGCCGCCGCTTTTATTTTGCTCATGAGTCGCTTTGATACCGGTGCCCTCATCATTTTGCTTGGCGAGACCGGAAACTCTCAAGCGATGACCAGAGCGTAATTTCCGCGCGATTTGGGGGCTTCGTAAATCTCTATTTTGCGAATGACCCCTTTCGCTTGCCTGAATACCCGGCCTCCGACTACGGGAGCATGGGTTCCTGATTCCCGACTGTGGTAGCGTGGCGCCTTCTCACCTTCCGCTTTCCATGACCGCCTTCGACGCCGACGCACTGAAGCGGCTGGTCACCGTCACCATGCCTTACGGGAAACACAAGGGCACGGTGATCGCCGACCTGCCTGGAAACTACCTGAACTGGTTCGCCCGCGAAGGCTTTCCGCCTGGGGAAATCGGCGGCCTGCTGGCGCTGATGCACGAGCTCGACCATAACGGGCTGTCCCACCTGCTCAAGCCGTTGCGCGGCCGAACCTAGCGCCGAACCACTACACGACTTGATTCGCTGCGGACTGCGCCGCGGGCGCCTTATGCCCCGCATGCTTGCTGCGCCTTGTAGCGCGCAGCACCAGCAACACCACCGGCACGATCAGCAAGCCCTTGATCAGTTCCGGGTCCATCGGGATATGCACCGCATGCATCGCCTTGAGCCCGGTCCCCGCCAGCGACAGCACATAGTAGGAAATGGCCGCGACCGACAGCCCTTCGACCGCGTGCTGCAAGCGCAACTGGCTGCGCGCGGTCTGATCCATGCCCTCGAGCAGGCGCGTGGTGTCCTGCTCCTGCGCCAGGTTGACGCGCGTACGCAGCAGGTCGAGTGCGCGCGCCACGCGGCCGGCAAACTGCTCGTGCCGCGCCCAGACCGAGCGGCACGTCTCCATCGCCGGGGCGAAGCGGCGCTCCATGAATTCGGCGATGGTCGGGATGCCTTCGATCCGCTCCTCGCGCAGTTCCTGGATGCGCGCCAGCACCAGCTTCTCGTAAGCGCGCGACGCGCTGAAGCGGTTGCCCGATTCAGCCAGCGCCTCGATGCGCACCGCCAGGTGCGTCAGCCGCTCCAGCAGCTCGGCATCGTGGCGCCCGCCCTGGCTCGTGTCCATGCTGCGCATCAGCGGCGCCAGCGAGCGCTGCAGGTTGTCCACGCTGCGGCCCAGCTCACGCGCCACCGGCAAGGCCAGCAGTGCCATCATCCGGTAGGTCTCGATCTCGTACAGCCGCTGCAGCAGCCGTCCGCCCTGCACTTCGCGGAAGCCGTTGTCGATCACCAGGAAGCGCGAAAAGCCATCCGGCGGAATGGTCCAGTCGCAGAACACCTGCCCGCCGCCCAGCACATGGCTGCCCGCCAGGATGGGACCGTCGATCCATTGCCGCACGTTGTCGCGGGCATAGGCAGCGGCCTCGCCTGAAACGAGTTCCATGCGCAGCGCCACCAGGCGCTTGCCGGCGAAGTTGTCGAACCAGTCAGCCGGGATATGGGAGGTGGCGAGGTCGGAGAAGTAGTCGGTGTCGCCACGCCGGGCCACGAAGGTAAAGGTGGAGAATTCGGTGTGCCGCTCCCACTTCAGTTGCTTGTCATCGCCCCATCGCCCTGAATAGTGCGTCACGCCATCGGCCGGTTCTTCCAGCCCGGTCAGCCGGCACAAGGAGGTCAGCAAGGCGTGGTGGACCGCGGTATCGCCGTCGGCATAGATGGCAAAGTGCGCGAGCGAGGCGGAGCCGCCGATGCGCAGGAAGGGTCGGGCATGCAATTCACGCGCAAGGCTGTCGCGCAACGGGTGGTCCATGATCGGCTGTGCCATAGGTTTTCAAACGATTCCGAGCAGTATGCCGATCGCCGACGGTTAAGAAAAACGCGTAATATTGATCTGTTGCTTCAGTATTTCTGATACCAATGAAAGCGCTTGACTTCGATGTGCTGACGATGATGGTGGCGGTTGCCGACACTGGCAGCATTTCTCGTGCGGCGGAACTCGTCCATCGGTCGCAGTCGGCGGTCAGCATGCAGATCAAGGCACTCGAGCAGGCGCTGGGCAAGCCACTGTTCGTGCGCAAGCCGAGGAACGTGCTGCTGACGCCGGAAGGCGAAGTGCTGCTGGGCTTTGCGCGCCGCATGCTGGCCTTGCGCGATGAGGCCTGGGCCGCGGTGGTCCGACCCGACGTGACCGGGCGCGTGGTACTCGGCATGCCGGACGACTATGCCTCGTCACTGCTGCCCGCGATCCTGAAGAAGTTCTCCGCGACCTACCCCAAGGTCGAGATCCAGGTCATCGGGCAGCCGAGCGTGGCGCTGGCGCCCATGGTCAAGGACGGCGCGGTCGACCTGGTCTGCGCAACGCGGGTCAAAGGCTTGTCCGGCGAGTTCATCCGGCTGGAGCCGATGGTGTGGGCCGCCTCGCCGGCCGCGCATGAGATCTGGAACGAGCGGCCGCTACCCATCGCCGTGTTCCAGTCGGGCAGCGTCGCCCGCGACATTGCGATTCGCAGCCTGGAGCAAGCCAGGATCGCCTATCGCATGTCTTATGAGAGCCCCAGCCTGCTCGGCCTGCTCAGCATGGTCGAAGCGGGACTGGCGGTGGCGCCGCTGGCGCGCTGCGCGGTCCCGGCGCACTTCACCATCCTTGGCCAGGCCCAGGGGCTGCCCGAGCTGGCCTCGCTGGAGCTGGTGCTCGCGCGCAGCGCAAAGTCGAAGCGGCCGCCCTGCGACTTCCTGGCCGAGCAGATCCTGTCTGAACTGCAGCGCGAGCCCCCACCACGCCTGAGCGCGCAACTGGGACTCAGGTCACCGGCGCCGGGTTGAACAGCACCAGCGCATTCTTGATCTTCCAGTGCTCGGCCCATGACTTCTTGCCGCTGGCCACCGCCAGCAGCGTGTGGAACAGCTCCCAGCCCACCTCTTCAATGGTGGCTTCGCCGGTCGCGATGCGGCCCGCGTTGACATCCATCAGGTCGTGCCAGCGCCGCGCCAGGTCGTTGCGGGTCGACACCTTGATCACCGGCACCTCGGCCAGCCCGTAGGGCGTGCCGCGTCCGGTGGTGAACACGTGCAGGTTCATGCCGGCGGCGAGCTGCAGCGTGCCGCAGACAAAGTCGCCCGCGGGCGTGGCCGCATAGATCAGCCCCTTCTGCGTGACTTTCTCACCCGGGCCGCTGACGCCGTGGATCGGGCCGGTGCCGGACTTGACGATCGAGCCCATGGCCTTTTCCACGATATTGGACAGGCCGCCCTTCTTGTTGCCCGGCGTGGTGTTGGCGCTGCGGTCGACCTTGCCCTTCTCCAGGTACTGGTCGTACCAGGCCATCTGCTTCACCAGCGCCTCGGCCACTTCCGGCGTGGCCGCGCGCGCGGTGAGCTGGTCGATGCCGTCGCGCACCTCGGTCACTTCCGAGAACATCACCGTGCCGCCGGCGCGCACCAGCAGGTCGGTGGCAAAGCCCACCGCCGGGTTGGCCGTGACGCCGGAGAAGGCATCGCTGCCGCCGCACTGCACGCCGACCACCAGGTCGGAGGCCGGGCAGGTCTCGCGCCGGCGCGCGTTGAGGCGCTCCAGGTGCTTTTCCGCGGTGACCATGATCGAATCGATCATCGAGGCGAAGCCCACGTGCTGCTCGTCCTGCAGGCAGACCACGTCGGGCTCGCCTTCCTTCTGGATCGGGATGGTGCCGGCGCCGATCAGGCGCGTGGGCTGCAGCTTCTCGCAGCCCAGGCTGACGATCATCACCTCGCCGCCGAAATTGGGGTTCAGCGCGATATTGCGGATGGTGCGGATGGGGATGTTGGCATCGGGCGCGTCGATCGCCACGCCGCAGCCGTAGGTGTGCTCCAGGCCCACCACGTCGTCGACGTTAGGGTACTTGGGCAGCAGCTCTTCCTTGATGCGGCGCACCGCGAACTCAACCACGCCCTCGACGCACTGCACGGTGGTGGTGATGCCGAGGATATTGCGCGTGCCAACCGAGCCGTCGGCATTGCGGTAGCCCTCGAAGGTATAGCCTTCCAGCGGCGGCAGCGGCGTCACGCGCGTGCCGACCGGCAGGTCGTGCAGTTCCGGCGCAGCCGGCATGCGGATCACGCGCTCGTTGATCCAGCTGCCGCGCGGCAGGTCCTTGAGCGCATAGCCGATCACCACGTTGTAGCGGATCACCGCATCGCCTTCGCGCAGGTCGGCCAGCGCGACCTTGTGGCCCTGTGGGACAGCTTCGACCAGCGTCAGGCCGCACGGGAAGGTGGTGCCGGTCGGCAGGCCGCCGTCGTTGGCCACGATGGCGACGTTGTCGTCGGGGTGCATCGTGATGTAGAGGGGGCGCGCTGCCTGCGCGGGGTTCGCTTCACTCATTGTTCCTTGCTCCGGGCGGGCTGGACTGGCGCTGCCATGCAATCGGCAGTGTTACGTTGTCTGATGACATTCTAACGAGTGTAGGCGCTGGCTGGCTGGGGGATTTCCCTTACACGGGGCAAATAAGAGGCTCAATCCTGGCCGTTCAATGGCTTACCCGGCGCTTGCGCGAGGCGTGGGCGCCGGCCCGGCTTCCTGGCGAAATATGTTGTACGACAACACACAAGACACCTACTCCCGGCTCCGTGGATGCCCGACCTGGGGTTTCATCCCGCAAAACTTTATAGCATTGCAGAATGCAAACCATTATTTCATTGGCTATAACGGCACATACCGGTTTCACGCAACGAAAACCGGACAGGAGACAACCCGCGTGACCACCCCGAGCACCTCGCTGCAGAAGGCCTGCCGCCTGTTGCGCGCGCTGACCGACGTGCGCAACAGCCGCCTGACCGACCTGGCGCTGGCCGCCGGCGTCGACAAGGCTTCGGCGCTGCGCCTGCTGGAGACGCTGACGGCGGAAGGCCTGGTGCAGCGCGACCCCGCCACCAAGGCCTTCACGCCGGGCCCCGAATGGCTGGCCCTGCATGCCGCCACGCTGCAGCGCACCGACCTGCGCCCGCTGGTGCGCCCGGCGTTGATCCGGCTGGCCAATGCCTTCGAGGACAGCGCGATCCTGTCCGTGCCGAGCGGCTGCGAATCCGTCTGCATCGAACTGCGGCTGGGCACCTTCCCGATCCGCGCCAATTACCTGGAGATCGGCAGCCGCCGGCCGCTCGGCATCGGCGCCGGCAGCCTGGCGCTGCTGGCCGCCCTGCCCGATGTGGAGGTCGATGCCATGCTCGACGGCATCGCCCCTGCCATGCGCCGCTACCCCCGCTTCAGCCGCGAGATGCTGCTCGGCCATGTGCAGGCCACGCGCGAGCGCGGCTACGCGGTGCTGCTGGACGTGGTGGTCGAGCGCATGGGCGGCATCGCCATTGCGCTGCCGGGCCCGGACGGCTACCCGCTGGGCGCGCTCAGCATCGCCGCCCTCAATGAACGCATTACCGGCCGCGAGGCCGCCATGGCGCGCGCGCTGCGGCGCGAGGCAGACGCCGTCTGCGCCAACTGGCGCTCCCACGGGGGCGCCATCTCCACCACAGACCGGCCGGCCACCCGGCCACGCACGCGAGAGGAGGCATGACCGATGCGCTGGAAGCAACGTCCGCAAGGTTCCAACTGGGGTGACTTCGGCCCTGACGACCAGCTTGGCCGCGTCAACCTGATCGGCCCCGAGCAGGTGGTCAAGGGTGCGCGCGAGGTGCAGGCCGGCATCAGCTTCTGCCTGTCGCTGCCGCTGGACTACCCCGGCGGCAACAAGCTCAACCCGCGCCGCCACCCGCCGGTGCTGCGCCCGACCTTCCGCGACGACATCCCCTACGTCAACTTCCCGCTGGCCAAGGTCGATCCCGCCGCCACCGACGTCATCAGCGACGACCAGGTGCTGCTGTGCCTGCAGTACAGCACGCAATGGGATTCGCTGGCGCACGTGGGCGCGCTGTTCGATGCGGACGGCGACGGCCGGCCCGAGCGCGTCTACTACAACGGCTACCGCGCCAACGAGCATATCGTCGGCCCGGTGGACTATGCCGAGGACGACCACTTCGCCGCCCATCCCTGCGGCCACGACCACAGCGCCGCCCAGGCGCTGGGCATCGAGAACTTCGCGGTCAAGGGCATGCAGGGCCGCGGCGTGCTGGTCGATCTGGCGCACACCTTCGGCACGGACTTCCGCAACGTCGGCTATGACGACCTGATGCGCGCGATGGACGCGGACAAGGTGGCGGTCGAGCCAGGCGACATGCTGCTGCTGCGCACCGGCTTTGCCGAGGTGGTGCTGTCGATGCAGCGCCAGCCCGACGAGGCCCTGCTGCACCACAGCTGCAGTGTGCTCGACGGCCGCGACGACAAGCTGCTGAACTGGATCACCGATGCCGGCATCGCCGCGCTGATCGCCGACAACTACGCGGTCGAGCGCTACCCGGCCCGCCCCGCGCCCGATGGCGACAAGAGCCACCCGCTACTGCCGCTGCACCACCACTGCCTGTTCAAGCTGGGCCTGCCGCTGGGCGAGCTGTGGTACCTGCGCGAGCTGGCCGAGTGGCTGCGTGCCAACGGGCGCACGCGTTTTCAGCTCACCGCCCCGCCGCTGCGCCTGCCCGGCGCGGTGGGTTCGCCAGTGACGCCGATTGCCACGGTATAGCCAACGACAACAAGCCAGGGGAGACTACATGGACTATTCGATTTGCCGCAGGGCGGCCAGTGCCCTTGCCATCGCCGCCGCGCTCGCCTGCGGCAGCGCGCACGCGCAGCAGCCAAAGGCCGCGATCTCGGACGATGTGGTCAAGATCGGCATGCTGCTCGACATGAGCGGCCTGTATGCCGACGTCACCGGCCGCGGCAGCGCCACCGCCGCGCAGATGGCGATCGACGACTTTGGCGGCAAGGTGCTGGGCAAGAAGATCGAGCTGGTGGTGGTCGACCACCAGAACAAGGCTGATATCGCCGCCAACAAGGCGCGCGAATGGTTCGACACCGCCAATGTCGATGCCATCCTCGATGTCGCCGCCTCGGCGCCGGCGCTGGCGGTGCTCGAAGTCGCAAAGCAGAAGAACCACATCGTGGTGTTCTCCGGGCCGGGCACCGAGCGCATCACCAACGACCTGTGCACGCCGGTGTCGGTGCACTACGCCTATGACACCTATGCGCTCGCCAACACCACCGCGCGCACCATGGTCCAGCGTGGCGGCAAGTCGTGGTTCTTCCTGACGGCGGATTACGCCTTCGGCCATACGCTGCAGGACTCCGCCACCGCCGTGATCAACGAAAACGGCGGCAAGGTGCTGGGTGCCGCGCGCCATCCCATCGGCGCCAGCGACTTTGCCTCGTACCTGCTGCAGGCGCAGGCGAGCAAGGCGCAGGTGGTCGGCCTGGCCAACGCCGGCGGCGACACCGTCAACGCGATCAAGGCCGCCTCCGAGTTCGGCCTCACGCGCAACAACACCCAGCGCATGGCCGGCCTGCTGCTCTACATCAACGATATCCACGCAATCGGCCTGAAGACCGCGGCCGGGCTGGTGCTGACCGAAGCCTTCTACTGGGACATGAACGACGCCACCCGCGCCTGGTCGCGCCGCTACTTCGACAAGCTGAAGAAGATGCCCAACATGAGCCAGGCTGGCGCTTACTCGTCGGTGATGCACTACCTGAAGTCCGTGCAGGCAGCCGGCACCGACGAGACCGCGGCGGTGATGAAGAAGATGAAGTCGACGCCGATCAACGACTTCTTTGCGAAGAACGGCCGCATTCGCGAGGACGGCCGCATGATCCACGACATGTACCTGTTCGAGGTCAAGTCGCCGGCGGAATCCAAATACCCGTGGGACTACTACAAGGTGCTGGCCACCGTGCCGGGCGACCAGGCCTTCATGCCGGCATCGAAGTCGCAGTGCGCGCTGCTCAAGCACTGACATGGCAATCCGGACCTACGTACGCGGCACCGGCAACACCCGCTTCGGCCGCCTCGAGGGCAGCACGCCGCTGACGCTGATGGCGCAGGCTGCCGATGCGGCGCTGGCCGATGCAGGCCTGGCCCGCAGCGATATCGACGGCGTGCTGTGCGGCTATGCCACCACGCTGCCGCACCTGATGCTGGCCGACCGCTTCTGCGAATACGCCTCGCTCACGCCGGCCTACGCACACGGCGTGGCCGCAGGCGGTGCTACCGGGGGCGTGATGGCGATGCTGGCGCACGAGCTGGTGCGTGCCGGCCGCTGCCGCCACGTGCTGGTGGCTGCCGGCGAGAATCGCCTCAGCGGCCAGAGCCGCGACCAGTCTATCCAGACGCTGGCGCAGGTCGGCGAGCCGCATGCAGAGGTGCCCAACGGCGCCTCGGTGCCGGCCTACTACGCGCTGCTGGCCTCGCGCTATCTGCACGAGACCGGCATGCATGCCGATGCGCTGTCGGACTTTGCCGTGCTGATGCGCGAGCATGCCGGCACGCATCCCGATGCGCACCTGCGCGAGCCGCTGTCCGCCGCCGACGCGCGCGCGTCGCGCCCGATCGCCACGCCGCTGCGGCTGTCTGACTGCTGCCCGATCTCCGACGGCGCGGTGGCGGTGGTGGTGTCGGCCGAGCCCGGCGCGGGCACGCCGGTGCGCATCGCCGGCGCCGGGCAGGCGCACCGGCACCAGCATCTGAGCGCGATCGACGACGTGATGCAGACCGGCGCTGCCGATGCTGCACGGCGGGCCTTTGCCGAAGCCGGTGGCGACGCCGGCGGCATCGACTACCTGGCGGTCTACGACTCCTTCACCATCACCCTGGTCATGCTGCTGGAAGAACTCGGGCTGGCTGCGCGCGGCGAGGCGCACGCGCGCCTGCGCGCCGGCGACTTCAGCCGCGGCGGCGCATTGCCGCTCAACACGCACGGCGGGCTGCTGGCCTTCGGGCATTCCGGCGTCGCGGGCGGCCTGATGCATCTCGCGGAAGCCGCGCGGCAGCTGGCCGGCCGTGCCGGCGAACGACAACTGGCGCCGCGCCACCGCGCGCTGTTCCATGCCGACGGCGGCGTGCTGTCGTCCCATGTGAGCCTGGTCCTGGAGGGCGCGCGATGACCCATCCCTACACCGATGGCCTCAATGCCGGCGTGGTGCGCTACCAGCGCTGCGACGACTGCGGCGCGTGGCAGCCGCCCGAGCGCCACGCCTGCCGTGCCTGCGGCAGCCTGCAACTGCGCTGGCACGATGCCAGCGGCTTCGCCACGGTCCACGCGGTGACCGAGATCAGCCGCGCACCGACCGAGGCCTTCCGCGCGCTGGCGCCCTACACGCTGGTCCTGGCCACGCTGGACGAAGGCCCGCGGGTAATGGGCCACGCAGAACCCGGCGTGGCGATCGGCGACCGCGTGCGCGCCGGCTTCCTGCGCTTCGGCGAAGGCACGCTGCTGCGCTTCCTGCGCGAATAGCGCGGCCGCGGTGCCCGGCCGGCGGGCGCCCTCAGCCACTTCTGCCGGCATCCACAACCGGAGACATCCCTTGGCACCGAATCCATCCCGGCGGCACGCGCTCGCCCTGCTTTCCTGGCTGGCCCTGTCCGCCCTGTCCGTTCCTGCCCCCGCGGCACATGCACAGGCGTGGCCCAGCAAACCCATCCGCCTGGTGGTGCCCTACCCGCCCGGCGGCCCGACCGACATCGTCGCCCGCGTGGTCGGGCAGAAGCTGTCCGACAAGCTCGGCCAGCCGCTGGTGGTGGAGAACCGCCCCGGCGCCGGCGGCAATATCGGCGCCGAGGCCGTCGCCAGGGCCGCGCCCGACGGCTACACGCTGCTGGTGGCGACCACCGCCCATGCCATCAACATGACGCTGTTCAGCAAGCCGGGCTACGACACGCGCAAGGACTTCGCGCCGGTCAGCCTGCTGACGCGCGGCCCGCTGGTGTTGGTGACCGCGCCCGCCACGCCGGCCGGCAACGTCGCCGAGCTGATCGCGCTGGCCAAAGCCAAGCCTGGCCAGGTGACCTTCGCCAGTTCCGGCAACGGCCAGTCCACCCATCTCGCGGCCGAGCTGTTCAACAGCATGGCCGGCACCCGCATGACGCACGTGCCGTACAAGGGCAGCGCGCCCGCGCTGACGGACGTGATGGGCGGCCAGGCCACGGTGATGTTCGACACCATGCTGTCGGCCATGCCCTTCGTGCGCGACGGCAAGCTCAAGGCACTGGCGGTCACCGGCGCCGCGCGCTCGCCTGCCGCGCCGGACACGCCCACGGTCGCGCAGGCCGGGCTGCCCGGCTACGAGGCCAGCGCCTGGAACGCGCTGCTGGCGCCGGCCGGCACGCCGCCGGCGGTCCTCAACACGCTCGGCACCGCGCTCAAGGCCGTACTGGACGATGCCGACGTGCGCGCGCGCTTTGCCACGCAGGGTTTTGCCGCCGAATGGACGGCGCCGCCCGCGACTGCGCAGTTGCTCGGCCAGGAGATCGACAAGTGGGCCAAGGTCGTCAAGGCCTCCGGCGCAACCATCGACTGATCCCTCCCGCTCAACCGCAACCTGCCTCGTCATGACTGCCACGCTCCAGCCCCTGCTCGCTCCCCACTCCATCGCCGTGATCGGCGCCTCCGACAACATCCACAAGATCGGCGGCCGGCCCACCCACTACATGAAGACGCACGGCTACGCCGGCACGCTCTACCCGGTCAATCCGCAGCGCGACACCATCCAGGGCCTGCGCGCCTATCCCACGCTGGACGCGCTGCCCCAAGTGCCCGAGCTGGCCATCATCATCGTCGCCGGCGATGCCGCGGTGCAGGCCGTGCACGACTGCGCGCGGCTGGGCGTGGCGGCGGCCATCGTGATCGCCTCGGGCTTCGGCGAGGCCGGCGCGGAAGGCCGGCGCCAGCAGGACGAGATGGTGCGCGCCGCGCGCGCCAGCGGCCTGCGGCTGGTCGGCCCCAACAGCCAGGGGCTGGCCAACTTCGGCAGCGGCGCGATCGCCAGCTTCTCCACCATGTTTATCGAGGTGCCGCCGCAGGACGGGCCGATCGCGGTGGTCAGCCAGAGCGGCGGCGTGGCGGCGATGGTCTACGGGCTGCTGCGCGCGCAGGGCCTTGGCGTGCGCCATATGCATGCCACCGGCAACCAGGCCGATATCACCGTCAGCGAACTGGCGCTGGCGGTCGCGCACGATCCGGATGTGCGGCTGATCCTGCTGTACCTGGAAAGCCTGTCCGATCCCGAGGTGCTTGCCGAGGCGGCGCGCGTGGCGCGCGCGCGCAATGTGCCGGTGGTGGCGGTCAAGGCCGGGCGCTCGCAGGACGGCCAGCGCGCCGCGGCCTCGCACACCGGCGCGATTGCCAACGAGGACCGCGCGGTCAATGCCTTCCTGTCGCGCCACGGCATCTGGCGCGTCGATGACGCACACGCGCTGGCGCGCTGCGCGCCGCTCTACCTGCGCGACTGGCAGGCGAGCGGACGCCGGCTGGTGGTGGTCAGCAATTCCGGCGCGAGCTGCGTGATGGCGGCCGATGCGGCGCAGACCTTCGGCCTGTCGCTGGCCCCGCTGTCCGACGCCACCCAGGCCGCGCTGGCCGAGCGCCTGCCGGGCTTTGCCGCCACCGCCAACCCAGTCGACGTCACCGCCGCGCTGCTGACCAACAGCGCGCTGTTCGGCGAGGTGCTGCCGGTGGTGGCGCAGGACCCAAGCGCCGACCTGTTCCTGCTGGATATCCCGGTTTCGGGCATGGGCTACGACGTGCCGCGCTTCGCCCGCGATGCCGCGGCCTTTGCAGATAGCGCCGGCAAGCCCATCGCCGTGGCGGTCTGGCAGCCGCCGGTGGCCGACGCCTTCCGCGAGGCCGGCGTGCCGACTTACGCCAGCGCAGCCGAAGCGCTGGCCGCGTTTGCGCAACTGTTGTCGCACCAGCAGCGGCTAACGCAGATCGCGGCCGAGGGCGAGCCACCCGTGCCTCCGGCGCCTGCCCTGCAGGCCAGCGCATTGCCGGGCGCTACGCTCAGCGAAGCCTCCAGCCTGGCGCGCCTGGTGGCGGCCGGCATGCCGGTAGTCGAACACTATCTCTGCCAGGACGTCGATGCCGCGGTCACCGCCTGGCGCCGCATTGGCGCGCCGGTGGCGGTCAAGGCCAGTTCGCCGCAAGTGCCGCACAAGAGCGAGCACGGTCTGGTCGCCCTGCACTGTAACGACCCCGAGGCCGTCGCCAGCGCCTTCGCCGCGCAGACGCGCACGCTGCAGGCCATGGGCGCCAGTTGCGAAGGCATCGTGGTCGCGCGCATGTCGCGCGGCCAGCGCGAATGCATGATTGGCGCACACTGGGACCCGGTGTTCGGCGCGGTGCTGGTGATCGGCGACGGCGGCAAGTATGTGGAGGTGCTGCGCGATACCGCCGTGCTGCTGGCTCCTTGCCGGCCAGCCGACGTGGAACGCGCACTGTCAGGCCTGCGCATTGCCCCGCTGCTGCGCGGCGTGCGCAACGAGCCCGCGGTGGATATCGGGGCGCTGTGCCGGCTGGCGGTACAGGTTGGCAACCTGATCCACGAAGCTGGCGGCGCGATCCGCGCGATCGACCTGAACCCGGTGATGGCCGGGCCCGAGGGCGTCGTGGTGGTGGATGCGCTGATTGAGGTGGCGAACACAGCACGCAACTAGCGACCTACGGGCATCTTCCGCTACCTAAGCCGGACTTTTCTTGCCTCCCCAAAGATACTGTATATATTTACAGTACCTGTATGGATAAACAGTGGGAGCCCGGCGATGGAACACCTCATCCGTGTGCAAAACGACTATGACCGCCAAGTGCTGGCCTGGCTGCGCGGGCGCATCGGCGATGCCGCCCTGCAGACCGCGGCGCTGCGGCTGGGCGGCCAGCGCAAGCCGTACCTGTCCACGATCTGCCGCAGCCTGGGCATCCGCCCGCCCAGCCGCAAGCAGTTCGCCGCCGAGGCGGCGCGCATGCACCGCACCGTGGGCGACACCTACCTCGCCCGCATCCGCGAGATCCTTGGCCAGCGGCCCGCCGAAGGCGCATCGGGCGGGTAAGCGGTTGCCGGCTATCGGACAGGCAAGTCCTCTGGCCCGCGTGGCCTCCGTATCATGAAGCTCCGTTGCCGTCACACCGCAGTGGGGCTTTTCCTATTGATCCCTCGCCAAGGCCGGTCGATGCCGGCACGCCGGCAACAGTTCGACGAAGCCGCCGCACAGCTGGCCCCGGCTCGCGCCGGGAATGCACCTGCCGCCCCGGGACCACTCTCTGCGCTGGCGTGCGACTGACTATCTGTTTTGTCAAGTCATTCCTCTCACGACACCCGGGCAGAAGGTCAATAGCAACAACGGTTTGCGAGCATCCAAGGCGTGGCTTCATGGCTTGACCTTGCGGTCAGGGGCCAACTAGGAGTCAGTAGAAGAAGGTTGTAGCCCCCCCCGCGCATCGTGTTACGCCCGAATGGTGAAACTGGGATAAGCAGGACAGAGGAAATCGACTTCGCCACAGAGAACGACAGCCATTTCGTTTCCGCAGTATTGCCCATGGCGTACCGCTCCAGCCCGACCTTTCCGATCGGTGCCCATCCAATAGGGCGCCCGCCTGCTGACCACGATCCTCGGTGTTAGTGACTTGACCGCTCAGGCCCTGTTGGCGGAGATCGGCCTCGACATGACGCGCTTTTCCGATGCCGGCCACCTGGTGTCCTGGGATGGCCTGTGCCCGCGCAACGACGAGAGCGCCGGCAAGCGGCGCAGCACGCAGGTGCGCAAGAGCGGCACCTGGCTCAAGATCGCTTTGATGACGGCTGCCTGGGCTGCGGTACGGGTCAAACCAGCAATCTGCGCGCCCAGATCCTGCGCATCAAGGACCGCCGCGCGCCAAGAAGGCCATTCTCGCAGTGGCCGCCTCCATGCTCACCGCCGCTCACCACATGCTTTGCGATGACGTTGAGTATGTTGACCTTGGCCCCGATTTCCCACTCAATCATCAACAGGTCGCCCAAATCCACGTGGTTAAAGGGATTGCCTGAGATCGACTTCAGGCCTTACCGTCGCTTTTACCGTCAACCGCGCAGGGCATTTGCTGGCGCGGGAGATGGAGCGATTTGCGGGGTGACAACTCTGGCGACGCCATTGTCAATCAACTAATAGAATACAGAAAGTCCAGCGCCCTGTCCGCTCGCCACCGACCGTGGGTTTACTTACGCAGGCCTCACCAGCGCTTCGACTGCAGTGACCGTTTTTCCCAGCCTCAAGCAAGGCTGGGCCAGTCTCATTCTGAACCGCCCGCCCCTAGCCGGACGTCCAGCCCTAGTTCTTGCGTCAGCGTTTTGACGCTCGCCATGTTCTCCTGCAGCTCGACCTGGAGTACCGCAACCACCTGCTGCTACTGGGCTATGCCGATTGGGAAAACGAGTTATGTGTTGGGCCAGCGTTGCCCCCAAGTCCCGCTCGGTCGCGTCGCCACATAGGCTCAAAAAATCGAAGACGTAAGGATTTCGCGTGTCACCCGCGCTAAATCAGACTGCGGCGACGGCAACTGGGCAGCAGTTGTTTGGTGCCTGCGCCGCCCGGTCTATCAAGCCGCTGCCGATCTGCGCTAAGCGTATTGAGGTACCAGCCTTGCGCTAGCTCCTGCTGCGCATACCACCTTTCTTGGGTTATTCAAGACGACTTGATTCGCAAATCTTTATCACGTAAAAAATCCAGACCGAAATTCGAACTATTAAGACATAACAGGAATGAATATCCATGGAACGCTCGCGGGGATCATTCCGTCCAAATCATAGGACTCAAGGCCGAGGGTACCCAAACAGAGCGATGACCCCGGCTTGCAGGACTTACGCTTCCCTCCTCCAAATAGACAGCAGAGTATGAAATCAGGCATGTCACGCAGCAGGATCGTGGCGGCTGCATCTTTGGCAGTCTGCTTCGTGTCGCCCCAGACAGCTTCGGCCTCTGGTGTGACGGACGCCCACCGTCGTTCCACTTACTCTGCCGTCACCCATTGGGCGGCGGAAGTTGGCTACGCGGCCATCTGGCGGCCGCACACACACTGCCGGCAAGGTGCTGGACCATTCCATTCCGTCACGCGAGGTGCATGAGGATATCTGGGTTGGGTTGGAGGCACAGGTGAGGGGCACCGCGCACGGACGCGTCAACATGTACTGCACTCCACCTTTGGAATTCCAAATCGAAGCGACCATCGATGATCGCATGCCTCTGGTCTGCGTGATCGGGCGCCTTATCCTGCGACGCCGTGTTGTTCCACACCCCCTTAACTCGAGAGACCATAGAACGCTTGATCCGTGAGTCTTCATCACATGAAACGCCAGATTGATATTAAAATCATTCAAGTAGATATGAATAAATATATATCGAACTCACTCGACCAGCACCCGTCAATACAAATGGAAGAAATTTCACGACATTTCACGATGTTGTGAATGCACTTCAGTTTCAACATCTGAAGTGCCAGCCTCAAAAGTAGTTGTTTTGCAAATATTTTTTTATTAGGAGAGTAAAATGAATCCTGTATCGATTCAACCCGCCAAAATCGTCGCCTATGGCTCGTTTCTGGCCGTCATTCTATCCAAGAAATCGTCTCCCGGTGATGGAATCTTTGGTCGCGGCGTGAAAGGCATGTAAAGCAGCGCTTTAAATCACCAACGATGTGCGGCGCGCGCTTAGGCGTCGTCGGGCGCGCACCTCGCAAACGCTCTCCCGGTTGGCATTCATGTCGTACAAGCACTCGACTAAACAAGACTCAATATGGTTGTATCCGAACGAGTCCCTCGAATTCGTTTCGCTTGATGGCGAGACGATCTTCTATAGCGAGACAAAGAAAAGGTATTTTGGTGTGTCCGGGATAGCGGCCGAGATCTTGACGATTTCTCGAAGATTTCGCGCAGGATTACGCCCGGACGACCTCATCGATGAGATTGCGGGTGGCCGGTCACTGGGGGACGACGATAGGAAATTGATCTTGGACGGCGTCGCCGCATTAATCGATCTGGGTGCCCTTTATGAAAAATGACGGCGCGTACGTCTTTCTTGCCCATAGCCTCGTGCGAGCCATGCTGCTCAGCCAGCCGATCAGCGACGCCCATCTCGGCATTTTCAAATCGATTTTCCCCGGTGCGGTCAGGGGCGAGTTCGCGGGCGCAGTCGGCCATATCGACCGGTCTTATCTTCAGGAAGTCTGCGATTTCATCTACCGACCCGACCTGCTCGAAATTGGCGGTGCGTCGTGCTATTCGGCCAGCATCGTCGTTCAAGCCCTGGCATTTTTGCATGGCATTCCGAGCGACATGGTGATCGGCGTTAAAAGGCAGGATGAGAAGATCGTCGGACATGCGTGGGTCGAATTGTGTCGCGAGGGATCGAGGCCGGAGATCGTCAATCCAGGGGGCACGGATTTGAACGACTATCGTGCACTGGCGCGCATGAATCCTGAAACGGCCGTCACGGGATGGGTTGCATCGATATGAAACTCTGGACGGTAGTAGTGAACGGCGCGACTGCGGACGTCGACGCCTACATCGATGACCTACTCGATGCGTTGGCCGATGTCCAGGTCGATAGCGCGAAGAGGATGACTCGCAGCTGGGCGACATTGATCGAGATGGACGTCCGCCTGTGCGAAGCCGAATGTCGGTGCCTTCGATGGGTCGAGACGTCGGGCGGCGACACTGCCTATAGCGGTTGGTTACGCGACCTGGGCAGCGGTGCGCTCTATTCGGCATTCCGGAAAGACGCGCTTCCGCTTGATCCGTCGAAATGCGCCGTGCTCGGAGAGTTCAGCTATGCGTCGGTCCGGCCGGATCGCGTGATCTTGATGACCGACCACTATGCGACGCACCCGATTTACTACTGGCGCGGCAAGAGTGGGCAATGGGTGGCAAGCAACGATCTGAGGCTGCTCTTGCTGTGCCGCCTCGTGCCGCTAGAAATCAGGCGCGACTCGTGCATGGAGCACCTGACGCAATCCGTCATGGTGGGGGAAAACGAATTGGCTGGCGGAGCGACATTCTTCTCAGGGGTGCTGAAGATGCCGGTAGACAGCGTACTGAGCATCGACAGAACGGGACGGGCGTTCGGGCTGACGCCGGCGCGCGAGGAAGCCGCTTTCCGGCTCGACGGCACGATCTCCCGCCGTGAAGACTTCGAGCAGGCGTTTCGTGCTCGCCTGGATGCCTGTGTGCTCGACCGCATCGAGGCCGGCGCGAGCGGAATCTTGTTGAGCGGCGGCGTTGACTCCAATACTGTCCTCGGTGCGAGCCTCTCGACACGCAGACGCCCCGCGCCCTTCTGCGCCACCATGGGCTTCAGGGATGGCGATCTCGCGATGAGCCAGGACGACAAGCTCGTCGAGGCGCTGGTTCGGCACTGCGGCGTTCCTCACCGGTTCATCTACGCCGACGATTTCCTGCGTCTGCCGACGCTGGATGATGCCTGCGCCTATGTCGATGGGCCCGACGCAGCCGCCAATCCGCGCGCCAAGGAAGCCTGCGCACGTGTGTTCCAGGATCACCACGTCTCGCTCGTCATGACGGGCGAAGGGGGAGATGCCATTCTTGGCGAATCGATGCATCCCTGGATTCTCGATTCGATTCGCGAACATGACGGGATCGAAGCGCTCCACAAGTACGTGACAGAAAACCTCGGCGTTCGAGCCTTCTCGCGAGCTTACTTTCGTAAGGTGCTGACCTCGCTGTCGCCCCACCTTGGGAGGCACGAGTGGCTTGAGAAGGAATCGGCCGAAAGGTACGCGAAACTTCCGGATTACCTGGGAGAGCGCCTGCGCGAGGCGGTGCAGCGTCATGCGCACTCCGGAAACGGGCACGTAAGGCATTCGCAAACGCGATACTTGGGCCAAGACTATATCAAGGCGATGCTCTATCCGCGGGCGACCTACTTCGACACTTTGAATCTCTACTGCACCCACTCCCATCCGTTTCTCGACCCGCGGATGATCTCGTTCGCACTCGCGTGTCCACCGCATCTTCACCACGACTACAGGCGCCTGAATCGCGCGAATCCCTACGCGACGTCAAAAATGCTGGCGCGAAACGCCTATCGCGATGCACTGCCGGCTTTCGCGGCGGAGAAAACGAGCAAGACGAGCTATGCGCCGATGGCGCGGCGAATGTTCCACAATAGCGCGAGGTCACTGCTGCGCTTGGCCGATCGGTCGATGATTCTGAATGACTGGGGGCTCATCGATCAGGTGCGCTTCCGCCGCCATCTGATGGCTTATATTGTCGCGACGGAAGACCCCAACACCCAGCTTGGCACTCAGTATCACTACATTCGCGGTGTGACCGACCTTGAGGCTTGGCTCGTCAAATTCTCCGGAGCGCGGCCTTCCGTCGTCAAGCATTTGAAATTCCGTCCAGCCCGCTCCCTTGCGGGCTAAGTGAGTCCCAATGCAAGCTTGGGAGATCTTGCGCAATCTCGGCGATACACTGTCACTACTGTGGCGAGCGGCGCCACGAACACTGTGCCTCGCCATTGCGTCGAACCTCATCGTCGGCGTCATACCGAGCGTGCTGCTCTATATCAACGCGCAGTTCATCGAGCGACTGACGTCCAACGCAGCCGTAGCCGCTGTCATGACGCTCGTCATCGCCTACTTCATACTTGGCGGCTTTCACGATGGCTTGAATGCGATATCGAGCTTCATCGTGGACACGCTTCGAGATTCGGCCCGCATTCTGCTGAAGCGGGAGGTGAATTCGATCATCGCGACGTTTCCGAATCTCAGCATACACGAAGACGCCGATCTGCGCGAAACGGCGATCCTCGCGACTGACGCGAGCGACCAGATTGGCGACCTTGTCCTGCATCTGTATGCAGTGTGCGTCGGGACCGTGATGATCGTTCCTATCCTGCTTCTGACGGCGCAGACGGCGTGGTGGATTCCCATCCTGATGTTGGCCGGTATGGTGCCGACCGTCTTGTTCCGCGCGCGGGCCGAGCGCGAAAGCTGGGATGTACAGGAGCATCATGCGGCGACGTTCAACGAGCTGCGCATCCTTGAGCGGATTCTGACGCAGCCCGAATTCGCCAAGGACTTGCGCATCTATCGAATGCAGGAGCGCCTGCTGGACACGTGGCAGGGTCTGTATGACAACTATCTCGAGACCATCAAGCGAGTCCGCACGCGCAACGCGCTCAAGCTCGCCGCGACGTCGCTGACGGCGAGCGTCTGCATCGGTCTACCGCTTTATGTCGTCATCGACGGATTCCAGATCGGCAAGTTCAGCATCGCTCAGCTCGCGTTCCTGCTCGGAGCGCTCGTTCAGTTGAAGGACGGGTTGGCCGCGATCATTTACAACATCGGCGATCTGTTACGCGTTTCCTATGCCATTCGCCCATTCCGCAAGTTGATCGCCCTTCACGCTGCGGAGCAAAAGCCGGCCGCCGCCCCTGCTCGCCCGACGCCGCCAGTGCGCGAAACGTCGGTGGCCGCGCCGTGCGTGACGTTGCGCAACGTGGGTCTGCGATACCGCGATGCCGAGCGCTCGGCCCTTGATCATATCAACCTGGAGATTCGCGATCGAGAGGTCGTTGCGATCGTAGGCGAGAACGGTGCCGGTAAGACGACCCTGCTCAAATTGTTGAGCGGGCTCTACGAGCCGACGACGGGCGAGCTGGCGTGGTCGGCGGCCCAGCATCCTCCGCGTGTGGTCGGCGTGTTTCAGGACTTTTCGCGCTTTCCACTCGACGTGCGCGAGAACCTCGTCGAGCACGACATGCGGCAAGCCCACGAGTACCTGAAGGCAGTTGGCCTCGAGTTCCTCATTCGCCACCCGGGTACGCCTTTGACCACCGAGATGGCAGGCGGATTCGACTTATCAGGAGGGCAGTGGCAAAGGCTAGCAATCGCACGTGCAATGGCGCATGCCGGCGAGGCCGACCTGCTCGTTTTCGACGAACCCACTTCAGCGCTCGATCCGGAATCCGAGGCGGATATCATGCGGCTCATTCTCGAGCTCGCTGAGCAACGGACGACCGTCATCGTCAGCCACCGCCTCGCGTTGACTCGTTTCGTTGATCGCATCGTCGTACTTGACAACGGCCGTCTCATTGAGGAGGGGTCTCACGAGGAACTCATCGCGCGAAACGGGAAGTATGCGCGGATGTTTCATAGTCAAGCCATGTTCTATCAGGAGAGCGTGCCCGAGGGACCTATTGCAATACGCCGGTTTGATGTGCTAACGGGGAGGAAGTCGAAGAGATCGGACCGATGACGCCCCCACTGAATTCGTCTCGGAAACGCGTGTTCAGGCGGCCGTACCGTCCGTTCGATGCGATCCTGTCTGCCGAATCTGCAAGACATGCATCAAGAATTTGGCTGTGCAGGAAGTCCTGACGACTTCGACGCCATCCTCGTCCAGCCGCCCTGATTTAGAGATGGGGCGCGAACGGTCATCCGCGTGATGACCGTAGGTGCCACCAGCATGAACGAGCAGTCCGTTGGCTACAGTAGCCAGGGCCCGGCCGCGCTCGACCCGGACAACAAGCCGGACTTCTGCTCGATCACGAATTTCACCGGCTTCTCCACAAGCGATGACGGTACCTCGGCGGCAACCCCGATCGCGGCGGGCGTGGTGGCGTTGATGAAGAAGGCCAAGCCATCATTGACGCAGGATGAGGCCAAAGGCCCTGAAAGCCACCGCAAAAGGCATCGGCCTGGTTGGCTTCGATCAGCACTCGGGTTGCCGGGATCATCCGCGCGAAGGCTGCCTACGATGTCGTCGCGGTTCCTGCCGAGTAGCATGGATGGGAATCCCAGGGCGGATTCTGCACGGGTGGTGGCGGCGTTTCGTCGCCCACGTCCCCTGCAGCCAGCACGCCAACCGTTGCATCAACACAAGTCGCGAGAAGTCATCCTCCGGCATTTTACTTGATAGCCCAGGGCGGCGGCCGTCCATTGTGTCGCGGTCCACACGCCGGCGATCACGATGCCGAGTACAACGGCAATCTGGCCAAGCAGCACGCCTTGACCTTCCATCCTTGTCTTCGCCCTCTCTTGCACAGACACCTCGCAAAATCGGCACGACGTCGTGCCTCAGGCATGAGGTTGGGTTCTCACCAAGGACCGGTCAAAGACCGTTATCGGAACAAAGGTCGAGAAAAAAGCAAGAATTCGCGCCTGGGCGAACACCGATGCAATACCGCAGGCAGAAGCGTGCCGCAGCGTACAAAGCGAAAAAGCGGATGAATCGTGGCGAGGTGCCAACGATCAGAATCTGGGAGACTCCTTCGGGGGAGTCTACGGCGTCTTGCCGTCGCCAAAAAAACGCCGATTGGTCGCCTCGGCGGCGCGATTACAGAGCTCATCGCCAAGCCTTGCGCGATCCATCTTGCATTGCTGGCGCAGTTCGCTGAGTCGCTCAGGATTCGCGGCCAAGGATTCGACCGTGTCCGGCCCAGCACGACCGCAGGCCACCAAAATGAGAGCGAACAATGCCGATGTGGTCTTCTTCATGGCGCGACGTCCTCCTCGACGTCAGATCGGGAATCGAAGAAGGGTTCGACACATGCCTGAGAATCGATAGCGCTGGCCCGCTCGATGAAGCGAGCCAAGGTCTCTGATGGCTCTGCATCCAGATGCAGCAGATAGGTTGTGACCATGGGCACCTGCCCCGCCAGCGGCCGCGCCACCACCCCCGACTCTCTGCTCGCGAAAACTTGTGACGCGCCGGTCAGGCCCAATGCAAGGCCGGCAGATACCAACGTCATCATCAAGTCGAGCGATGAAACCCGGTCCGCGACCAGCGGCTCCTGATCCAGTCGGCGCAGCAAACGATCGACCAGACGAGCATGCCCCTCGCACGCTTGCGGATCGAAAAGCACCAACGGATAGCGCAGCAGTTCTTCCGGTGGAATAAGTCTATAGGCAAGTAACGGATGACGTGGCGGAACCGCCACCACCAGAGGCTCGCTCCAAAGGGGATGCACGATGATGCCATCGCCAACTTCGTTGGCTAGGGAGAATCCGACGTCGTAAAGACCATCATGCAGTCCCCTGATCTGCTGCGACAACGGCGCTTCGAAAAGCCGAACCTCAACCTCTGGGTCCTCCTCCCGCCACAGCGCAAGCAATGCTGGTAGACGTGATCGAGCGCAACAGTCGGACAAGACGATGCGCAACTGGTCGTGAAAACCATTAGCGACTGCCTGCACGCTGTCGCGCGCGCGCTCCACAGCGGCGAAGATGCTCGGCACGTGTTTCAGGAACAGCTGACCAGCACGAGTTAGCCGCGTACTACGGGTGGTGCGCACGAAGAGCTGCACCCCTAGCTCTTCTTCCAACTCCCTGATGGCACGAGATAGTGGCGACTGCTCGATATGCAATCTCTCGGCCGCCCTTGTGAAATGAAGCTCTTCTGCAACGGCCAGGAAGCACTGCAAATGACGCAGCTCCATCCTAGCTCTCACTGACCTGCTACGCATGCGCTCTCCCGCCGGGTGAGGCATTCGGATAGAAGCGATTCATCAGGGGCCGATAGTACTGATCTTCATGCATGGGGCACCTCTTAATAAACGAGCAAAGGCGGCCGCCAGATATACAGTCGACCGCGATATAGTCCTCAGGAAGGAGGAACCGAGGTCGGGCCTCCGCTTTGACCTGACTCATCGCGCCTCAAGGACGCACCAATGACTTGAGCTTCGGTCGATCCGCCATATGACGCTGCAAACGCTAGAGGTCCCGATTGAATGAAGTATTTTTCCCTAATCGGACAGTCCGGCTCTCAAGCGGAAATGTGAACCCCCTGTCTTCAGGGCAGCCCACCGAAACAGAATCCTGCGATACGCATAATTCTGTCCTCACTGAGCACTCATTGCGATCGCGCACCACCCCACCCAAATTGCCGACATACGACAAAATTTGACCTAGATGCTCGACGTTGGATGCAGATCGATCTCCGGTCAAGCAAGGTAGCTGAGAAGGAACGTTACTCATACTCTCACGAAGATCGATTCCTTTGATTACTCATCTACCTTTTGATTCGTAATATTTCATCACATGAAAAATAAAGACAGAAATCGAAATCATTTAGACAGAACGGGAATAAATATCTCGACTCAGTGGAGGATCATTCTGTCAGCTCGTAGGATTCAAGGCCAAGATCAATAAAGTATCAAGAAGCGCTGGCGTCAGCTTTAAGGACTTATGTTTCTCTTCTCCGAATAGACAGCAGAGTATGAAATCAAGCATGTCACGTGGCAGGATCCTGGCGATTGCATCTTTGGCAGCCTGCTTCGTGTCGCCCCAAAACGCTTCGGCCTTTGGTGTGACAGACGCCCACTGTCGCTCCACTTACCTTGCTGTCACCCATTGGGCGGCGGAAGTTGGCTACGCGGTCATCTGGCAGCCGCGAACCACTGCCGGCACGGTACTGGACTTCCCCGCTCCGTCACGCGAAGTGCATGAGGATTTCTGGGTTGCGGTGGAGGCACTGGTGAGCGGCGCCACGTATGGACACGCCAACATGTACTGCATTCCACCTTACGAGTTCCAAATCGAGGCGATCATCGACGATCGCATGCATCTGGTCTACGTGATCGGGCGCCCTACCTTGCGACGCTGTGTTGTTCCACACCCCTTAACTCGATAGATCCAAGAACGGTTGATCCATGAATCTTTATCACATGAAACGCCAGATCGATATTAGAAATATTCAAGTACAAATGAATAAGTATCTACCGAACTCGTGCGACCAGTAGTCGTCAATACATAGGTCTTACAAGGATGTTCTAAAAGGCCTTCTCCGGAATTCCCGCGTACAGTCGCCCCCCTCCGTAAGAAAAAGGCAAAATCAGCGCCTGACGACATCGAGCATCACCACATTTTCGGGAAACTCCTGTGAGCAGCGTCGACGACGGGTTCGAGGTGTCCCGTGTTCGCTTCGCGGCGGTGAGCGACTTGCGCTTCCATGCAGGCGTGCGTGGAACGTTCGCTGAGCGCTGGAGCGGTTGGCGACGAAGCGCACTTCTTCGTGCTATGCGGTGACTTGGCCCTGAAAGGCCCTTGCTTGAGGGGCCGCATCTCGCTGCCGAGCTCGTCCTATGTTCGACCGAGCGGGCCACAGAAGCCCGAGTCCACCTCAGGTCCAAGCTGGTGCAAGCATCGTCGGTTCCTCATTGGCCAACGAGCGGCCCGGTCCATCTGCTGCCTAGCTTCGCCAAACCAGCCCTCGGTTTCACGGCGCTGCTAGAGCCGGGAATCTTTGTTCGTAAGGAGCGCGCCGTGGCTGCGTTCAGCCGTCGACTGCGTCAGGTAGCAAGAAATGAATGAGTCATTCAACATACAAGATCTCGTCCTGGCGATCGGCATCCGCAAGTATGATGAGGCTACCGTCAGCGTGTTGCTGACGGGCAGCTTTGCCAGGGGTAATGCGACGCCGCAGAGCGACGTGGACCTCATCGTCAGCTCTGCGGACATACAGTCCGGTGGACAGCGGATCTTCCGCCACCGCGGCAGGCTGGTCATCTTGAAGATCCAGCCCCGTGAGACGCTGACCGGGATCCTTGTCGACCCGCGGAGCGCCTGCCGGTATCTCACTGGCCTGACTCATTCCGTCCCCTTGGTCGACCACGACGGGTTCCTGCGAGACCTGCTGGACAAAGCCCGGAACTTCGAGTGGACAGACGAGCTGATCTTCAGCGCGCATCGTAAGGCGGCCTCAGAATTGATCGGCTGGCTGGAAGAGGTGCACAAGGGCGTCGCCGGGCTCGAATCCGGCGATTCCGGAAGAATGCTCCAGGCAGTCCATGGTTGCTCCTGGGGCATGTTGCGGGTCGCGCAGCTGCACCTTAGGGTCCTGGAGGGCAGCGACAACACCGTCGTCGATGACATCACGGCTGCTGTGGGCTCAGCCTCCAGGTGGTCCACACTCCTGAGGACCGCCATCGGACTGACGGAGGCCCGTCTTTCCGTCCGAGTCAAGGCAGGTCTCGAGCTATTTTGCGCCACCGCGAAGCTTGCCGGGTCGTCATTCCTGCCGGATGAGCTGCGGATGCTCGAACCGAGCCTGGCACAGGTCCAGGAATTCCTGGCTTCTCGTTCACGCCACTGGCGGACCAACCAACAGTAGCGGATGTTCACTAAAGCCCCTTCTTCCCGTGGGCCAGCGGGCTCGGATCTCAGGTGACGTCATGTCCGCCTGGAACGCATTCAGGTACAGTGGCCCGGTCAAAGTGGCACGTGCGCGTAGTTCCAGGGTCTGGGCGGAAGAGACCGCGAGATGTTGGACTGGATTATGGGCTGGGGATCGCTCCTGTTAGGCCGCACCCCGCCGTTCGCCCGCTCCGCCATGCGGAAAGCTGACGAAGGCGTATTCGGCTTCCAGTACGAGACCTCCGACAACGAACGACTGGCAGCGCGGCTCGCGACCCTGATCCCGGGTGCCGAGGGGACGCGCTTCGTCAACTCCTGGACGGAGGCGACCCTGCACGCCCTCCGTGTTGAAAGGTTCGTTACCGGCCGCCGGAAGATTTTCGAGTTAGAAGGCCATTTCCACCGGGCTCAACGACCACCTCCTGTTCGGCGTGGATGGAGGCACCCCGCTGGGTGAATCCATGGCCGGCGGGACAATCGAACCCGGCTCCGGCAGCCGCGGCCTTCCGGAGGTCGCCTTGAAGGATTTGGTCGTGGTAGTGCCCTTCAATGCTGTGTCGGCCGTCGAACGTGTATTCGAGCTGAATCGAGGCAGATCGGCCAGATATGCGTCGGCAGCGAACGATGCATCCGCCGCTGAGGTCCCGATATGCCCTCCATTGCTCTGGGCAATTGCATACCCCTCTGCACGAACGCCCGAACCGCTCAACACCACGCCCTGAATCTAACTGAATAGCGAGAGAAGGCGAAATCGTGGCGTTTACCTTGCAGTACGTCGGGATGCTTGCCGTTGCGTCAACCATCACTGCCGCTGTGATCAGATCCAGATTGAAGTCGAAATCATTCGGACCGAATAGGAATAAATATCCCCGGAACTCACTCGACTTCCATTTTGTCAATTCGTAGCACTCACTAGACCACATGAGGCCCTGGCTCCCTAATGTAATTGCAAGTCATACTTTCGGATTCGGTCTGTACTATTTTCGCCCATCCCGTAGTAGCTGCGTTGAACTAGATGAATGAAGCATGTCAACAATGGTCAACTACCCCGGCCTGAAGGCCGGAGCTTGAAATGCGACTGACAAGCTCGGGTTGACCAGGCAAAGCGGCAACCAACCCGCTACGTTGCGAATAGGTTCAGGACCGACGTTGGGATCCTTCCTTAGTCCCAACCTCTCGAAGCCCCGGTTGCAGACAAGCGACAGGGTAAGCACGAAACGGATCGGGGCAGATCGCCGGTTCGCAACATTGCCGAAGGGAGACTTCCCGCAAGGGAGGCGTAACCGGGCCCGTAAGGGCAACCATATAGGAGAGATTGCCGATGGCAGTCTTTGTGTTGGACAGGCACAGCAGGCCGCTGATGCCGTGTAGTGAGAAGCGGGCGCGATTGCTGCTCGAGCGCCGCCGCGCACGGGTGCATCGACTGATGCCGTTCACAATCCGGCTGACCGACCGGCGCCTGAATGACTGCGAACTCCAGCCGCTGCGCCTCAAATTGGATCCGGGCTCCAAAGAGACCGGGGTGGCTATCGTTCGTGAAACGATTCACGATACCGACGGCACAAGGACTGCGATCGTGCTTTCGCTGGCCGAGATCGTTCACCGCGGCCGTCAGATCAGCGAGGCGTTGACGGCCCGCCGATCAATGCGGCGTGCCCGTCGCGGGCGCAAGACCCGCTACCGCGCTCCCCGCTTCGACAACCGGAGCAAGCCAAAGGGCTGGCTTGCTCCGAGTCTGCGTCACCGCGTCGACACGACCGCAGCGTGGGTGCGCCGCTTCATCGAACTCGCGCCCATCACCGCCCTGAGCATGGAACTGGTGCGATTTGACATGCAGGCGGTGGAAAATCCCGAGATCTCCGGCGTCGAGTACCAGCAGGGAACTCTACTTGGCTACGAGGTCAAGGAGTATTTGCTGGAGAAGTTCGGCCGGATCTGCGCCTACTGCGATGCACCTGACCGCCCCCTGGAAACGGAGCACATCGTCGCCAAGGCCAACGGCGGATCCAATCGCATCTCCAACCTGACGCTCGCTTGCCGGCCGTGCAATGAGAAGAAGGGAAAACTACCGCTAGAGATCTTCCTGTGCAAGGACCCCGAGCGCGCCAAGCGGATCCTCGCTCGCGCAAAAGCACCGCTGCGTGACGCCGCCGCCGTGAATGCTACCCGCTTTGCGCTTCTGGATGCTCTGAATTCCTGCGGCCTCTCAGTTGAAACCGGATCCGGCGGACAGACGAAATACAACCGCCGGCGTCTCGAAATTCCCAAGTCCCACGCGCTCGATGCCGCCTGTGTTGGGGAAGTGCATGCCGTCCTCGATTGGCAACGGTCGGTGCTACGTATCAAGTGCACCGGGCGCGGGAGCTATCAACGCACCCGACTTACCGCTCATGGATTCCCGCGCGGGTATCTGATGCGAAACAAGCGCGCGTTCGGGTTTCAGACTGGCGACATGGTCAAGGCAATCGTTCCGACCGGCAAGAAGACCGGAACTTATGTTGGCCGGGTCGCCATTAGGGCGACTGGCTCCTTCAACATCCAAACTGCCGCTGGCGCCGTGCAGGGCATTTCCCACAAGCACTGCAAAGTCATCCAGCGCGGCGACGGATATGGATACCAATTCGTAGCGCAAACAACAAAGGAGAGCGAGAAAGGGGCGACGCCTCGCGTCGCGCACTATCCCTCCCCGGCCTGAAGGCCGAGGTTTCTCGCGCAAACTGATGACTACCGAAAATACTGAAACTTCACATTCCGAGAATAAATTCAGCAACCGCATCAGGCTGATTGATTACATATCCCCTGAAACGGAGATTTGCGGATGCCAGTTTGCTCTCATGTTTGGTAGTCGGCACGCCCAAGGCGAGCTGAGCGAAGCCGCGCTGGCTCTTTTTCATGCTGGATACTACGAAACTCTAGTCATAGCTGGAGGAACAACTCGAGGCCACAAGATCAGCGAGGCGAGCGAAATCGCCGATAGGCTGATTTCCTCCGGCTTAAGCCGGGCGCGAATCGTACTGGAAGAAGAATCATCCAACACTGGAGAGAATGTTCGAAATACACGTAACATGATGGATCATCGCGGCCTTCACGAACTACTTCTGATCGGAAAGATCTACGCGAAGCGTCGGTACGTCATGACCATCAAGAAGCAGTGGCCTGAAATCGAACGTGTTTCGTGCGCGACAGTCAACTATTTCGGCGTCGACCGAGTTCAATGGTGGAAATCGTCATCCCTTAGATCTCGTATTCTGGAAGAAAGAAGGAAGATCAAGGATTATCTCAAGAAGGGCTACCTGTCGGAGGTCGAGGTAATTGACAGAAGATTCAGATTGTAAGAGCTAGCCTTGGAAATGCTCGATGGAGGAACTGCGGATGAAAGTTGGAATCATCGGCGCTGGCCATGCCGAAATCGCGCTCGCCGCCCTACTGCTTCGCAGGGCCGGCCAGATCCTAGCGCCCAACGCAACGGATTGCGCACGCGTACCCCGCTGGTCGGCACTGTCCAGTCGGTCCACGAGCAGATTGAGAAGCTGCAGATGCGCGGCACCAGGCCACGCAGGAGCGGCATCGGATCGGCTGGGGCACGGAAAATAGCCTGGCAGACGGGCTATTTCGCGATCATGAAATTTTGGTTGCCCGCTATTGATGGGAGCCTCCGGAATTATGTTTGCGGTTTAACTTGGCGATTAATTGCATTAATTCTAGTCCACAGTTGATGGTGGTCTGGGCGCGGGTGGCGCACGCGTAGGTGTAATTCGACGCGCCGAGCACTGCCACGAAGATGCTGGCTTCGAAGGCAATGCCGCCTTCCGGATCGAGAGTCGCCACCATCGGGAAGACGACCATACCTTCGTCGGCAAGAAGCCCAACGGCACGCTGCTGGTCGACAACCTGCTGCCGGGCAAGACCCAGTGGCTACTGGCCACCGGCATCGGCCTGGCCCCGTTCCTGTCGCTCATGTTCCCCTATCCATAGCACCTTCGGAGAGGACCGTCCAGAGAAGGAATTGCCCACACGTGGTTGGTACTCTGCCGCTCGATCGCTCTCATTTCATAGACGTTCCAGATCAACCCCCAAGAAATCCAGACGGAACGGGAATGAATTTCTCTCGAACTCAATCCCCAACCCGTCAGTCCATTGGATGGGAGCGATTGAATCGGACTTCAGAGGGAATACTTGTCGGAAGTCGAAGTCACTGACCGACAGTTCGGGTTGTGAAATCCCACGGAAAGGCTGCGCTTCAGATTCCATCCACCGAGCAGAACCAATTCAGGCTCGACGAGATGAATGATTCCTACGGTTAGCAGGGTGAAGAGTATGAACCCGGAACAAATTTACGAATTCGATCTCAATGGATATGTCATTATCCCTGCGGCCATCACGCAGCCCCATCTTCTGCGCCTGCAGGAGTTCTGGTCAAAGCATCTCACCACGCATTTTCTGCATGATGTTAACTTCGACTGGGGCGAGGAATGGCGTGCACTGATTGACCTCGATGCGGTCTACCGCTTCCTCGATATCATTTATCGGTCAAGATTCCGCCTCGACCATATGTTCTGCGTCGACGAGCGGTTTATCAGTAGTGGTGGCAATCTGCACCATGAGGCCGATATGTTCGATGAGGGGATATATTACTGGGTACGGAATCACCGTATCCACAGCGGGCTTGTCGCAGTCCAATATGCCGTTTCTGATATCGGCGGGACCGAGAATCACTTCTGCTGCATCCCAGGTTCGCATCGCGCAAACTTTCCGGTTCCAGACCGCTACCGGAGCCTCACAAACAACCCCCTGTTGCAGCACGTCTTCCTGCAGGCCGGGGATGCCGTAATTTTCTCCGAAGCGCTTGTCCACGGCACCTGCAAGGTGGTCGACTCCGGGCGACGACGCTCGGTGTTTGCGCGCTATATGAACAGTCATTCCTATTTCAGGAAGCCTCCCGCGCATCAGGAGACTACGGCGTTGCCGGCCACGCCTAACCATTCGGTCGCTGGCGCACAGTCTTTTTCCCCGGATCGCCTTACACCGCGGCAGCGGCAACTGGTTGCTGCACCCGCTTACGCGAGAGGCCACCCGGCCATACGGAGCTAGCACGAATGGAACCCGTGAGCGTAAAAGCGATTATGTTTGGACCGAGAGGGATTCTGTTCGTCAGGAATCCGCGCAACGAGTTGGAGTTACCGGGAGGACGACCCGAGCCCGGGGAAGGGTTAGAGCGTGCACTGGTACGTGAGGTAAGGGAGGAGTGCGGCCTGGATGTCACCTCGACGGTCTATCTCGGCAGCAGATCCTGCGAGATCATTCCGGACAGACGGGTCTTGCTTGTGTTCTTTCTATGCGAGTTTGCCGGACAAGCCCTGACATTGAGTGAAGAACATACGGCCTATGAATGGATAGATATCTCGGCTGAAAAGCCGGCGATTCTCCCGTCCTACTACTGGGATTTCTGCCAAGATTTAGCCTCGTCTCGCGTGAAACATTCGCATGTCGGAGGTCTGTCTCAGGAAGCTGCGCCGACGTACCCGCTTCATACTGGTGAGTCAGATCGACAGCGTCTTCAAGTCATGTCATCGATCTACGACCCAGCTACGAAAGATTTCTTGAGTCGATATCTGCCAGATCAGGGACGCGCGTTGGATGTCGGCTCTGGTCACGGACAGATTGCATGTTGGATGGCCATCAGTAGTCCGCAGTCTACGGTACTGGGTATCGATAACAGTCCGAAGCAAGTCGACCTGGCTTGGTCTACCGCTCGGCGGCTAGCCTTGACCAATGTCACTTTTCGCCTCGGGGATGTCACGCAGCTCAACAGCATCGCTAAGTCGGTAGGGGTATTTGACCTCATTACTTGCCGATTCACGCTGCTGCATATCAAAAAACGCGCGAATGCCATTCGGGCGCTCCTTAAACAGCTGGCCCCGGAGGGAACCCTGGTCATCGAGGAGCCATCGCTGGCAAGTCTGTTCTCAGTGCCGACGGTATCGGCATTCGCGGAGGCGAATGCCGTCATGATGGCCTGCGGCTGGAGGAATGGCATCACCTATGACTGCATTGAGGACATTTGGGCGATCATCACCAGTCTGGACGTCAATATCAAAGAAGCCAGGTTCAGCCAGCCTACGGTCTGGAAGAAGGAACACAAGGAAGTCGTCTACTTGTCCTTCCAACAGTTCCGGCCTCAGCTCGTCAAGCAAGGACTCATTGCAGAGAAACGCGCGGACGCTATTGCTCAAGCGCTCATCCAAGAATTTATGGATGACACCGTGATATCCGGCGGGCTACGCACGCTGCAACTGGCCATTTCCATACGAGGAGAAAGACTATGATGCAGGCGACGGTCTCCCAAGTATCACAAGGCATCTACGAGCACATTCCGACGGAGGACGTAGTGGGCTATCTCCTGCGCGAGCGCTCAATGCTAGCTTGGGCGATTGATGGCGCCTCCCCTGTCACCGCTGCGCCCTTCAAGACTTACGAAGACGTCACTGACGCCGGATGGTTCGCGCGACGGCTCAGCCAGTTGCTGGAAAAGCAATTTCAAGACACTCCGTTCAGTAAGGCGCAACTGTGCAACAGTCTGCAGGTTCTCCAGGGCGAATACCGCCTCGACGGAGGCGATGCCCAGCCGATTTGGGGCTGGCCTGTTGCCGCCGCCACGTTCGTGGAGATTGACCGAACGAAAGTACCTGTAAGCATGTTCGTCTATCGCTATGCGGATTGCTTCGTGGAAATCTTGCAAGGCCCCATTCCTAGCTCGGACCACTCGCCTCGGCCGTCACATTCGCCACCAAGCTATGATCTCTGGAAGCCGTACTCCGGATTCCGGGGTCACACGCTGGTGAATCTATGGCAACGTCGACTCCAACAGCAAAAGGGCGAGTGCAGTACCGCGCTTACCCTGAACCCGGCCAGTGCGATGAACGCTGTGGAGGAGGAACGAAAGATTACGACACCCGCTCATATCATTCTGGGCAGCGACGGCCTATCTCGCGTTTGGGATACCTACCAATTAATGACCAGTGAGCAGGCCATGCATTTGGTTGTACAGCATGGACTACCTTCGCTCTTGCACGCGCTCCGGAATTTCGAGGCATCGAGCCTCACCGGCGGCGCTGACCTCAAGAGACGGGATGATGCAAGCGGAATTCACATTTTTCTTCCATAGCACCCATCGTGCCATGCCCCCGGTTTCTATGGGCGCTTGCCAATCTTCTCGAGCCGAGGACTTCGATTTTTCCTCACTGGCGCCTGAGCTTTCCATTGCGGCGACGCGCATAGGACATCGAATCGATCTTTTTCTAGCGCCCGGCGTCTTGCAAGGATGCGCTGATGGACATGATCCCCATAGCCTTCGCGCATGAAGCGCGGCATGCGGCGCTGTCCCGGCTGGAACATCCTGAAACAGAGAACTGAACTGAGGTCGGATAGGGGGCCACCTTCGTAAGGCGGCCTGCCCTTCGCGCTCATCTTCTCCTAATGACTATCGCAATGGTGTGGCCTACGCCGATTCCCATGAGGCTCCTCGTGTAGGGACCGCAGGGGCAAAGTACGTTGCCGTCATGCGTACCTGGCGACGCGCAGGTTACTTCCCGGCCGTGTGCAGGAGGGATAGCAAAACAGCTCCAGTATGCGCGCCAATCGATGCCCTAGCTTCCTGCTCAAAGATGCACCAGGCGTCATAGCGCTCCCACAGGACTGGGTGTTCCTTGCGGCGTTCTAGTTCGCGTGCGTGAAGGCCTTCGGACAGCTGCAATATCCACGCATCTCTAGCCGCTTCGCCGTTCTTCGGCGGGCCGCCCAGTGCTTCTCGCGTTTGCTCGTAGTTTTCATCGCTCATGGCTACCACTTGCGCTGCTTCCGCCTCGCTCCAATCCGGATACTGCCGATAGTCGTGGACCGCATACTCGGTCACTAACGGCAACACGTGTCTTACCATGTCGGCGTCGAATAACGATACCGCCAGGTGCTCCAATTCTTCGCTCTCACTGGAACCCAGGCCAGACCCAGTCAACAGCACGGCCTCACGTTGCAGGGCTTCCCAGTCTGACGCCGTCACGCTCGCGCCAGCGTGCTGGCGCTGATGCAGCATCTCGATTTTCCTGTTGAGAGTGCGCGCAACATCGTTTTGGCGGTATTGCGATATAGCCCAAGGGGAAAGGTATAGCAGGTCGTACAGCACCTTGGCTGTCACTGCACCGAGGTTAGCCCCAACTGGCATGGCGTCGACGATCTCAATCGTCTGCGCTCGCGCCGTCTTCTCGTCGGTCTGGGATTGGAGCCAGTACAGCATGCCAAGTAGGTCTCCCAACGCCATCGGCGCCCCTACAATCGCTTCGAACTGCGCCTCATCGCCAGCCAGTTGTCTCGAGGGTTGGTATGCCTCCTCTTGGGAACAGTCCCTCAGGCGGGAAATGCCAGCTTCCTTGACAGCGACGTCGCCGCCGAAGCTATTCCACTCTTCTTCTGGGGCATCGGCCGGGGACGCCGCATTCCGTATTTCGAGAGATGCACGCTGCAGCGCAGGTACCGCCAATCCAAGCTCCCGCAACCATTTCTCCACCATGAGCCGCAACCGCATTGTCGATGGACCGACGAGGCGGCCACATTCCTTGCCCGCAGAGTAGAACGCCAGCGTCGGGATCGCACGCACGCCAAAGTGCTGCCAGCCTCCGGGCGCCTCATCGACATTCAGCTTGAGCACCTTCAATCGTCCCGGATAATCGGCCACGAGCGTCTCCAGATGGGGCGCTAGTACAACATCCCGTAAATAGCTTGAATAATTAATTGCCTCGGATATCATGGCGGGATGAGTCGAGGCCGCCATGCAACGCCAGTGAAGTTGGCGAAGAAAGAAAGACAGGAACTACTATCGCTAATCGAGCGCAAGACGGCTGCGCAGCGAGACGTGATGCGCGCGCGAATCGCGTTGTGGGCCCACGAGGGCCACTCCAATACGGTCATTGCGCGGGAACTGGGTGTATCGGTGCAAACGGTTTGCCTGTGGCGCAAGCGCATTGCCCAGCGAGGTGCCCAAGGCATTCGCGAGGGCGAGCGCAGTGGCCGTCCCCCACGCATCACGCCCGAGGCGCGACTGCAGTTGATCGCGCTGGCGTGTGAAACGCAGGAACCTGAGGGACGGATCACGCCCACGCTCGACGAGATTGTGGAGCGCGCCGTGGAGCGTGGCGTTGTCGAGCAGATCAGCCGCAGCCAGGTGCAGCGCATTTTGCAAGCCGGCGACGTGCGTCCGCACCGGGTCCAGCAATGGCTACATAGCCCAGACCCGGCCTTTCGCGAGAAGGTCAACGGGATTTGCAAGCTGTACCGCAAGGCGCCGCGAAATGCGGTGGTGCTCAGTATCGACGAGAAGACCGGCATTTAGGCCATCGAGCGTAAGCACCCAGGACGCGCACCCGCGCCGGGGCGGCTGCGTCGGCGTGAGTTTGAATATATTCGTCACGGCACCCAGGCGTTGATTGCTGCGCTGGACGTGCATACCGGACAGGTGCTGGCAGAATGCCGCGACCGGCGCACCCAGGAGGATCTGCTGGCCTTCATGGAGCGCGTGGCCGCCGCGTACCCGGGCAAACAGGTGCACGTCGTGTGGGATAACCTAAACACGCATCGCGCCGAAGCCGTCTGGCAGGCGTTCAACGCGCGGCACGATGGGCGGTTTTCACTTCCACTTCACGCCATTGCACGCGAGTTGGGTCAATCAGATCGAGCTCTGGTTTGCCTGCTACACGCGCCGAGTGCTGCGCCAAGCGAGCCACACCAGCATCGCGCACCTGCGCGAACGCACCGAGCAGTTCGTCCGCGCGCACAATCAGGTGGCCCACCCGTTCAAATGGAGTTTCCGGGGCTATCCGTTGCAAACCGGCGCATCGTAATCGAGGATCCAAATGCCAGCCTTACCCACCAAACATTACGCTGCCAAATTGCAGCAGCAACTGCGCAGCCTGCTCGGCCACGAGCAGATCATCACACAAGCCTACGGGCGTCACCTGCTGATCAAACGTCTGGACGACGAGGAGCCGACCGTGGTGGCTCGGCTGACCGAGCTCGGCCGCAATCGCTATGGTGCCGCCTTTCGCAGCCATAGTGGGCGTTGGGAACCGTTGCCAGGCGCAGGCTCGCTCGACGAGATGGCCGAGTTGGTTGTCACGCTCCTGCAGCCGTATTTTCAGCCCGATAATTATTAAAGCTATTTACGGGATGTTGTACTAGTGCCCGTCCTCATCAGCAAAAGTGGCGCCGGGATTTCAGTCCATCAGCAGGCCGCGAACAAGCACCGAAGCACCGCTGACGCAGAGAAAGACCAGCAGCGCGCGCCGGACGGCGTCTGCGGAGATGTGTCGCCGCAGGCAGGATCCGGCGGCCAGCCCGGCCAGACCGAACGGCATCGCAAATACACCGCTACGCAACAGCTCCTCCTGTTGCAGAAGTCCTCCGCCGGCAAACGCCAGGAGGCGCATTACCGCGCTGAACAGGATCACGGCCGCGATGGTTGAGCGAAACTTGTCGATCTCCGGGAGACGCCTGGACAAATACATGGTGTAGACAGGGCCGCCGGTACCGAATAAGGCGCTGAATACGCCACCGACAACGCCTGCCGGTACCGACCAGCCCTTTGCGGCGCACTCCATGCGAGCGGAGGAAGCCATCAGCATGCGCGTCGTCATGGCCAGGACAAACAGGCCAAGGCCAACCAGCAACCAACGGGATTCGATCTTTGCCAGGACGGTAGTACCAAGCGCCACGCCGACCATCATGAAAGGGACCAGACGCAACAGCTCCGTTCGCGACACCGAATTCCAGTTGTGCAGGCCAACCACCGTGGTCGCCAGGAGGTCAAGCAGAAGCAGCATCGGAACCACGACTTGCAGCGGAAGAAACTGCACCAGGATGGGCACCGCAATCATCGCCGCACCGAAGCCCGTGAGGCCGAACACTGTGTAAGCGCCTGCAATTGTCGCACCCAGAATCGCGTAGTGTTCTGCTCCCATCGTGCTCCGGTCGACTTGTCGTAGATTATTCTGCTATGCCCTGCTACAACTTAATCCCGGCGCGCTTGGCGGCCGACGGATAGGTTGCAAAGTCCACCGCCCGGTCCTTGGCGGGGCTCCTCACGCATCATTGCACCGGTTAGTTGGCAGAGATCTTCCGCTTTGCCACCAAGAGCTTCCAGCGCCCGGCTTCCTGAGCGATCTCTTCGGGGAGTCTGCCCTTCGGAGTCAGGGTCTTGGTCATGCCTTGGGAGGCCAGATAGCGCTGCATGCTCGGTTCCGCTGCCGCCTTTTCGAGGTCGGCATACATCTTCGCCGTCAGTCCTTTCGGCGTGCCAGCCGGTGCCATCAGTGCAAACCAGCCATAAAACGTGAAGCCTTGCAGGCCCGCCTCGGCGACGGTGGGAACGTCTGGAAGCAGGGTCGACCGTTCCTTGCCCGTCACGGCAAGCGCCCGCAAGCGGCCGCCTTTCAGAAGCGGCGAGATGGCGTTGATGTTGCCCACAGTCATGTCTACCGTACCGGCCATCAGATCCGAGTAGGCCGGGCCCTCTCCCTTATATGGCACGTGGACGACGTCGATGCTGGCCGCCTCTGCAATAGCCTCGCTGGCCATGTGCACCTGGCTCCCGTTACCCGCCGACGCAAAGGTCAACTTGCCTGGATTAGCCTTGGCGTAGCTGATGAGCTCCGCGATCGTCTTGGCGGGAACCTTCGCATTGACGGTCACCACCATCGGGCCGCTGGCGATCTTGCTGATCATCTCGAAGCTTTCGGCGGAGTACGGCAGCTTTTGATAGATGAACGGATTAACCGTGAACATGCTGCCGGAGGCCAGCAACAGCGTATAGCCATCGGGAGCCGACTTCGCAACGACTTCGGCACCGACGGCACCGCCAGCACCCGGTCGATTGTCCACCACAACCGGCTGCTTCCATTGCTTGCCGAGTTCAAGGGCCACAGCGCGCGCCAGTAGATCGGTCGCACCACCGGAGGCAAATGGCACAACTAGGCGAATCGGCTTGCTTGGCCATTCCTCGGCATGCGCAGGGACCATATAGAGTGGCGCGATCGCGAACACAAACATGGTCAACGCTGTGGACGGGCGGTAGCGCGTCGTATCGGCATCTCGGCTCCGCTCCTTCACAATGGGATGTTGACGCATGCGGCACAACCACTGTCGCCCTTGTCCAAGCCAATACCTGACGGCTTTGTGCGTGCTTCTTGAGTTCATCGTTGTCTCCTTTGTGGTGTCGCCTTATTTCGCGACTATCGTGTGTTGCGTTTCTTCGTATGGATCCTAATAACAAGTTCACTCAGATGGAAACGGAATATTGAACTTATGTTGACAAATTAAAGTTGTTATATTTTTTTCGAAAAATAGACACCACTCCCACCACATTCAAAGTGGAGAATAAATGACCAATTCAGGAATCAATGGAATGACTATCCGCTTCGATATGGATTCAGGAATTCCGACATCGACGCGGAGATTGGCCGTGCCGGATGCGAAACAACCGATAGCGGTCGCGTCAGCCGCGGAAAGTCCGTACGCAGTTCAACCAGCGTCCCCTTTTCCAGCATGCCCTGCACCAGGATCCTGGAAAGGCAACTGATACCCAGGCCAAGCTCGACTGCATACTTGATCGCCTCGGAGCTTCCAAGTACCGTTTGCGGGCGGAGTGGCCCCAAGTAGGAATGCAATGCACTCCCGACCGCGTCTCGCGTGCCGGATCCCTCTTCGCGAAAAAGCCAGTCCGCCTGCTGAAGCTCGACGCCTGATACAGGCTGGCCGGATGCACGTTGTGCCACGGCCAGCCTGTCATGGGGCGACGCGACGATGACGAGTTCATCATCGCGCCATTTATAGCTGAGCAATTCCGTTGCCTCACTTGGCCCCTCAATAATGCCGACATCGGCACGCGTTTCTGACACGAGGCGAATCACTTCCTGTGAATTCCCTATGTGAGCATCCACGCGTCGTTCAGGAAAATTGGCATGATAGTTCGCCAATATCTTGGGAATCAGATAATTGCCAATAGTGGTGCTGGCCGCGAGCTTCAGGTGACACGGCGGATGTCCGCCGGAAAACTCGCGTTCGATCGCGCGCGCCTCCCAAATCAGGCGGGTCGCCCGCTCCTGGAGCGCCCGGCCGGCATCGTTCAGCACCAGACGCTTGGAGACCCGATCGAACAACGTTACCCCAAGGCTCTGCTCCAGTTCATTTACCGCCGAGCTGACGGCCGACTGCGACAGCGCCGCTTCCTCCCCGGCAGCAGATGTAGACCCTGTCCTCGCTACCGTCGAGAACAGTTCCAGCTGCCGGAGTGAGAATCGTACTGCCGCCATGGTCAGCCTTTCTGCACCAGCCTTGGACGACCGTCGTCGGGCGTGCTTGCCGGTGTCGTGACAGCCGTCAATGCGTCCAGCAGCAGCTTCGACAGATGCGCGCGCGGATTGTCACGCGGAACCAGGATGCCGAGGCGACGCGTCAGCGGCGGCGAACCGAACGGAATCGTACGGATCGTCGCCGGGAACTCGTTCTCGACGCCACGGGCTGGTACCACCGATGATCCGAGGCCATTGGCCACCATCGCGATGACACCCTCGAGCGTGTCGATTTCCATCGTGGAACGGACAGCAATCTGTCGCCGGACCATCTCCTCCTGCACAAGCAGGCCGACACGAGCCGTGCGGTTAAATCGCACGTAAGGGGTGGTTTCCAGCACGCCCTTGTCCGAATCTCCCCGCGTCGTGACATGCGTGATCACCACGAACTCTTCGTTGAAAAACGGCATGAATTGCAGGTCCAGGCGTGGTACCTCCGGCTCCGTGACGACCGCAACATCGAGCTGCCGCCGGTACACGGCCCTTTCCAGATCGTGGGTAAGCCCGGTGGTCAGGTGAATGTCGATGCGGTGCCCCTGCTGGTGGAGCCGCTTCAATGCCAGCGGCAATACTCCCGATACGCACGTGTGGACGGAGCCGAGCTTGAGCACACCTCCGGCCGCTTCGCGCTTGAGCGCGGCAGACATGCTCTCCCAATGCGTCAGCAGGTCGCGCGCACGGTTCGTGAACGCGAGTCCTGCGTCCGTCAGCACGGGCGGCCTGCGGCTCCGATCGAAGATCGTCATGCCGAGCTCCTCTTCCAGGGAACGCATCTGCATGCTCACCGCCGAGAGGGAAAGCCCGATGGCATTGCCCGCCTCGGCAAAACTGCCTCGGTCCGCAATGGCTACCAGTGTGTAGAGTGTCTTGACGTCCATGGCTGACAAGTTGATGTGTGGTTCAAGTCGCTAGCTTGCTGCGCCGTCATTTTGCCGCATGGCCGTGCGCATCGCCCCCTATATCCCCAGCAGCCGACGAGCGTTGCCGCCCATCACCTTTTCCATGTTCTCGGGACGGATCGGCAACGTCTCGAACCATCGCTTGTAGTCCCGCACCGGGCAGAACGGAAATGAGCTTGCATACAGCATCCGGTCGGCCAGGAATGAATCAGCGGCCTTCACATATTCCTCCCAACCGGGCATCCGCGAGAAGTACATATCGGGCGAAAGGTACATATTCGGGCGGCGGAACGCGATGTGCAGGATCTCCGTCACCCAGGGCCAGCCACCGTGAACGACGACGACTTTGAGCTTCGGAAATTCAGCCAGGACCCGATCGGTTCGTACGGGATCGGAGTAGCTCAGGTCCGGACCGGCCGTGCCGCCCACCATCATGGTCACGGGCACGTCCAGGTCTTCGCAGTGCGCGTAGATCGGATACAGGCGACGATCGTCCGCGTACATGGGAATCGGATAGGAGCCCGGTTCGATGTTGATCGCTTTGAAGCCGCTGGCGACCGCTTCCGAAATGGTCTTGCACGCAGCCACGCGGTTTGTCGGATCGATCGATGCCGCACCAATGAAGCGTCCTGGGTAATCGCGCACGATTCGCGCCACGTCCTCGTTGGAGACGCTCCCCAGCGTTCCGGCAAGGCGCCCCACCACGACGCCCTTGTCGACGCCGGCTTCGTCCATCTCCTTGAGCAACAACGCCATCGATTGCTGCTGCGCGGCAGGCGATGGTTCAAAGCCCACCGTCCTTGTAAAGCCGTCTCGGCGCTCGCCAGCCGAGTACATCAGCGTATCGAGAAAGCCACCGAGCGGCGGTCGGAGTCTGAAATCAATGATCATGTCTTGTTCCTGGCTGGTCTGCTACGGGAATGGGCTTACATCACCTCGTTCTTTCGGTCATCCGTCTCGCCGTACCGGTGCAGCGCCGGCGGCTTGAGACCGGCGTACAGGTTCTCGATCCCAGCGTTAATCACTTCTGCATGCTGTGCAAACAGCGAATTGCCTTCCAGATCGCTCTCGACGATGAATGGCCCGAAGTTTTCGACCTCGAACATCCACATCGCCTGCGCAATGCCTAGTTCGTCGAGCCAGAACACGTCCCGCACCCGCTTGATGCCTCGGCCGAGCAGCGCGCCCGTGCCATAGCCTACAGTCGTGAGATAGATGGCGCCGCCGGGCGCCAGCACGCGCTTGTAGTCGTCGGCAGGCATGCCACCCTTGCCGATGAAGATCCGGCATTCCGTCTTCTCCATCCAATTCGGAATCCATTTGGAGAACCGGAAGCTTGCCGTCGCAGTCACGGCGCCTACGTTGTAGCCGCCGTCTTCATCGGGTGCCGCCGCCGGTGAGCAATGGAAGTTGACGTTGCTGAGCCCACGCAGCTCTACCGGTGGCTCCAGCCCTTCATCGAGCACCTTCTTGTAGATGCCTTCCCGCGCTGTGTAGATCAGGCCTGTCAGATACACGGCCGATCCGAGCTCAAGCCTTGCGATGTCATCCGTGGTCGCGGGCAGGTTGACGTGGAAGACCTTCAGTTCATCGTCTTGCGGGTTTACCATTCGACCGTCTCCCTGCGCAGGTAAGGGGTGAACCACTGGGGGTCCGTGCGATATTCGATGTTGCCGTCTGCGTGAATTCGCGCCGTGGCGCGTCGGGACGACAGGCAGAACGTGTGAAGACTGATCGGCATGCCGCCCGTGTGGGTATGCCCCACCTCGATATGGCAGTCCACGACCATCGACGAACCCACGAAGCCCATGGCGCCCATGCCGATCGAGTTACCCAGCTTCATCAGTTCAAGCTCGAGTTCGGCGATCTTCGGATCGGGGTTGCGATCCCCCACCACACGCAGACATGCCGCCTGCTTGCCGAGTTGCATGCAGGTGTCCTTCGACCCGCCCAGGCCGATGCCGACAATGGCCGGCTGGCATGCCAGGCCGCGCTTGCCAAAGGCGATCAGCGTGTCAAGCACGAACCGCTTGATCCCATCGATCCCGTCGCCCGGGAACAGCATCCGGTAGTCGGTGCCGAACAGCCCGCCCTTGTGCACGGTCGTAATGTCGACCCAATCGGCGTCCGGTTCGAACGACCATTCGATCTCGGGCGCATTGATGCCAACGTTGTTGTTGTTGTCGGTGCGCCAGAGCGGGTGCACGCGGTTCGGACGTAGCGGAACGGCCAGCGTGGCGTCGGCGGTGGCCTTGCGCAGCGCGCGCTCGACGGCGACGAAGCCGCGCTGCACGGAAGCGTTGTTGCCGATCTTGACGTAGTAGCGCGGCAGTCCGGTATCGGCACACATGGGCCGGCGGTCCTGGTCAGCGGCTTCCCAGTTATCCTGCATGGCGTGTATCACGAAGCGAGGCAGCTTTCCGGTCTCGGTCTTCTGCAACGCCTGGATGCCTTGTTTGTAGTCTGTGGGGATCTCGATCGCGGCGCGCTTCATGATCTCGAACGCGGCTTCCTCGACCCGATCGATAGCGATGGTCATCGTAGCGGTCCTCTATGCTGCAACTTTTGGGGGTTGACCGGCCTCACCGGTAATCAGTGACGTGCCCGGCTTGACGATGTCGAACTTCACCGGAACCATCTCCAGGCGAATATCGTCGCCGTCCGCGGTCACGCGGGTGTAGCGACTGCTGTGCAGGTCACCGGGCTCCGGAAAGTCTTCGCGGAAGTGGGCGCCACGGCTGTTCTCGCGTGCCAGCGCGGAAACGGTAATCACGCGCGAGATGTCGACCAGGCTCTGCAGATTGAGCCAGTCGTGCCAGGTCACGTTGTAGCGGCGCTCGCCATCGGGTACGCCCATGGCCAGCAGCGCGTCGCGATGCGCGGCGACGGAATCCAGGCCCCGGCGCATCGCCTGTTCGTTGCGCAGCACGCCAACGTCGTCCCACATCGTCTGCGCGAGCGCATCGCGCAATTCGTGAATGGCGCCCGGCGTCTTCGAGAATGGGTACTCGGCACGCTCGATGCCGCTCAGGATGACGCGCTGGTCCGGCTCCTTCCAGTGCTGGACGCCAGAAACATACGCGGCCATCGAGTCGCCCGCGATGCCGCCGAACACTGTCGAGTTCGCCACGCCGTTGCCGCCCAGGCGATTGGCCCCGTGCACGCCGCCGCAATCCTCGCCAGCAGCGAACAGGCCGGGCGAGGCGGTGCTGCAATCCACATTGAACTCCACACCTCCCATCAGGTAATGGGCCGTCGGGACGACCTCGACGCGACCACCGGCCAGGTCAAAACCGCAGTCCTTGCACCGGTTGACCATCCCGGGGAACGTCTTGGCCACCTTTTCAGGCCCAAGGTGGCTCATCTGGATGTAGATGCCGCCCATCGGGCCGCTCCTGCCGGCACGCATTTCGGCATAGATGCCGCGGCTGACCACGTCCCGCGTCGCACGCTCGCCGCGCGCATCATAGTTGGTCATGAAGCGGTCGCCGTTGCCATTGATCAGCCAGCCGCCCGCACCTCGCAAACCTTCTTCAAGCACCGTGCCGGTCATGCGAGTATCCGGGCCGCCGAGCAGCCCCGTCGGATGGAACTGGACCATCTCCATGTCCCGCAGGCTCAGGCCATAGCGCATGGCCATCGCCAGGCCATCGCAGGTTTTGTCACCAGAGGGCGTGTGGTAGCGGTACATGGTCGGGCCTGCGCCCGTGGCCATCAGCACGGCCTTCGCCTGTACGAAGCGATAGGTGCCGCGACGCATGTCGATGAACAACACGCCAGCGATACCCGAACCATCGGCTGCCGGAATCAGCTCGATGGCCCGGTGCTCCTCCATTTCTTCCACATCGAGTGCCCGCACCTGCTCCATTAGCCGGTTGATGATCTCGATACCGGTCAGGTCAGCCTTGTGGACCGTGCGGTCGAAGCTCTGGCCGGCAAAGGCCTTCTGGTGCAGCGTGCCGTCGGGATTGCGATCAAAGAAGCAGCCGATCTCGTTTTCCAGTTCGCGGACACGTTCTATCGCCCCTTCAACAAGCCGCCAGGCAAGGTCTTGGCGTGGCAGCCACTTGCCACCTTCGATCGTGTCCATGAAATGGCGCTCGACCGAGTCTCCGACCGACAGCGCCACGTTGTAGCCGCCCTGGACCATGCGCGTGCAGCCGCATTTTCCAAGCAGGCCCTTGACCGCCACAGATACCTTGAGCGCAGGATTTGCCTTCTTGGCGTGCAACGCCGCGAATAGCCCTGCCCCGCCCGTACCGAGGATCAGGATGTCTGTCTTGTGGTTCTCGATTTGCATTTCAGATTACCCCTAGGGCAAAGATCACGCCGACGAACAGCGACAGCGCACCACCCCAACTGATCCATGACAGGCGTGCGTCTCGGGTAGAACTCCATGGCAGCAATTCCAGCGCCAGCAGTCGCAGCCCGAAGCACATGTGAATGGACAACAGCAACACCAGACCCCATTCGCCGAACTTCACCGCGCCCATGTTGGCAAATTTCAGGAACGCGTCCATGCGCGCATGCTCGTCCAGTGCGAGTCCCAGGACGTAGAAGTGCGCTGGCAGGAAGATGCCCAGTGCCAGGCCGGACAGACGGTGCCCGAGAAAGGCCCAATAGGCGCGGTGGTTTCTTGGTGACTTCATGACAGCAGACCTCCCACAGCCGCCACGGCACGCAGGCCCATCGACAGCAGCAACAGTCCAAACAGCAAACAGGACACGAACGCTGCGCCACGGCTCAGCCGGGCCCATTCGATCAAGATGTTGCGCAGCCCGATTGGCACATGGACCGCCACGCTGATCACGAACAGCGAATAGAACGGAATCCAGAGCAGGCTGCCCTGAGTGCGGGAAAGTATCTCGGCAGCAGTCAAGCCGCCACGGACTGCGTAGAGAATCACGCCCAAATGCACGAGCACGAATGGCGCCATGACCATTGCGCTGAGACGCTGGAGTGCGAACAGACGCTGCTCCATGATCAGCCACCTCCCTTCAGGAATTGCAACAGCGCATTTTTCTTGAGCCCTGCAATGCTGCCGGTCGGGCTCAGGCTCACAGGGCAGTGCGTCATGCAATTGCCCTGCGTATGGCAGGAATTGCAGCCGCTACCCGACGTCGCCTTCTTCAGCACGTCCTTCGGATCGGCATGGCGTTCGTCGTTGAACAGGGTCCACGCGCGGTTCAGCGCGGCGGGTCCGAGATACTCCTTGTCCCATGTCACGACGTCGCACGAGGCATAGCAAACGCCGCAGTTGATGCATTCGATGGCGGCGTCGGCCATCTTGCGCTTCTTGCTTGTCGGGGACACCGCTGCCGGCGGATCGTGGCGCGTCGCCGTGCCGACGAACGTATTGCCGGCCTTCTTCCATTTGTCGAAGAACTCCGACATCTCGACCACCAGGTCCTTGATGCGGGGCATGTTGCGCAACGGCTCGATGACGATCACGCCATCCTCTTCCACGCGGCTGACGTGCGTTCGGCATGTCCAGCGTGGCTTGCCGTTCACGGTCATCGCGCAGGACCCGCAGACGCCCACCCGGCATGCGAAGCGGTAGGACAACGTCGGATCGATGCGGCGCTGCACTTCGGTCACTACGTCTAGAACTGTCTGGTTCTCGCGCCACGGTACTTCATAGGTTTTGAAATCGCCTTCGCCGGTGCCCCGGGCAATGCGTACCGTAAGCGTGCGTTGCGCGGCCTTTGTCGCCTCCATCACTCTCTCCCGTTTCATTCAATGCGCTGACGCGCCAACCTGTTTGCGCGCGAAGACCGGCGCCTGATGACCTTCCATCTGATGTTCGGTCCGTGGTCTTCTGCGGTTGAGTTGAAACAAGTTTAAGTAATCGATTTTTCTGAATCAATAATATATAAGTTAATATTTTTTGAACTTAATCGCTAAAAATGGCGCTTAGCGCACGCGTTGCGCGTGGATGTCAGATAAGGTCGGGCGGCGTCGACGAGAAGCCTTGCGCAAAGGTCTCTCGCAAGTAGTCCACAAAGACCTGCGAGACCCGCGAGGCGTGGGCTGAATAGGGTCGAATGGCGTAGAGCCAGTCTCCAAATGCGCCGGTGGAGCGCCACTGTGGCAGAACCTCGACGAGTCGACCTGTTTCCAGAGCAGACTGCGCACTGAAGTCCGGCAGCAGCGCGATACCCAGGCCTTCGATCGCGGCATCGCGCAAGGCTTCGCTGTTGTTGACGGTCAGGGGACCTGTGACTGGCACTGTCACAGGGTCAGCGTGCCTGGCATTGGACTCCGCCACCGCAGGAACAAATGTCCAGGTTGGCGTTCCCTGCAGCCGGGGATAGTGCAGGCACGCGTGCTCTGTCAGGGCTTGCGGCGTCTCGGGAATCCCGCTGCTGCGCAGGTAAGCGCGGCTTGCGACAAGGACCGTGCGTGTTGTCGCGAGCGTCCACGCCACGTGGGTCTCCGGCGGCGCAGACGTATGCCTGACCGCAATGTCGAAGCCCTCCTGGGCCAGGGGCCGCAAGCGATCCGACATGTCGAGTTCGAGTTGGATCTGCGGATACCGGCGCAGGAAATCAGGCAGGCGCGGTACCAGCTGCTGCCTGGAAAAAGCCACCGGCGCCGTTACGCGCAGGAACCCTCTTGGCGCCCCGGCCAAGTCTCGGACATTGGCATAACCTGTGGCGATCTGCTCGAACGCGCCGCGCATGGCATCCACCAGCTGCCGTCCGGCATCGGTCAGCGTTGCGCTGCGAGTGGTCCGCTGGACCAGCGTAATGCCCACCGCCTTCTCGAGATCCGTGATGTGCTGGCTCATGGACGCCTTGCTGACGCCGAGGCGCGCGGCGGCCTTGCTGAAGCTGCCCTGCTGATGCAGCACCACAAGCCAGTGCAGGTGCTCCCAGAGTTCCTCGACGTTGTCCTTGCGCATGCAATGCTCCTAGATCGACACATTCGGATACGGATATTTCATATCTATAGCATGCTGGTAGCTAAATTTCCTGAACAGTCAGTTCGGCGTTCGATGACTAGCCGTTGACAGGGGCCCTCCATACACTCCAGACATCGAAAACGCGGCGGGCATGCCAAATCCCGCCCAGTACTGACAGGAGATGCCCGTGACTGCGCCCTACACAAACCCCGCAGACGTCATTCATTTCGTTGCCGGCGAGCCGTACGAAGGCAACGGCAAGCGATCGCAGGCGGTGTTCAATCCCGCCACCGGGGCCGTAGCGCGCCAAGTCCGCCTGGGCACAGGCGAGGACGTGAATGCCGCCGTGGCTTCCGCGCTGGCCGCTTTTCCGAAGTGGGCCGACACCCCGCCAATTCGCCGGGCCCGCGTGATGCTCAAGTTCCTGGAACTGATGAACCGGCACAAGGACGAACTGGCCGCGATCATTACGGCAGAGCACGGCAAGGTGCTGAGCGATGCGGCCGGGGAAGTCAGCCGCGGCATCGACATCATCGAGTTCGCCTGCGGCATCCCTCAACTGCTCAAGGGCGACTTCACGGACCAGGTCTCGACCGGCATGGACAACTGGACCATGCGCCAGCCGCTGGGCGTTGTGGCTGGCATCACGCCGTTCAACTTCCCGTGCATGGTGCCGTGCTGGATGTTCCCCGTCGCCATCGCGGCAGGCAACTGCTTCATTCTGAAGCCCAGTGAGCGCGATCCTTCGGCCTCGCTCTTCATGGCACGCCTGCTCAAGGATGCGGGGCTTCCCGATGGCGTTTTCAATGTCGTCCAGGGCGACAAGACCGTCGTGGACGCCCTGCTCCATCACAACGACGTCAAGGCCGTGAGCTTCGTCGGGTCCACGCCCATCGCGAACTACATCTACGAGACAGGCGCCAGGCTTGGCAAGCGGGTCCAGGCGCTGGGCGGCGCAAAGAACCACATGGTTGTGATGCCCGATGCAGACATCGACCAGGCCGTAGATGGACTGATCGGCGCAGCATACGGCTCGGCCGGCGAGCGTTGCATGGCCATCTCCGTGGCAGTGCTCGTCGGCGACGTGGCAGACAAGATCATGCCGAAGCTGGAAGCCCGCGCGCGCGAACTGGTCATCAAGAACGGCATGGAGGCGGACGCCGAGATGGGCCCCATCGTGACAGGCCAGGCGCTCGAACGCATCGAAAACTACATCGCCCTCGGTGTGGAAGAAGGCGCCAAGCTCTTGGTCGACGGCCGCAACTACAAGGTGCCTGGTCACGAGCTAGGATTTTTTACCGGCGGAACGCTGTTCGACAACGTGACCCCGGACATGCGGATCTATAAGGAGGAGATCTTTGGTCCGGTGCTCTCATGCGTGCGCGTGGATGACTTCGCGCAAGCCGTGAAGCTGGTCAACGCGCACGAATTCGGCAATGGCGTGGCCTGCTACACGCGCGACGGGCAAACTGCCCGCGAATTCGCCCGCCACATCGAAGTCGGTATGGTCGGCATTAACGTACCGATTCCGGTACCAATGGCATGGCATGGCTTTGGTGGCTGGAAGCGCTCGCTTTTCGGCGATATGCATGCCTATGGTGAGGAAGGCCTGCGCTTCTACACGCGCCAGAAGAGCGTCATGCAACGCTGGCCCAACGATACGGCTCGTGGAGCTGAGTTCGCGATGCCCACTGCGAAGTGATAGCGCGAAGGGATCGAGGCCGGGCGAACAAGCTTGGCGTCGATCCCAGCGCAAGTACGGCATAGCCCTCGCCCCCAACTTTCCGCAAACTGTCGTATTAGAAGGTGGACGCACCGACATCACAGGCGGTAGCCATTTATATAAAAACGTCGTTGGCAGTTTCCAATCGCCGCCATAGCCAATAATTTCATGATTGTGAAATTACCAACTCACCTGCCGAGTGGCTGCATGCCAAAAGGCCCTGTCATCTGCGGACAGTCCGCAAGAGTTTGCCTAGGGTTTATACTTATCCCCGTCTCCTCCCTTCCCAAGGGATTCGTGCCCGCGCTTGAAGCGGGCTTTCTTTTGCCAGCTGTCCAAGCTGCTCACCAGGCGCTGAAGTCTGGGCGTGCAAGACATCTATGCCGCGGTGGATTTCGACTTTGCAGCCGTTTCGAGCGCCTGCGCGTCGAGAATGCTGGTGGCGCCGACAGACGCCCGTCCCTCCCCATTCAACATAACCTTCCAGTAATCGGCAAAACTTCGCTCTGCGGGCGTTATGTTAAGTATAAGACACTAGCCCATTGAGTGCGCATGGCCGATATAGGCTATTATGCGCATAAGGACCAACACGGAGGTAGCCATGGGTCAAACGCTCGAAGTCCGGTCGCGCAAAGCGACCAACGTGACGTTGCCCGCTGACGTCTACGAAGAAGGCAAAGCGCTCGAACTGAACTTCTCGCGGGTGTTCGAACAAGCGATGCGCGAAGCCATCCGTGCCGAACGGGGTCGTCGCTGGGCGGCCGAGAACGCGGAGTTCATCGCCGCTCACAACGAGTTCGTCGAGCAACACGGCCTCCCACTGGCGAAGCATCGGATGTTCTGATGGCGCGCTTCGAAATCTATGTCAATAACGAGGATACGGGCGTCGCGCCATTCCTGGTCGACGTACAGAGCGAATTTCTTGCGGGACTAAACACCACGGTGGTCGTGCCGCTGATTCGGGCTGAATCGCATCCTGGGTCCAGGTTGCCAGCCGATCTGGTCCCGCCCTTCGAGGTCCAGGGCATCCGTTGCATCTTCTACCCGCCCTTTATCGCCGCGGTCTCAAAGAGCGCCCTTGGCGCGCGAGTCGGATCGCTACGCAATGAGAGCTCACTGCTCGTCTCCGCACTCGATCGCCTGATGGGCGGCTTCTGATCGCCCGCATGGGCGCCCAAGTGGGCGGCGCTCGGGATCGACGCTGGCTGGCATCCTTAACACCTCGAACGGTCAGTGCTGGAGTTCCGCCACCCGACAACCCCTCTCTGCCTCGTGGACGATCACCGATTCGCATCGGCGAACGACTGCCGAACTTAGGGGCTCAGCCCAAGACCATTGCCGAGCTTGGCCGCCAAAGTCATCAAGTTCTGGCAGAACTTCCGCTTTTCCTCTGGCACCCCTGGCTGGGCGGCGATCCATCCCTTGAACGAGCAGAAGGACTCGGGGGAGATCGCGGTCAGGCGCTCCATGACGCCCGTTTTGGTAACGACAATCGTGCTTACCCGACCGCCACGCAGGAGCTTGGTCATCCCATATGACATGGCCGCCCCACTGTCATCCGCAATCGTGGTCGACAGCGTCGCTTCCGGCGTGCTCGATTTCACGGCGCCAATGATGTCGACCACGAATCCGACTTCGTTTCGCCCGCGCACGCAGGCACCTATCCTTGGGGCGAGGATGAAGGTCGGATCCACTGCCTGGAGTGCGGGCAGGATGACTGACTCTGCGATGGGCTTCGCCGTGACGAACTGCACGCGCTTGTTGTAGAGCCCGAGTCTGACGGCATCGTCGATGCGGCAGCCCGCGGCGGACGCATAGGCAAGAATCGCGTAGTTCCCAATCACCGAGATCGTCTCCGCGAAACCCGCGCGGCGAAACGCCTCCAACAACTGAACCAGAATCTGTGGGGCATTGCCAGGCGCGTAGGCAGAAATCTCGCTTTCGGTTCGCGTCAGTTCCAGCCGCTTGGCCGCGGCGCGGCCTGGGCGGGTCGCCCCCGACGCCTCCGCGCGCACGGCGGCCTCCCATTCCGCAAAGCGCTGACATGCAACGCCATACTGCTCCAACACAAGGCGCTCCAGATGCCGGACTTCGAAGCCGCCGCATTGGAACGTGCGACACCCAGATGCGGAGGTCGCTTGCGCTGGGGCCTTCTTGGCACTAGCAAAGTCGTGCGCCGCTTCGCGGCTCCGTTCAGGTGAGGGAGCGGGCTGCGCCGGGTGCGCTCGTGTTGCCGCCTGCTTCGCCGGCGCGGCCGGCCGCGGTTTGATGACCGGTTCGCGCCCGGCAAACCGGCGCAGGTGATCGAGCTGCTCTTCCGCGAACGGCCCCTTCGGCAGGGTCAAGACTACCTTCGCAATGGCGTCTCCAGTCCGGCCAGTCTTGGCGTCACGCAGGCCCTTGCCGGCCAAGCGCAACGACTTGCCGCTGCCCGTATTCGGTGGGACGTCTACCTCGAAGGTTCGCCCCACGATCTCGATGGTGGTCGTTCCGCCGAGCCACGCCGTGATGCAATCGATCTTGACTTCGCAGTGGACGTCGAGACCCTTCAGGTACGTCGACCCGGACTTCACCACCCGGATTTCGCAGAGTAGATCCCCGGCCGCGCCACCGAACTCACCTGGCATGCCGCCACCGACTGCACGGAGAACGCGACCTGCCGGGGTGTTCGCCGGCACTTGGATGTTGAAGCGCTTGGTCTGATTGAATGCACCATTCCCTTTGCACTCTCTGCAGCGCCAATCGACCCCCGATCCCTTGCATCTGCTACAAGTGCGCTGCCCCCAGCCATCCGCGGAAGGATGCCACCCGTGGCCGTCGCACTTTTCACACGCTACGGGAGAGCTCGCTTCCCCTGAGCCCATGCAATACGGGCATGTGTCTTCAACTTTGATCTCGACGGTTGCCTTGCCACCGCGGACCGCCGTGTCAGCGTCGATTGACGCCTTGCAGCGGATGTCCTCGCCTCGTACAGGTGGTGGTCTGGATTGACGGCGTCTCCGCTGGCTCTGGTGAAACTGCTGGCGAAAGAGGTCTTCGAAATTAGCGTCGTCTTCGTCCGGCCCGGCCCACCAGGGATTCCCGCTACGGGTCGCGCCATTGCCCAGGTCGTACTCCGCGCGCTTCTGCGCGTCGCCAAGGATGCGGTTAGCCCTCTCGATTTCCTTGAATTTCTCCTCGGCCTGCTTCTTTTCCAGGGCAGACTTGCCGTGCTGTCGGTCGGGATGAAATTTCATCGCGAGCCGCCTGTAGGCCGCTCGGATCTCCGCCTCGGTCGCGCGAGGCGAAACGCCGAGAGTGTTGTAGTAGTCGATCATCACCGGCTAATCAGATTCACCTCGCTCATGGTCTGCGGGCCGGGACTGTGCTTCGGCCATCGAGACGGCGGACTGGCACAAAAAGATACCACTACCGATCCCTCACGGCGGACGCACCAGTAACGATGTACCGATTGCGCCACATAATGGATCGCGGGTTCCACTCCGTGTGCGTGCGTGATTAGTTCGCCTCTTGCGTCCCGCTTTCAACGCCCTACCCCGCGTTTAACGTCCGCAACGCTTTTGTGAGTTCTCCGGCGAGCAGTGATCCGACTCAAGGCGCAACGCCGAGCGTTCAAACAGCATCGAATCGAGGCGGCCCTGCAAGGTCGAGGATGCTCCACCGATCGTTCAATGGTCTGCTCGCTGCGTGACAATTTTTTCGCTGGCCAAAGAACTGCCGGGAAAAATGGCTCCTAATCCTGTGTTGCGCGATGTTTATATCGCCGTATCCTGCTCCGGTAGGTCCTGCTACCACCCGCGCCCCTCCCCTGGTGAGCGCGGGTTTTTTTCGCGAGCAGATGAACTGCGCGGCGCAGGCTGGATTGCCGTCAACGGCAACCTGGCGGATACTGGATGTGGGTGGCGCCGCAAGGTGTTACCCGATTTCTTCTTGGACGTTCTGCGGCTCTCCTCCATCGGATCGAGGGCTGTTTTTTTGGTCGCGCTCACTATCTGGCAACCGACGCGTCCAACTTGCCGACGGCGGCCGCCGCATGCGCGATCGATCACCGGATCTGCCGGTGTCATGTCGACCTGCGGGCGGTCTGACCTGCGCGTGCACAATCCGAAAGCGCGCCAGTCGTTTGCCCTGCCCGCTGGCGCCCAATAGAGTGGCCAGTGAACCTCAACCGCCGTCTAGCCTCCTTCGTCTTGATCCGAACAAGTCAGGACGCTGGGCAAGAACTCTCCGTCGATCGTGGCTACCGCGCACGCACCGAGACCAAAGATGCGGCACGGTCCTGTGGTCGGATAAGCCGTGGATTCGTGGTGATGGCCGTGGAACGCTCGTTTCACTCTCATTGTTTCGATGAGCATGTCAATCGCCTCGAACCCGTGTGGGTGACAAGCCGGAGCCTCGTGGCTGACCAGGACATCCGCATGCTGACTCAATAGCGCGTTGTAGGTCTGCGGGAAGATCGTGCTGCGATGGCGCCGCGGCAGACCACCCCGCCAGTAATTCCCCTTCCCACATTTGGCCAGATAGTCAGTGGCGCGCTCTACGCGCGATGGTTCGGGCGGCATCCAGACCTGGCCGCGAAAAATCCCCCCTAGCCCGGCAATCCGAAGGCCTGCGATCGTGACCACCCTCCCAATCCAGGTTCCGGTCGGCCAGGCCCGAGCCGAAAAGGTTGTCGTAGTCGGCATCGCTGTCGGTGTCGTGATTGCCAGGAATCCACCACACCTGCGTCAGGGGAAGGATGCTGGCGAGCTCTTCATCCAGTGGACGCCTGGCCTGAATGTCGCCAGCGAGCACCACCGCCTCGGGGCAGTGACGGTGGACGCTTTCGATCAGCGGGCCGAACTCACCATGGGGGTCGCCGCAAATGAAGACATGGCCTGCAGACATCGGACGTTGGGGTGTGACTTAGTTTGAGTGGAACAGGCGAATCGATGACGTGAGCGTTGGCGGCTGGCGGGTATACGATCAGCCACCCACCTAGGCCACGGCCTGGGCCACCGCGCTCCCTACGGCCTCGTGGAGTCGCACTTGACGAATCGTGCAAGCTCCGCTCGCAAAATGGCACCCTCTATGACCACGTTCTTCTTGAATGATCGCCAATTTACCTGATTAGAAGTTCTGTCGAATGCGTAACCGCGACTGTGCCCGCGCAAGGTTACTCCATCCACCAGTACAGCTTCTTAAGTGAAAACCGCACGCTGGACGACAAGACCTGACGAAGTAGCCCCTTCCCCGTTTACAATGTTGCTATGCAATATAAATCTGGGCCGTAGAAGCGCGCGAATCGTCACGGGTCCTACTAGCAGGGAGGCGGCAATGGCGACAGCTCTGGCTGCGACCAAAGGCGAGGCACTAAAGCTCCTGGAAACAGAGGGCGTCACGGTCGTGGATTTGGACTACGAATCAGGATGGCAGGATGCGATTGAGCTGGCCAGGCTGGGCGAAAAGCTTGGCATACGTGTCCAGTATCGCGGCCATGAGAGTATTGCCGTCAGCTCGCCCGCTGTACTCGTTGCCGGACTGAATCGTCCAAAGTTGACGTTCCGTCAGCGCAATCTTTACTGCCAATTTGAGCTCGGCATGCTACCAGTGGCTGACTTGGAGCGCCTGGAGGGAAAAGCGGAGAAGCTCGGAGACTACATCCTCGCTGGACATCTAACGAGGGATGTCGATGCTGTATGGACGGAATAAAGCATTGCCATGCAGCCATCCTGAAGTCCAAAACAGAATCAGCGCCGCGAGTCGCGCCTTGATTTGCCTGGCCGCCCTCGGGTAGCGCTTATCTCGTAGAGATATGGTTGGCCGGTTGCGGATTGCCCGTCGTCGTGGCAGCAGCTACCATCCCTGAAGACTTGTTGTGCCCGGCGATGTCGGGCCGGTCCTGCAGGGGCGCAATCTGACTACCAACGGGAACGCCGTGACGAATCAGCTCGATCTTTTTGAAGATAGCCGCGATGTCATGCTTCGCAACGACGTGCTCACAGCGCTTGAGCAACGCAATGCCGCCGCCGGGCGTGAAGCACTGCAGCGCCTGGTCGCGGAATATCCAGACGACGCGCTTGTGCCGACCCTGGAGACACTTGTATGCGTGCTGGAGGCTCCCGTCCACGAACACTTCGCGACTCACACGGCACTGCGCGACACCTGCGAAGTGTGGTGTTTGCCGAGCATGCTGGCAGCGCGCCGAGCGTTCGGCGACGTAGCGGGCATGGCTTGGTGCCTACCGCTGTGGCGTGCTGTCGCCCGGGCCGCCTCTCAATTGCCGTTTCACCGGGAGATGCCCGAATGGCATTCGGCACCCCTATGGATGCGCGCTGCGGAGTGGACTGCGGCATGTGACAGCATCAAGCGAATCGGGTCATGGCGACGAATTCCAACTCCCCTCGCCTGGATGGCCGAGACGGTCTACCGGCTACAGGGGCTTGACCCGGCATGGCCGCTCTTGGCCGAGCTTGCTTGGCTATCCCCGAAGAAGCTCGGCGCGCTCATACAAACGCTCGGTGATTCGTCATTGCTGGCGCTGCGCCGGCGGTTCGATGCGAATTTCGACGGTGACGGCACAACCGAGGATCTTTGCTGGTTTCCCGCCTGGGCCATGACCGAAAAACCCGGACTTGCTGGCCTCTTACGCGCGTCTGAGTTCTCGACGGGCACATTACCCGAACAGGGATTGCGGATCATGCTGGAGTTGTTGACCCTTGAGCGCCAAGGCCGCCAGCATGATTTGCTGGAACGGCGAAAGGACTTACGCGGCCTGCACGCGGGTCTCTTCGAGGCCTACATCCGTACGCGGTAACGTTTCGGTTTTTCGCATTTGCACGCACTCGCAGGGCACATAAAGAATGCTCTCCACCTCGCCGAAGAGAGCCGTGGAACTTCCAAGAAGAAATCGGGCACCCGTTGTCAAGTGCCCAGCTTCAGTATCCGCCAAGCCCCCAGGGGCACGCAATCCCTCGCTCCGCGCGCCGCGTCGACCATCCGTGTCCTGGGGACGGCAGTGATCGGCAATTTCAAGCGCCTGCGCAGCCACCACGTGTTGTCACATGACCACGCTGAAGTTGCTCCCGCGACCAGTCATCATGTTGGCGCGCCAACCGAGCGGTCGGTCATTCTTGCTCGACGAGACAGTGCCTGGGTCGCTTGCCAAACCTCGCAACGCAAAGGAATAGAGAATCTCTGAACTGATGCATGGCCTGCTCCACGCCGATTAACTGGCCGCGCAGCGGCACGCAAGGCCCACATTATCAGGAGACGTTCCTCTTCACGGTTCGCAGAAATGGGTACGCACAGTCGCAGACCGATGTCATGGGCATGGGTCTAGCGCTCGGCATGCGGAGTTGACCTCATGGCGCGGCACGTTGCTGCTTGCCACGGCGCGCAGTCAAAGCGTGTGTCTGAGCTGCGGAGCGGCGACGATTGCCCAGCCAAATGTATTCAGGTGGTCAACGGCTAGCGGGTCGAAAAACGGGGGATCAAGATATTGGGGCGTGCTGGGTGAGCCTCTCGTGAGTCGCGCACAACTTCAACGGTATGGAACCGTAGCACTAACGAAGTAAGAGCTAGAGGCGGGATGCTGCTAGAGGGTAAAGAACAGGCCGAAGCTCAGTGCGGCCTGTCCGGGGCGATCAAAACTGGGCGCCGGTGAGCGCCCATCCTGCCTCCGAAGGCCGACTCAGTCCTCGAGGCAAAAGATCACGCCGAAGCTTCGGGTGTCGCGACGGTCTGTGCCACTTTCTTCGCCGGGGCTCGTTTCTTCGTCACGGATTTCACCGCAGCCTTCTTCGGCACAGCAGTCGCGGCGGCGTTGCTACCGGCAGCCTTTTTCGGGGCGACCTTCGTGGCGGCAGCTTTGCCTGATGCCTTCTTGGCGCCTGCAGTCTTCGCTTTTTTCGCCGCGAGCTTGTCCTTTGCGGCTTGCTTCTCAAACCGCGCTGCGGACTTTGCGGCTTCAGTGGCTTTCACGACCTCACGCTTTGCAGCTTCAATGGCCTTCTTCGTGTCGGCGCGCAGTTTCAGCAAGCGCTTTTTCGCTGCCTGGGCTTCACGTGCGAGCACGCTCGCCTTCTTCGTCGGTGCCGTCAACTTCTTTGCGACAGGCTTCCTTTTGGTAACCGCGCTCGTCGGCGTCGTTGCTTTGGTTGCTGCGACCATGTTGATTATCCGTTATTCGTTGGAGCGCGGAGTATAACCTTTGTCACGATCTGCAGTGATCCGGCGCTCACCGTGGGGTTGCCAAACGGCTGAAACATCAACCAACGATCCGATGTGTTTCAGCTTCGCTCCGCTGCATTGCAGCACACGTAGAGCTTGATACCGGGGACAAGAGCGTTTAGTGTCAATGCTCGGTGTGCGCATACTCAGCGCGTCCTCGCACCGAGTTCACTCAGTGTTGTTCCTGTCATCCTCCGTGGAACTCCGTCCACGGACCAGCAGTCGTAGTTCCTTTTTCCGTCCCCCGACAAAGGAGCCTGACATGCTCAGTCCGCATGAAATCACCGCGCTGCTACTGCTTGGCGATGCGCAAGACATCGACGATCTCGAGCCGGAGCAGTTAGACGGCTTGCTGGTCCACAAACTGGTGACGATGGAGCATGGCCACGGCAGCCCTAATGCCCACCCTCGCTTGACGAGTCAAGGGTATTCCATGCTTGAAGCCGTGCGCCGTATTGCGTAACGCTGCTCGATATTGAGGGCCCTTCACGTTTTGCTCTATTTGTCGCGAAGAATCCTTGACGACGAATGCCGCGGATCACCGATTGCATCGGGCAAAGTCAAAGCCTTACCGCTACAGTGACTGGTCGGTGGAAAAGACTGCCTTCTTGGCCACGTCGGTTATCGCCGACTGCGCGTTGCGATTGAGCCAAAGACTTACCACGTAGCACCTCAGCATCCCCTCGGTACTGGCACGCATGTTCATGGGCTCGACAGCCGAGCGGCTCGATGCGAACCATTGCATCCAGTCCCTGTCCGCTTGGATCAGGCGGGGAAAGTGACTGGCGTTCGTCTTTTCGGATGATTTCCACCTGCTCGTCGATGATGACCAGGAGGTCGGCTACTGAGCCGGTGAAACGCTGCCGTACTCTCTCTCGTGCCTTGCGCTCGCTGGCCGAACGCACGAGCTCATAGGTGCCACCCTCCTCCGAAAGGCGGATGACTCGAAGCTCCTTGCTGGGCGGAGCCTGAAGCCAATAAGAGTACCCATTCCTTATCCCTTTGTCCGTGCGTTCGCGAGGAATCAGGTATGGCCGGGCAAGCATGATCTCGGCGTGAATCGCTTCAAGGGACATGATGCTGCTCTCAAAAATGCAAAACCCCTGCATTTGCGGGCAGGGGCAGAATTCCATTCTGCAGCGAGTTGCAGAAGCCTAGGCTTAGGCTTCTGCCTCAATCAGGAATCTTTTTGGGTTCTTACCAAGCCAAGCCGGTTGGCGACCACGGCCGGACCAAGTGTTCCCGGTCTTGGGGTCACGGTACTTAGGGGGCAGTTCCGACTTCGACTTGTTTGCACCGCTGCCCGCGGGACGGCCGCGACGGCGCTTGGAAATGTCTTCGACCGTCAAGCCATACTCCGCCATCAGAGTCTGAATCCTCTCGATGACGCCCGCTACTTCATTAGCGCGTACCTCTTCCAGTTGGGCTTCGAGGGCCTGCTTCTGGGACATGAGTTCCTTATAGGATGCCATGCGAGTTTCCTTTCCAGTCGAGGGATGAGAGAAGATAGTCTAAAGCTAATCAAGCTTAGACGCAAAATTCTTTTCACCCTGTCATTATGAGCACACAATGGAAAAAATCGATGTAATGCCACCTGAATCAAGCCGTACTCCGAGCACATTATCGATGAAGATTTTAGCGCGGTGAGCGCAAAGCGGAATGGCGCCAGCGCTATGAGAGTCAGTGTGGTGCTCTCGGTAAGACCGTCGTGAACACTTGGGGCGGGTATTGGATTGCAAACGCCCCAGGCAACGTTGGGGAGTACCAGGTTCCGAGCAAGAAGAGCTCACTTATTGGCTCGTATTCGGTGCTCGACACGGACGCTAAGTCCGTCGTGCGGCGCCGGGCGACGTCCCCGCATGGCCTCCCTCCTCGCGCGCCGGACAGGTCCGCACTAGTGCAATGTTCCATTCTGTTTGGAACTTAAGCGGCGGTTGGCGCGAATGACCTTCTGTAGGATGTCGCGAGCGCTCTTGGTCCAGATGAACGGCTTGGGGTTGGTGTTGTGGTGAGCGATGTACTCGTTGATGGCGTCGACCAGTTCCGGCACGCTGGTGAATACGCCGCGGCGAAGTCGCTCGGTCGTGATGTCGCGAAAGAACCGCTCGACCATGTTCAGCCATGACGCCGAGGTGGGCGTGAAGTGCATGTTGATGCGCGGATGCTTGGCCAGCCAGTCTTGCACCGCAGGATGCTTGTGGGTGGCGTAGTTGTCGGCGATCAGATGCAGCGTTTTGTCCTTGGGCGTCTCGCGGTCGATCTTGCGCAGGAACTTCAGCCACTCGGTATGGCGGTGGCGCTGCTGGCACTGGGCGATGACCTGGCCATCGAGCACGTTGAGCGCGGCAAACAGCGTGGTCGTGCCGTTGCGCTTGTAGTCGTGCGTCATGGTGGCCGCACGTCCCTTCTTCAACGGCAAGCCGGGCTGCGTGCGATCCAGCGCCTGCACCTGGCTCTTCTCATCGCAGCACAGCACCAGCGCGTGCTCGGGTGGCGACATGTAGAGGCCAACGATGTCTTCAAGCTTCTCGACGAACCGCGGATCGCGCGAGACCTTGAAGCCGCGCACGATGTGCGGCTTCAACCCGTGGGCGTGCCAATGGCGCATGACGGTGCTGGCGCTCACGCCCAACTCGGCGGCCATCTTGCGCGTGCTCCAGTGCGTGGCCGCCACGGGCTTCGTTTGAGTGGTCAGCTCCACCAGCCGCGCCGTGTCCACCTTCACCGGCGGCGCACCGCGCGGCAAGTCGCGTTCGATACCGGCCAGCCCCGATTGCGCATACCGCTCACGCCAACGCGAGACCTGCACGCGTCCGACTCCCAACTGCTCGGCGATGTCCTTGTTCTGCAATCCGTTGGCGGCCAGCAGCACAATGCGCGCGCGCTGCGCCAGCCTCACGCTCGTGAGCTTCGACCGAACCAGCCTCGTCAACTTGGTTCGCTCCTCGTCGGTCAACATGATCTCGGGGGCAACTCGCACTCGCTCTCTCCACGCTGTATCGCAGTAGGGCATTGGAGACGCCGAATTCATATAAGTTCCATCAAGAACAGAACGCTACACTAGCGCCTCGGGGCCGCCGGCCGACTTGTTTCGCCACAAGCCAGCGTTGGAGAGACGAATAAGCGGCTAGACAAGCCAGCTACGCAGGAATGACCTAAGGTGCAACAAATTGGGCCGCAAGACGGAATTTTGCCCCCCCCAAAGGCCTTGTGACATCAGCAGAGGAGCTTAGCAGTCTTGGCATCGACCGACCGATGGCTTGCATCGTAGACGCAAGTCGCCCTTTGCGGCCCAATTCGTTGCACCTTAGCCGTCGCCACCGCCACCGCGGGTCACTGCGCTTTCAACGGCTGCAGTTCTGGCATCCGGGTACGCTTCCTTGCCTTCCGCGCGTGGCTGTCTCGGATACAAGATCACCAAGCCCGCCCCCTTCGCGTGGGGAGCACGCGATAAGCACAACGTTATCGAACCTTATGCCACGCCCTTGCAACGCCGGCGTCACGTGGATCCGGTCCACGCGTTTGCGAGTCGGGGAGGGAACGAAGCCGCAGCAGCTGGCCATGAAGCGCCGTAGACCGTCCGATCCCTTGGTCGTTGGAACGTCGGGTCCCGGAAGCTTACGACTTTCGCTGGCGAGCGACTCAAATCGCTTCATCGGCCAACGTCGGTCGTCCAGTGAGAAAGTGAAAAGAAGTTCGTCACGGATGAGCGAAGCTGCGGGATGGCCGAGAACTTCATCAAGGAATAATGCGCGACGACGTCGCTCTTAGCCCCGCTGCTCTCAGGCAGCGACGACGATGGCATCGTCCAGATGAAGGTCTTGACTCAGGCGCGGACCAAGAATCCGGCCTTGCCAATGAGCTGGACAGCTCGTGCGATTCGAGACAAGGACTCAGATCGCATCCTGTTGACCGTGATTGACGGACCGTCGACGCTTCAAGCCCACCGATATCCTTGCGTGCTACCGCCGCCGTTGGGAAATCAAAACGAGCTCTGCGCCTGATACAGGGTGAACTGATCTGGGCAGCCGGCATGGCCCCAGGCAAGCTGCCGGCAGCGCATGCGCGCCAAATTTCAGTTGGCGATCGTACAAAAACGACGGGGGCGTATTTGCCCCCGTGTGGTCAAAGCCCTGCCTAAGCTCTACACCGTCCGGTACCTCGGAAAGGACTTAACTGAACGGCATTACTTTTCAAGCGGGCACTTCGCCCTTTAGGGTGACCCGGTTCAAAAGGCGCTCGTGGTTGCCGTAGTCGTGGACCGCATAGTGCATGGTGCACCGGTTATCCCACATCAGCGCATCGCCGACGCGCCACATGTGGCGGTAGATGTTGTCCGGCTGCGTGCTGTGCTCATATAGGAAGTTCAGCAAGGGCCGGGCTTCGGCCTCCGTCATGCCCTCAATGCCCATCACATTGTCCGGATGCCCGATGTAGAGCGCCTTGCGGCCGGTCTCCGGATGCGTGCGCACCATCGGATGCACGGCGGAGGGCACATCCGACTCGCACACGCCTTGGGAGCGGGCCAGCCGCACGGCGCGGAAATGGACGCGCAAGTCTTGCAGCATGCGTTGCATGACGGGAGTCAGCCTATCGTAGGCGAGATATTGGTTGCACCACATCGTGTCGCCACCCACCGGCACCACCTGCGCGCTGAGCATGGTGATCTTGGGCGGCACGGGCGTGTGCGGCGCATCGTAGTGCCAGGCCTCGGTCGAAATCAGCTCCTTCGGCGCCGTTCGGATCTGGACCACTTCGGGATACTCATCGAGCCGCAGCTTGGACAGCAAGGCCGGAACGACCGGCTCGCCCCAGTGACGGATGAAATCCAGCTGAGCCGCGGGCTTGAGCGGCTGCTCGCGGAACACCAGCACGCAGTGCTGCAGGAATGCCTTGCTCAGTTGCTCGAACCGTTCGTCGGTCAAGGGCTCCGAGAGCGAAACGCCTTCGACCGAGGCACCGATCGAGCCGGTGAGTGGTGTGATCCTTATGGTCATGCAAGCTCCTTCGTCGCAGTCTGCGACATGGTGATTGGCGCGGCGGCCGCCATCACACTCTTGTGGACGGCCAGGACGATTTTTCCGAAGTGCTGGTTGGTTGCCATGTAGGCGTGGGCCTGTGCGATGTCGTCAAGTGCGAACAGGCGGTCGACCGGCATCTTGAGGCGATTCTCGTGCAGCAGCGGCAGCACATCGCGCGCGCACGCTTCGATCAAGGCGAGCCGTTCTTGCTCGGTACGGGTGCGGAAGGTGGTCCCGACAAGCTTCAGCCGATTGACCCACATATGCTTGATGTCGACCTGGGCGGTATCGACGCCGCTCATCCGCGCGATGATGACTAGCCGGCCGCGCACGGCCAGGCATTTCAGGTTGGTGTCGAACACCGCGCCGCCCAGCGAGTCGATGATCACGTCCACGCCGCGGCCGTCGGTGACGTCCTTCACGGCCTGCACGGTGTCCGACTGCGAGGCATCGATGGTGTGGGTCGCGCCGTATTCACGCAGCCGCGCCAGCTTGGCCGCCGAACGCGAGGTGGCGATGACCTGGCTGGCGCCGAGTTGGGCGGCGAGTTGGACGGCGGCCAGTCCCATGCCACCGGTGGCGGCATTTACCAGCACGGATTGGCCGGAATGGAACTCGCCGTTGGTGACGAGCGCGTCGTGCGCGCTGATGAACACGTTGGGGAATGCCGCCGCCTCGACCCAGGACAGCGTGGCCGGGATCGGGATCAGCGCGCGCGCCGCGGCCAGCACATACTCGGACTGGCCGCCCCAGCCGTGGCCGGTGACGCGGTCGCCTTCACGCACGCTGTGCACATCGGGTCCGACCTCGCTGACCATGCCGGCGAACTCGATGCCGGCCAGTATCGGGCCGCCGTTTTTCGCTTCCCCTACCCGGATCAGTTCGCCCCGGTTCAGGCCCGAGGCCATCACCTGCACCACCACTTGGCCGGGACCCGGCGTCGGGCGGGGAATCTCGCGGATTTCCAGGTGGCCGCCTTGCGGGCCCGGAATAATCATGGCTGCTTTCATCGCTGGATCATTTCCATCAAGGTTTTGTCAGGTCTTACTGCTTCAGGGTCAATTTGCGGTTCAGCGCGTCGAAGTGGTCGTAGTCCGACTGCAGGCGCTGCGCGAATTGCTGCGGCGATTCGGGCATGATTGGCTCGAATCTCAGCTTGGCGACCTGGTCGCGGAACGGCGCCAGACCCGCGATGCGGCGCGTGACGGCGTAGAGCTTTTCGACAACGGCTGTTGGCACCTTGGGAGATACCGCGATGCCCTGCCAGCTGCTGAAATCATTGAACTCCTGAAAACCCTGTTCAGCGAAGGTCGGAACCTGCGGCATGCCGGGGTAGCGGGTGGTGCCCGCGATGGCCAGCGCTTTGATTTTGCCGCTCTGCAGATGGGGTCCCGAGGTCACGACACTGTCCAGACACATCGTGACCTGATTGGACATCACCGCGAGCAGCGCGGGCGGAGTACCCGAATATGGCACGTGCTGCATGTTCACGCCGAGTTTGAGATTGAGCATCTCACCTCCGCGCTGCGCGATCGTTCCGGGACTCGGGGAAGCAAAGCTGCTCTTGTCCGGCGCAGCCTTGAGTTGCCGCGCCATGCCGGCCAGGTCATTTGCGGGGTAGTCCTGCGCAACGACCAGCACGTAACGGTACTGGGTGAGCGCCGCCACCGGCCGCACGTCCTTCATCGGGTCGTAGGGGGGCTTCATGACGTGCGGTATTTCGGTGAGCACGTTCGAGCTGGTGTATAGGATGACATGGCCGTCGGCAGGCGCGTTCAGCATCGCCTGCACGCCGATTGAGCCTCCGGCGCCCGCCTTGTTTTCAATGATGACAGGTTGGCCAACCTCCTTGGACAAATAGCTGGCAAAGAGGCGAGCCGGCGCGTCCATGTTTCCGCCGGCAGGCGCGGGGACGATGATCTTGATGGCCCGCTCGGGCCAGGCCTGGGCCAGCGATGAGCAGGCCAGCAACAACGCGCCGAGCGCGAAACGACAAGACGCAAGGCTAGCATTCATGGATATCTCCTCGGTTTTTTTCACACGACGCGGTGAACTGCGGACGATCTAACTCCAGGCATCGACGCGTGCAGCGCCAGCTCGCCGACCAGTGCGTTCGCTGCAGGCTGGCCAGTGGCCCGGTGCCTCGTGGCGCAGACCGGGAACCGGCAGCAGTGTCGGCGCTGCGGACTGTCGTGCGTCGCTTATCGCGCCACCTTGCGTTCGGCCAGCGCCGGCCTGACCGGACGGCGAGCGGTGGGATAACGCAACTCGGCGAGCGTCTGCTCGGTCGTCTGGTACTGCGTGCCGATCTTGAAGATGGCGCGCGCTTCCTGGGCCGAGGCGACACCCCGTCCCAGTTCGTGCGAGATGCGCACCAGTTGTTCGATCTGCTTTACGCTGGACATCGGCTCGCCGGTGGGCCCCCAGATCGTGTCCTCGATCCCGCAGCGCACGTGCAGGCCCATGGCGATCGCCATGGTGTTGACCGGCAGGGTGGCGCGCATCAGCGATTCCAGTGTGAGCGTCGACCCATCGGGGAGAAGGCGAATGAACTCCATCATGCTGTAGGGGTCCGGGTTGTCGAAGCCGCCGCTGAGCGCGACCCAATTCACATTGAGCGGCCCCTTGTAGAGGCCACGCCGGATCAGGCGCTCGAGGGTGACGAGGCCTGATTTCATGGTGATCTGGAAGTGCGGCTGGATGCCGTTGGCCGCCAATTGGGCGAGGTGTTCGCGCAACCAGGCGGGCCCTGCCGGAACGATCATCTCCTCATAGGCGTCGTAGACCGCCTTGCGCTCGAACGAGGTTCCCGCGCAGTCCTCAGGGGTCATGATCTCAACCGTGTTCATCTGGCCGGTGTTGACTGCCACGGTGACCTGCTCGGGCGTCGGCTTCAGGCGCGCCAGCATGTGACGCGTCTCGTCGCTCAGCCACTCGGCGGGCGCGCCTTCCTCGACCGGTGCGAACGAGATCGAGCCGCCGACCTGGATGATCATGTCGGGCACCGCCTGCTTCAGGCGCGATAGCAGCTCGTTGAAGCGGTCGAGGTTCTTGCAGCCAGAACCATCGTCCTCGCGAGCATGGAAATGGAGCACGGTGGCGCCGGCGTTGTAGCAGTCCACCGCCTTCTGCACCTGTTCCTCGATCGTGACCGGGATGTCGGAGGGAAAGTCGCCCGGCTCCCATTGCGGGCCATAAGGCGCGGCGGTGATGACAAGTTTTTCCTGGTTTTCGGGCAGCAGGGCCCCGTCGAGGAAGTGCATGGTGTTCTCCTTTGTAGGCTGCGGAGTCTGCGAAGGCAGGCCGCGCGCTGGTAGCTATGATGCGGGTCGCCGCCTCGGCAGAATTGATCCGTTGTCGCGTAGAATTGATTAGATGTAACGGATCAAAAACTTTTGAAAATGTCCACCGACCAGCCCCACCTCATTCGAAGTGCCAGCCTGACAGGCTTCGCCGATCTGGCGCAGTCGGCTGGACTCGACCCCTTGGCGATGATGCGCAAGGCGGGCCTGCCGCGCCGGTGTCTCGACGACAGCGAGACCCTGATCGGCATGGAGGCGGTATGCCGCTTGCTGAACCACTGCGCGCAAACCTCGGACATGGAGGCGTTCGGCCTCAGGCTGGCCAGCCGCCGCCATATCTGGGAACTCGGCCCCGTCAGCCTCGTGATCAAGCAGGAGAGCACGGCGCTGAGAGCGGTCAAGACGCTGCTGGGCTACAACCGTGTGCTCAGCGACGCTCTGCTAGCCCGGGTGGATGAAGAAGACGACGTTGTCGTCATCCGCGAGGAATTGATATTGGGCAAGTCGGTCCCGACGCGCCAGGCGATGGAGCTGACGGTCGGCGTGATGTTCCAGGTGCTGCGCGACCTTCTGGGGCCCAAATGGGAGCCTCGTATGGTTTGCTTCACCCATCGGCCGCCACGGGATCTGAGCTTTCACCGTTCCTTCCTCGGCAAGCGCCTCGAGTTCAACGGCGACTTCAACGGAATCGTCTGCGCGGCAAGCGACATGACCCGTGCACTGACCTCGACGCAGACCGGGCTCGCGAGTTTCGCGCGCCGCTTCATGGACTCCTCACTCAGCCAACGCAAGCCGGGGTGCAAGGAAACCGTGCGCCACCTGATCGCGGCCTTATTGGGCAGCGGCCGTTGCACGGCCGACAAGGTTGCGCAGCACCTGGGTGTCAGTCGGCAGACCCTGCACCGGCACCTGAGCCTCGAAGGCGGGCAGTTCAAGTCGGTGCTGGATTCCGTCCGCCGCGAGCGGGCGATGACGCTGCGCGACGACAGCGACCATTCGCTGGAAGACGCGGCCTCGATGCTCGGTTTCTCCTCAGCCAGCGCCTTTGCGCACTGGTTCCACGCCAGCTTCGACACCAGCTTCATTCAATCCCGGCGGGCGCGCCAGCGTGAGACAAAAGAACAAGTTTATGTGACCGCTGATCAATAGCAGCCGACCGGCCAATCGTCATAATTTCGCTTGTCGCGGGACACTGAAAACTGATGGAGGCAAGAGCATGGCACGCATGAGGATGGTCGATACGGACACCGTGGACCCCGAACTGAAGGACGTCTTCGAGAAGATGAAGCAGCAAGGCACGGTGCTAAACGTCTGGCGGATGATGGCCTGGTCCCCCGCACTCGCCAAGGCGTGGGCGCCTTGCTCGCGCGGCCTTCGCAACGACCTGTCCGTCTCGCGCAAGCTGCGCGAGCTGCTGATCGTGCAGATCGCCTTGCGGCACGAATCCGGGTACGAATACGGACACCACGTGCATATGGCGCGGGCCGAAGGCGTCACGCCGGCGCAGCTGGCCGCATTGCCGGACGGGCGGGATGGCGCGCTGTTCGACGCTGACGAAGCCCTGGTGCTACAGCTCGCGGACGACCTGACGCATGCCAGCGGCGCGAGCGCGCCGACCATGAAGGCCTTGCTGGAGCGTTTCGGAGAGAAGCACCTGATGGAACTGCTCGCGACCGGCGCGTTCTATTGTGGGGTAGCGCGCATCGTCAACTCGCTCGATTGCGAACTCGAACCTGAAGCCCGCTGAGTGGCTTGCCGGCGCGGCAGGGAATAAATGCTCTTGCCGGCCTTGTCCCGATCCTGACTCCAGTCAGGTGGATGGGCTGCCGGCTGACGCCATGGACAGCTTCATCCACCCGTCAAACTCCCCGAAGGGCGGTAATGCCGTTCAGTTAAGGTATCAACCACTACTGTCATTCCCGCGCAGGCGGGAATCCAGCGTCGTTTGAAGTCACTGGCTTCCCGCCTACGCGGGAACGACGGTAGTTGATGCATTACCCCCGAAGGGCGACCTTTCGGTGTCGGTCCCGGTCAGGCGACGCGTGAGTCAACTGCTCGCTCTTTCGAGCGGCCCCCTAAGCTCGGAACACCCACTGACCAAATCCGAAAATCTAGTCGCGTTTTGCTGTGTGAGCACTGATGACTTTTGAGCGGACAGACCGAAGTCTTTCGCATTCGCTATCAAGTGCCCACACTTATCGGTTTTTTGGTTGTTAAAGAAACCGCCCTTTCGGGTCACGCTCATCGGCTTTGCCGTTTGTGGTCCGCAGCAGATTCCGGAATCTCCGGTAGTGGTGACGTCAAGTCGTGCGGAACGCAGATGTATTGCGCCGCAGTCCCAAGAGGACGCTCTCGCTGTCACTGTCCGACTTTCTGGTCGACAAGTATCTGGCGTTCCACGCTGCCACGCATATCTGGCCAGGACATTGACTTACCAATTTGCGACACGACGCGCGTAGCTGCGGCAAGCAACGGCAGTGTTTCTGTTCGCACAGATGTACGAGGGCGATATCAAGGGGGGCCGGCCGGGCATCGCGCCGGATAATTTTCTGCGGAGCAGGCAGCGGCCCTTGCACATTTCCCCTGACGAGTGCGCCATTCCAGGGGCTATCCACTGCCGGTCTCCCGGCGCACATCGCGGTAGGAATGCTCATTACTGAGCACCCCCCGCACAGATCCCGGCGTGCCCAATTCGGGCACCGGGCTCCTACCTTGGGTGTTTGACGGCAAAACGCCGGTCGGGCCACGGGTGAAGGATTCGAGGTGGTGGGAGCCAGGCATCCGCGATCCGCTCGACCCGCGTCCACGTCATGTGATCCTTTTGGCTGCGGCGCCGGAGCGCACGCCGCCAGAGATCAACGACGTGGTAACGGAACGCGCCGAGTGCCCGCGAGTTCGTAGGTACTGCGTGGTACGCGAAGTATCCGCGAACCACCTGGCTGAGCCATTTCCCTTGCACAGGAATCGGATCGTGCATGCGTCGCCGCAGTTCCTCCTTGATCTGCCTGAGCTTCGCCCGCATGCGATCACCTCGGGTCTTCCGCTGCAACTGGAAAGCACCGCGACGCGATCGCCCGCAGATAAAGATGAAACCCAAGAAGGCGAAGGTCTCCGGTCGGCCAAGGCCTCGACGCTGGCGGTTGACCGCTGCATAGCGGCCGAACTCCAGCAGCCTCGTCTTGTCCGGGTGAAGCGCAAGCGAGAACTCCTCCAACCTCAGCCGCATCGCGTCCCAGAAGCGCCGCGCGTCAGCTTCGTGCTCGAAGCCGACCACAACATCATCTGCGTATCGCAAGATGATGACGTTGCCTTTGGCTTCTCGCCGTCGCCACCGGTTGGCCCAGAGGTCAAAGACGTAGTGCAAATACACGTTCGCGAACAGTGGTGAGGCCACTGATCCCTGCGGGGTACCTGTCTCACTAACGCTCAACTCTCCCTCTTCCAGCACGCCCGCCTTGAGCCACTTGCGCACAAGACGAATGATGCGTTGATCGCCGATCCGGTGCTCAATGAACCGGACTAGCCATTCCTGGCTAACCGAGTCGAAAAAGCTCCGAATATCCGCATCCAGAATCCAGTTCACCGGGGTGCTGGTGATGGCCGTCGCCAACGCGTCCAGCGCATCGTGCTGGCTGCGCGCGGGCCGGAACCCATACGAGAACCCGAGGAAATCCTCCTCGTAGATCGCGTTCAGCACATCAACCACCGCGCGTTGAACAATCTTGTCCTCCAACGCGGCAATCCCCAACGGGCGCTGCTTACCGTCCGGCTTCGGTATGTACCGCCGCCGGACGGGTAGTGCCCGGTACGCTCCGCTCTGTACTTGCGCATGCAGTCGCTCGAGATGTTCTTCCAGTCCTGCTTCGTAGTACCGCCACGTCACGCCGTCCACCCCAGGGGCCGCATTGCGCTTGAGCGCAAAGAACGACTCCCTAAGGCGATCGATCGTGACGTGGTGCAGCAGCGCAGTGAACCGCTCCTTCTTCCGCTGCCTTGCAGCTCGCCGTACACGTTCCAGCCCCTGTGGCACGCTTGCCCGGTTCTGCGCCCGGCACGTGTTGGACTGACCCATGTTCCCCTTGGTCCCCGCCCTTCGCTCCACCCACTCCGCAGCCGATTTCCCGGCATTGTTCGCAGGCTTCCTCGCTAGTACGGCGGAGTCTGACTTCTCCCGTCCGTTCATCATCGGCTACGGCTCCTCGCCTTCCCGATGCGGACCAGGCCATGCTGCGACTGGCCAGACGAGAGATCTCCCGGTTCCCGCGCAAAGAGCGTCCGTGCGTGCCAGGGTCTTGGACCACGCCGGGTCGTCGAGGCACTCGCGTTCACGCGCCCCTTCATGTTGCCTTCCGCGTTCTGAACCGCGTCGGCACCCGGAACAACACAACTATCGCGGCTCGATGGCTGGCCCGCACGTTCCCCTACCGACGCTTCGCTGACCACCTCACGGTGGCCTGCGCACGGCTCGGGGCCGATGTGGTTCGCTATTCCTTCATCGCAGTGGACTTTCACCACCTACTCCTTACCGGTCTCCCGGCGCACATCGCGGTAGGAATGCCCATTACTGAGCACCCCCCGCACAGATCCGTACGAGCCCGATTCGGGCATACGGCTCCTACCTCGGGTGTTTGACGGCAAAGCGCCGGTCCGGCCATGGATGAAGGATTCGAGGCTGCGGGAGCCAGGCATCCGCGATCCGCTCGACCCGCGTCCACGTCATATGATCCTTTTGGCTGCGGCGCCTGAGCGCACGCCGCCAGAGGTCAACAACGTGGTAACGGAACGCGCTGAGCGCTCGCGAGTTCGTTGGTACCGCGTGGTACGCGAAGTATCCGCGCACCACCTGCCCAAGCCATTTTCCTTGCGCAGGAATCGGGTCGTGCATGCGCCGTCGCAGGTCCTCCTTGATCTGCCTGAGCTTCGCCCGCATGCGATCACCGCGAGTCTTCCTCTGCAACTGGAAGGCACCGCGACGCGATCGTCCGCAGATAAAGATGAAGCCCAGGAAGGCGAAGGTCTCCGGCCGGCCAAGGCCTCGACTCTGGCGGTTGGCCGCTGCGTTGCGGCCAAACTCCAGTAGCCTCGTCTTGTCCGGGTGAAGCGCAAGCGAGAACTCCTCCAGCCTCTGTCGCATCGCGTCCCAGAAGCGCCGCGCGTCAGCTTCGTGCTCGAAGCCAACCACAACATCATCCGCGTACCGCAGAATGATGACGTTGCCTTTAGCTTCCCGCCGTCGCCACCGGTTGGCCCAGAGATCAAACACGTAGTGCATATACACGTTCGCGAACAGTGGCGAAGCCACCGAACCCTGCGGTGTACCGGTTTCACTGACGCTCAGTTCCCCATTCTCCAGAACGCCCGCCTTGAGCCATTTCCGCACAAGGCGAATGACGCGCTCGTCGCCGATCCGATGCTCCATGAACCGAACCAGCCAGTCCTGACTGACCGAGTCGAAGAAGCTCCGGATGTCGGCGTCTAGGATCCAGTTCACCGGGGTGCGGATGATGGCCGTTGCCAACGCGTCCAACGCATCATGCTGACTGCGTCCGGGTCGGAACCCGTACGAGAAACCGAGGAAGTCTTCCTCGTAGATCGCATTTAGCACTCCAACCACCGCGCGCTGGACGATTTTGTCTTCCAGTGCGGCAATCCCCAATGGACGCTGTTTGCCGTCCGGCTTTGGTATGTACTGCCGCCGAACGGGTAGCGCCCGATACGCTCCGCTGAGTACTTGCGTGTGCAGACGCTGGAGATGCTCCTCCAGTCCTGCCTCGTAGTACCTCCACGTCATGCCATCCACTCCCGGAGCCGCGTTGCGTTTGAGCGCATAAAACGACTCCCGAAGCCGGTCGGCAGTGACGTGATGCAGCAACGCAGTGAACCGCTCCTTCTTCCGCTGCCTTGCAGCTCGCCGTACACGTTCCAGCCCCTGTGGCACGCTTGCCCGGTTCTGCGCCCGGCACGTGTTGGACTGACCCATGTTCCCCTTGGTCCCCGCCCTTCGCTCCACCCACTCCGCAGCCGATTTCCCGGCATTGTTCGCAGGCTTCCTCGCTAGTACGGCGGAGTCTGACTTCTCCCGTCCGTTCATCATCGGCTACGGCTCCTCGCCTTCCCGATGCGGACCAGGCCATGCTGCGACTGGCCAGACGAGAGATCTCCCGGTTCCCGCGCAAAGAGCGTCCGTGCGTGCCAGGGTCTTGGACCACGCCGGGTCGTCGAGGCACTCGCGTTCACGCGCCCCTTCATGTTGCCTTCCGCGTTCTGAACCGCGTCGGCACCCGGAACAACACAACTATCGCGGCTCGATGGCTGGCCCGCACGTTCCCCTACCGACGCTTCGCTGACCACCTCACGGTGGCCTGCGCACGGCTCGGGGCCGATGTGGTTCGCTATTCCTTCATCGCAGTGGACTTTCACCACCTACTCCTTACCGGTCTCCCGGCGCACTCAGAACTTGTGGCGCACGCCCAGTGCGATCCCCAGCATGTTGGATTCGCCCCGGCCGAGGGTATAGCTGTTGCCCAGCGCAAGGCTGTTGGCGAAGCCGTTGGCCAGCGAATCCAGTCCCAGCCCTGCATTTTTCGAATAGGCCGACGTCAGATAGACATCGGTGCGCTTCGAGAACGAGTAGGTGCCGATCAGGTTGATCTGCCAGGGATTGGGCATCGATTGGTTGCCGAACAGGTTCTTGATATTGTCGTAGGCAAACTCCGCGATCAGGCCCAGCGCCGACGTCACCTGGTATTGGCCGCCGATCCAGTAGTAGTCGTCGCGCTTGACCATGCTGCCGTTCGCTCCGCGGTTCTGACCCCAGCGATAACCGCCCATGACCTTGGCATTGCCAAAGGCATAGCTGCCTGCAATTGCCGCGTTCTTGAAGGTGCCCGTGCCGTTGCCGAAGGCAGGGTTGAACTGGTCATAGCCTGCCGAGATGCTGATGCCGCCGGCGATATAGGACAGTCCCGCGCCATAACCGGTGTTCCGACGGAACTGGCCAGGCACCTCACCGTTACCCCCACCGGCAACCAGCAGTGGACTGGTCTGCGGCACAGCCAGACCGACGCCGAACGACCAATGCAACGATGCGGTCAGTGGACCGAATGCGCCCTTGTACTTGACCGTGTTGTCTTCACGATAGTTAGGCCCCAGCAGCAAAGCGCTGGGCTCATAAGACGTGGCGTAGAGCGCCGGCACAAAGTTCGACATCGAGTCGAACAGCGACGTGTACTGCCGGCCAAAGGCCACCTGTCCATAGTTTTTGCTCGCGAGGCCGACGTACGCCGAGCGGCCGAACAGCCGACCGCCCTGCTGCGAGGTGCCGGCGTCCTCGTTGTAGCCGCCTTCCAGCACGAACAGCGACGACATCCCACTGCCGAGGTCTTCCCTGCCTCGCAAGCCCCAACGCGAGCCTGACAAGCCGCCCGAGTTCATCCGGTAGACCTTGTTGCCTGGGCCGGGATTGTAGCCATTGGCCGGGGCTGGCGCCAAGCCCACGTGGTTGGCAAACTCGAGGTCGGCGTCGGCAACGCCGTACAGCGTGACGCCGCCCTGAGCCAGCGCCGTACCGCATCCTGCGCCGGCCATGACAAGGACCAGTCCCGTCTTCTTCATGTTCGCGGCGAGGCGGTTTCGACCTCGCCGAACTGGCTGGGATGTTCGATCAAAACATGTGGTATTGCTGCTGATATGGCCCAACTTTGTGCTCCTCGGTCTTTGCATTGGTTTGCATCGGGCGACGCGCCCTGATTCACGGCGTCCTCCTCTCGAAGAGCGACGCTGCACGCATGCCGGAAAAATCCGCCGAAACGCTTGCTGCGGCTAATAGCCCACCGCCTGAAGCACTGCGCCCGTTGTCTGGTAGTCCTTTTTCAAGCTGATGGACAATTCCTCGGGCGTGCGCGGATTCTTGGATGTCACACTCAGACCCAGCGAGGAGAGCCGAGCGGCAATCTCTGGCGTATTCAACGCCTTCAAAACTTCGCTCCGGATACGTTGCTGGATCGCGCCAGGCACACCAGGGAGCGTCCACAGTCCCATCCACGAGGTCCGTGTCATCGCCTCATACCCCAATTCGGCGAAGGTCGGGACTTCCGGCATCAATTCGGAGCGCTTGGGCGAGCTGACGGCGAATATCCTGAGCTTTCCCGCTTTGATCAATGGCACGGAAGTCAATGGCACATCCATCTGAAACTGGACGTTTCCCGCCATAACATCCACCAATCCGGGAGTGGACCCGTTGTATTGGATGATGTTCATGTCGAGCCCCGCCAGCTGGTTCAATTGGAGTCCGAGTATGTGCGACATCGTTCCCGGCGAGAACGACCCGATATTGACCCTCCCCTTGTTGGCCTTCACATAGGTAACCAACTCCTGAAAGTTCTTGGGTGGCAGGTTGATATTGCCCACCAGCATCGCGCCCATGCTTCCCAGTTCCACCAGTGGCCGAATCGCCGTGAACGGATCGTATTTGGGCTTGAACGTGTAGGGCAGCTCCGAAACCAGGCTGCTAATGGACAGCAGGTAGGTGTATCCGTCTGCAGGCGCTCTCAAAAAGGATTCCATGGCCACAGCACCACCCGCCCCTGGCTTGGGTTCCACGACGACGGGTTGCCCCAAGCTCTTGGTCAAGGAGTCGGCCACTACTCGCGCCAGAATATCCGCCGTCGCTCCCGGCGTGCCAACGGCAATGATGCGAATAGGGCGATCTGCCAAAGGCTGGCCCACAGCGATCGACGTCGAAGCCGCAAACAATCCGGCCATCGTGGCGCGCACAAGACTACGGCGTACAGTATTCAGTGTCATTTTGTCAGGCAGAGTCATCGTGTCCTTTCAAATATGCAGTGAGGTAATTCAGTAACCGCTCCACGAGCGCCGACACTTGGAATTCAGCGATCCAGGTTCCCGTGTTGGCAATCCTCTTCAAGAGAGGATGCCAACGGCACAGGCCGACTACCCGCGACGGGGGCCTTACCGCTTATGCCAGGAAGCGGAACAGTACGTTGCGCTTCCCGGGCTTGCGTTTGGGTGCCATGCCAAAACGGCCCGCGGTTCATCAATCGTGTTGTACTGCACGCCGACCTTTTAGCTCTCCTGCGGCGGCTCGTTGGCCGTGGCCTGGCGCTCGCGCAGCTCCTGCTGAAGCAGGGGCGCCGCCATGCTCATGGTGTGCAGCCCCAACGTGGCGGTGAGCTGCAGCACGGCGACGATCTCGTCGGCACTCACGCCGAGATCGAGCGCTCGCCGAATGTGGCGTCGCGTGCCGGGCGCGAACATGTGGGTCACAGACGCGTCGATCGCGATGCAGACCAGCTCGAAGGTCCGCGAGTCGAGCGCGGGGGAGTTCAGTGGAAAGCTGACCATGCGCATAAACTGCTCGGTCCAGTCCGGCGCCAGAGACGCCATGGCGTCCCAATCGGGATTCCAGTGGCCTTGCGCGTGCAAGGCATCACAAGTGGGCGTTTGGCTTGGGCTCATGCGAGGACTCCCGACACGGCTTGGCTTTGGGCCAGCCTGCGAATCAGCGCGTATGCTGCGGGCCATGGCCCATAGCCCGACGCTGGGTTCAGATGACCGACCTCGCCCAGGTCGACCAGTTCCGCGCCCCAGCCGGAGGCCATGTCCGTCACCCTTGCAAACTCTCCCAGCGGATCGTTGCGGCTCGCCGCCACGATGCAGTGGAAAGGTAGCGGACCCTTCGGCATAGGTGTCCAGCCCGCTTCGGCGAAGGCCGACAGCGCAGGGAATTCGGGCGGCAGAGGCTGCTCTAGGTCCGGCGGCGTCGCCAGCAGGGCGCCGAGGATCTTCCGGCTGGTGCGGCGCGCCCAGTGCGCTGTCGCAATGCATCCGCCACTGTGCGCCACGATGATGACGGGCGCCGGGGCCGCCAGTACTGCGGCGTCGATTGCCGCGACCCGCGCATTCAGATCAATGTTGGTGCGCCCCAGAGCAGGGAGCGAGCGCACGTTGGGCAGTTCGCCGGCCAGCAGCGCCTGCCAGTGCGCCGGTGTTTCCTCGCGCAGCCCCGGCACCGTGACAACTGTCACTTCATGAAGGTCTTTCATGCTGCCACCTTGCGTTCCGCCAGCGCCGGCCTGACCGGACGGCGTGCGGTGGGATAACGCAACTCGGCGAGCGTCTGCTCGGTCGTTTGGTACTGCGTGCCGATCTTGAAGATTGCGCGCGCCTCCTGGGCCGACGCGACGCCCCGTCCCAGTTCGTGCGAGATGCGCACCAGTTGTTCGATCTGCTTCACGCTGGACATCGGCTCGCCGGTGGGGCCCCAGATCGTGTCCTCGATGCCGCAACGAACGTGCAGGCCCATGGCGATCGCCATGGTGTTGATCGGCAGGGTGGCGCGCATCAGCGATTCCAGTGTGAGCGTCGACCCATCGGGCAGAAGGCGAATGAACTCCATCATGCTGTAGGGGTCCGGGTTGTCGAAGCCGCCGCTGAGCGCGACCCAGTTCACATTGAGCGGCCCCTTGTAGAGGCCACGCCGAATCAGGCGCTCGAGGGTGACGAGGCCTGATTTCATGGTGATCTGGAAGTGCGGCTGGATGCCGTTGGCCGCCAATTGGGCGAGGTGTTCGCGCAACCAGGCGGGCCCGGCCGGAACGATCATCTCCTCATAGGCGTCGTAGACCGCCTTGCGCTCGAACGAGGTTCCCGCACAGTCCTCAGGGGTCATGATCTCAACCGTGTTCATCTGGCCGGTGTTGACTGCCACGGTGACCTGCTCGGGCGTCGGCTTCAGGCGCGCCAGCATGTGACGCGTCTCGTCGCTCAGCCACTCGGCGGGCGCGCCTTCCTCGACCGGTGCGAACGAGATCGAGCCGCCGACCTGGATGATCATGTCGGGCACCGCCTGCTTCAGGCGCGATAGCAGCTCGTTGAAGCGGTCGAGGTTCTTGCAGCCAGAACCATCGTCCTCGCGGGCATGGAAATGGAGCACGGTGGCGCCGGCGTTGTAGCAGTCCACTGCCTTTTGCACCTGCTCCTCGATCGTGACCGGGATGTCGGATGGAAAGTCGCCCGGCTCCCATTGCGGGCCATACGGTGCGGCGGTGATGACAAGTTTTTCCTGGTTTTCGGGCAGCAGGGCCCCGTCTAGGAAGTGCATGGTGTTCTCCTTTGTAGGCTGCGGAGTCTGCGAAGGCAGGCCGTGTCCGCGCTTGTAGATATGATGCGGGTCGCCGCCTCGGCAGAATTGATCCGTTGTCGCGTAGAATTGATTAGATGTAACGGATCAAAAACTTTTGAAAATGTCCACCGACCAGCCCCACCTCATCCGAAGTGCCAGCCTGACGGGCTTCGCCGACCTGGCGCAGTCGGCTGGACTCGACCCCTTGGCGATGATGCGCAAGGCGGGCCTGCCGCGCCGGTGTCTCGACGACAGCGAGACCCTGATCGGCATGGAGGCGGTATGCCGCTTGCTGAACCACTGCGCGCAAACCTCGGACATGGAGGCGTTCGGCCTCAGGCTGACCACATCTGCGGAAAAGCCCCTCGATAAGTTCTGCCCCACAGGTGACCCTTGTCATTACCGCAACACCCGACGGCGATTACGCCGCTAGCACAACACCAATTTCGTGTCGAGCAACTTGCACGGCGATATGAACGATTCTGCCGCCATGAACATATGGCTACAGAAGCGACTTATGCAGGAATTGGCTGCAAATGGCGGAAAACTTCCGAAGGATCTGACGAACTGAGAATTTGATACGGACCGCAGCGGCGGCCAGCATGGTGAGGCGATCGGCAAATCTGCCACGCAGGCGGCCTCGCGGGCGGCCACTCGCGATGACCTGCGGGTGCCATCAACTGCTGGATCAGGGCGACGTCTTCGTGGGCAGCTTGCGGGGGACACCCGCCGGCACGCCGATAAGCGTGGGAGCAGACGCCCAGGTTGGCGCCGTGAACACGCCGATGTTCGCGCTGTCGCCGGTACGTGCGAAGAAGCGGCCCGGCACGTGCGGCGGGTGCAGGCTCCGTCATCGACGGTGACCAGGCCGCACACGGCCTCGGCATGCATGGCGAGTTGGGGCACCAGCCAGTCAGGTGCCACGCGTGTATCCCCGCATCAGTGATGGCAAGCCCGCGTGCATCTTGGGCCAGTAGGTGTTCGGCTCCCGCATCACGTGCCTTGCCGACGGTACGCGCGGCCGCGCGGCGACCGTCAGTTTGATGCGGTGCCGCGCGGCGTCTGGCTGGCGATGGCGGCGGTCGTTATCCAATGACGGCTCGGGTGGGCGCCTCAGTGGCGGCGCTCGCGTCGTGCGCCGCCGAATCGTTCTCCAAATGGCTGCCCGCAAGCAGCCCTCAATTCATTGCACCTGAGCCGTCGCCACCGCCACCTCGGCATACTGCGCTTTCAACGGCTGCAGTTCCGGCTTCCGGCTACGCTTCCTTGCCTTTGGCACCTGGCTGTCTCGGATACAAGGTCACCAAGGCCCCTTCGTGTGGCGACCACGCGATAAGCACAACTTATCGAACCTTATTGCCCCGCCCTGGCAACGCTGGCGTCAAGTGAATCCTGTCCACGCGCTTGCGAATCTGGGGGAGCGCAGCGGCAGTAGCCGGCCAGGGGGACGACATTCGCCGATGCCATCGGTCGGACGTTCGGACGTCGGCTCCGGATCGACAATCGATCATTGGATCATTGGGCTTGGAAAGGCTAGGGTCTGTTTACATTTGAATAAATGTGTTTACATCTTGTCTTTTGCGCGAGCGAGGCAAGATGGTCCGGACGCTGTTGAGCGACGAGGTATGGCAGAAGATCAAGGACATCGTTCCGGGCAAGGAAGGCGACCGTGGCCAAACGGCGGCCGACAATCGCTGGTTTGTCGAAGCGGTGCTCTGGATCGGCCGCACGGGCAGCCCTTGGCGCGATCTTCCGGTGGAGTTTGGCCGCTGGCACACCGTGTACCTGCGTTTCGCGCGATGGCGGCGCGACGGCGTCTGGCAGCGCGTTGCACATTCGGTGGCCGGCGAGGGCGAGATCGAACACATCCTGATCGATTCGACCATCGTGAGAGCACACCAGCATTCGGCAGGCGCATTAAAAAAAGTGGCCCGCAAGCGATCGGACGCTCCCGCGGTGGACTGAGTACCAAGCTGCATCTGGCAATCGACGCCATTGGGCGGCCGCTGCGGCTGATTCTCACCGAAGGACAGGCTGCGGACATCTCGTGCGCGGCAGAACTGATCGAGGGCTTGCGCGCGCAAGCGATCATCGCGGACAAGGGCTATGATGCGAACGCTTTCGTGCAGTCGATTCGCGCCGCAGGCGCCAAGGCCGTCATTCCGCCACGCTCGAACCGGATCAGCAAGCGACGCTACTGCCGCGCCCTGTACCGCACCCGCAATCTGGTCGAACGCTTTTTCAACCGCATCAAGCATTTTCGCCGTGTCTCCACTCGGTACGACAAGCGAGCCGACAGCTATCTCGTCTTCGCATCGCTCGCCAGCGCCTTCGGACCATTGGTTCAATTGTGAACAGACCCTAGCGTTTCATGCTCGCCCTTTCGCCTCAGTCAGGCCAATCCTGACTTGCGAGTTTTCGAGCTTGGCGTCGGTCACCCCATCAATGCCTCGTTAGTTATGAGCACGATTTTGCCGGCCACGCCTTTCTCGCCGAGCAACTCGTGCGCAAGTCTTGCCTCGCTAAGAGAGAATTTCCGAGCAATCAGCGGCTTGATTCTCTCTTGTTGAAGTAGGTCCAGCAGAACAGTCAAGTCCTGCCGGAACAATGCCGGTTTCATCCGCTTGAGCCATTGGATGCTGTAGGGGACCACCCGCTTCCGGCCCGGGAGGAGCCAGCCTCCAACAATACACACACCGAAAATCGCAAGTCGCTGGAAGCGGTTACGGCGCCCCGAGCGACCTGATGCCTGGCGTCCCCCACGTAGCGAGGCAGTAAGGCCATAGGCTACGACTTTCCCGCGGGGATGGACAGCGTCGCGGGAACGCCAGATGTGGCTGCCGCCGATCCCGTCGAAGACGACGTCTACGCCGTCACCCGTCAGGCGGCGTATCTCTTCCACGAAATCAAGCCTTTGATAGTCAATGGGTATGCCGCCCAGGCCAGAAACCGCAATCGCATCTTGCGATGAACAGGTCCCGTACATTTGCAGCCCAGCGAGGCGCCCAAGCTGCAATAGTGCCGAACCAACACCGCCCGCCGCACCGTGAATCAAGACGTGCTGACCCGGCTCGACTTTGGCGCAGCGATGCAGCATCTGGTACGCAGTAACGTAGTTCAGTACGAGGCTGACAGCCTCGGCCACGTCCACTCCCGGAGGCACGGGAACCAGTTCGCGCTGAGCCAGACAGACGAACTCCGCGTATGCGCCGCTGATCGGCAATGCTGCAATGATCTGACCGGGTTCAACCCCGGAGACCCCACTGCCTAGTTTATCCACCATGCCGACCAGATCCCAACCGGGCGTGAAAGGCAGCGGGGGCGTTTCGGGGTGAAAGCCTTCGCGCATCATTAGGTCCGGTTGGCCCACACCTGCTGCCAGCACCCTCACCCGCACTTCGCCGACCTTGGGTTCGGGGCATTCCTCCTCCACTACGTGAAGCGCATCGGGCCCGCCGTAGTTGGTGACTATGATGCGCCTGTGTTTCATAGCGTTGGAGAGTATCCGCCTCGTACCACAACAACGTCGCAGATCGGCGACACATAACGACAAAGCCTTGAGACTAGCCGCTCGTATGTACGCAGCCTCTGCATTAAAACTAGGTGCTATCTCGGTAGCGCGGTTGACCTAAGTCAACGGGGGGGGCCGCAGCATTGGCCTTGACGATTCAGCCTACGGAATGCATTCCATCCGACGCACCAAAGCATCACTGATCTATCGACGGACCAAGAATCTGCGTGCTGTTCAATTGCTTGTCGGCCATACCACTTGAGAACAAAGCGCGCTCTCTTGGAGTGAGGTGCGTGGCCGGCTAGCGGTCGCTTGCCGGCCCAGTAACTGCCAGTTTCTGCCATCCAATAGCTGGCACCCAACGGCGGAAGTTCCTTCCAATGTGGCCACTCGCGCGACCGCCCTGAGTTCGTCCCCAAAGCGTACGCCGCCAATACCGTTGAGGCGGGCGACTTGAGTGGACAAGCAAGAATAGTTGCTAGCAGCAATACGCGGCTCGCGATCGACACCAGCGCTTTCGACTGCAGATAGTGCCGCTCAGGGCAAGCCGGGCCAATTCTGTCCTAATGGGTTTTTCAAAACGGTGCGAAGCGCGGTTCCCGAGCTTGAAACGGTCGGTGATCCTCAGCAATTGGAACGCCGCCGATGTCGGGGCGGGGACATCCAAGACTCGCTTGCTCTTGATCCAGCACAAAGCAGCCACGGCCCTTCATGACTATTCACTATCCAAGTGCCAACCTTTCGGGGGAGCCGGCCATGTACCCGATTGTCGAAACCCGTCTTGGCAAGGTGCGAGGCCTCCGGTGCGATGGCGTGTACGCGTTCAAGGGCATCCCATATGCTGCCCTACCGTTCGGCATGAACAGGCTGCGACTGCCGCAATCCGCAGCACCCTGGCGTGGCGTGCGGGATGCGCTCTCATTTGGGCCGAAATCGCCACAGATTGCGTACCCGCCCGGCATCGCGAAGGCACTCGGAGAACTCGTTGGCGGGGGCGAGGACTGCCTAACGCTCAACATCTGGGCGCCTGAACCCGGAGCACCCGGGCGCCCGGTGTTGGTCTGGATTCCCGGTGGGATGTTCGAGTTCCATGCAACCGGGGCTACCTCTATCTATGACGGCCGCCGCTTCGCGCGCGACGGGGTGGTGTGCGTCACGATCAACTACAGGGTGGGCGCGGAGGGCTTCCTGTATCTGGGCGACGGTCTCGCCAATCTCGGACTACTTGACCAGATCGCCGCGCTCGAGTGGGTGCAGCAGAACATTGATGCATTTGGCGGGGACCCAGGTCAGGTCACTATTTTCGGGCAGTCGGCCGGCGGGATGAGCGTCGCAACCCTCCTTACCGTGCCACGCGCGCAAGGGCTGTTTCGGCGGGCAATCGTGGAAAGCGGAAACACACCCCATGTCACTTCGGCCGCCACGGCGAAACGCATTGGCCACAGGCTGGCGGCCCTCCTGAAGGTCGATCCCACCAGAGAGGCGATTGCCTCAACCACGCCCGAGCAGGTTCTGCAGGCACAGGCGCAATTGCGCGAGGAACTGACTGCCGATCCGGACCCGGCTTTCTGGGGGGAGGTTGCGCTTAGCAACCTCCCGTGGGCGCCTACGGTCGATGGAGCAATTCTTCCTGCCCCCCCGATCGACGCCATTCGCGCGGGAGCGGCCGCGAACACAGCACTGTTGGTCGGTTCGAATACCGAGGAGACCCGGCTCTTTCTGGTCCCCAGCGGAGCCATAGATCGCATTACCGAGGCCTCACTCCTGGCGCTGGTGGCCGCGTACGGCCTGTCGGCCGAAGGCCTGAGCGGCTACCGCGCAGCACATCCCACGGCCACCGCTGGTGACCTGTTCTCGGAGATCCAGACGGATTGGTACTGGCGCATCCCTACCGTTCGACTCGCAGACGCCCACGCGGCGAATGCCCGGGTTTCGACGTACATGTATGAGTTCGCCTGGCGTTCGCCACAGTTGGGAGGTCGTCTGGGCGCTGCGCATGGGGTGGAGATACCATTCATCTTCGATAATCTGGGCCCCGGAGCAGAGGCGCTCGTCGGCCCAACACCACCACAGTCGCTCGCCGACGCGATGCACCGGGCCTGGGTTGCGTTCGCGGTCAATGGCGATTGCGGCTGGCCCATCTACGATCCGGTCCACAGGTCAACGATGCGCTTCGACACGCCCTCTGCCGTGGTAGAGGACCCATTGGCCGTGAGGCTTGCCCTCTGGCACGGCGCGCCTTAGTGCGTCGTACCGCTGGTCTCCCGGACAGCTTCGCCCGCAACATGTCCAAGCGTATCGTGATCATCCAGGGGCATCCAGACCCATCGGGCCAGCGCTTGCTGCATGCGCTGGCGGACGCCTACGCTCAAGGCGCGACCACGGCAGGACACGACGTACGGCGCATCGAGGTGGCGAAGCTCGACTTCCCGCTGCTTCGCACGCAGGCTGAGTTCGAGACTGGCACATTGCCTCCTGCATTGGAGCAGCCAAGGGAGGAATTGCGCTGGGCGGAGCATTGGGTCTTCCTGTTTCCGCTATGGCACGGAACCATGCCGGCGCTATTCAAGGGTTTTCTCGAACACATCTTTCGGCCCGGCTTTGCCATGGATTACAAGGAGAAAGGGTTCCCCAGACGACTGCTCGCCGGCCGCTCGGCACGGATCGTCGTGACCATGGGAATGCCGGCGCTGCTGTATCGCTGGTACTTTGGCGCATATGGAGTCCGCGGCTTCGAGCGAAGTATGCTGAGTTTCGCCGGGATCAAGCCGATCCGCGAGAACCTGTATGGGCTTACCTTTGCCGACGAGAGGACACGTACCCGTTGGCTGGAAAACATGCGTGCACATGGTGCGCACGGGAACTGACCGGAACTTGGCAGACACATGCGCGCTTCCTGGGCGGTTGCCGTCGTTGTGGTGGCTCCCTGCCTCCGTCCATTCATCGGCCAAACCGGCCCTTCGCCTTCGGCGAGTCTGAATGGCTCAGAAGGGTCGGCAAGCGCCCTTGATTCTCTCCACAACTTGGCGCTGCCCGCCGTATCCCCAACGCGGAACGGTTGAAGTAGACGTTAAGGGCGCGCCCCGATCCTTCGCCTCTACTCGGCCCGCTGCGCGCTCTTGGGCATCTCCAGCCCAAGTCAGTCGGCGTTTGGTCTTCGCGGCAATCGCTGAGACCAACATTTCAATCGGCTAGGTGACTGTCTTATTTGGGCGGCGGCTGCGGACTGCCGGCTTCATAGGATCTGTTTTCGCAGGTGGCGGTCCGGGTGGGCTTATCACCGTGATGACGGCGTCCAGAAGAGCATCGATGCGGCTCGGCGTGAATCGCTCCGGCTCAATGGGGAGCATCATCATCCAGCCGTCGCCCATCGCGCTAAGTTGGTCGGCGAGCAGGTCTGCAGGGACATCGCTGCGGACTAGGCCTTCTTCCTGGCCCCTCTCCAGTAGCGCCACACGCTTACTCCGATACTGGGCGTTGCGCCGCTGGAAGACGGCAGCGAGCGCCGGATCGCATTTCGCCTGGGCTAGCAATTGAAATTGCACGAGCCACCACTGTCCCGGATCCTCGGCGTTGGTCCAGGTCACGAAGCGCTTGAAAGTCGCCTTGATATCGCTCGGGTCATGGACAGGCGCCATGAAGGATTCGAACTTGTCAAAGTGGCTTTCCACAAGAGCTTTGATCATCGCTTCCTTATTCTCGAAATAGTGGAGCAAGGAACCTGTGGTGCAGCCCGCCTCCTCCGCCACCTTTCGCAAGGAAGCTCCGGCATAGCCCTCCCGCGCGACCACAGCGGTTGCGGCCGCAAGAAAGCTCGCGCGCCTGGCTTCGTGATCCCCGACCTTTGGCCCGGGTCGCCGCCTCCGCGCATTGGTCTCGGCTTTGGTGGTCGCGGAATCACGACCATCTGGCGTCTCCAAGTTCTTGGCTTGTGTCATGGAAGAGAGCTAGCAATTTAAGAGAACTACCGATTTCCGCGGACGACGCGATCGGCTCGGGAATATGGCGCAAAAAGTGAAGACGTCATCTTGCGGCACGGCCAGGAGTCGAGCATTGGCCGAGCTTGCGCCTAGCAATCCCACCCTGCGGTTCCAGGTGGTGAATTGCACACTCCCAACCTGAAGACGCCGCGCAGCAACGATTAATGTAACCGGTCATGCACCTAACCTGGAAGGCTTTACCGCGCCCCCCAGCGACACCCGTTCCATACGCGTAATCCCTGACGCCGCGACAATTGTAATTGTATAACACTCGTTATAGCATTCGTCCGTCAGCAGACAACAACAGCAACGTCGTGCGTGCCGCCCCAATGAGGATGCATGACTTCACGCCCTGCGACCGCCCCCTATTCCCAGAAGGAGACAGCATGCTTTCCCATTCACCTGTTAGCCCTCTTGACCATGACCTGCCCGGCATGCTGGCCCCCGAGGGGGCGTGGCGTCATTGCTTTTCGCACCACCCGTTCGATGTGGAACTCGCCTACGCGGAACGCGTGTATTTGTACGACACCGAGGGAAAGCGATACATCGATGCGTCTGGCGGCCCGATGTCCGTCAACATTGGCCACGGCGACCCGCGGATGAAGGCGGCGCTGCGTGAACAGTTCGATCGTTATGCGTACGTCCACCCCACGTTTGCCAACCGCAGACGCGCAGAGCTCTGCGAGGCTCTGGTGGCCATCGCCTCGCCATCACTGAACGCCGTTTATCTCTGCAGTGGCGGCAGCGAAGCGGTCGATTCCGCGCTCAAGCTTGCCAGGCAGTATCACGTACTGACCGGGGCGACCGGCAAATTCAAGGTGGTCAGCTACTTTGAGTCCTATCACGGCATGACGCTGGCAACCATGTCGCTGGCAGGCAATCCCGGCTACAGAAAGACCTTCGATCCAGTCATGTCCCCCTGGCTTCACATGGCCCAATACAGCGAAGTTCACATGCCACCGGGCATGGGGCGCGACGCATGGGGCGTGCAGTGTGCGCAAGAGCTCGAGCGAGTGTTGTACTTCAATAACCCGGATACCGTGGCCGCCTTCATTGCCACGCCGCATGGCGTCGGCGCGGACTACGGCCTTGTTCCCCCCGCAAGCTATTGGCGAGAAATCCGCCGCATCTGCGACGAGCACAACGTACTCCTCATCGCGGATGAAGTGGTAACAGGGTTCGGCCGGACGGGCCGGTGGTTCGCAATGGAACACTTCGATGTCGAGCCGGATTTGATGACACTGGCCAAAGGCATCTCGGGTTCAAATCTGCCGCTCGCCGCTGTGCTGGTGAGCGATAAGGTGAACGAGCCCTTCCGCAAGGGCGGCGCATATTTCCTGCACGGCTTCACGTACCAAGGCCACCCCATGGCCTGTGCGGCAGGATTGGCAACACTGCAGATCCTGAAGGAAGACAAGCTGGTCGAGCAAACCGCCGCAATGAGCCCTCACTTGTTCGAGCACGCCAAGAGGCTGAAGGAACATCCCACGGTGGTTGAGGTTCGCGGCTGGGGGCTGTTCATGGCGATCGAACTAGTTGAGTCGAAGGAGCGACGGGAATACTTCGACGTCGGAAAAGGAGCAGAACGACTCTTCCAGGCCTATGCCCTCAAAAACGGCCTGGCGATTTATGGGACCTTATACGGCCCCCGTCGCAGCGCGGCGCTACGCCGCGGCTTGCCAATCATGATCGCTCCCCCCTTGTGCATTCAGCCCGACGAGATCGACGACATGATGGATCGGCTGGACACCTCTCTCAGCGAGTGGGAACAACGACTGCTTGGCTGAATTAGACCGAGCGCTCTCCTGCAGTTGAACAATCATGGCGGACTTGGCCGCCCGGGTCTCGGCCCGGGCGCGGCCCGCCTATGCAGACTCATTGCCACGAAAGGTTGAACTCGATGGAAACCACGAGGGACCGAATCATCCGTGCAAACTCGAAGCCGAACATGCTCCCCTTGAAGGGAGATTCCAGTGGCGCGGCATCACCGCGCTCAAACTCGATCACGCTGGAAGGCCTAGGCAAATCCTATGGCAGCACGACGGTGCTGCATGAGATCGACCTGCACGTTAAGCCGGGTGAGCTCTTCACCATCCTGGGTCCCAGCGGATCTGGAAAAACAACGTTGCTATCTCTGATCGCGGGGATGGCTGCACCCAGTCGCGGCCGGATCTTGATTGGCGACCGTGACGTCACTGCCCTTGAGCCGGCTCAGCGCGGCATTGGCGTGGTGTTTCAGAACTACGCGCTCTTTCCCAATCTCTCGGTTTTCGACAACGTGGCCTTTCCGCTCTCGATCAGACGCCGCCCACGACACGAGATCGCCGAGAAGGTCAACGAGATGCTGGAAAGAGTTCAACTCACGGGAGTCCGGAACCGGCGGCCTTCGCAACTTTCAGGCGGTCAGCAGCAGCGGGTCGCGCTTGCGCGTGCACTAGTATTTCGGCCATCGATCGTGCTGCTGGACGAGCCCCTGGGCGCACTGGACCGGCAATTGCGCGAACGCCTGCAAGTTGAATTGAAGGAGTTGCAGCGTTCTCTTGGCGTGACCATGATCCTGGTCACGCACGACCAGGAGGAAGCGCTGTCTCTTTCCGACCGCCTGGCCATCATCGATAAAGGACGACTGCAACAAGTAGCGCCTCCGAACGAAGCCTATCTGAGGCCGACCAATCCATTCGTCGCGACCTTTCTCGGCATGGCGAATTTCGTCGAAACACCCGATGGCGGCCAAGCCGTCGTGCGTCCTGAGCGGCTCAGGATTAACCGGGAACAAGACGGCTTCGGTGTGTCGGGCCATGTTCGTCACACTGTCTACCTGGGGCCATCCATACGCCAGCACATCGCCTTAGACGGCGGTGGCGAGATAGTGGCCAATATCCCGGCCACCGCCCCTGCCGCGAGCATTTCCCCGGGGGAGCGCGTCCACGCTTCCTGGCGTGCCGAAGACGCTTGGCCTTGCACCTGAATCGGCGATATCACGCAGCGTCCGTAGCATCCGCCTCCTCCCGCTTCCAACGGCCTAGACACACATCCCAACCCTGGAGAACTTTCCATGAACCGTCGCGACTTCTTGCTGTCCGCACCCGCAGCCTCCCTAGTCGTAGCCTGTCCCAAGGTATTTGCGACAGCACCCACGAGCATTCGACTGATCGACTCGGGCGGGACCACTGGTGAATCCATCGCCGCCGCCTATATTCCGCCCTTTACCGAGAAGTACGGAGTGCGGGTGGTTCGCGAGGCACCCTCGTCCCTGGGCAAGCTGCGTGCGATGGTGGAAAGCGGCCGTATCAATGCGGCGCTGTTCGAGCTTGGCTCGTCAACCCTGGCGCAAGCACGTGAACTCAACTTACTGGAGAAGCTGGACTGGGCGGCAATTCATCCTGACCCGATGTTCCCTGAGGCCCGCGATGACTACGGCATGGGCTATCAGTATTTCTCCACAGTCATGGCGTGGCGTGATGGCAACCCGGCGCCAAAGACATGGGCGGACTTCTTCGATGTCCAACGCTTTCCTGGCAAGCGATGCATGTCTGCCTATCCGCATTACACGCTGCCATTCGCCTTGCTGGCAGACGGAGTGGACCCGGCGAGCCTGTTCCCTCTTGATGTCGATCGTGCCATGCGAAAGCTCGAAAGCATCAAGAGCCATGTCTCGGTCTGGTGGAAAACGGGAACACAACCTCTGCAACTGCTCAAGGACAACGAAGTCCAGTATGCGGTGACCTGGTCGGCCGGTATCGAACGGGAGCCGGGAATTCGCTCAACCTTCAATCAAGGCATGTACGATATTGCCTGGCTTGTCGTACCGCGCGGACAGCACCCCGCCACCAAAGACCTGGCCATGAAGTTTCTGCATGAGGTGACCGTCGCGAAGAATCAGATGGTCGCGGCAAAGGTGTTGCCTCTGAGTGGCAACAGCCCGCAACTTGAAGGCCTCCTGGGCGCCAAGGCGTTCCAGTCCTTTCCCACTGCAAAGGCCAACCTGCAGGCCCAGTTCAGACAGAACGCCCAATGGTGGCAGAAGAACGGACCGGGAGTGAACAAGGTCTGGTCGAACTTCCTCCTGAACGCTTGAACACCCCAAGGTGGCACCATGACTACTGTGTCCTCCTCGCGTTGGCATCGAATTATGCCCGACGCAAACGGCTGGCGCGCTCTGCCGCTGCTGGCCCTCTTCCTGATCGTCTTTGATTACTCATTGGGCGGTCTGCTGGCGAAGTCGGTGCACGGTGGTACTGGTCTCACCCTGCATTACTTCAAAGAAGCGTGGACGACGAAGGCGTATTTTCGTGTTTTCGTGGACACCTTGCGCGTGAGCCTGATCGCTACGATTGTGTGCGTTCTTCTTGGATATCCACTGGCGTACTGGATGCGCGGACTCGACGAGCGCCGCCGCGCTGTGGTCATGACTATGGTGTTGATGACATTCTGGGTGAGCATCCTGGTTCGCACCTATGCGTGGATTGTTGTCCTGGGAAACGCGGGCCTGGTGAATCGGACCCTCCTCGCCACGGGCTTGATCCGTGAGCCGTTGACGCTTTTGTACTCAGAAGTTGGCGTCACGATTGGCATGGCAAATATACTCCTGCCTTTTCTGGTGTTGCCTCTCCTCACTGCCATGTTGCGTATCGATGATCGACTGCTGCAGGCGGCGGCGTCGCTAGGCGCATCCAAGCGGCAGATCTTCTGGCGCGTCTTCTTCCCTTTGTCATTGCCCGCGCTGGGTGTGTGCGTCTTGTTGTTGTTTATGCTGAGCCTTGGCTTCTACATCACCCCGGCCATTCTCGGCGGGGGCAAGGTGCCACTTCTGGGCAACCTTCTTGACACGCTGATCAACGAGACGTCGGAATGGGCACTGGCGGCCGCAATATCAACAGCGTTACTCGCGTTTGCACTCGGAGTCTTTGCGATCTTCCTTCGCCTGACTCGAATGACGGAGACGAAATCATGAATGCGCCACGTACAGTGTCTGCGTTTTGGCTCCGGGCCTGGGCCTTGCTGACCCTCGCGTACTTGTTGATGCCGGTGGCCATCGTGCTACCCATGTCATTTTCTTCAGCAAACGCCCTCACCTTTCCGCCACCGGGATGGTCGCTTCGATGGTTTCAAATTCTATTGTCGGATGCTGACTGGATTGATGCCTTCTCCAACAGCGCATTGATCGCGATGCTGACCGCCAGCGCGGCAGTCATGCTCGGTAGCCTGGCGAGCTATGGCCTGGTTCGCGGGCAATCCAAATGGCGCGCGCTGGCCGAAGCCAATCTGATGCTGCCACTGATCGTGCCGGGCGTCATTATCGCGATAGCGCTGTATTTCTTCTACGCCCGCTGGAATCTGCTCGGGACAATCACGGGCCTGGTTCTCGCACACACCCTGCTCGCTATTCCGTTCGTGGTCATGGTGCTCAACACGGCGATCCGAGGCTTCGATATTCGCATGGAACAGGTGGCATGGAGTCTGGGCGCGAGCTGGTCACAGACCATGCGACGGGTGGTGTTGCCGACGCTGGCGCCCAATCTAGCCGCGGCCTGGATCTTTGCCTTCGTAATCAGCTTTGACGAAGTCATCGTGAGCGTTTTTCTAGCGGGCACGATTAACACCGTGCCGAAGAAAATGTACAACGACCTGATGCTGGAGATCACACCGACCATCACCGCAGTGGCGACCGTTCTGATTACCGCGACGGCGCTAGTCTTGCTTCTTGTACGTTGGCTGACGCGACGAAAGCCATGACAACTCAACAGGTATCGACAGGCCTCGGCTAACTTCAGCCATTCGCCGCGGAAGCATCGCCCGGTCAGCCATGACCGGCTGGGTCTGCTCGCCCTCGAAGCGCGTGAGGTCACTTGGGCTGACCGCTGACAGCACGCTGTTGTGGTGCGTCGGCAGGCATTCACGCGTCGCGGTGTTCCCGCTTGCACGGACCTTCCGGCGTAGTACATGGACCGCTGGCCCGTGCGGCTCTTGCCCTCTCAGTAGCAGTTCCGTCCAAACCGCGCCCGTATTGACACGAAAAGGGACGAATGGATAAACGCGCCCATAGGGGCACCCCTCATGCCAGAAGACTTGACCACGAAAGGGAGACAGGAATGAAATCGACGTATGGGATCAAATGCCGCAGTGCCGCGCTGACGCTGGGCGCGTGGCTCGCCTGTGGCGCTGCGCAGGCTCAATCCGGTGTGTTGCTGTATGGAGGGGTCGACGCAAACCTCGAGTATGTCAATCACTTCTCGACCGTGACGCCGTCCGCTGAAAACGGATTCAGCACGGGTCCTGGTACGAGCGTCTACCGCCTGAATTCGGGTGGGTTGTCGGGCTCGCGCTTTGGCATGCGGGGAACCGAAGAGCTCGGTGGCGGCCTGAACGCAATCTTCGTGCTGGAAGGCGGCTTCGCCCTGGATAATGGCATGATGCAGCAAGGGGGGCGCCTGTTTGGCCGCCAGGCCTTTGTCGGCTTCGATGACAAGGGGATTGGTACCTTCACCTTTGGTCGCCAGTACATAAGCTGGTTCGACGCGTTGGCGAACTTCTCGCCGACAGCCTTCTCAACGCAGTATGAACCGATCGTGGCACAGATCGGCATGGACTTCCGCTCTGACAACACATTGAAGTACACCGGGGTATTCGGCCCCCTGACTGCGAGCGCCAACTGGTCGTTTGGCAACGGGTTCCTCGGCAATGGCGAAGTCCCGGGGCAGTTTCGTCGCGACACCGGCTATGGCGCCGCATTGACGTACGATTCTGGCCCCTTTTCCGCAACCGTGGGGTACAACCAGTACAACCCAACGCTGACCACGGCGGGCGACACTGGTAGATTTAAGAAAGCCGCCGTCGCCGCAAGCTACAGCTTCGACGGGCGCGCCAAGCTGATGGCTGGCTACCGCTGGGGTCAGAGCAGGGGTGCCGATGGCTCAACGGTTTTGCGTGATGACTTCTACTGGGCGGGCGCCAACTACAACCTCACTCAGGGAATTGAGTTGACCCTGGGCTACTACTACGACGACATCAAGAAGTTTGGCGATAGGAGTATGAAAAATCCTTGGCAGATCTCGTTCATCGCCGACTACCGTCTTTCCAAGCGGACTGACGTCTATCTGACGACCGCATATTCAAAGAATGCAGGCCTGAACTTCGACACGTCCGCAGTCAGCTTTATCAACGGATACTTCCTCGGCACCGGTCAGAGTTCAATGTTCGGCGCCGCAGTCGGCATCCGCCATAATTTCTGATAGAGATGCTCTTTCGTCCCCGCTATCTCCGTGAGACGGGGACGCTTTTTGCCATTGGTAGGATGACGCAGTTCTGCGTGACTGTATGATCATCGCGGCAATCGTCGGCGTGCTGTTTTTCCCTGATATTCGCCTCAGTTTTTGGCTTTGATTTTACCGGGCCTGGCGCGCCTGAGCAGGCGCGCGCCCTTGGTTCCCCTTGGCGATCAAGCTCGCGAAATGTCCCGCTCGGCGCAAGGCGAGAGAGAGGTCGCCGAAAAAATTGCCGCCGACAGGAGGCTTGCCGACGCCGACGCCGCCACCGAACCGGTGCTCGGACAGCAGCCGTCTTAGCCTGCACCATTGTCCACCCGCGGAGGCCGACGAGCCATCCTTTGCCGATAACTGCGCGTTATCGTCGAATCCCGGCCAACCCTCAACTCCTCGGGAGTGCGGGGAAATCCTCACAGAACCACAGGGGTTTGGCAAGCCACGCGGCCAGCACCTCGTGGCCCACGGCTTGTTCGGCAAGCCAACCATCTCCGGCATCGATCGTCCCACGGGGCTGCTCCAATTGGGCAAGCCCGCGTGCTAGGGTGCATCGCCCACTTCGGAGAAACGCGAACTAGACCTGGCACACGGCGTGGTCAGGGAGAGCGTTCATGCGCGCCGGCATGTCAGCGAGCCGCACCGACATTCAATGCTGCGCTCAAACAAAACCAAGCGGAAGTAGGCGCACAAGAGCGAGTAGCCGCGCCGGTCGCCGAGGGCACACAAGAAAAAGAGCCAGCCCCGATGTCTGAATGAGTGCGGACCGGCCGCACCCGACAACGCGACCTTCAGTCGTGGAGATCAATCAGAAAACGCTGGGGCTTCGTGCCAATCCATGCCGGAGCCCTACCACGACCCGACCAGGTCTGCCCCGTTTTGGGATTGCGGTACTTCGGAAGGGGCGCAGCCTTTTTCTTAGTTGGAACCGCACCCGCAGCGCGCCCAACGCTTGGCTTGCCTGCAATGTCGTCAATGCTCAGGTCGTACTCCTGCATCAACTGCTGAATCTCCTCCACCACCTTTGGCACCTCCGCAGCCCACAACTGCTCAATTTGCGCATCGACGGATGCCAGTTGTGCGAGCAGTTCACGAGAGGTTACGGGTTTAGGTGTGCTTTGCGTTTCGGCAGGCGCTTCCCGCTTCTGTAGGCGCTTCCGGGTTTGCGTCACTTCAGTCGTTGCTTCCGAAGCGACGGCTTCAGCCAGCGTTTTCAGCTTCTGTCCGCGCTTCCGGGTTCGCGTCCCTTCAGTCGGAGCTTCCGGAGCGGCAACTTCAGTCGACGCTTTCGGCTTCTGTTGGCGCTTCCGTGGTCTCCGCTCTTCAGTCGTTGCTGCCGGGGCGGCAGGTTCTGTCAGCGCTTTCGACGTCTGTCGGCGCTTCCGTGGTCGTTTCTCTTCAGTGGATGCTTCCGGGGCCAGGGCTTCAAGCGGCTCTATCGAGGCTTGAGCTTCAGGTAACTCGCCCTGGACGTCAGGTTCAATCGACTCTACCGCCGCCGCGGCCTCAACCGGAGCTTCGGCGGTCAACGCTTCAGTCGGCGCTACCGACCGCATCGCTTCAATCGGTGCCTCAGCAGCGCCATACTCGACCAGCGCTTGCGGGGCGGCAGCTTCAATCGGTTCTTCCTGGGTCGGCGCTTCAGTCGGGGCTTCCGGGCTTGCGTAAGTCCGTCGGCGCCGATATGACACCGTCGCCTTGGCGCTGCTATTCCGGCTGGTCGTCCAGAAGTCCAGGCGTCGGGCCTGAGTATCAATGCTTCCAACACCGCCGCCTTCGCTACTGGCCTGACCAATGACGGGGTTCGCGTCGGACGCCACGTCAGCGCTGGGAACCTCCATCTGACCGGGAACGTCCGTCGCATCCTGCGCGACAAGTGGTTCAACCGCTTGCTCTGGGGCCAATTTGTTCTCCTTCGTCGAAGTCACTGCAGGTGCGGATGCGCTGAAGCATTCTAGCGGCTCTCGTCAACGGCGTCGTCAGACCTGCGGTCGACCATCCCACAACCAATGACGGAAGGCCCGGATCGCGTAGCGCGCGCCACGAGGCTTACCGCTATGGTTCCCACGTCCAGGGATTGAGCAGCGCGACCCGTGAAGCGACGAAATCTGAAACGTTTCGTGTTGCGACTGTCATTCCGTGCACCAGCGCGGTGGCAGCAATTAGGCCATCCCGCAGCGGCTGCGGGTCCGGGACATGCAACCTCGCACTCCTCTGCGCAACTGCCGTATCAATTGGCAAGATGCGTCCCGCAAACGCTGGTAGGACGTGGTTATCGAGCCAGGCTCGTAGAACCGCTCCCTTCGGCGGATCACGACGCTCGGCCAGCAGAACGCCTATTTCCAGTTCGTGGATCGTGATAGCCGACACGAACAAATCGGCAGCGGCGACGCTGTCGGCCCATTGAACGACGTGGAAATCAGCTTTTCCATGTCGAGCCTTGCGCAGTTCGGAGACGACGTTAGTGTCTAGGATGAACATCAGTCGAGGTCCGCCGGTCGAGCAAGTTCAGCATGATGGGGGATATCGAGATCAATATCCTCGGCTTCCGGCATGGCCAGCAGGTCAGCAATCTTTTGCTGACTACCAGTGAGTCGCTGATATTCCTCGATGCTCAACAGGACGTGAGAAGGTCGGCCTCGATCAGTAATGAAAACGGGGCCGTCCTTCGTGGCCTTCTTGGCGCGAGTTACATCCTGGTTCAGCTCTCGACTGGATAGAGTTGTGATGTGCACTTTTAGCCCCCTGCAGACCGACGATGTAGTTACGTTACTACACGAACCTATAGCTTGCAAGGGCCCATAGGAGACCGCGCCAAACCGGGGGCTGACTAAGCGGCAAGGCGGTGTTCTTATTCTCCGGCGATGGACGGATACCATCGGTCAACGTAAGACCGGAGTTGGTTATTGAGCACGGCCGTCCGGATTTGAAGCAGGTTGTGCGCGTGCCGAGGCTGCCAGGCCATCTGCTGCCGTTTGACGAATCGCTTGCTGACCACCTGGTTGACGGCCGACTCGACAAAACCTGAGGCAATGGGCTCTCCATGCCGATAGCGGTCACCGTAGTTCACGATGAGGTGCCGGTTGTTGTCCAGGTAGACAATGAACTCCTCGAGCTTGCCAAGGAGTTTGGCCTCCTCGGGGCTGGCCTCAGCATCCAGATCCCAGCCCAGGCTTTTTAGTCGGCGCAACGCCGGATAGGGGCAGCCGTGCCACAGGGGCCACTTGGAGCTATGCAGCGCCTTGATCAATGCCGCGTTGGTCGGGCCGTCGCAGTGTGCCGGCCGGCCCTTGATCATCTGTTCGAGGTTCTGTACCCGCATGGCGATGTGGAACCAATCGAGAACGTACTCACCGCGGTCACCAAAACCGAGCTGGGCGGTCAAACTCTGGATATGGACACACCATCCTCTTAAGCGTGTCGCAGCGAAGAACTACTCCCCTCCCCCACCAGCCGGCATCGGACGCCGCTTTCTCATGACCACAGTGGGAGCAGTGGTGTCGTTATCGGAGGGCACGCGTGTCGGACGTGTGCCAGGGCCTGATTGATGTGCCCCGGTATCCAATTGAATAGTCGATATGGCTCGCTTGTAAATAGCCTGCATACCGCCAGGCGTGCTGAGCATCACGACAAACTGATCGAATGACTCGATTGACCCGATTAGCCGGATACCATTGACAAGATACACTTGGACACGCTTTCGCTCTTTTCGCGCTGCGTTCAGAAAGCCGTTCTGCGGATTGGGGTCTTCAAGCTGCATTGGAGAAAAATGTAGGCATATGGAGCGTTGCGTAAGCCACGGAGCACAATATTGGTGCTCGCGCATGAGCCCGATCTGCTCCTACGTCACGTGAAATGCGCAATAAGCCGCTCTCTCGGCGGAATTGCGCATTGCGATTTGATTCCTACATTCTATCGCCTGCGAGCCGCGGTGGCGGCTTCAGACCCCACGGCCGCTGCGGTGGCGACCCCGGCGACCATCATCATCCCAATCCCCCGCGATTGGCTGCTACCCGACCTGGCAACCAGGCTGGGTGATATCGCCTCTCCTCCACACCAAGCATAATCTCCAAGCAATCCCCAACATTTTGGGTATCGGTGCCGATGCGCCACCGCTACCGCGGCTAACTGCGCATCAACGGCTGTAGTTCTAGCTTCCGGCTACGTGCCCTTGCCTTCGGCACGCGGCTGTCTCGGATACAAGATTACCAACCGCCTGCAGGTCCCTTCGCATAGCGACGCTGCGATAAGGCAACGTTATCGTGCCCTATTGCCGTGGCCCGGAAACGCCAGCGTTACGCTCCCGCTCAACACAGCTGGCGCCCGTGAAGGGGAAGCGTAACGGCATTAGCCGGCCAGTTTGAGTCAAGCCGGTCTCGGATTGTCGATGACCCGAACGACACCGAGCTTGAGACGGTCGTTTCAGGCAGCGCCTACGGCCGTTCCGCAAATCAGTAACGGCCGTTCCAACTGAACAGGGACGCCTACGATTGCGGTTAAGTGCGCTGCCTGATCGGCAACAAGAGCTTGGCTGCTATCCTCGACTCACCCACGCGGCACTTCTTATGCGCCTCGGTAAACGGAATCTTCCAACGACTTCCACAGGTCTTGCATAGTGGGGTTCGTGTTGGATATTGCACGATAGGACCGAATCTCCAGTTGCGCGCTCCACTCGTCGCCGCCGGCGCGGACAAGCCGGCCTGCGTCGATCTCCTCGCTGACGGCACTGAACGGAAGCCAGGCAACCCCGTATCCCTCGACAACCATTTTCATCAGCAGCATCGCCATGTCTGTTTCGTAGCAGGCGCGGAAATGGTAGGAGGTATCCACGCTATTCAGGATCACGTCGACCACCCGTCCCATAAAGGTAGTCGCCGTGTAAGCGAGGTATGGCAGAGGGGCAGTTGCAGAGCCAGGCAGTGCAAACATTGGTGCGCCACGACCGTTCGGCGCAGAAACGGGGATAAACGCTTCCTGTCCCAAGGTCAGGCTCACAAATTTGTCCTCGTCCAGTTGCATGGGGACGAGCGGATGGTGGTACCCAATCATCAGATCGCAACTGCCCTCGGCAAGGGCGATGACGGCGTCGTGAACATTGGCTGCGACGACGCGGGCATTGAAATCCCCGGAACGCTGGTGAAACTGCTTCAGCCATTTGGGCAGGAAGGTCAGTGACAGGGTGTGCCCGGCAGTGATCTGGATGGAGCGTCCAGGCATCCTGGCCTCCTGCCGCAGCGCTGAGCGAATCTCGGTCAGCGCGCCAACTGACTCCTTGCTCTGCTCACAAAACCGACGGCCGGCCGTGGTCAGTTCGACCGGATAGGTTCCACGGTCGACCAGCTCAACCCCGACCCAGTCCTCGAGCGATTTGACCCGCCGAGAAAGCGCCGACTGGGTGACGAATCGCAATTCGGCCGCCCGGGAAAAACTTTTGGTCTGCTCGATTGCCAGGAGATCCTCTATCCACTTCAGTTGCAATTGCGCCCCTCGACGTGCCGCCTGGTTTATTCGATGTTGTCGCCATGGTAAACCCGAGCATCGCCGGTGCTGTGCAAAAAAAGCGCCGTGAACTTCGCTTTACGCCGGCACAAAAGTGCTCCAGACTAAACTTATGAAAAGTATTCCAGTATGGAATACTTTTAGTGTACATCCTCATCAGCTCGGTTTCCTTGCGCTCCTAGAATCCGGTTGCGCCAATCAGGCGCACTGATGAGGAACGCGATGAGCAAGCAAGAGATTTTCAAGGGGACGCGACGCGAGCACGATTTGCTGGGCTACCGCGAGGTGCCAGCAGACGCGTACTACGGCATCCATACCCTGCGGGCGCTGGAGAATTTCCCGATTTCGGGCGACCCGATTTCGAAGTATCTCGAACTGATTGTCGCCCTGGTCGACATCAAGGAGGCAGCCGCACTCACGAACCGGGACCTCGGCCTGCTCGATGACGCGCGCTGCCAAGCCATCGTCGACGCCTGCAAGGCGATCCGCACAGGTCAGCACGCTGAACAGTTTGCGGTGGATCTCATCCAGGGTGGCGCCGGGACCTCGACGAATATGAACGCCAACGAGGTCGTCTGCAACAAGGCGCTGGAACTGCTCGGTCACCAGCGTGGGGAGTACGAGGTTCTGCACCCCAACGAACACGTCAACATGAGTCAATCGACCAATGACGTCTACCCGACCGCCTTGAAGGTTGCGACTTATCGCAGTGCGCTCCGGCTGCTGGACCAGATGTCGCTTCTGGAAGCGTCGTTCAAACGCAAGGCGACAGAATTCCGCACCATGCTGAAAGTCGGCCGTACGCAGTTGCAGGATGCCGTGCCGATGACGCTTGGCCAGGAATTCGCCACGTACGCGGTCATGCTCAACGAGGATCGCCAACGACTGGCCGAGGCGCTCCCACTGATCAGCGAGATCAACCTCGGCGCGACCGCAATTGGTACCGGCATCAATGCACACCCGGAATATGCAGTTCGCGTTTGTCAGCACCTCTGCACCATCAGCGGTCTGCCGTTGCATACGGCCCCCTACCTGATCGAGGCGACGCAAGACTGTGGCGCGTTTGTGCAATTGTCGGGCGTTCTCAAGCGCATCGCCGTCAAGCTTTCCAAGGTGTGCAACGACTTGCGCCTGCTGTCGAGCGGCCCCCGCGCGGGATTCGGCGAAATCAACCTGCCTCCCGTCCAGGCCGGCTCGAGCATCATGCCGGGCAAGGTCAATCCGGTGATTCCGGAAGTCATGAACCAGGTGGCCTTCGAAGTGATTGGCAACGACATGACCATCACCATGGCCGCCGAGGCCGGGCAACTGCAGCTCAACGCCTTCGAGCCGGTCATTGCCTATTCGCTGTTCCGCAGCATCAGCCACCTGACTCAGGCATGCGCCACGCTGGATGAAAAGTGCGTGCGTGGGATTACGGCAAATCCCGAGCATATGCGCGAGATGCTGGACCGCTCGATCGTCCTGGTGACCGCGTTGAATCCCTACATCGGCTACGCCAATTCAACGGAAGTTGCACGGGAAGCCCTGGAAACCGGACGCAAGGTCGCTGACATCGTTCTCGAACGCGGACTTCTCTCGGCAGCAGCGCTGGCGGAGATCCTGCGCCCCGAGGTCCTGACTGCGCCACGTGCACCGGTTGCACTCAACCAATAAGGCATCAGGAATCGTCAGAATTTCTGGCAACACCATCAGCAGGTGGAGGAAACAGTGAATACAAAAAAATTGACCACGCAAATCGTGGTCGCAATGGTGGCGGGCATCGCCGTCGGCTGGCTGTGCCATCACCTGGCGAAAGACGCCCAGGCGGCCAAGGAGATTGCTGGTTACTTCGGTATCGTGACTGACATCTTCCTGCGCATGATCAAGATGATCATTGCCCCTCTGGTTTTCGCCACCCTCGTTGGCGGCCTGGCCAGCATGGCAGATGGCGGCGCAGTGGGCCGGATCGGCCTGAAGGCCATGATCTGGTTTGTCTCGGCCTCGGCCATCTCGCTGGCGCTCGGCATGCTGTTGGTAAATCTCTTCCAGCCCGGTGCCAATCTGAACCTCGCATTGCCTGACGTGGGCGCGGCCACCAACCTGAAGACGGGGGATTTCAGCCTCAAGGGATTCTTCACCCATGTGTTCCCGAAGAGCATCTTCGAGGCCATGGCCAACAACGAGATTCTGCAGATTCTCGTGTTCTCCCTGTTCTTTGGCTCGGCGCTGGCGTTTGTGAAGGGCAGCGGCAAGTCCACCATCGCCAGCGGCATCGAAGAACTGACAAAGGTAATGTTCCGCATTACTGATTGCGTGATGCGTTTCGCTCCCGTAGGCGTCTTTGCCGCCATGGCAGCATCCATTACGGTAGAGGGCATCGGCGTGCTGGCCAGCTACGGCAAGCTGGTGGGCGAGTTCTATCTCGGCCTCGCCATCCTGTGGGCCATCCTGTTCGGCATTGGGTTCCTGTTCCTGGGCCGCAGCACCGGCAAGCTCGCGAGCCTGATCCGTGAGCCGATCCTGCTGGCATTCTCGACGGCCAGCAGCGAGTCCGCCTATCCGAAGACCATCACGGCGCTCGAGCGGTTTGGCGTATCCAAGCGCGTCTCGAGCTTCGTCCTGCCGCTGGGCTATTCGTTCAACCTGGACGGTTCGATGATGTACCAGGCCTTTGCGGTGATGTTCATTGCGCAGGCATACAACATCGAGCTGACGCTGATGCAGCAGTTGACGATTCTGCTGGTCCTGATGGTGACCAGCAAGGGGATGGCCGGGGTCGCACGCGCGTCACTGGTGGTCGTGGCCGCTACGCTTCCCATGTTCAATCTGCCGGAGGCCGGCCTGCTGCTGATTATCGGCATCGACCAATTCTTCGACATGGGCCGCACGGCTACCAACGTCGTCGGTAACAGCGTTGCTACCGCCGTAGTGGCCAAGCTGGAAAACGAGATTTCGCCCGTACCCGCTGAGGCAGTGGTGCCAGGTGAAGCGCACGGTACTTACACCGCGCAACGCACCCCTGGTACGTCAGCCGGCTAAACTTTCACAGGGACGCAAAGGAGGCAGGATCGCCTTCTGCCTCCGGCAACCATCGCTATCTCACAAGCATGCAACAGCTCACGTTCGGAATCATTGGCGGGCTCGGCGCACTGGCCGGCGCTGACCTCTTTCTCAAGCTGGTCAAGAGCCGCACAGTCATGGCCGACCAGGGCCGGTACCACTTCCTGTTCGAGCAGCATCCGTTTCGCGATGTAGCGACGCCACTGACGCGCGATGCGAGCATGACAAGCCGCAAGCTCTACGTCTTTAAGACTTGCCAGTCCTTCGAAAGCAGGAAGGTCGATGCGGTGCTCATGCCTTGCTTTGCGTCCCACACCTTCCGTGAAGAGCTTCAGGCGGAGCTGTCGGTGCGCCTCGTCAATATGCTCGATGCGTTGGTGCCGACGCTGAATGACGCCATACCCCGCGGTGGAAAAATTGGCGTTCTTGCTTCGGACTTCGTACGTCAGTCGCGCCTATTCGATGATAGCTTCGGCCGTGATTTTGAGATTGTGTATCCTTCCGACGCAGCGCAGGCCAGTTTAATGGACGCCATTTATGGTCCTGGGGGTATCAGGTCCGGCAATACGGAAGGTCTCGCCCTGGAGCGGATTTTCCAAGCCTGCCAGGAACTGCTCGAACTTGGCGCGGAGCTGATTGTCCCTGGCATGACCGAACTCTCCCTCGTGGCTGCCGCCGTGCAGCGGCGCGGCATCGCGTTCGTCGACGTGAACCAGGTCTATGCAGACTATGCCACGGCCCTGGCGGATGGGCAGGTCAATCTCGCGTTCAAGCTGGGCATCGTCGGTGGCGTCGGGCCTGCTGCCACGGTCGACTTCATGGGGAAAGTCGTAAAGAACACCACCGCGGCGAAGGATCAGGACCATATCAAGATGGTCGTTGAGCAAAACCCTCAAATACCCGACCGTACGGCAAACCTCCTGTACCAGGAGGCCGACCCGACGGTTGCCCTCTTCGCAACGTGCAAGCGGCTGGAGTCCGAAGGCGCGAACGCGATTGCGATTCCATGCAATACGGCGCACGCATATGTCGAGCGTATCCAGCCTCACCTTTCCATACCGATCGTCAATATGCTGACGGAGACGGTCCTGCATATCGTCGACAAGTACGGCAAAGGCGCGAAGGTTGGCCTGCTTGCGACATCAGGAACCGTGGAAAGTCGCGTCTATCACGAAGCAGCCGCGGGCCACCTGGAACTCATCACGCCAGCGCCAGAGATCCAGCAGATGGTCATGGATGCCATCTACGGCGCTGAAGGCGTCAAGGCTGGGCATACGCAAGGCCATTGCGCTGAGTTGCTACGCGCTGCGATCGCTCACCTGCACGGCAAAGGCGCCAGGGTGCAGATTCTCGGCTGTACCGAGCTCCCGTTGATATTTGCCCAAACGGATCAATTCGAGATTGGAAGCACGCAAACTGTCTCTCTGGTCGACCCTACGGACGTGCTCGCAAAGCGTTGCGTCCAGCTTGCGCGATCTGGCTGATCGTACCTGCCATCGTCACGATGGCAGGTACGTCCTTATTCGTCCATCCTGCAATTGAAGTCTCCTGATGTCCTTTTCACGATTGCTTCGGCGCATCGGCCTGTCGCTCACATTTTTTGGTGTATTCAGTCAGAACCTTAGCGCGGCTGAACCTCCGCGCATTGCCGCTCGCGCCTACATTCTCCTGGACGGAAAATCCCACCACGTGCTGTTGGAGAAGAATGCGGATGAACGACTGCAGCCGGCATCTCTGACCAAGCTGATGACTGCCTATATCGTGCTGGATGCGCTGAGTAAGCGGTCAATCAGGTGGGAGCAATTGGTGAGCGTACGTAGCGCTGACATTGCGATCGTGGCCGGCGATGAAGCGACCATGCAAGCTGGAAGTGATACCTTGAAGCCCATGATCGACGATGCAAATGCCTTATGCAGCGAACTCGCAGGGTTGGTGATTGCGATGGCAGGAAGCGATGCGAATAGCGTGTCAGGCGTTGCGGAGCCTGCTTTGGAGCATTGACATGAGGAAAACGTGGCTCGCCGCGACGCCGCGACGCACTGAGCGGGACGAAGCCGAAGCGTGCTGGCGAGGCAGTTTCTAGCAGAATTGCGCATGGTGCCGCCCAATGGGCAGGCTGGACTGGTGGGACGCGCCAAACTGGAAGCACGGTTCGATACCTCGGCATTGAAATAGACGATGCTCTCGAAATGGCGGAGCAAACTGAAGTGTGACAATCCGATAGCCGGCGAGCGGGCCGCTCGTCGGCTAGGCATCTGCCAAGTACGGCTCGTTAATCCGATGACAGAATCGGCCGACGAGCCGCCATTCGCCAGCCAAGGGCGAAAAGCCGCTATCGACTGAGCGGTCATCCATCGCCTGGGAGCAAGGCTGAGATTCCGTTCGCCGCCCCAGACTCCTTGCCTGGATGAGTCTCATGGCGTAAACCCCGAGCCGATTGGTCACCGCGCTGTCATCATTCGGAGTTAGAGTAAATCCTCTAAAAATGATAGCGACAAAGGAGACGCAGATGTTCCTCACGTCTGACCAAATCGCCGCCGCGCATCGTGCCAGCCTGGAAACCCTATACGGTCTAACGCTTAAGGTGTTCGAGAGTCTTGAGCGGCTTGCCGTGCTGAACCTGCAAACGAGTAAGGCCCATATCGCTGACGGCGCCAATGCTTCGTTGAGGGCGCTATCAGCAACGACTATTCAGGATATCCTGGCGCTCCAGGAGGAGACCCTCAAGCCGGCGCACGAGAAATTCGTGAGCTACATCCGCCAACTTTCCGAGATTTCTGGCGGCGCCCAGCTTGATTTCTCTGCGTTCATCGAAGCGGTCCAGGCTGCCAACGCAGAGAAGTTGCAGGCCTTCTTTGCGAAAGTCTCAGAATCCGCCCCGGTTGCTTCGGAGTCGACAATGGCCATCGTGAAGTCGGCCATCCACGCCGCCCAGACCGCTTACATATCAGTTCAGCAAGTCACGCAGGAAACGGCTGAGCTTGCGAATGTCACCCTCGCTGACGTTGATGTCGAATCAGAATCGGCCACTGCCGAAGATTCCGAGACCTGAGGAGCGAGACTTGCGGCCAAGCACTCGCTGGCTAGGGGCGATGGCCGTTCCCGGCCACTTTGAGACATCCGTCTCGAGATACTCGTTGACCGAATTGGCATCAGGAACGGTCGTTCAACTGCAGGAGCTTTGTGCTAAAGCCTAACTCATTGGGATGACAGCAGCGCTCTAGCCACGTGCGTTGACGCTGGCCTCATCTTGCGCACCAACGTGGCGGATGAACGGGAATGCCATCCGAGCGTTGCTCGGATCAATGTCTGCCGCGCGACGACGATACCCAGGCATCTCCAACCAGGCAAATTCGCAGCGAATGCGCTCAAGCCAATAGTCGATCGCCACGGACTATGGGCTACCGTATGGGCTGGCTTTCGGCACCATCCTGGCGGGCTGGACGCTGGCTGAGCAGGGGTCGACCTCATACGACAGGGCCCAGACGCCTACCGAGCCACCGGTGCCGAACTCATGCGCACCCGCTTCCTGACACTGTTGGCCGAAGCCTGCGGAAGTGCCGGACAAGCAGCGACGGGACTTGCGTCGCTAGCCGAGGCGACTCGCCGTGACGGAGCAGAGTGGGGAGCGCTTGTACGAAGCCGAGGTGCACCGCGTCAAGGGAAAGCTGACGCATGGAAGCGAACTGGGACGGCGAGGCCAGCGAAGCCACCACGCGGGCGGAAGACTGCTTCCTCCGAGCCATCGAGATTGCGCGCCGGCAGGCGGCTCGCTCGCTCGCTGGAGTTGCGGGCGGTCTCCGGGGCTGGCCTCAGCGTCCAGATCCCACCCCAAGGGTGCACAAACCTCCCCTATAGTCGTCGATACATTCCTGCAAACGGGGGCGGATGTTACCGCAGAGGTTAAACAGCAACTCGGCGCCGACGCCTCTCGCTTGCACCGGGCTGCGCCTATTGGCTGGCAGCTCCGTGTGGAATCTGGCGCTCGGGCCCGGGCCAAGTTCACCGGAAGGAAGAAGGCGGCTTCAACCAGATTCTTGATGTGACCCGCCTGGTCAACGAGGCCGTCAAGCATGTCGTTGGAGGATGGCCGGCACTTGGGCACACGCGCCCAACAGACGGATGGTCGCTGAAGGAATTTTCGTCTTTAACAGGTGACCCTGCTCGTGGTTGCGGCCCATGCGCATCCCTGTCTTCGACGTCCGCGCGCGCCAGTTCCCTTCACCCTCCGGTACGGATCTGCGCGCTGCGCGGGAGTGGATAGTCTCGCGAGATCGTCTCCTGCAAAAATCTTGTAACTGCCTTGATGCGAGGCAAGTACTGCAGGTCTCGATGGACGGTCATCCATATCGTTCTGCTCACCTTTACCTGTCCATCAAGAATCTTCACCAAGCCAAAGCGCTCCGCCTTGGCGAAGGAAGGGAGCATCACGATGCCGGCTCCGGCGACCGCAGCGAACATTTGGGCAATCATGCTTGACGATTGAAAGCCGACTTTGGGCCTGGTGATGGCCTCGTCCAGCCACCTCACAGTGTCGAGCTGAATCAAGTCATCAACGTACGTAGAGAACTGGTGGTCAGGCAAGTCGGCTGGGTTTTCCGGAGTGCCATGTTTGGACAGGTAGTCCGAAGATGCGTAGAGGTGCAGCGGGAAAGCGCCGATGGGAACGACATCCAAGGACTTGCCATCTGGAGGAAAGAAGCTCAGAAACACATCTGCCTCCCGCTGGTTCACATGCATCTGTTGAGTGGTCGTGACCAGCTCCACTGCGATCTTCTGGAATCGACCCGAGAATTTCACGAACTCGCCGGCCAGGTACAGAGAGGCGATCCCTTCCATGGTGCCAACTCTGACCGTTCCGGACGGCTCCTTATGGGAGCCTCCCAAGAATTCTCCAAGCGCCACCACGTTGGATTCCATGGCTTCGACGTACTCGAGCAACGCTTGACCACGAGCTGTAATGTGCAGCCCCTGGTTGTCTCGCTCGAAGACCGGTGCGTTGATCGCCTCCTCCAAGCGACTAATGTGCCGACTAATCGTCGACTGGTCGCACTTGATGCGGCGCGCGGCGCCCCCAAGGGTCCCGGAACGTGCCACCTCAAGGAAGATTTTCAGGTCATTCCAGTTCGGATTGATTTGAGACATAGCGCGAAAGTCACGACAGGGTTTTTGCAAGGATAACTGCGGTTTTAGGGGAAACCCTATAGGCACTTTCCCTGTGCAACCCGCCCCAGATAAGGGCAAACGGCGCCTTGCATATTTGCAAGGCGCCGCGCAGAAGTTCGGCTTTTCACATCATGCGGCCATCTCTAATCTTCGCTTGCAGCAGCCCCCCCCAGCCCCTCTCCGCGCCTTGCATCCGTACCCTTGGACTGCGAGGCGCTCATCCCAACCGTTGAGGTTCGTTATGTCCAAACAAACCGATTGCCACATGCTCTTCAACCATCCGGATTTTGGCGCGCTTGTTCGCCAGCGTCGGCGTGTTGTTGTCCGGCTATTTGTCATCAGCATGGCGTTCTTCTTCTCACTGCCGCTGGTGTCGACGTTTGCACCTCAACTCCTTCTTATCAAGGTCACGCCGTCCACCACGCTAGGCCTTTGGTACAACGTGGCGCAGTACTTCATCGGCGGCGCCATTGCATGGCGCTACGCGATTCAACTTCGGCGTCTTGACGCAATGGCTGCGTCTCTCACGACCGACGCCAAGCCAGGCAAGTCGACGGTCAATGCCTCTGTTGCACAACGCACCATTGCCTGAGAGGCTGCCATGACAAAACGAATCTTCTATGCGGTACCGTTTGCCGTTGCCAGTAGTGCCGCGCTAGCGGACAACCCAACGCTGGTGAGCGCCGACAACCGCGGGCTAACCTTCGGCGTCTTCGCCGTGCTGTTCCTGCTCACACTCGGAATTACGTGGATCGCTGCCCGACGTAATTCCACGGCCAGCGACTTCTACACCGCTGGCGGAGGTATCGGTGCGCGAATGAACGGGCTCGCCATTGCAGGCGACTATCTCTCTGCAGCGGCATTTCTGGGTGTCTCCGGACTTATTGCGCTCTACGGTCTGGATGGCATCAGCTACGTGGTGGGCTTCTTTGTATCGTTCATTCCGGTACTCATCCTTATTGCTGAGCCCTGCCGAAATCTCGGGAAGTTCACCCTTGGGGACGTACTCGCGTTCCGCAACAACTTCCGAGCAACCAAGCTGGTGGTCGCCGTATCCAGCATCCTCGTCGCGCTCTTCTATATGGTGCCGCAAATTGTTGGGGGCGCCGTAATTGTACGTGCGCTAATTGGTATCCCCTATGAGCTCTCGGTGACGGCGGTCGGTACCCTGATGCTGATGTACGTCCTGTTTGGCGGCATGCGGGCAACCACTTCGGTGCAGGTTCTCAAGGCAGTGCTTCTGATCACCTTCTGCCTAATCCTCGTCATCCTCTCCTGGATGCCCTACGGATTTAACATCGAAGCCTTCTTCAGCGGGGTCATCTCTAATGTCTCTATCCAGCAACACGTTCAAGGGCTTGTTGCAGGAACGTCGCCGCTGAGCGTGGCCGATGCCGGTCAGCGCTTGCTCGCGCCCGGCTTGTATCTGAAGAACCCCCTCGAGCAAGTTTCTCTTGGCCTGGCACTCGTGCTCGGGACAGCCGCAATGCCGCACATTCTGATGCGCTTCTTTACGGTACCCAACGCGAAGGCAGCACGGAAATCCGCGCTGTACGCGATGTTCGCCATTGGCCTGTGCCACCTTCTGATTGTTGTCATCGGATTCTCTGCGGCGCTAAACGTGGGGCCGAAAGCCATCTTGGCGATGGACAAGGGAGGCAATCTTGCCGCCCCGATGCTGGCGCAATTCTTGGGCGGTGGCCCCGACAATCTGCTCGGCAACTTTATGCTGGCCATCGTTGCAGCCGTGTCATTCGCCACCATTGTGGCGGTGGTCGCAGGCTTGACATTGGCGGCCGCCTCGTCGCTCGCACACGACGTCTATGTTGGAGCCATCAAGAATGGCGTTGCAACCGAACGCGAGCAAGTCACGGCTGCCCGCATAGCCACGCTACTGATGGCGGTCATCTCTGTGGGAGCCGGGATCGCTGCCAAGGGCCAGAACGTCGCACAGCTTGTTGGTTTGGGATACGCGGTCGCTGCGTCCGCCAACCTTCCCGCCCTGATCTGCACGCTGTACTGGCCCCGCTGCAGTACCGCGGGCGTCGTAGCCGGAGTGCTGGGTGGCACGATCCTATCTATCGGCCTGGTGTTGATATCACCCAATATGACCTATCCGCTGCTACAGAAGGAGGCGGCCATGAAGACTGTCGCAACGCTCTCGAAGCAAATTTCAGACGCTCAGGATAGCGATGTCCGACAAAAGCTGGAAGCCCAGCGTGTGATTGCGCAATCTACCGCAGCGAGCATTTCGGACGATGCGCGCAGCATTGTGGGTCTGCACAGGCCACTCATCAAACTGCGCAACCCAGGGATCATCTCCATCCCATTTGGCTTCCTTCTTGTCTTCCTGTTTTCCCTGCTTAGCCGCAGCCATTTGTCTGAATCGCGTTGGGCTGAGCTTTCCGTTCGACGTGAAACTGGCATCGGCGCCGCTGAAGCCGTGGCGCATTAATCTTCTTGGAAAGGATCCACCATGACTCTCCCCATTGTCAAAGTCGCTGCTGTGCATGGAGCGCCCGTCTACATGAATGCCGCTGCAACGGTGTCGAAGGCGATATCGTTTATCGACGAGGCGGCTCGCCGCGGAGCAGAACTTGTTGTGTTTCCTGAGTCCTACATCCCGGGATTCCCCGTGTGGGCGGCACTTTGGGCACCCATCTACAACCACGACTGGTTCCGCCTCATGGTGTCAAACAGCATCCTCGCCGATGGCCCGGAAATCGCGCAGATTCAAGCTGCCGCCCGGCGCAACGGCGTGTTTGTATCCATGGGGTTTAGCGAGAGCACTGAGGTCAGCGTGGGTTGCATCTGGAACTCCAACGTCCTCATTGGGGACGACGGCTCAATCCTCAATCACCATCGCAAGCTTGTACCGACCTTCTATGAAAAGATGGTGTGGGCACCTGGCGACGGCCATGGACTTCGGGTGAGCAACACTCGCATTGGACGCATCGGTGCGCTGATCTGCGGTGAAAACACCAACCCCCTCGCACGATACGCTCTTGCAGCACAGGGCGAGCAGATTCATATCTCCGCATGGCCAGCCATCTGGCCGACCCGGATGCCCGGTTCAGGTCAGAACTTTGACAATCTGGCAGCAAATCGCATCCGAGCCGGCGGCCACTCGTTCGAAGCAAAGGCATTTGGCATCCTCAATGCCGGCTTCATGGACAAGACCATGTACGAGGCCCTCGCCACTAGTGGCGATCTCCAGGCCATTGAAGTACTGGAGAACACGCCTCGCGCGGCAACGCAGTTCCTGGACCCAACTGGCGCAGTTATCGGCGACACGTTGCAAACAGAAGAAGGAATCGCCTACGCGACGTTCGACATCAACGCCTGCGTCGAACCCAAACAGTTCCACGACATAGTAGGTTATTACAATCGCTTCGACGTATTCAACGTCGAAATCGACCGTCGGCGCCTCACACCAGCGAAGTTCTTACCCGAGGCAACGGTCACCGGTCAGGCACAACCGAGCGTTGAGCGAGCCGGCACCGAAGAGGCAGCGTCTGCCGATATAGCCTAACTGATTTTCGAGAATCAGCGACCGGCTAACGCCGGTCGCCGTCTTCTTGCTGAGTTTGGCATGGGCAACCAGCTGAGCCTAGGGCGCAACGCCTCCCTACGCGAGGCACGCGACCAGGCCAGCGTGGCTGCCCTCGAACAACGTCGGCTCTATCAGGGCGGACGCGTGCCTTACCTTTCAAGCCTCGACGCCGACCGCACGCTGGCCGATACCGACGCGGCGCTTGCCAGTTCGGACGCACAGGCGGCGTACTACCAGGTGGACCTCTTCCAGTCACCCGGTGGAGGGTGGCAGCGCAGCGAGCAACCAGCTCGCGATTGAGCATGCCCGCTCGCTTGCAAGCTAGACCGGTGCCTGCAAGTCAGCATCCGCTTTCAAGTAGGGTGCTGCAAAGTGGGGGACATCGCCTATGGCCGAAAAGCACCAAGCTTCGGTCGCTCGCAGTGTGCTATGCGAATCTCCGTGAGGGGTCGGCAAGAGACAACCGGGCACCTTACCGGCGGCGGCACCTCGCTGCTCAGCCTCACCCTGGCCGGTGAAGCGCGTCGTTGGCAGCGGAGGTGGCCGGTACCGGCGGCTAGGTCGTGCGACATAACCGGCAATTATGTCTAGATTTTCGGCTGTACCTTGTATCGCAGGAGATACAACCGATGGCTTCGGCAATGCGGCGTCAATGGGCGATGGCGCAGCCGCCACTCGCTCCACTGGTTGATTGACCGCTTCGGCAGTTGGAGCGGCCAGCCGCCCTCTCCCACGGGAGGGCCAATAGCGGCGCTGGACATTCGGTGTGGAGCGGTCGGATGTCCCTTCCTCGGCCGATCCAGAGTGGTCGGGGTCAGCAAGTCAGCGGCCTTATGAGTTGCGCGTCGGTCGATTGCCCTACCCCCTTCGACCACAAAAGCTTTTCGCTTGATGCATTGGGTCTGTCGCCTCACCTAAGCGCGATATTGCCCGTGCATCGCGTCGGATGCCTGCAAGTCAGAATCGGTGCACGATGCCGGTATAGATGCCCTGCTGACTTGCACCCGCCAGAGGCTTGTTGCTGCCGGCCTCGACTGAGAACACCGCATTCCCGCCGTTCAAGACGGTACCAACCGTCCCGTAAAGCAGGGTGCGCTTCGAGAAATAGTAATTTGCGCCCAGTGCCAGCAAGGTTCCATTGCCGGCAGCATGGTTCCGGATTGCCCTGTATGCACCACCAATCAGCGTCAGCGCTGGCGATGCCTGGTAATTCGCGCCAAACCAGAACTGTTGCTGCTTATTGGCGGCCATCGGATTGTCGGCATCTGCCACTGTTGCGCCGCCGGAGCGTGTGAGACTATAGCCCCCGAACAGCTTCAGGCTGCCCACCACATACGCGGCGCCGGCCTCATACAGGCGTGAAGCAGTGTATAGATTGGTAAATTCCCCATCGGCATCTCGAATTTCTTCGTAGATTCCCTTAATCAAAATGGGGCCGTTCTCGAAACTCACACTGCCAGCCAATTGCCTGCCGGCGTTGAAATTGCCTGCCATACCATTGAGGCCTGCCTGCGCCCGGAACGAGAGTCCTCCCCAGTCTGGTGAAGTGTAGGTAATGGCATTACCACGGGACCCCCAGCTTCTGCCATTTTGAAGTGTGCCAATGCTGGTGGCCTGCATGCCCATCGGATCGAGGGTCCAGCCCTCCGAGTCAGGCAGCCCCATGGCGCGACCGAGCCACAGGGTTCCATATGTGTTGCTGGAAAGCCCGACAACAGCGTAGCGGCTGAAGAGGCCTGTACCCGCTCCCAGCCCGTCACCCGATGAAAATGCGCTCTCCAGATTCATCACCGCGCTCAGGCCTCCACCCAAGTCCTCCCTGGCCCGGAGCCCCCACAGGCTTACCCCCCATTGATTGCTGCCGTAACGCAGCAAGCCGCCGGTTTGCCCGTTTCCGGTGGCGATCTTGTTCATATAGTCGACGCCGCCGGCAACTCGCCCATAAAGGGTGATACTGCCCTGCGCATTCGCGACCGCCGCCACAAGCAGCATGATCGCCGCCACAGCGGCCCTGGCACACTGCCGCTTCTTGCCATACCTCAGAAACATCTGTCCCTCCACCACCAGCTTCAATTGCTGACTTAGCTACGAAAATAGTCCCATGCTGCGCGTCGCAGAATCTCGTCAGGTCGGAGGCAATAGCATCCCTGCCCGTTCGTGAAATTCGAACAGACCTCACACCCTGATTTGCCCTTTTATGACTGGCGACTCCGACAGCGCCTCACAGGCCTGTCTATCGAGGCGACCTCGCGATGGCACCGGTCACGTCATTTCGGTCGGTCTCAGCCTGATGGATTTACCCCATTGTCGAACTCTGGCGGGAGCTCGGCGAGGCGCCCGATAGCGTGCTCGTTCGCCTGCCTCGGCAAGCCCATGCGTTGAACAAAGGCATCCACATCTAGTCTCCTACGGTTGTTCTTCCTGGCGGCGAAGCGATGCGAGAGCGACTGTGCTGGGCGAAGACCGGGAAACAGCCCCGGGTGCCTCTATAGAGTGACGTCATCATCTCGTCAGATACGTGGCGGCAAGCTCTCGCTTCGCCGATGTGCGTCTTATTAATTAATTCATGTTGAATTAAATAGTGTGGACGCATAAAACTCAACAGAGGGAATACCCGCGCGACGAATAAGACACCCCAGAGCGGAGCTGCTGTCCGTTGCTCTGAAGCTTCACTAGCAAAGTGGGCTTGACGGATAGGGCGGTCTAGCCGGCGACGTCGGCACCTATTCAGCGACCGCCGGCCATCGCACCGTCGCTTTTGCATCGTTGAACTGCGCTTCTTGAACTCTGATCATCGCGACGTGGGCCTACACTGGCGCCCTTCTACGTGTCAGCGCCGAACGCCACCATCAATTTGCTTACTGGCAGGGGTCCGAGGCACGTGCCAACGCCCCCCCGCCCGCGCTTCTCCCCCGCTTCGCCAGCCTGGAAGAAGGCGCCGATTACCGCGTGATCTTCGTAGAAGGCCGCCGAGTCCGTAATCGGATCGAGCGTGTTGGCGGCTTGCTGAGAGCTCACGCCGCCGATCTGGCCCAGCGCAAACTGGCGACAGTTGTAGTCATCGCCACGAAACTGGTCGAACGTCTTGTTGCTCCCCGGGAGCACCATCACGCTCGGGCCCGATGGCACATCACCGTACAGGCACCCAGGCCGAGCGTGACCGCAAGTAGGAGGGAAAGGGAACGCCGCTTCATCGTAGGACCTCCCGCACTACGAGGACGACGACTGGGCCGGCTCCGGTTTCCAGCCGCCCGGACAATTCTTGATGTATGGGTAGTAGCCGCTAGGCTGGTCGTAGCGGTACCACCATGCGTTCGCGTCCGACGCATCACCCTGCTCGATGTATTGCGCCTCGGGCGCGTAATACCCGGTGTAGTAATCCGGGTAGGGCCAGTAGCCGTATGGATACCCCCACCAGCCCAAGCCGCCGCCAACCACGACGGCCACGCGCGAGCGTCCATGGTGAAAGCCGTGGTGGTGAAAGCCGTGGTGGTGAAAGCCGCCGCCAGCGTGATGCCACCGCCGCTGCGTCCAGCGCCCAGCGCCGGACCGCTGGCGGCCATTGCCGCCCCTGCCACCAATGCCAGGGCGATCTGGCAAAGCCTGTGCCCGTTCATGATGTGTTGCCCGCGTTGCTGCCTGCCGCCGGCCGGGTCACTGCGGACCCTCGCCAGACTTCGTACTGCCGCCCCCATATTGGTTAACGTTTTGTTTTATTGCCCATACACCATGCAAAATCCCTGTTTATATCGATATCAAATTGGCGCCCGGCGTGCGAGCAGCACTGCCGCCCCACCGAGCGTCTTGCCCATGATATCTGCCGCAGGCCAGTTGCCCGACGTCGCGGCGCGGCCGGCGTCGCTGCACAGCGTCCGTATCCCAGGGCAGATCGGTTTGCCCTTCTCGGCCATCGCGTTGTCCGGCCAAGCGAACGAGCCGTGCCTGCAGGCCATGGCGATGGATGTCTGCGGCAGCCTGGGGGGCCATCCGGAAACCTGGCGCTAGATTCTCGGCAGCGGGCGCCAGGCGCACCAGCCGAGCCGCTGCGCCGCACGGGCATAACCGCAACCGGCGCAGTCCGTCATTATGTAAGCGGACGGACGCCCCGCTTTATTCCCTGTGATACGCGTGCTACGCAAGCCGGCGCCGCCGCTGGTATGCCGGCCCGCGCGGCGCAACTTGCCCAGCGATTCTCCAGGTTCAAGGGTGGGCGCCGCCGGTGCGATGTATAGCGTCAGCCGCGCCCGCTGCGTTCTGGTACATCAACTGCGCCGCAGGCCTGCTCTCGCCCGGCAGCAGCTGCCCCTGCTCGGCGGCCGCCACCTCCACCGGATGGCGCTGCTCGGGGGCGAACACCGGCGCGCAGACGACGCACGACAAGCGCAACGTTATCGTGCCTTATCGCCGCGCCTTGGCCCAGTAAGGGCCGACCGCCTTCCGGCTGGCGGAAGGCGCTTCCCGGCCAAGAGCGGCCAGTCGACGGCATCTGCAAAATCTCGGACAATCCACAAACCGAAGGCCCTCGATCTGCGAAGCGGCTACCACTTTGGCTATCGCCGCTGAACGGCGGCGAAAGTTGATCCGAAAACAAGCTACGGAGGACTGGCATATGACACCTAGCGAAATGCTCTCGCTTGACAGCCGAGCGCTCGGCGTGACGCCCGGCACGGTGAGTGACACGCAAGACCCGGCCGGCCTCGGCCGCATCCGCGTGGAGTTCATCCTGAAAGGCTCGCGGATCGAATCGGAATGGCTGCAGGTCATGATCTTCTATGCAGGCCCTAGCTACGGCGCGTTCTTCCAGCCCGCGAAGGGCGACACCGTGCTGCTCGCGTTCGGGAACGGCGACGCGAGCCGTGTCTATGTGCTCGGCTTCCTGTGGGATGGCGCGCAGACGCCGCCCGTTGAAATGGACCGGCAACAGGACATGCGCGTGATCCGGACCAAGAGCGGCAAGACGATCACGCTCGATGATTCGCAACAAGGCAAAGGCGGTATCGTCATCGTCGACAACAACCAGAACCGCATCGAGATCGATACGGCGGGCAACAAAGTCTCAATCAGCAGCGAGGGCGATCTCGAGATCAGCGCGAAGGGCAGCGTGACGATCCGCGGCGCACAGGTAACGGTGCAAAACACGTCAGGCAGCGTGAAGGTCGCGCTCTCGAACTCGATGATGCAGTTGCAAGGCGGCCAGAACATGAAGCTCTCGGCCACGATGATCGACTTGAACTGAGGAGCACTCCATGGGACAAGCCGCCGCCAAGCTAGGCGACAGCATCGTTAACGCCGCGGATATTCACATGGTGCTCGTGCCGAGCCCAGGCGGCCCCGTGCCGACGCCGCAGCCATTTCCTTTCAACGGTAGGATCACGATCAACACGAGCGCGAACGTGCGCATTAACGGGCGACCCGCCGCAAGGGTCGGCTCGATGGCGCAAAACGTCCCGCCGCACATCCCAACGTCGGGCACCTTCCAGGTGCCGCCGACAAACCTTGGACGGGTCGTGATGGGCAGCCTCACGGTACGGATCAACGGCCACGCCGCCGCGCGCATGGGCGACTTCTGCGAAACGTGCCACGACATTCCGCCGGTCGGCCCGCAAGCGCCACCGCCGAAGGTGCAGGTGATCGGCCTCTCCACGGTCATGATGGGATAGTGATGGCGGCGGCCCGTTTCACGACACGGGCGACGTTCTCTGTCGTGCTAGCGCTATTCGCCGAAGGCCCCCCCGGATCGCAGGCTTGACTGGCCGCTTTGTAGAAATCCGGGTGACTGCTCTGGGTCGGGAAGAGCCGACCGGATAGGGGCGGCAGGTCTTTGCCGGCGTCCACGCTGCTCTGGCTCTCCAGTGATGCAGACTAGCTTTGGCGATGCCGCAGACCGTTCATGAGACATACCTGGCAACCTAGTATCAAGGCCAGAAAATCGGCGCTCGAGCCTGCCGAAGAACCAGCCTTTCCCGAGAGTAACCTTGTTGCCTGAGAGCGTGGCGGCGATGATTGATCGAGCCGGTTCCTAGACGTTGCGGGCCAGTCTAACCTTGCAACCGGGATAGTTTTGGCAACCCCAGAATGGGCCGGCGGGCCCTTTCCTCTCCACCATCTTGATTCCGCAGGCAGCGCATGTCGGCGTCAGGTAGTCGCCCCGAAACGCCTGCTTCAGTAACGTCGATTGCTTATACTGATCGAGTGCGCGAATCCGTTCGACGATTCCGGCACCATCAAGTAATTGAATGCCGGCCCGCTCTGCAGACTCCTGCACCGGCCGCCCGACATAGCCAGACAACGACCAAAAAACGCCTCGACGCACCTTGTGTTCGTGCATGACGCCGGCAAGTGCGCGGACCTGTTCCACCTTCACCGGCTTACTCCATGCTTTGCATTGGACCACGGCCACGGGAACATCCAGGCCAGCCTTGTACAAAGTAGCATCGATGCCGCCATCGGGCCCATGGGGGACGGTCTTGACCGTGAACCCCATCGCCTCGTAGTACCCAACACAAAGTAGCTCAAATCGCTTCCACTCTAACTGCTTGAGGGCATCCAGCGTCCAGCTATTGATTTCTGGCTTCTCCGGTACGGGTACTGTCCGCGCTGGCGGGCCAACGACCTCCTTTGACTTGGCGGATTCACTGGAGGACCGGGGTGACTTGGGCGGCGAGGACGGTCGGCTCGTGCGGAAGCGCCGAGCCCTGATCGGGACTTCTTGCTTGCTGGTCCCTGCCCTACCTCGCGCACGGATGTATGACAGCACACCCAGGAAGCCGAACATGGCGGCGGGAACCCAGGCTAACGACTGGCTTAACACGGAAATGCCCGTCAACAACGGTCTCGACGCGAATATCGCTGGCACGACCGCGCGAAACACAATATAGGCACCCACGGCCAGCGCGGCGGATACCCACCACGGCGCATCCATCAACACCTCGCTAAGCGAGGGCTCCTTTCTCCTGCGACCCATTTCTCTACCTGTTGTTGTTCTTCATCTCATGCGGCGGCATCCCGCCATCGGCAAATCTACCTGATCTGATATACACGGCGGGTTGCAACAGGCCAACACCCCACCGACTACGGGTGGCCGAGCAGCCGGCATATACCCTGGTGACTTCACGGATTTCGCCATAATTCCGTGCCGCGAATTATTCCGAGTACTTCTTACAGATAGCCGAGCCGTATGGCAAATCCCGTGGTTTTGGGGGGCAGCGACTCGGCATAATCCTGTGGTCTCCTATAGCTGGCGAGTTTGCCGGAGTTTGGAGGAGACAGGCCATGTCAGAGCGGCACTGTGTTGGCAAAGCGTGGGCGACGTGTTCATGCGCGGGCCCGTTGAGCGCCCATATTGAGGGATTCGCAACGTTCCTTGGAAGGCAGGGTTATGCCCTGTCAACAGTACAGACGAAGCTACAACTACTCGTTGCTCTCAGCGGTTGGCTTCAGCGTCGCAAGATGCAAGTCACCGACCTCGACGATGAACGGCTTGGGCTGTTTCTGGCATACCACCGCCGACGTGGCACCAGGCGCGGCGATGAGCGCACCGGTTGGCAACTGCTCCTATATCTGCGCGGGCTCGGTTGCATACCGATGCCTCCTGAGTCGATCGACGACACCGCATTGGGTCTGATCGAGCGCGACTTCGCGCGATTCCTCCGTTCGGAGCGCGGGCTTAAGCCCGCTACCGTGGAGAACTACCTGCGCACGGTGCGACGCTTTCTTGTCCACCGTTTTAGGCGCCAGGAGCCGTGTCTTGACGAACTACGTCTGCACGATATTCATCGGTTTATTCTTGAACGAGCTCGCCATGTTCGACGAAGCTATGCCAAGTTGATGGTCACGGCGTTGCGTAGCTTTTTGCGCTTTCTGCATCAGCGAGGCGCCATCGCTTTGGATCTCGCTGCTGCGGTGCCGACCGTCGCGAACTGGCGGTTGTCGCACCTACCCATCTCGCTCACGAGCGATCAGATCGAACGTCTGCTCACCTGCTGTGACCGCGGAACCCTGATAGGCCAGCGCGACTTCACGATCCTTCTGTTTCTGGCCCGGCTCGGTTTGCGCGCTGGCGAAGTGGTTGCGATGACCCTGGATGATTTCGACTGGCAGGCTGGCGAGTTCGTTGTACACGGCAAAGGCGACCGCCCAGAACGATTGCCGCTGCCGCGAGATGTCGGCTCGGCACTGGTTCATTATCTCCGTTACGTTCGCCCTCCTTGCCTGACGCGGCGCGTCTTCGTCCGCATGAAGGCACCGCGATGTGGATTCTCCGGATCCGCCGCCATTTGCGATGTAGTGCGCCGAGCGCTCGCGCGTGCTGGGTTCGATCCGGCATTCAAAGGAGCCCATCTGCTGCGTCATTCCCTCGCCACAAACATGTTGCGTAAGGGTGCTTCTCTGGACGAGATCGGTCAGTTACTACGCCATGTCCAACCCGACACCACGCAGATCTATGCAAAGGTGGATATCCGGGCACTGCGAGGTATCGCGCAACCTTGGCCGGGGGGTGTCTAATGAGCACGTTACGAACCTCCCTCAATGAGTATCTTGGCGTGCGCCGCGCCCTCGGAGTCAAGCTACGTCTGACAGGCCGAATGCTGCAACGGTTCGTCGATTTTGCAGAACACGCCGGCGCCACATACATCACGACAGAGCTGGCATTGCAGTGGGCCACTCAGCCAGAGAGCGCACAAGCGCAGTGGGCGAATCGCCTCGGCATGGTGCGCCGTTTCGCGCAGTACTGCAGCGCAACTGATCCGCGCACCGTTGTGCCACCGCCGGACCTGCTCCCTTATCGACAAGCCCGGTCGTCTCCGTACATATACCGCGATGAGGAAGTCATCCGCCTCATCCATGCGGCACAACAGCTGCCGTCCATCATCGGGCTGCGGCCACTCACGTATTCCACGCTATTTGGCTTGTACGCGGTTACTGGCATGCGCACCAACGAGCCATTACAGCTTGATCGTGATGCAGTGGATCTTGCGAGCGGAGTATTGACGATTCATGGCGCCAAGTTCGGCAAGTCGCGCTACTTACCGGTCCATCCTTCCACGCAACGTGCCCTGCAGCGCTACGCCACTCGGCGCGATCGTCTGTGTCCCAACCCACAAAGCCCAAGTTTCTTCCTGTCCGACCGTGGCATTCGTCTGACCGAGTGGAGCGTACGCTACACGTTTGTCAACCTGTCGCGCCAGATCGGCTTGCGCCAAGCGGGGGACTCACGAGGGCCCCGGCTGCTGGACTTCCGCCACCGGTTAGCCATCAACACGCTGATCGGATGGTATCGCCGCGGCATCGACGTCGAGAAGCACCTGCCCGAACTATCCACCTACCTCGGGCATACGCATATCTCGGATACCTACTGGTACCTGACCGCCACTCCTCAGCTATTGCGACAAGCGTTGCGAAGGGTGGAAGGAGCAAGGGGGGGACAGCGGCCATGAACGATACATTCGGCTTCCCAGCTCTTCTGGAAGCGTTTTTTACCGATCGGCTGATGCGCCAGCGGCAAGCCAGTCCACACACCATTCTGAGCTATCGCGACACCTTTCGCCTGCTGCTGCACTATGCACAGGAACGACTTCACAAGGCCCCTTCGGACTTGACGGTGCCGGAACTCGATGCGCCTTTAATCGGCGCGTTCCTCGACCATCTCGAACAGGAACGTGAGAACAGCGCCCGCAGCCGCAATGTACGCCTGGCAGCCATCCATTCCTTCTTCCGTTACGTCGCGCTGCATGAGCCACAATACAGCGCGGTGGCTCAGCGCGTGCTCGGTATGCCGAATAAACGCTACACTCGGCGTCCAATCGAGTTCCTCACACGAGTTGAAGTTGAGGCGCTGCTGGCGGCACCGGTTTTAGACAACTGGACTGGACGACGCGATCATGCAATGCTGCTGCTCGCGGTGCAAACGGGACTGCGTGCCGCCGAACTCATCGGCCTCCGCTGCCAGGACATCGTACTCGGCCCCGGCGCCCACGTCCGTTGTCTCGGAAAGGGGCGCAAGGTCCGCTGTACGCCGCTGCGCAAGGAGACTGTCACAGTGCTGCGTAGCTGGTTGAGAGAGCGTCACGGCGCCCCCGATGATCCCGTCTTCCCCAATGCCCGGGGCACAGAACTCAGCCATGACGGACTGCAATATGTGCTTGGGAAACACCTGGCAACCGCCCGGCGTCACTGCCCCTCACTGGCTCGCAAGCACATAACGCCCCACTGCCTGAGACACACACTGGCAATGGATCTGCTACAGCACGGCGTTGGCCGTTCCGTTCTCGCCCTGTGGCTTGGGCATGAATCAGTGGAGACGACCGCAATGTACGTGCACGCCGATTTGAAGTTGAAGGAACTAGTGTAGCGTTCTGTTCTTGATGGAACTTATATGAATTCGGCGTCTCCAATGCCCTACTGCGATACAGCGTGGAGAGAGCGAGTGCGAGTTGCCCCCGAGATCATGTTGACCGACGAGGAGCGAACCAAGTTGACGAGGCTGGTTCGGTCGAAGCTCACGAGCGTGAGGCTGGCGCAGCGCGCGCGCATTGTGCTGCTGGCCGCCAACGGATTGCAGAACAAGGACATCGCCGAGCAGTTGGGAGTCGGACGCGTGCAGGTCTCGCGTTGGCGTGAGCGGTATGCCCAATCGGGGCTGGCCGGTATCGAACGCGACTTGCCGCGCGGTGCGCCGCCGGTGAAGGTGGACACGGCGCGGCTGGTGGAGCTGACCACTCAAACGAAGCCCGTGGCGGCCACGCACTGGAGCACGCGCAAGATGGCCGCCGAGTTGGGCGTGAGCGCCAGCACCGTCATGCGCCATTGGCACGCCCACGGGTTGAAGCCGCACATCGTGCGCGGCTTCAAGGTCTCGCGCGATCCGCGGTTCGTCGAGAAGCTTGAAGACATCGTTGGCCTCTACATGTCGCCACCCGAGCACGCGCTGGTGCTGTGCTGCGATGAGAAGAGCCAGGTGCAGGCGCTGGATCGCACGCAGCCCGGCTTGCCGTTGAAGAAGGGACGTGCGGCCACCATGACGCACGACTACAAGCGCAACGGCACGACCACGCTGTTTGCCGCGCTCAACGTGCTCGATGGCCAGGTCATCGCCCAGTGCCAGCAGCGCCACCGCCATACCGAGTGGCTGAAGTTCCTGCGCAAGATCGACCGCGAGACGCCCAAGGACAAAACGCTGCATCTGATCGCCGACAACTACGCCACCCACAAGCATCCTGCGGTGCAAGACTGGCTGGCCAAGCATCCGCGCATCAACATGCACTTCACGCCCACCTCGGCGTCATGGCTGAACATGGTCGAGCGGTTCTTTCGCGACATCACGACCGAGCGACTTCGCCGCGGCGTATTCACCAGCGTGCCGGAACTGGTCGACGCCATCAACGAGTACATCGCTCACCACAACACCAACCCCAAGCCGTTCATCTGGACCAAGAGCGCTCGCGACATCCTACAGAAGGTCATTCGCGCCAACCGCCGCTTAAGTTCCAAACAGAATGGAACATTGCACTAGCTCTGGCGAAGACCGTGAGCGCCGGTGTGCGCCCGGTGCGGTACCAGCCCGAGGATCGTGTCTTGGCGTTTCTGAAGAGCCTCTGATTATGCCGAGTCGCATGCACTCCCAACCACGGGATTTGCCATACGGCTCGGCTATCTGTAAGAAGTACTCGGAATAATTCGCGGCGCGGAATTATGCCTCATGTCATGGATGCGAGGCATCGGATGCCCACCGCGGGGCACCCAGGCCAACTTGCGGCGCAACAGTCCGAAGGTGTGGTTGACGATCGATTGAGTCAGCGGAGTTCCTGACTGACTCAGAAAAAAGGCCATGCCGGCAGTACGTGGCACGATGCAATCGCGAATGATCTCGTACTCCCGCAAGGCTTGCACCACGCTGGGATGCAAGGGTAAGCGGCGCGACTTCCGATACTTCGTCTGCCGAATAGAAATCCAGCCGTTGCGCAAGTCGACGTCGTCAGCTCGCAGGTTGCGTGCCTCCGATACCCTAATCCCGGTCGACGCAAGCAACCCGAACAACGTCTGATACGTGACGGGCCGCAGGCCGCCGATTGGTGTCAGCTGGCCTGCTGCCTGCAGCAAGGCGACGATCTCGTACTCGAAATAGATGTGTGGCGCCAGCCGTTGATGGCCCCGTCCAAACGTGAAAGCATCGGGAACGACCGACTCCGGCTCGAACTGCCGGTAGTGCTTCGAAAACGGCCGCAGGACCTTCAACCGCCGGTGCCACGTCGCTGGGCCGCAGCCCAGCACCCCGTCTTGTGCCCAGTCGAGCTGGAGGTCGAGTGTCAACGGGCCCCGATGGCCACGGGCATCCGCGTAACGCGCGAATCGTAGCAGTTCGCTGCCGCAACGCATCTTGAAACCGAGTCCGCGGCGCTCATCCAGATACCGCTGCACTGCAGCGAGCATGGTGGTGTTGTCAATGCTCATGACGCGCTCCCCGGCCACGGCATGGCAACTTCGGCAAGGCTGGAATTGTTCACCTTCGCGTAGATCATCGTGGTGTTGAGCTCACGATGACGCAGGATGTCGGCCACGTCCTTGAGCGTTCCGCCATGATCGAGCAGGCGTTCCGCGTGCGTGTTGCGCAACGCGTGCGCCCGCACTGGGGGTAGCCCGCAGCGTTGAAAAGCCTCGAGAACGACACGTCGCACCGTTGCTGCCCCGATCGGTTGCTCCACCGGGGCGCGACAGCGCACGAAAAGATGACGACCTGCGCATGAAGGCCGCTCATGTTGGAGGTAGGAGGCAATCGCACTTCCCGTGCTGTGCGGTAGCGGCAATCTGTCCGACTCGCCGCGACTTGTTCCGGCACAGCCTCACGGTGCCGCTCTTCCAGTCGATGTCATCGAGGCTCAGGCCAACGACTTCGCTGGATCTCAGACCTAGGTCCACGAGACACCGGACCATCGCGTAGCCGCGCCGTGCCGAAGCAACGCCGGGGCCGAATGCGCCGAGCAGTCTGGTCGTCTCGGCCGCCGTGAGCGTTTGCGGTAACGGTGCCAGTCGCCAGTTCGGCGGGCGAGCGATCGCCGAGATCAAGTGATTCACAGCGTCGCCGTGTGTGGCGCGATACCGGAGGTAGCTACGCAGCGCGCCGGCCAACGTTCCGGCGCTGGCGACACTCCATCGCTGGAGCATCTCGGTGAAGAACTGGCGCAGATGATCTGCGGTAAGCGGTAGCAGATTGGTTCGATGGTGCAGCCGCACCGGCTCGATACCTACGATCAACTGACCAGAGGAAAATGATGATCATGACCCTCGCTGACTCCCTGCGCGCACGCGCGCAAGCCTTGCGCCTGAACGGGCTGGTGGAGCACTGGTCCGAGGTGGGCGATGCCGACTGGGTCGCCCCGCTCATCCAGTGGGAAGAACACGAGCGCGCCCACCGCTCGCTGCAGCGGCGCGTGCGTGCCGCGCGGCTGGGCAGGTTCAAGGCCCTGAGCGACTTCGACTGGAAATGGCCCGAACGCATCGATCGCGCGGCCATCGAGGAGTTGATGTCGCTCGCCTTCCTCAAGGAGGCGACCAACGTGGTGTTCATTGGCCCGAACGGCGTGGGCAAGTCGACGCTCGCACAGAACGTGGCACACCAGGCGCTCATCCATGGCCACACGGTACTGTTCACCTCCGCGGGGCAAATACTCGGCGAGCTGGCGGCGCTCGACAGCGACTCCGCCTTGCGCAAGCGCCTGCACCGCTACGCCGCGCCAGACGTGCTGGTGATCGACGAAGTCGGCTACCTCTCGTACTCGAACCGTCATGCCGACCTGCTGTTCGAGCTGATCAGCCGCCGCTATGAGACCCGCAGTACGATCGTCACGACCAACAAGCCGTTTGGGCAATGGTCGGAGGTGTTCCCGAACGCCGCCTGTGTCGTCTCGCTGGTCGACCGGCTGGTGCATCGCGCCGAGGTCATCGCGATCGAGGGCGAGTCCTATCGCCTGAAGGAAGCGCGCGAGCGCACCGAGTCCCGCTCCCGACAGCGGGCAGCGAAGAAGGTCATCACGGAAAAAGGAGCCTCTGAATGAGCCACACCCCGTTGCCCCCCTCGGGCCGCCGGCGCGGCTTGCCGTTCATCGTGCCTGACGACTGGACCCCCGAGCAGGCACTCGCCGTGTTCGAACTGCTCGACGATCTGCGCGAAGTCGTCAGTTCGTACTACGCGTGCCAGATCCAGGACCTGACCCGGCAAGACCGTCAGACCCATCACCATCCGCCGGACGACGATCCGCACGACCCGTTCTGACGTCCGCCGCGCGCATCACGTCGATTCGAAACCAAAGGGGCCTGCGGCCCCTTTATTGTTGAGCGTTACGCTCAACCTTGCGCCGCCGTTTATGAGCGGTTTTACACCGCCGCTAACAGTCAATCCATACGCTGCCCCGACGCAGGCTCTTTCGTAGCGACATCATCGTGCAGGCAGCGAAGGCCTGATAGCCGCGCTTTGGGTCAGGGTCATGGACGAGGTCATGCCACGCCGTGCCAACGCCGGTCTCCACAAAGTCTTCTGGCAGAGCATTGAGCTTCCTCGTCTGCATGTCGCGCCACGCCTTGAGGTTCGCAAAGCCGGGATCGTCCTCCCTGCCGCCGAATTCCAGGTCTTCCAGGCCCGACAGCAGAGCGTGAACCCGCTGATGGTCACCGGTCTGCGCCGCGGCGCACGTGTGACGCAAAGCTCGATTGCGCCGCGTCGGTGACGATGGCCAGGTGCTTCAGGGCTTCATCCACTCGCTGCTTGGTGGACTTGCTCTTGTCTTGCAGAACGGCCTTGGCCTTGAGCGCCTGCTGCCTGTCTTCCACGGCAGAACGGGTGTGCGTCGACTGCGCCGTGCTGGCCGCGCGTCGGAACAGATCCTGGCTGCGTCGGCTGATCTGGTGCATCGCGATATCGGTGAGTTCCAGCAAACTCATCCGTAGAAAGCACACCAGTTCAAGCGCCTGGGTGCTCTCCTTCAGTGCTTTGGTCTTGGCCGGGCGCCTTGCTTGTACCTTCTGCGCATAGGCACGCAGTTTGGGCAACGCGATGTCATCCAGGTTCCACTCGTGCACAGCGAGGGACTTCAGGTAGCGGACCTTGTCCAGCGTTTCAGCGAGGTTCTTGGGGCCGTTCCGCCTGGAGGGCGCCTTGATCCACTCGAGGTGTGTTGCAGAGCCGTCAGCCCGTGGACTGCGGACGGATTCCATGCAGTGCTGCAGCGTGGCTGCCGGCACTGCGCGGTTGACCGCTGCCAGCATTTGCGCCTCGTAGGCGGAAAATGCATGCCGTGCCAAGTCGGTGATCTGGCGCTGGCCGGGAATGAGGCGGCAGCGATCGTAGAGCCATCGCTGGGCGGTGGTTACAAGTTCATCCACGTGTGCCGCTGCGGCAGCTTGCACGCGGAGCATCTCCAGCAAAGCGGCCTGGCTGGTGACATCGAGCGCCTTGATGCCAAGGTGCTCCTTGACCCATTGCTGATGCTCGTACAACGTCGGGCGTCGTTGGTACAGCGTCTTCAGGTTGGCAATCGACAGCAGCGGCGCGGAGAAAGCTTCGCACAGGTACCGAAGGAGATTGCGCGGAACGGCAGCAAACCGGTCCAACGGCCGACCGAAGGCCCGGCGGCAAACGAGCTGGAAGCTCTCCCCACAGCATCATGGGCAACTGAGAAGTCTATGCGGGTACATAGGGCGCTGTAAGCGACATGACGCAAACCAGCACCTCGCCTAAATTCCTACGGTGGCTCAACTGATTCTAGATTGGCATAATCCCGCTAAATCTTTTCCTTTGATCGTCCTGAATCGCTTTCAAGCGTCGCTCGGGGCGTGGGCTGCCTGCGGGAGCGTCCGGAAAATAGTGCGGAGATTCTGGGCTGCATGACAATCTCGACCAGATAGGCGACAAGCAACGCGATAGGCGTTGCCACGGCGAACGTCTGCAGCTTGCCCAGATCCAGCGAGCTTACGAAATTCAAGATGGGATAGTGCGTGGCATACAGGCCGTAGGAGATCGGTGCCAGCTTGCTGCACAACAGGAGCGGTCGCCGCGGGAGCGACGCCACGCGTGACAGGGCAATGCCGGCCACCAGGAACAACAGTGCGGCACCGAAGTGGCGAATCTGGCCGAACGGTTCCAGCCCGGGCGATATATAGGCATGCATGACCAGGGCGTGAATCGCAGGGATCAGCCATATCACTGCGCTTGCCGCGACGAGCAGCAGAGGGAACCGCTGCGCGCGAAAGGTGAGCGCGGATTCCTCCCGATACTGCCGCGCCAGTTCCAGTCCAGCCCACCAGATTGCAAAGTAGCTTGCAAACAGTGCAGGCTGGCTCGGATACACGAGATAGCTCGCAGTGCCAAACAGGCTGATACTTGCCACGATCCAGCGTTGCACCGTCACGGACAGGCGCAAAGGCCGCAGAAACAGCCACGCAAATCCGAGATAGAACCACCACTCATACGACAGCGACCACAGCGCGATGTTTGAGCAGAACGGAGCGAACCAGGCACCGTGCTTGATAGTAGGCAGATCCTGCAACATGAGCAGGTTCGCCATCAGCGAAGTCGGCTGGATGCAGTCCGCGCGGTCCGTTAAGGCGGCGACCAGCGCGGCCAGCAGCAGCGCCACAAGGAAGATGGGATAAATGCGGATCGCCCGTGCACGCAGAAATGATGCGACTGTCTGCGGCCGCTTCGCCGACGCACATGAGTGGTAGATGACGAACCCGGACACAAGGAAGAACAAGATAACCGCTTCCTGCCCAAATCGGAATAGCCACTCGAAGATTGTGCCGGGGAAAGGGTGCAGGTGGTGCACGAATACATACGCTGCGGAGAATCCTCGGATGCTTTCCAGTGCTTCGAGCTTTTTCATCACGACCTCTATCACTTAGCCAGAAGGCATTGCCCGATCCGCAGAACGGGAGCAATTCCGTAGGCGCGCCGATATGCTGCAATGCTCTGTCGGACCACGCACGCAAACCGCAGCGGCAAACGGCTGTACCTATCGTGCGAGTCTAGTGATTTTGGGTGTGAGGGAGGCGCTGCCCTGGAAGGGATTCGGTTCGCTATCGCTCACAGGGGCTGAGAACTCAGCGCCCCTCGATCAATTCGCCAAACAACTCCCTGACCCTTGTTCGTGCGTCAGCGAGCGCGGCGCGGCCCTGCTCTGGCCCTGCTCGGAGACCGCGCCAAACCGGGGGCTGACTAAGCGGCAAGGCGGTGGCCCTCGCCTTGAGAAATGGAGGGATACCATCGTTCAACGTAAGACCGAAGCTGGTTATTGAGTACGGCGGTCCGGATTTGCAGCAGGTTGTGCGCGTGCCGAGGCCGCCAGGCCATCTGCTGCCGTTTGACGAATCGCGTGCTGACCACCTGGTTGACGGCCGACTCAACGAACCCCGATGCAATGGGCTCCCCATGCCGATAGCGGTCACCGTAGTTCACGATGAAGTGCCGGTTGTTGTCGAGGTAGACAATGAACTCCTCGAGCTTGCCGAGGAGTTTGGCCTGTTCGGGGCTGGCCTCAGCTTCCAGATCCCAGCCGAGGCTTTCCAATCGGCGCAACGCCGGATAGGGGCAGCCGTGCCACAGGTGCCACTTGGCGCCATGCAGCGCCTTGATCAATGCTGGGCCAGTGCGGACGGACGCTGGGTGAACTGCGGCTCTAGGCCGGGGATCGCGGCCACAGGCTTGAAGGCCCACCTTGGAGAAAAGGGGGGTAGGCCATTTCATGATCGGGCGGTTCAGTCGAGAGCCAGCTTCTGGATCAGATCGGCTTGTGCAGGAAAAGCCTGTCTCAGGTCGGCAAGCTGATCGGCGGTCGGGTTGACGCTGTCGCGAGGGTCGTAGCCGGGCGCCAGACTGCAGCTCACCAGCACGTAACCGGGCCCCAGAAGTTCCGCTCCGAACCAGTGGTTATGCGGAGCAACTGCCTGCAAGACCTGTCCCTGATCCAGATCCGCACCGATGTCGATGGTGGAGTAGGTCCCGTCGGGGGAAAAAATGTGCAGCCGCACCGCACTCCCCTGGTGGTAGAACCACTGCTCGTCCTGGTTCAGGGCATGGAGACGGAGCAGTTCTCCCTCTTTCAGCAGGTAGTAGTTAGTGGAGTAGAAGTGGCGATCGCCTGCGAAGCGCTCGGGCAGGGATGCGCTGCGCACCCCTTCCCCGCTGCCTGGCCCCGGCGCAAAGTGCCCGCCTACGCCAGTGGGGGTGAGCTCGAGCTTCTGGATCAGATTATCCGCCTCCTCGTCGGCGGCGGGGAATCGTTTGGAGAAGCAGACGGTGATCCCAATGATCTCTGTCCCTCCCTTCTTTCGCAGCAGGCCCTTTTGCGTCACGATTTCCAGGGCGGTCGTTCCGCCGTCCGCCGTCGGCACATCGATGGTTTCGTGGAAGTTCAGCAGGGGCTGGCCGCTCGCCATCACCGCCTTGTCGTGTGCCACATGGGCTGCGCGGGAATCGGCGCTGCCGATCAAGGCATCCTTGCTCTGTCCCACCAGATCCGCAAAGTTCTGGTTCACCCAAAGGAAGACAGAGTCGTGGTCCTTGATGCAGAAGTAGACGCCGTCGGCTTTGTCGAGCACGTCGCCCACACCCATCGGCGGATCGGTCGGGAGCATCTGGTTGTTTCGATCGGCGCTGGGCATGGCTCAAGCCGGCGCGTCGCAGGGCGCTGAAGAGAGTCCGAGCTGCTGGTCGGCGAGATCCTGGGCCAGTGCCACCATGGTCATCGTGGGGTTCCAGGAACCACTGGCGGGCCACAGGGCGCCGCCGGTCACAAAGACGTTTTCGACGCCGTTGGGGCGATAGTCCAGGCCCACCACACCCTCGTCGCCGGCGCCGATCCACAGCGTGGAGCCCTCGTGGACCAGGCCGCCGACCCGCCGCTCCTCAATGGAGGGGCGCTCGGAGGACCAAGTGCCGGTATTCGGATCGCCGTGCCAGTACTCCACATTGCCCTTGGGGGCGAAGACGCGCTCCATCATCTGGAATGTGCCTGTGTCCATGGTGTCCCAGGTCATCCGGTCGTTTTCGTTGGCGAGCACCTGCAGTGTCACGTTGGTGGTGGGATCCGCCTGCCCGTTGAGGTGGAAGTAGTTCTTCGGGTTGCGATAGTCCATTTCGCCCAGCACCGCGCAAACGAAAACGAGGTAGTCCTCGGAGGAGCGCAATTGTGCAATCGAGGCCGTCGCCACGACATCCGGCATGTAGCGGGCTGCTTTCTGGGCATTCTTCTCCGGCTCCCGGTCGGAGAGCACTGAGAGCTGGACGTGGTACTGCATGTTGTTGTCCTTGTTCTTGCCGGCGAGGTAGATCGCCGCCAGCTCCAGTTCGCCAATGCGATGGCCGAAGTCGAAGTCCTTTCGCGGCACGCGGGCGACCACCGAGGTGATGAAGTGCGCGGTGAAACGATCCCCGGCCCGCTTCATCTGCGGGAAGGAGTTGAGAAGGAGCGTGGTGGGCGGCAGCGTGCCCATGGCCAGGATCACCTTGGCGTGGCCGACGTTGAGCATCCCGCGTGAAGTATCCAGCGCGGTGGCCACACCGTCCTGTTGGTGGATACGCTCGACGATGCAGTTCGTCACGATGCGAAGGGGGCTGCCGGTGCCGGCCGCTGCCAGATCGGCCTGCTTCGAGGCCAACTCCATGATCACCGCCGGGGTGGAGAACTTGGCGAAGTCCACCCCACTCGCATCGCCCGCCCCCGCCGCGAGGGGCGCTGGCATCCAGCGGGTCGCCGACTCGATCAGGCCGATTTTCTCGTTCAGCATCTCCTGCAGGGCGGTCTGCATGATGCCGTAGGTTGGCCGCTGGCGGGCGATGATGCTCTGCAGTTCAGGTCCGGAGGCGGCGTCGATCTTGTCGGCGGGCACCACGTTGAGCAGGGTTTCGGCCGAAGCGAAGCGGGCTTCGGCGGCGGCGATGGTCTGCTCCGGCCAGAAGGCCATCTCATCGCGCGTGGGGCGGGGGCACCAGGCGCTCCACATGATGCTGCGTCCCCCGAAGAAGGGCACCATGCCATGCTGCCAGTTGATATGCCCGCTGGGCTGGTTGGCCGTCTGGCTGGAGAGCGTCCAGGGGAAGGTTTCCGTCAAGCCGCCGAGGGTGTGCTGGTAGGGAATCGGGAGGTTCTGAAAGTGCTCGGGGAGGAAGAACGGGCCGCGCTCCACCATCAGGATGCGCGTCTTCGGCGTCGCCGCCAGGATGCGCTCGCAGAACGCAAGCGCACAAAAGCCGGTGCCGATGACGATGTAGTCGAACTGCTCTTCCTCCCGAACCTGTTTCCACCCGGTTTCAGACAGGAAGAACACGTAATCCATCACCTTCTGCGGGGTGGAGATCTGGGGGCCGGGAGTGGGATAGCCATGCGCAAAGTTCGGCGAGCTGGAAACGGCGGTCATTGATGCCTCCAATCCATGGTGGGAGGACGGCATGTCGTCCTCGAAAGGCTCTGGACACTCTGTGGGCGTGCGACGGTTTGCTGCGCTGCTCTTTGCTGCTGCGAACGTTATCTAGACAAGCTAGCAGATGGGAACTGGATTACAAGGACGGAGAAAATTGTTGATCCGTTTGCGTTGGGCCGAGGCGCCGAGCGAAACGGGGCCTTGGGCCGAAAAAACGGAAGGTCGCCTTGCATAGGTTCCGGTCCTGTGTAAAGGAAAGCGCTGGTCCAGGTGGCGGCAAGCAGGATGACGTCACGCGAATTTGGCCTGACAGCAGCACGCCATGGCCGCGCCGATGGCCAGCGCCGCCGCCCAGCCGCCGAAATGGGGCGTGACGACCAGCATGGCCGACAACAGGATGAACAATTGCCCGCTTGTCGTTTGGGCACGCGCGATGAATGGCTCCGACGCGTCGATAGCAGGAATGCGAAAGCGCGGCAGACGGGGGTATCTGGCACTTTGCCGTGAGCCGATGGTGCCTCGTGTTCGGCCTGGGGTGAGATCGGCATCATGCGGCGGAGTCTTCGAGCCATTGATGCAGCGCCCGTCGGTCAACTTTGCCACTCAAATTGAGCGGCATGCTTTCCAGGGGAATGACCCGGCTTGGGAGCATGTACGGCGGAATCCGAGTCCTGAGCGCGTTGATGACCTGCTCGGCATCGATGGTTAAAGCGCCGACAAAGCAGACAATGCCGCGCGCCATGCCGTCCGCCAGCGGCCAGGCAACAGAGCCGACGACATCGGCGCCGGAAACAGCGCGCAGATGGGCGTCGATTTCTTCCAGTTCGACACGATACCCCAGTACTTTGAGCGGCAAGCGGAGCAGGAGCTGTCATGACCGAGTTCATCATCAAACCAAAGTGTCCGACCGGCACGGGTTGGATCATGCTACCTGCCACATTCGGCAGCTTCGCCGAGCGACACATCGACTACCCGTTTAGCGCGAGAAAGCGAGCGACCTACCACAGCTTCGACGGTACCCGCTTCCTTTCCCGTCCAAGACGAGACGGGCAGATGCCCTTCTGCCGCACAAGCAATCTGGACGCTCAGCGAGCAATTCCCGCCCTTCTCAGTTACCGCAATTTGAATCGCATGGCCGCGATACTGGTACGTACTGACTTCGCTCATGGTGGCGCCCCTCTCCGTTGCAAGGATCGTAGCATGAAGCACATGACAACCCAGACCCTCGACGGCGAGGCCGGCTGCCTCCCCTCCGACTGCGAGCAATACCGCTATCGCCTCTGGCGCCACTGGGATGCCAGCCGGCCGACGCTGGGCTTCATCATGCTCAACCCATCGACGGCCGACCACCAAGTCAACGACCCGACGATCACGCGGTGCTGCAGGGGTGGCTCTGATTTTGATCTCGCGGCCCGAGGGGTGTTGACGCTTCGCGCCTGGCACAGAGTCCGTCGGTGGGCGTGCGCACCGACCTGCCGCCGGCGCTGGACCCAGAATATGGGCCCCAACCAAGGTGTCCCATGCGAGCAACTGCCGTGCGACGTCATCTGGAGCGCCTCGGCATTCCCTGCCGCGGGGTCACGACCCATCCAGGGCTGGCTGGCATTGTCGTCATTAACGATGATTTGCACGTCTGCATATTCCCTGACGGATGGATGCGTCTCGGGCAGTCGATCGCGCCAGGTCGCTTTCGTTTCGCCCCGGCCACGCGCTCGGTTGACATGCTGGCTTGGCAGATCCGCCAGCGGCTCAATGCCAGGCCATGACTTTGAGCAGGCACGGTGTTCGGTTGGCGTACCGCTGTAGCCGATCGAATGCAGTAATCCCCGGACGCTACGGCCGCGCTAACTACTCTCAATGCGAACGCAACTCCTGGTCGTCTATTTCGCCCTGGCCCTTACCTTTTTCTTCCTGCCGCGCTAGCCCGTCACGCTCTCACGGGCTCCCGCGCTCCGTTTCAGCGTCCCATGCGCCTTCCCGTAGCTACGGCGCACGGTGCGGGAGCGGCAGGCCGCAAACTGCGTTCGCTCCGAAAAAAAACGGCGCCCTTGCTGGCTGCTGCGATTCTCCTGATGCGACGGAGCGGAAAGACTGGGTCAGCGTTGCCTTTAACATGCCAGGGTCCTAGGCATCCTGCGTCGTGCGCTCGATGATTCGGTCAAACACGAGTTCGCTCCACCCCTCGCCGCGGCCGGCGGACTTGCGCCGGCCGACCCAGGTGAGCGTGCGCCCACCGATCCAGCGCGCACGTTGCCAGGACCGCTCGACATAGATGCCGGCACGCGGGATCTCTTCCTCCTCGATGAAGTACGGCGAGCCGGGTTCGCGCAGCAACCGGCCACGGGGCGGTGCGGCACCCGCCATCCGGGCGCGCTGCAGGCGGACTTCACTCACGCTGTCCTCCAGATGCACGGGGATGAAGGGTATCCAGTTCCTGGGGGCCGTGCTGCCGGCAAGGTAGCGAATCTTCGCTTCCTCGCTTGCCGCGGCGGCCGGGGCGGGCTCACGGACGCGCGACTGGTCATTGCCGCTCATCCCCGTCCCCATCTGCGAAGGCACGATGCTTTCAACGCCCCACGCCATGTTAGCCATTTCATCGCGCATGAAATTGACGCGCTCGATCGGCGGGCTTTCGAGGACGTGGCCGACCGCGGGCACCAGGTAGAAGCGGCTGGCCGCGTCGCGGCGGTCGCGCTCGGTGAGGTGGAACAGCGCGAAGCGCTGCCAGGCGGTTTCCGGTGCCCGGCCTGCCGGACGGATATAGGTGTGCCGCCCGAAGGTATCGTCCACCACGATGCCGCGGATTTCGCAGAGCGTATTGACCGGCATCGGATGCGGCAGCATAAACCAGTCGTTGGAATAGATCAGGCCAAACTCGGCGAGCATCAGATGAAGCAGCCCGGTCGCCGAGGTCTCGATCTTGCCGAAATCGGTCTGCGACTCCTCCATCTCCCAGAAGCGCGGCCGCGGCTGGCCTTTGAAGCGGACCGGGCCGGGCAGGAAGGATTCGACTTCCTCCGGCGGCGCCGCCGGAGCGGGGTCGTCCTCGAGCGGCAGCTTGCGGCCGCCGACCAGGTCGAACGAGTACCAGTCCAGTCGCCCCTCGTGGTACTGCTCGGCCAGCAGCACCGGCTCGGCCGCATCCGGCTCGGGCGGCCCGGCGAGCGCAAAGCGGTATTCGAGATGATTGGGCAGCCAGGCGGCACCGCCCGCCTCTTCCGGCTGCGCGAACATGCGGCCGATGGCGGCGGTGCAGGATTGCGCGAACGCTGCCGCGATGCTCTTGAGCTGGTCCTTGTCGCCGCCGGGTTCGCCGTCGAGCCAGCCGTCATGCGTGCCTGCCTGTACGGCGCGCACGATCGCAACGCCATCCGCGATTTGCCCCGCCAACGCGGTGCGGACCTGCTCGGCGTCGGTGTCCTCGACCTTGCGCGCGGGATCGCCCGGTGGCGGGGCCACCGGCAGCACGCGCAGCGGAAAACGGCCGAGATACAGCGGGTAGTGGCCGTCCAGGCCGGCCGCGCGCAGCCGTTTCAGGAATTGCTTGCCCCATCGCACGGCGAACACCGTATCGCTGTAGACCTCCCCACTGACTAGTTCCCGCAGGACCAGCGGAATCGGCTCGCGCTCGACATAGGTTTCGAGCGCGATGGCTTGCGGATCGAAGGGCGCGGCCCCGCCATCGGCCAGCGCGACCCGGTCGATCGGCTGGTGGCGGTAGGCGATGCGGGAGGTGACGGGCGAGGCGGCATCCTCCCCCTGGAACTCACCGAACTGCCACTGGCGGGTCAGCATCCAGAGCGGATCGCGCACCTCCGCGCGCAGGCTGCGCGTGAAATCGAGGGTGCGCGGCCGCGATTCGAGCCGGTTGAACGCCACTACCCGTGGCAAGCGGAAGCGCTCGGCGCCGGTGAGTTGCGACAGTGTCAGTCTGGTGTTTGGCATAGGTTCCCCTCACCGCGTGCCCGCGGCGTAGAACTCGGTCAGTTGCATATAGTCCAGCATCAGCATCAGGTCGAGTGATACGTCGGCCTCCATCAATGTGCTGAACTCCGACACCAACGCCGGCGCGAACGCATTCCATATCAGGCCCTGCTTCTCCAGCTGCGCCGGCTCCACCGCGCGCCGTTTGGCGCGGCCCAGCGTATCGACTAGCGTGCCGGCCAAGGCGTCCCAGCTCCATGAACCGGTTTCTTCCGGCGTCACCGCGAGCAACAAAGTCTGCGGCGGCGCCGCGTTGGGCTGGTTGAAGCGGAACGAAATGCCGGTGATCTCCTGCTCCATCGGAATCTCCTCGGTCCATTCGTCGAGCAGGATGGCCCGTTGGCGCATGCCGGGCTTGAACGCGGAGGCGCCGTGCGCGGCGATCGACAAGGTATCGCGAGAAATCCCGAAAGCCCGGGACGGGTCGAGCGGATCCTTCTCCGGGAACTCCACCGCCAGCCAGCTATCCTGGTTGCGATGGGGCACCTGTACCGGCAGCATGTCGAGCGCGACATCGTTCATCGCCTCTGCCAGCACGCGGATGACTTCCCAGCGATGCACCTGGGGGCGCACGCGCGCCAGCGCCTGCAGCCACTCGTCGACGATCTCGCCGGCGCTCGCGCCCGGCACTGCCGCGACCGCGTGCGCCAGAAGCTGCCCGCGCGCCGAGTCCGCCAGCGCAAGGTCGGCATCGTTGTAGCAATGGAAGGCCGGCAGGATCCGCAAGGTTTCCCCGAACACCAGCTTGCCCGCCTCGAGCAAGAGCCGGACCTGCTCGGCGACCGGTGTTGCCGGCGTGGCCTTGCCGATCAGTTCGCCGGCACGGTCCAGCACGCCGTCTTTCTGGACGCTTCGCCGCAGGCGCCGGGCGATGCGGTGCGCGCGCGCCAGAAGTTCCGACCTCGCCGCGGCCGCAGTGAGATCGGCCTGCGGCGGGAACGCGTCGCTGACTCCGAAATCCGCGACGGCGCGCAGGGTCGCGGCAAGCGTCTCGGCGTCGGAAACCAGGAAAGCGACCGTCAGCGCCTTGTCGTCGGTGAACTCCAGTTCGGCTTCCTCCAGCTTGTCGAAAGCGGCGCCAAGCTTGCCGGAAAACGACTCGTCGTCGGCAGGGTCATCCGGATCGTTCAGCAGCACCAGTTGCACGCTGGGCGCAACGGCACCGTCGAGGGCATCGGCCAGGGTCTTGAGCATATCGAAGGCCCCCTGCACGCGGGCGCGCAGGTCGGCGGTGTCGTAGCCGTCCGGATTGTCCTTGTCCACCGGAATCGCCGTCGCCTTGCCGCCGGCGGCCGGCATGAAATCCCGAGCGTTGGCCGCCCGGCTCTCTGCCACCATCGCGCGTAGCTGGCGCGCCAGTGGGAACAACTGCGCGAACGTGCGCTCGCCTGATGCGACTGGTGGGTTGAACGCCACGCGCACCGCTTCGTCGTCGTCAATGCCATGGGCGCGCCGGTACTGGTAGGCGATCCGGGTTTCCAGCTCGGTCGCGCCGCCGGTGCCTTCCGGCGCAATGGAGGTTATGCAGACGAAGTCCAGGGGCTGGATGCCCAGATCCGCCAGGCTCACGGCATGCCTGTCGGCACCGCCTTCGCGCGCTATTTCGCACAGGACCTTGGCCGGAGACGGCGCCAGGATCGAGCCGAGCCAGTGGTTCAAGCCCGTCTCGGCGCGCGCCCGCGGCGTCATAGGCATCTCGGGCCAGGGATTGGCCTGCACCGTCGCTGGGTCGAGATCATCGAAATGCACGGTCAGCCGGTTGGTAAACGTGAATTCCGTCCCCCGCGGCGTGTCGATGACCTGCAGCGCCGGCGGCACCCGCGCTTCTTTCTGCGCCAGCGAGACCGCCCCGACCCGATCGAAATTGCCTTGCACCAGCTGATAGGCGTTCTCCGCCATCAGCAGGTCCTTGACCGCGTCCAGCGTGTCGCGTAACGCATCGCGCTCGGCCAGGACGGCCGCGCCCTGCTGCGCATCGGGCCGCTGCGCAGCGGGCAGGATGGCGGACAACCCATAGCCGTCGGCGGCCGACATCGCCGCCGTGGCGAGGCGCAAGCCGTTGACCACGCTGTAGGCGGGCAGCGCGTCGCTGGGATCGCCGGTGCCGGCCTGCACCACTTCGCGCGCCTCGAAAGGAAAGGCCTGGCGGTAAGGAAGAATGAACTGGTTGAGTTCGAGCACGGGCACATCTCCGCGCGCCGCGCTGGCGGAAGTGCGGTCATGCAGCCCGCGCTCGAACTGGTAGCCCAGCAGCGCCTCGATCGCTTGCCCGTTGCGCATGCCCTGCAGCACGAAATCCGCGCGCCGCACCCGCTCGGACGAGAGGTTGACCGAGAACATCTCCGCCCTGGCCGGATCGGCGTGGCTCAGATAGGCGTTGCGCAGCACTGCGCCGGCCGCCGCGTGGTTGATCGACGGCGCATGCATGAAGCCGCCGCGCTTTGATCCAGGTGCCGCGCCGGGAACCGCGACGGCATCGTCTTCCTCCAGGATTGGCCGCGCATCGTCAGGACGCAGCGACTCTGGCAACGATTCCGACGCCAGGAAGACCTTGGTTGCCGGCTTGACGCTCTCCACCCAGCCAAAGGCGCCAAGATAGATGCCGGTGCGGCGGTCGTCGGCGCCAAGGCGGCGCTGCTGCGCCAGCCGCTGTGTGAACAGGCCGGTTTCCCACGCATCCAGCCGGTACTGGCAACAGTCGAGATGCTCGACAAAGGCGCGCTCCAGCGCCGCGGTGGTGGCATCGGCAAGCACCGCCAGGGCCTGCTTCTGTTCGGCGACGAAGCCAGCCTCGACGTCGGCCACCTCATAGCCGCGCCAGATCGCATCGGCGACCGAGGCCGCTGCCAGCGCGTGGCCCGGCTGGACCGCCCCCACCCTGGCGGACATGACCTCCAGCTTCGACAGCGTAGGCGACGCCGCGCGCATCCCGGGCAGCGTCGTGGCGCGCACCGCCTGTTCGAGCGCCGGCTCGAAATCGCCGCGCGCGCGCAACCAGTCGTAGGCGCCATGATGAAGTTGCAGCAGGACGGCGTTGCGCAGCATCAGGTAGAGCAGCGACGACGGCCTGGCGCCGTCGAACTGTTCCTTGAGGATGGTGTCGAAGCTGCCCGCCCTGGCCAGCCAGTCGACATAGTTGAGCGCAAGCCGGGCGCTTTCCGATGGCGGCCTGCTGTCGACCAGGTTGGGCGCATCCAGCGCAGTGGTGTAGTGCTGCCACAGCACGTGCAGGCTCTTCATGCGGCTGACATCGCTCATCTGCGGCGGAAAGCCCAGGTTCTCGAGATACAGGCGAGCACTGGCCGGCATCGAGTAGATCAGCGAGGCGAGCTCGTTGGCGTAGCGGCCGCGATCCCTGAAGCTGTCCAGGTTGCGCAGGTACTCGTCGCTATAGCCGATGCGCTGGTAGAACTCGACCGAGGTGGGATGCAGCCCGAGCAGGTGCATCAGCACCTCGGAGGGATCGGTGCCGGGCTTGCCCGCGAACGGGAGCGTGGCCGCGATGCCGTGCCAGGTCTTGTCGAAGCGGGCCAGCAGCGCGTGCAGGTCTTCCAGGAACGGCGTCAGCTCGTCGAACAGCAGCACACCCGCAATGCCGCCCTCGCGAGCCGGGTATTTCCAGCGCGACAGATCGCTGGTGACGAGGATGCCGTAAGGCTGGTCGCCCACGCGTATTGCCGGCACCGGCCCGCGGCCGGTCACGTAGCTGGAAAAGAAGCTGCGCACCAGCCTGGCTGTCGCGGGCTTGATCACCGGCGACATCCAGGTCCGCAGCCAGTATCCCAGCGTGGCCGGAAACAGCGCCGCGTTCATCGCGGTCGCTTCGAGCAGATCGGTGCCGTCGGCGCGGCGCACGGTCTGCAGCGGTCCGTAGGCGATCCCCAGCACGTCGGCGATCTGCCTGCCATCGGTCTGGCGCTTGCGCGGATCGGCGTGCGCCGGGTCGAAGGCCGGCGGGCCGGCCTCAGTAAAAAAGGCCAGGTCGTCGTAGGGATCGTTGTCGGAATAGCCGCTGCCGTCGCGCTCGGTGTTGTTGGTCGGCGTGCCTTGCGCTACCAGGCTGAATCCCTTGGGGCTGAACTGGTGGTTGGCGATCAGCTCCTCCAGCATCGCCGCGCCGTCGGCCGCACTGGCCGACAGCATCACGCCCAGCACGCAGATCCGGGCAAAGCCATTGCTCGCCTCCTCCGCCGACAGCGGCACGCGAAACGCCATGCCCTGTTCGACCGCCTTGTCGAAGTCCGACATCCAGTCGAACTCGCCGCCAAACGTCAGCGCACCGTCGGGATCCTTGAACGCTGCCTTGGCGTCAAGCGGATCGGGGCCCAACGTCAGCGTGTCCGGCACCAGCGCGCCGGGAACCTCGCGCGGCGCCCCCGTCTCGCTGCCATAGAGCAGCAAGACGAAGCGGTCCGGCAGCACGCGGGTACGGGGCGCGCGTGTCCAGGCATCGGTCTTGGTCAGGTCGTGTTCGGGGAAGGCGGCAATCTGCGTGCGCACGGCTTCGTTCACCCGCTCGCCCCACTTCTGCGCCTCCACCAGCCTGATGAAGGCATCGCCATCTTCCTCGGCCACGGCCTGCTGCAGTGCCAGGCGCACCGCCCCCGGCAGCGGCAGCGCGAGCAGGCCATCGAAGAAATCCGCCTGCGCGGCCAGCAGGAAGGCGACCAGGTTCTGCGTGGCGCCCCCGGCCGCCAGCGCGGACCAGTCCAGCGGACGCGTCTGCCGGGCCACCCAGGCCGCGCGCGAGCCGCCGAGGAGTTGCACGACATGCCGCCACGCTGCCTGACGGCGCCGGTCGCGTTCGTCGCGCAGGTGCTCGGCAGCGACCAGCTCGACCCAATACAGCTCGCCCGCCGCCACCTCGGTATCGGTCAGCGTGGCCTCGTGCGTGTGCACGACGATGTCGTCCGGATAGATTCGGACCCATAGCTCGGTACCGCGTCCTGTCGGCACGAAGATCGACTCGATGCGCACCGGGAACAGCAGGAACGGCGTCCCGTCATCAAGGCGGGCCAGCGCCTTGCGGGGATGCGGGTCCGTGTACAGGCCGCCGACCAGGCCGCCCAGTTCCGCCTTGCAGCGGCCCAGGCTGCCGCTGGCCTGCGCGATGGCGGATTGCAGCTCGCGCTCTCTCGCCTTCAGGGTCTCCAGGTCCGCAAAGGCGGGCTGCAGCAGTTCGGCAAGCCGGCCCTGCGCTCCAGCCAGGGATTGCCGCTGCGCCTCCATGTCGGCCCTTCCGGCCGTGAGCCTGACCTGGTGCTCGTCCTCCTGCTGGCGCAGGCGGCCCAGTTGGTCGCTCGCTGCGGACAGGCTCGCCCGGAGATTGTCGCCGGTGTGCCCGATCCGCGCGAGTTCCGTTTCCAGCCCGGCGATCTCTTCCTTGTCGGGCGGCGCGCGCCGGTTCGACGCTTCCAGCTGTTCGCGCAGGCTGGCAGACCTGCGGCCAGCCGCGGCGATATGCTGCTCCAGGTGCGCCACCAGCCGTTCCTGCTCGCGCAGGCGCGCGAGCCAGGCTTCGGTCTTGCGCACCGCTTCCCGTGTTGCCGCGAGGCGTGCCTGGGTTTCCGCCACCTGCGCCCGCAGTATCGCCGCATCACCATCCCCATCCGGCTGCGCGCTCGTTTGCCCCTGCTCCGCCCGCCGTATCTGCTTCCTGACGCCGGCGAGGCCGATGCGCGCTGTGTAAAGGTCGTCTTCATGCCGGCGGCAGTTTGTGCGCACCACGGCGATGGCTTCGAGCTGTTCGTTGAACTCAGGCATGCGTCAGCTCCAGCATTTCACCTGCGTGGACGGCTACCATCACCGGATTCTGGAACAGGGCGTAGGCCATCTGCGCCGACGTGACGCCCCACGGATGCTGGCTGAATTCGGCCGTATCCGGGCGGGGAAAAACCGGCGCGGGCGCGCGCGGCACGAAGGCCGGCTCGGCGGCACCAAAGCAGTTCCAGGCCAGATTGGCCCAGGTATCGAGCGGATCGTCGGAGGTCTGCGGGGTGGCGTTGCGCGTGGGCTTGTAGCTGATGTCCATGCCGAAGCGCGGCTCGCCCGGCACCTCCTGAAGCACGAAGAACCAGCCCCGCTTGTCGCCGGGGAAGTCGATGCTGTCGACCTCGCCCTTGGCCTTGTCCGTGGTCAGGTCGAAGCCGAAGAAGCGCAGGTCCGGTTCGATCTCGGCGCGAAACAGCGGGAACTTGAACTCGATATCGAGCTGGTGCGGCGTGGGATCGCTCTCGCGCAGCACGTTGTTGCCCTTGCCGTCATCGATGGCTTTCTGCGCGTAGACCACCGTGTTGGGATAGCGCTTGAGCAACTCGCCGCGCACCACCAGCACCACCTGCTTCTCGCCGGGCTGGACATCGGCACGCGGGCCCGGCGGCGGCTTGTGCGCGCCCAGCCGGCTCGCCACCGGCCATGCGTGGATCTTGGTGATGTCCTTCAGCTGCTCGGCATCCGCCGGCGTGTCGGGATTGCTCACGCCCTTGACCTCCCAGAACTGCCGGAAATAACTGCCGCGCAGGTCGGTCGGATACTCGCGCCACAGCAACTCGCGCCCCATCTCGTGATTGAGGCCGACCATATAGGATTCGATGAACTTCGGGTTGGTCTCCAGCAGCGAGATGGTATTGGGCGGAATCAGCTGCAGGTTCGGGATCAGCAGCTCCTTGCTGATATCGCGCAGGTAGCTGTACATCGGATCCTCGAAGTCCGGATGGGCCATCGCGTCGACGATCTCCTCGGGCTCGTCGAAGGTCCATCGCGGCAGCTTGACGAAGGCCGACAGCCGCCGCGGAAACGACACGCGCGGGTCGATGGCGTGCCGCAGCCTGGCATTGCCGTTGGCCAGGTCGAACGCCGGCAGCGGCGCCTTGGGCGGCGTGCGCACCCCGGCGCGCTGCTGCAGCCGGATGGCGGCCATGCGGAAGTTGCGCGCCTCGATGCTGTCGGCGGCGGGTGTCGGCCCCGGTGTCGCCGCGGGCGCGGCCTGTCCCTCGTCCAGGTCCAGCGCTACGGTGAAGTCCGGACGCGGCGCCACCTGCTGCACGGACGCGAGCGCCTTCTCCGGGTCGGTAAGCGTTGCGGCCGCGTCGATCCGGCGCGCCTGCTGGTCCAGCCAGAAGAACGCCGCGACCGCTGCGACAGCGCCCAGGGCGGCAAGCACCCAGGCCCCGGCCATCAGGCCGAGCAGCAGCACGAGCGCGAGGGCGATCAGCAACGCCACGCTGCGGTTGCGGATCAGCCAGCGCAGCCAGCCCGGGAAAGTGCGCGGCTGGATGGCCTTCGCGACGTCCTCCAGCGACGGAATGCCCTCCGGCACGGAACGCGGCGGGGCCGGCGTCACCCGTCCGTCGTTGAGCGCGCCAACCACCGTGGCCAGCGCCAGCCCGACCGGGTTCAGGCTGAAGCGCCGTGCCAGCCGGCCGCCGGGACGGATCATGCGGCGCACGGGCGCACTGAACACTGGCGCGGCCAGGCGGCTCTCCGTCAGCTGCTGGCGAATGGTGGTGGGGCTGCCGAGCACCTTGGCGTGGACCGGCATGGTGACAGCGATAAGATTGGCGGGCTCGAGCCGGGCAAAGAATGCCGACGAGTACAGCGAACTCACCTGCAGCACGAACTGGTACTGCCGCATGGTGTGGTTCGCCTCGTGGACCTTCTGTACCTGCTGCCACGCGCGCTGCATGAAGGCTTCCTGGTTCTTCTGGACCACCGAGGTACCGAACGCGGCCGGCACACGGGTGCGCGGATCCCGGTTCAGGTCGTGCAGCCACCCGTCCTTGCTGGTATCGAGCAGCACCTTGTCCGCCTTGTGCTGCCGGGCATGGTTCTGCCCGTAGAACGGCAGCGTCACGATGGGATCGTTCAGGAAGGACTCGTCCGAACCCGGTGGCGCGTTGGTGGCCTGGATGGTCTCCGGCAGGTTGACCAGGATCTGCAATTCGTCCTGGAATGCGTTCGGCGTGAACACTGGCGGCAGGGATTGCGTGCGGTCCGTCTTCAGCGCGCCTTCGAGCCCCTGGACGAGCGGCGCGGCGGCAGGCAGTCCGACAGGCGGAGGCAGCCGCTCGCGGCCCTGCCCGTCGACCACGACGAAACCCGGCTCGGCGCAGTCCATCGAGCGGATGCCGATCCTGGCATCGAGGATGCGCGGCTGGAGCAGCTCAACCAGCGATTCGAAATCGGTGTTCTCACCCGTGCGGAACGACCAGTCGAAATAGAACGGCAGCTCCACGCTGGTGGTGGTGGCGTCCCATGCCGGCTTCTGGGCAGGGATGCCGGCCGTCTTGCGCCCCAGGCCGGCCAGGCGGCCGACCTCGAAGGCCGGCACCAGGAAAGCCTGGTAAGCCCGGTTCGGCGCGAGGTGCCGCGGCGACAGCAGCCGGCTGTAGATCTTGTCCGGATCGCTGGCGACCGCCTCCTGCAGCGACTTCAGGTATTGCTCAAGCCCCGACAGCTCGCTGGCCCCGATGTCCTGCTCGGTATGGACATGCGCGAACAGCCAGCTTTCGTCCGCGGGCGGCAGCGCCTCCTTGCGCTTGATCGTCACCACCGGCAGCGGCAGGCGGCGGTCGTCGCGCTCGAACTCCCCCTCTTCCAGCACCAGCAACTGGATCCACGGGCGCAGCCGTTCGCCGTCGGGCCGGGCCGGTGTGTAGCGCCAGGGAAAATCCTCGTCATAGAACTCGATAAAGGCCAGGTAGTTGGGCTCGAAGTTGGTGATCCAGTTGCGCGGCTCGGTGCGCACCACCATGTCGCGCTGGATGCCGACGATATCGCCCGAGCCGATCAGCGCGAATGGCTTCGGCGTCTGCGGCGCGCCATTGATGGACACGCCGATCGGTACCGAGGCGCGCTCGCCCGGCGGCAGCGCGGCCGCCGGATTCCCCAGCGTGTCCTGCTCGCTGATCCGGGCGGAGATGCCTTTGCGCGCCCACGACTGGAACTGGTATCTCGCGACTTCGATCGCCATCTCGTGCCTCAGGAGTTCAATTCGAATCGGGATACAACCTGGACCTGTCCCGCCAGCGCCGGATTGCTGCGGATCAGCTCCTGCTGGCGCTGCGCGGCCTCGGCCTGGGTCTTGAAGATCAGTGCGCCGCCCGCGCCCGCCAAGTGCGGCTTCAAGTCCGACACATTGGCGAGGGCAAAGTCCTCTTCCGGCAGGACCACCGCCTCCGGCGCGTTCATCGACGGCCGGGTCTGCTGGAACGCCAGCGCCGACCTGCGCACCGCGCTGCCCTTGACCAGCCGGTCATACGCACGCAGGGCGATCTGCACGAGGCCCCGGAACTCCAGGCGCACGACCTTGCGGTGCAGGTAGTTCAGTTCGTACGACACGTCGCGCCGGACCGGCAGCGGTACCACGAGATCGCCCGTTCCCGTCAGCGAAAAGCCGCTGGGCAGCGCCTCGAACGAGCGGCGCGAGAGCTTGTCACTGTCGCTCAGCTTGCTGAACTCGCCGGGCGCGAACTGCTCGCGCGTGTCCTGGAAGTTGGCGGGAATGTCCCCCCCGTTGGCATTGACATTGCTGAGCCGGAACTTGTTGACGTTCAGCGGTGCCTTGTTGCCGAATTTCTCGATCAGGTAGTTCTCGAGCGGAAACGAGCGCTGGCTGAAGGTCAGCACGCCCATGGGGTGGATGACCAGCAGCGAAGCGCTGTCCGCCTCGTCGATCTTGCGCAGGCTGACGTGCAGGTGATGGTTGGCCGGCAGTTCCGCACGCCAGTTGCGCGTGTCGGCGATCTCGCGTTGGAGCCGCTCCAGCAGGTCCTCGGTCTGGTTGCCGATGGCCGGCGCCGGATCGCCCCAGGTGACATGGAAATCGACGCTGATGTCAAAGAACAGGATGGTCAGGCTGGCTTCGCCCCTCGCATCCCACGGCGTAGGCCCCGACAGTTGCGCGGTGATATTGATGCCGGCGATGACGGAGGTATCCTCGCGCAGCGCAATGCCGCCATACAGCCGCGCGATAAAGCGGAACGGCTCGAACTGGAACAGGACGTCGTAGCCGAGGAAGCCGTAGACGTTGAATCCCATCGCCTCCGCATAGAGCTCGACCTTTGCGCCGAACTGCACCGTGTTGGCGGTGACGGCGAAGTACGATTCCACCTTCAGGCGCGGATTGTCGTCGGACAGCAGGCTGATGCCGATGCGCGCCATGTTGCGCAGGCCGTCCGGCAGCGCCGGAATGGTCGGGATGTCGCGGAAATCCGGATGGAAGCCGCCGACACTGAGGGCGAAGGTCTTCTGTTCTCCCCAGGACACCAGCAGCGCCATGCTGCCGGTAATGGTGTAGACCAGCAGCCGCGAATCGACCAGGTCGGCGCGGAAGAACAGATAGCCGCGATCGAAGTCGAGCACCCCGATAAAGTTGACCTGGAGCCTGAGGATCGGCGCGTCCTCGGCGGGAAGCACCGCGCGCAGCACGCCAACGATGGCGAACATCGGATTGGGGAGGTCGAGCAGCAGCCCCAGCTCCACCGTGATGATCGAGGGCGTTCCCCAGCCCAGCTTGGCCATCGGCCCGACCACGAAATGATCGTCCAGCGGCGGGAAGAACTGCCGGATATCGCTGATGATGCGATTGATGTTGGCCACCACGTCCTGCGGGAACAGGATGCTCTTGATGGCATTGGTGCGGACCCCTTCCACCAGCGCCGACACCGCGATGGTGCGGTTCAGGCCGATGATCCCGCCCACGCCGTTCAGGGTAAAGCCGAAGCTGAGCTGGATCGGCGTGAATTCCGCCGCGATCACGATCAGCAGCGAGAAGCCCGGCGAGCCGTCCGGCTGTTTGGTATTGATGATGCCGATGGCCTTGGCCGAGAACAGGCCCTGGAAATCGAGTTCGAGCGCACCGGCATACTCGCCCTTGTCGACATCGAACATCAGGTAGCCGCCCCCCTTGAAGCCGCCGGCCTCAAGCGACAGGCCTACCCCGTTGGGCGGCTTGAATTCGACCCCGAGGTCGGCCGGGCCGATATTGCCGGGCGCAAAGCGCACCACCGTGCGCAGGCCGATGTTCTCAACCACGGCCTGCAGCGGCCCGAGCTCGAATTTCAGCACCGCGCCGGCCTCGAGCGCGACGTCGCTCGCGCTCGGAGCCAAAGCGAAGCGCAGCGCCTCGATCTTGACCGGCCCCATCTCGAGGTGGGTGCCGAGTTCAAGGCCCAACTTCGCCCCGCCGTGGAAGGTGAACCCGGATTGCAGGCTCATGCCGAAGCCGAAGCCCGCTTCCGCCTGGATGTTTACGCCGGACAGCATCTTCTGGAGAAAGCCATCGCCCTCGCCCGGCGCGATCACCAGCCGCAGGGCCTGGGCCTGGCCCTCGACGCCGACGTCCACTTGCTGCGCGTCGCCCGCGATAAACCACTTGATGCCAAGCCCCTCGATCGACAGCCGCGTGCCCCCGCGCGAGCCGATCAGCACCAGCTCTTCGGCCTGGGCCGGTTTTTCCCGGATGGTAAGCGCGGCGCTGAAGGCGCCGGTCAGGTTCAGCATGCCCTCGGCGTTGAAGGGCGGACGGATGACGACGCCCACGCCACGGATCTCGCCCGAGGCATCGAACACGAGCTCGCCGCGTTCGCAGACGCCGAAATCGAAGCTGGTGGTCCCCATCAGGTAGGGCAGCAGCGCGATGCCTCGCTTCTTGCCCCCGGCGGGCTCGGCGGGAGAGAACGTGATGCCGAACTGGCTGTAAGTCACCGGCGTCAGTCCTTTCTGCAGCAGCGGAACGCGCAGCTCGGCAAGGTCGGCTCCGGTGTTGGCCAGCGCCGTGCGCGTGGCGTCGGCCTGACCGTAGAAGCCGCCGCGCAGGCCGGCCGCGCGCATGATCTGTTCGAGGCGGCCGAGGAACTTGCCGACATTGAAATCGGTGTCCCACTGGTAGACCTCGTTGGCGATGCTGCCCGGCTCGGTGATGAACTTGCCGAACCGGTCCCAGTTGATCAGCCGCGCCGGCGTCCCGCTTGCCGCGCCGGGCTCGTGCTCGATCAGGCCGAGCAGATGAAAGACGCCATGGGCTTCGGGCCGTTGCGCGTGGAGATAGTCCAGCACCAGGAAATCCGTCAGGCGACGCGGCAGGTCCCCGATATCCGGCACGCCGGCGCCGCCGCCGGCCTGCACCTGCACATGCAGCTGCCGGATCGCATCGATGGTGGTGCCGAGCTTGCCGAGCAGGTTGACGATCGCGGCGGCGACGCCGGCTTCGCCGGTGGAATTGGCCAGCGTATCGACGGCCGCCACCAGTCCCGTAGCCTCGGTGCCCAGGGTGGAGAGCGCGCTGCCGAAGGCGCCTGCGGGCAATTCATAACCGAGCTGCCGGAAGAACACGACCGCCTTGTCGGGCGTGTCGATCTCGCGCAGCGGTGCGATCGCCAGGCCGGCGCCGGTGAGGATGTTCTGCAGCGCGTCAGCCATGCCTTTGCCTCATGCCGGTTGCGTGACGATGTGGGACATATAGCTGGGGTGCGGACACACGCCCGCGGGTCCCTGCGTCCGGTCGGACACCACCCATTGCGAATGGCGGGCAAGATTGAAATCGAGGCCGGGCGCGATGGTGGGCGGCGCAACGCCGCGCCAGCCCGCGCGCATCCAGTGCCGGATTGCCTCGTGGTGCGGCCCGCCCCCGGTGCCGTCGTCGAGCAGCACCAGGATCTGCACATTGAAATCGACGCTGGTGGTGTGCGCCAGCTGGAACACCAGGCCGAGCGCCAGGAAGTAACGCATGCGTGCCGGCGCATCCTGGGTATTGGCATCCGCGGCGGCCAGGAACACGCGTACCGGCGCGAAGATGGAATTGGCGTTGGTCTGGATGAAGTTCCTCAGGTTCGTCCGCATCGTCGTGGCCTTTGCCACGGTAAAGCTGGCCGGCTCGGTGGGCGGAACGATGCGCTGCGGGGAATTGTGGAAGGACGCGTTGCTCATGCGCGCCTCCACCGCTTCATAGATGGTCTTGTAGTTGGTGAAGTGCGCGCTCAGCTGCGCTGCCGTGGATGTGGGGTCGATGGCGGCATCGAGCTGCGTCGTCCAGGTATTCAGGTTCCCCAGTTTTGGCGAGATGACACCGAGTTGCGCAGCCGTGGGCCGCTGCGCCACGCGAACCAGGAAAATATCGCCCAGCCGGTTGAACAGGTCCGCGAAGGCGACGCCCGGCAGCGCATCGAGCCGCGAGATGGTGACGCGCCGCGCCGGGATGCCGGCGCGCCATTGCAACTTGCAGAATTCCAGCACGCCGAGCTGGAAGGTCGTGTGCCAGAACGTCAGATGGGCCGCGCCGATGCCGAAGCCATCCGCCCACACGCCGAACTGCGTGCGGACCTGGGCCGCGGTATAGGTCGGCGGAATTCCGGAATTGTGCAGGCCGTTGATCGTCGCGGCCAGGCCTTGCGGCGGCTGGCCATGCATCGTCGTCGCGGAAATCTGGTTGAAGCGCTGGAAGAAATTGGGGGCTGTCACGACCGGACGCACCGAGCCCGTACGGCCGAAGAACGCCTGCACCGCGGCAAGGTAGGCCATGTCCGTGCCCGCCCGGCAGCCGCGGATGTCGATGGTGGTAAAGCGGTCGAAACGGGGTCGCACCGCCAGCATCTTGTTGCGGAAAGCATCGCCAGCGAACGCGGCCAGTCCCGCCGCCACGTTGGCGGCATAGCGCGCCAGGTTCGCGGGGCTTACGACTTGTGCGCCGCCCAGATTGGCAAGGCCCGCGATGGCGGCGGCCAGGGCATCGAGCTGCGGGCCGGGCACGTTGTCGGGGGCGGCTATCAGCCGGGGACGCAGATCGGTGAGCAGCAGGTCGTAGGCGCTCGTCAGATTGGCCCGCAAGGTAGCATCGGCGATGCCGGACATGCCGTGGGCCAGCACCCATCTGGCGGCGTGCAAAATAACGAATTCCTTCTTGTTGTCCGAGGGCGTGCCCGCCGGGGGAAATACCGCGTCGACCGCCGCGCCCTGCCCGGCCGCACGGACCGCCGACAGCACCAGCGTTTCAGGGCTGTTGAAGATGGTGAGCGCGCTCTGGCCGCCGACCAGGTCAAAGACCAGCAGCGCGCGCAGGCCCGCGATGCTGCTTTGCGCGAAGCCCTCGAAGAACCGCTTCAGCGCGCCGCGCCCCCCGTTGCGCAGGAAGTTGATCCCCATATTGCTGGGCTGGTCGGGCTCGCCCGGGTCCGGCACGAAAAAGTGCGACACGATGCGGATGCGGTCGAGCACGCCGCTTCCCGTTTCCGCCGGGTTGGCAAGCAGTTCCAGGATTTCCTCGATCGAGCCGACCGTCCTGGGGCGGAGCGACACGTTGTTGTGGAAGTTGAGCGCATTGGCGATAAAGCCGTTGTCGTTCGGCTGCGCCGCCGAGATGAAGGTGTGCTGCGGAATGAATTCGGGCTCGCCGAGCAATGGCGCCGGCCCCGTCGGCGCGGGCGCGGGGCGGTTCACCGCGGTCCCGCCGCCACCGCCGCCTGGCGTGCCGCTTCCCCCCGGTGTGTTCGGCGGGATCCCCTGCAAAGCCGTGGTATTCCCCGTCTGGTTCCGCCTGGTGGTTGGCATGGTCCCTCACCGGAGTGGTTAGCCCTTCTTATTTCACTCGTGATGCAACGGCCCTTCCCGATAGTGGCGAACGATCCAGTGCGCGCGCGTGCCCGACATGCCGGTAAGCACGTCGTTGAACGCAACGCCGCCGAAATAGCGGTCGCGCAAGGTCTCGAGAATGCGACCGCACTGGGTAATATTGCTTTTGGGAAAGCGGGCGCGGTTGAACAGGTCCGTTCGCGTGTCCACGTCCAGCGCGCCGAGCGCCTGGCGAAGCTGCGCTTCGGCCGAAGCATGCGGTGCGCCCGACTCCGGCAGCTCGGTCCAGGCCAGGGCGGGCGACGCCCCCGCGCTGGTCGGCGTGGTCATGGCGAGCAGCCCCATCCGGATCGCGCAGACGCCGAATCCTCCCGCGGCGAGCGTGGCGAAATCGCCCTCCGCGTCGTTCAGTGACGCGGCGATGCGGTCCAGCCGTTGCCTGCGGTTGTCGGGATCCTGTTCGAGCGCGCCGTCATGCACCATCGTGAACACGAAGGTCTTGAAGCCATCGCCCGGCTCAGGCGTGCCGAGCGCAACATTCTGGTAGTAGTGGTTGTGCTCGTTGACCAGCTCGCGCGCGACATCGGGATTGACCACCGTCGGGCCTTGCTCGTTACGTGCGCTCTCGATCAGCGCTTCGAGTGCCGCGCTGGTTCCGACCACGTCCTGCGTCATTTCAAGCCGTGCCTGCTCGGCGCTCCCGGCATCGAGGATGCGGACCAGCAGATGCAGGCTGCCGCTTGCGGGCGGACGGCAGCTCAGCTCGCCATGCGGCGTGGTGCGCACGTCAGGCGCGCCGCCATCCAGGGACATCGTCCATTCATACAACGCGGCCGACGCAGCAAGCGCCGGATCGGTCACGAACACGACGTAGACGTTATCGCGATTGACAACGATGGGAGAGGTGACAAAGGAAACCAGCGCGCAATGGCCGTCGCCCGAGACTACGGCCGACCCCAGATCGGAAGCCTGGAGTTGGCTCGGAATGCGACTCTCGGTTCTCCGAACGACCATAACTGTCACCTGTTATGACGGAAGAAGAACTCACTCTAGTCAATGCAACGTCACGCGACAAGCATGGCTGAGTGTATTGTCAGGGATGGATCACATTGCGGGAGAAAGCCATTAAAGCCGGTGCCAGATCGACGACAGCAACATCTGGGACGCCAGCCATGGATAGCCGCCTGCTCCGCTGATGAATGCGGCGGAGATACGCGAATGGGCCCGCCTCGGCAATGAAGCCGGTGCCCATACGATCGACCATGTACACCTGCCGGCGGTGCCGCTGGCCGAAGCCCGCCGGCAGATCGCAGCTTCCAAGGCGGACCTGGAGGACCTGGTGGCAGGGCCGGTCACGGCCTTCTGCTATCCATATGGCGAACAGCAGGCGGCGCACCGGGAGATGGCGCGCGAGGCGGGCCACGACAATGCCACGCTGACGCAGCGTGGCCTGGCACGCGTCGATGACGACCCCTTTGGCCTGCCACGCGTCCACGTGCACTGCGGGACCAACCTGTTCCGCTTCCTCCAGAAATGCCTGACGCGGCATGAGGACAGGCGGCGCGGCTAGCGGCGGGAGGCGGCCGGCCTCGCGCCACGGGGTCATGTGTGGCAGCGCCGCTTACGTCCAGTGCCCGGGCCATCTGCTGCCGCAGGACGGGCACCACTTCGGTTTCCAGGGGTGGCAGCACAGCCGGACGCGGTTGCGCAAGACGCACCACGCAAGACGCACCATTTTCGGGCGCGCCGAAGAAAAGCCCAACGCTTACTTACCGCGTCGCCCTGAGAATCGGCTTCAATCGTCTTCGTCATCGTGCCAACGGTGCCACTTGCGATGGCGCTCCCGCCACTCGCGCTCCCTCCACCGCTGCTCACGCCATGCGCGTGCTTGCCAATCGTCGTAGTAATAACCAGGCGCCACTACCACTGGGCGCGGCGCAACGTAGACAGGAGCCGGCTCGTAGTACACCGGGGGCGGAGGTGCTGCAACTACGACACCTGGAATACCGATGCCAATTCCGACGTCTACTCTTGCTTGCGCAGCGCTTGAGGCAAGCGCGGAGGCGGCTGCGATTACACAAACCGCCAAGATCTTCTGCATGATGCTGTTCCGTCGAATGATGCTCACACCTTAGGGCGTTCTCGCCCTGTCCGGTAGGAGCAGAACCTAAAGCCGGTTACCTTGTGTAACGACGGTAGGTTGTCACGGTGACCACTGCGGCTTGAGCGTCTTGTAAGGCTTTGTATCCACTCCTGTGACGGCAACAGCGCAACAGCTTCACCCTGGCTGTCGCTCCGAACCAACATCACCAATATGAGTGATGTGAATACACCCAAACCCGGTCGGTCCTTCCGTTCGGGTGGTTCTGCGATCTACCCGCTACCACTTCTAGCCCTCGACCACCCCGGCCGAGGGCCTTTTCTATTTGCCTGAGCCGGGCAAGGTTAGTGCGTCGTAGGAGCTCGCGCCTTCCTGGAATCCGGCTTCGAACGCTTTTACGGCGCCACGGCCGCGCCAATCAAACGCGACAGGGTTTCGCGCAAGTTGCCTGCGGCGGGGCATTGGGGCACACCGCGCCGCTGTGCGAGAAACGCCGGATCGTTGTAACTGGCCCCAGTCCGCCCATCAGCGTCCGACCACGAGTTTCAAGGGCAGATCAATGCCGATCGACTGCGCACACTCCATCAGAGGCGCGCCACCCTGCGCATTACCGAAAATCAGCAATTCGGTGGGCCGTCGACGCGATGCAGAGAACGTCAATCACAATCGCTTACAGACCGCCCACTCGGTCGATGATAGCCTTTGCGAACAGTCCATCGGCGGTGGCATGACTGCCGGAATGACATGCAAAGAAGGCAACATAGTTGCCTTCAATATTATTAGATGCGCGCCACCGGCCTTCTTGGCCGAAGAGGACGCACGCAGGAGTTACATCATCATGCTGACCGACGTTGTTTTACGTTCGGCCTTTCGTTCAGATTGGCATCACATAGCTGCATTGCTTGATCGATGCGGCCTCCCCACCTCGGATACATTCAAGATAATCGAGGACTTCCAAGTTGCGCTGTATGAAGGCCGCATTATTGGATGTGCAGCTGCGGAGCATCACGGCTCGAGCGTTCTAATTCGCTCAGTAGCAGTGGAACCTGATTACCGAGACAGAGGCATTGCAGGGTGTCTGGTTGAAACACTATTGATGCGGGCTCGCGGCACAGAAGCACGAGACGCCTATCTCTTCTCCACGGTGGCTCCCGCTTACTTCGCTCGCTGGGGATTCTCGCTTGTTGCGGATGAAAAAGTGCCACTGGAGGTGAAGTCATCGCCCGCAGTCCAGCGCGCGGCCCAAGCATCGGCGCTTGGCATGCGATGTGAGCTGCGATAGCGAGAGTGTCTCGTTGGATGCCAATTCAACGTTACTAGCCTGAGGTCCCGCTGACTACAGCCCCTACAACAGAGGATGGCAAGGCTAACTGGTCTTCGCTGTTTTTACGAGGGAGCTTTATCCCCTTGTTGTTTGTCAATGTCGACTGGCCGCTTCGCAACATCGAGCGGCCAGCCAACTACCAACGCCCAACGTCCGGGAAGGCAACGGCCTGTCGGGAAGGTCTAGCTCCAGCCCCGCATGTCCATACGGTGTACCTTGTGGTGTGCGCGTCCATGGGCTGCATCTTGCCGTTACCGGCCACGGCCGTTTATGAGCCGAACTACGAAGCCGGGGCCAAGTCGACGCGGTAAAAGATCTGGCTGACCGACGAGCCTGCGTTTGGGCTAGCCGGCCTTTGGAGGGATCGGCCGGATGACATTTACTCGTTCACCATGCTGACGGTGAAAGCCGACAAGCGTTCCTGCGGCTGCTGCCGGGCGATCAAATGGTTGCTGAGCCGCAAATTGACCGCAAGCCCAACGCATCGATGGATGTTCTCATAACCAAGGCAGCGTTCTTTGTGTACGTGATGACTCGTATTGTCTGGGACTTCGCCCTCATCTCGCGGGCAAAGCGCAGGTCGAGTTCCTTCGGCGTGGCTAGAGGTTGCTCTTCCTTTGGACCAATACCGGTGAGCTTCCGGAGCGCGGCAACAAGCGTCCGAGTTTTTCCTGAGCCTGCTCCAGCGAATAGGAAGAAGCTCCTTGGAGGTGCACTGGTCACATATCCAACAATCTCGTCAACGACGCCGGCGTCGCGGTCATTAAGGCTTGCGAGCTGGTCGGCCATCAGAGCGTCTCCTTTTTCAGAGGCGCGAGTTCCTTGTCAAGCCAAGCAAGTGCTTCACCGATGTAGGCGGGACATGCCACCTCTTCCTCCTCACTGATTTGCTCGAACATGGTGGCAGCGAATTCTCCCTTATTGAATCCGTCTCGCAACAGGGCATGCAGCTCGACGCAGAGCTCGTTAGGTTCTGGCCTTTTCTGGACAGCCTCAACGACTGCCGCTAGCGGACCGCGGAGCTTCTCCGGAGGCGCTTCGCCAAGGGCAGACCCCTTGGCTTGGGCGTCGCCCAGCCTCCTGAACCATTCGATATTGGAAAGCACAAGAGAGTCTTCGAACGAACTGGGCCAGGGACCGTCCTTGGGGACTGGAGTCTGCCAAGCGAAGCGGACACGGCCGCCGTTGCCATTGGTCCAGGTATGTTCCTTCTCCGCCGGGACCGCTAGAAGGTGAAGCTGCTTTTCCTTTGGATGCCACGAATTCAATGTATCGTTACCGCATTCCAGCTTCGTTGGGTCATCGATCGCCGTGGCCTTCCGAACGGTTCTACCCCCGTCAGTCTTCTCAACGCGGACCGGGTCGATGTCAGTAATTACCACGGTCGGGATACCCAGCCTCTCTACGAGCGGGCGCAGTCGATGTGCATGCCGGCCGCCGATGTCTAGGAAGGAGATGTAGCGGCGATCAAGCTCGGGAAAATCGCGCTCGATGAACAGCGGGACGAGCATCCGTTCTGCAGCGCCCTCCACAAAGATGGCAGCGTCAGCGAAAAGCAGGTCCGTATGCTGCACGCGAAAGTACCGCTCGGCAAACATGCGCGTCTTCTTGTCTGTCTTGAACGCGGTGGCGAGGTTAATGACGTCAGAGCATGGCAAATCCCCCGGCTTGGACGGAACCGTCCGCCGGACATATCGCAGGCGGTCGAAGTTTTCAGCATGAGCTAAGTGGCTGGCGTGCGTGCTGACGATCAGTTGGCTGCTCAGATGCATGTACTCCTGCTCAGCAGGAGTAATCAGATCCATCGCTCGCTGGGTGAAGATTCGCTGTACTTGAACGTGTAAGTGTGCCTCAGGTTCCTCCACCATGACCAAGTGAACTGCCGCGGGACTTCCCTCCTTGGGATTCAAGCGAGAATCGCGAAACGACACCAGTTGGTAGCTCAGCGATTGGAGATTTTGATAGCCCAGACCAATCGAATACTCTGGAAGGAAGACGTCTGCTAGCGTGTCATCGAGGCGGTACTGAACGGCCGTGCTGTGATCGAGCAGGTCGCCGGTTTGGATGCGCGTGCGAAAGTGAATTTCTTGAGGATCATGAAGCGTGGGGTAGCCCAGCTTTTTCACGTGCTCAATAGACGGTGTCAAAGCCGTCTTGATTCGTGCATCCAGCTCAAGTTGAGCCTGGGCAATTGCTCCAACAAGGTCGGGATGATGGCCCTGGCTTGAAGTCGCCACATTGAGGTGCTGCCTAGCGTACTTCAGCAATTGAGTTGAGAACATGCCAACGCGATGGGTACCAGATGCCGAACGCGACTCGGCCTCTTCGGTTCCTAGGCCTCGCTGGGCTGCAACAAAGTCAACTCGGATTACCTTGGCTAGCTTAGTGAAGTCGATAGCTTTAGCCTTCTCAGGCAATGCCTGCGGCAGCTCTGGCGGCTTCTTCGCCAATGGCCCAAGCGTTGGGTCCAACTTGTGTAAGCGCTAAATTCAGCACACCTTGTTGAGTCGAACCGTTTCCCGTTAACGTATGCAAGACGGGAACGTTACCGGGTAACCATGACGAGGGGAGTGCAGGATGGCGCAGACGACAGCTCAGCGGCAGGCGGCCTATCGGGCAAGGCGCGCGACGGCGGGCAAGAACGGCAACGGAGAACGTCGGCTGGACATGTGGGTAAGTAGCGAAGCGGATCTCGCGCTCGCGCGGCTGGCACGCCGTTACGCGGTAACGAAGCGAGAGGTGCTGGAGCGGCTGATCGCGCGAGCCGACGACGCCATCGTGCGCCGGCTCGATCCGGATTCGGAGCAGTGGGATCTCTATTTCAAGGCGAGCCGGTAGGCTCGCCAGTTACCGGGTAACGGGCGAGTGCTCCCATTTGGCCGATCGGCGCCTCGGGTGCGGTCGGTCGTCGTTCAGGCGGCAGACGCTGCGACGAAGCTGAACGGCAGCAGGTCGATGACGTCCGCGTCCGGGGCGCGCTGCGGCAATTCGGTTAGTACGTGCAGCAGATAGGCGTACGGCTCAACGCCGCAGGCCCGGCACGTGAGCATCAGGCTATAGACCATCGCGCTGGCCTTCGCGCCGGCGACCGTGTCGCTGAACAGCCAGGACCTTCTCTTATGAAAGTGCTTCCATAAGAGAAGCTATCGCTACTTTAAAATTATGGAAGGTACGTCATGGCCCAGTCTCATAGACATCTCAGGATCGACGTCGCCGCCATTCGCTCGCTGGACGACGACATCGATTTGGAGGCGTGAGCTGCAGCACACCCAGCTGCGAACAATCCATAATCATAGAGTCTGCAGAAAGCGAAGGACGTCATCCTTGGGCCGATATCGAAGCGGCTTGCGTGACGGCGCCTGCAGAGCCTTCAATGCTCGTTCCTTCATTTGTAGGTCGGCCTCAACATAACGATGTGTTGTGACGGGGCTTTCGTGCCCCAGCCACAGCGCGATGACGGTAATGTCAACTCCGGATTGCAGCATATGCATGGCAACCGAATGGCGGATAGTGTGCGGAGAAACTCGACGATGCGCAAGTTCCGGAAACTGTTGCGATGCCCGATGAACTGCGAGCTTTAACCGTTCGGTGAAGCCGATGCGCGTGAGCGAAGCGCCGGATCGGCCAGGAAACAATGACTCCTCAGGCGCGCGTGGATATTGCCGCAGCCAGCGTCTGAGCTCTTTGGCGGTATCGGGCCACAGCGGGACTGAGCGATCCTTGCGCCCTTTACCGTGGATACGCACCCACGATGTGGACCCTAGCACGAGATCGGAGACGCGCATTTCGGTGAGTTCCGAAACGCGGGCGCCCGTGTTGTAGAGCGTTTCCAACATGACGTGATCGCGCTGTCCGGTCCATGTGTCGGTATCAGGAGCGGCGAGGATGGCCTCGATATGCTCGCGCGACAGAAATCCGATGAGTGGCTGCTCAAACCGCTTCGTGGGGATTGCCCGTACAGCCTGTGTCAATGCGAGGGCTGACGGTTCCTCGAATGAAACGTACTCCATGAAGGACCGGATGGCGGCGAACCTCGCGTTCCGACTGCGGATGGAATTGTGCCGGCCATGTTCGAGATACCCGAGGAAATCGAGGATGAACGGGGCATTCAGGTCTTCGATCGCGATATCGCTGGGGCGTTTGTGCAAGTGCTGATGGGCAAAGGCCAGCAGCAGCCGGAAGCTGTCACGGTAGGCCTCCACCGTGCGAGGGCTTGCGTGCCGCTGCTGAACGAGACGTTGCGTAAAGAACTTCTGCAGCAGGACTGGAAACGACTGCACAGCTGACTTGCTCATGGCGAACCTCCACGGCAGCGCACAAAGCGGCGGGCTGCGATTGCTAGCAGCTCGGGCGTGGCTGTCTCATACCAATACGTGTCCGTGACCTTGGCGTGCCCAAGATAAGTCGACAGGGAAAGAATGCTACGGTCGACGTCCAGCCCGCGGGCGTACCAGTCCTGCAATCGGTGGCAGACGAACGAATGTCGAAGATCATGTAGCCGGGGAGCAGGATGGTCGCCGCGAGCGTGCCACTTCAAGGCCGCGCGAAGTACCTTGAAGGCGTACTCGACGCTTCTGGTAGAAGCGGGTCGACCGTAGTCGAACACAAAGAATGCGCTGGTGTTGCCAGCGAAGGGATCGTGGTCGCGCTTCCTGACATAGCGCCGCAGAGCTTCAGCCGTAGTGAGGTGTATCGGCACCCAGCGCGATTTGCCATGCTTGGCGCATCGGATATGGAGCAGTCGTTGCTCAAGATCGACGTCCAAACGGGTCAAGCCCGTCGCTTCCGAAATGCGAAGGCCTGTAGCTGCGATTAATCCAAAGATCGTCTTGCAGCTCGCACCACGAAGGCCGCCGGGCGGATATAGGTCATCGCAGGCGGCTAGCAGATCCAAAACCTCTTCGTCTGTGAAAATATGCGGCGTCAGCCGACGATGGGAATCTCCGAAGAGCCATCGCGGCGGAATCTCGGCCGCGGGATCGAACTGCCGGCAGTAAGCGGCAAAGGGCCGGAGTACCTCGATCCGGCGTGCAGCCGTCAGCTGCCGCCCACTGCTGGTGGCCCACTGAACGGCAAGTTGGACCGTCAGCGTGCCATGGTGGCCGGCCTGTTCCGCAAAGCGTGCAAGCTGTCTGAGCTGCGCGCCTTCTGCTTTAAGCGCAAAGCCGGCCCGACGACGAACCGCTAGGTAATCGTCGATCCAGGTTGAGAAGGAGGTGTGAGTGCTCATGAGCGCCTCCCTGGCCATGGGAGAGCCACGCGCCGGAGCGAGGGAAGATCGACCTTTGCGTATATCGTCGTCGTGTCGAGGCTACGGTGGCGTAGCATGTCGGCGATCTCTTTGAATGGAGCCCCACCTTGTGCCATCCGACATGCCATGGTGTGCCGGAAAATATGCGTGCCGCGCACACGCTGCTGCAGACCGCAGCGTTCGGCCGCATAGCGAATCGCGTTCCGAACGATGTCCGGACCGGCCGCAGCATTGAGTGGCGGTCGATGGCGAACGAAGACCTCTCGCCGTGTGGTCTGGGGACGTCCGCACTGAAGATACTTTGCGATCGCCCGGCCGGTCAACCGTGGAAGAGGTACGACATCAACCCGATTGCCCTTGCCGTGAATCCTCAACATTCCACCCCGCCAATCGATGTCATCCAGGCGCAGCTGTGCTACTTCCGTGCGTCGCAGGCCCAGGTCCAACAGACAGCGCATGATTGCGTAGTCGCGTAGACCAGTAGCACTGTCGCGATCGAATGCGTTGAGCAACTGCCTGATCTCCGCCGGCGAGAGCATCTCAGGCAGCCTGGCGAGACGCCACACGGCGACCCGCGGCAGTGCCGCGATGAGAGCCGTGGTTGGGATTCCGCTACTGGCCTTAAACAAGAAGTAGCTGCGCAGTGAGATGCCGAGGCTCTTGACCGCGCAGGGTACAAGGCCGCTCGTTCGGCGCATGACAAAATGAACTACATTAGCCGGAGTGAGCTTCGAAATGCGCACTGCGCTCTTGCCGAATCGATCGACAAGAAATTCCAGTACGTGCCGCCGCCGAATGGTGCACGTACTATCGGAAAGTCCTCGAACTTCAACCAAGTGATGATTAAATTCGTCCAGTTCCTTTGTGATTGCTTGGGGAATGCCTGGCGTCTGTCGTGATGTCGTTTGGCCGAGCATGGCAAAAAAGTGCTTCAGTGCCGCATGGACGTCAGCTCTCGTGCGACGGCATCGTGGAGCGCATCGGCAATGAGGCAGATGCCCGTCGAGAAACCGGTTGATCACCGCCTCGTCCATCTCGCGAAGAACGACGCCTCGCAGCGAGTTCCAGTGAACGAAGTGGGCAACACTCCTGAAATAACACTCCACAGTCTCCCGAGCATAACCACGCTCGGTCAGGTAGTGAACGTACGCATCTGCGTGCGCTCCCAACGCAGCCTTGGCAAACCACCTCTCGCTGAGCAGATGGCCAGGTTTGATACGCGAGTATGTGGGCATGGCAACTCTCCTCGAAAACACGAACAGCACGAGGAAAGTACTGCAAATTATGGAAGGTTGCTCAGTTCCCCACGGAGCTAGCGGAACCTGGAAATGGCTGCTGTTTTCTATCGTCAGCGGCGCTGAGCTTCCATAATTTCAAAGTAGCGATAGCTTCTCGCGGTTGCAAACGGCCTAACGTCTCGTTCGATGACGTTGTTGTCCACGGGCGCACGCCCATCGACAACATAGCGGCTCAAGTATTCCCACTGATTCCGCGTGTAGACGATCGCCTTGCCCAGCAGGCTCTCTGGCAACACCCGCGGGGCCTGCTCGTCCAGCCACGCCTTGAACGCCGTCAGGAGCGGTACGCTATGCTGCTGGCGCAGCCGATACGTGTAGTCAGCGCGCGATTGTCCTTCGGGCAACTCAGCCTTGGCGAGCGCCTCGACCTGGTAGAGGGCCTTGAAGTATTCGAGCGCCTGCGCGGCGTGCCCGCCAAGCTTCTTCTGCCCCTTGAGCGCATCGACAAACGCGCGTCTCGCATGCGCCAGGCAGCCGAAGTGGGTCACGCCCTCAAGCGTGCGCCACGCGCTGTAGCCGTCGGTCATCAGCATGCCCTCGTAGCCGGCGAGAAACGCCTGCGGGTACTCCTGTCCGCGCCCTGGCTGGTAATCGAACAGCACCACGGGTTCCCCGCAGTCCTCCGCGCTGCGGTAGACCCACATATATGATTTGCTTTGCGCGGCCTTGCCTTCCTCCTTGAGCACCTGCACCGTTGTCTCGTCCGCATGGATCAGTGGCTGCGATAGCAGCGTGCGGCGCAGCGCCTCATACAGCCGGCTGTAATGCAGCTCGGCAGGCCGGATGATCCAGTTGGCCAGCGTGCCACGGCCAACTTCAATGCCGGCGCGCCCGAGCGCATCTTCCATGCGATACAGCGGCGTGCCGTCAACGTACTTGCCGATGGTCACTGTCGCCAGCATTGCCGGGCTTGCGTTGCTGCCCGGCAGTGGTTGCGCTGGCATCGGCGCGGTCACCACCGGCGTGCGTTCGGCATTGCGCTCGCAGTGCCGACACGCGTATTTGAAGCGGACGTGCTGCAGTACGGAGACCTTTGCTTCGATGTGCAACTGCTCGCTGACTTCCTCGCCCAAGCGGTGCATCGAGCCCTGGCAGCACGGGCAGATCTTCTGGTCTTCGGTCAGGTCATACTCGATGCGCTGGCGCGGCAACTCCGCCGGCAGCGGCTTGCGGCCACGTTTGCGGCCTGCGGGCTTATCGGGCTCTGGCAGCCCCGTGTCCGGCGGGGCGAGCGCTTCGTCCTCATCGTCGTTGGCCGGCGCCGCAGCGGCCATTTGTTCGGCTTCGTCGAACACGCGGTCCTTGATCTTCTCGCTGCTTGGCGCGAAGCGTTTGGATTGGGGGGCGCCATGCGCCCGTGATATGTTCGGCGGTCGGTACGCATCGCGCCATCCCCCAGTCGGGGCAGGCCGGCGGCTATCACCGCGTTGCCAGTCCAAACTGTCGCTGGATCTCCGCCAGCAGGCCAACTGCTGCAGCGGCAGTGGACGACCGAGGCCCCGGTGGAAGCGGAGTTGCTCGACGACGGGTTATTTCCGCGCTACCGGATCAATTCGGCGGTGCTTGGCCTGCTCCTTGCATAACTCGTTGATATAGAACCGTTTTCTTGCTGAAACCGTGTCAATCAGCACCGAAAGCACGGTCACCCCTGTAGCGGGGGTTTCGCGGGTCACAGACTTTGACGTGGCGCGTTGCCGCACCAGCGGATTCGGTCTCGCCGCGGTTCTGTCGAAGTAAGCCAGCGAGGACGAAGAACCCGGCGGGTTGATTGGGCTTATGTTGCCAGGGAATAGAACTGCTCTGCAGCGGACAGACTGCTCCCTTCGGCGCATTGCATTTGGCCCTTGGCAATCATGTGGATGAGCTCGATACCGTCCAGCAGGCGATGGGAGCTTCTCGTTCGGCGTTGACGTCGTTCAGGGCCCCCAATCGCCCCTGACCAAGATGGGGCTGCAGCGGTTCGGCAGCGCCGCCCAAGGCGACCCTATCCATCGGGCAGCTGATCATCTGGGCAAGATGCTGCGCACACTCTTCTTGTGCGATTTTTTCAGCAACGCCGAGTTTCGTCGGGAGTTGCGCACGCTACTCAACCGAGGGGAGTCGGTGCACCAGCTTCAGCGTGCCATTTACTCGAGCAAGGTACACCATAATCGCGGGCGCCGTCAGGACGAAATGATCGCGATTTCCGGATCGCTGACGCTGCTGACGAACCTGGTGATTGCCTGGAACACCCAGCGTATGCAAACGACGGCCGATGCTTGGCGCCACAAAGGGCAACGGATTGAAGATGACTGGCTGCGCCGCATGGGGCCCGCGCATTTCGCGCATGTGAATTTCCGGGGCATCATGAGCTTTCCGATCGACCTGTATCAAGACAGCGTGCTCGAGGTGGCACCGAAGCGTCGTGCGGTGTAGCAAGAATCGAGATCTTCCCCGATATGCGGGTGCCGGGCTGAACCAAGCCCGCGTCGATCAAGCCCGCGCGGATGCCGAGCGCGATGCCCTACGCTCCGCGGTACAGCAACAAGTGGACGAGCTAGCCAAGGTCACCGGACGGTTCGACGCCCAGCAGCAATCGCTGGCGGACTATCGGACACAGCTCGGCGTGGCTGGTCCGGCAGCTTGAATGCGTAAGGTTTTGCACGAAAAGGACGGCACTTGCGAAAACGGCGGATTCTCAACCCATTGATTCAAAACGAAAATTTGAAGAAAACCGTAAGATTTTGCACGAAAAGGACGACTACCCCATCTCGACAGCGGTGCCTACAGCGACGTAATCTGGAAAGCCTTGCGGCAAGCGGCTTTCCAGCTTCCAAGCGCCAGATTTCGCACCAAAAGTACGATGACTCCATGAAAGTCTCGACAGCAAGCTGAACTGACAGGGCCTCCTCCCCGCCACCAAGTCACGCGCGGCTTGCACGAACCAGCCTCGGCTCCATTCAAGACTCAACTTTATGTAAGGAAAACATGCCTCGTACCCCGAAATACATCTCCGAACTGGCCGCAACCCTGCGTGAAGCCCGCATGCCCAAGCCTGCGATTCGCCTGGGAGAACTGACGCTCAACGTCTCCCCTGCGAAAGGGCCAAGTGGGTCACGACCAGCAGGATGGCAATTGCTTCGGGGCGTCCACGAGTACAACGTCACCATCGGCGGTACAGAGCTTCCGCTCAGCATTCAGCTGTACCTCAACCCTCTCAATCACTACCGACTTTTTGCGTTCTCGACAACAGGCATGCTGTTCAGCCTGAACTTTACAACCACAGTCGATGCCGGCGGTATCGTCTCGCTGTCTCAGCGCATAAAGTTCTCTGAAGGACGCACCAGTGATCCGAACGCGGCACTCAATATCAGGCAGGCAAAGGCGAGACTCTTTGCTGACGTCCTCTTGCGCTGCGGCATACCCGTCACGGACAACCTCGAAGTTGAGTTCGGCACCTTTTGTAGTCGCCGCCGGGTATTTCTCGACACCACACCCGAGCAGTTCCTGGGAAGCTTTATTTCCGTTGCCCTCCTGAAAGGCCATTTCCAAGGTAACAAGGGGTATCAATTCGCTTGTATGCCTCGGTTCGACAACTCGTTTACCTGGCGTTGGAACTCGACAGAGTCGGTGCGCTCGAAGCTGGTGCCCAACAAGAAGGGCCTCCTGGGAGAACGTGCCATTCCCTTGGGGCTTCGCTTTCAAGTCCTCGAGCGCGATGATGGAAGATGTTGTAGCTGCGGCAGGTCTCCCACGAACGGAGTCACGCTCCACGTTGACCACATCGTGCCGTTTTCCACAGGCGGGCTGACCATCCTCTCGAACCTTCAAACGCTCTGCAACGAATGCAACTTGGGCAAAGGAAATCGCTCCAGAAAGCGTTTTCTTGCATAGAGAGTGGGCCCAATTCGGACCTGACACAACTCCCATTCTTCAAGAAGCCGTGCATTCTCACTGACCTCACAACGAAGGCGTCCCGGATACCGCTGTACTGATACCCTCACTGCTCAAAAGGCAGTGGGATTTTTTCAATGGTTGGGACTGGATGCAGGATCGGCTGCGCCGATCCTGCATCCAGGGCGAAGCCCTGCCGCTTGGACTCCGTGATAAGGTCGAACAGGCAGACCCTGCGCCAGGACATATAGAGGGCCGGCCGGGATTCGAAAATATGTGAGGCGTCACATATTTGCGAATCCCGGCCACCCCTCACTATTGGCTTCGAGCACAGCGCTGACGTTGCCAGGCGTGCCTCGCACCGTGTGCACCAGCCCGCTTTCGGCATCGACGCCGATATGAGCTTTCATGCCGAAATACCACTGGTTTCCTTTCTTGCTCTGGTGCATCTCCGGGTCGCGTTCGCCCGCGGCATTCTTGGTCGAGCTCGGTGCGCTGATCAGGGTCGCGTCCACCACCGTGCCCGCGCGTAGCATCAGGCCCTTGTCGCGAAGGATGTCGTTGACCAGCGCGAGGATCTGAGCAGCCAGCTTGTGCTTCTCCAGCAAATGACGGAACCGCAAGATGGTGCTCTCGCCGGGAAGTCGCACCGTCCAGTTGTCCAACCCGGCGAACTCCCGATACAGCGGCACGTCATGCAGCGCTTCTTCCATCGCCGGGTCCGACAGGCCGAACCATTGCTGAAGGAAGTGGATGCGCAGCATTGCCTCGACCGCAAACGGAGGACGGCCGCGCTTGCCTTCCGGGGCGTACGGAGCGATCAGCATCACCAGATCGGCCCACGGCACCACACGGTTCATCTCGTCCAGGAATTCGCGCTTACGGGTGCGCTTGGTCGACAAGTTCAGTCCAAGGTCAGTTTGCTTCATGCGCTACATGCTCGCTGGCTCGACGATTCATTGCAAGCACATCCGCCGGCTAATTGTGCAGAGCATCCCTAGCAGTGATGGCCGTGCTCCTATCAAGGGAAATGGTGGCAACCATGCCACGATGAGTGGTGAAACCTATTTGATCTCAGGAAGTCAGGCAGGCCGACAGAGTCCATCAAGCGTGGTGAACGTGCCCAGCAATATATATCGAATAGAACTTAATCGATTCGACATGGCTGGGCACCGACGAATTCTAACGCTCTATACTACCATCGGCGACACAATAGCCCCCCAATCGTTCGCGAATCGTAGAAGTCCAGTGTCAGCATGGCAGTTAATATATTCGAATGAGGGCGTTGTGCCAATTGCGAATACCTCGTGCCAGGTTACAACGGAGCGGGCTGCGCCGTACTTTCTCCGCATCGCAAGCGCATGCTGGAAGATGTCCAGATGACTCTTGTGGCTGGCAGCCCAATCTTCTAGATGAGCCAGCGACAGAAAGTACCCGTGCTTAGATGTTTCCATCAGCTCGTTGCCTTGCCGATCAAGGTTAACAAGCGATCTTAGAGACACACATCCGGTGCCTTCTGAATTATCTTGAAGATATTTCACCCCGGAGTCCAGCTTCGGCTGAAGGTTGGTCACATAATCGTCAAGTTGATCATCTTTCGCGTTTTGCCAAAACTGGCCTGTTCTTATGCTGACGAGGTTAGTGGGAACATCAATGCGGACGCGTTGACCCGGCCCTCCCTTGAAACTTGCCGCAGGCGCAATGTTTCCGTAAGGGGAACTCAATGGATCAATCGCCGAGATCGCTATACGGTCTCGCATTGCTCCAAAATATCCAGCGGTAAACATCGGCTCCAGCCGGCTATTTTTCGTACACGCAATACCTGCACGGTATATTGATTCGGAAAAAATCGTCTCAAAGCGTTCCACAGGGACGATTAGGGTCTCCCGCCAGTAACCCACCCCCTCGCTTGCGCGATTAGAATGGGAAAACCAGGCATTGAATGGATCGTGACACTTCCAGAGCGAGTAGCGGGTCAGGTCAGTCCAGTACCCTACAACTACGGAATTGACAGCCCCGCGCTCATCGATGCCGCGCATTTCCTCAAACGAATCCGGCCCCCATTCGCGTTCGAATGCATCGCGCACGCGCGAGAAGAAGTCTTGTTCGCCCTGCATGTCTTTCACATCCCTTTGCAGGGCGAGGTAGTCCGAGACGACTGTCACCACCGGTGCGTCCCACTGGACTTGGAATTTTGGTGCCGCGGGCTTGAAGTCTCCGGGCCGCCGGGCCGGGATCGAACGGGGATATTCAATACGCACACTCATTGCTCAACCTCAATCGCGGGAAAGTTTGTGTGGAGACGGGCTACCGTCGATTGCTGCGATTCATTCACAAGCAGGCGAAAGACATCTGGACGCGCATAGTGCCCGACCACATCGTAGTCGAAACATGCGCGAGGAATTTCTGCAAGGTCGATCTCGGCCACAAGCACGCCCTCCCCCTCGAAATTCGGGCCTGCCAATACATTACCAAGAGGATCGACAATGCAGCTGCCACCGACCGAAACGACGGCATCGAGCGGCTGATCTTGAAACGCCGGATAGTCGGCCGGGTAGTCCGAACGACGGGCGAATTGATTGCTAGATAGCACATAGCATCGACCTTCAAGCGCAATATGACGCATCGTCGGCAACCAGGTATCGCGTCCATCTGCGGTCGGCACGCAGTAAATTTCGACGCCTTTGGCGTACATAGCCGTCCGGAATAGCGGCATATAGTTCTCCCAGCAGATAGCAGCACCGATCTTCCCGATGCCCGTGTCGAACACCGGCATGGTGGATCCGTCACCTCGACCCCACACGAGGCGCTCCGACCCTGTCGGACCAAGTTTACGGTGCTTACCAAGGAACGCACCATCCGGCCCGAAAAACAGCGCGGTGCAGTACAGTGTTCCGCCATCGCGTTCGATCACCCCGATAACTAGATGTACTGCATATTTGCGCGCAATGCTTGATAGCCTATCCACAACTGGACCAGGTACGTCTACGGAACTGTCCCAATAGCGCCGATACCAATCACGACCATCCTTGCCCCGATAGCCGACTGTCGTATCAAAGCTCATGCCACGAGGATACGCCGAGAGGAATGCCTCCGGAAAGAGGACCAACTTTGCATTACGATCGCTTGCTTCTCGCGTCAGACACTCGACCCTCTCAACACTGGCATCAAGATCAAACGAAACAGGTGCTGCTTGGACGACAGCGACGTTGAATTTTCTAGACATGAAAGAATCCTCAGTTGGGATAGCCACGGCTTTCGATTTGGGTGACCGGAACGGGAACATCAGGCACTTCCTGTTCGGGCTGTTCCCTCAGGAACAACGCTCCAATGACAAATGTCAGCGCTGCAAATACCACTGGGTACCAAAGTCCGAAGTAGATGTCACCAGTCGCAGTGACCATTGCAAATGCCATTGCGGGAAAGAAACCGCCGAATATGCCATTGCCTACGTGATATGGAAATGAGAGAGCGGTGTATCTCACACGCGCCGGGAACATCTCCACGAGAGCGGCTGCCAGTGGGGCATAGACCATAGCAAAGTAGGCGCACAGGACTACCAACAGCAAGATCACCATTGGGCGGTTCACCTGCGCCGGATCAGCACGGTGCGCATAGCCAGCTCGCTCCAGGGCTCCGTGCATAGCCGCACCATCAAAGCCGACAATTGATGTAGTGCCAATCGTCACGGTAGGTCGCTCCGCAGCAGATTCAACATTCGTATACGGGACGCCCGATTTAGCCAACATTGCTTTGATCTTGTCGCACTCGGTCGTTGGGGGATTCTTCCCGAGCAGGTCGATCTGGAAACTGCAAGTCGACGCTGCGGCGTACACCGTGACTGGATGGTTCTGCGTCGCCGCTTCTAGCCCTGGATTTGCGTAATGGGTGATGCCCCGGAAAATAGGAAACAGTGTCAGGGAGGCGAGCAGACAACCCGTGAGGATGACTTTCTTCCGTCCAATTTTGTCCGACACCGCGGCCGCGATCCACATCATGGGCAAAACGAGCACCAGCGACGTCACATTCAGGAAGCTTGCCGTGCCAATGTCAAGACGAAGTGTCTCCATCATGAAGAAGAACGAATAGGTTTGCCCAGTGTAGAGGACAGTCGTGACTCCCATGACGAGACCAAACAGCGCGATCAGCATCGCCTTTACATTGGCCCAACTGCCGAAAGTTTCCTTGATGGGACGCTTCGAAGTCTTGCCTTCTGCCTTCATCCGTTCATACACGGGCGACTCATGCAGGACCGTCCGAATGTAGATCGAGACTGCCAGCATCAGCGCCGAAAGAAGGAACGGGATACGCCATGCCCACTCTTCGAATTCATCGCCGAAATACGACCTGCATGCAAACACAACAGCAAGCGCGAGAATCGTACCGCCAGCGCCGGTCATCTGGATCCAGCTGGTATTGCGCCCCTTCTTACCTGGACTAGCATGTTCCGCAACATAGATCGCCGCACCGCCGTACTCACCACCGAGGCCAAGCCCCTGCAAAACACGAAGGGCCAATAAGAGTATTGGCGCCCAGATGCCCGCCTGCGCGTAGGTCGGCAACAGGCCTACGCAGAACGTGGCGCCACCCATCAAAATGATGGTCATCAGGAAGGTGTACTTGCGTCCCACGAGGTCACCAAGTCGACCGAACAGCAATGCTCCGAGCGGGCGAACAGCAAAGCCCACTCCGAATGCAATAAGGGCAAACAGGTAAGCGCTCGACGGCGACAGTGGTGCGAAGAACTGCTTGGAAAAGACCGACGCAACCGCGCCGTAAAGGAAAAAGTCGTACCACTCGAACAACGTGCCGAGTGTTGATCCGACGATGACGAGTCGTTCGTGCTTCTTGGTTTGATTGGATAAGTCTGGTCTGTGGTTCACGTTCCCTCCTCAATGGATCACTCACAATTGCGATCCGAGTAAGCGGATGCTAGGAGGCGGGAACAGCTCCGTCAAAACAAACCAGAAAAAATGTCTAGGTAATTGCCTAAGTTATTGTTTTACATAGATATTTTGTGTACTACGACGGCATACGAAACTCGCATCCTTCATGCCCAGTTAGCAGGCATCTCCTCGCATACGGCCATCGCTACCGCTCTTTTGCAGCACAACCTGAAAGCAGTCTGATCACGCGGCTCCGTGCGTGTCACTGTTGACCTCTCTCGATATCATCCACAATCCATCGAACAGCGCGGCTTGAAAAGCAGCGAATTCCGCACTTTCGATACATAGTGCAAAGTGCTCACGACGGGAGGAAATGTAGGCCACTTTGTCGTCGTAGATATATGAAGTCATGCCGAGGTCAAGCCCCGTCGGCGCATACCGCAATTCACGGCGCTCCGCGCGTGAAGCCGGCCAAATCGCCGCGGTTTCTCGACTCTCGGATCGGATTACGCGCAACCGGATTTCCGCTTTCGTGCGAGCTGCAATGTAGCGGTTCATGACATCTAGTCCTGGTGTCTCCATCAACTCCGCCATGGCCAAAATGCCGCGCAACTCTCCGCTTCGGCATGAAAGCGTGTCGTACAGCACTTCCGTAATGCCTTCTAGCCCTTCAAAGTATCGAACACGCGGTTTATGTCCGGCTTGGTGATGGAGCATTCGTAGCTGCGGGACAATGTCAGCCGCTATTTGTCGTTGCTGCTCGATTCGGCGCAAGATTACGAACGGATCTTGAGCTTGAACAAACACCTTGCTCTTTCGCTCAATGCGGGAAATTAGGCCCTCAGAGACTAAACGCTGCATGACCTCGTAGGCATTGGTGCGCGCAATACCCGCGTGGTGAGATACATCTGCTATCGTGGCCTCACCTAACTCTAGGGCTGCCAGATAAAATCGAGCGCGATTTCCCTCGATGCCAAGTTGCGCTAGGGCGCGCTCCAGTTCGGATTCCACCATACTTTGCTCACTTTTAAAGGGGGACTGCCACCGGCCGCCGTCCCATACACGCTTTGCTGGTCCAAGGGCTTCACAACTCCAGCGTGCATTGCATTGTTCTTCCGTTGACCAGCACAAAGCAGCTTGCATTGCGCCCCGTTAGCCTTAGGAAGGCCGCCGCGCACGCTGCTGTCGAATAACGTCGCACTACTCGAAGAGAGTCCTCGTGCTTTGCATGCGCAATCTGCCGGTGGCCGCTCTGGATGCGGCTTGCCATAAGGCTTTTGGGTCACGAAGGATCCTTTCGATCAGTACCGCCGCGATTTCGCACGTAAAGTACGAATTCCCTCCGAGAATGACCGGCGAATACGAGTAATCTTAAGCATCGTCCGTTCTCCATGCCGCAAGTCCGTTAGGGCCCTGATCAAGAAAGGGAGTCCGCTATCACAAAGAAAGCCACTCCGAAATAGGCCGGAACAGCCTGCGCGCACTTCTATCCAACCCGGTAAAACTCCACGCTCTGCCCCGCATTGACCGCCCGCCGCAGCCAGTCGGGCATGTCGCCCTGCCCGTCCCAACTCTGCCCCGCGGCGTTGCGGTAGCAGACCACGGGCGGTGGCGCGGGTGCGGGTGGCGGTGGGGGCGGTGGCGGAGGAGGCGGCGGATCGAAGCACCCCGCCGCTGCCAGCTCCTCCATGGTCAGCCCGTAGTCGGCCATCTCCGCCTGGATCCAGCGGATCGCCGCCGCCCGCTCATTGATTTCTGTCATTGGTGCTGTCGTTGCTGTCGTCACTGCTGTCGCTGCCGTCATCCGGGTTCAAGGCGGCGGCTGGCGCGCCCTGCTTGTCGTCTTGCTGTTCGTCCAGCTGTTGGTCCTGTTTTGCGCCTGGCGCCGCCTGCCCGGTCGGCGCCGGGCTCCCGGCCTTGCGCCGCCGCCCACCACCCTCTCGCTCGGGCGGCCCCATCCGCAATTCTGCCAGCAGCTGGCGCGCCAGCGCCGCTTCGGCCTCGGCCCGTTCGGCCCGGCGCTGCGCCGCGCCCAACTCTGCCTGCACCGCGTCCAGGTCGTGCGCCGCTTTGCGCTGCGCCTGCTCGGCGCCGGCGAGCCGATCGGCGAGCGCGGCGGCCTGCGCTTCAAGCCGGGCGCGGACCTCGGCCTGCGCCACCGCCGCGTCGCGGGCCTCGCTACGCGCCGCCACCAGTTCGCCGCGCAACGCTTCGGCCGTGCGCTCGCTCTGCTGGCGCGCGGTGCGCTCCGCGTCCAGTTCGCGTAAGGCGCGCCGCTCGCTGGCCTCGGCCCGTTCCTGGGCGAGGGTCACCTGCTCCCGGGCACGCTCGAGCTCGGTCGAGAATTGGGTGCGCAACTCCGCCAGTTGCCGCCCGGCGGCGTCCAGCTCCGCCCGCCCCGCTTCCAACTTGGCCTGGGTCGCGGCGTGGACCTGCCGCTCCGCCGCCAGCGCCGCCTGCACCGCGTCGTGCGCCGCGCGCGCTTCGGCCAGCTGCGCCGCGAGGGCCGCCGCCTCCTCCCGCGCGCCCGCGGTCTCGGTCCGCGCCGCGTCGCGCTCGGCCTCGGCGACGCTCACAGCATGGCGGGCCTCGGCGCGCAGCGTGGCCAGCTCGCCGGTGGCGGCCTCGTTGGCGGCCTGCCAGATGGTCTGCACCGCCCCGGCCGCGATGTCCTTCAACGCCTCCGGCAAGTCGGGATGGTCGATGGTTACGCGGGTGCGCCCGCGCAGTTCCTGCCAGAACCCCTGCAGCACCTCGGCGGGCGTGCCCATGCTGCCCTTGCGCACCAGGCTGTAGAGCTTGTTGGCGGTGGGCGTGACGCCGTAGCGGAAGAACAGCAGGCCGCAGACCTCGCGGTACAGCGCGCGGGTCTCGGGAAAGCGGCTGCGCAGCTCGGCCAGGTCGGTTTGCAGCGCGGCGTCGGTCAGATCCAGGTCGGCAGCGGCCATGGGGATTAAAGACAGAAAAGTTATGATAAATATTACACCGTAATACGTAGCAAAGCCAATTCTAGGCCGCATACTTTAGACATAACTGCGCTTATTTCAATAATTTGGTGTTAGGACTATTTTTCAAATGCCGAGATCTAGGCCAGTTCAAATCGGCGCAAGGACCTGTAGTTATCGTCGACGATGGCTTGATTGGCTATTCTGCTGACAAGCTTGGGATCTCTGCGCGCTACCTTACCGATGATTTTCCGTTCCTTTGGCGAATGCATGCGAGAATATCCGATTCTCGGCGGACCTCGGAGAACGAATAACCCTAAAGAAATAAAAGGCAACGTCCAACGTTAATTGCGCAGTAAACGGTATAAGTAATATATCAGCGATTAATGGTAGCGCACCACCCACTTCACTTGGATTTTCATGGGATGACTACCGTGCAAGCTTCAATAGTTTTCAATCCACGTATGTGCGCGATCTATGCTATTCCTGCCCACGGATTTTGGCCGACGGCTGAAAGATTCTCCGAGCGGAACCAATTCGCGATGTGCAGTCACTTGCCGCGAGACGAAGACTAGCCAATATTACGCGCCGGAGTGGGCCCGTCAGCTGCTGCCAGCAATCTATGGTTCATTTGAATACGCCCCCTCTGGTCGGTGCTTCTCCTGATCATCGCCGCGCTGTTCGATCTGCAACCGTGCACGCGCGGCCGCTTGCTGTAGCCGCTCGGCCAACAACTCGCGCGGCGGCAAGGTGGCCAGGTACTCGGCCACATGGATGCCCGACTTGTTCAGCTCGAGCAACTCAATCTGCTCGGATTTCTTGCCAGTGCAAAGGATGATGCCCAGCGGCGAGGCCTCCTCCGGTTCCCGCTCATTCCTATCGAGCCAGCGCAGCTATAGCTCCATCTGGCCCTTGTACGCCGCCTTGAACTCGCCGACCTTCAGTTCGACCGCCACCAGCCGCCGCAGCTTCCGATTGTAGAAGAGCAAGTCGAGGTAGAAGTCGTCGCCATCCAACTGGATGCGCTTCTGGCGGGCAACGAAGGTGAAGCCCACGCCTAGTTCCAGCAGGAAGGACTCCATTTCGCGGACGATCGCTGCCTCCAGATCGCCCTCCTGCCAGGCGTCTCGAAGCCCCAGGAAGTCGAGGATGTATGGGTCGCGCATGACGAGGCTGGGCGACATTCGCCGCGCATCGCGCATCGTTGCCAGCTCCTGCGCTATCAACTCTTCCGGCTTTCTGGATAATGCCGTGCGCTCGTACAGCATCGAGTCGATGCGCTCTCGCAGCGTCCGCACGCTCCACCGTTCAGCACTGGCCATCTGCGCGTAGTAATCCCGCTGGCGCGGGTCTCTCAGCGGGATTAGGGCGATGAAGTGCGTCCAGCTCAATTGTCGTATCAGAGATACGACAATCTGCTCGTCTGGGAAGGTTGTGGCGAACTGCACCATGCGGCGCAGGTTCTTCTCGGCGAAGCTGCTGCCGTAGTCCCTTACCAACTGGGCCGCCAGTGTGGCCAGCACTTCCTCGCCGTAGTCAGCCCGCCGACCCTCCAAAACCTGCGTATGAATGCGGTGGCCGACACGCCAGTAAAGGATCGTCAGCTCGCTGTTCACCGCCGAGGCGGCGCGCTGCCGCGCTGCCTCGATCAATGCCCGGATGTCGCCCAGCAGGGCCGACGGTGCTGCAGGCGACGGACCGGCTATCTTGCGCCGCTTCATTTCGTCACTCCTTCGGCCTGCCGCGCTCCAGTGATCATCTTGCGCCGGCTCGCCACCAGTTCCGCAGCCTGGCGCACGGGATCGTCTTCCGTGTGGACGTAACGCATGAACATCGCCAAGGTCTTGTGCGCTGTCAGCGCCATGCCGACCTTGACCGGGATGCCGGAGTTGGCGATATCCGTGGCAGCGCGGTGGCGGATGCCGTGGGTGCCGACCTTCGGAACGCCGGCGCGCTCGAGGATGCGCAGCCATGCGTGGTAGTAGGATGCCGGACTGAGCGGCCTGCTGTGATCAAGGATGGCGGGACAGACATAGGGTGAATCGCCGTAGCGCGGCGCGTTCGACAGAAGCCGATGGGCCTCCTCGCTCAAGGGCTTGGACATACCGCCCGTCTTGCTGTCCGGCCACACCACCCGGCCGTTGGACAGATCGAGCCAATCCCACTGCAAAAGCCGGACCTCCGACATCCGCGCCGCGAACTCGAATTGCAGCCGGACGGCAAGCAGGTGGATCGAATGCTCCAGCCCCTCCGCCTCGGCTTTGTCCAGATATGCGAACAGCTTGACCATCTGCTCATCGGTGATGAGGCGGGTCGTGCCATTCTCCGGGTACTTAGGCACGTGACGGCAAGGGTTGGAGCCGTCGGGCCGGTAACCCCACACCTTGGCCAGGTTGAACATTTTGCAGATGCATGCCAGCGTCCGATTGGCTTGGATGGGTGACTTTTCCATACGCTTCATCAGCGTGGTGATGTCCTGCCGTGTGACCTCGTGGACTTTTTTGCTGCCGAAGGCCGGGATGACAAAGCAGTCGATCTGGTGCTGATACGAGCGCCGCGTGCTTGGCTTGTTGTGTAGCTTGGAGTGGTCCTCCATGAACCGGAGGCAGAGCTCATTGACGGTAGGCGCCTTGCGGGCTTTGGCCTTGTCATGTCCAGGGTCGCCGCCGCGCCGGACTTCGGCTAGCCAGTCCGGGGCCAGCGACCGCGCCAGTTCGACGGTCAGCTCGCCGAACTGGCCGAGCGCCGGCTTACGCCGCATACCCGAGTTCGTGCGGTACTGAAGCATGAACACTTTGCGGCCGGTTGGTGTTACCTTGCATATGAAGCCCGGAACGATCGTATCCCGGAGTTCGACGTCGCTGGTCTGTGCCTTTGCAGCATCAACAACGCTCTTGGTCAGCTTGATCTTAGTCATGTGGTGCTCCTGAGAGGCCCAGATTCCAGGGGCCGGCCAGGAGCCAAGCGAAAGAGAATCGGGGCGATTTGCATCGCGCACCGCGATATGATCCAAGGCGTTGGATTTGCGGAAAACCCGCCACAGCAAGCTGTATCCAAGCCAAGAGGCCCGCCGGTGCAGAGCATACGCTGTGACTGACTATCATCAGTTATGCCCCGCCGCACCACGCGGCAGCCCACAGGTAACCACCGAGGACACGGACATGAGCAAGATCGGCTTTATCGGACTTGGCGTGATGGGCAAGCCCATGGCGCAGCACATTGTCGACGGCGGGCATACCGTGTTCGCCTATAAGCGCAGCGGCGTGCCGCAGGACCTGCTCAATGCGGGCGTGAAGGCCTGCGCCAATGCCGAGGAAGTGGCGCGGCAGTCGGAAACCATCATCCTGATGCTTCCCGACACGCCTGACGTGGAGCAGGTGCTGTTCGGCAAGGAGGGCGTGGCCGACGGCCTTGCCGACACGCCCGGCGGCGTCACGGTGATCGACATGAGTTCGATCTCGCCGATCGCAACGCGCGAGTTCGCACGCTGTATCGAGGTGCTTGGCGTCGACTACATCGACGCGCCGGTCTCCGGCGGCGAGGTCGGCGCCAAGGCCGCTACGCTGTCGATCATGGTGGGCGGCAAGCAGGAAGTGTTCGACCGCGTGCTGCCGCTGCTGCAGCTGATGGGCAAGAACATCACGCGCGTGGGCGAAGCCGGTGCGGGCCAGGTCGCCAAGGTCGCCAATCAGATAATCGTGGCACTGACCATCGAGGCCGTCAGCGAGGCGCTGGTGCTGGCCGCGCGCGCCGGCGCCGATCCGGCGCGCGTGCGCGAGGCGCTGATGGGCGGCTTTGCCAGCTCGCGCATCCTGGAAGTGCATGGCGAACGAATGATCAAGCGCACCTTCGACCCGGGCTTCCGCATCGCGCTGCACCAGAAGGACCTGGAACTGGCGCTGTCCACCGCGCGCCAGCTCGGCGTGGGGCTGCCCAACACGGCGTCGTGCCAGCAGCTGTTCAATGTCTGCGACGGACTGGGCGGCGCCGGATGGGACCACTCGGGCCTGGTCAGGGCGATCGAGCACTTGTCCTCGTTCGCCATCGGCGACACCGCGGCGGCGGACTGAAGCTGGTGCAAGACATCGGACACAGGCACCAACGCAGCCTCCAGCCAACCCGCCACGCATGCCGCGCGCCCGCACCGCCCTGCTGACGACGCTGGCCCTGCTGGCCTTTGCCGGAAATTCGCTGCTGTGCCGGCTCGCGCTCAAGGGCACCACCATCGACGCGGCCAGTTTCACGATTGCGCGCGTGGCGGCCGCGGCGGTGGTGCTGTGGGTCATCGTGATGGCGCGGCGGCAGCGCGAGCGCTCAAGCGGGCGCGATGGCGCGCTGAGCGGCAACTGGTTGTCCGCGCTGGCGCTGTTCTGCTATGCCGCGGCCTTTTCGTTCGCCTATATGCGGTTGAGCGCGGGCACCGGCGCGCTGCTGCTGTTTGGGTCGGTGCAGGCCACCATGACCGGCTATGGCCTCTACGCTGGCGAGCCGCTGCGCGCGCGCCAGTGGATCGGCCTGGCGCTGGCGCTGACCGGCCTGGTCTGGCTGATGCTCCCCGGCCTGGCTACGCCGCCGCTGCATTCGTCGCTAATGATGATCGCCGCGGGCATCGCGTGGGGCATCTATTCGCTGCACGGCAGGCGTGCCGCCGATCCGGTCTCGACGACCGCGGGCAACTTCGTGCGGGCCGTGCCGATGGCGCTGGCGCTGGGCGCGGTGATGCAGGCCGAGCGCTCGCTGGACGGCACCGGGCTCCGCTATGCGCTGTTGTCCGGCGCGATCACCTCGGGTCTTGGCTACGTGGTCTGGTATGCGGTGGTGCCGCAGCTGCGCGCCGCCACTGCCGCGACCGTGCAGCTGAGCGTGCCGGTCATTACCGCAGTGGGCGGCATCGCGCTGCTGGACGAGGCGCTCACCTTCCGGCTGGCGCTGAGCGCGGCCGCCGTGCTCGGTGGCATTGCACTGGTGATCGCAGGCAAGCGGACCGAACGCGCCTGAGCTACTGCGCGTCGACGGCGGCAAACGCGCCACCGTGGAACACCAGCGGCGCGCCCGGCGCCGAGGCGTAGGCCACCACCTCCACCACGAACACCACATGGTCGCCTACCGCGCGCACCGAGCGATGCGTGCAGATAAAGGTCGCCAGCGCGCCCGCGATCAGCACGCTGCCGCACGGCCCCGGGCGGCAGTCGACCCCGGCAAAGCGGTCGACGCCGCGCGCGGCAAAGCGGCGGCACAGCGCCTGCTGGCCGCCGGCCAGCACGTTGATCGCATGGCACGGCGCCGCACGCAGCGCGGGCAGGCTGGCGGAAGCGCGCGCCAGGCACCACAGCAGCAACGGCGGCGCCAGCGACACGGAGGTGAACGCGTTGATCGTGACGCCGACGGGCTGGCCGTCAGCGCCGGCGGCGGTCACCACCGTGACGCCGGTGGCGAACTGGCCCAGCGCAGCGCGCAGCGCGCGCCGGGCCGCTTCGTCGTGGCCGATGCTGCAGGCCTCGTCGTCATAGCCGCTGTCGTTGCAGGCCTCGGTGGCGAACGGCAGCGGTGCGAGCGCGGGCATCATTGCGCGGCCTGCCGCACCTCGCCGGTCGGCGCGTCGAGATCCAGGCCCAAGGCCATGCGGCCGGCGTATTCCTGCTGCGCGCTGGCTTGCAGCGGGTGGAAGCGCGCACCCTGCGCATCGCGGAAGCGCCGCTCCAGCCCGGCATCGCGATAGAAGCCCGCGCCGCCTGCCAGGTCCATCGCGGCTTCCACGCTGGCCAGCACCGCGCGCGCGGCCAGCGTGCGCCCGCACATGATGCGGTTGGTGGTGACCGCGCCGGGCGCCTGGCCCGAGGCTGCGTCGAACATCGCATTCAGCGCCATGCCCGCGGCCTCGGCTTCGTTGCAGAGACGGCCGGCCGCTTCCACGGCATGCGCATTCAGGCGCCGCTGCCGCGCGAGCTGCAGCGCGATATCGCGCGCGGCTTCGGCAATGCCGACGTAGACCGAATAGATCAGCGGCAGCGCGATCATCGCCACCGTATGCATCATCGGGTGCCACACGCCTTGTGGACGGCGCGCAGCGATGGCGGTGTCGGGCACCAGCACGCCTTCGAGCTGCACGTCGTGCGAGCCGGTACCGCGCATGCCCAGCGTGTGCCAGTTCGACATGACCTGCACACCCGGCGTCTTCATCGGCAGCGCGAAATGCAGCACCGTGGGGCCGCTTTCCGGATCGTCATAGACCGCGCACGTCATGAACAGGTCTGCCACCGGCGCGCCGCTGGCGAAGATCTTGCGCCCGTCCACGCGATAGCCGCCGTCGACGCGCGTGGCCTTGCCGCTGCCTTGCAGCCAGTCCGAACCGCCGCTGCCCAGCAGCACCATCTGCTCGCCCGCGACGCGCTTGAGCAGGCCTTCGACCGGCGCCTTCTGGTTGCGCCAGCGCCAGGCCGCCGTGGCCACCGGATGGGTATGCATGGCAAAGGCTAGTGCGGTCGAGCCGCAGTACTTGCCCAGCTCGCGCAGCACGGCGCCGAGTTCGCGGTGCGAGAGCCCGCCTCCGCCCAGTTCCTGCGGCACCGCGGCGGCAAAGAAGCGGTGCGCGCGCAGGTCGTCGTAATTAGCGCTGACGAACTGCCCGCTGGCGTCGATCTCGGGCGCGCGTGCGTCGAAGGTGCGGCCCAGTGCCGCGGCAAGGGCGAGCCAGTCGGCCTGCGCACCTGCGCTGGCATCGGGGGCGGATAGTGTTTCCATGGTGTTGTCTCCTGCTGGTCTGATACGTGCCCCCGCGCAGTTGTCTACGTTGTCCGGCAGGTAGCACGGTGCTAGTATCGGAGCCCGGTCCCCTGGCCCGTATGATCGGGCGTCCGGCTTTCTTGCGCGAAACACCGGATCTGGAGGAATGTGACCATGGATGCCCTGTCCGACCTCTTGCGCGCCGTGCAGTTGAGCGGCGCCGTCTTCCTCAACGGCGAGTTCAAGTCGCCGTGGTGCCTGGTCTCTGAAGCGGATGCTGAATTGCGCAGCGCCTTCCTGCCCGGCACCGACCGCGTGGTCTCCTATCACCTGATTACCGAAGGCGTCTGCTGGGCCCGCCTGGTCGACGGCAGCGGCCCCGACCTGCGCGTGGAAACCGGCGAGCTGCTGGTGGTGCCGCAGGGCGAACCGCACGTGCTGGGCAGCGACCTGCGCCTGCAGGCGATACCGTCCGCGCCGCTGGTATCCGACATGTTGCGCAACAGCCCCGGCGAAGTCATGCGCGTGTCGTACGGCGGCGGCGGCGAAACCACGCGCATGGTGTGCGGCTTTCTCGGTTTTGACGACACCATGGGCAATCCGCTGCTGACGTCGTTGCCGCGGCTGTTCAAGGTGGGCCTGGGTAGCGGCCTGGAGTCGGCGTGGCTGGCCTCGGCGCTTGCCTTTGCCACGTCGGAAGCAGCGGAGCCGCGCGCGGGCACCGCAACGGTGCTGGCCAAGCTATCGGAACTGCTCTTCGTGCAGGCGGTGCGGCGCTGCATCGACACGCTGCCAGACAATGAAAGCGGCTGGCTGGCGGCGCTGCGCGACCGCTACGTGGGCCGTGCGCTGTCGCGCATGCATGCGCGCCCGGCGTACCCGTGGACGGTGGATGAGCTTGCGGGCAACGTGGGCCTGTCGCGCTCGGCGCTGGCGCAGCGCTTTACCGACCTGCTGGGACAGCCACCGATGCAGTACCTGGCGCACTGGCGCCTGCGCACCGCGGCGGCCGAGCTGCGCAGCGGCAACCGCTCCATCGGCGAGATCGCGGGTGCGGTCGGCTACGACTCCGAGGCCGCGTTCAGCCGCGCCTTCAAGCGCGAGTTCGGGCTGCCGCCGGCAAGCTGGCGCAGGAGCCGGGCCGACGAGATGCGTGCACCGGTCACGGCCGTGAGCTGAATCCCTTCGTCCCGATCTGGCGCAATACGAATAAAGGCGGCCCGCGCCGGTGGCGCGGGCCGCACTATGGAACGATGCAGGCTTGGCAGGGAATTACATCTTCTGCTTGGTGCTTTCCGCCGCGCCCTGGACCTTCTCGCCGCCGCGTTCAATATCCTTGCCTGCGCCGGACATGGTGTTGCAACCAGTGACCAGCAGCACGCCAGCGAGTGCAAACAGTGCGTATAGCTTTCTCATGACGATCTCCTTGCTTCGTGTGGATGCGACTTGCGCCGCCAGAATGGAAATGATCGGATGGCATGACCGGGCAAGCTGCTTGCCCAACCGGCAATTGGATCGTAGCAACGCGCGGCCGTCCGAAAAGTCGGCATTCGTCCTACCGCGATGTCAGCCGAAGGCGCGACATGCCGGCCCCAAACGTTGCATCACACTCTCTGCAGAACGATCCGGTTGCCTTGGCTGGCCAACGCTTGTAGGACGGCGACCGATAGCCGCCCGCGGAGGCATCGCATAGAAATCAAGTACGTCAGATGAAGCCCCTCCCGGCCGCCGGCCGGCGCCGTCCCGCCGTTATGCGGGCCACAACACCTTGCCGCTCGCAACGCGCTGTCGCGCATGCTACGTTGACAGAAATCAACGAAGCGCGCAGCGTCCGCGAAGCCACGGGTCCACTGCCGATACTGGAAAAAGGCAGATCGCCACTATCCTGAATCCAGAACCCACCGAGACCCGCCATGCCCCTGTTCCTCAGGTATCGCCCGCTGGACATCTATCCCGACCCGATCGAGGCCACGGTGGCCGAGCTGCACGAACTGGCCGCGGATGTCCAGGCGAGGCAGGCGCGCAAGTGGCAAAGACACGGCACCATGCTGGCCGCAAAGGACCTCGCGGACGGGAGATTTCCTGCCGGCGACCCCGAAACGCGGCATTAGCCTGCGGACATTTCGGGTCCACGCCGAAATGTGAACAAGTGTCATATCGGGTTGGCAAAGACATGACCCCTGCGAAAGAATGGGCTCCCGCATGCGGCGCGGCCCGTCAGGGCACCCGCCGCTGCACCATCTTCCTGACGCAGCGACATGAATCGAACCACCCGAGATTGCGTGCTGGCGTTGATTTCCACCCTGCGAGCCAAGGGGCCTATACCCCGGCACCAGCTTGCCGCCGCCAGCCGCCTGAGTGCCGCGGAACTGACCCGCGCATTGAAATCGGCCCGCCAGATGGGCGTCGTAGCCTACGCCGGCGAGCCGGGACTGCCGGCACAGGCCGACACCCCGCTCGTGCTGACCGGCCGGCCGTTGCCGCCGCCGTGCCGGGTCACGCCGCCCGCACGCGAAAGCACGCCGCACTTCGAACCATTGCTCGACGCCTGGGGCATCGCGCGCCCACGGGCGCTGCCGCGTGGCCATGCCTCGTAACGCCAGCCGCGCCCGGCGCCCGCGCAGGACGTTCGCTGCCCGCCATCTGACACTCGCGCACCCGGCGGCACCCTTCGGCAGGATCTGCCCGCGCCCCGCGCCGGCGTGCCGTTCTTACAAAGGCCGGTAAAGCGCACACACGCGGCGCGAGCGCCGGACACTCCCACGCGCAGCGGGCAAGGGGGGTTTTCCCTCCGGCCCGGCAGCCTCTCCGCGTCTGCAAGTGCACCAGACGCCCCCGCCCCTTCCACAGCCGCTTCCGGTACGGAACTTGCGCGACGCTTCAGGCTGAACCTCCCTGAGGGTGCGACATGAGGCAACAGAACCCGCCCGGCACCACGGCGCGCGTTGCGCCGGACACACCGCATGAAGTCCAGGAACCGGCCAGCTTTACGCTGCAGCCGGGGCACAATTGCTGGCGCGTCGAGCCGTGCCAGCGCTTTGCCATGCTGGTCGATGGCGACGCGTACTTCCACGCGGTGCGCGCGGCGCTGCCACTGGCCGAGCACACCATCTTCATCCTGGGCTGGGACATCGACAGCCGCATGGAACTGGTGCCGCAGGGCGCCGACGACGGCCTGCCCGCCGGCCTGCGCGACTTCCTGTGCGCGCTGGCGGATCGCCGCCCCAGCCTGCGCATCTACATCCTGAGCTGGGACTACGCCATGGTGATGGCGCTCGAGCGCGAGTGGCTGCCCTCGGCCAGCGCCCACTGGCAGGCGCACCGGCACCTGTCGTTCCGGCTCGACGGCAACCATCCCCCGGGCGCCTCGCACCACCAGAAGGTGGTAGTGCTCGACAACAAGGTGGCCTTTGTCGGCGGCCTGGACCTGACACTGCGCCGCTGGGACGACAACCAGCACGCCCCCAAGGCGCCGCTGCGCATGGCCGAAGGCAAGCCCTATGCGCCCTTCCATGACGTGCAGTGCGTACTTGACGGCGGCGCCGCCGCAGCGCTGGGCGATCTGGCCGCGGCGCGCTGGCTGCGCGCCACCGGCAAGCGGTCGCGCCCGCCCGCGCCGACCTCGTCGGACCCGTGGCCGCCCTCGCTGGCGCCGGAGCTGACCGATGTCAGCGTCGGCATCGCGCGCACCATGCCCGCCTGCGAGGACGAGCCCGGCGTCAGCGAGATCCGCATGCTGCTGCGCGACGCCATTGCCTCGGCCCGAAACAGCATCTACATGGAGAACCAGTACTTCAGCTCCGGCGAGATCGCCAAGGCGCTGGGGGCGAAGCTCGGGCGCGAAGACGGCCCGGACATCGTGCTGGTGTCGCGCCGCAACGAGAGCGGCTGGCTCGAAGCGCACAGCATGGGCGTGCTGCGCGCGCGCCTGTACCGCCGGCTGCACGCGGCCGATACTTATGAGCGCTTCCGCCTGTTCTGTCCGTCGATCCCCGGGCTGATGCCGGATTGCGTCAACGTGCACAGCAAGGTGACGGTGATCGACGACGACTTCCTCACCATCGGCTCGTCCAACCTCAGCAACCGTTCGCTCGGACTGGACACCGAATGCAACGTCGTGGTGACTTCGGGCGGCGACGAGCGCGTGCGCACGGCCATTGCCGCCATGCGCGCGCGGCTGCTGGGCGAACACCTGGACGTGGCGCCCGAGGAATTCCAGGCTGAGGTCGCCGCCTCGCGCCGCCTGCTCGCGGCAATCCGGTCGCTGCAACGCCCCGACGGCCGCACCCTGGAAGACTACGAGCCGCCGCTGCCGGACGATCTCGACGCCGCCTCGCCCGGGGATCACCTGCTGGACCCGATCGAGCCGATCGACAGCGACCAGGTGCTGGCGGAATTCGTCAGCCACGAGGCCCGCCCGCGCGTGGCAGGCCGCGTGGGGGTGATGGTGGCGCTGGCGCTGGTACTGACCGGGCTGGCCTTTGCGTGGCGCTACACGCCGCTGCGCGAATGGGCCGACTTCCGCGCCTTGCTCGCCGTGGTCGAGCGGCTCGACGACATGCCGCTGGCGCCGCTGGCGATGATGGGCGTCTACCTGGCGGGTGCGGCAACGATGCTGCCGGTGACGGTGCTGATCCTGGTGACTGTGGTCGTGTTCGGACCCGTCTACGGCGCGGCGCTGGCGCTGTGCGGCACGGTGCTGAGCACCTGCGCCGGCTACCTGGCCGGGCGCGTGCTCGGGCGCAATACGGTGCGCCGTTTTGGCGGCAGGCGGCTGAACCGCGTCAGCCACCAGCTCGGCAAGCACGGCGTGCTGGCGATGGTGGTGCTGCGGCTGGTGCCGCTGGCGCCGTTCTCGCTGGTCAATCTGGTGGTGGGCGCCTCGCGCATCAGCCTGCGCGACTGCCTGGTCGGGACCGCGCTCGGCATGCTACCGGGCATCCTGATCTCGGCCGCGCTGGTCGATCGCGTTGCCGCCGCGGCACGCCACCCGGGGCTGCTTACCTTCAGCCTGCTGGCGCTGGTGCTGCTATTGCCGGCGTCCCTGCTGCTATTGTTGCGCCGCCGGCGGCGGCGCCATGCCGAAGCGCGCGGCGCGCCCCCGCACGTCGCTGCGCACGGGCCCGGAGGGCGGCTGGCGCGCCTCGCCCGCATGGCGGGCGGACGCACATAGCTAGCGCCTGCGGCGGTAGCTGGCCGACATGATCTGGGTCCACTCGCCGTTCTCGCCCTGCATATAGGACGTCAGCAAGCGCTGGTCGTCGCCCTTGAAGGTAATCACATCACGGTACTGCGCCATGTGCCCGTTGCCGGAGCAATCGGGGCCCTCGGCGCGCAACGTCAGCTGCTCGCCACTAGCATCGAGGTCGCCCTCATAGACCCACAGGTGGGTCATCATCGAGCCGATGAACGTGCCGACGAAATGCTTGCGCGCGGGATCGTAACCCAGCGTCATCACCGTGGTGGCCGGCCCGCAGCCTGGCATGTCGCCCTGCGCCACGCACTGCACCCACACGTCGCCGACGCTGCTGACGCGCTCGGGTATTTCCCACTTCTGCGTCGGCTGGTCCGGCCCCATCGACGCCTCGCCTTCGGCGATCCAGTCGCCCACCAGCCGTTGCAGCCAGCGGTGTTCCTTCTGCGCTTCGGTCTTCATTCGCGGTCTCCTTGGCATGGCAGCCCCAAATCGCAGCCACAAGCGGCAGCGGCACGATGCCGGCCCTTGGGACGTGCATTTGTGGATGCTGTACACATAGCCTAGCAAAGGAGATGGACAGCGTCCACATTTAATTGCAATTGACCAGGCCGGGCTGGCCGCAGCAGGATTGCCAGCTGAGGAGATAAAGCGAGGAGACAAGCCGCGCGGGTGGCAGCGGCCGGAGAGATTACTGCGGCAACCGGACCTTGGGCACCACGAACTGGTTACCGGGGGCGCGCAGCACGTCGCACTGCACCTTGGCCTTGCGCACGGCGCCATCCTGCGCCAGGTATTCGACATCGCCCACCACGCTGTAGGCGTCTTCGGCCACCTTGCGGGTCTTGCCGCTGACCCACTTGAAGCTGCCGGGATTGGGCAGCGCCGCCTTGACGGCCTTCATGCAGGCGACCGGCGCTTCCGGGGCCTCGTCCTTGCCGCGCGGCTTGGGCGCGCTGTCCTGCCCCGCGGCCAGCGCCGCCGACGCAGACGCTGCCGACAACATCAGCACGAGCGTGGCGGACAGGGAACGTGGCGAAAGCGGCAAAACCTGCATCTTGGGCTCCTGGGGGCGGCAGTGACTAGCGCGACATTCTAACGCCGCCGCCAAACCCTTCAGGCTGCGCCGCCGCAACAAAAGTTCCCTCGCCGCCACGGCGTCACACCTCAGTGTCGTGGCGGGAATCGCGCGAGGCCCGCGTGATACAGTCCTCAGCGTATGGCACACCGCAAACCCGCAAGCATGAAGACGCTGCTGATCGTTTACCACACGATGACCGGAGGCACCCGGCAGATGGCGGAGGCCGCCGCGGATGCGGCCCGCACGCAGACTGGCGTGAGTGTCGTGCTCAAGCGCGCATGCGAAGCCGGCCCCGACGATGTCCTCGCCGCCGACGGCTACCTGTTCGCCACGCCGGAAAACCTGGCCGCAATGGCCGGGATGATGAAGGACTTCTTCGACCGCTGCTACTACGCGGCGCTCGACCGCATCAACGGCCGACCGTACGCCACCATGATCTGTGCGGGCAGCGACGGGCAGAATGCGTTGCGGCAGATCGAACGCATTGCCACGGGGTGGCGGCTCAATTGCGTGGCACCTGGCCTGATCGTTTGCACGCATGCGCAGACGCCGGAGCGCATCCTGGCGCCCAAGCAGATCGGGGCGGAGGATCTTGCACGGTGCGCGGAACTCGGTGAGGGGTTGGCGGCCGGGTTGGGGCTTGGGGTGTTTTGACAAGCCGGTCGTCGGGTGGCGCGCTATTGCCTGGCAGCGGGGCTACACTGCCGGGAACAGGACTTGCACGGCAAGTAACGTCGCCCCCGACCGGCATCCACCATGGAAGACCCCGAAATCACTGCCTCAGAAGCCAGGCGCGATCCGCTTGCCGGCACCGCGCGCGGTTCTATGCGGCTTGTCGATGCCCTGACCCAGACGGCGCTGGTCGTGGCCACCGCCACGCTGGCGTGGGTGCTGTGGCGCCGCACCGACGCCTTTGCCTGGCTCGGCTCGCTCGAGCCAGCGGCCACCGCTGCCCTCGCGCTCCTGACCACGTTGGTAGCGCTGCTGGGAGTGTGGATGGGCGTGCGCACCTGGCGGCGCGTGGGCTGACGCGTCGCTAAACCTTACAACGCAGCGGTAAAAAGGGGCCTGCGCCGTCTCCGGCGCGGGCCGATGCGGCACAACGTCAGCTGCTGCCGGCCCGCTGAGAAGGGGATGCTCCCCGCGCGCTGGCAAATTGTGCCGCGGCACACGGGCGAGGCTGCGACTCAGATGCGGGTGGACCCGCCAGTACTGTCACGGCCCTTGCCGGGCCCGCCGCTGCCCGTTTCCATGCCTGCGCCATAGCTGCTGGCGGTGGATCCCGTGGCGCTGCCCGAGCTGCTGACGCCGCTGACACGGCCCGGGGTGGAGACACCGGCCTGGGTGCCGGTGGTGCCTTGCACGCCTTGTTGTGAGCCTTGCGTGCGTTGTAGCGTGCCCTGCGCGCCTTCTGTAATGCCAGACACGCCGAACGCGCCGGGCGAGCCCAGCCTGAGGCCATTGTGGATCTCGCGCACGCCAAACACGTCGTCGGCGATTTCCTCGATGCTGTACTTCTCGCGGCGGTCCTGCACGTTGCCGGTCAGGCGCACCACGCCGCTCTGCACTGCGACTTCCACGTCCCGTACATCGACATGCCGTGCATGCGCCAGCCGTTCGCAGATTTCTTCGCGGATGCGCTCGTCGCTGCGTTGATAGCCCTTCGGGCCGATCCGGTCGCGGCCGCGCCGCATGGAGCCAGCACGCAGTTCGCGCGCGCCGGGCGCCTGCTTGCCGGGTTCGCGGACGCGGCCACCGCCGCTCCATTGCCTGCCTTGCGCGCCTTGCCCGGCGGCCTGGCCGCCGCGCAAGGTGTCATCGTCTTCCCACGGCGTGCGGCGGCCGGCCTGCTGCCAGTCTTCGCGCCGTTGCTGCCCCCGGTCCTGGCCGCTTGCGCTCTCGCGGCTGCCGTAATATCCCCGTTCGCGCAAGTCGCTTTCATGCCGCTGGCGGCCTGCATAACGGCCTTCGCCATAATCGCTGGCCGGGCCACCGCGCTGGCCGTAGCGCCCTTCACCGTAGCCGCGCGGATCATCGCCGCGCCCCTGGCCTTGCAACGGTCCTTGCCGCTGGCCCTGGCCCTGACCTCGGCCCTGCCCTTGACCGCCGCGCTCGCTGCGGCGGGTATCGTCATCGTCGCGGTCCTCGCGCCACCAGGAGCCGCCGCCTTCATTACGGAATGGATGCATCGCTGTCTCCGCTGATTGGAACCACGGCGCCGCCATCGCGGCTACGCCACGCCAGTAGCCGCGGGCGCAAGTTCCGTACCACTGGAGCGGCACGGCCATTGGCAGGGCCTGTCATGCACGACAAAAACAACGGCGGGCGCCATGGGTAAAAAGCGCCCGCCGTTGTAAAGGCATCCCTTGCTGTCCGCGAAGGGGTGGGGAAATGCGGCAGCCGGCATGCCCAGGGCCGGCGTTCCCGGTGTTGTGTGTCGCGGTCTTGTGTCGCTTCAGGCAGCCAGGGACCGCGCAAAGCCCCGCGGGGTATCGCAGCCGCCATGTTCTTCCTGCACGATCAGCGCGACGCCGCGCCGCCTGGCCGCGGCCGTGCCGATATTGACGGCGACGTCCCGGTCTTCGCAATGGACCAGGCCCTTGCGTGCACTTTCGACCGTAAGTTCCCAGCCTAGGGGCGTCTGCCTGATGAGGAAGTTCGCAGCCATGGGTCACTCCGTAGTCGTTGGTGTACTTGCAGCGTAGCGCATGGGCCTACAGGTGAAATCGGGGTCTGTCCGAAACCGTGTGGTCGCTCCTCCTACACGAATCCGCGAAGGCCACACCCGCAAAAGGCAATTTGCACGGAGATTAATACTCCGGGGATGCGACTTTTGATGCATATCATGGCAATCACCTGATCGATTAATAGAATGCATCGCTCAACGAGAAACGCGGGAACAGCCCCGCGAATTCGATGAAGCGGGCCGCGCAACATGGCGCGGCGGGTCATGATTATTGGAGGCACGCCCGGGGATATCCCGGCTGCGCGATTTTCCGATAACTCGCAGCAGGAACACGATGGACGCACGCAACACCGAGCAGATGGCACGACGAACCGAGCAACGAAATGACGATAGCGCGGAAAGAAGCGAGACAAGAAGCGGAAGCGTGCTGCACGAGATGGAACAGACCCGGCTGGCGATCGAGATGATCGGCCTCGGCGCCCGCCTGCAGGTGCTGGAATCGGAGGTCGCCCTGCCGCGAGTACGGCTGATCCGGCTGTACAAGGAACTGTGCGGCGCTTCGCCGCCCAAGGGCATGCTGCCGTTCTCGACCGACTGGTTCGTGACCTGGCGCCCCAACGCCCATGCTTCGATGCTGCTCAACGCCTACCGCTTCATGGCCGGCAACGGCAGCCTGAAGGGCATCCGCGCAATGCTCGCCGGCTACCGCATGTACCGCGAACAGGTCTGCGTGACCGGCGAGGCCGCCCAGCTCAGCTTTACCCGCGCCTGGACGCTGGTCCGCTTCTACGAGCGCGGCATGCTGAAGCTGGCGCGCTGCACTTGCTGCGGAGGCAGATACGTCGTCCACGCCCACGATCTGCGGCGCCGCTTTGTCTGCGGGCTGTGCATGCCGCCTGCACGTGTCGGCAGGGGCCGCAAGGCCGCGCCTGCCGCTGCCGCCGGTTGAGGCGCCGGTGGAACTGTCTCCTGCCGCACAGTCCCGCCAGACGCGGGCTTTCATGATGAGTGCGTCAGCCACTACAGCCATCCGCCGCGCCGCCATCCGGCAAGGCGGCCGGCCCGCTCCCGGGAGCCCGCCATGTTCAGGATCAACATGCTTTCCAGAATACTGGGCGCCGCGACGCCCCTGCCGGACAACCCTGCCGACCAGGCGCCGGCCGTCCAGCCGGCGGGGCCGGCCATCGCGGCCGTGCACGCCCCGCCCGCCCCGCCCGCCGCGCCATCTTCGGCGCCCTCCACGCCTGAACAATTCGCGCGCAACCTCAAGACGCAGGGCGACGCCATGGTCCAGTACGGCGCCCGGCTGCTGGTCATGCGGGAACTGCTGTTCGCGATGTCGGCAGGCTTGCCGCCCTCGGCGCGCGCCAGTGTGGAGCGGCGCTTCCGCCAGCGCATCGACCAGCTGCTGGCGCTGACCGACGACCGCGCCCTGCCGGGCGAATTCCACGATACCCTGCTGGCGGAAATCAATTATTACCTTGGCGAGCTGAAAACCTGAGCGCATGGGCCGGGGGCATAATCAATGTGCACCATGATAATCACAGCAGCTTTCCATCGTCGCGCTCCGAATTCATCATCAGAAATCGCGCGATCAGAATGAGAAATTTCGCCACGATAATAAGGACCTGCCTCGCGCCGGCCTTTTTATAATCAACGTCACGACAGACCACCACGCGCCCCCGGCCGAACATCACCCTATCGGCCGGCGCCCGTTTTTCGCGTGGCCACGCGCCGGCTAATCCGGCCGCCCACCGCGGCCGGCACATAGATTGACAAGAAGGCCGTCGGGCGCCCCCGCGCTGCCTGGCAAGCGCCGAAGCCAATGCGCCATGACCGACCAGCATTGCTCCACCTGCCCCATGGGGCGCTTCTGCCTCCCCGCTGACCTGGATCCCGCCGAACTCCCCGCACTGGACGCGGTGGTACGACGCCGGCTGCGCCTGAAAAAAGGCGACATGGCATATCGCATGGGCGATCCCGCCGCGGCGATCTATGCCGTGCGGCTGGGCACGCTCAAGTCCCACGTGGCGACCGAGGACGGCCGTTCGCAGGTCGTCGGCTTTCACCTGCAGGGCGAGATCCTGGGGATGGACAGCGTGTTCGCACCGGTCCACCTGTCCAGCGCCACCGCGCTGGAAGACACGCAGCTGTGCGTGCTGCCGGTGAGCGCATTGCAGGGGGTGCTGCCGCGCCTGCCCTCGCTGCGGCGCCAGCTGGTGCTGGCGCTGGCGCAGGAGGCGCAGCACGATCGCGCCATGATGACCACCATCGGCCTGATGACGGCGCAGGAGCGGCTGGTCGCCTTCCTGCTTGGCCTGTCCGAGCAGCTGTCGGCGCGAGGCTTTGCCGCCAACGAATTCGTGCTGCGCATGAGCCGGGAAGAGATCGGCAGCTACCTGGGGCTCAAGCTCGAGACCATCAGCCGGCTGTTCTCGCGGCTGGCCGAGGCCGGCATGATCGAGGTCCATCACCGGCGCATCCGGCTGCTGTAGTCCGACGCCCTGCGCAGCATCCACCGCCGTTCACGTTCGGTGCCAGCGCTGGTGCGCGCGGGCCACTGCGCCATTGCGGCAGCCCAGCCAGCGCCGCCCATCCTTGAAACGCTCTCCACGCTGGCTCCGCGCTAGGGAACGTGGCACGGGCAGCGCCATCGTGCCTGCGGCAGCCCGCTCAGCGCCGGTCGCCAGCCCGGCCGCCGGCACCGCGCAGGGCGCGATGATTCCCGCACGCAGGAATTCCGGGACCGCGAAACCAGCCGCTATCATTGCACGGCGTTTCCGGTCCAGAACCACATAAAAAGGAATCCATGCGCATCATCCCAGGGTCGATTCAACATCAACACCCCGATACAGGACAGCCAGGCCGCTCCGGCCTCGGCATCCGCATTGCGATCGGCATCGTGCAAGGCCTGCTGCTCTATGGCTTGTATCGCGAAGCCGCCGCCCATTCCGACTTCGCCCGCAACAGCCTGGTGTTCGTGCCTCTGGTGCTGTTGGCCCTGCTGGTGCCACCGCTGGCCATCGTCGGCATCACGCAGTTTCCGGGGCGCCGGCTGCTGCTATGGTGCGCGGCGCTGGCGGCCGTCGTGGCGGTGCTGGGCTACCACGACGCGTGGCGCCAGCTGGATCCGGCCGCGCTGGCGGCGAGGCAAGCCGGCGTCCTGACCAGCTATCCGTCCATGCGGGCGGTGCAGGCGGCATCGGCCATCCTGTTTATCGGCTTCGCGCTGATCCTTGCCGGCGAAACCGCGCATCGAACGTTTGCCCCGTACCCGGCCTACTTCCGGCTGAGCTGGAAGCTCGGCCTTCAACTGCACCTGGCGGGGCTGTTCGCCGCGGTGCTGTACCTGGTGCTATGGGCGGGCGCCGCGCTGTTCATGCTGCTGAAGCTCGATTTCCTGCAGCTGCTGCTGCGCGAGGCGTGGTTCAACATCCCCGTGGTGGCCATGGCGTTCGCGGCCGGCTTGCACCTGACCGATGTGCGCGACGACTTTATCCGCGGCGTGCGCACGCTGGTGCTGACGCTGCTGTCCTGGATCCTGCCGGTGCTGGTGCTGATCGTGGCCGGCTTCCTGCTGACGCTGGCGTTCCGCGGCCTGGCGCCGCTGTGGGCGACCCGGCACGCCGGCATGCTGCTGCTGGCGGTGATCGCGCTGCAGGTGGTCCTGGTCAATGCCGTGTTCAAGAGCGGGCAGGAAGACGAGGCCCTGCCGCGCGCGCTGCTCTGGTCGGCCCGCGCCGCCTGCCTGACATTGTTGCCGCTGGCGGCCATCGCCGCGCATGCGCTGGCGCTGCGCATCGGCCAGTACGGCCTGTCGGAGCGGCGCGTGCTGATGGCCGCGTGCCTGGCCGTGGCGCTGTGCTATGCCATCGGCTATGCCTGGGCCGCACTCGGGCGCGGCGCGCTGCAGCGGATGGCACCGGTCAATGTGCTGACCGCCTGGGTCATGCTGGTGGTGCTGGCCACCCTGTTCACACCGCTGGCCGATCCCGCGCGGCTGGCCGTCAACAGCCAGGTGGCGCGGCTGCTTGACGGGCGCGTGGCACCGCAGCGGTTTGATTTCAACTACCTGGGCCAGCGCGCCGGCAACTATGGCCGGCAGGCGCTGGCGCGGTTGCAGGCCGAGACCGCGTCACCGCAGGCCGCCGCCATCCGCGAACTGAGCGCGCAGGCCGCGCAGCAGCGCAGCCCCGACGGCGCGCGCGCCCCACATCCGGCGCCCGATGCCGCCACAATCGCCGCCAACCTGGACCTGCGCACGCCCGGCCGCGCCGTGCCGCCGTCATTCCTGGCCAACGACTGGCAGCAGGCTACGCCACGCTGGCGGCTGCCAGCCTGCCTGACCTCGCGCGCCATGCGCTGCGACGCCTACGTGCTGCCGCTGACCGCCCAGGACACGCCCAATGTCGTGCTCTTTCCCGGCACCAACGCCAACGGCTCGGTGTTCGGCCAGGACGCCGCGGGCGCATGGCGCCTGATCGCCACGGTCAATATCGGGCCGGATTGCGCCGCCGTGCGCGAGGCGCTGGCGCACGGCACCTTCCGGCTGGCGCCGCCGGTGCTGCCGGATATCGAAATCGGCGGCCGCCGGCTGCAACTGGAAGACGCCCGGCACCGCGGCGTGGGCTGCAAGCCGTAGCGCCGGCGAGTGGAAAGTGCGCACGGTCGTGGGCACCAGCGAGGAGCGCGGGCGTGCTACAGTATTCTATTCAGGTAAAACTTACGCAGCGACGTTTAGCGCACCTGCGCTGCCCCCGACAATATCCGCGCGCCACATGCCCGCGCGCCACGCCCGGGGCGGCCGGCAATCGCTCTTCACCGCTTTCGCGCGCACCCCGCCCGCCACGAGCCCGTGGCGCCCAACCATTGCCGCGCAGCCGCCTGTCCGGGCCGACGCCCCGCCGCCGCTGCCACTGTCCCCACAGGATCTTCATGACCCAACGGCTCCAGGCCGCACTGACCATCGCACTCTTCAAGCTGCTTGCCGCATTGCCCTATGGCGTGACCGCACGCCTTGGAGACGGGCTCGGCAAGCTGCTCTACCGCATTCCCAGCCGCCGCCGCCGCATCGTCCTCACCAACCTGAAGCTGTGCTTCCCGGACATGGACGAAGACACGCGCCAGAACCTGGCGCGCAATCACTTCGGCCACGTGCTGCGCAGCTACCTGGAGCGCGGCATCCAATGGTTTGGCAGCGCCGAGCGCCTGGGCAAGCTGGTCGAACTGGACACCCGCATCGACCTGGCCTCGTGCACGGAGCAGCCCACCATCTTCATGGGCTTTCACTTCGTCGGCATCGAGGCCGGCTGCATGTTCTATTCGATGCGCCACCCGGTGGCCTCGCTGTACACCAGGATGTCCAGCCCGATGCTCGACGAGATCTCGCGCACGCAGCGCGGGCGCTTCGGTGCGGAGATGATCCCGCGCAGCGGCAGCGGCAAGCAGGTGGTGCGCACGCTGCGCGCGGGCTGCCCGGTGATGCTGGCGGCGGACATGGACTTCGGCGTCACGGATTCCGTGTTCGTGCCGTTCTTCGGCGTGCCGGCCTGCACGCTGACTTCGGCCTCGCGCCTGGCCAGCATGACCGGCGCGCGCGTGGTGCCCTTCACCACCGAGGTCCTGCCCAACTATCGCGGCTACCGTCTGCGCGTGTTCGACGCGCTGGAGGGCTTTCCGTCGGGCAGCGTGGAGGAGGATTCGCGCCGCATGAATGCCTTCCTGGAAACCCAGATCGCGACCATGCCGGAGCAGTATTACTGGGTCCACCGGCGCTTCAAGAACCGGCCCGCCGGCATGGTGCCGGTGTACTGACGCCAGGGCTAGCCAGCACCGGCGCGCCGCCACGCCGCCTGGATATCGTCCACCAGGCGCTCCAGTTTGACGGCATAGCGGGCGTTGTCGCGCCTGCGCTCGCTCGCTGAATACGGGAAGCTGATGTTCAGCCCGTACAGCTGCTGGTCCGGGCCCCAGAACGCAGCGCCCACCGCCAACAGGTGCCCCGGCTGGTACGCAGCCGTGCAAAAGCCGCGCTGCTGCGACTGGGCAATCGCGCGCAGCACGCACGCACGCATGGCGGGCCACGCGTCGCCCTGCCGTGCCGCAATGCCGTCCAGCATGTCTTCCCGCACGCCCGGCGGCAACGCCCCCAGCCACGACAGCCCGATCGCCGTCAGCTCCATCGGCACGCGCGAGCCCGGCACCACGCGCCGCGTGCGCGATACGCTGTCGCGGCTATGGCGGATCGAGGCCAGGTACACCATCTCCAGCTGATCGCCCACGGCCAGCCCCACGTTGACCTTGTCGGCCTCGGCCACCTTGCGCATCAGCGGCAGCGCGATGTCCGCCGCGCGGTTGGCGTGGTGAAAGGCATCGGCCAGGCTCAGCACCACCGGCGCCAGCCGGTAGGCCCGTTCATTGACGTCGTAGCGCAGGAAGCCCGCGTCCACCAGCGAGCGCGTCAGCCGGCTGACGGTGGGGCGCGGCAGGCCGGTGCGCGCCGCCAGCTCGGCATTGGTCAGGCTGGTGGTGCCGATACGGAAGGCGCGCAGCAGCACCAGTCCCCGCTCCAGCGACTGGCTGCCCGCGGTGTCGCGGGTGAAACGCCCGGTCTGGTGGGTGAGCCGCCGCGTCGACGCCTGCTCCTGTGCTGTCTCAGCCATCGCCGCATAATTTCAGTTAGTAAAATTCGAGTATAGCGGCGAGGCGCCGCAGCGCGAATACTGTGTGCTCCACCGGCCCGCGCCGGACCCAATCACAGAGGAGCGCCCCGCATGTCATCCGATGCCGATATCCAGCTGACCCGAGACGGCCACGTCACCCGCATCGTGCTGTCCCGTCCGCCGCACAACTTTGTCGATGCCGACCTGATGCGGCGCCTGGCCGACACCCTGCTGGCGCTGGACGACGACCCCGGCTGCCGCGCCATCGTGCTGGCTTCCGGCGTCAGCGCCTTCTGCGCCGGCGCGGACTTCAGCGGCGCCGGCCAGGGCGAGGTCGCCAACGACCCCGCCGGCTTCTACGTGCATGCGATGAAGCTCTACCGCAACCGCAAGCCCATCGTCGCCGCGGTGGAAGGGGCTGCCATCGGCGCCGGACTGGGGCTGGCACTGGTGGCCGATTTCCGCGTGACCTGCGCCGAGGCGCGCTACAGCGCCAACTTCAACCGGCTGGGCTTCCACCCCGGCTTCGGCCTCAGCGTGACGCTGCCGCGGCTGGTGGGCGAGCAGCAGGCCGCGCTGCTGTTCTACACCGGCCGCCGCATCACCGGCACCGATGCGGTGGCCATCGGCCTGGCCGACGAACTGGTGGCCAAGGCCGACGTCAACGACCGCGCCATGGCGCTGGCGCAGGAGATCGCTACCTCCGCGCCGCTGGCCGTGGAGACCACGCGCGCCACGCTGCGTGAGGGGCTGGCCGACCGCATCGCCGAAGTCAACCAGCGCGAGCTGGCGATCCAGCGCGGTCAGTTCCGCAGCGAAGACTTCCGGGAAGGCGTGGCCGCGATGGCCGAACGCCGCACGCCGGTGTTCCACCGCCGCTAAGCCATGCAGCCGACAAGGAGGGAACCCGTGCCCCGACAAGACCCCCGCGCCACGCCCGCCGGCCCGCTGGACGGCATCCGCGTACTGGACCTCACCTCGGTCGTGCTCGGCCCGCTGGCCACGCAGGTGCTGGCGGACTTTGGCGCCGACGTGATCAAGATCGAAGGGCCGGAAGGCGACCTGATGCGCGCCAACGGTGTGTCGCAGCACGCCGGCATGAGCTCGATCTACCTGGCGCTGAACCGCAACAAGCGCTCGGCCGTGCTCGACCTGAAGACGCCAGAGGGCGCCGAAGCGCTGCGCGCGCTGATCGCCGGTGCCGATGTGCTGGTGCACAACATGCGCGTGGCGGCGATCGAGCGGCTGGGCTTTGGCTATGACGCGGTGGCGCGCATCAACCCGCGCATCGTCTACTGCGTGGCGACCGGCTTCGGCCAGGACGGCCCGCACCGCGACAAGCCCGCTTTCGACGACATCATCCAGGCTGGCTGCGGGCTGGTGGCGCTGGGCTCGGGCAGCGGCGAACGGCCGGAATACGTGCCCAGCCTGATCGCCGACAAGACCACCGGGCTGGCGCTTGCCAATGCCGTGCTGGCGGCGCTGCTGCACCGCGAGCGCCATGGCGTGGGCCAGTCGGTCGAAGTGCCGATGCTCGAGACCATGGCCGCCTTCGTAATGGCCGAGCACCTGGGCGGCCTGACCTTCGAGCCCGCCCCTGCCGGCGCCGGCTATGCGCGGCTCTTGCAGGGCGGGCGCCGCCCCGCGCCCACCCGCGACGGCTGGATCTGCGCGCTGCCCTACACCGAACGCCACTGGCACGCCTTCTTCCGCGCGGTCGGCCGGGACGACCTTGCCGACCGCTACGAGGTAGGCGACCGTGCACAGCGCAATGCCAATATCCGCGCACTGTACGGCCACCTGGCCGAACTGACGCCTGAGCGCAGCACCGACGAATGGATGGCGCTGTTCGAATCGCTCGACATCCCCGCCACGCCGATCTACGGCCTCGATGCGCTGGTCGAGCATCCGCACCTGCGCGCCGTGGGACTGTTCCAGGCCACCCACCACCCCACCGAAGGCCCGCTGCGCGAAGTGCGCCCGGCTGCGCGCTTCTCGGCCACACCCTTGTCATTGCGCCGCCACGCACCGGCGCTGGGAGAACACACCGCCGAGGTTCTGCAGGAAATCGGCATCACCCCGCCCGCCGCGCATGGCGGCGGCCCGGCATAGCAAGGAGAGACACGCATGAATTTCGAGCTGGATGAAGAACACCGCATGCTCAAGGACCTGGTCGCGCGCTTCGTACGCGAGCAGCTGATCCCGCTGGAGCCGGCGGTACTGGCCCGCGAGGCCGAGGGCGGGCAGCTCACGCTGCTGCCGGAAGAACACGCGCGCCTGGACGGCATGTCGCGCGAGCTTGGCCTGTGGGGGCTGGACGCCCCCACCGAGATGGGCGGCGCCGACCTGCCCGCGGTGGCGATGGTCGGCGTCAACGAAGAACTCGGCAAGACCATCACGCCGTACGAGCTGCCGCCGGACTCGCCCAACCTGCGCATGCTGATGCTGACCGCCAGCGAGGCCCAGCGCGAACGCTACCTGGCGCCATATGCGCGCGGCGAAACGGTCTCGGCCATCGCCATTTCCGAGCCCGGCGCCGGCGGCGACCCCGCCATGATGACTACGCGCGCGGAACGCGACGGCGACCACTGGGTACTCAACGGCCGCAAGATCTGGATCAGCCGCGCAGCGCGGGCCGACTGGACCATCGTGATGGCCGTCACCGACAAGGCAAAGGGTGCGCGTGGCGGCATCTCGGCCTTTATCGTCGAGCGCGGCACGCCCGGCCTGCGCGTGGAACGGCGCATCCCGATGATCGGCGGTGCCTCCACTTATGAAGTCGTGCTGGAAGACTGCCGCATCCCCGCCTCGCAACTGCTGGGCACCGAAGGCCAGGGCTTTGCGCCGATGCAGGCGCGCCTGTCCACGCGCCGCGTGCAGATGGCCGCGTGGTGCATCGGCCGCGCCCAGCGCGCGCTCGACATGATCTGCGAGTACGCACCGCAGCGCCAGACCTTCGGCGCGCCGCTGGCGCAGCGCCAGGCGATCCAGTGGTGGGTGGCGGATGCCGCCACGCGCATCCACGCCTGCCGCCTGATGACGTACGAGGCCGCCAGCCGCATCGATGCCGGCGATGAGGCGCGTACGCAGGTATCGATGATCAAGGTCTTCGCCACGGAAATGGCCTGGGAGGTGATCGACCACGCGATGCAGACCTTTGGCGCGATGGGCATGACCAAGGAGCTGCCGCTGCAGCAGATGGCCAATGAAACCCGCCTGATGCGCATCTATGAAGGGCCCAGCGAAGTCCACCGCTGGGTGATTGCGCGCGACCTGCTCGGCCTGCGCCGCTGAGCCACACCGATCCCTTGCACCGGCGGGAACACGCCGGGTTTTCCGACCGAAGGAGACACCATGCAACAGCCTTTCCGTTCGCGCCGCCGCTTCCTGGGCATGGCCGCTGCAGCGCTGGCCGGCATCGCCGCACCGCTGGCCGCGCCGGCCGCGGAAGATGCCTTCCCCACACGCCCGATGCGCTTTATCGTGCCGTTCCCGGCCGGCAGCGGCACCGACACAACCGCCCGCATGTTCGCCAAGAAAATCGGCGAACTCACCGGCCAGGGCGTGGTGGTGGAGAACAAGCCCGGCGGCAACGGCTTTATCGGCGTGCAGACCGCGCTGAATGCGCCGGCAGACGGCTACACGGTGTTTATCGGCAGCAATTCCACGCTGTCGACCAACGCCGCCACCTTCCGCAAGCTGCCCTATGACCCGCTGACCGACTTCGCGCCGATCACCCTGCTGTCACGCGGGCCGTGCCTGATCATCGTGCCGGCCAGCTCGCCCTACCGCACGCTGGCAGACCTGCTGGAAGACGCCCGCAAGCGGCCCGGCGCGCTCAACTACGGCTCGGGCTCGATCTCATACACGTTGTACAGCGAATGGCTCAATGAGCTGGCGAAGATCAAGACCACCTCCGTGCCGTACAAGGGCGCGGGCGATGCCATCAATGGCGTGATGGCGGCCAACGTGGACTTTGCCGTGGTCGATGCCACTGGTGCCATCGAACTGGCGCGCGGCGGCAAGATCCGCGCGCTGGCCTTTACCGCGCCGCAACGCTCGCCGCTGCTGCCGGAAGTGCCGTCGATCGTCGAGGCCGGCCTGCCGGACTTCCTGGCCTACAACTGGGTGGCCGCGGCGATTTCCGCCAAGACCCCGCCGGCGGTGGTGAAGCGGCTGCAAGACCTGTTCACGCAGGCCGGCAACGCACCGGACGTGCGCGACTACTACACGCGCCAGTCGACAAAGCTGATCCTGTCGTCGCCGGCGGAAATGCGCCAGTACCAGAAGGACGAGATCGTGCGCTGGAAGCGGCTGGCCGCCGTGGCGAAGATCCCGCTGCAATAAGCGCCGGCGCTGCTATCGGCTGTGCTCGCGCAGCAGCGACGTCAGCCGCTGCGCCAGCGGCGACAGGTAGGCGCCGGCGCGAGTGATCACGCCGATGCGCCGGCGCAGGTCGAGCTCCTCCAGCGCCAGCGGCAGCGCGCGCAGGCCGTGCTGCATGGCATCGCCGCCTTCATTGGCGATGCTCAGCATCTGCGTGCCCTGCATCAGCGCGAACAGCGAGGTGCTGCCGAAATCGATCTCGATACGCAGCTTAGGCTCGGGCAGCCCGCGCTGGCGGAACGCGGCATCGACCTGCTGGCGCAGCGTGATATGCGCTTCCGGCAGCAGCCACTCCTGGTCGGCCAAGTCCGCCAGCCGCAGCTTGCGCCGCTGCAGCAGCGCATGTCCTTCATCCGCCACCACGACCAGGCGGTCGTCGAACAGTGGCTCCACCGCAAAGTCCCCAGCGCTGGTCGGCTTTTGCGGGGCAGGCGCTACTGCCATATCCAGTTCACCCGCGGCCAGCAGGTCCAACAAGTCGCGCGCCAGGCGCCGGCGCAGCCGCAGCCGCGCCACCGGCCGCTCGCGCACCAGTTGCCGGCAGGCACCCAGGATCACCTTGCCCGGTATCGACGGTGAATAGCCCAGCCGCAGGATGCCCTGCTCACCGGTGCGGATGCCCAGCATCTCCTTGATCCCGTCCTCGTACTCCAGCCGGATCCGCTGCGCCCGCTCCAGGAACCGCGTGCCGGCGTAGGTGGCGGTCATGCCGTTGGCGGTGCGCTCGAACAGCGGCAGCCCCGCCTGCATCTCAACGCGCTGTACCGCCTTGGTCAGCGCCGGCTGGCTGATGCCCAGCGCGTCGGCCGCGCGGCCAATGCCGCCGTGCGCCGCCACGGCGAGGATGTATTCGATATCCCGCGTCTCCATTACCTCATTCCCAATGGTTATGACTTTATAGCCATTGCTTCATTGTGGTGATGCCAGCCATCTTACAGACTACGGCGCACGGGTACACACAAAAATGCCCGCCCAGAACCATCGAGCATCACGGAGACAGCATGGGTTTCGCGTACTTCCTGCGCCGCGCCGCGCGCTACTGGGGCGACCAGCCCGCCATCCTTTATCACGACCAGGTGGTGACCTACCGCCAGCTGGACGAGCGTTCTACCCGCCTGGCCAACGCACTGCTGGCGCTGGGCCTGCAGCGCGGAGACCGCGTGGCGGTACAGGCGCGCAACCGGCCCGAGCTGGTCGAGCTGGAATGCGCGCTCTACAAGGCCGGGCTGGTCAAGGCGGCGCTTAATCCGCGCTTCACCGCATCCGAGGCCAGCGATGTGGTCGAGAACTGCACGCCGCGCGTGCTGATCGCCGGGCCCGGCTATACCGGGTATTCGGGCGCGACGCCGGGCTTTGGCAGCATCGAGACCTTTATCGCCATCGGCGAGGCGCCGGCAGGCTATGTCGAATATGAAGCGCTGCTCGCCAATGCCGGCACGGAGTCGCCTGACATCACCCCCGCTGCGGACGACCTGGCGGTGCTGCACTTCTCATCGGGCTCCACCGGCAAGATCAAGGCCGCCATGCAGAGCTACGGCAACCGCATGGCAGCGCTGCGCAAGATGGTTTCCGGCATGGACCGGCCGGCCCGGCCCGGTGACCGGCTGGCGCTGATCGGGCCGGTCACGCACGCCTCCGGCATGCTGATGCAGCCCTACCTTTACCTGGGCGCCACGCTGGTGCTGTTCGACAAGTTCGAGCCCGCGCACTTCCTGGCCGAGGTGGCGCGGCTGCGCATCACGCACGTGTTCATGGTGCCGGCGATGATCAACATGCTGCTGGCCGAGCCCACGCTGGCGCAGGCGGACCTGTCCAGCCTCAAGACCCTGGCCTACGGCGCCGCGCCGATGGCGCCGGCGCGCATACGCGAGGCGTGGGAGCGCATCGGGCCAATCCTGTCGCAGGGCTACGGCGCCAGCGAATCGACCTCCGGCGTTACGCGCCTGTCGACGGCGGACCACGCGCAAGCGATCGCACATCACCCCGAACGCCTGGCCTCGTGCGGCCGCGCCTTGAACGAAACCGAAGTGCGCGTGGTCGACGAGCAGGGTCAGGAGGTCGCGGTGGGCGAGATCGGCGAACTGGTGATCCGCGGCGAAGACGTGTTCCAGGGCTACTGGGGCGAGCCGGAGCTGACCCGCGAAACCATCGTCGACGGCTGGCTGCACACCGGCGACATGGCGCGCGTGGACGACGCCGGCTACCTATACCTGGTGGACCGCAAGAAAGACATGATCATCTCCGGCGGCTTCAACGTCTATCCGACTGAAGTGGAAGCCACGCTGTACCAGCACCCCGACGTGCTGGAAGCCTGCGTCATCAGCATCCCCGACGACACCTGGGGCGAAAGCGTCAAGGCCGTGGTGACGCTGCGTCCGGGCCGCGAGGCGACCGCGCAACAGCTCATCACCCATTGCCGCGAGCGCATCGCGGACTACAAGTCGCCGCGCTCGGTGGATTTCGTCGCCGAGCTGCCCAAGAACGCCAGCGGCAAGCTGGCCCGCAAGATCGTGCGCGAGCGCTACTGGCAGGGCGTCGAGCGCCGCGTCAACTAAGGAGCCAGACTGTTATGTTCGATCACCTGACCAATCCCGTCCTGGCCGAAACGCGCGCCGGCATCCGCCGCTTTATCGACGAAGAGCTCCTCCCGCTGGAGCGCGAACTCGGGCTGGACTCTGAAGACGTTTGGCCGCGCGAGACGCTGCGCAATGTCTGGCGCCGCTCCGGCGAGCTGGGTTTCTACGCCGCCTGCCTGCCCACGGCACTCGGCGGCAAGGGCCTGAACATCCAGGAACAATGCGCGCTCAAGGCCGACCTGGCCGCCAGCGGCTCTGCCCTGGCCCCGCACGTGCTGGGCGACCTGGGCGGCCCGCCGCGCGTGGGCAATATGCTCAGGTACGCCACGCCGGCGCAGCTGAAGCAGTACTTCGAGCCCGTCATCCGCGGCGAGAAATCGACCTGCTTCGCGCTGACGGAAACGCACTCCGGATCGGACGCGCAAAGCATCAAGACCAGCGCCATCGCCGACGGCGACGACCTCATCATCAACGGCGGCAAGCATTACATCAGCGGCGCACCGTTCGCGGACTTCGCCATCGTCATGTGCGTGACCGACGCCAGCACCACGCCGCCCGCCATCAGCGCGGTGCTGGTCGACCTGGACCTGCCCGGCGTGACCGTGACCAACGAGTACGTGCCGATGTCCGGCCAGCACATCGATGGCGATATCCACTTCGACAACGTGCGCGTCCCGCGCGCCAATATCTTCGGCGGCGAGGGCAATGGCTTCAAGCTGGGCATGTCGCGCATCAACGTCAACCGGCTGCTGCACTGCCCGACCATGCTGGGGCTGGCGACACGGGCGTACCAGTCGTCGGTGGAATACGCCGGCAAACGGCGCCAGTTCGGCGGCCCGATCGCGCGCTTCCAGGCGATCCAGCACATGCTGGCCGACATGGCCGCGGCGCTGTGGGCCTGCGAAAGCATGATCGCGCACACCGCCGCGCTGGCCGATGCCGGCGCCGACCTGCGCATGAAGGCCGCGGCCTGCAAGCTCTTTGTCTCGGAGCGCTGCTTCGAGGTGGCCGACAAGGCCGTGCAGATCCACGGCAACGTCGGCGTCACCCGCGGCCACCCGGTCGAACAGACCTTCCGCAAGCTGCGCATGTTCCGCATCTTCACCGGCACCAGCGAGATCCAGCGCAACACCATAGCGCGCGCTATTCTCGAACCGATGCAGCAGAACGCCTGACCGTGCCGGCGGCACGGTCGCCGCCGGCATGAGGACAATACGACAAGACCACGGAGACTACGCATGAACCGCCGAGACTGGCTTGCCACCGCCGGCGCCGCCGCGCTGGGCAGCCTGCTGCTGCCCGCGCGCGCCGCCACCCCGTACCCCAGCCGCCCGATCCGGCTGATCGTTCCTTTTATCGCCGGCAGCACGCCGGACAACGTTGCCCGCACGCTGTCGGCGGAGCTGGGCAACAAGCTCGGGCAGCCGCTGGTGGTCGAGAACATGCCCGGCGCCGGCGGCATCATCGGCGCCAGCGCGCTGCGCCGTGCCGCGCCGGACGGCTATACGCTGGGGATTCTCGCCAACACACATGTGATCAACGTGCACATGTACCGCAAGATGCCGTACGACCCGGCGCGTGACTTCACGCCGATCACGGCGCTCTCCGGTGGCCCGACGGCGCTGGTCGTGCCGGCATCGTCGCCCTACAAGACCGCCGGCGAACTGGTCGCAGCGATGAAGAAAGCGCCCGGCAGGTTCAACTACGGCTCCGGCGGCAAAGGCAGCATCGCCCATCTCGCGGTCGAAACCATGCTGCACCAGGCCGGCTGCGATGCCGTGCACATCCCCTACAAGGGCGCGCCGGAGATCATCACCGCGATGCTGACTGGCCAGACCCAGTTCGGCATGCCGGTGCTGGGCACTGCCACGCAATACGTGCGAAACGGGCAGATCCGCGTACTGGCGGTCACCGCCGCGGCGCGTTCGCCATTCTTTCCCGACGTGCCGACGATGGCCGAGGCACTGCCGCCGGGCTTTGTCATCGACAACTGGAGCGGGCTGTTCGCACCGGCCAATTTCCCGGCCGAACTGACGCAGAAGCTCCATGCCGCCGTCAGCGCCCTGCAGACCGCCGGCGTCTTCGACGCCCAGCTCAAGGCCAACGCGGGTGAGCTGCGCCGCAGCGCCTCACCCGCGCAGTTCGGCACCGTGGTCGCCGCCGACAATACCCGCTATGCCGAGCTGATGAAGTCGATCGGCATGCTTGGCGACCTGGGCTGAGCCCCTCCGCATTGAAAACGGGATTCCGCATGAAGCCAGAATGGTCCTGCCTGAAGGACGTCACCATCATCGATGCCAGCCAGCTGTTGCCAGGACCGCACGCGTGCAGTCTGCTGCGGCAGTTGGGGGCCGATGTGATCAAGGTCGAGCAGCCCGGTACCGGCGATACCGCACGACAGCTTGGGCCGGCGGTATTTGCGCAGTTCAATCGCGGCAAGCGCTCGGTTGCGCTGGACCTGAAGACGGACGCGGGCCGCGAAGCCTTTCTCGAGCTGGTGCGCAATGCCGATGCCGTGGTGGAAGGCTTCCGGCCGGGCGTGATGGCGCGGCTGGGGCTGGGCTATGAAGCGCTGGCGGCGGTCAATCCGGCCATCGTGCTTTGTTCCGTGTCCGGCTTCGGCCAGACGGGTCCTTATGCGAAGCACGCCGGACATGACCTGAACTACCTGGCGCTGGCGGGATACTGGGCGACGCCGGTACAGGTGCATGACGTGGTGTCGCGTCCGCGCGTGCGGGTGTCAGACTATGCCGCTTCCGGCTACGCGGCGCTGTCGCTTGCCGTTGCGATCATGAGTGCGCGACAGCATGGGCGAGGACAGCATCTCGATGTCTCGATCCATGATGCGATCCTGTCCTGGACCGCGCACGGGGCATGGGCGGCGCGGGGACATGAGGCGGCGCCGCATGAATCGCCGACAGTGATGCCGGAGAACGACCTGTTCGAGACGCGCGATGGCCGTCATCTCGCGATGGGGATTCTGGAGAACAAGTTCTGGGTCAACCTGTGCGAGGCGCTTGGCGATGAGTTTCCCGACCTGCGTGATCCGCGTTTTGCCACGCGTGCGGGGCGGCACGGGCACAAGCTGGCGGTGAATGACCTGCTGGCAGCGGTGTTCCGTACCCGTGACCTGGCGGATTGGGAGGCGCTTTTCGGACCACTGGATATTCCATTCTCCCCGGTGCTGGGGGCGACGGCGTTGTTCGAAGACCCTCACGTCCAGGCGCGGCAGGTGGTGCGGCGGGTAGCCGGCGAGGACGGGATTGCTGTGAATTTTCCGGTAAGGTTTTCGTTGGGGTTGCCGGAGGGGGAGGATTTTGTGGCGGGTGTCGGCGAGCACAGCGCCGCTGAAGGTTGAAAGGGATTCGCCCCAATAAGATATCTTTGCTGCACTTACAGAGGCAACGGTCACGCCCATAGCGCATGGTTTAGTACAAATTATGGCTAGGCTATAATTATTGGAATCCAATAATTTCCATTAAGTGCGCCATGGCCAACATCTATCGCCGCCCTGCCCTTGCCGCCCAGATGGCGCGGCAATTGCTGCACCCTGGGGTCCTGGACGAAGGCTTGCGTTCCGGCCTCTTCTTGTCCGGCCTAAGGCGCACCGGCAAGACCACGTTCCTGCTCAACGACCTCGTTCCGGCCCTGGAGGCCGACGGGGCGATCGTGATCTATGTCGATCTCTGGAGCGACACGCAGCGCAGCCCTGCCGCACTCATTCTGGCAGCAGTGAAAAGAACATTAGCCGATCTGGAGCAGCCCGGCTCTGCAGCCCTCAAGCACCTGAAGCGAGTTGCCGGTGCTGACATCGGCGCCTTTGGCTTCAAGTTCGGATTCAAGCTGGACAGCGTAGGGGAGCCCGGCGGGGCCACGCTGGCACAGGCGCTGGCGGAAGTGGTCGACAAGGCAAAGACCAACGTGGTCCTCATCGTGGACGAGGTGCAGCACGCCATTACCTCCGAGGAAGGCAACCGGATGTTGCTCGCGCTCAAGGCCGCGCGCGACGCCATCAACCCGCGCCCCGGCACGCCAGGGTACTTCCTCTTCGTAGGCACTGGATCGCACCGGGCGCTGGTGGGCGAACTGACGGCACGCCGCAACCAGGCCTTCGCCGGTGCCACCTCGATCTCTTATCCGGTACTCGGCGAAGACTATGTCGCGTACCTGCTTGAACGCCTGTCGGCCGAGGGATTCAGCGCCCTGCCGTCGCCGGAGGTAGCGGTCCAGGCGTTCCATGCGTTGGGCAGCCGTCCAGAAGAGATGATCAAGGCCTTGCGGCAATTGCACTTCCACCTGCCGCCAGGCAGCGATCCGGACGAACATCTGCCGGTGATCGCCAACACGCTCCGATCGACAGCCGCGGACCTCGAACTGATGAAGCTCGAACAGTTGGGCGGATTAGCCACAGCGATTTTCGACCGCATAGCCTGTTCTGACGGTGACGCCCGCGGGTTGTTCTCGGCGGAGTCCGCCGCCGCGTATTCCGCGGCAATCGGACGCGAAGTCCGGATTGAGGAGGCACAACCGGTGGTCAATGAACTGATGGCGACGAACCTGATCATGCGCAAGGGGCACGGGGTCTATGGCGTCACGGATCCCTTCGTGCAGGAAATCTGGCTGGAGCGCAAGTCGATTGAAGGGAAGCTGTAGGGCCTGCCGGGCCGCCCCCCCCAGAAGGGCCAGCGATACAGCACTCCGTCGGCTGCTTGCTGGCTCTCGCACTCATTTGAGAATCACTGGATAGGAAGCCAACCAACCTTCAAACCGCCAGCGTTCCAACCACCCTCTCACGCCGTACCACCCCCAGCGAGAACATCGACAACGCGGCGACCAGTGCAGGCACGCCGATCAGCGCGAACAACGCCGGCATCCCCAGCCCCATCGACAGCATCGTCGCCCCGCCAACCGATCCGACCACCGATCCGATCCGGCCAACGCCGTTGGCCCAACTCACGCCGGTAGCACGGCAATCGGTCGGATAGAAGCTGGCGGACAGCGCATTGCCACCCACTTGCGATCCCGAGATGCAGAAACCTGCAAAGAACACCGCGATGCCTGCCGCAACCGGATCGGTCGCAACGCTTCCCACCGCCGCGACGCATACCGCAGCCAACGAATAGCTCGACGCCAGCACATAGTGCGGATTGAACCGATCCATCAGCCAGCCCAGCACAATCGCCCCCACCGTCCCGCCAACCTGGAACATCGTGGTCACCAGCGCCGCGGTCCGCATCGACTGGCCGGTCCCGCGCAGCAACGTGGGCAGCCAGCTCGACAGCAGGTAGATCACCAGCAAGCTCATGAAGAACGTCAGCCAGAACAGCAGCGTGCCGCGCAGCAGTTCGGGGCGGAACAGGTGCCGCACCGGCGAACTGGCGGTGCGCTGTTCACCCACCGAGAACGTAGCATCCCGCAGATCCTCCTTCGGCGCGATCCGCTGCAGCGTGGCCACGATCCGGTCCCGCGACTTGCCCTTGAGCACCAGATAGCGCACTGACTCCGGCAGCAGCCACACCAGAAGGACAACCAGCGCCAGTGGCAGCACACCACCCACCACAAGCACCGAGCGCCAGCCGAACGCTTCGATCAGCCCGGCCGAAGCAAGGCCGCCAAAAGCCGAACCCAGCGTAAAGCCGCAGAACATGGTCGTGACGAGGAAGGAACGGCGCTTGTCCGGGCAGAACTCGGACGTCAGCGTGATCGCGTTGGGCATCGCGCCACCCAGGCCGAGCCCCGTCAGGAAGCGCAGCAGCACCAGCGTCCACAGGTCATGGGACCACGCCGAAGCCAAACTGGCCGCGCCGAAGAACAACACCGACAGCACCAGCACGCTCTTGCGACCAAAGCGGTCGGCCAGCGGGCCGAACAGGAACGCGCCGACCATCAGGCCGCCGAGCCCGGCGCCGAACAAAGGTGCGAGCTGCGCCGGCGTGAGCTGCCATTCCGCACGGATGGCAGGTGCGATAAAGCCGATCGCGGCGGTATCGAAGCCATCGACAGCCACGATCAGGAAGCACAGTACGACGATAGTCACCTGGAACGCCGACAGCGGCTGGCGGTCGATGAACGCGGTGACGTTCAGGGGTTGGCTGGCAGGCATGGTGTCTCCTCCTTGTTGCCAGGGATTAGGGGCGAGTCACGGCCGGCGGCTCCATAGGCCGCCGGTTCGCTATCGGGATTTACGGTGAGAGAAAAGAAACCCGCCGTCAGCGGACTAGAGCCACGGCGTCTGACTGAGGCACTTCTCGGCGCGCCAGCCGTGCAGCCACTGCAGCGCGTCGTAGAACTGGGCCTGCGTGCGGCCGGTCCACAGGCTGTTGCGCACCAGGCGGTCGACGCCCTTGGCGTGATAGACCCGGCCCATGTCGCGCGCGGCGTACAGCACGCGTGCGGTGCGCGGGATGCGTGCCTGCTCGTAAAGCTTGAACGCCGCTTCGAAATCACCGCCCGCCGCCTTCACCGCTTCGCCCAGCGTGACCGCATCTTCCAGTGCCTGGCAGGCGCCCTGCGCCACGTACTGCGTCATCGGGTGCGCGGCGTCGCCCAGGATGGTGGCGCGGCCGAAGCTCCAGCGCTCCACGGGGTCGCGGTCGGCGGTGGCCCAGCGCTTCCAGGAGGTCGGGCGGTCCAGCATCTGGTGCGGCAGCGGGTGGATGCCTTCGAAGTACGACAGCACTTCTGCCTTGCTGCCGTCGCGCACGCCCCAGGTTTCCTGTTCGCGGCTGTGGAAGGTCACCACCAGGTTGTACTGCTGGCCGCCGCGCAGCGGGTAGTGGACCAGGTGGCAGTGCGGGCCGGCCCATACCACCGGTGCGTTGACCTGCAGGTCCTGCGGCATGTTGGCGACGTCGACCACGGCGCGGTAAACCACATGGCCGGTGACGCGGGGCTCATCGCCGATCAGCGCCTGGCGGATGGCGGACTTGACGCCGTCGCAGCCGATCACCGCATCGCCACGGTGGTGCTCGCCGTGCTGGTCGATCACGGTCACGCCCTTGTCGTCCTGCAGCAGCTGCTCGACGCGCGTGCTGGTGCGGAAGGTGATCAGCGGGTGGTCCTGCACCGCCTCCAGGATCGACAGGTGGATATCGGCGCGATGGATCACCGCATACGGATTGCCGAAACGCTCGCGGTAGGCCTGCCCCACGTCGACGCGGGCGATCTCGCTGGTGTCGATGGCATCGCGCAGGCTGAGGTAGTCGGTAAAGACCGCGCGGCTGCGTGCGGCCTCGCCCACGCCGAGCGCATCGAGCGCGGCAAAGGCGTTGGCGGCGAGCTGGATGCCGGCGCCGATCTCGCCGATCTGTTCGGCCTGCTCCAGCAGTTCGATGCGGATGCCCTGGCGTGCGAGCGCCAGCGCCGCGGCCAGGCCGCCGATGCCGCCGCCGATGATGAGGACCTTGCCGGTCGCGTTGTTGGTACTGCTCATGTCTTGTCTCCTGGCCTGCGCGATGCGTCAGGCGGTGTAGTCAGGCTGGCGTCCAGGCGCCGCCTGGGCAAAGGCGGGATGGGCGCTGGCGTGGGCGTAGACCGCCATCGCGCGCTCGTAGCGACCGAGGTCGCAGCCCATGCGCAGCGCATTGGCTACCTGCGGCACCAGCGTGACGTCGGCCAGCGTGGGCGCATCACCGAAGCACCACCTGCCATGCCCGTGCAGCGCCAGCAGGCGCTCCACGCCGGCCATGCCTTCATCGATCCAGTGGCGGTACCAGGCGTCCTTCTGCTCGGGCGTGACCTTCAGCACATCCTGCAGGTAGCGCAGCACGCGCAGGTTGTTGACGGGGTGGATATCGCACCCGATCAGCGTGGCCAGTTCCAGCACCCGCGCACGCTGTACCGGGTCTTGCGGGAGCAGGCGCGGCTCGGGATGGCGGGCGTCCAGGTAGTCGATGATCGCGAACGACTGCCCGAGCGTAAAACTGCCATCCACCAGCGCGGGCACGGACGCGGACGGGTTAATGCCGTCGACATACTCCGGCTCGTGGTGCTGGCCGGTGCGGATATTGACCGGCAGGTAGTCGTACGGCAGGCCTTTGAGGGCCAGCGCGATGCGCACCCGGTAGGACGTCGAGCTGTTGAAGAAACTATAGAGCTGCATGATCGGTAATGCCTGTGTGCTGCAATTCACGCGGGTTCAGACTACGCGCACGGTCAACTCGCCGAGGCCATCGACGCCCGTGACCATGGTCTCGCCGGCCTTGACCGCGCCCACGCCTTCCGGCGTGCCGGTGAAGATCACATCGCCCGGCTCCAGGCGGAAGAACTGTGACAGGTAGGCCACCGTCTCCGCCACCGACCAGATCAGGTGCGACACGTCGCTGCGTTGTTTGGTCTCGCCATTGACGGTCAGCCAGATGCCGGCCTGTTGCGGGTGGCCGATCTCGCTGGCGCGGTGGATCGGGGCGACCGGCGCCGAGGCATCGAAGGCCTTGCCGATTTCCCAGGGGCGGCCCATTTCGCGCATCTTCATCTGCAGGTCGCGGCGGGTCATATCGAGGCCGACGGCATAGCCCCAGACGTGTTCGAGTGCCTGTTCGACGGGGATATCCGAACCGGCCTTGCCGATGACTGCCACCAGCTCGGCCTCGTAGTGGTAGTTCTGCGTCTGCGCCGGATACGGCAGGTCCAGCGTGGTGCCGGCCTGCACCGGGACGATCGCGTCGGCCGGCTTGCAGAAGAAGAACGGCGGCTCGCGGTCGGGATCGAAACCCATCTCGCGGGCATGGGCGGCGTAGTTGCGGCCCACGCAGTAGACGCGGCGCACGGCGAACTGGTCGTCGCTGCCGGCAACGGGAATGGAAACGATGGCGGAGGGCGTGAAGACGTAGGACATGGTTCGGAGTTTCCGGAAATCGTCAGGTATGCGGGAGGCCTCCGGCGGTGCGCGCAGGCACCGCCCGGGGCAGATCGGACCAGGGTTGCGGGATGCTCAGGTGCGCGCTTCGCGCAGCAGGTTCATCGCGGACAGCACGGGCCGGTCGGAATAGCTGAACAGCACCGCGTCTTCCAGCGCCCCCAGCTGCACCGGCGCCCACGACGGGGCGACGAAAACATCGCGCGGCTCGAACTGGAACTGCGCGTCGCCAATGCGGACCGTGCCGCGCCCTTCCACCACGCAGTACACGGTGGCATCGGTGCTGCGGTAGGTCTTGCCCTGGAAGCCCGCGGGCAGGTACTGCATGAAGGTGGCGATGGTGGGCATCGGCCAGCCACCGGTGGCCGGGTTGATATAGCGCAGCTTGACACCGTCCCACGCATCCAGCTCGCCGTTGCGGTAGAGCTGGTCCAGCGCCACGCGCGAGCGCTCGTACGGGTAGCTGAAGATCGGCGACGTGGGATCGGTCACGCGGTGCCGCACCGGCACCATGTTGTGCCCGAAGCGGGCAAAGCTGTCGCCCTCGGCGCGGGTCACGGGCTGCTGGGCTTCCGGGTAGTTCTCGGCAAACCCGGCATCGAACTGCTGCACCAGCGGGATATCCAGCCCGTCCAGCCATACCACCGGCTCGCCACCGTCCTCGACGGCCGGGTTGCCATGGTCATGCCAGGTCCACGACGGCGTGATGATGAAGTCGCCGGGATGCATGGTGGTGCGCTCACCGTTCACGGCGGTCCAGGCGCCTTTGCCTTCGACGATAAAGCGCAACGCCGACTGGGTATGGCGGTGGCTGGGCGCCACCTCGCCCGGCAGGATCAGTTGCAGGCCGGCGTAGAGCGTGGAGGTGATGCTCGACTTGCCGGGGATGCCAGGGTTCTCCAGCACCAGCACGCGGCGTACAGCTTCCTCGGCGCTGATGACGCTGCCCGCCTGCATCACCAGCGGGCGGATCTGCGCGTACTTCCAGATGGCGGGAACGATCTGCGGCCGCGGTTGCGGCGGCACCAGCGCGTGCAGCGACTCCCACAACGGGGTCATGTGGCTGCGGCCGATGTGTTCGTAATAGGCCACGCGGGCCGGATCAGGGGTGTGCTCGGACATGCTGTCTCCGTAACTTTGTGCAGGGCTTTGGGAGCGCTCTTGTGGGTGCGTCGTCATCGCTCGCACCGTGTTGTTGTCGTTATACGCCCGGCCCTATAAGATTTGAAATGAACTTTTCATCTTATCGATACGATTTTTTATATAGGTAGCCCCATGGACTGGACCCAGAGATTGCGGCTGCGCAACCTGCAGATGCTGCTGAGCCTGGCCGAGACCGGCAACATGAGCCAGTCGGCGGCCATGCTGAATACGACCCAGCCGGGCCTTTCCAAATGGCTGAAGGACCTGGAGGACGATATCGGGCTGCCGCTGTTCGAACGCCAGGCGCGCGGGCTGCGGCCCACGCCCTACGGGGAGTCGCTGATCGAGCACGCGCGCCGGATCGAGGCGCAGCTCGATTCCGCACGCGACGATCTGCAGGCCATGCGCGATGGCGGCAGCGGGCTGGTGGTGGTGGGCACATCCGGGGCCTCGGCGGCCGATACGGTGCCGTTGGCTGCCCTGCAACTGCTGCAGCAGATGCCGCGCGCCAGCATGCGGCTGGTGGAAACCACCATGGACCGGCTGATGAACCAGCTGGCGCGCAGCGAACTCGATATCGTGGTGGGTCGCTCCGCTCCAGAGTTGCAGGGCGCGCATATGCGCACGGAATCGCTCTACATGGAGCCGATCCACTTTGTCGCGCGGCCGCGCCATCCGCTGCTGCAGGGTGGGCGCATTGGCTGGGACGACCTGTACCGCTACCGCTGGGTGGTATGGCCGCGCGGTACGCCGATCCGCAATGCGCTGGAAGGTGCGCTGGTCAGCGCCGAACGCGCGCTGCCCGCCGACTGCGTGGAAAGCAATTCCACCGTCCTGAATCTCACGCTGTTCAACAACAGCGACATGATCGGCCTGGCTTCGCACCGCACCGCGCGCCGGCTGGAGGAAATGGGCGCGCTGCGCATCGTGCCGCTGCGGCTGGCGGGCTTTGGCTCGGTGTCGATGTACTGGCGCGAGGACGGGTTGTCGCGCGCGGCGGTGGTGGCGATGCTGGAGTGCTTGCGGCGGGCGGCCGGGGCGCAGCAAACCCCGGCCGAGTTTCCGGCGTAGACGCGGTGCTCAGAAGCGGTGGCGGATGCCGACGGCTACCGCCGTCATGCTGCGATGGCCGCTGCCGAGGAAATACCCGTTGGCGAGGCTGACGGCTGAAGTGTCGAAATTGATGCCGGCGTGCTGCACGTAGGCCATGGTCATGGTAGACATCGGTGCGAACCAGCGGTCATGCGGAAGCGAGAGAAATCGCGAAGGGAATGCCGGCGCTGCCGGCCGGCTCAGCGGCTGACCGCGCGGTGGATTGCCAGTGCCGCGGCCACCATGGCTTCGGCTGACTCCAGCGCGCGCGACGGATCGTCGCGCTTGCGCACGCCGGCGGCGCTGGTCGCGCGCGCGGCGCTGTCCGGGCTAGCGGAGAATTTCACTACCGTCAGCGCCTTGGCCGGATTGATGTAGATCTTTTGGCCGAAGCGCCCGCTGGCCTCGATGCTGCCGTCGCCGTCGTTGCGCTGGAACCAGTAGTTGCGATAGCCATAGCCATCGCGGCCCGGCGCGGTATTGCCTCGCGCAACGCGGGCCTGGTTGCCGGCCGGCTGCAGCGCGATGCGCACGGCGCCGGGCGAGATCCCGCCCGAGGCATCGCCCGCCGCCGCCCTGCGCACCGCCTCGGCAAAGCGCGCGGCGTCACGCAGCGTGGAATTCAGCCCGCCGCTGGCCATCTCCGTGCCCTGGCGATCCACGCTGGTATAGGCGTCATCCTCGGCAAAACGCGACCACAGCCGGTCGGTGACCAGTTGCGCCCAGCTCTTGCCGGTGATGCGGCGCATGGCCCAGGCCACCGCTTCGGGCGAGCCGTTCTGGTAGTACCAGACCCCGCCGTCGCCGGTGCCGCTGGTCGCGTGCACGACCTTGAGGAAGTCATAGATGTTGTCCGGCGCATCCGCCTTGCGCGGCACGATGCCCACTGCGCCGAACAGGCCCAGGTCCGGCGGCAGTGCTTCCGGATAGCCCACCGGCACCTCCATGTCCAGGTTCTGCTGTACCGTGGCCTCGCCGAACGGGTTGTCCGCCAGCTCCGGCACATACTGCGCCAGCCGCGCCTGCGGGTCGAGCTTGCCCTCCTCGATCAGCATCGCGGCCAGCAGCCCGGTCACCGACTTGGTCATCGAGGCCCAGATATGCGGCTGGTACGGGCCAAAGCCTGCCAGGTAGCGCTCATACACGATCCGCCCCCGGTGCAGCACGATAAAGCCGTCGGTATGGGTATCGCGCAGGTAGTCGGCCAGCCGGACCGTGTTACCCGCTACGGCGAACGTGGCGCCGTCCAGTTCGGTGCCCTGCTGTCCCGCCAGCGCCGTTGGCTGGCTGGCATGCCGGATGCCCGCCGTCGGAGACATCTCGCGCGCGTGGCTCAGCGCCCAGCGCATGAAAGGCGGGCGCAGGCCGTTGCCGCGGCTGACCTGCTTGTCGGATGGCGGCGGAAAGCCCTGCATGATGCCCTCCCCGGCCGCGGCGTCCTGCGCCAGCGACACGCCCGCCGGCACCGCCAGCAGCACCGCGGCCAGCCATGCCCGACCCAGCCCGAACCCCGTCCTGCGCGATGGCGAATGCGCTCGCATGCTGTCTCCTGTCTTGTTGCGGCGTCCGCACGCATGGTCCGGCGCCGCTGTTTGCCTGGTTGCAGGCCTGGGTGATACAGGCTGCGGGCGCCATATTGACGGAGGCAAGGCATGACCACAATGACGTATTCGGCATGGCGCCATAACCCGTTGGAATGTCCTCCGCGCCCGCGGCGCTCAAGGTTGGGCGGCCGTGGCCGTCATTGGGAACTGGCGGCGGCTCCGTCCCGACCGCCGGCCGGCGGCGCTCCCGCCGTGTCTTTCCCAACCTTCAACGAGGAACCCCCTTCATGGAAATTTCCAACGTCACCGCCGGCCTGGCGGGCGATCCGGGCGCCGATCCGGTGGCCCTGCTGATGCTGCGCAAGTCGCTGGACATGCAGGCACAGGGCGTGGCTGCACTGCTGCAGGCCATGCCCCAGCCGGTTGCGGCCAGCAACCCGCCGCACCTGGGCCAGACCATCGACATCAAGGTCTGACTTCACGCGGTGGGAACCGCCGCGGCGCGGGCGCTGCCGGCACCACAGGCCGGACACATGGGCGCCCGCCGACGCATAATGTCGGCACCTGCCCTCTCCGGTGTCCGCCATGCAGCTTCTCGACGCCCGCGTCCGCGACCTGCTCCGTCATCCGGGGCGCTTCGTGTGGCGCACGCTGGTGCAGTTCCGTGCTAACCAGGGCCTGCTGCTGGCCGGCGCAGTGGCCTACTACGCGCTGCTGTCGATCGTGCCCTTGCTGATCTTGATGGTGATCGCGCTGTCGCATGTGATCGACCCTCGACTGCTGCTGTCGACGCTGGCGCGCTACCTGGAGTGGGTAGTGCCGGGTCAGTCCAAGGCGCTGGTGCCTGAACTTGCGGCGTTCCTGCGCAACCGCGCCACGGTGGGCTGGGTGCTGCTCGGCACGATGCTGTTCTTCAGCTCCCTGGCGTTCACGGTGCTGGAGAACGCCATGTCGGTGATCTTCGTCCATCGCGTGGCGATCCGACGCCGGCATTTCCTGGTCTCGGCGGTGCTGCCCTACTGCTATATCGCGGTGCTGAGCGTGGGGCTGCTGCTGGTGACGCTGGTATCGGGTGGACTGATCGCCATTGGCGAACGGCATGTGGAAGTGATGGGCCATGACTGGTCGCTCGACCGGCTTTCGACCACCCTGCTCTACCTGCTTGGCTTCCTGGGCGAGGTCCTGATGCTGACGTCGATCTACATGGTGATGCCGGTGGGCCGGCTGTCGCTGTGGCATGCGCTGTGCGGCGCGGTGCTGGCCGCGGTGCTGTGGGAGATCTCGCGCCATGTGCTGGTGTGGTACTTCACCACGCTGTCCCAGGTGGGGCGGGTCTATGGCTCGCTGACCACCGCGATCGTGGTGCTGCTGAGCCTGGAGATCGCGGCGACGCTGCTGTTGCTGGGCGCGCAGGTGATCGCGGAGTTCGAGCGCAGCGGCTGGGAGCGGCCACCTTCCTCGGATGCCCCCACTGGCGAGTTCCATACCTGACGCCTGCCGCTTCGGGCCAGTGCAGACTGCCATGCAGGCGCGAATGGAATCGGCTCCCGCGGCATCGAAGGCGCCGATGAAGACCAGCGCGGATTCGCCAGCTTCGCCGTGCGGCAGCGGCCGCACCATCTCGCCGACAAGCGGGCGCCGGATCGAGCAGCCCGATCTGCGCCGCTGCGGCCGCTATGGCATCGCGCGCATGGCCGCGCGCTCGCTGTCGCCCGCACTGGAAACGTTCTACGCCTTTACGCGGGAGCACTGGAAAGAACTGTCGTCAGCGCCCGCCGGCAACGGCGCGCGACGCTGACCAGCGCGCAGCCGCTGTTGTATCCTCCGCCCTGACCCCTAGCTCAAACCCGGCATGCCCGACTCCAAGCCAGACCGCCCCCGCCGCCTCACCATCCATGACGTCGCCCGCGCCGCCGGCGTGTCGCTGACCACGGTCTCGCACGCGCTGAACGACCGCGGCGTGCTGGACCCGGCCACGCGCGCGCGGGTCAAGCGCATTGCAGCGGAGTTGGGCTACCGCCCCAGCGTGCGCGCACAGCGGCTGCAGTCGGGCCGCGCCAACTGCATCGCGCTGCTGTCGTCGATGCCGTTCGCGGTGGCGGGTGGCACCTCGCGGCTGGGGTTCATGATGGAAGTGGCGGCGATCGCGGCGGAAGCGGCGATGGGCCGTGGGCTGGGCGTGGTGCTTGTGCCGCCGCTGGAGGGCGCGGGCGGATTGCTGGATACGCTCGATATCGACGGCGCCATCGTGATCGAGCCAATCGCCGGCGACCCGCATATCGCACGGCTGCGCGAACGCGGTGTCAGCATCGTGTCGATCGGGCGCGAGCCGCTGACCGATGCGCCGGTGCCCTGCGTCGACCTGCAATCGGCCGAGACCGCCCGCCTGCTGCTGGAGCACCTGCATGGCCACGGCCGCCGGCATATCGGCCTGATGATAGGCGCTGCACCGCGCCAGTCGTACGTGGAAACCGAGCGCGCCTATCGCGAGTTCACGCAGGCGGCCGGGCTGCCCTGCCATATCGTCAAGGCGCCCGAGGAGCGCGGCGAGGCCGCCGGTGCCGATGCCTGCGCGCAATTGCTGGCACTAATGCCGCAGCTGGATGCACTGTGCGCGCCGGTGGATGCGTTTGCCGTGGGCGCGATGACCTACCTGCAAGGCCTGGGCAAGTGCGTGCCCGACGACGTGCTGCTGGTGACGCGCTACGACGGCATCCGCGCCCGCGGCGCACAGCCGCCGATCACCGCGGTCAACCTGCATCTGGAGCGTGTGGCGTCGCTGGCGGTCGAGTTGCTGTTCGCCCATCTTTCCGGCGACCGCAGCCGCACGGTGATCGCAGGGCCCGCCCCAGAGCTGGTGGTGCGGGCCTCGTCCACGCCCAGCGCTTAGCCGCGCAGCAGCACCACCGCACCCGACACCAGCGCGAACACCAGCACGCCGATGCGCAGCATGCGCTGGTTGATGCGCCGGTGCACCAGGTGGCTGGCCACCATGCCCACGCCCAGCACCGGCAGCAGGCCGACGGCATAGAGCACCTGCTCCATGCCGAGCTTGCCACTTAGCGCCAGCACCACCAGCGAGATGACCTCACCCACCAGGAAGCACAGCGCCACGGTCGCGCGCAGCGTGGCCACGGGCGCGTGCTGGTAGGCCAGCGCCAGCGGCGGCCCGCCCACGCCGGTGGCGGTCTCGGTGACGCCGGTGATGAGTCCGGTCGAGGCGAACGTCAGCCGCCCCGGCGTAAAGGCCGGCGCCAGCAGCGACGCCAGCGCGGCCGCAATGGTGCTGCCGCCCACCAGCGCGTTGAGCCACGCCATCGGCATCGCCACCAGCACCCACAGCCCGCCGAAGGTGCCGGCCAGCCGTCCGGCGCTGATCCAGCCCGCACCGCGCAAGTCGATGGCGTGGCGCTCGCGCCAGGCCACGTAGGCGTTCAGCGGCAGCATTGCCAGCAGCAAGGCGCCCGGCAGCATCGCCGGCGCGGCCAGCGCCAGCACCGGCACCACGATCAGCGCGAAGCCCATGCCGGTCGCGCCCTGGATCAGCGCGCCGGTGAAGACCGCCACGCCGACACTGAACCACGTCATGTCCATCGTCAGGCTTCCGTGTTGGTGGGCGCAGCGCTGGTCGCATGGCGCGCGCGGTGGATGTCGGCGGCTTCATGCAGCTTGCGGATCGGCGCGTTGGCGACGGTGTCCTCGGCCATCGCATGGATGGCCCGCATCAGCGCGCGGGCATCCCAGTCGGTGGGCCAGCCCTGCCACAGGCGCAGGCTGCCATCGACAAAGACTGCGCGGATCTGGTCGCGGTTGGCCAGCCGCACCAGTTCCCAGGTCAGGTCCCAGGATGGCGCCAGTTCCGGCACGTCCAGGTCGACCAGCAAGAAGTCAGCGCGCTTGCCTGTAGCGATCTCGCCGGTCAGCGCACCCAGGCCCGCGACATCGGCCGCGTCATGCGTGGCCATGTCGACCCAGCGCCAGCCCGCGCCGCACGACGAATCGCCCACGCCGATGCCGAAAGCGAAGCGCTGCGCGGCCTCGGCATAGTCGAGCAGGCGGAAGCCGTCGCTGCGGGTGCCGTCGGTGCCCAGGCCAAGGCGCACGCCAAAGGTGGCCATGGTTTCCGCCGGCGCCACGGCATTGCCCTTCCAGGCGCTGGCGACGGGGTTGTAGGCCACTGCCGCGCCGCTATCGGCGAGCAGCCGGATTTCATGCGGCGTCACCAGCGTGGCATGGGCCAGCAGCGCCGCGGGGCCAAGCGCGCCCACCGCCGCCAGGTGTTCGATCGGGCGCCGGCCGCAGGCGTTGAGCGAGCGCTCCACCGCCACCAGATGCTCGTTGGCGTGCGTCTGGAAGATGCGGCCGGACTCCGCGCAGAGCTGGTAGACGTGGTGCAGCATCGCGTCGGAAGCGACCTCCGGGATCGAGATCGCCAGCGACGGCGCCACCAGCGGATCGCTCGCGTACTTGTCCACGTGCGCGGCAGCGCGGCGCAGGATCGGCGCGGCGTCAAGCGTCTCGGCGCCGGGCTTGTCGTTGCAGATCAGGCCCAGCACGCAGCGCACGCCGGCATCGGTGACCGCGCGGGCCACGGCGTCCAGCCCCGCGTCGCTGCGCGTGCCGGCATCGACCACGGTGGTAAAGCCGCCGCGCAGCGCCTCCAGCGCCGCCAGCTTGGACGACAGGTACAGGTGCTCCGCCTTCAGGCTGCCCTCCAGCGGCACCCATACGCGCCGGAAGATCTCGGACGGCTCGCCGAACACCAGCGACTTGCCGAACGACTGGGTCAGGTGGTGGTGCGTGTCGATCATGCCGGGCATCAGCAGCATGCGCGGCAGCGGCAAGGTTTCCAGCTCCGGGAAGCGCGCCGTGATTTCGTCAGCCTTGCCCACGGCCGTGAAGCAGCCGCCCTCCACCACCACCGCGTGCCCGCGTACCGCGCCCTGGCGCAGCAGCGTCCATTCCGGCAGCAGGATGCGCGGTTGCGCGAACAGGTCCGGCTGCAGCGCCGGGGTGTTGTCGCCGGGCCAGGCCGGCGCGTATGCATTGCGTTCAGTCATTGCGATTCAGGAAACGGGATCAGTGCGTGGCGGCGGCATCGTCGCCGACCGCCGCGGCCGGTGCCGCGGCACGCAGTCCCGTGTGGAAGAACAGGAAGTTGAGCAGGGCCGCGGTAATGGCCCCCATCGCCACGCCGTTGCCCACCAGGATGCGCAGGTTTGCCGGCAACCCGCCGTAGATGCCCGGCACCAGGATCGGCAGCAGGCCCACGGCCAGCGCCACGGCCACGACGTACATGTTGGCGTGGTGGCGCAGGTCGACCTTGCGCAGCATGTCGATGCCCATGGTGCCGACGATGCAGAACACCACCAGCCCGGTGCCGCCGACCACCGCCTCGGGGATCGCGCTGATCAGCGACGACACCGGCACCAGCAGGCCAAAGACCACCAGGATCGCGCCCGACACCGCGGTGACAAAGCGCGAGCGCACGCCGGTGGCCCGCACGATGCCAATGTTCTCGCCGCTGGTGATGATCAGCGAGGTGCCAAACATGCCGCCCAGCAGCGAGGTCAGCGCATCGGCGCGGATGGTGCGCGGCACGTCGCGCTGCTGGTCCACCGGCCGGCCCACTGCATCGCTGATTGCCAGCGTCTGCCCGGTGGCCTCCACCATCGAGATCACGGCAAACACCATCAGCGGGATCGCAGCCACCACATCGAAGTGCGGCATGCCGAACGGGAACGGCGTGGGCAGCGCCAGCACCGGCGTCATCGACACATGGCCGACGTGGAACGCGCCGACCAACGCGGCTACCAATGCCCCGCCCAGCAAGCCGAGCAGGATCGCCAGTTGCGCCAGCATGCCGGTCAGCAGCCGCGATGCGGCCACCGTGCAGGCGATGGTGGCAAAGGCCAGCAACAGGTTGACCGGATCGACCGTGGCGCCGGCGGCAGGGTGCCCCGCAACCAGCCGGCCCGACACCTGCGCCAGGTTGATCGCCACCAGCAGCAGCATCGTCCCCACCACCACCGGCGGGAAATAGCGCAAGCAGCGCCGGAACACCGGCAACACGCAGAAGTAGAAGACGCCGGTCAGGATCACCGCGCCGGCCGCGGTCTGCACGTCGGTCTGCTGCGCGATCAGGATGAACAGCACGATCGGCGCGCCGCCGGGCAGCATCACGAACGGCAGCCTTGCGCCGATGCCGCGCTTGCCCAGCGACTGCAGCAGCGTGCCGAGGCCGCAGATCACAAAGGTGGCGCTGAGCAACTGCACCGCCAGCGCCGGCGGAAAGTTGAGCGCCTTGCTCATCAGGAACACGGACGCGATCGGCGACGCGGCCATGACCAGGACATGTTGAAGGCCGAAGACGAACAGGCGCCGCCATGGCAGCAGTTCATCCACCGGCGCGGGGGCGGCGTGGGACATGCAGTTGCTCCTCGTTTTGGTGTGTCGGGCGTTGTGCGGCTGGGTTTCAGGCCGGCCGCTGCGTCTGTGCGCAATTCGCCTCAGATATTATCGATTTCCGCTAACAAAAACGTTTTGGTAAGTGTAGGGAAACGGATTCTGCGATGCAAGCGGATTCTTCAGGGCGTTTACCGCGGACTTCCCTATATCGATTGAATCGATAAGCTCTAGCAGGAAAAGCCGTTTCACAAGTTGACGCGCCGGCAGCAAAGTTAGCGCCACAACGCATTGCGCACGCCCAACGCGCCAAGGAGACGCCCCCATGCGAGACAAGAACAACCACGCCGACCCTGACGGCGCTTCCCGGCTGCTGTCCGACCGCCGCCGCTTCGTCCGCAACGCCGGCTTGCTGGCGCTGGGCGCCACGCCGCTCGGCGCGCTCGCCGCCAAGACCGCCGACGGCGTCACACTCGCCGACGGCCCGCGCCCGCTGGTGCGCTACCCCGGCAAACGCCCGCTGGTGCGCGTCAGCACCCGCCCGCCGCATCTGGAAACGCCCTTCTCCACCTTCAATGAAGGCCCGATCACCGCCAACGATGCGTTCTTCGTGCGCTACCACCTGGCCAACATCCCGCTGTCGGTAGATCTGGCCACCTTCCGCCTGAGCGTGGGAGGGCATGTCAACAAGCCGCTGCGGCTGGCGCTGGAAGCGTTCAAGAAACTTGGCGAGCCGGTCGAAGTGGTTGCAGTGAACCAGTGCTCGGGCAACAGCCGCGGCTTCTCCGAGCCACGCGTGTTCGGCGCACAGCTGGCCAATGGCGCGATGGGCAATGCGCGCTGGACCGGCGTGCCGCTGCGCAAGGTGCTGGAGCATGCCGGCGTCAAGGCCGGCGCCAAGGTAGTCACCTTCAACGGCATGGATACGCCGGTGCTGCCGAGCACGCCGGACTTCCGCAAGTCGCTCGATATCGCCCATGCGATGAACGGCGAGCCGCTGCTGGCGTGGGGCATGAACGGCGAAGACCTGCCGCTGCTCAACGGCTATCCGCTCAAGCTGGTGGTGCCGGGATACTTCGGCACCTACTGGATCAAGCACCTGTCCGAGATCGAGGTGCTGGACCACCCCTTCGAAGGCCATGACGCCTTCTTCATGACCAAGGGCTACCGCGTGCCGGACAACGACTGCCAGTGCGTGGCGCCGGGCACCCCCGCCACCAAGACGCGGCCGATTTCGACGCTGGCGGTGCGCAGCTTTATCACCAGCGTGGGCCCGGACGGCGTGCTGCCCGCGGGGCGCACCGTAGAACTGAAGGGCATCGCCTTCGACGGCGGCTCGGGCATTCGCACCGTGGAAGTCTCGGTCGACGGCGGCCTTCACTGGCAGGCTGCCACGCTCGGCCAGGACCTGGGGCGCTTCTCGTTCCGTGCGTGGCAGCTGCCGGTGAAATTCGCCCGCAAGGGCCCGGCGGTGCTGATGGTGCGCGCAACCAGCAACAACGGCGAAACCCAGCCGGCCAAGGCCAGCTGGAACCCCGCCGGCTACCGCCGCAATGTCATCGAAGCCACACCGGTCACCATCGCCTGAGGAGCGCGCCATGAAAGCAACCATCGCCCCCGCGCTGCTGGCGCTCGCGCTGCTCGGCGCCGGCCACGCCTGCGCGGCACCGCAGGACATCAAGCTGCCAGCGGAGAACGTCAGGCTCAAACCCGCCAAGCTTCCGGGCTACGGCGTCGCCATGCAGAAATGCGCGATCTGCCATTCGGCCGACTACGTCTCCTACCAGCCGCCCGGCTTGAGCCTGGCGCAGTGGACCGCCGAGATGAAGAAGATGCAGCAGGCGTACGGCGCACCGATCGACGATGCCGAGGTCGAGCAGCTCGGCGCCTACCTGGCCGTGGCGTATGGCTCGGCCAAGGCGAAGGATCCGGAGATCGTGGCGATCGCACAGAAGGCCGCCAAGCCGGCCGCGCCGGCTTCCGCGCCGGCGGCCGCCTCGGCCGCCGCGGTCGACGTGCAAGGCCTGCTCGCCAAGAATGCCTGCCTCAGCTGCCACAGCGTGACGCAGAAGGTCGTGGGCCCGGCGTACCACGAGGTTGCCGTGCGCTACAAGCAAGACGCACAGGCCCAGGCAAAGCTGGAAGCCAGCATTCGCGGCGGCAGCAGCGGCAAATGGGGTGCGGTACCGATGCCGCCGTTTGCCAGCCTGAAACCGGACAAAGTGCGCGCGCTGGCAGCATACGTTCGCCAGCAATAGGCCCGCCCCGCCCCCTTGCTCGCCTGACAGCGCCCCGGCTTATCCCCGGGGCGCTGCGCATTTAAGTCTTGCAAGTCGCGCCGCCCTCCCTATACTTAGCCACATGGCTAACCATTACGCCGAGCTTGCCACCGTTCCCGAGCTGTCCGACGTGTTCTACGCGCTGGCGGATCCCACCCGCCGCGCCATCGTCACCGTGCTCGGGCGCGGGCCGGAAACGGTCTCGGCGCTGGCGGCCCCGTTCGCGATGGCGCTGCCCTCGTTCATGAAGCACCTGCAGGTGCTGGAGCGCAGCGGGCTGATCCGCTCGCGCAAGACGGGGCGCGTGCGCACCTGCGAGCTGGTACCGCAGCCGCTCACCGACGCGCAGCAATGGCTGGCCGATCAACGCGCGCTATGGGAAGCCAGGACGGATCGCATGGCCGCCTTTGTCGAAGCGCTCCACCAGGAGGAACTGTCTGATGCCGAACCCGGAAGCAAACCAAAACGCCGCCAGCCCTGAGAGCCAGGACCTGGTGATTTCGCGCCTGATCAAGGCCCCGCGCGCCAAGGTCTGGCGCGCCTGGAGCGATCCGCAGCTGCTCAAGGAATGGTGGTGCCCCAAACCCTGGACCACCGAGGTGCGTGCCTTCGACATGCGGCCCGGCGGCGCATTCCATACCTTCATGAAAGGCCCCGACGGCGGCACCAGCGACAACCCGGGCTGCTTCCTGGAAATCGTACCGATGGAGAAGATCGTCTCCACGTCGGCGCTGGTGGCGGGCTATCGGCCGGCTACGCCGTGGCTGTCGATGACCGCAGTCATCTCCATGGCTGACGAAGGTGACGGCACGCGCTACATCGCCCGCGTCATGCATCCGGACGAGGCCACGCGCAAGCAGCATGAGGAGCTGGGTTTCTACGAGGGCTGGAATACCTGCATTACGCAGCTGGAGGAGTTTGCGTCGCAGCTGTAGTCCGAGTTCTTATGGATCAGATGTGGGCCGCCGCCGCACCCCTCAGTGCGAGAACAGCACCGGCACCGTCATCGACTGCAATACCACCCTGGTCACGCCGCCGAGCACCAGCTCGCGCAGCCGGCCGTGCCCGTAGGCGCCCATCACGATCAGGTCGGCACCGAAGTCCGCCGCGCGCGACAGGATCAGCTCGCCGATGGCCAGATCGGCGCCGCCGGGGCCGTGCTCCACCTCCACCGCCGCGCCCTGCCGTTCCAGCACGCGCACCGCGTGGCTGACCGGCGTGGCATCGGGGCGCGGCTCCCTGGCCACGGTTTGGGCGCTCAGCACGCGCGCCCGCGCGCCGGCCAGCAGCGGCAGCGCGTCATGCAGCGCGCGCGCGGCCTCGCGGCTGCCGTTCCATGCCACCAGCACGCGCGTGCCGACGCTGGCGAACTCACCGGCGCACGGCACCACCAGCGTGGGCCGGCCGGTTTCGAGCACAAGCGCCTCCAGCAACTGCCGCGCGACCGGGCCTTCGGCGTTGTCGGCATCGTACTGGCCGGACACGATCAGGCCGGCCTCGCGCGCTTCGCGCAGCGCCAGCACGACCGGGTCGCGGTCGACCGTGCGCCACTCGCATGCGAGCGGCAGATCCGCGGTGGCGGCCTCGAACGCGCAGCGCATGTTCTCGCGCTGCAGCCGGCGGCGCTCCTGGTCTTCGGCCAGGCAGCGCTGGGCATTGTTCATGCGGTAGAACCAGGTGGGGTCGGGCACGCGCCCGGCGAGCAGGCCGATCAGCGCGCACTGGCTGGCGGCGGCGATACGCCCGGCCACGTGCAGGCGCTGCATGGCCTGCCTGTTCCCGTCGAGATGGACCAGGATGCTGTCGTACGCCATGATGTCCCCCGCTCCGGAATCGTTTGTTCCAGTCTAGGCCGCAGGGCGGCGCGGGGCTTGATGGCAGGCAAGTCCCGCGTACCCTCAGGGTGGATTGAACATCACCAGCTCCAGCCCGGCTCGGCGCTACCGCGCTGTCTCGTCGCTCCCGGCCCGCAACGCCCGCGTGATCAACCTGCTCAACGGCCCATTCGGCCACGCGGCGTTGGTCCGGCTATCGAAGCGCCGAACAATGGTGATCTAATCGCCTGAAGCCTTGCGGTCCGGGCCAGATTTGTATAGGCTTACAACTACGATATAAATAGTCTGAGTTAAAAAATGTCACACATCAGCACCGGCGTTGAGTACGGTCTGCACTGCCTGCTGTACTTGACGCGTTCGCAGGCCGCAGTGGACGAAGCCAGCGTGCGTGACCTTGCTGAGCTGCAGGGCATTCCCAACGACTTCCTCGCCAAGTTGTTCACCAAGTTGGCCAAGGCGGAACTCGTCGTGGCGACTGAAGGCATCAAGGGCGGGTTCAGGCTGGCCCGCGCCGCTGACCGCATTACTGTGCACGACGTGGTGGTAGCCATCGACGGCGACAAGCCTTTGTTTGACTGCCGCGAGATCCGCGGCCGCTGCGCGGTATTCGAGAGCGGTCCGCCGGCGTGGGCGACGCGCGGCGTATGCTCAATCCACGCTGTGATGCAGTCGGCGGAAAAGGCCATGCGTGCAGAACTCAAGCAGCACACGCTGGCTGACCTGGCCCATCGCACCATGGACAAGGCACCGGCCAGCTACGGCCCGCAGGTGGTTCAATGGTTGACCGATCGCGCAGCCAACCGACGCGGCGACAAGGCCGAACCCGCGCACGCAAAAACGCGCAAGCGTGCCTGAACTGCATCAGTTCTATCAACACAGAAGGGGCAAAGAGGGCGATCCACCAGGATCGCCCTTGCGCTCGAGCATGATCACGGCCGCGTCCGGTCAGGCCGCTGCGATACGCCACGCCTTGGGGCCGTGCTCATGGACATTGCCGCCCTTGGCATCCACGGCGACGACCACCGGAAAGTCTTCCACCTCGAACTCGTAGATGGCCTCCATGCCGAGATCGGCAAACGCCAGCACACGTGACGAACGGACGGCCTTCGAGATCAGGTAGGCAGCGCCACCGGTCGCAGCCAGATAGACGCAGCCGTTCTCGGCGATCGCTCGCACCGCGGCTGGTCCCCGCTCTGCCTTGCCGATCATGCCTAGCACACCGGTCGCCCCGAGCATGCGCCCCGTGAACTTGTCCATGCGCGTCGAGGTGGTAGGCCCGCAAGGGCCGACGACTTCATCACGCACGGGATCAACCGGGCCGACGTAATAGATCATGCGATTGCGGAAATCGACAGGCAGCGGCTCGCCACGCGCGAGCATGTCGTCGATGCGCTTGTGCGCCGCATCGCGCCCGGTCAGCATCCGGCCCGACAGCAACAGCGTTTCGCCGGCGCGCCACGTAGCCGTCTCCTCTCGCGTCAGCGTATTCAGATCGACGCGGCGGCTCGTGCTGCCGTCCGGCAGGGGCAGATCGGGCCAGAGATCGGGCGATGGCGGCGTCAACAGTGCCGGGCCGGTGCCGTCGAGCACGAAGCGCGCATGCCGCGTGGCCGCGCAATTCGGCACGATCGCCACGGGCATGCTGGCCGCATGCGTCGGATAGGTGGCGATCTTGACGTCGAGCACCGTAGTCAGTCCCCCCAGCCCCTGCGCGCCGATGCCTAGCGCATTGATGCGGTCATGGATGTCGATCCGCAGCGCCTCCACGGCGTTGGCCGGCCCGCGCGCCTTCAGCGCGAGCATGTCCAGCGGCTCGGTCAGGCTCTGCTTGGCCAGCAACATCGCCTTCTCTGCCGTACCGCCAACGCCGATGCCGAGCATCCCCGGCGGACACCAGCCGGCCCCCATCGTCGGCACCATGTCGACTACCCAGTCCGCCACCGAGTCGCTCGGCATCAGCACGGCGAACTTGCTCTTGTTCTCGCTGCCGCCGCCCTTGGCCATGACATCGACCGTCACCGTGTTGCCGGGCACGACTTCGACATGGACCACCGCGGGCGTGTTGTCACCGGTATTGCGGCGCGCGAACAGCGGGTCCTCGACGATGCTCGCGCGCAGCGTATTGTCCGGATCGAGATAGGCGCGGCGTACGCCGTCGTTGACCGCTTCGACGATCGACGCGGGAAAGCCGGCCAGCCGCACGTCGATGCCGACCTTCACGAACACGTTGACGATGCCCGTGTCCTGGCAGATCGGACGCCGGCCTTCCGCGCACATCCTGGAGTTGATCAGGATCTGCGCGATGGCCTGCTTCGCCGCGCCGCTGGCCTCGCGCGCGTAGGCTTGCGCGAGGTGCCCGATATAGTCGGCCGGATGATAGTGACTGATGAACTGAAGTGCCGCGGCAACGCTGTCGACGAGGTCATCATGCGAGATGACGGTGGGCGAGACGACGGTGGTCATGACGGTCACCCTGCCTCAAGAACGCTGCTCGCGGAACAGGCCGAGCTTCTCCTGCGCGACGCGATCCGAATAGGAGAACAGCACGAGGTCGTTGTTCGCATGGAGCGTATAGCGGCTCCAGCCCGGCACCACCACGATATCGTGCGGCGCAAGTTCGAGCCGCTTGTCACCGACCGTGATGTGGCCGCCGCCTTCCACGCAGACGAATACCGTGCTGTCGGTCGATCGGTATGGTGTGGTCGAGAAACCCGTGGGCAACAGCCGGATCATCGTGGCGAGGGTCGGCATCGCCCAGCCGCCGTCGACCGGATTCGTATAGCGCATCAGATGCCCTGCATTCGCGTCCGGATCACCCGCGCGGGTCAGGGCGAACAACGCCTCGCGGGTGCGTGCGTAGGGGTAGTTGAACACCGGAGAGTTGAGCGTCGACGCCGTATAGCCCACCGGCATCAGCCCCGTTCCGTAGCGTGCCAGCGCATCGCCGGCGGGACGCGTGATCGGCGCCTCCTCGGCGTCGAATTCCTCGCGGAAGCCACCATTGAAGAATGACACGATGGGAATGTCCAGCCCGTCGAGCCAGACCATCGGCGCGTCGCCTTCGTGGCCATGGTGGTGCCAGGTCCAGGCTGGCGTAATGACAAGATCGCCCGGCTCCATATACGACTTCTCGCCATCGACAGCCGTGAACGCGCGCGAGCCCTCGACGATGAAGCGAAACGCCGATTGCGTATGGCGGTGCGCCGGCGCGACCTCGCCCGGCAGGATCAGTTGCAGCCCCGCATACATCGTGTTGGTGATGCGCGAAGTGCCCGGCAGTCCGGGGTTCTCCATCAACAGCACGCGACGCTCGGCTTCTTCGGCCGAGATCAGCGTGGCGGATTCCATCAGATATGGCCTGGCCGTCTCGTAGGCCCAGCGATGAGCCACACCGGCCGGTGTTGGTTCGGCGGGGATCAGTTTGCGCAACCGCGTCCAGAGTGCGGCCATCGCGTGCGGTTCCAGCTCGTTGTAGAACGACTCGCGGCGCGCGAGCAGATCGGGGGTGGGAGAGTCGGTCATGACTGAGACTTCCTGAATCGATATCAATGGGCGACGTAGTCGGGTTGCGTGCTCGGCGCAGCCACCCGGAACGCTTCGTGGCGCATGCAGTGCTCGTAGACGCGGCGCACGCGCGGGTACGGATCCAGGCTGAATCCCGCACGCAACGCATTGGCGACCTGCGGCACCAGGCAGCAGTCAGCCAACGTGGGCGCATTGCCGACACACCAGCCGCCTTCCTCGGACAACCACGGCTCGAGCGCGCTGAAGCCAGCCGTGAGCCAGTGCGCGACCCACGCGGACTTGTCCGCATCGGCGATGCCAAGTGGTCCGGACAGGTACTTCTGCACGCGCATGTTGTTCAGCGGATGGATGTCGCAGGCAATCGTCAGCGCCATTTCCAGCACGCGCGTGCGCGCCAGCCCTTCCAGCGGGATCAGGCGCGGCTCGGGCCACTGGCGATCCAGGTGGTCGATGATTGCCAGGGATTGCGTGATCGCCTGCTCACCGTCGTGCAACGTCGGCACGAGCCGGTTGGGATTGAGCGCGCCGTACTCCGGGCGATGCTGCTCGCCGGCGCGCAGGTTCACGCCGACGTGGTCCCATGGAATGTTCTTCAGCGCCATGGCGATGCGCACCCGGTACGCCGCGGAGCTGTTGAAGAAGTTGTACAGTTCCATCGTTGTCGGCTCCTCAGGCCACGCGCACTTCGAGGTCGGTTAGGCCGGCGATGCCACCGCGCATCACCTCGCCGCTCCGCACCGGGCCGATGCCCTCGGGGGTGCCGGTGAAGATCAGGTCGCCGGGCTGCAGCTCGAAGAACTTCGACAGATTGGCGACGATCTCGGGCACGGACCAGATCAGCTTGTTGAGATCGCTGCGCTGGCGATCGTTGCCGTTGACCTGCAGCCAGATCGCGCCAGCGACCGGATGCCCGACCTCGGCGGCCGGATGCAGCGCCGAGATCGGCGCCGACTGGTCAAAGCTCTTGCCGAGTTCCCATGGCCGCCCCTTGTCGCGCGCGGCGATCTGCAGGTCACGGCGCGTCATGTCGATACCGACCGCGTACCCCCAGATATGGGAATTGGCCTGCTCGACCGGGATGTTGCGGCCCGCAGCACCGATCGCCACCACCAGTTCGATCTCAAAGTGAAACTGCTCGGTGGCGGGCGGATAGGCAATCTGCGCATGGCTCTCGGGACACGCGACGACGATTGCGTCGGTTGGCTTGCTGAAGAAGAACGGTGCCTCCCGGGCCGGGTCCATGCCCATCTCGCGTACATGCGCCGCGTAGTTGCGGCCCACGCAGTAGATCCGGCGCACAGGGAACTGTCCGTTGCCGCCGGCAACGGGAATCGTCACAGCGGGAACGGGAGGAATTACGAACGTCATGGGGACTCCAGTTTCGGATCTCGGCATCGAGATACCGCGTTTGAATCAGCTGCACCGATGGCGGTGCCGTATTGCAAAGGTTGGGGGCCAGCACCCCCTTCAGGCTGTCAGGCAGGTCTCGGCCTTCCAGCCGTAGAGCCACTCGAGCGCGTCATAGAAGCGGTCGGGCGAGCGCGACTTCCACAGCGAGTTGCGCACCAGGCGTTCCACGCCGGCCGCGTGACAGAGGCGGCCGAACTCACGCGTGGATAGCACGACGCGCGCGGTGCGCGTGATGCGCACATCCTGGTAGATCGAGAAGGCGCGCGGCAGATCGCCGTCACACGCGCGCACGGCGGCGCCGAGCGTTACCGCGTCCTCGACCGCCATGCAGGCGCCTTGCGCGAGGTACTGCAGCAGCGGGTGCGCGGCGTCGCCGAGGAGCGTCACGCGGCCGTAGCTCCATTGCCCGATCGGTTCGCGATCGGCGGTGGCCCAGCGGCGCCACGTGGGCGGAAGCGACAGCAACTGGTGTGGCCGGGCATCGATACCCTGGAAGTAGGACAACACCTCCTCCTGGCTGCCGTCGCTGACGCCCCAGGTTTCCTGTTGGCGGCTGTGGAACGTGACCACGAGGTTGTACTGCTCGCCGGCCCGCACCGGGTAGTGCACGACGTGGCAATTCGGCCCCACCCACAGGACCGGGGCATTCCATTTCATCTCATCCGGAAACTGCGCGGCGTCGATCACCGCGCGATAGACCACATGGCCGGACACGCGCGGCGCATCGCCGACCAGTTGCTGGCGGACCGCGGATTTCACACCGTCTGCGCCGATCAGCGCGCTGCCGTGGTAGCGATTGCCCTGCTCGTCGATCGCGGTGACGCTGTCGGCAGTCTGGCTGACCTCGACGATGCGCGTCGCGGTAACGAACTCGATCCGGTCGGTTTCACGCACGCCTTCGAGCAGGGAGTTGTGGACATCGGCCCGATGCGTGACGGCGTACGGATTGCCGAAGCGCTTGCGAAACGCCTCGCCGACCGGAATGTCGGCGATGGTCTTCCCGTCGATGGCATCGATCATCATCATGTGGTCGGTATAGACCGCATGGCTGCGCGTGCGCTCGCCGACGCCAAGCGCGTCGAATGCGGCGAACGCATTGGGGCCGAACTGCACGCCGGCACCAATCTCCCCGATCACGCTGGCCTGTTCCAGCACCTTCACATGACAGCCCTCGCGCGCCATCGCCAAGGCGGCGGCAAGTCCTCCGATTCCGCCGCCGACAACGAGTACGGGGGCAGACTGGCTGGTATTACGCATGACACTCCTTCGATTAAGACGCGCGATGGCATGCCGCGGCCCACGCGGCCACCATCGCTTGCAACCATGAACAACGGTGGTTGCGCGGCGGGACACCTGGCAGCGCCCGCCGCGCGAACGGCTCGGCTACTGCCGTTCCAGGCCGGCCGGCAGTGAGCCGGCTTGCGCGAGGGACTGGTCATGCCCCTCGCCAGTCGCGCGCACCGCGCGCAACACCAGAATCGCGGCGGCAGCGATCGCTGCCGGCACGGCACTGCACAGGAAGATGGTCTTGATGCTGAAGCCGCTCGCAAGCAGCGCGCCGACGATCAACGGCCCCGTGACCTGGCCCATCCGGCCCAGCGCCATCGCCCAGCCCACGCCAGTGGCACGCATGCCGCTCGGGTAGCTCAACACCGCGAGGCTCAACAGCCCGGAGCTACCGGCGCCCATGAAGAAGCCCGACAGCGTGGCGGCAATGGCCAGCGATATCAACGAGTGCGTGACATAGCCCAGCGGCGACACGCTGAGCGCGCCGAGCATGAACAGCAGCGGCAGCGTCACGAACGGACCGAAGCGGTCGACCAGCCGGCCGCCGGCGGCAGTGCCGGCCACGCTGCCGAGATTGATCAGCGCCACGACGAGTGCGGCGTTGTGTTCGTCGATGCCCTCGCCGCGCAGCAGCGCGGGCGTCCACAGCACCAGCACGATCAACAGCACGAAGCACATGAAGAACCCGACCCAGAGCAACAGCGTCGGCGCGAGCCGGCCGCCCGAGAGCAACTGCCGGAACGGCATGCCGCGCACGCGCTCCTCGAGATCGACATAGGTGACGGCCTGGTCGACTGGCCGGCCCGTGATGCGTGCGACGATCGTCCTGACCTGGTGCTGTCCGTCGTGTCTGCGCAGCAGGAACGGCAGCGATTCAGGCAAGCTGGCAATCACCAGCAGCGCCAGCCCGAGCGGCAACAGCCCGCCGAGATAGAACAGAGCCGGCCATCCATGGTGCGGGACGATGTACGAACTGGCGAACGCACCCACCGCACCGCCGAGCGGAAAGCCCGCATAGAGCACGCCGGTCATCATCCCCCGCATCCGGCGCGGAGTGTATTCGGCCGATAGCGCGAGCAGGTTGGGAATGGCGCCGCCGAGTCCGAGACCGGCCAGAAAACGCACCAGCAGCAGTTCAGGCAGATGCGGCGCATGCGGGGTCAATAGCGAGAACACGGCAAAGATCACGATCGCGGCCGCGAGCAGCCAGCGGCGGCCGAAGCGGTCCGCCAGCGGACCGAGCAGGAATGCGCCGAGCATTGCGCCGAGCAGGCCGGCCGAGAACACCTGGCCGAACACCGCGATCGGAATGTCGAGCGAGGTCGACATCGCCTTCGCGGCAAAGCCGATCGCCTGGGTATCGAAGCCGTCCATCAGCACGATCAGGAAGCAGACGATGAAGATGCGGAGCCGATGGGCACCGAGTGGTTCCGCGTCGATCACCGACGCAATGCTGATTGGGGGTGGATGCATGGGTCTCCTCCTGTGCACACGGCTAGTTATGTTTGGTCCGTGCCGTCGATCGATCGCACGCCCCGACGGCCGGTGACAGGAGTCTCGTTCCGTGCGTATCATTCTGCAATCAGATTACGGGAATGACGCTCATGAACGAAATGAATGACTTCGACATGAACCTGCTGCGGGTCTTTGACGCGTTGTGGCGTCATGGACACCTCGGCCGGGCGGCCGAAGAACTGGGCGTAAGCCAGCCGGCCATGTCGCACGCGCTGCAACGCATGCGCGAGCAACTCGGCGATCCGTTATTCCTCAAGGTGCGCACCGGCATGCAGCCGTCGCCCCGGGCGGTGGAGCTGGCGATCGTGGTGCAGAGTGTGCTGTCCCAGGTACGCACGCACCTGCTGACCGCGCCGCGCTTCGATCCGGCGCAGGCGCGCCGGACCTTTACGCTGGCGCTGTCTGACGTCGGCGAGGCGGCGTTCCTGCCGCGTCTGCTCGCGCGACTCATGCTGGATGCACCGAACATCGACGTCCGCACGATTTCCGCGCGGCATGCCGACCTCATGGATCGGCTAGAGCGAGGCAAGGTGGACCTGGCGATTGGCTATTTCCCGGACCTCGGCGGCTCCGACGTATTCCAGCAGCGGTTGTTCCGGCACGGTTTTGTCTGCCTCGCACGCAAGCAGCACCCGGTGGCGCGCGGACGCATCTCGGCGCGGCAATTCGTCGAACTGCCGCATGCGGTGATTCAAAGCGAAAGCCGAAGCCAGGAACTGGTCGAGGAATACCTACGCCAGCACGGCGTCAAGCGGCGCGAGTTGCTGCACTCACCGCACTTCCTGAGCATTCCGCTCGTGATTGCTTCGACCGACCTGATCGTGACCGTGCCACTGCCGGTCGGCGAACTGTTCGCGCGCATCGCCGATATCCAGGTGCTCGAACCCCCGTTCCCGATACCGGCGTTCGATCTCAAGCAGCATTGGCACCGCTGCCAGCACGACGATCCGGCCAACCGCTGGCTGCGCGCGATCACGCTGGAACTGTTCGGCGAGGGCGACAGCGGCCTGCCGCGCTGAGTGACGCCACCGCCGGGTGCTCCTGGTAATCAGGCATACCGCTTGATTACCTGATGCAGGCGCCCGCAAGCCGTCGCTTGCTGCGTTTCGATGGCGGTGGCGACGCCGAGAAGAAGACCCGACCGTTTCGTCGCGGCAGCGCCATACCATGCTGAAAGGGGGGCGGGAGCGAGACCGTAGGCAAAGGCTTCACGAGCGACAGCCTTGTCGTCAGCACCATCTGGCAGTCGAAGTACGACGGCCAGCCCGGCCGGATAGGCTTGAAGGCCTCGGGCTGCAAGGTTGTCGAGCAAAGCATTGCTCCGGCAAGCATAGATTCGCTTCATCTTGCGCAGGTGCCGCAAGAAATGGCCGTCGCGCATGAATTCCGCTGTAGCGGTCTGCACCGCGGGCCCGGGAGCGGGGGCAAGGCAGGCCACGGCCTCATCGAACTGGGGAACCAGCGCTGGCGGCGCGACCACGAAGCCGAGTCGCAGCGTCGGGCTGATCGTCTTGCTGAACGAGCCGATATGGATGACCCGTCCGAACTGATCCTGTGAGGCCAGGGCTGGGGCGGCGCGGCGCCTCAGTTGCAGTTCACCGAGGTAGTCGTCCTCGATGATCCATGCGTCCGCATGGTTCGCCCAATCGATGAGCTGGAGTCTGCGCGAGAGCGATAAAGTCGGACCCAGTGGCGCTTGCTGGCCTGGTGTCACGAGCGCCAGGGCGGCTTCCGGCGCATGCTGCTCCCCATACGAAACATCGATCCCGTCTTCATCAACGGGAATCGGGACCGTGGAAATCCGGGAGATCTCGAGTGCCCTGCGGCTCGGCAGGTACCCCGGATTTTCAACCCACGCGGTTCGCCCTTCCGCACGCAAAACCCGCAACGTAACGCCAAGTGCTCCGGAAGAACCTGCTGTAATAAATATCTGCGACGGGCGACATTCGATGCCTCGCGAGAGCGCCAGATGCGCGGCAATCTCTCGCCTGAGTTCGTGCTCGCCGCGTGGGTCCGGATAGACGGCAGGGGCTTCGACTTCATCGCGCACAGCACGCGCGCGCAGGCGCGCGAACAGGGTTGCGGGAAAGCAATCGGAAGCAGGCACCCCCATCTGGAAGACCGCCGGCCCGGGAAGAAAATGCTGGTACAGGTCCGACTGCAGAGCCGTCTCGATTGACCTTGACCGCTCCGCTGACGGAATCCTGGTGGGATGGTCGGCCACCCTGCTCCCCCCGGGCCGGGACGCGACGATCAGTTGCGCATCCGCCAGGCGCTCGTACGCCGTCTTGACGGTGCCCCTTGCCACACCCAGCTGCGCCGCGAGGTCGAGCCACGACGGCAGCCTGGCGCCCGGCGCCAGTACGCCACTCTCGATGGCGCCGGCAATCCCGATGCGAATCTGTTCAGCCAACGAAGTCTTGGCTGTGCGATCCAGTTTGAAGTCGAAGATGGTGTCCATGGCCCATGGTACATCCAAGATTTCGATTTTTGGTTCTTTCGTATGAACTAGGGCGAGCGCATGCTGCTTCCAGCTCGCGTAATTTCAAAAGGCTTACCATGCTCTACCCCGAACTGTTCAAATCGTTGGAAGCCGTCCGCTGGCACATGGACAAGGACATCCCCTGGGATACCTTTGACGCCAGCCTGTTGACGGACGACCAGGCCAGGACCATCCGGATGAACGCGATCACGGAATGGTCCGCCCTGCCCGCGACCGAAATGTTCCTGCGCGACAACCGCCACGATTCCGACTTTTCGGCGTTCATGAGCATCTGGTTCTTCGAGGAACAGAAGCACTCGCTGGTGCTGATGGAGTACCTGCGCCGCTTCCGCCCGGACCTGGTGCCGACCGAGGAAGAGCTGCACGCCGTGCGCTTCGAGTTCGACCCGGCCCCGCCGCTGGAAACGCTGATGCTGCATTTCTGCGGCGAGATCCGCCTGAACCACTGGTACCGCCGCGCCGCCGAATGGCACACGGAACCGGTGATCAAGCATATCTACCGCACCCTGTCGCAGGACGAAGCCCGCCACGGCGGCGCCTACCTGCGCTACATGAAGAAGTACCTGGCCCAGTTCGGCGACAACGCGCGCGCCGCCTTCGCCAGGATCGGCGTGCTGATGGCCTCCGCGCGCCGCACCGAGAAGCCGCTGCACCCGACCAACCTGCACGTGAACAAGGCGCTGTTCCCCAACGACACGGTGCAGTCGCGCCTGCCGGACCCGGACTGGCTCGAGCACTGGCTGGACGAGCAAATCCGCTTCGACGAAGGCTGGGAGAAGAAGGTCATCGAACGGATCCTGCACAACATGTCGCTGCTGTTCGAACGCACCTTCGAGACGGTGCAGGACCTGAACCGCTACCGCAAGGAACTCCGGAGCGAATCGCAAATGGCCGGCATGGCGGCCACCGCATAGTCCCTGCGCCATGACCCTCTCCGCGACCGCCGTCCGGCGGTCAGCGGGCGCGGGTCGCGTTGCCAGCGCGCTTCAGGATCCGATTTCGTGATTGGCCATCAGCTCCAGCGCCCGCACGATCGCCGAATGGTCCCAGCCCGCGCCGCCATGGCTGGCGCACGCGTTGAACAACTCCTGGCACGTCGCCGTATTGGGCAGCGACACACCCAGCTCGCGCGCGTTGGACAGCGCCAGGTTGAGGTCCTTCTGGTGCAGCCCGATGCGGAAGCCGGGATTGAAGGTGCGCTTGATCATGCGCTCGCCATGCACCTCCAGCACCTTGGACGAGGCGAAGCCGCCCAGCAGCGCCTCGCGCACGCGTGCCGGGTCCGCGCCCGCCTTGGAGGCGAACAACAGGGCCTCGGCAACCGCTTCGATGTTCAGCGCCACGATGATCTGGTTGGCCACCTTGGCGGTCTGCCCGGCGCCGTTGTCGCCGACCAGCGTGATGTTCTTGCCCATCAGCGCGAACAGCGGACGCACCTTGTCGAAGGTCGCTTCTTCGCCGCCCACCATGATCGACAGCGTGGCATTGCGCGCGCCGACTTCACCCCCGGACACCGGCGCATCCAGGTACTGGCAGCCGAGCGCATGGATGCGGGCAGCAAAATCCTTGGTCGCGATCGGCGAGATCGAGCTCATGTCGACCACGATCTTGCCGGCGCCGAGCCCCTCGGCAACCCCGCCCTCGCCAAACAGCGCCGCTTCCACATGCGGGGTATCGGGCACCATCAGGAAGATCACGTCGGCCCCCTCGGCCACTTCCTTGCCGGAGCCGCATGCCACGCCGCCCTTGTCCAGCAGTGCCTGCGGCGCGCCGCTGCGGCTGTACAGCCTGACCTCATGCCCGCCGGCGATGAGGTTCTCAGCCATCGGGCTGCCCATGATGCCAAGTCCGATAAATCCCAGTTTCACGTGTTTTCTCCGTTAGTTTCGTTGGCCTGCCTGGCCGGGCTCAATACCCCGACGCAGTCTCCGGCGGTGGCACGAGCCCCGCGCGCATCTGCGATATCACCTGCCTTGCCCCCGCCGCCATCAAGCGCGCGTCGGAACTCACCGTCACAAAGCGGAAGCCCTGCTGGATCCGCCGCAAGGCAGCTTCCGGCGCGCCGTTGTGGATGCCCGCAACGCGCCCATGCGCCTTGGTCCGTGCGATCACGTGTGCGATGGCCTGCACCACCGGCGGGTCGACATCGTCGAAGGTCGGGCGGCAACCGAGCGCGAGCGACAAGTCAGAAGGGCCGATATACACGCCATCGAGCCCGTCGACCGAGAGGATCTCGTCCAGGTTGTCCAGCCCTTGCAGGGTCTCGATCATCGCCAGCACCACGACCGTGTCGTTGGCGCGTTCCGGATAGTCCGCACCGCCGTACAGCAGGCCGCGGATCGGCCCGAAGCTGCGCGCGCCCAGCGGCGGATAGCGCGTGGCGGCCACCAGGCGTTCGGCGTCCGCACGGTTGTTGACCATCGGGCAGATCACCCCATACGCGCCGGCATCGAGCACCTTCATCAGGACGCCCGGCTCGTTCCACGGCACGCGCACCACCGGCACGGTATTCGTGGTGGAAATCGCCGTTAGCAGCGCCAGCGCATCCGCGTAGTCCAGCGCGCCGTGCTGCAGGTCCACTGTCAGGGAATCCCAGCCCTGGTGGGCCATCGTCTCCGCCGCAAAGGCGCTGGGGATGGAAAGCCAGCCGTTCACGACCGCCTGGTCGGCGGCCCACATGGTTCGAATCCGGTTCTCGCGCATACGGTCTCCTCCAATTGCAGGTTGCATGCGGCGGCGTGCGAGCGCGTCGCGATGGCTCGATCGGGATCTTCCAGTCTGGATCACATTCTCCCAACGGGCCAGTTCGCGCTGGTTGAACTTATCGAACCGCAAGAATGTAATACGTTGTCGTACAACATTGTACGGACTCCGGGCAAGCTTTGCCGGTTGGGGATTACCCGATGTCAACGATGGCGATTGGCAGCCATTCCGCGTGAATTTCCGCCTTTCATTGGCCAGACGCCTCGCGTTTACCCGAAATTCAACCGGTTTTTCTTGGTGACGGCCGCATCCATGTCATAGGATGACTGATGACATGCGGCGCAGCATGTCGCCTGTTTCCTGTCTACGCCCCGCGCTGCCCAAAACACAGCGCCCACGACAACGAGCCCAATGAAACCAGACATCCTCCAGCTGAGCCCCATCCTGATCCCCGCCATCAACGACAAGCTGGACGCGCGCTACACCGTGCACCGGCTCTTCGAGCAGGCCGACAAGGACGCTTACCTGCGTGAGCACGGCCCCGGCATCCGCGCCGTCATCACCGGCGGCCACACCGGCATCACGCGCGCGATGATGGAGCAACTCCCTGCCCTGGAGGTAGTGGCAGTCAACGGCGTGGGCACCGACGCGGTCGACCTCGAATACGCCCGCGCCCGCGGGTTGCCGGTGACCGGCACCTTCGGCGCGCTGACCGAGGACGTGGCCGACCTCGCCGTGGGCCTGCTGCTCGCGACCTGCCGCGGCATGTGTGCTGGCGACCGCTTCATCCGCGCCGGCGAGTGGTTGCGCAACCCGCAGCCGAGCGCGATCCCGCTGGCCCGCCGCGTCAGCGGCATGCGCGTGGGCATCGTCGGCATGGGGCGCGTCGGCCGCGCCATTGCTGCGCGCCTGGCGGCATTCGGCTGCCCGATCGCCTACACCGACCTCAGGGCGATGGATGACGTGCCCCACATTTTCGTGCCCGGGCTGGTCGAACTCGCCCGCCAGAGCGATGCCCTGGTGCTGGCCGCCGCCGCGGACAAGGCCGAGGGCATCGTCGATGCCGCGGTACTCGACGCGCTGGGCAAGGACGGCTACCTGATCAATATCGCGCGCGGCCGGCTGGTGAAGGAAGACGACCTGGTCGCGGCGCTCAAGGCCGGCCAGATCGCGGGCGCGGGGCTGGACGTCTTCGTCGACGAGCCCAACGTTCCCGAGGCGCTGTTCGCCATGGACAACGTCACGCTGCAGGCGCACCGCGCCAGCGCCACGCACCAGACCCGCGCCGCAATGGGCGAGATGGTGCTCGACAGCATCGCCCAGGCCCTGGCGGGCCAGCGGCCCGAGTTCAGCCTGACCACCTGAGCCTGGCGTCCACCGGCAAACCCCATAACAAACCCAAGGAGACATCATGCGTATCCCCCACCTCGCGGCACTCACGCTGGCATTGCTCGCATCCGGCATCGCCGGCGCACAGTCCTATCCGGCCAAGCCCATCACCATCGTGATCGGCTCCAGCCCCGGCAGCACCACCGACGGTCTCGCCCGCGCGGTGGGGGCGCAGATCACCAAGGAGACCGGCCAGCCCGTCGTGGTCGACAGCCGACCCGGCGCGTTCGGCGGGATTGCCGCGCAACAGGTCGCACGCGCGGCGCCGGACGGCTATACGCTGTTCATGACGACTAACACCACGCAGGCCGCCAATCCGCACCTGGTCAGGTCCCTGCCCTACAACCCGATCAAGGATTTCACGCCGATCGGGCAGCTGGTGCAGGGCTATATGCTGATGGTGGTGAATCCCAACGTGCCGGCCAAGACCGTGCCCGAGTTCGTCGCGCTCGCGAAGAAGGAGCCCGGCAAGCTGACCTACGGGTCCGGGTCGTCGTCCGCGCGTGTTGCCACCGAGCAGTTCCAGCACATGACCGGCACCAGGCTGACCTACGTTCCGTACAAGGCCAACCCGCCCGCCGTGATCGACCTCGTCGCAGGCCAGACCGACGTGATGATCGTCGACCTGACCACCAGCCTGCCACAGGTCAAGGCCGGCAAGCTGCGGGCGCTCGGCGTCAGCAGCCCGCAGCGCTCGGCGCTGTTGCCCAATGTGCCGACTGTTGGCGAGCAGGGTATCTCTGGCTACGAGTTTGGCTACTGGAATGCGCTCTACGCGCCTGCCGGCACGCCTGCGCCGATCGTCAACCGGGTGTATGCGCTGATGCGCAAGGCGATGTCCAGCGAACAGGTAAAGCACTTCGTGGCGGAGAACGGGATGGAGGTGAAGGTGTCTTCGCCCGAGGAGTTGGGCAAGTTCCAGGTGGCGGAGCTGGAGCGGTGGGGGAAGATTATCAAGACGGCGGGAATTCAGCCGGAGTAGGAGTGGTTGGAAGTCTTCACAGTCGCTGTCCAACGGAGTAAAGGCCGAACCGATGCCGGGAATACCCCGGTATCGAAACGCCAATCCGCGACAGTCTTCATCGGATCCCGCCCCAGATAATCGCTTCCCGGAGCGCTGCCATCCGCAACGGATCGGCGGCGTCCCTCACAAAAGCGACGGAGACTTCGATGACGACACCAACCACTGGCGCTGACCTGCGCACGCTTCGCGAACGCGTGGTTCGCGATCATTTTGCCGACGAGATCCGGCAGGACTTCGACGCCGTCCTGTCGACGTTTCCACACCCTCACTACGAGCTCATTGCCAGCGGCGCGGTATTCGACGGCAACGACAACGTCCGGAAGTACTACACGCAGAGCCGCCAGGCATTCCCGGACCAGCGCAGCCAAATCATCCAGCTTCGGCATACCGACGATGCCGTGATCGTCGAGTTCTGGCTGTCCGGCACGCATCGCGGCAACCTGAACGAACTGCCACCGACGGGCAAGCCGTTCCGCTGCCGCATGATTGCGCTGTTCCTGTTCGACGCCGAGACGCTGATCTGCGAACGGATCTACTACGACAGCCTGACCATGATGCAGCAGCTGCTGGCCGGCCTGCCGCCCGGGCAGAAGGCGCAGGCCATTGCCGGCCTGTTACGTGACAAGACGGCGGACCTGTCCGCCGCGGCGTAAGTTCCCATCACCGATCACGATTCCTACGGAGACATCGACATGCCCTTGCCGGAAGTCACGACGCATCAGGAACACCTGCTGACGATCAATATCAACGAAGTCCCGCGCCTGCCGACCGAAGTGCCGGGAACCAACATCACCCCGCTGTTCCTGGACCGTGAAAACGGGGTCTGGGTGCTCTACGGGAGATTCGAACCGGGCACGGTCCTGCCCACGCATTTCCATACGGGCACGGTGCATTTCTATACCACGCGCGGCATGTGGCACTACGCCGAGTATCCGGACGATCCGCAGACGGCCGGCAGCTACCTGTTCGAGCCCGGCGGCTCCATGCACACGTTCATGGTGCCGGCCGATGCCAGGGAACCGGCCGAAGGCTTGATGGTGGTCTATGGCGCCAACATCAACTTCGTCAATGGCGAGTACCACAGCATCATGGACGCGGGCGCGATCGAGGCCGCGATCCTGGGCGCCGTGAAGCTTGGCGCCATGCCGATGCCGAAGTACATCCGCCCCAAGGGCGGCGCGGAGTTTGCCAGCGCGACGTAGTGAGCGCGTCTGCGAGCGCGTCAGGCCAGGCGCCTCAAGGCGTCCTGGTCCAGCAGCGTGACGCGTCCATAGTCGAGCCGCAGGATCCGTTGGCCCTCCCACTCCTTGAGCTGCCGGTTGATGCTCTGCCGCGAGACGCCCAGCATGTGGCCCAGGTCCTCCTGGGACAGCTGCAGCGCAGCGTTCCCGTCGGCCGGCGCCGACAACGCGTGCGCATGCTGCGCCCCCAGCAGCCGGCGCGCCAGGCGAACCGGCAGCGGTTGCAGGATCGTCTCGTCGATCCATTCCAGTGCCCAGCGATAGCGCCGGCAGATCAGCCGCGTGAATTCCATCAGGAATGCCGGGCGGTGGTCGACGATGGCGTGGAACGCCTGCGCGGGCAGCATGAGCACCTCGCAATCGACCACCGCACGCGCGTCATAGACGCGTGGCGCGTCCATGAACAGTGAGACCTCGCCGAACCATTGCCCGGGCTCCAGCACGCTGAGCACCGCCTCGCGGCCGTTGGCTGCCGTGACGCTGAAGCGCATGCGTCCGCGCTCCACGCAGAACAGCGCCTGCGGCGACGAGCCATAGGTGAACAGCACTTCGTTCTTCGCCAGTTGCCGGCGCATGGCATGGGCGCGCAACGCGGCCTCCAGCTCGGGGGACAGCAGTTCGGGAACAGGATGGCGGCTGGCTTCGGCGAGGTCTGTCATGGGCAGTCAATCCAGCGTGATGTTGGCCTCCCTGGCCACGCGCTTCCAGACTTCGATCTCCCGGACGTTGACGGCTGCCTGCTCTTCGCCGCCGAGGTAGTCGGGCGTGATGCCCCAGTCGGTCATCTTCGACTTGACGGCGGGGTCCTGCAGCGTGTCCTTCAGCGCCGCCGCGATCTTGTCCACGATCGGCCTGGGCACGCCCGCCGGCGCGTACATCGCCCAGCCCGTCCATTGGTCGAAGTCGACGCCCTGCTCCTTGTACGTGGCAACGTTCGGGAAATTGGAGGTCCGCCGGGTACACATCGCCAGCGGCTTGATCTTGCCTGTCTTCACCGCGGTTGTGCCAGAGCCGATATCGAGCCAGCCAACCTTGATCACATCGCCCATCATGGCCGTCATGACCGCAGCACCGCCCTTGAACGGAATGTGGTCGAGCTTAATGCCCGCTTTCTGCGCCAGCACTTCGGCACAGAAATGGCCGGTCGAGCCCTGGCCCCAGGTGCCAAACTGGATCGGCTTCGGGCTTCGCTTCGCGAGTTCGATGAACTCCTTGAGATTGTTGGCCGGCAGGTCGGCGGTGGCGACCAGGATGATCGGCGAGGTGCCGACCCTTGCCAGCGTCGTCAGGCCCTTGACCGGATCGTAAGGCAGTTGGTGGTAGACCGCCGGCGCCAGCGTGGTCGTCGTCATCGTGCCCAGCGCGATCGTGTAGCCATCGGGCCTGGCGTGCGCCAGCTGGCCGATCGCAATCGTGCCGGCCGCGCCGGCGATGTTATCGACGACGAACGGCTGCCTGAGGCGCTTGCTCAGCTGCTCGCCGAGCAAACGGCCAAAGGCGTCCGCGCCACCGCCAGGGGCTGAGGGCACGATCAGCTTGACCGGGCGGTTGGGGTAGTCGCCGGCCGGCTGTGCAACGGCGACGGTGGCGATCGACATGCAGAGCGCCACGAGGCCGCTGCAGAAAGAGTGCTTCATGACAGTTGTCTCCAAAGTTTCTTGTTCTGACCTGCCAGCTCCGGGAACGCCTCAGTCCGCGGAGAACTCCGCGCCCCCTTTGGGACGGATGTAGCGCGGCACGGGAATCCCGGCCTTGCGCGCGGCGGCGAGGATGCCCTCTTCGATCGCGCCGGCATCGCGGACGCTCTGGAATTCGCCTTCCGAAAAAATCACGTTAGCGCCGTAGACAACCATGAAGCCTTCGGCGGGCTCCTTTGCATCCGCCGGCACGGAGAAGGTATGCACCGAGCCGCCGGGTTCGTACAGGTAGCTGCCTGCGGTTTGCGGGTCCTCGGGATACTCGATGTAGTTCCACTGCCCCTTCGTCGTGAAGAAGTGCACGGTGCCGGTGTGGAAATGCGGCGGGAGCGTCGTGCCCGGTTCGAACTTCCCGTAGAGCACCCAGACGCCGTTCTCGCGATCGAGGAACAGCGGAATGATGGTCGAGCCTGGTTCCGATCCGGGAAACTCGTGCGATGCGTGGATGTTGACCGACAACAGCCGGTCCTGGTGCGTGACAACCTGCGGCAATGCCATTGCTATCTCCAAGGATGAGGGGTATGGGGAATGGGGAATGTCTAGTCCAGCTTGATGTTGGCTTCGCGCGCGACGCGCTTCCACACTTCGATGTCGCGCGCATTGATCGCGGCCTGTTCGCTGCCGGCGACGTAATCCGGCGTGATGCCGAGATCGGCCATCTTGCTTGCCACCGCCGGATCCTTGAGGGTCTCCTGCACGGCTGCGGCAAGCTTCTCCGTGATCGCCTTTGGCACGCCCGTGGGCGCGAACATGGCCCAGCCCGTCCATTGGTCGAAATCGACGCCCTGCTCCTTGTAGGTGGGAACATTGGGGAAGTTGGCCGTGCGACGCGTGCACATGGCCAGCGCCTTGATCTTGCCGGTCTTGACGGCCGATGTGCCGCTACCGATATCGAGCCAGCCCAGCTTCACCACCCCGCCCAGCATGGCTGTCACCACGGGCGACGTGCCCTTGAACGGGATGTGGTCCAGCTTGATACCGGTTTTCTGGGCCAGGACCTCCGCGCAGAAGTGTCCGGTGGAGCCAAGTCCCCAGGTGCCGAACTGCAGCGGCGAAGCGCTCTTCTTCGCCACGGCCACGAGTTCCTTCAGGTTGTTGGCGGGAAAGTCCTTGGTGGCGACCAGGATGATCGGTGACGTGCCCACGCGGGCGATGGTCGTCAGGTCCTTGACCGGGTCGTATGGCAGCGCCTGGTAGACGGCAGGGGCCAGCGTGGTGGTCGTCATCGTGCCAAGGCCGATCGTGTAGCCATCCGGCGTGGCCCGTGCGAGCTGCGCGATCGCGATGGTGCCGGCCGCGCCGGCGTTGTTCTCGACCACAAGCGGCTGCTTCAGGCGTCGGCCGAGCTGGTCCGCGAGGATGCGGGCGAACACGTCGCCGCCACCGCCCGGTGCGGTCGGGACAATCAGGCGGATCGGCTTGGTCGGATAACTGGCATCGCCCTGCGCTTGCGCGCCAAAGGACAACGCGGCTGCGGCAAGGAAACCGAGGGCGGCGTACTTCTTCATCTTTGTCTCCAGCTTCTGTGTTTCACGGGTCCATCGCGCCGTGTTCCGTGGCCCTTGGGCAAGGCATTTTTTGGAACACAGGGAAACGTTTCCACTTATTGTGCGACCATGGGGGCGCGGATCAAATGGTGGTAAACCCGAGAGTTTTTGTGAGGCGTTGTGGGCGCAAATAGCACCGCCGGGAGGGCGTGCGCGGCCTGCCTGGCGACAGTCGCCAGGCCATGGGTCGCGCGCGCCTTATGCGTGCTGCGTCAGGACAATCTTTCCGAAATGCGTGTTCCTGCGCATCATCTCGCAAGCCTCGGCGACACGATCCAGCGGCAACCTGGCATCGATCGGCAGGCGCAGCTGTCCTTGCCGGAGAGCCGGCCAGAAGTCTCGTTGCACGCGCTCTGCAATGACACCGAAATCCTCGACGGTGCGCGTCCGGAAGGTCATGCCGAGGTACTGGATCCGGCGCAACGAATGGAGATCGAAGTCGAATTCTCCGCTCTCCCCTGCCATCCGGCCGATATTGACGATGCGCCCACCGATCTTCACCGCGCGCATGCTGTCGTTGATAAAAGGACCGGCCAGGAAATCGACCAGCAGATCCACGCCGCGGCCTTCGGTGTGTTCCAGCACGGCCTTCACCCAGTTCGGATCGTTGCTGTCGAGCGCGATGTCAGCGCCAAACTCCGCCAGGCGCGCGCGGCGGTCGGGCTTGGTCGACGTGCCGATGACCAGGCTGGCACCGAAGTGTTTTGCCACCTGCAATGCCATCAGACCCACGCCGGAGGAAGCGCCCAGCACCATCACGGTTTGCCCGGCTTCGAGCCCGGCCAGATGGCGCATCGCCGTATGGGTCGTGCGCAGTGCGACCGACAGGCAGGCACCGGTCTCGTAGTCCATCTCTTCGGCGGGAAACGGGAAGGCGCGCCGCCAATCCGTCACGGCATATTCGGCAAAGCCGCCAAGGCCGGAGCACATCACCCTGTCGCCAACCTTGTATGCCGTGACGTCCTCGCCAATCTCGACGACATCCCCAGCCCATTCCAGGCCCAGCGGCGTGCCGGTACCGCCGGCCGTGCCATGCGCCTTCCCGTCGACCAGCGACAAATCGGCGCGATTCAGGGAACTGGCCCGGACTTTCACGAGAATTTCAGTGGCCTTGGGTCGAGGGATCTCCATCTCGGCAAAAACAAGTCCCGTCTCACCGCGAATCGCAGCTTTCATTGCGCATGTCTCCTGTTGAATAGTTCTGGCGCATTCATTGTAGAAACGTTTTCGCACTTTACGCAAGGGCCTGCCGGCCAAAAAAATGCCGCCTCGGATGGAGGCGGCATTGCTGCTGCAAGACAGGATTGCGCTGCGCCTAGGCGGTTACTTTCTTGCGCGCGGTGGCGGGGCCGCATGACTCGCGCAGCACGAGCTGCGTGGTAATGACAATGGTCTCGGGCTCGATGCCTGCCTCGCGCTCCAGCTGCTTGAGCATGAGCTGGGCGAGCACGGTGCCAACGATATCGAGATCCCAGGTCAGCGAGGTAATCGATGGGCTGAACAGTTGCGACAGATCGGTGTCGCCGATGCTGATCACGCTGACATCGTCGGGCGCGGTCCGGCCGGTATGCCGCAGCGCCTGCAACACCCCGGCCAGGATGCGCGTGCCCAGACACATGAAGGCCGTGGGCGCTTCGGGCCCGGACAGCAGGGACAGCGCTTCGGTGAACGCGAAATCCATTGCGGACTTCTCGCAGCGAATCAGCTTCGGCACCGGCTTGAGACCCTGCTCCTTGTACGCCTCCTTGAATCCGGCGATACGTTCCCGGCCCGGACGCAGGACGCTGCCCGGCGTCAGCAGCGCGATGCGTGTGTGGCCCAGGTTCAGCAGGTAGCGGGTCGCCTGCAGCGCCCCGTTGTAGTGGTCGACATAGACGCCGGTGCCGGTCGGGCCGAAATCCCGGTCGAGTGCGATCACCGGCATATCTTGCGAGAGCTGCTCCAGCAGCTTGGGGTTTTCCACCTCGCAAGGGCCCAGGATCAGCCCGTCCACGCGTCGGCGGCGGAACAGGTCGATCAGGTTCTTTTCGCGCTTCCCGTCGTTATGCGTACTGGCGATCAGCAACGCGTAGCCGGCCGCCTGCAGCGCCGCCTCGACGGAAGTGATGATCCTGGCGTAAAGCGGGTTGGCGAGATCCGACACGATCAGGCCGATCGCGCCCGACGAGCGCGTGCGCATGCTCTGTGCGATCGCATCGGGCTCGTATCCCAGCCGCCTGGCCGCCTTGGTAACGGCGGCAATCGCCGCTTCGCTGACGCGCCCGGCGCGATTGAGCGCGCGGGATGCCGTGCCAATCGAAACGCCGGCCTCCTTGGCAACTTCCCGGATCGTGATGCGTGGCTTCATCGGCGACGTTTCACGATACGTTGCGCCACCACGGGCACCACACGAGACTGCAACATCTGCTCCCTCCCCTCTTCTTTTACCGTCGGCCCGCCACGGCAGCGCGGCGAGCCAGCGACGAGTCATGCGTCATTTCCTGAACGCTAAGCATTCTAGCTCACGGAATGACGCATACTCCTCGGGGGTCCGCGGCCGGCAAGACAAGCGCCCGGGATGGGGCGGGCCCGCCGGCCACGTCGGGCGCTATCGCGGTGCGCCGATCTGATGGATCGCCTGACCCTTGCCATCCCACGCCAGCCCTGCCCGCCTGACCTCGGCAAAGTACTCGCCTTTGCCGCCGGTCAGTTCGGAGATCTCGAACATGCCGCTGGGCAGTTCCGGATGCACGAAGTAGGCAAAACGTCCACGCGGGCCCATCCGGCCGCCATGCCCCTCCACATACCCCGCCTCCAGCAGGTGCGCCACGATTTCGTCGAACCGGTCTTCCGTCCAGTAGGCGATGTGCTGCGCACCTTCGCCGCTGCGCTTGAGCGAGTCCAGGTAGAGCGATGGGGCTTCGTCCCGCTGCTGGATCAGTTCGATCTGCAGGTCGCCGGAGTTGGCCAGCGCGATCGACAGCGTCGGCGGCGTCGCAGGCTTGCCGTAGTAGCGGTATTCCGTGGTGCCCACGTCTTCCTTGTAGAACCACGGCCCGACGCCGAGCTTTTCGGTCCAGTGAGCCATGGCCTTCTCGATGTCGCTCACCACGTAGCCAAGCTGCCGCACGCCGCCGAACAAATAACTCATTGCTGTCTCCTTGTCGTCTGAGGGTTGCTGTTTCGCTTTTGCAGAAACGTTTTCACAATATACGCGCAACCATCGAATTCATGGGGGTAGTGTTTACCATGATTGCCCCTGTTTTCTGCGGCACCAACAATCCAGAACAGTTGTGGAAACGTTTCTCTTATTTGCGCAACGATGGCTGGCATGCAGGAAACTGCGCTTGCAGAACAACACTCAGGAGACTATTGCAATGGCTCAATTCACGGACAAAGTGGCCTTGGTAACCGGTGGCGCGAGCGGCATCGGGGCCGCGACGGCACGCGTGCTGGCAGAGCGCGGCGCACGCGTCGTCATCGCCGATCTGGCGAACGGCAACGGCGCCGCGGTGGCGGACCGGATCGGCGCCGAGTTCATGGCGCTCGACGTCACCAGCGAGCCGGACTGGAAGACCACGATCGCGGCAATCCTTGAGCGCCACGGGCGACTCGACGTGCTCGTCAATGCGGCCGGCATCGTCGGCGACGTGGTCAATGGCACGCTCGCCAACACCACCCTCGCCGACTTCCGGCGTGTCCTGGCGGTGAACCTGGACGGGACGTTCCTGGGCTGCCGCGAAGGCGTGGAGGCAATGCGCAAGACCGGCAGGGGCGCCATCATCAATCTCGCTTCCGTCGGCGCGTATTACCCGACACTCCAAAGCGTCGCCTATGGCGCCAGCAAGGGCGCCGTGATGCAGCTGACGAAAACCGTGGCGCTGGCCGGAGCCGAGCACGGCCACCAGATTCGCTGCAATTCCGTCCACCCCGGCAAGATCGCCACGCCGATGCTCGAGACGATCTTCGACCAGTACAAGCAACGCGAGGCAACCGGCGGCGTCGATCCCCGGACGGCTGGCCGGCGCATCCCGCTCGCCGAGGAAGGCAAGCCCGAGGATGTTGCCAACCTGATCGCCTTCCTGGCGTCGGACGAAGCCGGCTACATCACGGGCGGCGAGTTCACCGTGGATGGCGGCTGGCGGCTGTTGCGCTGACACCGCATTGCATTCCCATATGGCGACTGGCTCAGTACCAGCCGAAGCCGGTCGCCGATCCTTCCCGCAAAACCTGATGGAGAACATGATGTCTGAATCCCTGAACGCCGCACGCATCCAGACCGTGCGTGATCACATGGCCCTCGAGTGCACGCACGAATGGGATGCCGTGATCGATACCTTCGCGCATCCCCGCTATGAAATGCACGCCACCGGCACGGTGTTCGATGGCGAAGAAGAGGTGCGCGGCTACTTCGACTCGTCGCGCGCTTCGTTTCCCGACCTGGCCAACGAGATCATCGCCATCGCTGCCGCGGACGACACCGTGCTGGTCGAGTTCTGGCTCTCCGGCACGCACCTCGGCGATCTGAAGGCCAATGGCAAGATCTTCCCGCCCACTGGCCGCAAGTTCCGCGTGCGCATGGCCGCGACGTTCGAATTCGCGCCGGATTCGGACAAGATCATTTGCGAGCGCCCCTACTCCGCCACGGACGCCAAGCTGCGAGCGCTCGGACTAGTCTGACGATCGGCGGCGAGTCCCGGAAGAGGCGAGCGGCTGAGAGGCCCCTCGCCTTTTTTGTCAGGCGGCCGACGTGTGGCTTGCCGGGCGGGCCACGCGGCGTGCGCCAGCCCCCTCCCGGAAGTAGTACGCGAAGATGACGGCTGCGCAAGCCAGCGCCCCGCTGAGGACGTAGAGGCTGGCGGTAAAGCCGCCGGTGAGCGTCTTCAAGGCCCCTACGAGCAGCGGTGCGACCATGCCGGAGCTTGATCCGATCGTAGTGATGACGGCAATGCCTGCCGCGGCGCTGGGGCCCGACAAGATGCTCGCGGGCATCGCCCAGAACACCGCATAGGCGCTGGACATGCCGATCGACGCCAGCGTCAGGCAGACGATGGTCATCACGGGATTCTGCGGGAACAGCGACGCGCAGAGCATCCCGACGGCACCCACCATCGCCGCAATCGCAAAGTGCCACCGGCGCTCGCCGGTCTTGTCCGAGTGACGACCGACCAGGATGGCGGCGGTCACCCCGAACAGCGCAGGTATCGTTGCCGCGAGGCCCACCTGCATGACGGTCAGCCCCATGCCCTTGAGCATGGTCGGCTTCCAGAACGACAGCGCGAAGACGCCGAACACGACCAGGAACACGATCAGCCCCAGCACCCAGACGCGCGCATCAAAGATCGCATCGCGCAGCCGGGCGTGGCCATGGCCCGCGCGGTCCTGGCTCAGCATCTGCTCAAGTTCGGTTCGCTCGCGTTCGCTCAGCCAGCGCGCCTCCCTCGGGTTTTCAGACAGCAACAGGTACGCCATGATGCCCAACGGCACACACGGCAGGCCTTCCAGCAGGTAGAGCCATTGCCAGCCGCGAAGCTGGAACATCCCGTCGAGCCAGGTCATGATCGCCCCGGCAGCCGGGCCGGCCAGGATCGGCGCAAGGGTGTAAGACATATAGAAGATCGCGGTCGCCTGGGCGATACGCCGTCTTGGATACCACAGCGTCAGGTAGTACAGGACGCCGGGAACAAACCCGGCCTCGAACACGCCGACCAGGAAGCGCACGATGTAAAACTGCGTGGGTGTCCTCACGAAGATCATGGCCGCCGAGGCGAGCCCCCACAGGATCAGGATGCGCAGGAAGGTTTTCCGGACCCCGATGCGCGACAGCAGCATGTTGCTGGGCACTTCGAACAGCGCATAGCCGATGAAGAAGACGCTGACGCCCAGCCCGAATACAGCATCGCTGAACCCCAGCTCGTCGCGCATCTGGAGCTGGGCGTAGCCCACGTTGGTGCGATCGAGAAAACTGAAGACATAGCAGACGCACAGCACCGGCAGTATTCGCCAGCTCACCTTCCGGAACAGCCTGCTTTCGTTGTCCGCCGTCACGTCGATATGCACCGTGCCCATGCCATGTCTCCGACTGTTGTAGATGTCGCGCCGATTATCGGAGCCGGGTCCGGAGCGGACTGTCGCCTTTTGGCAGTCTCCGATGCGGACTTACCCGCGGCCGATCTATTGGTCGTTCTCCGAACGCGTTGCCGAAATCTGAAAAATGTCAAAAAAGTAGCTTACCGGCCCAGCCAGTAAGGTGCGCAAGCCAGATGCAGCATCTGCGAAGCAGCTTTCGCGCTCTGTTTGTGAACTTGGTCACTGCTGCGACGAAAATATTCAAGTTATCGAACGAAATGTCTTGGTTGGCACTGCCTCATCGCTCTGTAACCATAGATTCAGATCGGAAAGGAGTTGCCATGAAGCGCTGGGTTTCCCTTCCTTACAAGCCGCGCAAATGATGTCGTCAGCGAGGAAGATCATCCATACTCGGGGGGCAAGTCGTGAACCAGTGCTACAAGCGCCCAGCATGGGGAGCCGGCCGTACCTGTACCGCGGCGCTGGCCGTGCTTGCACTCGGAGCGGGACCGAAGCCCGCACTCGCGGACGAAAGCGGCGTGAGCTTCTGGCTGCCAGGGCAATTTGGCAGCCTTGCGGCGGTGCCGACGGCACCGGGCTGGTCGCTGGGCGCCGTGTATTACCACCCCTCCGCGAGTGAAGGCGGGAGCAAGACTTTCCAACGCGGTGGCCGCATCACGGGCGGGGTGGATGCCCGGGCCGACCTGATATTCGTCGCGCCGACCTATACGTTCAAGGAACCGCTCCTTGGCGGGCAAGCATCGGCGTCCGTCGTTGGCGCATTCGGGCGTAGCCGGGTGGGCGTCAATACGACGCTCTCGGGGCCGGGCGGCGGGGTCATATCGGGCGCGCAAAGCGATTCGCGCACCGGCGTCAGTGACCTGTACCCGCTGGGCACACTGAAATGGAACCACGGCGTACATAACTTCATGGCGTACACCATGATGGGTATACCGGTCGGCGCCTACGACGCGAACCGGCTCGCCAACATTGGACTCGGGCACTGGTCGGTGGACGCGGGCGGCGGCTACACCTATTTCGACAAGAAGAACGAATTCTCCGCAGTGCTCGGCTTTACCTACAACTTCGAAAACCCTGACACTGACTACAAGAACGGGGTGGACTCTCACCTGGACTGGGCAGCGTCGCACTTCTTCTCCGAACATGTCCATGCCGGCGTCGTCGGCTATTTCTACAACCAGCTAGGCGGCGACAGCGGCACGGGTGCCCGGCTCGGCGACTTCAAGTCGCGTGTCGCCGGAGTCGGTCCTCAGGTCGGCTACTTCTTCAAAGTCGGCTCACAGGAATGGTATGTCACTCAAGGCGTACTGGGAATTCGCGGCCAGGAACCGGCCGGAGGGGTGGAATCTCTGGCTAAGCGTCGCCATTCCCCTTGGCCCTTCGAAGAAGTGAGGCGCGCGCAGCCGGCGCTGCCCCGGGCGGCGCGGCATTCCCCGATGGGTTGGCGCAGTGCGCGAGCAATCGGGCTATGCGGTCGTACGCAATGGCCACTTCATGGCGCCGCGCTGTTTGCTGCGCTGGGCGGCGCCGGGAAGTTCTTCTCCGCCTTTGCCGCCGGCAACCTTGAAGGCATCGTCGCCTGCTTCGATGACGACTTCGTATGGACGCTGCCCGCCGGCAGCCCGCCCCTGCCGAAATCAGCATGGCAGATCGTCAGCGAAGCCCATATGCAGCCCGGCGATATGCTGATCGAGAAGCGCCAGTACGGCGCCTTCTACGGCACTGGCCTGGACCAGCAGTTGCGCAGGCGGAACATCCGCACCATCGTGCTGGGCGGCATCGCGACCAATATCGGCGTGGAGTCGACGGCACGGGCGGCGCTGGACCGGGGCTACGCGCTGGTGTTTGCCGAGGACGGCATGACCGGCCTGACCGAGGCGTCGCACCGCTTTGCATGCGATACGATCTTCCAGATCCTTGGGCGGGTGCGGTCGTCTGACGAGATTGGGCGCGCGATCGAAGCGGGCGCGCGCGCATAGCGCAGCAAAGGCGGCCGCTCGCACTCACCCTGACTGGGAATTCGTTTCCAGCGTCACGCTGCCGCTCTCCAGCAGCGCTTCCGTCAGCATCGCCACCAGTGGCTCGATGACCGGCTGCATCGCCGGGCTCTCGCCAATTACGGAGACCTCGGCCATGGGCAGCGCGGGCCATTGCGCCGACGGCGACAGGATGCGCATGCCATGCTGCGCGAACGACTTGCCCAGCACGGTCACGCCAAGCCCGCCGAGCACGGCTGCCTGCACGCCGCTGAGGCTGCTCGCGGTGCAGGCGACCACCCACTCGCGCCGCGCGTCATTGAGGACGTCCGTCATGATCTCGCGGTAGGCGCACGGTGGCCGCATCATGACCAGCCGGGCCGGCCGGCGCGAATCGGGCCGATAGCCGGTGGCCGCGAGCCAGACCAGCGGCTCGCGCCAGATCACGCGGCCGCGCACTGCGGGGCCGCCTTTCCTTGCCTTGGCGATCACCACGTCGAGCGCGCCTGCCTCGTAGTCCGCCAGCAGATCCTGGCTGGCGCTTGTGGCCAGTTCGATCTGCACATCGGGATACTGCTCGCTGAAGCGGGACAGCAGGCGCGGCAGCTGCGTCTGCACCAGGTTCTCCGAAATGCCCAGCCGCATCAGTGCGGGCTTTGGCGGCTCCCGCAGCTCCCGCAGGAACGCGTCGTAGTGGCCCAGCAAACGCTTGGCCGCCGCCAGGGCCCGTTCGCCATCCCGCGTCAAGGTCAGGGAGCGGCTCGATCGCTCGAACACGCGCAGGTCAAGCACGTCCTCCAGCCGCAACACCTTCTGGCTGACCGCGGATTGCGAGCGGCCGATCAGGCCCGCCGCCGCGGTGAAGCTGCCGGATTCGGCGACTGCCACGAAGGCTCTGAGCAAATCGGGTTCGACGTCCTGCATGGCATGGCCCATCAATCAGGCAAACGAATAGATGCAAGAAAGATTATTCGTTTGTCTTCTCGGTTTCAACTGCCAATAATCGGTTCACCAATTCTTTTCTCAAGGAGCGTGATGTGATGTGCCGCACAGATTCCATTGCCATCGTCGAGAACTTCTGGCGCCAGGTCTGGCAAGGCAGGAACCCCGATGCGATCGACAGCCTTGTCGCCGAAGACTTCGCCATTACGTCCGGCGGTGTCGAGATCCGCTCGCGCCCGCAGTTCAAGCAATGGGTGGCGGCCTTCCTTGCGAGCATCGACGACTTCCGCTTCGAGGTGGTCGAGACCTTCCAGAATGCAAGCGGCGACCGGGTGGTGTCGCGCTGGATCGTGACCGGCAGGAACAACGGCTTCATGGGCTCGTCGCCGTGCCAGTCGCCGATCCGCATGACCGGCACCGCGGTGCTGCATGTGCGCGAGGATGGCCTGCTGCAGCACAACTGGGTCGAGCGCAGCGCGCTGGAAGTCCAGCGCAGCCTGGCCGGCGCGGCGCGTTGAGCAGCATGTCCCGCATCCCACGGCGCTACGGGCATTTCGTGTTCGGCGCGATCCAGTCGGGCATGAGCTGCGCCGTCGCCGCTGCCATCGCCAGCGCGCCCTTCTACGGGCGCGGCAGTTTCCTGTCGCACTGGCTGCATGCCTACGCCGTGTCGTGGGCCATCATGCTGCCCATCGTGCTGCTGGCCGCGCCTGCGATACGGCGCGCCGTCGATGCGCTGACGCACTAGTACAACATCCCGTAAATAGCTTTAATAATTATCGGGCTGAAAATACGGCTGCAGGAGCGTGACAACCAACTCGGCCATCTCGTCGAGCGAGCCTGCGCCTGGCAACGGTTCCCAACGCCCACTATGGCTGCGAAAGGCGGCACCATAGCGATTGCGGCCGAGCTCGGTCAGCCGAGCCACCACGGTCGGCTCCTCGTCGTCCAGACGTTTGATCAGCAGGTGACGCCCGTAGGCTTGTGTGATGATCTGCTCGTGGCCGAGCAGGCTGCGCAGTTGCTGCTGCAATTTGGCAGCGTAATGTTTGGTGGGTAAGGCTGGCATTTGGATCCTCGATTATGATGCGCCGGTTTGCAACGGATAGCCCCGGAAACTCCATTTGAACGGGTGGGCCACCTGATTGTGCGCGCGGACGAACTGCTCGGTGCGTTCGCGCAGGTGCGCGATGCTGGTGTGGCTCGCTTGGCGCAGCACCCGGCGCGTGTAGCAGGCAAACCAGAGCTCGATCTGATTGACCCAACTCGCGTGCAATGGCGTGAAGTGGAAGTGAAACCGCCCATCGTGCCGCGCGTTGAATGCCTGCCAGACGGCTTCGGCGCGATGCGTGTTCAGGTTATCCCAGACGACGTGCACCTGTTTGCCCGGGTACGCGCTTGCCACGCGCTCCATGAAGGCGACCAGATCGTCCTGGGTGCGCCGGTCGCGGCATTCTGCCAGCACCTGTCCGGTATGCACGTCTAGCGCAGCAATCAATGCCTGGGTGCCGTGACGAATATATTCAAACTCACGCCGACGCAGTCGTCCCGGCGCGGGTGCACGTCCCGGGTACTTACGCTCGATGGCCTGAATGCCGGTCTTCTCGTCGATACTGAGCACCACCGCGTTTCGAGGTGCCTTGCGATACAGCTTACAAATCCCGTTGACCTTCTCGCGAAAGGCCGGGTCGGGGCTGTGTAGCCATTGCTGGACCCGGTGCGGACGTACGTCGCCGGCCTGCAGAATGCGCTGCACCTGGCTGCGGCTGATCTGCCCGACGACGCCGCGCTCCACGGCGCGCGCCACAATCTCGTCCAGCGTGGGCGTGACCCGCCCCTCAGGTTCCTGCATTTCGCAAGCCAGCGAGATCAACTGTAGTCGCGCTTCATGGGTGATGCGTGGGGGACGGCCACTGCGCTCGCCCTCGCGAATGCCTTGGGCACCTCGCTGGGCAATGCGCTTGCGCCACAGGCAAACCGTTTGCACCGATACACCCAGTTCCCGCGCAATGACCGTATTGGAGTGGCCCTCGTGGGCCCACAACGCGATTCGCGCGCGCATCACGTCTCGCTGCGCAGCCGTCTTGCGCTCGATCAGCGATAGCAGTTCCTGTCTTTCTTTCTTCGCCAGCTTCACTGGCGTTGCATGGCGGCCTCGGCTCATCCCGTCATGATATCCGAGGCAATTAATTATTCAACCTATTTACGGGATGTTGTACTAGGCCGCGGCCGGCACGGGCATTCCGAAGGAATCCGCGCCCGGCCGGCCGCATCGTTCGCCCTTCCCTTCAGGCCAGGAAGAAATCACGCAACGCCGCCGCTACCGCGCCCGGGTCGTTTTCCGCGGGGAAATGACTGGCGCGCGGGATGCGCACCAGCCGGGTGTGCGGAATCTCGCGCGCAAAGCGTTCGGCATGCTCGATGCGCTGGAAGGGATCGTCCTCGCCCCAGACCAGCAGCTTGGGGATTGCCGACGCGCGCAAGGCCGGCACCAGTGCCTGTGTATGGCGATTGTCCGCCGCTCCGGCCAGCGCCATCCACGAGCGCGCCACGCGCGCATCCAGCCATGGCGCCAGGTACGCCTCCACCAGTTCAAGGGTTGCCGCACGATCCAGGCATCGCGTGATCGCCGTTCGCCGCGCCGAGAGGATTTCCTCGTGGGTGGTGGCGGCGACCACCGCCGGGTCGCGGAAGCGCGCCACGGCCGGCACCGGCCATGAGTCGTACATCACGGCATTGACCAGCGCCAGATGGCTGACTTCGATGCCACCGTGTACGAGCAGGTGCTGCGCGATCCCGCCGCCGATGTCGTGCGCGGCCAGCCTGACGGGGCCGGTGATCCCGGCCGCATGCGCAAACCGTTCCACCCAGGCCGCAAGTGCCGGGATCGATGCCGTATCGATGGTCAGCTCGCCGCCGGAGCGGCCGAGCCCGGGCAGGTCCACCGCCACGCAGTGCAGCCCGGCCGCCGCCAGTTCATCCAGCACCGGCTGCCACACGCGGCTCCAGAACGTGCCGTGCAGCAGCAGCACGGTGGGATGCGCAGGATCGCCGGCGTTCAGGTAACTGGTGGCCACGCCATCCACATCAATGGTCAGTCTTAGCATGTCATTGCCTCAAAGCCATAGGGTTGAAAGATATTGTGCTGTGCTTCTGCTATGGAAGACAGTCGGCCAGCCTCACGGCTGGCCTTGAGGTTGCATACGCTGCCGCACAGTTACCGCAGCGGCATGCCGCGCGTCTCGGGCGTCTTGCAGAACGTCAGCAGGGTGATGAAGGCGCCGCAGCCCACGTAGAGGAAGAACCAGCCCTCCTGCCCGCGCGACGACAGCCAGGTCAGCAGGTAAGGGGTCGTGCCACCGAGCAGCGCCACCACCAGGTTGTAGCCGGCGCCGATGCCCACCCCGCGCACTTGCGTATCGAACCACTCGGCCATGATCGATGGCGCGATCGACGCATAGAGCGCAAACGCCATCAGCCCGAAGCATTCGATCAGCAGCAGCGTCCAGAAGTCCGCGTTGAGCATCGACACGACCGGATACAGGAACAGCAGGTTGAGCAGCGCATAGACGAGCAACTGCGGGCGTCGGCCAAAGCGGTCCGACAGCGCACCGCACAGCGGCAGCGCCAGCATGAACAGCGCAATGCTGATGGTGCTCGCCTGGAATGCAACGTCGGGCGTGGCGCCGCCCTTGCGCATTGCGTAGACCGGCATGTAGCTGACAAAGAGATAGAAGCTGAACGCCGGCAGCACCGTGCTTCCCATCAGGCGCAGCATTGCGCCGCGGTGGTGCTGCCAGACCCAGCCCAGCGAGCGCCGGCGGATCTCTCCTGCGGCCTTCATCTTCGAGAACGCCTGCGTCTCGTTGACCCCGTGGCGAATCCAGAAGCCGAACACCGAGCCGCAGCCGCCGAGGAAGAACGGGATGCGCCAGCCGTAGTCGTGCAGGGCCTCGGGCGTCATGAACCGCGTCATCACCCAGGCCAGGCCCGAGGCCAGCAGCAGGCCCGCGGCAATGCTGCAGAACAGGAAGCTGCCGTAGAAGCCGCGCCTGGCCGCCGGCGCCGATTCCGTCAGGTAGGTGGTGGCCGCACCGTACTCGCCGCCGACCGACAGTCCCTGCACCATGCGCGCGACGGTCATCAGCACCGGCGCCCAGATGCCGATCTGCGCGTACGTCGGCAGGATCGAGATCGCGAACGACGAACCCGCCATCATCATGATGCACAACGTCAGCGCGCTGCGCCGGCCATAGCGGTCGGAAAACCCGCCGATCAGCCAGCCACCCAGCGGGCGCATGAAAAAGCCGATGGCGAACACCGCGAAGGTCGACAGCAGGGCGGCATTGCTGTCGTCGCCCGGAAAGAACTGCTTGCTGAAGTAGATGGCGAATACCGTGTAGATCGACCAGTCGAACCACTCGACCGTATTGCCGATGCTGCCGGCAAAGATGGTGCGCACCGCGCCGCTGCGCGCGGGCGCGGGATGGGCTTGCGCCAGGTCCTGCACCTGGCTGGTCTGGATTTCCATATTGTCTCCCCGGGCCCTGCTCGGTGGCGGCAGGGTCCTCTGTCTTTCGCGCGGCGGTTGCCGCGGGCTTTGTCGATGGCGCGCTTCGCGTGCAGTGGATCAGCGGATCAGCTTGTCGAGGTCGCGCTGGTCCAGGCCGTTCTCTTCGTAGTGGCGGCGTGCGGCGGCGACCTTGGTGAAGACGTCCTCATGGCCGATGATGTTGTCGCCGTCGAGGTAGATGTAACCCGCCACCGCGTGGAACCAGGTGATCATTTCCGGCACGTCGTCCGGCACCACCAGGGTATGGGTCTCGCCCGGGGGTTCCATGATGAACGAGCCTTCGGTGTACATCTCTTCGTGCTCGAGATAGAACCAGCGGCCCTTGAGCACCACCGCATGCACCGCGCCGAAATGCTTGTGGCACGACAGCACGCCGGACTTACGGACGCGCAGCAGATTGACGTAATATCCCTGCGTCACGCCGAAGCACAACGGCAGGAAGGCGACGCCATCGGCCTGGGGGATCCAGCGGATGTCATCGATGTCGCTGAGGTTGCCGAAGAAGATATCCGGGCGCGCGTCAGGCGGCAGCGGATTTACCGCCGCCTGCACGCCGCGGGGATTATGGAATTTGCGCGAATACACTTGCACAACGAGCTCCTTTGAGTGGGTACTGACCCTGGTCAGGCAGGGTTGAGCGCATTGTGTTGCGTGAAGAATCCGCGAACCAGCACCGCGGCGGAATAGCCGCTGTGCCAGGCAGGCACAGGTCGCCTTGCCGCCGGGCGCGGACAATGCCAATGATCGGAGGCCGGCGCGCCCGCGCACGGCCACCAGGGGCAACAAGACCGTGGACAAATATTCAGAGCTCGTCGCTTTCCTGCATTCGGCCCGCAGCCGCAGCTTCTCAGCGGCCGCGCGCAATCTCGACATCACGCCGTCAGCGGTCAGCAAGCTGGTCGCGCGGCTGGAGACGCGCCTAGGCGTGCGCCTGTTCGTGCGGCAGGGACGCACCGTCGCCCTGACCGAAGAAGGCCAGAGCTACCTGCCCAGCGCGGAGATGGTGGTGGAAGCGATGGCCAATGCGGATGCGCACGGCGAAGCGCTCGGCGAGGCGCTGAACGGCAAGGTGCGCGTGCACACCATGCTGACGTTCGCGCGGCACCAGATCGTGCCTTGGCTGCCCGCGTTCCTGAAGTCTTATCCGGGGCTGTCGGTGGAGTTCCATATCGCGCCACAGTATGAAGACGCCTTCGACAAGGGCGTGGACGTCGCCATCCACAGCGGCGCGCTGCCCAGTTCCTCACGCGTGGCCCGCAAGATCGCCGCGAGCCGCTGGATCGTGTGCGCGTCACCGGAATACCTGGCGCGGCATGGCAGGCCCCGGACGCCAGCCGACCTGCAGCAGCACACCTGCGTGGGCTTCAGTTTTGTCAGTGAGTGGAATGTGTGGCCGTTCCGCGCCGCGGACGGCACTACCTACGGCGTGCGGCCGGCCAGCGTGGTCGACACCACGCAAGGCGAGATCGCGCGCGACCTGGCGCTCGACGGTTTCGGGATCGTGCGGCTGGCCGAGTTCCATATCGGCGAGGACCTGCGCGCAGGCCGGCTGATGCCGGTGCTGGAGGCCTATCAGGACCCGGCCAAGGAACCGCTCTACCTGGTCTACCCCAACCGCAAGCATCTCAGCCCGCGCGTGAAGGTGTTCTGCGACTACCTCACCGAACGGCTGGCGACGCAGTCCTGGGCGCAGTAGCGCGCGGCGTCAGTCCGCGCGCGGCACCGGCCTCGCGTGCGGCGCCGCCACCGGCGACTGCAGGTCGAGCTTGGCGGACTGGTAGCCGCGCCGGAAATCCTGCACGTGCTTGTCCATCCAGGCCTGCGCGCCGTCCTCGTCGCCCGCGCGGATCGCGGCGACGATCGCCTTGTGTGCCTCCAGCAGCCGCTTGCCTGCCACCGGCACGCGCGTCATCACGGCGGCGAATGCGGGATAGAACAGCCGGCTGAGCGGTTCACGGGCCAATACCAGCGCGCGGTTGCCGCTCATCGCGGCGACGATGCCGTGGAACTCGATGTCGAGCTCCACCAGGCTCTCGCCGGCCTTCAGCGCCTGCTCGGTCCTGCGCAGGTTATCGTCGAGCCGCTCCAGCGCCTCGGGCGTCGCACGCGCGGCGGCCAGCCGCGCCATTGGCGGCTCCAGCACCGACATGGCCTGCCATAGCTCGTCGAAGACGATCTCGTGCAGCACCAGCGCGCGCTCCAGCTGCTTGCCGACCTCTGCGTCGGAGGGGCGCGTCACCACCATCTTCTTGGCGTGCTCGCGGCGCACCAGGTTGGCTTCCTCGAGCACGCGGATGCCCTCGCGCACCGTGGAGCGGTTCACGCCGAACATCTCGCACAGCCTGGCCTCGGTCGGCAGCGGGTCGCCTTCACGCAGCCGGCCGTCCAGGATGCGCTCGATCATGGCCTCGGCCAGCACCCGGTATGCCGGGATGGTGCGGATCTTCTCGAATTGGGCTTCCAACGCTATTCCTCGCTTGTGCCGGCGCAGGCACCGGCCTACGTCGCATTGTCTGACCATCAGACTATTCAATCACACCCACGGTGTCAAACCCTCTCGGGCGCTTGACAAGCAAAAAGTGGCTGCTATTCTGATTGTCAGACAAACCGACACACGTTCGGTTCACACCGCCCGCCGGCAATGCCGGCAAGGAGAGGAGACACAATGCAACGCAAACCACTCACCACGGCCGTGGCGTGGGCGCTGGCGCTCGCCCTGCCGCCTGCGCTGGCGCAAAAGCCCGCCAGTTCGCCGGGCACCTCGCCCGGCATCTCGGACAGCGAAGTCCGCATCGGCGTGCTGACCGACCTGTCCGGCATCTACTCCGACCTATCCGGCTCGGGTTCGGTGCTGGCCGCGAAGATGGCGATCGATGACTTCAAGGCCACCGGCAAGCCTGCCTTCGCGATACGGCTGGTCTCGGCCGACCACCAGAACAAGCCCGACGTCGCCTCGACCAAGGCGCGCTCGTGGTTCGACGAAGACAAGGTCGACATGATCGTCGACCTGCCCGCCTCGTCGGCGTCGCTGGCCGCGGTCAAGCTGGCGAAGGAGAAGCAGCGCCTGGTGATCGTGTCCAGCGGCGCCTCGACGCGCATCACCAACGAAGACTGCACCCCCACGGCCTTGCACTGGACCTACGACACCTACGCCCTGGCTACCGGGACCGCGAGCGCCGTGCTCAAGCGCGGCGGCGACAGCTGGTACTTCATCACCGCCGACTACGCCGGCGGGCGCGCGCTGGAGAAGGACGCGGCCGACGTGGTCACCGCCGGCGGCGGCAAGATTGTCGGGCGTTCGACGCACCCGTTCCCAGGCTCGGACTTCTCTTCCTACCTGCTGGCGGCGCAGGCCTCCAAGGCCAAGGTGATCGCGCTGGCCAATGCCGGCAACGACACCACCAACACCATCAAGCAGGCGGCGGACTTCGGCATCACCCGCAAGCAGACCATGGCAGCGACCCTGATGTTCATTACCGACGTGCACAGCCTGGGCCTGGACAAGGCCCAGGACATGTACCTGACCGAAGGCTTCTACTGGGACCTGGACGAGCAGACGCGGGCCTGGTCCAAGCGCTTCCATGCAGTGCAGAAGCGCATGCCGACGATGGCGCAGGCCGGGGTCTACTCCGCCGTGCTGCACTACCTGAAGTCGGTGCAGGCCGCGGGCAGCGACGACTCGATGACCGCGGTGAAGAAGATGCGCGAGCTGCCGGTCTCGGACATGTTCGCGCGCAACGGCAAACTGCGCGAGGACGGGCGCATGGTGCACGACATGTACCTGTTGCAGGTGAAGAAGCCCGCCGAGTCCAAATACCCGTGGGACTACTACCACGTCCGGCAGGTGATCCCGGGCGACCAGGCCTTCCTGCCGCTCGCCAAATCGACCTGCGCCAGCGTGCGCAAGGGGTAACGCCGTGGTAACGATCCTGCCAGCCTCGCCGCGCGCCGCCGCCCATGCGGACCCGGACATGCCTGGGTTCCGCCCGCGCAGCCAGACCGTGCCGCTCGACTGGGCGCGGCTGCGCCGCTACCTCGCCGGGCTCGGCCATGAACTGGACCTGGCGGAGATGCCCAGGCAGTTCGCCGGCGGCCTGGCCAACCTGAACTACCTGATCCGCCTCGACGGGCGCCAGTGCGTGCTGCGCCGCCCGCCGCCCGGTCCGCTGCCGCCCGGCGCCAACGACATGGCGCGCGAGCACCGCGTGCTCGGCAGCCGTCTCTGGCAGCGCTACCCGCAGGCGCCGCGCAGCCTGTTGTATTGCGTCGACCCGGACGTGCTGGGCGCGCACTTCCTGGTGATGGAGTACCGCCCCGGCCTGACCATCGGCGCCGAACTGCCGCCCTGGCTGGACAGCAGCGTCGCCGGCCCGCGCATCGCCCATACGCTGGTCGACCTGCTGGTACAACTGCACACCACCGACGCCGCCGAGGTCGGCCTGGACGATCTCGGCAAGCCCGACGGTTTCCTGTCCCGCGCGATCGAGGGCTGGACGCGCCGCGCCGAAGCCCTCAACGGCGCAGCCCCGCACCCCGCCGTGCGCGAACTGGCGCAGTGGCTGCGCGCGCATTGCCCGCCCGACGGCAAGCCCACGCTGCTGCACTGCGACTTCAAGCTCGACAACGTCGTGCTCGATCCCGAGACCCTGCGCCCGCGCGCCGTGCTGGACTGGGACATGGCCACCCGTGGCCACCCGCTGTTCGACCTGGCCACGCTGCTCAGCTACTGGACCGAGCCGGGCGACCCCGAGGCCGTGCGCGAACTGCGCCAGATGCCGACCACGTCGCCCGGGTTCCCGTCCCGCGCGCAGGTCGCCGAAGCCTATCGCCAGCGCACCGGCTGTGACCTGTCGGACCTGCCGTTCCATCGCGTGCTGGCGCTGTTCAAGCTCGGCGTGGTGTTCCTGCAACTGCATGCGCGCTATCTGGCAGGCGCCACCACCGAGTCCAGGTTCGCCAGCTTTGGCCGTATCGGCCGGTCGATCCTGGACTTCACGCATGACATCGCGCACGGACGCGCAAGCTAGGCGGACGACAGATCCGCAACCATGGAGACAAGCCAGATGGACTTCACCTTACCCGATTCGCTGCAAGCGCTGCGCGCGCGCACCGCGGCGTTTATCCGCGACGAAATCATCCCGCTCGAGGCCGATCCCGGACGCGGCGCGCACGGCCCCACCGAAGCGCTGCGCGTGGAACTCAATCACCGCGCACGGCGCGCCGGGTTGCTGGCGCCGCATGTGGCCGAGGAATGGGGCGGCCTGGGGCTGTCGCATCTCGGGCGCGCAGTAGTGTTCGAGGAAGCCGGCTATTCCTTGCTAGGCCCGCTGGCGCTGCATTGCGCGGCGCCGGACGAGGGCAACATGCACCTGCTGGAAGTGGTGGCCACCCCTGCACAGAAGGCGCGATGGCTGCGGCCGCTTGCCGCCGCGGAGATCCGCTCCTGCTTCTGCATGACCGAACCCCACCCCGGCGCCGGCTCCGATCCCGGGCTGCTGCAGACCACGGCCGAGCGCGACGGCGAAGGCTACGTGATCCGCGGCCACAAATGGCTGATCACCGGCGCGGACGGTGCCGGCTTCGCCATCGTGATGGCGACCGTGCCGGGAGAAGGCGGCGGGCCGACCATGTTCCTGACCGACATGCAGGTGCCCGGCATCCGCATCGGGCGCATCATCGACAGCATCGACCAGAGCTTCGCGGGCGGCCATGCCGAGGTGTTCTTCGAAGGCTGCCGCGTCGGCCCGGACCAGGTGCTCGGTGAAGTCGGCCAGGGATTGCGCTATGCGCAGGTGCGGCTCGCGCCCGCGCGGCTCACCCATTGCATGCGCTGGTTGGGCGCCGCGCGCCGCGCGCACGACATCGCCACCGCCCATGCGCGCGAGCGCCACGCGTTCGGCAAGCCGATCGGCGAGCACGAAGGCGTTGGTTTCATGCTGGCCGACAACGAGATCGACATCCACATGTGCCGGCTTTCGATCTGGCACACGGCCTGGCTGCTCGACCAGGGCCAGCACGGCAGGCATGAATCCAGCATGGCCAAGGTGTTCTGCTCGGAGGCAATCTTCCGCATCGCGGACCGCTGCGTGCAGGTGCTGGGCGGCCTGGGCGTGACGCGCGATACCGTGGTGGAGCAGATCTTCCGCGAGGCGCGCGCGTTCCGCATCTACGACGGTCCTTCCGAGGTCCATCGCTGGGCCATTGCACGGCGCGCGCTGCGCACGGAGACCGCACGATGAACGACTACGCAAACCTGTTCGACCTGCGCGACCAGGTCGCCGTGGTGACCGGCGGCGGGCGCGGCATCGGGCGCGCGATTGCCGAGGCGCTGGCGGCCCACGGCGCCCGCGTGGTGGTGTGCGGACGCACCGCGGGCACGCTGGATGCCGTGGCCGAGGCCATCCGCGGCCGCGGCGGCGAAGCCATGGCGGTGAGCGCCGACGTCGGTAGCGACGACGATATCCAGCGCCTGCGCGACACCGTGCTCGACCGCCACGGGCAGATCGACATCCTCGTCAACAACGCCGGCATCGATCCGCACTATGCCTCGATGGAGCACACCACCGACGAGGCATGGCGGCAGATCCTGGAGATCAACCTCACCGGCGTCTATCGCTGCTGCCGCCTGCTGGGCGAAGCGATGCTGCCGCGCCGCCAGGGCACCATCGTCAACATCAGCTCCATCGCCGGCCATATCGGCCTGAAGCGGCAGGTGCCCTACGCAGCCTCCAAGGGCGGTGTCGAGCAACTGACCAAGGCGCTGGCGCACGACTGGGCCGAGCATGGCATCCGCGTCAACGCTATCGCCTATGGCTTTGTGCAGACCGACCTGACCGCCGGCGTGGTGGCGCATCCGCATATCGGCGCGAAGCTGTTGTCGCGGATCCCGCTGGGCCGCTTCGGCAAGCTGGCGGACGTGCCCGGCGCCGCGGTGTTCCTGGCCTCGCCGGCCGCGGCCTACGTCACCGGCCACAGCCTGCTGGTGGACGGCGGCTGGACCGCCACCTGAACCAAACCACTGACAGCCATGACCACCGCCCTTGAAGGACTCAAGATCCTGGACCTGACCCGCCTGCTGCCCGGTGCCTTCTGCACGCAGCTGCTCGCCGACTACGGCGCCGACGTGCTCAAGATCGAGCAGCCGGGCCAGGGCGACTACAACCGGCAGTTCGCGCCGATCCACAAGCAGGAGTCGGGCTCGTTCCTGCTGCTCAACCGCAACAAGCGCAGCCTGACGCTGGACCTGAAATCGCCCGAGGGCAAGGAGGTGTTTCTGCGGCTGGCGAGCGAGGCCGACGTCGTGGTGGAAGGCTTCCGCCCTGGCGTGATGGAGCGCCTCGGCCTGCACTATGACGTGCTGGCGGCGGCCAACCCGCGCCTGATCTATTGCGCGATCTCCGGCTACGGCCAGGACGGTCCGCGCGCGCAGGCGTCCGGCCACGACCTCAACTACATGGCGCTGACCGGTGCCTTGCAGCTCTTCGGCACGCCGGCCACGGGGCCGATCGTGCCCGGGCTGTCGATCGCCGACGTCGGCGGCGGCTCGCTGATGGCGGCGGTCGGCATCCTGACCGCGCTGGCGGCGCGCGGTGCCAGCGGCCGCGGCCAGTTCGTCGATATCTCGATGGCCGACGGACTGGTGAGCTGGCTGTGCTACCACGCCGCCGACTACCTGTTCGGCGGCGTCGAGCCGCGCGGCGGCGAGCGGCCGTTCATCGGCCAGGCGCCCTGCTACAACGTGTACCGCTGCGCCGACGGCCGCCATTTGTCGCTGGGCATCATCGAGGCGCATTTCTGGCACCGCTTCTGCGACCTGATCGGGCGGCCGGACTTCAAGTCCATGCAGTGGCCGACGGGCGAGGACGCCCTGCTCCAGCAGGCGATCCTGACCGCGGTGTTCGGCGCCGAGCCATGCGATACATGGGTCGAGCGGCTGGCGCAGGCCGATATCCCGGCCAGCCCCGTCAATACGATGGCCGGGGCCTTTGACGATCCTCAGCTGCGGCACCGCGGCATGCTGCAGCACCTGGACCATCCGGTCGAGGGACGCATTCCGCAACTCGGCTTCCCGATCAAGTTCTCGGCCTCGCCCGGCACGTTCCGGCTGCCACCGCCGCTACTGGGCGAGCACAGCGAGTCGGTGCTCACCGGGCTTGGCTATTCTGCCGGCGAGATCGCGCGCCTACGCGATCTCGCCGTGATCTAGCGCCGTACCTGATAACAATTGCCGTGGCGCCATCGCAGCGCCCAGGAGACAGACATGCCCGACCCGATGAAGGCGTACGCCGACGCCTATCGCCGCTTCCGCTGGTGCCTGCCGGCGACATTCAACTTTGGCCGCGACGTCGTGGATGCGCACGCGCAGCGGCAGCCCGACAAGCTCGCCTTGCTGTGGTGCGACGACAGCGGCGCCGAGCGCCGCCTTACCTTCGGCGACATGCGCACCCTGTCCAACCGCTTCGCCAACCTGCTGGCCGGCGCGGGCGTGCGCCGCGGCGACCGCGTCATCGTGATGCTGCCGCGCATCCCGCATTGGCAGGTGGCGATGGTGGGATGCCTGAAGCTCGGCGCGGTGCCAATCCCTTGCATTGAGATGCTGACCGCCAAGGACGTCGGCTACCGCATCAGCCACGCCGGCGCCACGGCGGTGGTGGCGCACCGCGACAGCGTCGGCAAGTTCGATAGCATTGCCGGCATCGACACCCGCATTGCCGTGGGCGGCGCGCCCGGATGGCTGGACTTTGACGAAGCGCTGGCCGCCTGCGACGCCGATTTCGCTTGCGCCGACATGGCGCCGGACGAGCCGGCCATCCTCTACTACACCTCCGGCTCCACCGGCAATCCAAAGGGCGTGCTGCACGCATCGCGCGCGCTCTATAGCTGGCGCGTGGCCGCCAGCGACTGGCAGGGCCTGCGCGAAGACGACCTGATGTGGTGCACCGCCGATACCGGCTGGAGCAAGGCCGGCACCAGCATCCTGTTCGGGCCATGGTCGGCGGGCACTGCCGTGCTGTTCTACAACGGCCCGTTCGATCCCGCCACGCGGCTGGCGCTGATCGCGCGCCATGGCGTCACCGTGTTCTGCGGCGCCGCAACGGAGTTCCGCCACCTCGTCAATGCGCGCTTTGCGGACTACGACCTGGGCCGGCTGCGCCTGGCGGTCTCCGCGGGCGAGGCGGTCAACCCGGACGTGGTGCGCCGCTGGCGCGAGGGCACCGGCGTCGAACTGCGCGAGGGCTACGGCCAGACCGAGACGCTGATGACTGTGGTGAACCCGCCCGGCGCACCCGTGCGGCCGGGCGCGATGGGACTGCCGCTGCCGGGCTCGACGCTGGCGATACTGGACGAGCAAGGGCATCCCCTGCCGCCCGGCACCAGCGGCCAGCTGGCGCTGCGCCTGCCCAATCCGCAGGTGATGCTCGGCTACTGGAACGACCCGGACCTGACCGCGTCGACCCGCGTGCAGCACGAGGGCACCGAATACTTGCTGACCGGCGACCTGGCCCACGCCGATGCCGACGGCTACCTGTACTACGACGGCCGCAGCGACGACATCATCAGCTCGGCCGGCTACCGCATCGGCCCGATGGAAGTGGAAAACGCGCTGATCGAGCATCCCGCGGTGCTGGAATGCGCGGTGGTGGGCAGCCCCGACGTGGAGCGCGGCGAGATCGTCAAGGCCTTCGTCACGCTGCGGCCCGGCTTCGAGCCAGGCGATGCGCTGGTGCGCGCGCTGCAGGACCATGTCAAGCAGGTCACCGCGCCCTACAAGTACCCACGCGCCATTGCATTCGTCGAAGCGTTGCCGAAGACCGCCAGCGGCAAGCTGATGCGGCGCCTGCTGCGCGAGCGCGAATACGCCGCGCATGCCCCCGATGCATCGCCTCGCCAGCCAGCCTGAGCACCGGCGCCGCCACTCATTGACGCTTTATCGCTTCGGAATACTGATGCCAGCCGGAACCTATCGTTACCTGCCCCTCGAACGGGTGCACTTTGGGCGCCCCACCGCGCAAGTGCTGGCCGAAGAGGCCGACCAGCGCCGCGCCGCACGCATCTTCGTGGTGACCAGCCGCACCCTGAACCGCACCACCGATGCGGTCGGCCGCGCCATCGCCAGCGTGCGCGACAAGGTGGTCGGGCGCTTCGATGCATGCGTCGAGCATGTGCCACGCGACTCGGTGATCGCGCTGGCCAGTGCCATGCGCGAGGCCCGGCCCGACCTGGTCGTCACCATCGGCGGCGGCACCGCGATCGATTCGGTCAAGGTCGCGCTGGTGTGCTTGGCCGAGGACGTGAGGACGGCCGCGGCGCTGGATGCGCATCGCGTACGCGTCGATGCCGCCGGGCAGCGGATCGTGCCGCGCATCGCGCCGCCGCCCTGCCGGCAGATCGCCGTGCCGACCACGCTGTCGGCGGCCGAGTTCAGCGACCTGGCCGGGTGTACCGATACGGCCAGCGGCAGCAAGCACCACGTGACCGCGGAAGGCATCGGCCCCGCCAGCGTGATCCTGGATCCGGCCATGACGGTGCATACGCCGTCGCAGCTATGGCTGTCCACCGGTATCCGCGCGGTCGACCATGCCGTGGAATCGCTCTGTTCGATCGATGCGCAGCCGATGACGAACGCCACCTGCCTGCACGGGCTGGCCATGCTCGCCGGGGCCCTGCGCCGGCACCAGGCCGACCCGGCGGACCACGCCGCGCGGCTGGACTGCCAGCTTGGCGTGTGGCTGTGCGCGAGCGGCGTCAACCGCGTGCGCTATGGCGCCAGCCATGGCATCGGCCATGTGCTGGGCGGCGCGCTCGGCGTGCCGCACGGCATCACCTCTTGCCTGCTGCTGCCGGCGGTGATGCGCTACAACCTCGCGGTGACCGCGCCCGCGCAGCGGGCGATGGCGCGCGCGCTGGGGCAGGACGGCGCCGATGCGGCCGGGCTGATCGCCGCGCTGATCCGCGATCTCGGCTTGCCCACGCGGCTGCGTGAGCTGGAGATTTCGCCGTCGAGCTTCGAGGCGCTGGCGCACAAGGCGCTGGAGAACCAGTGGGTCCGCGCCAATCCGCGCCGCATCGACCGCGCGCAGCAGGTGATCGACATCCTGCAGGACGCCTGGTAACGCCTGCCCCGCCGCAGCCCCCTCAGCGCGAATGCACCTTGAACGCCTCGCCCCGCATCCCCGCGCGATCCACCGCGGCGATGCGGTTACGGCCGTTGTCCTTGGCGTGGTACAGCTGCGCGTCCGTGAGATTGATGAAGGCCGACGCCTCGTCGTGCTCGCCCGGCACGATGGTGCCGATGCCAAAGCTCGCCGTCACGCACTGGTTGTACGGCGAGCGCACGTGCGCGATCGCCTGGCCGGCGATCAGCGCGCGGCAGCGCTCGGCCGTGCGCACCGCGGTCTCGGCGTCGGTGTCGGGCAGCACCATGACGAATTCCTCGCCGCCGAAGCGGGCCAGGAACACCTCCGGCCCGGCGGCCTCCTGCAGCAGGCCGGCGATGCGCTTCAAGCATTCATCGCCTTGCAGGTGGCCGTAATAATCGTTGTAGGACTTGAAGAAGTCGATATCGACCAGGATCAGCGACAGCGGCTTGCCCGAAGCCTGGCCGGCCACCCACTCGCGCTCCATCGCGCGGTCGAACAGGCGGCGGTTGCCGATGCCGGTCAGGCTGTCGCGGAACGACAGGTCCTCCAGCTCCTTCTGCAGCCGCGCCAGTTCCTGCTCGGTGCGCTTGCGTTCGCTGATGTCGAACATAAAACCGATCAGCGAATCGACGCCGCCCTGCGCGTTGCGCACCACGTGCACCACGTCGCGCAGCCAGACGTAGCCGCCGTCGCGGGTCAGCGCGCGGTAGTCGGCCTCATGGTCGGTGCCGGCCTGCGACTGCGCCACGCAGAAATTGACCACCGCGTCGCGGTCGTCGGGGTGCATGCGCTCGGCCCAGTCGTTGACCGTCTTCCAGCTTGACGGCGCCCAGCCCAGCAACGCTTCGATCTGCGGGCCGATATAGGCGAACTCCATCGTGGCCCAGTCGATCTTCCAGGGGATGGCCTTGGTCGATTCCAGCAGCGTCCGGTACACGGCGCTGTCATCGTCGCCGAAGACGCGGTTGGGCGGGGCAAGGGATTCCGCGTGCCGCAGGAAGGCGGCCGGGAGGGTGATCTGCGACTGGTCGGGATGGGTCATGTGGCCTGCCTCGCGGTGGCTGGGTTGGCGCTTGCCTGTACAACGGCAGGTCGTGCCGAATCCTGAAGGGCCCAGGGTCGGACGGGGACGCATTGTAGCCCGCGGACCACACGGCTTTTGCCGCGGTGGCCTATTCAGTCGTCATGGTCTTCATGCCAGCGGCGCCATTCCCGCCGCTGTTCGCGCCATTCACGCTCGCGCCATTTCCGCTCGCGCCACTGTTGCTCGCGCCAGGCGCGACGCTCCCGCCAGTCGTCGTAGTAGCCGGGCGCCACTACCACGGGCTGGGGCGGTGCCACATAGACGGGCGCGGGTTCGTAGTAGACCGGCGGCGGCGCCACGGCATAGCCTGGCACGCCGATGCCGATGTCCACGTTCACACGGGCCTGGGCCGTGCCAGGGCCGATTGTTGCAACGCCTGCAAGGATGCAGGCGGCCAGGATCTTCTGCATGGTGATGTCCTCCTGGCGCGAATGTAGCGAGGCAGTGGCGCAGGAGGTGTTTGCAGAACGTTAGCCGGGTACCGGCTTGTAACAGGCGAGAGAGAGACTGCCAGAAGCCAACAGTTTCACTATTCCTTACAGTTCACGACACCAGAACGATTTATCCTCGCGGGGCAAAAGAACTTTCCCCACAACAAGGAGAATGCAATGAAATCCGCTCTGGCCCTACTGGTTGCCTGCAGCGCGCTGCTCGGCGGCTGCGTGGTCGCCCCCTATGACACCTATGGCGGCGGCCCGGGCTGTCCGCCGGGGCAGGCCAAGAAAGGCAACTGCCGCGTCGACGCCTACGGCAACGAATCCTTCTGCCCGCCGGGCCAGGCGAAGAAGGGACGCTGCTGATCGCGCCGGGCCGGCTGACGCTATTGCGCGGCCGGCCATAGCGGCCGGAAAATGGCATGCGGGCATGCCGCCCGCGGGAGAGTGCCATGCAGCTTCGGTCAATCGGCGGCCTGTGCGCGGCCGCGTTCGTGCTTGGCTCGCTCGGGGCCTGCGCAACCCTGCAACCCGAGCAGACTGCCCAGAAACTGATCGGCAGCCCCGAAAGTGCGGTGCGCGACACGTTCGGCAAACCCACCGAGACCTATCGCCTTGCCGACGGCACCACCCGCTGGATCTGGTCGCGACAGCCCTTCGGCCACGAGGTCTACGCCGCGGATTTCGACGCCAGCGGCAAGCTCACCCGCTATCGCCAGATGCTGACCGAAACCGAGATCTACCGCGCGCAGGTCAATGTCTGGACCAAGAAAGACATCCAGGAACGCTTCGGCCTGCCGCGAGAGCCGGTCCAGTACTACCCCCTGATGAAGCGCGAAGCATGGTCCTACCGGATGTACAAGGACGCTTACCAGACCGCGCACTTCAGCTGCTATTTCGATGACGCGGGCGTGCTGCGCCAGACCATGATCATCGTCGATCCGCTCGGCGGCGACGGGCGCAAAGCGCGCTGAGCGCGCGGTCCGCGCTCGCGCACAGCAGGAAGGCCGGTGCCATTGCCGGCAGCAGGGGCTCCACCGCCCCCGCGCCGTTTTGCGCGCAAAATGTTGGGGATGCGGCAAGCGCCGCCCACCCCTCCATGCGGAAAACGAACGTGACCACTGCGATCCTGCTCGAGAACATCCACCAGAGCGCCACCGCCCGACTCACCGAAGCCGGCCTGCAGGTCGAGCGCCGTACCGGCGCCCTGGCCGGCAGCGAGCTGCGCCAGGTGCTGGCCAGCCATGACCTGGTCGGCATCCGCTCGGCCACCCATCTGCGTGCCGACGATATCCGCAGCGCGCCCGAGCTGCTGTCGATCGGCTGCTTCTGCATCGGCACCTCGCAGGTCGACCTGGAAGCGGCCACCGCCGCCGGCATCCCCGTGTTCAATGCGCCCTTCTCCAACACCCGCTCGGTGGCCGAGCTGGTGGTGTCTGAAGCCGTGATGCTGCTGCGCCGGATCCCGGAGAAGAACACGCTTGCCCACGCCGGCAAATGGGCAAAGGGCGCCACCGGCGCGTTCGAGGCGCGCGGCAAGACCATCGCCATCATCGGCTACGGCAATATCGGCTCGCAGGTCGGCGTGCTGGCTGAATCAATGGGCATGCGCGTGGTCTACTACGACGTGCTGGCACGGCTGTCGCACGGTTCGGCGCGCGCGGCCGGTTCGCTGGAAGAAGCCGTGTCGCAGGCCGAGGTGGTCACGTTGCACGTGCCGGCCACCCCGCGCACGCGCAACATGATCGATGCGCACGTGCTGTCGGCATTCAAGCCGGGCGCGATCCTGATCAACGCCTCGCGCGGCACCGTGGTCGACATTGCCGCGCTCGCGGCCGCGCTGCGCGACAAGCGCCTGGGTGGCGCGGCCATCGATGTGTTCCCGGAAGAGCCCAAGACCAACAATGATCCCTTTGTCAGCGAGTTGCAGGACATGCCCAACGTCCTGCTGACCCCGCACGTGGGCGGCAGTACCGAAGAAGCGCAGGAGAATATCGGCACCGAGGTGGCGGCGAAGCTGGCGCACTTCCTGGCTACCGGCGGCACCATCGGCGCGGTGAACTTCCCCGAGGTCGATCCCGGCCCGCTGCACGCGCCGGCGCGGCTGCTCAACGTGCACGGCAACGCGCCGGGCGCGCTGGCGGCACTGAACACGCTGCTGGCGCAGGAAGGCGTCAATATTACCGGCCAGCACCTGCAGACGCGCGGCCACACCGGCTACGTGGTGACCGACCTGGACCGCGTGCCGTCCGACCAGCTGATGCATGCGCTGCGCACCCATGCGGGTTTTGCCCGTTCGCGGCTGATCCTGCGCCAGGGCGGCGCGGCATAAGGCGACAAGGACAGGGCTGGCAATCCGGGAATTCCGCGCTGCCGGGCCCGCGCCGGCCCCGTCAAACGCAATAGTCACAGAAGTGTCACAACCCTTCAGAAAGTTCTGATTGCGCCGCTATCATGAATGTGGCCCATGCCACCCGCCCCGGTCTCAGTCCAGGCGGATGTTGGAAGCGCGGATGGCCTCGGCCCAGTAGGCCTGCTCCACCTTGACCACATCGGCGAACGCCGCCGGCGAACTGCCCTTGAGCACAATGCCGAGGTCGACCATGCGCGCGCGCAGGTCGGCGTTGGTCAGCACCCGGTTGACATCGGCCGAGACCTTGTCGACGATGGCGCGCGGCGTTGCCGCCGGCGCGAACAGCCCGATCCAGCCCTGGCGCTCCAAACCCGTCACGCCCGCCTCCTGGAAGGTCGGCACGTCGGGCAGCAGCGGCGAGCGCCCCTGCCCCGCCACCGCAATCACCTTGAACTTGCCGCTGCGCGCATGCTGCCGCGCGGACACCGCGGCGACCATGCCGGCAGGCAGTTGCCCGCCGAGCAGGTCATTGAGCAGCGGGCCCTCGCCCTTGTAGGGCACGTGGGTCAGCGGCACCCTGGCGTTGCGGCCGAAGATTTCCATCTGCAGGTGGCCGCTGGAGCCCAGCCCGTAGGTGCCATAAGGCAGCGGCTTGCCCAGCTTCTGGATGTAGTCGGCCAGCTGCCTGGCGTTGGCGACGGGCAGGTCGGGCTGGACCACCAGCGCCAGGTGCGCGGTCGCCAGCTCAGAGATCGGCGCGAAGTCGCGCACCGCGTTGTAGCTGGCCTTGCTGTAAAGGATCGGTGCCTGCACCAGGCCGGTCAGCGCGAACAGCAGCGTGTAGCCGTCCGGCTCGGCCCTGGCCACCATGTCGGCGCCGATCATGCCGCCGGCGCCGGGCCGGTTGTCGACCACTACCGCCTTGCCCCAGGCCTTGGCCAGCCCGTCGGCGATGGTGCGCGCGACCACGTCGCCGGTACCGCCCGCGGCATACGGCATCACGATGCGCACCGTGCGAGTCGGGAACTCGCCGCCCTGTGCCCATGCCACCAGCCCGGTTCCCGCCAGCGCCGCGCCCGCGACGCCCAGACTCATTTGCTGCAGAACCCTGCGCCTGCCTTGCTCCATATCCTGTCTCCTGGTTTCCTAATACCCGGCAACGGCGGCGCTTCGCCGCCGCCCTGCCATGCGCCCCGGCCCCGGCGGCCTCTGCGTGCCTTGTCCGGGAGCGGGCCCGCGCCATGCCCGCGCGTGCGGGCCACTTTAGAAGCGGACGGCGCCAGTGTCGTCGGTCGAAGGGAGGAAAATCCGGCGCGCGCACGAATCGTCCAAACGAACTAGGACGCAACCCTGAGGCCAATGGAAGAATGCTTTGCACCCGATGCCGTTGCACCGGGATATGCCGGATACCGCACAGCACGGTACAACCAGCGCAGGAGACAGCCTTGCATCGATTTGCCCACCACCCCGGCGCCAGGCCGCAGCAGCGTGCCCCGGCGGTGCTCGCGTCCAAGCTCGCGCCGCCAGTGGCCCACCCCGTCATGCTGGATCGCCCTCACCTGGTGGCGCTTATGGCCGAAGCGCCGGCCGCGCGCGTGATCCTGCTGCGGGCCGCAGCGGGCTTTGGCAAGACCACGCTGATGCAGCAACACGCGGCCCATTGCGCGGCGCAGCATCGCGCCACGGTGTGGCTGCGGCTGGACGCGGCCGACAACGACCTGGAACGGCTGCTGGTCCACCTCGATGCCGGCCTGGCCGCGCTGCGTGGGAAACGCCGCGGCCGCGCCAACGGCGCTGACCCGGACGGCGCCAGCGGCCCGCGCCTGGCGCAGCGCATCCTCGAGCAGGTGGCCGGCGCGTCGCAGCCCTTCGCGATCCTGCTGGACGACCTCGAGACCATCCAGAGCGCGCCCGCGCTCGACTTCGTGCAGCAGCTGGTCGAGGTCATGCCGCCCGACGGCACGCTGGTTATCGGTTCGCGCGCGGCGGCGGAAATCGGGCTGGGCCGCCTGCGGGCCCGCGGCCACTTGCTGGAGATCCCGCCCGCCGCGCTGCGCTTTTCCGTCGACGAGGCCACCGTGCTGCTGCGCGGGCGCTGCGGCCTGCCGCTGCGCGACTGCGACATCGCCACGCTGCACCGCTGCACCGAGGGCTGGGCCACCGCTATCTACCTGGCCGCGCTGTCGCTGCAGCAGCGCAGCGACCACGCCGCCTTTATCGCGGCGTTCTCGGGCACGCACCTGGAACTGGCCGAGTTCCTGGCGGAGGACATTCTCGCGCGACAATCGGACGCGTGCCGCGCCTTCCTGCTGGAAACCAGCGTGCTGGGCCAGCTCAGCGCGCCGCTGTGCGATGCGCTGACCGGCCGCGGCGACGCGCGCGAGATGCTGGAGCAGCTCGAGCGCGCCAACCTGCTGCTGTTTCCCCTCTACGCCGAGCGCACCTGGTACCGCTACCACCGGCTCTTTGCCAGCTTCCTGCAGCACCGGCTGGCGCTGCAGGCGCCCGAACGCGCGCCGCAGTTGCACCAGGCTGCAGCGCGGTGGTACCTGGCACACGGCTATCCGATCCCGGCGGTGGACCACCTGCTGCAGGCCGGCCGCCACGACGAAGCGCTCACCGCCATCGCCAGCCAGTCGGTCACGCTGCTCGGCACCGGCCGCGTGCGCCTGCTGCTGCGCTGGTTCGACCAGGTACCGATAGCGGCGCTGGCCCGGCAGCCCGCGCTGGCGCTGACGCGGGCGTGGGCGCTGCTGCTGAACCGCCGCCACGCGGAGGCGATGGAGGCGATCGGGCCTTTCCTCGGGGAGGACCTGGATACCACGGGCCACCATGACGACGAGCGCGCACACCTGGCGGTGGAGGCCGAGACCATCCGCTGCGTACTGCTGGCCATGACCGACCAGGTAGAAGCCTGTCGCGATACCGCCGGCGCCCACCTGCACCGGCTCGCGCCGGAACAGCGCTTCCAGTACGGCATCCTCGCCAATTCGCTGGCCTACACGCTGATCTGCACGCACCGCTACGACGAAGCGCGCAGCGTGTTGTCCCGCGCGATGCAGCGCGTGCAGCAGCCGCTGCCGATGCGCTGCATCACCGACTGCCTGGAAGGCGTGATCGACCTGGTGCAAGGGCGCCTGGGCAATGCGCTGGCTCGCTTCCGTGCGGCGTCGGATGTAGGCTGGGCCGGCTGGAACGCATCGCCGGGGGAATTGGCCGGCGGCAAGCCCTCCAGCGATATCTTCTGGGCGCTGGCGCTGTACGAATGCGATGCCCTCGACGAAGCCGGCCGGCTGCTGGCCAATGCGCTGCCCTACGGCAAGTGCAACGGCCCGCCCGACTCCGTCATTGCCTGCCACGTGCTGACCGCTCGGCTGGCGCTGGCGCGCGGCGACCGCGGCCAGTGGTTGCAGCGTCTGGCCGAACTTGAGCAGCTTGGCCAGCAGGCCGATGCGGCGCGCGCGGTGTGCTCGGCGTGGCTTGAACGCGCGCGCGTGGCCACGCTCGACGGCCAGCTCGACGCCGCAGCGCAGGCGCTGCGCGCGGCGGACCTGTACGGCGACTGGGAAGCGCTCGACGCGGCTGGCCATGCCAACGATGTCGACCGGCCGTCGATCGCGCACTGCCGGCTGCAGATCGCGCGCGGCGACTGCGCGCAGGCGCTGGACGCGCTCGATGCCGCCATCGCCACCGCCCTCGCGCGCCAGCGCTGCTGGCGCCTGATCCGGCTGCGCATCCTGCGCGCCGCCGCGCTCGACGGCCTGGCGCGCCGCGACGCTGCACTGCAAGAAATCACCGAAGCCCTGCGACTGGCCAGCCACGAGGGCTTCCTGCGCACATTCCTGGATGAAGGCGAGCGCGTAGCCGGGCTGCTGCGCGCGTGGGCCGCGGCGCATCTGGCGCAGGCCGCCGCACTGGGCGTGGCCGCGCCCTTCGTCGCCACCCTGCTCGAGCGGGTGCCGGCAACACATCTGCCGGCGCAGCCTGCAGCGACGCCGGCGGCCTCCGCAGGCCAGCCCGACCCGCTGACCGGGCGCGAACTCGAAGTCCTGCACATGCTTTCGGCCGGCTACCGCAATCGGGTAATTGCACAGAAACTGTTCCTGTCCGAGCTGACCGTCAAGTCTCACCTGCGGCGCATCCACGCCAAGCTGGGCGCCCAGAGCCGCACTGAGGCCGTCGCCCTGGCACGCACACGCGGCCTGATACCGTAAGCGCCCCACGCCGCCTTCGCGAGTGCAGTCTTGACACCTTGATTCCCGCTACCTTTAATTGGGTAACACATCAGGTGCCTTGCCTGACCACGCTCGCCGATTACTTCAAGCCATGATGGAAACCGGGGAAGTCCACGATCCGCAGCGCAAGAAGGAAGAACTGCGCAGCTTCCTGTTCCTGACCGCCGTGATGGTGCCGGTGCTGTCGGTCATCATCGTGGCCGGCTATGGGTTCATTGTCTGGATGACCCAGCTGGTCAGCGGCCCGCCATCGCATTGAGCGCATTGATTCATTGAGCATTACCCGCCCGCGCGGGATTGCCAGATAAAAAAAAGCTGCAGCACAGACTGAAACGGCATAGAACCGGAGCTTGCACATGCCCGCTGCAAGACGTGCTATCCCCATCCAGCCCATCCAGCCGGTAGCGGCCGGCGACGAGTGGCATATTGCCGGCATCGTCGTGCATGCACTGCCCGCCAGCCTGGCGCGGGTGCGCACCGCGATCGAGGCCATCACCGGCGCCGAAGTCCACGCCGCCAGCGATACCGGCAAGCTGGTCGTGACCATCGAAGCCCCCACCTCCCGTGCCATCGCGGCACACCTGACCTACCTGCACCAGCTCGAGGGCGTGCTGTCCGCCGCGCTCGTCTATCAGCACAACGAAGACGCCGAGGCGATGAACGAGGAAATAAGCGATGAAACTCTCTCGTCGTGATTTCATCAAGCAGACCGCCGTGGCCGCGACCGCGTCGGTGGCCGGCGTGACGCTGCCGGCCGGAGCCGCCAATTTCGTCACCGACAGCGACATGACCAGGCTCAAGTGGTCCAAGGCCCCCTGCCGCTTCTGCGGCACCGGCTGCGGCGTCACGGTGGCGGTCAGGGACAACAAGGTTGTCGCCACCCAGGGCGATCCGCAGGCCGAGGTCAACAAGGGCCTGAACTGCGTCAAGGGCTACTTCCTGTCGAAGATCATGTACGGGCAGGACCGGCTGACCAAGCCGCTGCTGCGCATGAAGAACGGCAAGTACGACAAGAACGGCGAATTCGCCCCGGTTACGTGGGAGCGCGCCTTCGACGAGATGGAGCGCCAGTTCAAGCGCGTGCTGAAGGAAAAGGGCCCGACCGCGGTGGGCATGTTCGGCTCCGGCCAATGGACGGTGTGGGAAGGCTATGCCGCCTCCAAGCTCTACAAGGCGGGCTTCCGCTCCAACAACATCGATCCCAACGCGCGCCACTGCATGGCATCGGCGGTGGCGGGCTTCATGCGCACTTTCGGCATGGACGAGCCCATGGGCTGCTATGACGACTTCGAAGCCGCGGACGCCTTCGTGCTGTGGGGCGCCAACATGGCGGAGATGCACCCGATCCTGTGGACCCGCATCACCGACCGGCGCCTGAGCCACCCCAAGACGCGCGTGGCGGTGCTGTCCACCTTCACGCACCGCTCCTTCGACCTGGCCGACATCCCGGTCATCTTCACGCCGCAGACCGACCTGGCGATGATGAACTACATCGCCCACTACATCATCAAGAACAATAAGGTCAACAAGGACTTCGTCAACAAGCACACCGTGTTCAAGGAAGGCGTGACCGAGATCGGCTACGGCCTGCGCCCCGAGCACCCGCTGCAGAAGGCTGCCAAGAACGCTGCCGACCCGGGCGCAGCGAAGCCGATCACCTTCGACGACTTTGCGCGCTTTGTCGCCAAGTACGACGCCGACTACGTCAGCAAGCTGTCGGGCGTGCCCAAGGCCAAGCTCGACCAGCTGGCCGAGCTCTATGCCGACCCCAACGTCAAGGTGATGTCGCTGTGGACCATGGGCTTCAACCAGCATACGCGCGGCAGCTGGGCCAACAACATGGTCTACAACCTGCACCTGCTGACCGGCAAGATCGCCACGCCGGGCAACAGCCCGTTCTCGCTGACGGGGCAGCCGTCGGCATGCGGCACCGCACGAGAGGTGGGCACTTTCTCGCACCGGTTGCCGGCGGACATGGTGGTGACCAATCCCAAGCACCGCGCGGAGGCCGAGCGCATCTGGAAGCTGCCCGAGGGCACCATCCCCGACAAGCCGGGCTACCACGCCGTGCTGCAGAACCGCATGCTCAAGGACGGCAAGCTCAATGCCTACTGGGTGCAGGTCAACAACAACATGCAGGCCGCCGCCAACCTGATGGAAGAAGGCCTGCCGGGCTACCGCAATCCCCAGAACTTCGTGGTGGTGTCAGACGTTTATCCCACCGTGACCGCGCTGGCCGCCGACCTGATACTGCCCAGCGCGATGTGGGTCGAGAAGGAAGGCGCCTACGGCAACGCCGAGCGCCGCACCCAGTTCTGGCACCAGCTGGTCGATGCGCCGGGCGACGCGCGCTCCGACCTGTGGCAGCTGATGGAATTCTCCAAGCGCTTCAAGATCGAGGACGTCTGGCCCGCGGACCTGATCGCCAAGAAGCCCGAGTACCGCGGCAAGACCCTGTTCGACGTGCTCTACCGCAACGGCCAGGTCGACAAGTTCCCGCTCAAGGAAGTCAACGCCGAGTACCACAACGCCGAAGCCAAGGCCTTTGGCTTCTACGTGCAGAAGGGTCTCTTCGAAGAGTATGCGAGCTTCGGCCGCGGCCACGGCCATGACCTGGCGCCGTTCGACGCCTACCATGAGGCGCGCGGGCTGCGCTGGCCGGTGGTCAACGGCAAGGAAACCCGCTGGCGCTACCGCGAAGGCAGCGACCCCTACGTCAAGGCCGGCACCGGCTTCCAGTTCTACGGCAATCCCGACGGCAAGGCGGTGATCTTTGCCCTGCCCTACGAGCCGGCCGCCGAATCGCCGGACAAGGAATACCCATTCTGGCTGGCCACCGGCCGCGTGCTGGAGCACTGGCATTCCGGCTCGATGACGCGGCGCGTGCCCGAGCTGTACCGCGCCTTCCCCAACGCCGTGGTGTTCATGCATCCGGAGGACGCCAAGGCGATGGGACTGCGCCGCGGCGTGGAAGTGGAAGTGGTGTCGCGGCGCGGCCGCATGCGTTCGCGCGTGGAAACCCGCGGGCGCGACGCACCGCCGCGCGGGCTGGTGTTCGTGCCGTGGTTCGATGCCAGCCAGCTGATCAACAAGGTGACGCTGGACGCGACCTGCCCGATCTCGCTGCAAACCGACTTCAAGAAGTGCGCGGTCAAGATCGTCAAGGTCTAGCGCCGCCAATCCAGAGGGAGACGCCATGAAGCCGAGCCGATCCTGGACCCGCCTGCTGGCCCTGTGCACGCTGCTGCTGGCGGTGCTGGCGCTGCCGTCGGGCACGCCCGCACGCGCGCAGGGCCTGGTCGACGCGATGCGCGGCCCCACCGCCATCGGCAACGAGCCCAAGCCGCCGCTGCTCTACCCGACCGAGAACAAGGACATCCGCCGCACCCGCAACTACACCATGCAGCCGCCCACGATCCCGCACAAGATCGACGGCTACCAGGTGGACAAGGACTTCAACCGCTGCATGTTCTGCCACGCGCGCACACGCACCGAGGAGACCCAGGCGATCCCGGTCAGCATCACCCACTACATGGACCGCGACAACAATGTGCTGGCCGACGTGTCGCCGCGCCGCTACTTCTGCACGCAGTGCCACGTGCCGCAGGCCGAGGCCAAGCCGCTGGTGGGCAACTCCTTCGTCGACGTCGAGGAGTTGCTCAAGCGCAAGCCCGGCAAGCCCGGCGCGACGGGCGCGAAGGGCACGGCCAACTAGCCGCACCGGGGCCTGGCCAGGCACGTCAACAACCATAACAGCGGATGCGCGCCATGCTCGACCTGATCAAGCGCTACTGGCGAACCATCAACCGGCCCAGCGCCTATTTCAGCCTGGGCTTCCTGACGCTGGGCGGCTTTATCGCGGGCGTGGTGTTCTGGGGCGCGTTCAATACCGCGCTGGAGCTGACCAACACCGAGCAGTTCTGCACCGGCTGCCACGAGATGCGCGACAACGTCTACCAGGAACTGCAGGGCACCATCCACTTCACCAACCGCAGCGGCGTGCGCGCCAAGTGCTCGGACTGCCATGTGCCGCACAACTGGACCACCAAGATGGCACGCAAGATGCAGGCGTCCAAGGAGGTCTGGGCCAAGATCTTCGGCACCATCGACACCCGCGAGAAGTTCCAGGCGCACCGGCTGGAGCTGGCCCAGCACGAGTGGGCGCGCTTCAAGGCCAACGACTCGCTGGAATGCCGCAACTGCCACGACTACCAGTCGATGGACTTCACGCGACAGAGCCCGCGCGCGCAGGAGATGCACTCCACCTACCTGGCCAACAAGGAGAAGACATGCATCGACTGCCACAAGGGCATCGCGCACCGGCTTCCCGACATCTCGCAGGCCCAGGAGAAATGACGCGTGCCTGTCCGCTCGTCTGCCCTGCCATCCGAACTGCTGCCTGAATCCCCACTTTGCGCCACCGCCGGCGGCGACGTCGTACCGGTGCTGCATGGCAGCGGGCTGGGCCTGTCGCGCGCCGGGCGGCCGGTGCTGCGCGGCATCGACCTCGCACTCGGTCCCGGCGACCTGCTGCAGGTGCTGGGTCCCAACGGCAGCGGCAAGACCAGCCTGCTGCGCGTGCTGTGCGGGCTGGCCATGCCTGACGACGGCGCGCTGCACTGGCGCGGCCGCCCGGTGCGCGCCGGCGATCCGGCCTACCAGCAGGCATTGGCCTACGTGGGCCACACCAACGGTATCGACCCTGACCTGAGCCCGGCGGAGAACCTGCGCTTTGCCGCGCGGCTGGCGGGGGATGACGGGGCCGGTGCGGTCGCGCCCGCGCTGGCGGCACAGGGACTGGAGCGGGTCGCACACACCCCCGTGCGCGCGCTGTCGCAAGGGCAGCGCCGGCGGGTCGCGCTGGCGCGGCTGTCGCTGGCCCGGCGCGCGCTGTGGCTGCTCGACGAGCCCGTGGCCGCGCTCGACGCCGACGCCTGCGCGCATTTCGATGCCCAGCTCGATGCCCACCTGGCCGCCGGCGGCATCGCCGTGATCGCCACGCACCAGCTGCTGCCCGCGGGCGGCGCGGTGCTGCACCTCGGGGCGCCGGCATGATGCGCACGCTGGCCGCGATCGTCGCGCACGATGTCTCGCTGTCCTGGCGGCGGCGCGCCAGCCTGCTCGGCAGCGTGGTGTTCTACGTCATCGCCGCCAGCCTGTTCCCGCTGGCGATCGGACCCGAGCCGCAGCAGTTGCGGGCGCTGGCGCCGGGCATCCTGTGGGTGACGGCACTGCTGGCGTCGATGCTGTCGCTGTCGCGGCTGTTCGCGCAGGAGCATGCGGATGGCAGCCTGGACCAGTTGCTGCTGTCGCCGCACCCGCTGGCGCTGCTGGTGCTGGCCAAGATCGCCGCGCACTGGCTTGCCAGCGGCCTGCCGCTGCTGCTGCTGACGCCGTTGCTGGCGCAGCAGTACGGGCTGCCCGCAAGCGCCTCGCTGCTGCTGGCGGCCTCGCTGCTGGTCGGCACCCCAGCGCTGAGCCTGATCGGCGCGGTGGGCGCGGCGCTGACGCTGGGCGTGCGCGGCGGCGCGGTGCTGCTGTGCATCCTGGTGCTGCCGCTGTGCGTGCCGGTGCTGGTGTTCGGCGCCAGCGCGGCCGCCGCTGCCGACGCCGGGCTCGATGTGCTGCCGCAGTTTTCGCTGCTGGGCGCGTGCCTGGCGTTGTCCTTGTTCCTGTGCCCGCTGGCGACCGCCGCCGGGCTGCGCATTGCCATGGAGACGCCGGCATGAGCCAGCCGTTGCCATCCGTCCATCCCGCTGCCACGCCAGGGCCGCGCACGCGCGGCGGCTGGCTGGCCTATGCGGCGCCGGTCCGCTTCTATCCGCTCGCGGGTCGCATGGCGCCCTGGTTCTTTGCCGCGGCCGCGTTGTTTGCGGTGGCCGGGCTTTGGATCGGCTTTGCCGTTGCACCCACCGACGCGCAGCAGGGCGAGGTCTACCGGATCATCTTCATCCACGTGCCGGCAGCCTGGATGTCGATGTTCATCTACCTGGTGATGGCGGCGTATTGCGCGCTGGCGCTGGTGCTGCGCACGCGGCTGTCGTCGATGATGGCCTCGGCGCTGGCGCCCACCGGCGCGCTCTTCACCGCGCTGGCGCTATGGACCGGCGCGCTGTGGGGCCAGCCGACCTGGGGCACGTGGTGGGTCTGGGATGCGCGGCTCACGTCCGAGCTGATCCTGCTGTTCCTGTACCTGGGCTTTATCGCGCTGGAAGCGGCCATCGACGAGCCGCGCCGCGCCGAATGCGCCTGCGCGGTGCTGGCGCTGGTGGGCGTGGTCAATATCCCCGTGATCTATTTCTCGGTGCAGTGGTGGAACACGCTGCACCAGGGCGCCTCGGTCAGCCTGACCGCGGCGCCATCGATGGCGGCCACCATGCTGGCCGGCATGCTGCTGATGACGCTGGCCTGCTGGATGTACACCATCGCCGTGGCGCTGGTGCGCGTGCGCTGCATCCTGCGCGAGCGCGGCGAAGTGCTCCAGGCCGCGCCGGGGGCTTCGGGGGAGACATCATGACACTTTCATCGCTGCTGCCCTATGGGCACCACGGCATCTACATCGTCGGGGCCTTCGGCGTCAGTGCGCTGATGCTGGCACTCGAACTGGTGCTGCTGGCACGCCGCAGCCGCGCCGCACGCGCGCAAGCCCGCCGATGACGCCGCGCCAGCGCCGCTTCGGAATGCTTGCCGCGGCGCTCGCCTGCGGCGGCATCGCGGCCGCGCTGGTGCTCAACGCCTTTCGCTCCAACCTGGTGTTCTTCTTCAGCCCGAGCCAGGTCGCCGCGCACGAGGCGCCGGTGGCGCGCAGCTTCCGCCTGGGCGGGCTGGTGGCGCCCGGCTCAATCCGGCGCGAAGGCGACGGCATGACGGTGCGCTTCGTCGTCACCGACACCGCACGCCAGGTGCCGGTGCGCTACCGCGGCCTGCTGCCCGACCTGTTCCGCGAGGGCAAGGGCGTGGTGGCGCGTGGCAAGCTGGAGCCGGACGGCACCTTTGTCGCCAGCGAGGTGCTGGCCAAGCACGACGAGAACTACATGCCGCCGGAAGCGGCCGACGCGCTGAAGCAGGCTGAGCAGGTCAACCGCCGCATGGCGGAAGCCGCGCCGGCGCAGGGAGTCCGGCAATGATCGCCGAGCTCGGCCATTTCGCGCTGATCGTGGCCCTGCTGGTGGCGCTGGTGCAAGCGGCGGTGCCGCTGGCCGGCGCGGCGCGCGGCAACCTGGCTTGGATGGCGCTCGCGCGCCCCGCCGCACGCGTGCAATGCCTGCTGGTGGCGCTGGCCTTCGGCGCGCTGACCTGGGCCTTTGTCGGCAACGACTTCAGCGTGCGCTACGTGGCCGCCAATGCCAACAGTGCGCTGCCGCTGGCCTACCGGGTCGCCGCGGTCTGGGGCGGTCATGAAGGCTCGATGCTGCTGTGGACGCTGATGCTGGCGCTGTGGTCGCTGGCCGTGTCGCGGTTCAGCCGGCAGTTGCCGCTGGCCGTGGTGGCGCGCGTGCTGGCCGTGATGGGCGCGATCAGCGCGGGCTTCCTGCTGTTCCTGCTGTTCGCGTCCAATCCTTTCGTGCGGCTGCTGCCGCCCGCGATGGAGGGCCGCGACCTCAATCCGCTGCTGCAGGACCCGGGCATGGTGTTCCACCCGCCGCTGCTCTACATGGGCTACGTGGGCTTCTCGGTGACCTTCGCCTTTGCCGTGGCGGCGCTGCTGGCCGGGCGTGTCGATGCCGCGTGGGCGCGCTGGTCGCGCCCCTGGACCACGGTGGCGTGGGCCTTCCTGACGCTCGGCATCATGCTGGGCAGCGCCTGGGCCTACTACGAACTGGGTTGGGGCGGCTGGTGGTTCTGGGATCCGGTGGAGAACGCCTCGTTCATGCCATGGCTGGCCGGCACCGCGCTGATGCATTCGCTGGCGGTCACCGAGAAACGCGGCGCCTTCCGCGCCTGGACCGTGCTGCTCGCGATCTTCACCTTCTCGCTGAGCCTGCTCGGCACCTTCCTGGTCCGCTCCGGCGTGCTGACCTCGGTCCATGCGTTCGCGGTCGACCCGAAGCGCGGCGTGTTTATCCTCGCGCTGCTGGGGCTGGTCACCGGGCTGGCGCTGGCGCTGTATGCCTGGCGCGCGCCGAAGCTGGCCAGGCGGGCCGCGTTTGCCGCGGTCTCGCGCGAGTCGCTGCTGCTCGCCAACAACGTGCTGCTGGCGGTGGCCGCGGCCACGGTGCTGCTCGGCACGCTTTACCCGCTGCTGGTCGATGTGCTGGGGCTGGGCAAGATCTCGGTCGGCCCGGCCTACTTCGAGCAGGTGTTCGTGCCGCTGATGGCGCCCGCGGTTCTGCTGATGGGCGCGGCGCCGCTGGCGCGCTGGCGCCACGGCAGCCTGCCCGACATGGGGCGGCGCTTGCGCTGGGCGGCCGTGGCAAGCCTGGCAATCGGCCTGGGCCTGCTGCTGATGCTGCGCGATGCCTCGGCACTGACAGGGCTGGGACTGCTGCTGGCCGCGTGGAGCGTGCTCAGCGCCGTGGCCAGCCTGGCGGCGCGGCTGCGGCACCAGCAAGGACGGCGGCTGGCCGCGCTGCGGCAGCTGCCGCCGGGCTATGTCGGCATGCTGCTGGCGCATGCCGGCGTAGGCGTCTTTATCGCAGGGGTGACGCTGGTATCCGGCCAGGAAAGCCTGCGCGAGCTGCCGATGCGCGCAGGCGACAGCGTCAGCGTGGGCGGCTACGACTTCCGCTTCGCCGGCGTGAAGCAGGCCAGCGGCCCCAACTACGACGCCTTGCGCGGCGTGGTGGAGGCTTTGCGCGACGGCAGGCGGGTGGCGGTGCTCACGCCGGAGCGCCGCATCTACCGCAGCCAGGACATGCCCACCACCGAGGCCGCGATCGACAGCGGCCTGACGCGCGATCTCTATGTGGCGCTGGGCGAGAACGTCGACGGCACGGCGTGGGCCGTGCGCATCCACGTCAAGCCTTTTGTCGACTGGATCTGGGCCGGCTGCGTGCTGATGGCGCTGGGCGGCGTGCTGGCCGCGTGCGACAAGCGCTACCGGCTGCGCCGCCGCGCGGCCGCGGAACCGGCTGCCGCGCCCGATGCAGCGGCAGTGCCCGCGCTGGCCTCCGCACACGAGGAGACCCCTGCATGACGCGCTTCCTGCTGCCGCTCGCCGCGTTCCTGGCACTCGCCGTCGCACTGGCCGCCGGCCTGCGCCACGACCCGCGCGAGCTGCCGTCGCCGCTGGTCGGCAAGGCCGCGCCGACGTTCCAGCTGCCGCTGCTGGAACCCGAGGGCCGCACCCTGGCCTCCGCCGACATGCGTGGCAAGGTCTGGCTGCTGAATGTGTGGGCGTCGTGGTGCGCCGCCTGCCGCACCGAGCATCCGCTGCTGGTGGACTTTGCCGCGCGCTCGCCGGTGCCGCTCTACGGCCTGAACTACAAGGACCAATCCGCCGCGGCGCGCGACTGGCTGCAGCGCCTGGGCAATCCTTATACGGCATCGCTGGTCGATGCCGATGGCCGCGTGGGCATCGACTACGGCGTCTATGGCGTGCCCGAGACCTTCGTCATCGACCAGCAGGGCGTGGTGCGCTACCGCCAGGTCGGCCCGGTCACGCGCGAGGTGCTGGAGCGCAAGCTGATCCCGCTGATCGAACAGCTTGAGAAGCAGGGAGGCAACCATGCGTAGCGGCGCGCATGCATGGCTGGCCGTGCCGTTATGCTGCCTGTCGATGCTGGCAGCCGCGGCCACGCTGTCTGAAGCCGAACTCGATGCGCGCGTCCATGCGCTGTCAGCACAGCTGCGCTGCCTGGTGTGCCAGAACCAGACGCTGGCCGATTCCAACGCCGACCTGGCCGTCGACCTGCGCCGCCAGATCCGCGAGCAACTGCGCGCCGGCGCCAGCGACGCCGCGGTCAGGGACTACCTGGCGCAGCGTTATGGCGACTTCGTGCTGTACAAGCCGCCGCTGCGGCCAGTGACGTGGCTGCTGTGGTTCGGCCCGCTGCTGCTGCTGGCCGGCGTGGCCGTTGCCATCCTGCGCGCGCGTTCGCGCAGCCGCGCCCCGGACGACGCGCTCGACACCGGTGCGCGGCAACGGCTTGCGGACCTGTTGGGCGAGACCGCCGACCCGCCCGCCCGGAGCGGACCGCCATGACGACCTTCTGGCTGCTCGCCGCCGCCCTGATCGCCGCCACCATGGCCTGCCTGCTGTGGCCGCTGCTGCGCCGCCGCGCCGCGCCGGACCCCGGCCTGCCCGAGCGCGCGCTGCTGGTAGCGCTGTATCGCGACCAGTTGCGCGAACTGGATGCCGACCTGCGCAGCGGCACCCTCACCACCGCCCGGCACACCGAAGCGCGCGACGAACTGGGCCGCCGGCTGCTCGATGACACCGCCGGAACCGCCGCCGGCACGGCACGGGCCGCCGGCTCGCCGCTGCTCGCCGCCTTGCTGCTGGCATTGCTGCCCAGCGCCGCCATCCTGCTCTACCTGCACCTGGGCAACCCGGTCGCGCTCTGGCGCGCCGACGACCTCCCCGCCGCCGGCGGCAGCCAGCACCAGCTCAGCGGCGCGCAGGTCGAGGGCATGGTCACCCAGCTCGCGCAGCGCCTGCGCGAAGCGCCCGACGACGCCCAGGGCTGGGCCATGCTGGCACGCTCCTACAGCGTGCTGGAACGCCACGCCGACGCCGCCGCGGCCTACGCCCGTGCGATCGAACTGGCGCCGGAGGCCGCGCCGCTGCGCTCCGACTACGCCGACGTGCTGGCCAGCCTGAACGGCGGCTCGCTGGAAGGCCCGCCGATGGCGCAGATACGGCAGGCGCTGAAGCTGGATCCGGACGATCCCAAGGGGCTCGCGCTGGCAGCAAGCGCAGCGGTCGAACGTGGCGACAAGCAGGCGGCGATCGGCTACTGGGAGCACCTGCAGCGGCTGCTGCCGGCGGATTCGCAGACGGCGGCCAGGGTCGTGGCCAACCTCGCGGCCGTGCGCGGGGCGCCTGCACAAGCGGAGCCGGCAGCAAGGATCACTGGCCTGGTCACGCTGAGCGAAAAGGCCGGGCGCATGCCGCAACCCGGCGACACGCTGTTCGTCTATGCGCTGCCGGCCGACGGCTCGCGCATGCCGCTGGCGGTGATGCGCCGCCAGGCGCGCGACCTGCCGCTGTCGTTCACGCTCGACGACGCGATGGCAATGCGGCCGGACCACAGGTTGTCAGGGCAGCAGCAGGTCATGCTGGAAGCACGGATTTCCGCGACCGGCAGTGCCTTGCCGAAGGCAGGCGACCTGGTCGGGCGTACCGGACCGGTGGCGGTCGGCAGCGAGGGGATCAGGATTGCCATCGACGGTGCGATCGCACCGTAGCGGCTCAGGCGGGCAGCGAAGCCTTCAGGTTAGCCAGCATATCCGCCACCATCTCCTTCAACCCATACTCCGCTTTCCATCCCCAGTCCGCGCGCGCGACCGAATCGTCGATCGAATCCGGCCAGCCCTGCGCGATCGCCTGGCGATAGTCCGGTTCATAGCGGATCTCGAACCCCGGCACCTGCTCGCGGATGGCCGCGGCAATCTGCGCCGGCGTGAAGCTCATGCCGGCGATGTTGTAGCTGCCGCGCTCGCTCAGCTTGTCCGCCGGCGCCTCCATCAGTTCGATGGTGGCGCGGATGGCGTCGGGCATATACATCATCGGCAGCGCCTCGTCTTCCTTCAGGAAGCAGGTGTAAGGCTCGCCCTTCACCGCTGCATGGAAGATATCGACGGCATAATCGGTGGTGCCGCCGCCCGGCGGGGTCTTGTGCGAGATCAGGCCGGGATAGCGCACGCTGCGCACGTCCACGCCGTGGTTGGCGTGGTACCAGCGGCACCAGCCCTCGCCCGCCTGCTTGGAGATGCCGTAGACGGTGGTGGGCTCCATCACGGTCTTCTGCGGCGTGGCGTCGCGCGGCGTGGTCGGGCCGAAGGCGGCGATCGAGCTGGGCCAGAACACGCGCTCCAGGCCGGTCTGGCGCGCCAGCTCCAGCACGTTGAGCAGGCTGGTCATGTTGAGATTCCACGCCCACTGCGGCGCCTTCTCGCCGGTGGCGGACAAGGCCGCGGCGAGCAGGTAGACCTGCGTGATGCCATGGCGCTCGACCACGGAGGCCAGTTCACCGCGGTCCGTGGCGTTGATCATCTCGTGCGTCAGGTGCACGTGGCGGCCGGTGGGCACCACGTCGGAGGTGATGACGTTGGTGCGCCCGTAGCGCTCGGCCAGTGCCAGTGCCAGTTCCGATCCGATCTGCCCGTTCGCGCCGACGATCAGGATCTTCGGTTTGCCCTCGCTCATCGAATCAGCCCCAGTTCGCGGCCAGCCTGGCCGAAGGCGTCGAGCGCGGCTTGCAGCGCGGCTTCGTCATGCAGCGCGCTCATCTGCACGCGGATGCGGGCCTGGCCTTTTGGCACCACAGGATAGAAGAAGCCCACCACGTACACGCCGAGTTCCAGCAGACGTTGCGCGAGCTGCTGCGCCTTGTCGGCGTCGTAGACCATGATCGGGATGATGGGATGGTCGCCCGCCTTGACGTCGAAGCCCAGCTTGCCGAGCCCGGCGCGGAAGAACGCCGTGTTGCGCTCGAGCCGGTCGCGCAGCTCGGTGCTGCCTTCCAGGATATCGAGCACCGCGATCGATGCGCCCACGATGGCCGGCGCCACCGTATTGGAGAACAGGTAGGGCCGCGAGCGCTGGCGCAGCAGCGCCACCACTTCCGTGCGCGCGCTGGTGAAGCCGCCGGAGGCGCCGCCGAGCGCCTTGCCCAACGTGCCGGTGATGATGTCGATCTTGCCGAACACGCCACGCAGCTCATGCGTGCCGCGCCCGCGCGCGCCGAGGAAGCCCGTCGCATGGCATTCGTCGATGCCGAGCAGCGCGCCGTATTCATCGCAGATCGCGCGCATCTCGTCGAGCCGGGCAATGGTGCCGTCCATCGAGAACGCGCCGTCGGTAAAGACCAGCGTGAAGCGTGCGCCGTCCGCCTGCGCCTGCGCCAGCTGCACGCGCAGGTCGTCCAGGTCGTTATGCTGGTAGCGGTAGCGTCGTGCCTTGCTCAGGCGAATGCCGTCGATGATCGAGGCATGGTTGAGTGCGTCGCTGATGATCGCGTCGTCCGCGCCCAGCAGCGTCTCGAACAAACCGCCGTTGGCATCGAAGGCCGAGCCGTAGAGGATGGTGTCCTCGGTGCCGAGGAAGGCCGACAGCCGCCGCTCCAGCGTCTTGTGCAGGTCCTGCGTGCCGCAGATAAAGCGCACCGAGCTCAGGCCGTAGCCATGCGTGCGCAGCGCCTCGTGCGCGGCCTCGATCACCTGCGGGTGGGACGACAGGCCCAGGTAGTTGTTGGCGCACAAGTTGATGACCTCGCGGCCGTCGGCAGTGCGCACCCGGGCGCCCTGCGGCGTGGCGATCACGCGCTCCTGCTTGAACAGTCCCGCCTCGCGGATGGCGTCGAGTTCGGTGCGGATGGATGCATAGAATGCCTCGGCATTCGACATGGCTTGGCTCCCGTTGGTGGGCAATGGCGTGCAGGCGATATGCTACGATTCGATCGATAAATCGAACACGTTCTGTATATCGAACGTTTTGCGCAATATAACGAACATCCAACCATGACGCAAGCCCTTGTCCAGAGCTCGCCACCCCAGCAGCCCGAAGGCCCTCCCGCCGTCGGCCTGGCGCTGCAGGCACTGCGGCAGCAGCAGCGCCTGTCGCTCGACGAACTGTCGCGCCGCGCCGGGGTGTCCAAGTCGATGCTGTCGCAGATCGAACGCAACCTCGCCAACCCGACCGTGGCCGTGCTGTGGCGCCTGGCCAATGCGCTGGGCGTGAGCCTGACGGATTTCCTCGCGGGCGGCGCGGCCGAGCGGCCCGGCGGCGGCATCACCGTGGTCCAGCCCCACGCCACGCCCTCGCTGAAAAGTCCCGATACCCGCTGCGACCTGCGCATCCTCGGCCCGATCGACCTGGCCGGGCGCTTCGAGTGGTATGAGCTGACCATCCAGGCCGGCGGCGTGCTGGCCTCCGAGCCCCATGAGGCCGGCACGCAGGAACACCTGTCGGTGCTGAGCGGGTCGGTAACGGTGCGCGCCGGCGCCAACGAGAAGAAGCTGCGGCACGGCGAGACGGCGCGCTATGCGGCCGATGTCGCACATGCGATCTCCAATGGCGGCAAGACCACTGCCACCGCACTACTGGTTGTAGTGCATCCGGGCTGACGCGGGCAAGGGTTGCGACAGCCCGGCGGGCGTGTTCAGCGGGCGCCGAACCACCGTTTGACCCGCTCCCACAGCACGCCGAAGAACATCGCCACGGGATTGAGGCGTACCGCCTGGTTGCGCTCGGCATCGCTCAGCGTCGGGTCCATCCGGCGCGCCACCGACTTGCCGAAATCGGCAATCATGCGCCGCACGAAATCGCGCACCAGCCCCGATCGCGAGAACTGCGCCAGCGGCCCTTGCAGCGAATACTGCAGGTCGACCGCGACTTCGGTCTCGTGCGCGGAGAGCGCCTTCAGCTGGTAGGCGATATCGCCCGCGGCCTTGGAATTGCTGAGCGAGTCCTGGCCCGCGCCCTTCAGCACGCCGCGCTTGAGTGCGTCATCGCGCTGCAGGCGTGCGGCGCCCTCGAACTTCGCCGACATGGGGCCGAACTTGATGGCGATATGACCCTTGACCTTTTCCCCCGCCACTTCGGTCAGTACCGCGCCCGGCAGGCAGCCCGCCACGGCCGGCAGGTCGGCCATGAAGGCCCATACAGCGTCGAGCGCGTAGGGGACGGTGAAGCTGCCTTCGATGCGCGACCAGCCTTTGCGGTCGGCTGACCGTTCCGCCTCTGCGCCGGTGCTTGCGGTCAGGTGCGGCAGCGTGCCGAGCGCTTCGTCGGCAACGGCAAAACTGGTGAACGGCGCTTCGGCCGGCGCCGCGCCCGCGGCGTGCCGCGCAATCACGCCTGCTGCGTCGCGGCGCGCGTCCAGTACCGCGCGGATGGCAGCGACGATCCCCATATAGCCGGTGCAGCGGCACAGGTTGCCTGACAGCTCGTGGCGGATGGTGGCGTCATCGGCGTCAGGCAGGCGCAGCACGATATCGCGCGCGGTCGCCAGCATGCCCGGCGTGCAGAAGCCGCACTGCAGCGCGTGGTGCTGGTTGAACGCCGCGCGCAGGTCGGCCATCACGCCATCGTCCTGGTAGCCTTCGACGGTGACGATGTCGGCGCCCTGGCAGGCCGCCGCGAAGGTGATGCACGAGCGCACCGGCTTGTCGTCGAGCAGCACGGTGCAGGCGCCGCACACGCCATGCTCGCAGCCGAGGTGGGTGCCGGTCAGGCGGTGCGTGTCGCGCAGGAAGTCGCCCAGGTGCGTGCGGTCCGCGCACGCGCCGGAAACCTGGCGGCCGTTGACGGTGAATTCGATGGTCTGCACGGGCGCTCCTCAGTTCAGCATTTGCGTGACGCAGCGCATCACGACGGTACGGTAAAGCTTGCGGTCGATGGCGTCCTTGCCCGGCGCCGCCTGCGCCACGGCCTCGTCCACGGCGCTGGCCGTGAGCGCCGCGGCACCTTGCCCCGCGACCGCGCGCGTGAGCGCGGGCAGCACCACCGGCGCGCCGTCCAGCGCGCCGAGCACGATCCGTGCAAAGCGGCGGCTGGCGTCGAAGTACGCGGCGCAGCTGGCTTCGGCAAACTCGCCAGTCTTGCGGCATAGCTTCTGGTAGCCCCATCGGCTGTGCGCCGTGGCCGGCGGCACGTGCACCGCCGCAATCAGTTCGCCGTCCGCCAGCACGGTGGTGTAGGCACCGACCATAAAGGCTTCCATGGGCGCCTGGCGGGCACCGGAGGACGAAGCGATCTCGATGCGCGCACCCAGCGCCGTCATCACCACCACCCAGTCCGCGGCAGGGTCCGCATGGGCGAGGCTGCCGCCGACAGTGCCGCGGTTGCGGATCGCGCGATAGGCGATGCCGCCGGCCACGGCCTGCAGCATCGTGCCGCGCAGCGGCGCGAACACACCATCCTCGATCTGTGCATGGGTGACGCAGGCGCCGATGCGAATGCCGTCGGGCGTTGCGCTGACTTCGCGCAGCGCGGCCAGCCCGGACACATCAACCACCGTGTCGGGACGGGTCAGCCGCAGGTTCAGCATCGGGCCGAGCGACTGGCCTCCGCCCATGGTCTTGGCGACATCGGTGCCCGCGCCCAGGCGGGCCAGCGCCTCCGGCAGCGAGCCGGGCGCATGATAGGAAAAGGCGACGGCTTTCATCGGTCAGGCTGCCTTCATGTTTTGCGCGCCGGCTTCTGCCGCATCCAGCGCTTCAAGGATCTTTCTTGGCGTCAGCGGCGTTTCCTTCAGTTCGACGCCGAAGCCGCGCAAGGCGTCGTTCACCGCGTTGAAGATGGCCGCGGGCGGCGCGATGGCCCCACCCTCGCCCATGCCCTTGGCGCCGAACTCGGTATGCGGCGACGGCGTCTCGAAATGATGGATGCGAATCGCCGGGATCTCGGTCGGCCCGGGCAGCATGTAGTCCGCCAGCGTCGACGCCAGCGGCTGGCCGTTGCCGTCGTAGCGCATCTCTTCGAACATCGCGGTGCCGATGCCCTGCGCGACCCCGCCGTAGGTCTGGCCTTCGACCACCATCGGGTTGATCATGGTGCCGCAGTCCTCGACCACCACGTAGTCGAGGATCTCGACATGGCCCGAGTCGACATCGACCTCCACCGCGACGGCATGCGTGGCGTAGGTAAAGCTGCCGGTATCGACCGCCGGCTTGAAGCCCATGGTGACCTCCAGACCCTGCGCGTCGACGTCAGGCGGCAGCAGGTGTGGATTGATGTACCACGCGTTGGCAATGCGGACGATATCGACGCCGCCGGCATCGCCGGCCCGGACAGTGCCCGCTGCGAAGGCGACCGCCTCCACCGGCTGCCCCAGCATATGCGCGCCGATCTTCTGCAGGCGCGGCAGCAGTGCCTTGCAGGCGCGCGACACCGCGCCGCCCGACATCACCAGCGAGCGCGAGGCATAGGTGCCGGTCGAGAACGGCGTCAGCCCGGTATCGCCATGCACCAGCTTGATCCGCCCGATATCGATGCCCAGGATCTCGTGCGCAATCTGCGCGAACGTGGTCTCCATGCCCTGCCCGTGCGAATGCACGCCGACACGCACCTCCAGCCCGCCATCCGGCGTGATGCGCACCGTGGCCGAATCGTAGCCCGGGATCACCGGCGTGCCCCAGGCCGCGAACACCGAGGTGCCGTGCGCCGACTGCTCCGTGTAGGTGCCAAAGCCCACGCCGACATAGCGGCTGCCCTGCGGCCCCGCCCGCTGGCGCGCGCGGATTTCGGGCAGGCCGATCATTTCCATGGCCTTGCGCACGCTGGCCGGATAGTCGCCACCGTCGAAGTGCTTGTTGCTGACGTTGACGTAGGGCATGGCCTCGGGCGGCACCAGGTTCTCGCAGCGCACTTCCCATGGCTCGCGCTGCACCTCGCGCGCGATGGCGTCGATCATCAGTTCCATCGCAAAGCAGACGCCGGTGCGCGCCACGCCGCGATACGGTACGAAGCCCGGCTTGTTGGTGGCTACGCACGTGGTCTCGCAGCGATAGCCGTCAAAGGCATAGGGCCCGGGCAGGTTGCCGATCGCCTGCCCCGGCTCCAGCCCGATGGTGAACGGCCATACCGAATAGGCGCCACCGTCGATCACGATCTTTGCGTCCAGCGCCAGCAGGCGGCCGCGGGCATCGGCGTAGGCGGTCAGGTCGTAGTGGTGCTCGCGCGAATTGGCGCCGGCGGTCAGGTGCTCGCGCCGGTCCTCGATAAAGCGGAACGGCCGCTTGTAGGTCATGGCGAGCCAGGCGATGCACAGCTCTTCCTGCTGCAGCACGCACTTGTAGCCGAAAGCGCCGCCCACGTCGGGCGAGATCACGCGCACGCGCTCCTGCTCTAGCCCCAGGCAGTGGCCCAGGATGGTGCGGATCATATGCGGCACCTGCGTGGCGCTGTACACCACCAGCTGGTCGAACTGGTGGTCCCAGTAGGCGAGCACCGCCTTGCCTTCCATCGGCACCATGCACTGGCGGGCCAGGTCGATGCTGCGCCGGACCACGACCGAGGCCTCGTGCCGGCGCGCCTCGAAATTCTTGTCGGCGTTCAGCGTCAGGAAGGTGTTGTCGCGCCAGTGATCGTGCACACGCACCTCCTCCGACAGCTGGCGCGCCTGCGTCACGTCGGTCAGTGCGGTGAGCTCGTCGAACTCGACCGCGACCTGCTCGGCGATGTCTTCCGCCTCGGCGCGGGTCGGGGCGAACGCCATCGCCACCGGCTCGCCGACGAAGCGCACCTTGCCGCTGGCCAGCGGCGGCTGTGCGGATGGCTGATAGGAGGGGAACGCCGAGTCGGCGACGATATCGCTGGCGGCCGCCATGTCTTCGCGCACGATCACCGCCGCCGCGTGGCGTGCGGGCTTGGTCACCGACAACAGCCGGGCATGCGCCACCGGGCTGCGCAGGAACGCCACCTCCTGCAGGTCCGGCATGGCGATATCCGCCACGAAGCGTCCCTTGCCATGCAGGTGCCTGGCGTCCTCCTTGCGTGCCACGCGAGCGCCTACGCCCTGGCCGCGCACTGCGTCCGGATGATCCGGTTCCGTCGACGATGTCATTGTCCTGTCCGTCCCGATGATTCCGCCTGGTTACTCAGCATACTGACCAAAATGCTATGAAACTGCGCAAGAGGTTGTCAATTGTGGCTTTACCGCATCCTTGCTGGCCACGGTGGCCGGCGCTCATGCGCCCACCCCGATGGCAGCCAGCCCTTCAGCACGCGTGGTGACCGTTGCGTACTTCTGCGCCATGTCGAACAGGTTCGCTTCATGCGGGCCGATTGCGCGGTCGCCCACGCAATCGGACAACACCAGCGGCCGGAAGCCGTACTGCATGGCATCGACCACGCTGGCGCGCACGCAGCCGCTGGTCACGGCACCGGCCACCGCCAGCGTGCGCACGCCGCGCTGCGTGAGCCACGCCGCCAGCGACGTGCCAAAGAACGCCGACGGCACGGTCTTGCGCACCATCAGTTCGCCCGCCTGCGGCGCCAGTTCTTCGACGATGACGCTGTTATGCGCGCGCTCCTTCAGCGACAGCATCTTCGGCACCTTCATGGAGAAGATGTTGTGATCCGACCCATCGTCCGCAAAGACGATGCGGCTGTGCGCGATGGCCCAGCCCTCGCGCCGCGCCACCGCCAGCAGCGGCACGGTATTGGCGATGGCCTCGCGGATATTGCCGCCGCCGAACACGTCCGGGTCGGCAAAGCCGTTGACGAAATCCACCACCAGCAGCCCGAACGGGCCGTCCAGCTCCAGCTCGCTGCCGAAGCCCTGGCGCTGGTATGCGCCGATCTCCTTGTGCATGGCTACTTTTCCTCCGGGTAACAGAAGCCGTCGGTGACTTTGCCGCGGGTCACCACGTCCACGCCGTCAAGGCGCACAGTGCAGTGGCGCACGGGAATATCGATATGGCAGGCCGTGGTGCGGCTGCCGCCCGCTTCGTTGTTGGGACCCAGCGAGAACAGGAAGTTGCCTTCGAAGGCGCGCGCATCCATGCCGATGGTGGCTTCGCGGTCGTACAGCCCGAGCGTCGACCAGTGCGCGCGCGGCTGCAATCCCCAGCCGATATGCGAGATGGCATAGGCTTCGGGATCGTTGAACGAGGCCATGTACTCGCTCAGCAGCTCGGCATGCAGGCCGCCTTCGATGCGCGTGGCAAAGCCCTCCTCCACCGTCAGCCTGACCGGCTCGGTGACGTAGGTCTTCTGCGGCAGCAGGATGTCGCCGCGGTCCAGCACGATGGTGCCGCTGGCCGCGCCTTCGTTCGGCCAGGTCAGCGCGAAGCCGCTCGGCCAGTGGTCCCAGCGGCCGGGCTCGTCGACAAAGCCGTACTCGCTGATAGCGGGGAACTCGCCCAGCGGGCAGCGCAGGTCGGTGCCGGCCGGCGACACCACGTGCATTTCCTTCGCGGCCGCCAGCCGCCCGGCGGCGGCCTTGACGCGCTCGCGGTCGGCCTCGCACGGCACCATGCGCGCCAGCACCTCGGGTGGCTCGACGGCGAGCAGGATCTTCGTGCCGCCCTTCAGGATGCCGTGCTGCTCCGGTGAGAACAGCAGCGTCATCAGGTCAAGCACCAGGTCGCTTTCCCTGAGCGCGGCAATCGCTGCACGGTTGCCCGTGAGCGGAGTCGTGCCCAGGTAGGCCAGCGCGTCGCGGCTCAGCGCCTTCTCGCCATTGACCGGCGGCAGGTCGAGCCGGTTGACGATGGCGCCCATCGCCTGGGTCGCGATCAGCGCGGTGGACAGCGTCTGCGGGTGGGTGGCGGCGCTGGTCAGGATGGTGACGGTCTGTCCTGGCTCGAGCCGTGACAGCTTCAGCACCTTGCGCCAGGCCTCGATCATCTGGTGGTCACTTACCGGCATTTCGGCTCCTGGTTCGTTATCGCGTCAGCGTCGCGCCGAGGAAGTCCCCCAGCGCCGCGTAGAAGCCCGCTTCGTCATCCCACGGGATCATGTGGCCGGCGCCGGCCACGTGGCTGACCAGCACGCCGGGCAGCAGCGTGCGGATCTCTGCCACGTCTTCCGCGCGCACCACATCGCCACGCCCGGCGGTCATCAGCAGCGCCGGCACCGTGACCTTTGGCAGGTCCGCATGGATGTCGTCGCGATGGAAGTCCTCGAAACTGCGCACGACAGCATCCTCATTGCAGGTATGCAGCCATTCGGCGCGCAGGCGCAGTTGCTCGTCGGTCCAGGTCGGGCAGAAGCGGCGCATGCCTTCCAGGTCCGTGCCGTGCTGCGACAAGCGGATGGAATCGACGTACCAGGGCAATTGCGCGGGATACGGACGGCGCCCGGGTCCGGACACCGGAGGATCGACCATCACCAGCCGCGCCAGGCCTTCGGGCTGCCCCGCCGCGGCGCGCACGCCGATGCGGGCGCCCATCGAATGGCCGACCACACTGTAGCGGCGCAGGCCCAGCGCCTCGGCAAAGGCCACCACGTCGCGGGCCTGGGCATCGAGGCCGTAGTCCAGCTCCGCCCCGGCGGACGACAGGCCGCGGCCGCGTACGTCCAGGATGTAGGTATCGAACGAGGCGCCGAAGCGCTCGCCGACAAAGCCCCAGGTGATAGCCGGGCTGGTGATGCCCGGGACGATGATGACGGGATCGCGCCCGGCCCGTTCGCCGTCGCTGCGGCCATAGCGCAGGTAGTGCTGGCGAATGCCATTGGCATGGACATTGGCGCCATAGAGGAAGGTCGTCATCGCATGCTCTCAGTAAGCGCCCGACAGCAGTGCGCCGGCACCGGGCACCACCGGCTCCAGGTCCAGCGCCTTCAGCATCGCGTAGGTGGTGGCGATGGCCGCGGTGATGACCGGCTTGCCCGTCATCGCCTCGACCTTCGCCACCGCCGGCAGCGACGGCATCTGCACGCACGCCGACAGCACGATGGCATCGACCTCGGCAAGGTTCATCTGCGACACGATGCCAGGCAGCCGCGCCGGATCGTGTCGGCCGACGTCCAGGTTGTCCGGGATCTCGAGCGCGCGGTAATCCACCACTTCATAGCCCTCGTTGCGGATGTAGTCCACCACCAGCTCCGTCAACGGCTTCATGTACGGCGCGACCACGGCGATACGGCGGGCGCCGATCACGCGCAGCGCATCGACCAGCGCACCGGCACTGGTGATGACCGGCGCATCGCCGCCGTTCTCGACGGTATGGGCCTTGAGCCGCTGCTCCGACTTGCGGTGATAGCCGTGCCCCATCGCCATGATGGCCACCAGGCAGGCATAGCCGAGCACGTCGACGCGGGCGTCGCTCAGCTCCACCGCGCACCGGTCGGATTCGGCATCCATGGCGGCGAGCTCTTCCTTGACCACCTTCTTCATCCGCATGCGGCTGGAGTGGAAGGTGAAGCGCTCGGGACGGATCTGCTGGCGTGCGGTCAGCATGGCGGGGATTTCGGTTTCCATCGTCGTGTTCGAGCTGGGAACGATCTGGCCGATGCGAAAGACTTTTTGCATGAGGGTTCTCTGTTGTATGCGTTGCGCTGTTTACAGCTTGAGCAGGCGCCGCGCGTTGCCGTGGCAGACCAGCGCGCGCGTCGTGTCGTCCAGCGGCGCCTCTTCGATAAACTTCGCCGCCACTTCGGTGGATTCGTAGGGATAGTCGACCGAGAACATCACGGCCTCCGGTCCGAGTTCGGCAATGGCGCCGGCCAGCGTGCCGTGCGAGCAAACGCCCGAGGTGGTGATGACGATATTGGTGCCGATGTACTCGGAAGGCGCGCGCGCCAGCCGCACGCCGTGCGAATAGACCGCAAAGCGGCTGTCGAAGCGCCAGCGCTGGAACGGCAGCCCCTCGCCCATATGGCCGAGGATGAGCTTCAGGCGCGGGAAGCGGTCGAACACGCCGCCGAAGAGCAGCCGCAGCGCATGCGACGCGGTCTCCACGCCCCAGCCCCACGCCGCCCCCGTCAGCTCCGGGTGCCCGCCCAGCACCTGCGGCGGCACGAAGGCATCGGTAGGATGCAGGTACATGGGCACGTCCAGCGCCTGCATGCGTTCCCAGAAGACGTCGTAAGCAGGATCGTCGTAATAGCGCCCCTGGGTATGGCCGTTTACCAGCGAGCCCTTGAAACCCAGCTCGCGCACGGCGCGCTCCAGTTCACGCGCGGCCTGTTCCGGGTCATGCATCGGCAGCGCCGCGAAGCCGGCGTAGCGCGTGGGGTGGCGCGCAATCTGCGCGGCCAGGAAGTCATTGCTCTCGCGCGCCCGCGCCACGGCGCGCTGCGCGTCGGGCTCGCCCTGCACGCCCGGCCCGGTTTGCGACAGCACCGTGATGTCGATGCCGAAGCGGTCCATCTCGGCGAGGCGGCATTCGTCGAAGTCGGCCAGGCGGCGGCCCAGCTCGGCGAACACCGCCGGATCGAGATGCTGGGTGAATGCCCTGGAATAGGCCTGGAAACCCGGCGTCATGAAATGCTCTTCCAGTGCGATCTTCTTTACGTTGCTCATGCTGGTGGGGGCTCCTGATGGTGAAATCGCAAATGCTCAGTACACTGATTAGTTTCCGGATTCTAGTCATCAGCTTTTGAAAAGTCCAGACGCCGCGCGGAGGGTTAACACCTATAACGATGGCATTGGCTGCTCAGTACACTGCGCCCAGATGTTCAGTATGCTGACGATATTAAAAAGCCGTTTAAACAAGTGTTTGGGCCTGTCCGGAGTCTCCGCGACTGGCCCGCATTTTACTCAGCATACTGCGCTTCTCATCAGCATACTGACTGGTGCATCGGAAGCATGCGGTGCTGCACTCCGCGAGGGCTCGACAGGCCCTGGGGCGCGCCGCCGGCACCGCCGGGAAGAACAGACATACAGAGACAACAGCTTCACCAAAAGGACCCCCGCCATGACGATCAGCCTGACTCGCGCCGAGACAAGCGCCCCCGCCTCCGGCATGACTACCGAGGAGCGCAAGGTCATACTTGCCTCTTCCTTCGGTGCCCTGATGGAGTGGTACGACTTTTATATCTATGCCGCGCTGGCAGTGTATTTCGGCGCACTCTTCTTCCCCAAGGGCAACGAAACCGCCGCGTTCCTCGCCAGCCTGGCTACCTTCGGCGCCGGCTTCCTGATACGCCCGGTGGGCGCGTTGCTGTTCGGCCGCCTGGGCGACCTGATCGGGCGCAAGTACACCTTCCTGGTCACCATCCTGCTGATGGGGGTTGCCACCGTGGGCGTCGGCGTCTTGCCCACGTACGAGCAGATCGGCATCACGGCCACGGTACTGCTGGTATTGCTGCGGCTGCTGCAGGGCCTGGCGCTCGGCGGCGAGGTCGGCGGTGCGGTCACCTACGTGGCCGAGCACTCGCCGATGCACAAGCGCGGCCTGTATACCAGCTCGCTGCAGACCACCGCCACGCTGGGCCTGCTCGCCTCGCTGTTCGTGGTCTACCTGCTCAAGACCTTCCTGACCGAGGCTGAATTCCGGGACTGGGGCTGGCGCATTCCCTTCATCGTGTCGCTGGTGATGCTGGTGATTTCGGTCTACATCCGCGGCAAGCTGCACGAGTCGCCGGTCTTTGCCCGCATGAAGGCCAGCAATACCACCTCGAAGGCGCCGATCCGCGAGAGCTTCACCAACTGGACCAACCTCAAGTCAGTGCTGCTGCTGTTCGTGGTGGCGGCCGGCCTGGGCGCGATCTTCGGCACCGGCCACTTCTACACGATGTTCTTCCTCAACAAGACGCTGCATGTGCCGCTTGAAACCGTCCACATGCTGATCGCGATCGCGCTGGTGGTGGCCACGCCCTGCTACCTGCTGTTCGGCTGGCTGTCCGACCGCATCGGCCGCAAGTACATCATGATGGCCGCGTGCCTGCTGGCGGCGGTGTGCATCCAGCCGGTGTTCAAGGGCCTCACGCACTATGCCAATCCAGCGTTGGAGCAGTTCCAATCGCAAGGCGCCGTGCAGGTGACCGCCGGCGACTGCAAGGCGCGCCTGTTCGGCGAACCGGTGTCGGCCTGCGACAAGATCCGCGGCTACCTGACCGACCTGGGCGTGGGCTACACCTTCGCGCCGGCCAGCAATCCGGCGCAGGCGGAAGTGCGCATCGGCAACCGCACGCTGCAGGGTTTCGACCGCGCCGCCATCAAGAGCGCGCTGGTGGCGGCCGGCTGGCCGGAGCGGGCCGACCCCGCAAAGATGAACACGCCGATGGTGTTCGTGCTGCTGCTGGTGCCGATCCTGTTCCTGGCCATGGTGTACGGGCCAATGGCGGCCTTCATGGTGGAACTGTTCCCGGCCCGCGTGCGCTACACCTCGCTGTCGCTGCCCTTCCACCTCGGGGCGGGCTGGGTCGGCGGCATGCTGTCCTTCGTGGTCACGGCCATGAACGTGTCCAGCGGCGACGTGTACTTCGGCCTGTGGTACCCGGTGGTCATCGCCGGACTCGCCTTTGTCATCGGCATGCTGTTCGTGCCGGAGACGCGCGGCCGCGACCTGGCGACCTGAGCGGCGCCACCGGTGAACCTGGAGGGCGGAGCGATCCGCCCTTTTTCCCGGCCATCTATTCAGCATACTGAGTTTCTCAGCGAAACCGCGGTGCGGCGATGGCACCGCGGTACGCCGAACGCAACCATCGCAACCCATCCCTTTAGCGCAGACAACCTGGAGCTACCATGCCCACCTCTCGCATCCTCCGCACCCTCGCCGCGTCCTCCGCCCTGCTGGGCCTGGCCGCCGCCACGCCCGCGCTGGCCGACGCCAATGGCGTGAAGATCGGCGTCATTACCGATATGTCCGGCTCCTATGCCGACCTCTCCGGCAAGGGCTCGGTGCTAGCCGCGCAGATGGCGGTGGAAGAATTCGGCGGCAAGGCCCTCGGCAAACCCGTGACGGTCCTGTCCGCCGACCACCAGAACAAGGCGGATATCGCCTCGTCGCTGGCGCGCCGCTGGTTCGATACCGACGGTGTCGACATGGTGATCGACTTCCCCAACTCGTCGACCGCGCTGGCGGTGCAGGAGGTCGCGCGGCAGAAGCAAAAGATCGACATCGTCTCGACCGGCGGCGCCATGGCGCTGACCAACCAGAACTGCTCGCCCACCGGCTTCCACTGGGCATGGGACACCTACTCAGTGTCTTATCCGCTGGTACGGCGCCTGATCGAACAGGGGCGCAACAGCTGGTACTACATCACCGTCGACTACGCCTTCGGCCAGTCGCTGGAAGCGGACTTCCGCAAGGCCGTGGACGCCGGCGGCGGCAAGAACGTCGGCAGCACCCGGCATCCGCTCAATGCCAGCGACTTCAGCAGCCCGGTGGTCGCTGCGTCGGCTTCCAAGGCCAAGGTGGTGGTGCTGGCCAACGCGGGCAACGACATGATCAACGGTGTCAAGGCGGCCGGCGAGTTCGGCCTGATCAAGGCGGGCCAGACCGTGATCACGCCCTCCACCTTCATCACCGATCTCAAGAGCCTGGGCCTGACCGCTGCGCAGGGGCTGACCTATGTCGACCCGTTCCGGCTCGACCTCGATGGCAAGTCGAAGGACTTCGTCGAGCGCTACTACAAGCGCCACAAGGCCTATCCCACGCATGGCCAGATCGGCGTCTATTCCGGCGTGCTGCATTACCTGAAGGCGGTGGAAGCCGCAAAGACCGTAGAGGGCCCGGCCGTGGCGGAAAAGATGCGCGCGCTGCCCGTGTCCGATGCCTTCGTGCGCAACGGCAAGGTGCGCGCCGACGGCCGCATGGTGCACGACATGTACCTGGCCCAGGCCAAGACGCCGGCCGAGTCGAAGGGACCGTGGGACCTGGTCAGGTACATCGGCACGATCCCGGGCGACGAGGCCTTCCGTCCGCTGTCGGCCAGCGAATGCCCGCTGGTGAAGAAGTGAGCGCGCCATGCCTGACACCGACGTAATCCTGCAGACGCACGGCCTGACCAAGGCGTTCAAGGGCTTTACCGCCGTGAGCGATGTCAGCCTGTCCGTGCGGCGAGGCTCGATCCATGCGCTGATCGGCCCCAACGGCGCCGGCAAGACCACCTGCTTCAACCTGCTGACCAAGTTCCATGCGCCTTCGTCCGGCTCGATCCATTTCAACGGCACCGATATCACCGCGCTGCGGCCGGCCCAGATCGCCCGCATGGGGGTGATTCGCTCGTTCCAGATCTCGGCGGTATTTCCGCAGCTGACAGTGCTGGAGAACGTGCGCATCGCGCTGCAGCGCAGTCTCGGCACCGCCTGGCATTTCTGGCGCGGCAAGCGCTCCCTGTCGCGGCTGGACGCGCGGGCGATGGAGCTGCTGGATGCGGTCGGCCTGGCCGGCTTCGCGCACCTGGGCACGGCGGAGCTGGCCTACGGCCGCAAGCGCGCGCTGGAGCTTGCCACCACGCTGGCGACCGATCCGGAGCTGATGCTGCTGGACGAGCCCACGCAAGGGATGGGCCACGAAGACGTGGAGACCGTCACCGCCCTGATCAAGCGCGTTTCCGCCGGACGTACCGTGCTGATGGTGGAGCACAACATGAGCGTGGTGTCGTCCATCGTCGACCGCATCACCGTGCTGCAGCGCGGCGCGGTGCTGGCCGAGGGGACATATGACGAGATCTCGCGCAATCCGCAGGTAAGGGAAGCCTATATGGGAACCACCGAAGAACCGGAAGACCGCCCCGCAGCTGCGGCGGCGACAAGCATGGAGGCATCATGAGCGTGAGTACCTCCCCTGCCCTCGAACTGCGCGGCCTGCACGCCTGGTATGGCGAATCGCACATCCTTCATGGCGTAGACCTGACCGTCAACCCCGGTGAGGTGGTGACGCTGCTCGGCCGCAACGGCTCCGGCCGCACCACCACGCTGCGCGCCATCATGGGCCTGGTCGGCGCGCGCAAGGGGTCGGTGCGCGTGCATGACCAGGAAACCATCGGCATGAAGACGCACCGCATTGCGCCGCTCGGGCTGGGCTACTGCCCGGAAGAACGCGCCATCTTCGCCAGCCTGTCCTGCGAGGAGAACCTGCTGCTGCCGCCGCAGTTCGCCCGCACCCCGGGCGCCATGGGACTGCGCGAGCCGATGACGCTGGGCGAGATCTACGAGATGTTCCCCAACCTGCAGGAGCGGCGCAAGAGCCAGGGCACGCGCATGTCGGGCGGGGAGCAGCAGATGCTGGCGGTTGCGCGCATCCTGCGCACCGGCGCGAGCGTGCTGCTGCTCGACGAGATCTCGGAAGGCCTCGCGCCCGTGATCGTGCAGAAGCTGGCCAGGATGATCGCCATGCTGCGCGGCCGCGGCTACACCATCGTCATGGTGGAGCAGAACTTCCGCTTTGCCGCGCCGCTGGCGGACCGCTTCTTCGTGATGGAGCACGGCCGCATCGTGGAGGCATTTCCGGCCGCCGAGCTTGAACGCAAGATGCCAACGCTCAGCGCCTTGCTGGGCGTGTAAGGAGACATTGTCATGGAATTGTTTGGAGTGCCCCTGCCCGCGCTGCTGAGCCAGTTGCTGCTGGGGCTGGTCAACGGATCGTTCTACGCGATCCTGAGCCTGGGGCTGGCGGTGATCTTCGGGCTGCTCAACGTGATCAACTTCTCCCACGGCGCGCTGTTCATGCTCGGCGCGGTGCTGGCGTGGATGGGCCTGAACTACCTGGGGCTGAATTACTGGCTGATGCTGGTGCTGGCACCGGTGGTGGCCGGCGCGCTCGGCGTGGTGCTGGAGCGCACCATGCTGCGCCACCTCTACCGCTTCGACCACCTGTACGGGCTGCTGCTGACGCTGGGCATCTGCCTGCTGATCGAGGGCTTGCTGCGCTCCGTCTATGGCGTCTCCGGCCTGCCCTACCCGACGCCGGAAGCCTTGTCCGGCGTCAGCCAACTGGGCTTCATGGTGCTGCCCAACTATCGCGCCTGGGTCGTAGTGGCTTCGCTGTCGGTGTGCTTTGCCACCTGGTTCATGATCGAGAAGACCCGGCTGGGCGCCTACCTGCGCGCCGGCACGGAGAACCCGCGCATCGTCGAGGCCTTCGGCGTCAACGTGCCGCTGCTGGTGACGCTGACCTACGCCTTTGGCGTGGGCCTGGCGGCGCTGGCCGGCGTGCTGGCCGCGCCGGTGATGCAGGTGTCGCCGCTGATGGGACAGAACCTCATCATCACCGTGTTCGCCGTGGTGGTGATCGGCGGCATGGGATCGATCCTGGGCTCGATCTTCACCGGCCTGGGGCTGGGTGTCTTCGAGGGCATCACCAAGGTCTACTACCCCGAAGCCTCCGCGACGGTGGTCTTCGTTGCCATGGTGTGCGTGCTGCTGGTGCGCCCCGCCGGGCTCTTTGGAAAGGAGAAATGATGGCTAGCGGAAATATGGTAACCGGAAAGCGCGCAACGTACGCCTACGGGCTGCTGCTGGCAGCCCTGTTGCTGGCGCCCTGGCTGGGCGCTTACCCGGTGCTGGTGATGAAGCTGCTGTGCTTCGCGCTCTTTGCCTGCGCCTTCAACCTGCTGCTGGGCTATACCGGGCTGGTGTCGTTCGGCCATGCGGCCTTCTTCGGCGGCGCCGCCTATGCCTGCGGCTATGCGATGAAGTTCCTCCGGTTGACGCCGGAACTCGGCCTGCTGGCCGGCACGGCATTCGGCGCCCTGCTCGGCCTGGTCTTCGGCGCCCTGGCAATACGGCGGCAGGGCATCTACTTCGCCATGATCACGCTGGCGCTGGCGCAGATGTTCTACTTCTTCTGCCTGCAGTCACCAGCGACGGGCGGCGAAGACGGCCTGCAGGCAGTGCCGCGGGGCGACCTGTTCGGCATGCTGCCGCTGGGGTCGGACCACACCATGTACTACGTGGTGCTGGGGATCACTGCCGCGGCCTTCCTCGGCATCATGCGCATCGTCAATTCGCCCTTCGGGCAGATCCTGCGCGCGATCAAGGAGAACGAGCCGCGAGCGGTCTCGCTGGGCTATGACGCCGACCGCTTCAAGCTGCTGGCGTTCGTGCTGTCGTCAGCGCTGGCGGGGCTGGCGGGCGCGCTCAAGACCCTGGTGCTGGGCTTCGCCACGCTCACCGATGTGCACTGGATGATGTCCGGCACGGTCATCCTGATGACCCTGGTCGGTGGCATGGGCACGCTTTCGGGACCGATCGTCGGCGCGCTGGTCATCGTGGCGCTGGAAAACAAGCTGGGGGATGCGGGCAACGCGCTCGCGGCCATGACCGGGGTCGGCTGGTTCGATGCGCTCGGCGAGTCGGTCAGCATGGTGACCGGGCTGATTTTCGTGGTGTGCGTGCTGACCTTCCGCCGCGGCATCATGGGCGAGATCTTGGCGCGCTGGCAGGCGCGCCCCGCGCCGCAGACCGGAGGGCCGGCAGCCGGACGGGCACAACCGGGTGCCGCCAGTCCCGGACAGGGTTAACCAGAATACTTCCGCTCAAAAACATCAGTACACTGATCTTATATACTCAGCATACTGACAAATCCAATTCACGGAGACTGCCATGGCATGGATTGAAATCGATGCGGCGCAACAGTTGCAGAACGACGAGGTAATGCCGCTGACGCTCGGCGACCGCCAGCTCGCCGTCTATCGCAGCGACGACGAGTACTTCGTCACCGATAACGTCTGCACGCACCAGTACGCGCTGCTGTCCGACGGCTACCTGGAGGACGGCTGCATCGAATGCCCGCTGCACCAGGCGCGCTTCGACATCCGCTCCGGCAAGGCCATGTGCGCGCCGGCCACCAGCGACATCCGCACCTACCCGGTCAAGTTTGAAGACCGCCGGGTCTGGGTCGAGCTTTGAAGGAGCCGAGCATGTCACAGGACGCGCCCATCCTGATCGTCGGCGCCGGCCAGGCCGGTGCGATGGCCGCCGCCGAACTGCGCAGGCTGGGCCATGGCGGCCGCATCGTCATGGCCGGCGGCGAAGCCCATGCGCCGTACGAACGCCCGCCGCTGTCCAAGTCCGTGCTTGCGGACGGCGCGCAGGACGGCAAGATCGGCGTGCATCCGGCCGGTTTCTATGCCGGGCAGGACATCGAGCTGCGGCTCGGCACCACGGTCACCGCACTGGATCCCGCGCGCAGCGTGGCGCACTGCGCCGGCGGCGATGCGATCCGCTACGCCACCTGCCTGCTCGCGACCGGCGGCAACGCGCGCGTGCTGCCGGCGCTGCCGCCGGGCACGACGCACGTGCACTACCTGCGCACCCTCGACGATGCCACGCGCCTGCGCGACGCCATGCAACGGGCGGGCGAGGTCGTGGTGATCGGCGGCGGCTTCCTCGGCCTGGAGACGGCATCCACCGCGGCCGGGCTGGGTCTCAAGGTCACCCTGATCGAAAGCGCTGACCGGCTGCTCGGCCGCGCCGTTCCGCCCGAACTTGGCACCTGGCTGGCGCAGCGCGTGCATGCGCAAGGCGTCGGGCTGCGGCTCGACTGTGGCATCGCGGCCTTCATGCCGCAGGCCGATGGCGTGCTGCTGCGGCTGGCGGACGGCACGGCCCTGCACGCGCCGCTGGTGGTGGTCGCGATCGGCCTGACGCCGGAGGTGGCGCTTGGCGCCGCTGCCGGCCTGGCGCTGCACCCGGACAACGGCGGCATCCAGGTCGACGAACAGGGGCGCACCAGCGCGGCGGGCATCTTTGCCGCCGGCGACTGCTGCAGCCAGTATCAGCCGCAGTTCGGCAACCATATGCGGCTGGAATCCTGGCAAAGCGCCAACGAGCAGGCCCGCATCGCCGCTGCTGCCATGCTGGGCATGCCGGCCGAGCCCGCCGCCCTGCCCTGGTTCTGGACCGACCAGTTCGGCTGCAATGTGCAGATGCTCGGCGCGGCCCACGCTGCCACCCGCTACGCCTGGCGCGGCAGCGCCGGCAGCGATGCGCCCTCGCCCAAGTTCATGCTCCTCGGCACCCGGCACGGCCGGCTCTGCCACGCCATTGCCGTCAATGCCGGCGCCGACCTGCGCCCGTTGCGCGCGCTCTTCGGCCATGCCGTCGAAGGCCTGCTGCCGCGGCTGTGCGACGACACCCTGCCGCTGCGGCAGCTGGTGCGCGACATCGCGGCGCAGGCGGCCAGCCCCACCACACTCTGATAAGGACTTCCCCATGTACCAGACACAAGCGGTGATCCAGCACACGCTGGGCAAGAAGGACGCCGGCCTGGCCGAGTGCCGCTGGCCCGAAGACAGCCTGCACTACATCCCCGACTGGGTCTACACCAGCAAGGACGTGTATGACCTGGAGCTGCAGAAGATCTTCCGCGGACGCTCGTGGAACTATGTCGCGCTGGAGGCGGAGATCCCCAACGCCGGCGACTACAAGCGCTCCTATGTCGGCGCGACGCCGGTGGTGGTGTCGCGCGCCGAAGACGGCTCGGTCAACGTCTTCGAGAACCGCTGCGCGCATCGCGGCGCCGAGTTCTGTCGCCACAGCCAGGGCAATGCGAAGGAATTCGTCTGCCCGTATCACCAATGGTCCTATGACCTCAAGGGCAACCTGCAGGGCGTGCCGTTCAAGCGCGGCGTCAACCGCGCGGGCGGCATGCCCAAGGACTTTCGCAACGAGGACCATGGGCTGGTGAAGCTGAACGTGGCCACGCGCAACGGCGTGGTCTTCGCCTCGTACGCGGCGGATATGGAAAGCCTGGAAGACTACATGACGCGGGAGATCCTGAAGGACTTCGATATCGTCTTCAACGGCAAGCCGCTCAAGGTGCTCGGCTATTACAAGAACGAGCTGCCGTGCAACTGGAAGATGTACCACGAGAACCTCAAGGACCCGTACCACGCCACGCTGCTGCATTCCTTCCTGGTGGTGTTCGGGCTGCTGGTGGCCGGCAACGAGTCGGCCATGATCGCCGATCCCGTGCACGGGCGGCACGGCACCATGGCGTCGGCCAAGAAGGAAGACAAGTATGCGGCCGTCAGCGACGAGAACAAGAAGGAGATGCGCTCGTATCACGAAGGCATACGCCTGGAAGACGAACGCTTCCTCGAGTATGTGCGGGAGTTCGACTCGCCCTGGTCGGTGACGATGCAGACCATCTGGCCGAACCTGATCGTGCAGCGCGAGATGAATACGCTGGGCGTGCGCCAGATCGTGCCCAACGGCCCCGACAGCATGCTGATGCTGTGGACCATGTTCGGCTACGAGGACGATACCGAGGAGATGACGCAGCACCGCCTGCGCCAGGGCAACCTGATGGGCCCGGCCGGCTTCCTGGGGCTGGAGGACAACGAGGCGATGAAGTTCGTGCAGGAAGGCGTGCGGCGCTCCAGCAGCGACCGCAACGTGCTCAAGCTCGATCCCGGCCAGATCGGCACCTCCAGCTCCCTGATCTCCGAATCCGCCATCCGCGCGATGTACCAGTACTACCGCGGCGTGATGGGGCTCTGACGGAACAATAACGGGATTCCCGCAACATGAAACCGATGAACTACTCCCTCTATCGCGAGAGCGCCCTCGGCACCGCGCGCGCCATCGAACTGCGACTGGAGATCGACGCCTTCCACGCGGATTACTGCGCCGTGCTCGACGCCGGGCTGGTCGAGCAATGGCCGCGCTTCTTCACCGAGGATGCGCTCTACCGCATCACCGCGCGCGAGAACGCCGAACGCAACCTGCCGGTGGGGCTGGTCTACGCCGAAGGCATCGGCATGATGCGCGACCGCGCCTCGGCCATTGCCAATACCCAGATGTTCGCACCGCGCTACAACCTGCACCTGGTCACCAACACGCGTGTGAGTGAGGAAACGGCGGACGGCGATATCGTGGCGCAGGCCAACTTCATGCTGCTGCAGACGCTGGTGGAGGGCCCCACCACGATCCACCTGGCCGGCACCTACCACGACCGCTTCCGCCGCCAGGGTGGCAGGTTGCTGCTGCGCGAGCGGCAGGTGGTGTACGACACCACCATCATCGCCAACGACCTGGTCTACCCGGTCTGAGGGCATCGCCACGGCGGGCTTTGCGCCCGCCGCTGCCGGCTACACGCTGCGCAGCACGGTCCGGCTGTACTGGTTGTTGGCTTCCACCAGCGTCGCCAGCAGGTCCATGAAGACTTCGCGCTGGGCGGGTTTCAGCGGGGCCAGCATGCGCTCCTGGGCGCGCGCCATATCGGCACGCAGCGCGACGACCACGCTCTTGCCCTCCTTCGTCAGGTAGACATGGCGGGTGCGCCGGTCAGCCGGGTTCTCGCGGCGTTCCACCAGCCCGCGCTCCTCGATCCGGCGCACGACGTCGGCCGTCGTTGTCCGGTCCAGCCCGACCTCCTGCCCCAGCGAGGTCTGGTCCAGCCCCGGCAGCACCGACAGCACCGTCAGGATTGCGTACTGCACCGGCGTGATATTCGGAGACTTGCACTCCTCGAAGAACATCGCGACGTGGATCTGATGCAAGCGCCGCACAAGAAACCCGGGACGTGCCCACAGCAATTCTTTTGCGGGATCCGGTTCCGACACGGCATCCGCCGCACCCACACTGCCACTCGCATTGCGCTTTGCTCTCGCAGACATCGCTCTCACCATTTTGTATGCACACTGACAGTATATATGAGGGATGGGGAAGCGAGCCTGCTGCGGCGACGCCATTGCCGTGGATCTGAAACCGTTCAGCGTGCGCCCGCGGCGGTGAGAACCCGCTCGATTTCCGCATAGCCGCGCCGCCGTGCATGCTGCAACGGCGTCACGCCCTCGCCGTCGGTAAGGTTGACGTCGGCGCGGGCCTGGACGAGCAGGCGCACGATCTCGGTATGCGCCGGTCCGCCGTTGCCAAGGATGATGGCCTCGAGCAACGCCGTCCACCTGAGTCGGTTGACGTGATCCACATCCACGCCGGCCGCGATCAGCGTGCGCACGGTTTCGACATGGCCGCGCTCGGCGGCAGGGATCAGCGCGGTGCCGCCGTAGCGGTTGGTGCTGCGCAGGTCGGCGCCGCGCGCCAGCGTCAGGCGCAGGATCTCGTTATAGCCGCGCGCGCCGGCATAGAGGTAGGGGCTGTCGTGGATCGCATCCCTGGCGTTGACGTCGGCCCCGGCGCCGATCAGCACCTTTGCCGCCTCAACGTGATTGCCATGCGTGGCGAGCAACAATGGCGTGCGGCCCTGCTCGTCGCGCGCCTCGAGACTGGCACCGTTGCCGAGCAGGGCCGTAACGGCTGCGGCGTCGCCGCGCGCCGCGGCTTGGCGCAGTTGGGCATCGAACGGCACGCCGGCGGCTGCGCCGAGGGAAATCAGCAAGGTCATGACAAAGGCAAGACAGGTCGAGAGTTGCGCCGCGGGCATCGTCGGGGCTCCTTTGGGTTACGGTGGAGGTGCTGTGCGCGAGGCGTCAGCGCCCGCATTCTGGCAGCGCGCACGCGCCGACGGAAGTTAAGGATCCGAATGGCGGGCAGTGCAAAAGCAACTGGTCGCCCGGTACAAGCCCCCACACGAGCCATGGCCATGACGTTGTCATCTGGTTGGCCAATAATGCAGGTAGCGGCCATGGCGAGTCCTGCCAGATGTAACGGCCGCCGCCGCAAGGAACCGTGCGCCGCTGCTGCCGTCAAACCAGCTAGTCGTCGGACACCCGTGCTGCACTGCGGCAAGTTCTGCCGCAGTGCGCAACGGCACGCGTGGCATGTGCCACATGGTCGCCCCGGCCGGCTTCGCGCGCAGGCGCAGCAGGACTGCGGCGCCGCGCAATTTCCCCAGCAAACGCCCCCCCTCTAGCCAAGGAGACGAACGTGCTGAGCCCGCATGAACTTGCCACGCTGCTATTGTTGAGCGATGGCCCTGATTCCCTCGATTCCAGCGATTCCCGCCAGATCGATCCCGTCGACCTCAAGGCACTGGTCGAGAAGCAACTCGTACAACTGGAAGTCCTGCACGGCTGCCGACAGGAACCGCGCATTACCAGCCACGGCTACTCTATGCTGAAGGCGATGGGCCGCTGACACCGGCGCCCACAAGCCAGGCGGCAAAGCGCCGGCTGGCCGCAGCACCACGCGCCGCAAGGCGCACCCGCAATACCACGGAGCCAACGATGAAGGCGCGCCCAGCAGCTGGCGTTGACGGCACGGCGCACACCGACGCGGCGCGCCGCCGCTTCCTGTATGAGCTGGGCGGTGCGTTTGCCGCCGCCGGCATCGGGCCTGCCGTGGCCGCGCCGGTGGCGTGCCTGCTGACGCCCTCCGCCACCGAAGGCCCCTTCTATCTGGACGACGCCCTGGTACGCGCAGACATCCGCGACGGCCGGCCTGGCCAGCCGTTGCGGCTGCGCATCCGGGTGGTCGATGCCGACCGCGGCTGCGCGCCGGTGCCCGGTGCGCTGGTGAGCATCTGGCACTGCGATGCCGATGGCAGCTACAGCGGCGAGAGCCGCGGCAACCGGGAGGCGCGCTTCCTGCGCGGGGTGCAGCCAGCCGGCCAGGACGGCATGGCCACATTCACCACGATCTATCCCGGCTGGTACGCGCCGCGCGCCGTCCATATCCACTTCAAGGTATTGCTCGGTCAGTCGGAAGCGCTGACCAGCCAGCTGTACTTCAGCGATGCCCTGAACCGCGAGGTGCTGGGCACCCATCCGGCCTACCGTGCGCATGGCGTGCCGTCGCGCGCCACCACGCTGGACCCGATCGCCGGCAACCGCCCCAACCTGGTTCGCGTCAGCCGGCCGGCCGAACCGGGTGGCATGCTGGACGGCGAATTCACCATTGGGATCGCCCGCGGCTGATCGCGCTTTAGCGGTGCGTGCGGAGAAGTGTTGGCGGCAATCATGCGCGGCCTTCCGGAAGGCGTGGCGTGCGTCGCAATGACGGCACGGCGCCGCTCAAAGTGCGCCGCGCCACACCGCGCGGGTAATCCCTACATTGTGGTTCCCTGTGCCTTTCCTACCATGAAGGGAATCACGGACCACCTTGCGCCAACTGTTGGGTGCACCCCGTTCCTGGTCCGGCGTTTCAGCGTTTCAGCGTTCAGCGATTCATCGCATTTCCCGACTTTTCCGGTGTTCGCGTCAGTGGCGAGTTGGCTCGGCCCCAACGGCCTGCACTCGTGGGTAGTTACACATACACATCAATTGGAGATGGTCATGGCATCCAGGACGAGGAAAACTGGCGTTTCGCGCCGCGGCTTCCTTGGCGGCGCCGCGGGGGCGGCAGCGGGCGCGGCGGCAATGGGCTTTCCGGCGATCGTGAAGGCGCAGGGCCCGGTCACTATGCGCTGGCAGAGCACCTGGCCCACCAAGGACATTTTCCATGAGTTCGCCGGCGACTTCGTCACCAAGGTGAACAACATGTCGGGCGGCGAGCTGAAGATCGAACTGCTGCCTGCAGGCGCCGTGGTCAAGGCCTTCGACCTGATCGATGCGGTCAGCAAGGGTACGCTGGACGGCGGCCACGGCGTGATTGCCTACTGGTACGGCAAGAACTCGGCGCTGGCGCTGTGGGGCTCGGGCCCGGCGTGGGGCATGGATCCGAACATGCTGCTGGCCTGGCACAAGTACGGCGGCGGCAAGGAACTGCAGCAGGAGATCTACCGCAGCCTGAACCTGGACGTGGTGTCGTTCCTGTACGGGCCGATGCCGACGCAGCCGCTGGGCTGGTTCAAGAAGCCGATCACCAAGCCGGAAGATTTCAAGGGCCTGAAGTTCCGCACCGTGGGCCTGTCGATCGATATCTTCACCGGCCTGGGCGCCGCGGTGAATGCGCTGCCGGGCGCGGAGATCGTGCCGGCGATGGACCGCGGCCTGCTCGATGCGGCGGAGTTCAACAACGCCAGCTCGGACCGCGCGCTGGGCTTCCAGGACGTGTCCAAGGTCTGCATGCTGCGCAGCTTCCACCAGCCCTCGGAGCAGTTCGAGATCCTGTTCAACCGCAAGCGCTATGACGCGCTGCCGGCAAAGCTCAAGGCGCTGATCGCCAACGCCGTGGAGGCGGCCTCGGCCGATATGTCGATCAAGGCGATCGACCGCTATTCCAAGGACTACCAGGCGCTGCAGCAGCAGGGCGTGAAGTTCTATGCGACTCCGAACTCCGTGCTGCAGGCGCAGCTGAAGGTCTGGGACGAGATAGTGGCGCGCAAGGAAAAAGAGAACCCGATGTTCAAAAAGGTCAACGACTCGATGAAGGCCTTCGCGCAGCGCGCCACGCGCTGGCAGAACGACACCAACGTCGACTTCCGGGTGGCATCGAGCTACTACTTCTCCAAGCGCACCTGACCCGCGCCACCGGGGCCGCATCGTGCAGCGCCTGCTGCTGGGCATCGACTGGCTGAGCACCTTTGTCGGCCAGGCCGCCGCGTGGCTGATCATCGGGCTTACGCTGATGATCAGCTACGAGGTGTTCTCGCGCTACGCCCTGGGCGCGCCGCACGCCTGGGTGTTCGATGCCAGCAATATGCTGTACGGCACGATGTTCATGCTGGCCGGCGCCTACACGCTGGCCAAGCGCGGCCACGTGCGCGGCGACATCCTGTACGGCTTCCTGCCCCCGCGGATGCAGGCGAGCATCGACCTGGTGCTCTACCTGGTCTTCTTCTTCCCCGGCGTGATCGCGCTGGCCTGGGCCGGCATCGATTTCTTCGAGGTCTCGCTGGCGCAGAACGAACACTCCTCCATCGCCGCCGAAGGCCCGCCCATCTACCCGTTCAAGGCTGTCATTCCCGTGGCCGGCGCGCTGTTGCTGCTGCAGGGCGTGGCCGAGACCATCCGCTGCATCCTGTGCCTGAACAGCGGGCACTGGCCGCTGCGCGAGGGCGACGTCGAGGAAGTCGATGTCGACAAGCTCAAGGAGATGGTGCATGGCACGCCGACCGCCGAAATGGTGGAGGCGCCGCTCCCTGCCCCTCCTGACGACCAGCACGGAGCCGGGCGATGAGGAAGGAACTGTGGTTCGGCGTCTCGCTGATGGTGCTGATCGTCGGCATCGTGGCCTGGTTCATGCCGGCGCCGTCAGACTGGACCAACGGGCATCTTGGCCTGCTGATGCTGGCGCTGATCGTGGTGGCGATCATGCTGGGCTTCCCCACCGCGTTCACGCTGATGGGCATGGGCGTGCTGTTTTCCTGGCTGGCCTATCGCCACGCCAACCCCGAGATCGCGGTGCAGCAGACGCTGGACCTGATGGTGCAGCGGGCGTACGCCGTCATGACCAACGACGTGCTGATCTCGATCCCGCTGTTCGTGTTCATGGGCTACCTGGTCGAGCGCTCCAACCTGATCGAAAAGCTGTTCCGCAGCCTGCATCTGGCGCTGGCGTGGATTCCCGGCTCGCTCGCGGTCGCCACGCTGGTGACCTGCGCGATTTTTGCGACCGCCACCGGCATCGTCGGCGCGGTGGTCACGCTGATGGGGCTGCTGGCCTTCCCCGCGATGCTGCGTGCGGGCTATAACACGGCGCTGTCGGCGGGCGCGGTCACGGCGGGTGGTTGCCTGGGCATCCTGATCCCGCCGTCGGTGCTGCTGATCGTCTATGGCGCCACCGCGGGCGTGTCGGTGGTGCAGCTCTATGCGGGCGCGTTCTTCCCGGGGCTGATGCTGACCGGCCTCTATATCCTCTACATCCTGATCCTGGCCAAGCTCAAGCCCGCGCTTGCGCCGCCGCTGCCGGAAGCCGAACGCGTGGTGCCGCTCCCACCCCTGGCGCGCACGCTGGAAGCCGGCGGCGCCACGCATGCGCTGCCCGCGCTGGGCGCCGGCATGATGCGCACGCTCAAGGGGCCACGCAACGCAGACGTGCCGACCGGCGAGTTCGCGCGCCAGCTCGGCATCGTGTTGCTGCCGGCGCTGGCGGTGGCGGTGGTGATGGGCACGATCTACGAGGTGGTCACAGCGCCCGCCGCCAGCATCGCCGTGGAATCGCCGCTGTCGCTCGGCGGCGCCGAGGAAAGCAGCGCGGCGCTGGACGACCTGCAGGCGCCGCCGATGGAAGAAGCGCCGGCGCCGGCCGCCGGTGCGGTCCCTGCACCGGCCGCACCGGCTGCCCCCGCCGCAACGACGCCACCCGCCACGCCCGCGGCGCCGGACGCCGCGCAAGCCGGGACACAACCTGCCCCGCAGGCCGCCGCGGTCTCTGCGCCGCGCTGGTTCTGGATCACGCTGGCCGTGGTGGCTGCTGTGCTGTTGTACTTCTACTGGCGCTTCAGCTTCGCGCGGCTGGAAATCTTCAAGATGCTGCTGGCGTCGTTCTTCCCGCTGGCGCTGCTGATCCTAGCGGTGCTGGGCTCGATCGTGTTCGGGCTGGCCACGCCGACCGAAGCGGCGGCGGTGGGATCGCTGGGCGGCGCGCTGCTGGCGGCCGCGTACCGGCAGCTGAACTTCCGCGTGGTCAAGGAATCGGTGCTGCTGACGGCCAAGACCAGCGCCATGGTGTGCTGGCTGTTCGTGGGCTCGTCGATCTTCTCGGCCGCGTTCGCCTTGCTGGGCGGGCAGGCGCTGGTCGAGCAGTGGGTGCTGTCGCTGAACCTGTCGCCGGTGCAGTTCATGATCCTGGCGCAGGTGATCATCTTCCTGCTCGGCTGGCCGCTGGAATGGACCGAGATCATCATCATCTTCATGCCGATCTTTATCCCGCTGCTGGACAACTTCGGCATCGATCCGCTGTTCTTCGGCCTGCTGGTGGCGCTGAACCTGCAGACCGCGTTCCTGTCGCCGCCGGTGGCAATGGCCGCGTTCTACCTGAAGGGCGTGGCGCCGCCGCATGTCACGCTGAACCAGATCTTCCTGGGCATGCTGCCGTTCATGGGCATCCAGCTGATCGCGCTGGTGCTGCTGTACGTGTTCCCCGGCATCGGGCTGTGGCTGCCCACGGTGCTGTACCGCTGAGGCACGCAGCAGGCACGCTTATCCTGGGCGCCTATACTGGTTGGCGATGCCGACCGACAGCGCCCTCGCTACCCTCCCCCTCGATACCGCCTTCCGCTCCGACATCCCCGGGCGGCTGGACCGCCTGCCATGGTCGCGCTGGCACTGGCGCGTAGCCATCGCGCTGGGCGTCGCGTGGGTGCTCGACGGGCTGGAAGTCACGCTGGTGGGCTCGGTCGGCGCGGTGCTGGAGCGCCCGGACACGCTCGCGCTGACCGCGACGCAGGTGGGATGGACCGGCTCGCTCTACATCCTGGGCGCGGTGATCGGTGCGCTGGTGTTTGGCCGCATGGCCGACCGGCTCGGACGCAAGCGGCTGTTCCTGGCCACGCTCGCGGTCTATATGGTGGCAACGCTGGCCACCGCGTTCGCACCGGACTTTTACTTCTTTGCCGCGTGCCGCTTCCTGACCGGCCTGGGCATCGGCGGTGAGTACGCGGCGATCAATTCCGCCATCGACGAACTGATCCCCGCGCGCGTGCGCGGGCGCGTGAACCTGGCCATCAACGGCAGCTTCTGGCTGGGCGCGGCGCTGGGTGCGGGACTGAGCCTGGTGCTGCTCGATGCGCGCGTGCTGGGACCGGTATGGGGCTGGCGCGCGTGCTTTGCGCTGGGCGCGGTGCTTGCGGTCGCGATCGTGCTGGTGCGCAAGCACGTGCCGGAAAGCCCGCGCTGGCTCGCCACCCACGGCCGGCTGGAAGAGGCCGAGCGCGTGGTCGCCGCGATCGAGGCCGAGGTGCGCGCGCGCCACGGCACCCTGCCGCCAGTGGCGCCCGATTGCGTCGCGGTGGCCATGCGCAGGCGCGCCGCGCCCGGCGTGGGCGAAGTCATGCGCCTGCTGGTGCGGCGCTACCGCGTGCGCAGCACCATCACGCTGGCGCTGATGGTGTCGCAGGCGTTCTTCTACAATGCCATCTTCTTCACCTACGCGCTGGTGCTGGCGCGCTTCTATCATGTGCCCGAAGGGCGCGTGGCGCTGTACATCTTCCCCTTTGCGCTGGGCAATGCCGCGGGGCCGCTGCTGCTCGGGCCGCTATTCGACCGCGTCGGGCGGCGGCGCATGATTGCCGCGACCTACGTGCTGTCCGGCATCGGCCTGGCGCTGACGGGCTGGGCCTTTGTCGAAGGCTGGCTCGATGCACGCTCGCAGGCGCTGTGCTGGTCGGGCGTGTTCTTCCTCGCTTCAGCGGCGGCCAGCTCGGCCTACCTCACCGCCAGCGAAGTGTTCCCGCTGGAGATGCGCGCACTGGCGATCTCCGTCTTCTATGCAGTCGGCACCGGCACCGGCGGCTTTATCGCACCACTGCTGTTCGGCATGCTGATCGAGAGCGGCAGCCGCGAAGCGGTTGGGGTGGGCTACGGCATCGGCGCGGCACTGGTGATCGTGGCCGGGCTGCTGGCCTTGCGCTTCGGCATCGATGCCGAACGCCGTCCGCTGGAACAGATCGCACCGCCGCTCTCCGCCGACAACTGACCGGCATCATCGCCAATGTCGCAATCATTGCGACATTGGCGACATTTGCGCCATTCACAACACTCCGCAACATTGCGTAAGCCGGCAAGCACGCCGCAGAAGGCACGGCACATCGCTGCGTGCCGCCTGCAATCTTACTGCCGTGTTAAGCAGTGCTACAGCCTCCCCTTACACATTTTTACAGCAAGCGACGGGGCACTTGTCTAGCCTTAACTCACCTGCGGTGGCCTGAGTGCATCAGTCTTTGCGTCAGCGGGCTGCCATTTCTTGGCCAGGGCTTGTGTCCTGGCCATTGTTCAACGCTGCTCGCATAGAGGCGGGCAAATCCACGGACCGCAACGCGGTCCGACCGCAAAGTGCGCCGATACGGCATCCCGCCACATCGCGCGTGCTGCAGACAACAAGCTGAATTGGGGACATGCAAGCCGGGCATCGCGCGACTGCCCTAGCGCGAGGCCACCCGCTTGCTTGGAAAAAATCTCGTCCGGCGTGCGCAGCGCACAGCCGGCGGGGAAGCCTTTGATTTGCTAGCCGGAGAACAACACCATGGCCGACCAGCGCAACAACCCGCCACCCAGACAACACTTGCTGACGCCGGCGCCAGCCGCGCGCCAGTCCCAGGGCGAGGGACTGGTGGAACGCAAGCAGCCCGTGGCGGTGCCACTGTGGCACATCGTGCCGCGCATGGCCGGATACGGCGTGGTGCTGTTCATCGTGTGGGCAGTGCTCACGATCATGTTTCCAAATGTGTTCACGCGCTCGTCGGAACGCGCCGTGGTCAACAGTCCCGTGAGCCTGGTGACTTCGCCAGTCGAAGGCATCGTGATGCAGCAGAAGATCGCTGCCGGCCAGCCGTTCACCGCCAACCAGCCGCTGATGATGGTGCAGAACCCGAACATCGACCGCTCGCTGCTGGTCGAGCTGACCGGCAAGAAGCTCGACAACCAGCAGCGCTACGATTCCGCCAAGGCAAAGCTCGAAAGCAACCGCCGGCTGCTGGCCGCGACCGAGCAGGACCTGCAGCGCTACAACAGCGCCGCGCAACGCGAGCATGGGGCGCGCGTGCGCGCACTGGAAGCGCGCCTGGCATCGGCCAAGGCGCAGGAAGACCAGCAAGAGGAAGTGGTCAACCGCAACCAGAGCATGCAATGGGCTGGCGCGGTCAGCGAAGCTTATACCAACGCTTCGCGCTACCAGCTGTCGATGCTGACCAACGCCAAGGCCGCGGCCAAGGCCGAACTCGACAACGCCGTCGGCGAGAGCGAGGCGTCGCGCAAGAAGGTCTATACCTCTTCCACGGACAGCCCCAGCGCCGCGCTGTCGCAGCGGCGCCAGGTGTTGAACGCCGAGTCCGCGCAGCTGACCGCGGAACTGGAGCAGCTGGAAGCGTATGGCAAGTCGGTCGACCAGCTGCTCGCCACCGAGCAGGAACGCATCGACCGGCTTTCCAACCTCGAGATCCGCTCGACCGAGCCCGGCACCGTCGAAGACCTGATCGCGCAGCCCGGCATGCGCGTGGCGGCCGGCGCCACGCTGGCCCGCACCAGCAACTGCGCGCAAACGCGCGTGGTGGCGGTGTTCCCGCGCAGCCTCAGCGACAGCCTGCTGCCCGGTGCGCGGCTGAATGTACAGGTCGATGGCCTGCCCGCGGCGCTGCCGGCATCGGTGGCGGAGATCCTGCCGCGTGCGCCCGATGGCGACCAGGCCCGCTATTTCGTGCCGTTCCCGCCGATCGAGAAGAACGAGATCTACGTGATCGCCAAGCTCGACCGGCCGCTGGACAAGCTGCCGGGCAAGGCGAGCGCATCGGGCGTGGTGTCCGCCGCGAACGCGTCGAGCCCGCAGCAATCGTCGGGGCATTGCGGCATGGGTCGCTGGGCGCGCGTGACGCTGAACCAGAGCTGGCTGGGACAACTGCGCGCGTCGCTGTCGTGATGGCACGCGCAGGCACGGGAGACCCCCTGATGCGACGACCAATACCTGATAGCCCCTCCAGGATCGCGGCAAGCGTGCTGCTTGCCGGATTGCTTGCCGTGGCGCCACGCGCTGCTTCCGCGGCGCAGGCAGCAGCACCACCCGCGCAGCAAACCCTGCTGGCCGACGGCTGCAAGACGCTGGCCGAGCGCGTCAGCCGCGAACCCGGCAACGGTCCGCTGTTCCTCGGCAGCTACGAGCCCGCGCCGGGCGGCGAACCGCTGGCGCCGGCGCTGCGCAATGCCGCCTTCGTCTACGACAACGCCCTGGCCGGCATCGCGCTGGTGGCCTGCAAGCGCCCGGCCGAAGCGCGCCGCATCGCCGACGCCGTGCTGCAGGCCACGCGCCAGGACCGGCACTACCGCGACGCGCGCCTGCGCAACGCCTACCGCGCCGGTGCGTTGCCGCCAGGCCCGGCACCGCTGCCGGGCTGGTGGGACGATCCCAGCAAGCGCTGGTTCGAAGACGCCTACCAGGTCGGCACCGCCACCGGCAACGTGGCCTGGGCCGCACTGCTGCTGCTGGCTGTGCATGAGGCCACGCGCGACGCGCGCTACCTCGACGGCGCCGCCGCGCTGATGGGCTGGGTGCATGGCAGCATGCCGGACAATGGCGCCCCCGCGGGCTATATCGGCGGCTTCTTCGGCCACGAACCCAAGCAGACGCGGCAGGGCTGGAAGTCCACCGAGCACAACGTCGATACCTACGCGGCCTTCAGCTGGCTGGCCAGCCTGCGCAACGATCCGCGCTGGCGCGACGGCGCCGCGCGCTCGCGCGGCTTTGTCAACGCCATGTGGCAGCCACGCGAGGGCCGCTTCATCATCGGCACGCACGACGACGGCCGCGCGCCCAACGACGGCCCCTCCGCGCTGGATGCCGTGCTGTGGCCGCTGATCGCGATTCCCGATCCGCCGCAGGACTGGCGCCGCAACCTGGCCTGGGTCGACGCACGCCATCGCGCCGGCGCCGGCTACGGCTTCAAAGCCAGCCCCGACGGCATGTGGACCGAAGGCACCGGACAGGCCGCGCTGGTACTGCAGGCCGCCGGCCTCACGCCGCAGGCGCAGCCGCTGTGGCAGTTGCTGCTGTCGCAACGCGCGCCTTCCGGGATGCTCTACGCCACGCCGGAGGCGCGCATCAGCACCGGGCTGTCGATCGGGCCCACTTCGACCACGGAGGACTTCTACTACTTCCACCTGCCGCACCTGGGCGCCACCGCCTGGGCCGTGCTGGCCGCGGCGCGCTGGAACCCGTTCCGTCCGGGCGGTTGCCTGGAACCGTCCTGTCCGCCGCCGGCCGTCGCCGCCTCCACCTCAGCCGCGACCAACGCCACCAACAAGGAGTGACGATGTTCGCCCTCTTTCTCGAAAACCAGTCGCTGCTGGTCATCAATGGCGGCGTGCTGCTCGCGGTGGTATTGCTCGCGCTGATGTGCCGCCAGGACCGGCCCGCCGACCGCGTGCTGTTCGGCGGCGTCACCGCCTTGCTGCTGGTGGTCTACCTGACGTGGCGCGTCAGGGAAACGCTGCCGGACTGGCAGATGACCTTTACTAGCGTATGGGCGCATGTGTTCTTCGCGTTCGAATGCATGACGCTGGCCTATACGCTGCTGTCGATCGTGGTGCTCACGCGCAACAGCAACCACTCGCCGGATGCCGATGCGGGCGAAGCTGCGCTGCGCCGCGCGGGGCAGGTACCGCGCGTGGACATCTTCATCGCCACCTACAACGAAGGGCTGGAGATCCTGGAGAAGACCATCGTCTCCGCACTGGCGATCGACTATCCCGACTTCCGCGTCTGGGTGCTGGACGACACCCGCCGTGACTGGCTGCGCAAGTTCTGCGACAGCGTGGGCGCGTACTACGTGACGCGCCCGGACAACGCGCACGCCAAGGCCGGCAATCTCAACAACGGCCTGCGCCACAGCGCCGAGGCCGGCGGCGCGCCTTACATCCTGGTGCTCGATGCCGATTTCGCGCCCCACCGCAACATCCTGCTGCGCACCGTGGGGCTGTTCAACGACCCGCGCGTGGGCGTGGTGCAGACGCCCCAGTTCTACTACAACGCCGACCCGATCCAGTACAACCTGCGCGCCACCGAATGCTGGGTCGACGAGCAGCGCGCCTTCTTCGACGTGATGCAGCCGGCCAAGGACGCCTGGGGCGCGGCGTTCTGCATCGGCACCTCGTTCCTGGTGCGGCGCGACCTGGTCGAGCTGATCGGTGGCTTCCCCACCGGCACCGTGACCGAAGACATCCACCTGACCTACCGGCTGCTGCCGCACGGCTATATCACGCGCTGGCTCAACGAACGCCTGAGCGTAGGCTTGTCCGCCGAAGGCCTGCCCGAGTACATCAGCCAGCGCAGCCGCTGGGGGCTGGGCACGATCCAGGTGGCGCTGACCGCGGACGGGCCGCTGCGCGGACGCGGCTACACCCCGGTGCAGCGGCTGCACTATGTGCATGGCCTGCTGCACTGGCTCTCGCGGCCGTTCACGCTGATGTTGCTGGCCGGGCCACTGCTGTACTGGTATTTCGGGGTCTCGACGCTGTACAGCGAGCCGCTGCAGTTTCTCGCTTACGGCCTGCCGGCGCTGGTGGCGTACTGGGCCTACAGCATCTGGATCACCGGCCAGCGCGCGCTGCCTATCTTTACCGAGGTGACGCAGATCGTGGCGTCGCTGGCGGTGACCGCATCGCTGGTCAGCGCGATGTTCAAGCCGTTCGGGCGGCCGTTCAAGGTCACCAACAAGGGGCTGGACCGCTCGAAGCTGGTGATCCACGGCAAGTTCGCCGCGCTCTATGCCGGGATGCTGGCACTGTCGGCGCTGGGCCTGGGGCGCGCGCTGGTGGTCGACCCCGATGCGCCAGGACTGGCCTTCAACACGGTCTGGACCGGCGTGGCGCTGATGCTGTACCTGGCGTCGTTCCTGGTCTGCGTGGAGCTGCCGCGCCCGCGCAAGGAAGAGCGCTTCCCGCACCGCGCGGCGGCGCTGCTGCGCGTGGATGGGCGCGAGTACCGCGTCACCACCAAGGACCTCTCATGCAACGGCGTGGCCGTCACCACGCCGCTGGCGCCCGCCTTCCGCGCCGGCACCGAAGGCGCGTTGTGGCTCAGCCAGACCGGATGGATTCCTTGCCGCATCGTGCGCCGCGACGGCCAGTTGCTGGGCATCGCGCTGCATGCCGACATGGCGGCGCGCCACAGCCTGATCCGCCTGCTGTTCACCGATCCCGCGCACAACATCGCCCGGCAGGGCCGGCCGCAGCTGGCGATCTCGCGCTTTATGCGGCGCGCGCTGCTGGGCTGAATGCCACCTTCTTCTTCGACTCTCCGGGACCCTTCATGCGAAGCTTGCCACGCCGCCGTACCCTGACCCCGCCGCGCCTGCTGCTGCCCGGCGCACTCGTGCTCGCCCTGGCCGCCTGCACGCTGGAGCCGCAATACCAGCGGCCGGATGCGCCGATCCCTTCGGCCTGGCCGGAGGGCGCCGCTTATCGGACCCCTCAGGCCAATGCGGCGCGCGGCGCGGCGCAGCCAGGCCAGCCGGCGCAACCGGCGGGCCCTTCCGCCGCGGACCTGGGATGGCGTGACGTCTTCGTCGATCCGCAGCTGCGGCAGCTGATCGAGCTGGCGCTGGCCAACAACCGCGACCTGCGCATGGCGACGCTGGCCATCGACGAAGCGCGCGCGCTGTACCAGATCGAGCGCGCGGCGCAGTTCCCCACCGTGGAAGGCAATGCCGGCATGGTGTCGCAGCGGCTCTCGCCGCGGCTGCGCGCACCGGGCCAGTCGCAGCAGATCACCACGTACAACGCGGGCATCGGCTTCACCGCGTTTGAACTCGATTTCTTCGGCCGGGTGCGCAGCCTCAAGCATGCGGCGCTGGAGGAATACATGGCGACGGAAGAGGCGCGACGCAGCGCGCAGATCAGCCTGGTGGCGGAAGTGGCCAACGCCTACCTGACGCTGCAGGCTGACCGGGAACTGCTGCGGCTGTCGCAGGAAACGCTCAAGACCCAGCAGGACGCGGCCGAGATGGTGCGGCGCGGGCGGCAGGCCGGTGCCATGGCCCAGCTCGACCAGCATCGCGTGCAAACCCAGGTGCAGACCGCGCAGGTGGGCGTGGAGCAGTACACGCGGCAGGTGGCGCAGGACGAGAACGCGCTGACGCTGCTGGTCGGCGCCCAATTGCCGAAATCCGTGACAGATGCGGGTGCGGCAGCGAAGCCGGATCCGCTCGAACCACGCTCGCTGCTGAGCGAGTTTCCCGAAGGACTGCCGTCGAGCCTGCTGGAGCGGCGTCCTGACGTCCTTGACGCCGAGCACCGGCTCAAGGCCGCCAACGCCAATATCGGCGCTGCGCGCGCGGCGTTCTTCCCGCGCATCTCGCTGACCGGCGCGCTGGGCGTGGCCAGCACCAGCCTGGCGGGACTGTTCTCCGGCGGCATGGCGTGGCTGTTTGCACCGCAGCTCACCGTGCCGATCTTCGACGGCGGCCGCAACCGGGCCGGGCTGGATGCGGCCAATGTGCGCAAGGACATCAACGTGGCCAACTACGAGAAGACCATCCAGACCGCTTTCCGCGAAGTGGCCGACAGCATGGCGGCGCGCGCCACCTACGAGCGCCAGGTCAAGGCGCAGGAAGCACTGGTACGCGAAGGCAGCGAAACGCGGCGATTGTCTGAAATGCGCTTCAAGAATGGCGTGGACGACTACTTCGGCGTATTCGATGCGCAGCGCCAGCTCTACACCGCGCAGCAGGCGCTGGTCACGTACAAGCTGGCCGGGCTGACCAGCCGGGTGTCGCTGTACAAGGCGCTGGGCGGCGGCTGGCGCGAGGTGGCGGATGCGTCCGGTGGGCGCGCAAACCCCGCGCCAGCCGCGCGGCCCCAGGCGGCAGTGCGGCCCCAGGCCCCAGCACAGCCCCAAGCTGCGGCGCAGCCGCGAGCCGTAGCGCAGCCACAAGCCGTAGCGCAACCCCAGTCCGCAGCGCAGCCACAAGCCATAGCGCCGCCCCAGGTCGCCACGCAGCCCCAAGCCGCAGCGCAACCTCAGGCCGCTACGCAGCCCCAGGCCGCAGCGCCACCGGCAGCCGCGGCTCAGCCATCCCCCGTCGCGGCAACGCAGCAGTGAGCCAGGCGGCGGTGCGGCGGGATGCCTGGCTCAGAAGTACTTCAGCCAGCGCCAGTCGCGCCGCCGCGCCTTCAGCGCCGCGAACCAGCGCACCGCCGGCCATAGCAGGACGGCCAGCACGGCCGCCACCAGCCACAGCTGCCAGACGTGGTCGAAGCCGAACACCCTGGCCTGGTTCAGGCCCCAGTGGTGCGCGCAGGCCTGGTACAGCAGTTGCAGCACGTACAGGTGCAGCAGGTAGAAGAACATCGGCACGGCGCCGAACACCGCAAGCCGCCGCGCGAGCCAACCGCGCTCGGCACGCTCCAGCCAAACCAGCAGCAACAGCCCGACACCCAGTGTCAGCAGCAGGAACAGCAGCGACGGCGGGTACTTGGTGACATTGAGGAAGCTCATCGCGGTATGCAGCGCGTCGCTGCCCGGCATCCACTTCTGCTCCTGGCCGTAGCCGTTTAGTACGCGCAGCACGGCAAAGCCGGCCAGCGCCGCCACGGCGCAGCCGGCGAGGCGCCGTTGCCTTGCACCGGCAGGCATCGACGCGGCAAACCACGGCCCCGCCGCGTAGCCCAGCGCAATCACGCCGATCCACGGCAGCACCGGGTACGAGGTGCGCACCTTCAGCCCGTCGGCGATATCGATCCAGGTCCGGTCGTGCAGGATCGCCCAGGGTATATGCCACACGCTTTCCGGCGGGAAATGCAGCGGGCTCAGCAGGTTGTGCCCGGCCACCAGCGCGATGCCGGCAGCGATCAGCATCGGCCGCGGCAGCCACACCAGCGCCGCCAGCGCCATCATGCTCAGGCCGATGGCCCAGATCACCTGCAGGTAGACCACCTGCGGCGGGAAGGTCCAGGTCCAGGCAAAGCCGACCAGCGTCAGCTCCAGCACCACCAGGAACACGCCGCGCCGCAGCAGGAAGCCGCTGACCGCGCCGCGGTCATGGCCGGCCGCGCCGTAAAGCCAGGCCGAGACCCCGGCCAGCCAGATAAACACCGGCGCGCACAGGTGGGCGGCGAGACGGCTGAAGAAAAGCGCCGGGGTGGTCGCACTGGCATCCATGGGATCGGTGACCTGCACGTGCAGGAAGAACATATCCCGCACGTGGTCGAGCAGCATGATCAGGATGACCAGCCCGCGCAGTGCGTCGATGGACAGCAGCCGGCCGCCGGCCGGCCGCGCGACCGCGGCAAAAGGGGAGACTGCCGGGAGAGATGGAGGCGCGGCAGTGCGCGCGTGGCCCGGCAACATTGTCAGTAGCTCAGTTGCACGCCCAGGCGCACGGTGCGGCCCGCGCCCGGCGCGATCCACAGGTTGCTGTACGAGCTGGCGTAGTAGGTCTTGTCGAACAGGTTGCCCACGTTCAGCGACACGCGCAGCTTGCGGCTGTATTGCCAGTAGCCATGCAGGTCCACCGCCACGTACGCGGGCAGCGAGAACGAGTCCTGCACATCGCCCGGGCGTCGTCCGACGTAGCGCAGCCCGGCGCCGACGCCATACCGCTGCCCGATCGGCGTCGCGTCTTCATACACCGCCAGCAGGCTGCCGCTGGTGCGCGGCACGTTGGACAGCGGCGTACCCGGCGCGATGCGCGTGTCCTGCGTGATCTCCGCATCGGTCAGCGCAAAGCTGCCCGACACGCGCCAGTGCGTGCCGATCTGCCCCGCCACGTCCAGTTCCACGCCGCGGCTGCGCGCCTCGCCGGCGGCGATGAAATACGACGGGTCGGCGGGATTGGCGGCCAGCACGTTGCGCTTGCGGATCTCGAACACGGCCAGCGTGGCACCGGTGCGGCGGTCGTCGCTGTCGAACTTGATGCCGGCCTCCATGGCGCGGCCGCGTTCCGGGTCGAACGGCTGGCCGGCGGCGTCGACGCCGGCATTGGGCCGGAACGACTGGCTGGCATTGGCGAACAGCGACAGGTTCCGGCTGGCCAGGTAGCTCACGCCCACGCGCGGCGACACCGCGTTCTGGTGCCGCGTGGTGCGGGTGCCGCGCAGGTGGTCGTCCAGCGACTGGTCGAAGGCATCTAAGCGCGCGCCGGCCAGCACGCGCCAGCGCTCGCCCAGGCTGAGCTGGTCCTGCGCGTAGACGCCGACGTTGCGCTGGCGCTCGTGCGTGTCCATGTTCCAGGGCAGCGGCGGCGCCGGCTGGCCATAGACCGGATCGTAGATATCGATCGCGTACGGCGCGGCGGCGGTCGGGTTCTTGCGCAGCACCTGCATGGTGTTGCCGAAGCGGTAGGCGTCCACGCCCATCAGCAGTTCATGCCCGACCGGGCCGGTGGTGAACTTGCCCGTCACGCTTGCCTGCAGCGAGAGATCGTCCGACTGGAAGTCGCGGTAGCGCCGCGAGCGCGACAGCGTGCGGCCGTCCGCCGCCAGCGCAGCGGCCTCGGAGGAATGCCCGGTCAGCGCGCCACCGCGGTATGACAGGGCCAGCCGCCCCTTCCACCGATCCGAAAACTGGTGCTCCACGCTGAGCTGGTGCGACTGGCTGTTGAGCCGCATGTCGCCGTCGCCGGGCTCGCCCAGGAAGCGCGAGCGCGGGATGCGGCCCAGCTGCCCGTTGACGGCGACCACGCCACGGTCCATCGGCGTGGTGTAGCGCTGGAATTCCGCCGCGTACTGCAGGATGGTGTCGTTGCCCAGCGTCCAGCTGAACGACGGCGCCACCAGGTAGCGCTGGCTGTTGATGTAGTCGCGCGTGCTGCCCTGGTGGTCGGCCACGGCGATCAGCCTGCCGGCCACGTCCTCGCCCAGCGGGCCGGTCACGTCGGCCGCCAGCCGGTAGGCGTCGCGCGTGCCGACCTCGAATGAATAGGTCTGCGCGGGCCGGAACTGCGGCTGGCGCGTGACCACGTTGAAGGTGCCGCCGGGCTCGCCGGTGCCGTACAGCGAGGACGTGGGGCCTTTGAGCACTTCCACGCGCTCGATGGTGGCCGCATCCATCGGCGCCGTGTAGCCGCGGTTTGCGGCAAAGCCGTTGACCAGGTAGCCGGCGCCGGTGTTCTCGTTGCCGGTGAAGCCGCGCATGGCAAAGTTGTCCCACAGGCCGCCGAAGTTGTTCTGGCGCGCCACGCCGCTGACGTAGTCGAAGGTCTGGTCGAAGCGGGTCGCGCCGATATCGTCAAGCATCGCGCGCGGCACCACACGCACGGACTGCGGGATCTCGCGCAGCGGGGTGTCGGTGCGGGTAGCGCCCGACGCGTCGGGCGGGTTGTATGATGCGATGGCCGTGCCGACCACCGAGACCGCCGGCAGCGTAATATCGGAACCCTCCGCCGCGTCGGCGAGGCCGGAAATCGCCAGCATCAGCGCGGCGACTGGCCGCCGCGAACGCCCCGGCAATGGGTTCAGGCGCAATGCGCAGGCGGCGGGCAGGAAAGAGCCCGGCGCGCGGCAAGGCCGCTTGCGCCGGCCAAGGCTGGGCTGCGGTGGCAGCATAGGAACACCCCGGAAGGAACGAGTCACCGCGGCGGCAACCAGGTACGCTCGTTAATGATAATAAATTCTCATTAATATTTTAGGCATGGAACGCATGACCCGTCAACGCGGCGCTGTGATGGACGCGCTACGTGAAGCCGGCCGGCCCCTGAGCCCGGCCGAGATCCTGGCCGCGGCGCAGCGCCAGGTGCCGTCGCTGGGCCTGGCCACGGTCTACCGCAACCTGCGCGCGCTGCTGGACGACGCGCGCGTGCATGCCGTTGAACTGCCGGGCCAGCCGGACCGCTACGAGCTTGCGGACGAACCGGGCGCCGTCACGCACCGGCACTACTTCCAGTGTCTGTCGTGCGATCGCGTCTTCCCGCTGGAAGGCTGCCCCGGACACCTGGAAGAGATCACGCCACCGGGGTTCGTGGTCGAGCACCACGAGCTGACGCTGCTGGGCCGCTGCCCGGACTGTGCGGGCAAGGCCGGCAAACGGCGCAAGCCAGCGGCGCGCAATCACTGAGGCCTGATGCGGGGCAGGTCCGTGATCACCACGATCGCCCCAAACAACTGTACTGCGCCAACCGCCCCAACCTGTATATGGCGCCAGGGCGGCATCTGCCCCATGATGCCGCTGCACCGCGCACCAGACGCACGCCATCCCCACAGGACCCCGAATTGCCCCACGCCGCCGCCAACCGACGCTCGACCCTGATCGCCGTGCTCGCCCTGACCGCCTCGATGGCCTCGCTGTGCGTCGGCACCTCGTTCGCCAAGAGCCTGTTCACGGTGCTCGGCGCGCAAGGCACTACAGCGCTGCGGGTAGGCTTCTCCGCGCTGATCCTGCTGTGCGTCTGGCGACCGTGGCGCATCCCGCTGACGCTGGCCAATGCGCGCGCGATCGCGCTGTACGGGGCGGCGCTGGGCGCCACCAACCTGCTGTTCTACATGTCGCTGCGCACCATCCCGCTGGGGCTGGCGATCGCCATCGAATTCACTGGCCCGCTGGCGGTGGCGGTGCTGTCGTCGCGGCGCGCGATCGATTTCCTGTGGATTGCGTTCGCGGTAACGGGCCTGCTGCTGTTACTGCCGGTGGGCGAAGCTGCCGGCACGCTCGATCCGGTCGGCATCGGCTATGCGCTGGCAGCCGGCGTGGGCTGGGCGCTCTATATCGTGTTCGGGCAGATGGCGGGCAACGCCCACGGTGGCCAGGCGACGTCGCTGGGGCTGACCACGGCGGCACTGGTGGTGATGCCGTTCGGGTTGGCGCACGCGGGCACCGCGATGTTCAGCCCGACGCTGCTGCTGTTCGGGCTGGCGGTGGGCGTGCTGTCGAGTGCGATCCCCTATTCGCTGGAGATGGTGGCGCTCAAGCGCCTGCACCGGCGCACCTTCGGCATCCTGCTGAGCATGGAGCCGGCCATGGGCGCGCTGGCGGGGCTGGTGTTCCTGCACGAGCAGCTGAGCCCGGTGCAGTGGCTGGCGATCGCCAGCATCATCACGGCCTCGGTGGGCTGCACGCTGACGGCGCGCGGCAAGCGTGCCGCTCGCTGATGGGGCGCCCTTCCCTCAGCGCGCGCCGAACCAGTCTGCCGGCAGCGACTGCGCGCTGCGTGCGGGCGCGCGCAGCGCCAGCGAGACTTCGTGCAGGTAGCTATCCTCCGGATTGCGGCGGGTGCTGAAGCCGCAGTCACGCAGGATGGCGAGCATGCGGCGGTTTTCGCTGAGCACGTCGCCACGCATCGCGTGCAGGCCGGCGGCCCCGGCCAGGTCGCGCAGCTTGCCGATCAGGCGCCGGCCCAGCCCCTGGCCTTGCCAGGCGTCGGCGACCACCACGGCGAGTTCCGCGACCCGCCCGCTCACCACGTATTCCGCGCTGGCGACCACGGCCGGCTCGCCGTCGGCGCCGGGCGCCTCGATCACCAGCGCCACGCCATCCGGCCCCGGGCTGGCGAGGCCATCGACAATCTGGTCCACCACGCGCCCGCCGGTCAGGAAGCGGAAGTAGCGGCTTTCGCGCGACAGGCCGTCCACCAGCGCCCGTAGCGCCCCGCCATCCTGCACCTGGGTGCGGCGCAACGTGACGCGCACGCCCCGCTTTACCGTCCAGCTTTCCGCATCACCCGACCGGACTTCGCTCTTGCTTTCCATGCCGCCACCTGACTACATTGTTTGTAGTCAGAGTATACGCAATAGCCTGACTTTTGCAAATGAAGTCAGCATGCTATGCTGGGTTCACCATGAACATCACTGCGTCCGACCTCCGCCACTGCTCGATCGCCGCCACGCTTTCGCTGATCGGCGAAAAGTGGACGATCCTCATCCTGCGCGATGTCCTCTCCGGTGTAACGCGCTTCGACGACTTCCTCCGCCGGCTGGAATGCTCGCCCGCAGTGCTGTCCGCGCGACTCAAGACGCTGACGGAGGCCGGGTTGCTGCGCAAGGTCGGCTACCGCGAGCCTGGCGAACGCGAACGCTTCGAGTACCGCCCCACCCGTGCCACGGTCGAATTGCTGCCCGTGCTGATCGGGCTGATGCAGTGGGGCGACTGCAATATGGCGCACGGCGAAGGCCCGGTGCAGGTGCGCTCACGCGCCAGCGGCAAGCTGGTGCGCGCTGCGCTGGTCGACGAGGATGGGGCACTGGTGTTACCCCGCGACATGCAGATGATCCCCATGCGTCGCCTTGAAAAGGAAGGCCACGGCGACTAGGCCTCTGTCCCCGTGTGCTGCATCGCACCACACCAGCCCACTGCACTGCACCATGACTGTGCCGCGGGCCCGCAGGCCGCCCCACCTCAGCGCATTCGAGGCGTTCCCCAAGGCGCTTGAGCGCGCCACTCTCCCCTTTGCCATCACTTACAGGCCTGGCACACCCCTTGCGTAATGTGGACCGGGCCCGTCAACGGCGACCGGCCCACCCCACATAAGCAGCCGCTATCCCATGTAGCAGCTGTTCAGGACAACGGCGTCCCCTGAACCGGCCATGACCCGATCACACCGATCACTGGCCCGGTTTGCGGGACGCCACTTGTTTTTTTGGAGCAAGGGACGATGACCGGCAAAGCCACCCGCATCGAGCTGATGAGCTTGAGCACCCCGCAGATGCGCGCCTTCCACCTGACCTGGATGGCGTTCTTCGTCTGTTTCTTCGCGTGGTTTGCCTGCGCGCCGCTGATGCCCGTGCTCAAGGGCGAATTCGGCCTGACCCCGGGCCAGATCGCCAACATCAATATCGCCGCGGTGGCGGTGACCATCCTGGTGCGCCTGGTGATCGGCCCGATGTGCGACCGCTTCGGCCCGCGCAAGACCTACACCGGCCTGCTGGCGGTGGGCGCGCTGCCGGTGCTCGGCGTCGCCCTGGCGCAGAACTATGAGACCTTCCTGATCTTCCGCCTGCTGATCGGCGCGGTTGGTGCCAGCTTCGTGATCACGCAGTACCACACCTCGGTGATGTTCGCGCCCAACGTGGTCGGCACCGCCAACGCGGCCTCGGCCGGCTGGGGCAATGCCGGCGGCGGCGCCGCGCAGGCCATCATGCCGCTGCTGCTGGCCGCGGTGCTGATGCTGGGCGCCGACCACGCACTCGGCTGGCGCTTTGCGCTGGTGGTGCCGGGCGTGCTGATGCTGATCATGGCCGTCGTCTACTGGCGCTTCACGCAGGACTGCCCGGAAGGCAACTACTCGGACCTGCGCGCCCGCGGCATCGCCATCGCCGGCAAAGACGGCGGCAAGGGCGGCGGCTGGGCCAGCTTCCGCGCCGCCAGCGCCAACTATCGCGTGTGGCTGCTGTTCATCACCTACGGCGCCTGCTTCGGCGTTGAGATCTTCATCCACAACATCGCCGCCTCGTATTACGTGGACCGCTTCGGCCTGAGCCTGAAGGCCGCCGGCCTGGCTGCCGCGAGCTTCGGCCTGCTGGCGCTGTTTGCCCGCGCGCTGGGTGGCTGGCTGTCGGACAAGGCAGCGCGCCGTCGCGGCCTGGATGCACGTGCCACGCTGCTGTTCGTGCTGATCATGGGCGAAGGCCTGGGCCTGCTGTGGTTCGCGCAGGCCGGCAGCGTGACGCTGGCCGTGGTCGCGATGCTGCTGTTCGGCCTGTTCACCCACATGGCCTGCGGCGCGACCTACGCCCTGGTGCCCTTTATCGACCGCAAGGCGCTGGGCGGCGTGGCCGGGATCATCGGCGCGGGCGGCAACGTCGGCGCCGTCGCCGCGGGCTTCCTGCTCAAGGGCCTGGGCGACCTGCAGCACACGCTGACCGTGCTGGGCGTGCTGGCCACCATCGCCGCCCTGTGCGCCATCGCCATCCGCTTCAGCGCCGAGCACAAGGCCCAGGAGCAGGCGCTGTACGACAGCGCGCTGGCCAACTGAATCCCCTGCATCGCCCCCACAGCACAACAAGCAGCAAAGACTGACTACCGGACAAGGAAAGCATCATGAAACTGATCATCGTCGGCCACGGTATGGTGGGTCACAAGTTCCTGGAATGCCTGGCGGAAGCCGGCGCGCAGAACCTGGAAGTGACCGTCCTGTGCGAAGAACCGCATCCCGCCTACGATCGCGTGCACCTGTCCGAGTTCTTCGCCGGCAAGTCGGCCGAAGACCTGTCGCTGGTGCCCGCCGGCTTCTTCGAGCAGCACAACAACATGCTGCTGCGCCTGAATGCCCGCGCGGTTGAGATCGATCGCGCCGCGCGCACGGTCAAGGTGTCCACCGGTGAGACCCTGTCCTATGACAAGCTCATCCTGGCCACCGGCTCCTACCCCTTCGTGCCGCCGGTGCCGGGCAAGGACCGCAAGGACTGCTTCGTCTACCGCACCATCGAGGACCTGGAAGCGATGCGCGAATGCGGCGCGCGCTCCAAGACCGGCGTGGTCGTCGGCGGCGGCCTGCTGGGCCTGGAATGCGCCAAGGCGCTGCGCGACATGGACCTGCAGACGCACGTGGTCGAGTTTGCTCCGCGCCTGATGGCGGTGCAGGTCGATGAAGGCGGTGGCCGCATGCTCCGCCAGAAGATCCAGGGCCTGGGCGTGACCGCCCACACCGGCAAGAACACCGTTGAAATCGTCGACGGCGAAGACGGCACGCACCGCATGGTGTTTGCCGACGGCACGCACCTCGACGCCGACATGATCGTGTTCTCGGCCGGCATCCGCCCGCGCGACGAACTGGCGCGCGCCAGCGGCCTGGCGGTGGGCGAGCGCGGCGGCATCGCGGTGGACAACACCTGCCGCACCTCGGATCCGGACATCTACGCCATCGGCGAATGCGCGCTGTGGCAAGGCAAGATCTACGGCCTGGTGGCCCCGGGCTACGACATGGCTCGCGTGGCCGCACGCCACCTGCGCGGCGAAAGCGCCGAGTTCGGCGGCGCCGACATGAGCACCAAGCTCAAGCTGATGGGCGTGGACGTGGCCAGCATCGGCGATCCGCACGGCACCGTGCCGGGTGCGCGCTTCTACCAGTTCAGCGACGACCGCAAGGAGGTCTACAAGAAGCTGGTCGTGTCTGACTGCGGCAAGTACCTGCTGGGCGGCGTGCTGATCGGCGACGCCAGCGAGTACGGCACGCTGCTGCAGATGATGCTCAACAAGATCGAGCTGCCCGAGTCGCCGGAATTCCTGATCCTGCCCGACAGCAGCGGCAAGGCCAAGCCGGCGCTGGGCGCCGATGCCCTGCCCGACACCGCCCAGATCTGCTCGTGCAACAACGTCTCCAAGGGCGAGATCTGCGGCGCCGTGTGCGACGGCGCCACCAGCATCGGTGCGCTCAAGACCTGCACCAAGGCCGGCACCGCCTGCGGCGGCTGCGTGCCGCTGGTCACGCAGATCATGAAGGCCGAGATGAAGAAGCAGGGGATGGCGGTCAACAACCACATCTGCGAGCACTTCCCCTTCTCGCGCCAGGAGCTCTACCACCTGGTGCGCGTGGGCAAGTTCAAGACCTTTGACGCGCTGCTGGAAGCGCAAGGCAAGGGCATGGGCTGCGATATCTGCAAGCCGGCGGTGGGCAGCATCCTGGCCTCGTGCTGGAACGAGTTCGTGCTCAAGGAAGAGCACGCCAGCCTGCAGGACTCCAACGACTACTACCTGGCCAACATCCAGAAGGACGGCACCTACTCGGTGGTGCCGCGCATGCCGGGCGGCGAAGTCACGCCCGAAGGCCTGATCGCCGTGGGCCAGGTCGCCAAGAAGTACGGCCTGTACACCAAGATCACTGGTGGCCAGCGCGTGGACCTTTTTGGTGCACGCGCCGAGGAACTGCCCTTTATCTGGGAAGAACTGATCGCCGCCGGCTTTGAATCGGGCCATGCCTACGGCAAGGCGCTGCGCACGGTGAAGTCGTGCGTGGGCTCGACCTGGTGCCGCTATGGCGTGGGCGACTCGGTCGGCCTCGCCATCGAACTGGAGAACCGCTACAAGGGCCTGCGCGCGCCGCACAAGATCAAGTTCGGCGTATCCGGCTGCACCCGCGAATGCGCCGAGGCACAGGGCAAGGACGTGGGCGTGATCGCCACCGACAAGGGCTGGAACCTGTACGTCTGCGGTAACGGCGGCATGAAGCCGCGCCACGCCGAACTGCTGGCGAGCGACCTCGACCACGACACGCTGGTGCGCTACATCGACCGCTTCCTGATGTTCTATGTGCGCACCGCCGACCGCCTGCAGCGCACCAGCGTCTGGCGCGACAACCTGGAAGGCGGCCTGGACTACCTCAAGGCCGTGGTCCTGGACGACAAGCTGGGCATCGCCGCGGAGCTCGAATCCGAGATGCAGCACGTGGTCGACACCTATGAAGACGAGTGGAAGAAGGCCGTGACCGATCCGGAGACGCGCAAGCGCTTCCGCCACTTCGTCAACAGCGACCGCCGCGACGACAACCTCGTGTTTATCGAAGAGCGCGGCCAGATTCGTCCCGCCACGCCGGAGGAACGGAACTTGCAGCGCTCCCGGTTGGGCCACATTCCCGTGGTCGCCGTGCCCGCAAAAGCAGCCTGACCGCGCCCGAAATCAAGGAGAACGTGATGAGCCATTCCCACCATCCCGAAAGCTGGACCGCCGTCTGCACCGTACGCGATATCGTGCCCAATACTGGTGTGTGCGCACTGGTAGGCGACAGGCAGATCGCCGTGTTCCGCATCGGCCGCGGCGAAGAGGTCTACGCCATCGACAATTTCGATCCCAATTCGCAGGCCGCGGTACTGTCGCGCGGGCTGGTGGGCAACCTGGGCGACCGCCTGGTGGTGGCCTCGCCGATCTACAAGCACCACTTCGACCTGCGCACCGGCGAATGCCTGGAGGCGCCGGAGCACTCGGTCAATGCCTACGGCGCGCGCGTCTATGACGGCAAGGTATGGGTCGCCGCCAGCGTGGTGCTGTGCGAGGTCGAAGAAGAACTGGCCGCCTGATACCGCCCTTCCGCCCTCGATGTTCGCCCTACGCTCACCTTTTTGCCTTGGAGATGCCGGCATGACGCCATCCGCCAACCCGCAGTCCCGCCCGCGCCTGGTCGTTGTCGGCAACGGCATGGCTGGCATGCGCACCGTCGAGGAGCTGCTCAAGCTCGCCCCGGACCTGTACGACATCACGGTGTTCGGTGCCGAGCCACACGGCAACTACAACCGCATCCTGCTGTCGCCGGTGCTGGCCGGCGAGAAGACGGTGGCGGACATCATGCTGAACACGCGCGAGTGGTATGACGAGCATGGCATCGAGCTGCTCGCCGGTGATCCGGTAGTGGCGATCGACCGCCCGCGCCGCGTCGTGCGCTCGGCCTCGGGACGCGAGGTGCACTACGACCGCCTGTTGCTGGCCACCGGCTCCAAGCCCTTCATCCTGCCGGTGCCGGGCCATCAACTCGACGGCGTGATCGCGTTTCGCGATATCCAGGACGTGGAAACCATGCAGCACGCCGCGCGCAACCACCGCCATGCGGTGGTGATCGGCGGTGGCCTGCTCGGGCTGGAGGCCGCCAACGGGCTGCTGCGCCAGGGCATGGACGTGACCGTGGTGCACCTGCCCGACAGCCTGATGGAGCGCCAGCTAGACAAGCCCGCCGCCACGCTGCTCCAGAGCGCGCTCGAACGCAAGGGCCTGCGCTTCCTGCTGGGCGCGCAGACCGCGGAGATCCTCGGCACCGACCGCGTCACCGGCGTGCGCTTCAAGGACGGCAGCGAGATCCCCGCCGACCTGGTGGTGATGACCGCGGGCGTACGCCCCAATATCGAACTGGCCGCCGGCGCCGGCCTGCATTGCGAGCGCGCCATCGTCGTCGATGACACGCTGCAGACCTACGATCCGCGCATCTATGCCGTGGGCGAGTGCGTGCAGCACCGCCAGGCCACCTTCGGTCTGGTCGCGCCGATCTGGGACCAGGCCCGCGTGTGCGCCGCCCACCTCGCCGGCGCCGGCCATCGCCGCTACGTGCAGCAGGCCACCGCGACTAAACTGAAAGTGACCGGCGTGGACCTGTACTCGGCCGGCGACTTCATCGGCGGCGAAGGCAGCGAGGACCTGGTGCTGCGCGATGCGCGCCGCGGCGTCTACAAGCGCCTGGTGCTGCAGGACGGCTACCTGGTCGGCGCCGTGCTGTACGGCGACGTGCAGGACGGCCCCTGGTACTTCGACATGATCCAGCGCCGCACGCCGGTGGCTGCGCTGCGCCAGCGCCTGCTGTTCGGCCAGGCGCAGTGCGAAGCGCTCGCCGCATAAGCATCACCGTAAGCTATACAACGCCCCCGCACGGAGAACGCGTGAACCTGTCCGACATCCCGGTCGTTTCGGCTACCCCGACCATCACCACCGCCACCACCTGCCCGTATTGCGGCGTCGGCTGCGGCGTGCACGCCACCGTGCGTGCCGACGGCCAGGTCGAGATCGCGGGCGACGCGCAGCACCCGTCCAACTACGGCCGGCTGTGCGTCAAGGGCTCGGCGCTGGGCGAGACGGTGGACCTCGAAGGCCGCCTGCTCCACCCCAAGCTGCGCGACGCGGACGGCAGCCTGCAGCAAGTGTCGTGGGACCGTGCGCTCGACACCGTGGCACAAGGCTTCTCCGACATCATCCGTCGCCATGGGCCGGACTCGGTCGCGCTCTATGTCTCCGGACAGCTGCTGACCGAGGACTACTACGTCGCCAACAAGCTGATGAAGGGTTTCATCGGCAGCGCCAATATCGACACCAACTCGCGCCTGTGCATGTCGTCGGCCGTGGCCGGCCACAAGCGCGCCTTCGGCGAAGACCTGGTGCCGGGCAACTACGAAGACCTGGAACTGGCCGACCTGGTGGTGCTGGTGGGCTCCAACACCGCGTGGTGCCACCCGATCCTGTTCCAGCGCCTGTCCAAGGCCAAGGAAGCCCGCCCCGAGATGAAGATCGTGGCGATCGACCCGCGCCGCACCGCTACCTGCGAACTGGCCGACGTGCACCTGGCAATCCGCCCGGGCACCGACGTGTGGCTGTTCAATGGGCTGCTGAGCTACCTGGCGCGCGAAGGCCACACCAATGCGGCCTTCGTTGCCGCAAGCACCGCGGGTCTGGACGAGACCCTGCAGGCCGCAGATGCCGCCTGCGCCGATCCGGCTGCCGTGGCGCGCGCCTGCAAGCTCAACGTGCAGGACGTGCTGGCCTTCTACCAGCTGTTCGCGGATACGAATAAGGTCGTGACCGCCTTCTCGCAAGGCGTCAACCAGTCGTCGTCGGGCACTGACAAGGTCAACAGCATCATCAACTGCCACCTGCTGACCGGCCGCATCGGCGAGCCGGGCATGGGCCCGTTCTCGCTGACGGGACAGCCCAACGCGATGGGCGGGCGCGAGGTCGGTGGCCTGGCCAATATGCTGGCCGCGCACATGGAGCTGGCCAACCCACTGCACCGCGAGGTCGTACAAAGCTTCTGGCAGTCGCCGGTCGTCGCCGACCGTCCGGGCTTGAAGGCGGTGGAACTGTTCGAAGCCATCGAAGCCGGCCGCGTCAAGGCGGTATGGGTGATCGCCACCAACCCGGTGGTGAGCCTGCCCGACGCCGACCAGGTGCGCCGCGCACTGGCGAAGTGCGAACTGGTGGTCGCCAGCGACATCATCGAGCGCACCGACACCAATGCCGGCGCGCACGTGCTGCTGCCCGCGCTCGGCTGGGGCGAAAAAGATGGTACGGTCACAAACTCCGAACGGCGCATCTCGCGCCAGCGCGCCTTCCTGGCGGCGCCGGGCGAGGCGCGCGCCGACTGGCGCATCCTGTGCGACGTGGCGAGCCGGATGGGTTTCAGCGGCTTCGACTATGCAGCCGTGCATGAAATCTTCGACGAACACGCGCGCCTGAGCGCCTGGCGCAACGATGATGCGCCGCGCGTGTTCGATATCGGCGGGCTCGCCGGCATGGACAAGGAGCACTACGACACGCTGGAGCCGGTGCAATGGCCCGTGCCGGCCAATGCCACGACCGATTCGCGCCGCCTGTTCCGCGACGGCCGCTACGCCCACGCCGACGGCCTGGCCCGCTTTGTTGCCACGCCGCCGCGCGCGCCGGCCCATGCGCCGGACGACGATTTCCCGCTGATCCTCAACACCGGCCGCGTGCGCGACCAGTGGCACACCATGACGCGCACCGGCAAGTCGGCGCGGCTGGCCGACCACCTGCCCGAGCCCTTCGTCGACATGCACCCGCAGGACGCGCTGCTGTGCGGCGTCGGTGAAGGCAAGCTGGCGCGCGTCAGCACGCGCTGGGGCGCGATGGTGGCACGCGTGCACCACGGCGGCGGCATCCCGCGCGGCAGCGTGTTCGTGCCGATCCACTGGAACGGCCAGTTCAGCTCGGATGCGCGCGTCGGCGCGCTGGTCAACCCGGTGGTCGATCCCGTATCGGGCGAGCCCGAGTTCAAGCACACGCCGGTGCGCGTGGAGCCGTTCGGCGTGAACTGGCACGGCTTTGTGCTGAGCCGGAGCGAGCTACCGGCCGAGGCGCTGACCTACTGGACGCGCGTGCAGGGCCGCCAGTTCCAGCGCTACGAATTCGCCGGCCGCGAAGCCATCGCCGACCGCGCCACCTGGGCGCGCGCGCTGCTCGGCGTGACCGATCCGGACGCCGACTGGCTCGAGTACGAAGACCGCACCGCTGGCGTCTACCATGCCGGCTACGTTGTCAACGACCGGCTCGAAGCCTGCGTCTACGTGTCTACGCGACCCGAGCTGCCGTCCCGCGCGTGGCTCGCCGGCCTGTTCGGCCGCGAGCGACTCGAGGATACCGATCGCATCGGCCTGCTGCTTGGCCAGCCGATGGAGGAAGGCGCCGATACCGGCCCGACGGTGTGCTCGTGCTTCGGCGTGGGCCGCAACACTATCTGCGATGCGGTGCGCAAGCACGACCTGAAGACGCCGGCCGAGATCACCGCCTGCGTTAAAGCCGGCGGCAACTGCGGTTCGTGCGTGCCGGAGCTGAAGAAGCTGCTGGTGGAAATACGCGTCGCGGAAACTGCCTGAGCGCTGGCTGCGCGCTTCGGGGTAGCATAGCGGCCGGAACCGGCGGGCCAGTCCATGGCCCGGCCGGCCCGCACCGGAGCGCCCGCGTGACCACCTCACCGAACCTGCGTTTTTCCGTCTTTATCGCCGCCAGCCTCGACGGCTTCATCGCCCGCGCCGACGGCGATCTGGACTGGCTTCTCACGGCCACCACCTCCACCGACGATCACGGCTATGCCGCCTACATGCAGTCCATCGACACGCTGCTGCTGGGCCGGCACACCTACGAGAAGGTGCTGAGCTTCGATCCGTGGCCTTACGTGGGCAAGCGCGTCGTCGTAATAAGCAACACGCTCGATGACGCCGCCATCCCGCCCGCGCTTGCGGGTCAGGTCAGCCTGCAGCACGGCACCGTGCACGACGCCGCAGCGGCGCTGGCCGCAGCCGGCGCCAAGAGCGTCTATGTCGACGGGGGCAAGCTGATCCAGTCGTTCCTGGCTGAAGGGCTGATCGATACGCTGACCATCACGCGTATCCCGATGCTGATCGGCAGCGGTATTCCGCTGTTCGGCGATGCCGGGCACGATATCCGGCTGGAGCATCTGCGCACCACGACATACGAAAGCGGCTTCGTGCAGAGCACGTATCGCGTAGCGGCGCCGCTGGCCACGGCAACCCACTGCTGAATTCGATGACGATTCGGTCGGACTAAGCTGGACGCTGGAATTTAATCAACTTGCGTGCTGTTGGAGAGAGCGCCGGCGCTGAATTCCGCGCTCTAAAAAGCAAAAACCCCAGCCTGTTAGGGCTGGGGTTCTGCGGTATAAGAGCCTGGCGATGACCTACTTTCACACGGGTAATCCGCACTATCATCGGCGCGGAGTCGTTTCACGGACCTGTTCGGGATGGGAAGGGGTGGTTCCAACTCGCTATGGTCACCAGGCATAAGGGGTTGCAACGCTGGGGTTGAGGCCAACGCTGCGAATAGGGATGTAGTTGGGGTTGTGCGTCTTGTGTCAACTGTTTCGGCACAGTCGCGATCACACATACCAGATAAAACACACTGGTTATAGGATCAAGCCTTACGGGCAATTAGTACTGGTTAGCTTAACGCATTACTGCGCTTCCACACCCAGCCTATCAACGTCCTGGTCTCGAACGACCCTTCAAGGAGGTCAAGCCTCCAGGGAATCCTCATCTTCAGGCGAGTTTCCCGCTTAGATGCTTTCAGCGGTTATCTCTTCCGTACATAGCTACCCTGCGATGCCTCTGGCGAGACAACAGGTACACCAGCGGTACGTCCACTCCGGTCCTCTCGTACTAGGAGCAGCCCCCGTCAAGATTCCAACGCCCACGGCAGATAGGGACCAAACTGTCTCACGACGTTTTAAACCCAGCTCACGTACCTCTTTAAATGGCGAACAGCCATACCCTTGGGACCGGCTACAGCCCCAGGATGAGATGAGCCGACATCGAGGTGCCAAACACCGCCGTCGATATGAACTCTTGGGCGGTATCAGCCTGTTATCCCCAGAGTACCTTTTATCCGTTGAGCGATGGCCCTTCCATTCAGAACCACCGGATCACTATGTCCTGCTTTCGCACCTGCTCGACTTGTCGGTCTCGCAGTTAAGCACGCTTTTGCCATTGCACTTTAGGTACGATGTCCGACCGTACCAAGCGTACCTTCGAACTCCTCCGTTACACTTTGGGAGGAGACCGCCCCAGTCAAACTGCCTACCATGCACTGTCCCCGACCCGGATTCACGGGCCAAGGTTAGAACCTCAAACAAACCAGGGTGGTATTTCAAGGACGGCTCCACGTGAACTAGCGTCCACGCTTCAAAGCCTCCCACCTATCCTACACAGATCGGTTCAAAGTCCAATGCAAAGCTACAGTAAAGGTTCATGGGGTCTTTCCGTCTAGCCGCGGGGAGATTGCATCATCACAAACACTTCAACTTCGCTGAGTCTCGGGAGGAGACAGTGTGGCCATCGTTACGCCATTCGTGCAGGTCGGAACTTACCCGACAAGGAATTTCGCTACCTTAGGACCGTTATAGTTACGGCCGCCGTTTACCGGGACTTCAATCAAGAGCTTGCACCCCATCATTTAATCTTCCGGCACCGGGCAGGCGTCACACCCTATACGTCCACTTTCGTGTTTGCAGAGTGCTGTGTTTTTATTAAACAGTCGCAGCCACCATTTTATTGCAACCCCGTCACCCTTCTGGCGCAGGCCAGTCAAGCTACCAGGGCGTACCTTATCCCGAAGTTACGGTACCAATTTGCCGAGTTCCTTCTCCCGAGTTCTCTCAAGCGCCTTAGAATACTCATCTCGCCCACCTGTGTCGGTTTGCGGTACGGTCTCGTATGACTGAAGCTTAGAGGCTTTTCTTGGAACCACTTCCAATTGCTTCGCAGCACTAGGCCGCTCGCCCCACATCCTTGAATTCCGCGCCCGGATTTGCCTGAGCGCCTTCTCCAATGCAGGGACCGGGACTTCCAACACCCGGACAACCTTCCGCGATCCGTCCCCCCATCGCATCATACGACGGTGCAGGAATATTAACCTGCTTCCCATCAGCTACGCATCTCTGCCTCGCCTTAGGGGCCGACTCACCCTACGCCGATGAACGTTGCGTAGGAAACCTTGGGCTTACGGCGAGGGGGCCTTTCACCCCCTTTATCGCTACTCATGTCAGCATTCGCACTTCTGATACCTCCAGCATCCTTTACAAGACACCTTCACAGGCTTACAGAACGCTCTCCTACCACGCACTTGCGTGCGTCCGCAGCTTCGGTGACTGGCTTAGCCCCGTTACATCTTCCGCGCAGGACGACTCGATCAGTGAGCTATTACGCTTTCTTTAAAGGGTGGCTGCTTCTAAGCCAACCTCCTGACTGTTTTAGCCTTCCCACTTCGTTTCCCACTTAGCCAATCTTGGGGACCTTAGCTGGCGGTCTGGGTTGTTTCCCTCTTGACACCGGACGTTAGCACCCGATGTCTGTCTCCCGTGATTGCACTCTTCGGTATTCGGAGTTTGCTATGGCGGGGTAATCAGCAATAGACCCCCCAACCATGACAGTGCTCTACCCCCGAAGGTGAGACACGAGGCACTACCTAAATAGTTTTCGGAGAGAACCAGCTATTTCCAGATTTGTTTAGCCTTTCACCCCTATCCACAGCTCATCCCCTAACTTTTCAACGTTAGTGGGTTCGGTCCTCCAGTACGTGTTACCGCACCTTCAACCTGGCCATGGATAGATCATCTGGTTTCGGGTCTACACCCAGCGACTCAACGCCCTGTTCGGACTCGCTTTCGCTACGCCTTCCCTAATCGGTTAAGCTTGCCACTGAATGTAAGTCGCTGACCCATTATACAAAAGGTACGCCGTCACCCCCGAAAGGGCTCCGACTGTTTGTATGCATGCGGTTTCAGGATCTATTTCACTCCCCTCCCGGGGTTCTTTTCGCCTTTCCCTCACGGTACTGGTTCACTATCGGTCGATCACGAGTATTTAGCCTTGGAGGATGGTCCCCCCATCTTCAGACAGGATTTCACGTGTCCCGCCCTACTTGTCGTACACCTAGTTCCACAACGCTGTTTTCGCATACAGGGCTATCACCTGCTAGGGCCGGGCTTTCCATCCCGTTCTGCTAACAATGCTGCTAAAGAGTACAAGGCTGTTCCCATTTCGTTCGCCACTACTCTGGGAATCTCGGTTGATTTCTGTTCCTGCAGCTACTTAGATGTTTCAGTTCGCCGCGTTCGCTTCCCACACCTATGAATTCAGTGTGGGATGACCCATACGGGCCGGGTTTCCCCATTCGGACATCTCCGGATCAAAGCTTGTTTGCCAGCTCCCCGAAGCTTTTCGCAGGCTACCGCGTCCTTCATCGCCTGTGATCGCCAAGGCATCCACCACATGCACTTGTTCGCTTGACCCTATAACGAGTGTGTCTCGATCGCTCGAAGACCTCGCTACAGGATGAGTTCTCGCATTTGTGCCGTATTCCAAGTCATCTTTCGATCACTTAAATACATTTTGGTTGATACAATCACAACCCGGTATCGCGTTGGTACTGCAGCGTCTCATCAACGCTCGCGCGACACCTTTACTACATCCCATATTGTTAAAGAACAGCCGATCGTTAGATCGCTTGGCAATGCCAAATGCAAACGCTCAATGCTAAGCGCTTGCATTTGACAACCAATCCAAGGTACCAGGTGATGGTGGAGGATGACGGGATCGAACCGACGACCCCCTGCTTGCAAAGCAGGTGCTCTCCCAGCTGAGCTAATCCCCCGCATGGATAACTTGGTGGGTCTGGTAGGACTTGAACCTACGACCCCCGCCTTATCAAGACGGTGCTCTAACCACCTGAGCTACAGACCCTTGGCTGTAACAGCAAACAAACCGATAAGTGTGAACGCTAGGCTTGAGACACAAGCCTCTGGAAAGGAGGTGATCCAGCCGCACCTTCCGATACGGCTACCTTGTTACGACTTCACCCCAGTCATGAACCCTGCCGTGGTAATCGCCCTCCTTGCGGTTAGGCTAACTACTTCTGGCAAAACCCACTCCCATGGTGTGACGGGCGGTGTGTACAAGACCCGGGAACGTATTCACCGCGGCATGCTGATCCGCGATTACTAGCGATTCCAGCTTCACGTAGTCGAGTTGCAGACTACGATCCGGACTACGATGCGTTTTCTGGGATTGGCTCCCCCTCGCGGGTTGGCAACCCTCTGTACGCACCATTGTATGACGTGTGAAGCCCTACCCATAAGGGCCATGAGGACTTGACGTCATCCCCACCTTCCTCCGGTTTGTCACCGGCAGTCTCTCTAGAGTGCTCTTGCGTAGCAACTAAAGACAAGGGTTGCGCTCGTTGCGGGACTTAACCCAACATCTCACGACACGAGCTGACGACAGCCATGCAGCACCTGTGTCCACTTTCCCTTTCGGGCACCTAATGCATCTCTGCTTCGTTAGTGGCATGTCAAGGGTAGGTAAGGTTTTTCGCGTTGCATCGAATTAATCCACATCATCCACCGCTTGTGCGGGTCCCCGTCAATTCCTTTGAGTTTTAATCTTGCGACCGTACTCCCCAGGCGGTCAACTTCACGCGTTAGCTACGTTACTGAAGAAATGAATCCCCAACAACTAGTTGACATCGTTTAGGGCGTGGACTACCAGGGTATCTAATCCTGTTTGCTCCCCACGCTTTCGTGCATGAGCGTCAGTGACGTCCCAGGGGGCTGCCTTCGCCATCGGTATTCCTCCACATCTCTACGCATTTCACTGCTACACGTGGAATTCTACCCCCCTCTGACATACTCTAGCCTTGCAGTCACAAGCGCCATTCCCAAGTTAAGCTCGGGGATTTCACGCCTGTCTTACAAAACCGCCTGCGCACGCTTTACGCCCAGTAATTCCGATTAACGCTCGCACCCTACGTATTACCGCGGCTGCTGGCACGTAGTTAGCCGGTGCTTATTCTTCCGGTACCGTCATCGACCCGGGGTATTATCCCAGGCCATTTCTTTCCGGACAAAAGTGCTTTACAACCCGAAGGCCTTCTTCACACACGCGGCATTGCTGGATCAGGGTTGCCCCCATTGTCCAAAATTCCCCACTGCTGCCTCCCGTAGGAGTCTGGGCCGTGTCTCAGTCCCAGTGTGGCTGATCGTCCTCTCAGACCAGCTACTGATCGTCGCCTTGGTAGGCTCTTACCCCACCAACTAGCTAATCAGACATCGGCCGCTCCTGTAGCGCGAGGCCTTGCGGTCCCCCGCTTTCACCCTCAGGTCGTATGCGGTATTAGCTAATCTTTCGACTAGTTATCCCCCACTACAGGGCACGTTCCGATGTATTACTCACCCGTTCGCCACTCGCCACCAGGCCGAAGCCCGTGCTGCCGTTCGACTTGCATGTGTAAGGCATGCCGCCAGCGTTCAATCTGAGCCAGGATCAAACTCTTCAGTTCAATCTCTGTGTGGACCCTCGCGGGCCCTCGCTCTTTCGAGCGGTCGCTCACTCTCAGAAAACTGACTGACCAGATCCGAAGATCCAGTCACGTTTTGCTGTGCGAGCACTGATAACTTTTGAAGCAACACTGTCCGAAGACAGCGGCGTCCGCTACCCAGCGCCCACACTTATCGGTTGTTTGGTTGTTAAAGAACCCGGTCTTTCGACCTCGCCTCCGGCTTTGCCGTTTGCGTCGCTGCGTCAGCAGCAGAGAAAGAGATTATGCAGAGCTTTCTTCGTTTCGTCAACCGTTTCAGCAATCTTTTTTTGCTGCGGTCAGCGCTGCAAACCTCGCTGCGCCAACCTCCCGGCCGACCCCGCAACCCTTGCTGCGCCTGCTTTGCAGCGCTGCGTTGTGTTGCGAGGGGGCGAATATTAAGGGAGGCAGAGCGGGCTGGCAAGCGGTTTCTGAAAACTTCTTCGTGCCGCCATTGCAGGCCCCGTAAAATCAGCGGATGTCGGACATACCCACCTATCTGCCGTCGCGCCTGCCAGCCGACGGCGCACGCTTTCCCGACGCCCAGGCGCTGGCCGCCGCGCTGTCGCGTCCTATTGTCTTTGTCGACCTGGAAACCACCGGCGCCGACGCGCAGCGCGACCGCATCACTGAAATAGGAGTGGTCGAAGTGGGCCCGGACGGCATCGTCGAATGGGACACCCTGCTCGACCCCGGCATGTCGATCCCGCCGTTTATCCAGCGCATGACCGGTATCACCGACGAGATGGTGCTGGGACAACCCACCTTCGAATCACTCGCCGAATCGCTGGCCGAGCGCCTGCAAGGACGGCTGTTCGTCGCGCACAACGCGCGCTTCGACTATGGCTTCCTGAAGAACGCGTTCCGTCGCGCCGGCGTCACCTTCCGCGCCGATGTGCTGTGTACGGTACGGCTGTCGCGCTCGCTGTTCCCATCCGTGGAGCGCCACGGCCTCGACGCGCTGATCGCCCGCTTCGGCCTGACGCCCAAGGGACGCCACCGCGCGCTGGCCGATGCCGAGCTGCTATGGCAGTTCTGGCAGAAGATCCACGCTACCTATTCGGTCGAGCTGGTGGAATCCGCGGTGCGCACGCTGGTGCGGCGCGCCAGCCTGCCGGCCGGCCTGGAAGAAACCGCGCTGGAGGACGTGCCCGCCACGCCCGGCGTCTATCTCTTCTATGGCGACCAGGACGTGCCGCTCTATGTTGGCAAGAGCGTGCACCTGCGGCAGCGCATCGGTGCCCATTTCTCGGGCGACTATCGATACGGCAAGGACATGCGGCTGGCCCGGCTGGTACGCCGCGTCGAATGGCGCGAAACCGGCGGCGAGACCGGCGCGCTGCTGCTCGAAGCCCAACTGGTCAAAAGCCTGCAGCCCGTGCACAACCAGCTGCTGCGCCGCAATGCCCGGCTCTACGCCTGGGAGTTGCCGCAACAACTGCCCGTGCCGCGCCTGCGCTCGGACCGCGACACCAACTTCTGCCGCCATCGCGACCTCTTTGGCGTGTTCGGCAGCCGCGGCGCGGCCGAGGCGCGTTTGCGCGCGCTGGCGGAAGAGCATGGCCTGTGCATGGCCACGCTGTCGCTGGAAAAAACCACGCTCCGCGGCAGCCCCTGCTTTGCGCGCCAGGTCCACCGCTGCGCCGGCGCCTGCGTCGGCGCCGAACCCCTGGCGGGGCACCGCGCCCGGCTGGCCGCCGCGCTGGCCCCGATCGCGCTGATGCGCTGGCCCTTCGATGGTCCGGTCGCCTGGCGCGAGCAGCATGGCGAGCGCGCGTGGTGGCATGTGGTTGAGGACTGGTGCTACCTCGGCTGCGCCGGCACGCTGGAGGAAGCACAGGCGCTGGCCGGTGCGCCCGCACGATTCGACCTCGACACGTACCAGATTCTCGCGCCCCGCATGGCGCAATGGATGCCGCAGGCGGTGCCGATGGCCGTGGCGAAGGCCTTCGCGCTGACGGCACCCGAAGCCCCTGCCGAAGCGCCGCGCCCGCTGCGTGCCCCGCCCGGGCTGGCCGCGCGCAAGGCACCGTCCGCTGCCGGACAGCAAACCCTGGGTCTGTTCGCCGACTGAAGACTTCCTGCCCGGGCTCTGTTCGCCATCGCGCAAAACGTGCTTGCGACGCGGCCCTCGCCTCCGTTAGTCTCCACAGACCGGCTCTTGCGGCCGGCAGCGCCGACGCGGAGTGATCATGTCTGCCAACCCAGTTCGTCCCGCCGAGAAAGTCTGCGGCGCCGCCCGGCTGCGCGCATGCCTGGCCGCCATGTGGGCGATGGCCGCCACAGGCGCCTGCGCGGGCCTGGAAGCCAGCGCCATGCAGAACGTCTTCGATTCCTGGAAGAATGTTTCCATCGACGAAGCCAAACGCCAGTGGGGACCCCCGCAAGCGGTACAGGCCATGCCCTCCGGCACGGCCTACGTGTGGAACGACACCATCCCGGCCGCGCGGCCGCCGGGCACCGGCCCGCGCGATGCCGGCATGGAACGCACGCCGATGCCCGGGCATTGCCAGCGCAAGCTGGTGGCAGGCCCGGACGGCATCGTGATCGGCGGGGAATGGCGCGGCAATGCCTGCTGCGTCACCACCTTGGTCGGCCGTTGCGCCGGCCTGAAGTACCGCGGGCGCGACTGAGCGCGGCGGCCATCGCTCCGGTTGTCCTGACGCGCGCCGCTACTCACGTCGCCGGCCAGGCCCCCGTATCCTCCAGCACCGGCGAATACTCCCGCAACTGCCAGCGCAGCGGCAGCACGCCCGGGCGCCGCACCACATGCTCGACATGCAGCCGCACCAGCCGCTCGGCGCCGGCGAATGACGCCAGTTCGGCGCCGTCCCAGACCACTTCGGCGCGCCCGCCGACATGCAGCAGCGAGCCGTCGGCAAAATCCGGCACGACCAGCCCGGCACGCGGGTTGGCAAGCAGGTTGCCGACCGTATTGAAGTAGTTGTTGCCGTTGAAGTCCGGAAAGGTCAGCGTGCCGTCGTCGTCGACGCGGATAAAGCCCGCCTTGCCGCCACGGTGCGAGACATCCACGCCGCCGGTGTGCGCGCCCTCTGCTTCCGACGCCGTATGGCTGGTCGCGATAAACAGCGTGTCGGCGCCGCGCAGCCAGGCCGCGGCCTGATCATCCAGCGCGGCGCCTTGCCAGGCTGCCACGGCCGGCGCCGGCTCGGCAAAGCTCAGTTCGCGCAGCTGGATATAGCGCGGGCAGTTGCCGAAGCTCTGCTCGACCTCCACCGTCAACCCCGCCTCATCGCGCTCGACCACGATGCCGTTCATGCGGTTGCGCCGCCGCGTATGCAGCTCGATGCCGAGCAGGCCGATGCTCGCGCCCCGCGCCAGCGCCGACTGCGCCGGATCACCCGGCAGCGGCAGCGCGTCGATGCGCAAGTGCCTGGCGTCAGGCGTGTGCGCAAACCCCGGCCTGCCGGCCAGCACCGTCGCCCACGGCAGCCCGTCGGCGTCGACCGCGCCGAGCAGAAGGAAGGGCAACTGGGCAAAGAACGCCCGGTGCTGCTCCGGCATCTCGCCCCGGATCACACGGTTCGCGACCGCGGCCAGGCGCTCGCGCTTGCCCGCGCGTTCCTGCGCGGCCAGTTCGCCGGCGTGGAAAGGCAGGCCGGCATGCGGCCAGATCGGCAGGTCCATGATGCGCTCCTGGTTCGGCGCTGCTTCAGCGGTAACAACGACAGGCCGGACTCAGGCAGCCAGCCCGACCTTTGACGGCACCATCGGCACAAAGCCGGGCAAGGCCTCGATGCGGCGCAGCCATGCATTCAGCGCGGGGTACGGCGCCAGCGGCACGTTGCCCTCTTCGGCCCGGGCAATATAGCTGTAGGCGGCGACGTCGGCGATGGTGGCGTGGTTGGCAGCGAGGAACGGCTGTGCCGCCAGCACGGCTTCCATCACCGCGAACAGCCGCTGCGCCCGTGCGATGGCGTCATCCATCGCCACCGGCCGGCCGAACAGCACGCCCAGGCGCGCCGTCGCCGGCCCGAAGGCGATCTCGCCGGCCGCCACCGACAGCCATCGCTGCACGCGCGCCGCGCCCGCCGCGTCGCGCGGCAGCCAGCGGCCGTCGTCATAGCGCGTGGCCAGGTAGACCAGGATCGCATTGGAATCGGCCACCACCACGCCATCATCGTCCAGCACCGGCACCTGGCCGAACGGATTGAGCCTCAGGAACGGCTCGCCGCGCTGCTCGCCGCCGCGCAGGTCGACGTCCACCATCCGGTGAGGCAGCGCCAGCAGCGACAGGAACAGCTGCGCCCGATGGGCGTGGCCGGACAGCGGCGAGCGGTACAGCACCAGCGGGGTGGCCGGCGCGGCGGGGCGGTTGGTGGCTTGCATGGCATCTCCTCGACAGTCTGGGTTCGACGGTTGGTATATGGGGATTCTGGGCGCCGGCCACCTTGCAATAAAGGGGGCGTTTGATATTTGACTACTCCACAAATCGGAGTAATGTGGCGCCATGGACAAGCTACGCGCGATGCAGACCTTTGTGCGGATCGTCGACGAGGGCAGCCTGACCGCCGCCGCCGCGACGCTGCATACCTCGCTGCCAGCCGTGGTGCGCACGCTGGCCGCGCTGGAGTCGGAGTTGCAGGTGCGCCTGCTCAACCGCACCACGCGGCGCCTGTCGCTGACCAGCGAGGGGCGCAGCTACCTGGACAGCTGCCGGCGCATCCTGGCCACCATTGACGAGGTGGAGGCAGGCCTGAGCGCCAGCCATGTGGAACCCAGCGGCCAGCTCACGCTAACCGCGCCGGTGCTGTTCGGGCAGATGTACGTGGCGCCGGCGGTCACACGCTTCGTGCAGCGCTATCCGCGCGTGCGCTGCCGCATGGAATTCACCGACCGCGTGGTGAACCTGCTCGAAGAAGACCTGGACGTGGGTGTGCGCATCGGCCCGCTGGCGGATTCCACGCTGGTGGCGCAGAGCGTCGGCCGCATCCGGCGCGTGGTGGTGGCCACGCCCGCCTACCTGCGCAAGCACGGCGTGCCGCGCCGCCCGGAGAAACTGGCCGACGCCAATTGCGTGCGCTTTACCGGCAATGCCGCGGACTGGTGGACCTTCCAGGAAGACGGCCGCCCGTTCCACGTGCAGGTGTCGGGCAACCTCGAATTCAACCAGACCGCGCCCGCCGTGGCGGCGTGTGCCGAAGGCGCGGGCTTCGGCAACTTCCTGTCGTACCAGGTGGCCGAGCTGGTGCAGGCGCGCAAGCTGCGCATCGTGCTGGAAGCCTTCGAGCAGCCGGCGTGGCCGCTGTCGCTGATCTATCCGCATGCGCGGCTGCTGCCCGCGCGCACGCGGGCCTTTATCGAATGGATGCGGGATGACCTGGGCCCGCGCTTCGGCTGACTTTGCACGCTGCCGCCGCTCGCCCCATCGACAAGCACGCCGCCCTTACCCCCACTGACCATGCCCCTGACCAGCGCCCCGACTCCAACCAGCTTTGGCGCCCGCGTGCGGCGCCTGATCCATCGCCCCTCCGGCAATGCGCTGCGCGCCGCGGTGCTCGGCGTCAATGACGGACTGGTGTCCAGCTTCTGCCTGGTGATGGGGCTCGAAGGCGCCGCCGCCACGCGCGAGGCGGTCATCCTCGCCGGGTTGGCCGGCCTCACGGCGGGGGCGTGCTCGATGGCGCTGGGCGAATGGCTGTCGGTCACCAACAGCCGCGAGATGAACAGCAAGCGGCTGCGCGATATGGCGTACGAGATCGCGCACGATGCGGGCAAGGCGCGGCAGCGACTGGTGGCGGTGATCACGGCCAAGGGTGTACTGCCGGCCGATGCCGTGCGCGCCGCCGACGAGATTATGCGCAACCCGCAGGCGGCGCTCGACACGTTTGCGCGCGACGTGCTGGGTATCAACCCGCAGGAACGCGGCGGCAATCCCGTGCAGGCGGCGGTGATCTCTTTCGTGCTGTACAGCAGCGGTGCGCTGGTGCCATTGCTGCCATTCATGGTGACCGACGGGCCGTCGGCCCAGCTCGGCAGCATCGTTGCCTGCCTGGCCGGGCTCGGCCTGGTGGGCTGGGGCACGTCCTCGTTCAACGGGCGCCCCGGGTGGTTCTCGGCCGCGCGGCAGATCCTGATCGGCGGCATGGCGGCGTCCTTTACCTACGGACTCGGCACGGTGTTCGGCGCGCTCTGAGACGGCTTCCCTGTGATGGCGCTGACGCGGCGCCGAAGGCCCGCCCTGCCAAGCGCCACCGTGCAGCCCCCCACGCGGGGCGGGCTACCACCCGACAAAAGCCTTGACGCGTCGCAGCGGGCACCGGTATTTTTCAAAATCGAATCCGAATTCGAATACGGAAAAACCCTATGTCAACAACCCCCTCCGGCCTCTCGGCCTCCGCCTCCTTCCCCCGTATCGATACGCCTTCGATCCTGCAGCCGCCGCGCCAGCGCCGTGCGCGCGAGACCGAACAGGCCTTGCTGGGCGCGGGCCGTGAGCTGCTTGCAACGCGCGACTTTGCCGCGGTGTCTGTCGCCCAGATCGCCGCGTCCTGCCAGGTCTCGGTGGGCGCCTTCTACGGGCGCTTCCGCGACAAGATGGCCTATTTCGAGGCGCTGCGCACGCTGGTGATGGAAGAAACCTCTGCCTCGATCGACCGCTACCTGGCGCAGGAGCGCTGGGACGACGTTCCGACCGGCATACTGCTCGACAAGACCGCGCGCTTCATGGTGCTGGGCACGCTGGCCAATCGCGGCGTGATCCGCGCTTCGCTCCGGCATGCGTCGACCCGGCCCGAGGAATGGCTGCCCCACCGCCAGAACGGCGAGGCGATCGTCGAGCGCATGGTGCAGCTGCTAGTGCCGCGGCTGTCACTGCCCGCCGATATCGCCGAGTTGCGTGTGCGTTTTGCCATGCAGGCCGTCTTCAGCGTGCTGGTCAATGCGGTGCTCAATGACTCGGGCCCGCTGCATCTCGACGACGAACGGCTGGTGCCTGAACTCAGCCGGATGATGGCCGGCTACCTGGGTGTGTCGTCCGAGCCGCAAGCCTGAGCGCAATTCGCACTGCGTGCCGGGTCACCAGCACCGTGCAGCACCCTGCGGTAATGCAGCCCGGCCATGGCTGCTATGAATTCCGTACCGCTTGCTTGGCTGGCGCGGTGCGCATCCCTAGAATGCGTTCACACCGGGCCCGCGCCCGGCCAGGCCGACCTGGCACCCGGCGCGGCCTGGACCCTGATATCCGCACCTACGCGCACTAACGCGCACCAACGCGCATCAACGTTTACCGAGACCGATCATGGCCACGCTTTTCCTCGTCCGGCACGGACAAGCCTCGTTTGGCGCCGCCAACTACGATTGCCTGTCGCCAACCGGCCGCCAGCAGGCGCGCTGGCTGGGCGAGTACTTCAGCGAGCGCGGCGTGCACTTCTGCCGCGTGGTGGCCGGCTCGCTGGTGCGCCAGCAGGACACCGCCAGCGAGATCCTCGCCGCCATGGGACAGCCGCAGGCTGAGATCGCCACGCATCCGGGCCTGAACGAATACGACGGCGAGGCCTTGTACCGCTGCCACACTGGCGGCGCCGACCACCGCGCCCACCAGAACAGCGACTACAACGACTACTGGCGCACCTTCCGCGCGGCCTACCACGCGTGGACCCAGGACGGCCTCGCCGACATGCCCGAGAGCTGGGGAGACTTCGGCTCGCGCATTGCCGGCGCACTGGCGCACGCCTGTGAAGGCACGTCGCGCGAGGATGCCATCCTGGTGGTGAGTTCCGGCGGTGCGATCGGCCGCGCCACGGCAGACCTGCTCGGCGCCCCTTCGCAAGCAGCGATCGAGATGAACCTGCAGTTCCGCAATACCGCGTTCTGCGAGATCATCGTGGGCCGCGGCGTGCAGCGGCTGCTGAGCTTCAACAACGTGCCGCACCTGGATCGGGTGGAGCGACGCAGCGCGCTGACGTTCGCCTGAAGGAAATCCGCCAAGCGGTTCGCGCCCTGGCGACAAACAAAAGTAGGCCGCAGTGACGCGGCCTCATTGATCCGGCTGCTGGCGCGGGCACTTTGACATGCCCGCGCCGCCGGTCCTTCTCCCTTTTACTCCTTACTGCAACAAACCTTGCTGCCCGGCGTGCCGGCGCGGCACGCCCAGGCTTTACAGCCGCTCGACGATCGTCACGTTGGCCAGCCCGCCGCCTTCGCACATCGTCTGCAGGCCATAGCGCTTGCCATGCGTATGCAGCGCATGCACCAGCGTGGTCATCAGCTTGGCACCCGAGCCGCCCAGCGGATGGCCCAGCGCAATCGCGCCGCCATGCACGTTCAGGCGCGAAGGATCGGCGCCCGTCGCCTTCAGCCAGGCCAGCGGCACCGGGGCGAACGCTTCATTGACTTCGAACAGGTCGATATCGCCGATCTTCAGGCCCGCCTTCTTCAGCGCAATCTCGGTGGCCGGCAGCGGTGCTTCCAGCATGACCACCGGGTCATGGCCGATCACGGTCATATGGTGCACGCGTGCCAGCGGCTTGACGCCGAGCTTCTTCAGGCCGGCCTCGTTGACCACCATCAGGCCGGCGGCGCCGTCGCAGATCTGGCTGGCCGAGGCGGCGGTCACGCGGCCGCCTTCGGCAATCAGCTTGACGCTGCCGATGCTCTCCAGCGTGGCGTCATAGCGGATGCCCTCGTCGGACGTATGCATTTCACCGTTGCCGCCCTCGGCCGTGCGCACTTCCACCGGTACGATCTCGGCATTGAAGCGGCCCGCCTTGGTCGCGGCGGCTGCGCGCTGGTGGCTCAGCAGCGCATAGGCATCGATCTGCTCGCGCGACAGGTCATACTTGCGCGCGATCATCTCGGCGCCGGTGAACTGGCTGAACTGCACGCCCGGATAACGCGCCTCCACACCGGGGCTCTTGGGCACGCCAAACCCGTTCTTGGCCGGCAGCTGCGACGACAGGCCCATCGGCACGCGGGTCATGCTCTCGACGCCGGCGGCGATCACGATATCCATCGCACCCGACATCACCGCCTGCGCGGCAAAGTGCAGCGCCTGCTGCGACGAGCCGCACTGGCGGTCCACCGACGTACCCGGCACGCTCTCCGGCAGGCGCGAAGCCAGAATCGCATTGCGCGCCACGTTGCCGGCCTGCTCGCCTACCTGGCTCACGCAACCCATGATGACGTCGTCGACCAGCGCCGGGTCGGCGCCGGTGCGCTCGACCAGCGCATCGAGCACCTGCGCGGCCAGGTCGGCCGGATGCCAGCCCGACAGCTTGCCGCCCTTGCGGCCGCCGGCGGTGCGGACCGCCGCGACGATATATGCCTCTGCCATGTGATCTCCTTTATCGGTGCCGGCCGCCAGGGCCGGCCACTGCGTTATCCGGGGTGCCGGCAAGAGTGCCGGCCGTGTTGATCCGTATTCTTGCCCTGCACCGTCGCGGCAGCGTCGTCGGAAGCGACGAAGTCCGCCAGGCTGCTCAGCCGCGCGGCGCCAGAACAGCGAAGATGGCCGTGGCACGCAACAGGCAACGCTCGCCGCTGACCACCCGGCAGGTGCCATAACGCAGCCGCGAGCCCAGCTTGTCGAACTCCACGCGCGCCTCGACCCAGTCGCCCAGGCGCGCGGAATCGAGGTAGTCCAGGCTCAGGTTGACCGTGACCGCGCTCTTGGAGCGGCCGGTCTCCAGCGACATCATCATGCCGATGGCGGTATCGGCCAGTGTCGCCAGCATGCCTCCGTGCGGGATGCCGAGGTTGTTCAGGTGGCTCTCGTCGATCCGCACCGCCAGCGTGCGGCGCTCCGCATGCAGGTAGAGCTGGCCGAAATTGGCCATGTAGCCGCTCATCCGGCGCAGGGGCACAAAGCCCTCCGGCAGGTCCCCTGCGCCAGCGACCCCGGCCGGCTCGGCCAGGGCCTGGGTCATGGCCGCCTCGATCCCGGCTTCGGCCATGGCGTCAGGCAAAGTAGCGCGAAGCCACGCCGAGGTATTCCCGGCAATCGGCAACCATGCGCGTGATCAGTTCTTCGCAGCTAGGCACGTCGTCGATCAGGCCCACGCACTGACCGGCGCTGATGATGCCGCCATCGGTCTCGCCCGCCTTGAGCGCGGCCTTGCCGCGCACGCCGGCGACCAGGTGCTTGACGTCTTCGAACTGCGCACCGCCCGGGCGGCGTTCAATGCTCACCACCTCATCCGACACAGCGTTCTTCAGCACGCGCGCGGTGTTGTGCAGCGTGCGGAAGATCAGGTTGGTGTCGCGCTCGCTGGCCTGCACCAGTGCCTGCTTGACATTGTCGTGGATCGGCGCTTCGCGCGTGGCGCAGAAGCGCGTGCCCATATTGACGCCCTCGGCGCCCAGCACCAGCGCGGCGGCCATGCCGCGGCCGTCGGCGATGCCGCCCGAGGCGATCACCGGCACCGACAGCTTGCGCGCGGCCTGCGGGATCAGCACCATGCCGGGCACGTCGTCCTCGCCCGGATGGCCGGCGCACTCGAAGCCGTCGATCGACACCGCGTCCACGCCTAGGCGCTCGGCGGACAGCGCATGGCGGATCGCCACGCACTTGTGGATCACCTTGATGCCGGCGGCCTTGGCGCGCGCGATATGTTCCTTGGGGTTGTTGCCCGCCGTTTCCAGCACCTTGATGCCGCTCTCGATGATGACGTCGAGGTAGCGCGCGTACGGCGGCGGGTTGATCGACGGCAACAGGGTCAGGTTCACGCCGAACGGCTTGTCGGTCATCTCTCGGCAGCGGCGGATCTCGTCGGCCAGCGCCTCGGGGGTCGGCTGCGTCAGCGCTGTGAGGACGCCCAGCCCGCCAGCGTTGGAAACGGCGGAGGCCATTTCGGCGTAGCCGACCCATTGCATGCCACCCTGGATGATCGGGTAGCGGATGCCAAGCAGTTCGGTGATTCGTGTCTTCATGGTTGTCCTTTACTGTCTGCGCCGGCCGGTGCGCGCGAGGGCTGGCCCGCCGGCGATCGGGCCCAGTCTACGGCCAGCCGCGGCTGCCGGGCCTCGTCGGAAGCGACGATTGCGGGCGGCGCATTCTGCACTAGTGTTGGCTGGCCCCTTGCCGGCGCAAGGCACAGCCTGGCCCCTGCCGATGTGTCGCTCCTCGCCGGCCGCAGCATCCTCGCCCCCCTTCCCTTTGCCGGAGCCGCCATGACGCAAGCCACGCCTACGTTCGAAACCCTGCGCTACGCCGTCGAAGACGGTGTCGCCACCATCACGTTGCACCGCCCCGACCAGCTCAACGCCTTCACCGCGCAGATGATGCAGGACCTGATCGCGGCGTTCGATGCCACCGATGCCGACGACAACGTGCGCGCGGTGATCGTCACCGGTTCGGGCCGTGCCTTCTGCGCCGGCGCCGACCTCTCGGCCGGCGGCTCGACCTTCGATTTCGAGAAGCGCTACGGCGCCAGTCCCGACACCGCCCATCGCGACGGCGGCGGGCGCGTGTCGCTGCGCATCTTCCGCAGCCTCAAGCCGGTGATCGCCGCGGTCAATGGCGCCGCGGTCGGCGTAGGGGTGACCATGCAGCTGCCGATGGATATCCGGCTGGCCTCGACCGACGCCAAGTTCGGCTTTGTCTTTGCCCGCCGCGGCATCACGCCGGAAGCGGCGTCGTCGTGGTTCCTGTCGCGCGTGGTCGGCATTTCGACCGCGCTGGAATGGTGCTACACGGGCCGCGTCTTCTCCGCGCAGGAAGCGCTCGAGCGCGGCCTGGTGCGCTCGCTGCACGCGCCGGAGGACCTGCTGCCGGCCGCGCAGGCAATCGCCCGTGAAATCGCGGACAACGCCGCGCCGGTGTCGGTGGCGATCTCGCGCCAGCTGATCTGGCGCATGGCCGGTGCCAGCCACCCGATGGAAGCGCACAAGCTCGACAGCCGCGCGATCCAGTCACGCGGACGCTCGGCCGATGTGAAGGAAGGCGTCAGCGCCTTCCTTGAAAAACGTCCCGCCGCTTTCCCCGATACGGTGTCGCAAGACCTGCCGGACTTCTTCGACTGGCGCGGCGAACCGCCCTTCGCCTGAGTCGCACCTGCCCGCAACAATCTTCCGGAGTTCGCATGAAAGTCAGCCAAGCCGTCGCCAGCCGCAAGTCCGTCCGCGGCTTCCTGCCCAAACCCGTGCCGCCGGGTACCATCCGGCGCGTGCTCGACGCCGCCGCGCGCGCGCCCTCGGGCGGCAACCTGCAACCCTGGCATATCCACGTCATCGGCGGTGAGGCGCTGGAGGGGCTGCGGGGCATCATGCGCGAGCGCATCGCACAGGCACCCGCTGGCGAAGAACGCGAGTACGACGTCTACCCGCGCGAACTGGTCTCGCCCTACCGCGACCGCCGCTTCCAGGTGGGCGAGGCGCTGTACCACTACCTCGGCATCCCGCGCGAGGACAAGCCGCGGCGGCTGGCGCAGTTCGCCAATAACTTCACCTTCTTCGGCGCGCCGCTGGCACTGTTCTGCACCGTGGACCGCCGCATGGGCCCGCCGCAATGGTCGGACCTGGGCATGTACCTGCAGTCAGTGATGCTGCTGCTGCGCGAGGAAGGACTGGACAGTTGCGCGCAGGAATGCTGGGCGATGTACCCGCAGACCATCGGCGAGTTCCTGTCGCTGCCGGCCGAGCGGATGCTGTTCACCGGCATGGCGATCGGCTACGAGGATCCCGAAGCTCCCGCCAACCAGTTGCGTGCCGCACGTGCGCCGCTGGAAGAGTTCGCCGAGTTCATCGGCATCTGAGCCGCGAGCTCAGAGCAAGCCCAGCTGCCGCGCGATGGCCACCGCCTGCGTGCGGTTGCTGGCGTGCAGCTTGGCGCTGATATTGCGCAAGTGCGTACGCACCGTGGTCTCTGAAACGAACAGCCGTTCCGCCATCGCCACGTTGGAGAAACCTTCGGCAAGAAGCTGCAGCACCTTCAGTTCCTTGGGCGTCAGCGGCTCCACCAGCGCTGCCGGCGCGGGCCGGCCCGGCTTGCCGGTCTGCGCGTCAGCGCTGCGCTGGCCGCAGGCCTGCAGCAGCTTTGCCACGTAGGCGGCGGACAGGCTGGCTGACTGGCGCGCACACGCATCGGCCACCAGCCGGCACACGTCTTCGCCCTCGTCGGCAAAGATCCGGACAAAGCCCTCGGCGGCACCGAAGCGCAGCGCCTCGCCCATCACCACCAGCGCATGCGCGCCGTCGCCGATGCGCTGGCACGCCTGCGCCAGCAGGATGCGCAGCTTGAGCGCGCGGCGCATCAGCTGATTGACTGTGGCAGCAGCCAGTTCGCGCTCGATCGCCTCGCGCACCTGCGCGCCGGGCCGCGCATGCACGTCCAGCCGCAGCCGCCCGACGGCGATGTCCTCGACATCCTGGGCAAAGGAGCTGACCCCCGGGCGGGTGCGCCACAGCGCCGGATCCGCGGCGCGTTCGATTGCTTCCTGCGCGGCGTGGACATTGCCCTGGCGCAGCGCCAGCCGCGCGCGCTCCAGCATCGCCGCCATCACCAGCCGGGTCAGGCCGCGGTGGTGCCCCAGTGCCTCCAGTTGTGCCAGCCACTCATGGGCCTGGTCGGTTTCGCCGCGTTCGAAGGCGATGCGGGCCAGCACCGCGTGGCCGGTGATGATCTGGTCCGGCAGGCCAAGGTCGCGCGACAGCGGCAGGTAGACGTTGAGCAAGCGGCCGGCGCGCTCGGTGTCGCCGCTCTCGTACAGGCCTTCGGCCAGCAGGATGCCGGCCATGGCGTTGCCATTGGTCGGGCCGAAGCGGTTCGGCAGCATCGTGCGCGCGGCGATGCGAAAGCGCGCCAGCGCCTGCTGCAACCGGCCCTGGCGCAGGTCGATCAGCCCTTCGACCGACTCCGAGAAAATCTTGTTGAAGTTGCTGTCCGAGCCGCGCACCGCCTGGCGCGCGACCTGCAGCAGCCGCCGCGCCTCGGGATAGTCGCCGCTGACCGCGGCCAGGCGCGCCATCGAGGTGGCCAGGATCGCATCGGGGAAGGCGTAGCCCATCGGCAATGGCGGCAGCTCGTTGCGGGCAAAGGCGCGCGCGTCGTCGAAGCGGTCCATCATATTCAGCAGCATGTGCCGCAGCGCGCGGATATGCGCGAGCAGGTCGCCGGCCGCGCCCTCGGTCGGGATCGCCTGCAGCAGCGCGATGGCATCGGCCGGTCCGCGCGTGAAGGAGACCGCCCACACATGGGCAATCTGAAGCTTGGGCCAGCGCGCCAGTTCGTCCGCCGGCACCGCTTCCAGCCAGCGCGTCAGCAGCCGCATGCGGCCCTGCGCCAACAGCTCGTCGGCGGCGCCGTCGAGCAGCTGCAGTGCGTGCCACAGCGCGCCGGCCGCGAGCGCATGCTCGATGGCGGGCACCGGGCGGCCCTGCGACTCGTACCAGCGCGACGCGGCAAGATGCAGTTGCGGTACCACGTCGGGCATGGCCTGCGCGAGCTGGCCGCGCAGGAAACCGGAAAACAGGCTGTGATAGCGGTACCACTGCTCCGGCGCCGCGCCGGTGCCGCGTTCGCCATAGCGCTCGCTCTCCAGCGGCAGCAGGAACAGGTTGGCGCGCTCCAGCCACGCAAGGATGTCGTCGCTGCTGCCGGCGCCGCCCGAGGGCTGGCACACGGCATCGCACAGCGGCCCGCACAGCTGGTCCAGGATCGAGGTGCGCAGCAGGAAGTCGCGCACCGCCTCGGGCAGGTGCAGGAAGACGTCTTCGACCAGGTAATCGGCAATGGCCGCGTTCGAGCCGGAAAAGCCGGCGATAAAACCCTCCGGCTGGCTGCGCCGCTCCAGCGCCACCGACGCCAGCCACAAGGCCGTGGCCCAGCCTTCGGTGCGGCGATGCAGCGCGCTGATCGCGGCGGGTTCCAGCTTGAGCCCGCGCGCCTGGCGCAGGAAGGATTCAGTTTCGCTGGCGCTGAAACGCAGTTGCGCGGGCTCGATCTCAAGCAGCTCGCCGCGCGCGCGCAGCCGGCCCAGCCCGGATTCAGGAACCCAGCGCGTGCCGATCACCACGCGGCAGCCCGGCGGCAGGCTTTCCACCAGCTGCCAGACCAGGCCGGTCACGGCGGCATTCTGGATCGCTTCGAAATCGTCAAGGAACAGCGTGAAGGCGCCGCTGTAGCTGGCCAGGCGGTCGATCAGCGCCAGCGCCTGTTCGCCGGCATCCTGCGCCAGCGCGGGGCGCGCGGACCGGCCCGCCACGCTGCCGCCCAGCGCCTGCGCAATGGCGGCTTCGACCGAGCCGAGAAAGCGCGTGGCGTCGTTGTCCGAACGGTCCAGCGTAAGCCAGGCGGTACGCCCGCCCGCGGCCTCCAGCCGCGCGCGGCACTGGAGCATGGCGGTGGTCTTGCCGAAGCCCGCCGGCGCGCGCACCAGCACCAGCTTGACGAAGCCCGCGGCGCACACGGCGTCACAGATCCCCGCGCGCTCGACCTGGAACGGGGTCAGCAGCGGCGGACGCAGCTTGGCCGCCAGCGATGCGGCGCCGGCGCCGGTGGGGGACGGCGTGCGCCGCCCTGTCTCCTCGATACTTGCCATTGGCGTGTTGTTGTCTTGCGCGCATGGCCGCCGCCGCGGGCGGAGCAACACGCCTGCCCTTCTCTGCGGTGCAGGCCGGGGCGGGCGTGACTGGGATGGAACACGGAATTATGGCGTAAACAGTGGCGGTGCGATGGCCGGCGCGTTTCAGGCAGAGTACGGGCGACGCAGCAAAGGGAGATCCGGCGGCCGGCGCTGGCAGCACCGCGCCGCCGGCACTGGTGTCACACCAGCTTGTTGGCGTGCCCGGCCCAGTAGCGGTCGCGCAGCAGCCGCTTGAGCAGCTTGCCGGTCGGCAGGCGCGGCAGCTCGGCGGCGAAGTCCACCGAGCGTGGGCACTTGATCGAGGACAAACTAGCGCGGCAGAAGGCGATCAGCTCGGCGGCCAGTTCCGGCCCGGCCTGCGCCATGTCGATGGGCTGCACCACGGCCTTGACCTCTTCGCCGAAGTCTTCGTTGGGCACGCCGATCACGGCCACGTCCATCACCTTGGGGTGCGTCATCAGCAGGTTCTCGGCCTCCTGCGGATAGATGTTGACGCCGCCGGAGATGATCATGTTGGCCTTGCGGTCGGTCAGATACAGGTAGCCCTCCTCGTCCACGTAGCCGATATCGCCGATGGTGCTCCAGTCCGGATGCTGCGGGTGGCGCGACTCCGCGGTCTTGGCGTCGTCGTTGTGGTAGGCGAAGGCGCGGCCCTCGGCAAAGTAGATCGTGCCTGGCTCGCCCGGCGGCATCAGCTCGCCGTCCGGGCCGCAGATACACAGCTTGCCGATCATCGCCCGCCCCGCCGTGCCCTTGCGCTGCTGCCACTCCTGGGTGCTGACCACGGTCACGCCGTTGCCTTCGGTGCCGGCGTAGTACTCCCAGATCACCGGGCCCCACCAGTCGATCATCGCTTCCTTGACCTGCACCGGGCACGGCGCGGCCGCGTGGATCGCCACGCGCAGCGACGATACGTCGTACGCGAGCCGCTGCGCCTCGGACAGCTTGAGCATGCGCGAGAACATCGTCGGCACCAGCTGCGTATGCGTGATGCGGTGCTGCTGCACCAGCTGCAGGAACTGCTCCGCGTCGAAATGCTCCATCACCACCGAGGTGCCGCCCAGCGCCTGCACGGTCATGTTGTAGCGCAGCGGCGCGGCGTGATACAGCGGCGCGGGCGACAGGTAGCGCGTGTCGGCATCGAAGCCGTAGAGCCGCTGGCACAGCGCCGTCAGCGGCGTGGGATCGTCGATGCGCGGGCTTGCCGGCGCCGCGAACACGCCCTTGGGCCGGCCGGTGGTGCCGGAGGAATAGAGCATGTCGCCGCCGGTGGCCTCGTCTTCGATGCGCGTGGCCGGGCAGCGGCGCAACACCGTTTCATAGGCCTCGTAGCCTGGCACGGTGCCGTCCAGCATCAGCCTGCCGATCAGGTTAGGCGTCTGCCCGGCCAGCGCCGCGGCGGTTTCGGCCTGCGCCTGCGTGGTCACCAGCATCTTCGCGCCACTGTCGTTGACGATGTAGGCGGCATCGGCCACGTTCAGCCGCGTGCTCAGGCAGATGAAGACGATGCCGCTGCGTTGCGCACCCCAGCACAGCTCGAACAGCCGCGGATGGTTCTCCACCATGAAGGCGACGCGGTCGCCCGGCCGCAGCCCACGCGCGCGGAACAGCTGGGCGACCTGGTTGGAGCGCGCGTCGAGCTCGCGGTAGGTGACGACTGCGCCGCTGCTGCCCATGATGACGGCCGGCTTGTCTGGCGTGCGCTGCGCGTGGATGTGCGGATGCATGACGTTGAGCTCCTCGACAGGTGTCACGGTATAGGCGATTGCCAATCCCGCATTCTGGGAAGGCCCGGCGGTTCAACCATCGTCGGAAGCGACGAAGCGCCGCGGCCAAGGTTTGCCGCAGCGCCGCATAAAACGGGACTTTGCCCCGGCCGCGCGGCTTCGTCCGATGCGACGATGCGCCACCCGGCGGCTCGGCCGGATCATGCCCGGCAGACGACCGCAGTCACGTCTCATCCCCAATCCGAAGGAGCCACGGTGGATTTCCAGTTCAGCGAAGAACAGTCGATGCTGCGCGACACGATCGCGCGTTACCTGGCCGATCACTATGATTTCGAAGCGCGTCGCGCTGCCACGCAATCCGCCGCGGGCTGGCGCCCGGATTGCTGGCGCGCGTTCGCACGCGAACTCGGCATCCTCGGCGCGGCCTTCCCCGAGACGCTGGGCGGCCTGGGCGGCGGCGCGGCCGAGCACATGATCGTGATGGAGCAGTTCGGCCGCCACCTGGTGCTGGAGCCTTACCTGGGCACGGTGGTGCTGGGCGGCGGCGCGCTGGTGCACGGCAACCCCGAACTGGCGGCGCAGTGGGTGCCGGCCATCATCGGCGGCGAAGCGACCGCGGCCTGGGCCCACGCTGAACCCGCCAGCCGTTACTGCCGCCACGACGTGCAGGCGACTGCCACGCGCCAGGGCGACGGCTACAAGCTAAGCGGACGAAAGCATGCGGTGGTCGGCGCGCCGTTCGCCTCGCACCTGGTGGTCAGCGCCCGCACCGCCGGCACGCGCCGTGACCGCGACGGCATCAGCCTGTTCTGGATCGCGCGCGATACGCCGGGCGTGGGTCTGCGCGAGTACCCAACCTTCGACGGCCAGCGCGCCGCCGAGGTCTTGCTCGACGGCGTGCAGGTTCCAGCCAGCCAGCGCATCGGCGCCGAAGGTGAAGCGTTCGCATTGATCGAGCGCTTGTGCGACGAAGCCATGGTCGCGCTCGCCGCCGAAGCCAACGGCGCGATGGCGCGCATGCTGGCCGACACCATCGACTACGCGCGCCAGCGCAAGCAGTTCGGCGTCCCGATCGGTACCTTCCAGGTGCTGCAGCACCGCATGGCCGACATGTATATGCAGCTCGAGCAGTCAGTGGGGCTGACCCAGGTGGCGGCGATGCAGGCGGCGAGTGCGACGAGTGCGCCGGAGGTCCGTGCGCAGGCTGCGTGCGCGGCCAAGATCCAGGCAGGCCAGGCGGGTGCCTTCGTCGGCCAGGCCGCGGTGCAGATCCACGGCGGCATGGGCGTCACCGAAGAACTGGCGGTAGGCCACTACTTCAAGCGCGTCACGGCGATCGACCTGCAGATGGGTTCGGCCGAACACCACCTGCGCCGCTACGCCGACCTGCTCTATCCTGCCGCGGCATAAGGCCCGCCTCCCCGCCAACCCAGACGACTATCCCAGCGAGGCCCGTCGATGCATCTCGATTTCTCCCCGCAAGACCAGCAGTTCCGTGAAGACGTACGCGCCTGGATCGCCCAGGCCCATGACGCCGACCTGCGCGCCATGATGGCGCAGTCCAAGAACGGCTACCTCGACAAGGCCGGCCAGGTGCGCTGGCAAAAGGCGCTGCATGCGCGCGGCTGGGCCGCGCCCAACTGGCCCGAGGAATACGGCGGCCCGGGCTGGAACGCGACCCAGCGCTTTATCTTCCAGTCCGAGCTGGCCGCCGCCGGCTGCCCGCCGGTATCGCCGATGGGCCTGAAGATGGTGGCGCCGGTGATCATGAAGTACGGCACGCCCGAGCAGAAGGCGCGCTTCCTGCCGCCGATCCTGGCTTCCGACGTCTGGTGGTGCCAGGGGTATTCCGAGCCCAACTCAGGCTCGGACCTGGCCTCGCTGCAGATGCGCGCGGAGCGCGTCACCGATGGCGACGGCGAGTACTACGTCCTGAACGGCGCCAAGATCTGGACCACGCACGCGCAGTGGGCCGACTGGATGTTCTGCCTGGTGCGCACCAGCCGCGAATCGAAGCGCCAGGAAGGCATCTCCTTCCTGCTGCTCGACATGCATACGCCCGGCATCACGGTGTCGCCGCTGCCGACGCTGGACGGCCCCATGGCCGGCCAGCAGGAAGTGAACCAGGTCTTCTTCGAGAACGTGCGCGTGCCGGTGACAAACCGCATCGGCGAAGAAGGCAAGGGCTGGACCTGTGCCAAGTACCTGCTGGAGTTCGAGCGCGGCGGCACCTACAGCCCGATGCTGCGCAAGCAGCTGGCCAAGATTGCCGACATTGCCGCCGACCAGCCCGCCGACGACGGTGGCCGGTTGCTGGACGACCCCGCCTTCCGCCGCAAGCTGGCGGCGCTGCACGTGCGCGCCGCGGCGCTCGAAGCGGTGGAGTTGCGCGTGTTCTCGGGCTTGGAATCGGGCAGTTCGGTCGGCGCGGCTTCGAGCATGCTGAAGCTCACGGGCACGGAGACGCTGCAGGCGGCCAGTGAACTGGCGGTGGAAGCCGCCGGCCCGGCGGCGCTACCGTTCGTGCGGGACACCTGGGCCGAGCTGCAAGGCCGCGAGGCCGCGCCGCGCGTCGGGCCGGACTATGCCGCGGTGCTGGCGCCGCGCTATTTCAACTATCGCAAGGCGTCGATCTACGGCGGGTCCAACGAGATCCAGCGCAACATCATCGCCAAGCTCGTGCTCGGGCTCTGAGCGGCAGGTCGCCGCCCGCCGGCAGCGGACGTTCTCCAAGGCCAGCCGCCATGTGCGGCTGGCCTTTCTTTTTTGTCCCATCTGTCACGGCCTAGGGTTCACCCTTGGTTGACGCCATCTCAGCCGGTTTGCTGGCGGCCAACGACCTGACCATCTTCGCAGGCCGGGTGCTGACGCGTCTCAGCGCGTCGCTGCAGCTGTCGGCCTACCTGGTCGTGCGCGACGGCGGTCATGCGCTCTACCTGCTGCGCCATATGCCCGAAGCCGCCCTGGTCAGCAATATCCAGGTGGGCAGCCGTGTTGCCGCGCACCTGACCACGCCCGGCCGGATGCTGATCGCCGAGCTGCCTCCGGAGACGCTGCGCGAGTTGCTGGGGCCGGACCCGCTGCCGACCGTGACCGGCCAGAGCCCGGCCACCCATGCGCGGCTGGCCGATATCCTGGCCGCCGATCGCGAGCGGGGCTGCGCGTGGAGCATTTCTGCCTACGAACCGGGCATCGACTCCTGTGCGGCACCGGTGCGCGGCGCCGACGGCGAAGTGATTGCCGCCATCAGCGTGGCGGGGCCGCAGCAGCGCTTCGAGCACGATGGCACGTTGCGCGAGCGTGTGGAGAAAGAGGTCAAACTGCGACCTGTCGGGGCTGATGGGTTATCGCCCCGAACGCTCACGCTGAAGGCGACTCCGCACTATTCCGCGGTAAGCATATCGCTTCCAGTCGGATGGCCGGTCAGACGAACGGCTTGGGCACCTGCGGCCGGTAATCGAGCAGGCGCGACAGCTCGGCGGCCGACTGCCTGACCTTTTCCACCACGATGTCGAGCTGGTCCGGGTCGATGCGCGCGGCCGGGATGGTCGCGCCCAGCGCCGCCACGACCTTCCCGCTGCGGTCCCGCACCGGCGCCGCGATGGTCGAGATGCTGGCCTCGAAGAATCCTTCGTGCAGCACATAGCCGCGCTGGCGGTCGCGCTGGACCATCTCGTACAGCTCCTCGACGGTGCGCGGGGTGCTTTCGGAGTAGACCTCCAGCCGCTCCTCCGGATACAGCGCGCGCAGCTCTTCCAGCGACAGGTCCTCCAGCAGCACGCGCCCCAGCACGGTGGCGTGCGCCGGCAGCCGCGTGCCGACATTGACCGTGCTGGCAAACGGCCGCGCCGCCACCGACTTGGCCACGTAGACGATCGAGCGACCGTCGCGCACCACCAGGTTGCACGGGTAGTGGATCTCGTCGCGCAGCCGGTCCAGCAGCGGCCGGCCCAACTCGGTCAGTTCCAGCGACGCCAGGTAGTCGAAGCCAAGGCGCAGCACCGCCATGCCGAGGCGGAACTCGCGCCCGCCATCGGTGCGCTCGACGAAGCCCATCATTTCCAGCGTGGCCAGCAGCCGGAACACGGTAGAACGCGGCACCTTGAGCCGGCGCGCCAGCTCGGCGGCCGACAAGGTGCGCTCGCGGCTGCTGAACTCGCCCAGCAGCCGCAGGCCGCGCTCCAGCCCCGGCACGATGTATTTGTCCTGGCCGCTATCCTGGCCGCTACCCTGGCCGCTCTCCTGGGCCTCATCCTGCGGCGAATCGGTAGTCATGGTCTGTCTCTGCAATATTCGGTCTTGGCGTAACGTTCCCATATATCACGCCTGCGACCCGTAGGGTACCCGTATTGCGGACAAAACCCTGCCCTGCGCCCGCTATGCCTCCTGGCGCAGGTAATCGCGCAGCCAGGCCGCGCACTGCTCGCCATGCGCCGCCGGCCAGCGCACCACGACGGTTTCGTCACGTCGGCGCAGTTCGACGCAGATGTCGCTGTGGGGGCCGCGCGCGGCCTCGCCGCGGCCGAACCAGCGGGCGAACAGCCCGCCCATGGCCGCGGCCGCCGGCACGGATGGCGCCGGCAGCACCGCATGGCCGTTGACCGCGACCGGTCCCTGTCCCGCAGCGGCTTCCGGCCGCCGGGGCGCAGGTTGTGGCGCGGCAACCGTTGCGTTGTCAGGCGACAGCCGCGCCAGCAGGTTGGCGCCGAACTCGTCCCACATGCGGTCGGCCTTGGTCTTCATCACGCTCAGGCCGAAGGTGCCCAGCCGGCCCAGCACATCGACCTGCACCTTGATCCGCAGCTGCGTCGAGCCATCATCCTGCCCGGTCAGGAAGATCTCGCTCGACTGGCGCAGCGAGCTGGCCACCGAGGCATCCTCGCCGGTGCCCTCGGTGCGCAGGTAATGCGGCGCCCGCGTCTCGACGATCTTCGTATGCAGCCGGAAACGCGCGTTGATAAAGGCGATCTTGACCACCATGTGCGCGATGTACTCGACATCGCTGAGCACTTCGATGGATTCCATGCCGGGCACGCAGGCGCCCATCACGTTGGGGTCGAGCAGCAGCTCCCACACGCGCGCCGGCGGCGCCGCGGTGATGAGGGTCTTTTCAATTTCCACGCATTTTCTCCGCGGCGGACAGGATGGATTCGACGATGCCGACGTAGCCGGTGCAGCGGCACAGGTTGCCGTTCAGGCCGTGGCGGACCTCTTCTGCCGTAGGGTTGGGGTTATTGGCGAGCAGCGCGCACGAGGCCATCAGGAAGCCCGGCGTGCAGTAGCCGCACTGCAGCCCGCCGTTGTCCATGAAGCACTGCTGCAGCGGATGGAGCTGCCCGTCGGCGGCCAGTCCTTCCACGGTCATCACATGGCGCCCGCGCACTTGCACGGCGAGCATCAGGCAGGACTTGACCACCTCGCCGTCGACCAGCACGGAGCAGGCGCCGCAAATGCCGGTCTCGCAGCCGCGCTTGGTGCCGGTCAGGTTCAGGTCGTCGCGCAACAGGTCGGAAAGCAGGCGCCGGGCCAGCACTTCCACCTGGTGTTCTTCACCGTTGACGGTGAGTTCGATGCTGACTTTGTTCATGAGGACTCCTTACTCGGATGCCACGCCGAACAACTCGGCGATGGTGCGGCGCGTGACTACCCGCACCATTTCGCGCCGGTAGCTTTCGGACCCGCGCATGTCCGAGACTGCGTTGATGTCCGCGGCGACGATGGCTGCCGCTTCCTCGGCCAGTTCCGCGGTGACGGCCTTGCCGGCCAGCAGCGCCTCGGCACGGCGCAGCCTGGCCGGGATCGGCGTGGATGCGCCTACCGCCAGCCGCGCCTCGGCGCAGAACGCGCCTTCGCGACGCACCGCCAGCGCCACGCTGGCTAGTGGCCGATGTTCGGCGGCCGTGCGCAGGAAGCGCGCATAGCGGCCATCGGCGCCCACGCCGGGCGCGGGCAGGCGAATCTGCGTGACGACCTCGTCCGGTGCCAGTGCGGTGACGTAGTAGTCGACCAGGAAGTCCTTGATATCGATCACGCGCTCGCCGTTGCCGCCGCTGACCACGATCTGCGCGCCGAGCGCCATCAGGCAGCCAGGCGGATCGGTGGCGGGATCGGCATAGCAGAGGTTGCCGCCAAGCGTGCCCTGGTTGCGCACCTGCGGATTGGCCACGCGCGCGGCCATGCTGGCCAGCATCGGGTAATGCGCCTGCACCAGCGGCGAGCGCGCCACCTCGGCATGCAGCGTCAGCGCGCCGATGCGCAGGCCTTCGCGCGCATCGAAGCTGATCCCCCGCAGCGCGTCCAGCCGCCCCAGCGACACCAGGTGGCTCGGCGTCAGCATGCGCTGGCGCATGCCCAGCATCAGTGCGGTGCCGCCTGCGAAGATGCGGCAGCTATCGCCGAGGTCGGCCAGCATGCGGCTCGCCTCGGCCACGGTCGCCGGCTCCAGGAACTCGAAATCACGCATTGGTAGCCCCCTGCTCCCTCAGTTCGCGCAGACCCGCCAGCACCTTCTCCGGCGTGATCGGCAGCGACTGGATGCGCACGCCCACGGCGTCGAAGACGGCATTGGCGATCGCCGCCGCACCCGGCAGGATCGCGGTTTCGCTGGCCCCCTTGGCGCCATACGGTCCATTGGGATCGTTCGACTCGACCACGTCCGTGCGCAGCATCGGCACCGCATCGGCGGTAGGCATGGTGTAGTCGGCAAAGTTGCCGTTCATCAGGCGGCCATCCTCGTAATGCAGGTTTTCATACAGGGTCCAGCCGATCGCCTGCACGGTGGCGCCGTGGGTCTGGCCGTGCACCGCGAGCGGGTTGATCGCCTTGCCGCAGTCGTCTGCGACAAAGCTGTCGATCACGGTGACCTGGCCGGTGCTGGTGTCGACTTCTACCTCCACCGCCTGCACCGCGAACGAATGCGCCGGCGCGACGTTGCCGTAGTAGTCGGCGTCATGCATCACCGTGGGCGCGTCGTAGGTGGCGCGCACGTGGATGCCCTCGCCGCCGTGACGGAAGATATGCAGCCGCGCGATCTCGGCCAGCGTGGCGGATTTGTCCGGCTGGTCCTGCGCACTGATACGGCCGTCGGCGATCACCAGCCGCTCCGCATCGACGCCGAGCTTTTCCGCCGCCAGCGCCAGCAGCTTCGCGCGCGCTTTGCGCGCAGCGCGCAGCACCGCGTTGCCGGAGATGATGGTCACGCGCGAGGCCAGCGAGCCCAGGCAGAACGGCGCGGTATCCGTGTCGGGCGCCATCACGGTCACGTGCGACAACGGGATGTTCAGTTCCTGCGCACAGATCTGGCTGAGCATGGTGTTGGCGCCCTGCCCGATGTCGCATTCGCTGGTCTGCAGCATCACGCGGCCGTCCTCATTGACCTTGAGCAGGATGGTCGAGCCGTCCCAGTTGCCCAGCGTGCGGTTGCCGCTGACGTGCATCGCCGCGGCAATCCCGACGCCGCGCCGGCGCGTGCCGGTGCTGCGCGGGGCGGCGCGTTTCTCGTCCCAGCCGATGGCCTTGCGGGTCATGTCCAGGCACTCTGCCATGCCGGTGCTGCTGATCTTCCAGCCGTGCACGCTGGTCTCGCCCGCGCCGATCGCGTTGCGCTTGTGCACCTCCACCGGGTCCATGCCGATCATGCCGGCCAGCACGGTCAGGTGGCAGTTCAGCGGGAACTGCATCTGCTGCCCGCCAAAGCCGCGGAAGGCGCCGCGCGGCGGGTTGTTGGTATAGGCCATCACCGCGTGCGAGCGCACGTTCTGCACGCGGTGCATATTGTCGCTGCGCATCGCGGTGACGTGCATCACGTCGCCGGCCAGGCCCGAGTACGCGCCGCATTCGGCGACGATGCGCACGTCCTTGGCGAGGATCACGCCGTCGGCCGACAACCCCATGCGCAGCCAAACCTTCATCGGCACGCTGGCGCGCGCGCCCTGGAAATCTTCCAGCCGGCTGTTGACCAGCCGCACGGGGCGCTCCAGCCGGCTCGCCAGGAAGGCGCAGATCAGGCTGTTGTTCTCCTCGACGATCTTGGCGCCGAAGCCGCCGCCGGTGGTGGCCTGCACCACGCGGATGGTCGACGCGGGCCGGTCCAGCGCCTCGGCCAGCCGCGCGCGGGCCAGGAACACCGACTGCGTCGAGGCCCATAGCGTCAGCCGCCCGTTGCCGTCCTGCGCCGCGACCGAGGCCATCGGCTCCAGGTAGCCGGGGTACTGCGAGTGCATGTCGTAGGTGGCTTCATACACCGCGGCCGCCGCGGCAAAACCCGCCTCCACGTCGCCACGTTCGATCCGCATCTCATGGCCAATATTGTGCGTGCCGGGGTGGAGTTCCGGCGCGCCCTTGGCCAGGGCCGCTGCCGGCGTCAGCAGCGCCGGCAGCGGCACGTACTCGATGCGGATCAGGTCCAGCGCATCGCGCGCGATTTCCTCGCTGACTGCGACCACCGCCGCGACTTCCTCGCCGACATGGCGCACCACGCCACACGCCAGGATGCGCTGCTCCTTGCGGTGCGGGCCCCAGTTGCGCGTGGGCACGTCATGCCCGGTCACCACCAGCTTCACGCCGGGCAGCGCCTTTGCCGCCGACGTATCGATGCCGACGATGCGCGCATGCGGGTGCGGGCTGCGCAGCACCTTGGCGTGCAGCATGCCGGGCAACCTGATGTCGCCGGCATATTGCGCGCGCCCCATGACCTTTTCCCGTGCGGTCACCTGCGGTGTTGAGGTTCCCACGATGGCCTTGCTCATGCCGGTCTCCTGCTTGTCGGATTGCATGAATGCGATGCGCTGGCCGGCGTCATTCCGCGGTGATGGCCAGGTCGCGGATGACCTTGCCCAGCCGCTCGTAGTCGGACGCGTTGACCTTTTCCAGCGCGGCCGGCGCGCCGCCCACCGGGATGGCGCCGAAGGTCGCCATCTTCTCGGTCACGTCAGGCATACGGATCACGTCGTTGAGCTGCTGGTTCAACACCTTGACCACCTCGGCCGGCGTGCCCTTGGGTGCCATCACGCCATGCCAGGCGCCGACCACCACATCCTTGTAGCCAAGCTCGGCCAGCGTCGGCACGTTGGGCAGCAGCGGCGAGCGCTTCGCGTCGGTGATCGCCAGCGGGATCAGCCGGCCGGTGTTGATGTACTGCGCCACCGGGCCCAGCGTGACATAGGCGAAGTTCACATGCCCCGCCACCACGTCGTTGACCGCGGGCGCCACGCCCTTGTACGGCACGTGCTGGATCTTCACGCCGGCGGCGCGGTTGAGCATCTCGCCGGCGATATGCATCGGCGAACCGGCGCCGGGGCTGCCGTAGGTCAGCGCCCTGCCCCCCTTGGCCGCGGCGACCATCTCACTGACGGTCTTTACGCCCGCCGCCGGATTCGCCACCAGCAGCACCGCCTGCACCGCGGTCTGGATCACCGGGGTGAAGCCGTGCAGCGGGTCATAGCTGGCCGCGGGCGCGAGCTTGAGCACCATCGGTGCGAGGGTGAACGGGTTGGGCGTGTACAGCAGCGTGTAGCCGTCGGCCTGCGCGCGGCTGACAAAGCTCGCGCCGACCACGCCGCCGGCGCCTGGGCGATTCTCGACGATCACCGGCTGCTTCAGGCGCGCGGACAGCTTGTCGGCATACAGGCGCGCCATGGCGTCGGTGTCGCCGCCGGGCGGATAGGCGACCACCATGGTCACGGTCCTGGCGGGCCAGGCGGCGCTTGCCAGCGGGCTGCCAGCGGCCAGCGTGAAGGCGGCCATGGCAGTGGCGGCAAGGAAGATACGGCGGGGGCGGTCTTGTCTCATCAACAGCTCCTGTGGGGGCATTCGCGGTGTGGAGTGGGCTGTTGTGCGCACCGCGGAAACAGGGTTGGCTCGGGGTTACAACGCTTCGGTTGTTTTATTAGCGAAACTTACGTTCACATCAGGAACACAAGCATCCTAGGTCGCCAATATTGACGACTCAACTTACGTTAAACCCTAATTGACATTTATAGATACTCACATTCTGGTTTCGGAGTATCGACAGCAACACACCCCGGCGGATTCGGATGCCGCATATGAGACAATCTGGCCCGCCAACCGGCCCTGACATTCCATTGCCGACAGATTCGATCAAGAGGACCGCATGCCCCGTGACGCCGCGCCCGCGAAGGGCCAGCCCGCGCCAGACATCCCTGCCAGCCCCTGGACCGACCTCGACGAGGCCGGCAGCGGCCTGACCGTCGACAATTTCCTGACCACGATGCTGAGCCAGTTGGTCACCGCGCTGCGCAGCACGGTGACGAAGCCATATGCCGAGCAGTTCGGGCTGACCGTGCCGGAGTGGCGCATCCTTGCGCTGCTCGCGCACGCGCGCGAACTGCCCTTTGCGGAGCTGGTGAAGCAATCAACGTCGGACAAGGCGCTGGTGAGCCGCACGCTGCGGCTGCTGGAAGAGCGCGGGCTGGTGCACCTGACCTCGACAGGCAACACGCCGCGCAAGAAGCTGATCTGCGCGATTACCGAAGCCGGCGCCGCGCTGCACGACCAGGTGATGCCGCTGGCGCGGCGGGGGCAGGCGCAGGTGATCCGGCAGCTTTCGCCGGAAGAGCGCGAGGCGGTCTACCAGGGGTTGCGCAAGCTGTTGCGCGCGCAGGGCTGACAAAGAATATGGTTCCGGCCGAACTGCGCTGCTGGAACCGTCACAAACACGGCTTGCCGGGTGCCCGAACCCGGCCCTCACGACGCCTCAGTGCCGCGCCGCCACGTTCTGGCGCTGGTACGAAGCCAACGTCATCCGCATGGCGTCGCGCACAGCGGCCACCGAGCGATTGTCGTCATCACCCTTGCGCGTCACCATCGACAGGGTCAGCACCGGCGCCGCGCGGCCCAGCCGCACCAGCCGCACCGGGTAGTTCTGCACCAGCGTCGGATCGGGCCCCTGCAGAATCGACACACCCAGCCCGGCACTGACCATCGCCACGATCGCCGGCGCACTGTCGAATTCCAGCGTGCCGCGGATTTCGGACACGTGCGTATGCACGTATTGCGCAGCCATGGCGCCTGACACGGTATTGCGGTCATAGCGGATCCAGTCGTACAGCCGGAACAGCGACGCCACGTTGGTCTCGGTGGACGCGGGTGGTGCGATCAGCATCAGTTCGCGCCGCATCATCGGCGTCCAGCGCAGCCGCGCCGAGCCGCCGCCTGCCGGCTGCGCCACCAGCGCCGCATCGATATCCCCCGCCTTGACCGAGGCCGTCAGCGTGCTGCTGCGGCCGCGCACCAGGCGCAGCTCCAGTTTGGGATGACGCTCGCGCACATAGCGCACGATGCCGGGCAGCACGACCGGCTGCAGCGACTCGATCACCCCCAGCCGCACCACTCCTTCCACCGCCAGCCCGCTGCCGGCGCGCAGCGCCTCCAGGTTCTGCAGCGCCTGGCGCATGGTGTCGGCCACCTCGTGCGCGAGCTGGTTGGGCCGCGCCTGCAGCCCCGAGCGGTCGAACAGCGGCTTGCCCAGGTACTGCTCGAGCTGCTTCATCTGCATGCTGACCGCGCTGGGCGTGACGTTGGCCTGGCGCGCGGCGCCGGCGAAGGTGCCAGTCTGCAGCACGCCTTCGAGCGTATGGAAGGTCTCGATTTTCATCAAAAACTCTTATGAAGTAACTCAAATATGTTCGCTTTTCTAATGATAGGCGACGTCGCTAGACTTGCTTCCAACGTCATGCACAAACACCCGAAGGAGCCCCCACATGTCACCCATCGCCGCATCGCAACGCCCCGTCGCCTGGACCGCCCAACAGGCTCGCGACGACCGCTCCTGGATCCTGCGCATGAACGAGGCAGAAATCCAGGGCATGCGCGACGCCCTCGACCACGCCAAGACGCTGAACAAGCCGCTGCTGGAGATGGAACAGGCCGACTTCCCGCTCAACCAGGCCGCGCGCGCAGTGCTCAAGCGCGCCATCGACATCACCCAGGGCGGCTGGGGCATGTGCCTGGTCAAGGGCTTCCCGGTGGACGAATGGACCGAGGAAGAATCGCGCCTGGCCTACTGGGGCATGAGCCTGTACATGGGCGTGGGCCGCACGCAGAACCGCGCCAGCCAGTTCATGAACGACGTGCGCAATGAAGGCGGCGAATACAAAGTCAAGGGCGGCCGCGGCTACAACACCAATGCCGGGCTCGATTTCCACCAGGACTCGTGCGACGTGGTCGGCCTGCTGTGCCGCCGCACCGCCCGCGCGGGCGGCACCAGCAAGGTGATCAGCTCGATCGCACTGCATGACGAAGTCCAGCGCCGCCGCCCCGACCTGATCCCGGTGCTCAAGGGCACCTTCTTCCACAGCTACCAGGGCACCCAGGACTCCAGCCAGCCGCCGTACTACCGCTGCCCGATCTTCGGCAGCCATCCCGAGTATTTCTCGGCGCGCACCAACCGCAAGAACACCGACGCGGCCCAGCGCGACTTTGCCGAGCTGCCGCGCCTGACGCCGGCGCAGGTCGAGGCGCTGGACTTGCTGGACGAGCTGATGCCGAGCGATCAGCTTTGCTTCACCATGGAGCTGGAGCAAGGCGACATGCAGCTGCTGAACAACTACGTCACCCTGCATTCGCGCACGCCGTTCGAGGACTATGAGGAGCCGGACCGCAAGCGCCACCTGTTCCGCCTGTGGCTGGCCGTGCCGGGTTCGCAGCCGCTGCCCGACGACTGGAAGGAGTACTACGGCGACGTGCGTGCCGGATCGGTGCGCGGCGGCGTGCGCGGCAGCGAGATCACGCAGGCCTTCCTCAAGTACGAGAAGCGCCAGGCGGCCGCGCTCGGCATGGCGTTCGATACCTGGCGCCCGCAAGTGCGCCAGGAAGACATGGCGCGCATCCTGGCCGAGCATGCGGCCAAGGCCGCCGAGGGAGCTACGGCATGAGCGCCGCCGGCATGCCCTCCCCTTCGCTGAAGGAACGCCTGCGCCGGCGCGAGCCGGTGCTGGCGCCCGGCGTCTACGATGCGCTCAGCGCGCTGCTGGCCGAGCAGGCCGGCTTCGAAGCGCTGTACCTCTCGGGCGGCGCGGTCGCCTACACGCTGCTGGGCCGCTCCGACGTGGGCCTGACCACCGCCACCGAGACCGCCGACGTGCTGGCGCGCATCACCGACCGCGTATCGCTGCCGGTGATCGTCGACGGCGACACCGGCTACGGCAACGCGCTCAACACGCAGCGCACCGTGCGCGCCTTCGAGCGCGCCGGCGCCGCCATGATCCAACTGGAGGACCAGGGCTTTCCCAAGCGCTGCGGCCACCTCGCCGGCAAGTCGCTGGTGTCGGTGCGCGAGATGTGCGGCAAGCTGCAAGCCGCGCTCGACGCGCGCCATGACGCCGACACGCTGATCCTGGCGCGTACTGACGCGGTCGCAGTGGAAGGCCTGGACGCTGCCATCGAGCGCGCCGAAGCCTACCTGGCCTGCGGGGTCGATGCGCTGTTTATCGAGGCGGTGATGTCCGCCACCGACATGGACCACGTCTGCGGCCGCTTCGGCGCGCGCGTGCCGCTGCTGGCCAATATGGTCGAGGGCGGCAAGACGCCGATCCAGAGCGCGTCCGAACTGGGCGAGCGCGGCTATCGCATCGTGATCTACCCGGGCGGCACCGTGCGCTTCCTCTCGCACCAGCTGCAGCGCTACTTCGCCGGGCTCAAGGCCAATGGCAGCACACGCGCCTTCATGGAGGAAATGAACGACTTCGATGCACTGAACCGGCTGATCGGCACGCCCCAACTACTCGATGCCGGCCGCCGCTACGCGGAAGACGACTGACGGCACACGCCGCAGCCCATCGAACAAACATAAATAGAGAAACGGAGACAAAACATGGAACGACGCGAATTCCTGGCGCTGCTGGCGGCCAGCACGATGCTGCCCAGCACCCTGCAGGCCGCCCCGGCCGTGACCAAGGTGCTGGTCGGCGCCACGCCAGGCGGCGGCACCGACTTGGTGGCCCGCGCGCTGGCCGCTGAACTGGAGCAACGCCTCAAGCATCCCTTTATTGTCGAGAACCGCGGCGGCGCGGCCGGCAATATCGCCGCGACCGCGGTGGCCAAGGCCGACCCCGACGGCGGCACGCTGCTGCTCAGCTACACCAGCCACGCCATCAACCCCGCGCTATTCGACAAGAAGCCGTTCGATCCGATCAAGGACTTCACGCCGATCTCGCTGATCGCCAGTTCACCGCTGCTGCTGGTGTCGCGGCCCGACCTGGGCGCGAACAACGTGCGCGAGCTGATCGCGCTGGCCAAGTCCAAACCCGGCAAGCTCAGCATCGCCGTGGCCGGCCTCGGCAGCGCCAACCACCTGGCCGGCGAGATGCTCAAGCATGAGGCCGGCATCGACCTGGTCAGCGTGCCGTACAAGGGCGCGGGCCCTGCGGTGGCCGACGTGGTCGCCGGCCAGGCCGACCTGCTGCTGGGCAATGTCGCCACCGTGCAGCCCCTGCTCCAGGCCGGCCGGGTCAAGGGCCTGGGCATCAGCAGCCTGAAGCGGCTGGCCACGTTCCCGCAGATCGCACCGATCGCCGACGTGGTACCCAATTTCGATTACAGCTCGTGGTATGGCCTGCTCGGCCCGGCCGGCATGCCGGCGGACCTGGTTGCGCAACTGGAGAAATCCGTGCGCGCCGCGGTGGCGTCGCCGGCCATGCGCAAGCGCCTGACCGGCGAAGGCCTGGTGCCGGTGGGCAACGATGCCGCCCAGTTCACGCAGTTCCTGCAGAGCGAGATCGCGCGCTGGGCCAAGGTGGTGGCGGTTACCGGGGCGAGGATGAGCTGAGCCCCGCAGAAGGAAAAAAGGCCGCACCGGATCACGGTGCGGCCCTAACTGAACGGGACGAGCACTCCCCCGTTCAGACCTCCAGTTCCTCCAGCACCCGACCCTTGGTCTCGATGCCCAGGAAATGCACGGTGATGGCCGCCAGCGCCGGCACCACCGCCAGCGCAAAGAAGGCGACGCTGAGGTTGCCGCTGCCGATGGTGCCGGCAATCAACCCGGGCGCAAAGATCGCCGCCAGCTTCAGCCAGGCTCCGCCCAGGCCGCAGCCCATCGCGCGCACGCTAGTCGGGTACAACTCCGGCGTATAGACATAGGCGGTGATAAAGCCGCTCGCGAGGAAGCCCATCGCCAGCGCACAGAAGGTCGCCACCACATATACCGAGGAGGCGTGGAACACGCCCGCCAGCACCAGCGACAGCGCGCACAGCAGGAACGACACGTTGATCACCGGCTTGCGTCCGACCTTGTCGACGATCATCGCGCATACCAGCGAACCGACCACACCCAGCACCGAAGCACCGGCGGCAAGGTTCAGCGCCAGTTGCAGCGGCGCGTGGTACACAGTCTTGTAGACCGTAGGCAGCCACGTCGACAGCCCGTACTGGATAAAGCCGCAGGTCGCCCACAACATCCATACCGCCAGCGTGCGGCCGAGGTAGGCCTTGCTGACCAGGTCACGCACGCGCCGGCGCGGGTGCTGGGTCATGCGGTCGTAGCTGCTGGCATTGACCGGCGGCGGCAGCGGACCCCTGGCGCGCGCCTCGAACGCACGCAGTGCGGCATCGGCTTCGTCAAGACGGCCTTTCTCCGCCAGCCAGCGCGGCGATTCCGGGATCACGCGGCGCAGGATGAAGAACAGCACCAGTGGCACGCCGCCGATGAAGTACATCACCTCCCAGCCGTAGTGCGGCACCAGCCAGGCGCCAACGCCGTTGGACACCATCAGGCCGATCGGGAACACCACCTCGTACAGCAGCACGAAGCGCCCACGGCCATGCGCGCGCGTGACTTCGTTGATATAGGTGGCGGCCACCGGCAGCTCACCGCCAAGGCCGAGGCCCTGCACGATGCGCAGCAGCAAGAAAATCTCGAATGACGGCGCGAAGCCGCAGGCAATGCTCATCAGTCCGATGATGCCCGCGCTCCAGCCGATCGAACGCAGCCGGCCGAAGCGCTCGGCCAACCCCGGGAACAGCAGCGCGCCGACCAGCTGGCCGACCGAAGGCGCCGCGATCAGGAAGCCGATCTGGCCTGGCGTCAGCGACCACTGCGCGATCAGCAGCGGCAGCGTGGCGGCGATGGCGATGACGTCGAAGCCATCGAAGAAGGTGGCCAGGCCGATCAGCAGCCGGGCGCGGATATGCATGGCGTTGCCCGGCATGCGTTCGATGCGGGCGACGATGTTGCCGCGGGTGACGGGGCCGGTACGGGCAGTTGCCGTGGCAGCGCCCTGGCTGGCGCTGTCGGCCGTGGTCACGATACCTGCGGTGGCGGCCACCGGCGCGCCGGGCGGCGCTGCGTCTTGTCTCTGGGTCAACACGGGACTTCTCGTTTGATTCGTGGGGGTGGTTTGCTCCCCTCTCCCGCTTGCGGGAGAGAGGCCGGGGGAGAGGGCTGGCGTTCGCGATCGGCATCCACGCGTGGAACTACCACCCGGCGGCCTTTGAAGAGGAGATCGGAATGTGGCAGTGCGTCGCCTGCGGCCAGCGCTTGCCCTCTCCCCCGCCCCTCTCCCGCACGCGGGAGAGGGGAGCACCCAGTCGCGAAATTACAGGTCCAGCACCAGGCGATTGCCCTTGCAGCCGGAGACGCACACCATCATGGTCTTGTTGCTGGCGCGCTCGCTGTTGCTCAGCACGCTGTCGCGGTGGTCCGGGCAGCCTTCCAGCACGGCGGTCTCGCACGAACCGCACACGCCTTCGCGGCAGCTGTAGTCCATCTCCACGCCGGCATCGAGCAGTGCGTCCAGCAGCGACTTGCCCGACGGCACCTTGACGGTGGTACCGGTGCGCGACAGCGACACCACATACTCGCCCTCCTGCACCGCCTCGGTCGACGGGTCAGCGGCAAAGCGCTCGATATGGACATTCGGATAGCCGTGCGCTTCGCAGGCGGCCTCGAATGCCTTGAGCATCGGGCCGGGGCCGCAGCAGTAGAAGTGCGTCTGCGCATCCTGACCGGCCAGCATTGCCTTCAGGTCAGGCGGCACGCCAGCCTCGTCATCGAAGTGGAATCGCACCGCATCGCCATGCGCCGACAGCGCCTCGACAAACGCCGCCTCGGCGCGCGAACGCGCACAGTACAGCAGCGTGAACGACTTGCCCAGCTCGGCCAGCCGGCGCGCCATGCAGACGATCGGCGTGACGCCGATGCCGCCGGCGACCAGCACGGTGTGCGCGGCGGACTCGTCCAGCGCGAAGTTGTTGCGCGGCGCGCCCACGGTCAGCGTGGTGCCCACGCGCAGCTGCTCGTGCACATAGCGCGAGCCGCCGCGGCTGCCGCGGTCCAGCAGCACGCCCACGGTATAGCGCTGGCGCACTTCCGGCGCACCGCACAGCGAGTAGCTGCGCACCAGGCCATTGCCCAGGTGCAGGTCGATATGGGCGCCCGGGCTGTACTCGGGCAGGGTCTTCCCTTCGGGATCTTGCAATTCGATGCTGACCACGCCGCGCGCTTCGTAACGCATGGCCTGGACACGCAGGGTCAGGGACTGGTGGGCACTCATGCTGCTTCCTTCGTTTCCGCTTGCTGCTGACTTACCGCTTCTCGGTCAGGAACTTGCCTGCCGGTCCGCCCGCGTTCTTCTGGCGGCGGGTGTTGCCGTCGATGCCGCCCTCGATCGCCCACTCGGCGAACATGGTCGGGCCAGGCTCGAAGGCGCGCGGCTCCCAGTGCTCGTCGAGCTGGTCTTCGTCGGCGTAGTACTCGATCAGGCCGCCGGCCGGATTCTTGAAGTACCAGAAGTAGGCCGACGAGATTGGGTGGCGGCCCGGGCCGAGCTGCGTGTCCCAGCCCTTGCGCGAGACGTGCATGCCGCCGCCGAAGACCTCGTGGATGTCGCGCACGGTGAAGGCAACGTGGTTCAGGCCGCTCTTCGGTTCCGGCAGCTGCAGCAGGAACAAGTCATGGTGACCGCCGTCCGCCGTGCAGCGCAGGAACGCGCCGCGATCCGGATAGCGATCCGACGGCACGAAGCCGAACTTCTCGACATAGAAGCGCTCCGTGGCCTTTACGTCTTTCACGAAGAACACCACGTGGCCCACCTCGATCGGCGTGGCGTGGTCGTAGATCGGGCTGCGCTGGTTCAGGCGCGGCTTGTCGTTCCATGTGTTCATCAGCGCGCATTCGACCTGCACGTCATGCTTGCGCGTGACCTGGAAGCGCACTGCCAGGCCGTTCGGGTCGGTGCAGCCGATGCGCAGGGTGTCACCCTCGCCTTGCTTCACATAGCCCGGTGCGTCGGCAATTGCGTCCGCCAGATGGTCGAGCGATGCCTGCGAGTCCACGCCCCACACCACTTCGCGCAGCGTCGGGCCGGCTTCGATGGCGGGCGGCAACGTGGCGTCGTCGATGCGGCGCACCAGCACGCGGCAGCCGTTCAGCGTTTCGAAGTCCAGGCCCTGCGCGTCGTCGCGCTTGATGGCCAGGCCCCAGTCCGAGAAAAAGCCACGGCAGGCGTCAAAGTCATCCGCGCCGTAGACGATCTCGTCGATCCCCAATACCTTGATCATTGCTAGCTCCAGCCTGCCGGGTTCAGTGGTTGGCCCACGGCAGCGGTTGTTCGTTCAGGCCCCAGTACACGCTCTTCTGCTCCATGTACTGCAGGATGCCAAGCCGTCCCTTCTCACGGCCCAGGCCGCTGTCGCGCCAGCCGCCGAACGGCGTCGCAATCGAGAACTGCTTGTAGGTGTTGATCCACACATTGCCCGCCTGCAAGGCCCGTGCCACGCGCCAGGCGCGCTTGTAGTCGCGCGTCCAGATGCCGGCGGCCAGCGCGTAGACGCTGTCGTTGGCCTGCGCGATCAGGTCGTCCTCGTCGTCGAACGGGATCGCCACCAGCACCGGCCCGAAGATCTCTTCCTGGCAGATGCGGGCGTTGTTATCCAGCCCTTCGATGATGGTCGGCGTGTAGAAGTAGCCGTTGGGCAGGCCAGCGACCTCGGGACGCAGCCCGCCAGTGCGCAGTTGGCCACCCTCTTCCACGCCTGCTGCCACGTATGACTCGATGCTGTCACGGTGGCGGTCGGTGATCAGCGGCCCCATCTGGGTGCGATCGTCGGCGGGGTCGCCCACGCGCAGGTGCGCCGCGCCCGCGGCCAGGCGGTCGATAAAGGCCTCGTACTGCGAGCGCGCCACGAACAGGCGCGAGCCGGCGATGCACGACTCCCCCGACGAGCTGAAGATGCCGTACAGCACGCCGTTGACCGCGTGGTCCAGGTCGGCATCGTCGAACACCATGGTCGGCGACTTGCCGCCCAGCTCCAGCGACACCGGCATCATCTTGTCGGCGGCGATATGGGCGATGTGCTTGCCGGTGGTGGTGCCGCCGGTGAACGACACGCGGCGCACCAGCGGATGCTTGGTGATGGCGTCGCCGATCACCGAGCCCTTGCCGGGCAGCACGCTGATCAGGCCCTTGGGCACGCCGGCCTCTTCGCAGATGCGCGCCAGTTCCAGCGCCATCAGCGGCGTGACCTCGGCGGGCTTGACCACCACGGCGTTGCCGGCTGCCAGCGCGGGCGCCATTTTCTGTGCCTCGCTGGCGATCGGCGAGTTCCACGGCGTGATCGCCGCGACCACGCCCATCGGCTCGTACACGCTCATGGTCAGGCAGTCGCCGCGCTGCGGCGTGATGGTCTCTTCCAGCGTCTCGCAGGCGGCGGCAAAGAACTGGAAGGTGCCGGCGGCGCTGGCCACCAGCGCGCGCGTCTCGCTGATCGGCTTGCCGTTGTCCAGGCGCTGGCGCTGGGCGAGCGGCTCGGCTTGCGCGCGGATCAACTCGGCAACGCGATAGAGGACGGCAGCACGCTCGTGCGGCTTGCGCTGGGCCCAGCCGCTGGTGAGGAAGGCCTGATGGGCGCCCTGCATGGCTTCTTCCACGTCCGCCAGGCTGGCGGCGTTGAGTTCGGCCACCACTTCGCCGGTAGCCGGGTAGCGCGTGCCGTAGCGGTCGCCGGTCCCCAGGCGCCATTCGCCCGCGATGCAGATGCGGAGTACTTCTTGTGGGTTCATTGTCGTTGCCTGCTAAGTCTGTGGGGCGCGTGGAGCGCGACTAGATCGAGACCGCGTGGGCGCGGTTGCCCAGCGCCCGCACCACGCTGAACACCGTCAGCGCGGAAGTCTTGGGATTGGCCGCGAGCGGCTTGCCGCGCATGGTCAGCTCGAAGCCGCCAAACGCGCCGCGCGCTTCCACGTGATGCACGTTCTCAACCGCATGCGGATCGGCCAGCAGCTTCACCGACGTGCGATCCAGCCCGAGCCCGGCCAGCGAGACCGTGGCGGCCACGTTGGCGTTCTTGGGATAAAGACGCGCCGCGTCACGAGCGCTGCCTTCGAAGATCACGGTCGGCTCGGTCAGCGCATCCAGGTCGAACAGCTGCTCGGCCGGCGTGCCGACCCAGGCGCGCGCCGGCTTGCGGCCGGTGTAGATGACCTCGTCCAGGCCGCCGACACGCGCCGCTGCCAGCGCGTCGATGGCGCCGATCGCGCCAGACAGCAGCTGCACCTGCGTGCCGCCGCGGCGCGCGGCTTCTTCCAGCCGCTCGGCCATGCCGGGTTCGGACAGCGCGCCCACCGACACCACCATGCACGGGATGCCGCGCTCCAGCGCCGGCACGATGTGCTCTTCCAGCGCATGGTGGCCGGCACACTCGACCAGCAGGTCGGGACGGCCGTCGCTGTCGTTCAGGTGCGTCGCCACGCGGACGCCTGGCGCCAGCGCGGAGAGCGCGCCGCGTGCTTCGTCCATCGTGCTCTCGGGCACGATCACCACGTCGAACACGACATCCGGATCGCTCTTGAGCAACTCGAGCACGCCGCGGCCGATCGCACCGCACCCAATCATGGACACATGCAGCATTTTTCTGGTCTCCCTCAGGCGCTGACGGTGGCCTGTTCCGAAGCCGGGGTTTCCTTGTTCACCGGCGGGCCGGCAAACACGGTCTTGAAGCTGCCGATGGACAGCATGTCGATTTCCAGCAGGAACGGACCGGGCTCGATCGTGGCCTGCTCCAGCGCGGTGCCGATCTCGGCCAGGCTGCTGACGCGTGCATGGCGCAGCGACAGCGACTTGGACAGTGCGGCGTAGTCGGGCGTATGCAGGTCTACGTAGTGACGGCGGCCGCCATACTGCGCGTCCTGGATGTTCTTGATCACGCCGTAGCCCTTGTCGTTCATCAGCACAATGACCATGTCGGCACGTTCCTGCACCGCAGTCGCCAGCTCGCCCAGGTTCAGGATGAAGCCGCCGTCGCCGGCCAGCGTGAAGGTCTTCTTGCCCGAGGCCGTCGCCGCCGCGCCGATGGCGGCGCCGATGCCCATCGCCAGGCCCTGGCCGATGCCGCCGCCCAGCGCATGCACGCCGGCACGCGAGTCGAAGATGCGCAGCTGGCGGTTGCCCCAGGTGCTGTTCGACACGGTCACGTCGCGCACCCAGTTGAAGTTGCGGCCGACCGCTTCCTGCAGCGCCTGCACCAGCGCCGAGTACGGGCCGAGGCCATCGACCAGGCCGTTGACGGCGACGTCATGCGCGCGGCGCAGGTCGGCGGCAAAAGCCGGGTCGACCTTCATGCGGCCTTCCAGGCGGTCGGCCAGCGCATCCAGCGCCAGCGCGGCGTCGCCGCTGACAAAGCAGTCGCTCTGGTAGCAGCGGCCTTCGGCGGCCGGGTCGGCGTCGATGCGCAGCAGCGGGCGCGGCAGCTTCAGTTCATACTTCAGCGTTTCATTGCCGCGCAGGCGCGAGCCCACCACCAGCATTGCGTCGCAGGTCTGGTAGAAGTTCTCGACCGGCTTGTGCAGGTTGAAGGCGCCAAGCGTTCGGGGATCGTCTTCCGCCACGATGCCGCGGCCCTGCGTGCTGGTGACCACGCCGAAGCCCAGGTCCATCAGGCGGCGCACCTGCGCCGAGGCGTGGCGCGCACCGCCACCCAGCCACAGCAGCGGACGCTTGGCATTGGCCAGGCGCTCGGCGAGCGCGTCCAGCGCGTGCGTCGACGGCACGTGCTTGGGCACCGGCAACGGCTGCAGGTCGGCCGGCAGGTCGATCAGCGCGGCCTGGATGTCGATGGGGATCTCCACGCTGACCGGGCCGGTCGGCGCCGTCAGCGCGGTCTGCACCGCCAGCTTGATGGTGCTGATAGCGGTATCCGCGCTGCGGATGCGGAAGGCGGCCTTCGACACGGCCTTCAGCATGGTGAGCTGGTCCGGCGCTTCGTGGATGTAGGCCAGGCTCTGGTCCAGGTACGGCGTCTCGATCTGGCCGGTGATATGCAGCAGCGGCGTGCCGGCGGTCAGCGCTTCCACCATGGCGCCGGCGGCATTGCCCGCGGCGGTGCCTGTGCTGGTCAGGCACACGCCCAGGCCGCCGGTGGTGCGGGCATAGGCATCGGCCATGTTGGTGCCGCCCGCTTCGCCGCGCGCCGGCACGAAGCGGATCTTGCCGCGCTCGCCCATGGCGTCGAGGATCGGCATGTTGTGGATCGAGATCACACCGAATGCAGCCTTGACGCCGCACTGTTCGAGAAACGCCGTGATGGCGCAGCCCACGGTGACCTGTTGTTGTTCGTACTGTTGCTGATTAGGCATGACGGGAGTGTCCTCCGGAGATATCGATATGGCTGCCCGTGGTGTACGAAGACAACGGCGAGGCAAGGAACAGGATGGCGCGGGCTGCCTCGACAGGCAGGCCCAGGCGGCCAAGGGGAATATGTTTCTGCTGGGCCAGGCGCGCGGTCCACGCGGCCCAGTCCAGGTGGCGGTCTTCTTCGGGGCGCGCTTCAAAGCGGCGGCGCCACTGGCCCGATTCGACCAGCCCGATCAGGATGCCGTTGACGCGGACACCCTTGGGCGCGAACTCGGTGGCCATCGAGCGCACCAGGTTGAGCACACCAGCGCGCGCAGCGGAGGTCGCCACCATGTGCGGCTCCGGCTGCTGCGCCAGCAGCGAATTGACGCACACGATGGCGCCCTGGCTGGAACGTTCCAGCTGCGGCAGGAAGGCGCGCGTCGGGTGGATCACGGAGAAGAACTTGAGCTGCAGTTCTTCCATCCAGGCCGCGTCCTCGGTGTTCGCGAAGGTGGAGACACGACCCTGGCCGGCGTTGTTGACCAGCATGTCGGCGTTGCCCAGCGTGGCCTGCACGGCGGCGGCAAAGGCAGCGACCTGTTCAGGCTTGAGCACGTCACAGGTGGCGGCAAAGAGCCGGCACCCGGCAAACTTCTCGCGCAGCTGCGCTTCGGCGCTGCGCAGGCGGGCTTCGTCGCGGCCGCACATGGCGACGGCGGCACCCGCTTCGAGCAGCAGTTCGACGGTCGCCAGCCCGATGCCGGAGGACCCGCCGGTAACGACGGCAACCTTGCCGCCGAGTTCAATCATGGACATTGTCCTCACTCCCGATACAGATTCACCACCTTGCCGGTGCTGTGCAGCGACGGCCGGTAGTCGAGCAGGCGCGACAGCTCGCCCGCGGTAAGCCTGACCTGCTCCACCATCGCGTCCAGTTGTTCCGGATCGATATGCGCGGCGGGGATGGTCGCGCCCAGCGCCGCCACCACCTTGCCGCTGCGGTCGCGCACCGGCGCCGCGATGGTCGAGATGCTGGCTTCGAAGAAGCCCTCCTGCAGCACGTAGCCGCGTTCGCGGTCACGCTGGACGATGCCGTGCAACGCATCGACCGTTCGCGGTGTGCTGTCGGAGAAGACTTCGAGATGGGTCTCCGGATACAGCGCGCGCAACTCCGCCAGCGACAGGTCTTCCAGCAGCACGCGCCCCAGCACCGTGGCATGCGCCGGCAGGCGCGTGCCGACGTTGACCGAGCTCGCGAACGGCCGCGGCGACACCGCCTTGGCCACGTAGACGATCGAACGCCCGTCGCGCACCACCAGGTTGGTGGGGTAGCCGATCTCGTCGCGCAGCCGCTCCAGCACGGGTCGGCCCAGCTCGGTCAGCTCCAGCGATGCCAGGTACTCGAACCCGAGCCGCAGCACAGCCATGCCGAGCCGGAAATCCCGGCCGCCGTCGGCACGCTCGACAAAGCCCAGCATTTCCAGCGTGGCCAGCAGGCGGAACACGGTCGAGCGCGGCACCTTGAGCCGGCGCGCCAGTTCCGCGGCCGACATGGTGCGGTCCTTGCTGCTGAACTCGCCGAGCAGGCGCAGGCCGCGCTCCAGGCCCGGGACGATGTACTTGTCCGGAGTCTCGTTGGCAGCGGCTTGCGTGGCTGGGATTGCGTTCGTGCTCATGGTCAGTGCTGGCGGACGGGCGGATGCCGGCATCAGCGCTTGATCTTCGACAGCGGGTGCTCGGGCGGGTACGTCGGCGTGATCGGCTTCTTGGCGCCGAGCATCACGCACATCAGCGCGTCTTCCTCGCCGATATTGATTTCCTCGCGGTAGACGCCCGGCGGCACCGAAACCAGGTCGCGGTCGGTCAGGATGGTTTCGTAGCGCTCGCCGTCCTTTTCCAGGATCAGCTTGACCTTGCCGCGCAGGATGAAGAACACCTCTTCCACGTCGGTGTGGATATGCGACGGGCCTTCATGGCCGGCCGGGATGATCATGGTGGAGAAGGTGAAGTTCTCGCTCGGCACGGTATTGGTGTCCGCGGCCACGCCGGTGCCGCCGGTGCCGAGGTAGCGCATCTGCGCGCGGCGGTACTTGGGGTCGTAGTCGGCCTGGAACTTCAGCGCGTCCCAGTCGTACTTGCGCGTGGCGAAGCGCGCGACGCGGCCTTCCATCCACTGGTCGAACGAGGCGCCGGCCGGTTGGTCCCAGGAACGCTTGATGTTTTCTTGTTGGGAAAGATCGCTCATTTGGATTCCTTGTGTTTTCCGTGGATCGGTGATCAGTGCATGACAAAGCCGCCGTTGACCGCCAGCGTCTGGCCGGTCACGAAGCGGGCAAGATCGGAGAGTGCGAACAGCACCGCGCCGCAGACGTCGTCGGGCAGCTGCTCGCGCGAGATCGCGCGCTGTTCGCGATACAGGTCGTGGCGATGCTGGGGCACGTATTCGGTCGCTTCCACCAGCGTCAGGCCGGGCGCCACCGCATTGACGGTGATCTGGTCGCGGCCCAGTTCGCGGGCGAGCGAACGGGTCATGCCGATGATGGCGCTCTTGCTTGCCACGTAGGCCAGCAGGTTGGGCGCGCCCCACAGCGGCGTGTCCGACGCCAGGTTGACCACCGCGCCGCGGCCGCTGGCGCGCAGTGCCGGCAGGCAGGCGGCGGTCATCAGCCAGGTGCCGCGCACGTTGACGTTCATCACGCGGTCCCAGGTGGCGATGTCGATGGCGCTGGCGTCGCGCCCGCCGGAATCGGTCACGGCGGCGTTGTTGACCAGGCCGTCCAGGCCGCCCAGCGCCTTGACCGCGGCCTCGGCACAGGCCTGCACCGAGGCGGGATCGGCCAGGTCTACCGGCACCGGCACCACCTTCAGGCCACGGGCGCGCAGTGCATCGGCTTCCTGCTGCAGGCGCTCGGCCAGGATGTCGGCCATCGCCACCGAAGCACCCGCTTCAGCCAGCGACTTGACGAAGGCCAGGCCCAGGCCGCGCGCGGCGCCGGTGACCAGCACCTTGCGGCCGGCCAGCAGCGTGTTGTTCGTGAGGGCCTCAGGCATGGCTGGCGGCTCCGGCGGCTTGCGCGGGTTTCAGCATGGCGACCGGCTCATCGGCCACTTCCTGGTCGGCGCGGCGCTTCAGCAGCCGGCGCACGCGCGTGATGCCGGCGTCGTGCTGGTACAGCATCTCGTGATCGCGCGCATTGGGCGCCATCATCTCCAGCACCACGCGGTCCTGCTCCAGCACGTCCCAGTGCAGCTGCTCCAGGCGGTTGCGATACAGGAAGCGCCACACATCGCGCTCCCAGCCCTGCACGTGGCGGGTACGCCAGAAGAACACCATGCAGTGGTCTTCATCGACCGGCGTGGCCATGCCGACGATGCCGAACGGGCCGCCGGGGCCGACCTTGGCGCGGTACGGGATCGCCAGGCGCAGCCACAGCGTGCCGGTCTCGCCGAATTCCACCCAGTCGAAGTTGACGCCGCGCTGGCCGGTCTTCTCGAATACCAGGCCGTGCTCGGTTTCGCGGATCTGCATCACGGCGGACTTCTCGCCGCTGGCCATCGAGTGCGACACCGCATGCAGATAGGCGCCGTGCATCGGGTCCATCACGTTGTCGATGGCATAGCGGTAGTTGCAGTCCCAGTGCGCCACACACAGGAAGTTGCTGTGTTCTTCGCTGACCAGTTCTTCCGGCAGGCGCAGCTCGTCGGGGCTGCCCTCGCCTTGCGGGGCCTGGTCGCCGAACCACAGGAAGATCGCGCCGGCCTTCTCCTGCACCGGGTAGCTGCGCACGCAGGTGCGACCTTCCAGCGGGCAGCTCTCGACCGCCGGCACGCTCTTGACCTGGCCGTCGCCACCGACTTCGACGCCGTGGTACCAGCAGGCGACGCGGTCGCCGAGGTTCCAGCCCATCGACAGGCGCGCACCGCGGTGCGGGCAGCGGTCTTCCAGCGCGTGGACCTGGCCGGCGCCATCGCGCCACAGCACGATGTTCTGGCTCAGGCGGGTGATGCCGATCGGGGCATGGGACACCGCCCACGAGGCGGCGACCGGGTACCAGTAGTTGCGCAGGCCGGTGTTCAGGCGGGCTTCGGCGCGGGCTTGCTTGTTCGATTCCATGTTGTTCTCGCTACGACGCGTTTCGTGGAGGGCGGGCGGGCCGGGGCTCAAGCGCCAAGCCGGCGCATTTCGGCCAGGAAGCGCTCTTCGGTCCAGGGCTGGCCGTCGACGCCGAGGAAGCCGGCGGCATTAAAGGCGCGCACGATGTCCTGCGGGTTCTGCGCGCCGCCCTCGAACGCGGCTTCCAGGGCATCGCCCAGCGCGTTCTCGTAGGCGGTCGCGGCGCTGGCGCGGGTCTGCCAGACGATGTTGGCGACCTTGCCGGGTTGCTCGATATGGCCCTTGCCTGCGACGTTGTTCGGCGCCGGACGCTCCCAGGGCACCAGGTTCGGGTTGTACGAGAGGCTTTCCATTGCGCTTTGCTCCATGTCTTGCAGCTTGGGGGACCGTGTTCCAACGTCGTCCGGATGCACCTTGCTTTGCGTCCGTCATGTTTTACTAATGAAACACTGGTTTAGATATTGAACACAGGTACGACTATAGACAACGTCGCCTTAAAAATTGACTGGGGTTAACCCGCGGAATGCGCAGCGATGTGGGACGGGTGGCGCAACGTGCGCGCCGATGGCGGCGATGCGGGGCACCGCCGCTATTGGGTCAGGATTAAGAGGCCTGGTCGGCAGGCAACGCGGCCCGGATCAGGCGGGCGGTGGCGGCCGCCTGATCGATATAGCAGGCGTGGCCGGCATCCGGGATCAGCGAGAACGGCAGCCCGAAGCGTTCGGCGAGCGTGCCGCATGCAGGCGGCGTGGTGACCACGTCGCGGCTGCCGCAGGCGATCTGCGTCGGCGGCGCTGCCGGGCGGCGCGCCAGGTAGGCGTCGATATCGTCGCCGCACAGCATGGCGACCGCCTGCCGGTAGCCGTCCGGGTTCAGCCGCTGCATGTTCCAGCGCACCCAGGCCTGGGCGCCGGGGTCGGCCTCCTCGCTCAGCAGGCGGGCCGGGCCGCGCTGCGCCAGGCCCTCGACGCCGAGGGATTCGAGCGCTTCCAGCCGCTGGCGCGCCACCTCCTTTGCCTGCGCTTCCTTGCCCGGGCCGCCGTAGCCCTGCGCCACGCTGAGCAACAGCAGTCGCGCCGGCAGGTTGCGCGCATTGGCGACATAGGCCGCCGCCATCAGCGCGCCGAGCGAGTGCCCGACGATCAGCGCGGGCTGCACGCCGAGCGCCTGCAGCAGCCCGTCGAGCCGCATCGCATAGTCGGCCGCCAGCGGCCGCGGCTGCGCCAGTGGCGTCGAGTTGCCGTAACCCGGCGCGTCCCAGGCGATCACCCGCGCCTGCGCGGTCAGCAGGCTGGCGCACGGCAGCCACGAGGCAGCGCCGGAACTGATGCCGTGCAGCAGCACGATCACCGGGCCGCTGGTGCCGCCGCTGCGGTAAGCCACCTGCGCGCCGTCGGGTCCGACCTGCGCGACCCGCTCCGCAAACCCGCTGTCAAGGGCTTCCAGCAACTGCCGGTCCGGTTGTGCCGGGATGTGGGGCTGTCTTTGTTTCATATATAAAACCTAGGTTTGCAAATAAAACCTTTGAAGCATAGGCGTCGGCCTGGCGAAGTGGGATCAGGGTTAACGATAGTGTCGAAATCCTCTGTCATGGACTGCTTCGGCATGGTGCATGTGCCGGTTCGCGCGCGCCTCGCAGCGCCGGACCCTGTCATCCGGCGCAATGCCTTTGTTAATGCGGATTTCAAGCTGACCCGGCCAAGCGGCGGACGCGGCCACGCATGCCGCTCCCTGCACTGCCAGTGCTCACCCGTCGCACTCGCCGGGTGCAGAACCAGCCGGCCAATGCCGTCGTCGCGCGACCGCACTAGGGATAACCCTCCTCACAGTTTAAGGAAAGTCGCGGCTATATTTTCATCAACGTTTCTTAGGTTGTTTGACGTTCCATATATAAAACATACAAGAGGCTGAAGCAGCATTTTTCACCGGTTCCCATGGGCCGCTGCATCAAAGCCCCGCCAACGGGACATGGCTGCCCTGACTGCATCGCCCTGGCCCGCCTGCCCGCGCAGACCCATAACGAGGAGAAGAACCTGCCCACCACAAGCCTGCCCTGAAGCGCGGCCGCCATCGAAGCGGCCCGGACCACAAGACGATTACAAGACGGAAAACTGGAAGGAAACTGGTAGATGAAACTTGCACGAATCGCCGCGGGCCTGGCCGCGGCTTTCCCCCTGCTGGCCTCGGCGCAGTCCTCGGTCACCCTGTACGGGGTCATCGATACGGGTGTCGAGTACGTGAGCAATGTCGGCGCCAACGGCGACGGACTGGTGCGCATGCCCAACCTGACCGCCACCGTGCCCTCGCGCTGGGGCATCCGCGGTACCGAGGACCTGGGCGGCGGACTGAAGAGCATCTTCGTGCTGGAGTCGGGCTTCTCGCCGGACTCGGGCACCTCCAACCAGGGCGGCCGCCTGTTCGGGCGCCAGGCGCTGGTCGGGCTGACCAGCCAATATGGGCAACTTTCGTTCGGCCGCCAGTACACGATGCTGTTCTGGGCTCTCCTGGACAGCGATATTCTCGGCCCCAACGTGTACGGCTCGGGCTCGCTCGACAGCTACCTGCCCAATACGCGCGCCGACAATGCGATCTCGTACAAGGCCAACTTCAGTGGCTTCGTGCTCGGCGCCACCTACAGCTTCGGGCGCGATGCGGTCAACGCCGGCCCGAGCCCCTCCGGCACGAACTGCGCCGGCGAGAACGCCGCCGACAAGAAGGCGTGCCGCGAGTGGTCGGCCATGATCGGCTATGACAACAAGACCTGGGGCGTGACCGCGGCATACGACTCGCAGCGCGGCGGCCCTGGCGCGTTCGGCGGCCTGACCAACAGCAGCCTGACCGACGACCGCCTCTCGGTGGGCGGCTACATGCTGCTGAAGCGCACCAAGCTCGGCGCCGGCTGGATCCGCCGCGACAACGAAGGCAGCCCCACGCCGATCAGCGACCTGTACTACGCCGGCGTGTCCTACGACATCACGCCCGCGGTCAACCTTGCCGGCCAGGTCTACTTCCTGAACTACCACGGCAGCGACAACCAGGCCATGCTGTATACGCTGCGCGCGATGTACAGCTTCAGCAAGCGCACCTCGGTGTATGCGACCGCCGGCTTTATCAACAACGGCGGCCAGCTGGCGATGTCGGTCAGCGGCGGCTCGCCCGGTTCGAACCCGCGTCCGGGCGAGAACCAGTGGGGCTCGATGGTCGGCATCAAGCACATTTTCTGAGTCCGGCGGTCGCCCGGTGCCGCGCAGGCGCCGGGCTCTCCCCAGCCATGCGGCCCCCGGCCCTGCCGGGTGCCCAGTTTTCCCGAGGTCTGAACATCATGAAGTCTGCACGCCGCAAAGTACTCGCCACGCTGGCCGCCGCGACCGCGCTGGTCGCCACCGCCACCGGCACTGCCCTGGCCCAGGGCGCATACCCGAACAAGCCCATCACCATCGTCGTCGCCTATCCGGCCGGCGGCGATGTCGACGTCCTGGCCCGCCTGTTCGCGGAGAAGCTCGCCCCGCGCCTGAAGCAGTCGGTGGTAGTGGAAAACCGCACCGGCGCCGCCGGCACCATCGGCAGCGCCTACGTGGCCCGTGCCAACCCGGACGGCTACACGCTGCTGCTGGCACCCAACACCGTCGCCATCGCGCCGCTGGTGCTCAAGGCCGGCACCGGCGCCAGCTACGACGTGCAGCACGACTTCACGCCGGTCGCGCAGATCGGCACGCAGTCGCTGTTCGTGGTGGTCAACAAGGGCACCGGCATCACCAAGATGAGCGACCTGGTGGCCCGCGCCAAGGCCGGCAAGGTGGAAACCTATGCCACGCCGGGCAACGGCTCGCCGATGCACATCATGGGCGAGCTGTTCAACAAGTCCGCCGGCATCAAGATCAGCCAGGTGCCCTACCGCGGCCTCGCCCCTGCCATCGTCGACGTAATCGGCGGCCAGGTGCCGGTGACCTACGTCACCTACGGCGCGGTCGCGCAGTACGTCGGCAACGGCAGCCTGGTGCCGCTGGCGGTGGCCGACCAGAAGCGCTCGCCGTTCGCGCCCAACGTGCCGACGCTGGCAGAGCTCGGCTACAAGGATGTGGAGATCGGCGCGTGGCAGGCATTGCTGGGACCCAAGAACATGCCGGCTGACGTGGTGCGCCTGCTCAACACCCACGTCAACGAGATCCTGAAGATGCCCGACGTGGTGTCGCGCATGGCGACCATCGCGGTGACGCCCGCGGGCGGCGAGCCGGCAACGCTGTCGAAGCTGATTGCCGCCGATACCACGCGCTATACCAAGATCGTCAAGGAGTTCGGCATCCAGGCCGACTGAGGCAGCGCACCGGCTTCGGCTTGCGCCGCTTCGCGGCAGCAAACCGTGTGCGGCTGGGGTAACCGGCAAAGCAAAAGCCCGCCAACTATGGCGGGCTTTTGCTGTGGGCGTACTGGCTCAGTTCACCTGCCGGTTCATCCCTTCCCAGAACGGCTCGCGCAGCTTGCGCCGCAGCAGCTTGCCCGACGGATTGCGCGGCAGCGCATCGACGAAGTCGATACTCTTGGGCACCTTGAATCCCGCCAGCCGTTGCCGCGTCCACGCGATGATGCCGTCGCGGTCGGCTTCCAGTCCGGGCTTGAGCACGACGATGGCCTTGACCGCCTCGCCCCACTTCTCGTCGGGCACGCCGATCACCGCCACGTCCGCCACCTGCGGGTGGCCGTAGATCGCGCTCTCGACCTCGGCCGGATAGACGTTCTCGCCGCCGCTGATGATCATGTCCTTGACGCGGTCGTGGATGTACAGGTAGCCCTCGGCATCCATGTAGCCGGCGTCGCCGGTGCGCAGCCAGCCTTCGGCGTCGATGGCACGCGCGGTCTCTTCGGGCTGCTTCCAGTAGCCGGCCATGTTGTGCTGCGCGCGCACCACCACTTCGCCGACTTCGCCCGGCGCCAGCTGGCGCCCCTCGTAGTCCACCACCTTGAGTTCGACACCCGGCAGCGGCTTGCCGGCAGCCCGCATGCGCGGCACCTCCTCGGTGGTGTGGTCCTCGGGCGGCAGCGCCACGATGGTGCCGGTGGTCTCGGTCATGCCGTACTGCTGCACGAAGCCGCAGCGAAACACCTCTATGCCCTCGCGCAGCAGCGCCGCGGGAATCGGCGCGGCGCCGTACAGCAGGTACTTCAGGCGCGAGTAGTCCACCTGCCGCGCGCGTGGATCGCGCAGCACGATCTGCATCGCGGCCGGCACCATGAACAGCTTGCTGATGCGTTCCTGCTCGATGAAGTCGAGCACCGCGCGCGGGTCAAATTCGCGCGCCACCACGCCCTTGGCGCCGGACAGCAGGTTGCGCAGCCCCCAGCCGGAGCCGCCGATATGCGCCACCGGCATCGCCACCAGCGAGATGTCGTCCGCGGTCCAGTGCGACCACGGAATGCTCTCGCGTTCGCTGACTTCAGTGCCAATGGTCAGGTTGCGGTGCGTGAGCATCGCGCCCTTGGGCCGGCCGGTGGTGCCGGACGTATAGAGCTGCAGCACGACGTCGTGCGCCGCCGGATGGTGCGCCGGTGGCGTGGCGGGCTGCGCATCGCGCCAGGCGGTGTAGCAGGGGCGTTCGGCCAGCTCCGCGCAGGGTTCCATGGCGATCACCTTGCGCACCATGGGCAGCGCCGGCAGCAGGCGCGTCACCAAGGCCGCGGATTCCGGCCCGACGAAGAGCACCACCGCATCGCAATGCCCGACGATGAACTTCACCTCCGGCGGCGCCAGCCGCCAGCTGACCGGCGTCATCACCGCGCCGCACTTGCCCGCGCCCAGCAGCAGTTCGAAGTAGTGATCGCTGTTCTTGCCGATGTAGGCGATGCGGTCGCCCACGCCGACCTCCTCGGCCAGCAACGCCTGCGCCACGCGGTCGGTATTGCTCTCGAACCCGGCATAGGTGGTCAGCCGGCCTTCGAACGAATACGCCGCGGCATCGGGCCGCAGCCGGGCAAAATGGCGGACTGCAGCGGGCAGCGTCGCCAGGTAGCTGAATTCCATCCGCGTCTCCGTGATGGTTGCGGGGGCGGGCCGGCTCGATGGTGGCCGGCCGCGCCGATCAACTGGCGCCGTTGCCGGCCTCAGCGCGGCGCCATGCGGATGGCGCCGTCCAGGCGCACCGACTCGCCATTGAAATAGCCGTTGCGGCACATCTCCACGGCCAGCGAAGCGAACTCCTCCGGCTGCCCCAGTCGCTTGGGGAACGGCACCGATGCGGCCAGCGCTGCCTTGACGTTCTCGGCGGCGCCCTGCAGCAGCGGCGTATTGAAGATGCCCGGCAGGATGGTATTGACGCGGATGCCCTCGCCCGCGAGGTCGCGCGCGATCGGCAGCGTCATGCCGACCACGCCGGCCTTCGATGCCGAATACGCGGCCTGCCCCATCTGGCCGTCCTGCGCCGCCACCGACGCGGTGTTGATGATCACGCCGCGCTCGCCGTCGGCGCTGTCAAGCGTCAGCATGCCCGCGGCCGAGCGCGCGATGCAGCGGAAGGTGCCGATCAGGTTGATCTGGATGATGCGTTCGAAGGCATCGGTCGGGAAGTGCTTGATCTGGTCCGGCGCTTCCTTGGAACGCGAAGCGGTCTTGATGGCGTTGCCAGTGCCGGCGCAGTTGACCAGGATGCGTTCCTGGCCGATCGCGGCACGCGCCCTGGCAAACCCGGCTTCGACTTCGGCTTCGGAGGTGACGTTGACCTGGCAGAACACACCACCGAGCTCGCGCGCCAGCGCTTCGCCCTTTTCAACGTTGAGGTCGAACAGCGCCACGCGCACGCCGTGCGCCGCCAGCGCGCGGGCCGTTGCCGCGCCCAGGCCCGAGGCCCCGCCCGTCACCACTGCCGATACCGATGCATTGAGTTCCATGCCGTCTGTCCTTTGTCTGTTGTCACTGGCCGGGCCGCGCCGGATGCGTGCGGCCCCGCGGTTTCGATGTTGCCGGCATGTGCCAGGAGAAATTACGCCTGTGCCGGAGTGGGTTCGAATTTCGTGCATCGGGCCTGCACACGCATCGTCCGAAGCGACGAACGGGGTGGCATGGCAGCGACGCGCGCGTGCCGGCATTTTTGCGCAGTGCGCCGCCTTGGCCACGCGCCCCCGGCATCACCCGCGCCAGTCGCGGCCGATGCGCTACAGTGAGGCGATCGACGGCCCCTCCCCCGCCAGGCCCGACAGCGGCACGCCGGACCCGGCAACGGATTCCAAGCCATGCGCAAAACCGAACGCAATGCCCCCGCTCGTTTGCCGCTGCCTGGCGCCACGCCGGCGGCGCCGATCTTGCTCACGATCTTGCTGATGACGTGGCTGTGCGCGCTGCTGCAGGCGCCAGCGGCCCGCGCCGCACCGGCCGGTCCGCTCGCCGGGCTGCTGCCGCAGGCGGCGCGGCCGGCGCCCGCCAGCGCGCCTGCCGCGCCGGCCAGCGTGCTGCTGGCGCAGTCGCTGGACCAGGTCATCGCCACCCTGCAGGACGATCGCGAGCGGCGCGCCCTGGTGGGGCAGCTGCAGGCCATGCGGCGCGGCCTGGATGCCTCCGCCGTGGCGCCCGCCTCCGCGGCGGCTGCCGAGGCCGGCGCGTCGGCGCCCGGGCTGATCACGGCCGTGGCCGAAGTGCTGGACGAGGTCGACTTGCACCTGCGCGAGGACCACGGCGCGAGGCAGTACTGGCGCTGGCGCATGCGCTTCGCAGGTGAGGAATGGCGCGCCGCGATCACCCACAGTGGCACGCGCACGGCGCTGGCGTCGCTGCGCGAGTTCGCGCTGGTGCTGGCAGTGTGGGCGATATGCGGCTTTTTGTTGTGGGAGATCGGCCACCTCATCCGGCGCCGGCGTGCGCCCAAGCCAGCGCGTGCCGAGCGCGGCAAGCTGCCCGAGCTGCCCTCCTGGGTCGACATCGCCATCTACATGCTGCGCCATATCGGACCGTGGATGGTGGCCTTCGGGCTCACGATGCTGCTGGCCAACCGCACCTTTGCCCAGTCGCCGGCGAGCGTCGCCGGCGTGCTGGTCGCGTATGCGATCGTGGCGGGCGCGCTCGCGGCGGCGATATGCCAGGTCATCTTCGTGCTGTTCCGCAGCGCCCACCGGCAGCTCGCGGTACGGCAGCTGCTGGCGCGCTCGCCGTGGCTGTTGTTCTGTACCGGCGCGCTGGCGGCACTGGGCGACAGCACCACCGACGGCCGCGTCACCGCCGTGATCGGCACCAACCTCGCGGCGCTGGTGTCCACTACCGCCAATATCGCCGCGGCGCTGGGCATCGGCGTGTTCGCGCTGTATTTCCGCCGCCAGATCGGCCAACTGATCAGCCAGCGGCCGCTGGCCTTTCGCCAGGCGCATCCGGCCGTGACCGACCTGTTGCGGCTTGCTGGCCAGGCGTGGCACCTGCCAGTGCTGGCGGTGGTGGTGGCGTCGGTGATCGGCACCGTCCTGGCCACCGGACATGCCGACGTGTTCCTGCGCCGCACGGTCGCGTCCGTGGCACTGTTCGTCGCCGCACTGCTGCTGACCATGCTCGCCAGGCGCTCGCCCAAGGCCACGGCGCATGCACTGCGCATCCGCGACCGCCGGCGCTCGGCCTACCTGCAACGCTTCGGCCGCTTTGCGATGGCGCTGGTGCGCGTGCTGGTCTGGGCGTTTTTCCTGGAAATGATCATGCGCACCTGGGACACATCTCTGGTCCGGCTGGCCGAATCGTCGACTGCGGGGCGCCATATCACCGAGACGGTGTTCAGCGTGACCAGCACCGTGCTGCTGGCGTGGCTGGTCTGGCTGCTGATCGACACCGCCATCACACAGACGCTGTCGCCGATGCACGGACGCGGCGCGCAGCCCGGCATGCGTGTCAAGACCATCCTGCCGCTGGTGCGCAATGCCTCGTTTATCGCGCTGCTGGTGATCGCGGTGATTGCGGTGCTGGCCAACCTGGGCGTCAACGTGACGCCGTTGCTGGCCGGCGCGGGCGTGGTCGGGCTGGCGATCGGCTTCGGCGCGCAGAGCCTGGTGCAGGACCTGATCACGGGGCTCTTTATCGTGGTCGAGGACACCATCGCCATCGGCGACTCGATCGAACTGCCCGACCATGCCGGCGTGGTCGAAGGCATGACCATCCGCACGGTCAAGCTGCGTGACGGCCGCGGCGCGCTGCATACGCTGCCGTACAGCCAGATCAAGGCGGTCAAGAACCTGTCGCGCGGCTACGGCTACGCGGTGTTCAATATCGGCATCAGCTACCAGAGCGACCTGGACCGCGCGGTGGAACTGATCCGCGCCACCGGCGCCGAGATCGCGCGCGACCATCGCTACGCGCGCAACCTGTTGTCGGGGCTGGATATCCAGGGGCTGGACCGCTTCGACCCCAGCGGCCCCGTGGTGATGGCGCAGTTCAAGACCCGGCCGCTGACGCAGGCGGAAATCACGCGCGCCTTCAACGTACGGCTCAAGCGCAATTTCGACGCCAACGGCATCCGCATGGCCTCGCCCAGCCTGACGATCCAGGTCGATGGCGGCGTGGCCCAACTGGCCGGCACCGACAATGGGCCTCCCGCATCACAATAGAGGGCTCGAGCCGCACGCAGAAACGGGTACGCTGTGTTTTTTTGCCCCTGTATGACACGATCATTGCGCCCGCCGGATGTGGCGCGCGCGAAACGCCTGGCACTGTTTCAGCGCTGAAAATTTTGAAGTTTTCCTCTCGGCGATTACCATCGCGGCGCGGCGGTATCAGGCCCCGTACGGACAAGAGCGGCCGGCCAACGCCGACAATCCGTGTTTTCCCCCCCGACACGGGGGATAAAACAAACAACATTGTTTGGCATGATTGGCGTACCGCAACCGCCCGGAACGGCGCGTTGCCCGCAGCAGCCGTATCGGCGCATATACAGAACGCCAGAACGGAACCGATAACACTAGAGGATGGCCACTTGCCGTGGCGCTGAGCAAGAGGCGTTTGCCACCGGGGGGAATTTGAACATGGGCGAACACCCGACTTCGGACGATGACTTTCATCGCCTGGTCGACTCTATCTACGAGTCAGCGCTGGACGTCGCGGCCATGCCCGCCGCCCTTGACCTCTTTTCCCGCTACACCTCCACCGGCAGCCCCCGCTACCTGATCTGGGACAAGCTCGCAGGCCATGCCCGCCTGGGCGTGACGCCGCACGGCTGCTACACCAGCGGCGTCAGCGTGCCCGGGTGGCTGCCCGGCCCGCTCGACCTGCCCCACGGCGGCCCCTGCTGTGCCCCGTCCGATATGCCGGAACTGGCGCAAGCCACGGTCGCGGCCGCGCATGACGGCAGGGTGGTCGCCCCGGCCGCGGCCACGCTCGCCTGCAGCGGGCTGGAACAGGGCATGCGCCTGATCGAGAACGCCGAAGTCTGCGTGCTGATGAGCGGCACCAGCGCCGGCAGCATCAGCGCGGGCCAGCGCGAGCGGCGCCTGGCGCATGTGATGCCGCACTGGGTGCGCGCAGCGCGGATGCAGCAGCGCAATTTCGAGCTGAGCGGGCTGGCCAGCCTGGGACTGGCCGGCCTCGATACGCTGGACTTCGGCGTGATGGTGCTGCAGGCCGACCTGCGCGTGCGCTACGCCAACAGCTGGGCCGAGGCGCTGGTGCAGGCCGACAGCAACCTGTCGCTGCAGGACGGCGTGCTGCGCGCCCACAGCGACGCGCTGCAGGCGGTGCTGCGCCGGCTGCTCGACGGCGCGGTGCGGGACCGCGGCGCCGATGCAGCGTCGGGCTCATGGATGCATATCACCTCCGGGGGCCAGCCGGTGCCGATCATCGTCACGCCGCTGGTGTCGCGCCAGCCGGTGGAAGGCCCGTGGCAACTGCCGGCGGCGATGATGCTGCTGGGCAATTCGGAATCGCGTTCGGTGCTCGATGCCAGTGTACTGACATCACTGTTCGGGCTGTCGCGCAAGGAAAGCATCATCGCGATCCGCCTGGCGGCTGGCGAAACGCTCAATGAGATCGCCGAGCGGGAATTCCTGTCGCCCCATACCGTGCGCGTGCATATCCGCGACACGCTGCGCAAGACCGGCACGCATCGCCAGTCCGAGCTGGTGCGCCTGCTGCACCTGCTGCCGGGCGTAAACCTGGAGCGTGCCGGCGTGACGTCGGCCGTCCGGCCGCGCACGCCGCGTCCGACGCGGGTCGCCTAATCCACCTGAGCCGCCTCCCTATTTCCCTTCGCCGACCGCTTCCTGCGCCGCGGCCAGGAAGCGCTGCACCTGGCGGTCGCCAGCGTCCGGCCGCGCCGCCAGCGCGATACCGATGCGCCCAGCGGGCCGCGGGCTGGACAGCGGCAGGAAGCGCACGCGCCGGTTGGCGTAGCGCGCCGCCACGCTGGGCACCAGCGCCACGCCCAGGCCGCTCTCCACCAGGCTGACCTGGGTCTGCACCTGCACCGCCTCCTGCGTGACGCGCGGGACAAACCCCGCCTGCTGGCACAGCATCATCGCCACGGCATGCAGGTTGGGCACTTGCTCCGCCGGATACATGATGAAGGGCTCGGCCGCGAGCGTGCGCAGCGGGATCGATTCCTCGCCTGCCAGCGGGCTGTCGGCCGGTACCGCGGCCACGAACACGTCATTCTCCAGCGGCGTCAGCGAATAATCGCCGCTGCTCAGGATCGGGAAGCGCACCAGGCCGGCGTCGAGCTGGTGCTTCTCCAGGCGGTCCAGGATCGATGCGGTCGTCGATTCATGCAGGATCAGCTCGATTCCCGGATGCGCCGCCCGGAACGCCGGGATCAGCTTGGGCAGCAGCGCATAGGTGGCCGAGCCGACAAAACCGATGCGCAGCGCGCCGCGCTCGCCCTGCCCCGCCGCCATCGCCGCGGCGCGCGCCTGCTGCGCGTGGAACAGCGCGCGGCGCGCGTCGTGCAGGGCCGCCTCGCCCGCCTGCGTCAGCCGCACGCCGCGCGAGGTGCGCACGAACAGCGCGGTGCCGAGCTGTTCCTCGAGCTTGCGGATCGAGATCGACAGTGGCGGCTGCGCCATGTGCAGGCGCTCGGCAGCGCGGTGGAAGTTGCCGGTCTCGGCCAGGGCGACGAATTGCTGCAGTTGGCGAAGGTCCATGATGGCCTGATATCCCACACATATCGGTTACTAAAAAACTAATATTAGACCAGCGGGGCTCCCTGATCTACGCTGTGCCCCACGGTACAAAGATCGGAGACAACAGCATGCTGCCGCTCGCAGGCATCCGCGTGGTCGATTTGTCCACGGTGGTGATGGGGCCCTACGCCAGCCAGTGGCTGGCGGACCTGGGCGCCGAAGTGATCAAGATCGAGCCGCCCGAGGGCGATTCCACGCGCCGCACCGGCCCCGCCGCCGAGCCCGGCATGGCGGCGATCTTCCTTGGGGTCAACCGCAGCAAGCGCAGCGTGGTGCTGGACCTGAAGCAGCCGGCCGCGCAGGCGGCGCTGGACCGCGTGCTGGCCGGCGCCGATGTGCTGATGCACAGCATGCGTCCGCAGAAGCTGGCAGCGCTGGGGCTGGCGCCGGATGACGTGATAGCGCGCCACCCTGACCTGGTCTTCGTCAGCCTGCTGGGCTTTGCCGAGGACGGCCCCTACGGCGGGCGGCCGGCGTACGACGACATCATCCAGGGCCTGTCCGGCAATGCGGCGCTGATGGCGGCGCAGACCGGCGAGAGCCGCTATTTCCCGACCATCGCAGCGGACAAGACCAGCGGGCTGGTGGCCGCGCTCTCCGTCTGCGCGGCGCTGGCCGGGCGGGCGCGGCGCGCGCCCGATGCCGGTGGCAAGGGCACGCTGGTGGAGGTGCCGATGTTCGAGTCCATGGTCGCCTTCAACCTGGTCGAGCATTTCTACGGCCGCCATTTCGAGCCGCCACGCGGGCCCAGCGGCTATCCGCGCGTGCTGGCACCGTTGCGCCGGCCTTACCGGAGCGCAGACGGGTACGTCTGCATGATGCCGTACACCGATGCCCACTGGCGCGACTTCTTCCACGCCGCGCAGCGCCCCGAACTGGCCGCCGACGCGCGCTTTGCCGATATCGCCGCACGCACGCGGCATATCGAGACGTTGTACGAGATCACCGGCGAGATCGTGGGCCAACACACCATCGAGCACTGGCTGGCGCTGTGCGAACGCCTGCAGATCCCGGTGGCGCGCATCAACGAACTCGACGACCTGCCTGACGACCCGCACCTTGCCGCGACTGGCTTCTTCGAGACGCTCGACGACCCGGCCATGGGCACGCTGCGCTTTCCCGGCGCGCCGGTACGCTTCGACGGCGAGCGCGCGCCGCTGGGCATCCCGCCGCGGCTGGGCGAGCACACCGCCGGCGTGCTGGCGCAGGCGGGGCTGTGCGCCGACGAGATCGCGCGCCTGCAACAGACCGGCGCGGCGCGCTGCAGCCAACCCGCATCCACCGAGGAGACACCATGATGCACACCGAATTGCCCCGGCTGGGGCAGGGCTTCTACTGGCAGGACCTTAAGGAGGGCCAGGCCTTCCGCACCTTCGCCCGCACCGTGACCGAGACCGACCTGGTCAACTTTATCTCGGTCACCGGCATGGTCGAGGCCATCTTTATCGAAGCCGGCTACGACGGCGGCGCGATCCAGGGCCGGCCGGTGCCGGCGGCACTGACCTACACGCTGATCGAAGGCTTCATCCTGCAGACCATGATCCAGGGCACCGGGCTGGCGATGCTCGAACTGGCGCAGCAGATCCACGCGCCGGTGATGGTGGGCGACACCATCCGTGCCACCGTGACCGTGACCGGCATCCGGCCGACTTCGCGTAGCGGCCGGGCGGTGGTGGATTCGCGTATCGAGGTGTTCAACCAGCGCGACGAAAAGGTCATGACCTATACCGCGCGCCGGCTGCTGGCGGGACACTGAACCATGCGGCACGCGAGGGTGCATGCTTCGCCGCAACGTCTTGCCTACCGATTGCGTGCCCCCTCTCCCGCAAAGGCGGGAGAGGGGGGCGAACCGCCGGCATATGAGACCGCCTCCGCAATATCAAGCCACAGGATTTCATCGTGACCGCATTGCTTTCCACCTTCGACCTCACCACCCTGCCGCCGCACGCCATCGCATTCCGCGGCGAGGTGCGGGCCTTTCTTGACGAGCACCTGCCCTCCCTGCCGCCGGAAACCCGCGCACGCTCGTGGATGGGCTTCGACGCCGCCTTCAGCCGTGCACTGGCCGTGCGCGGATGGGTCGGCATCACGCTTCCGGCGCAATTCGGCGGCGCGGGGCTGGACCCGTTTTTGCGCTTCGTGCTGGTAGAGGAGCTGTTGGCCTGCGGCGCGCCGGTGTCGGCGCACTGGATCGCCGACCGCCAGAGCGGCCCGCTGATCCTGCGCTACGGCAACGACGCGCAGAAGGCGCGCTACCTGCCAGCGATCTGTCGCGGCGAGGCGTTCTTCTGCATCGGCATGAGCGAGCCCAACTCCGGCTCGGACCTGGCCAGCGTGGCCACGCGCGCGGCGCGTCAGCCGGACGGCTCCTGGCGCCTGACCGGCCGCAAGATCTGGACGACCAACGCCGACCGCTGTCACTTCATGATCGCGCTGGTGCGCACCTCGGGCACGCCGCAGGACCGGCAAGCCGGGCTGTCGCAGTTCATCGTCGACCTGCACGCGCCCGGCGTCACGGTACGGCCGATCCGCGATCTCGCCGGCGATGCGCATTTCTCGGAGGTCGCCTTCGACGACGTGGTGCTGGCCGCCGACGCGCTGGTCGGCCAGGAAGGCAGCGGCTGGGAGCAGGTCAATGCGGAACTCGCGTTCGAACGTAGCGGGCCGGAACGCCTGTACTCCAGCGTGGTGCTGCTCGATACCTGGCTCGACGCGATGCGCCGCCTGCCGCCGGCACGCCGCGACACCGTGACCGCAGGCCGGCTGGCCGGCCACCTGGCGGTGCTGCGCGCGATGTCATTGGCGGTGACGGCGCGCCTGGCTGCCGGCGAAAGCCCGGTGGTCGAGGCCGCGCTGGTCAAGGACCTTGGCACCACCTTCGAACAGTCGATTCCCGCGCTGGTGGAAGCGGCACTAGGCGACGAACCCACACTGGCAGCCGATGCGGCGCTGTACCGCACGCTCGCCTACGTCACGCAGATCGCGCCATCGTACTCGCTGCGCGGCGGCACGCGCGAGATCCTGCGCGGCATGATCGCGCGCGGGCTGGGCCTGCGCTGAACCGCCACCGCACCGCATCCCACGAGACCCCATCATGCATAACGCCTACTCCGACGCCCTCGATGCGCTGCTGCGCGACTGCTGCCCGCCCGCCACGGTGCGCGCGCTGGAACACCAGGCCGATCCGCTGCCGCTGTGGCAAGCGCTGCGGGACAGCGGCTTTGCCGACTGCCTTCTGCCCGAAGCCGCGGGCGGCGCCGCGCTGCCGCTGCGCGAACTGGCGCCGGTGCTCTTTGTCACTGGCCACCACGCCCTGCCGCTGCCGCTGGCGCAGACGATCTTTGCGCGCGCGCTGCTGCATGCAAATGGCATCGCCCTGCCCGCCGGCCCGATTGCACTCGCCGGCTTTGAAGACAATGCCGCCGCAGCGCTGGTTGCCGACGCGCGCCACGCACAGTGGTTCCTGCTGCAGGATGGCGAGCGCTGCCTGCTGCTGTCCGCAACCGACGCGCACGCCCAGGCCACCGGCACGCACGCCGACCTGACGCTGCGCGTGCCACGCCCCGATGGCGCAGCGCCGGCGGCCTTCACGCTGCCGGAAGGCACGCTGCGCACGCTCGGCGCCTGCCTGCACGCCGCGCAACTGGCCGGTGCGCTGTCGCGCGTGCTCGACCTGACGCTGCAATACGCCAACGACCGCCAGCAGTTCGGCCGCGCCATCGGCAAGTTCCAGGCGATCCAGCACCAGGTCAGCGAGATGGCCGAGCATGTCGCTGCAGCGCGCGTCGCTGCACAACTGGCATGCGACAGCAGTACCGGCGAGCCCGACCCGCTGCGCGCGGCCATCGGCAAGCTGCGCACGAGCGATGCGGTGACGCCGGTGGCGGCCATCGCCCACGCCGTGCACGGCGCGATCGGGATTACGGAGGAGTACGACCTGCAGCTCTATACGCGCCGCATGCACGCGTGGCGCGTGGCGGACGGTTCGGAGCGGTGGTGGAGCCGGGTGCTCGGCGCAGCCGTGTGCGCCAGCGAAGGACGCAACGCCGTGGAACTGGTGCGCAGCTGGAGCGAACCCGCGCCCGCGGTGTAAGCCGCGGGCGGGCGGGCGCCGGCCCGTCAGCGCGCCAGCGAGTCAGCCAATCAGGCGGCCAGGCTCAGGCCGCCATGCGGCCGGCGGTGCTTGCGTTCGGGCTTGCACTCGTACTTGAGTTCGGTGCGGCCGTCCTCGTACGCGACTTCAAGTCGCACAGTGAAGCCCCACAGCCGCGTCACGTGCCGTATCACCTCGTCGAAGTTGTGCGCCAGCGGCCGGCGGTCGTTCTGCAGGTGCCGCAGCGTCAGCGAGCGGTCGCCACCGACATCGACATTGGTGACCTGGATATTGGGCTCCATGCTCGACAGATCATACTGCGCCGCCATCAGCTGTCGGATCGCGCGGTAGCCTTCGTCGTTGTGGATCGCGGTAACGCGAAGCTTGCCTTCGCGGTCGTCGTCCAGCACCGAGAACAGCTTGAGTTCGCGGATCACGCGCGGCGACAGGAACTGCAGCAGGAAGCTCTCGTCCTTGAAGTTGCGCATGGCGAAGTCGAGCGTGGTGCGCCAGTCGGTGCCGGCGATCTCCGGCGCCCAGCGGTAGTCCTCTTCCGTCGGATGCTCGCACATGCGGCGCAGGTCCTGGAACATCAGGAAGCCCACGGTGTATGGGTTCATGCCGCTGTAGTACGGGCTATGGTACGGCGGCTGGTAGATCACGTTGGTGTGGGCCTGCAGCAACTCCATCATGAACGCGTCGTTGACCAGCTTTTCCTCGTAGAGCTGGTTGATGATGGTGTAGTGCCAGAACGTGGCCCAGCCTTCGTTCATCACCTTGGTCTGGCGCTGCGGGTAGAAGTACTGTGCGATCTTGCGCACGATGCGCACGATCTCGCGCTGCCACGGCGCCAGCTTGGGCGCGTTCTTCTCGATAAAGTACAGCAGGTTTTCCTGCGGCTCGGGCGGGAAGGTGATATCCGGCTCCCCCGAGTCGTCGTCCGACGCCAGCGCATGCGGACGGTGCTTGGGCAGCGTGCGCCACAAGTCGTTGACCTGCATCTGCAGGTAGTTCTCGCGATCGGCCTGGCGCGCCTTTTCTTCGGTGATGGATAGCTTCTTGGGCCGCTTGTAGCGGTCCACGCCGTAGTTCTGCAAGGCGTGGCAAGAGTCCAGCAGCAGTTCCACCTCCCGTTCGCCGTAACGCTGCTCGCACTCGGCCACGTAGTTCTTGGCGAACAGCAGGTAGTCGACGATGGCGTCCGCGTTGGTCCAGGTGCGGAACAGGTAATTGCCCTTGAAGAAGGAGTTATGGCCGTAGCAGGCGTGCGCGATCGTCAGCGCCTGCATCGGCATGGTGTTCTCCTCCATCAGGTAGGCGATGCAGGGGTTGGAGTTGATGACGATCTCGTAGGCCAGCCCCATATGGCCGCGCTGGTAGCTGCGCTCGGACGCCAGGAAGTGCTTGCCGTAGGACCAGTGGCTGTAGCCGACCGGCAACCCCGCCGACGCGTAGGCGTCGAGCATCTGCTCGGCGGTGATGATCTCGATCTGGTTGGGATAGGTATCCAGCCCGAATTCGCCGGCGATGCGGGCGATCTCGCGGTCATACCGGTTGATCAGCTCGAAGGTCCATTCCGAACCCGTGGAGAGATAAGCCATCTTCGCCCCTTGTTGCCCGGGCAAGGCGGCAGACCTGTCCGGCGCGCACGGATTCGCCGCGCCGCGTGGTCCGCGTTGCCTCGCCATTTGCCTTCTGTGGCCTTCCGGCTGGAAGACCCGGATCGGCGCCAGTCTACGCCGCGCGCTTCTGGAACAGGTCGTGCAGCACCGGGTAGATCTCGTCCGCGCCGATGATGCGCTGCATCGCGAAGTGGTCGAACTGGTTCTTGACCGTCAGGTACTCTTCCCAGAGGTTCTGCGGTTCCTCGGACGCCACTTCCACGTATGCGTAGTACTGCACCAGCGGCAGGATCGACTCGCGCAGCAGGCGTCCGCACAACTCGGAATCGCCAGCCCAGTTATCGCCGTCGGAGGCCTGCGCGCAGTAGATGTTCCACTGGCTCGGCGGATAGCGGTCGTGGACCACTTCCACCATCAGCTTCAGCGCACTGGACACCACGGTACCACCGGACTCGCGCGAGTGGAAGAAGTCTTCCTCTTCGACTTCCTTGGCCACCGTGTGATGCCGGATGAACACCACGTCGATACGCTCGTAGTTGCGCTTCAGGAACAGGTACAGCAGCATGAAGAAGCGCTTGGCCAGGTCCTTGCGGCTCTCGTCCATCGAGCCGGACACGTCCATCAGGCAGAACATCACTGCCTGGGCCTGCGGGCGCTTCTTGAGCACGCGGTTGTTGTAGCGCAGGTCGAGCTTCTCGATAAAGGGCACGCGGTCGATGCAGGCACGCAGGTGCCGCATCTTCTCCATCAGCTCGAGCGTGCCTTCGGCGTAGGGGCCGTCCTTTTCCAGCGCCTCGGCGTAGGCCAGCTCCAGCTCGCGCAGGCGCTTCTGGTAGGGGCTGGACAAGGCGATGCGCCGCCCGATCGAGCTGCGCATGGTGCGCAGGATCGACAGGTTGGATGGCGTGCCGTCGATGGAAAAGCCGGCGCGCACCTTGCGCACCTCGGCGATCTTGGCGAGGTGGCGCTTGGCCAGGTCCGGCAGCGCCATGTCCTCGAAGAAGAAGTTCAGGAAATCCTCGCGCGACAGCGTGAAGACGAAATCGTCTTCGCCCTCGCCGCTGTCGCTGGCCCGCGAACCGGTCCCGCCGCCGCCCTGCTGCTGGCGGTCGAAGGAATCACCCTTGACGAACTTCTTGTTGCCAGGGTGAATCCACTCGCGCCGCCCGCCCGGGCCGTGGTGGAAGATCGGTTCGGAGATGTCCTTGACCGGAATGGACACCTGGCCACTCTGCTCGATGTCCATGATCTTCCGGCCGGACACCGCCTTTGCCACTGCTTGCCGGATCTGCTCGCGGTAGCGTTTGATAAAGCGTTGCTGGTTGACGGCACTTTTGTTGCCGCCGTTTTCGCGCCGATCGATGACCGTAGCCATATGTTGCCCTCGTTGAGAGACCTGTTCCGCGGCGCCGTTACGATGATTTTCTTACGCGCAGATACCACTCCACCAGAAGTCTCACTTGCTTGGGCGTGTACCCCTTCTCGACCATGCGGTTGACGAAGTTCTCGTGCTTGTCCTGGTCTTCGCGAGAAGACTTGGCGTTGAACGAGATCACCGGCAGCAGGTCCTCCGTGGTGGAGAACATGCGCTTCTCGATCACCATCCGCAGCTTTTCATAGCTGGTCCAGACCGGATTCTTGCCACTGTTGTTGGCCCGCGCCCGCAGCACGAAGTTGACGATCTCGTTGCGGAAGTCCTTCGGGTTGGAGATACCCGCGGGTTTTTCCACTTTCTCCAGCTCGTCGTTCAGCGCATTGCGGTCGAGGATCTCACCGGTATTCGGATCGCGGTACTCCTGGTCCTGGATCCACAGGTCGGCGAACACTACATAGCGGTCGAAGATGTTCTGGCCATACTCGGAATACGACTCCAGGTACGCGGTCTGGATCTCCTTGCCGATGAACTCCACGAACGGCGTGGTCAGGTACTCCTTGATGTGCGACAGCAGCTTGGCTTCCTGCTCCGGCGGGAACTGCTCGCGCTCGATCTGCTGTTCGAGCACGTACAGCAGGTGCACCGGGTTGGCCGCCACTTCGGTGTTGTCGAAGTTGAAGACCTTGGACAGGACCTTGAACGCGAAGCGCGTCGAGAGCCCGTTCATGCCCTCGTCGATGCCGGCATAGTCGCGGTACTCCTGGTACGACTTCGCCTTCGGGTCCACGTCCTTCAGGCTCTCGCCGTCGTAGACGCGCATCTTCGAGAAGACGTTCGAGTTCTCGGGCTCCTTGATGCGGGTGAGCACCGCGAACTGCGCCATCATCTTCAGCGTGTTGGGCGCGCACGGCGCGGCCGACAGCGAACTGCAGCGCAGCAACTTGTCGTAGATCTTCACCTCGTCGGACACGCGCAGCACGTACGGCACCTTGACGATGTAGATACGGTCCAGGAATGCCTCGTTGTTCTTGTCCGACTTGAAGGTCGTCCACTCCGCCTCGTTCGAGTGCGCCAGGATGATGCCATCGAACGGGATCGCACCGAAGCCCTCGGTGCCCTTGTAGTTGCCTTCCTGCGTTGCAGTCAGCAGCGGGTGCAGCACCTTGATCGGGGCCTTGAACATTTCAACGAACTCGAGCAGGCCGCGGTTGGCCAGGCACAGGCCGCCGGAATACGAGTACGCATCCGGGTCGTCCTGCGGGAAGTCCTCGAGCTTGCGGATATCCACCTTGCCCACCAGCGACGAGATGTCCTGGTTGTTCTCGTCGCCCGGCTCGGTCTTCGAGATCGCGATCTGCGACAGCACCGACGGGCGCAGCTTGACCACGCGGAACCTGGTGATGTCGCCGTTGAACTCGTGCAGGCGCTTGACCGCCCAGGGCGAGGCGATGGTGTTCAGGTAGCGGATCGGAATGCCGTAATCCTCTTCGAGGATCTTGCCGTCTTCTTCCGGCGCGAACAGCCCCAGCGGCGACTCATGGATCGGCGATCCCTTGAGCGCGTAGATGGGGATCTGCTCCATCAACGCCTTGAGCTTCTCCGCGAGCGAGGACTTGCCGCCGCCAGGAGGCCCGAGCAGATACAGGATCTGCTTGCGCTCTTCCAGGCCCTGCGCCGCGTGCTTGAAGAACGAGACCATCTGCTCGATCGTGTCCTCCATGCCGTAGAAATCGCGGAAGGCCGGATAGATGCGGATGACCTTGTTGAAGAACAGTCGGGACAGCCTCGGGTCATGGTGGGTGTCCACCAGTTCCGGCTGACCGATCGCGGCAAGCATGCGCTCGGCAGCGGTCGCGTAGGCAGTGGGATCCTTCTTACAGATCTCCAGGTATTCCTGGATGGTGTATTCCTCTTCCTTGCGAGCTTCGAAGCGCGTAGCGTAATGGCCGAAAATGTCCATACCTCACTCCCGTCAGAGTCAACATCCGAGGCGAAGGTAGTTCTACCCCTCAAGGCTTCGCAGGTTTCGCGGTACAACCACCCCGGCTTGGCTACCGCTGAATGTTGCGAAGTCTTTACTTCATCATAGTCAAATAACGGCGATGGTGGAGGCCGAGTTGACGAATCGTGCATCGATGCAACGGCTGTTTCTGTGCTGCATTTTCTGCCGGATTTCGCTGTCAGCTTTTGGCTGATTTCCGCTCTGCGCTTCGCCCCCGCACGCGACGGGCCATTGACCATGCTTGTGACACACCTTACACCTTTCCCGCCAACCGTGCACAGCCGGTTTTGTAACCAGAGACACAAAAGCCGGCACAGGTGCCGGCTTTCGATTGGTTTCAGAATTTGCTTCTGCGCGCACTAGCACGCGGACACTGCTGATAGCGGAACGCGTCAGAGCGTGCGCGCCACCAGCTCCTTCATGATCTCGTTGGAGCCGCCGTAGATCTTGCCCACACGTGCGTTGGCGTACATTCGCGCGATCGGGTATTCCAGCATATAGCCGTAGCCGCCGTGCAACTGCAGGCACTCGTCGATGATCTCGCAATTCTTCTGCGTGCACCACCACTTCGCCATCGCCGCGGTGGCGGCGTCAAGCGTGCCCGCCATCAGCCGCATCATGCAGTCGTCGACGAAGGTCGCGGCGATGGTCGCCTCGGTCTTGCACTCGGCCAGGCGAAAGCGCGTGTTCTGCAGGTCCGCCAGCGGCTGGCCGAACACCTTGCGCTCACGCACATATTCAGTGGTGAGCTCGATCGCGCGCTGCATCGACGCGGTCGCGCCAAGGGCGATGATCATCCGCTCCTGCGGCAGCTGCTGCATGAGCTGATAAAAACCCTGGCCTTCCTGCTCGCCGAGCAGGTTCTCGCATGGCACCAGCACGTCGTCGAAGAAGAGCTCGGCGGTGTCCTGGCCCTTCTGCCCGATCTTCTCCAGGATGCGCCCGCGACGGAAGCCCGGCAGGTCGCGCGTCTCGACCATGATCAGCGAGACGCCGCGCGAGCCGGCCTGCGGATCGGTCTTGGCGACCAGGCACACCAGGTCGGCGTGGTAACCGTTCGTAATAAAAGTCTTTGCACCGTTTATGCGATAGCAGTCTCCGTTTTCGGCTTTTTCCCGCACCGCGCGGGTGCGTACCGATTTGAGGTCGGAACCGGCGCCAGGTTCCGACATGGCGATGGCGGCCACCATCTCGCCGCTGGCCATCTGTGGCAGCCATTTGCGCTTCTGCGCCTCGGTGCCGTAGTTGAGCAGGTAATGTGCCACGATGCCGCTGTGCACGTTGTTGCCCAGGCTGGTGCATATGGCGCGCGCCATCTCGCGCGTGATCACGGCCTCGTGCGTAAAGCTGCCCCCGCCGCCGCCGTACTCCTCCGGGATGCTGGCGCACAGGATGCCGGCCTGGCCGGCGCGGCGCCAGACGTCGCGGTCGATATAGCCCTGTTCGGCCCAGCGAGCCTCGTTCGGCGCCAGTTCGCGTTCGACAAAGCGGCGCACGGTTTCCTGGAACATGGTCAGGTCTTCGGTCATCCAGGGGGTCTGGCGTCCGGCGGGCGCCGCGTGCTGGTCGTGGGATCCCATATTGGTGTGCTGATGCGAGGGTAAACGATGAGTCGGAAGGCCGCGGGCCGGGTCCTGCCGGCCGCATGCCTGTATACGTAAACGGTGCGATGGCGAACCGACCGGCTGCTGCATCGCATCAACCGGCCGGCGCGTCCGGTCAGTCGGGCCAGCGATAGCGCAGCGGTTGCTTGGCCATGAAGCGGTTGGCGGCTTCCATCCGGTATTCGGTGGAGAAGGCGATGCCCTGCCCGTCCGCTTCCATCGCCAGCATGGTGTGCAGGTCCTGGTTCAGCGAGGCGTTCAGCGCCTGCTTGGTCAGGCCGACCGCCACCGGCGAGGCTTCGATGAAGGCGCGCGCCAGCGCCTGCGCGCGCGCGGCCAGGCTTTCCTGCGGCACGATTTCCATGACGATGCCAAGGTCTTGCGCTTCCTCGGCACTGAGTTCCTTCATCGAGAACATCAGTGCCTTGGCGCGCTGCACGCCGACGATCCGTGGCAGCGTGTAGAACACGCCACAATCCGGGATCAGCCCCATGCGCAGGAACGGCAGGCCGAAGCGCGCCCGCGGTGTCGCCAGGATGATGTCGGCGGTCAGTGCCAGGCTGAAGCCGGCGCCATAGGCCGCGCCGTCGACCGCGGCGATCACCGGCACATCGAGCTGGATCAGGTCTTCCAGCCAGCCGTGGGCCTGCTGCAGGCGGCGGCGCCCCTGCGGCGCGCTCATTTCGGTCTGCATCGAGCTGATATCGCCACCCGAGCAGAACTCGGTGCCGGCGCCGGTCAGGATCAGCGCGCGAACGTCATCGTCGGCACGTACCTGGCGAATCACTTCCGCGATCTCGCCGCGCATGGGGATCGACAGCGCATTGCGGCGCGCGGGGAAGTCGAGGGTCAGGGTGGCGATCCCGTCCTCGACGGCAAAGCGGATGTATTCCATGGATGGACTCCGGAACGGCTGCCTCAGTCGAGCTGGATGTTGGCGTCGCGCACGATCTTGGCCCACTTGGGCGTGTCGGCGCTGACCACCGTGGCGAGTTCCTGCGGCGTCGACCCGACCGGCTGCAGGCCCATGCCGGCCAGCTTCTGCGTCACCTCGGGCAGGCGCACGATGCGCGCGGTCTCGGCCGCCAGCTTCGCCGTCACGTCCTTGGGCGCGCCGCCCGGCAGGAACAGTCCGAACCAGCCATTGGGCTCGAAGCCCGGCAGGCCGAGTTCGGTGAAGGTCTGCACGTTGGGCAACGCCTTGTAGCGCTGGCTGCCGGTGATGCCAAGGATCTTGAACTTGTTGCTGGCCAGGTGCGCGTTGGCCGAGGTCACGTCGACAAAGGCCGAGTCCACCTGCCCGCCGAGCAGGTCGCTGATCAGCGGCGCGGCGCCCTTGTACGGGATGTGGGTCAGCTCGATGCCGGCCTGCTGCTTGAGCAGCTCGCCATGCAGGTGCGACGAGGTGCCGTTGCCATACGAGCCGTAGCTGAGCTTGCCCGCCTTGGCCAGCGCCAGGAACTCGCGCATGTTATTGGCCGGCACGCGGTTGGGCACCACGAACAGGTCCGACGACTTGGCGATCAGCGACACCGGCGTAAAGTCCTTGGCCACGTCGTACGGCATGCGCTTGTACAGGCTGGGCGACTGGATCAGCGCGGTGATCGCCAGCAGGATGGTGTAGCCGTCGGCCGGTGCCTTGGCGACGATGTCGTTGCCGAGCATGCCGCTGGCACCGGGCTTGTTCTCCACCACCACCGGCTGGCCCAGGCTGTCGGCCAGGCGCTGGCCGATCAGGCGGCCCACGGTGTCGGTGCCGCCGCCGGCGGGGTAAGGAACGATCATGCGGATCGGCTTGCCGGGATATTGCTTGGGATCGGGCTGCTGCGCGAAGGCCGTGCCCGCGCTGCCAAGGACGGCCGCGCCGGCCAGGGTGCCGGCCTGCGCCAGCCAGTTGCGTCTGCTTTGCTGCATGCTGTCTCTCTCTTTCTTTATGTCGCGGCGAGGCTCAAGCGCGCGGGTTGTCCGCCTGCATCTCGCGTTCCTGCAGGGCGCGCCACTGGATCTTGCCGGTGGCGGACTTGGGCAGCGCATCGACAAGATCGACGATGCGCGGCACCTTGTATGCGGCCAGGCGCTCGCGGCACCAGGCCATGATGCTTTCCGGATCGGCCCCGGCAGTGCCGCGCGCTTCGGGGCGCAGCGCCACCACGGCCTTGACAGTCTCGCCGCGGCGCTCGTCGCGCGCGGCGATGACGCAGGCCTCGTGGATGGCCGGGTGCGCGTACAGCAGGTTCTCCACCTCGGCCGGCCATACCTTGAAGCCGGAGGCGTTGATCATGCGCTTGAGGCGGTCGCGCATGAAGAAGTAGCCCTCTTCGTCCATCAAGCCCAGGTCGCCGGTGCGCAGGAAGCGCTTGCCGTCGAGCTCGATAAACGAGGCCTCGTTGGCCTCCGGGTTGCCCCAGTAGCCCACCATCACCTGGCCGCCGTGGGCAACGATCTCGCCGGTCTGGCCCTGCGGCAGTTCCTGCAGCGTCTCCGGGTCGATCACGCGCGCATCGACGCCGAAGGTGGCGATGCCCAGGCACTCCCGCTTCGGCTTTTCGCGCGGGTTGGAGAGCAGGAACGACGCGGTCTCGGTCATGCCGTAGGCTTCGACGTACGGCAGGTTGAAGCGCTCCTGCAGCATGTTGGCGACCGCGTCCGGCATGGCCGCGCCGCCGCCGCCCAGGTAGGCCAGGCTCGACAGGTCGCGGCTGTCCAGGTCGGGCTGCGCGAAGAAGTCCACCAGCATCGCCGGCGGCGCGCCCCAGACCGAGACGCGGTAGCGCTCGATCAGGTCGGCGGCCAGCGCGCGGTCCCAGCGCGGCATCAGCACCACGGTGGCGCCGAGGTAGAGCGGCGAATTCATGCAGTTCTGCATGCCGAGCAGGTGGAACATCGGCGCCACCGCCAGCACCACGGACTCAGGCGTGCTGCTGCGCCAGATCTGCGAGCCCACCGCCGCGGTCATCAGCGTGCCGTGGGTATGCATGCAGCCCTTGGGGTTGCCGGTGGTGCCGGAGGTATAGGCCAGCATGCACAGCGTGTCGTAGCGGGCCTGGTGCGGCAGCGGGCGATGCCCTGCCGCGCTGGCTGTATCCCACGCCACCGGCATCGCGCCAGACGGCGCGGCCTGCAGTGCGGGCGCGGGCTCGCGCAGCCAGTCCGGCACCGGCAGGCCGCCGTGCTCGCGCAGCATGCCGGCGTAGTCGTGCACGATTACATGGCGCAGCGCCGGGCCGTACAGCGGCGCCATGCGCTGGTACAGCTCGCTGCCGGCAAAGGCGGCCACCGCGCCGCTATCGTCAACCACGTGGGCCAGTTCGGCCTCCAGCCACATCGGGTTGGCCGGCACCACCACGCCCTCGGCGCGCAGGATGGCGTAGTAGGCAATGATGAACTGCGGGCAGTTCTGGCTGAACAGCACCACGCGGTCGCCCGGCTGGATACCGCAGGCCTGCTGCAGGTAGCCCGCTATGCGTTCGATCTCGTCCTGCAGCTGCGCGTACGTGATCGCGGTACCGAAATACTGGATCGCGGTCTTGTCCGGATAGCGGTGCGCCGCGGCCTCGACGTTGTAGAACAGGCTGGTGCGCGGCGTATGCAGCGTGGCCGGCAGGCCGGGGGGCCAGGCGGGAGAGCGGAACGGCTGGTGGTGACTTGTAGCAGGCTTCATATGCAGCAGATCAACAGGTGAATCAATCAGGGCTCAGTCCAGGCGGATGTTGTTCACGCGGATGACCTTGCCCCAGCGGGCGTAGTCGGTCCGGACGACCTGGGCGAAGGCATCGGGCGTGCTGCCGGTCAGCACGATGCCCAGGTCGCTCATGCGCTTGCGCACGTCGGGCTGGGCCAGGATGCGGTTGACGTCGGCCGAGAGCTTGTCGACGATGGGCCGCGGCGTCGCGGCCGGCAGGAACAGGCCGAACCAGCCCTGCCCGTCCATGCCGGCCACGCCGGCTTCGCGGAAGGTCGGCACGTCCGGCAGGTGCGGCGAGCGGCCGCCGCCGGTGACCGCCAGCGCGCGCAGGCGCCCGGTGGCGTTATGCGGCTTGGCGCCCATCACCGAGATGATCGCGGCGGGCACCTGTCCACCGAGCAGGTCGTTCAGCTCCGGCGCCTCGCCCTTGTACGAGACGTGCACCATGTCGAGCTTGGCCGACTCCTTGAAAATCTCGCCATACAGGTGGCCGCTGGAGCCGGTGCCGTAGGAGCCGTAGGAGAACTGCTTGGGCTTGGAGCGGACCAGTTCGATGAATTCCTTCAGGTTGTTGGCCGGCACCGAGCTGTGCACGGCGAACACCAGGTTGGTGGTGGCCAGCTCTGACACCGCGACAAGATCCTTGACCGGGTCGAACGGCGGCTTGCTGTAGAGGCTGGGCGCCTGCACCAGCGTGGTAATGGTCAGCAGCGCGGTATGGCCGTCGGCTTCGGCGCGGGCCACCGCCTCGGAGCCGATCATGCTGCTGGCGCCGGGGCGGTTCTCCACCACCACCGGGCGCTTCCAGGCCTTGCCGAGGCCGTCGGCCAGCGCGCGCGCCAGCACGTCAGTGGCGCCGCCGGCCGGGTATGGCACCACCAGGCGCACCGGCTTCGACGGGAATTCGCCCTGTGCCCAGGCGGCACCGGTGGCCAGCATCCCGGCCGCGGCGGCGGCTACGGTCAATACCCCGGCGCTGAGGCGCCGCAATGCATTACGACGATTTTCCTGCATGGGCTTGTCTCCTTTGGTGTCTGGAAGCGGGCGCGGGGTTCTGTCCCCTGTGTGCGTCCCGCCTGGCCGGTGCGTTCCGGCCATTGCTTGTCGGCGTGCGGGCAGCGCTGCCCGCAGGTGTCCGTGTTATGAGCCGGAGAGTGCGCGATGCTGCGGTGCTTGGACAATGACCAGACTCGCCAAAATGATTGGCCGAATCGCTCAGGCGAAAGACAGCCTTTGGCAAATCCCGATTGTGCGGTGCGCGCGCGGCTTGCTAAGGTGGCGAAAAGACCGGCCAAGCCCGCGAATATGACTGCCGCGCCCTACCAGGGCGCCCGCGCGTCACCCTGACCAGGAGACCCATGCACACCGCCGCCCTGTCATCGCACCCCCCGCCCGTGCCGGGTAAGCTGCACATGGCCGGTGCGCTGCCGGCCTTGCTGGACAAACCTCTGGTTCGACCTGCCGAGCCGCCGCCCGCCGCGGTTGCACCGGCGCGCCACACCATCGCGATCAAGCATGTCGACCACATCCTGCTGGGCGCGCGGCGGCTGGGCCTGGACATCGACGCGCTACTGCGCCGCGCCGGCATTTCGCCGGCCCTGCTGGCCTCGCCCAGCGCGCGCGTCACCCAGGGCCAGTACGCCGCGCTGATCCGCACGCTGCGCCGCGTCACGCGCGACGAGCTGTGGGGCTTGCTGGACCGCCCGGTCACACCCGGCGTGTTCGCCCAGGTATGTGGCAACCTGGTCCACTGCGCCACGCTCGAAGACGCCATCCGGACCGGGATGCGCCTGTACCGGCTGCATGTCGACGCCTTCGCGCCGCGCCTCCACCTGAGCGCCGATGGCCAGACCGCCACGGTGGAGCTGCACCCGCGCGTGCCGGCCTCGGCCTGCCGCAGCTTTGCCGAATCGACCTTTGTCTTCCATGCCTATGCGCTGGTCAGCTGGCTGGTGGCGCAGCATATCCCGCTGCGTCGCGTCGACCTGAGCGCCGCGCCCTCGCAGGGCGGCACCGACACCGAGCGCGTGTTCAAGGCCGCCGTGCACTATGGCCAGCCCGTCACCGCGCTGCATTTCGACGCCGCCTGCCTGCGCCTGCCGGTGATGCGGGATGCCACCAGCCTGCGCGAGTTCCTGCGCGAGACTCCGCGCAACCTGCTGATCCGCTACCGCGACAACTGCTGCCTGGCCGAACGCATCCGCCAGCACCTGCGCTCACACTTGGACGACGAACTGCCCTCGCTGGAGCAGATGGCCAAGCTGCTGCGACTCACGCCGCAAACCCTGCGCCGCCGGCTGCGCGACCAAGGCCGCGGCTACCAGAGCATCAAGGACAGCCTGCGCCGCGACGTCGCCATCGGCATGCTGGAACGGCCGGGCATGACGCTGCAGGATGTGGCGCTGCGGCTCGGCTTCTCGGAGCCGAGCACCTTTCATCGGGCGTTCAAGAAATGGACGGGCGTGGCGCCGGGCGAGTATCGGCTGCGGGGGATGCGGGGCGAGGGCGTGTTGGGCTGAGAGGCAAGCTTCAGCGGCAGGCGCCGCCCGCTAGCGCTGGCCGGCCGCCGACCCGGTCCGCTGGCCGACCTGGATCATCCCCTCCCTGGGCAGCGGCACCTGCAGCGTCGCCAGCAGCAAGCCCATGCCGGCAAGGATGCGGTACTGGCTGGCCAGCTCGGTGTACCGGCCGGTCACGAAGGCGGTGCGGGCGCTGAAATACTCGTTCTCGGCATTGAGCAGGTCGAGCAGGCTGCGCTGCCCGATCCGGAACTGCTTGCCGTAGCTCACACGTGTGGCATCGCTGGCCTCGACGTATTGCCCGAGGCTCGCCAGCCGGTCCTGCGCGGTCAGGTAGGCGTTATAGGCCTGCGACACGCTTTCCTGCACCTGCCGGCGCAGCCGGTCCAGGTTCTGTTCGGCTTCCTGTACCTGGTAGCCGGCCTCGTTGATGCGCGCCTTGTCGGCGTTGCCGCGGAACAGGTTGTAGCGCACCCGCAGCATGACGCTGCGCTCGTCGGTGGTGCCGAGCACGCGGTCACGATCGCGCGCCACGCCGACCTCGAGATCCAGCCGTGGCCACAGCGCCGACTTGGCCAGCGAGCGGCCGGCCTGGGCTTCGGCGATATCGGCCTGCCCGGCGCCTAACGCAGGATGGCTGGCGCTTGCCACCTGCTGCGCCTCCTGTTCGGTGGCGGGCAATACCGCCGACAGCGATTCCGGTGTGGATAATGCCTGCGGCGTCGCGCCGACCACGCGCAGGAAGGCCGTCACCGCGTCCTGCAGGCTGCCCTGCTCCGCCCGCAGGCTGGCCTTTGCCAGCGCCAGGCGGCTCTCGGCCTGGTACAGGTCGGCGCGGCGCAGCACCCCGTTATCGGCACCAAGCCGGATCTGGTCGTAGATGTGCTGGTGCGCTTCCAGATTGGCCACGCCGATGGCCACGGTCTCCTGGCGGCGCAGCACTTCCACGTAGACGCCGACTGTGCGCAGCGCGATGTCTTCAGCCGTCGCCCCGACCCGGTAAGCCGCGCCGTCGATCCGTGCGCCCTGGCGCTCCACGTCGCTGCTGGTGGCAAAGCCGTCGAACAGCATCTGCGAGATCGTCACGCCGGCCGCGTGGCTGGCATAGGAAGAATCGGACAGGCCCATCAGGCGCGTGCTGTGGCTGTCCAGGCGGACGCGGCCGGTGGCGGCGTTGACATCGACACGCGGCAGGTAACCGGCGCGCGCCTGCGTCAGTCCCTCGTCCGCGGCCAGGCGGCGGCTGCCCGCCGCCAGCACTTCGGGATTGGTGTGCACGGCTTGTTCGACTGCCTGGCGCAGCGCCTGGGCTGCCGCGAAATGCGGCACCGCCAAGACGGCCCATAGCAGTACGTGTGCCAGCCGGCACCCTGTCGTTGTCATGCTTCCCCCACTCGGGCGCACCCGCTGCCGCGTATCGGCTTGCCTGCGCGATACGGAAAGCGGTGCGCTACCCGTTTATTATGGTTTTCAACTTCACCGGCGTCCGGTTGCTGCCGTGCTGCTTTTTGCTTGCTGAACCCGCCACCCGCCGTACCCTCAGGCCGTGTGGATATTGCTGTTGCTCAGCAGCGTGTTGAGATCGAGCCCGACCACGCCCTGCAGCACAGCCACGTCCTGGAATGCAGCTGCCGTGCCGCTGCCATCGCGGTCCAGGCTGACCACGGTGTTGCCATCGACCTCCGACAGGCGGACGAACTGCGCGGCGTTGGCGGTGGTAACGGTGACGCCGGAGAGCAGATCAGACAAATCCAACACATCGCCGCCCGCAGCCGCGGGCGCCCGGTCAAAATCGGTGATCTTGTCCACCGAGGCCGGGTCGGCCCGGAGAAAGGCGAAGGTATCGCTGCCTGCACCGCCGGTGAGGATGTCGACACCGGCACCGCCAATCAGGGTATCGTTACCGCTGCCACCAGCCAGGCTGTCGTCGCCGGCCCCGCCACGCAGCACGTCGTTGCCACTCGAGCCAATGAGGTTGTCGCTGAAGGCCGAGCCGATCACACCTTCTATGTTCCTGTAGGTGTCGGTGCCAAGGCCCACTGCGCCCAGGTTCACCGTGGTGTCTGTGCTGCTCTGTGTCAGCGAAAAACTCACAGCCCCGGTGGCATCGGAGAAATCCAGCAGGTCGATGCCCGCACCGCCATTGATGGTGTCGTTGCCGGCGCCAGCGCGGATGATATCGTTGGCGGAGCTGCCGGTGAGCGTATCGTTGTAGGCCGACCCGATCACTCCCTCAATATTGCTGTAGGTGTCCTTACCCAGGCCGCCACCCAGAGTGACCTGGGTCCCGCTGCTGCTCTGCGTCAGGCTAAACGTGATCGCGCCGGTTGCATCGGAGAAATCCAGCATGTCGATGCCCGACCCGCCGTCAATGACATCGTTACTGGCGCCCCCTCGCAAGACGTCGTCGCCGGTGCCGCCGTTGAGGGTGTCGGCAGCGCCGCCGCCAATGAAGACGTCACCCACGCCGGCACCAGTCATGGTGTCTGAATTGCCGCCACCATCCAGATAAGACGCCTGGTAACTGAGATTCTCAAGCGAAAAGCCGGCAGGACTGTTCTTGTCCATAACGTTGACGGTCACCGTCGCCATGCTGTTGCCACCTGCGCCGTCGGAGACGGTATAGCTGAAGCTGCCCGACGTCGACTTGTTGTCACTATCAAACTCGATGAAGCTGCCATTGCTTTCAGTGACAAGTCTGAGGCCGGAAACCGTGCCGGAGGCGGAATCGACCGCAGTAATAGACAAGGCTCGTCCGTCGATGTCGACATCGTTGCCAAGCAGCGCGCTCACCGGAATCAGGATGTTGCTGGTGTTATTCGATACGTAGACAACGTCCCCTGCTGCCACTGGCGCATCGTTGACGGGATTGAGCGTAATCGCCACCGTATCGGTATCGACCGAAGCGCCATCGTTGGTCTGTATCTGCAACGATGCGGTGCCTGCGTAATCTTTCTCGCCAAGGAAGCTCATGCCATTCAGCGCAGCATTGATTGCCGCATCGCTGCCCGTGAATGTCATGGTGCTGTCCGCGGTGCCGTCGCCCGACAGGAACTGCAGTCCGGCAACGCCGTTCAGCGTAATCGCGCCGTGGCTTGCGCTCAGTGTCACGGTGTGGCTCGCGTTGTCCACGTCAGAGATGCCGAGTGCATTGCCGTTGGCGGTACGGAACACCAATGGCGTATCTTCGTTGACCACCTGCGCCAGGGGCACGGCATTCACCGCAGCATCGTTGGTGCCGGTGATGTTGACGGTGATCGCCTGGGTGGCGGTGAGATCAGCCGACTGCACGGACAGCGAGTCGGTCACATGCTGGCCCGCGCCGAGGGACTGGGCCTTGCTGTTGTCCAGCGTGTAGGTCCAGGCCCCGGTATTGCTGTCGAAGGTGAAGGAGCCGTATTGCCCGGCCAGGCTGGCCGGTGGCACGGCAGCAAAGTGCGCTTCGCCGCTGTCGGCATCGCTGACCGTCAGCGTGCCGCTGGCCGTAGGGTCGCCGGGAATGGCATTTCCTGCCCCGCCGGCCTCGGTCACCGAGGTGTCCTCGCTGGCTGAAGACGTGATCGTGGCGTAGTCGTTCGCGCCGGTGATGTTGACGGTGATAGTCTGCTGCGCGGTATGGTCGAACGAAGCCACCGTCAGTGAATCGCTGACCTGCTGGGCTGCTGTCAATGCATTGGCCTTGCTGTTGTCGAGCGTGTAGGTCCAGGCGCCGGTGTTGGCGTCGAAGGTGAAGGTGCCATACTGCCCCACCAGACTCGGCGGTGGCACATCGGCAAAGAGCGCTTGGCCCGCATCGACATCGCTGACCGTCAGCGTGCCGCTGGCGGAAGCGTCGCCAGCAATCGCATTGGCCGCGCCGCCCGCTTCGGTCACCGACGTGTCTGTACTGCCCGACGCCGCGATGGTGGCATGGTCGTTGGCGCCGGTGACGTTGACCGTGATGGTCTGCTGCGCGGTCTGGTCGAACGAGGCGACCGTCAGCGAATCGCTAGCCTGCTGCCCTGCGGTCAATGCATCGGCCTTGCTGTTGTCGAGCGTGTAGGTCCAGGCACCGGTATTGCTGTCGAAGGTGAAGGTGCCGTACTGCCCCACCAGACTCGCCGGTGGCACATCGGCAAAGTGCGCTTGGCCGGCATCGACATCGCTGACCGTCAGCGTGCCGCTGGCGGAAGCGTCGCCAGCAATCGCATTGGCCGCGCCGCCCGCTTCGGTCACCGACGTGTCTGCACTGCCCGACGCCGCGATGGTGGCATGGTCGTTGGCGCCGGTGATGTTGACCGTGATGGTCTGCTGCGCGGTCTGGTCGAACGAGGCGACCGTCAGCGAATCGCTGGCCTGCTGGCCCGCGGTCAACGCATCGGCCTTGCTGTTGTCGAGCGTGTAGGTCCAGGCACCGGTATTGCTGTCGAAGGTGAAGGTGCCGTACTGCCCCACCAGACTCGGCGGTGGCACGGCAGCAAAGTGCGCTTGGCCCGCATCGACATCGCTGACCGTCAGCGTGCCGCTGGCGGAAGCGTCGCCAGCAATCGCATTGGCCGCGCCGCCCGCTTCGGTCACCGACGTGTCTGCACTGCCCGACGCCGCGATGGTGGCGTGGTCGTTGGCGCCCGTGATATTGACCGTGATGGTCTGCTGCGCCGTTTGGTCGAACGAGGCGACCGTCAGCGAATCGCTAGCCTGCTGCCCTGCGGTCAATGCATCGGCCTTGCTGTTGTCCAGCGTGTAGGTCCAGGCACCGGTATTGCTGTCGAACGTGAAGGTGCCGTACTGCCCGGCCAGACTGCCCGGCGGCACGGCAGCAAAGTGCGCTTGGCCCGCATCGACATCGCTGACCGTCAGCGTGCCGCTGGCGGAAGCGTCGCCAGCAATCGCATTGGCCGCGCCGCCCGCTTCGGTCACCGACGTGTCTGCACTGCCCGACGCCGCGATGGTGGCATGGTCGTTGGCGCCGGTGATATTGACCGTGATGGTCTGCTGCGCGGTCTGGTCGAACGAGGCGACCGTCAGCGAATCGCTGGCCTGCTGGCCCGCGGTCAACGCATCGGCCTTGCTGTTGTCGAGCGTGTAGGTCCAGGCACCGGTATTGCTGTCGAAGGTGAAGGTGCCGTACTGCCCCACCAGACTCGGCGGTGGCACGGCAGCAAAGTGCGCTTGGCCCGCATCGACATCGCTGACCGTCAGCGTGCCGCTGGCGGAAGCGTCGCCAGCAATCGCATTGGCCGCGCCGCCCGCTTCGGTCACCGACGTGTCTGCACTGCCCGACGCCGCGATGGTGGCGTGGTCGTTGGCGCCCGTGATATTGACCGTGATGGTCTGCTGCGCCGTTTGGTCGAACGAGGCGACCGTCAGCGAATCGCTAGCCTGCTGCCCTGCGGTCAATGCATCGGCCTTGCTGTTGTCCAGCGTGTAGGTCCAGGCACCGGTATTGCTGTCGAACGTGAAGGTGCCGTACTGCCCCGCCAGACTGCCCGGCGGCACGGCAGCAAAGTGCGCTTCACCGGTGTCGACATCGCTCACCGTCAGCGTGCCGCTGGCAGTGTCGACGGCAATGGTGTTGGCGGCAACGGCGCTGGCTGCCCCACCCGCTTCCTTCACCGACGTGTCCTCGCTGCCCGACGCCGTGATGGTGGCCCCATCATTGGCGCCGTTGATCCGGATGCTCAGCGACGATGCCGCGCCGGCCTGGCCGTCGGTCACGTCATAGCTGAAAGTGTCCTGCACATGCTCACCCTGCCGCAGTGCCTGCACCTGGCCATTGCCGTTATCCAGCTTATAGCTATAGCTGCCGTCAGCATTGATCGTCAGCGTGCCGTAGTGCCCGACATACGTGCCGGCATTGGCCACCGCCAGCACATTGCCGGCGTCGACATCGCTGTCATTGGCCAGCACATTGCCGGTGATCGGGTTCGGCGAGTTGTCCTCGCCGATCGCGTGGGTATCGGCCATGGCCGTGGGCGCATGGTTCTCGTAGCCGGCAAAGTCCGACTTGGTCAACTCGTGCAGGCCATTGAGCCTGATGACCATTTCCGCCGTCGCGGGATTGCCGTCGACATCGACATAGACATAGGTATTGCCGCCCGATTGCTGGAACCAGGCGCCATGAGCCGTGGGCTGGCGTCCACCCCATTCAAAACCGGAGTTGCCCAGCACCGGGCGCAGGTCGAGGCGGTCCGCGCCACGCTGGAAGTCGGTGATGACATCCATGCCGGACGCTGCGGAGTCGGACACCGCGTTGTAGACGAACACGTCGCCGCCACTGCCGCCGCTCAAGGTATCGCCGCCTGCCCCGCCGCCAATGTTGTCGTCGCCGCCTTCGCCGTAGATGGTGTCCTTGCCATTGCCGCCGGCGACGATGTCGTTGCCGCCCAAGGCGGCATTGTTGCCGTTGTCCCCATAGATCAGGTCATCGCCGTTGCCGCCAAAGATGCGGTCGTTACCCGGCTGGGCCGACTCATGGCCGCGCCCGAGCAGGTGGTCGGCGTAGCTGTCGTAGCCGTCGCCATACAGCGTATCGCCGCCATTGTCGCCGGTGTAAAGCGCCGAGGAACCGTCGATGCTGCCGATCACGTCGTCGCCGCTGCCGCCATAGACCGCGTCGGCGCCGTTGCCGCCGGACAGGTTATCGTTGCCGCGCCCGCCGAATACGCGGTCCTTGCCATTGGCCCCCAGCAGCGTGTCGTTGCCGTCGCCGCCTTCGACGATATCGTCGCCGTTGCCCGCATCGACATAATCATTGCCATCGCCAGCGCTGACATAGTCATTGCCGTTGCCGCTCAGGATGGTGTCGCTAGACGTGGTGCCGCCGATGTTGTCGCTGCCGTTGGTGCCGGTCAGTGTTGCCATGATGTCCCTCTCTCCGTCCTGAGTGCCGGCCTGGTGGCCATGCCTTGCTTGTTGTCGTTGTGGGTAACGCTCGCTTATCGTTCGCGGAACGCCATCTCTTTGGTCTTGATGATTGGCTTGAGCAGGTAGTGAAGTACCGTCTTCTGCCCGGTCAGCACATCGACCGTCGCTACCATGCCGGGCAGGATGGGCACCTGCACCGCGCTGCCGCCGGGCCGGTTGTCGCGGGTGCGAACGCGCACCAGGTAGTAGCTTTCGGGGCGCTCGCCGGGGCGCTCCGGGGTCAGCGTATCGGCGCTGATATGCTCGACGGTGCCGGGAAAGCCGCCATACACCGAGAAGTCATAGGCCGACAGCTTGACCGTCGCCGGCTGCCCGGGCCGAAGGAAGGCAATGTCAGCCGGGCGCACGCGCGCCTCCACCAGCAAGGTGTCTTCGAGCGGGACGATTTCCAGCAGGTCCATGCCGGGCTGCACCACGCCGCCCACGGTGTTGATCTTGAGCTGCTTGACGATGCCGGCCAGCGGCGCGCGGACCAGGGTACGGTCGACACGGTCCTGCAGCGCCGTGTTGGTGGCACTCTGCGCCGCCTGCTCGGCCTTGGCCTGGTTGAGTTCGCGCATGGCCTCCGCGCGGAAATGCGTGGCCGCCTCGTCGAGCTTCTGCTGGCTCTCGCGGTAGGCCGCTTCCAGGCGCGGCATGGCGAGCCGCGTGGCATCGAGCTCGCCCTTCAGGTCATTGGTCTGCCGCTCGAGCCGCAGCACGTCGACGTCGGACACCACGCCCTGCGCCACCATCGGGCGCATCATGGAAAGCTCCTGCGCCACCAGCCGGTGGCTCTGCCGCAGCTGCTGCTCGCGCGAGCGCTTCTCGGTCAGTTCCTGTCGCCGCTGCTCGGACTGCTGGCGCAGCACGGCAAGGTTGGCCTCGAACGCGCGCTTGCGCGACTCGAACAGCGAACGCTCCTCGGCGACGAAGCGGCGGCCCTCGGCATCGGCGGGTGCGCTGGCGACGAAGTCCGTGCCGCCGGCCTCGCCGCTCAGGCGGGCGATGCGCGCCACCAGCGCATCGTCCTTGGTGCGGCCCTCCTGGTATGAGGCGGTGAAGCGGGTATCGTCGATGCGCATGAGGGCCTGGTCCTTCTTCACGACTTGGCCCGGGCGCACCATGATCTCGGCAATGATTCCGCCTTCGAGGTTCTGCACCACCTGTACCTGGCTCGACGGGATCACCTTGCCCTCGCCCACCGTGACTTCATCCACGCGCGCCAGCGCAGCCCAGGCCAGCGCCACCATGACAAAGACGAGGGCCGACCAGAGGATCCAGTGCGTGAAATAGCGCGGCTGGGCCATCGCAGCCGCATCGCGCTCACCCATGAAGGCGGTGTCGTCGGCACGCGGCCTCAGCGCGGCGGCGAGCCATCGCGCCATGCGTCGGGGCGGCGCGACGCGTTGCGGGTCAGGCTGAGGCGACATGGAGCTTCCTCCCCGCGAGCGCGTTCAGGACTTCGGCCTTGGGACCGTCGGCGACGATGCGACCCTGGTCCATCACGATCAGGCGATCGACCAGGCTGAGCAGCGAGCCGCGATGCGTGACCAGGATCAGCGTGCGCCCGCCCAGCGCCGCGGCCAGGCGCGCCTTGAACTGCTCCTCGGTGCGGTTGTCCATCGCGCTGCTCGGCTCGTCGAGCAACAGCAGCGGCGGCTGCAGCAACTCGGCACGTGCGATGGCGATGGCCTGGCGCTGGCCGCCCGACAGCCCTTCGCCACGCTCGCCGAGCCGCAGGTCATAGCCGTCCGGCAGGCGATCGGCAAAGTCGCTGACGCCGCCCACGCGCGCCGCGCGCAGCACCGCTTCGTCATCGGCGTACGGGGCGCCCATCACGATGTTGTCGCGGATGGTGCCGCTGAACAGCATCACGTCCTGCGGCACATAGCCGATATCGCGCCGCAGCGCCGCCGGGTCGAGCTGGCGCACTTCGGCGCCATCGACCAGCACCGTGCCGGTATCCGGCGCGTACAGGCCGAGGATCAGCTTCTCGATCGTGGTCTTGCCCGAGCCGATGCGGCCGATCAGCCCGACCCGCTCGCCGCTGGCAATGTGGAACGAGACGCCGTCCAGTGCCGCGTTGTCGCGGCCCGGATAGCGGAAGCTGACCTGGCGGAACTCGATCTCTCCGCGCAATGGCGGACGATGCAGGAAATGCTTGCCGGGCGGGCGCTCGACCGGCAGCGCCATCATCCGGTCGATGCCGGCCAGTGCGGTGCGGGCCTGGTGATAGCGCGTGGTCAGCCCCGCCACTTGCGACAGCGGCGCCAGCGCGCGGCCGGCGAGGATGGTGCAGGCGATCAGGCCGCCCATGGTCAGCCGGTCGTCGGCAATCAGGTACACGCCGATGACCACCACCACCAGCGTGGCGGCCTGCTGGGCGAACAGCGCGACGTTGATCACGCAGGCGGAAAGCAGCCGCGCCCGCAGCCCGAGCTTTGCCATCTGGCCGGCCACCTGTTCCCAGTTGCGTTGCGCTGGGCCTTCTGCGCCGGTGGTCTTGATGGTTTCGAGCCCGACCAGGGTCTCGACCAGCGCCGCCTGGCGCTGGGCCGCGCAGGCGCTGCTGGCGCGTACCGCGCGCGACAACGGACCCTGCAGCGCCAGGCTGATGCCGATCACCAGCGGCACCGCCAGCAGCGGCACCCATGCCAGCGGGCCGCCGACCCAGAACATGGCAGCAATGAAGACCGCGGCAAACGGCAGGTCGATCAGGGTCGTGATGGTGGCCGAGGTCAGGAACTCGCGCACGGACTCGAATTCATGCAGCTGGCTGCTCAGGCTGCCCACGGACGCGGGCCGCGCCTTCATCTCGATGCCCAGCACCTTTTCGAACACTGTCGCGGAGACCGTGACGTCGATGCGCCGGCCGGCCACGTCGACGAAATAGCCCCGCAACGTCCGCATCACCAGTTCGAAGGCAAGCACCAGGCCGACGCCGATGGCCAGCGCCCACAGCGTTTCCAGCGCATGGTTGGGCACCACGCGGTCATAGACGTTCATGGTGAACAGCGGCATGACCAGCGCGAACAGGCTGAGCAGCAGCGAGGCCACCATCACCTCGCCATAAAGCGGCCACGAGTGGCGCAGCACGCCCCAGAACCACTCGTGCGGCGGCGTCGGCCCTGGCTCGCCCGCCGTCTCGAAGCGGTGCGTGGGCCGGGCCAGGATGGCATGCCCGGTGTAGCGGGCCAGCAAGTCTTCGCTGCGGACAGCGTGCTCCCCCTCCCCCCACTCCGGCATCGCGACCAGCAGTTGTCCGGCTTCGCCGCCGCGGCGCAGCAATACGCAGGCCTCGCCCTGGTCGAGCAGCAGGATCGCAGGCAGCACCAGCTCGGGAATCTCGTCCAGCCGGCGCCTGACCAGCCGGGCCGACATACCGGCGCGCGCAGCCGCACGGGGAAACAATGCTGGTGTCAGGCGATGCGTTTCAAGCGGCAGGCCGGCAACCAGGGCTTCGGCCGAAGCTGGGCGGTTAAAACGTCGCGCCAGCCATAGCAGGCACGCAAGCAGCGGATCGTCGGGACGGGCATGTCGGGATGCCGGATCCGGCATATTCCAACCGGCGTCCTCGACAGGGCGTGCGGGTGCGGCGGCATGCATGGCGGGAGCCTGCCTGCTTCAGCGCGGCCCGTGGCCAACGCGGTGGCGTGCGATGCGGCCTGGCGCCATCATCGCTGCGCGGCTTGCGAATACCGCGCTCCCTGCGTAAAGCCTGCGCCAATTGCATCCAGCCATGGTGTCCCCCCGGTCCCATTGGTGTGGCGTTTTTCGCAAGAATAGGCGCGGGGGGCTGGCGCGCCCATCGTGCAGATGGATCAGCGGGCGCAACAAAGGGGCTGGACGGAATCATCCGTTTGGCGTTTCACGCAAGAAACGGGTGACGCCGGGTACAACAACAACCGGCTCACTCGAGCTGGATCTCCCCGTCGAACCGCACGTTGAGCTGCACGCCCGGCAGTTCCAGGGTCACCGAGACCGGAAAGCGCTCGGTGCCGGCGATGGTGCCGGCGGCCAGCGCCTTCGATATCGCCTGTTCGATCTCGCGCTGGGAACTGACGCCGACGACCTTCAGGAACTTGCGGATGCTGAGGTTGAAGGTTTCCTCGTTCATGGCTGTCTCCTGGGAGCGGGCTTGCGACCGCTACCAAGACAGCCTAGGCGATGCGGGGGCAATGCGGGGCGTTTTGCAGGCCCCCGCCGGGGTCCCCGTCAGATCACGCGCTGCTCCCGCAGCTTCGCGATCCGCTCGGCCGACAGGCCCAGCACGGCTTGCAGCACCTGCTCGGTATGCTCGCCCAGCCGGGGCGGCGGCGCGTCATACTGCACCGGCGTGGCCGACAGGCGCAGCGGGCTCTTGACCGTCGGGCATAGGCTGCCGTCCTCGCGCACCAGGTCGACCTGCAGTTCGCGATGCCGCACCTGCGGGTCCTCCAGCACCTGGCCGTAGTCATTGATCGGCCCGCACGGAATGCCCTGCGCTTCCAGCGCCTGCACCCAGTGCGCCGTCGGCCGCGTGCGCATGTGGGCCTCCAGCATCGGCACCAGCGTTTCGCGATGGACGATGCGGCCGGGGCCGGTGGCGAAGCGTTCGTCGGCGGCCAGGTCGGGACGCTCGATGCCGCGGCAATAAGCCTGCCACTGCCCGTCGTTGCCGGCCGCCACGATCATGTAGCCGTCGGCGGTGGCGAACACATGGTAGGGCACCATGTTGGCGTGCGCGTTGCCGTAGCGCGGCATGGCCTTGCCGGTCACGCGCTGGGCGATGATCGGCGTGGCGCCGACCGCGACCACCGCGTCCAGCAGGGCCATGTCGATATGCTGGCCCTCGCCGGTGCGCTCCGCGTGGCGCAGCGCGGCCAGCACGGCCACCGTGGCATACATGCCGGTGAGCATGTCGACCACGGCCACGCCCACCTTCTGCGGGCCGCCGCCGGGCAGGTCGTCACGCTCGCCGGTGACGCTCATCAGGCCGCCCAGGCCCTGGAAGATAAAGTCATAGCCGGGCTTGTGCGCGCTCGGCCCGGTCTGGCCGTAGCCCGTGATCGAGCAGTAGACGATCGACGGATTAAGCGCCTTGAGGCTGTCGTAGTCCAGCCCGTAGCGCTTCAGGTCGCCGACCTTGTAGTTCTCCAGCACGATCTGCGACTTCGCGGCCAGCTCGCGCACGATCGCCTGCCCGTCGGGGCTGGCGATATCGAGCGTCACCGACTGCTTGCCGCGATTCGCGCCGGCAAAGTAGGTGGCATCGCGCGACGGCTGGCCGTCCGCGCCAGGCAGCCAGGGCGGCCCCCACGAACGGGTGTCGTCGCCCGCGCCGGGACGTTCGACCTTGATGACCTCGGCGCCCAGGTCGGCCAGGTTCTGCGCGCACCAGGGCCCGGCCAGGATGCGGGACAGGTCCAGCACCCGGACGCCCGCAAGGGCGCCCCGGGTGCCACGGGTTTCTCGCGTGGCTTGCGTGCCCGCCATCTCAGATCGGGTCCCAGCCGATCACGTCGGGCGAACGCTCCAGCTTGAAGAAGCTGTTGCGCATCGCCGGCATGGCGATCTCGCCCACGCTCTCCGGCGTCCAGCCTTCGCTCATATGCACCGAGCGCACCGGGCGCGGCTGGCTCATCAGCATGATCTCGTTGGCGCGCACCGCGAAGATCTGGCCGTTCACTTCGCTGGCGGCCGGGCTGGCGAGGTACACCGCCACCGGCGCGATCTTGCCGGCTTCCATCTTCTGCAGCTTGGCCACGCGTGCCTTCTCTTCCGGCGTCTCGGCCGGGATCGAGCTGGTCATGCGGCTCCACGCGAACGGCGCGATGCAGTTCGAGCGCACGTTGAAGCGCTGCATGTCCAGCGCGATCGACTTGGACAGCGCGGCGATGCCCAGCTTGGCCGCCGAGTAATTGGCCTGGCCCAGGTTGCCGATCAGGCCCGAGGTCGAGGTCATGTGCACGTAGGCGCCGCCCTCCTGGTCCTTGAAGTAGTTGGCCGCGGCGCGGCTGACGAAGAACGTGCCGTGCAGGTGCACGTCGATGACCGAACGCCATTCTTCCTCGTTCATCTTGAAGAACATGCGGTCGCGCAGGTTGCCGGCGTTGTTGACCACGGCGTCGATGCGGCCGAAGTGGTCCAGCGCGCATTGCACGATGGCATTGGCGCCGTTCCAGGTCGACACGCTGTCCGTGTTGGCCACGGCCTCGCCACCGGCGGCGCGGATTTCATCGACCACGCGCTGGGCGGGGCCGGCGTCGCCGCCTTCACCGGTCATCGACACGCCCAGGTCATTGACCACAACCTTGGCGCCGGCGGCGGCCATTGCGAGCGCGATGCCACGCCCGATCCCACCACCCGCGCCCGTCACCAGCGCGACCTTGCCTGCCATCAAACCGCTCACTGCGTTGCTCCTCTGAATACTTTTTGTGCGGTCACCGACCGCAAATCCGGCAAACACCCTTTCGCCGCGGGCACATGGCGCGCCAATGCGGTCAGTCCGGATGTCAATGCCCCGCGGGATACGATAAATTGGCGGCCGCGACATTGGAATTCACGAATCACAAAAGTGGCCTTTGGCCTTACGGAAGCCCATGCATTACGACCTGACAGACCTCCGCCTCTTTCTGAACGTCGGCGAGACGGAGAACCTGACCCGTGCAGCCGAGCGCAGCTTCCTGTCCCTGCCCGCGGCCAGCACCCGGATCAAGCAGCTGGAAGAGGCGTTCCAGACACAATTGCTGATCCGCCAGGTCAAGGGCGTGCGCCTGACGCCGGCTGGCGATGCGCTGCTGCGCCACGCGCGCGAAGTCTTCCGCGAGCTGGAGTGCCTGCATTCCGACCTGCGGCCGTACGCCAAAGGGGTCAAAGGCCGCGTGCGGTTGCTGGCCAACACCACCGCCACCAACTCATTCCTGGCCGCCGGTGTGTCGCGCTTCCTGACGGAAAACCCGGATGTCGATATCGAGCTGGAGGAGCACCTGTCGCAGGAAATCGTCTCGGCGATCAGCGCGGGCGCGGCCGACCTGGGCATCGTCGCGGGTGAAGTCGCCACCCAGGACCTGGACGTGATGCATCTGTGCAGCGACGAGCTGATCGTGATCGCCCCGGTCAACCACCCGCTGCCGGCGTTCAAGCGGCTGCATTTTGCTGACCTGCTCGATACCTGCCGCTTCGTCGGCCTGAACCAGTTCAGCGCGATCCAGTCGTTCCTGGACCGCATCGCCAGCGGCATGGGCAAGCGCATCAGCCTGCGCATCCAGGTGGGCAGCTTCGACGCGGTGTGCCGCATGGTGGAGGCCGGCGCGGGCATCGCCATCGTGCCCAACAGCTGCGCGCGCCGCTACGCCAGCCGCAAGGTGCTGCGCTTCATCCAGCTGGAAGACGAATGGGCCAAGCGCGAGCTGCGCCTGTGCCGCCGCCCTGGGCGCGAGCTGCCCCAGTTTGCCGAGACCCTGATCCAGTACCTGGTGGACGCGGCGCGCGAGCCGGTGTAAGGCCCGCCTGCGCCGCCCTGCAGCGAATCAGCCCCTCAGCCCGCGGCCAGGCCCGCGGAATGCGCCACCAACCCCGCCAGCGGACGCAGCGACACCACCATCACCGCCAGCAGCAGGCCCATGGCGAACACGCCGGGCCAGCTGGTGCGCCCGCTGCGCGCCAGTGAATAATTGACCAGCTCCGGCGACCAGTGATAGTCGCGCAGGCGCCGGATCGTGGTTTCGGCATGCCAGCGGTAGAGCTGGTTGCCATACATGCCCAGCAGCAGCGCCAGCGCATACAGCATCGGCCGCGACAGCACCAGCGGCATGTCCAGACGGAACAGCGCGTGCAGCACCGGCTCTGCGCAGACGATCAGCGCATAGACGCCCACCTGCCAGTACATGCGCCGGTAGGCCATCCAGAACGGCCCCAGCAGGCACGCCGCCCAGTTCCACGACATGCCGCCGCGGCCCACGGCCAGGGCCCAGCGCGCGCTGTAGAACGGGTAGCGCGGCCCCACGAAAACGGCCAGCGCCGCGTCGTCACGGATCGATGATTTCATGCCAACCTCCCCCTGCCTGCGCTGCGCTCGTCCGTCGCGGCGCAGCCTGTGCCAAAGCATAGGCCAGGCGGCGCGCCGCCTGCGTGCGCTAGCGCGCATTGCGGCGGAGATTGGCGCAGGATCGGGGCAGGACTGGCGGCCGCGGTGCTGCCGGCGCATCCTCGCCCCGGGCCGGGTAATTCTCCGGCCCTATTCCTATTTCCAGCGCCACAGGATCTGCAGGATGATCAGCGTGAAGACGGTCGCGATCACGGCAGTGGTTTCGCGCCCCAGGCCGGCGGCGACGCCGATGGCGGCGACCATCCAGATGCTGGCGGCCGTGGTCAGGCCCTTGATATGGGCCTCGTCGCTCTGCTTCAGGATCGCGCCGGCGCCCAGGAAGCCGATGCCCGCGATCAGGCCCTGCAGCACGCGGCTCATGTCGGCCAGCGGCACCCCGGCCTGCAGCGGCACCAGCACGAACAGCGCCGAACCCAGCGCCACCAGCATATGGGTGCGCAGCCCGGCAGCCTTGCCGGCGGCCTCGCGCTCATAGCCGATCAGGCCGCCCAGCACCACCGCCACGCACAGGCGCACGAGGATGCGGGTGGCCTCGCCGGCGTCGGGCACGTCGGCAAATTCGGCGCGCAGCGCGCTGTAGATTTCGGACCAGACCTCATCCATCGCTTTGCCTCCGGGTGCTGTGGCACAGACCCGAGCGTAGCACGGGGCACGCGCCGGGAACGTGGCGCCCGCAAAGCGGGGACGCCGGCGCCACATCGCCGCAAGCGCCCCGCCCTGAGCATGCGGTGGCGTCCTACAAGGCAAGCGGAAGGTCCCCGACAGTCCCGCTACGCCCCGGTTCCTATATTGGAATCACCGCGACATGACTTCGACAGGAGCCACACCATGCCCTACATCCTCGCCTGGCTACTTGGTGTCCCAGCCTTCGTTCTGATTCTGATCTGGCTGTTCGTACACTGATCCACGGGGCCAAGGCTGCGGCCACAGGCCCCTTCCCCCGACCGCGCGGCGCCGCCAGGCGCCGTCGCCTCCCGACGCCCGGCCCCTGCCGGGCGTCGTGCTTGCCGCACCCCGCTTCCGGGTCCCCTAAGCCGCTCTTTCGCAAATCCGAATTTCGGCGTGCAGGGGGCTCGGGAATAATGGCCCCCATTCAAATCGAACCGGGCCATCCCATGCTTGCACAACAGGATCCAGACCAGCTCTACCCCGAAATCCGCGAAGCGGTGCGCGACCTCTGCGCCGGCTTCGACTCTGCCTACTGGCAACGCGTGGAAGAGCAGAACGCCTTCCCGGAGAAGTTCGTCCAGGCGCTGACCCAGGCCGGCTGGCTGTCGGCCCTGATCCCGGAATCCTATGGCGGCTCGGGCCTGTCGCTGACCGCGGCCTCGGTCATCATGGAAGAAATCAACCGCAGCGGCGGCAATTCCGGCGCCTGCCACGGCCAGATGTACGTGATGGGCTGCCTGCTGCGCCACGGCTCGGACGAGCAGAAGCAGCGCTGGCTGCCGGGCATTGCCTCGGGCGAGCTGCGCATGCAGTCGATGGCCGTGACCGAGCCCACCACCGGCACCGACACCACCAAGCTCAAGACCACCGCGGTGCGCCAGGGCGACAAGTACATCGTCAATGGCCAGAAGGTATGGATTTCGCGCGTGCAGCACTCGGACCTGATGCTGCTGCTGGCGCGCACCACGCCGCTGGACCAGGTCAAGCGCAAGTCCGAAGGCCTGTCGGTGTTCGTGGTCGACCTGCGCGATGCCATCGGCAAGGGCCTGACGGTCAAGCCGATCCGCAACATGGTCAACCACGAGACCAACGAGCTGTTCTTCGACAACCTCGAGATCCCGGCCGAGAACCTGATCGGCGAGGAAGGCAAGGGCCTGAAGTACATACTCGACGGCCTCAACGCCGAGCGCATCCTGATCGCCGCCGAGTGTATCGGCGATGGCTACTGGTTCGTCGAGCGCGCCAGCAACTATGCGCGCGACCGCATCGTATTTGACCGCCCGATCGGCCAGAACCAGGGCGTGCAGTTCCCGATCGCGCGCTCGTACATCAATGTGGAAGCCGCCAGCCTGATGCGCTACAAGGCCGCGCAGCTGTTCGACGCGGGCAAGCCCTGCGGCAAGGAAGCCAATATCTCCAAGCTGCTGGCCGCCGACGCCTCGTGGGAAGCAGCCAACGTCTGCCTGCAGACCCACGGCGGCTTCGGCTTTGCCGCCGAGTACGACATCGAGCGCAAGTTCCGCGAAACCCGCCTGTACCAGGTGGCACCGATCTCGACCAACCTGATCTTGTCCTTCGTGGCCGAGCACGTGCTCGAACTGCCGCGTTCGTTCTGAGGGCCGCGCATGTCTGTCAATTCGCCCAAGGACATCCGGCCGCTCGACGGCATCCGCGTGGTCTCGCTCGAGCACGCGGTGGCGGCACCCTTTGCCACGCGCCAGCTGGCCGACCTGGGCGCACGCGTGATCAAGGTCGAGCGCCCAGGTGCGGGCGACTTTGCGCGCGGCTATGACGAGACCGTGCACGGCCAGGCCTCGCACTTCGTCTGGCTCAACCGTGGCAAGGAAAGCCTGACCCTCGACCTGAAGCAGGACGAGGCGCAGAAGGTCCTGCACCAGCTGCTGGCCGACGCCGACGTGCTGGTGCAGAACCTGGCGCCCGGCGCCGCCGCGCGCATGGGCCTGGACTTCGACACGCTGCACGCCAGTTACGACAAGCTGATCGTGTGCGATATCTCGGGCTACGGCGATGCCGGCCCGTATCGCGACAAGAAAGCCTACGACCTGCTGATCCAGGCCGCCGCCGGCCTGATCGGCATCACCGGCGGCCCGGACGAGCCCTCGCGTGCGGGCATCTCGATTGCCGACATCGCCGCTGGCATGTACGCCTACACCGGCATCCTGTCCGCGCTGCTGCAACGTGGGCGCACCGGCAAGGGTGTACGCGTCGAGGTCACCATGCTCGAGGCGCTGTCCGAATGGATGGGCTATGCGCTCTACTTCGGCCACTACGGCGGCACGCCGCCGGCGCGCTTCGGCGCCTCGCACCCGGCCATCGCACCCTATGGCGTGCATCGCACCGGCGACGGCGGCAGCGTGATCTTCGGCCTGCAGAACGAGCGCGAATGGCGCGCCTTCTGCGAGAAGGTGCTGGAGCAGCCCGAGCTGCTGCAGGACGAGCGCTTCGCCACCAACTCGGGCCGCGTGAAGAACCGCCCCGCGATGACTGAAATCATCGAGCAACGCTTTGCCTCGATGACCGTATCGCGGGCGGAGGCGCTGCTGGACGCGGCGCAGATCGCCAACGCGCCGATGAACGATATCGAAGCCGTCTGGAACCACCCGCAACTGGCCGCCCGCAACCGCTGGCGCGAAGTCGCGGTGCCGGGCGGCACCATCGGCGCGCTGCTGCCGCCGGCCAACCTGTCGGGCGTGGAGCCGGTGATGGGCGATGTTCCTGCACTGGGCGCGCACAGCCGGCAGATCCTGGCCGAGCTCGGCTACGCCGACAGCGACATCGCTGCGCTGGTGGACCGGAAGACTATCTGAGCCAATACCGGCGCCCGGGCAACCGGGCGCTTTTTCCTTTCTGCAAGTACACATCCATCTCCGGAGCCGGCATGAGCCAACCCGCAGACACTACCTACCCGACCCGCCAGCTGTGCGACTTCCTCGCCGACCTCAAGCTGGCCGACGTGCCCGCGCCCGTGATCGAGCGCACCAAGGACCTGTTCCTCGACTGGATCGCCTCGGCCATCGCCGGCAAGGATGCGCCGGCGGTACGCAAGCTGCAGGAATTCGCCGCGGCCATGGGCCCGGCCCAGGGCGAGGCCGAAGTGCTGGTCGACCGCCGCCGCACCTCGCCCTATTTCGCCGCGCTGATCAACGGCGCCTCCTCGCACGTGGTCGAGCAGGACGACGTGCATAACGGCTCGGTGCTGCACCCTGCCGCCGTGGTGTTCCCCGCCGTGGTGGCCGCGGCGCAGGCCGAAGGCAAGACCGGTGCCGAAATGCTGCTGGCCTCGATCGCAGGCTATGAGGCAGGTATCCGCATCGGCGAGTTCATGGGCCGCTCGCATTACCGCGTGTTCCACACCACCGGCACCGTCGGCACGCTGGCTGCCGCCGCCGCCGTCGCCAAGCTCTACGGCCTGGACGCCGAAGGCATCAACCAGGCGCTGGGCTCGGCCGGCACGCAGGCCGCGGGCCTGTGGGAATTCCTGCGCGACGCCGCCGACTCCAAGCAGCTGCACACCGCCAAGGCCGCGGCCAATGGCCTGCAATCGGCCTGGCTCGCACGCGCGGGCTTCACCGGGGCCAAGCAGATCCTGGAAGGCGCGCAGGGCATGGCTGCCGGCATGTCGAGCGATGCCAATCCCGCCTGCCTGACCGACGGCCTCGGCACGCGCTGGGCCACCGCCGAGACCTCGTTCAAGTTCTTCGCCTCGTGCCGCCATACGCACCCGGCCGCCGATGCGCTCAAGGCCGTGATGCAGCGCGAAGGCATCGCCGCCGACCAGGTCGCCGGCGTCACCACGCACGTGCACCAGGGCGCCATCGACGTGCTCGGGCCGGTGGTCAACCCGACCACCATCCACCAGGCCAAGTTCTCGATGGGCACGGTGCTGGGCCTGGTGGCCGTGCACGGCCATGCCGGCCTGGGCGAGTTCGAGCAGCATGCGCTGCAGGACGACAGGGTGACTGCATTCCGCGGCAAGGTCGAGATGGAACTCGACGACGAGATCAACGCCGCCTACCCGCGCCAGTGGATCGGCCGCGTGACCGTGAAGACCACCGACGGCCGCACGCTGGCCGCGCGCGTCGACGTGCCCAAGGGCGATCCCGACAACACGCTGTCGCGCCCGGAACTGGAAGCCAAGGCGCTGCAACTCGGCGCCTTCCGCCACGGCGCCAGCGAGGCCGAAATGCGCGAGATCATCCGCCGCGTGTGGGCGCTGGAGCAGGCGCCCAACGTCAACGACTGGCTGCCCGCCGCACGCTGAGAACCCGCGCATGTCCACTGCAGTCACTTACCTGTTCGTGCCGGGCGACCGGCCGGAACGCTTCGGCAAGGCCGCCGCGGCCGGCCCGGATGTCATGATCCTCGACCTCGAGGACGCGGTCCATCCGGACGCCAAGCCCGCCGCGCGCGAGGCCATCGGCGCCTGGCTGGCCGGCCGTCCCGCGGCCAACGCCTTTGTCCGCATCAACGACAGCGCCTCGCCCGCCTTTGCCGCCGACATGGCCTGGCTGCGCGCGCTGCCGCCCGGCACCGCGCTGGCCGGGCTGCTGGTGCCCAAAGCGGAGGATGCCGCCGCACTGGCGGGCATCGCGCAGGCCCTGCATGCGATCAATCCGCAAGGCGAACTGGTCGCCATCATCGAGACCGCGCGCGGCCTGCATCAGGTCGATACCGTGGCGAGCGCAACCGGTGTGGCGCGCCTGGCCTTCGGCTCGCTCGACTATGCGGTCGACCTGGGCTGCAGCCATACGCGCAACGCACTGGCCTTCGCGCGCGGGCGCATCGTGCTGGCCTCGCGCGTGGCCGGGCTGCCGCCGCCGGTCGACGGCGTGACCACCGCGCTGAAGGACGAAGCGGTGCTGGCCGATGATGTCGCCTACGCGCGCGAACTCGGCTTTGCCGGCAAGCTCTGCATCCATCCGGCACAACTCGCCGCGGTACGTGGAGGCTTCCTGCCAAGCGCCGAACAACTGGACTGGGCCCGCCGCGTGCTGGCAGCCACCGCCAGCGGCAGCCATGCAGTGCAGGTCGACGGCAAGATGGTCGACCGCCCCGTGATCGAGCAGGCGCGCCGGCTGCTGGCGCTGGCGCAATAGCGCGCTCCCCGATTTCCACCCGATGTTTTAGAGGGCTTTGATGCCATGACTGACGCCAACTCCGAACTCGAACGCCTGCGCGGCTGGATCGGCCGCAGCGAATCGCGCACCGAAACGCTGTCGCCGGAACCGGTCATCGGGCTCGCGGCCACCTTCGACCTCGATCCCGAGGCCATCGCCGCCGGCCCGCTGCCGCCGCTGTGGCACTGGCTCTATTTCCTGCCACGCGCGCCACAGCGCGAACTGGGGCGCGACGGCCATCCCTCGCTTGGCGGCTTCTTCCCGCCGGTGCCGCTGCCGCGACGCATGTGGGCCGGCAGCGAGCTGACCTTCAGCCATCCGCTGCATCTCGGCGATACCGTCACGCGCACCTCCACCATCAAGGACGTGCAGTACAAGACCGGCCGCACCGGCGAGCTGTGGTTCGTCGCCGTCGACCATGAACTGACCGTCAATGGCAAGACCGCCGTCAACGAGCGCCACGACATCGTCTACCGCGCCATGCCGGACCCGTCCAAGCCACAGGCGCCGCGCCCGCGGCTGGAGCGAACCGCGCAATGGCAGCGCACGCTGCAGGCGGATCCGGTGATGCTGTTCCGCTATTCGGCGCTGACGTTCAACGGGCACCGCATCCACTACGACCGCGAATACACGCGCGACGTGGAGGGCTACCCCGGCCTGGTGGTGCATGGGCCGATGCAGGCCATGCTAATGCTGGACCTAGTGGCGCGTGAACAGCCGCAGGCACGCGTGAAGCGCTTTGGGTTCCGCGGGCTGGCGCCGTTGTTCGATCAGGACATCATCACTGTTGGCGGCACAGCTGATCCGGCGCAACCTGGGCGGCTGGTGCTGTGGACTGGCGATGATGCTGGCGGGCAGGCGATGCAGGGATGGGCTGAAGTAGAAGGCTAAAGAGCTGCCGGTTTGCTCCCTCTCCCGCTTGCGGGCTTGCCTTTACCCACATCTCGATAGGAAAGGTTGTAAACCGGATTGGACGGTGTTAACTTCGGGTGAAGTTGACAATCAGTGGTGGCAATTTTGCCTGATACGGAAGATCTGGAAGACTGGGCCAGCGACGAATTCGGTGGCGCTCAGTTGGGCGATGCACGTCGCACGCAGCGCCTTGTGGCATTGGCGCGCGGACTGGCGCAAAAAGCCCATGTTTCGTTCCCGCAGGCCTTGAGTGGTGCCCAACTCAAGGCGGCATATCGCTTCTTTGATAATGAGGCGGTCGACCCGGACGGAATACTGGCGAGCCACGTCGTTCAAACCGTGGGTCGCATGCAGCAGGTACCTGTCGTATTGGCGGTGCAGGACACCACGGAATTCAATCTGGCAAATTTGCCCGCGACTGAGGGACTTGGTCACGGCACGGGCGGCAATTTGCACGGATTCATGTTGCACAGCGTGCTGGCGGTGACGCCTGAGGGCCTGCCACTGGGCGTGTTGAGCATGAAGACGTGGGTGCGTGCGCCGCAAGCATCGGGCAAGGCCAGGCAGCGCCGGGCGCTGTCCATTCGTGACAAGGAAAGCGTGAAGTGGCTGGAGGGGCTGGAATGCCTTGAGCCGCTCAAGATGCAGTGTCCGGACACGCACCTTGTTGCCGTCAGCGATCGCGAGGGCGATGTGTATGACGTGTTCCTGGCGCCGCGCCCAGCGGGGGTGGACTGGTTGGTGCGGGCCGCCTGGAATCGGGGCGTGGACCACCCAGAGAAGTATCTGTGGGAGACGGTTGCTGCGGCTCCTGTACTTGGGGAGACCGTACTGCACGTGCCCAGGAGCGGCGCCAGGCAGGCGCGTAGCGCCCGACTGGCTTTGCGCTGTGTGCCCGTCCAACTGCGACCGCCGCGCAGCCGCGGTGCAGAGGCCCTACCGAGTCTCGAAGTATTTGCCATTCACGCGCTGGAACTCGACCCGCCCGAAGGCGTTGAGCCGCTCGAATGGATGTTGCTCAGTTCAATGCCCACCCAAACGCTGGAAGATGTGCTCGAACGGCTGAGCTGGTACGCCCGTCGCTGGACCATTGAATCCTGGCATCGTGTCCTGAAAAGTGGCTGCCAGATCGAAGCCCGGCAGTTCGGGACGCTGGAGCGGTTCCTGCGGGCCACGGCGCTGTTCGCCGTAATCGGCTGGCGCATCTTGTACGCAACTATGCTGGGCCGGCTCGAAGCCGATATCCCTTGCTCGGTGCTACTGCAATCGCTCGAATGGCAGGCCTTGTACTGCCGCACGCACGGCACAACCAAGCCACCAGAGCAGGCACCCAAACTCAGCGACGCGGTCCTTTGGGTCGCCAAGCTCGGTGGCTACCTGGGTCGCAAAAACGACGATCCCCCCGGTGCTACTGTCCTCTGGCGCGGCTTCCTCGTTTTGCACGAAATCACCGAAATGTATCGGATCTTCCAGAAAAACGAGTAAGCCGCCGGAAGTTGTGGGTAAAGGCAAGCTTGCGGGAGAGGGAGCACCCAGGCGGTTATCGAAGTCCACGGGCATTTGGTCCCGCCCCCAACGCGACATCAACTCGGCCCTAGCGGCTACATCAATGGAAAAAGCCGGCTCTCGCCGGCTTTTTCCATTGGTACCTGACAGCCCTCAATCCGCCTGGATCTTCGCCGTCTTCACCACCCCACCCCACAGCGCCAGCTCACGCTGGATACGATCGCCCAGCGCCTTCGGCGTGCTGACATTGACGTCATAACCGCCCGCAGCCATCCGCTGCCGATACGCAGGATCGTCGCCGATCGCCTTCTGTGCCTTCACCAGCTTGTCCACCACATCCGCCGGCAGCTTCTGCGGCCCGATCAGCGCATACCACCCGGTCAGGTCATAGTTCTTCTGCCCCGACTCGATCATGGTCGGCACGCTAGGCAGCGCCGGATTGCGTGTCTTCGACGTAACCGCCAGCGCGCGCACCTTGCCGCCGTTGATATGGCCGATGGCGGTGCCAGTGATATCGAACATGAACGTCACCTTGCCGCTCATCACATCGGCCATGGCCGGCGAGTTGCCCTTGTACGGCACGTGCAGCATCTTCACGCTGTTCATCTGCGCCAGCAGTTCCGCCGACAGGTGGTTGGACGCGCCCACGCCCGCCGATCCGAACGAGACGTCGTCCGGATGCTTGCGCGCATACTCAACCAGCTCGCCAACGTTCTTCGCCGGGAAGTCCTTGTTCACCAGCAGCACGTTGGTGTAGTCGGTGATCAGGCCAATGTAGGTAAAGTCCGTGGTCGGGTTGAAGTTGACCGAGCGCTGGATCAGCGGCGTCATGGTCATGGTCGGGCTGGCGACGAAGTACAGCGTGTAGCCGTCCGGCGCCGCCTTGGCGGTCAGGTCGGCGGCGATCGCGCCGCTGGCGCCGGCGCGGTTGTCCACCACCACCGGCTGCTTGAGTACGCGGCCGAGTTGTTCGGCGTAGATACGCGCGGCCGTGTCCACCGGGCCGCCCGGGGCGTAGCCCACCAGCAGCTTGACCGGCCGCGACGGGTAGATGTCGTTAGCCCACGCCGCGCCCTGCAACAGCAGCGTGGTGGACAGTGCCGCCAGTGTCGTCCATGTTTTCATGTTGTTGTCTCCTCCAGATATGACTGAAAAGCCCGGGCCGGAACGCGGTGCCGGGCCCGTAAAGAAAAACGTCTAGTCCAGCAGCGCGCGCAGCGGTTGCTTGAGCAGCTTGCCGCTCGCCGTAGTGGGAATGACGTCGATGATGCGAATTTCCGCCGGACGCTTGTACGGCGCCAGGCTCTCGCGCAGGTAGGCGTCGAGCGCCTTGCGGTCTGGCTCGCTGCCATCCTGCATCTCGATAAAGGCCACCACTTCCTCGTTGCCGTCGCTGGTGGTGCGCCCGACCACCGCAGACTGGCGCACGCCCGGGAAGGCATTGATCACCGACTCGACCTCGATCGGATAAACATTGAAGCCCGAGCGGATGATCAGGTCCTTCGAGCGGCCCGAGATAAACAGCGCGCCGTCGGCATCCAGGTAGCCCAGGTCGCCGGTGTTGAGCCAGCCGCCGGGCAGCAGCGCCTCGGCGGTCTGTTCGGGGTTGCGGTAGTAGCCGAGCATCACCCCCGGGCCACGCACGCGGATCTGGCCCCGCTCGCCGGCCGGCAGCAGCTTGCCTTCGGCGTCGGTGATCTCGATCTCCACGCCTTCGACGATATAGCCCGCCGAGCAGTCGGCGCGCGGCGCGTCCATGCGCGTGATGAACAACGAGCCGGCGTATTCGGTGATGCCGTAGCCATGGTGCAGCGCCTGGCCGAACAGCGTCTCGACCTCGCGCTTGAGCGTGGGATCGAGCGGCGCGCCGCCGGTGTACAGGTAGCGCAGGCGCGGGTAGTCGCCGGCCTTGGCGCCGAGCGCCGGCGCCACCGCCATGATGCGCGTGAACATGGTCGGCACGCCCTGCAGGATGGTGACGCCCGGCGAAGCCAGCGCCTCGAATACTTCGTTGGCGTCGAAGCGCGGGCGCAGGAACAGGCTGGCCCCCGCATAAAGGGTAGCCATCAGCACCGTGGCGATGCCGAAGATATGCGACATCGGCAACGCGCCATAGGCCACGTCGGCCGGGCCCATGTCGCGCGAGGTGGCGGAGATGCGGGCAAAGTGCGTCAGGCCCGCGTGCGGCACCATCACGCCCTTGGGCGCGCCGGTGGTGCCGGAGGTATAGATCAGCGTGGCGACGGTGCGCGCCTGTTCGGCACTCACGCGCTCGGGCGGCGTGGCGGCGCGCACCGCGTGCATGCCCTCGTCATACACCGGGCAGCCGCTGGTCTTGGCGCCGAGGCGCTCGCCGTGCGCGGCGGCCACGTCGGACACATGGCCGGTGAACAGCACCAGCGCCGGCTGCGCATGGTCGCGGATATTGTCGATCTCGCGCGCCGACAGGCGCGCGTTGACCTGGATCGGCCACGCATGCAGCAGGCTGCTGGCGAACAGCGTGACCACCATCTCGTTGCAGTTCTCGCCGATCACCATGACGCGGTCGCCCTCGCCCACGCCCTGCCCCGCCATCCAGTCACGGGCGGCTTCGATGCGCCGCCACAACTCGCCGTAGGCGATCACGGCGCCGTTCTCGTACAGGCACGGGGCGTCTGGCGTCTGCGCCGCCCAGTGGCGGGGAATGTCGTGGATGTATTTGGGGCGGAAGGAAGACATGGGCTGAGTCGTAAGGCGGGCTGAGGTTCAAAGCAGGCCGCTCGCGGATGCTCCGGAATGCATCCCCGAGCACTCGAGCAGTGCTGCGCCAGTTTGCGCCAAGCCCGGCGGCGAAGCCATTTGCAATTCGCTAAGGTGGTCTTCGGCGCCGCTGCCACCCAACGCAGGTGGTTCCGCCGGCATGAAGGACGCCTTTACCATTGATGAAGCAACGAATCGCGCCCGAGCCCTACAATCGGCCGGCACAGTGAGGGCTGCTGCACGCCGCACAAGATCTGCCCAGGCGCCGCGCAGCCCGCGTACCACAGGGGACATACAGATGGATTTGCGTTTCACCGCCGAGGAACAGGCCTTCCGCGAGGAAGTCCGCGCTTTCGCGCAGGCCAGCCTGCCGGAAGACATCCGCAACAAGGTGCTCAACCACCAGCGCGTGGAGAAGGACGACTACGTCCGCTGGCACCGCATCCTGCATGCGCACGGCTGGGGCGCGCCCACCTGGCCCAAGCAATGGGGCGGCACCGGCTGGACCCCGCTGCAGCGCCTGATCTTCGAGATCGAGACGTTCCGCGCCGGCGCCCCGCGCATGCTGCCGTTCGGCCTGACGATGATCGGCCCGGTGCTGATGAAGTACGGCAGCCCGGAGCACCAGCAGCGTTTCCTGCCGCGCATCCCGGCCGTCGAAGACTTCTGGTGCCAGGGCTATTCCGAGCCCGGCTCGGGTTCCGACCTCGCCTCGCTGAAGACCCGTGCAGTGCGCAAGGGCGACAAGTACATCGTCAACGGACAGAAGACGTGGACCACGATGGCGCACTTCGCCGACTGGATCTTCTGCCTGGTGCGCACCGATCCCGAGGCCAAGGCCCAGGAAGGCATCTCGATGCTGCTGATCGACATGAAGTCGCCGGGCGTGACCGTGCGCCCGATCAAGACGCTCGACGGCGGCCACGATGTCAACGAGACCTGGTTCGAAGACGTGGAGGTGCCGGTCGAGAATCTGCTGGGCGAGGAAAACCGCGCCTGGACCTATGCCAAGTACCTGCTCGGCCATGAGCGCACCGGCATCGCCGGCATCGGCCACTGCAACCGCGAGCTGCGCCTGCTCAAGCACTACGCCAGCCAGGCCACCGACGGCGCCGGCCGCCCGCTGATCGAAGACGTGCGCATGCGCGACAAGATCGCCCGCGTGGAAATGGACATCATGGCGCTGGAAATGCTGCTGCTGCGCGTGGCCACGCAGGCCGCCGGCACGCCGGGTCCGGAAGCCTCGATCGTCAAGATCCGCGGCTCGGAGGTGCAGCAGGACCTGGCGATGCTGATGATGGAAGTGGCCGGCCCCAATGCCTGGCCGTATTCGCCGGACTGGCTGGAGCCCGGCGCAAAGCAGCCGGTGGCGGGCCCTGAGTGGGCCGCCCCGGCCGCCTCCACCTACTACGACATGCGCAAGACCTCGATCTACGGCGGCGCGACCGAAGTACAGAAGAACATCATCTCCAAGATGATCCTGGGTTTCTGAAGGGATAGCTGACATGGACTTCACCTACAGCGAAGAGCAACAGATGCTGGCGGACAGCCTGCGTCGCTTTATCGATACCGAATACACCTTCGAAGCCCGCCGCAAGAGCGCGCGTGCGGGCGAGAGCCTGGATCGCGGCGTGTGGGCCAAGCTGGCCGAGATGGGCGTGCTGGGCCTGACCGTGCCGGCCGACTTCGGCGGCTTCGGCGAAGGCCCCGCGAGCCAGCTGGTGGTGCAGCGCGAACTGGGCCGCGGCCTGGTGCTGGAGCCGGTGACCCCGAGCGGCGTGATGGCCGCGGCCATCCTCGCCGCCAGCGGCAGCCCCGCGCAGAAAGACGAATGGCTGCCCGCGATCGCCGCAGGCGAGCGCATCGTCACGCTGGCCTACCTGGAGCCGGGCACGCGCTACCGTCCGGAATCGGCGCGCGCCAGCGCCGAGCGCAGCGGCGACGGCTACGTGCTCAACGGCACCAAGAGCGTGGTCTGGCACGGCGCCGCCGCCGACGCTTACCTGATCACCGCGCGCGTGGCCGGCAGCAACGAGATCGCGCTGTTCCTGGTGCCGCGCGACAGCAAGGGCCTAGGTGTCACCGCATATCCCACGATCGACGGCCTGCGCGCCGCCGACCTGTCGCTGCTGGACGTGACGGTGCCGGCCAGCGCGCTGGTGGGCGAACCCGCCGACGGCCTCGCCGCGCTGGGCGTGGGCCTGGAGCACGGCATCGCCGCGCTGTGCGCCGAAGGTGCGGGCGCGATGGAAAAGCTGATCGAGATCACGGGCGAATACCTCGGCACGCGCCAGCAGTTCGGCAAGCCGCTGGCGACATTCCAGGCGCTGCAGCACCGCATGGCCGACATGCTGGTGCAGAAGGAGCTGGCGCTGTCGATGGCCTATGTGGCAGCACAGGCGCTGGATGAATCCGATCCCTCGGCGCGCCGCCGCATGCTGTCCGCCGCCAAGGTGACGGTGGCGCGCGCCGGGCGCTTCGTCGGCCAGCAGGCGGTGCAGCTGCATGGCGGCATGGGCATGACTGACGAACTGTCGGTCGGCGACTACTTCAAGCGTTTGACCATGCTGGACCAGTTGCTGGGCGACAGCGACTATCACCTGCAGCGCTTTGGCGAGGTGATGGAAGCCTGAAGCCGGCGCCTGAAGCGGCCTGCGCTGCGCAGGCCATCACTCCCATGCCGCAAGCGCAGGCATGACAGAGGTACCGCTGCACGGCAGCTGAGCCCGCGGCCCCTCTCGGGCCGCGACAGCGGACCACGCATCCCACACCAAAACGCCGCCCCCTGACAAGGGGTGCGGCGTTTCTCTTTTTCTAACACCCCAATGAATCTGAGTTCCCGGCAATTCGTGCGGCAGTGCGGCCACCACCCTCCGCCTGGCGGGCGGCACCTGTGACCGGACCCATGCAAAAGGAAACCGCTTCCTGCTCATGAACCACCCTGCCCCGCCCCGCTCATTGCCACCTTCACTGCGCGCTGCCCTCGGCCTGCTGGCCATGTCGTCGTTGCCATGGGCGCCATGGCAGGACGCGGCTGCACAGGCGCCGGCTTTGGCGGCGACGCCTGCTGCGCAAGTCTCGCCCGCGCAAGCGGCCGGCGCAGCCACGCTTGCCCCGGCCACCAGCACCCACGTGATGACCCTGCGCCAGATGGGCGCCTACGGCCCGATCGCGCTGCGCGGCGTGGACCAGGCGCGCCAGCTCGACATCGGCGTGCGGCTGGATGAAGTCGTCACCGCCGCGAAGCTGAAGCTGGCCTTCACCTACTCGCCGGCGCTGGTGTTCCCGCTCTCGCATATCAAGCTCACGCTCAACGACGAGGTCATTGCCACGCTGCCGCTCGATGAAAAGGATGCGGGCCGGCTGGTCACGCGCGACTAGCAAGTGCGGCGGCGGTCAAGTCGCGATGCCGAACACTCGCCACCGGCAAAGGAAAACGGCGGCAGGGATTGCCCCTGCTGCCGTTCTTGTTCCTGTGCTGGCGCCTACAGCGTGGCCGCCGTGCCCAGGATCGCCGTGGCCTGGCTCGACAGCGTGCCGCCGTTGCCGTGCACGACCGCCACCTCGGCATCCTTCACCTGGCGCTCGCCGCATTCGCCGCGCAGCTGGCGCACTGCCTCGATGGTGATGAACATGCCGTACATGCCCGGATGCACGCAGGACAGGCCGCCGCCGTTGGTGTTCACCGGCAGCCTGCCGCCCGGGGCAATGCCGCCGCCGCTGACGAAATGGCCGCCTTCGCCCTTGGCGCAGAAGCCCAGGTCTTCCAGGAACAGCAGCGTGTTGATGGTGAAGGCGTCGTACAGCTCGGCGACGTCCACGTCCGACGGCTTCAGGCCGGCCATGGCGAAGGCGCGCTCGCCGGATTCCTTGGCGGCCGTGACGGTCACGTCAGGCATGCACGAGATCTGGCGGTGCCAGGTCGCGGTGGCATTGCCGAGCACGTAGACCGGCGGCTTGGCCAGGTCTTTGGCGCGGTCGGCACGCACCATCACGTAAGCGCCGGCGCCGTCGGTGACCAGGCAGCAGTCGCGCACCGACAGCGGGTCGGACACCATGCGCGCGTTGAGCACGTCGTCGATGCTGAGGGGGTCGCGCATCATCGCCTCGGGGTTCAGCTGCGCCCATTTGCGCGCGGCCACGGCGACTTCGGCCAGGTGTTCGCGCGTGGTGCCGTATTGATGCATATGGCGCGCCGCGGCGAGCGCGTAGGAGGTGATCGGCTGCAGCGGGTTGTACGGGTTCTCGTACGGCTGCGGGTCCAGCACCGCGCGCACCTTCGAGATGCCGGCGCGGCCGACGGTCGAGGTGCGCTGGTTGCTGCCGTAGCAGACCAGCACGGCGTCGCACTGGCCCGACTCCAGCGCCATCATCGCGGGCAGCATGTGCGAGACAAAGCTGGAACCGCCGATCATGGTGCTGTCGACAAACTTTGGCTTGATGCCGAGGTACTCGGCCACCGGCATCACCCACATGGTGGCGCCGACGCTGGCGGTGGCAATGCCATCGATGTCGCGCATCGACATGCCGGCATCCTTGACGGCGGCCTTGGCGGCCTCCACCAGGATTTCCATTTCCGTCTTGCCGTGCGCTTCGCCAAGGCCCGCCTGGCCGACACCGACGATGGCGACGCTGCCACGCAAATTGGACAAACTCATGGCTCAGCCCTCCACCGGATCGAACACGACGAGAGCAGCCTCGCCTTCCTTGCCCTGCGCCACACGCGCCTTCACGCGCATGCCGATGCGCACGCTGGCCGGCGCGATGCCTTCCACCCGGCTCATCATGCGCACGCCTTCGTCCAGGTCGACCAGCACGACGTTGTAGTCGCCACCGGCGTCCGGCTTGCGGCGGATCACGCTGGTGGAGTAGACCGTGCCGGTGCCCTTGGGCTCGACCCAGGCAAGGGTGTCGCCGCCGCAGTGCGGGCAGATATTGCGCGGGAAAAACACGTGGCGCTGGCAGTCCTGGCAATGCTGGATGCGGAACTGGCCTGCGGCGAGCATTTCCGCATAGACCTTGTCCGGACCCGCCGCCGCTTCCTGGTGGGGCATGGAGTCTCCTTCACTTTTGATGGTGCCGCCATGGGCATGCCATGGCACGGTTATGAGCTTGACGCAGTCTTTGCGTTGCAGCAATTCGCTTCTGCGGAAGGGTGGATTTTTGAATGCGGAAAGCGGCGCTGCACAGGGCTTTTGTGGTGGAGCAGACGTCCTCGCCCCACTCCGGCCCTGCAAGCGTTTCAAATCACCAACTCAATCAAGAACGGCCCCTTGCGCCCGTTCGCCATCCGAAACAGGTCGGCAAAGCTCTCCATATCCGTCGCCCGCGCCCCCTCCACCCCCATGCCATTGGCCAGCTTGACCCAGTCCAGGTCCGGATTGCCGATGTCGAGCATGTCCATCGCAGTCTTCCCCGGATTCGCCCCCACGCCCGCCAGCTCGCCCAGCAGGATCGCGTACTGGCGATTGGCCAGCAGTACCACGGTCACATCGAGCTTTTCGCGCGCCATGGTCCACAGCGACTGCAGCGTGTACATCGCCGAGCCGTCCGCCTGCAGCGAAACCACGCGCCGGTCCGGCGCCGCCACTGCCGCGCCCACCGCCAGCGGCAGGCCAGCGCCGATGGCGCCGCCGGTCAGCTGCAGCCAGTCGTGCGGCGCGGCGTGGACCGTGCCGGGATAGAACGCACGACCGAAGCTGACGCTCTCCTCCACCACGATGGCCTGTTCCGGCAGCAGCGCGCTCAGCGTGCGCGCCACGTTCTCGGACGTAACCGCACCGCGCGCCGGCTCGGCGCGCGGTGCGGTATCCGTAGCGGGCAGCGCCACATTACGCGCGCCGACCTCATCGGCCAGCCGCGCCAGCGCCTCGGCCAGGTCTTCCTCGGGCCGCGCCAGCACATGCACCACGGCATCTTCCGGATATGGCCGCGGCGACTTGCCCGGATAGGCGAAGAAGGTCACCGGCGCCGGCGCGCCCACCAGGATCACGTTGCGGATGCCGGCGAGCTTGTCGCGCGCCACGTCGCCCGAATACGGCACGCGGTCCACCGCCAGACGCCCGCGGCCGCGCGATACGCGCGCATTGGACATCGGCGTGATCAGCCGCGCGCCGGTGGCGGCGGCGATGCGGTGCGCATCGGCCAGCGGCGCCTGGCGCAGCGCGCTGCCCGCCAGCACGACTAGCGTGGGCTGGCCCGAGCGCAGCACGCGCGCGGCCTGCTGCACGGCGTCGGGCGAAACCTTGGGCACGGCCAGCGGCGGCAGCGGGCCCGCTACCACGCCGCCGGCATCCCAGCACACGTCGGACGGCAGGATCAGGCTGGCGACGCCACCCGGCGCGGCGCAGGCGGCCTGCACGGCGGCAGCGGCGTCGGCGCCCACCGAGGCCGCGCGCGTGGCGGTGCGCGTCCACACCGAGACTGGGCGGGCCCAGCCCTCGGTGTCGGCGGTCAGCGGCGCATCCAGCGGGCGATGGTAGGTGGCCTGGTCGCCGATGATATTGACCACCGGCGTCTGCGCGCGGCGCGCGTTGTGCAGGTTGGCGAGACCATTGGCCAGGCCCGGGCCGCAATGCAGCAGCGTGGCGGCGGGCTTGTCGGCCATGCGCGCATAGCCGTCGGCCGCGCCGGTAACCACGCCTTCGAACAGGCCCAGCACGCAGCGCATGCCCGGAATGCGGTCCAGCGCCGCGACGAAGTGCATCTCGCTGGTGCCGGGATTGGCAAAGCAGGTGTCCACGCCGTTGGCGAGCAGGGTCTTGACCAGGCTCTCGGCGCCGTTCATCGGTTGCGTATTGTCCATGTCTCGGTTTTTGTGTGGCGGGTTGGCATCGGGGGTGCGGGACTCAGCCGCGGCGCTTGCGCGGCGCAAGCAAGTCGAAATCCAGGCAGACGAATTCGGTGGGGAATTCGATGCGGGCGTAATAGACGATCAGCTCGCCTGCGCCGGGCGCAACGGCGGGCACGCAGGCAAAGCGCCTCAGCTCGGCCACCGGCGCGCCCACGGCAAGCGCCAGCGCCCCGGCCGACTCCGCACCGGCCGCGACGATCGACAGGCGTTGCCGCGCGGTGCTGACCGACAGGCCCGGGAAGCGGTCCAGCACCGGCACCGAGGCGCCGTGCCGGAAGGCCTCGGGCTCGCGCGCAAAGACGCCGGCCTCGATATAGACCTCGCCCACCGCGAAGGGCCGCCCGTCGAGCCGGTGCAGCCGGCGCAGGAAGTGGTAATCGGCCGCGCGCGCGGCGTTGCATGGCATGCCGAGGTCGTCGGGCAGCGGCACGTTGCCGGCCGACTCCACCATCGCCTCGGTATCCAGTTGCCCGCCCACGGCCACCGCCTCGTCCCAGCTGGTGGACAGCGACACCTGGCGGCGCGTGCGGCACGGCGCCTTGACGAAAGTGCCGCGCCCGCGCGAACGCTCGAGCAGCCCTTCTTCGTCGAGCATCGACAAGGCATGGTGCATGGTCATGCGCGCCACGCCGTACTGGCGGCACAGCTCGTCCAGCGAGGGAATGCGTTCGCCCTGGCGCCAGGCGCCGCTCTCGATCTGGCGGCGGAAGATGGTGGCCAACTGCAGGTAGACCGGCTGGCGGCTGCGCGACAGGAGTTCGGCGGAAGCGGTGTCTGCCATTCGGCGAGGTGGCGGAGGGAGGGGGAAATGCGGGAGCGCTCCCCGCGACCCGGGGAGCGATACGACTTTATAAAAGTCTACAAACCTAGACTACTAGGGTTAACGCGATGGCAAGCAAGCTCGTTCCCGCATGTCGCGGGGCCTCCGATAAGCGGTAAATTCGGCGCTTCTTGTGCTTCGGGCATCACGCTTTTGCGTAGCCCGGAACCCCACTTCAGCGCCCTCCTCGCCCATGGCCAAGCAGCCAGAATGCCACCATGCCCCGACCTCCCCGGGGCAGGCGTGGCTGCCGCTTGCAGCCATCTCAAGGAGTCAACCCATGTTGATGCGAGACGTGATCCCCCATGTTCTCAACCGCGGTACGGCCCTGCCGGAAGCCGGCGTGCTCGAGTCAGGCACGCACAAGACCTTCCACCATGCGATCGACATCTACCTCAAGGATTCCAATGCCTTCATGAACACTTACTTCGCGCGCTATTTCGAGTGGCAGGGCGTGTGCCGGGAGCGCTGGTTCCATGAGTGCATCCACGACAACCTGCTGGCCGCGGGCGGCGTCTTCGTGACCAAGCGCGCGCACCAGGAGTATGTCGAGGAGACCTTCCCGTTCCAGCGCGTGGATTGCTACCTGAATACCTTCCAGGTCAGGCAGTGCTCCGCCTATTTGCTGTTCCGCTTCTGCGTGGGCGGCAAGCCGGTCTCGCTGGGTTACCAGCAGATCGTCTTTGCCGACCGGCAGAAGCGCATTTCGCGCTTTCCCGCGGGCATCATCGAGCGGGTCAGGGAATATGAACTGGCGCTGCCGGAATTTGCGAGCTGATTGGCGTACGCGTTTGCAAACCAGTCCGCGTCCGGCTGAAACCGGGCGGATCTGACATCTGAATTCAGCGCCGCCGGCCGCGGCTCAGCCGGCGGTGCTGGTGCGCAGGCGGCTGTCGGCCATCGAGGTGAAGCGCGGCAGCCGTAGCGTGAAGGTGGTGTGTTCGCCGGGCACCGACTCGCAGTCGATGCGTCCGCCGAAGGTCTCGATCACGCGCCGGCAGAACGCCAGCCCGAGACCCGCGCCACTGCCATGGGCCTTGGTGGAGAAGAAGGGATCGAAGATGCGCGGCATCACGTCGGCGGGGATGCCGGGGCCGGTGTCGCGGAAGCGGATCACGTGGTACTGGCCTTCGCTGGCGCCGGTGATGTCGATGCGCCCGCCGCCGGCGCCGCGCGCGCGGATCGCGTGCAGCGCGTTCTTCAGCAGGTTGAAGAGCACGTAGACCAGCAGCGTGTCGGAGCCGACAAAGCGCCAGTCATGGTCGATGCCGCGCACCTGCACGCAGCCGCGCTCCTCGCCCTGGAACGGAAAACGCTCCAGCGCGGCATGCACGCAATCGGCAATGCCGTGCGGCGCGAAGGTGCTGCGATCGAGCCGCTCCAGCGTGACCGAGGCCAGCGCCATGTCGATCACGGTGCTGGTGCCGTCGACCTCGCGCGTGATCGCGCCGACCAGGCTCGACACGCGCTCCAGTTGCCCGGGCCGCAGGCGGTCTTCGCACAGCCCGTGCTCGACCGCCAGCCGGTAGCCCTGCAGCACCTGCGGCCAGGTGCGCGCCAGTTCCTGCGCCTGCATGCGGATCGTGGCCAGCGGCGTGCGCACTTCATGCGCGACGGTGGCCGCCAGCGAGTAGGGGTGCATCAGGTCGTAGCGCACCACGCTGACCGCCAGGATGCCAAGGCTTGCCGCCACGAAGACCACGCCAGGCGGGTAGAAGGCGATGCCATAGTTGACGGCGTAGTCGACTGCCGCCAGCGAATAGAGCGCCACCGCCACCAGGCACAGGTTGTAGCGCTTGCGGCGTTCGGCCGCGGCATTGTGCCGCGCTTCGGCCAGGATCCACGCGCTGCGCAGCGCCACCAGCACGGTCTGCAGCAGGTGCAGCGGATGCAGCGGCCCGGCCTTGGGATACTCGCCGAAGAAATAGGTGTAATAGCCCGACACCACCTGTCCCGTGCTCAGCAGCAGCATCGCCAGCACCAGGCTCATGCCGTACGAGGCCAGCAGCAGCGGCCGCTCCTGGCGGCGCTCGGTGACCTCGGCGATGAAGTGGTAGAAGGTGGTCGGCAGGAACAGGATGAACAGGTAGCCAAGCCGGGCCAGCAACAGCGCGACGTCGGGATGCGAGGCCTGGAACAGGAACACCCACGTCCCCTGCCAGGCGAAGGTGGTCACGCACAGCAAGAAGAAGGACGCCGAGATGCGCGTCACCCCCTTGGTCACCAGCACATAGAGGCCGTAACCGAGGAAGGTCGACGAGACGAAGGCGGGCAAGGCAGCGTACATGCGCAGAGCAACAAGGCAGGCCAGGCAAGCCGGGCGGATGGCTGGCGTGCCCCCGTGCGCTGCATGGCGGTCGCGCGATGCAGCCTGTCGCCGGGGGACGCCTGACAGGCGCGCGGTGCAAAGAGCGTGGCGCGCCGGGTGCGCGCAATCTTCTTTCGACCGCGACGCGACATGGTATGCCTTCCGTGTGCGGCGTGTGCATCATTCGGTTGCATTCTGAGCTAACGCGCGCTTAATCCACCGCAACTCCCCTCGTTTCGGGGGTATCTGTTGCCCGTTGCGAATGAAACGAACGGCGGGGCGCCCTGGGGCGCCCCGCCGTCTTGCTGCTGTCACGCGCCGCTTACCAGCGGACGTCGCTCTCCCACTGCTTCATTTCTTCCTCGGCCCGTTCCTTGGTGTAGCCATAGCGCTCCTGGATGCGGCCCGCGAGCTGGTCGCGCTTGCCGTTGATCTGCGTAATATCGTCGTCGGTGAGCTTGCCCCACTTTTCCTTGACCTTGCCCTTGGCCTGTTCCCACTTGCCTTCGATCTGGTCCCAGTTCATGATCAGCGCTCCTTCATGCAGTCGCGGCGCGGGCCGCCGCGAAGAGCGGCCCGGTCGCGAGTGAGTCGATGAATGTTCCGCCAGCGGCTGGCGGGATGGCGTGCGGATGCTTACTTGGCGTACTTGGCCTTCACGTCAGCCTGACACTTGTCCTTGGCGTCGCCCGACATCGCGTCGCAGCGTTCCTTGTCGGCCTTGTAGGCAGCGTCGGTGGCGTCCTTCTTGGCGTCGGCGCGGGCTTCGGCAACGTCCGTGCGCGTACCGGTCGCCGCGGCCTTGTCGACCTTGGCAGCCGTCAGGGCTTTCTCATGGACAGCCTTGGCGTCCTTCTTGCAAACGTCCTTGTCGTTACCCTTCTTGTCGTCGCACATTTCCTTGGCCACGTCATAGTCGCGGTCGGCCTTGGTCTTCTCGGCCTTGGCCATCGCCTTTTGCGTGCCGTCGCGGCGAGCTTCCGCCTGGGCCTTGGCCACGTCGCGGTCGCGCTTGGCTTCGGCCTTGCACACGTCCTTGGCGTTGTCCTTCATGCCGTCACATTTGGCGGAGGCAGCCTTGTAATCCGCGTCCGCCTGCTTCGCCGCGGCGTCATAGTCCGCTTTGGATCCAGCAGTCGTCGTCTGCGCCAGGGCAAACCCTCCCGGGGCGGCAATCATCATCGAACACACTGCTGCAGTCAGCCATTTCTTCATCATGTCGAGCTCCTTTCCGGGTGATTGCGTAAGGTACTAAGGTACGCATGAGGGGCCGGCGGCTATGCTGCTGCTGGCCACGCCGTATGTACAGAGTAGGACCCGGGGGATTGCTCAAGCAGGCGACGGGCTCCGAAAGGCGCGTCAGACTATTCCGACACCAGGGTCCGGTGGCGGCACATCGGCGCGGCATGCACCTGGTTGCGGAGGTGGCGGCATCCCTGGGAGAGGGTGCGCGAGGGAGATGAACAGCGCAGGAGAGGATGGCGATGAAAAATTGCGGCGCTACGCGTCGACGGCGCCGCTCGCCCGGCGGCGGGGCGTGGCCCCGCCGCCTTGTCATCATCCTGAAATCGACGGCGTCAACACGTTTGCGTCTGGCGCCTCGCCCTCCTCGTCCGGCCAGTTGCGCCCCACCATCCATTCATAAAGCGTCGGCAGCACGATCAGCGTCAGCACCGTGGCGGTGATCAGGCCGCCGATGATGACGATGGCCAGCGGGCGCTGCGTCTCCGAGCCGATGGCGCGCGAGATCGCCATCGGGAACAGGCCCAGCATGGCCAGCAGCGCGGTCATCAACACGGTGCGCAAGCGGTCCATCGAACCGGTCAGCACGGCCTGGCGCACCGGCATGCCTTCGTCGCGCAACTGGTTGAAGTAGGTCACCATCACCACGCCGTTGAGCACCGCCTGGCCGAACAGCGCGATAAAGCCGATCGCCGCCGATACCGACAGCGGGATGCCGGTCAGGAACAGCGCGAACACGCCGCCGATCAGCGCGAACGGGATGTTCGAGATGATCAGCGTGGCGCTCTTGAACGACTTGAAGGCGTTGAACAGCAGCAGGAAGATCACCAGCACCGACAACGGCACCACGATCGCCAGCCGCGCCATGGCACGCTCCTGGTTCTCGAACTCGCCCGACCAGCTGATCTTGACGTCGTCGGCCTTGACGTTCCTGGCTACCAGCTTCTGCATGTCCTTGACCACGCTGCCCATGTCGCGGTCGCGGATAAAGATGCCGATCGAGGTGGTGCGCTGACCGTTCTCGCGGCTGATGTTCATCGCGCCGGAAGCGGCGCGGAAGCTCACCAGCTGCGACAACGGCACCTGCGCGCCGTCGGCGGTCTGCATGAAGATATTGGGCAGGTTCGGCAGCGCGCGCTCGGACGGCTTCAGGCGCACCGCCACGCTGAAGTGCCTCTCGCCTTCCCACAGCTCGGTGGCGGCCTTGCCGGCCAGCGCGGTTTCCATCAGGTCCTGCACGTCGGCCACGTTGATGCCGTAGCGCGCGGCCTGGGCGCGGTCGAACTCCAGTACGTACTGCGGCAGCTCGCCGTCGCGGTCGATAAAGGCGCGCATCACGCCCTTGACCGACTGCACGTTGGCCAGGATCTGGTCGGCCACCCGCTTGTTTTGCTCGAGGCTGTCGCTCTGGACCTTGATCACGATCTGGCCCTTGATCTGCGAAATGCTCTCCAGGATGTTGTCGCGCACCGGTTGCGAGAAGTTGGGCTCGATGCCGGGCAGCTGGCGCAGGTTGTGGTCGATCTCGCCGATGATGCGGCGCTTGTCGTAGCCGTCGCGCCACTGCTTTTCCCCTTTCAGGTCGACCAGGATCTCGACGGTGTTGATCAGCTTGGGATCGGTGCCATCGTCGGGGCGACCCACCTTGGAAATGGTGGTGTTGACCTCCGGCGTCTTGCGGATCACGCCGCGCAACTGCCGCGCCTGCTCGCGCGCCTCGTCGATCGAGACTGACGCCGGCAGGTCGAAGCTGACCCACATCGAGCCTTCGTCCAGTTCGGGCAGGAATTCGCTGCCGAGGAACTTGCCCACGCCCACGGTCGCCACCAACAGGCCCAGGGCCACGCCCACCACCAGCTTCTTGTGGTCCAGCGCCCAGGCGAGCATCGGCTCGTACAGTTTCTTGCAGTAGCGCACCACGAAGTTGTCATCGTGCGCGATGTTCTTCGTCAGCAGCAGGTGGCACAGCAGCGGCACCACCGTCAGCGAGATGATCAGCGAGCCGATCAGCGCGCCCGTCACGGTATAGGCCATTGGCGCGAAGATCTTCCCTTCGTGCCGCTGCAGCGTGAAGATCGGGATGTGCGCGGCGATGATGATGACCATCGAGAACACGGTCGGCCGGCCCACTTCGCTGGTGGCCAGCAGGATCGCGTGCAGCCGCGCCCTGCTGTCCTGGATCTGCTGTTCCTTGAGCTCGCCCAGCCGCTTGAAGATGTTCTCGACCACGATCACGGCGCCGTCGACGATGATACCGAAGTCCATCGCGCCAAGAGACAGCAGGTTGGCGGGGATGCCCACCCAGGTCAGGCCGATGAAGGTCGACAGCAGCGCCAGCGGGATCACCAGCGCCACGATCGCCGCGGCGCGCACGTTGGCCAGGAACAGGTACAGCACCGCCATCACCAGCAGCGCGCCCTCGACCAGGTTGCCGAACACCGTGTGCAGGGTCTTGTCGATCAGCGTGGAGCGGTCGTAGTACGGCACGATCTTCACGCCCTTGGGCAGGATCTGGTCGTCCAGCAGCTCGATCTTCTTCTTCAGCGCCTCCAGCACCAGCGACGGGTTCTCGCCCTTGCGCATCACCACGATGCCCGAGACGATGTTGTCCTCGTCGTCCTGCCCCATCAGGCCCTGCGGCGGCGCGCTGCCGATCCTGACGTCGGCGATGTCCTTGACCAGGATCGGCGTGCCGTTGTTCTCGGCCACCACCACGTTGGCGATATCGGCCGAGGTGCGGAAGCTGCCCAGCGAGCGCAGCAGGAACTGCTGGCGCCCGTGCGTCACGGCACCACCGCCGGCGTTGGCGTTGGCGCGCTGCAGCGCGGTAAAGAGCTGCGACAGAGAGATCTTGGCGTCGCGCATGCGCGCCAGGTTGGGGTTGACCTCGTACTGCTTGATGGTGCCGCCGATCGTGACCAGGTCGGCCACGCCCGGCACCTGGCGCAGGTTCTTCTCAACCACCCAGTCCTGCAGCGTGCGCAGTTCCTGCGGCGTATAGCCCTTGCCGGTCAGGCGAAAGCGGTAGATCTCGCCGATCGCGGTGGACAGCGGCGCCAGGTCCGGATGCACGCCGTCGGGCAGGTCCACGCTGCGCAGCCGCTCCAGGATCTGCTGGCGCGCGGTCACGTCGGTGGCCTTGTCGTTGAAGGTCACCATCATGAACGACAGGCCGAACTGCGTATGCGAGAACACGCGCACGGCGTTGGGCGTGCCGGCCAGCGCGGTTTCGATCGGGATGGTTACCTGGCGCTCCACCTCTTCGGCGGCGCGGCCCGGGTACAGCGTGATGACGTTGACCTGGATGTCGGAGACGTCGGGAAAGGCCTCGATGGGCAGGTTCTTGAAGGCGGCCAGGCCGCCGCCGACGAAGATAAGCAACCCCAGCCAGATAAAGAGCTTCTGGTGCAGGGCAAAGCTGACGATGCGCGAGATCATGTGGCGGCCGTCCTCACTTCTTCTCGGCCGCGCGCGCCGCGTTGACGGCGGTGGCGTCGCGCAGGATGTCCTGCAGGTAGAGATTGCCTTCGGTCACCACGGTCTCGCCGTCCTTCACGCCTTCCAGGATCTCGCTGGTGCCGGGCATGGTCACGCCCACGCGCACCTGGCGGCGCTCGAAGCTGTTGGCGGCGGTGCGCACGAACACGTAGTTGCGGTTGTCGGCCAGGAACACGGCCTTGGACGGCACCGAGATGCCCTTGAACGACGCCGCCGGCAGCTTCGCGGTGACGAACATCTCGGCCTTCAGGCGGCGGTCGGAGTTGGGCACCGACAGCCGTACCTTGATGCTGCGCGCGGTCGGATCGACATAGTCGGCGATCTTGACCACGGTACCGGCAAAGGTCTCGCCGGGATAGGCGGCGGTGCTCAGCTGCACGCTGACGCCGGGCTTGAACAGGCTCAGGTCGGCTTCGCTGGCATCGACCTGGGCCCACAGCGTTGTGGGATCGGTCACCAGGAACAGCGGCGCGGTGGGCTGCTGGTCCGGGCGCAGTTGCATGCCGGGATTGATATTGCGCTCCACCACCAGGCCGTCGATGGGGCTGCGCAGCGCAAAGCGCTGGTTGACCCCATCGCTGCCGCCCTCTGCCGCGCCGTACTGGCGCAGCGCCGCCTGGGTGCGCTGCAGATCGGCCGCAGCGCGCGCGGCATCGGCCTGAGCCTGCTCCAGTTCCTTCTGCGCGACGATGCCGGCGCCGTACAACTCGCGCTGGCGCGCCAGCGCCTTGGCGGCTACCGCGCTGTCGGCGGCGGCCTTGCGCGCATCGGCCTGGGCCACGCCAAAGTCCGGCGAGGTCAGGCTGGCCAGCGGCTGGCCGGCCTTCACCGTCGCCCCGGGCTGCACCAGGATCTCGGTCACACGCCCGGCGAAGGGCGTGAACACGCGCACGGTCTTGTCCTCATTCCAGACCAGGCGCCCGGGCAGATTCAGCATGCGCTCGCCGCCGGTCTTGGCCACTTCGCCGGCAATGCCGGGCAGCGTCTTCACGCTGGCGGGGAACTGGATGGTGTTGCCGGTGACCTTGGGGTCGTCATCGGGCTTGGGCGCTTCGGACTTGCCGCAGGCGGCCAGGGCCAGTGCGCACAGCGACACGGCACAGAGGGCGGAACGGCGGGCAGGCCAGCCGGCGAGGAAGCCGGAGAAGCGGGGGTTGCAGGACATGCTGGACAGGAGAGACATGAGGGAAGCGCGGCAACTGCGGTTTCTGGAGCGGTTCAGGGACGTGTCTGCGAGGTCGTCGCGGCGCCAGCGGTGGTAGAGGTCTGCAGCGCGGCGCGGTAGGCGGACAGCGCCTTGGCGTATTCGCCCTGCGCTTCGACGGCGTCGAGCCGGGTCTGGCGCAGCGCGCGACGCGCATCGAGCAGGTCGAGCACGCCGGTGGCGCCCTTGCTGTAGGCAAACTCGGCGCTGGAGGCCACGCTCTCGGCGGCGGGCAGCACGTCCTCGCGCATCTGCCGCAGCGACTGGCGCGCGGTCTCGAGTTGGCTGCGCAGCCGGTCGATTTCATTGCCGGCCTCGAGCAGCACGCGATTGCGGTCGTCGAGCGCGGCGTAGTAGTCCACCTCGGCACGGCGGGCCTCGCCGCCGTTGCTGTGGCGCACCGGCAGCGGGATCGAAACGAATACGCCGTAACTGTTGCCGGTGCCGTAGGTATTGGTGGCGGAGACGGGAAAGTGCTCGGCCTGTGCGCCCACGGTCACATCGGGCACGCGTCCGGCGCGAGCCAGTTCACGCGCGGAGGCGGCGGCGGCCAGGCGCGCCTCGGCGGCGGTCACGTCGGGGCGGCGCTGCAGCGTGTCGGGGTCGGCCTGGGGCACCGGGGTGTCCACCGGCGGCCAGTCGGGCACCAGGCGGTTATCCGCCAGCGTGCCGGGCACGCCCATGGCCTGGGCCAGTTGCGCCTTGTCGCGGTAGTGGCCGGTCATGGCCTGGCGCATGTCGTTCTGCGCACGCAGCCCGTCGAGCTGCAGCTTGGTCACGTCGGCACGCGCTACGTCGCCCGCCTTGAGCCGCGACTCGCTGGCCTGGCGCGTGCGCTCGTAGAGCCCCAGCGTTTCCCTGAGCACGGCCACGCGCTCCTGGCTGACCAGGGCCTCAAAGAAGGCCTGCTCCACCGCGCCGGTCTGCTGCGCCACCACGGCCTGCACCACCTCGCCCGCCGCGGCGCTGGCCTTGCGCGCGGTATCCACGCGCAGGCCGGCCTTGTTGGCGGTCTCGATCACCTGGTCCACGCGCAGCTTGGAATCGACCGTCTTGCTGCGCAGGTTGCCCGAGCCGACGCCGGCATGCGGGTTGATGTTCTCCACGCCCAGGCTCAGCACCGGGTTGGGCCGCTGCGAGGCGATCTGCACATCCGCCTGGCTGGCTTCCACGCCCCGGCGCGCGGCGATGATGTCGCGGTTGCAGCGCAGCGCGTCCAGGCGCGCCTGTGCCAGCGTCAGCGCGGCGCCGGCCGGCGGGGGCACGCAGGGCCCGGCGGCATCGGCGGAATCAACGTAAACGACAGGAGCAGGGGGAGCAGGGGGAGCAGCAGGAGCCGCGGAAGCACCGGTAGCGGTGGAAGGAGGCGCCTCCGCGGCGCCGGCCGCGGGGCTGGCCAGGACCCCGGTCACAAGCAGGGCCCCCAGGGCGGCACGGGTGAAGACAAAAGGCACGATCAGTCAGGCTCGGTTCGACTACGGTCTGCGGTAAACGACCGTGCCCGCCCAACGGTGCACCGGACCGATGAATTTTCATTGGTCCCCGCCCGCCAGTGCATCGCAAGCCGGGGCTGTCCTGGTGCAACCCTCGCCTGCCGTCCCGATGCAAAAAACGCCACCCGGACACGTTCTCCCGCCCGCATTCAAACCGAATCGCATTACAAACGGCTTTCATATGGCTGACAAAAGCCTTCAAATGCGTGAAAACCCCAAGTAACCGAAAAAATTCGGAAAATGACTACCTGCGGCCAGGCGATTCCCTACGTGGCCCTCGCAAATCCCCTTAAGCCGCCCACCTGCGGCCCCGGCTTACGCCTTGGCGCGGTCGTCCAGCCCGAGGCTGCGGCCGATGATTTCCTTCATGATCTCGCTGCTGCCGGCATAGATGCGCGAGATCCGGGCATCGGTGTACATGCGGCAGATCCGGTATTCCTCCATATAGCCCGCGCCGCCGTGCATCTGCACGCCCTCGTCCACGACCCGCCCCTGTAGTTCAGAAGTCAGCAGCTTGGCCGAGGCCGCGGTCTCCACCGTCAGCGTGCCGGCGTTGTGCTGGAGCACGCACTGGTCGACAAAGGTCTGCAACGCATCGAGCTGCGCGCGCAGCTCCGCCAGCTTGAAGCGCGAGTTCTGGAACGTGCCGATGGCACGGCCGAAGGCCTTGCGTTCCTTCACATAATCCAGCGTGATATCGAAGGCCACCTGCGCCGACGCCATGTAGCCGCAGGCGCCGATCAGCCGCTCCTCGGCCAGGTGGCGCGTCAGGTAGCGGAAGCCCTGGCCCGGCTCGCCCAGCACGTTGGCCTTGGGCACCTTGACGTTGTCGAAGAAAAGTTCCGACGTGTCCTGCGAATGCAGGCCCATCTTGCGCAGCTTGCCCCCGCGCTCGAAGCCCGGCATCCCGCGCTCGACGATAAAGAGGCCCAGGCCGTGGCTGCGCTCCGGGTCGGTGCGGGCGACCACCACCACGTAGTCGGCCAGCTGGCCGTTGGAGATATAGGTCTTGGCGCCGTTGAGCACCCAGTGGTCGCCATGCTCCTCGGCGCGCGTGCGGATGCCGGACAGGTCCGAGCCGGTCTGCGGCTCGGTCATGGCGATGGCAAAGATCGCCTCGCCGCGCGCGGCCGCCGGCAGGAGGCGCAGGCGCTGCTCCTCGTTGCCGATGCGCCCGACATAGGGCGCCACCAGCCGCGAGTGCAGCGTGCCGAAGAAGCCCGAATCGCCATGGCGCGCGTTCTCCTCGATCAGGATCTGCTCGTAGCGGAAGTCCTCGACCCCGGCGCCGCCGTATTTTTCGTCGGCCCACATCAGCAGGTACCCCTGCTCGCCCGCCTTGCGGAACACCTCGCGGTCCACGCAGCCCTGCTCGCGCCAGCGCTCCCCGTGCGGCCCGACCTCGCGCTGGTAGAAGCGACGGGCGGATTCGCGGAAGGCGTCGTGTTCGGCTTCGAAGATCAGGCGTTGCATGGCGGGGTCTCCTTGGATCTGGTGTTCAGGTCGGATGAGTGTCCGCCGGGCCGCGTCCATCAGATTCGTCGGAAAGGATGATTTTTTCTACAACACCCGAATGGGCGGGGCTGCCGGGAAGGCCCGTTCAGTGCAATCTTATTGATATGAATTAGCGATAACTTTCATTTACCGCCGGGCACGCTTCGTGCGCATACTGAATCCACAGACACACGATTCGAGGGAGCGGGCAATGGAAGTCATTCTCTGGATTGCACTGGCGCTGGCCCTGGTCGCGCTGGGTGGCACCGTCACATGGCTGATCGGGACGCTGGTGCCGGAACCGGTCTTCGAGCATGCGCAGAAGCATGGGCGTTTCGCCGGGCTCGAGCCGCGCCCGCCCCGCCGTGGCGGCGGTGGCCGGCGCGTGCGGCAATGGCGATTGGTGGCCGTGCCCGGACCCATGGGGCAATTGGTGCCGGTGCGGATCTGAAGCTGTCGGCAAGGCCTATTGCAGGAAATCCCAGCGCTGCGACCAGTCGGATTCCTCGCGCACGATATCGTGCAGGATGCGCACCGCATCCTGCACCGTGCCGGCAGGGGTCTTCGCGCAGACCAGGAATACCGGGTAGGAGAATTCGGACGCCTCCTCCACGCGCGCCAGCACCCCGCTGTCCAGGTAGCTCTGCACCACGCGCGTCCGGAAGTAGCCGCTGCCGCCGAACTGCAGGATGTATTGCAGCGCCAGCGGCCCCAGGTTGAAGTACAGCGACGCGCGCGCATGCTCCGGCAGCGCGCTGTCATGCTGGCGGCGGAACTCCGGCCCCCAGTCGACATAGACATAGCCGCCGTCGCGCTGCGTCGAGCGGATCAGGATCAGTTTCTCTTCCATCAGGGCCTCGACGTGCATGCCCGGCGCGTACTCCGGCTGGTAGACCAGTGCCGCGTCGAGCGTGCCCGACTGCAGCTTGCGCTGCAGCGCGTCCCCTTCCCCCACCTCCGCCCGCACCGCCTGCGCCGGCATCTGCTGGAGCAGGCGCGTGGTCCACAGCAGCACCAGCGGGTTGCCCAGGCTGATCTCGGCACCGAAGCGGAACAGGCTGCCCAGCCCGGCCGGCAGGGGCAGCTCGCGGCAGGCCGCTTCCCAGGTCTGTACCAGCTGGCTGGCGTAGCCGAGGAAGCGCTGCCCGTCGGGCGTCAGGCGTGCGCCGGCCTTGTTGCGCTCGAACAGACGGCAGTTGAGCTGCGACTCCAGGCTCTTGAGGCGGGCGGTTACCGCGGTCTGGGTGACGTGGAGCTTGTCGGCCGCCGCGAGCAGGCTGCCACTACGCACCACCTGCAGGAAGGTGCGGGCGAGTTCGATGTCCATGGTGTCCCGATGATTGGGCGGTGTGACGAATTGTAAGCAATGGGCGCCAAAAATCGCGAAACGGCCACACATGGATGTACTTCTGATGGCCAGGTATATGCTCGACACGAATAGCCGAAGACCTGACGATAGTCACGCGCAACGTGCGCGATTTTGCGGCCTATCCAGGCCTGCGCATCGAAGACCGGACGCAGCCGCCGGCGGGTTGAATTCCCCGCCTGCGGAGTGTCAGTGCGCCGGCTGCTCCCGCCCCACCGGCCGCCCTGCCGCTGGCATGGCAACCGGCACGGCGCCCGCCATCGGCGCCGCCGGCTCGCTGCGCGCCTCGCGCGGCTGCCTCAGCGGCGCGACACCTTCCGGCGCCTGCAAGGCCACGCCGTTGTCATAGCCCGTGGCAACGGCCTCGAGGTATCCGGGGGCAAATTTCTGTTCCGGCGTCACGGCCTGCACGGCAGGCGCAGCCGCCTGTGGGGCCTCGGCCTTTGCACAGGCCACGCTGTTGAGGCATAAGCCAAGCACACGCAGCAGCACTATGGCGCGGCGCGTACGGTGGAGTTTGGGGTGCGGGCGCAGCGCGCCCTGCCCGCCCTGGCATTGGGGTTGGGTATTCATCGGGATTCTCCGGGGAGCCATTGCTGGCGGGTGGAACTACGAGCTGCGGCGCCGCGCTCGCTGTTCATTGCGCAATGACCGTGCCACCGTCACAGCGCCCGTTGCGGCGCGGATTACGGCACTTTCCGGAGGTTGATTGGTGGGGCCGGGCCGACGTCGGCGGTCAGGGTGTCGGGCCGCGCCCAACACCGTCAGCCCGCTTCGCACTGGAGTTCCCGTCAGGGCAGGTATCCAAGCAAGCGCCACCAGAAATAGTCCAGCGGCAGCAACACCAGCACCGTGATCGCCGCCAGCGCCAGGCACAGCCGCGTGCCGTAGCGCAGCCCCACGCCGCCCAGTTGCATCGCGATCACGATCGGCGGCGACTGGTAGGGGAAGAACACCGTGGAGAACACCGGCACCTGCAGCATCAGCACCGTTTCCAGCGGCAGGCCGGTGGCCGCGGCGAACTCCCGGGCCAGCGGTGACAGCACTGCAGGCAAGCCGGGCAGCGTGGTCATCAGCCCCAGGCTGGCACCGACCGCGCCCAGCGCGCCGACGTTGGCCGCGGTATGCCCCGGTGTCAGCTGCAGCCAGTGCAGCAGCGCCTGGCTGATCGCGGTGCCCAGTCCGGTCGATTCCACCACCGCCCCCAGCCCGAGGAAACCCGCCACATAGAGCAGCGGCACCAGGTGGACCTGTTCGGTCAGCGCCCTGGACGACACCAGCCCCACGCCCGGCAGCAGGCAGATGATGCTGGCCGCCAGCGCGATCCACGCGGGCGAGATGCCGTGCAGCGCATCGGTGGCAAACCCCAGCACGGCGATGGCGAGGATCACCGCCAGCAGCCGCTCCTGCCGCGCCATCGGCGTGCGCGCGGCCGCGGCCTGCGGCGCCAGTGGCGCGTCGTGCGGGAACAGCCGGCACACCAGCCACACCAGCACCACGGTCTTGAGCAGGCCCAGGATCGGAAAGTGCAGCAGCAGGTAGCTGCCGTAGCTCAGGTTGATGCCGTACAGCGAACTGGCCGCTCCCAGCAGCACGCTGTTGGGAATGTTGGCGGGCAGGATCGTGGTCGGCGGCATATAGCTGGCGGCGGCCACCGTCAGCACGATGCCGATGCGCCCGTTGGAGCCGGGCGCCAGGCCCACGCGATCCGCCAGCGCCAGCACGATCGGGATCAGCAGCAAGACGCGTCCGGTGGTGGACGGCATCAGGAACGCCAGCCCCACGGTGCTGGCCGCCACCATCGCGATCAGCTGCGGATAGGTGCGCATGCGGTGCTTGAAGACGGCATCGGCCAGCCGTAGCGCCAGCCCGCTGTTGCGCAGCGCCACGCCGGTGACCGCGCCACCGAACATCAGCCACCACGCCGGCGAGGCAAACCCGGAGAACACCACCTTGGGCGGCGCGATGTGGAATACCACGGCGCACAGGAAGAACAGCAGCGTGGCGGTCGGCTCGGGCAAGGCGCCGACCGCCCAGCAGCATACGGTCGACAGCACCAGCGCCGCGGCCCAGACCAGCGCCGGGGGCGCGCCCACGGCCTGCCCGGTGATCCAGACCAGCGCGATGCACAGGCCGATGGCCAGCGCCGCCCTGGTGGACTGCTGCAGGCCTGGCTGCGAAATGGGAACAGCAGCGGGAGCAGGAGCGGGAGCAGCGGCCGGCGCCGCCGCCACGGTGGCCTGCGCGGTGTCGGGCGCGTGCAGGCCGAAGCGCGCCACGGCGCGGCGAACGAATGGGGGCATGGAGAAACGTCTCATCGGTGGCGCCGGTCCCGCGCTGCGCGCGCGTAGTGTGGGCCGGTGCCTGTTTTAGGGGGACCGGTAGGTGCCGGGCCTCTTCTGCCTGCATCGTAGGCTGGGCCCGATTGGCCGGGTTACACTTATCGGGCAACTTCTTGCGAATTTATGCCACGCGCCGCCCCAGCCTCTCCTGCGCTTCTCGCGACTGCCACGTCTGCCAAGCCTGCACGCCGGCGCCCGGTCTACTCGCCAGTGCCGCGCGCCCGGCCCAGCGCTGAGCAGCCGGTGATCGCGCACCTGCGCCGCCCGCCCCCCAACGCCGTGATCCATCCGCACCGCCACCCGTGGGGCCAGCTGTCGTTCCCTATCAGCGGCAGCCTGCGCATCACGGCGGCCGGCACCACCTGGCTGGTGCCGGCAATGCGCGCAGTCTGGATTCCGCCGGACGTGGAGCACGACACCGTGGTGCTGGGCGCGGTGCGCTTCTACGCCTGCTATATCGCGCCGCAGGCCTGCACGCTGTCGGCGAGTTCCTGCGTGGTGCTGGAGGTATCGCCGCTGCTGCGCGAACTGATGGAGGCACTGGCCCACGACGACACCCTGGGCGAGCGCCGCCGGCAGCTGTGCGCCAGCCTGCTGGTGGAAGAACTGGCAGCCGCGCGCACGCTTTCGCTCGGCCTGGCGCTGCCGTCAGACCGCCGCCTGCAGGCGCTGTGCCACGCGCTGATGGAAGACCCCGGTTCGACGCTGACGCTGTCCGAATGGGCCGCGCGCACCGGCGCCAGCGAGCGCACGCTGGCGCGCCTGTTCGAAAGCGAGCTGAAGACAAGTTTCGGCCACTGGCGCCAGCAACTGCGGCTGGCGCATGCGGTCGACCTGATGTGCCGCGGCAAACCGCTGGCGCACGTGGCGGCCGAGACCGGCTATGCCCACGCCGGCGCGTTCTCGACCATGTTCCGGCGCGCGCTCGGGCAGACTCCGCGCGACTTCATGGCGCGCCGGCGCGCCGGCGCCGGCGACTGAACGCCGCGGCGTTCGGGCTGGGGGAGCGCCGCGGCGCTCAGGGTTTTACCGCCGCGGCCAGCACGGCCGGCATCGGCACCTCGAAGCCGCTGCCGCGCATATAGGCCGCGACCGTACCGCGCAGCACGGCGCGGATCTCGTCGCGGGCCTTCGGTGTCTGCGCGCGCAGCGTGGCCGCGGCGCGCACGGTGCCTTGCGCCAGCGCGTCAAACAGCTGGTCGGGCGTGGAGAAGCGCCACACCTGGTGCACATGCCGGCAGGTGGGCGAGACAAAGCCGGCCTTCTGCAGCGCGCTGCGGCATTCCCCCGGATCGCTGAACAGGAAGAAATTCGGGCCGGCCGGGATATCGACCTCCATCGAGCCATAGGCGCGGATCGCGGCATAGACGGCGCCGAAACCCACCGCCCGTTCGGGCGCGTCCCAGACCGTGAAGGCAATGTGCCCGCCCGGGCGCAGCACGCGGAAGGCTTCGTTCAGCGCGGCGTCGGGATCGGACAGGTGGCACATGCCGAAGCCGTTGACGACCACGTCGAAGCTGGCATCTTCAAACGGCAGCGCCTGCGCGTCGGCCTGTTCGTATTGCACATCGGGATAGAGCTTGCGGGCCAGCTGCACCTGCGCCAGCGAAAAGTCGATGCCGATGGCCTCGGTCCCGCGCCGCGCAGCCGCCGCGGCGACATGGCCGGAGCCGCTCGCCACGTCGAGCACGCGCTGGCCGCCGGCGGTATGGGCTTCGTCCAGCAAGGCCTCGATCGATTGCTTGGTTACGTGCGACAGGTGTTCCTGGTACTGGCTGACGACCTCCGGATCCTCCCAGCCAGCCAGTTCAAAGGCGCGAAACGAATCTTCGGTGTGATTCATGACCCCCTCCTCGGCATCGGTATCCAGGCTGCCGGTTGCCCGGGGGAACTGCGCAGGCGCGATGAAGCCGCGCCGCGCGACCCAGTCACGCGAAGTATAGACAGCGCCGGCTGCCCGCAGGGCCCGCTCGCTCAGGCAAAGCGCAGCGGCGCCACCGGCGCGAAATACACCACTTGCACGGCCACGGAAGCGACGATGAACCGCCAGCTGGGCGCCGGCTGCGGCAGCGCGGGCAGCGCCACGGCGGCGATCAGGCCTGCGGTGACCGCCACCATCACGGTCGAGAGCATCTTGTCGCCGCCGCCCTTGACCACCGCGTTCCATGCGGCATGCAGGAAGGCGGCAAGCAGGACGACGGCGAAGACGGTCAGGGACATGGAAGGGCGGCGCGGATCGGCTCGGGGAACGCGGTCACTCTGATGGCGCCACGCGCGTGCCCGCCGACCGCCACCCGCTTCGCTGCCCTACTTCGCCCCGCTCACCCGCCACACCATGTTGCCCACGTCGTCGGCCACCAGCAGCCCGCCGCGCGTGTCGATCGCCACGCCCACCGGCCGCCCGCGCGCCTTGCCAGTTTCGTCGAGAAAGCCGGTCAGCACGTCGAACGGCGCACCGTTGGGCCGACCCTGGCTGAACGGCACGAAGATGACCTTGTAGCCGGCCAATGGCCTGCGGTTCCACGAACCGTGCTGGCCGATGAACATGCCATCGCTGAAGCGCGCCGGCAGGCTGTTGCCGCTGGCGGCGGCCAGTCCCAGCGGCGCGGTATGGGAGCCAACCGCGTAGTCGGGCACGATGGCCCGCGCGACCAGCTCCGGCGCCGGCGGCTTGGCGCGCACGTCGACGTGCTGGCCGTAGTAGCTGTACGGCCAGCCGTAGAAGCCGCCGTCGCGCACCGAGGTGATGTAGTCCGGAACCAGGTCGCTGCCGATCTCGTCGCGCTCGTTGACGGCGGTCCACAGCACGCCGGTGGCCGGCTCCCACGCCATGCCGTTCGGGTTGCGCAGGCCGCTGGCGAAGATACGGTGCGTGCCGGTCTTCGGGTCGACCTCCCAGATGGCCGCGCGCCCGGCTTCCTTGTCCATGCCGTTCTCGCCCACATTGCTGTTGGAACCCACCGTCACATAGAGCTTGCTGCCGTCGCGGCTGGCGATGATGTTCTTGGTCCAGTGGTGGTTGAGCGGCCCGCCGGGCAAATCCACCACCTTCTGCGGCGCCGCGCTGATCTGGGTCTGGCCGGGCTGGTAGGGGAAGCGCAGCACCGCGTCGGTGGCGGCCACGTAGAAATCATTGCCGACCAGCACCATGCCGAACGGCGAGTTCAGGTCCTCCAGGAACACCGAGCGCTGGTCGGCCACACCATCGCCGTCGGCGTCGCGCAAGAGCGTGATGCGGTTGGCGCTGGGCGTGCCGGCGCCGGCGCGCGTCATCACCTTCTTCATGATCCAGCCCTTGATGCCCTTGCCATCGTCGGGCTTGGGCGGGGCATTGCTCTCCGCCACCAGCACGTCGCCGTTGGGCAGCACGTAGACCCAGCGCGGATGGTCGAGCCTGTCGGCAAAGGCCGTCACGGCCATGCCCTCGGCAGGCACCGGGCGCTGGCCCTCGGCCCAGCCGATGGCCGGTGCGATCTTGACGGTGGGGATGGCGGTCTTGTTCGGGGGCGGCAGCTGCGGGGTGGGACCGAAGCCGGCTTCGGAGGGCAGCTTGGCCGATTCGCCGCAGGCGGCCAGGGCTGTGACAGCAACCGCCAGCAGGGCGGCTCGCAACAGGGGCGGGCTCGATCGGGACGGGGTGGGCATCGGCATGGTCCGGGCTCCTCAGGCAAGGCATGGCCACGCCGGGTGCGCAGCCCGGCGCGCCTGCTCTTGGACTATAGGACGCAGGCCCGCCGGCCCTCTGTAGGGCGCCGGCGCAGCCGTCGTGTAGGACAAACACGCACAGGTGCGCCGCCAGCGCCGCGCCGCCGCCAGCCTCAGCCGCGGTGCGGCGTATCGAGCCCCTTGATCACGGCCGGACGCGTCACGAAGGCTTCCAGCGCGCGCGTGACGTGCGGGAAGTCCTGGATGCCGACAAGCTCGCCCGCCTCGTAGAAGCCGACCAGGTTGCGCACCCACGGGAAGGTGGCGATATCGGCAATGGTGTACGCGTCGCCCATGATCCACGCGCGGCCGTCCAGGCGCTGGTTCAGCACGTTCAGCAGGCGGCGGCTTTCGGCCACGTAGCGGTCGCGCGGGCGCTTGTCCTCGTAGTCCTTGCCGGCGAACTTGTTGAAGAAGCCCAGCTGCCCGAACATCGGCCCGATGCCGCCCATCTGGAACATCACCCACTGGATGGTCTCGTAGCGGCCCGCCGGGTCGGCCGGGATCAGCTTGCCGGACTTGTCGGCCAGGTACAGCAGGATCGCCCCCGATTCGAACAGCGCCAGCGGCTTGCCGCCGGGCCCGTCGGGATCAAGGATGGCCGGGATCTTGTTGTTCGGGTTCAGCGACAGGAATTCCGGCGACATCTGGTCATTGGTGTCGAAGCGCACCAGATGCGGCTCGTACGGCAGGCCGGTCTCTTCCAGCATGGTCGACACCTTGACGCCATTGGGCGTCGGCAGCGAGTAGAGCTGGATCCGGTCGGGATGCTGCGCCGGCCATTTGCGGGTAATCGGAAAGGCGGAAAGATCTGGCACGTGGCCTCCAGTTGCGCGATGGCCGCCGCGGGCGGGCCCACCGGTTTGCGGGAAAACCGGATGATAGCCCGGGTGCCGGAAGCGTGCCGAAGCCGCCGCGGGCGCCGTCGGCACGCCTCCCTCCCCTGCCTTGATATCGGGCGCTTCCCAGCGCATGGCGTCGCAAGCCCGCCATTGTCCGGAGTTTCGCCGAACTACGATTTTTTGGTTTTTGGCCCGCTCATATAGTCGCGTCTCCTTCTAGCAAGGAACCAGGCGATGACCGCAAGGTCGTCCCGCCAGGGCTTAACCAACCCCATTGATCTCTTTCGCAAACATGAACGCTAAGCTTTTCGCCGCCATCGCGGCGTTGACCGCCGCGGTCCCGCAATTCGCCAATGCGGCTGACGGCACCATTACCTTCAACGGCAAAATCACCCCGGTGAGCTGCACCATCTCGGGCAACGGCTCCACCTCGAAGGACTTCACCGTCGTGCTGCCCGACGTGTCGGTCTCGTCGCTGGACACCGCCGGCAGGACCGCCGGCCGCACCGGCTTTACCATCGGCCTCAGGTGCACCCCGGGCACGGGTCCGGTGCATACCTTCTTTGAAGCCGGACCGAACGTGGACACCACCACCGGCCATCTGAAGCTGAATGCGGGCGGCGCGACCAACGTGCAGATCGGCCTGCGGAACGGCATCGACGCCTCGGAAATCCGCCTGGACGCCCCCGATGCCGCGCAGAACTCCAAGGCCGTGACGCTGGTCGACGGCAACGGCACGCTGAGCTACTACGCCGAGTACGTCGCCACCGGCGCAGCCACCCCGGGCGTGGCTGAAGCCAGCGTGCTCTCCACCATCGCCTACGAGTAAGCCGGCCACTGCGCCGCCACGCCGGGACGGGCCCACGCGCGTCCCGTTTGCCTTGCCTCGACTCACAGAAACATGATCTCCATTCCCCTGCGGCCGATGCTTGCGGCCGTGTTCTCGATCGGCATGGCCTTCTGCGCCGCCGTGCACGCATCGGTCGTGATCGGCGGCACGCGCGTCATCTACGATGCGCGGGACACCGAAGTCACGATCAAGCTGACCAACGAGGGCAAGAACCCGGCGCTGACGCAGGTATGGCTCGATACCGGCAACCCGAATGACGATCCCTCGCTGATCAGCACGCCATTCGACATCGTGCCGCCGCTGGCACGGATCGACGCCGGCCGGGCGCAGACGCTGCGCATCATCCATACCGGCGCAGCGATGCCGGAGGGCAATGAATCGCTGTTCTGGCTGAACGTGCTGGAAGTCCCGCCCAAGCCCAAGTCCGCGGGCGGCACCGACAACTTGCTGCAGCTCGCATTCCGGTCCCGCATCAAGCTGTTCTACCGCCCGCGCGGACTGGCGGGCGCGCCGGCGGACGCGCCGGCGCAAGTCCGCGGGCGCCTGGCCACCGCTGACGGCAAGCCCGTCATCGAGGCGCATAACCCCACGCCCTACCACGTCTCGTTCACGGTGCTGGACCTGCTGGACGGCAAGGCCGCCGGAAACACCCCAGCGGCACCGATCACCGCCGGCATGGTGGCCCCGGGCGAAGCGCGCCGCTTCCCGCTGCCAGCGGGCATGCAGGTCACGGCGGGCGCGCAGATGCGCTACCGCGCGATCAACGACTACGGCGGCGACGTGGAAGGACAGGCCAGCGTGGAAGCCGCTGGCGAGCCCGGCTCGCCAGCCCCCTCGCCGGCTCCAGCCCCGAAGCAAGAGGCGGGGGCAGCGCGGGAGCCGTAGCAGCACTGCCCTGATTCGGGCGCGGCCGCGGTGCCGCATCGCCGGCGCCTCCTTTGCGAGGCCGCCGGCACCTACCCGGAGCGCCCGCGCGCAGACGCCGGCGCCCTGACAACGAGGCGCTGGGGTTCGTTCTACCTGTCCGGCTCGACCCAGAACTACTGGAACCGCAAAGGCTCCGATACGCAGTTCGTGCTCGGCTACAACAACAGCTTCGGACGCATCAACCTGGGCGTGACCGCATCGCGCCAGTCCAATGTCAGCAGCGCGCGCTGGGAAAACCGCGTGATGCTCAACCTCGGCGTGCCGCTTGGCAAAGGCGCGCATGCACCGTACTCGATGACCAGCGCGCAGACCGACTTCCACGGCGCCACCAGCCTGCAGGAATCGGTCACCGGCTCACTGGGCGTGGACAATGCCTTCACCTACGGCCTGAATACCGGCTACAACAATGACCGCCAGGGCGAGTCCGCCAGCGTTGGCGCCAGCGCCGGCTACGTGGCCCCGTTCGCGACGCTAACCGGCAGCGCCAGCACCAGCCGCAACTACACGCAGGCCAGCGCCGGCATCTCCGGCGGCATCGTGGCCTATCCCGGCGGTGTCGCCTTTACCCCGACCCACAGCGATACCGTGGCTGTGATCGAGGCCGACAATGCCACCGGCGCGCGCGTGGTCAACAACAACGGCGCGCGCGTCGACCCCTGGGGCCATGCGATGGTGTCCGGCCTGATGCCGTTTGCCCGCAATGAAATCGAGATCGATCCGCGCGGCCTGCCGCTGGACGTTGAATTCAAATCGACTACACAGGCCGTGGTGCCGACCGCCGGCGCGGTCGTGGTGGCGCGCTTCGACACCACCAGCGCCGGGCGTGCCGCCGTGCTGCGCGCACTGACGCGCGACGGCAGGCGGCTGCCGTTCGGCAGCGATGTGCTGGACAGCGAGGGCAACACCGTCGGCACCGTCGGTCAGGGCGGCCGCATCGTCGCCCAGGGACTGAAGGCGGACAGCGGCGAACTGGTAGTGCGCTGGGGCGAAGTGCCCTCGGCCCAATGCCGCTTCCACTATGATCTACCCGAGGCGAAGCTGCAGCGCGGCAAGCCGCTGCCGCAGATCGACGTGTGGTGCCAGGATCCGGTGGTCAAGGCAGGACGGGACCAGCGCTAGCAGCGCCACCCCCAATGGAAAAGGCCCCGCCTCTGCGAAGAGGCGGGGCCTTTCCAATGCCGGCCACCGCATCGCGGCGCCGGCCCGGCAGTGCGACAGTCCTTAAACCGTCACGCCATCAGCCACTTCCTTGAAGTCCTCGATCTGGTCGAAGTTCATGTACTTGTAGATCTTGTCGCCGTTGGCGGTGAGCACGCCCATGTCGGCCATGTACTCGTCCTTGGTCGGGATGCGGCCCAGGCGCGAGCAGATCGCCGCCAGTTCGGCGGAACCTAGGTACACGTTGGTGTTCTTGCCCAGGCGGTTCGGGAAGTTACGGGTGCTGGTCGACATCACCGTGGCGCCTTCGCGCACCTGTGCCTGGTTGCCCATGCACAGCGAGCAGCCCGGCATCTCGGTGCGGGCACCGGCGGTGCCGAACACGCCGTAGTGGCCTTCCTCGGTCAGTTGCTTCTGGTCCATCTTGGTCGGCGGAGCGACCCACAGCTTGACCGGGATGTCGCGCTTGCCTTCCAGCAGCTTGGAGGCTGCGCGGAAGTGGCCGATGTTGGTCATGCACGAACCGATGAACACTTCGTCGATCTTGGCGCCGGCCACGTCCGACAGGGTCTTCACGTCGTCCGGGTCGTTCGGGCAGGCTACGATCGGCTCGTGCACGTCGGCCAGGTCGATCTCGATCACGGCGGCGTACTCGGCGTCGGCGTCCGGCTCCAGCAGCTCCGGCTTGGCCAGCCACGCTTCCATGGCCTTGATACGGCGCTGCAGGCTGCGCGGGTCTTGATAGCCCTGGGCGATCATCCACTTCAGCAGCGTGATGTTGCTGTTGATGTATTCGATGATCGGGTCCTTGTTCAGGCGCACCGTGCAACCGGCGGCCGAACGCTCTGCCGACGCGTCCGACAGTTCAAACGCTTGCTCGACCTTCAGGTCGGGCAGGCCTTCGATTTCCAGGATACGGCCCGAGAAGATGTTCTGCTTGCCTTGCTTGGCCACGGTCAGCAGGCCTTGCTTGATCGCGTACAGCGGGATCGCGTTGACCAGGTCGCGCAGGGTCACGCCCGGCTGCATCTGGCCCTTGAAGCGGACCAGCACCGATTCCGGCATGTCCAGCGGCATCACGCCGGTGGCGGCGGCAAAGGCCACCAGGCCCGAACCTGCCGGGAAGCTGATGCCGATCGGGAAGCGGGTGTGCGAGTCGCCGCCGGTGCCGACGGTGTCGGGCAGCAGCATGCGGTTCAGCCACGAGTGGATCACGCCATCGCCCGGGCGCAGCGAGATGCCGCCGCGGGTGCTGATGAACTCAGGCAGGGTGTGGTGGGTCTTGACGTCGACCGGCTTCGGGTAAGCGGCGGTGTGGCAGAACGACTGCATCACCAGGTCGGCCGAGAAGCCCAGGCAAGCCAGGTCCTTCAGCTCGTCACGGGTCATCGGGCCGGTGGTGTCCTGCGAGCCCACCGAGGTCATCTTCGGTTCGCAGTAGGTGCCCGGGCGGATGCCCGTGCCTTCGGCCAGGCCGCAGGCGCGGCCAACCATCTTCTGTGCCAGCGTGTAGCCCTTGCCGGTATCGGCCGGGTTCTGCGGCAGGCGGAACAGCGTCGACGGGGCCAGGCCCAGCGCCTCGCGCGCCTTGGCGGTCAGGCCACGGCCAACGATCAGCGGAATACGGCCGCCGGCGCGGACTTCATCGAACAGCACGTCGGACTTGACCTTGAACTCGGCGATCACTTCGCCGTTCTTCAGGGCCTTGCCGTCGTAGGGGCGCAGCTCGACCACGTCGCCCATTTCCATCTTCGACACGTCCAGCTCGATCGGCAGCGCGCCGGCGTCTTCCATGGTGTTGTAGAAGATCGGGGCGATCTTGTTGCCCAGGCACACGCCGCCGAAGCGCTTGTTCGGGATGAACGGGATGTCTTCGCCGGTGAACCACAGCACCGAGTTGGTGGCGGACTTGCGGCTGGAGCCGGTACCGACCACGTCGCCCACGTAGGCAACCAGGTGACCCTTTTCCTTCAGCGATTCAATGAACTTGACCGGGCCGCGCTTGCCGTCTTCTTCCGGCTGGAAGGCAGCGCCGTCGCGCTTGTTCTTCAGCATGGCCAGCGCGTGCATCGGGATGTCCGGGCGGGTGGTGGCGTCCGGGGCCGGCGACAGGTCGTCGGTGTTGGTTTCGCCCGGCACCTTGAACACGGTGATGGTCAGGCTTTGCGGCACTTCCGGGCGGCTGGTGAACCACTCGGCGTCGGCCCAGCTTTGCAGCACGGACTTGGCGTTGGCGTTGCCCTTGTCGGCCTTTTCCTTCACGTCGTGGAAGGCGTCGAACATCAGCAGGGTCTTCTTCAGCGCGTCGGCGGCGACGGTGCCGACTTCGGCGTCGTCCAGCAGCTCGATCAGCGGCGAGATGTTGTAGCCACCCAGCATGGTACCCAGCAGCTCGGTCGCCTTGGCGCGGGTGATCAGGGCGCACTTTTCCTTGCCCAGGGCGACGGCGGCCAGGTACGACGCCTTGACCTTGGCGGCGTCGTCCACGCCGGCGGGAACGCGGTGGGCGATCAGTTCGACCAGGGTCTGCTCTTCACCGGCGGGCGGGTTCTTCAGCAGTTCGATCAGCTCGGCCGTCTGCTTGGCGGTCAGGGGCAGAGGGGGGATGCCAAGCGCGGCGCGCTCGGCCACATGTGCGCGATAGTTTTCAAGCATGGGAACCTGCTGAGTAATTAGGTTTAGAAAGTCTCGTTACGTCGCGATTGTAGTCCGAAGCCGACCTAAGGTCAAATGTCTTATATCTTATATAAGAGTGAAAATCAGAAAAGCGCGACAGATCAACGGTTTGCATCGCAGAAGTCATGCAAGACCACATAAAAGCCTACCCGAGTAGCTAGTAGGGAATGCCGGCGGGCATCACGATCCCGCTGCAAGGATAGGCCTCAACATCAGGCCCCGAAAATCCCCGAATCGCCCGGAAAGCTACGCCAGCACTCAAGTTCGCCCCGCGCGAAGCGTTAACCAGCCTGCAGGCGCGCACCACGAAGCGCCCGCTGGCGTAGCCATGCCCGCCCCCTTTCCGCTCAAACGGCCAAGCTGAAAGGGTTTCCCCCTTTTTTTCGGCCCTTTGCTGGCCTGCGATTCCGGAAGAATGGCAGGCATTCCGACACAGGCTTCTCATGGCGAACACGGCTTCCCCTTCCCGGACTGGCAGCAACTCAGGCAAGCGCGGTCGGCTGCTGCTGATCGGCGGCGGCGTGCTTGTCGTGGCACTGGGCGCCGGAGGATTCGTGCTTGGCAGCGTGCTGAGCAACCGCCAGCCGGCCGCAGCCGCAGCGCCGGCCGCCCCGGTGATCCCGCCGCCGATCTTCGTGCCGCTGGATGCATTCACCGTCAACCTCAAAAGCGAGGACGGCGACCGCTTCCTGCACACCGGCCTGTCGCTGAAGGTGGCCGATACCGAGACCCAGGCCCGCCTGGCCCAGTACCTGCCCGAGGCCCGCAGCCGCATCCTGCTGCTGCTGTCCGCCAGGCAGCCGGCCGAGCTGGCCACGCTCGAAGGCAAGCGCAAGCTCGCCGCCGATATCCGCGACACCATCAGCAAGCCATTCGCCAACGGCCTGCCGGCCCAGCGCGTGCTGGATGTGTTGTTCACCTCTTTCGTGGTGCAGTAAGCGCAAGCCAGGGCAGCACCGGTTTCATCCATAACGCCGCACAAGGGGCAGGACACTAGATGGCCTACGACAAGTTCCTCTCGCAAGACGAGGTCGACGAGCTGCTCAAGGGCGTATCCGGCGAGGCCGATACACCCAAGGCCAGCGAGCCTGCGCTCGATGACAGCGGGGTGCGCCCCTACAACCTGGCGACGCAGGAACGCATCATCCGCGGCCGCCTGCATACGCTGGAAATCATCAACGAGCGCTTTGCGCGCTCGATGCGCACGGCGCTGTTCAATTTCATCCGCCGCGGCGCGGACATCACCGTGGGCAGCATCAGGATCGAGAAGTTCGGCGACTTCGCGCGCAACCTGCCGATGCCGACCAACCTGAACCTGGTCCACCTGAAGCCGCTGCGCGGCACGGCGCTGTTCGTGTACGACCCGAACCTGGTGTTCCTGGTCGTGGACAACCTGTTCGGCGGCGATGGCCGCTTCCACACCCGCGTGGAAGGCCGCGACTTCACCCAGACCGAGCAGCGCATCATCCAGCGCATGCTGGAGCTGACGCTGACCAGCTACGGCAACGCCTGGCGCACCGTGCACCCGATCGAGACCGAGTACATCCGCTCGGAGATGCATCCCAAGTTTGCCAACGTCGCCACGCACAACGAGGCCGTGGTGACTACCGCCTTCCATATCGAACTGGGCGCCGTCGGCGGGCAGCTTCATGTCTGCCTGCCCTACGCGATGATCGAGCCGCTCAAAGACCTGCTGATGAATCCGCTGCAGGACGAGAAGGAAGTCGACAAGGGCTGGGTCGACCAGCTCTCCACGCAGTTGCGCGCCGCCGAAGTGGAACTGGTGGCCGAGTTCGCCCACCTGCAGAGCACCGTGGCTGAAGTCCTGGCGATGCGCGCCGGCGACGTGCTGCCGATCGAGCTGCCGGAGAAGGTCTTCGGCAAGGTGGATGGCGTGCCCGTGATGCAATGCGGCTTCGGCACCATGAATGGCCAGTACGCGCTGCGGGTAGAACGAATGATCAATCACCAGGACAGCGATTCCCACCTGGACATTAAGGACACCGATTATGAGTGACGGCATCGAGGACAAGCCGGTCGATCCGATGGACGACTGGGCCAGCGCGCTGGCCGAACAGACCAGCGCCACAACTGCCGAGGTGCCCGCAGCAGCCGCACCCGCTGCCGCGCCCGCGGCCACCCCGGCCGCCGCCACCGTCTTCCAGCCCCTGGCTAAGGAAGCGCCGAGCGGCTTCCACAACGATATCGAGATGATCCTCGATATCCCGGTGCAACTGACGGTGGAACTGGGCCGCACCAAGGTGCCCATCAAGAACCTGCTGCAACTGGCGCAGGGTTCGGTGGTGGAACTGGACGGGCTGGCCGGCGAGCCGATGGACGTGCTGGTCAACGGCTACCTGATCGCTCAGGGCGAGGTGGTGGTGGTGAACGACAAGTTCGGCATCCGCCTGACGGACATCATCACGCCGTCCGAACGCATCCGCAAGCTGAACAAATGACCGTCCTGAAGCGCCCCGTGCGCGGCGCCGCCCTGACTGTCCGTCAGCGTGCGGCATGCGCGAGCCTGGCCGTGCCTGCGGCCTTGCCTGCCGCCGCCACGGCCGCCCCGGCCGCGGAAAGCACCCACGCGCCGGCGGTCAGCGGCGCGGCCAGCCTGGCGCAGGCCGGGCTGGGGCTGTTTGCCGTGATCGCGCTGATTCTCGGCATGGCGTGGGTGGCCCGGCGTGCCGGGCTGGTGCGCCAGGCCACCGGCGGCGTGATGAAGGTGGTCGGCAGCACCATGCTCGGCGCGCGCCAGCGGCTGGTGCTGGTGGAGGTGGGCGATACCTGGCTGGTACTGGGCGTGAGCCCGGGCGAAATCCGACCACTGCACAGCATGCCGGCCGGCAGCACCGGCGCCAACACGATCACCGCACCCGGCGCCACGGTAGCGTCGCAACAGCCGACCGGCGGCAGCTTTTCCGAAAGGTTGCTGCGCTCGATGCAAAACCAGTTCAAGTCATGAATTTCCCGCGTGCCGCGCTGCGGCGCCGCTCCCGGCCCGTGCGCGCAGCCGTGGCCGCGCGCTGTCTCCCGATGCTGTCCCTGCTGGCGCTGATGCTGGCCACCGCCGTGCTGGCTTTCGCTCCGCTGCCGGCCTGGGCGCAGTCCCTGCCGGGCGTGATCAGCAAGCCCGCGCCGGGCGGCGGCCAGATCTGGTCGTTGCCGATACAGACGCTGGTGCTGCTGACCTCGCTGTCGTTCCTGCCGGCGGCGATGCTGATGATGACCGGCTTCACCCGCATCATCATCGTGCTGGGCCTGCTGCGCAGCGCGCTGGGCACGGCCACCTCGCCGCCCAACCAGGTGCTGGTGGGCCTGTCGCTGTTCCTGACCTTCTTCGTGATGGCACCAGTGCTGGACCGCGTCTACAACGACGCCTACAAGCCGCTGTCGGAGAACAAGATCAGCCTGGAGGCGGCCGCCGCCAAGGCCGCCGAGCCGCTCAAGGCCTTCATGCTGCGCCAGACCCGCGAGAAGGACCTGGCGATGTTCGCGCAGATGGCCAAGGCGCCCGAGATGCAGGGCCCGGAAGAAGTCCCCCTCAGTATCCTGGTGCCGGCCTTCGTCACCAGCGAACTGAAGACCGCGTTCCAGATCGGCTTCACCATCTTTATCCCGTTCCTGATCATCGACCTGGTGGTTGCCAGCGTGCTGATGGCGATGGGCATGATGATGGTGCCGCCGGCCACCATCTCGCTGCCGTTCAAGCTGATGCTGTTCGTGCTGGTGGATGGCTGGCAGCTGCTGCTGGGATCGCTGGCGCAGAGCTTCATGAACTGAGAGGCGCCCCGCCTCACCTCTCCAGAACCCGAGCCATGACCCCGGAAACCGTAATGACCATCGCCACCCAGGCGATGAAGATGACGCTGCTGCTGGCCGCCCCGCTGCTGCTGGTGGCACTGGCCGCCGGCCTGGTGGTGAGCCTGTTCCAGGCCGCGACCCAGATCAACGAAATGACGCTGACCTTCATCCCCAAGCTGATCGCGCTATTCGTCACCATGGTGCTGGCCGGCCCGTGGATGATCAACACCATGGTCGACTATATGCGCGAGGTGTTCCAGAGCATTCCCGCGCTGGCGCACTGACGCCCGCCGCGCGCCTTTCCATTTCCGGCTCCCCGACTGCCCGCCGTGATCGAAGTCACCTCAGCCCAGCTCTACAGCTGGCTCGCGGCGTTCCTGTGGCCATTCTTCCGCATCCTGGCGCTGGTCGGCACCGCACCGCTGTTCGGTGAATCCACCATCCCGCGGCGCGCCAAGATCGCGCTGTCCGCCATGATCGCGATGGTGGTGTCCCCCACCATCGCGCAGGTGCCGGTGGTGTCGGTGTACTCCTATGGCGGGCTGGTGGTCATCCTCAATGAGGTCGGCATCGGCCTGGCCACGGGCTTTGTCATGCGGCTGGTCTTTGCCACCGTGCAGCAGGCCGGCGAGATCATCGGCCTGCAGATGGGCCTGTCGTTCGCCTCGTTCTTCGATCGCGCCGCCGGCGGCCAGACCATGGTGCTGTCGCGCTTCCTGAACATCATCGCGATGCTGCTGTTCCTGTCGCTGGACGGCCACCTGCTGATGCTGGGCGCGTTGGTCGACAGCTTCAATGGCTTGCCAATCGGCGGCACGCCGCTGTCCGCCGGCGGCGCCATGGCCGTGGCCCGCGCCGGCGGCATGGTGTTCGCCTCCGGGCTGCTGCTGGCGCTGCCGATGATCGCCGCGCTGCTGACGCTGAACCTGGCGATGGGCATCCTGAACCGTGCCTCGCCGCAACTGTCGATCTTCGCGGTGGGCTTCCCGGTGACGCTGTCCGGCGGCCTGCTGGTGCTGATGCTGGTGATGCCGCAGATGGGCACCTATATGCAGCATATGATCGAAGCCGGGCTTGAGGCGGTGACTACGGTGCTTGGGCAGTTTGCGCGCTGAAGGCGGGTGGCTACGGTCATTCGACCGGTTGCCTCTGGCACATGTATCAGGAACGGAACCGAAGGCTCCGTTTCACCGGTATGCCGAACATACGGGTTCGCAAAATCGTAGAGAAAACAAGCCCAATGGCGCCGGTGGCATATTTTTTGCGCATCGGCTCCCGCGACGCCCTCGCGAGCCAGACCTGCCCGACAGGAGGGTAATTTGAAGGGTAGCGGGGATGGGAAGCTTGCGCCTTACGCCAGGATTTCCTCTTTCTCAGAGTCGCATCCAAATACATGTTTCGAATCCGGGGCACTTCCGCCAGGAGCCGGCGATGTCCAAGAGATTCCTATTGTTGCTTGCTTGTGCATTCATCCTTGGTAGCTGCGGCGGCGGTGACGATGACGGCGGCAACGGCGGCCAGGCCAGCGCGCCTGCACAAACGCTGGCCGTGCCCCTCCCCACGGCCATGGCAAGCCTGGCGGCCAATGGCCTGACCGCCGATTTCTCGATTTCCGGCACGGCAGAGAATGTGCCGGTAACAGGCTCCGGCACCCTGCAAGCCACGCCTTTCGTTGCCGCCATGCTGAATGGCGCCACCGTGCTCAAGACCACCGAGACCGTCACCGGCACACTCATGGCGAACGGGAACTCCACGCCGTTCTCGGGCACCAGGACCATCTTCCGCAACGCATCCACCTATGTCCTGGTCGCGATCGATGAGGGAACTGCCTTTGCGGTGTTTGCAGACTACACATTCCCGCTCACCGTCAAGGCGGGCGACTCGGGACCGTTGGCAACGGCCACGATTTTCTCGGACAGCACGCAGGCCACGAAGCTGGGTTCGCTCACCCAGTCATATGCCGTGATTGCCGATACCGGGAGCAGCCTCCTTGTGACCTTCCTCGACAAGGCGTTCGATAACGGCAATGCCAGGGTTGGGGAGGAGGAAACAACGTTCCGCATCGACACAAGCGGAAACATCAGCTTCGTCTCGTCCAAGTCCACTGCATTCAATGCAAGCGGACAAGCGCTGGGCACGCTGATCTTCCAATAGAGCAGCCGGCTTCAACGCCCCTGCGCAGGAAGGTTCCGGGCCGGATGTCCTGCCAGGGGCGCTGACGACAATCCCCCCCTCACCCCTTCACGCACACCACCTGCCTGAGCGTGTGCACGACCTCCACCAGGTCTGACTGCGCCGCCATCACCGCGTCGATGTCCTTGTAGGCCATCGGGATCTCGTCGATCACGGCGGCGTCCTTGCGGCATTCCACGCCTTCGGTCGCATGCACCTGGTCGGCCACGGTAAAGCGGCGCTTGGCCTCGCTGCGGCTCATGGTGCGGCCGGCGCCGTGGCTGCACGAGCAGAACGACTCCGGGTTGCCCTTGCCCCGCACGATAAACGAGCGCGCGCCCATCGACCCCGGGATGATGCCCAGTACGCCCTTGCGCGCACTGACCGCGCCCTTGCGCGTCACCAGCACGTCCTTGCCGAAATGATGTTCCTTCTGCACGTAGTTGTGATGGCAGTTGACCGCCTCCAGCTCCGCCTGGAACGGCTTGCGCAGCACGCGCTGCGCCGCGGCCAGCACGGCCTCCATCATCAGCTCGCGGTTGCGGCGCGCGTACGCCTGGGCCCACGACACCGCGAACACGTAGTCCTCATAGTGCATGGAGCCCTCCACCAGGTAGGCCAGGTCGCGGTCCGGCAGGTTGGCCAGGTGGTGGCGCATATCCTGCTGCGCCAGCGAGATAAAGGTGGTGCCGATGGCATTGCCCACACCGCGCGAGCCGGAATGCAGCATGAACCAGACCGACTGCGCCTCGTCCAGGCAGACCTCGATAAAGTGGTTGCCGGTCCCGAGGGTGCCGAGATGGTTGCGGTGGTTGGTGCGCGCCAGGTGCGGGTATTTGTCGGTAATGCGCCGGAAGCCGCCCGCCATCTCGGCCCATGCCGCGTCGACCTGTGCCGGGATCGACCCCCAGGCGCCCTGGTCGCGCCGCCCGCCCTGCGCGCTGCGGCCGTGCGGCACGGCGTGCTCGATTGCGCTGCGCAGCGGGCCGAGGTTGTCGGGCAGGTCGCCGGCGGTGAGCGACGTCTTCACGGCCATCATGCCGCAGCCGATATCGACGCCCACCGCCGCCGGGATCACCGCGCCCACGGTGGGAATCACCGAGCCGATGGTCGACCCCTTGCCCAGGTGTACATCCGGCATCACCGCGAGGTGGCGGAAGATAAACGGCATCCGCGCGGTATTGACCAGTTGCGCGCGGGCAGCGTCCTCCAGCGGGACGCCCCGCGTCCACAGCTTGACCGGCTTGCCGGCGCCGGTGTCGAGTACGTCGTAGTGGTGCTTGGCCGTCATGGTCGCCCCTGGCCTTGTCGTCGCGGATGCAGGTTAGACGGCCAGGGCCGGCCCGGGATTCCCCGGCCGGATGCCCGGATGCCCGGATGTCTTATGCCAGCAAGAAGCTGGCAAAGGCGCCCAGGTCGACATTGCCCCCGGACACGATGATGCCCACGCGCTTGCCCTTCACATCGAGCTTGCCATGCAGCACCGCGGCGGCAGCCAGGCAGCCAGTGGGCTCGGCCACGATCTTCATGCGGCCGGCGAAGAACTTCATGGTTTCGACCAGCTCCGCATCCGACACCGTGACGATATCCGTCACCAGTTCGCGGATCACCGCAAAGGTGTGCTGGCCCAGGAACGGCGTCTGCGCGCCGTCGGCAATGGTGCGGGGCGTGTCGATGCGGACGATCTCGCCGCTGCGCAGGCTTTGCTGGCCGTCGTTGCCTGCCTCGGGCTCCACCCCGTAGACCGCGCAGCCGGGCGACATGGCCTGTGCGGCCACGGCGCAGCCTGACAGCAGCCCGCCGCCGCCCAGGCACACCACCAGCATGTCCAGCGGCCCGGTTTCCTCCAGTAGCTCCTTGGCCGCCGTGCCCTGCCCGGCCATCACGTGCGGATGGTCGTACGGCGGGATCAGCGTCATGCCGCGCTCGGCGGCGATGCGCCGTCCCAACGCCTCGCGGTCGTCCTGGTAGCGGTCATACAGCACCACCTCGGCGCCGTAGCCGCGCGTGGCTTCGATCTTGATCGCGGGTGCGTCCTGCGGCATCACGATCACCGCCTGTACGCCCAGCAGCCGCGCCGACAGCGCGATCGCCTGTGCATGGTTGCCTGACGAGAACGCCAGCACGCCACCCGCCTTTTGCTGCGGCGTGAACTGCGCGATGGCGTTGTAGGCGCCGCGAAACTTGAAGGCCCCGATGCGCTGGAAGTTCTCGCACTTGAAGAACAGCTGCGCCCCGGTGGCCGCGTCGGCGGTCGAGGAAGTCAGCACCGGGGTGCGGTGGGCCGCTGCGCGGATGCGTTCGTGGGCGGCGGCTACGTCGTCGAAGGAAATAGGCAGGGCGGTCATGGCAGTGGCGTTGGCAGGGAAGCGGGGACAGGCCAGTTTACCTGTCCCGCGCCCGGCGCGCAGCCACCCAACACTAGGCCGCGGCCAGCTTTCCGGCCGTGCGGACCGGTGCACCCCCTGCCACCATTGCAGGGCGGGCTGCGCCGTTCTCGCCTGGCAGGCGGAAGAACGCCACCACTTCACTCAGCTCGCGCCCCTGCTCTTCCAGCGCACGCGACGCCATCGCGGCCTCGTTCACCAGCGAGGCGTTCTGCTGCGTAACCTCGTCGATCTGCACGATGGCCTGGTTGACCTGCTCGATGCCGCGGCTCTGCTCGGCCGACGCCGTGGCGATCTCTTCGACGATGCCGGTCACGCGCGCCACCGCCTGCGTCACCTCGGCCATGGTCTGCCCCGCTTCGCTCGCCAGCGCCGAGCCGTCCTGCACCTGGCGCCCGGAGGCTTCGATCAGCTCCTTGATCTCCTTGGCCGCGCTGGACGAACGTTGCGCCAACCCGCGCACCTCGCTGGCCACCACCGCAAAGCCGCGCCCCTGCTCGCCGGCGCGCGCCGCCTCGACCGCCGCGTTCAGCGCCAGGATATTGGTCTGGAAGGCAATGCCCTCGATGATGCCGGTAATGTCGGCGATCTTGGACGAACTGGCGCTGATGTCCTGCATGGTGCCCACCACGCGCTGCACCGTGGTGCTGCCGCGTTGCGCCACGTCGGCCGCGGTGCGCGCCAGCTCGCTGGCCTGGCGCGCGTTCTCGGTGTTCTGGCGCACGGTCTCGGTCAGTTCTTCCATGCTGGCCGCGGTTTGTTCCAGCGACGCCGCCTGCTCCTCGGTGCGGCTGCTCAGATCAGCATTGCCGCGCGCGATCTCGCTGGTGCTCAGGGCGATGTTGCCGCTGCTGGCGCGCACCTGCGTGACGGTGGCGGTGAGCCGCTCGTTCATCTCACGCAGCGCCCCCAGCAGGCGGCCGGTCTCGTCATGCCGGTCCACTTCGATGCGCGCGCCCAGGTCGCCGCCGGCCACGGTATCGGCCACCTCCACGGCCCGCTGGATCGGCCGCGTGATCGCACGTGTGATCAGCACCCCGCCGGCCGCCGCCACCACCGCGGCCACCAGGGAAACCAGGATCAGCAGGTTGCGCTGTTGCTGGTAGTCCGCCTCCAGCTTCTTCTCCATCTCCTTCTGCCGCGCCTTGGTGAAGTCGGCATAGGCGTCGGTCGCCTTGATCAGCGCGGCCAGCAGCGGGCGGCACTGCTTGTCGATGCGGGACACGGCTTCCTCGAGCTTGCGCTCCACCGCCAGGCCGACGATGCCGGTGGCCACCGGGCCGTATTCCGCCTCAATCTTCGCCACCGCTTCCACCAGCTTGCGTGCCTCTTCGCCGACGCCGGGCTGGCGCACCATTTCATTGAGCCGCGCCAGCCGAGTCTGCACATCCTGGTGCGCGCTCAGGGCCTCGGCCTTCTCGCGCTCGAGTTCGGCCGCATCGGTCACCAGCACCAGGTTGCGCGCCGCGATCGCGCGCCGGTCCACGGCGCTGCGCACCTGCGCGGCCATATCCGCGCGTGCGTTCAGCCCGTTGAGATAGTCGTTGAAACCGTCGGTGGCATCGCCCAGCGCATGCAGCGAATACCCCGACACCACCAGCACCACACCCGCCAGCGTCCCGAACCCGGCCAGCATCCGCGTGCGAATAGACAGATTCTTGAAATCCATGATCCCTCCCCCTTGCCGTCCGGTCGGACGTTTGCGCATGACTGCTTGAAATTACCCGCTGCATGCCGAATCGCGGCCTGCCACACTGCGCGCCCGTTCCCTGCTGGTCGGCTCGGCGTCCGCGCTTCCGGCAGGGGTGCGTTGCCCCGGCGACTTGCGCGTATCCGTGCTCTGTGTTGCGGTGGCTAACGGCCTCGCTGCGGTGAACTGTTCCCCACGAGAGGGGGGACATAGGTAGACAAAGCCGGTGGGGGGGGGGCGAGGATGAGTGCGGTAGCGGTCACAGCCCCATGACCAGTGCGATCGCCATGGCCATCGCACCGGCCACCCCCACAAGGGGGACGACTGCGCCGCCAGGACGTGGCAGCATACGTGCCCGTGACCTGCCAGGGAGGCACCATGCTGAGCGGATTCGATGCGCTGGTCGAGAAGTCGATGGCCGAATGGAAGATCCCCGGACTTGCCCTGGCCGTGATCCGCGACGGCGAACCCATCCTGCTGCGGGGCTACGGCGTGCGCGACAGCGCCGCGCCGGCGCCCGTGACCACCACCACGCAGTTCCTGCTGTGCTCGATCACCAAGTCATTTACCGCCGCCGGACTTGGCCTGCTGGTCGACGAGCGCAAGCTCGACTGGACCACGCAGGTGCGCGACATCATTCCCGGCTTCCGGCTGCATGATGCCGTCGCCACGCAACGCATCACGGTGCGCGACCTGCTCAGCCATCACAGCGGCCTGCCGCGCCATGACTGGATCCACACGCCGGGCGATCTCGACACCAGCCAGATGCTCGAACGGCTGCCGCACCTCGCGCCAAGCCGCGAGCTGCGCGAAAGCTGGCAGTACCAGAACCTTGGCTACGTGATCGCCGGCCACTTGGCCGAGCGCATCAGCGGGCAGCGCTGGGAGGACTTCACCACGCAACGGCTGCTGCAGCCGCTGGGTTTTACGCGCTTCGGCTTTTCGGTCGAAGCGCTGGCGGCCGATCCCGACCATGCACACCCGCACGCGATGGACGGCGACGAGCGCCTGCGCGCCAGTTGGTCGCCGATCCGCGCGACGCCGGCCGGCGGCCTCAACGCATCGGTGGAAGACCTGGCCCGATGGATGCGTTGCCTGCTGGACGAAGGCAAGGTGGACGGACATGCGCTGCTTGCGCCTGGCATCGTGCGCGACATGATGACGCCGCGCGTCCACGTTTTCCGTGCAGAATTCCCGGAGGTCGGCGATGTGCACTACGGACTGGGACTCACGGCCGAGCACTACCGCGGCGAGCGGACGGTCTCGCACTAGGGCAGCTGGCTGGGTTGGGCAACCCTGATGACGATGATGCCGGCACGGCGCCTGGGCATCGCCGTACTGACCAACCGGGCTCCCGGCGCGGTGACCGCCTTGCTGACCTACGCCGCGCTGGACCAGCTCTGCGGGCACTCCCCCATCGACTGGTTCAGCCGCCTGCGCGCCAGGCGGCACGAGATGCTGGCGCAGCTGCAGATCGACAAGGCTGCACGGCTGGCACGGCAGCACGCCGGCACTAATCCCAGCCACGCGCTGCACGATTACTCGGGCACGTACTCGCATCCCGCCTACGGCGACATCACCATCGAAACCGATGGCGATGCGCTGTCGTGGCACTGGCGCGGCATGTGCGGGCGGCTCGAGCACCGCCACTACGACGTCTTTACCACGGCGGAAAAGCCCGCCGAGATCCATCCGGACAACCTCGCCCTCACCTTCCTCTACGACCGCGACGGCACCATCGACCGCATTGCCGCGCCGCTGGAACCGCTTGTCGACGACATCGTCTTCCATCGCATGGCGGCGGACGAGGCAACCAACGCCGCCTTCCGCGCACGTCGCCGGAAAAACCTCGACGGTGCCGACGTATGCCGGACTGATCAAGAGCCTTGAGTTGTGAACACGCGAGGCAGAAGGCAAGGGCTATCTGGCGCACGCCCCCCGCCCGCTCACGGCGCCATACTGGCAAACACCCGATCCCGCCGCACCCACCAGTGGAACAGCGCGGCCGCCACATGCAGCAATACCACTGCCAGAAAAGCATAGGCCAGCCACGTATGCGCGCTGCGCAGGAACGCAAACGCCACGACATCGGGATTCATTAGCGGGGGCAGCGCCCATGCGCCGGACATCGTCACCGGATACCCGCCCGCCGACAGCATCGCCCAGCCGACCAGCGGCTGCAGGCCCATCAGGGCATAGAGCGCCAGGTGGCTGGCGTGCGCGGCGCCGCGCTGCCAGCCGGGCAGGTCGGCCGGCGGCGGCGGCGCGCCGCGCACCAGGCGCGTGACCAGCCGCACCGCCCACAGCGCCAGCAGCAACGCGCCCAGCGGCCGGTGGATCGCGACCAGCGTCAGGTGCAGGTTTGATACGGTGGCCACCATGCCGATGCCGATGAACAGCATGGCGAAGATGCCGGCGGCCATGGTCCAGTGCAGCCATCGCGCCAGGCCGCTGTACCGGTTCGGGGATGTGCTTGTCATTGTCCGGCTCCCGCGTGAAGTTCCTGTTGCGCGTTTTCCATGCTGCGGCGGCGGTATGACTCGGCATAGGCCGATGAACGTGCGGCCAGCAGCGGATCGTCGGAGGGCCTCAGGCCACGCGGCAGGATGGTGGGGTCATAGTTGATATCGCGGCAGCTGCCGTCCTGCTGCGCACTTTTCCGCTCCAGCACCAGCGTGCCGGCATCGATCTGCTGCCGCTCCGCGGGCCACGCCTGCGTGGCATCGGCGGTGGGATCGCCGGGCTGCGCCACGGTCACGACCAGGTGCCATCGCAACGGTCCTTGTGCGAGCCGGCTGGCGAGGTCGCGCGCGAGGAAATCGGCCGATGCGCCGGTAGCGGATGCGGCGCTGGCCGGGGTCTCGGGATCGAGCCGCCATCGGACAGCCCGCTGCAAGCCCGCGCCATCGGTGGCGACGAAGGCGTTGATGCCGTAGTACGCGGTGGTGGCGAAACTGCCGCTCAGCGGATGGTCCTTGACCCATTGCCGGAACGGTTGCGTCTCCGGGTACTTGCCGAAGAACGCTGCCAGCCGCCTCGGATCCGGCTTGCCGGTAGCGGGATCGGGCCGCGCTGCCACCAGTTGCTCATAGAACTGCTGCGGCGTGCGCACGCCGAACACCGGCGTTGAGTTCATGGCGGTGCGCCATTGCTCGCCGTCTGCCAGCCGGAATTCCAGTGCCAGGCTGCGCACCGGGGCGCCGGCATCGGGCGCGGCCGGGTTGCCGCCGGGGATGGCAAGGCGGCCGGTCACCGGCGTGCGCACCGTTCCGAACACCACCGCGCGCGATACCGCCAACGCCTTGCCATTGCCTTCGAAGTACCCTTCGACGCAGACACCCTTGGCATGGTTGCGGCGATATCCGGCGTGGATGCCGGCGTTGGCCTCGAAGGCATCGATGATCCTGAATGCCGACAGGCGCGCCGGCGTCACCCAGCCAGCCGCCCAGGCAAAGCCGGCGCCGATCGTCCCCACTACCGCGGCAATGGCGGCCAGCCTGCATGGCAGGCAGGCTGGACGGCCGGGCGGCGCTGCTTGGTGTCGTGTCATGGGCTTTTTCCATTACTGGTTGCGCGCGCCTCGTCCGGGCGCGCTGAGCCCAATGTAGCCCGCTAGCGGGGCCGCAAACGATGACGGCTTGATTACCGATCCGTAATTCAGGCCGCGCCGCCGCGCAATGGAAAGCTGAGCCGGAAACGCGTCATCGCCGCCGGCACCGACTCCGCCCCCACCGTGCCCTGGTGCAGGTCCATGATGGTCTTGACGATCGCCAGCCCGATGCCGGAAGACGCGCCCGAGTTGGCGCGCGCCGGATCGCAGCGGAAGAAGCGGTCGAACAGCTTGGGCAGGTGCTCGGCGGCGATACCGGGCCCTGGGTTGCTGACCTCGATATGGGTGTAGCCGTCCGCCTGCCGCGCCGTCAGCACGATCTGCTCGCCTGCCGGCGTATAGCGCACCGCATTGGAAACCAGATTGCTGAGCGCGCGCCGCAGCAGGCCGGCATCGGCAAACACCCTGCCCGCGGCCTGCACGCGGATCGATACCTGCTTGGCGTCGGCCAGCAGGCCGAAGTAGTCCGCCACCCGATGCAGTTCCGATTCCAGGTCCAGCTCGGCCACACGCATGGCCACGCGCGCATTGTCGGCACGCGCCAGGAACAGCATGTTCTCGATCATGCGCGACAGGCGCTCATACTCCTCCACGTTCGAGGCCAGCAGCGCCTGGTACTCCTCGGTGCCGCGCTCGGCGGACAGCGCCACCTGGGTCTGCCCCAGCAGGTTGCCCAGCGGCGTGCGGAAGTCATGGGCCAGGTCGGCGGAGAACTGCGACAGCCGGTGATAGCTCTCGTGCAGCCGCTCGATCATCTGCTGCAGCGCATGCGCCAGCTCCTTGAGCTCGACCGGCAGCCGCGCCGGATCGATCGGCAGCGCCACGCTGGAGAACGTGACCGTGCGCGTGCCGGTGGCGATGCGGCGCAGCGGCGACATGCCCGCCCGCACCGCGGCGTAGCCGAGCAAGCCGACCGACAGCGAGCCCAGCAGCGTCGCCCACACCAGCTTCCAGCGGTACTCGCGCATCAGCGCAAAGCGCGAGCGCGCCACCTGCGACACCGTCACCTTCACCGGCGCGCCGTTGTCCTGCGGCCGCGCCAGCAGCACCACGCCGCGGATCTGATAGCCCGCGGGCGTGCGCCAGGCGCGGATCGATTCCGGCCCCAGCGCGGCGCCTTCGGCCAGCGGCGGGCCATCCGGCACAGACTCGCCATGGAAGTTCGCCTCGGTAAGCAGGCTGCCGCTGGCGGACTGCACCCTCAGCGCATACTCCTCATTGCCCGACACCACGCGGCCGATCTCGCGCCAGCGGTCGGCATCGCTGTCAAAGCGCTCGGCGAGCTCGTCGCGCACGCGCGCGGCCTTGCGCAGCAGTTCGGCATCGTCGCGCGCCACCACCTGCATGGTCAGCGCCTTGTAGAGGTAGGTGCCGACGCCGGCAAACGCCACGCCGGCCACCAGCGCAAAGGCCAGCGCCAGCTGGACGGTCAGGGACAGGCGCGATCTCACGGACGCCGGCTCTCGAGCACGTAGCCGATACCGCGCACACTGTGGATCAGCTTGTTGCCGAAGCTGTCGTCCATCTTGGCGCGCAGCCGGCGCACCGCCACGTCGACGACATTGGTATCGCTGTCGAAGTTCATGTCCCACACATGCGAGGCGATCTGTGTGCGGCTGAGCACCTCGCCATTGCGCCGCGCCAGGAAGTGCAACAGCGCAAACTCGCGCGGGGTCAGGTCGATACGCTGCCCGGCGCGCGCGACGCGATGCCGGATCAGGTCGATTTCCAGGTCGTCGACCTCGATGCGCTCGGCCTCGCGCGGCGGACCGCGGCGCAACAGCGTACGCACTCGCGCCAGCAGCTCGACAAAGGCGAACGGCTTGGCGAGGTAGTCATCGGCGCCCAGTTCCAGGCCGCGGACGCGGTCCTCGACCTCGTCGCGGGCGGTCAGGAACAGCACCGGGGTCTGCTTGCGCTCGCGCAACTGGCGCAGCACCTCCCACCCGTCCATGCCGGGCAGCATCACGTCGAGGATGATGAGGTCATACTGATGCTCCGTGGCGCAATGCAGGCCGTCCGCGCCGGTGACGGCCAGGTCCACCACGAACGCGGATTCGGTCAGGCCTTTGCGCAGGTATTCGGCAGTCTTGGGCTCGTCTTCGATTACCAGGATCTTCATTGTCTTTCGGGTTCGGTTCTGTCCGGCCCGCGTCGCGCATGGCCCCGAAAAGCATAACCCCTGACCTCCGGGCCAGGAATGACAAAACCGTAATCGAAACGTCAGCATCCCGACGCAGGACGGCTGCAAGGGACGGCGAAGCCGCATGCAAGGGCCACGGCGTGCCCAAGACTTCACACCGCATCTGGCTGCTTCGCACCCGTCGCCCGCCGGAGGTCTTCCCACCTGTGACTTCATGCCGCGGGATGGCCGCATTGCGCAGTTCGCGATCGAGCAGCATTAAGCGCGGCGCGCGTGCCGGGTACGCCGCGCCGCGCCCGGCCGCGCTCAGCGGTTGCGGCGCACGCCGGCCAGGATCAGGACCGTGGCGCAGGCTTCGAGGAAGGCCACGAAGTACAGGCCCGAGGACAGCTGCCCGGTGTTGGTCTTGAACCAGCCGATCACATAGGGCGCGACGAAGCCCGCCAGGTTGCCGACTGAATTGATCAGCGCGATGCCGCCCGCGGCGGCGGTGCCGGCCAGGAATGCCGACGGCAGCGACCAGAACACCGGGAACGCGGCCAGGATGCCGACCGAGGCCACAGTCAGCGCGGCCAGCGCCAGCAGCGCGCTGTGCAGCCACAAGCCGGTCAATGTCAGCCCCACGGCGGCCAGCAGCGTCGCCATCGCGCAGTGCATGCGGCGCTCGCCCGAGCGGTCCGAGTGGATACCGTTGAGCACCATGGCGATGGTGCCGGCGATAAACGGGATCGCCGATACCAGGCCGATCCGCAGGTTGCCCTGCACGCCCAGCTCCTTGATGATCGACGGCGACCAGAACGCGATGGTGGCGTTGCCGCTGACCACGCAGAAGTAGATCGCGGCGCAGATCCAGACGCGCGCATTGGTAAAGGCGTCACGCAGCGCCGAATGCTTGGCCGGGTCGCGTGCCTCGGCTTCCACGGCCTGCGTCACCAGCTGCTGCTCTTCAGCCGTGAGCCAGCGCGCGCTGGCCGGCCGCTCGGGCAGGTACATCAGCACGGCAATGCCGGCCAGCACCGACGGAATGCCCTCCAGCACGAACAGCCATTGCCAGTTGGCGAGCCCGTCCACGCCGTCCATGGTGGTCATGATCAAGCCCGCGAGCGGGCCGCCGATCACGCCGGCAATGGCGAACGAGGTCATGAACAATCCGTTGATGCGCGCGCGGCGCGCCGCCGGGAACCAGTACGTCAGGTAGAGCACCACGCCGGGAAAGAAGCCGGCCTCGAAGATACCCAGCAGGAAACGCAGCGCGTAGAACTGCGTAGGGGTCTTGACGAAGATCATCGCCATCGACGCCAGGCCCCACAGGATGGTGATCCGCGCCAGCGTCTTGCGCGCGCCGATCTTCTCCAGCAGCAGGTTGCTCGGCACCTCAAACAGGAAGTAGCCGAGGAAGAAGATGCCCGCGCCCAGGCCGTAGACGGCCTCGCTGAACTGCAGGTCCTGCAGCATCTGCAGCTTGGCGAAGCCCACGTTGACGCGGTCGATCCAGGCGAGGATGAACAACAGGACCAGGAACGGGATCAGGCGCACGGTGATCTTTCGGTACGCCACGTTGCATTGCTGGGCAACTTCTGCCGGTGGCAGGTTCTCCAGGGCGCCGGAGGCGCCAGTCATCACGGAAGACATCGGTGATTCTCCTTGGGTAGGTTGGGCGGGGCCCCGCTGCATTGGCGGGGCCCTCTGGCTTGCGCTGTGCCGGAGTGGGATGGTTGAGCGAGGCCGCTGCGCTTGGACCGATACGGGACCGGCGCAGCCTGCCCCGGGGCAGGCCGTTCGCTAACGCCCGCGCGACCGCATGGCCTTTACATCAGGCTGCGCTCGATCGCACCAGCCACCTGCAGCACGCGCGCGTCCTGGCCGTGCAGCGCGCAGACGCCCAGGCCGATTCCCTGTGCAACGGGCAGCGTGACCGCGCATCCGTCCAGGAAATTGATTACGCTCGGATTGCGCAGCACCAGCCCGTTGAGGGCGAAGAAATCTTCGTCGCGCGCCAGCGCGTCCAGGCGCGGGGGCCGCACGGCCACGGTCGGCATCAGCCAGGCATCGGCGTCGCGCAGGCGCTCGCCGGCGCGGTGCTGCATCGCGCGGCGCTGGGCCAGCAGGTCGATATAGTCGGCCGCGCTCTGCTGCTGGCCGCGCCGGATACGCTGGGCCACGCGCTGGTCGTAGCGCTCGCCCTGCTCCGCCAGCAGTTGGCGGTGCCAGGCCCAGGCTTCGGCAGCGGTGAGGCCGCCGCCGCCGTTGATCTCGGGCAGCCGGCGCAGTTCCGGGAAATCGAACGGCACGATGCGCGCGCCGCGTTCCGACAGCCGCGACAGGGTGTCCTCAAACGCTTGCGCGACCGCGGCGTCGAGCCCGTCGCAGACGAAATCGCGGGTCACGTAGAACCGCATGCCCGCCAGCTCGGCGGGGCGCGTATCGAGGGTCTCGCCACTCAGCACGGCGTCCATCGCCGCGCAGCACGCGACCGAGCGTGCCAGCGGCCCGGCGGAGTCGAGCGAGGTCGACAGCGGCACCGCGCCGGCCAGCGGCACGCGGCGCGCCGTCGGCTTGAAGCCGGTCAGCCCGCAGAAGGCCGAGGGGATGCGGATGGAGCCGCCAGTGTCGGTACCCAGCGCGGCCACTGCCATGTCTTCGGCCACGCTGACCGCGCCGCCGGAGGTCGAGCCGCCCGCGATCCGGTCCGCGTCGAAGGGCGTGCGCGGCGTGCCATAGTGCGGATTCAGGCCGAGGCCCGAGAACGCAAACTCGCTCATATTGGTGCGTCCCAGCAGCACTGCGCCGGCCGCGCGCAGGCGCGCGACCGCGGGTGCATCGGCCTGCGCTGGCGCGGCGCCATCGAGCGCCTTCGAGCCGGCGCGGGTCACCTGGCCGCGTACGTCGAACAGGTCCTTGACCGAGATCGGCAGCCCCGCCAGCGGCGACGCCACCAGGCCCGCGGCACGCGCCTGGTCGGCCGCGCGCGCCGCGGCCAGCGCGCCGGCCGCGTCGACTTCCATGAAGGCGGTGCCGCCGGTGCGGGCATGGCTGTCGATGCGGGCCAGTGCCTGCTCGGTCAGCGCCACGCTGGTGGTGCGGCCCGCCGCCAGGGATGCCGCCAGCGCGGCAATGGTCGGCGCGCTCATTCGGCCACCGCCAGGCTCTGCACGCGGTACGCATGGCGCAGCGTGCGATTGCGCACGGGGTCGTGCAGCTCCACTTCAAAGGCATCGCCGTGGCCCAGCTCGCCAATCACCGCCTGCGTGCCGCAGAACATCGCGGTGCCGGGCGGCAGCGTGGCTTCGCCGGTCAGCCGCTCGACCAGGTCGCGCGGATCGAGCAGGCGCGTGACCTTGCCTTCCTGGTACAGCGCGCGCTGGCCGTCGCGCACGCGCCAGCAGCGCATCTCCAGGCTGTCCCAGTGATCGGCCACCTCGTCGAAGCGCCACACCTGGCGACCGAGAGGCTTGCCGCACATCTGCTTGGACACGGTGACGTCGTAGGCCTCGACCTTGCGGTCGGTATGGTCCGAGCCGATGCCGATATACAGCGCGTCCTCTGCCTGCAGCAGGACAAACTCTGTTTCGCCGGAAGAATCGGCGCGTGGCACCTCCAGCTCGTCGGCCGTGGTCAGCAGCGACGCGGCCAGCGGATAGAAGCACGGCACCGTGGCGGGCGGCTTCACGCCGATCGCCTGGAGCTCGTCGATATGGTGCTGGACGGCGTCCTTGTCGCGGCCGGTCCATCCGGCAATGATGAGGCGCTGGATATCGAGGGCGAGTTCACCCCCGCCGGCGACCTGGAAATGCAGTGTCGGCATTGCGTACTACCTTGTTACAGGGAAAAAGCGGGTCAGGCCGGATGCAGAAGGTCAGAGCGTCCTGATGATGTTCTTGCGGAACTCGTCGATATGCTGGCGCACGGCCTTGCTCACGGCCGGCACGTCGCGGCGTTCCAGCGCGTCGACGATCTCGAGGTGTTCCTGGTACACGTTCTCGAGATGCTGCGGGTCGGACAGCGACAGGAACCAGAAGCGCGCCTGCTTCTCATGCAGGCCGCGCAGCAGCTCGGCCAGCACGCGGTTGCGCGAGGCGGCCGACATCGCCGTATGGAACTTCAGGTCCAGCGACGCCAGTGCGGGGATGTCGCGCCGCGCGATCAGCGGGGGCGAGCGGTCGACGATTTCGCGCATGGCCTTGAAATCGCTCTCGTGGCCGCGCTCGCAGGCGAGCGTGGCGCACAGGACCTCGTTGGTCGCGCGCACCTCGATCATGTCGAGCACCTCGTTGAGCGACAGCGGCGTCACCAGCACGCCCTTGCGCGGCAGGATCGACACCAGGCCCTCCACTTCCAGCCGGTGCAGCGCCTGGTGTACCGGCGTGCGGCCCAGGCCAAGCATGTTCGCCACCTGGGCTTCGTTCAGCGGCTCGCCGGGGCGGAACTCGCACGAGATGATGCGGCGCTTGATCTCGACATAGGCGAGGTCGCGCATGGCCGCCCCGCTCTGGGTTGCGGTCTGCGCGGGGCTACGCATGCCATCTGTTTCTACCAGCCGAATGGATTTAGCCACGGGTCATTCCGAAAAGCATCTGAAGTAGTAGTGATAGTAGTGTGATATTTCACAGGCTGCAAGCGCCGCCATTCTCGGGGCAAACGAGAATGACGCGTTCGGATTCGTTAAGTCAGGGGAGATTGCGCAGGGTCATGTGCAGACTAGCCCACCCCCGACAGCGCGCAGCGTCATCGGGCGGCGGCCCCGCAGCAGCATGTGCCGGACCGCCGTGACACCGCCATCCGTTTCCTACGCCAGCATCCGCACCTGCGGCTCCCGCTCCCACTGCCGCGTCTTCGCCGCCGCGATAAAGCGCTTGGTATCGCTGGCCGGCACCACCCCGTTGTGGCGGGCGGGGCGACGCTGGCCGATGGCTCGAAACTGCCTGCGGACGGGTTTTTTGACGATAACAAGGACACACCACTGACAGCAATTGCCGGGCCTGCTCGTCTGGAAGACCGTTCTGCGGCATTCGGGGGGGTTTGCGGGACGCATGGAGACCGGCAAGGATGCGGTCAGCGGTCCGGCGACAGGAGTGATGCGATGGCTTGCGCGCAGGCTGGTCGTCCTGCGTGAAGTCGGGCTGTTTCGTCCATGGCGGGCGAAACAACCCAGGCGCGCGGCATTGCGCCGCTGCGCGACTGCTGCGTGCGACTGCGGCGTTATTCCTCCTGGAACGCCTCCTCACGCTTGGCCTTGATCGACGGCAACGCCACCACCGCCACCAGCGCCGCGGCAGCCACCAGCAGGCCCAGCGATAGCGGACGGGAGGTGAAGACCGAGAAATCCCCGCGCGACAGCAACAAGGTGCGGCGGAAGTTCTCTTCCATCATCGGCCCCAGCACAAAGCCCAGCAGCAGCGGCGCCGGCTCGCAGCGGAGCTTGAGGAACACGTAGCCGATCAGGCCGCAACTGGCCGCCGCGAACACGTCGAACACCGTGTTGTTGACCGAGTAGACGCCGATGCTGCAGAACACCAGGATGGCCGGGTACAGGAAGCGGTAAGGCACGGTCAGCAGCTTCACCCACACGCCGATCAGCGGCAGGTTCAGCACCACCAGCACCAGGTTGCCGATCCACATCGACGCGATCAGCCCCCAGAACAGCGCCGGGTTGCTGGTCATCACCTGCGGGCCGGGCTGGATATTGTGGATGGTCATGGCGCCAACCATCAGCGCCATCACGGCATTGGGCGGGATGCCCAGCGTCAGCAGCGGGATGAACGAGGTCTGTGCCGCGGCATTGTTGGCCGACTCCGGCCCCGCCACGCCTTCGATCGCGCCCTTGCCGAACTCCTCCGGATACTTTGAGGCCTTCTTCTCCAGCGAATACGCGGCGAACGACGCCAGCGAAGCCCCGCCGCCCGGCAGGATGCCCAGCGACGAACCCAGCAGCGTCCCGCGCAGCACGGCGGGGATCATGCGCCGGAAGTCTTCGCGGGTGGGGAACAGGTTGGTGACGCGGTCGGTGAAGGTCTCGCGATGTTCCTTCTGCTCCAGGTTGGCAATGATCTCCGCGAAGCCAAACAGCCCCATGGCGAGCGCGGTGATGCTGATGCCGTCGGTCAGCTCCGGCACGTCGAACGAGAAGCGCGCCGCGCCCGAGTTCACATCGGTGCCGACCAGCCCGAGCAGCAGCCCCAGCACGATCATCGCCACCGCCTTGACCAGCGATCCCGAAGCCAGCACCACGGCGCCGATCAGTCCCAGCACCATCAGCGAGAAGTATTCGGCGGGACCAAACTTGAACGCCAGCTCCGACAGCGGCGTGGCAAACGCGGCCAGGATCAGCGTGGCCACGCTGCCCGCAAAGAACGAACCCAGGCCAGCGGTGGCCAGCGCCACGCCCGCCCGCCCGCGGCGCGCCATCTGGTAGCCGTCGAGCGTGGTCACCACCGCCGACGACTCGCCGGGCAGGTTGACCAAGATCGCGGTGGTGGACCCGCCGTACTGGGCGCCGTAGTAGATGCCGGCCAGCATGATCAGCGCCGCCACCGGCGGCAGCGTGTAGGTGATCGGCAGCAGCATGGCGATGGTGGCCAACGGGCCGAGGCCCGGCAGCACGCCGATCAGCGTCCCCAGCACGCAGCCAAGGAAGGCATAAGCCAGGTTCTGCAGCGAAAGCGCGGTAGAAAACCCCAGCGCAAGATGACTTAGCAGCTCCATCCGATGTCTCCTAGTTGGTGAGGATCGCAGGCCAGACCGGCATCTGCAGGTTGATGCCGTACACGAACGCCACCGTGCTGATCAGCACCAGGATCGCGGCATTGAGCATGGCGCCCTTCCAGGTGAACTCATGGCTGGCCATCGACGACACCAGCACCAGCGCCAGCACCGACAACACCATGCCGAGCGGCTTGAGCAGCAGGCCGAACAGCACCACCGATCCGAGGATCCACAAGAGTGTCTTGATGTCCCAGCGGGCCATCCGGTCCGCATCGCCTTCACGCGACATCGAACCCAGCGCCACCACGGCGCCAAGCAGCGCCAGCACGATGCCGAGCCAGAATGGGAAATAGCCCGGGCCCATCTTTGCGGCGGTGCCCATGGAATAGCCACGGGCGACGAATGAAAAGCTGAGGCCGACCATGACGAACATCAGGCCGGAGAGAAGATCGGTTTGCTTGCGTATGCGCATGCGGGGGCTCCTTGTGGCGCGCGCAGCGGGCGCTGCCGGCGTGGGGCAGTCGCCAGCGCTGTCGCGTCTGTTTCGGGAGTCCCGAACAATACATCATGTTGTGATATATTTTTATGAAGGCAAGGGTTATTCCCTACAAATTCGCCGGTGCGTCAGGATCCTTGCGTCACGTGAGCGGCGAGACTTGGCAGTTGTATGCATACATGAAGGCCTGCGCTGTCATCCTGCAGTCATCGTCGCCGTCCACTCGATTCGCTGCGCCAGGCTCGGGTGTCAGTGCGACGCGCCCGCCGCCGCCTTTTCTCGTCCCATGCTGTACTCGGCCGGCACCCATGCGTAGCCCTTGCCCTGGCGCCGAACATGCCCGAGGCCCGGGAACGAGATATGCGCCGCGCCCACCCAATAGCCCTTGGCCGCGGCGTCAGCCATGGCCCGCTTGCGCATCTTCACCGCGGCGGTGGCATCGACATCGAAATCGATCGCGACGCCCGGCTCCGGAAACTGCACCTGCTGCGCATGGATGGTGTCGCCCCACAGTTGCAGGCGCTGTCCCTCGCTGCTGATCTCATAGAACGCGTGACCCGGGGTATGGCCCGGCATGCGCACCGGACGGATGCCGGGGAACAGCTCCTGCTCGCCGTCGAAGGGCCGGACCTTGCCGGCCTTCAGGTAGGGCGCGAATACCGCCTCCGATTGCGCGAAGTTATGCCGCTGGCCTGATGCCGCCTTCGCGGCATTGACGGGGTTCAGCCAGAAATCGGCATCGCGGCGGTCGACGTAGACCACGGCGTTCGGGAACACGGCATTGCCGTCGACGGCCAACCCACCGGAGTGGTCGACGTGTATATGCGTCAGCAGCACCGCATCGATCTGCTGCGGCTGGTAGCCGGCCGCGCGGATATTGTCCGGCAGCTTGCCGCCGACGCCGGGACCGAACAGGCTGCCCGCGCCGGTATCGACCAGCACCAGCTGCTGGCCGGTGTTGATCAGGAAAGCGTTGATCGAGGTCTCGGGCTCGGTGGACTGGTAGCTGCGCGCCTGCAGCGACGCAATGTGCTCGTGCGACGCATGCTTGAGCAGCTTGCCGATCGGCACGTTGACGGTACCGTCTGACAGCGCCGTGATCTCGAACTTGCCGAGCTTCATCCGGTAGTAGCCGGGCGCCTGGGTCCCGACCTGCGGCGCCGCGGCATGGACCGGCATGGCAATCACCGACCAGAGCAAGGTACCAACCAGCAGTGCACGTCGCCACAGGGAAGGCTTTAACGGGGAATGGTGAGTGTTCATTGTGCTTGCCTCGAAAGAACCGCGAACGACAGGCTGTCGCGTGTTGTGAGGATTCTGGTGGCCGAAGCGGACTCGCACAAATCGATTGGAATGATCGCCGGCATCGCCGCCGGCGATACCGCACTCCGGGACCGCGCGGCGTGTGGCCCGCGCGGCATTCATTCCGCCACGGAAACTATCCGAGCATAAAACTTCACTAGGCCGGCGCCGGGCCGTCGCTGATACTCAATTCCACAGTTACACCACGATGACGAGGGGAGTCAGCATGAGGAAGTCAGCAATACAAGTCCTGGCCGCGGGGATCTTCGGCGCGCTGCTGTGGGCGCCGGCGACGGCGCAGGCAGCGTGGCCGGAGAAGCCGGTGCGCCTGATCGTACCCACCGCGCCGGGCGGCGCACCGGACATCGTTGCGCGCCTGTTCGGCGACGCGTTGTCGAAGCGGCTAGGCCAGGCCGTGATCGTCGAAAACCGGCCCGGCGCGGGCGGCAATATCGGCATGCAGGCGCTGCTGGCCGCGCCGGCGGACGGCTACACCATCGGCTACGGCAACAACGCGACGCTGTCGACCAACCGTTTCCTTTACAGCAAGCTGCCCTACGACCCCGACAAGCTGGTGCCCATCGTCGGCCTGGTCACGACCTTCAATATCCTTGCCGTCAACCCATCGCTGCCGGTCAGGACCACGCAGGAACTGGTGGCCTACGCGCGCGCCAACCCGGGCAAGCTGTCGATGGGCTCGGCCGGCAACGGCACCACCAGCCACCTGGGCGGCGAGCTGTTCAAGGTCATGGCCAACCTGAACATCGCCCACGTGCCCTACAAGGGCAGCATTCCGGCGCTGCAGGATCTCGTCGGCAACAACGTGCAGTTGATGTTCGACAACGTGCCGTCGATCGGGCCCTACGTGGTTTCCAACCGCGTGCGCGCGCTGGCGGTGACGTCGAGCAAGCGCTCGCCGCACTTCCCGGACCTGCCGACCATGGCGGAGGCCGGCCTGAAGGGCTACGAGCTGACCGCGTGGGCGGGACTGGTGGCCGCGCCGGGCACGCCTGCCGAGGTCATCGAGCGCCTGAACCGCGAAGTCAACGCCGTCATCAAGGATCCGGCTTTCCGGGCGCACCTGGACAAGCTCTCGTTCGATCCGCTGGGCGGCACTGCCCACGACTTCCAGCAACTGATCGCGACGGAGACCGTCAAGTTCGGCGAGCTGGTGCGCAAGAGCGGCGCCAGGGTCGATTGAGGGAGCACGCCATGCAAATGCACTATGACCTGATCATCCGCAACGGCGACCTCATCGACGGCACCGGCGCGCCGCGTCGCGCCGCCGACATTGGTGTGGTGGACGGCGAGATCGCCGCGATCGGCAACCTCGCGGCAGCGCGGGCGGACACCGAAGTCGATGCCGCCGGCCTGATCGTGGCGCCGGGCTTTATCGACACCCACACGCATGACGACTGGATGGTGTTCCAGTCCCCGGAGATGCTGCCCAAGGTCACGCAGGGCGTCACCACCATCATCGCCGGCAACTGCGGCATCAGCCTGTTTCCGCTGGTGACCGACAGCATCCCGCCCGCCCCGCTCGACATCATGCGCGGCGGCTACCGCTTCGATTCCGTGCGGGCCTACCGTGAATCGTTCGTGGCGCAGCCGGCCGCGGTCAATGTCGCGGTGCTGGTAGGCCAGTCCACGCTGCGCGCCAGGCATATGCGCCAGCTTGGCCTGCCCGCCAGCGATGCGGAGATCGAAGGCATGCGGCAAGACGTCGAGGAAGCGCTGCGCCAGGGGGCAATCGGAGTGTCCACCGGCACGTTCTATCCGCCATCGGCCGCGGCGCCCGAGGATGAGATCGTGCGCATGTGCGAGCCGATGAAGCGGCTCGGCGGCGTGCTGGTCTCCCATATGCGCGATGAAAGCGACAACATCGGCGCGTCGATCGACGAGACCGCGCGCATCGGCAAGGCACTGGGGGTATCGACGGTGATCTCGCACCACAAGCTGGTGGGCAAGCAGAACCACGGCCGCAGCCGCCACACGCTGGCGCAGGTGCGCGGGCTGGCCGAAACCATGCCGCTGTGCCTGGACTGCTATCCGTATGCGGCGTCGTCGACCATGCTGCGGCCCGAGCGCGTGCATCAGTGCGACCGCATCCTGATCACCTGGTCGGCCCCGCACCCTGAAGCCGCCGGGCGCTACCTCGAAGACCTCGCGCGGGAATGGGGCCGCTCACGCCATGAAGTCGCACAGGCGCTGGTGCCGGGCGGTGCCGTGTACTTCATCATGGACGAGACCGACGTGCGCGACATCCTGTCCTATCCCGACACGATGGTCGGCTCCGACGGCATCCCTTCCGACGAAACGCCGCACCCGCGGCTGTGGGGAACGTTCCCGCGCGTGCTCGGCTTGTACTCGCGCGACCTGGGGCTGTTCCCGCTGGAGCGCGCGGTCCACAAGATGACCGGCTTGCCGGCACAGCGCTTCGGGCTGGAGCGGCGCGGGGAGCTCAGGACGGGCCATGTCGCGGACATCACCGTCTTCGATCCGGCGACGATCCAGGATCGCGCCACCTTCGACGATCCGCAGCAGCCCTCCGTCGGTGTGCGGCATGTGTTCGTCGCCGGGCAGGCGACCCTTCGCGACGGGCAACCGGCCAGCAGCCGTCCCGGACGCTTCGTCACCTCCACCCTGGTGAAGGCACAGCCGTAGCGCCTAGCGCCGGTTTGCGTCGGCGCTCTGCTCCAGCAGCCACGCGATGAAGGTCTGCATCGCGGGGCTGTCGCGCTTGTCCTCGCGGCAGATGAAGTAGTAGGCCTTGGGCGAGACGTAGGGCTCGTCGGACAGGCGCAGCAGCCGGCCCGCCCTGATGTCGTCGCCGGCAACGTACTCCGGCAGCAGCGCCAGGCCCATGCCGCCGAGGGCAGCCTGCAAACCCATGGTCAGCAGGCCATAGCGCGAGCCGTCATCCGGGTGCGCGAGCTTGATGCCGGTCTGCCCGAGATAGGCGGGCCACGCTTCCAGCGCGGCGTTCTGGTGCAGCAAGGGCAGACGCTTCACCGCCCTGGCCAGCGTAGCGCCGGCCGGCAGCAGCTCAGGGGCGCACACCGGATACAGTACCAGCGGCATGACCTTCAGGCTGAAATGGCGCGGCGGCGGCCCCGCGCAATACATGATGGCCGCATCGAGCCCGGTGCTTTCGAGGTCGACGGGGCCTACCTTGGTGGTGACGTTGAGCTGGATATGCGGCTGTTCGCGCGCGAACCTGAGCATGCGCGGCAACAGCCAGATATTGCCCAGCGACACAGGCACCGACACGTTCAGGCGCCCGCCCGAGGCGCGCCCCGACTGCACCTCCATCGTGGCTTCCTCCAGCATGGCCAGGGCCTTGCGCACGCTCTTGAGGTATTCCTCGCCGGCAGGCGTCGTCGCCACGGCGCCTTTGCGGCGGTTCAGCATGCGCTCACCGAGGAAGGATTCCAGCTCGGTGATCTGTTTGCTGACCGCGCTTTGCGTCAGGCACAGCTCCTCGGCCGCGCCGGTGACGCTGCCCGTGCGCGCCGTGGTCTCGAATGCAATCAGGTTTGCCAGCGCGGGCAGGTGGCGGCCGTTGGTACTTTTCATGTCGGTAGGCGTGGCGGGAAGCCGACTCCGGTTGCGGGGGCGCGTGCCGGCATTGTCGTGCATTCATTCCGGGATGGAAAGCTGGACGGATAAAACATCCATTGCCTGCGCGCACCGGCGGGCCAATACTGCATGCATACCGAACGATCGCCGATGACATCCAATTCTTCTGCTGCCCCGACTGACGGCTTCGACCCGTTCGAAGCCTCCCTCCGGGAACTCGCCGATGCCATGCGCGCCGGCACCATTTCCGCGGCCGGCCTGGTCGACTGCTACCTCGCCCGTATCGCCGCCTTCGACAAGTCCGGCCCGCTGATCAACGCGATCAGTTGCGTCAATCCCGCCGCCTTGCACGAGGCGCGTGCGCTGGACCAGGAACTGCGCGCAAGCGGTCCGCGCGGGCCGCTGCATGGCATTCCCATGGTGGTCAAGGACAATATCGATACCGTCGGCATGCCGACCACTGCCGGGTGTGCGGCGTTGCGCGAGGCTTATCCGAACGCGGACGCGCCGTGCGTGGCGCGCCTGCGCGAAGCCGGCGCCATCGTGCTGGCCAAGGCCAATATGTCGGAGCTGGCCGCCTCCAACGGCCGCTTCGGCTACAGCTCCGCCAACGGCCTGACGCGCAATCCCTATCGCCTGTCGCGTAATGCCAGCGGTTCCAGCAGCGGCACCGGCGCGGCGGTGGCGGCCAACTTCGCGGCCTTCGGACTCGGCACCGACTCATTCGGTTCCGTGCGCGGTCCGGCCTGCGTGCATGCGTTGGCCGGCATGCGGCCGACCCATGGGTTGCTGGAGGCGGAAGGCGTGCTGCCGCTGGCGGCATCGTTCGATACCGTGGGTCCGGTGGCGCGCAGTGCGGCCGATGCGGCCATCGTTTTGGACGCGCTGGTGCCCGGCGCAGGTTTCAGCGAGATGGCAGCGTCGTTGCGCGGCCGCAGGCTGGGCATCGTGGCCAACTTCGCGGGCGGCAACGACGAGATCGATCAGCTCTTCCTGGCGGCGACCGAGACCATGCGTGCGGCGGGCGCCGAGACCATACCCGTGCGCCTGCCGGCCGGCGCGCGCACGCTCTACGCCGACCTGCTGGGCGATATCGCCCGCGCTGAATGGGTGCGCGGGCTCGACGCCTGGCTGGGGCAGTTGCCTGCCGGCGTGCCGGCCAATACGTCTGCGTTGCTTGCGCGCATGGCCGCAACGGATGGCTGCCATCCTGTGAACCCGCTTACCCTTGCCGCGCTAAGGCAAGCGTACGAGACGCAAGACCTGCCGCCGCAAGGCGATGGTGTGGCGGCAAGCCACTTCGGCGCCCTGCTCGACGATATCTTCCGTGCCGACGGCGTGGAGGCGCTGCTGTTCCCCACGCTGGCATGCCCTGGATCGCCGCGCTTCGACATGGCCGATGCCACCTACCACTGCCGCGCCGAGCAGCCCCTGGCGGCGATGCATATGGCAAGCGCTGCCGGCTTTCCCGAGGTCAGCGTGCCGATGGGATTCACGTCGGCCGGCGTTCCCGCTGGCGTGTCGTGGCTGGGCCGGGCAGGCAGCGATGCCGTGCTGCTGCCCCTGGCGTCGGCCTTCGAGCAACTGACCCGGCACCGCCGCCCGCCCGCCAGTACGCCGGCGCTGCGATGACGAGGACGGCTTGCCTTGCCGCAGGCATCGCGCGATAGTTCAGTGCCGCAAAATCCGACGGAAGGTAGCCAAGGTGAGCATCAAGGAAAGCCATTTTCGCGGCGTCGACCTGAACCTGCTGGTCACGCTGGCCGTGCTGCTGCGCGAGCGCAGCGTCTCGCGCGCGGCGGCGCACCTGCACCTGGGGCAGCCGGCCGTCAGCGGCGCGCTGGCGCGGCTGCGGGAGCTGTTCGACGATCCACTGCTGGTCAGGACCGCGCGCGGCATGGAGCCGACCGAACGCGCCCTGGAACTCGAGCGGCGGCTGATGCCGGCACTCGGGGACATCGAGGCCGCCCTCCTCGAACGGCGTGAATTCGACCCGCCGACGTCCGACCGGACTTTTGTCGTGGGCATGCCCGATTGGGTGGAACTGTGGCTTGCGCCAGCATTACTGACGCGGCTCGATGCGCTGGCCCCGCGCGTGCGGCTGGCCATCGTGCCGACCGACCCGTTCCGTGGCACGGACATGCTGGAGCGCAACGAGATGGACCTCGGCATCGGCCCCTTCGCCAAGGGGCCGGCATGGCGGCGCGAGCGCGCACTGCGGACCATGGGCTTTCGCTGTGTCTATGGCGCGGCGCCGCTACGCGCCGGCCAGGGCCTGTCGCTGCGCGACTACCTGCGGTTTCCCCATGTGCTGGTGTCCTATCGCGGCGCCTTCGACAGCGCGGCCGACGCCTGGCTGGCGGAACGGGGCCAGGCACGGGACGTTCGCTACAGCAGCGCACGCTTCGCCAGCGTGCCGGCCATCCTCAGGGGAGCCCCCGCGCTGGCGACGGTGCCGGCGGTGCTCGCCGACCAATGGTGCAACAGCGCGGGCCTGCGCGATGCGCCCTCCCCGGTGCCGATGCCGGACTTCACCGTGATGTCGGTCTGGACGGCTGCGCGGGACAGCGATGCCGGCCTGATGTGGCTGATGGACCTGATCGCGGCACTGGCACAGGGGGATGCGGCGACCTAGCCGGCTTCCCTCACGCCTTGCGCCACACCGGCGACGCCGGGATCGCCACCTTGCGCGGCAGGATCTGCTGCGCGGTGAAGGCATCGGCAATGCGCTGCTGTTCGGCCAGCGCAGCGGCGTCGACCGTGCGCACCGCATAGCTGCGCCGCGCGTTCGCGGCCTCGACCGTGGCCGCGTCCAGCCCGATCAGCGGCGCATGCCAGCGTGCCGCCTCGGCGGGATTCTGCTTGACCCACTCGCCGGCCTCGCGCAGCGCGTCGAAGGCCACGTTGAGCACCTCCGCGTGTGCGCGTGCAAAGGGCGTGGCGGCGAGGTAGAAGCGGCGATAGCTGGCCAGCCCCTCGCCGTCGCGCAGCACGCGCGCATTGGCCTGGCGCTGCACCGCGGCCAGGAACGGATCCCAGATCGCCCACGCGGCCACGCTGCCGCGCTCGAAGGCGGCGCGCGCATCGGCCGGGCTCAGGTACACCGGCTCGATATCGCGGATCGACAAACCCGCGCGCGCCAGTGCCTCCAGCATGAGGTAGTGCGCGCCGGCACCCTTGGCAAAGGCCACCCGCTGGCCCTTGAGCTGCGCTACCTCGCGGATGCGGGAATCGCCGCGCACGACAATGGCCTGCGCCTGCGGCGACGGTGTCTCGCTGGCGTAATAGGTAAGCTCGGCACCCGCGGCCAGCGCGAACGGCGGCACGGCATCGGCCACGTCGGCGCTCAGGTCGAGGTTGCCCAGGTTCAGCGCTTCCAGCAGCGGCAGCCCCGAGGTGAACTCATACCACTGCACCGCAACCCCTTTGGGCGCGAGCGGCTTCTCCAGCGTCTGCCGCGACTTCAGCAGGATCATCAGCGTGGAAGACTTCTGGAAGCCGATGCGCAGCACGGGCTGGCCTTGTCCCCAGGACACGCCGGGCAACGCGCAGGCTGCGGCGGCGGCTTGCAGCAACAGGCGGCGGCGCGGGTTGTGGGTCGGGGTCATGGCACTGGGCTCCGGGAAATCTGGGACGGAGCGCCAGCATAGTCAGGCGCGGCGATGAAGCCAACGAAGATTGTCGCGGATGCTTATGCGCGCGGCGTCACCTCGCGACAAATCCGCGGGTATCATCGCGACATCCGCTCCCCCGCCTTCGCACGGAACACCATGCACCTCTCCGCCGCCATCCCCATCCTCCGGATCTTCTCCGTTGACAAGGCCAAGGAGTTCTATCTCGACTACCTCGGTTTCACCCTCGACTGGGAGCACCGGTTTGAAGAGGGGTTTCCGTTGTATGCGCAGGTCAGGCGCAGCGGCCTGACGCTGCACCTGAGCGAACACCATGGCGATGCCACGCCGGGGTCGACGGTGTTCGTGCCAGTGCAGGATATCGATGCGCTGCATCGCGAGCTGGCCGCCAAGCCATATCCGTACGCCAGGCCTGGCGTTGAGGCGCTCGGCTGGGGGCGGCAGCTGCAAGTGGCGGATCCCTTCGGAAATCGACTGCGCTTTTGCGAGCTCGCCCCGGATTAAGCCGTCATTCGACGCGGTACGCGACCAGCTCCAGCGTTTCATTCACACGCTCGCTCCTGCAGCGTCGAGCGCGGACCGCCGCTAGTGGAACGAGGTTCTATCATGCAAACGGAGCGCCCCCGAGTTTGCCGGGCGCGCCCGACATGGCCCCCAACCGACGCGAGTGCATGGTGTGCGAGCATCATTCGTCACGGCACCAGGGGGACCACGCTTCCAGCAGGCGGGATCGGCCCGCCGGGTACAGACGGAACGGCCGGTGATGCACAAGGACCCAGAATCCCTACGAGACGCGTCTGACGGATCGGTGATGTTCGCGGATATCTGCGACAGCACGAGGCTCTATGAGACAGCCGGGGATACGGTTGCGCTCGGCGCAATCCGCCAGTGCCTCGCGCTGATGAAAGCGCGCTCCGCGGACGTGCAAGGCCGGGTCGTCAAGACGATCGGCGACGAGATCATGGTGCTGTTCCCTGCCGCGGAGAACGCGATGCAGGCCGCACTCGGCATGCAGGAGGGTGTCGCCGGGCTTCCTCCGGTCGCCGGAACGCCCCTGGCGATCCATATCGGCTTCCACCATGGGCCGATCCTGTCGGACGAATCCGGCGATGTGTTCGGCGACACGGTCAACCTTGCCGCCCGCCTGGTCAAACTCGCGTCGCGCGGCCAGATCATCACCAGCAAGAACGCCGTGGAGCAGCTGTCCGCCAGCCTGCGCCAGATGACACGCCACTTGTATCCGATCCAAGTGCGGGGCAAGAACCAGATGATCGAACTGTACGAGGCGCTCTGGCAGCAGAACATCGATATGACCGTGGTGGCCCCGCTGGATCAGGCATTGCGCCGCTCCGTGTTGCTTTCGCTGCGGTATCGGGGCGCCCACTTCGAAATGGACTCCGCCTCGGCGCCGCTGACCATCGGCCGCGACACCACCATGAGCGTCGTGGTCACGGATCGGCAGGTATCGAGATTCCAGGCCACGGTCGAGCCTCGCGGCGGCCGCTTCGTGCTGATCGACAGGAGTTCCAATGGCACCCACGTCAGGATCGATGGCGAAGAGGCGCTGATCCTGCGTCGTGACGAAATCACGCTCAGGGGCCATGGCTGGATAACGTTTGGCCAGCCGAACGAATACGCGCAGGAGGGAATTGAGTTCTTTGTGGGCTGATGCCCGCCGGCGGCGCCGCCAGGAGTGCCGTGCCCGACGCCGCATCCTACGATCCAGGCGACGTTTGCAAGCCAGGGAAGCAGCAGCCAGATCGATCCAGCCCCACGGCTGGTCCGTAGCCCGTGCCGCTTGCCTTTGACGCCGTGCCGCAGCGCCGCGACTGCGCGCCCCGCGCGGCGCGTCACCCACACTGCAGGCGCTGCCCTATCCTTGCAACTGGAAGCTCCGGCGCGCGGCACGCCTGCGCCGGGCATAAGAACAAACCAGTTGGCTATTCCAGGCAGGGTGGGCGGCATGCGCGCATTGATCTTCTGCTCCGTGCAGTTCCTGCTGGCGGTGACGTGGACCCTCTACGTGGCCTTCCTGCCGCAGCTGGCCGCGCAGGCAGGCATCGCGCGCGCGCACGTCGCCTGGATCCTGCTGATGGACCAGGTGATCTTTGTCGCCATGGACTGCGCGCTGGGCATCGCGGCCGACCGTGTCGCCAACGCCATGCGCAGGCTGGGAGGCTGGATCCTGGCGCTGTCCGTGGTTTCTGCCCTGGCCTTCGTGCTGCTGCCCCGGGTCACGTCGCCCTGGCTGCTGCTGGGCCTGACCGCGGTCTGGGCGGCCACCTCGTCCGCATTGCGCGCGCCGCCCATGGTGATCATTGCCCGGCGCATGCAAGCGACCGCGTCGTCGTTCCTGGTGGGATCTTCGCTGCTCGGCATCGGCCTTGCCGGGGCCGTGGCGCCGCTGCTGACAGCGCGACTGCGGGAGGTCTCACCCCTGCTGCCGTTCATCGCAGCCAGCGCGGCGCTGGTGCTGGCCGTGGTCGCGCTGCAATGGAGCGAGCCCGCCGCGGCGCGCCATGACGCCGACGCGGCGCCCGCCCCGGCAGCCGGCGTGGCGCTCAAGCGCATCTGGCTGCTCTTTGCCGCGGTCTGGCTGCTCGCCCTCGGATTCCAGGTCCACACCACCGTCAACTCCGCACCGGCCTACCTGCGCTTCGTTCCCGCTGCCGGGCTCGTGCGCGTGATGCCGGCGTTCTGGATCGGCTTTGCGCTGTGCGTGCTGCTGCCCGGGGCGCCGGTGCTGCGGCGCTATCCGGCCTATGTGCTGCTGCTGGCCGCCGCGAGCCTCGGCGCGCTTTCGTTGTTCGGTTTCGCCGCGGCCACCTCGCTCGAGGCCGTCCTCGCGGTGCAATGTCTCGCCGGCGGCCTGTGGGGCATCATGTTCGCCTCGGCGGCCAATGCGGCGCTCGACGCCGGCTACGTCGGCCGCGAAGGGATGTTCACCGGACTCGTATTTGCCGTGCTGGCGGTCGCCGCTTTCATGCGCATTGCCATGGTGTCGTCAGGCGCCATCAAGACCGCCATGCTGGCGAGCCTGCTGCCGTGGCTTCCTGCCGTGGCATGGAGTGCCGGGGCGTTGCTGCTGGCGGTCTTCGTGTCGGCGAACCTGCCCTACCTGTCCGGGCGGACCCACGACCTGCGCCAGCAGGCACGTTCGGGCTAGCGGCGACGCCAAAGCGCGAATGCAAGACTACTTGGCTGGCCGCCTCAACTTGAATACTCTCGTTTTATCAGGCGGCCACAGCGCACAGTCATTTCCGTGGACACCGGTGACTACGCGATAGCGGCGCCGATTCACCCCAATTGGCGCCGAGGAGAATCGGCGATGAGCAACGAGTCAAGCCCGGGCGGCGGCAAGCTCACCCCTGAGCCAGCCGTGGATGCGAGCGGTATCGACGACAGCGCGCTGGTCGAAGACCCGAGCGTGCGCGAACATCCGCGCTACTTCCAGATGTTCCCGGTCCTCACCGAGACCGAAATCGACCGCGTGCGCCGCTTCGGCAGCCAGTGCCACTACACCAGGGGTGAATTCCTCTATCAATCCGGCAGCCTCTGCCCGGGCATGTTCCTGCTGCTGTCGGGCAAAGTGCGGATCGTCATTCGCGAGGGCATGGGTCACCACATTGTCCACACCTATACCCAGCGCGGCGAGTTCACCTCGGATATCACCCAGCTGTCGAACAAGCCAGCGATCGTCGACGCGCACGTCGTCGAAGACGTCGAGGCGGTGCTGCTGCGGCCGGATGCGCTCAGCGCCCTGGTGATCAGCGAAGCCGATCTTGGCGAGAAGATCATGCGCGCCCTGATCCTCAGGCGTGTGCTGGCCATCGAACGCGGCCGGGGTGCCGTCCTGGTCGGCGCCCCCGGCGATGGGCGACTGGTCGCGTTGCAGGACTTCCTGCGCCGCAATGCATTTCCAAACATGGTGCTCGATGCGGAGCAGGACGCGGAAGCCATCGCCTTCCTCGAACGCGTGACGCCACAGCCCGATGACTTCCCGCTCGTTATTTGCCCGAACGGCACCGTGCTGCGCAACCCCGATGTGGGACAGCTCGCGTCGTGCCTGGGACTGATCCCGGAGTTTGATCCGACGCACGTCTACGATGTGGCGATCGTCGGCGCCGGCCCGGCGGGGCTGGCGACGGCCGTCTACGCGGCGTCCGAAGGGCTGTCGGTCGTGGTATTCGACTGCCGCGCGCCCGGCGGCCAGGCCGGCACCAGTGCGCGCATCGAGAACTACCTGGGCTTTCCCACGGGCATCACGGGGCAGGCACTGGCGGGCCGCGCGTTCGTGCAGGCGCAGAAGTTCGGTGCGCATATCGGCATCCCGTGCGAAGTCAAGGCGATGTATTGCGACAGGCAGCCGCTGGTGGTGGAGCTTGCCGATGCCCGCCGCATCCTTGCGCGCACCGTGGTCGTCGCCAGCGGCGCCGAGTACCGGCGTCCTGCCGTGGACGGGCTGGCGCGTTTCGAACGCTGCGGCGTCTATTACTGGGCGACGCCGATCGAGGCGCGGCTATGCCGCAAGGAACCGGTGCTGCTGGTCGGCGGCGGCAACTCGGCGGGGCAGGCGGTGGTCTTCCTGGCCGCGCATGCCGAGCATGTGCACATGTTTATCCGCGGGGCGAGCCTGGCGCACAGCATGTCGCACTACCTGATCGAACGGATCGGCGCGCTGCCGAACGTGACGCTGCATACACGGGTGGAACTGACCGCGCTGGAGGGGGATGCGCGTCTCGAACGCGTGCGCTATCGCGGTGCCGGCGGCATGGAAGGCAGCCTGACGACACATCACCTGTTCGTATTCATCGGCGCCGAGCCGAATACCAACTGGCTCAGGAACTGCGGCGTGTCGCTGGACAGCAAGGGCTTCGTCCTGACCGGCACCGACGTGGCCGATGCGCCCTTGCAGACACTGCCCTTGCAGACGAGCGTGGAGGGTGTCTTCGCCATCGGCGACGTTCGCTCCGGATCCACCAAGCGTGTCGCGTCGGCGGTGGGCGAAGGCGCGGCCGTGGTGGCGCAGATTCACCGCTTTATTGCCCGGGGTCTGGTGGACGCACCCGCGGGGCGAGGGCTGAGCTAGCAAAAAAATCTGCGGTGTGAAGAAGCGCGCGCATGTCCCGGGCCCGGACGAGATGCTGGTCACGCTCCTTGTGTTCCGCAGTCCGGTGCATCAGGCGTAGGCGCCGTCGAGATAGGGATCGACATGGCGCGCCGGATCCGCCGAGACCCCCGTGCGATCCATGCCGGCCAGCGTGCGGGCGCCGTCGGTGAACGGATCCACGTTGCGTGCGCCGTCGGTGAACGGGTCCACGTTGCGCGCACCGTCGGTGTAGGGATCGACAGCCCGCGCGCCATCGGTAAATGTGCTGCGCTCCGAGTGGACCGAACGGGCACCGTCGGTGAACGGGTCGCGGGCGCTGGAGATTCCGGCGGCCTGCGCGCCGGCAGCGGCGGCAACCAGGGCAACGGCGAACACAAAACGCTTGGCGATGTTGGTGGTGGTCATGATCGGCTTCCTTAAAGTTTGCGGTGGCTGGTGCAGCCCCGGATCGCTGGTTTGCGATGCGCCGGCTGGCTACGGAACGTATTTAAGGAGACCGATGTATCGCGCCAGTAGCGAGTTATGGCCGTTACTGTGCATGTGCGTATCGTTGTGGGGTCTTGATACAGAAGCGTACAAATCTGCGGAGGACGGGCGGCCAGCGAGTGCGCAGGTGACGCGCATGATGCACTTCCCTTCCCCCTCGGAAGCGGCTGCGGGATGGCCAGTCAGCCCAGCCTGACTTCCGCCACCAGGCCGCCGCCTTCACGATTGCGCAGCCTGAGCGAGCCGCCGATGGCCACCGCAAGCTGCTGGGCGATCGCCAGCCCGAGCCCGGTACCACCGGTTTCCCGGTTGCGCGAACCCTCCAGCCGCACAAACGGCTGCAGCACGGCTTCGAGCTGGTCTTCCGGGATGCCGGCGCCGCGGTCGAGTACCTCGATGACCACGGCATCGCCCTCGCGGCGCACGCTCAGCTCCGCCGCCCCGCCGAACTTGATGGCGTTGTCGACCAGGTTGGTCAGGATCCGCCGCAAGGCATTGGGGCGCGTCACGACGGTTCCGCCGATGTTCTGCAGCACCGTCACCGCCTTGCCGGTGTCCTGGTAGTCAAATGCCAGGCTTTCGACAAACGAGCCGAGGTCGAGCCGCGACGCCTTTTCGCCATCGCCATGGGTGGTGCGCGCATACGCCAGCCCTTCCCGCACCAGCGCTTCGATCTCGGCCAGGTCTTGCGCCATCTTGCGCTTGTCGTCGGAGTCTTCCGCCATCTCGGCGCGCAGCTTCATGCGCGTGATCGGCGTCTGCAGGTCGTGGGAGATCGCCGCCAGCAGCCGTACGCGTTCCTCGACAAACCCGGCGATGCGCTCACGCATGGCATTGAATGCGTGTGCCGCGCGCACCAGTTCGGTGGGACCGGTCTCGGCAAGCGGCGCCGTCTTCGCATTCGGGTTGAGCGCGTCGGCGGCATCGGCCAGCGCCACCAGCGGGCGGATCGACAGCCGCACAGCGAACCAGCAGCACAGCACCAGCAGCAGCAACTGGAGCACCAGCACATAAGGCAGCCACTGCGCGATCGGCGTCGGGCGCGGGTGCACGTCGATGGTCAGCGGGCTGCCGTCGCTGAGCGTCAGGTGTGCCTGCATGCGCTTGCCCTGACCGGGGATCGATTCCACCCGGACCGCAAAGCGGCCGCCGCTCGCCTCCATGATCCGGTCGGCAATCTCCTTGGCCTGCGGCGTCATCTGGGGCACGCCCGGCATACCCGGACCCAGCATGTACTGATAAGCGCCACGGTTCACGCGCGGCAACCACTGCGGGCGCTCGGCGGCAGGCACGCGGTCCAGGATCGCGAGCGAGGTGGACACGTCGTTTTCCAGCGTGCCGAGCATCACCCTGCGCGCAGTGATGTAGCGTTCCGCGAACAGCACCCCGAAGGACAGCCCATGGGCGACGATCAGGCCTGCCAGCAGGATCAGGAACAGGCGCGATCCCAGCGTGCGCGGCCAGGGCCAGTGCCGCGCACTCACTCCCGTGCCTCCTTGATCTCCACGGGCATGGCGAACACATAGCCCTCGCTGCGCACGGTCTTGATATAACTGGGCTCGCGCGCATCGTCATTGAGGCGCTGGCGCAGGCGGCTGACCAGCAGGTCAACCGAGCGCTCGAACATCTCCGCCTCGCGGCCCTGCGTCAGGCTGAGCAGCTGGTCGCGGTTGAGCACGCGCTGGGGATGGTCGACAAAGACGCGCAGCAGCCGGTACTCCGCGCCGCTGAGCGCGACGATGGTGCCTTCGCGGTCGACCAGCTGGCGCGCGGTGGTATCCAGTTGCCAGTCGCCGAACGCGAGCACCTGCCCGGCCACGCTGATCTGCAGGTTGGGCGGCAGCATCCTGGTGCGGCGCAGCACGGCCTTGATGCGGGCCAGCAGCTCGCGCGCCGCGAACGGCTTGGCCAGGTAATCGTCGGCGCCCATTTCCAGGCCAACGATGCGATCCGTCTCGTCGTCGCGCGCGGTCAGCATCAGCACTGGGGTGGCCTTGTGCTTGCCGGCGCGCAGTTCCCGGCACAGCACCAGGCCGTCATCGCCGGGCAGCATCAGGTCGAGCACGATCAGGTCGACGGCATTGGTCTCCAGGAACGCGCGCATGTGCCGGCCATCCGGCACGACGGTCGTGCGCAGGCCGTTCCTGGTGAGGTAGGCCGAAACCAGTTCACGGATCTCCCGGTCGTCATCGACGATCAGGATATGGTCGACATGGGAATCCATCGATGTCCTCTTTGCGCTGAATAGGAACGGCCCGTCCGCATCGCCATGCGGTGGGGCGCATGGGGGGAGGCGATGAGGCGCAACAGGCGCGATTTTTCTTGTACCGCAATGTATCAGGCGGCGGCGCCTCAACAATCGTACACATTATCCGCCGATGGCGACACATTGCAGCGACGCCGGCGGTGTCTGATCGATGGCAAGCCAAACCATTGCGAAAGGACCTCGATCATGGCCCTGCTGATCCTCGCCTACCTCGGGGGTGTACTGACTATCCTGAGCCCGTGCATCCTGCCCGTCCTGCCTTTTGTGCTGAGCCGCACCGGCCAGCCGTTCCTGCGCGGCAGGCTGCCGATGCTGGCCGGCATGGCCCTGACCTTTGCCGGGGTGGCCACGCTGGCGTCCGCTGGCGGCGCGTGGGCCGTGCGTGCCAACGAAGCCGGGCGCCTTGCTGCCCTGGTGCTGCTGGGCGTGTTCGGGCTGTCCCTGCTCTGGCCGAAACTGGCGGATATCCTCGCACGGCCTGTGGTGGCGCTGGGCAACCGGCTGGCCAACAACGGTCCGGCCAACGCCGCTGCGTCAGCCCAGGCTTCGCCGTGGGGTTCGCTGGTGCTTGGCATCGCCACCGGCATGCTGTGGGCGCCCTGCGCCGGCCCGATCCTCGGTCTGGTCCTGACGGGCACCGCCCTTGAAGGTGCCAGCGTGTCGACATCGGTGGCGCTGGCGGCCTATGCGGCCGGCGCGGCCACCTCGCTGGCGGCGGCGCTGGGCCTGGGCAACCGCGTCTTTGCGGCGATGAAGCGGTCGATGGGTGCAAGCGAATGGCTGCGCCGCGGCTTGGGGGCGGGCGTGCTGGGCGGCGTGGTCCTCATCGGCAGTGGTGCCGACACCAGCCTGCTGGTGCACTTTCCGTTCAGCGGGCCGACCGGCATCGAGCAGGCGCTGGTCGACGGGCTGCGCAAGGAACAACAGCCCGCGCCGCAAGCCACCAACGCCGCCAGCGGTGGCGGCGGCATCTTGCTGGCCGCCAATGACACCCAGGCGGGTTTCCCGGGCCCGTTGCCCGTGGAAGGCCGCCTGCCTGCGCTCGACGGAGCCGTGCAATGGTTCAACTCCCCGCCGCTGTCGCGCGAGCAGCTGCACGGCAAGGTCACGCTGGTCTACTTCTGGACCTACTCCTGCATCAACTGCATCCGCACCCTGCCCTACCTGCGCGCCTGGGCGGAGAAGTACAAGGATCAGGGCCTGACGGTGGTTGGCGTGCACACGCCCGAGTTCGCCTTCGAGAAGAGCCCGGAAAACGTGCGCCGCGCGATCGCCAACTTCCGCATCGGCTTCCCGGTGGCCGTGGACAGCGATTACCGCATCTGGCGCGCGTTCCATAACAGCTACTGGCCGGCCGCCTACTTTGTCGACGCCAGCGGCAATATCCGCCACCACCAGTTCGGCGAGGGCGACTATGCCAAGTCCGAGCGCGTGATCCAGTCGCTGCTGGCGGAAGCGGGCAACCGGTCGGTGGCGCGCGATGTGGTCGTTCCCGAGGCGGGTGGCGCGCTAGCGGCACCGGACCTGTCGAACCTGCGCTCGAACGAGACCTATCTCGGCTATACGCAGGCGTCCAATTTCGCCTCGCCGGGCGGCATTCGGCAGGACGCGCCGAGCCAGTACACCGTTGCCAGGCTTCGCCTCAACCAGTGGGGCCTGTCCGGGCAGTGGACGGTCGGCGTCGAGCAGGCCACGCTCAATCGTGCCGATGGCAGCATCGCCTATCGCTTCCACGCGCGCGACCTGCACCTGGTGCTGGGACCGGCGGCCGACGGCCGGGCGGTGCGCTTCGTGGTCACCATCGACGGCAAGCCCCCGGGCGCCAGCCACGGCGCCGACATCGATGCGGCCGGCAACGGCGCGGTCACGCAGACGCGGCTCTACCAGCTGGTACGCCAGGCCGGCGAGGTCGGAGAACACACTTTCGAGATCCGCTTCCTGGATCCCGGTGCCCAGGCTTATGCCTTCACCTTCGGCTAGGAAAAAAAATGAGGCGGGCACTGCCTTCGCGGTGCCCGCTTTGTATCGCAGTGTGTCAGCCGTTACCGCGAACACACGCGCTTACGAAAACCCCGCCCGGCCGATACATCCCCAATACGTCACGCTGCTCAAATGGTGTCACTGGCTTCGAAACGCGGCGTTGACACCGCGCTTTCCGGATACCGGATGGCGGTCATCGCCATCTCACGCATCAGTTCACTTAACACGCATGCCCCGGGCATGAAAGGACCTCCAAATGAAAACGACTCGACTCATTGCGACTGCGTTGCTGGTCGTCGGTAGCAGCATGGCGATGCAAGCGGCCCAGGCGCAGGCCGTGGGCATCCATCGCACGGACCTGCTGAAGCAGGATATCAGCGTGCCCGGACGCGAGGCCGTCCAGGTGCGAGTCGATTTCGACCCGGGCGCGTTTGCCCCGAAGCATTCTCATCCGGGCGAAGAAGTCGCCTTTGTCCTCGAAGGCACGCTGGAGTACCAGCTCGGGGACCAGCCGCCGGTCACGCTCAAGGCCGGCGAGAGCTTGTTCATCCCCTCGGGAACGGCCCACTCGGCACGGAATGTCGGCACCGGCAAGGCGGCGGAGCTCGCTACCTACATTGTCAAGAAAGGCGCTCCGCTGGCCGTACCGGGCAAGTGAGCGTGACCTGAATGCACCGCGATACTGAAGACCAGAGTCCAGGAAGTGCGACCATGAATGCATCGGAATCTCCCAACGCTACCGTCCTGTCCCGCCGGGCTCTGTTGCTGAGCGGCGCGGCGGCGGCAGCCCTTGCGGCATTTCGTCCGGTAACGGCCGCCACCCCGTCCGATACGGCACAGGCCGCCGGGGCGCGGGCCGCAGCCACAGACGCCATCCGCCCTTTTCGCGTCAACGTTCCGCAAGCGGCGCTCACCGACCTGCGCCGCCGCCTGGCCGCGACGCGGTGGCCCGACGCCGAGCCGGTCAGTGACCGCGCGCAGGGCGTGCAGCTCAACAAGCTTCAGCCGCTGGTGCGCTACTGGCAGACCGGCTACGACTGGCGCAAGGCCGAGGCGAAACTCAATGCCTTGCCGCAGTTCCTGACCAATATCGACGGTCTGGACACTCATTTCATCCACGTCCGCTCCCGCCATCCGAACGCATTGCCGCTGATCATGACCCACGGCTGGCCCGGGTCGGTCTTCGAGTTGCTGAAGGTGATCGGTCCGCTGACCGATCCCACGGCGCACGGCGGCTCTGCCGACGATGCCTTCCACCTGGTGCTGCCGTCCCTGCCTGGCTTCGGCTTTTCGGAGAAGCCCAAGGGCACCGGCTGGAATCCGGACCGCATCGGCCGCGCCTGGGACGTCCTGATGAAGCGCCTGGGATACACGCGCTACGTCTCGCAAGGCGGCGACTGGGGCGCCATCATTTCCGATGCGATGGGCCGCCAGGCGCCTGCCGGTCTGCTCGGCATCCACGTCAACCGGATCGAGCGCGCGACGACGCTCCCGCCGGAAATTGCCAGGGCACTGAAGAGCGGCGACCCTGCCCCGGAGGGCCTGACTGCCGAGGAGCAGGCGGTATTCGACCAGGCCAGGGAGTTCCTCAACAAGGGCTTGGGCTACGCCGCGATCATGGGAACGCGTCCGCAAACGCTGGGCTACAGCCTCGCCGACTCGCCCGTGGGACTGGCGGCGTGGATCTATGACAAGATCGCCGACTGGGTCTACACCCGCGGCGACCCGGAGCGCGCGCTGACCCGCGACGAGCTGCTCGACAACATCACGCTCTACTGGCTGACCAACACCGGGCCGTCGAGCGGGCGCATCTACGCGGAGAGCAATCCGGGCGCGGCCAGCGGGACCGGCATCTCGATCCCGGCGGCAGTGACGATCTTCCCCGGAGAGGTCTACAGGCCGCCGAAGCACTGGGCGGCACGGACCTATCGGAACCTGGTCTACTACAACCGCGTAGACAAGGGCGGCCACTTCGCGGCCTGGGAAGAGCCGGCGCTGTTCAGCGCCGAGGTGCGCGCCGCGTTCCGCTCCCTGCGCTGAGCGCGGCGCTCAGCCCAGCACGGCGCGCGCGATCACGGTGCGCTGGATCTCGGACGAGCCCTCGTAGATGCGCAGGATGCGGGCATCGCGCACCAGCCGCTCCAGCGGCATCTCGCGCGTAAAGCCGTAGCCGCCGTGGATCTGCAGCGCGGTATCGGTGACGAAGGCGACGGTCTCCGAGGCATAGAGCTTGGCCATCGAGGCGTGCTCGGTAAAGGGCTCGCCGTCCCGGCGCCGGACCGTTGCCTGCAGCGTCAGCAGCCATGCCGCCTCCAGCCGCGTGCGCATGTCGGCGAACATCCATTGCAGGCCTTGCTTGCGCGCCAGCGGCTCGCCGCCGACCTGGCGCTGCCGGGCCCAGTCCACCGCGCAGGCCAGCGCCGCCTCGGCGATGCCCAGGCTGGTCGCGGCCACGTCCAGGCGGCTGTTGTCGAGCACCTTCATTGCCGTGCGGAAGCCGCTGCCTTCTGGCCCCAGCCGGTTGGCGGCCGGCACGAAGCAGTCCAGCGCCACCTCGTGGGCCGGCGCGCCGCGGATGCCCATCAGCTTCTCGGCGGGCGCGACCTCGACGCCGGCGCTGCGGCGATCGACCACGAAGGCGCTGATGCCGCGCGTGCCGGCGCCCGGATCGGTCTTGGCGTAGACCACGATGAAGTCCGCCGCGTCCGCGTTGGAGATAAAGTGCTTGACGCCGCGCAGGCGGTAGCCGTCGCCCTCCGGCGTGGCGCGCGTGGCCATGTCGGCCGGGTTGGACCCTGCGCGCGGCTCGGTCAGCGCGAAGGCGCCCAGCTTCGTGCCCGCCGCCGCATCCGGCAGGTAGCGCTCGCGCAGGCTGTCGTCGCCGCCGATCAGGATGGAATCGGTGGCCAGGTAGTGCGCGCCAATCATCGAAGAGGTCGAGGCGCAGGCCCTGGCGACCTCGGCCAGCGACAGGATCAGGGCGACCGGCGAGGTTTCGGTGCCGCCCCAACGCTCAGGCAGGTTCATGCCCATCAGGCCGAGTTCGGCTAGCTGGGGAACATAGCGGGTGGTGGAGGTTTCGTCGCGATCCACTTCGGCCGCCTTCGGCGCCAGTTCGCTCTGCGTGAAGCGGCTGATCGCGTCCGCGATTTCCAGATCGCCCGGCTCGACACCCAAGCGCTTATGCATGTTGCTTCTCCGTGTTGAACATATGCGTTTCCCCGCTATCGGCGGACATCGCCGCGGCACCCAGCGCGCCGCTGGCCCACAACCTGGCAGAGGCGATGCCCAGCCCGCCCAGGATGGCCTCGGTGTGCTGCCCCAGCGTCGGCGCAGGCGTCACGCGGTTGGCGCCATAGCCTGAGAACTTCACCGGCTGCGATGGCAGCCGCACGGTGCCGCCGTCCGGCTCGGGCACTTCGGTCAGCAGGCCGCGATGGGCGGCATGCTCGCTTTCCAGTGCCTCCTTCACATTGCGGATGGGCGCAACCGGAATGCCCGCCGCGCCCAGCAGCCGGTTCACCTCGGCCACCGAACGGGTGGCCGACCAGGCTTCGAGACCGGCGCGCAGCTCGGCCTCGAAGCGGCAGCGCGTCTGGTCGTCGGCAAAGCGCGGGTCCTGCGCCATCTCGGGCCGGCCGATCGCCGTGGCGAGCGCCTCGAACAGCTTGTTGTTCAGCACCGCCACCACGTAGAAACCATCCGCCGCGCGGTACGCGCCGAACGGCGCGGACGACGGATGGCGGTTGCCGACCCGCTGCGGCGCCAGGCCGGTCGCGGCATAGCGCGCGACCAGGGTGGCGCTGAGGCTCAGCGTGGCGTCGAACATCGAGACGTCGACATGGGTGCCCCGGCCGCTCTTCTGCCGCGCCAGCAGCGCGGCCAGCACGCCCCAGGAGGCAAACAGGCCACTGACGGCATCGGAGACCGCTTCACCAAGCAAGGTAGGCGTGCCGTCCGGCGCGCCGGTGGCGTCCATCAGCCCGCACATCGCCTGCAGGATGATGTCGTAGGCCGGCCGGTGCGATTCCGGGCCGGTCTGGCCGAAGCCCGAAACGCTGGCGTAGACCAGCGACGGATTCAGTGCGTGCAGCGCCTGGTAGCCGATGCCGAGCTTGTCCGCCACGCCCGGGCGGAAGTTCTCCACCACCACGTCGGCCCGGGCGCAGAGCGAGCGCGCCAGTTCCAGCCCCGCTTGCGCCTTCAGGTCGATCACGATGCTTTGCTTGTTGCGGTTCATCGCGGCGAACAGACCGCTCTTGCCGTCGACAAAGGGGCCGACCGCGCGGTAGTCATCGCCACCCGGCGGCTCGATCTTGATCACCTCGGCGCCGAGATCGCCGAGCAGCGCCGTGCAGTAAGGGCCAGCCAGCACGCGCGAGAAATCGATGATGCGAATGCCGGCCAGCGGCAGGTCGGATTGGGTCACCTCTTGCTCCTCCAAAGCTTGCAGGCCTGGCGGCGCCCTGCCCTGCAGGGGGGCGGCCGGCTTGCGTTGCGGTGACACGATTCTGTGCGGCGGAGGCTATCAAGTAAAATATTGAAATCAACTAGCACCTATAGGATTTTCTAATGCGCACCTCGCTGCGGCTGTTGCGCTACTTCGTCGCCACCGCGGAATCGGGCAGCACCACGGCGGCGGCGCGGCAGTTGAACGTCTCCCAACCCTCCATCTCCGTCGCCATCCGCGAACTGGAGACGCTGTTCGAGGAAGCGCTGTTTGCACGCGACGCGGGCGCGAAGATGACCCTGACCCGCTTCGGCGTGCGCAAGCTCGCCGAAGCGCGCCACATCCTTGGCGCCGCCACGGCCTTCGAAATCGACAAGAGCGGCGATGCCACCGCCGGCGAGGTCCGGCTCGGCGTCTTCCGCACGCTGGCGCCGGCCTACCTGCCGGTGGTGCTGCGCATCGCGCGCGAGCGCTATCCCAGGCTGTCGGTGCGCTTCGTCGAGGGCGACCTGGCCCAGCTTGAAGACTGGCTACACGGCGGGCAGATCGAGCTGGCGCTGACCTACGACGTGGGCCTGCCCAATGAAATCGACCGCGAAGTGCTGGCGGAACTCAGGCCCTACGGGCTGGTGCCTGCCGCCTCCCGGCTGGCGCGGCGCAAGGGTGGGATATCGCTGCACGAACTGGCGCGGGAGCCGCTGATCCTGATCGATCTGCCGCACAGCCGCGAATTCCTGATGGCGCCGTTCTGGCAATTCGGGCTGCAGCCCGAGGTGCGCTACCGCGCGACTTCGCTGGAGCTGGCGCGGAGCATGGTGGCGAATGGGTTGGGGGTGGCGCTTCTGATTACGCAGGCGCCTGCGTCAAGCCAGAGCGCAAGCGTGGCGGAGCGGCCGATTCTGGAGGAGACGGTGCGGCAGCCGCTGGTGATTGCGCGGCCGAGTGCCACAACCCGGACGCGGGCTTCGGAGTTGCTGGCGGCATGCGTGCGGGACGCGGTGGGAGAGGCGATGGCGGCGCGGGCAAGGCCCGTTCAACGCAAGCGTGCGGCTGGCGGGGAACGGTGATGGCTGGGCGGATGAAGCCGGGGTCTATTCGGCCCAGGTTCTAGATGACGAAGCGGCGGCGATCTTCTCCTGCTCTCGCGCACCGATGCCGCACAGCCCACAATGCACCAACCAATGTAGACTTTCCGGCAGCACGGACCGCCGAAGTGCACTGCTCCAATATGGTCTCTTCCGGATACAGGGACAATTCTGCCGCACAGCCGAGCGTCACGACAATATCAAGCGCGGATGAACTGTCGATCGCGTGCCTCAAGAGCGTTGCCAGGTGCCGTTCGATACTTTGATCATGGACGCGGTGAGGTTCGGTTGCGGCGGCGCGAAGTCTTCTTACCATTGCCCGAATGTAGTGAAGAAGATCAGCGGATTTCGGATCGGCGCAGGTTCCCAGTTGCTTTGCGGGCTGGTCCATCGTTCTAGTCCACGATCGGAGTTATGAGAGTCGAGCATTTGAGTCCTGCCGCCAATGAAGACGACCGATTCCTGCAGCCCTAGCACGTACTTGATATCCGTGGCCTCGGGCATCGCTTCCATCAGTGCAAGCTCAGTGGTTCCGGGATCTCCGTCATCGCATCCGCATCGCGCGAAATTGGACGAGGATTGATTCAGACCGCTTGCGCGTTGAATCGGCATAAATATCTATGGGGCCTTCCTGGTTCCAGGACGAGTCATCCAATGCTCCTTGAGCTGCGACAGGAAGCCTTCGGCGCTAGGCGTGAGACTGCGGCCCTGCAATACGACAACTCCAATGCTCCGCGTCAACGCGGGCTGGGCCAGCGGCTTCAGTATCAGGCCAGGCCCCAGGGCGGCAGGGACTGCGCCGCCTGGAACGATCGCCAGGCCAACACCGGCGTGCACGAACTGCATCACCGTCGCGAACTGATTCACCGTGACTGCATGTTTCAGATTCAGGCCAGCGGCTGCGGCGGCACCGTCCAGCATTCGGCGCGTTTGAGCCTCCTTCGGTAGCGACACCATGGCGTAGTTGGCAACTTCGACAAGCGTCAGCGTCTTGCGGCCAGCGAGGGGGTGGCTCGTGGGCATGACCACGTGGAATCCCTCACGACCCAGTGCAATGCTGGAAAACTCGCCGGGGATATCGTCGACATAGGTGAGCCCCAGGTCGGCGACACCGCTGCGGACGTCGTCCAGTACCGTGCCGTGAACGCCCTCCCTGACCTGGATCTCAATGCGCGGCCTTGACTCTCTATAGCTTGCAACAACGGTCGGGAGGTGGGTATATGCCACCGACATCACAGCGGAGATGATGACCTGACCCCGCTGCTCATCGGCGATCTCCCGCATTCCCTCGAATGAAATCCGGAGGTCCGCCAGGATCCGGTTTGCCAGCGCGACAAATTCTTGTCCTGCGGGCGTTATCTCGACCTTTCTGGTGGAGCGACGAAACAGCTCGACGCCAATTGCAGCTTCGACTCGCTGCACCGTGCGCGTCAGTGCCGGCTGCGAAAGATCCAACGCAATGGAAGCCGCGAGAAAGCTTCCTTCGTCGGCGATGGCGCAGACCGCCTGCAGTTCACGGGAACTCAGGTCAGGTACGAGGTTCTTGTTCATGGCGGCAGGCAGGTGACGTTTCGATGGCTACCCGATTATGCCGCAAGCCAACGCATGTCTTGCGCCCGTTGTGGGCATGATTCGGCAGTTACGCCAGTCGAATGCCCGCAGCCTTGATGATCTTTGCGTAGCGATCCGCTTCCTCCTTGCAGAAAGCAGCAAATCGTTCGGGCGATTCCCCGAGCGGCTCGGCCGACAGATCTGCCAATCGCGCGCGCACCTCCTGATTGGCAAGCGCCTTGACCGTGGCCGCTTGAAGTGCCGCGACAATTTCCTGTGGTGTCTTTGCGGGAGCCCAAAGTCCGTACCAGGTCGTCATCGTCATCTCTGGATAGCCGCTCTCCACCAAGGTCGGGGTGTCCGGCAAACTCTTCGAGCGGCGATTGCCCGTCACGGCCAACGCGCGGAGCTTTCCGGCCTTGACCAGCGGCAACGACGCCGGCATGGAATCAAACATGAATGTCACCTGCCCGCCGATAAGATCGGTCAATGCGGGCGCGCTCCCCTTATAGGGGGCGTGCACTGCCGAAATTCCCGTGAGCATCTTGAACAATTCGCCTGCCAGATGGCCGGGCGTCCCGTTGCTGGATGACGCAAAGCTGCAGCCTGTTGGGCGGGACTTGACGTACCGCACCAACTCACTGACGCTATGAATCGGCAGGTCGGACGCCACCAGAAGCTGAATCGGCGTGGATGCCAGGCTCGTGATCGGCGTGAAATCCTTGATGGGATCGTGGGGAAGCTTCGGGTACAGGAACGGATTGATGACCTGCGCCGAGACATTGATCAGCAACGTCTGCCCATTGGGCGGCGCCTTGGCTACCATGTCTGCACCGATCGTGCCGCTCGCGCCGCCGCGGTTGTCCACGACAAACGATTGCTTGAGAACCTCCGACATCTGGTGCGCCACAATCCTGCCAACGACATCGGTGGGACCGCCGGCCGGGAAGGGTATGACCACGCGAACCGGACCAATGGGATATGGAGTTGCCGACGCGAGCGTCGGAAGTCCAATAAGCTGGGCTGTGCCAAATGCGGCAACTCCGGCCCTCAAGAACTGGCGCCTATCCATCTTTGTCTCCTGGATGTCATCATTGTTTTAACTTCCGACCGGAACACTTGCTTCCGTTGTTACCGAGGACTATCTCGTTACGCTTCCCTCTTCCTGGAGGTAGCGCTGCGCGTCCAGCGCAGCCATGCAGCCACTTCCTGCCGAGGTGATGGCCTGCCGATAGATGGCGTCCTGAACGTCTCCGGCCGCAAAGACGCCGGCAATGCTTGTCATCGTCGACATGCCGCCCAGCCCGCTGCGAGTCAGGATGTAACCATCCCGCATCTCGAGTTTCCCCTTGAAGATGTCCGTATTCGGTTTGTGCCCGATCGCAATGAAGCAGCCGGTCACCAACAGCTCGACTTCCCCGCCTTGCCTGATGTCGCGCAGTCGCACGCCGGTGACGCCGGACGCGTCGCCAGTCACCTCCTCGAGTTCGTGCCAAAGATGAAGATGAATCTTTCCGGTAGCGACCTTCTCCATCAGGTGGGAGACGAGGATCGGCTCGGCGCGGAAGCTATCCCTGCGGTGAATCAGATGCACGGTCGCGGCGATGTTCGACAGGTAAAGCGCTTCCTCCACCGCCGTATTGCCACCACCGACAACGCAAACATCCTGGTTTCGATAGAAGAAGCCGTCGCACGTCGCGCACCCGCTCACGCCCCGGCCCCGGAACGCTTCTTCGGAAGGGAGGCCGAGATACTTTGCAGAAGCACCTGTCGCGACAATCAGTGCGTCGCACGTGGTCGTCCCAGACTCACCGCGCAGCGTAAAAGGACGCTTGCTCAAATCGACCTCCTCGATCTGATCGAAAACGATCCTCGCATCGAAGCGCTCCGCATGGAGCTGGAATCGTTCCATCAAGTCGGGGCCGGTGACCCCATCGACATCGGCGGGCCAGTTGTCGACGTCGGTCGTGGTCATGAGTTGCCCGCCTTGCGCGGCACCGGTAACCAGAACGGGCGAGAGATTGGCTCGTGCCGCATACAAGGCGGCGGTATAGCCGGCGGGGCCAGAGCCAAGGATCAGCACGCGCACGTGGGCATTCGCTTCATTAGAACTCATGGTGACTCTCGAAAAATGGATACGTAACTGACTACTGCAAACAGATCAGGTCTGAATAATGTTGTCCTTGGCGAGCAGCTCGATTTCCGCGTCGTCAGTCCTGAGCACGCTCTTGAGCACAGCGGCAGTACTCGATCCAAGACGGGGTGGCGGGCTCCTGTACTCGACTGGTGTGCCGGACAGGCGTATCGGGCTTGCGACGACGCAGACGCTGCTCCCCTCCTCGGATGCCATGTCGACCTTCATGCCACGATGCATGACATGCGGATCGGAGAAGACGTCATTGAGATTGTTGATAGGGCCGCACGGAACCCCGTTCGCCTCAAGTTGCGTCAGCCAGTCCTGCGTCGTCCTGGTCCTTACGACCGACTCGATCAGAGGCACCAGGACGTGGCGATTCTCGATGCGACGGCTGTTCGAGGTGAAACGAGGATCATAGCGCCACTGCGGCTCACCCAGGACCTCGCAGAGCCGGGAGAATTGCCCCTCATTGCCTACCGTGATAATGATGTGACCATCCGAGGTACCGAAATCCTGGTAGGGAACGATGTTCGGATGACCATTTCCCAGACGCGGCGGCTGATCTCCGCTCGCCAGGAAATTCATGGCCTGGTTTGCCAGGCACGCGATCTGCACGTCCAGCAATGCTGCATCCACCCACTGGCCGATCCCCGATTTCTCCCGGTGTGCAAGTGCCGCCAGAATACCGATGGTGGCGTAGAGCCCCGTCATGATGTCGGTAAGCGCAACACCAACTTTCAGGGGCCCTTCTCCCGGCTCACCATCGGGCCTGCCGGTAATGCTCATGAGTCCACCCATCCCCTGCACGAGGAAATCGTATCCGGGCCGATGGGAATAGGGCCCGGTCTGGCCGAATCCAGTGATCGAGCAGTACACGATCCTTGGATTGATCTCGCGAAGTGACTCGTAATCGAGGCCGTATTGCTTCAAGCCACCCACCTTGAAGTTTTCAACAACGACATCGCAGTGCTCGGCTAAGGCACGAACCAGTGCCTGGCCGCGCGGATGACTGAGATCGATGGCTACCGATTGCTTGTTCCGATTCGCGCCGGCAAAGTATGCGGACTGACGCGCATCGTCGCGCCAATCCACGGGATTGACCCATGGCGGGCCCCATGAGCGGGTGTCGTCACCCGCTTCCGGCCGCTCGATCTTGATGACCTCCGCGCCAAGATCGGCGAGTATCTGGCTCGCCCATGGTCCCGCAAGTACCCGGGATAAATCCAACACGCGCAGATGAGACAATGCCCCCATGACTTCATGGCCTCCATTTGGAATGCAGCCAGACCAGTCATCCACGCCCAAAGGTTTGGGCGTGGATGTCGTGCGTCCCTTCACAGGTATTGACGCCCTCGGGATTCAACGGGTGGCGATCCGCTGCGCCGCAAGCCACGTAACCAGTTGGGTACGTGTGGCCGCGCCGGTGCGCGTGGCTTGCAACTTTCCGCCCTGGAACAGCAACAGCGTTGGTACGCCACGCACACCAAACCGGGAGGCCACGTCCGGGTTCGCTACCACGTCCACTTTCTCGACGACCATGCGGCCGTCCATCGCACCCGCCACCTCGTCAAGCACCGGCGCCAGGGCAGCACAGGGCTTGCAATCGGGGCTGAAGCAATCGATGAGAACTGGCATTTCGCTTTGCGCGAGCAATGCATCGATGTCCTGCATGCCGGAACTTTGGGCGGTCGTGTTCATGATCACTGGAGCTCGACTTTGGTCTTCAGCGGCTCCTTCGTGCCAAGCCACACTTGCTGAGCCTGTTCCTTGATCTGCCCTACGCGATGCGCCACTTCTTCAGGCGTGATGGAGCTCACGGGGTGCGAGATGACCACAGGCTCGAGGGACTTCATGCCGACCGCCTGGCGGGTCAGTTCCGTCTCGCGAACGAATTCGGTGGTGATAATCGCGGCGCTCGGGATACCCAGTTTTTCCAGGGCGATCGAGTCGCGAATGCAGGCCGAGCAGCACGAGCCGCAATCCCCGATGGCAGTCAGCACGACGTCGTTCTCTGCCGCAATTTGCGCGATCAGCTCAGGCGTAGCGTCCTTTGAGAAGCTGTGCTTGACGTAGTAGTTCACCGCAGCGAAGTCGATGTCCTCACCCAGCGCTGCCGCTGCACCGCGGAGCAGCTTGTTGGCATTCCACTTCGAGTTGTCCAGGATGCCGAGGCGCAGCTGTTTCAGCGACGTCTTTCGCTCGGAAACCGGCGCATCCTCAAAACGCAGCGCGCCGCGCGGGTCGAACACTTCAACAGTGGATTCTTCGCTCTTCATCAACATGGCAATCTCCTAATGTTCTTTGTTACGGGTTCGGTACGACAACATCAGAGGGCGCACGCACCGCCAACACACTCCGCGCCGTTGTCACCGGCCCCACTGCCCTCGACCGCGCGCAGCACCGGCGTGCTCATGTGGCCCCAGCCGGGGATCAGCACCGAGAAACGCCCCGCCTCACCACCCATCACAAACAGGTGGATGTTGTCCGGGCTATGGATGATGGGAATGCGCGTGTCATCTTCGCGCTTGTAGTACTTCGGCAGGTTGCGGTTGTAGACCTTGCCATAGCGATGGCCATACGCCAGGTCGATGAAGCGATTGCCGTGGTTGTGGAAGAGGTAGTTGCGCACGTCCGCGCGGGACCAGCCGTATTTGCCGATGGTTTGCGCATGCTCCAGGCCTAGCACCACCGCAATGTGCCCACCCAGCACGGCGCTGTTCGAAGCAATGGTGCTCATGGCCGAGCACATCGTGTCCAGGATGCCTTCTGGGTCGTTCGAGATGTGGTTGGTCACACTGTGCGGTGCTTCAGCGGCCATCACGAACACGGTCGAGTCTTCCGGCTTGTAGCCATGTTCGACGTGATACGGGGCCAGCGGGCTTTGCGCCTCGTTCTCGGCCACGCAATAGGTGTACTTCCCCGGATGGCCCAGCGTGCTCTTGTCCAGATCGCCGGGCCAGCCACCGCCGACGTTGAGCATGATCAGGCGAATCGCCCGGCCGATGGTCGCGTTCGCACGGTTGCCCGAGCCAAAGGCATTGCAGCCGCCGTTCATCCCGATCTCGCGGGCAATCGGGCCATTGACGATCAGCAGCGGCGAGGCGACGTGCGTGGTTGCCTGCACCCCGTTCAGGTTGAACGCCTGGTCCGTCAGCGCCTTGACGGCGGCCAGGACAACCGGGGTGTACTCGGGCTTGCAGCCGGCCATCACCATATTGACCGCAAGCACTTCGCGACTCAGTTCGCCCCAACGCGGGGCAATGCGGGCCTCAACGAACTTCGGATCACCGCCCAGCCGCGCAACGATTTCGTCGACCTTTTCCTGCGTGGGCGGCACCACCGGCAAGCCATCGCTGAACCCGCGCTCGTAGTAGTACTCGACCAGGTCGACCCCAGCCGGAACACAGCTCACCACCGCACCTTCCTGCATCACAGCGCTCATTGTCCTGACTCCTGTCTAACGTTGTCGTGTTGGTAGAGAGGAGAATAGAGGCTGTGGCCGATTAATTACAACAATAAACTATTTACCGATTTGATTGCGTTTTATGCATATATTGCGGGGAGCGGTGGCACATCAACCCCCGCGCCCTCGAGGGCCGCAGCGGGACAGTTCGCCCCCCTCGTCACGACAGGGCTCGTTGTCGCAAAAGCCTGCCAAGGGCCGCATCGGCTCGCCGCAACCTGCGTTCCTTCGCCGACCTGGAACCGCCGGAGGCAGCATCCGGCGGATGCGCCCCCTCCACGTCATTCGCTCCGACTTGTGGAACCGAGGCATCGAGATCGGCCGCGTCTGCGGTCAGTCCAGGTAGGCTCGCGCGTTCGTGATCACTGGGGTCCATTTGGCAATCTCCTTTCGCAGTTGGTCCTCCAGCCCCTCCGGCGTTGCTTTGTTGCCGTCTACCGGGACGGCACCAAGCTTGGCCATCGAAGCCTTGAACGCCGGCTCCGCCAGCGCGGCCCGCAAGGCGGCAGAGAGCTTGTCGATCACTGGCCTGGGCGTACGTTTCGGCGCATACAGTCCGTGCCAGACAGTCACCTCGAAGCGATCCAGTCCCTGCTCCTGAAGTGTCCGAACCTCCGGCAAGTTTGAAAGGCGGACCGCCGTGGTCGTGCCGTAGGCCTTGACCCGGTGCGTCAGAATCGGCTGTGTCGTCGTCGTTACCTGGTCGCACATCAAGTCCACCTGTCCGCCCATCAGGTCGGTCATCGCTGGCCCCGCTCCTTTGTAAGGCACCGATGTCATCGATACGCCCAGCCGGTTCATCAGCAGCAGCCCACACAGATGCGACGCCGTACCGACGCCTGCATTAGAGATGTTGATCTGCTTCTGCCGCGCCGTTATCCAGGGTACGAGTTCCGCGAATCCCTCTGGCTTCATGTCTTTCCGCCCGATCAGGGTCATCGGCACGTCGACCACCTGGCCGATGTACGAGAAGTCCTTCAGGGGATCGAAGCGGAGGCTGCGCGACAAGGCTGGCAGGGTCGCAAAGCCAATGTTGTGGATCAGAAGCGTATAGCCGTCCGGCTCGGCCCGGGTTACGACTTCGCTGCCGACAATGCCGCTGGAGCTCGCTCGATTCTCGACCACCACAGGTTGCCCGAGCGCACGGCCCATCGCTACCGCCAAGGATCTCGCGACCACGTCCGTTGGGCCGCCTGCGCTGAAGGGAACCACCAGCGTCACCGGCTTGGATGGAAATGAATCCGCATAGGCCGGACACGAAAGGATCGCGCCTGCCAGAAGGTAGAGGTACTGCTTCATTGCTTGTCTCCATTTATCTTTTGGTCTGTGCTGTGTCGGAGCCGTGGCCGGCCGCAGCATTCACGAAACTGCCAGCGCCCCGGTCAACGGGCTCGCGATGCCTTGTGGTGAATGGTCAGAAACCGGGTCGGGAAGTGGCTCTCGCAGCGTGACCAGTTCCTCGGCAGCCGTTGGATGCAGCGCGATGGTGCTGTCGAACTGCGCCTTGGTCGCCCCGGCTTCGAGCGCGACCGCAACGAGTTGCACCATCTCTGCCGCGCCGGCGCCTGCGATATGCACGCCGACGACCTTGTCGGTGACCGCATCGACCACGATCTTCATAAGTACGCGTTCGGCGCTCCCGGAAAGCGTTGCGGACAGCGGGCGGAAGTCTGTACGAAACACCCGCACGGGCCCGCCGCCTGCTCGCGCTGCCGCTTCGGACAGGCCCACGGTAGCGATCTCCGGCGTCGAGAAGACAGCGGTAGGAATCCTTCCGTAGTTCATCCTGCGCGTCTTGCCATCGCCAAACAGCAATTCCGCGACGGCTTGCCCCTCCAGGATTGCCGCGGGTGTCAGGTTGGCACGATTGGTCACGTCACCTACCGCAAAGATTGATGGCACGCTCGTTCGTGAGTCGGCGTCGACCTGGATGGACCCGGACGAATCCATGGCCACGCCGTTTTCCTTGAGCCCAATCTCCGATGTAAGAGGCCGACGCCCCACGGCAAACAGCACTGTGTCGACTCGCATTCCGGTACCGTCGGAAAGGTTTGCATCCAACCCTCCGCCCTCCCCTTGTTCGATGCTGGTAACCGTTGTGCGCAGCCGCAGATCGACGCCCCGCTGTACGTAGGCAGTTTCGAGGCGCGACTGCAGGTCGGCATCGAATCCTCGGAGCAGATGGCTCCCTCGGTGGACCAGTGTTGTGGCGACACCCATCCCACGGAAGATGCCGGCAAACTCCACCGCGACATAGCCGCCGCCGACGATCAGGATGCGATCGGGCAAGGCCTCGAGGCCGAACGCCTCATCCGAGGTGATCCCGTGGCAAGCTCCGGCGATATGCGTGGGCATGACTGGGGATCCACCTGTCGCCACCAGTATGTAGCGCGAACGGAGGGACCTTCCAGACGCCAACCGGACGGTGTGCGCGTCCTCGATCACGGCACGCTCTCGATAGAGGGTGACGCCGTCTGCATCCAGGCCGTTGGAATACGCTTGCTCCAGCCGCGCGAGTTCGCGATCCTTTGCGGCGAGGAGTCGGGACCAATCGAAGTGCCGGTTGTCTACGCGCCAGCCAAATCCCGGGGCGTCGGCAAAGCTATCGGAGAACCGGCTTGCCAGGACCAGCAACTTCTTTGGTACACATCCTCGCATGACGCATGTGCCACCAACCCGGTCGGCTTCCGCGATCGCCACACGGGCCCCGGCGCGCGCCCCAATGCGCGCAGCCCGAACGCCGCCAGAGCCCGCGCCGATGACGAACAGATCCAGCTCATAGGACATGAAAGCTCCTGGTGGGCCTACTCGGCCATAGCATGGGTTGCGTCGCGCTCACGACGAGAGAGCTTGTCGATGCTGGGGTCGCGGACCAGCACGCCCTCGGCATAGAGACCAGCGATCTCGGCGTCGGTGAGCCCAAGAAGCTCCACCAGCGTGGACTCGTTGTTCTCCCCCATCAGATCCGCATGGAGATCGTTGGACGGCGTCCAACCGGAGAACCTGACAGGCATCCCGGGAATGTCAAACGCCCCGAGCGTCTGATCATGTACGCGTCGGACCGTGCCACGAGCGCGCATGTGCGGATGGGCCATCGCCTCGTTGAGCGTCAGGACCGGCGCTACCGGAATACGCTTTACCTCGAGCCGCTCGATCGCCGTTTCGCGCGTAGGGAATCGCGCCAGCCACGCCTCGAGGACCGATTTCAACGCTGTATTGTTGTCGCGTCGTAGCGCCGCTGTGGAGAAGCGCGGGTCATCGAGCAACCCGGGCTGCTCCAGCGCCTCGACGAACGCCTTCCACTGGTGCGGCAGCGTGGCCAGCGTTATGTAGCTGCCATCCGAACAGCGGAAGATGCCGGTCGGCCCACCGTCCGGATGCTGCGATCCGGTTCGCCTGGGTGTGTAGTTCTTTCGCAGAGAGACGCGAGGCATCGCCACCTCGTGCATATTCATGTAGCTGTCGAGCAACGAAGCTTCGACATGCTGCCCCTCCCCGGTGCGCTCACGGTGCAGCAGCGCGAAGCTGATGGCCATCGCGGCGGCCCAGCCGGTGGTCATGTCCCCGATTGCCATCGTGATGAGCGCCGGCTCGCCATTCGGGTCACCGATCAGGTCAGTGACGCCGGAATAGGCCTGGGCGATGTAGTCGTAGCCAGGCTTCTGGCTCAACGGCCCCGTCTGTCCCGCCAGCGAGATCGAGCACATGATCAGGCCGGGATGCAGCGCCTTGAGTTCGCCGTAGGACAAACCTGCGCGCGCCATCACGCCGGGTGAGAAGTTTTCGATCACGACGTCGAACTTGGGCACCAGCCGCCGGATCAGATCCCGGGCATGAGGATGCTTGAAATCCAGCGCCAAGCTTCTCTTGGAATGGTTGTGCTGAAAATAGTAAGTGCTGTGCGTGGTGCCCTTGTATTCGGGGGCCGTCGGCCGCAAGCCACCGATCCGCGTCCGGTCACCGTGCGGACCAAGTTCGAGCTTGACGACATCCGCGCCCATCTCGGCCAGGAGACGGCCACAGGTGGGACCAGCAACAATCTGCGTGATATCAAGGACACGGTATCCCTGAAGCATTGAAGGCGAAGACATGTGCGTTCCTTGCGAGAGCTCAGCGGGTGTCAAACTGCGAGGCGCCGAACAGGTTGTCCCAGCGTTCGCCGGCGGGCTTCGCGCCGGATTTGTCCACTTTGTCGGAGAGCACCGCAAGCCCCCTCTGGACTGCCGGACGTGCCCGGACGGTTCCGTACCAACGCCGCAGGTTCGGAAAATCCTCCAGTGCCTGCCCTTGCCATTTATGCGCGCGCAGCCACGGGTACGTGGCCATGTCAGCGATCGAGTACTCGTTGCCGCCCAGGTACGCCACGTCTCCCAGGCGCCGGTCGATCACGCGATACAGCCTGGCCGCCTCATTCGTGTAGCGATCGACCGCGTAAGGGATTGGCTCGGGCGCGTACTTGCGGAAATGATGGGCCTGGCCGAGCATCGGGCCGACTCCCCCCATCTGGAACATCAGCCACTGCACAACTTCCTGGCGCGGCTGCATGTCCTGGGGAAGGAACTTCCATCCGGCTTTCTCGGCGAGATACATCATGATGGCGCCGGACTCGAACATAGCGAACGGTTCGTCGCCCGGGCCGTCATGATCGACGATCGCGGGGATCTTGTTGTTCGGGCTGATCCTGAGGAAATCCGGCTTGAACTGATCCCCCTTCCCTATGTGCACGGGTATTACCCGGTACGGGAGGGCGAGCTCTTCCAAAAGGATCGAGACCTTATAGCCGTTGGGCGTGCTCCAGAAGTACAGGTCAATCATGATCGACCTCGTCAGGCAATTGCCAGGACTTGCGAATTCTCGAACTGCCGGCGAAGTTCATCTTCAACGAACTCCATGCGGTCCTTGCCCCAGAACATCTCATCGCCGACAAGGATCATCGGCACCCCGAAGACCCCGCGTTCGACTGCGCGGTCCGTGGCCTCCACCAGTTCCTTGCCGATCTCATCACTGGCGCTCATCGCCTCAAACCAGTCCGGGTCGACCCCCAATTCCGTGGCAATCGGCCGCAAGCCGGCGTACTCGACAATCGTCGCGTCGCCCCTCTCCCAGTAAGCACTGAAGACCTGCTCGACGAATTCGAGTTCGAGACCCTGGCGGCGCATTGCCAGAGAGCCGCGCAGCACCCGGCTCGACTTGATGGGAAACTGGCGCGGGATCTGAAACGGCAGATTGAACTTTTCCGCCCAACGCATCAGATCGCGCTTGCGGTACCGCAACTTGGACTTGGGCTCCTTCATCAGCTCATAGCCGTACTGCCGGAAGACATGGCCCAGGTTGTACGGATGCAGCACGAGTTCTGCGTCGTGGCGCTCCAGGATTGGCCTGATAAGTTTGAGGGCGAAGTAGGTATTGGTGCTTCCAATGTCCCAGTAGACGTCGACACGATTCTTGGTCACTGCATTGCTCCTGGCTGATAGGATCTGGTTGCTGGCGGGGTAGTGAGGCCAGTGTAAGATTCCATCGAAGCCCGGCCTAATAGCGAATTCAGATCTGGGTATAAGTCAAAGATATCGCCCGCACTGGGCAGCCCAGCGAGTGCCGGCAGGAGACGATCACACGCCATGGAACTGCGGCAACTCCGGTATTTCGTTCGCATCGTAGAGTTGGGTGGCCTGTCCCGCGCTGCCGCCGATCTCTACATCGCACAACCCGCGCTGAGTCAGCAGATTGCCAATCTGGAAGCCGAGTTTGGCGTGCAACTGCTGACGCGCACATCGCGCGGCGTCACGCCAACCGCCGCAGGTAAAGTGCTCTATCGCCATGCCCAGGCGGCGCTGCGGCTGGCGGAGCGGATCAAGGCCGACGTGCAGCACGCGGGAGGCGCGCCAGTCGGCGCGGTCTCCGTGGGTATGCCGACGAGTGTGGCGAACATTCTCGCCGCGCCTCTCGTCGCGGCTGTGCGCAGCCGCCTTCCGCAAGTCCGATTGCAGATCATGGAGAGCTTGAGCGGCCACCTGGCAGAGATGGTGGCCAACGGGCGTATCGAAATGGCGCTCTTGTTCGAACGGCACGAACCCGGCGATGCGGCGGCACCACACAGAAAGGCGTTGCCGCATCTGGACATCAAGCCTTTATTGGTCGAAGAGCTCTTCCTGTTGGCCGCTGGCAGCGGGCCATTCGGAGAGCCCGTGAGCCTGGCCGACGCCGCGTCGCGGCCTTTGATCTTGCCGGGGCGTGCGAATGCAACGCGACAGATCATTGACGACGCGCTGGCAAAGGCGGGCCTGACAGCAGAGATCGTCGCAGAGCTTGACTCGCTGGCCACCATCAAATCGGTGGTGGCGGATGGCTTGGGCGCCACCATTCTGTCTGCGTCGGCGTTGGCCGGCGCCTCCCCCGTGAAGGGTGTGGTCGCACACCGGATTTCCGACGCAACACTCAAGCGTCAGGTATCGCTGTGTACCTATGATGTGAAGACGTTGAGTGTGGCCGCTGAACACGTATCGGCACTGCTCCTTGAGGTGAGCATGGCGCTTGTACGCGACGGCACGTGGGAGGGCGCACACCTGCTTCTCGCAGGAGATGACCCGGCGCCATAAGTTTGAGCGATAGGGGCAGGCGTCGATCGTATTGGCGCGGTTCGTCTCCCCGTCCCTACACTTTGGCATCGCCTCGATTCGGGATTCTCCATGCCAAAGATCCTCGACGGTATTACCGTCCTAGACCTCACACGCTTCTTCTCCGGCCCTCAGGCAACACTGTTTCTGGCCGGCATGGGCGCTGAAGTCATCAAGATCGACGATCCCAAAGGCGGCGACCCCACCGCGTTTGCGCCCCCGTATGCCGGTCCGGAGGGGGTCTCGTTCGAGCGCCAGACCGAGCAAGACATGGGCATTGCCTATATGAAGCGCGCGCGGGGAAAGAAGTCGATCACATTGAATCTGAAGTCGCAGGAGGGTCGAGACATCTTCCTGCGCATGGTGGGGCAGGCGGACGTCGTCGTGGAGAACTTCAGCGCGGGCGTGGCGACGCGCCTGGGCATCGACTTCGAGACGCTGCGGGCCGTCAATCCCCGGCTCGTCTACTGCTCCATCACCGGGTATGGAGCCACCGGCCCCGACAGGGACCTGAAAGCGTACGACCTGATGGTCCAGGCAGCGGCTGGACTGATGAGCATCACGGGACATCCGGGTTCCGCGCCGGTAAAGGCTGGCTCCCCGCTATCCGATGCGATCGCCGGGGTCTTCGCCGCAAACGGCATTGTTGCCGCGTTGCTGCACCGCGAGCGTAGCGGTGAAGGACAGGCCGTAGACATCTCCATGGCGGACTGCCTCTTCTCCCTGATCTTCGACGAACCGCTCGATTGCTACGAACGGCTTGGCCTGAGCTTGCAGCAAGGCAGCCGGATCATGCGCTTCTCACCGTTCAACGTCTATCCGTGCAGCGATGGCTGGGTAACGATTGGCGCAGCGACAAACGATGATTGGAGCGCGTTGCTTGCGGCAATGGATCGGAACGACATAGCCGACGACGAGGAGATGATGCATCTGCCATGGCGTCTGAGCCACAACGAATTGGTCGATGAACTGGTGAGTAGCTGGACATGCAAGCGACAAGCACGCGAGATCATCGGCACGCTAACGACAGCTAAAGTCCCCTGCAGTCCTGTGCGAACCATCAACGACGTGATCACCTGGAACCAGCTGTTGGAGCGGGATATGGTCGAGCGCTTGTGGAATCCGCTGACGGCCGGGCACGTCAGTGCTTCCGCACCGGGATTTCCGCTGAAGTTCAGTGCCACGCCAGGTGGGTACGACCATCCGGCGCCGATCCCGGGCGCTCACACTGACGAGGTCCTGGGCCGCCTTGCCGGGCTGACGAGCATGGACATGCAGCAATTGCGGTCTGCCGGTGTAGTTTGAGTTGGGAAGGCCAGCTGCTTGGAGTGAGTTTGCACCTGGCATCACATGGAGAGTTCCCAAGCTCCGTACCCAAGTCCGGAGTAGAGGCCCCTGCTCGCGCGCCTCAGGCAACGCCAGCAGCGCCATCACGAACGCTATCGAATAGTCGCTACAAGGCAATTCGCAGAAGATCCGTTAATCGACTTCTTCGAACACCCCTGTGCGCACCTCGCCGTTGCGCATGTAGCGGGCAATCAGCACGCCGCCAGGCGTGCTGGTCGAGTGAATACTGTTCTCCAAGTCTACGGACCCGACCGGTCCGTAGATAATACGACGGACGATGTGTATGTGGATCGACAACCAGCCAACGGCCAACACGTGCTGGCCCCGCCAAGTCTGATGCCTGAGTTAAGCCATCCCGCGAAGCGGGGGGGGCTTGAATGTATTGTCAGGCCCCAACGCCAGTGTCTGACGCCAGGACCGCCGTACGACCAAACCATACGAAATAACCCTCTGCGCGCGATCGTGCATGCCGCTGGCGGTACCGCATCTTGCAGCCCCCGACCTGGCCAAGACGGCGAAAGGTTGCCTACGCTTGATGGATGCCGATGAAGCTGTAGGAGGACCGGCAATGGCCGCCACGAAATCCATTCGCCAGCCGGCAAAGGGTGGCGCCAGGAATGCGCAGCGCTGGTCACAGGACGTGACCGAGCACAGCAACGCGCTGGACCTCGAACCGCATCTCTTCGCTTCGGACAGCCCCGAGGAGATCGCCGCCTCGCTCAAGCGTTCCGCCCTGGGCAGCCGGCGCCGCAAGGGCACGGCTTTCCAGTCGGCGATGTCGATGCTCAACTTCTACATCAATCGCGCCGGCCGCAATCTGCCCAAGGAGCGTCGCGCCACGCTCGAGCAGGCCAAGGGCAAGCTGCGCGAAGCGTTCGGACGGCCACCATAAGCACGGGCAACGCGCCACGGCTCGCTTGCGCGATTGCATTTCCGAGCTAATGCTTGTTCCTATGTCACCTTCGCGGAGCAACATCATGGACACAGGAAGCGAACTGCAAGCCACCGTGGACGCCCTGGTGCAAGCGGGCAAGGGCCTGCTGGCCGCCGACGAGAGCGGGCCGACGATCGCCAAGCGGTTCGAGCGTATCGGTGTGGAATCGAGCGAGGAAAGCCGCCGGGCGTGGCGCAACCTGCTCCTGTCGACACCGGGCCTTGGTGAATTCATCAGCGGCGTGATCCTGTACGAGGAAACGCTGGGCCAGCGCGCCGACGATGGCACGCCGCTGCCAGAACTGGCTGCGCGCCAAGGCATCGTGCCCGGCATCAAGGTGGACAAGGGCAAGCTCGCGCTCGCCCATGCTCCCGGAGACGAGGTCACCGAGGGTCTCGACGGGCTGGCCAAGCGGCTTGCCGGCTATCACCAGCAGGGCGCGCGCTTTGCCAAGTGGCGCGCGGTGTACATCGTGTCGGACAACCTGCCTGGCTGGGCTGCCATCCAGGCCAATGCGGAGGCGCTGGCACGCTATGCAGCCATCTGCCAGGAGACGGGCGTGGTGCCCATCGTCGAGCCCGAGGTGCTGATGGATGGCGCGCATTCCATGGCGCGTTGCGCCGAGGTCACCGAGGCCGTTTTGCACGAAGTCTTTCACGCCTTGCACCGGCATGCGGTGGTGCTCGAACACATGCTGCTGAAACCCAGCATGGTGCTCCCCGGCAAGGAGGCCGGGCACGCGGCGCCGGCCGAGGTTGCCAGGGAGACTGTTCAGGTGCTCAAGCGCACGGTGCCGGCGGCGGTGCCGGGCATCTTCTTCCTGTCCGGCGGACAAACTCCCACTGAGGCCACCGCCAATCTCGATGCCATGAACCGGCTCGCCCCATTGCCCTGGCGGCTGAGCTTCTCCTACGGGCGCGCCTTGCAGGAGCCGCCCCTGTTCGCCTGGCGCGGCGAGGCCGCTAACGCGGCGCAAGCGCAACGGACGCTGCTGCAGCGCTCACGACTGAATGGCATGGCCTGCCTGGGGCAATACGAAGCAGCGCGGGAGGATGCTGCGGGCTGAGCTTTCGGCAGGTGCGGGCGAACGCACCCTTCGAACCACTGAGGGACAAGATATTGATGATGCGTCCCCAGCCCCGCTTCACCATGCCTTCGCACAGAGGCGGGCCGCCGGACCTGCCTTCAGATACCCAGCTCCAGCAGCCGGGCCTTCAACCGAGGCCCGGCGAAATCAAGAAATGCGCGCAGTTTCAGCGGCAGGATTCCCTGTCCGGTGTGAACAAGGCTGATGGGCCACGGTGCCGGCTCGAACGCTTCGAGCACGGTCTTGAGCGCACCGGCACGCATCGCATCCGCCATCTGGTAGGACAGCACGCGAGTGAGGCCGACCCCGGCCACCGCCGCATCGATTGCGGCTTCGGCAGTGCTTACGGCAAGCCGCGAGCGGACAGGCACCTCCATCTCCGCCTTGCCCGACATGAAGGTCCAGACTTGCCTGGATGCAATCTGTTCCATGGTGATGCATGCATGGGCGGTGATCTCAAGGGGGCTCGTCGGCGTGCCATGTTCAGCGAAGTAGGCTGGGCTCGCGCAAACCACCCGACGCGTTGTGCCAATCCGCGTCGCGATGTAACTGCTGTCGGGCAGTTCAGCGATCCGCACTGCGACATCGACCTGCTCTTCAAGCAGATGCATCACTCTGTCGGTCAGCACCATCCGCACATCGATGTCCGGGTAAGTCTTGAGGAATTCCGCGACCACCGGCAACAAATGTAAACGTCCGAAGACAAGGGGCGCAGTGATGGCAAGCTCACCTTTAGGCGCCGCGTATTCCCCCGACGCGGCACGCTCCGCCTCTCCCACTTCCTCGAGAATGCGCCGGCATGCGGCGACATAGGAATGTCCGGCTTCGGTAAGGGCAAGTTGTCGGGTGGAGCGATGCAGGAGTCGGGTTTTCAGGTGCGACTCCAGTTCTCCGACCTTGCGGCTGACCGTTGCAAGCGGAATCTCTAGCTGGCGCGCCGCGGCAGAAAAACTGCCTGCGTCGACCACGGCCACCAGGATCGACATCGATTCGAAACGATCGGCCACGTTCTCATTTTTTGGGAGGATGATTCCCAATAATGCCGGATTATCTTCCTGGGTGGAAGCTCCTACCATCTGGGCGTCCCCCGGCGAGCGCGTCGAGAACGCCGCGCCGTAGGTCACCCAAAATCTGGAGAATATGCTGTGTCAACGCTTTCGAGTACCCATCCGCAGGCTTTGCGACGAATCGCTTCCATCAGGAATTTGCCCGTCAACTTGTTTGCGTCGGTCATGGGCATTGCCGGACTCTCTATCGCGTGGCGCCAGGCCAGCCAGGAATTTGGGGTAAGTCCGCTGATATCCGAGGCCGCCGGAATCCTCGCCATCATCGTGTTCCTGGTGCTGAGCGCGGGATATCTCGTCAAGGCGATCAAGCATCCGGACGCGGTCGTCGGCGAGTTCCGGCATCCCGTCGCCGGCAATTTTTTCGGCACGATCACGATCGCCATCCTGCTGCTCTCCTCGGTCGTTGCTCAACTGAGCCAGCCGCTCGCCGAAGTCATTTGGATAGTGGGCACAATTTCGACGATCGCGCTCTGTTTCACCATTGCGAGCCGGCTGCTGCAGGGCAAGATTGACGCTGCGCACGCGGTTCCCGCCTGGTTCATCCCGGGAGTGGCGACGCTGGATATCGCGGTTGCAGGGGGCGCCATGCCAATGGCGTGGGCCCATGAAATCAACATGTTCGCGCTGGCCGTTGGAACGATGATCGCCCTGTTGTTCTTTACGATGATCATGTCGCGAATGATTCATCACGAGCCTCTGCCCGCCGGCATGGTCCCTTCGCTGTTGATCCTGATGGCACCTTTCGAAGTGGGCTTTCTCGCCTACACCAACTTTACGCAGCGCGTCGACACTTTCTCCGGCTTGCTGTTCTACTTCGGGCTCTTCATATTCCTTACGCTGGCGCCCAAGGTATTTCGCAGGGGAATTCCGTTTGCTTCCGGTTGGTGGGCGATCAGCTTTCCGATGGCGGCGCTCGCCAGCGCCTCGCTGAAATACTCGATGTTCGTCCAGGCCTGGCCCGTGACGGTGATCGCGATCATCCTCCTCGCCATGCTGAGCATCGCAATTGTGGTTCTCTTTGTCAGAACGCTGCACATTCTTCTTAACGGCAAGCTGCTCGCCGGCTGATGCAGAAGAGCCGTAGGTCGAGGTCTGATCGAGGCCGGCCGAATGCGGTGCACTGAAACCGCCTGGCCAGCCCCGCATCAGTCTCAGAAGCCGGTACGCGCCTGGATATAAACCATGCGCGGCGCGCCGACCAGACGACCGGCATTGCTGTCGGTGGTGCGTGTGTAGTAACGCTTGTCGAACACGTTATTCAAGCCGATCGTGATGTCGGTACGCTTCCACTGCGGGACCTTGAACATCGCCTGAAGATTCCAGGTGCGGAAGCCCGGTATGCGGCCCACGCTGCCATCCGGCGACTCGGCAACCGTATTGGCCAGGTCAGAGAATTGCGAGCTCTGGTGCGTGGTGGAGACATTGAACGTCCAGTTGCGCCAGTCGTAGCGTACACCGAGCGTATCGGTATTACGCGAGTAGAACGGTACGTCCAGGCCGGCCGTGGCGCCTGACTTCTGAATCGCGCGCGTGTACGTGTAGTTGGCGTAGACATTCAGCCCCGCGAACAGACCGGCGCGATCGAACGTGTAGTCGATCGCGGTTTCCACGCCGTCGTGGTCAGTAGCGCCGATATTCTGGAACGTGACGGGGAACAGCCCCGGCACCTGCAGGATCTGGTTGTCGAACTTGATCTTGAATGCAGTCAGTTCGGCCTTGATCCGGTTGTCGGTCCAACGCGTACCCACTTCGAACGTACGCGCCACTTCCGGCTGCAGCGGATTATTCGGCGTCTGCGAATTGAGCTGGGTGTTCTGCACCGGCCCGAACGACGTACTGTAGTCGGCGAACACGGTCCACGCATTGTTCACGAGGTACGAGACATTGACCGAGGGCAGTGCCTTGTTATTCATGCTTTCGAACTGCGTCGCGGTACCCCGCTGCTGGCGCGTGGTGTCGATATGTTCGAAGCGCACCCCCGGCACGATGCGCCAGTTGCCGATGGCGATGCGATCGTCGATATAGACGGCGTGCGCATCGGTGGCGTTGTCGAAGGTGGTGGTCGGGCCGGCCCTGCCGGTTACGAGGCTCTGGTTGTAGGTATTGTCGTCGCCACGCTCGCGGATATACCGATATCCGACGGTGATGTCGTGCAGCGTCGGTCCCAGTGCCACGCGCTGCGTATAGCGCGGCTCGATGCCGAACGTGGTGTAGTTGCGAGGCTGGTGCGCGATCTGGGTGGCGCTCTGCTGCAGCGTGCTCTGGCGATAGCTGTCGTTGAAGAACGTGCGAATTTCGAACTCCTGATTGGCGGAGATCGTGTTCACATAGCCCAGATCGAAGCCCGTGCGGTTGCCGCTCCAGTAGTCGTTCGGCCGCGTATTCTGGAACGGATCCGCATTGAATTGCGCCACCGTCAGGCCACCTGGCGTACGCGAGCGCACGTCGTAGTACGAAACCTTACCGTAGACCTGCGACGTGCTGGTGAGGTCGTAGGCAAATTTCACGGCCAGATCATTGACGTCATCATCGCTGCCCTTGCGCCATTCGCGGCCCGTCATGCCCGAGTACAGGAGAGCCAGTCCCAGCCCGTTCTCGAGCGTGGTCCCTACAAACGCGTTGTACTGGGTATTGCTGCCGCCACCCTCGGTGTAGATGTTTTCGCGGATCGACGCATCGCCGGTGATTCCCGGGCCGCCAGGAATCGGCTTGGTGTTGAAGTTGATGATGCCACCGACGTTCTGCGGGCCATACCGCACCGCGCCGCCGCTGCGCACCACGTCGATCGCTTCGATATTGCCCAGGCTGACCGGTGCGAAAGACAGTTGCGGTTGCCCATACGGCGCCACCGCCATCGGAATACCGTCTAGCAACACCGTAGAGCGAGGCGAGTATCGGCCCGTAAGGCCGCGCACGCCGATATTGAGCGAGATGGCGCTGCCGGCGGTGCCGGAGTTGTCGGTCGACTGCACCCCCGGAATCCGGCGCATGACGTCACTGATACTGCTCGCGCCACTCTGCTCGATTTGCTCCTCGCTAACCACGGTGCGTGCGCCGGCGAACGTCTTCACACTGTTCTGCAGCCCGGTACCCAGCCAATTGCCGGTGACCTGGACGGTATCGAGCACATGCTCCGCATTGCCGTTCTGCCCCGGCTGCGCATCGGTCTGCTGAGCGGATGCCCCTAGCGGCGCCAGGCATAGCATCGAGACGGCGAACGCCGTCGCGCGCAGCGCGACTTGGGGTGCGGCGGGGAGCTTGCCGCATCGGCTCGAACTCATGGCTTTTCTTCCTTATAACAAGCAAATTACGAAAAGCCATGAATGTAAATGATAACGGTTATCGCTTGTAACTAGTTAGATTAAAGTGCTGCTTGGTGCTCACGGCCTCAGGTCAACTGTTGCTGCGGCACGACGACCTCGCTGACGACGATCGTGTCGGGCGCGGTCCCGCCTGCGTCTGGTCATGCGCGAAATTGCTGCAGGCATTGGTCGCGCGCTTGTGGCGCGCACGGGGCCGCCGGCGCTTACAGATGCACCCGGCTGCGCTTAAGCTGGAACGCCACGGTCACACGATCGGCGGGGTAGATCGTATCGGTGATTTCAAGGATCCTGCCCATCGCGTCCTTGTAGTGGCGAATCAGCCTCAGGCCGGCGGATCCCGCTTCTGCGCCCAGCACTTGTGCCAGGCGCTCGTCGATCAGCACGCCGTGGATGACCTGCCGGATCTCGGCAATGGCCACGCCGCAATCGCGCTCGATCAGCGTGCTGACAAGCAGCTTCGGATTGCTGCGGATGGTGTCCGTCAGGTGCGCAAGCGAGGCGTCGATGTAGATATCGGCGTGTGCCACCGGCGTGCTGCCCTTGCGGGAATCGACCCGCGTGCCGGAAAAGCGCAGCCATTCGCTGCCGATCGGCGCTTCCAGCAAGCGGGCGTCGGCGCGGTCGAGCGTGACGCTGTGCACCGCTTCGATGCTGCGGATCTCCGTGGCGGCCACCCGCACCAGGTCTTCGGCGGTGCCGAACGACTGGGTGTAGGCAGCGTCCGGGTTGGCGCTCTCGACGATGGTCCCCACCGCCTTCTTGCGCGAGATGTAGCCCCAGTCCTGCAGCAGCCTGAGCGCGGCGCGCACGGTATGCCGGCTGACCCCATGATGCTCGGCCAGTTCATGCTCGGTCGGCAGCAGGCTGCCGACCACGCGGCGGCCCTCGACGATATCCCGCACCAGGGTGCTGGCAAGCTCGGCATAGCGGGTCGGGGCTGTCCCGCCCGGCGCGGCCGGTGCTTCCGTCCGCTTGTCCTTCAGTTGGTTGCGCATTGCGATGAGCTGGCCCCAGGCCGCTCCATGAAAATGGGTGGGCGCATTGTAAGACAAGCGACGGCGGCGCCCAGGCGCCGCGCGGCTCAGGCCGCGAAGAAGCGCTTGTCCGCTTCGGCCGGCAGCGTCATGCCGGTGATCTTCGCCTTCTCCAGCACGCCCCAGAAGTAGCGATAGGTGGCGCGGTCGTGCAGCTCGCCCTTGTACTGGATCGGGCCCCAGTCCGCATCCTGCGCGGCGCACAGGATCCCTGCCGCGTCCTCCACCTCGGTGAAATCGGGACGCATGGCATTGACGATGGGCAGGATCTGCGCGGGATAGATGCTCCACATGCGCAGAAAGCCGAATGCATTGCGCGCGCGCGTGGCATCGCCGCCGATCACCTCGGCGTCCTTCAGGTTCAGGCAGACGTTGTGCGCCGGCACGATGCCGTTGGCCAGCGCCGCGGCCACCATGTCGGCCTTGGCGCGCGCCAGCAGCGCGTGCTCGAACTGGCCGGGGCTGCGCATCGCCGCCGCCGGGATCGCGCCATGGTGGCCGCTGACGAAATCCATCAGGCCGAAGTCCAGCACCTCGATATTGGGCAGTGCCGCGATCTGGAACACATCGCGCAGCGCACCGTGCGTTTCCACCAGAACGTGGACCGGGATGTCGCGGCCAAGGCCCGCCTTGCGCGCGGCATCGCCGATGTAGCCGATCACCTCGGCCACCTGCTGGTGGCTGGTGGCCTTGGGCACGGTGATATAGGCCAGGCGGCTGCCGGCCTCGCCCACGATGATGTCGACATCCTGGCGCCAGGCCGGGTGCGCCGGGTCGTGGATACGTGCGCCGGCACGGCCATGGCGGTTGCGCTCCGACGCGATCATGCGCGCCACCATGGCGGCATGCTCGCGCTCCTGGCCAGCGGCGGCGCCGTCCTCGCAATCGCAGGTCACGTCAAAAACCGGACCGTACTCGACCTGCAGGTCGAAGGCCTTGCCGATCAGCTTCTCGCTGCCGGCGAAATGCTCGCACGCGGCCAGCACGGGGAAGGATTTCTCGCCGGCAAAGAGCGCGTCGCGCGGATGGGTGGTGGTCATGGATAACTCCTGGAAGCGGATGTTGGAATGGGTACGTAGGCTGGATCAGCGGCCGCGGCGTGGCATTGCGATGGTGTAGTCGAGATCGAGCACGACGTTGGCCGGATGCGCCGGCTTGCCGTCGCCCGCCGGCGGGAACACCACCGTGCTGGCGGCAGCGTTCTTGATGCCGATGGTGCGCAGGCGCAGCGCACCGACATGCGCCAGCCCCAGGTCGAGCTTTTCCACCACCTGGGTTGCGCAGGCGATGGTGTCGCCGGCATAGGTGGGGTTGACGTGGCTGCCGCCATTAATCGCCAGCACCGACAGCGCGTTCTCCAGGCCGCCATACGACAGCGCCTTGCACAACGAGATCACGTGCCCGCCGTACACCAGCCGCTGCCCGCCGGCGGCCGCCATGGCAAAGCCGTCGAAGTGCGCGCGTGCGGTGTTCTGGTAAAGCCGCGTGGCGATGCTGTGGTCGCTGTCGTTGACCGTCATCGCGCCGAGGTGGTCGATGCGCTCGCCCGGCGCATAGTCTTCCCACAGGTCCTGCACGCCGGTCACGCTGCAGATCTCGCGCACACGGGCGCTATAGCCGCCGTGATAGAGCCGCGCGGCCGGCACCACCGGCTCGGTCGCCGGCACCACCGCTGCGCCGCAGGCAGCGCCGTGGTCACGCTTGTGCACCATCACCCAACGGATCCACGACAGCACCTCCTGTCCGCGCTGGTTGCTCGCGGTCGAACGCACGTAGACCACGCCACTCTTGCGGTTCGAATTCTCCTTCAGCCCGATCACCTCGCTGTCCACCGACAGGGTGTCGCCGGGATAGACGTGGGCCAGGAAGCGCACGTCGGCGTAGCCGAGATTGGCCACCGCGTTCAGCGAGATATCCGGCACGGTCTTGCCGAATGCGGTGTTGAACACCAGCAGGTCCTCCAGCGGCCGTTGCGCCAAACCAAGCCGCGCCGCACTGGTATCGGCGCTGCCCAGTGCCGTGCGGCTGCCGGTCAGGGCGATGTACAGGCTGCGGTCGCCCTCGGTCAGGGTGCGCGGCGTGGCGTGCCGGATGCGCATGCCTACGCGGAAGTCTTCGAAAAAGTTGCCGCTCCGGTTCTTCTGCATTGCTCCTTCTCTCCTCAGCTGACGGAATATCGCCTTCTTTATGTCCGCACATAGTGAATGGCACGAGAACGTATGTCAACTGCTGCGGCGCCACTTGGCTGCCGAAATTCACGCAAAAACGCGCCGAAACCACCCCCCCGATATGGGGGGTACCGTCGATTTTACTTGCCACCCATCCCCATCAATCTCTTATTATGTACGTACATAAAGGCCAACAACGCGGCATCGAAGAGACTGTCCCAAGGAGCGCAACGTGCAAAAACTGACCGAAGAGCGGCGCATGATCCAGGAAGCCGCAAGGCAATTCACCATGGATCGCGTGCTGCCGCTCGCCAACAAGCTGGACCCCGAGAAAGGCCAGATCCCGCGCGAGCTGATCGACGAAATGGCCGAGATGGGCTATTTCGGCATCCTGATTCCCGAGGAATACGGCGGCCTGGGCCTGGGCGCCTATGAGTACTGCCTGGTGGCCGAGCAGCTGTCGCGCGGCTGGATGAGCGTGGGCAGCATGATCGCGCGCGGCAACGGCCTGATCGGCGCGCTCAAGGGCCTGTCGCCCGAGAAGAAGGCCGACTACCTGCCGCGCATGGCACGCGGCGAATTCCTCGGCGCGTTCTCGCTGTCGGAACCGAACGCCGGCTCCGACGTGGCCAATATCTCGTGCCGCGCCGTGCGCGACGGCGACGACTGGGTCATCACCGGCAGCAAGTACTGGTGCACCTTCGCCGACGAGGCCGACTTCATCCTGGTGGTCTGCCGCACCGACCCCGTGATCGATCCCAAGGCCCGCCATCGCGGCCTGTCCGCCTTCATGCTCGAGAAGCCGCGCGGCCAGCTGCCCGAGGGCGTCCAGGGCAGCCCCATCCCCAAGATCGGCTACTACGGCTGGAGCACCTGGGAGCTGGCCTTCGACGGCTGCCGCGTGCCCGCCGACAAGATGGTCGGCGAAGAAGGCAAAGCCTTCTACCTGGCCACTGCCGGCCTGGAAACCGCCCGCGCCCACACCGCCGCCCGCTCGATCGGACTGGCCCAGGGCAGCCTGGAAGATGCGATCCAGTACTCCCGCGACCGGGCCCAGTTCGGCTCCCCGATCGGCAACTTCCAGGCGATCCGCTTCAAGCTGGCCGACATGGCCACGCAGATCGAAGCCTCGCGCGCCCTGCTCTACGCCGTGTGCGAGCAGATCGACGACGGCCAGCGCTGCTCCACGGAAGCCGCCATGGTCAAGCTGTTCGCCAGCGAGATGTCGGAGCGCGTCACCAGCGAAGGCCTGCAGATCCACGGCGGCGCCGGCTACACCACCCACTTTGCCGCCGAGCGCTACTGGCGCGATGCACGCCTGACCAAGATCTTCGAAGGCACCTCCGAGATCCAGATGCGCATCATCTCGGATGCGATGCTGGGCAAGGTCGAAGCCTGAACGCCGGAGCCCGACCATGCACACATCCCCACGAGTTACGGACCTCGCCGGCGCCGGCATCAGCCGGCAGGCCGCGCGTTTCGCCGTCGACCGCGCGCTGCGCTTGCCTGAGCAGGCGCTCGGCATCGCGCGATTGTCGGTCTATGACTTCTTTGCGGTGGCACTGGCCGGCGCCGGCGAGCCCGTCAGCCAGGCGGTGCGGACCATGGTCCGCGGCGAAGCCGGCACCCCGCAGGCCAGCGCCTTCGGCATGGCCGAACGTGTGCCGGCGCGTGCTGCGGCGCTGCTCAATGGCGCCGCCTCGCATGCGCTGGACTACGACGACACCCACTTCGACTTTGTCGGGCACTCGACCGTCGCAGTACTGCCAGCCGCGCTCGCCGTTGCCGAGCGGCAGCAGGCGGACGGCAAGGCCCTGCTGGAAGCCTTCCTGACCGGCGTCGAGGTGACCTGCCGCGTGGGCGGCTGGCTGGGCCGCCCTCACTACAACGCCGGCTTCCACCAGACCGCCACTTCTGGCGCATTTGGCGCCACTGCGGCAAGCGCACGCCTGCTCGGGCTCGATGCGGTGCAGGCTGGCTACGCACTTGGCCTGGCCGCCACGCGGGCGAGCGGCCTCAAATGCCAGTTCGGCACCATGAGCAAGCCCTTCCATGCCGGCATGGCGGCATCTAGCGGGGTCGAGGCCGCGACGCTGGCCGGGCTCGGCTTTATTTCGCGTCCCGACGCCATCGAGTGCGCCGGCGGCTTTGCCGCCACGCACGGCGTGCGCGAGGGCGGCGTGGCTGCCCCTTTCGACGGGTTGCCGGAAGTTTTCCGCTTTGCCGATGTGCAATACAAGTTCCACGCCTGCTGCCACGGCACCCACCCTGCCCTGGAGGCGCTGCTGGCGCTGCGTGCGGACCACGCCTTGCATGCACAGGACATCGAACAGGTCAGGCTGCGCATCAACCCGCAGTGGCTGCCGGTCTGCTGCATCGAACGGCCGCGCACCGGCCTGGAAGCCAAGTTCAGCCTGTCGCTGACCGCGGCGATGGTACTGGCCGGTATCGACACCGCTGCGCTCGACTCGTTTACCGACGCGCGTTGCGAAGACCCCGTGCTGCTCGACCTCGCCCGCCGCGTGATCATCGAAGCCGATCCGGCGATTGCCGATACGGCCTGCCACGCGCGCGTAGACACGCGCGCCGGCGCCGTCCACACCGCACACGTCGAACTGAGCGACCCGATGCCTTACGCGCGCAAGGCCACCAAGCTCAGGACCAAGGCCGCGGCGCTGGTCGGCTTGGCGCAGGCGGAAGCGCTGTGGGCCTTCGTCGAGGAACTCGATGCGCTGCCGGCTGCCGCGCTGTATCCCCGCATCCACGCTTTCATGGCCGGCGCCGCCGCCTGAGCCGCCCCTTCGGAGTCAAGCATGCAGCAATCACAACCGTCCGCTTCCAAGCCCGCTGGCGCCCTTGCCGGCCTGCGTGTGGTGGACCTCACCCAGATGCTGGCCGGCCCCTTTTGCACGCAGATGCTGGCCGACCACGGGGCCGACGTCATCAAGGTCGAAGCCATGACTGGCGACGGCACGCGCATCACCGGTCCCTTCTGCGCCGACGATACGCTGCGCGACTATGGCGGATATTTCCAGAGCGTCAACCGCAACAAGCAATCCATCGCCGTCGACCTGAAGACCGACGCCGGCCGCGAGATCGTGCGCAAGCTGATCGACGGTGCCGACATCGTGGTGGAGAACTTCCGGGCCGGCGTGATGGAGCGACTGGGGCTGGCCTATGAAGCCCTGCGCGAGACCAATCCGCGCCTGGTCTATGGCACCGTGCGCGGCTTCGGCGATCCGCGCAGCGGCGAGAGCCCCTATGCGCAATGGCCGGCCTATGATGTGGTCTCGCAGGCCATGGGCGGCATGATGGGAATCACCGGACCGGACCGCGACACCCCGACCAAGATCGGTCCCGGCGTCGGCGACACCGTGCCGGCGCTGATGCTGTGCATCGGCATCCTGGCCGCGGTGCATCGCGCGCGCGAGACCGGCGAAGGCCAGTTCGTCGACGTGGCCATGACCGACGCCGTGCTGGCCATGTGCGAGCGCATCGTCTACCAGACCTCCTACACCGGCACCGTGCCTGCGCCGGAAGGCAACCGCCACCCGCTGCTGTGCCCGTTCGGCCTGTTTCGCGCCCGCGATGGCTACGTCTCGATCGCCTGCGCCACCGACGCGTTCTGGATCAAGCTGGCCCACGCCATCGGCCGCCCCGACATGGCCACCGACGAGGACTTCGCCACCAACGCCGCGCGCGTGCGCAACGCACAGCAGGTGATCGACGCGATCGAAGCGTTCAGCACGGCGCGCACCAAGGAGGAGATCGCACAGTGCCTGGGTGGCAAGGTGCCGTTCGGTCCGGTCTACACCTCGACGGAGATCTTCGAGGACCCGCACTACCGCGTGCGCGAAATGCTGGTCGACGTTGAGCAACCGGGCTCGGCCACGCCGGTCAGGATCGCCGGCGTGCCGATCAAGCTCAGTGCCACCCCCGGCGCGGTGCGCCAGCGCGCGCCGATGCTTGGCGAGCACACCGACGCGATCCTGCTGGCTGCGGGGTATGGACAGGAAGAGATCAGGGGCATGCGCGCGGCGGGGGCGATCCGCTAGCACGGGACTGGAAGTACCGACTGGCGCGCCACCGCGCGCGGGTGTGCCGGCTGCAAACGCCGGCGTCATACAGAGAAATAGGAGACAAGATGCATCTACCAAAGCTTGTACTGACCATGCTGTTGTCGGCCGCGGCCGCGCTGCCCGCACTCGCGGAATACCCCACCAAGCCGGTACGCGTGCTGGTCGGCTTCCCTGCCGGGCAGACCACCGACGTCGTCGCGCGCATGCTCGGCCAGCGGCTCACTGCAGCCATGGGGCAGTCGTTCTTCGTCGAGAACAAGCCGGGTGTCGGCGCCGGCCTGGCCGCGGAGGTGACCGCGCGCGCCGATGCCGATGGCTACACCATCCTCGCCACGTCGAGCGGGCCGCTGACCGTCAATCCCTGGATCTACCCCAGCCTGAAGTACGACAGCACGCGCGACTTCGAGCCCATTGGCTTTCTCGGGCTGTTCCCGCTGGTGCTGGTCGTCAACGCCCGCTCGCCCTTCAACTCGGTTGAGGACCTGGTCCGCTACGCCCGCCAGCATCCGGGCAAGGTCAACTACGCCTCAGGCGGCAATGGCGTGACCAATCACCTGGCGATGGAGATGTTCCGGCATCGCGCCGGCATCGATCTCACCCACGTTCCGTACAAGGGTGGCGTGGCCGCGCTGACCGATCTCGCCGGCGGCCAGGTCGACGTGATGTTCGAGGTAGCTTCCATCGTCCAGCCGCTGGTCCGGCAAGGCAAGCTCAAGCCGCTGGCGGTCGCCAGCCAGAAGCGCATCCCGACGATGTCGGCAGTGCCGACCATCGGCGATTCTGGCTATCCGGGCTTCCAGGCCGACGCATGGATCGGCGTGGTCGCACCCCGGCGCGTGCCCGCGGCTATCTCGGACAAGCTTGCCACGGAGATCGCCAGGATCGTGGCCACCCCAGACTGGCAGGCGGCTATCAGCAACCTCGGTGCGGTGACTGTGCCAATGAGCCGCAAGGAGTTCGGCAGCTTTATCGCATCCGAACGTACCAAATGGGGCGATGCAGTGAAGCGGGCCAACGTACGCATCGATTGATGGGCACCGCCCGCCCGCCTCCGCACGCCGGACGCGGGCCAGAGAATGACTATTCAATGGGAGACACCACATAAAAATCAGGTCGCTACTGCGGCCAATCCGCGCTTGACGGTGTTGCGCCTGACCGGCTTCGGGCAGACCGGCCCCTATGCAGGAAGACCCGGCTTTGCGCGCATCTTCGAGGCCATGAGCGGCTTCACCAATCTCTGCGGCGAGCAAGGCGGCAGCCCGATGCATATGAACTACCCGGTCGGCGATATGGTGGCGGGTATGTTCGGCGCATTCGCCATCGCGGCGGCTGTTGCGGACAGCCGTCGCGCACCAGGCCAGCGCGGGCGGGAGATCGACCTGTCGGCCACCGAGGCGCTGCTGCGCATCCTCGAGCCGTTGCCGGTGGAATATGAGCAACTTGGACAGGCACGCGAGCGCGCCGGCAACCTCACCACCTATGCGGCGCCTTCCAATATGTACCGGACCGGGGACAGCGTCTGGCTCACCGTGGTGGCCTCGCCCGATGTCACCTTCCGGCGCCTGGCCGATGCGATCGGCAGGCCGGAGATGGCGACATCTTCCGACTACTGCGACAACGCCAGCCGCATCCGCAACCTTCGCGTGCTCGACGGCATGATCGCCGCCTGGTTCGCATCGCGCTCCTACGCCGAGGCAGCGGCCGCCCTCGAACGCTGCGACGTGCCGTTCAGCAAGATCTTCAGCATCGCCGACGTCATCGAAGACCCGCACCTCAAGGCACGCGAGGCCATTGTCCGCCTGCCCGACGCGGATCTCGGCACGATCCCGGCACCTTGCGTGGTGCCGCGCTTCTCAGGACACGCGCCGCTGCCGGTACGCACCGGACCCGCAATCGGCGAGCACAACGAAATCTTGTTCCGCAAGCTCGGCCTCACCCCGGAGCAGCTGCAGGGACTCAAGGCTGCGGGCATCATCTGACGCTTGCTTGCGCAGAGAAAACGAGAAAGGCGGGCAAGTCGGCTTGCCCGCCTTTCTCGTCAGCGTCCCCACTCTCAACGCGAGCGTCAAAAAGAGAGGCGGCTGCCATGGCAGAGCCGTTGTTATTCAACGCGGATGCCACGTGCCTGGACCAGGGCATGCCAGCGCGCCGACTCGGTCTGCAGGAAGCCCTTGAACGCCTGCGGCGTGTTGCCCACCGGATCGAGTCCGGCTTGCTGCAGCCTGGCGCGCACCCCCGGATCGGCCACCGCCTTCTGTACGGCACTGGCAATTGCCTGCACGCGATCCGGTGCGGTGCCCTTGGGCAGGAACACGCCGTTCCACTCAAGCACTTCATAGTCCGGCATGCCGCTCTCGGCCAAGGTCGGCGTATTGGGCAAGGCCTTCATGCGCGTTCTGGAGGTCACCGCCAGCGCACGCAGCTTGCCACCGGCCACGTATTGCAGCGTCGACGCAGTATTGCCGAAATAGGATGCGACCTGCCCGCCCATCACATCGGTCAGCGCCGGCGCGCCGCCCTTGTACGGAACATGCAGCAATTCGATTTTGGCCTGCTCATTGAACATCTCCGCAGCGAGGTGCGAGCCCGTGCCAGCGCCGGCGGAGGCATAGGTCAGCTTGCCGGGCGACTTCTTTGCCGAGGCGATGAAGTCGGCAACGGTCTTGTAAGGCGCGTTCGCCGCAACCACCAGGATCTGCGGCGCGGTCGCCACCAGCGAGATCGGAATGAAATCGCCTGTCGGATCGAACGGCAGCTTGCGCAGCGCGCCGTTGACCGCAAACGCCGAGGCGTCGTACAGCACCGTATAGCCATCCGGGGTAGCCTTGGCCACGACGTCGGCGCCGATGACGCCGCCAGCGCCCGGCTTGTTGTCGATGACGACAGTCTGCCCGAGGATCTCTCCCATCTTCTGGGCCACGACGCGCGCCGTGTTATCGGCACCACCACCCGCCGAATAGGGCACCACCATGCGGATCGGCTTGTCGGGGAACGCGAAGGCGCCGAGCGGCACCGCCGCAGCCAGAATCGCCAGGCCTTTGCCAAGGCGGTGCAGGATCGTTTTCATGTTGTCTCCGATTTTTTATTGGTTCGGGCCGGCTATACAGTCTCGAATCCGTACAGTAGGGCGGGGTTGTCCACCAGGATGCGCCGCCGGAGCGCCTCAGTGCCGGTCCAGTGGGCCAGCAGGTCGTACAGCAAGGCATCGTCCGGCTTGAAGCGGGTCTCCGTGGAGTGGGGCCAGTCACTGCCCCACACCAGCCGTTCCGGCGCGGTGCGCACCCATGCCATCGCCACGGGGTCGATGTCCGCATAGCGCCCGGCGGCGCCGACGACGGAATCCAGATACGCGCCGGACAGCTTCAGCCACGCATTGCCACGCGCCAGCAGGTTGGATACGAGTGAGAACGCAGGGTGCGCGGTACCGCCGGGCAGCGGCAGGCGGGCCAGATGGTCGAATACCAGCGGCGTGCGCAGGCGTGCAAGCAGGTCGCGGCGGGCGACGATCTGGTCTGCGGTCCAGTGCAATTGCAGATGCCAGCCCAGCCCGGCAACACGATTGGCAAGTTCTTCCACCATCCCGAAGCTCACCACCGCATGGGCCTCGGTGTAGAGGGAGAACCGGATGCCACGGATACCGCCCGCATGCAGGGCGTGCAGGGTCTCGTCTGTCACATCCGGCCACACCACGGCAACGCCGCGCGCATTGCCGATACCCAACTGCTGGATCGCATCGAGCGTGGCGCTGTTGTCTGTGCCATAACAGCGAGGCTGCACGATGACCGCGCGGCTCGTGCCAAGCAGCGCTTGCACGCCACGGTAGTCTTCCACGGTTGCATTTGCCACCACTGGCGCAATCGCCGCGAAGCGCGGGTCATAGATGTGCAAGTGAGCATCGCAGGCGTTGGCGAGCGCTGCGCTGTGTGGCGCGCAGCTTGCCGAACTGTTCGACACCGGCGGGATCGGGCCGCCGTAGCGCGGGTCAGGCATGCCGTGCCAGCCTGTCCGCTGCTTCACGGACCCTGTCCCCATGCTGATCGAGCGCCGGGGCGGCGAACGGCTCCGGACCGGGCGTGCGCCCGAACTTCACGGCGCGCGTGAAGCCGCGATAACGGCCAACCACGGGGTGATCGAACGTTGCCAGCATCTCTTCCGCGGCGACCTGGGGAAAATCGAACATGTCCTCCACCGAGCGCGCGGCCGCGCACGGCACCTCCTCGCCGAATATGATCTCCCATTCCAGGGCCGATCGCTCCTGCAATGCCGCGTGCAGGCGGGGCACGATTTCCCCATGATGCTCGGCGCGCTTGCGCACGCTGTCGTAGCGATCGGTCGACAGCAGATCGGCCAGGCCGGTCTTCTCGCACAGCGCCCGCCAGAAATGCGGGGTATTTGCCGAGATATAGATGTAGCCGTCCCTGGTCGGATGAATGCCGGTAATCCCGCCCGAGCGCATGTCGCGCCCAATCTCCCTGGGCTCCGATTCGGCCCAGACCATCCGGGCCGATTGCATGGTCAGCGCCGCGCGCAGCAGCGACACGCCCACATACTGCCCTGCCCCGCTCTTCTCCCGCTCGTAGAGCGCCGAAGATACCGCACCTGCGACCAGGGCCGAGGCATAGTAGTCAACCACGGAGCCGTACAGGATCTCCGGCGGCCCCCCGTGCTTGCCCTGCAGCGTGCACATGCCGGTCATGGTCTGCAGCACCTGGTCGTAACCGGCCTTGTCCTTCAGCGGGCCCGTCTCGCCGTAGCCTGTGACGGCGCAGTAGATCAGGCGCGGGTTGACGGCAATGAGCTGCTCGTAGCCAATGCCGAGCCGGCCCGGCACGCTGGGGCGGAAGTTATGCACCAGCACGTCCGCATTGCGCACCAACGCCAGCAGCCGCTCCAGATCGGCCGGGTTCTTCAGGTCGAGCACGACGCCCAGCTTGCTTCTGTTGACGCCGAGGAAGGCCCGGCTTTCGGCTGCCAGTGTCGAGGGATACTTGCGCAGGTTGTCGCCCACGGGCGGCTCGACCTTGATGACGTCCGCGCCCTGGTCGGCGAGCAGTGAGCAGCCGTACGGCCCCGCGATATAGGCGCTCAGGTCGAGCACGCGTACGCCGCTCAGTGGACCTGGCTGTCCCGCCCGGTTTGAGCCGAAGACATCTTCCCCGGCAGTGGTGTTGGTTTGCATACAGCCTCCGAATCAGCTAGGGGTTCAATCCGCGACAATGTTCTGCTGCTTGGCCAGCGCCTTCCACCGGACCACATCGGCCGCAATCGTCTCGGCGAACTGTTGGGGAGTGACGGGCTTCGCCTCGGCCCCTTCCCTGAGGATGGCCGCCTTGACGGCGGGCGTCGCCAGCGCCTGGTTCACCGCCGCATTGAGCCGCGTGATGACCGCCGGCGGCGTGCCTGCAGGCGCGAGAAAGCCCCACCAGAGTTCAAACTCGTAGCCAGGGACCGCGCTCGCCATCGGCACCAGGTCCGGCGCGACAGGGCTTGGCTTCAGGCTGGTGATACCCACGGCCCGCACCTTGCCGGCCCGGACCATCGGCAGCAGCGAGGGACCGCTCGAGATCAGCACCTGGGTCTGGTTGCCGATCAGGTCGGTGATGGCGGGGCCCATGCCACGGTAGGGTACGTGCGTAATGGCCAGCTTGCCGGCCTTGGCCTTGAGCAGTTCGGTGCCGAACTGGTTGACGCTGCCGGGGCCGGAAGACGCGTAGTTGAACTTGCCCGGGTTGGCGCGGATCGCGCCGATCAGTTCCTGCGGCGTCTTGGCAGGAAAGTCGTTGCTGACCGCCACGATGAACGGCCCCTTGGCAACCATCGCCACCGGCGCAAAGCTCTTGACCGCATCGTATGGCAGCTTGCTCTGCACCGCCGCATTGGTCGTCATGCTCGACGAGACCGCGACCAGGGTATAGCCGTCCGGCGCTGACTTGGCCGCCATGCCGGTTCCCGTGTTGCCACTCGCTCCGGGGCGGTTGTCGATGATTACCGGCTGCTTCAGTTCCTCGCCGAGTTCCTTCGCCACGATGCGGGCGAAGATGTCGTTCGAGCCACCAGGCGGATACGGCACGATGATCGTGATGGGCTTGGACGGATAGGGGTTCTCGGCGGCAGCAGCGGCCGATACCGCCAGAGCGCCGAACGCGGCGATCAGCCCGAAGCATGCGGCGGCACGACGCGATTGTGAGGTCGTCATGGTCTGTCTCCTGTATGGTTTTATGTGGGTCTGTGATGTGGGGTCAGGCGGCGATCAGTCCGAGCCGCCTGGCGATCCCGACAGTGGCCTGTGCACGCCGGACGAAGGGAGCGTCGATCATCTTTCCATCCACGACGTAGGCTCCGACGCCGTCGGCCTGCGCCAGGGCGGCAGCCGCGACGACCCGCAGCGCGTGCGCGATCTCCTCGTCGGACGGGCGATAGACATCGTTTGCCAGCGCGATCTGGCTTGGGTGGATGCAGCTCTTGCCCAGGAAGCCCATCTGCCTGGACATCTCCGCCTCGGCGCGGAAGCCTTCGGTATCGCGAATGTTGGCGAACACCGTGTCATAGGCGTAGACGTTGGCTTCGGCAGCCGCCATCCGCACGGCGAACATGGCTGATGCGATGGCTGCCGTGCTGCGCCGATGAATGCCGGCTGGCTCGAACAGGTCGCCCAGCCCAAGCTGCAGGCCTGCCACGCGGGGATGTGCGCCCGCCAGCTCGGCGGCGCAACGCAGCGCCTTTGGCGACTCGATGTTCAGCAGCAACTGGACCTTCGCATCCCCGTCGGTGAAGCCGTTGGCCCGCTCCGCCTGTTCGATCGCCGCCGCCACGCGGCGGACCTCGTCGACGCTCTCCGGCTTTGGCAGGTTGACCAGGTGCAGGCCCGGCACCACCACTGCGGCCAGGTCGGCCTCGCAATGCCCGGTGTCGAGGCCATTGACGCGAACGATCAGGGTCTTTGCCGTCGAGCGAGTCTCTGGGGAACGCAGCAGTTGTGACAGCAGATCACGGGCTTCGGCCTTCTTCTCTTCGGCAACCGCATCCTCCAGGTCGAAGGACAGCGCATCCGCGTCGCTCGCGAGCGCCTTGGCGAAAAACTCGGGTCGTGAACCGGGGACGAATAGCTTGCTTCTCATGGCCAACACCGTATCTCGTGGGGGTGAAATCCAGTGTGGCTTAACCATAAGAGAAGATAAACTATACTTTCCTACCTTCGCACAATAGAAATTCTATGGAGACGAGCTATCTCAAGGCTTTCAGCCTGGTCGTGGAAACCGGGACGCTGGCCGAAGCCGCGAGGCGGCTCAATGTGACGCCGGCGGCGGTCTCTCAACAGATCCAGGTGCTGGAGCGCGAACTTGGCACTGAGTTGCTGGCACGAGCCGGCCGTACCGTAGCGCCCACAGAGTCTGGGCGCCGCCTTGCTGCGCGCTGTGTCTCGCTGCTCAGGGAAGTCGACGAGCTAAGGGGGTGGGTGAACCAGGCGGACGAGGTGCGCGAGCTTCGCATCGGCACCATCAATACGGCGCTCCACAGTCTCCTGCCGGACGCGCTCGCGCGTTTTGCCGCCAGGCATCCGGGCGTGTCCGTCCACATCAGGTCTGCCATGTCCAGCGAGCTATATGACGCTGTCAAGCAATCGGAGCTTGACGCCGCCGTCTGCCTGCACCCTCCCTTCTCCATCCCCAAAGCCTTTGCCTGGGAACTGCTGCGCAAGGAACCGCTCGTCGTGCTTGCAGCGCAGCGGGACAGGGAAGCGGATCCGCATGAACTGCTGCGCACCAGGCCGCTGATCCGCTATGACCGCAGCCTCGGGGGAGGCAAGCAGGCCAACGATTACCTGCGCAAGGCCGGGATCACGCCATCGCAAGAGCGCTTTGAGCTGAGCTCCCTCCTCGCCATCGCCATGATGGTGGATCGCGGCCTGGGGGTGTCGCTGGTCCCGGACATCGCGTCGCCGCTGACTTCCGGCCTGCGTATTGCGAAGCTTCATCTACCGTCGGAACCGGAGCCGCGCCGGTTCGGCTTGCTGTGGCGAAGGACGTCGCACAGCGCCGGCTTGATCAGATCCTTCCTTGAGGAGGCTCGCCTCGCGGCGAAAGCGTAGTTGCACGTGTGCGGAATACGGGACTGTGTGGTTTTCCAGTGCCAACGCCACTCGGTGGAACAACAGACAACCCGATATCGTCGCGTATGCGATGAACGGTACGCCGCTGACAACGGACGGCTTCGCCCGACTTGTGATTCCCAACGACGGAAAGGCGGGGCCCACGTGTCCAACCTGGTATCGCTCGAGGTGGTATCCGCCGCGCCGACCGGCGGCGGCGCGCCTCAGCGCTTCGCGAAGGGCAAGATGGACACTAGCCGCATTGCTGAAGCTGCTGGCCTGACATCGGCCAGGACTGGTCAGCCATCCACGCCCACGACCACGCTCGACGCCTTGAAGACCGCCGCCGCCGGCTTGCCAACGGCCAGCCCGAGCCGGTCGGCGCTGCTCTTGGTGATGATGGCCGAAATCGCCAGGCCGGAATCGTCGGTAATGGTGACATCCGTATTGACGGCGCCCTTCTTGAGGTCGGTCACTTTTCCGCTGATCGCGTTGCGCGCCGACACCTTGCTGACATCGACATCCACCATCACGATCACCGAGGTCGCCTTGACCATGGCAAACGCCTTCTTGCCCTGGGTCAGCCCAAGGCGCGCTGCGCTTTCGCTGGTCACCGTGGCAACGATCGCCTGCCCACCGGCCAGACTTAGCGTGACCTCGTCGTTGACCGCGCCATGCTTGGCCTCGGAGACTTCACCCGAAAACTGATTGCGTGCACTGGTAATCACTTCGCTCTCCATTTTGGTTGTTTGAGCTGCTCGCGGGCGTTCCTTGTCATTCTGTGGCTTCCATCTCCAGGGCGCTGCCTTTCTTGACGTTATCGTCAGAGAAATTGTAGAGGTGCGTGTTGTCCGCAGTTTCCCCGATCCTTGTACCGCTTGGCCGGAACATCAGGCGGCGACGAAAATTCTCGCTGTCCGACCTGGCGCTCTGCAGGGCAAGTTCGGCCGCCTCCGTGTAGGTCGTTGGGCGCTTGTCCTTCTCAATCTCAAGCAGCATTGTCTGCTCGTTCACCCGCACGCTGTATTTGCCCAGGTTGTAGAGGAGATACATGGCGAAGAGGTTGTCGAAGTCCTCGTAGGCGCCCGCTTCCCGGCGGAAGTCGCGGGACAAGACCGAGGGGAAGCGATTGGGCAAGTCCTTGAAGGCCACCTTTTCATCCTCATGAGGATCCACATAGGCCGAGCCCCCGTATTTCTTGTACAGCACCACGTCCATGCCGTAGCCGCGCCCGCCCCATTCCTTGATGAGCTTCATCGCCATCTCGGTAGGAATATTGGCCGTGGCGGCTGCGACCACCCGCCGTCCGGACAGAAACCTCGCGCTGGCGACCTCCAGCTCCTTGTAGCCAGCGCCAAACTTGAATGCGGCCCCGATGGTCTTGGCGCAGTTGAGGCGCAAGTAGTCATACTTGATTTCGCCGCTGTGGTACTCGGTATTCCTGGCCTGCCGGTGATAGTCGTCATTGATGCGTCTGAAGTAAGCCTCCAGGGCCTCCTTGTCACTGGCCGGTACGCCGTAGACGCGCACGCCGATTACCGAACGCTTGTAGATCTCGCCGAAATCGAGGCCAAACGAGGCCGTCTCCGCGACCGAGGAGATCGTCTTGAACAAATACTCTTTCTTCGGGATGCCAACCATCAGATCCGTGGTGTAGAAGCCGCTCTCGTGCTTACGTTTGCGGTCGGCATAATAGTTGGCCGAATAGACCAGATCGTCGCCAGGCACGCCGTCTCGGATAGCCAGAGCGAGATGCCCGGCCGACCCGCCCTTGGAAGTGCCGAAACTGATCAGCAACTCCAGATCATAGGGATCCTCGCGAAGGAGATCGGAAATCTGGTCGACGTTGGCGGGCTCGGCGCCGCCCTTGCTGCCAAAGTCGGCAGCGACCGCCAGCTTTGACAACAGAACGGCTATCACTACGAACCAGGTCGCTGGCCTCATTCTCATTGCTCCTTGCGCGCCCCCCCGCCCGCGCCGCACAACGCGACTGCCGCAACCGGCCACTTGGCCGCCGTCACGTTGCTCAACCGGGCAGCGGGACCGGCAGCGCCTACTTGCTGTCGCGCGTGTCGCCGCCGAGCGGGTCGACGATGATCATGGTGCGATCCAGCACGCCGCGATCGTCAAAGTAGGCGCTGAAGTGCGCCGGCTGGTAGGCGCCCGCGTAGAGCCGATAGGACCAGGCCTCGCGTTTCATCAAGGGGTAGTACTGGATGGGCTCCCGCGGGCGGCCGAAGCGCTCGGCAACGTCCTGCTTGGTCCAGACGCCAGGACGGGCCTCGTAGATCTCCTTCTCGGTCAGCATCTGGCGGAAATTGGTCAGCTTGCCGCTTGCGTCAAAGTCCGCCGCGTAAACCTCGAAGCCGAGCGGCTGCTTCGAGTAGATCCACCGGCTGGTGCCGTTGGCTAACTGGTATGTCTCAGTGGGCGCGCCGAAGGTATCGCGTACGGCGCTCTGGGGGCTGCCGAACATCTTCCGGGCGGTCTCCACAGGCTGGAGGGTGGCACAGGCGCACAGCAGAGTCGCCGCAACGGCGGCCAGCCAGGCGGACAGGCGATGGCGCATGATCGATCTCCGGTAGGGGCGGCGGGCGAAACCAATTCAGCATAGTGCACGCCACGCCAGGCAGGCGCTCCTGCCCTGCTTGGTAAACACGCAGGCCAGGCCGAATATTCCAGCCAGAAAGCATCCAGCATCAAAAATTGCCGACGTTCCCGGCGCATGTGCTCGGATGGATCCTTCCAGCACTATCCGCCGACACCCCACCATTCACGCCATCTGCACCGCTTGCGCGTTGTCGCTTGCCGCCACGCGGCCGGTTCGATACCGATCCAGCAGTTCGGAGCGCCTCATCGCCGTCTTCCGCATGGACGCTTCCTTGACGTGTCCAAAGCCACGGATATCGTCAGGGAGGCCCGCGAGCTGGATGGCGGTGTCCAGCCGGTCTGCGGTCAGCGTGCGCGCGAACTCTTCAATCAGCGCCAGGTACTCGTCCACCAGCCTGCGTTCCGCGCGACGCTCCTCCGTCCTGCCAAACGGGTCGAGCTTCGTTCCGCGCAGCCACTTCATCCGCGCGAGCAGTCTGAACACGGTCATGGTCGACGGGCCAAAGCGCTTTTTTCGTGGCTGCCCCTGGGCGCTCTTGCTCAATGCCGGCGGCGCCAGCCAGAAGCTGAGCTGATAGTCACGGCCGGGCTCGCCTTCGAACTGCGCACGCAGCTTGTCCTTGAATGCAGGATCGGCGTACAGGCGAGCCACTTCGTACTCGTCCTTGTAGGCCATCAGCTTGGCCAGGTTCCGCGCTACCGCCTCGGTCAGCGGGCGCTTGCGGCCGCTTGCAAGCCGGTCTTCGGTCTCGCGAATCCGGTCGACCGTGTTGCGGTACATCCTTGCGTAGGCAGCGTCCTGGTAGTCGGTCAAAAGGCTTTCCCGGCGGCGAACCAGCGCGTCCAGCGTTTCGGGAATGGCGACCACCTTCTGTCGGGCGCCGGCGCCAACCTGCGCCCGTACCTGCGCTTCGCCCAGATGCGCGAGCATCCGCCCCCAGGTGAAGGCCTGCTTGTTCTTGTCGACAGACACGCCGTTCAGCTCGATCGCCCGCATCAGGCTCTCCAGCACCAGCGGTACCCATCCTTGCTGCCAGGCAAACCCCAGCAGCAGCGGGTTGGAGTAAATGGCATCGCCAAGCAGCGTCAGGGCCCAGTCGTTAGCGTCCAGGAACTTGCAGGCATCCCCGACGCTGCCCCTGATATCCTGCTCCGCGGAGGTCCCGGGGAAGGTCCATTTCGGGTTGGACAGAAACTCGGCAGTTGGCGTGCGCGCGCTGTTGATGGCAGCACTGGTGCGGCCATGCTGGACCTTGGACAGGACTTCCGCGGATGCCGACACGATCGCGTCGCAACCGATCACCAGCCTTGCCTCGCCCGTGGCGATGCGCGTGGCATGCAAGGCGTCCGGCGTGCGGGCGATCTGGACATGACTGAGCACGGCGCCACCCTTCTGGGCCAGGCCTGCCATGTCAAGCACGGTCACGCCCTTGCGTTCCAGGTGAGCGGCCATCCCAAGCAGCCCGCCAATCGTAACCACGCCAGTGCCCCCGACACCCGTCACCAGGATCCCGTAAGCACCATTGACCTCCGGGATCTGCGGCAGCGGGAGCTCACCGCCCGCGCCGGCGCTTTCCTTGCCGAGCGTGCCGGGCTTGCGAAGCTGCGCCCCTTCTGCCGTCACGAAGCTTGGGCAGAAGCCGTTCACGCAGGAGAAATCCTTGTTGCACGACGACTGGTTGATGGCGCGCTTCGTGCCCAGCGGGGTTTCCAGAGGCTCGACCGACAGGCAGTTCGACTTGACCGAGCAGTCGCCGCACCCTTCGCAAACGGCATCGTTGATAAACGCCCGCCGTGCGGGATCCGGGTACTTGCCCTGCTTCCTCCGACGGCGCTTTTCGGTGGCGCAGGTCTGGTCGTAGATCAGGATGGTGACGCCCTCGACCTCCCGCAGCCGGCGCTGTACCGCATCCAGGTCGTCGCGATGGAATACCTTGACGTCCGACGGCAGCATCTCGCCATTGCCATACTTCTCCGGCTCGTCGGTCACGACAACGATCTCCCGAACCGATTCCGCCCTGACCTGGTGGGCAATCTGCGGCACCGTCAGGACACCGTCGACAGGCTGCCCGCCGGTCATCGCGACCGCGTCGTTGAACAGGATCTTGTAGGTGATGGTGGCGCTGGCCGCCACGGCGGCGCGGATGGCCAGCAGGCCGGAATGGAAGTAGGTCCCGTCACCCAGGTTGACGAAAACATGCTTCTCCCGGGTGAAATGCATCTGGCCGACCCAGGCCACGCCCTCCCCGCCCATCTGGCTGAAGGTGTCGGTATTCCGGTCCATCCACATCGCCATGTAGTGACAGCCGATGCCGGCCATCGCACGCGAGCCTTCCGGCACGCGCGTGGAAGTATTGTGCGGACAGCCGGAGCAGAACCACGGCTTGCGCTCTACCGCCAGCCGGGGCCGGGACGCTTCCCGCTCCTTGGCCTGGATGATGGCGATGCGCGAGACGATCCGGCTACGCACTTCTGCCGGCATCTCGAATCCATCCAGGCGCCTCGCAATGGCCTTGGCGATCAGGGCCGGCGACAGCTCATAGTGCGCGGGCAACAGCCACTGGCCTTGCGGCACCGACCATTCCCCACCCTGGTTGTCCCGCTCGTCGAACTTGCCGAAGATCTTGGGGCGCACGTCCTCGCGCCAGTTGTACAGTTCCTCCTTGAGGGCGTACTCGAGAATCTGGCGCTTTTCCTCGACAACCAGGATCTCGTCCAGCCCGGTCGCAAACTCGCGCGCATCCTGGGCATCGAGCGGCCAGACGCAGCCGACCTTGAACAGCCTGATGCCAAGCTGGCGGCAGGTGTCGTCGTCCAGGCCGAGGTCGAGCAATGCCTGGCGGACGTCGAGATACGCCTTGCCTGCCGCCATGATGCCGAACCGGGGCTGGTCCGGGTCCAGCACGATCTGGTTCAGCTTGTTCGCACGGATATAGGCCAGCGCCGCGTACAGCTTGTGGTCCAGCAGCCTGGCTTCCTGTGCCAGCGGGGAATCCGGCCAGCGGATGTTCAGGCCCTCCGCCGGCATGGAGAAATCGGTCGGCCGTACCACCTGGACACGGTCGGGGTCGATCTCGACCGAGGAAGTCGATTCGACGATGTCGGTCACGCATTTCATCGCCACCCACAGGCCGGAGTAGCGGCTCATCGCCCAGCCGTGCAGGCCATAGTCCAGATACTCCTGCACGGTGGAAGGATAGAGAACGGGAATGCCTGCCGACAGCAGCACGTGCTCGGACTGGTGCGCAACCGACGACGACTTCGCGGCATGGTCGTCTCCCGCGAGCACGAGGACGCCGCCGTGCTGCGCCGAGCCAGCGGCGTTGGCGTGCTTCAGCACGTCCATCGACCGGTCCACACCCGGCCCCTTGCCGTACCACATCGAAAAGACGCCGTCGCGGGTGGCGTCGGGAAACAGGTTCAGCTGCTGCGTGCCCCAGACCGCGGTGGCAGCCAGGTCTTCATTGATGCCCGGCTGGAACACCACGTCGCTGCCGGCAAGATGCTGCCTGGCCTTCCATAGCGCCATGTCGAGCGCGCCCAGCGGGGACCCGCGATAGCCTGAGATATAGCCGGCAGTATTGAGCCCCGCCGCGCGATCGCGTTCCTTCTGCAGCAGCGGCAAGCGCACCAGCGCCTGGGTTCCGCTGAGGTACACGCGGCCCTTGGGCAGCGTGTATTTGTCGTCCAGGCTTGCCTCAGCGAGGGTGTCGACCAACGCCTGCTTGGATTGGGGGGAAAGAGGACTGTTCACAGACGTGGTCTCCGGGGTCACAAGCTGCTTTTATGGATATGTCGTGCCAGTGTAGAAAGCGTTGGACATATCGTAAAATCACAATTTCAGACAGCAGGTATCCGATTTCCATATGTCTACGCAGAAGCGCGATCCTCGCTCCGGCAGCCGGAAAATGTCAGTCCCGGAAAGTGCATTCCCAGCGGCAAAGGAGATCACGCTGCGGCAGATGCGCTACTTCCGCGCCGCCGCCGCGACCGGGCAGTTCTCCATGGCTGCTATCGAGGAACATGTGTCGCAGTCGGCCATTACCAATGCCGTGCTTGCGCTGGAGCAGCTGCTTGGCGTGCGCCTGTTCGACCGGCTGCCACACGGCGTGGCGCTGACGGCCGAAGGCAACCACCTCTACCAGCACGTCACGCGCATCCTGGAATCCGTCGACGATGCGCTCAGGCAGCCGCGCATCAGGCTGGACAGCATGGCGGGCAGCGTCAGCATCGCCGCCACCTATACGGTGCTGGGGTATTTCCTGCCTGGACTGCTGGCGCGATTCCGGAACCATTACCCCAACGTGGACCTGGACCTGCGCGACCTCCATCGCGCCGAGGTCGAGGAACGCATCCTCGGCGGTGAAATCGAACTCGGCATCGTGCTGCTGTCCAATGTCCCGGAACTCGGGCGGTTTTCCCATCGCACGTTGATCCGGTCGCGCCGCCAGCTCTGGGCGTCACCGGGGCATCCGCTGCTGGCGGGGGACGCGCCGTCACTCCGGCAGGTTGCGGAGTTTCCGTACATCCTGCTGACGGTCGACGAAGGCGAGGCATCCACGTTGCGGTACTGGCGGTCGAAGGGGCTTGCGCCGAACGTGGCATTCCGCACGACGTCGATGGAGGCCCTGCGCGGCCTCGTCGCGCATGGCTTCGGGATTACGGTACTGTCGGATATGGTGTTCCGCCCCTGGTCCCTGGAAGGCAAGGAGATCGAAGCCAGGCCGCTGTCCGCGTCAATCCCGGACATGGAAGTTGGCATACTCTGGCGCAAGGATGCGGAACTGAGTCCCGCGGCGGCGGCGCTGCGGGACTTCCTGATCTATGCATGCGGTCGTTGAGCCGGCCGCAAGACTACGCGCCTGGATCAAGGGACGTTTCCGCAGTCAGGATTCCGTCCGCGTCACAGTAGACATGGCTCCCCCGAGCAAAGGGGATACCCGCAATCTCGAGCGTGGCCGTTCGCTCCCCGGTTCCACGGCTCTCGCCCCGGACCGGGACAGCCCCTAGCGCGAAGACGCCGAAGTCCACCTCCGCCAACGCCAGACGGTCGCGGATGGCCCCATGCAGGATGATGCCGGCCCATCCGTTGTCGTGGCCCAGGCGCGCCATCCTGTCCCCCAGCAGCGCCACGCGCCTGGAGCCACCGGCATCGACGACAAGGACCCTGCCGTGGCCGGGCTCTGCCAGGCATGCCCGGATCAGGCTGGGATCCTCGAAGCACCGGATCGTCTCGATGACGCCGTGGAACGCGACGCAGCCGCCATAGCTGGTGAACGGACTCGGGTAGCCACGTACGCGATCGCCATGGAGGTCGGACAAGTCGCTGGTGAAGGCAGTGCGGGTCGAGTTCATTGCGCGCGATCCTCGTCAATTCAGCGTGGCGCCTGCCTGCTTCACGATCCGCGCGTGCTTGTCCAGCTCGCTCTTGAAGAACGGCACTGCCGCGTCGGCACCGGTCGCGGTCACCACCACGCCTTGCCCCGCCAGGTGTTCCTGGACGTCGCGCTCCTGCAGCGTGGCCTTGATCTTCGACTGCAGCTCCGACACGCTCTGCTTCGGCATCCCGGCAGGACCGACGATCGCGAGCCACGCGTCGAAGCTGTATCGGGGAAGCCCCGACTCGGCAAGCGTCGGCACATCGGGCAGCGTCGGAACTCGCTGCGCAGTGGACACCGCGATGGCCTTCAGCTTGCCGGCCTTGATCAGCGGCAAGACGGCCTGCACCGTGAGAAACCCGAGCTGAACCTGGCCACCGATCAGGTCGGTGGTGTAGTTGCCCGCCCCCTTGTATGGCACGTGCCGGATATCGACCTTCGCTTCACTGGCGAAGAGTTGCCCGGCCAGGTGCAGGACGGTGCCGTTCCCTGATGAGCCATAGTTCAGCTCGCCCGGCTTCGACTTCAGCAGGGCGATCAGCTCTTTTACCGTATTCGCACCCACCGCAGGATTGACGACGAGCACCAGTGGCAGCGTGCCGATAACCATGATGGGGGTAATGTCCTTCAGCGAGTCATAGGGCAGGTTCTTGTAGATAAACGGGTTGATGACGTGATTCGACGAAATCAATCCGAGGGTCGACCCGTCTTTCGGCGCCCTGACGATTTGCTGGGTACCCGGCACACCGCCAGCGCCGGCAATATTCTCGACCACCACTGAGTGACCAAGGTTCTTCCCAAGGGGTTGGCTCAGCGCGCGCGCCACGGCGTCGGCCTGCGAACCTGGCTGGGTCGGAACAATGAGCCTGACCGGCTTCGAATCCGTGGCTTGCGCGTGGGCGGGCACGTTCAGGCCGCCGAAGACGGCAAGGGTTGTCAGGGCGGCAAACGCGTTGCACGCCTGTCGAAACAGCGAAGTCGGCATTCCTTGTCTCCGTTTATTAAGTAGCACTGGGGACAGTGCCCTTTGGGACGGAGTTTAGTGTTGCGCCGCTGTCGGGCAGAGTGCTAATCGGCTGGACCGGGTATCTCAGCCTGGCATACCGTCCACTACCCCCTGTGGCTGGAGCGCGCGGATCACCGCGGCAATTGCCCGCAGCCGCGGTTGTTTGTAAGGGGCATAGATCAGGAGCTGGCGCTCGCGCCATGGCTCATCCAGCGGAATGCGAACAAAGCGGCGGGTGCCGGCATAGGCGGCGCTTGCGCTGGCTGGCAGCACTGCGATGCCCAGCCCCGCCTCCACCATGCGGCAAGCGGCCTCGAAGCTGGAGACCGCCACGCTCTGGTTGAAGGGAAGCCGTAGATTTGCCGCCTGCTCCCTCAGCTCCTGGTCGAGCGCGCCACCGGGTTGAACAACCACCAGCGGATGCTCCAGGACTTCGGCATAGCGTATCCGCTTGCGCCTGGCCGACGGATGCGACGACGGGATCACGACATTGAGCGGGTCGCTGGCAAACTGCCACGATTCGAGGCCGGCAGGCGTCTTGGCCGCGACCCCGATACCGATGTCGACACGGTCATCGAGGCAGGCGCGGATGGTCTCAGCCGTTGATCGCTCGTAGAGCGCGATCTCGACCAGCGGGTGCGCCGCCTTGAACGCGTGCAGCCTCTCCGGCAGGAACCCGATGATGGCGGACGGGCTCGCGGACAGGCGCACGATGCCGGCAACCTGGTCGCCCAGGTCTTGCACCTCACGCGCGAAGCTGGCGATATCCTCGTTCAGCTTCCGGCCCAGCTCCAGCGCTCTCGCCCCCGCATCGGTCAGGACCACGCCGGAGGGAGATCGCACAAACAGGACCACCCCCAAAGTGCGCTCCAGCTCGGCGATGCGCCGGCTCAGGGCCGACTGGGCAATATGCTCGGTTTCGGCCGCCCGCTTGATGGAACCTTCGCGAGCGGCTGCCAGGAATAGTTGAATGTTGACCGGATCGATGCGGTGCATGCTTCAGTAGGCCCATGCGAGGAAGCCGAAATGTCGCCTGATACTAACCTCCGAGCCAGCGCACTGGATACGCAAGGGTTTACCCTGATATGTCGTCGACGGATATCCGGAATGCCGCATCAGCGCTTCGGGTCCCCGCTCAACGGCAAGTAAAGTTTCCCAAAACCCCACCGGAGACTTGCATGAGCGCCCTTGAGCCATCAGGCCGCATTCTGTTCCTTGCCGACTCAGCGGCGGTCATGGAGAGACAGTTCCAGGGCCACGCGGTGACCGTGGAGGAAGCGAGTTCCCTGCGAGACGACGTCTCCACGGACGAAATCACGCCAGTACCGATCCTGACGCACTATGACGATGCGCTCGGCCGCTACCCTTATACGGGATACAAGGTCGAGGGCACACTCCCGATCGCGGCCAACGCGATTCGCGAGGGAGGCTTTTCAGTCACGGTCGCAGGCAACCGCTATGGGAAGGGCTCCTCGCGGGAACATAGCCCCGCGGCGGAAAAGCTCGCGGGCATCCGCCTGGTCATCGCCAAAAGCTTCGAGCGCATTTACCGCCAGAACGCCGACAACATCGGCCTGTTCACCTCGACGGATTTCAGTCTCATTCCCCGCCTGGAAAAAGGGGAGCCCATCGAGCTGGACACGCTCGTGGCCGGGCGCGACGCACTGGCCGCATCCGTCCTGCTGAACGGCGGGCTTCTGAAGTTCGGGCAAAAATACCTCAGCCATGTCGGTAAAGCGACCCCGGCCATGCCCGCGGGGCCGCGAACCCTGTTCGAGAAAATCGTCCACCGGCATCTGCTCGCCACGCCTGTCACGCCGGCAGAGCCCAATCCGGGCGACGGCGTATTCGTGCGCGCCGACTGGCGCTTCATTCACGAGTACTACACCGGCATGTGCGCCCACATGCTGCACGCTACGTTCGGCAAACCGCTTCAATTGAAGGACGCCGACCATATCGTCGTCTTCGAGGATCACACTTCCTACGTATTGGAAAGCCCGGCGCACGTGCGTGGCGGCCTGGTGGATAACGTCGCCAGGATGTGCGCGGCGCAACGAGACTTCGTTCGCACCTATCACCTCAGATACCACCGGACCCTGACCGAGGACGAGTCCCGCGGCGATGACGGCAGCAATGTCGCCGGGATTTCCCACGCGATGATGGCGGAACGCTATGCCCTGCCAGGGCAGGTGATTGTGGGCACCGACTCCCACACACCCCATAGCGGGGCGCTGGGGTGCGTGGCCTTCGGCGTTGGCACGACCGACATGGCCAATGCGTTCGTGACGGGCGCGGTCCGCATGACGATGCCGCAATGCATCCGGGTCAACCTGCACGGTGCCCTAGTGCCTGGCGTCACGGCAAAGGATGTTGTGCTTCATCTGCTGGCGCAAGACGAGATCAAGTCAGGCGCCGGGGTCGGCAAGGTGTTCGAATTCACCGGCCCCGTAGTCTGCGCGATGTCGATCGACGAGCGCGCCACCTTGACGAATATGTGCGCCGAGTTGGGGGGCTTTACCGGCATTGTCGCGCCGGATGCGGAGACAGTCCGCTTCCTCGAGGAGCGCCGTGGCATCAAGTTCGTGGTCGAGCCATGGATGCGCAGCGACGATGATGCCGCTTTTGCGGCCACGCTCGAGATCGACTGCCGTACGCTCGGTCCCATGGTGGCGCGCCCCGGCGATCCGGGGAACGGCCTGCCGTTGGCGACGCTGGACCAGCGCGTGCCAGTGGATATTGCCTACGGAGGATCGTGCACGGCCGGCAAGCGGGAGGACTTCGACCTGTACCACGAGGTCCTGCACTGGGCCGTGGAGCACGGCTTGAGCGTCCCCCCTCACGTCACCCTCTACCTGCAGTTCGGCACCACCGATGTCCGGGACTATTGCAACCGCAAGGGCTACGTGGAGACTTTCAACGCTGTCGGCGCCCGCATACTCCAGCCCTCTTGCGGTGCCTGCGCCAACTGCGGCCCGGGATCGTCGGTCAGCGCGGATCAGGTGACGGTCAGCTCGATCAACCGGAACTTCCCGGGTCGATCCGGACCGGGGCAAGTATGGCTCGCCAGCCCGCCTACCGTTGCCGCCAGTGCGATTGCCGGCCAGTTGCTATCGTTTGACAAACTGCAGCAGCGCTACGCGGCGCAACGATAACTTACGTACATAGCGGGCGAACCGGGGCGGCCTGTCGAGCGCGCCCCTGGCGTCCTGGGCTCACACCTTCACTGCTCCCCGCCATGTCGATGCGAGCTGCCAAACAGTATCGCGCCCAGCAGCACGCCGACACCAAGCGCCACGCCGACAGCAGAGATCGGATTGGCGTGGACAAGCGTTTCCGCACGCTCTCGCCCCACCTCCCACTCGTTCTTGACGAGTCCGGTCATTCGACGGGCGACGTCCGCAGACTTGGCGGCCAGTTCCGCCGCGGTACGGCTGGACTTTGCCGCGCGTTCGACAAATTCCGCTTTTGCCTGCTCGAGGCTTTCTCCGGAAAGCCCGGGAAGGCGATCCAGCAGCCGCTCTAGCTCGCGCGCAAGCTCCTGCGAGGCGGCAGATTTTGCCGACGATGAAGCGCCCTGCGGGCGTCGGCTGGTGTCACCGGACGCCCGCTCGCCGAAAGTGGGCTCCTGCTGCGGGTTCGACCCGAATCCGGTGTTGTAGGTGCTTCTGGTTTCAATCTCTTCCATGGTGCTCCTCCGTATGGGAAAAACTTGCGCGCAAGGCCTGCCTTTGCACGCTGAGGAAGAGGGGTGCAGATTTCGTGCCCGGCCCGGCCGATCGACCTGACGAGCCTGCGAGCCATCAGGGAACGACCGTCAGTGGCATCGGAGCGAGGATCTGCGTTCTTGCCGGCTTACAAAATCGGTAGATTTGCGCGCCGGCATTGCTTCCGGGCCATCCACGCTCTGCCGGAAGGACCGGCTGACAGGCAGATCGAAGTGTCCGAAGCCTGGCGTTCGCCACCAATGGCATGCGCTGGCACGACGGTTGCATAATGAGTTTGGGTGCGATATTTCATCGCGTACTCATCTGGACACTGAGAGGGCATCATGAGACATCAAGCACCGCGAAGAGAGCCGCCGAACATGCGTGAAGTGCCGCCGGCAAAGCAATCGCCTGAAAGACAGGAACGCTCGACGCCCATGCACGACGAGGGGCCGGGCAAGCTCCCTCGCCAGCCGGGGCAGATCGATATCGGCAGGCTGCCGCCATCGTCGATGCAGCAGTAGCCTGATTACCAAACCCTGAATGTTGCGGGGTGTAACCTGGCGCAGACCCCGCGCCATACCCATGTGCCCGGGTCAGCCCTTGCGCGGCGCCTCCGCCGCCTGTCCGGGCTTGCGCAGCATCTTCTCGACCTCCCCCGCATGCAGCTCCTCGAGCTGGATCAACTGGCGCGCATACTCCTCCAGTGCGACGGAGCGGTCCTCGACCAGGGTGAGCAACTCGCGGTACAGCTCCAGCGCCTGCATTTCCGTCGCCAGCGACTCGCGCAGGATGATGCCGATATCGGTCGTGTGGCTGTCCAGCAGTTCGCCGAGGCCAAGCGAGGGATAGGCGCCGAGGGTCGTGATCCACTCGCCGGCCTGGTGCGCGTGCAGCAGCGACTCGTTGGCCTGCTCGCGCAGCCATGACACGATGGGAATGCGGCCGAAACCGAAGATCAGAAACGAATAGTGCGTGTAGCGCACAACACCGGCGAGTTCGGCTTCGAGTATCCGATTCAGCACGCCGACGACCTTGTCCTTGTCGATCTCGGTCATGGCAGGTTCCTCCCTGACGCATTCTGCGATAGGTGTCGCACTCGCTCACGTGCTGGGAAGCAGCTGCGCGGCTTTTCCCGCGAGTGTTCTGACGAGCACTCGCGGCGACGACGGGGGCGCGATATCCCCGTCAATGCGTCTTCATTGGCCGACCAGAACGTCCGCGGCCACAAGCACCTTAACGATAGACAAGGACAGGAATCCGGCAGTGCGTCAGCACCTTCTGCGTTTCACTGCCGACCAGCAGGCCTTCCAGACCCCGCCGGCCGTGCGATGCCATGAAGATCACGTCACACCCGTGCCTGTCGGCAGCTTCGATAATCCCCTTGTAGGGTACCGATGTCGTCATATCGGTGGCACACGTGACGCCCGCGGCCTCGGCCGCAGCGACGACCTCGGCAAGGTGAGCGCCGGCACGGGCGGCTTCCTGTTCCTCGAACGCCTTGCGCCGCGGATGGCCGGCGTCGCCTGACGACAGGTAGGGATACTCCTCCATGCACGTATAGGCCGTCAGCTTCGCGCCGCCTTCCTTGACAAAGCCGATAGCCGCCGTCATTGCCAATCTTGAAAGTTCCGAGCCATCTGTGGCCAGCAAAATGTGCTTGAACACGGTTTCTCTCCCATAGGCTTGTTGTTCACAGGGTGCCGAGCCTGTCCGCCGGGCAAGTTCAGTATGGACAAGAAATCCGTGTTCCGGGAGAGACGACGAGAGCACGGCCAGGGCCGACCGGCAACACCATGGCCGGCCGCCGGGGCCGCCAGCCCACCGGCTGCGGCCGTTCAGGTCGCACCCAGCCGGTCCCGCGTCCGCCTGGCCACATCCCTGGCCCACGGGAACTGCGCCCAGTACTTCTCGGCAAACTGCTCGATCTCCCCGCGCTGTTTCAGCGAGAGGCCGATCATGTCCAGGCCTTCGAGGAACATGCGGCGATGCCGGGCCGACAGCTCGAACGGATACTCTCCCGCAGGCGTGCGCACCCGCATCGCCTCGACATCGATGCTGATGGCGTTGTCGCTGTTCGCGTCCACGTCGTTCATCAAGGGCTCGATCACGTCGCGCGGCAGCATCACCAGCAGCAGCCGGTTGTTCATCGCGTTCGAGTAGAAGATCTCGCCGAAGCTCGGGGCAATGACGGCACGTATGCCGAATTGCTGCAGCCCCCACACCGCGTGCTCCCGGCTCGATCCGCAGCCGAAGTTTGCGCCGCCAACCAGGATGCTGGTGCCTGCATACTCGGGCCGGTTCAGCACGAAGTCCGGGCGCAACGCCCCGGTTGCATCGAAGCGGTGATCGTAGAGAATGCCCTGGGCCAGCCCGGACTTGTCGATCCCGCGCAGGAACTGCTTGGGGATGATCTGGTCGGTATCGAGGTTCTCGAAGCGGATCGCGGCGGCCTTGCCGGTGATGCAGGTGTTTTCAGACATGGGAGATCTCCAGCTTGCGGACGTCGGTGATGGCGCCGGTGACCGCCGCTGCGGCAGCCATGGCCGGGCTCATCAGGTGCGTGATGGCGCCGCGCCCTTGCCTGCCCTCGAAATTGCGATTGGTGGTGGAAGCACAACGCACGCCGTCGGCGAGCACATCGTCGTTCATGGCCAGGCACATCGAGCAGCCCGGCTGCCGCCATTCGAAGCCGGCGGCGGTCAGGATATCGGCCAGGCCTTCGCGTTCGGCCTGCGCCTTGACCGCACCCGACCCGGGCACCACCATGGCCCTGACCCCTGCGGCCACCTTCCTGCCGCGCACCACGCTGGCAACCGCGCGCAGATCCTCGATGCGCCCGTTGGTACATGAGCCGATAAAGACGTGCTGGATCGCCGTGCCTTCCAGCGCCGCGCCCGGCTGCAGGTGCGTGTATGCCAGCGCGCGCTCGACCGAGCGCTGCTCCGCCTCGTCGATCTGGTCTTCCGGGAACGGAATGCGTCCGGAAACCGGCAGCGCCTGGTCCGGGCTGGTTCCCCAGGTCACGTACGGCTCGATATCGCTGGCATCGAACACAAAGTCCATGTCGAAGCGCGCGTCCGGATCGCTTTGCAGCGTTTCCCAGTAGCGCAGCGCAGCGTCGCGCTGCGGACCGTCGATGTCCACCGCACGGCGCAGCACATAGTCGATGGCCACCGCATCCGGCGCGATCAGCGCGCCGCGCGCCGCGGCTTCCACGGTCATGTTGCACAGCGTAAAGCGCGCCTCGACGCTCAGGTCGCGAATGGCCGTTCCGCAATACTCGACGACATAGCCGCGCGCGCCCTGTGCGCCGATCGCAGCGATGATCTTCAGGATCAGGTCCTTGGCCGTCGTGCCGACCGGGAGCTTACCGTCCACGCGGATGCGCATGGTCTTTGCCATCCGGTACACCAGCGTCTGCGTCGCCAGCACATGCTCGACCTCCGAGGTACCGATGCCGAAACCCAGCGCGCCCAGCGCACCGTAGGTCGTGGTATGGCTGTCGCCGCAGATCACCACCATGCCCGGCCGGATCATGCCGTGCTCGGGCGCGATCACGTGCTCGATGCCTTGCAGCGTGTCGTTGGTGTCGAACAGCGGGATCGCGTGCCGGTTGCAGTTGTCGCGCAGGTTAGTGGCCTGCAGCGCCGAGGCGGGATCCGCGATCACGCGAATCGCCGTCGGATGCGTCGGGATGATATGGCTGACGACTGAGACGTTCTGTCCCGGGACCAGCACACCGCGGCCTTGCTCATGCAGCCCGGCAAAGGCCTGCGGGCTGGTGTACTCGTTCATCAGGTGCAAGTCGCAGTACAACAGCACGTTGTCGTCATCGATCCTGGCAACCGTGTGGGAGTCGACCAGCTTCTGGTATAGGGTCTTGTGGGTCATTGCTACTGCCTTGTCTACAGTCATTCCGCGGTGATGCCGCGCTGCTTGATCAGTCTGGCCCACATGGGCATTTCTTTTTCCAGGCGCTGGCGCGCGGCCTCGGGCGTGGTCGGGGTCGGCTCGAAGCCTTCCTTGAGCATCCGGTCCTTGTTCGCCTGCGTTGCCAGCGCCGTGTTCAGGGCGGCGTTCAGCTTGTCGACGACCGGCTTGGGCGTGCCGGCCGGCGCAAACACCATGAACCACGTCTCGAAGGTGTAGTCGGGCAGTCCCGCCTCAGCCGCGGTCGGGACATCCGGCAGCAGCGGCGTGCGCTTCGAGCCAGTCACGGCGAGCGCCTTGAGCTTGCCGCCCGTGACATGCTGCTGGGCGGCCGAAACCACCGGGAAGCTCATGTCGACCTGGCCGGCAATGGTGTCGACCAGCGCCGGGCCGCCGCCGCGATACGGGATATGGACGATGGAGACGTTGGCGACGGACTTGAACAGCTCGGCGGACATATGGAAGGTGCTGCCATTGCCGGCGGAGCCATAGGTCAGCTTGCCGGGCTTGGCCTTTGCCACCGAGATCAGTTCCTTCAGGTTCCTGGCGGGCACATTGTTGTTGACCACCAGCACATGCTGCGAGCTCGCGACCATGCCGATCGGGGACAGGTCCTTCAGCGTGTCGTACGGCATGCGTGGGAACAGGCCCGGGTTGATTGCCAGCGAAACGGTCTGCAGGCCGATCGTGTAGCCATCGGCGGGGGCCTTGGCGACGGCATCGACGCCGATATTGCCGCCGGCGCCGGCACGGTTTTCCACGACGATGGTGCCGCCCAGGCTCTTCGACCAGGCCTCCGAGACCAGGCGCGCGGCGATATCGGCGCTGCCGCCGGGGGCGTACGGCACGATCAGGCGGACCGGGCGTTGGGGGTAGGACTGGGCAGAGGCGGTGCCGATGGCGGCGGCGCAAACCAGCAGCGCGGTGAGGTGGGCAAGCTTCACGAGTGTCTCCTATGGGTATGAATCGTTATGGAATCCATCGTATCATTTACCCGAATAAACATAATTCAGCCTGCGTTACTTCTTTAGTTCTTATGATTCACCAATGGACAATTTCTCCGACCTCGCCTTCTTCATGTGCATCAACAAGCACGGAACCCTAGCCGGTGCGGCGCAGGAACTCGGCGTTACGCCGCCAGCGGTCAGCAAACGGCTTGCGGGTCTCGAGGCCCGCCTGGGCGTGCGGCTGCTGCACCGGACGACGCGCCGTATCAGCCTGACGCCGGAAGGAGAAAACTACCTGGTGGAAGGCGCACGCATCCTCGCGGAAATGGAAGCGCTCGAGCGCACCATCGCCGGCAGCAGCAGTACGCCGCACGGGCTGCTGAAGATCGGGGCAACGCTGGGGTTCGGGCGCAGGCATATCGCGCCGGCACTGTCGGCGTTTTCACGCAAATTCCCCAAGGTCGAGGTCCAGCTCTACCTGAGCGACCGCCCGCTGAACCTGGTCGAACAGGGCCTGGACGCCCTGATCCATTTCGGCGAGATGCCCGATGTGCGGCTGACCGCGCGGCTGCTGGCCAACAACCGCCGTCTGCTTTGCGCCGCGCCGTCTTACCTTGAAACGGCCGGCGCGCCATCCAGCCCGCGCGAGCTTGCGCGGCACAACTGCATCTTCATCCGCGAGGCCGACGAGACCTTTGGCACCTGGCACATGCGCAACGGCGCGCAGCAGGAAACCATCAAGGTCCGCGGCACCATGAGTACCAACGACGGCGAATCCGCGCTGGCGTGGGCGCTCGATGGGCAAGGGTTGATCGTGCGCTCGGAGTGGGACGTCGCGGAGCATTTGCGCAGCGGCGCGTTGCGGCGGGTGTTGCCGCAATGGCAGTTTTCGCCGGCGGATATCTACCTGGTGTTTCCGGCGCGGAACAACCGGCCGGAGAAGGTTCGAGCGCTGGTGGATTTTCTGGTGGAACGGTTTGCCGATCGGCGTGGGTCGGGCGGCCTGGACGGCCATTGGTAGCGATTCATCGCCGCGAGTGCCGGAAAGCCAATTCTCAAATGTAGCCCTCGTCCGTGATTACCCGTAATTTGCGGGTTTCCCCTTGTCCGTAAGGCTTGGCGAAACGCAACCGGCACGGTACTTTCGCGGTCGCAACAAAATTACATCAACGTCGCCTGTGCACGAGGGACAGCGGCGACAGGCTTCACTAGATATGATCAGAGAATTACGCATCCGCTCTGCAGCCACGGAAGATCTGGCAGCAGTCGCCAAGGTGCTTGCGGAATGCGGGTTAGATTTCCACGATATTTCATCCGATATTGACTCACTCCATGTCGCTGTCCTGAATGGCCAGATCGTGGGATGCGCAGGCGCCGAGAAATACGACGACATTGCCGTCGTCCGATCCGTCGCCGTGCTGCGGGAATACCGCCAGCAAGGTGTCGCGACACACCTGGTGAACGCTGTCCTGATGCGCGCACGCACGCTGGGAATCCGTCGCGCAGTGCTGGCGACCAGCAACTGCCCGAGCTACTTCGCCCGATACGGATTCAGCCTGATCTCGGCGGAAACCCTGCCGGCCGCGGTGCGGGCTTCGCATACGCTGAAGATCGCCGGAATTCCGCCGGGGTTGTGCATGCATTGCGAACTGAAGTAATGCAATTGCTCGACCTCTGACGCGATTTCAGCGCCCCATGCGGCGGTTGTAGCTGCGTGAAATGCGCGCCATCAACGCGGGATCGTTTGCAGCCATGCTGTCGAATTCCACCCGCACGTGGCCGTCTGCCTGCTGGTGAACACCGGCCATCACCGTCCTGGTATCCAGACTGCCGACGACCACGCCACTGACCGGGTCCTCGACGCTGATCGCCAGGCCCTGGTCGCGCATTGCCCCGGCTGCTGCGGTGAACGTGCGATCGAAGCTGGCCGGCCCCATGACTGTAAATGCGCCTGTGTCGGCCGGAGCCAATGTACATGCCGAAAGCGCCAGCATGGCGCCACTGACTATTAGTGAGAGTCGCATGGTGATGACACCTTCCGTCAGCCCCGGACCGAAAATGTACGCGTTGCGACTCTTGATGAGTTTTCCACTCGCTGATCGCTAAGACACAAGATTAGGCGACATTGGCGAAGAGACACAGCTTGCCAGGTGCGCGCCAGCACGCTGTGGCCGCCGACCCGCTCACCTGATCGGCTGCCCGATAGCAAGGAGGTTGCCCTCGCTGTCCCTGAACCAGGCACCTCTCTCGCCCACACCACCCTTGGACGGATAGTTTCCCTGAACCTCAGCGATCCCATTGACGGTCTTGAGGCCGGGAAGATCGTATTCCTCGAACGCAACTCCCCGCTGCCGCAGTTCGTTAACCGTTGCCTTGATGTCATCGACCTCCCAGGCCATTTGGGTGTGACTGCCAGAGGCCGAGCCAGCCGACTTGAAGAGCACGAAATAGCTGTTGCCGCACTTGTAGCGCAGGCCGCCGGGGCGTTCCTCAACCGGTTCCAGACCGAGCTTGCTCGAATAGAAGGATCTTGCTCGTGCGAGGTCTTGCGCCGGAATCCTGGTCGCGACGTCACTGTTCTGAAGCATGGGACACCCTCCTGGGATAACGCTGGCCACGCGGCCTATGAACCGTCTTTCCTGAGCCCTCATCGAGACGACCCAGGGCTTTCAACCTAGTCGATAGTCGCGGGCTATCCCAACCCGGTCACGAAACTTTCAAAGATTTACAAATAGCACTGCAGGTGACCGGGCTGCGTTCGGAACTTTGTAGATAGAAGATCACATCGTGCCTCCGCCCGGCCCGACATTCGCATCGGAGTGCGCCATCTTCAGACTTTCGTTGCGAAATAAATATGCAAAGCGTTGCAATAGGGTTAGATCGAATATGTTACTGAATGTAAATCGCGTAACTTAAATGCACGTCGTTCCGCTGGCATTGCGATGCAGTGTTGGTGGCTTTGAGTGGTGGGGGGAAGTCATGCAGCATTCCAGCCGATCCGCGTGCAACCTGGGCCGTGCCCGCACCGGCCGCGCCTGCCGTAACGGCAAGACCGGCGCCTCCCGCAGCCAGTCAATTCGACATCGAAGGCACCTGAGTCGCGCGCAGCACTTCCCGGTGCGCCAGCGCCACCTTCCCACTGACGCACCTGCGGCAGACGCCTGCCGCCCGTCCACCCACCTTGCACGAAGTCGGCCCTGCCGCTGACGAGCGCGCTCATCCTCGCGCAGCGCCGGCAAAGGGGCACTGGTCTCTGCCCGGTTTGCCGGTTCCGGCCTCAAAACAACACACCAACCCTATTCAAAAGGCGGGAATTGCCATGGCGCTCTATGCTCTGCGTGAACTCACGCTGCAGTCGCTCGAACCGCTCGGGGCGATGATCGAGGCAGGCTCTCGTGCAGTCAATTTCTGGGGCGAGTCGGTCGCCTGGCTTCCGGGGATCCGCGAGGCCGACGCCGCATTCGAGTTGTTCACCCGGCTTACGAAGGCCTATGGCAAACCTCGCTTTGCGATCGATGAAGTCATTGTCCGCGGGCAACGGGTGGCCGTTACCGAGACAGGGGTCATCGACGAGCCCTTCTGCCGGCTGTTGCATTTCAGGAAAGACGTGCCCTGTCCTGGTCCCCGGGTCCTGCTCGTGGCACCGCTCTCGGGCCACTACGCCACCCTCCTGCGCCCGACGGTCGAAGCATTGCTGCCCGAGCATGATGTCTACATCACCGACTGGGCCGATGCGCGCCTTGTCCCGCATGATGCAGGTTTCTTCGACCTTGGCGGCTATGTCGATTACCTGAAAAAGTTCTTGCGATACCTCGGCGCCGGCACGCATGTTGTGGCGGTTTGTCAGCCGGGGGTCCCGGTGCTCTGTGCGATCGCCCAGATGGCCGAAGACAGCGAGCAATCGCAGCCCCGCTCCATGACCCTCATCGCCGCGCCGATCGACACCCGCGTAAGCCCGACGGCGGTCAACCAGTTCGCGCAGAAGTATTCGCTGCCGTGGTTCGAGTCAAACGTCATCGAACGGGTGCCAGCCGGCTACCCGGGAAAAGGACGCCGGGTTTATCCGGGCTTCCTTCAGCTTGCAGGCTTCATATCGATGAACGTCGCACGCCACGCCGGTGCGCACCTTGATTTTTACCGTCACCTGGTCGATGGCAGGCAAAACGAGGCTGCCAAGCATCGCAGATTCTATGACGAGTACAACGCCGTGCTCGACGTGCCGGCCGAGTACTACCTGGAAACCATCCAGAAGGTTTTCCTGGAGCATCACCTGTGCCGCGGCTGCATGGAAGTCGGCCAGCGCCGTGTCTATCCCGAGGCCATTACGAACGTTTCCCTGCTGACCATCGAAGGCAGCGAGGATGACATCACCGGCCGCGGCCAGACCGAAGCAGCGCACGCGCTCTGCGCAGGCCTTGCCGCCGACCGGAAAGAACACTTGGTCGTCGATGGCGTGGGTCACTACGGGACTTTCGCCGGCCAGGGATTCCAGAATTCCATCCTGCCTGCCATGACGCAGTTCATTCACAGGTGCGGAGACTGAGCGCCTCGCCGCTGGAAACGATCAGGTCGCTGCCGCTGCTTACGCCGGCAGCTCCTCGCCCGACTGCTCCCGCACGATGTACTCCGCGTACCAGTCCGGCCAGTTCTCATCGTGCTTGCCGCCGTTGCGCTTCTCGTGCTCGCCATGCGCAACCGCTGCACGCCTGAGCGCGGCCGCGAGTTCAGTCGACGAGGTGAATGTCGTGTCCGCATTCACGCGTCCGGGCAATCGCGCAGTGACCTCCTGCAACAGCCAGCTGTTGCCGTCCGGGTCGCTGAACGTTGCGTACGAGGAGTAGGTCTGCCGCTGCGGATGCGGGCCATCCTGAGGGGGTTCACCGACGGCTCGGTGGAACACTTTGCTCACCTCGACACCGCGATCGACGAGCTCGGCGCGCGCAGCCTCGATGTCGGACACGACGAGATAGAGTCCCTGTACCGAGCCCGGCACGGCGGACGTGATTCCCGTGCCGAAGTGGATCGAACACGGCGAGCCTGGAGGCGTGAACTGCAGGACCCGGAACGCGTCGCCCTTAGGGAAGTCGGCGTCGAGCTTCCAGCCCAGCCCGCCGTAGAAGCGTTTGGCGCGATCCACGTCCGAAACGGGGATGACGACAACTTCGAGCTTCATGTCGTTCGTGGCATTTGTCTTCACAATAGAACTCCATTAACAGGGTTGGGATTGGACAGGTGCAGCCAACGTCCTTGGGGTCGGCGGCGATGCCTCGCATCCATGACGGATGCCTCGTGAAAGTGAGCGAAGCGGTCCTCGCATGCATTGACAGCGTCAGTGAGAGCGACCGTGCTTGGACTATAGGAGGCAAGGGCCTTCGCGGATAACCCGGGCCACGAGGGTTGCTGTGTTGTCGAAGCTGCCCCGACGGCGCCCTCGCATGACGCCCTGCGCCGGTCATCACATGAATCGAAATGACTGGAATGCCGGCGTAGCGCTTGGCGGTGATTGCGCGGGTGACGAGACCGGCGCATCGCCACGGTTTACTTCGCACGCGAAATATATATACTTCGTATGCGAAATAACCCCGTTGCTGAACGACCGTACCAAGGAGCCCAGGCATGCACACTGAAGTGAAACTCGATCAAACCGCCGGTGTACTGACAATCACGCTTTCCCGGCCGGACAAGAAGAACGCCCTGACCAATGCGATGTACGGCGTCATGGCGGACGCGATCGACAGTGCATCATCCGATCAGGAAGTGCGGGTCATCGTGATCCAGGGCGAGGGCGACTCGTTCACGGCAGGCAACGACCTCGGTGAATTCGCCGCTCAGGCCGCAGGGTCCGGACCGGCCGAACCCAATGTCGCCCGGTTCCTCCACAACATTGCCAGCACCAGTGTCCCGGTGATCGCCGCGGTACAGGGCAAGGCGGTGGGGGTGGGCACGACCATGCTGCTGCATTGCGACTACGTGATCCTGTCCGAGGATGCCCAGCTGATCACGCCCTTCATCAACCTGGCATTGGTACCGGAAGCCGCCTCGAGCTACCTTCTTCCCTTGCGCATCGGCCACGCGCGCGCCTTCGAGATGTTCGCGTTCGGAGAGCCCCTGCCTGCGGCCACGGCACTGGCCTGGGGGATTGCGAACAAGGTCATGCCGAATGCCGACGTGCAAAGCGAAGCAAGGCGGGTGGCGGAACGGATCGCGGCGAAGCCGTACGGATCCATGACCGCAATGAAGCAACTCATGCGCGACGTGGAGAAACTCGCGTCGCAGATGGGCGCTGAGCGCGCTGTGTTCACGAAGCGGCTGCAAAGCGATGAAGCGCGGGAAGCGTTCACGGCCTTCAGCGAAAAACGCCGGCCCGATTTCACCCGGATCAACGGCCGCTAGAAGGTTCCGCCAGAAGGCAGGCGGCGGCTCGCAAGAGCTGCCCTGCCCTATTCCAGGCCCGGGTCGCCTTCCGGGGACGGGAACTTGTCCTGGAGGCTGCCCAGCCAGCGGGCAACCACGTCGATCTCCGCCTTGGAGAAGCCTTCCGTCAAGCGGGCGTTCAGATCGACCAGCCCATCCCGGGAGCGCTTGACGGCTGCCCGGCCTTTTGCCGTCAGCCACAGGCGCCACACGCGCCGATCGGCTTCATCCACCTGGCGAGTGACCAATCCCGCGTGTTCCATGCGGTCGGCCAGGCCACTCAGGCCCGAAGCGCTGAGATCGAGCCCGGCCGCCACCTCGCTCATCAGCGCCCCATCCTTCTTCTCAACGTAAAACAGCAGGCCGGCCTGGGCCGCCGTGACGCCGCCAAGGCTGGTCCGCGACTGGGTCCAGCGCTGGAGCCTGCGATGTCCGACGTTGAGTAGATAGACCAGCCGGTGATCTGTTGCCATATCCGTAGCCACACCAGCCACTTGCTCCGGCCAGGCACGCCGGGGAACTGGCGGAAAAATAAAGTGGTCACGAATATAGCACGCCCGTAAACGGCTGGAATCGCTCAGGTCATCCAGTTCGATGCCGGCTTGTGCGACTTCACGCACCACGTTCAGTAGCGCCTTTTTCCTGGCGTAAGTGCACCGGCAGCCCGTGGGACAGGTGGTACAGCGTTTCTCTTGATTCTTGGTGCTTTCCCAACGCCGGGGGCGCGGACACAATGCGGTTCACCCGGCCAGAACGCTGCGTCACTTCACTTTTGGGCGCTGTCGCGGATTCACTGCTGCGCCGTCCGCCGATCACCAAGGAGAAGGCTCATGAAGATTTTCGTTGCTGGCGCCACCGGCGCCGTGGGATTGCCGCTTGTGCGCGTGCTCTGTGCGCTCGGCCATGAAGTGACGGGCATGACCCGCGCCAGTGCGGGGGCCGACCGGCTGCGCGAGCTTGGCGCCAGGGTGTCGTTTGCGGATGCGTTCCACCCGCAGGCGGTCCGGGACGCTATCGTAACCGCATCGCCCGACGTGGTCATTGACCAGCTCACGTGGTTGCCGGCCAATCCTGCAGACATCATCAGGTCCATGCCCAACGACACACGCCTGCATCGGGAAGGCGGCGCCAACCTGCTGGCCGCTGCTGAGGCGCTGGGCGTGAAGCGCTATGTCGTCCAGTCCCGGGGCTTCTACCTGGACGCTCCGTCGGGAAGCCTTGCCGACGAGACGGCAAGGCTGCGGGTCGACGCTCCCGGCGAGATCGGCGAAAGCGCCCGCGTCATCGGCGCGTATGAAGATCGCATCATGGGCTCGGCTTCGCTGGAAGGCGTGGTGCTGCGCTACGGCTTCTTTTACGGTCCCGACACCTGGTACAGGCCGGACGGTGCCATCGCGGAGCAGGCACGCAGAGGGGAGCTGTCGGTCATCGGCGAGGGCAACGCTGTCTGGTCCTTTGTCCATATCGACGACGCGGTGGCGGCAACGGTCGCCTCGCTGACAGCCGCTGCCGGCGTCTACAACGTGGTCGACGACGACCCGCTGCCCGTGGCCGTATGGATGCCGGCTTTCGCCCGCTGGGTGGGTTCGCCGGCGCCCAACCGCGTTGGCGTCGACCAGGCGCGGCAGGCCGCCGGCGACGAAGCGGTCTACTACCACACCTGCCTGACCGGCGCTTCGAACCGCGCGGCAAAGGCGAGCCTCGGCTTCGCCCCGCGTCCCCTGCTGTGGAAGCACGCCTGAGCGGGATTGTCCCTTCAGGACCATCCTGCTCGGCTACTGCCTGGACATGCACACGCGCGACCTGGTGAAGAGAGGCGTGTCGATGGAAAGCTCGCGCTCGCGCGAGCCTGGCAGGAAGCGGGCGCTCTCTTCAGTGAACGCGAAAAGGCAGCACTTGCATGGGCTGAATCTGTGACGCGCGTCTCTATAACTTACGTCCCTGATGATGCTTTTGACGTTTCCAACAGAGCTGCCCTGACATCCGGATAGGACGCCGATCCAGCTTAGCAGGCAAAAAAGTCGAGACTGCGCGCACCTACTAACAAAGTTAATTATTCACAGGACCTATGCTTGCATTACCATGGATTGCGATATTTCTGGCAGCTCCAGCAACATGGAGCCTATCGTTTCGATGGCTGGGTCTGGCGCTGCTGGTTTTGGGGTATGGTATCGCCCTGATAAATGGGCAACTTGACCGTTTTACCGCGATCCCCATCGCACTGCTTTTCCTTGCCGCTTACGCAGTGCTACCACATCGCAAGTCTCATGTTCGATACGCCGGCCACATACTGTTTCTGATTCTTGCCATTGCACTCAGCATGCATTGGTTACCAGGCTTCCATAACCATCGGGTCATCGGCCCTGTGCGCTTCACGCCAGACGCTGTGCCCTTTACAATGTACCTCAACCTGGACAAGCCGCTGATCGGTTTCTGGCTGCTCCTGGCAGTTCCGTGGATCCGGCCACCGCATAGGCTCAGTGCGTCGTTGATATCCGGCGTCGTCGGCATGCTGATCACCGCGGCGGCCTGCCTGGCTGTTGCCCTGTCGCTCAACCTTGTCATTTGGGCGCCGAAGTGGCCTGCCGATAGCTGGCTTTGGATTCTGAACAATCTACTTCTCGTTACGCTTACCGAAGAAGCTTTGTTTCGCGGCTATTTGCAGGGCAGCCTGGAGCAGTTCCTCAAGCGCTGGAGTTGGGGAACTACGCTCTCTCTATGTGGGGCAGCTGCGCTGTTTGGCATGGCTCACATTTCGGGTGGGTGGCAATGGGTCGTGCTGGGGAGTGTAGCTGGAATCGGATATGGGCTGGCGTATCGCTTTGGCGGACTATCCGCTGCTATTACGGCCCACTTCGGTTTGAATGTGATGCACTTTTTCCTGTTCACGTATCCGATGCTAGGGAACCATGCATCGTAAAGTTGCCTCATTATTTCGAGCAAGCAATCGTAAGGCGTCCTTCAGACTCGGATATTGCTTCCATGCGAAACCGGTCGCGCGCGACGAGGACAAGGTTATGGCCGCGCCTTGCGAAGCGCTCGGCATAGGTGGCACTATGCCACTGGAGGCGCCGGTAATCACGACACTTGTTTTTTCTGTCATGGAGTTCTCCTTCAAGACCCGGCCTTCGCGTTCTGAATCGCCTCCTCCACATCCCTCAACTGACCCTTGCCGAAGAACATCTCGTCGCCGACAAAGAACGTCGGCGAACCAAATGCGCCACGTTCGAATGCATCCTCTGTATTCGCCAGCAGGATCTGTTTGACCTCGGGATCCGCAATGCGGCCCTGGAAGCCCTCCCCATCCAGGCCGGCGGCATCCAGGGCCACCGCGATGACGGCGGGGTTATCCATCTGCAAACCTTGCTCCCACATGTTCGCAAACACGGCATTTACGTAAGGCATGAAAGTACCGGTCTTCTGGGCAGCCACGGCCCCGCGCATGATCTGCAAGGTATTGACGGGCCAGAACGGATTGTGCCGATAGGCAGTCAGTCCGTGCCTGGCGATGAAGCGCTGCATCTCCAGTTGCCCAAACTCCGGCTTGTTCTTGATCCCCCCAAAAGCCTCCGCGGGAGAACGATTCCCGGTCAGCCTGAACAGCCCGCCAAGAAGCACCGGAACATATTCGAACTTGATGCCCTGGCGTGTCTCGATACTCGGGATGACTTTGTGGCTAAGGTAGGAATTCGGGCTGCCGAAATCAAAGTGGAACTGGACTCTTACGCCGCTCATGATGTCTCCTGGTGTATGACATGGTGCAATGTCTTGGGAATATGGCTTGATTACCAGCTCTCCATCCACGGACGCAGGTCAAGCTCGAAGGTCCAGGCGTCGCGCGGCTGCGAATGGAGATACCAGTAGTTCTCCGCGATATGGTCCGGATTCAGGATGCCATCCTGGTCTTTCAACGCATAACGATCCGGAAAGTTCGTGCGGATGAACTCCGTGTCGATCGCGCCGTCCACCACGACATGCGCCACATGGATGTTCCTCGGCCCGAGCTCGCGGGCCATGCTTTGCGCGAGCGCGCGAAGCGCATGCTTGGCGCCCGAGAACGCGGCAAAGTTTTCCTTGCCTCGCAGACCCGCGGTCGCGCCGGTAAAAAGGATCGTGCCTCGTTGCCGCTTGACCATCCGCCTGGCAACTTCCCTGGCGTTCAGGAATCCGGAAAAACAGGCCATCTCCCAGATCTTGAAGTACTTGCGCGCCGTTTCCTCCAGGATGGAAGCAGGCACATTGGCGCCGATGTTGAATACGAGAACGTCAATGGGACCGATCTCGGATTCAATCTTGTCGATCAGCGCGACTACCTCCTCTTCCTTGCGTGCATCCGTGCCGAACGCGTAGGCAGTCCCTCCCGCATCGCGAATCGAGTCAACCAGCGCCTGGAGCTTGTCCGCTGAACGACGCGTCACACAAGCGACCATGCCTTCCGCGGCGAAACGCCTGGCGATTGCACTACCCGTCGAGTCCCCCGCTCCGATCACAAGCGCAACCCTCTGCTCTTTGACACCCATTACCATCTCCTCGTTTGCTAAACTATCGTTTAGTAAAGAGACGGTATTTCATCCCGGCACAGGAGTCAAGGGCAACATACCCTGATGCCCCTGCAACGAGAAAGCTCGGGAGAACGCTCTGCCCGGTGCGAGCAGCGGCGAGGCTGATAGGAATGGAGGAAGAAACGCCGCGACGGCAATCGCGCGCCCGGGCTTGAATCGGGGGCATCCGCGGCGTGCGCGGTGCGCGCGGGCTCGACAACCGCGGGCGTCGCAAAGAAAGCGCGACACCTGCGGCATGCGCGCTCACATCTGCGCGCATCGAGAAGAAGCTGGAAGAGGGCGGAATCGAGCCCTGAGGAGACTGGTGCTACCGTAACTCCGCTCAGGTCTTGCCGAGGGGTTCGAGCCGTTCAATAGACCGCCCGAGAAAGCGACGGCTGGAAGCGAGGATTTGCTGCCTGGTCCGGTCGGTTTCCACCACCCGCGCCAGCAAGATGGCACCCACGCATTGCGCAAGCAACGCCCAGGCCGCATCCGGATCGTCCAAACGTTCTTTCCAACTGGCTTGCAGCTTCTTCGCGCTTCGCTCCACCGACGCCCGGACCGCCGGCTCGGCCCTCGCGATTTCCGGTCCCAGGGTCGGCAGGGCGCAACCTGACTCCGGATGCAGCGCGTGGGAGCTGCTCAGATAGCTTCTGATGCGCTTCACGAAATGATCTTCAGCCGTCTCTTCGCCTGCGAGCATTTCAGTGCTGTTGGCCAACTCCTGCTCGATGACCGCAGCGAACAGCTCCGCCTTGGAGCCAAAATGACTATAGAACGCGCCACCAGTGAGCCCGATCGCCCCCATCAAGGCATCGACTCCCGTTGAATCGAATCCCCCCTTCTTGGCAATCGCCCGGCTGCTGTTCAGGAGTCTCTCCCGCGTCTCCTGCTTGTGCGTGCTTGAGTACCGCATATCGGCTCACCATGAACGTATTAAGCAAGAATTATAGCATTACGATCGTTCAGGAAAGCGCGATCCCCGCCAGATGCTGCGACGCGCAAGACCACCTTTTCCCACCGTCCTGCGCATGGACGATCAAAGCCCGCATCAGCGCTCACTCCAAATCCTGCTGACATCCCCCAACACGTAACCGAGCATCGTTTCCAAAACGATCGTTTATCAAAACTGAAGCGGCATCTACGGGCGCCAGCTGCGGCAAAACGGGTTGCCGCCGGCATCGCTCTTGAGTCCTGGCTGCCCGCCGATACTTGACGATAGAAAGCCGGGTCAGGCCGCACGCGCGAGGCGGGCTTGCAGGACATTGGCGGTACCCGCGCCCAGGGCACCCAACGCGCCCGCGGCGGCCAACGCGCCGAGCAACGGCAGGGAGGGTGGCTCCATCGATGCAAAGAAGCTGATCAGGCCCAGGAAGTAGGCCAGCGGGTTGTTGACACGTGGCAGCGCGCGCAAGCTGAGCACGAGCACGACATCGCCGAACACCGCGATCGGTGTGGCGAGATCTCCAAATCGCGGCGTCAGCCATGCAATCAGTAGTCCCGTGCCGGCGCCAAAGACGATGCCCAGCAGGAATGCGGCAAGATTTTCCACGCCTTCGCGCAGTGTTTGCCCGCTTGTGCTGAAGCCGACCCAGCCAAGGAACATGGCCCAGGCAGGTAGCGCCGCGGCTAGCGTCCCGAAGGTGGTGGCCGCGGCCACCACCGCCCCGACCAGCGTGATGCCATGGAACGAGCCAGGCGGGATCGATGCCGCAGCCTGCACGGCAGTGCCTATCTTCGACATAAGTGTCTCCTAGCGGAAAAAGGCGGCCTGCCCGATTTACCCGGACAGGCCGCGATACGTGTCCGACCAGATTGGTTTCGACGTGCAGTGCGTCAGGCGTAGGCGCCATCGAAGTGGGACTCGACGCTGCGCGCCGGGTCCGCCGATACGCCCGTGCGGTCCAAGCCGGCCAGGGTACGGGCGCCGTCGTAGTACGGATCGACATTGCGTGCGCCATCGCTGTACGGGCTGCGCGGCTCCTGTACCGAACGCGCGCCGTCGCTGTACGGGTCGCGCGCATCCTGCACCGAGCGGGCGCCGTCGGTGTACGGGTCGCGTGCGCCCACATGGGAGAATCCGGTGGCCTGCGCACCGGCAGCGGCTGCAGCGAGGGCAATGGCGAAAACAAAATGCCTGGCGATGTTGGTAGACATGACTGGTTTCCTTAAGAGTTTGCGTCGGGTTGCCCGGCCGGTGTCACTTCGCTGTGGCTTTGCCGCCGGGCCACTGAACGTATTTAAGGAGACCGACGTATCGCGCACGTAGCCAATAGAGGCCAGCTCGGTAAGGACCCGTATCGTTGCGGCTGCGTGATACAGAGGCGTACAAAAAGTCGTGCGGGAACGGGATCAGGAGGCGGTTGGGTGAAGGTCAGTGAGCCTGGCGGCGGGTCCGAAGCTGCCTTCCGCCTCACATAACACTGACAAAGCAGCCGCGGACAGGCGCGTCATGCTTAGCCGCTAGGGTTCCGGTTCCGGGTATGGAGGCATACCGAGCCCGATCCTTACAGCCGGAAGGATGGCTTCATTGCCGATTCCCTGCGCGGCGATCGGGATACCGGCGACCTGGGCCGAGCGCGCCCATCCCAGGCTGACCTGCTTCAACAAGGTCGACCAGGGTGGGAGCGCACTCGGGGTCCTCTGCCGCTGTTCGTCTGGCTCAGCGCAAGCCAGCCTGCTCAGACCACGTTGATTGTGACGTCGATGTTGCCCCGCGTGGCCTTGGAATAGGGGCAGGTCTGATGCGCCTCATTCACCAACGACTGCGCGACCTCGCGCTCCACGCCGGGCACGTGCACGTTGAGACGTGCCTGCAGCAAGTAGGCGTCGCCCGTCATGCCGAGGTCGACTTCGGCGTCGATGGCGACGTCCTCCGGCAGGGCAATCTTCATTTTCTTTGCGGCCACGCCCATGGCTCCCATGAAACATGCTGACCAGCCGACGGCAAAGAGTTGTTCGGGGTTGGTGCCAGGGCGTCCGCTGCCAGGAGAACTCAGTTTCACGTCAAGCTCGCCATCGCTGGACTTTCCGCTTCCATTGCGGCCGCTAAGCGTGTGCGCCTTGGCCGTGTAAAGCACTTTGTCGATTTTGCTCATCATGGAACTCATTCACGTTGGGGTTAAGAACGGGCTTATCAGCCTTTGCTCATCTTCGGGCGCGATGCGCCAGTAATTTCTTTACCCAAGGCTGTTGGAGCCAGGGCGCCCCGCCCGTCGCATCGGGTTCCAGCCAGTTCTGCTGGAGGTCATGGCGACTACGCCATGACCAAATCGTAGGAGCCGGCGGAGCGCATTACCAGGCGACAGAATCGACGAAACCCGCGCCAATTGCGGACGCAATGTATCGGCATGGACCGATTGACCTCGAGCGCTTCGGAATTCATGGCGCCGGCCAGGGCCGCAGCCGCAACCTGCGCGAAAGCAATGGTTCTCGTCGGACGTCCCCCTCGGAGCTAATGCTCGCCTGCCAATGCGGCCCGCGCCCTGCATGGCGCCGCGCGATACAATGTCAGGCCCCGGTTCAATTCCGCTGCAAGCGCGCACCGCTATGTCATTGCACCCAGACCAGCAAGCCGAATTCCTCGCCTTCGCCGGCCGCCTGGCCGACGCGGCCAGCGCCGTCACGCTTGCTTACTTTCGCGCGGCGTTCGACGTGGTGGACAAAGGCAGCACTCGCTTTGATCCCGTTACCGCGGCAGACCGGGAAGCCGAGCGTGCCATGCGCGAGCTGATCCGAAGCACTTACCCCAGCCACGGGATCCTTGGTGAAGAGGAACAGGGGATTGCCGGGACCGACCCGTTCTCCTGGGTACTGGATCCCATTGACGGGACGCGTGCCTTCATTACCGGGCTTCCGCTCTGGGGAACTTTGATTGCACTCAATGATGGCCAGCGCCCGGCGCTGGGCATCATGGATCAGCCCTTCACACGGGAGCGTTTTTCCGGGGACGGGAGCAATGCCTGGCTGAATGGCAAACCATTGCGGGTACGACCATGTGCGTCGCTTGCAGAAGCCAAGCTGATCTGCACCACACCGGACATGTTTGAGACCGGCGAACAATGGGATGCGTTTCAACGTGTCGCCCGGGCTGCCCGGATGCAGCGATACGGCGGGGACTGCTACGGTTATTGCATGGTCGCCGCCGGACATGTCGACGCCGTTGTCGAAGCGGGGCTACAGCCCTATGACGTGCAGGCCCTGATTCCGATCGTCGAGGGCGCCGGTGGCATCTTAACAAGCTGGACGGGCGGCGACCCCCAGCATGGCGGAGCGGTTGTCGCATGCGGCGATGCACGCGTACACCGGGAGATTCTCCGACTCCTGAATGCGCAAGGCTGAGCGCATGCGCCGCGTCGGCGGATCGGACTCTTGCCCCTCACTGAATGCCGCATACCAGGTATTGCCCTATGAGGCATTTACCGGCGTCCACCCGCCGCCGAGCGCCTTGAACGCTGCTACGGCGGCGCGGGCTGATTCGGTCTGTGCCTGTGCCCTTGCATCGGACGTCCGCAGAAGGCGCTCGTCGGCATGCAGAACCTCCATCAGGCGGACAACGCCTTTCTGGTAGGCGGCAAATGAGGCGTTTCTCGCTTGGGTAAGCGATGTTTCGCCTTGTGCCAACGTGCCGGACTGGTCTTCACGCTTGATCAGCGCGGAGAAGGCATTTTCGACATCCTCGGTCGCTCGCAGCACAGCCTGACGGTATGCAGCCAGGGCTTCTGCTTCCTGGCCTCGAGCCACGTCGATCTGTGCATCGATGCGGCCGAAATCGAACAGGCGCCAGCGCAAGCCCAGCACGCCGGCCGCCTGGCTCGCACCGGCAGAAAAGAGGTTCCCGCTCGCTACGGATGTGGCGCTGCCCAGCAAGGCACTGAGCGAGAATTTGGGGTAGTACTCCGCAATGGCTACACCGATGCGTGCATTGGCTGCCGCCAGGCGGCGCTCCGCCACGATGAGATCGGGTCTGCGCCGCAGCAGATCCGCAGGCGAGCCCGTGCCGGTGAGCTGCGGTGCGACGGGAATCGCTTTGGTATCAGCCAGTTCGGTGCGATACGTGCCGGGCGGAACACCCAGCATCACGTCCAGCGCATTCAGCGCGGCATCGAGTCCCGCCTCAAGCACCGGGACGGTAGCGCGAACCTCGGCGAGCGCGCCCTCGGCCTGTCGTACTTCCAGTTCCGCTGCAAGTCCTTTGCTGTAGAGAAGGTTGACCGTCGAGACCAGCTTCTGTTGCGTCTGGACTTGCTGCCTGGCGATGGCAAGGCGGGACTGCAGGCCGCGCACGCTGATATAGAGGTCTGCGGTTTGCGCGGCCACAGCCAGACGAGTCGCCGTTGCACCGGCTTCCGATGCCTGGTACTCAGCCAGCGCGGCTTCCCGCCCGCGGCGCAGGCCCCCGAATACATCCAGTTCCCAGGTGGCGCCGAGGTTTGCCTCATAGCTGTTGCCATACCGGTCAAAGCCGGGCGTTGCATTGAGCAGCTGCCCGAGCGGGGTCTCGATCGACTGATACGTTCTTGCGGCCTGCGCGCTGGCGCTGACCGAAGGCAGCAAGGCCGCATTGGCCAGGCCGAGCCCGGCGCGCGCCTGCGCGACGCGCGCTGACGCCTGCGCCAGGTCCAGGTTCTGATCCAATGCCAACGACACCAGGCGGGTCAGCAGCGGATCGCCGAATCCCTCCCACCACCTGGCGAGATCTGCCGGGGATGACGCCTGCCTTTGTTCGAGCCCGGGCTGTCCCAGATAGTGCGCAGGGACGGGGGCGTCCGGCTTTCTGTAGTCCGGGCCGACTGCACAACCTGCTGATACGCCGACACTCAGCACAAGGGTAAGAAAGCGATGGGAAAGCATGGGCGTCACCGAAACCTGAGGAAGAGGAGTTGTGACTATATTATAAATTGGTCACTAGTTGTCAATAGGCGTTCGTCGCAGTAATCTGACCGCATGACCGAAACCACACCCATTGCCCCTTCCTCGCGGGGACCTGCCGATCACAATGTCCGCTCCCAGATCGTGGAGGCAGCTACCGAGCACTTCAGCCTCTATGGCTATGAGAAGACCACGGTTTCCGACCTGGCCAAGGCGATCGGCTTTTCCAAGGCCTACATCTACAAGTTCTTCGATTCCAAGCAGGCCATCGGCGAAGTGATTTGCGCTAACTGCCTGAGCGCCATCACGAACGAGGTCGATGTGGCCATTACGGAACTCCCGACAGCTTCCGAGCGGTTGCGACGCCTGTTCAAGGTACTGGTGGAGGCGGGCGCCCGCCTGTTTTTCCAGGACCGCAAGCTCTACGCCATTGCTTCGGCGGCGGCCCAGGAGCGCTGGCAGCCTGTTCGCGCCTACGAGGATCACATCAGGCAAGTCGTCGTGCAGATTGTCCTGGAGGGGCGCAGGTCCGGCGAGTTCGAGCGCAAGACGCCGCTGGACGAGACGGCCAATGGCATCTATCTCGTCATGCGTCCTTACATCGATCCCCTGCTGCTACAGCACAACCTCGATCTTGCTGCGGAAGCCCATGTGCAGCTTTCCAGCCTGATACTGCGCAGCCTCGCGCCTTAAGAAGCACGTTTGATGATTCTCTGTTTTGTGACCATTGACTAATATGGTCACAAGAACAATAATCCAGGTCCTGTCTTGTAGGAGAGGACCGTATGCTTCCGCGCCGAATTGCCTTATCCGCCACTGCGTGCCTGGTGCCGCTTGTACTCGCCGCCTGCGGCGAGAAAGCGCAGCCCGATCCGCGCACGCAGGCTCCGCTGGTCAGAGTTGGAATTGTTCAAAGCCCATCCGCCGCGTCGCGGGCATTCACGGGAACCGTTGCCGCCCGGGTCCAGGGTGATCTGGGCTTTCGTGTCTCGGGAAAAGTACTGGAGCGTCTTGTCGATGCGGGCCAGACCGTCAAGCGCGGTCAGCCGCTCATGCGCATCGACCCGAACGACCTGAAGCTGGCGGCGCACGCACAGCAGGAGGCGGTCGTGGCCGCCAGGGCACGGGCCAGGCAAACAGGGGACGACGAGGCCAGGTATCGCGACCTGGTGGCGTCCGGCGCCGTATCGGCCTCGGCCTATGACCAGATCAAGGCCGCGGCGGAATCGGCCAGGGCGCAGCTCAACGCAGCAGAAGCCCAGGCTGATGTGGCAAGGAATGCAACCGGCTACGCGGTCTTGCTCGCCGACGCCGACGGCGTTGTCGTGGAGACGCTGGCCGATGCCGGACAGGTGGTCAATGCCGGCCAGGTCGTGGTACGCGTGGCGCATGCCGGCCGCCGCGAAGCCATCGTTCACCTGCCGGAAACCTTGCGCCCCGCTGTGGGCTCCGTCGGACAGGCCACGCTTTATGGCAAGGACACGATGACCGTACCGGCCAGACTCAGGCAGCTTTCGGATTCGGCGGACCGGCTCACCCGCACGTACGAAGCGCGGTACGTACTGGAGGGCGCGCTGGCCGATGCCCCGCTCGGCGCGACCGTCACCATCCAGATCCCGGAAGGCCGCGCATCGACGCAAGCCGATCTGCAGGTGCCGATCGGCGCGCTCTTCGATCCGGGCAAAGGCCCGGGCGTGTGGGTGCTTGAGGGCAAGCTCAATCGCGTCACCTGGCGCCCGGTAAAGATTCACAGCCTGGATGACGATGCCGCGCGGGTCGCGGGTGAGCTCAGGATCGGGGACCGGATCGTTGCTCTCGGCGCCCATCTCCTGCGCGAAGGCGAGCAGGTACGCATCGCGGCACACAAAAGCGGACCCGGTCCGATGTCTGGTCAGGGAGTGCAGCAATGAGTGGCTTCAACCTTTCCGCACTCGCTGTCCGTGAACGCTCTGTCACGCTGTTCCTGATCATCCTGGTGTCGCTGGCGGGCGTTCTCGCGTTCTTCCAGCTGGGCCGGGCGGAAGATCCCGCCTTCACGGTGAAGACCATGACTGTCATCACCGCCTGGCCGGGGGCCACGGCGCAGGAGATGCAGGACCAGGTGGCGGAACGGCTGGAAAAGCGCATGCAGGAGCTGCGCTGGTACGACCGCACGGAAACCTACACCCGGCCCGGCCTGGCGTTCACCACATTGACCCTGCTCGATAGCACACCGCCTTCGGAGGTCCAGGAAGAGTTCTACCAGGCGCGAAAAAAGATCAGGGACGAGTCGGGCAATCTGCCTGCCGGTGTCATCGGCCCCATCGTGAACGACGAGTATTCGGACGTGACCTTCGCCCTGTTCGCGTTGAAGGCCAAAGGCGAGCCACAGCGGCTGCTGGTCCGCGACGCCGAAGCACAGCGTCAGCGCCTGCTGCACGTGCCGGGCGTGAAGAAGGTGAACATCATCGGAGAACAGTCCGAACGCATCTTCGTGGCCTTTTCCCATGACCGCCTGGCCACGCTGGGCGTCTCGCCACAGGACATCTTCGCGGCCCTCAACGGCCAGAATGCCCTCACGCCCGCCGGGTCGATCGACACCGCGGGTCCCCAGGTGTTCATTCGCCTCGACGGCGCCTTCGACAAGCTCCAGAAAATCCGTGACACGCCGGTGGTGGCACAGGGGCGGACCCTGAAGCTGTCGGATGTCGCCACGGTTGAGCGAGGGTACGAGGACCCCGCGACATTCCAGATCCGCAATAACCGCGAACCCGCACTGCTGCTGGGCATCGTGATGCGCGACGGCTGGAACGGCCTGGATCTGGGCAAGGCGCTGGATACGGAAGTCACGGCCATCAATGCCGAATTGCCACTGGGCATGAGCCTGACCAAGGTGACCGATCAGTCAGTCAACATCAGTTCCTCGGTCGATGAGTTTATGGTCAAGTTCTTCGTCGCCCTGCTCGTGGTCCTGGTGGTGAGTTTCCTGAGCATGGGCTGGCGCGTGGGCATCGTCGTCGCGGCGGCCGTGCCGCTGACGCTGGCCGCCGTGTTCGTGGTCATGGCCGCAACTGGCAAGAACTTCGACCGCATCACCCTGGGAGCGCTGATCCTGGCGCTGGGCCTGCTGGTGGACGACGCCATCATCGCCATTGAAATGATGGTGGTGAAGATGGAGGAAGGCTACAGCCGCATTGCCGCATCCGCCTATGCCTGGAGCCACACCGCCGCGCCGATGCTGTCCGGCACCCTGGTGACCGCGATCGGCTTCATGCCCAATGGCTTTGCCCGTTCCACGGCCGGCGAATACACCAGCAACATGTTCTGGATCGTGGGCATCGCACTGATCGCATCCTGGCTCGTCGCCGTCGCCTTCACGCCTTACCTGGGTGTCAAGCTGCTCCCGGAGATCAGCAAGGCCGACGGCGGCCACGATGCCATCTATGGCACCCCGAACTACAACCGCTTCCGCCGGCTGCTGGGGCGCGTCATCCAGCGCAAGTGGATCGTCGCCGGCGTCGTGGTGGGCGGCTTCGCGGTGGCCGTGCTTGGCATGGACATGGTGAAGAAGCAATTCTTCCCGACTTCCGACCGCCCCGAGGTGCTGGTCGAAGTCCAGATGCCTTATGGCGCTTCCATCGGCCAGACCAGCGCGGCCACGGCTAAGGTCGAAGCCTGGCTCGCCAAACAGGCGGAGGCGAAGATTGTTACGGCCTACATCGGTCAGGGTGCGCCCCGCTTCTACCTTGCCATGTCACCCGAGCTGCCGGACCCCTCCTTTGCGAAGATCATCGTGCGGACAGAGAACCCGGACGAACGCGAGGCCCTTAAGTTCAGGCTGCGCCAGGCCATCGCTGACGGACTGGCACCGGAGGCGCGCGTGCGCGTCAGCCAGCTGGTGTTCGGCCCGTACTCGCCGTTCCCGGTGGCATTCCGTGTCGCGGGGCCGGACCCGGACAAGCTGCGTGCGATTGCGGCGGACGTGCGACGGGTGATGGACACCAGCCCGCTGATGCGAACCGTCAATACGGACTGGGGACAGCGCACGCCCGCCCTGCACTTTACGCTTCAGCAGGATCGGCTGCAGGCGGTCGGCCTGACTTCCAGCGGGGTCGCGCAGCAACTCCAGTTCCTGCTCAGCGGCTTGCCCGTCACCGAAGTCCGTGAAGACATTCGCTCGGTGCAGGTCCTTGCGCGCGCGGCGGGAGACATACGCCTGGACCCGGAGAAGATCGCCGGCTTCACGCTGATCGGCGCCGCAGGACAGCGTGTTCCGCTTTCGCAGGTAGGCACTGTCGATGTGCGCATGGAAGACCCGATCCTGCGCCGACGCGACCGCACGCCGACCATCACGGTGCGCGGCGACATTGCCGAGGGGCTGCAGCCGCCAGATGTGTCCACGGCCATGCTGAAGCAACTGGAGCCAATCATCGCCAAACTGCCGGCCGGCTACCGGATCGAGCAGGCAGGCGCCATCGAGGAATCGGACAAGGCAACCAAGGCACTGCTGCCGTTGTTCCCGATCATGCTTGCCTTGACCCTGTTGATCATCATCCTGCAGGTGCGCTCGATCTCGGCCATGGTCATGGTGTTTGCCACCAGCCCGCTGGGACTGATCGGCGTGGTGCCGACCTTGCTGCTGTTCCAGCAGCCGTTCGGCATCAATGCCCTGGTCGGCCTGATCGCGCTGTCTGGGATCCTGATGCGCAATACGCTGATCCTGATCATGCAGATCCAACAGAACAAGAGCGAGGGACTGGCGCCATTCGACGCTGTCGTCGAAGCGACGGTGCAACGTGCCCGGCCAGTGATCCTGACCGCGCTGGCGGCGATCTTTGCCTTTATCCCGCTGACGCATTCTGTGTTCTGGGGAACGTTGGCCTACACGCTGATCGGCGGCACCTTCGCCGGCACGGTGCTGACTCTGGTGTTCCTGCCAGCGATGTACGCCATCTGGTTCCGGATCAGGGTTCCTGCGGATGCTGAAGACAGGAATCCAGAAGCTTCCACGGTCATTTCGTATTCCGCGGAGTGAGCGACAGGAGCCCGGACACTCCCGCTGCCACCACTTGACTCGGCAGGCTGCGGCGTTGCTCCATTATCTGGAGTTCAGCCCGGTGCGGACCTCAGCCACATACGAGGTCGCCGGGCTGACGCAGATCTCCTGGTGTAGCCAACGCTGACTTCGCCCGTTCCACCTTCAGGTCGTCCGGCAAGGAGACGTGATTCCTGACGGCCAGCACCTCGGCCAGAATCGAAATTGCGATCTCCGGTGGGGTACGGCTGCCGATATAGATGCCTGCCGGGCCATGTAGCCGCGCCAGCTGCGAGCCGGTCAGGTCGAACTCCTTCAGGCGCTCGCGCCGTGCCTGGTTGTTGCGGCGCGAACCCAGTGCGCCAACGTAGAAGGCCGGGGTGCGCAGCGCCTCCATCAGTGCCAGGTCGTCCAGCTTGGGATCGTGTGTCAGCGCGATGACCGCGCAGCGTTCGTCCAGCGCCATCTCCACCACGGTGTCGTCCGGCATGGTGCGCACCATGGTGACGCCGGCGATGGTCCAAGTCTCGGTATATTCCTCGCGAGGGTCGCACACCGTCACATCGAAGCCGAGCCCGACGGCGATCTCGCAGAGGTATTTCGAGAGCTGCCCGGCGCCGATCACCAGCATGCGATAGCGCGGCCCGTGGATCGTCAACAAGGACTTGCCATCGAACACCAGGCCGTCGGTGGCCGTGGCAGGTCCAAGCGTCGCGGTGCCGGTGGCCATGTCGAGCATGCGTGTCACCAGTCGGCCGGCTTCCACCGCGCTTAGCAGTTCGCGCAATCCACTTGCGGAGGACACCGGTTCGGCCACCAGTTCGATGGTGCCGCCGCACGGAAGACCAAAACGGTGGGCTTCCTCGGCGCTGATTCCGTACTTGATTGCCTCAGGAGCACGGTTGCGAATGCCTTCGCGGCGCGCTCGGTCAATGATGTCGTCCTCGATGCAGCCGCCCGAAACCGAACCCGCTACCAGGCCGTCGTCACGCACAGCCAGCATCGCGCCCGCCGGTCGCGGCGACGAGCCCCAGGTACGGACCACCGTCACCAGCAGGCAACGGTGTCCCTGCTCCCGCCAGCGGACACAGCTTCTCAAGACTTCGAGATCCACGCTTTCCATGATCCTTCCACACCTGCCGTCCAGCCTGCGTACGCTGCCCCGGGGAGCGTAGCAAGCTGATGTGTTATCAACACCCGGGGCCACAAGGTGGTCACGCTTCGTTGGCAAAGCCCGTCCGCAGCGGCGTCTCCGCCGCGCCCGCCCACCCCTTGTAGGCGACGGCCACGGCTGCAAGCAGGGCCGGCACCGCGAGGATGCTGAGAATCGAACTCATACCGAGGCCAAGCTGCAGCAGCGTGCCGCCGGCAACGGCGCCCAGGATGCCGCCGAAGCGCCCGATTCCCAGCATCCATCCCACCCCGCAGGCACGGCCGTGGGTGGGATAGAAGGAAGCGGCCAGCGCTGGCATGGAGACCAGCCCAGCCCCCATGAACAGCCCGGCAATCGGGGTCAACATGGTCAGGTATGCCCCGCTGGTCGCCTGCCCCATCGCCAGGGTGAATACGGCAGTGAAGAAATAGGCCACTCCGATCACGCGATGCGGATCGATGCGATCCATCAGCCAGCCGCAGGCAATGGCGCCCAGCGTGCCGCCCAGCGGGAACAGCGCCGCAATCAGCGAGGCCTCGGCCACGGTCGCGCCGGCCTCCTTGACGAGCGTCGGCATCCAGCTGGTCACCAGGTAGAAGACCAGCACACCGAGGAAGTAGGTGGTCCAGAGCATGAGCGTTCCGGTGCGATATCGCAGCGACAGGATCAGCGCGAGCGGTGAGCGCAGCTTGTCGGCCTGGTCATCGGGCAAGGTGAATCGGGACGCATGGATTTCCGCCGACCCTGCGATGCGCCGCAGCACCGTCCTGATCTTGTCGGCTGGCCAGTCGCGCAGCACCATGAACCGGATCGATTCCGGCAGCGCAAGTACCAGCACGGCGAGAGCCAGCGGCGCCACACCGCCAACGATAAAGACGCTGCGCCAGCCCCATGCGGGAATGATGAGCGCGGCCAGGAAGCCGCCGCCCGCCGCCCCCAGCGTAAAGCCGCAGAACATACTGTTCACCAGGAATGCGCGGCGCCTGGCCGGCGCGTATTCGGCCAGCAGCGTGGTCGCGTTCGGAATCGCCGCGCCGAGCCCGAGGCCGGTCAGGAAGCGCCAGCCGGACAGCTCGGCGGCGGATGCCGCGGAAGCGGTGGCCAGGCTGAAGAGCCCAAAGGCAACCACGGATACAAAGAGCACGGCCTTGCGCCCAAACCTGTCGGCGCAGGGTCCCGCGATCAGCGCGCCCAGCGCAAGGCCGACCAGCGAAGCGCTGAGTACATTGCCCAGGACAAGCTTCGAAACGCCCCACTCCCTGGTCACCGATGGCGCCACATAGCCGATCGCGGCAGTGTCGAAGCCATCGGCCACCACCACCAGGAAGCAGACGATGAGCACCATCCATTGGTAGGGGGAGAATCTCTGGTTGTCGATAAACGCCTGGACGTCGATCGTCCCCGGCAAGCCGGACTGCTGTGGTTTCATGCGACTGTCTCCGTATGTATTTTGCGTGTTTGCGCCGTCGTGCTCCGTGGCACGCCCGACTTTCCCTGTTGCCAGGTTTACCGCTGGGCCGCCAGCAGCGTGGCCCGCTCAATCACCTTCTCCAGCTTTCGATCGAGTGCAAGTCCGATCGCTGTGACGGCCGGGTTGCCAAACTGGCCGAACAGCGTGGAGGGCTGGTCGAAGTCGACCTTCACCACGCCAGGTTCCGTTTCATAGACCAGCACGGACAGCGGTGCATAGAGGCCGGCGCGGATATCGAGGCTGGTCATTTGCAGCGCAATCCTCGGGTTGCCCACGTGATAGCGCCTGGCTTTCCGGTGCGAGCCGGTCATGGTGAACAGCGCACCATGGTCCTGCGCCGCGAAGATCATCAGTCCTTGTTCGCCCTCCATGCGCGCCATCTTTGCGTCTGCCCCCTCGGGGTCGCTGGCAAGGGAAGCCATCACCGCCCGATCGAATTTACCCAGGATGGACTCGAAGCTGCGCGTGAATGCTTCATAGTCGACGCGTAGCTCCAGCATCCTGTGCACGATGCTGACAGACTGTGAACCGGCCTGGACCCGGGTAAGTTCCGTCTGTCCTGTCGCCTGTTCGCCGCCATGTGCCGCGGCATACGGCAGCGCCAGCGTGGCCGACAAAGCAAGCGCGAATGCGCGTTTTAGTTCTTGTCTCATTCCTCCTCCTACGTCACTCAATAGAATGATGATCGTCATACAGTGCAGCGCGAGGAACTCCGGCACCGCAAGGAGATGCCGCCTTGCATGTCCCGGTTCGCTGACAACTTTCCCGATCATGCCCACCGATGTATCCGGCGTCTACATGCTAGTCAGGGGAACCTGCAGGGTCAAGGAAGATCACGCCACCTCCCCTCGGTGCTATCCCTAAGGGCAAGTTCGGGAGTGCGGGGAACAAGCCACTACGCGCTGACATCCGGAAGGAATCGGATGTCATGATGATCGTAATGCTATATATTGCAGAGACACATGCGCCCTCCAACTATTCCCTCCCCGACCATGCGTTATTCACAGGACCAGAAAGCCGAAACCCACAAGCACATCGTCAAGACGGCTTCGACGCAATTTCGCAAGCACGGTGTCAACGGCATCGGCGTGGCGCAGTTGATGAAGAGCGCCGGCATGACGCATGGCGGTTTCTACGCACACTTCGACTCCAAGGACGCCTTGATTGCCGAGGCAATTGATGCCGCCTTCGACCAGACCATGGAGTTTCTCGAGCACGCAGCGCAAGCCGCGCCGCCCACGCAGCGCAAGAGCGCCATCGTTGGCGCCTATGTGAGCAAGAAGCACCGCGACAATCCTGGATCGGGTTGCGCGATCGCAGCGCTCGGCACGGATGTTTCGCGCCTTGAGGCCAAGACGCGGCGGCGCTTCGAGGCGCGCGTCGCGTCGCTGATCGAACTGGTCGCGGGGAGTGATGATGAGGCTTCCCGCAAGGACGCGATCGTCACGCTCGCTTCCATGGTCGGCGGCCTCGTGCTGGCTCGCGCCGTCCGCTCGGAAGCGCTGTCCACGGAAATCGTGGATGCCCTCCAGTCGTCGCTATAGCGCGACGGCCTGCGCCCAGGACAAGGCGAGATGAGTCGCACCCGCTTCCTTGACATGCCATGCTCCGTTGCCCGCGCCGCGGCGGTGCTGGGCGAGCGCTGGGTCATCCTGATCCTGCGTGAAGCGTATTACGGCGCGACACGCTTCGAGGAATTCGAGCGGCGCCTCGGCATTGCCTCGAATATCCTGAGCGCCAGGCTCCAGGCGATGACCGATCATGGCCTGCTGGTACGCCGGCCGATAGCAGGCAGCACACGCTGCGCCTACTTCCTGAGCGAAAGCGCGCGCGATTTCCTGCCTACCTACCTGAGCCTCAAGGCGTGGGCGGAGCGATGGGCTGAACCGAGGCGGCGCGCCACGGTTTTCGTAGACACGCAGACGGGCGAAGAAATCATGGCGCCGCCGCTGACGCGCGCTGATGGTTCGCTGATCTGCTTCGACGACGTCCAGGTGATCAGCAGCCGGACGCGTTAATCAACGGCGAGGCTGGGGAGAGGGTCGGGTTAGCGCTAATATTGAGGCCTGACGACATCGCGAATGGCACTCATGACCACCTCAACGACCCGCCCGGCCCGCCAAAGCTATCACCATGGCAACCTGCGGGAAGAAATGATCCGCTGCGGCAGGGAGATCCTGGCCGACAAGGGCGTCCACGGACTGACGCTGCGCTCCGCGGCCAAGCTCGCGGGGGTGTCCCACGGCGCGCCGCGCAACCAGTTTGCCGACAAGGAAGGCCTGCTGGCCGCCATCGCCGCCGACGGGTTCCGTGAACTGGTCGCCGTGCGCCGCGCCCGGCTGTCGCCCGAGATGACTGCCGAGGCGCGGTTGCTCACCGTCATGGATGGCTATATCGAGTTCGCCGTCAGGCATCCGGCCCTCTTCTACCTGATGTTCGGGCCGCAGATCGAAGCGAAGGAAAATTACCCCGAGCTGCTTGAAGCAGGAAACGCGTCCTACCAGCTGTTGTCCGGCGCGGTCCAAGACTACTTCCGGGAAAACCATCTGGCTGAGCAGTTCGACGACATGATGGTGCGCTGCGCGTGGTCGGCCATGCACGGCGTCAGCATGTTCTTCAGTGCCAAGCCGACCGGACCGAGCCCGCGCCCGAAAGTCGCGCTGGCGCAATGGCGGCAGAGCGTACAGCAGTTCGTGCTGACCGGCCTGCTGGCGGCAGGGAAGAAAAAGGCGGCGGCATCCGGAGCGGATGCCGCCGCAAGCAAGCCCAGGGCAAGGCCACGAAGCGCCGCGCAGTCGTAGCCACCCCGGCGTTGCAGCACTCAGCGCCGTGGTTCGAGGGCTTCGAGGAGCGCCCGCTTCAGCATGACCCGGCCCAGCTGCAGCCGGTATGCACCATCGGCAAAGTTGTCTTCCAGCGGGGTCACGTCGGCGAATGCCGTGTCGACAATGGCATCCACCTTATCCGCGATGTCGGTAAAGTTGCCTTCCAGCAAGGCCTCGGCCGACGTGGCGCGAAACGCCTTATCGGCGACGCCGGTGATGCCGATCCGCCCCCATGCGTAGCCATCGTTGACCACCTCGATCGCGACCGCCGCGGCGGCCACCGCGTACCCTGACGAAGGATGCCGGAACTTGCGGTATGCGACCCGCGTTGCGGCTGGCAATGGCACATGGATGCGCGTCAGGACCTCGTCCGGCTGCACGGCCGAAGACATGAAGTCGACAAAGAACTCATACGCGGGGATGCGTCTTGTGCCTTGTGCGCCCACAATCTCCATCTCGCCGCCGGCGGCCAGCACGACAGCCGGCCAGTCCGCCGACGGGTCGGCGTGTACCAGCGCGCCACCGATGGTTCCGCGGTTCCTGACCGTCGGATCGGCAATCACGCTCGCGGCGAGCGGAAACAGCGGCGCCAGCTGCTTCAGCTCCGCGCTTGCTTCCAGTTCGGCGTGGGTCGTCACGCTGCCGATCGAGATAGCATCCTGATGGACCGCGATGCCACGGAGTTCAGGCAGGCGGCCGATATCGACCAGTAAAGCCGGCCTGGCCAGTCTCAGCTTCATCATCGGCAGCAGCGTATGGCCGCCGGCCAGGATCTTGGCGTCGGGGTTCTGCGCTAGCACGGAGAGCGCCTGTTGCACACTGCCCGCCTTCAGGTATTCGACTTCATAGGGAATCATGTCGCGCTCCGGCTGGTCTCGTGAATCGCCCGCCAGACCTTTGGCGGCGTCAGGGGCATATCGAGATGGGATATGCCGAATGGCTTCAAGGCATCGCATACCGCCGCGACGATCGCGGGCGGCGCACCGACGCAGCCGGCCTCACCGATGCCCTTGACGCCCAGCGGGTTCGAGGGCGCCGGGGAGACATGGAAGCCGGTACGCATGCGCGGTATCTGCTCGATGCGCGGGAAGCCATAGTCGAGCAGCGAACCCGAAAGCAATTGCCCGGCTTCGTCATATTTGGCCTCTTCAAACAAAGCCTGGCCGATGCCTTGCGCGATCCCGCCGTGCATCTGGCCGTGGCAAAGCATGGGATTGATCATCACGCCGACGTCATCCACCGCCACATAGTCGAGAATCGCCACCGTGCCGGTCTCCGCATCGACCTCCACGACCACTGCATGGCAGCCGTTCGGCGCTCCCAGGGCGACCGGCTCATAGAAGACGCGTTCATCCAGGCCGGCTTCAACATCCCTGGGCAGCTTGTGCGCAAGATATGCCATTCTTGCGACCTTCGCGAAGGGAATAACGGTGGGGTTGGCTGCGCTTGTGAACTGGCCATCGGCATAGTGAACTTCCGCTTCAGGCACTTCCAGCATGATGCCTGCGATCCGGCGTGCTTTTGCCAGGATCTTGCTCGCCGCCAGGTAGGCAGCACTTCCCCCTACGGGCATCGATCGCGAATTGAAGGTGCCATGCCCCGCCAGCACGCGATCGGTATCGCCCTGGACCACATCGATATCGTCCATCGGCAGTTGCAGGGCTTCCGCGACGATCTGCGCAAAGCTGGTGGCGTGGCCGTGGCCTTGCGGCATCGATCCGCTGAACAGCGTGACCTTGCCATCGGAATGCACGCGGACATGCGCGCTCTCCCAGCCGCCCCGGTCGAAGCCGACCTTCTCCAGCATCGGCGAAATGCCCATGCCCACCAGTTCCAGATAGCAGATCACCCCGATGCCGATGTATTTGCCCTGCTGGCGCAGCGTGGCTTGCTCCTCGCGCCAACGCTGGTAGCCGATCAGCTCGGTCGCCTTCGCCAGGCAGGCCTCGTAGTCGCCGGAATCCCATTTGCCGCGCGCGCCGTCGTGCGGCTGGTAAGGGAACTGATCCGCCCGCACCAGGTTGCGGCGTCGTAGTTCGACCGGGTCGATGTCGAGTTCCCCGGCTACCGCGTCCATCAGCCGCTCGATGATATAGGCGGCTTCCGGCCGTCCGGCGCCCCGATAGGCGTCGACCGGCGTGGTGTTGGTCGTCACCAGATTGACCTCCGCATCGACCGACGATATCTGGTAGTTCCCCGTGATGTAGTTCGCCGTGTTGATGGTAGGGATGCCCGTCGCCATATTGGAGAGATAGGCGCCAAGATTGGCGAACGATCGCAACCTGATCCCCAGCACCTTGCCGTCCTTGGTGACGGGTGCGTCCACGTATTCCGTATGCGCGCGGCCGTGCGTGGTCGCGACATGGTTCTCGCTGCGCGTCTCGGTCCAGCTGACCGGAAGGCCGAAGTGCCGGGATGCGAACGCCACCAGCACCTCTTCCGCATAGAAATGCATTTTTGCGCCGAACCCGCCGCCGATATCCGGCGCAACCAGCCGGATCCGGTGCTCTGGCCACCGGAGCGTTTCCGCCAGCCACCGCCTCGACATATGCGGAACCTGAGTGGGGACGATGAACGTCAGGCGCTCGTCAGTGGGGTCGTAGGTCGCACACAAGGCGCGAGGCTCGAGCGGGCTCGGTATCAGCCGCTGATTGACCAGCCGGATCGACACGACCCGGTCGGCTTGCTTCACCGCATCCTCGTAGTTGCCGCCCTTTAGCCGGAAGACGCCAATGCGATTGCCGGGGACGTTGTCGTGGAGCTGGGGCGCTGACTCTGCCAGTGCAGCTTCCGCGTCGACGACGGTCGGAAGCTCCTCGTAGTCGACCGTGACGAGTTCGGCGGCGTCCGCAGCGATCTCGCGCGTTTGTGCCACTACCATCGCCACGGCCTCCCCGGCGTAGCGCACGCGGTCGGCAGCAAGCGGTGGATGGGGAGGCACCTTCGAGTTGCCCACGACCCAGTTCGGCCGGATGTCGCCGACCTTGCCCTCGATGTCGGCATAGGTCAATACGCCGATCACGCCAGGCAGTGCGCGCGCGTCCGCCGTATCGATTCCGCGCACCTTGGCGTGGGCAAAAGGCGACCTCACGAAGGCCGCGAAGACCATGCCCGGGAACTGATGGTCATCGGTGAACTTGCCCCGGCCGCTCATCAGGCGCTTGTCTTCGCGGCGCCTGACCGACTTGCCGATGTACTTGGTTGCACTACCGTTCTGTGCTTCGCTCATCTCAAGACTCCCCACAGGTGGCGGACGGCGTCTGCTGCAGCCTGGTCGCGGCAAGCAGCACCGCATCGACGATATTCTGGTACCCGGTACAGCGGCACAGGTTGCCGTGCAGCGCTTCCCTGACCTCGTGTTCCGAAGGCGCGGCCTGATGCGCAAGGAGCGCCCGTGCCGCAAGCAGCATTCCCGGGGTACAGAATCCACACTGGAGGCCATGAAGCTCGTTGAAGGCTTCCTTCAGGACGGTCGTCGTGGGATCGTTGTCCATCCCTTCGATCGTATGGAGCTCGCAGCCGTCGGTCTGGGCGGCAAGCACGGTGCATGACTTCACGGTCGTTCCGTCGATCAGCACCGTGCAGGCCCCGCATTGCGAGGTGTCACAACCGATGTGGACGCCGGTCAGGCGCTTCTGGTCCCGCAACAAATGCACCAGGAGCCGCCTCGGCTCGATCTCGGTTGTGCCGCTCACGCCATTGATAGTGTTCTCTATTTTCACTGTCGCCTCTGTGTCTCCGTTTGCCCCTCCGGCATCAGCACCGGTCACGCTTATAGTATTACGGTCATCATACTAAAGGGCAAAAAAAATATCAGCAGGTCCTTCCCTGGCCGGCCGGGGCTCAGTCAGGGGAAGGTGCCAGGGAACTGCCTCCATCTCCTTCAAGACTCACCAGCTTTTCGAAGCGGGAAAAGAACTCCGCCAGGAACTTGTTCGCCACGGCGCCGACCAGACGGGATCCGATCTGTGCCAGCTTCCCTCCCATCTGCGCTGCGGCAACGTAATGCAGGGCAGTGCCGCCTTCGACGTCTTCCAGCCGGACATCGGCGCCCAGCTTGCCGAAGCCCGCGACGCCACCGCTGCCGCTGCCTTCGATGTGATAACCAATGCCCTCCTGGTGGTCGGAGAAGCGGGCCGTGCCCTTGAAACGCGCCTTGATTGGCCCGACGGCCGCGACGATTACCGCGTCATAGCCACCGTCATCGCCCTGCAGGTATTGCTCACATCCCGGCAAACATTGCTGGAACGTAGCCGGATCATTCAACCGCTTCCAGACCTCTTCCCTGGAGGCCTTGATGACCTGTGCGCCAGTGAATTCCAATTTTTATCCCTCCAGTTTCTGCCATCCCCATGGCGACGGAACCGCCACGAAGCTGCAAATGCTGCTGCGTTTCCTTCGCCCTTTTGGCCCGACGTCAATCTAGTCAGTGTCTATATCCTAGAGAGCGAGTTGTGCACCGTCAAGAAATGGAGAGGCAGGTAAACCCGAACATTGCCTACCAGTTCTTGACGTCGCCAAGATCGTCCGCCTAGCATGTAGACAGTGGATACACCGCATGTGCCCGTGGAGATCAGGGGCCATACGGAGCGGGCAAGGCACCTGACACGTTCAACGCTGCCATCCGTTCGTTCGTTCCAATGAACGATTCGCCGCTTAATGTATCCACTGTCTATATTTGGCCTGACAGACTGAGAACGTCTGCATCCATCAACTCCAAAGGAGAACCCATGTCTCGCGCAGTAATCGTTTCGTATGCCCGCACCCCGATCGGTAAAGCCAGCCGAGGCGCATTCAACATGACCCATGGGGCGACCATGGCAGGCCACGTCATCCAGCATGCCGTCCAGCGCGCGGGAATCGACGGCGGGGAAGTCGAAGACATCATCTTTGGCTGCGGCCAACCCATCGCCGCCACCGGTGGCAACGTTGCCCGCGCCGGTGGCATCCGCGCCGGCCTGCCGGTGTCCGTGAGCGGCACCACGCTGACGCGCTTCTGCGCGTCCGGGCTGCAGGCGGTCGCCTTTGCCGCGCAGCGCGTGCTGATCGATAAGGTGCCGGTGATGGTGGCGGGCGGCGTCGAGTCCATCAGCCTGTCGCAGCCGGTCACGCTGAAGGTCGCCCAGCAAGAAGCCTGGCTGGCAAAGAATCGCCCGGATGTCTATCTGCACATGATCGATACCGCGGAGATCCTAGCCAAGCGTTATGACATGTCGCGGGAGCGCGCCGACGAGTTCTCCGTGCGTAGCCAGCAGCTCACCGTCGAAGCACAGAAGGCAGGCCGTTTCTCTGAAGAGATTGTTCCGCTCGCATCGATCAAGTCGGTGACGAACAAGGAGACGGGCGAGACTTCGACGGTTGAGTTCCTGCTCGAGGCCGACGAAGGTGTCCGCGCCGACACCACGCTGGAAAAGCTGCGCGTGCTGCCCGCAGTGAAGGGCGAGGGTTACCAGGTCACGGCCGGCAATTCCAGCCAGTTGTCGGACGGCGCCGCGGCGCTGGTGGTGATGTCCGAACGCGAAGCCGAACGGCGCGGCCTCGAACCGCTGGGGTACTTCGTTGGCCTGGCCACCGCCGGTGTGGAACCGGACGAAATGGGCGTCGGTCCTGTTCGTGCGGTCCCGCGTCTGCTTGAGCGCAACGAGCTCTCCATCGACGACATCGACCTGTGGGAACTCAACGAGGCGTTCGGTTGCCAGGCGCTGTATTGCATCGACCAACTGGGCTTGCCCCTGGAGCGCGTCAATGTCAACGGCGGCGCCATCGCCATCGGACATCCGTATGGCATGACGGGTGCGCGCCAGGTCGGCCACATCCTGCTCGAAGGGCGTCGCCGCAAGGCCAAGTATGGCGTCGTGACCATGTGCGCCGCCGGCGGCATGGGCGCAGCCGGGCTGTTCGAGTTCATTCACTAAGAGACCCAGGAAAAACAGGAGACACCTGATGAGCAATATCACCGAATACGAAACCGTCTTCGTAGACCGGGATGGCCCCTGTGCCGTCGTCACCATGAACCGGCTGGAGAAGTACAACGCACTCAACACGACGCTTCGCACTGACCTCTACGCGGCGCTGTCCTCGCTGATGGCCGACCGGACAGTGCGCGGCATCGTCCTCTGGGGCGGCACCAAGGCGTTCGTCGCCGGGGGCGATATTCCCGAGATGCTCGCACGCCGCCCGATCGAGGCCTTCGTGCCGACCAGCGGTGCACCCGACTTGTGGGCGCTGATTCACCACAGCACCATCCCCGTGATCGCGGCCATTGCCGGGCCGTGCTTTGGCGGCGGCCTGGAGCTGGCCATGGCGTGCGACCTGCGCGTGGCCGCGGACAACGCCCTGCTCGGACAGACCGAAACGAACGTAGGCCTGATTCCGGGGCGCGGAGGTACCCAGCGGCTGACCCGGCTGGTTGGTGCGACACGCGCCAAGGAAATGATCTTTACCGGCGAAATCATCAAGCCGGACGAGGCTTACCGCATCGGGCTCGTCAACAAGGTGGTGCCCGCCAGCCAGGTACTGGAGGAAGCGAAGGCCTATGTGCAACGCATTGCCGAGAAATCGCCGCACTCCATTGCGATGGCCAAGCTGATGATCAATAACGGTCAGGACGCAAGTCTCGATACGGCGCTGATGCTGGAACAGCTTGCTTTCGCCACGCTGTTCAGCACGGACGATATGCATGAAGGCGGTGAAGCGTTCCTGAACAAGCGCCGTCCGGTCTACCAGGGAACCTGATCATGACCCAGTTCAACACAAGAATGGCGGCCAGCCCGGGTCAGGTCGATCCCTACCAGCCGCGGCTGAAGGTGACGTCGCTCGCCGATATCAGGGATTTCGAGCAGACGCCGCTTAGCGACCGTCAGCTGCCTCACAGCACCTACGATTTGCTGCGCCTAGCGCGCGATCGTGCGCCGGAAGCGCCCGCCCTGCACTACTTCGCCTCCGGCGACGAGCTGGGCAAGGCGGTCACCATCACCCATGCGCAACTGTTCGGGCGTATCACGCAGACCGCCAACCTGCTGCACTCGCTGGGCCTCGGCCCCGACGACGTCATCGGGGTGCTGATGCCGGTGACGCCGGAGTCGCAGTACGCGCTCTGGGGCAGCGAGGCGACTGGCATTGCCTGCCCGGTCAACTGGATGCTGGAGCCGGAGATTATCGCGGCGCTGCTGCGCAACGCCGGCGCCAAGGCGGTGATCGCCTATGGTCCCGACGCGGATATCGAGGCCTGGAACAAAGCCATGCTGGTGCGGCGCGAGCTGCCCGACGTCCGGCACTGGATCAAGGCCGGCGGCGGCACGGCGAGCGAGGCAGGGATTGTCGATCTCGACGCCGGGCTTACCCACTTCAAGGGCGAGACGCTCGACAGCAAGCGGGTCTTCTCGCCGAAAGATACCGCCTCGATGTTCCATACCGGTGGCACCACCGGCACGCCCAAGCTTGCGCTCCACACCCATGGCAACGAGGTGGCCATGGCCTGGGTGAGCGCGATGCAGATCGACGTCCAGCCAGATGACGTGCGCGTCTGCGGCGTGCCGATGTTCCATGTCACGGGCGTGCTCACCAACTGCCTGATGCCGCTGGCCCGTGGCGCATCGGTCGTACTGCTGACCTCCAGCGGCTGGCGCGATCCTTCCGTCATCCGCAATCTCTGGCAGATCGTCGACCACTTCGGGGTCACGGCGCTGGGCATGGTGCCGAGCGTGGTGAACATGGCCCTGAACATCCCGATCGGCAACGCCGACATCAGCTCGCTCAAGGCGGCGAGTTGCGGTACCGCGCCGTTGTCGGTGGCCGTCGCGGAGGCGTTCGAGCAGAAGACCGGCGCGATGATCTTCGAGGGCTACGGCCTGACCGAAGGTACCGCGCTGAGCGCAACCAACCCCCGCTATGGCGAGCGGCGCATCGGCTCGATCGGCCTCCCTATGGCCTACCAGGAGATGAAGGTCGTCAAGGCTGCCGGTGGCAGCATCCAGCGCGAGTGTGAGCCGGGCGAGCCTGGCATCGTGGTGGTGCGCGGACCCAACATCTTCGCCGGCTACCTGAACCCGGAGCAGAACAAGAGCATCTGGTTCGAGGGCGGCTGGTTCAATACCGGCGACCTGGGCTATGCGGACCAGGATAGTTACCTCTGGCTGACCGGCCGGGCCAAGGACCTGATCATCCGCGGCGGCAACAATATCGATCCGCGCATGATCGAAGAGGCGCTGTATCGGCACCCCGAGGTCTTCGATGCCGCCGCCGTCGGCCTGCCGGACGCGCATGCCGGGGAATTGCCGGTCGCGTACATCGCGCTCAAGCCGGGTAGCACCTTCCCGATCGGACGCATCAAGCACTACGCTTATGAGGTGATCCCGGAACGTGCCGCCGTGCCCAAGCAGTTCTACCTGGTCGATGCCATCCCGAAGACTGCTGTCGGCAAGATCCAGAAGAACACGCTGCGCAGTGACGCCGTGCTGCGGGCGCAGCGGCAGATGCTTGCCGAGGTCAAGGCGGACACACCGGTTCCGCTTGTCGATATCCGCATCGAGGATCGCGGGGACCAAGGCATCCTGTCCACGCTGGTGCTGCCCGCCACCCTGAGCAACGAGGAAAGGGAGGTCGCGGTAGCCACCATCGGCAAAGCGTTCTCGACGCTGACGATCAAGTACACGGTGGTCTACGAGTAACCCATTCCTGAGAACAGGGCCTCACCAGAGGCAGTGCGAGTTGCATGCCGGCAGCGCCTCACGCCCGGCATGCAGGCTCGCAGAATCCATCAAGGAGACAACCATGACCATCCAGCTTTCGCGCCGGCGCCTGCTGCAGGCTGCCTGCGGCGCCGCGCCGGCGATGCTCGCCCCATCCTGGCTGAGGGCGGAAGCGCCCTATCCGAGCAAGCCGATTGTCGTCAAGGTCGCATTTCCCGCTGGCGGCCCGGCGGACGAATCGATCCGCGCGGCAGCCGTCGTGATGAAGCGGAGCCTGGGGCAGAACGTCATTGCCGACAACCTGCCCGGTGCAAGTGGCTCGATCTGCGCGATGAACGTGCTGCGCAGCGCCAGCGATGGCTACACCTTGCTGGGCACCACCGGCATCGACTTCCTGATCGCACCGCTCACCATCCCATCGGCCAGGTACTCGCCGGAGAAGTTCAGGCTGACGGGCTTCAGCGGGATTTCAGACTTCATCCTGGTCTCGAATCCCTCGTTGTCGTTCAAGAACGTCGACGAGGTCATCGCCTACGCGAAGAACCCGAAGAACCGTCCGCTGTCGCTGGCACACTGGGGCCCCGGCTCGGCGCCCCACCTGGTCGGCGTCGACTTCCAGGCCCGCACCGGCGTACGCTTCCTGGAAGTGCCATACAAAGGCGCGGCCCCGGTCACGAGCGACATTGCCGGTGCACAGGTAGACCTGACCTTTATTCCCATGGGTGGCCCGACTTACGGCATGATCAAGGCCGGCCGCTTCAAGCCGATCGGGGTCGCCAGCAAGGCCCGGCATCCGTCGTTGCCGGATGTGCCCGCGCTGTCTGAAAACAAAGCCCTGGTCGATTTCGAGTACAGCCAGTGGGCAGGCGTGCTGGCCCCGCCGGATACACCAGACGCCGTGACGGCACGCGTGGTGGAGGCCATGAACGCCTGGGTGACCAGCCCCGAGAACAGCACCCGCCGCAGCGTCAACCTGCAGCGCGCGATTGAGCCGATGACGATGGCCCAGGCGCAAGCCTTCCTGCACAGCGAGCACGCCAAGCTGACCCGCATTGCCAAAGACCTGAAGCTGGCCGGGCAATAAGGCCTGGTGGGGCCTAGTGGGGCCTGAGGGGTGGCCTGAGGGGGCCTCGTCGAGGCCCCTGTGGCACCGCGGTCAGCCAGCTTTGCCGCGGGGCAGGCTGGCAAAATCGGTGGGCCGTTTCCCAAGGAATGCAGCAATGCCTTCGGCGGCTTCGGCGCCGCCCTGGGCCACGGCCATCGAGATCCGCTCGGCTTCCAGCTGGTCGTCGAGCGTGCGCTCATGGGCATGCCGGCACAGCGCCTTGATCGATGCCATGGCCTGCTGGGGCCCTTGCGCAAGCCGCTCCGCCAGCGCGATCGCCACGGCGCCGACCTGTCCCGCTTCAACCAACTGGTTGACGACCCCGAACTGCTGCAGCTGCTCCGCCGTGATGCGATCGCCGGTCAACGCCAGCTGCGTCAGCACCTGCCGCGACAGGCTTTGTGCCAGCAGGCCCGTAATGCCGCCATCCGGGGTCAGCCCCACCTTCACATAGGCGATCGAGAAGGCAGCACCAGCAGACGCCACGAGCAGGTCGCAGGCCACTGCCAGCGAGAAGCCCGCGCCCGCCGCCCCGCCTTCGACCGCCGCCACGATCGGCTTCGGGAAATCGCGCAGCTTGGCCACCACGTCGTGCAGGTGCCCGAGGCGCTCGATGCGCTCCTCGTAAGTCAGGTCCCGCCGCTTGCTGATCAGTTCCAGGTCGCCGCCTGCACAGAAGTAGTTGTCGGCGCCGGTCAGCACGATCGCGCCAATCTCCGGATTGTCCGCGGCAGCGGCCAGCGCGGCGCGGATGTTGTCATAGAGGTCGGCCGCGATGGCGTTGCGCTTGCCGGGATTGTTGATGGTGAGCACCAGCACGCGGCCTTCCGTGCGCTGCAGCAAAGAAGAAAAAGTGGTCATGTCGTGAATTCTGTCAGTGGGGCGGGGTCCGATCAGCCAGCAGTCTGCTGCGCAGCGCGCTGACCCTCATAGACCTGCAGGTGGCAATAGGCCGTGCGGCTCAACGGGAGATCGCGCCCGTGTTTGGCAGCGCGAGCGATGAGATCGCCGACGATGGCGTCGGCTTCGATGCGCGGGGCGCCCTGGGCAATATCCCGCATCATCGACGCAGCCCAGGTCGATGCACGGTCCAGCAGGCGGGCCTGCATGGCATCGGCAACAGGTTCCGGGATGGCGTGCCCGCACAGTTGCGCCACTGTATGGCACTCCGCGATCGCATCAAGCATCAGGCGACGGCCGTCATGCGTCTTCATGATGTCCGCCACGGTCCCTCGCATCAGGCAGGTCATGACCGCGCCTGCGGCGATCATGGCCCATTTGTTCCACAGCTCCTGCTCGATCGTCGCGGATATCTCGCGCACGCCCGCTGCCCGGGACACCAGCGCATGGAACTCCGCGGCCAGCGCGGACGTCTGCGCGGCGCGCGCGCCGACCACCAGCCGGTCCATGCGGCCAGCGTGCAGGACGGTGCCGTCCGCGGCCAGTGTTGTCGCGATGTACGAGACCCCGCCCAGCACGCGCTCCCGGCCAAAGCGATGGTCGAGCCGGTCATAGGCAGCCAGGCCATTGAGCAGAGGCAAGACCGCCGTGCGGGGGCCGACTGCCGGACTGATCGCAGCGATCGCATCGTCAAGGTCATAGGCCTTGCAAGCCAGAAGGACGAGGTCATACTGCGCCTCGACCTTGCCCGCCTGGACCGTACTTACCGGGCGATGGAAGCCGCCAAGCTCACTTCGCACCGCCAGCCCATGGCGTTCCAGCGCCTGCGCGCGTCCGGGCCGCACCAGGAAAGTCACGTCCGCACCGGCTTCGATCAGTCGCGCGCCGTAGTAGCCACCCATTGCACCGGCACCAAGTACCAATATCTTCATGGCGCCCCCGTTCACGCGTTATCGACGGGACGGCACTGCACGACCAGGTTGACGACGCCGGCCTGCACCGGCTCATCATGCTGGTTGAAGGTCGTGATGCGCACCTTCACGATGCCCTGGTCAGGGCGCGACTTCGACGTCCGCACCTCCAGGATCTCGCTCTCGACACGCAACGCATCGCCGGGCCGCACCGGCTTGGGCCAGCGCAGTTCCTCAAACCCCGCACCGATGATGCCGCCCGCGGGCCGAAGCTCGCCGTCGACCAGCAGGCGCATGGTCAGCGCCGCCGTGTGCCAGCCGCTCGCGGCCAGGCCGCGGAACAGCGTGTCGCGGGCAGCGTCTTCATCGAGATGGAAAGGCTGCGGGTCAAACTCGGCGGCGAAGGATTTGATCCTGTCCGGCTCGACCTGCAGCCGCCCTGAACCGTACTTCTGGCCCGGGGCCAGATCCTCGATGTATTGGATGTTCATTGTTTGCTCCTCCAGATTTCTTCACGCTGAATTCACGGACCAGCGCCCGCCCGTTGCGATACAGCCGGCGACGAATCAGGCCAGCGCCTCGAGCGCCAGCGCAATCCCTTGTCCGCCGCCGATGCACAGCGTGACGATGCCGCGCCGGATACCATCCGCGCGCATGGCATGCAGCAGGCGCGTGGTGAGCACCGCGCCGGTCGCTCCGATCGGATGGCCGTGCGCAATGGCGCCACCGTCGACATTGATGATGTCGTGGGGCAAACCCAGCTCCGCAGCCACCGCCAGGGGAACCGCGGCAAACGCTTCATTGATCTCGATGCGTTCAATATCGCCCAGCTGCCAGCCGGCGCGCTGCAGCGCCTGCCGCACTGCCGGGACGGGCCCCAGCCCGAACAGGCCGGGCTCCACCGCGCCCACCCCATAGGCCACCAGCCGCGCCATCGGCTGCAGCCCCCTGGCCTCGGCCAGCGAACGTTCGGCAACGATCATGGCCGCCGCCCCGCTGTTGAGCCCCGGTGCATTGCCGGCCGTGATGGTGCCGTCCGGGCGGAACGCGGGCTTGAGCTTGCCGAGCGTTTCGAGGCTGGTGTCTGGCCGGTTGGCTTCGTCCGCCTGGAACATCGTGGTGCCGCCCTTCCCCTTCACCGGCACGCCGACGATCTGGCCGGCGAATCGCCCCTGCGCCTGGGCCAGCGCGAAGTTGCGCTGCGAACGTTCGGCCCAGCGGTCCTGCGCGTCCCGGCTGAGCGCATAGCGCGCGACCAGGTCCTCGGTATGCCATCCGGAGTGCTGTCCGGAGAATGCATCGTGCAGTCCGTCGTAGAGCATGCTGTCATGCAGTACCGTGTCGCCCATGCGTTGTCCCCAGCGCCCGGAAGGCATCAGGTAAGGCGCGCGGTCCATATTTTCCATGCCGCCGGCAACGGCCACGTCGACATAACCCAGCCGCACCTCATCCGCGGCCGTTGCGATAGCCTGTGCCCCGGAGCCGCATACGCGATTGACGGTCATGGCAGGCACTGAAACCGGCAGGCCCGCGCCGATGGCTGCCTGGCGGGCGGGGTTCATCCGGTTGCCGGCCTGAATCACATTGCCGAACACGACGCTGCCAACCTGTTCCGGATCGATTCCCGCGGCCTGCACCGATGCCCGGATCACCGTGGCACCGAGCTCGGTCGCCGGAATGGATTTCAATGAGCCGTTGTAGGCGCCAATGGCGGTCCGCACGGGCTGGCACAGCACGACATCTCTTGCATTCATTGCATTCTCCCTGGCAAAAGTTAGCATCAATCGGTCGCACGCGCGTCAGGCGACGCGCCGTGCGGAACAGGCGTGGTGGCCGAGTCCTGGACCTTGCAATAGGCTCCCGTGTCCTGACGGCATTCAATGCGCATCTGCCGACGGCCCTTCGGTGCTGCAACCTTGCGCATCAGCGGCACCATCGCGGTGGCAATCGCGAAGCAGACCAGGATCAGCAGGAAGATGTCGCCAAATGTCTGTGTCTGCGCCTCGCGCCAGGCCAGCCCCCACAATTGCCTGAGCGCCGCAGTCTGCGCATCGGCGGCATCGAGCCCGATCGCCACAAACTGGTTGCTGAGCCCCTGCAGCAGGTTGCTCATGGCTTCATTACTGATATTCAAGTGCTCTGCCTCGCGCATGAAGTGCAGATTGCCGCGATTGTTGAGCGCGGTCGCGCAAGCCGCGATGCCGATGGCGCCTCCAAGATTGCGCATCAGGTTGAACAGCCCGGACGCAAGCTTGAGCCGCTCCGGCGGCAGGCTGCCCAGCGTCAGCGTCACCGTGGGCGCCACCGCGAACTGCTGCGCCATGCCGCGCAGCGCCTGCGGCAACAGCAGCTGCGCCGCGCCCCAGTCGTGCGTGATGGGGGCGAAATACCACATCGACACCGCAAACAGCGCCAGGCCGGCCATCATCAGCCAGCGCAGGTCGACCCGGTTCGCCAGGAAGGCATAGAGCGGGATCGACGCCATCTGGAACACGCCGGTGGAAAACACCGCCAGCCCGATATCCAGCGCGCTGAACCCGCGCACGCGCCCCAGGAACAGCGGGGTCAGGTAGATGGTGGCGAAGATGCCGATGCCGGTGACAAAGGAGAAGAAGCAGCCGAGCGCGAAGTTGCGGTCCTTGAGTGCGCGCAGGTCCACCAGCGGGTTGGCATAGGTCAGCGTGCGCCATATGAAGGCCACGCCCGACAAGCCGGAGATCCAGGCGGTGGCCAAGATCACGTCGTCGCCGAACCAGTCCCAGCGCGGCCCTTCTTCCAGGGTGTATTCGAGACAACCCAGGAACAGCGCCATCAGCCCCATGCCCAGGTAATCGGCACCACGTACCAGCGACCAGTTGGGCCGGTCGACCTTGACCAGCAGCGGCACCGCAATGGTGACGAAGATGCCTGGCACGAGGTTGATGAAGAACAGCCAGTGCCAGGAATAGTGATCGGTGATCCAGCCGCCGATGGTAGGCCCCAGTGTCGGCGCCAGCGAGGCCAGCCCGCCGACGGTGGCTGCGGCGATAACGCGCTGGGGGCCGACGAAGAAAGCAAAGGCCGTGGTGAACACCATCGGGATCATCGAGCCGCCCAGAAAACCCTGCAGCGCCCGAAACACGATCATGCTGTGGATGTCCCACGCCACCCCGCACAGCAGGCTGGTCACCGTGAAGCCCGCCGCCGAGGCGGCGAACAGCCAGCGCGTCGACATCACGCGGGACAGCCAGCCGGACAAGGGGATGACGATGATCTCCGCGATCAGGTAGCTGGTCTGTATCCAGACCGTTTCATCGGTGCCGGCCGAGAGCGCACCGCCGATATCGCGCAACGACGCGGAAACGATCTGGATATCCAGCAATGCGATAAACATGCCCACGCACATCGTGCCAAAGGCGAACACCTTGGCGCCGGTGGACATCTCGTCCGGCGTCGCCACCGCGGCGGGCGCAGGGCGGGTCAGGCTGGCCGTGGTCATCAATGCACCTGCTTGCCGGGCTGCGTATTGACCTGGGCGACGACCGACAGGCCCGGACGCAGGACGCCAAGCCGGGCATCCTGCTCATCCAGGCGGATCCGCACCGGCACGCGCTGAACGATCTTGGTGAAGTTGCCGGTGGCATTCTCAGCCGGCAACACGCTGAACTGCGCACCGGTGGCGGGCGCCAGGCTTGCAACATGGCCATGGAAGACCCGTCCGGGCAGGACATCGGCTTCAATTTCGACCGGCATGCCGGGGCGCATGTGCGCCAGTTGTCCTTCCTTGAAGTTGGCGTCCACCCACAGCCCGCTGGCCGGCACGACGGACAGCAGCTGGCTGCCGGCACCGGCAAAGGCGCCGACGCGGGCGCGGCGGTTGCCCACGGTGCCGTCCACGGGCGCGCGCAGTTCCGTATAGCTGAGGTTCAGCTTCGCGATGTCGCGCTCGGCGATCGCCTGCGCCAGCGACGCCTCGGCCTGCTGCTTCTGCGTGCCAATGACTTCGAGCTGGCGCTGCGCGGCCAGCAGCGAGGCACGCGCCTTCTCGCCATTGGCCTGCGCCTGCTTGTAGTCCGAGTCAGCCTTTTGCGAGCTCTGGATGGATACCGCCGCCTTCGCCACGAGGCTGGCGTAGCGCACCTGGTCGTCGTGCGCCCGTACGGTGTCGGCATTGGTAGCCGCTATGCCGGCCTTGGCCTGGGCAATGACAGCCTCCTGCAGGCGCGCGGTGGCATCCAGGTTTGCCAGCAGTGCCTGTTGTGCGGCAACGGCGCCCTCGGCCTTGGCCAGCGCGGCGCGGTAGTCGCGGTCGTCGATGCGGACCAGCACATCGCCCGCGTGGACCGACTGGTTGTCGGTCACCGCGACTTCCGCGATGTAGCCACCGACCTTGGCACCGATCACCGTGACATCGCCCCCGACGTAGGCGTCGTCGGTACTCTGCAGGTAGCGGGCCGACGTCCACCAGTGGTAGCCGTAGCCGATCCCGGCCAGTCCGGCGATAACCAGTGCGCCGGTCGCCAGGAGCCGTTTGGGACTGGCCTTGGATTTCGACGCGGGAACGGGTTCGCTACCCGCCCGTTCAGTCAGCGTGTTACTGCTCATGGCACTTCCTTTCTGCTTTCAGGACTTACCCGCCGCCTGCGCAGCGGTCTGGGTTCGGCTCAGGCTTCGGCCGAGCGGCCCAGCCGCCGGCGTATGCGCTCGCTGGCCGCCGGGCCAGGCGCGAGATGGTAATCGGGGTCGGTGATGGGGCGCCCGCTGGCGGCATCAACCAGCACCGGCTCGACACGCTCGCCTGTGCGCCGGTTCGCCAGCTGCACGCTTTCGCCCTCAGGCGCGAGATGCTTGTTGCCCCAGGCCAGCATGGCCAGCAGCACCGGGCGGAAATCGCGGCCGCGCTCGGTCAGGATGTATTCCGAGCGCGGTGGCCGGTCACAGTACTGGCGCCGCTGCAGCATGCCCTCCTCCACCAGTGAGTTCAGGCGGCGGGTGAGCATATTGGGGGCGATATCCAGGTTCTGCTGGAACTCATCGAAACGCGTCACGCCGTAGAACGCTTCGCGCAGGATCAATACGCTCCAGCTGTCGGCAACGCGCGCCGCCGTGCGGGCAATGGGGCACGGCGTTTCACCAAGTGGCTTTCTCTGCATGATCGGCTGCCTCGAAAATGTGATTACTATCAATTTGAAAGTTAGTCTAGAGTAGTCACTATCATCATGCAAGTTAGTTTTCAGCTTGTGCCGTATTCGTTGCTGTTGAAAGGTGTCCGCAATGCCGCAAAGTCCATCCCGCCCTCCGGTCCGGCGCACCAGCGCTGGAATCGCCCGCCTCCTGCCAACCCTGCTTGCGGCCAGCGTCGCGGCCAGCCTGGCCGCCTGCGCGGCCGGCCCCGACTACCACACGCCAGCCTCGGACATGGCCGCTGCCTATCCGCATGCGGCGGCCCTGGAAGCCCGTGATGCCACACAGCCGGCGCCGTCACTGGACAGCTGGTGGCTGGGCTTTGACGATCCCGCGCTGACGCGGGTCATCCAGCGCGCCCTGGAGCAGAACCTCGACCTGGCGGCGGCCATCGCGCGAGTCGACCAGGCCCGCGCCGCGGCCAGCCACGCCGGCGCCGAACTGCTGCCGCAGGCGTCGTTGTCGGGCACCGTGAGCAAGCAGCACCAGTCGCTGGAAGGGCCTTTGGGCAGCCTCGGCAAGAACCTGCCTGGCTTTGACCGCAACAAGACGCTGTACAGCGTGGGCGTGGGGGCAAGCTGGGAGATCGACGTGGCCGGCGGCCTGCGGCGCGGCGCCGAGGCTGCCGGCGCGGAAGCCCAGGCCGCCGAAGCCGAGCACATGGGCGTGCGCGTGCTGGTGGCCGCGGAAGCGGCAGATGCCTACTTCCGCGTGCGCGGCGCGCAGCAGCGCATCGCGATCGCGCAGCAGCAGGTGCGGACCAATGCAAGACTGCTCGAGCTGGTGCAGTTGCGGCTCGCCGATGGCATCGGCGCCGAGCGGGAACGGGCCCAGGCGGAAGCGCAGCTCGCGCAGACCCGCGTGACCATCCCGCCGCTGCAGATCGAACTGGAGACGCAGCTGAACCGCCTCGACGTGTTGATGGGCGCGCAGCCCGGCACCTATGCGGCCGAACTCCTGACGCCCGCCGAACGCACGGCCGTGCCGCAGATCTCCGCGGCACAAGGTCCGGCCAACCTGCTGCAACGCCGCCCGGACGTGATTGCCGCCGAGCGCCGGCTGGCGGCATCCAGTGCCCGCATCGGCGTGGCCACTGCCGAGTACTACCTGAAGCTGTCGCTGTCCGCACTGCTCGGCTTCGAGAGCCTCTCCGCCGGCAAGCTGTTCACCGCGTCCGCCTTCCAACCCGCCGCGATCGCGGGGCTGCGCTGGAGACTGTTCGATTTCGGCAGGGTCGACGCGGAAGTGGCGCAAGCCAAAGGCGCGAACGCCGAGGCCCTGGCCACCTACCGCAAGGCGATGCTGCGCGCCACCGAGGATGTCGAGAACGCGATCATTGCCCTGACCCAGCTGGAGTTGCAGAGCAAGGACCTGGCCGTGGAAGTGGCCGCCCACGCCCGCGCGCGCGGCGCCACCGAGGACGCCTACAAGGGGGGCGCGGTCAGCCTGTTCGAAGTGCTCGAGGAAGACCGCCTGCTGCTGGCCGCTCGCGACCAGCAGGCGCGTGTGCGTGCCGACAACGCTCGCGCGGCGGTGGCAACGTTCCGTGCGTTGGGCGGCGGCTGGTAGCGTGGTGGCGGCTGGCGCAGGCGCCTCGCGCGCCTGCGCCAGCGCAGATGCCGGCCGCTTCAGACCGCCATCACGACAACAGCATCCACTCCAGCACCAGCACCGCGCAGGCCGCCGCCACGAACAGGCCTATGCGCAGGCCCGCGCGGTAGTGCGGCTGCTGGCTTCCTTCGATCCAAGCCACCCTATGGTCGGGCCAGGGAACGGCCACCAGGTCGTGGTCCGGGTATGCGCCGTCGTCGAGGTGCTTCATGACGGTGCCCCCTTATTGCGGCTTCAGCTTGATCGCCGCGACGACGCGCGCATTGCGTTGCCGTTCCGCCTGGTAGAAGGCTGACGCCTCGGCGAGCGTCATCGGCACCATGGGCTGGTTGCCGGTGTCGCGCGACCACTTCTGGTACTCCGCGCCATTGACGATGGCGGAAATCTGCTGGTGCAGCATCGCCACGATCGGCTCCGGGGTTTCCTTGCGCACGAAGATCCCCGGCCAGACCTTGTAGTCGAAGTTCTTGAGCAGCTTGCTTTCGCCGGCCGCCGGCACATCCGGCAGGCTTGCATTGCGCTCGCGCGTGGCCATCGCCACTGCCTTGAGCTTGCCGCTGCGGATCATGTCGAGCGTGCTGCCGGCCAGCGGCAGGAAGGCAAAGTCAAGCTGGCGCCCCAGCAGGTCCTGGACGATGGGCGCGCCGCCCTTATAGGGAATATCGAGCGTGGCGATGCCCGTCTGGACGCGCAGGTCGGCGGCAGCCAGGTGCGGGGTGGTACCCATCCCCCAGTTTCCGAACGAGAATTCCTTCGCGCCGGGGCGCTTGGCCAGGGCGACCAGTTCGTCGATTCCCTTCGGCGGACGGTCCATCGCGGTGACGAGGACAAAGTCCGAGAAGATCAGCGGATGCACCAGCCGGAGGTCCTCCGGACGATACTTGGCGGACGACAGCGCAAGCGGATTGAGGATGGCGTCATTGCCGGTAAGCCCCAGCAGCGTATATCCATCTGCCGGCCCCTTGAAGTAGGCCATCGTCGCAACCGAGCCGCCCGCGCCCGGCAGGTTCTCTACCACGACCGCCTTGCCGATGGCGCGCTGCAGCGGCGCCGCCAGCTGTCGCGTGGCGACGTCCGCCCCGCCGCCGGCGGAGTAAGCCACCTTGATCGAGATCGGACGCGAAGGAAAATTCTCGGCGTTGGCGGGGCCCGCCACCGTGCCCAGCACGGCGGCGGCTTGCACAGCGCACAGGCAGGCGAGCGCCCGCGGGAATCGTGCATGCATGGTTGTCTCCTGTTTATATGGGTTTCTGTGGTTGTCGCCGGCCTTCACCACTGCGGTGGTTTGTCAGCCAGTTGGGCGATGCCGCGGCCGAAGGAGAAGTTCTCGTTCGGGACCGGGACCAGCGCGATAAAGATGTCGTCCGGCGAGATGCCGGCGGCGTCCTTGAGCTGCCGGCAGACTTCCGCCATCAGCGCCTGCTTGTCGCTGGCCGGGCGGTGCGCGCCGACAAGGATCCTGATGATCATCGCGCCGGCTGTGCGCTCCATGCCCATGAAGGTGGGATCGATAAACAATTCGTCGTCGCCGTGCTCGCTGAGCACGATGAAGCGATCGCCGTGCGGGATGTCCAGTGCGACCACCAGGGAGCGGTTCAGTGCATTGCCGATCGCGATCTTCTGCTCGCGCGAATAGCGGCCTTTGGGGATATGTGCGTGGAATACAGGCATTGGATCTCTCTGGTTGTTGAAGGATTGGTCAGTCCTGCGGGCTCAGTACGCCGCTAAGGTGCTGCTGGAACCAGTTGGTAGCGGCAGCGCTGGCTACCGCGAATTGCTCGCTGTACGGGGCGAAGTGGCCGCCCGGGATCATCACCAGCCGCTTTGGCTGGGCAGCCCGCGTAAAGGCATCGACTTCCAGGTCGGTCATCGTGATGTCGTCGTCGCTGGCAACGATCATCAGCAACGGCGTCGGGGCGATCTTGCTGATCCATTCGCCTGGCTCATAGGAGCGCGCGGCGCGGGTCGAGCGCAGCGTGACGGCGTTGAGCCAGGCGGCGCCGCCGAGGTCCTGGGTATAGAAGGCGATGGAGTCGGCGGAGCGATACGCCGCCGGCTTGGTCGTGTCCGCGCTGGCGACGGCCTGCATCCGGGGCGGTGCGCCACCCTCCTGTGCGCGCTGGTCGGCAGCGAACATCTCGAGCAACGCGGGCAAGGCCTCGGGACGCACCCGGCGCCGGCCTTGCTCGGAGCCGCTGATGGTTGGCACCTGCGACACCACGCATTTCACCCGCCGGTCGATCGCGGCCAGGATCAGGGCATGGCCACCGCTGTAGCTGCTGCCCCAGATGCCAAGCTGATCGGGATCGACCTCCGGACGCGCGGCAAGGTAGCCCAGCGCAGCACGCCAGTCGGCAACCTGCGCCATCGGGTCAATGTCGTGCCTGGGCACTCCATCACTCGCGCCGAAGTTGCGGTGGTCGTGCACGAGCACAACGAAGCCGGCCTGCGCGAAGGCTCGCGCAAAGGGCTCCAGTCCGTGCTCCTTGACCGCGGCAAAACCATGACACATCGAGATCGCCGGGTGCTTCCCCGGCGCAGCAGGCGTGAACAGCCAGCCGCGCAACGTGATGCCATCCCCGGCCTGGAACTCGACATCGCTCCTGTTCACCATCGGAACCTCCTTTACATTACGAGTATATGCTCATAATATGGCAGCACAACGCTTCGTACAAGTAATTCCTTCAGGAGACTCATCATGTCCGTGTTGCAGCCCGCAGCCTCCCTCCAACGCGTGCCGGATTCCCTGGCGCTGATTCACGGCTTCCTGGATAGCCACGTCGGCTGGGAACCGCTGATCGGGCAATGGCAACCGAAAGTGACCACCATCGTCGCGCCGAACCTGCGCGGCGCGGGCGCACTGCGCGATGCCAAAGGCCCCTACTCGCTCGAGCAAGCGGTCGCGGATGTGGTCCAGCTGATTCGCGAGCACGATCTCCAGGCCGTGGCGCTGGTCGGCCACAGCATGGGCGCGCAGATCGCCGAACTCGTGGCAGCGCGCCTGCCCGATCGCACCGCAGCCCTGGTGCTGGTCACACCGACACCGCTGGCTGGCAATAAGCTGCCGGACGAAGTCCGCGCGCTGTTGCGGGACTGCGGTGGCGATCCGCAAGCCCAGCGCGCGATCCGGAACATGTTCTCGCGCCGGCTACCCGAACATCAGCTCGAACGGTTGGTTGATCCCGCGACCCTGATGGGCAAGGCCGCCGTACAGGGTTACTACGACGCCTTCACCGGCGGCCACCCAAGCGGCAATGATCCCTGCACGTTCAGCGGTCCAATGCTCGTGATCGCCGCGAAGGAAGATCCCGTCATTCCGGTCGAGATGGTGACGCAGGCGCGCGAAGCGCGCTTTCCCGGTGCCGCGTTCGCGCTGATCGAAGACTCCGGTCACTGGCCGCAGATGGAGCAGCCCGGGCAAACCGCAGGCTTGCTGGCTTCGTTTCTTGGCTTGCCCGCCCGGGCCTGACCCGCAGCGCGCGCAGGCCGGGCCGCCTTGCATATACGCGCATATTCTCGTATGATGAAATAGACAGATTCAATACGCGACTCAGTTCGCGATTCATTACGCGATATGCCCATGACAGTCTCCAGCAAGGCAATGGACGAGTTTGATGGCCGGTGCAATTGCCTGGCAGCGCGTCAGGCGGCCCGCTACCTCACTGCGGTGTATGACAAGGCGCTACAGCCGGTGAACCTGCGCGCGACGCAGTTTTCTATTCTTCACAAGCTCGCGAATCACGGTCCGCTCACCATCGGCGAGCTGGCTGCCGAGATGGCAATGGATCGCACCACCCTCGCAACGAACCTCAAGCCACTCGAACGCGACGGCCTCGTCAGCATGGCGCCGGGTGTCGACCGGCGCGCCAAGAATGCCTCGGTTACCAGGGCAGGCATGGCGCGCTATCGCCAGGCATTCCCCCTGTGGTCGGCGGTGCAGAGCGAATTCGAAACCGCCTACGGGGAACGCAAGGCCGCCAGTTTGCGCGAGGCCATGCGTGCGGTCCTCACGACGGGGTTCGAGCCCTGGGCAGAGGCCGCCGTGGCCTGACGGCCGCCACGATCCGGCTAAGCCCGTGGTGCGGCCCCGTGCGATGGCCGCGCCGTTTTTTTAACCCTTATAGGAGCATATGCTCTTATATCATCACCACGCAATATCGAAACAGGAGACAGCCATGACGAACCCCCAGATCATCGAGGCCTGCAGAAAAGCACTGACCGGCTTTGAGAAGAACGACAAGACCGACCTGCTCAATGTGCTTGCCGACGATGTCGTGTTCGAGTTCTCGGACTCTCTGCCGTATGGTGGCACCTACAACGGCAAGGCTGAGTTCCAGGCGTTCTGGAAGCACGTGTACCAGGAGTACGAGTACTTCAACTACGACGCGCGGGCCATTCTCGAGGCCGAAGACTATGTCATCGTTCCCGTGATTGCACGAGCAAAGACCAAGCGCGGCTTTTCCATGGAAAACGAGCACCTGTTCCTGTTCCGCGTGAAGGACGGAAAGATCGTCTACGGACGCATCTATGCCGATACCGCGCGCGGACGCGATGTGCTCGAAGGGCGCGAACCCCGGCGTTTTCCCAAGCTCCAGCTGTCCTGAACCGCGCCGTACCGGACGGCATTCTTCTCACACAGCAGACGCCGGCGCGAGCAGCCCGGCGCCGCCTGGAGACACGTCATGGAAATCGATCCCACGACGCTGGACACTGACCCCTTGCAGAAGATCCTGATTGGAAGCGTCACCTAACCAGCCTGTTTGCGGAACGCCCAGCGCCCGGCCAGCACCGTGAAACTGGCCACCAACGCCACCAGTACCCAGAAGCCGTGCGGGTGATCGGCGAGCGGGACACCGCCGACATTCATGCCGAAAAAGCCGGCCACGATGTTGATCGGGAGCGCCAGTACAGTCACCAGCGTCAGGGTGAACAACGTGCGGTTCGTTTGCTCGTTGAGCTTGGCGGCGATTTCTTCCTGCAACAGCTTGATGCGTTCGACCAACGCGGCCAGGTCGTTGAGTACGAGCGAGAATTCCTCGGTCGATTCACGCAACTCCTGCAAGTCCGTTTCCTGCAGCCAGGCTGGCGGCCGGTTCAGCAGCCGGAACAGAGCGCCGGGCTCGGGCGCCAGCAGCCGTTGTAGCCGCACCAGGCCGCGCCGCATCGCACCTAGGTCGGCCCGGTTACCTTGCAGGCGCTGCGACAACAACTGGTCCTCGATCTGGTCGACGCTTGCGCCAGTCTCGCGCACGATCTGCACCAGCACGTCGGCCTGGTCGCGCAACAGGTGCACGACCAGATCCAGCGGCGAGCGGAACACCTCGCCGCGCCGCACCGCCGCCCGCAGCCGGTCCACGGAACGCAGCGGTCGGGCGCGGGCCGTCACCAGCAGGCGGTGGTCGGCGTGGGCCCACAACGTGGAGATGTCCGTCGAAGTGACGCCGAAGTTATAGATCACGTCGTTGACGACGGCCAGCAGGGCGGCGTCCTGGCGCTCGATTCGCGTCGAGCGCGAGCCCTGCCGCAGGGCCTCGAAGTATTCGTCCGGCAGGGGCAACTGCCCCTTCATCCAGCGTTCGCATGCGCTGTGCGACAGATTGAAGTGCAGCCACATGAAGGGGCGATGGCGCGCGGGGTCCGGCGGAATCTGTTGCAGCCACGCCGCTGCGGCATGGGAATCAATCTCGCGCACCGGACCGCCGGGCTCGAACAGGAAACCGCTGACCAGTCCGACCGGATCCGACCCATAGCCGGCCTCGACAATGCCCGCTTGCATGCAAACGTCCTCCACATCAAATGTGCCTCGTGCGACATTAGCACGGCATGATGACAGTCGAGGATTGGCGGCCGCTGCCGCAATACTGCCGCTGCCCGAAGAAGTGCATTGTCAATAACAACGCCACGCCGACGTGGCGGTGACCGTGCTTGCGGGTCACCCCGTGCTAGGATTAACGCCCGCCCAGCAGCCGCCCTATCGGCCCATGACCACCCTCTACACGACCCTCGGCGTGCAATCGGACGCCACCCTGGACGAGATCAAGCGCGCCTACCGCCGCGCCGCGATGAAATGGCACCCCGACCGCAACCTCGGCCGCGAGGCGGAGGCGCACGCGGCATTCCAGGAAATCCGCGACGCTTACACCATTCTTTCCGACGCCGGGCAGCGCCAGATCTACGACGAGGTTTTCGAGCGGGAGATGCAGCGCTGGCACGCGGAGCGCGAGGCGCAGGAAGAACAGGAGCGCGCGGAGCAACGCGAGCGCCAGCGCGTCGCGCAGGAACACTACGAGAAGATGGTCGCTATCGCGATGCAGTTTGCCGATGACGGCCACAACCGCGACGTCATCTTCGGCGTGCTGCTCGGCCGGGACTGCGAGGCGGAACTGGCGGCACGCATCGCGGACAGCGTGTGGGCCTTGCAGGAGTCGCGGCGGGCACGTGCGTCGGCTGCGGACGCGCGTGACACCGAGGCTGCCCCGACGCCCGCCGAGACGGCGGCGTCAAACCCCGACGAGGTGGCGCGGCCCAGGCGGCACCCCGGCGCCTTCGATTCGTTTTGGCACGGTTTGTTCGGCATCCGCACATAGGGGGCACGTCTTTCCCTCCGAATTCGCAGCAGGGGCATTCAGGTAGCGTGCGCCGGGTTGTTTCGCAGAGGCGTATGCGCGTCGCTTTCGATTCGCAGCCGTGGCAGGAACTGCGGGAACTCGCGCTGCATGAAGTCGATCAGCCCTTCGCGCACCACGCAGCGCAAGTCCCACGCCTGGCCAGAGGAGGCCGCGGTGCACAGTACGCGTATCTGCATCGTCCGCTCCGTGGCGTCGGTGACCACCAGATTGAAGAACCGCTGGTCCCACTCAGGCGCTGCGCGCACGATGCGCTCCAGTTCCTTGCGCAGCGGTGCCAGCGGCATGCCATAGTCCACGTGGAAAAATACGGATCCCATCAGCTGCGCGTTGTTGCGGGTCCAGTTCTGGAACGGCTTCTCAATGAAATACTGGAGCGGGATGATGAGGCGACGGTCGTCCCATATCCGGAGCACAACGTAGGTGCCGGTAATCTCCTCCACCCGCCCCCACTCGCCTTCGACGATGAGCACGTCATCGAGCCGGATTGGCTGGGTCAAGGCGAGTTGCAGTCCGGCGATCATGTTGCTGAACACTGGCTTGGCGGCAAAGCCGGCAATCAGACCGACCACGCCCGCTGAGGCCAGCAAGCTGGCGCCGACTTGACGAGCGCCTGGAAAGGTCATGAGCAGCATTGCCGCACCCATCACCACGACCAGCGTCATCGCGATGCGCGAGAGAACGCGTGTCTGGGTGTGGATGCGCCGCGCACCCATATTGTCCTCCACGTCTACCGGGTGCCGGTCCAGTACCCCTTGCGCAAGGCCGGCGATGATGCGCGCCGCAAGCCAGGTGGTCGCGGCAATCAACAACAACCCGTTGAGATGCCGCACGCCGTGAATCCAGCGCAGATCGTCTGGTGCAGCCTGCCAGACCGTCTGCAACGCCAGCAGCGGCAAGACTGCCTTCGATGGAGCGCGCGCCTTTATCACGATGGCATGCAGCACCGGCGCGAGCCGGGTAATCCGCAGCAGCAGCAGACCGCTAAGGCGATGCGCGATCAGCGCGACGACGACAGCGATCAGGGCCGCTGCCCAGGTGCCGAACCAAGGGTGATCGAGGAGGTTTGCAATATTCATGGGTCGTCTAGTTTCCTTGCGGGTTGCGCGACCAGGCAGGTAACGCGCGTCGTCTCCGTTGGATCCCGCCCGGCGGGCGCTACGGGATCCAGCCGGGCAGCTCCGGTGCCTGCCGGATCCAGCTCGCCAACTGTTCCTCGTCAAGCTTGTCGTCCTCGTGGAGGTGGAAGTAGCGCGTATTCTTGTCCTTGGACTCGACCGGGGGGACCGGACGCAGCGCCGCGCCGCGGAAGAAAGCCACCTTGATGTATTTCGTGAAGCAATGGAAGCTGAGGAACCAGCCCTGCTCCCCGATACCATAGAAAGGCGAGTTCCACCTCACGGCCTTGCGGACGTTGGGCACGTTGCGCACGATGAGCGCGTCGAGGCGGCGCCCCGCGTCGCGTTTCCAGCCCGGCATGGCAGCGATGTAGGCCTGCACGGGGGCATCACCGTCGGCCTTTGCAATCTGAGGGTTGCCGCCCGCGAGGAGGGTCGGCTTCGCGGCGCCCCGCCTGGCGGCGGCCTTCGCTGCGGCCTCCGCCGGCTTCATGGATGTCTTGTTGGTCATTGCCTTCACTCCCTGGTGCCACCTGACAACGGTTCACACGATTGGCGACGAAGGTGATGCAAGTCATGGACGTAGACAGATACGGCTACGAACCCTGGACGTAGGCCTGCAAGCCCGAAGCGAGCGCGGCAAACGTCACTGCACATCGGGCACTCCCGCGCAGATCCTCGTGCATGGCTACCCAGGTATCCATCGTCACGGAGAACTGATTATGCAGGACCCTGACCAGTCGCTTGTCGCGCGCCGCCAGCGCCGACTGGCACACGCCAATGCCGAACCCGGCCCGGATTGCGCCCAGCTGCGCCAGATCACTGTCGGAGCGAAAAGCCAGGTTGTCTCGCGGGAACGCTTTGAACGTTTCCAGCAGGCGGCGAATAAATGCATTTTCCTGATCGAAGCCGATGACCGCAAAGCCAGACAGCGCCTCCAGCGACTCCGGCACGCCATGGGATGCCAGATAGCTTTCATGGGCATGCAGGCCCAGTTCGATCCCTCCCACACGCTTGGCCACCAGCGCTTCCTGCTCCGGCCGGAACATTCGGACCGCAATATCCGCCTCGCGACGCAACAGGTCGTCCACCCGATTCGACAGGACCAACTCGATATTCAGCTCTGGATGCGCATTGCGCAGTGCCGCGAGTATCGGCGGCAGCACTTCGACGCCGACGACTTCGCTCGCCGACAACCGGACCGTGCCGCGCACGCCCGAGCCGTGGCTGCTGGCGACCCGCCGCATTGCCGCTGCCGTCGCGGCGATGCCGGTGGCATACGGCCTCAGCTCGTGCGCAGCGTCAGTCGGCGCGAAGCCGTCGAAAGAGCGGGTGAACAGCTTCAGCCCCAGGGCGGCCTCAAGGCTGTCGATATGCCGGCCGACAGTCGGCTGCGTCAGGCCCATCGCGCGTCCGGCGGCGGACAGCGAGCCGGTTTCCAGAACATGAAGGAAGGTCCGGTACCACTCCCAGTTCGGTTCGCACTTGAGCATGGCTATACAATTTTCTTTAGCGGCCACCGATTATAGGCAATTTCCTTTTGGGTACGGAGTCCGCAAACTGAGGTCATTCGCAACACCAGTGCCAATTCAAAAGGAAAATCTCCATGCCCAAAGTCGCTCTTTTCGGCGCGGCCGGCGCCATCGGTCACAGCGTGGCCGCAGCGTTGCGCAGCAAAGGCCAGCCATATCGTGTAGTCGGCCGCAACGAGCGAAGCCTGCGCCTGGCATTCGGCGCCGACCCGCTCGCCGAAGTCGTCCCCTGGAATCCGGATTCGCCGGCCTCTGTGCAGGCTGCTGCCAGCGGCATCGAAACCCTGACCTACATGGTCGGCGTTGACTACTGGCAGTTCGCGCTACACCCCGAACTGATGCGCAAGACCCTGGATGGCGCCGTGGCCGCCGGCGTAAGGCGCTTCATCCTGATCGGCACCGTCTACCCCTACGGACGGGTACAGACCGGCAACCCGGTTCGAGAAGACCATCCGCGCGAGCCTCATACGTTCAAGGGCCGCATGCGCAAGGCCCAGGAAGACCTGCTGATGCAGGCCGATGCCGGCGGGCAGATCCATGCGACGGTGCTGCGGCTGCCTGACTTCTACGGCCCCGGCGTGGAAGCCAGCCTGCTGCACCGCGCCGCGCAGGCGGCGGTGATTGGCGGCGCGGCTGACTTGATCGGGCCGATCGACCGGCCGCACGAATTCGTCTATGTGCCTGACGTGGGACCGGTAGTCGCCCGACTGATCGACACGCCGGCGGCCTTCGGCAAGATCTGGCACCTTGCGGGTGCCGGTGTCACGACGCAGCAGGACCTTGTCTCGGAAATGGAACGTCAGACCGGGCGCGAGCTGACGCTGCGCGTCGCCGGCAAGACGATGCTGCGCCTGCTGGGTCTGTTCAACCCGTTGATGCGCGAGCTGGTCGAGATGCATTACCTGATGACGGACCCGCTGATCATGGACGACTCGGCGCTGCAACGGCTGATCGGGCCGATCCGCAAGACTCCCTACGTCGAGGGTATCCGCCAGACCCTGGACGCGGTGCGGAAGACCCGGTCTGCGGTCAACGCCGCTGCCTGAAAGGCCATTCTCGGCGGTTACGCTGCGCCCGCCCCCCGCCCCACGTCTGCCAGCGCCAGTGCCAGCCTTGCCCCCACCTCGGCATTGTGTTTGACGAGCGCGATGTTTGTCGCCAGGCTGCGGCCGCCCGTCAGCGCCTTGATGCGAGCCAGCAGGAAGGGAGTCACGGCTTTGCCACTGATGCCTTGCGCCGCGGCCTCGGCGAGCGCCTGCTGCGTCAGCGCGTCGATTTCATCGGACGCCATCGCTGCCGCTTCTGGCACCGGCGTGCTCAACAACACGCCGCCCGCAAGGCCGAGGTCCCACTTGGTGCGGATGAAGCGTGCCTGCTCCGCCGCGTCGTCCAGCCTGAAATCCGCGCGAAAGCCGCTGTCGCGCGTGTAAAACGCAGCGACATTGTCTTGCTCGCAACTGAGCACCGGCACGCCATGTGTTTCCAGGTACTCCAGTGTGAGCCCGATGTCCAGGATGGACTTCGCACCGGCACAGACCACCGCCACCGAGGTCTTCGCCAGTTCCTGCAGATCGGCCGAGATGTCAAAGGTCTCCTGCGCACCGCGGTGCACGCCGCCAATGCCGCCGGTGACGAAGACCTCGATGCCGGCCAGCGCCGCGCATATCATGGTGCCCGCCACTGTCGTCGCGCCGAGCCCGCCGCTGGCCAGCACGGCCGGCAGGTCGCGGCGGCTGACCTTTTGTGCCTGGCCCGAGCGGCCGAGCAGTTCCAGCTCGTCGTCCGCAAGGCCGATGCGGATTCGCCCGCCGATCAGTGCGATCGTCGCCGGCTCGGCGCCCAGGTTGCGGATCAAGGCCTCCACTTCGCGCGCGGTGCGAACGTTCTCCGGGTAGGGCATGCCGTGAGCGATGATGGTCGATTCCAGCGCCACCAGCGGGCGGCCGGCGGCGTGTGCGGCGGCCACGGGCGCGCTGAAGGTCAACCAGGAGTGTGCAAGGTCGGCAGTCATGTCGATGCTTCCGGCGGTGTGATTCACTTGCGTGTGCAGCACAAGGCTGGGATCGCATGGCTGACTATAGTCGCAGGCCGTCGGAAGACAAAGCGGGAGTCCACCGGATAGTGCGACGGAGCTCCCACAGTAGCTGGGTAATTGCTATCGGCGCAAAGCGTCCCTTGCGGTCAGTCATCGGAAACGTTCGCCATCTTCACCACGGTCGACCACCGCGACGACTCGCTGCGCATGAATCGCGCAAACTCCTCAGGCGTTCCTCCTGAGGGTTCGGCACCGAGTTGAGCCAGGCGCTGCTACGTGCTGGGTTCCTTACGAGCAAATCATTGACGCAATCGAACGCCATGATGCAGACGCAGCCGGAGAAATCGTGCGCGCTCATATGGATCGGATGACTGAATATGTCGCGCCTGTTGACGTTGATGTACCGCTAGCGTATTGACCAGTTCCGGCGCCGCCAGCTTCGGTCTCGCGGTAGCGGCGTGGCGCTTACCGCTGCGCCCCCTGCTGTCCCTACCGCGAAGCCTTCCTGGCCACGGTCGCTGTATGCGGGAGCATTCCGCCCTGTCTGCGCCAACCCGGCGACCCAGCGTAGCAACAATGGGACGAATCGCATTCTCCCCTTCCACGCTATCGAATACACTGTGCGCTCGAGCAGCATTCCCACCCAATTCCCCTGGCTCCGGAGAAACGCCCATGAAGGCCTGGATGGCAAAGGCAGTTGGTGCTCTTGGCTGCGCAATGGCATTCCTGGCAGGTTCGGCGAGCGCCGCCGACCCGGCAACGCTGGTCATTTCGGCGGGTACGCAACAGCGCAGTTGGACGGTCGATGCGCTGCTCAAAGACCGTCGCCTGACCGATGTGACGGTGGACGATGCCAACCTGAAACGCCGCCTGACGTTCAAGGCGATCCCACTGACCGCCCTGCTGCGCGGCATGCCCGTGGCGGCAGGCGCGACTGCGACGACCGCGGCCAGCGATGGCTATGTTTCTCACCTGCCGATGCGCCTCTTGCTGGCGGATAGTGCCGAAGAGCCGCGCGCCTGGCTGGCGGTGGAAAATCCTGCGAGGCCGTGGCCCAGGCTCAAGGGCCAGGGCATCGGGCCGTTTCGCCTGATCTGGACGCTACCGTCGGGCCGCGCCGCTGCCGTGGTCAACGAGAGTCATTGGACCTACAGCATCGTGCGCATCGATATCACCGCATCGCCTGCAGAGCGCTTTGCGGCCATCCGGCCCGCCTCCGACCAGCCCGCCGACGGCCCCGTCATGCGCGGCTTCGCGACTTTCCAGCGCGTTTGCTTCTCATGCCACTCCCTTAACAGGGTCGGCGATGCTCACCTTGGCCCCGATCTGAATGTGCCGTACAGCCCGGTGGAGTACCTGGGCGACGACAAGCTGGCCAAGCTGATCCGCGACCCGCAGTCGCTGCGCTGGTGGCCTGACGCGCGCATGTCAGCAATCGACGAAAAGACGCTCTCCGATGCTGACCTGAAGGACCTGCTGGCGTATCTGCATCATATGGCCGGACGCAAGGGATCCTGACACCACTGGCGCCTGGATTGCCGCCCAAAGCACGCCGGTCCTCCTCTGCGGCGAGAAGATGAGCGTCGACAACCACCCACTGCCAGTTTGCGTGAGCCCCCTCACGCCTTCATCAGTCTCCACAGCGTGGTCCGCCCAATCCCGAGCGCACGGCTCGCTGCGGCGCGGTTACCGCCATTTGCTTCCAGAGCACGCATGACGTCGTCGCGGGTCACTGCCGCAGGCGGCGAATCGACGACCTTGCGCCTGGCCGCCGGGACCGGCGGCGCTTGTATCTGTCCAAACTCCGGAAAAAAGTCCCGCAGATCCTGCCACGCGCCACTCGGACCATCGCCCACATAAATCGCCGCGCGAGCAACCAGGTTGTCGAGCTCCCGTACGTTTCCGGGCCATGCGTATTGTTCGAACAGCGGCGTCAGAAATTCCAGAACGCGCTCCGTGGCCGTGGCGGGCAACTCGTACTTTGTTGCATTGCGGCCGAGCAGATGCCGCGCAAGGCCCGGAATATCGCCGCGCCGCTCGCGCAATGGCGGGAGTTCGATGTGCAACAGGTTGAGCCGGAAATACAGATCGGCGCGAAATGCGCCTTGCTCGACCAGCGCACGCAGGTCCCGATGCGTCGCGGCGATGACGCGAACGTCAATCGGCGTCGCGCGCCCCGAGCCGAGCTTCATCACTTCGCGCTCCTGCAGCACGCGCAGCAAGCGGCTTTGCGCCGCCGCCGGCATTTCGCCGACTTCATCAAGAAAGATGGTGCCCGTATGCGCGATTTCGAAGAGGCCAGGTTTGCCGCCGCGCCGCGCGCCGGTGAACGCGCCCTCTTCATGGCCAAACAGCTCACTTTCTATCAACCCTTCCGGCAGGGCCGCGCAATTGAACGCCACGAACGGGTTGCCGCGCCGGCGGCTCGCATTATGGATGCCCTGCGCAACCAGTTCTTTGCCCGTGCCACTTTCGCCGGTGAGCAGTACGGTCGCATCGTGTGCGGCGCCGGCGCGCGCCAGGCGCCGCACACGCTCGAGCGCCGGCGATGCGCCGGTCAAGTCGGCCAGGCTGTGCCGCGCCACCAGGTGTTTCGGCCGCTGACTGGTTCGCAACGAGCGGTCGATGCGCTGCGCGATCAGTGCGTCTTGCACCGTGACCACCGCGCCGGAACGCAAACCATGCTCGACGATCGGCACGCAATTGACGATCAGCGAACGACCGCCGATCTGCTCGATGCGCTCGTCGCTCGGCGTGTCGGTGTCGAGCGTTTCGCGCAGCAGCGGGCCGACCGCTCTCGCCAGTTGCGGCGCCAGGTCGTGCGCGCGGTCGAGTCCGAGCAGATCGAGCATCGCAGGATTGACCACTTCCAGTTGGCCGGCCTCGTCGAATGCGGCGACGCCGTCGCGCAGATGCGCGACGATCGTGTTGAGTCGCACGCGCTTTGACTCCTTCTGGCGGCTCATGCGCGCCAGCTCAATGGAGCGCTCGAACGCTTCTTCAACGGCACCGAGGGAATAGAGAAACACGCTGTGCAGCCCCGCCCGCAGCGCGAGATCGCACGCCATGCCCGGGCCGATGATGACGGTGCAGCCCTCGGCGGCGAGCGTGTCGACGGCCACCCGGACTTCGTCGATCGAACGGTATGCGCGCTGTTTCAATGCGACGTTCAGCCACGCGCTGAGGTCGGTCAGTTCCTTCGACACCGTTTCGTGCAGGACCAGGCCGATTGGCGCGCCTGGCCACATCGTGATCGCATGCGTGATGGCGCTGAGCACGTCAAAGCCGTTCACCTTGACCATCACCACCGGTACGCTGAGGTTGTCGCGCAGATAGGCGCCGTTGGAGCCGGCAGCCAGCACGACATCAACCTTGCCTGCATCGACATATGCCTGCAGCGCGGTCACGGCGGCGCCGTACCCCGCGCGCACCGAAAAGAACCTGGCGTGCTCCGTATAGCGCGGCGCGACGGTTTCGCATAGCGTACTTAACTGGCTGATGCTGACCAGCGCGATGCCCGGGCGGCCCCGGGGCCGGTTCGAGGCAAGCGTTGACACGATGGAATCTCCCGAATGGAACGCTTTTGAAACGTTCCACGAAACAAGTGGAACATTGTCTCACGAACGTTCCACGCGCAGTGCTTTCTATAAGCTATTGTTTTCAAAGGAGAAAAAGAAAGGCTGACGATTGGCACGATCCCTGCGGTAGAAGTCCGCAAACTGGAGACACACACTATGACTATCTCGTCCACCGCTCGTCGCGTGGCATTCCGCGCCAAGGTAAATGAACGCCAGGGCCTGCTGGTGCCCGGCGCATTCAACGCGATGAGCGCGCGCGTCATCGAGGACGCCGGCTTCGAGGCGCTCTACCTGACGGGCGCCGGCGTTACCAACATGTCGCTTGGCCTGCCCGATCTCGGCTTCATCGGCCTGCACGAAGTCGCGGAACACACCGCACGGCTCCGCGACGCCGTCGCGCTGCCGTTGATCGTGGATGCCGACACCGGCTTCGGTAACGCCCTCAATGTGCGCCACGCGGTACGCACGCTCGAGCGCAGCGGCGCCGATGCGATCCAGTTTGAAGACCAGGTAATGCCGAAGAAATGTGGCCATTTCTCCGGCAAGGAAGTCATCGCGGCGAGCGAAATGCTCGGCAAGATCCGCGCGGCCGTCGATTCGCGCGAAGACCCCAACCTGCTGATCATCGCGCGCACCGATGCTGCCGCCGTGCATGGCATCGAAGACGCAATCGAGCGCGGCCATCGCTTTGTCGAAGCGGGCGCGGACATCCTGTTTATCGAAGCGACCGAATCGCTTGCCGACATCGAGCGCCTGCCCAGGCTGATCGACGCGCCGCAGTTGATCAACATCGTGATCGGCGGCAAGACGCCGACGCAGTCGCGCGAAGCGCTCGGACAGCTCGGCTACGCGATCGTGCTGTATGCAAACGCAGCGCTGCAAGGCGCAGTGCTTGGCATGCAGCGGGCGCTCGGCACGCTGCGTGCGAATGGCCGGCTCGACGAAGATGCGTCGCTGGTCGCGCCGTTCAGTGAGCGGCAACGGCTGGTCAACAAGCCTTTGTACGACGAACTCGATCGTGAATACGCAGCAAAAGACTAGACCACGCTGATCAGCCCGGATCACCAATCCTAAGACGGAGATACGCCTTGCATATGAAATACCGACTCACCCTGGGCCTCCTTGCAACGGCAGGCCTGATCTCGGCTACGCCGGCTTGCGCACAAGGCCAGTGGCCAAACAAAACGATTCGCTTTGTCGTGCCGTTTGCCGCTGGCGGCGCCAATGACCTGATGGCACGCGCGGCGGCCGAGGGGGCTTCCAGGGTGCTGGGCCAGACCGTACTGGTCGAAAACCGCCCCGGCGCGGGCGGCACCGTCGGCGCCGACATGGTGGCCAAGAGCAAGCCCGATGGCTACACCTTCCTGATCAGCGCGGCCGGCGTCATCTCCAACAGCATGATCAAGAAGTCCATCCCGTTCAAGGATGACGCGCTGGTCCCCGTCGCCATGATCGGACTTGCTCCCTCGGTCATCGTCGTGCCGAAAAACGCGCCCTACAAGGATCTGCGCGACTTTGTCGAGGCATCGAAGAAAGGGAACGGCTTCAACTTCGCCACCGCGGGAACCGGCAGCACCCCGCACTTTGTCGCCGAAATCCTTAACGTGAAATATGGCGCGAAGCTGCAGCCGGTGCCCTACAAGAGCGGGTCGGAGAGCACCACGGCAGTCCTGGGAGGCCAGGTCGAAGGAACCTCCGAAGCCAGTATCATCGCGCTTCCGCATATCCTGCACGAAGGCAAATTCAAGGCGCTGGCGACGACGTGGACGCAGCGCATATCGGCCTATCCCCAACTCTCCACCGCCGTGGAGCAAGGCTTTCCGGACCTGCAGATTGCGCACTGGGCCGGCATCCACGCCCCCAAGGGCACTCCCGACGCCATCCTCGACAAGGTGGCTGCAGCGGTGGACAAGGCCATGAAGGATCCGGACGCCGCGGCAAAGCTCAAGGCCGTGGGCATCGAGCCGGTTGGCGGCACGCGTGCGGATTTTGTGAAGTTTGTTAACGCGGAGCGGAAAAGGCTGGGCGAGATCGTCAAGGCCGCCAAGATGCAGGAGAAGTGATTGCTGCGCAGGCCGTAGCCATGGGCGGCGGCCTGCGGCTTTCAATGACTGAATGAGTTCTCTCTTCAAGCGATGGACGACGCGAGTGGGCCTGTTACCAAGATAAGACAAGGGTCGATGCGACGGAATCTCTGATTTTGCAGAGCCAGGCTGCATAGACGCACAGGCGCTCACAGGGCCCACCCGGCACGGCGTGCTTGCGGTAATGTAGTCGCCACAGAGCGGGAGGTGCTCGTTTAACCAAGGAGGAATACCGTGAGCGCTAACGGAACCTGGACATGCCCGACTTGCAGGCGGCCCGTCGGCACGCCGTTCTGCCCACAATGCGGCGAGGCGCCGCTCGCACCGCGCGATCTCACGATGCGTGGGCTTCTCGGCAACCTGCTACATGCACTGACGAGCGTCGATGGCAAGATGGTCCGAACCTTCTGGTGCCTGCTGCGTTATCCAGGGTCCCTGACCATGTCATACCTCGCTGGAGCGCGTAAGCCTTACATCGCGCCGATCCAGTTGTTCCTCGTAGCCAATGTGTTCTTCTTCGCCGTTCAATCGCTGACCGGAGCAAACGTCTTCAGCTCGACGCTCGACTCGCATATGTATCAGCAAGACTGGAGCGAGTTGGCTCGTTCAATGGTCGCGGAGCGGCTGCGGGTCTCGCATCGTAGCCTCGAATCCTACGGGCCGGTTTTCAATCGGGCCGTGGTGTTGAACGCGAAGTCGCTCGTTGTTCTGATGACGATACCTTTCGCGCTGCTGTTATCGCTCGTGTTCGCTGCAAAGCGCAAGGCGCTCATGACGCATATCGTTTTTTCGCTGCATCTCTACACGTTCATGCTGCTGTTGTTTTCGCTCGCAATCGTAGCGTCCGCGCTCTACGCGCGAGTCGGCGGGCCAGGTCTGCAGGACGCCATGGTCGATAATGTTCTCACGCTCATTATCCTCGCGGCGTGCGGCGTGTATGTGTATGCCGCAGAGGCGCGGGTCTTCGATGTGAACGGCGCCGGGCGGGTGGTGTCGGCCGTTGCCCTGACCCTGGCAGCAGGAGGCATCGTCATCGGCTATCGGTTTGTGCTCTTTCTCATCACGCTTTATTCGACATAGCCAGCGCCGCGCCCGGGACATTCACTGCCTGAACGCACCTCTTCTGGGCGCAGGACCGCCCGAGAAGCGGCCGGTGGCCGCTATCAGCTGGAAGGTCCGCTCCCGGCCGGTTCGGGCCGTTCACGTGTGGGTTGGGTTGCGCAGCGAGAAATTCCTACTGCGCGGGTGCCACCGACGCCCCCTGAATGGCATGCCGCTTCAAGGACGAGGCAACAAAGCCGCTAGCCTTCATATCTTCCACAAACTGAGCCAGCACAGTGACGGCAGCGTGGCTGCGCGCCTTGGGCAATCCCATAGCCTGCTCGATAACCATGAAGCGTCCTGGCAGCAGCCTCAGTCCATGCACGCGTCCGGCGTCAGCCTCCAACTGTTGCCTGACGCCGGCCGCGACTTCCAGCCCCTGCTCGATGAAAACGTCCACTACCGTGGGAGAAGTAGGGGCTCGCACGATCTCAGCGTGCTTAAGTTCCCGCGTCAGAAAAAGGTCGTAAGCACTTCCCTTGCCGACCGTGACGCGTCGACCAGGCTGATCGACTTCGTCGTTCTCCTGTATGGCAGAGTCTTCGCGTACCAGGTACGCCCCTTCGATGAGCACGTAGGGAGCGGTAAAGGCAATGCCGGCGCCTCGCATGGGATCGATGGCGAAGAAGCCGAAGTCCGCCTGCTCATTCGTCACCGCGTCAACGGATTTGCCGGCGGAGTCGAAAACAATCAGTTCTACCTCCAACCCTAGCCGACGTGCAAACTCGCGTGCCAGATCAATCGAGACACCAAAGGGCTGCCCGTCGGCGTCCAGGTTGGCGAGGATGGGATTGCCGACGTTGATCGACGCCCGCAGCACTCCGTTGGGCGCCAACTCGGCAACAACGTGAGGGCTGGTCGTGGCAATGGAATTTGAAGCAGTCATGGTCAATTGATGTGAGTCCGAGGGACAGCGCGCAATGCGCCCTGCTTGGCCGCGACGCGGCCAAGCCCTCTCAAGCCGCAAGTTTTGCGGCGTGATGCTTCAGAAGTGACAGGACGGATGCGTCGATCGTCAGGCCCTGTTCGCGCTGGCGCGCCATGTTAGACAACTCGATCTCACCGGGAACGATCACGGGCTTTCCTTCCTCTGCCGCGGGACAGCCGTGCAGGATGGCCGCAAAGTCCTTCATGCGATCGGCGAGCCATTTGGCGGAACCCAGCCGACGGGTGTCGATCAGGATAAAGAAGTGCCCCAGGTTCTGCGGCTCGTCCGGCGCGTCGACCCAGGATTTCACGTGTGTCAGGTAGGCCGCATCGGATAGCAAGCCGGCGAACAAGTCCACCACCAGCGCCAGGCCATAGCCTTTGTGCCCGCCTATTGGCAGCAGGAAGCCGGCCAGCGCGGCGGCTGGGTCCGTGGTCTTGCGGCCTTGCTTGTCGGTTGCCCACGTATCCGGAATGGGCGCTCCCGCCTTGAGCGCATTGCGGATCTTGGCACGTGCGACGACGCTCATAGCCATGTCGAGCATGAAGTGGGCGCCGTCGTGACCGGGTACGCCAAAGCCAAGCGGACTGTTGCCAAGGCGAGCGTCACTGCCGCCCCAGGGCGCGATGGTCGTCGTGGCATTGCTCCCGATCATGCTTGCAAAGCCCGCCTCTGCAGCGATATGGCAGTAGGGCGATACGGGACCGAAATGATTGCTGCCTCGCACCAGCGCCATCCCGATGCCGCATTCCCCGGCCACTTCCATGGCGGCTTTCAAGCCTTTCATGCCGACCAATGGACCAACGCCGTTGCCCCCGTCTACCTTGACGAGCGCGCTGGCAACACGTTCGACCTGGATAGCCGGCCGTGCGGCAATTCCGGCAACTTCGAGGCGCTCGCCGTAAGACTCGATACGACTCAGGCCGTGGGTGGAAAGCCCGAAAAGGTCAGCCGTCACAAGGAGGTTGACGACTTCATCAGCATCAGCGGGAGTCAGCCCCAACCCTTGGAACGCCTGGCTGCCAAGGTCGCGAAGCGCCGCCTCCGGCAAGGTTGCGCGGCTGTCCGTTTGTACATTCATAGAGTTACCCAATTGTGTTGGTGCAGCGGAAGATCAATGAAACAGGAAGGACCTGGCGCCGGCTGCCTAGTTGGCCTTGACGTTGGCGCTGCGAACCACAGCGCCCCAGCGATTCCGTTCGGCCCGGATAAATCGGGCAAATTCCTCAGGGCCTTGCCCCATCGGGGCGCTGGAATCTTCGGCCAGGCGATGGCGTACCGCGGGGCTGTTCAGCGCCTTCACGGCTTCCGCATGCAAGCGCTCGACCACTACGGTTGGCGTCTTGGCCGGAACCAGCAGTCCAAACCACTGGGAACTTTCAAAGCCCGGATAGCCTTGCTCTGCGACGGTAGGAACATCAGGGATAGCAGGGAGGCGCTCGGCCGCCCCCACGGCCAGGATGCGTAGCCGGCCTGCTTTCACGTGTGGAAGAAATCCGGGAAGCCCCGCTGCCGCAGCGTCGATATTGCCGGCCAGCAGATCTGTCATTTGCGCGCCGGTCCCCTTGTAAGGGACATGTAGAAGATCGGCGTGCACCGTGACTTTCAGCATTTCGAAGGCAAGGTGACCGGCGCTTCCGTTGCCGGCCGAGCCATAGGTCAGCTTGCCCGGCTTTGCCTTTGCCAGTGAAACGAAGGCGGCCAATGACCTGGCATTTACGGCAGGGCCAACCGCAAAAACCATAGGCACCTTGGCCAACAGCGTCACGGGAGCGTAGTCCTTCTCTGGATCGTAGGGCAGTCGGGGCATCATGGCCGGATTGACCGCCAAGGTGCCGACGTGTCCCAGCACCATGGTGTAGCCATCCGGCGTCGCACGCGCTGCGTCTTGCATGGCAACGATGCCTTGACCACCGCCCTTGTTATCCACGATGACTTGTTGCCCCAGGTTCTTGGACATTTCCGCTGCGATGGAGCGCGCGATGACGTCGGAACTGCCTCCCGGCCCATATGGCACGATCAGTCGTATGGGCTTAGCCGGCGTCCACGCCTGAGCCTGCGCCTGCGCAGGCTCAGGCAAGCCCATGCAGCAGGCCGTCGCGACGGAGAACGCCAGAACCAGCCCATGGCTTAGCCGTTTACGACGTGTGGTGGAAAGTGGATGTGCAAGATCAAGCGCTGGGGGCGTATCGGATTCTTCAGATCTCATATTGCTCTTCTATCGAGATGGAATGCGTGAGCAAGCCAGGGCACACCTCGCTCCGAGGTTGTCTCCACCCCTCGTAAGCCGGCCTCCGCACCTGGCAACGTTTTGTGAGGCAATGATCTACGCCGGGCATTTCCGTGTAAAGTGCAAATATTCGATGGATTCTTGCGTTTTACACATGAATTTCGACCTCGCCGATTTACGCGCCTTTCTCGCCGTAGCCGACCTCGGTAGTTTCCGAGCCGCTTCGGAGGTACTCTTCCTTTCGCAATCAGCACTGTCACGGCGTGTTGATAAGCTCGAGGAAGCGCTTGGCGTGGATCTTTTTGTCCGCACGACCCGGAAGATCGAGTTGACCGCCGTTGGCCGTGCTTTCATGTCCAAGGCACGCAATGTCCTGAACGATCTGGAAGAAGCGATGCTAGGTATCCGCGATGTCGCCGAGAGGCTGTCCGGAGAGGTCACGTTTGCGTGTGTTCCATCGGCGGTGGGGTATTTTCTGCCGTCCGTCGTAGCGGAATTCCATCGGCGATATCCGCTTATCCGGCTGCGGGTGATGGATGAGTCTTCAGCGGACGTCTTGCTTGCGGTGACTCGCGGCAATGCCGACTTTGGCCTGACCTACATCGGAACCCAGGAGGCGGACATCGAATTCAAAGCGCTGATGGAAGAGGCGTTTGTCGTGGCGTGCCAGGTCGATCATCCACTTGCAAGCAGAAGAAAACTGAAGTGGTCGGAACTCGGTCAATACGACTACATCACCCTCGCTCAAGGCAGCGGCAATCGCTTTCTCATAGATCAAGCGCTGGCGCGCGTACCCTCCAAGCCACGCTGGTTCTGTGAAGTCCACCACGTGCCTGCGCTTGTGAGTCTGGTACAGGCTGGCTTAGGAATCGGTGTGGTTCCGCGGATGGCGCTACCGCCGGAAGGCCACAAGGCATTGACGGCGATCCCGCTTACGGAGCCTCGGGTGACGCGCACGCTGGGACTTATATCCCGGCGAGGCCGCGCGCTGCCGCCCGCGGCGAAACTGCTCTACGATCTCCTGGTCGCGTCAAAAAGCGCAGGGTCAAGGGCTACGTCCACACACCGCAAGGCCTGATCTGGTCCGGCTCTGAGCCGAAGCGGGCGTAGTAGGTGCATAGCCCACGCCTACCACCAATTGTGCGAATGTGCGTGACGGGTGGACAAAGGCCGATCGAGATCCTTTGCTCGCCAGACCTCCCCAGCAGCAGCTTCGAAAAATTGCCTCTTGCCTGGAGGTTAAGCGGACGTAATCCTGCAAATCTTCGAGATCATGTAACCCACACCGGCGATCCGGTGTTCGTGCTTGGGAGCAAAGGCATTCAGATGGGCCGTGATGCAGCGATCGATCGTCGTGCAGGCACCCTCGTCATCAAAGCCAGGTAGAAGTGAGATGTTGATACCTGGCATCGGGTAGTCGAGAAGACGAGCCTCTGCCATACGGGTGTAGAGGTTGCCGTTGCGGAAGTCCGCCGGGATGTCGTCCCACTTCGGCAGGAGTTTCACAGTGCTGAGTTCCAGCTCTGCTTCGGTGATGCTGTCCACGTCAGCGCGGGAGAGCGAGTAGGTCATGCTGGTTTCATCCTTCCAGGAACGTCGGAATAGGAAGCCATGTTGGCGCGCGTCTCGGCTGGAGCCGCATCCGTCGCCGTCATGGCCGCTAAGACAAGACTAACGGGGCGGCGGCGATTCAGGCCATGCAAAGTGCGCCAACTACTTTGCAATACATGCCACTGACTATTCTTGTCGGGCGTCGACGGCCTTCGACCGTCACAACGTGTGCTGGGGACCCTCCCCGAAGATGCGACGGGCGCGCACCTTCCCCTCGCGGCCACGTCGGTATTTGTGTCCTGCTGGACCAGCGAGGACGTTGACTTCTGCCCCTGTGCGTTCCCCGGAATGGGAAGCCAAGGTCACGTCGTAATCGACCCGAACAGGGTCTACCATTCAGGCTGGGATAGGCGCTCATCGGAGAGCAGCCGCCTGTTACAGATCTGAGCTGCGCGACGCGCAACGACACCTTCACCTGTCGCGAGAATATGAATCGATGAGATGAATCGTTCTTCAGCGCAATAGCGACCATGCCACATTCCATCCAAGTGCCCCCTGAAACCGTCAGGAAGTGGCAAGAGATTGTCGATCTACTCGCCGAGGTCATGCGCGTTCCTTCCGCCTTGATAATGCAAGTAGAGCCTCCGAACATCAAAGTCTTCGTATCCAGCGAGTCCAAAGGGAATCCTTACGAGCCGGCCGAGACCGCGCCTTTGAACACGGGCCTTTATTGCGAGACCGTGATGAAGACCCGTCAACCGCTGCTTGTCCCTGACGCTTTGCAGGACGAAGAGTGGAAATCGAACCCTGATATTAAACTGGGCATGATTTCGTACCTGGGTGTTCCGATCAGTTGGCCCGATGGCGAGATATTCGGAACGATTTGCGTTCTTGACAGGAAAGGAAACCATTACAGCGAGCCTTTCCTCAGACTTCTGCTCCTGTGCCGCGACATGTTGCAGTCTGACTTGAGAACGTTAGCAACACTGAACAAACAACTCGAAGAGCGCGAAGCGAAAATCCAGCGCCTGGTCGACGCCGACATTATCGGGATCTTCATCTGGGGCGAAAGCCGGATCATCGAGGCCAATGACGCGTTCCTCCGCATCGTGGGCTACGAGCGTGAGGATCTCGTCTCTGGTCGCCTCTGCTGGACAGACCTGACCCCGCCGGAATGGCTCGACCGCGATTTCCGACAATATCTGCCAGAGCTCAAACGGACCGGCCGCTTGCAACCGTTCGAGAAGGAGTATTTCCGGAAGGACGGCAGCCGGGTGCCTGTGCTGATCGGCGTGGCGAGCTTCGAAGATGGCGGGGACCAAGGTGTCGCTTTCGTGCTCGATTTGACCGAGCGTAAGCGCGCGGAGGCCGAAGCGCGCGAAAGCGAGCGCCGCTACCGCGAGATCCAGGCTGCGCTGGCGCACGCAAACCGCGTCACGACCATGGGGCAGCTCACGGCCTCGATCAGCCACGAATTAAAGCAACCGATCGGCGCGTGCGGCGCCAATGCCGAGGCGGGTCTACGCTGGCTGAGCGCACCGTCGCCGAATCTAGAGGAGGCTCGCCAGGCGTTTGAACGTATCACCAAAGACGCAAGGCGCGCCAGCGAGATCATGAACCGCATTCGTGGCCTCGTCAAAAACACTCCGATGTATAAGGAGTCGGTGCAGATCAACGAGGCGATTCGTGAGGTCATGACCCTGACGCGCGGTGAGACCATGAAAAACAACGTTTCTGTGCGGATGGAGCTTACGGAGGACTTACCGCTGGTTGAAGGCGACCGGGTGCAACTCCAACAGGCGATGCTGAACCTGATCATCAACGCCATTGAAGCGATGAGCGCGGTTGACGACGGACCGCGAGAACTGACGATTCGCACCGGCAAGGATGAGCCGAGTGCCGTCCTGGTTACGGTGCGCGATTCGGGGCCGGGTGTCGCTTCCGAGAACATTGAGCGCATCTTTGAGCCGTTCTGCACGTCGAAGGCCGGCGGAATGGGCATGGGGCTGTCCATTTGCCGCTCGATCGTGCAAGCGCATGGGGGAACGCTACGGCTGAGCGCGAACCTGCCTCGCGGCGCCGTATTTCAGTTCACCGTGCCCACCAACCAAGACTGCGCGGACGTTTGAACCGTCGGCTCCACGTTGAGCGCGCTTACCAACATGGCAGTTACCAGGAGGCACATGATGACAGGGGAGCGAACCACTGGCATCTAAACCACCACGACCGTATGCAAACCCCCAGCGTATGACGTCTGTTCCTGCGCGAGAGAAACAAACCCCGCCCCTCGAACCGCTACCGCTCACCGCCCGGTGAATCTGGCTGGCCTGCGCTCAATAAAATGCGCCACCCCCTCGGTAAAGTCCTCGCTCCGGATGCTCTCGAACATCTCGGCATTGGCGACGCGCGTGGCCTCGGCCAATGACTGGAATGGCTGCTCCCACAGTTGCCGCTTCATCACGCGGATGGATCTGGGCGAGACGTTCTCGGCCAGGTCGTCGGCATAGTCGAGCGTCGTCGCCATGAGGGCGTCGGCATCGACCACACGGTCGACCAACCCGATCCGCAGCGCCTCGTCGGCCAGCACCTTGCGTGCCGAATAGAGCAGGTCGGCCGCATGGCCAGGGCCGACCACACGCGGCAGCAACCAGGAGATACCGTGCTCGGCAATCAGGCCCCGGCGCGCAAACGCGGTGCTGAACGCGGCGTTGGCGCTGGCGAAGCGCATGTCGCTGTACAGCGCGAACACCAGCCCCAGCCCCGCCGCCGCACCGTTGATGGCCGCGATCACGGGCTTGCGCATGGCCGGGAAGTAGCCATAGCGGGTCTGGTAGTCGGCGCGCCGGTTCATGTCGAAGGGGCGCATCCACTGGGCGGCGCGGATATCGCCCGGTGGCAGCACTTCGAGCTCATTGATGTCCATGCCGGCGCAGAAGCCCTTGCCTGCCCCGGTCAGCACCACCACGCGGACGTTGTCGTCGCGATCGACGGCGTCCATGGCGTCGCGCAGTTCGGCCTCCATGACCTTGGTCAGCGCATTGAGCTTGTCCGGCCGGTTCATGGTGACCACGGCGATCCGCTCGCTTTTCCCCGCGCGAGCAACGGTAACCTGACTGTACATATTGCGATTCCTTTCGATGTCGTGACTAAGGGAGCTGAACGGATCTCGGCTCCAGGAACTCCTCCAGCCCATAGACGCCACCTTCGCGCCCGACGCCGGACATGCCGAAGCCGCCAAACGGTGCCGCGGGGTTGAAGCGGGCGCCGTTGACGTCCACCTGCCCTGCCCGCAGCGCGTTGGCGACCGCTTCGCCGGCGCTGTCATCGGCAGCCCAGACCGCGGCGGCCAGCCCGTAGCGCGTGCCGTTGGCCAGGGCAATCGCCTCGTCGACGCTGTCATAGCACAGCACCGCCAGCACCGGCCCGAAGACTTCCTCATTCGCCAGCCGGCTGTCGGGTGCGACGTTGCCGTAGATGGTCGGCGCGACGAAATAGCCGGTCGCTGGCACTGGCGCATCGGCACCGCCTGCGATCCGGTCAAAGCCTGCCTGCTCCGCTTCGGCGATATGCGCCTGCACGCGCTGACGCTGCTGCGCCGACAGCAAGGGGCCGATCCGGGTTTCGCCATCGGCGGGATCGCCGAGTTTCATCGCAGCCGCCGCTTCCGCCAGCAGTTGCCGGCACCGGGGGTAGTCCTCGCGTGCAACGATCAGCCGGGTAGTCGCGCTGCAGGTCTGCCCCGAATTGAGGAAACAGGAGCTGACCGTCGCCTTGACCGCCCTGGCGAGATCCGCGCCCGGCAGGACCACGGCCGCCGACTTGCCGCCCAGTTCCATCGACACACGCTTCATGTCGCCGGCCGCCTGCGCGGCGACCTTGCGGCCGACCGCCGTGGAGCCGGTGAACGACACCATCTGGATGCCGGGATGCGATACCAGCGCCTCGCCGACCGCCGCGCCGCCCAGCACGAGATTGAGGACGCCCGGCGGCAGCTTCGCCTGCTCGCACGCGGCCATCAGCCGTTCGGTCACGGCCGGGGCCAGCTCTGACGGCTTCAGCACCACCGTGCAGCCGGCCAGCAGCGCCGGCGCCAGCTTGGCCGTGATCTGGTGCAACGGGTAGTTCCACGGCGTAATGGCGGCCACCACCCCGACCGGGGCCAGCGTCACGCGGGAATTGCCGATCGTGCGGACGAAGGCGAACGTGTCGGCCAGCGCCGCCGTGGCGCGCCACGCCGCGATCGGTGCATCGACCTGGATGCGGCGCGACAGCTTCAGCGGCATGCCGACTTCACGCGAGATCTCATTGGCCAGCTCCGCCGCGCAGCCTTCCAGCGCGTCGGCCAGCGCGCGCAGGTACGGCGCCCGTCCGGCTGCGCCCAGCGCCTGCCAGCCAGGCTGTGCCCGCACGGCTGCCGCCACGGCTTCGGCCACGTCGTCCGCGGTGCCGAGACAAACCTCGGCCAACGGGGCTTCGGTCGCCGAATCGTAGACGCGGACCAACTCGCCGCCTCGCATCGGGCGACGTGCGCCGTCTATGTAGTGTTGGGTCAACTGCTTCACTGCGACTCCTTGGTATTGCGTTTGTCCAGAAACGCAGCCATTACGCGCTGCGGTTCGCCGTCGGCATAGCATTCGAGCTGCGCCCGGATCCCGGCGACACAGGCGTCATCGAATCCCGGCTGCGTCATGGCGCGAAAACGCTGCTTGGACAGGCGGACGGCAGTCGGCGGCAGCGCCGCGAGCGATCTGGCCTGCGCGAGCGCCTGTGTCATCAGTTCGGTCTCGCCGCACAGCGCTGTCACCAGGCCGATGTCGAAGGCGCGCTGGCCGCTGACCAGCTCGCCCGACAGCGACATCTGCACGTTATGGGTGTGCCCGACGTGCAGCGTCATCAGATAGGAACCGACGATGCTCGCCAGGCCTGCCTTGACCTCGGGCTGTCCCCAGCGGCTGTCCGCCGTGGTCAGCCGCCAGTCCGCGCACAGTGCCAGCTGGAAACCCGCACCGGCTGCCACGCCTCGCACGGCGGCCACGCAGGGCTTGTCCAGGTCGCGGACGGCCTGGTACATCGCCCGTTGCCGGTTCAGCCAGGGCACGAGCTGCTGCCAGGTCACGGTGGCTGCCTCGTCAAGATCCTGTCCGGCGCAGAACGCCCGCTCGCCGGCACCGGCCAGCACGACGGCGCGCACCGAAGGTTCGGCGTTGAGCCGGCCCAGCGCTTCGATCAACTCGCCGCGCAGGGCGTCGTTGACTGCGTTCATGCGTGTCGGGCGGTTCAGCGTGACGATGGCGATGTCGTGATCCTGTTCGACGCGTACGGTTTGCATATTTCAATTCCCCTTGAGTTCCACCACGGCATCGACCGCCATGACACCTTGGCCGGCCGCCATCACCATCAGCGGGTTGATATCCACCGATGCCAGCGCAGTGCGGTGACGCAATGCCCAGTCGCCGAGCGCCACCGCCGACGCTGCCAGTGCATCCAGGTCGAGCGCCGGGATGTCGCGATAGCCATCGAACAGCGGCGCCAGGCGCAACCGTGCGCAGGCCGCCTTGACGTCTTCGGCGGTGAACGGCGCGAGCAGGGTCACGACGTCCTTGCGGAGTTCGAGCAGCGTGCCGCCTTCCCCGATCATGACCAGCGGCCCGAACACGGGATCGACCGAGACGCCCAGCGCAAACTCATGACGGCCCTTGACCATCGTCGCCACGACCACCCGTGGCGATGCCACGCCCAGCCGCTGCAACGTGTCGAGGCAGTCCTGCGTCGCGCTGGCGACGCTCGCCGCATCGGACAGCCGAAGGTGCACGAGGCCGTGCTCGCTCTTGTGCGGGACATCCGCCGCACAGCCCTTGACCACGACAGGCACCCCGCCGAGCGCGTCAAACGCTGCTACCGCCGCATCCACGCTGTCGCATTGCCGGTGCGGCACGATCGGTACGCCGGCTTCGGCGAGCAAGGCCAGGCTGTGGGCCTCGTCCTGCAAGCCGCTGCCGCTGAGCGGCTGTGCGTCAGGCCAGGCCGGCGCCGTCTCGGTCGCCTTTGCCACCTTTGCCACCTTTGCCACCTTTGCCGCCTTTGCCGCCTCGGCCAGCCGATGGTGCGCGGCGTATTGCGCCAGCGCTGCAACGGCATCGGCTTCGGTGACGAAGGCCGGCACGCCGTGTCGCACGAAGGCTTCGCGCACGGGCTGTTGCGGCGCGCTCGCCACCAGCGGCCTGGCGTGGTGCGCACTGAAGGCGGCAGCGTCGCGCGCCAGCGCCTCGACGTCGTAGCCGGGACCGGCCACCGGAATGCCGACCATCACCATGTCGGCCTGCGGATCGGCGCCCAGCGCCTGGAGCACGCGCGGGAACATGTCGCCCTTGCCCAGCAGCGCGGCGGTCATGTCGAGCGGATTGCTGGCCGTGCCGAACTCGGGCAGGATCGCGCCCAGTTCGCGCAGCGTGGCCGGTTGCAGTTCGGTCAGCGGCAGGTCGTGCCGTTCGGCCAGGTCGGCCGCCATCACGCCCACCGCGCCGCTATGGCTCATCACGACCGTCCGGCCCTGCCCCGGGGGACGCTGCTGCAAATACAGCGGCACAGCGCGAACCAGCTCGCCGATGTCGCGCGCACGCCAGATGCCGTGACGGGCCAGGAAGGCATCGATCGCGGCGTCGTTGCCGACCAGCGCACCGGTATGCGAGGCTGCCGCCTTGGCACCGCGCTGGCTGTTGCCGGCCTTGATCGCCACGATGCTGGCGCCACGCGCTCGTGCCAGCTCCGCCGCGCGGGCCAGCTGCGCCGGGTCGGACACCGATTCGAGGTAGACCAGGATCAGCCGCACCTCAGGGTCCGCCGCCACGGCCGCGGTCATCGCGCAGGCGTCGAGATCGGCGTCGTTGCCCGTCGCCACCAGGTAGCGCACGCCGTAGCCGGCCTGGCGCAGCAACGCATAGGGCATGACGCTCGCCGCCCCGCTCTGGCTGATGATCGCGATCGGGCCGTCCTGGGGCGCCACCTCCATGAACATCGTCGAGAAATTAAGCACCGCGCCGCTGGCGAAGTTGGCCGTGCCTTGCGCGTTCGGGCCCACCAGCCGCATGCCGCTGGCATTGGCCACCGCCACCAGTTCCTGCTGCCGCTGGCGTCCCGCCTCGCCCGTTTCGGCAAAGCCCGACGCCATGATGACGGCAGCCTTGACGCCCGCGGCGCCGCACTGGCGCACCTGCTCGAGCGTGGCATCGCCGGACACTGCAATTACGACGGCGTCCGGCGCCTTGCCGATCGCACCGAGGTCGGGGTACGCGCGATAGCCCTGGATGACCTCGCGCACCGGGTTGACCGGAAACACCTCGCCCGTATAGCCGAATGCGCGCATGTAATGGATCGGCCGTCCGCCCACCTTGTTGGGGTTGTCCGAGGCGCCGATCACGGCCACCGATGCCGGCGAGAACAGGGCGTCGAAGGTTGCAGAGGTCTCAGTCAAGGGTCGCTCCCGATGCCTTGACCACCGGCGACCACTTGCCGGCGTCATGCTGGATCAGTTTCGAGAACTCGGCCGGCGTACCCGGCAGCGGCCGGGCGCCCAGCGCGGCGAGCTGTTTCTGCACATCTGCCTGCGCCAGCACGGTCTGCAGTTCGCTGTTCAGGCGCCGGATCACGTCTGGCGTGGTGCCCTTCGGTGCCGACAGGCCGAACCAGATCGTTACGTCGAAACCCGGCAGGCCGGCCTCGGCAATCGTCGGCACCTTGGGCAGCGCATCCGAACGGGTCGCGCCGGTCACGCCGAGCGCCTTGACCTTGCCTGTGCTGATGTACTGCACCTGGCTCGATACCGTGTCGAACATCATCGAGATGCGTCCGCCAAGCAGGTCGGTGAACGCCGCCGCCGAACCCTTGTATGGCACATGGACGATGTCGATGCCCGCCATCGACTTGAACAGTTCGCCGGACAGGTGGTTGGAGCTGCCGTTACCAGCCGAGCCGAACGTCAGCGTGCCCGGTTTCTGCTTTGCCAGCGCCACCAGTTCCTTGACGTTGCCGACCGGCAGGTTGTTCGGCACCACCAGCACGTTGACCGTGGAGGCCACCGAGCCCACGGCATCGAATGACTTGACCGGATCCACCTTCAGCGAGCGGTAGAGCGACGGGTTGATCGCCATGGTGCCGGTGGTGGAAAAGAACAGCGTATAGCCGTCAGGTGCCGCCTGCGCGGCGGCCTCGGTGGCGATGGTGCCGCCGGCGCCGCCGCGGTTGTCGATCACCACGGGCTGTCCGAGCTGCTGCGACAGGTGCTGGCCGATCAGCCGCGCCATCGCGTCAGTGGGCCCGCCTGCCGGAAACGGCACAACCAGGCGGATCGGCTTGGCGGGATAGCCGGTGGCGGCGGCAGCGGCGGCGCTGAAGGCGGCCGGGGCGGCAGCGAGCAGCAAGGCGCATAACGGTCGCCGGAATGCGCGAAGCACAGCGGAAAAGCACGGCATGTTGTCTCCAGATGTTTCATAAGGCCCCTCTCTGCCAGGAGGGATGGCCTCAGTGTATGGAGTCCTGAACCAACGCAAAAGAGTAGAATCGTCGATATCTGATATCGACTTTTTGGATGGGATGACGCCGTGAACCTGAAACAGCTCGAAACCGTGGCGCTGGTGGCCGAAGTGGGATCGCTGTCACGTGCGGCACGCTCGCTGGGAATCGCCCAGTCGCTGGTGAGCCGCGCCATTGCCCAGATCGAAGCCGAATGGGGCGACCGGCTGTTCGAACGGACCGGCCGGGGCGTGGTGCTGTCGGAATTCGGCCAGCGGATCTTCCCGCATGTCCAGTTGCTGCTGGCCCAGTCGGCACGGCTGCGCGACGAGGTCAAGGACGCGGCGGGCGTGCCGGTCGGCCAGGTGAGGATCGGCGTGCTGCCGTCAATGGCGCGGCGCCTGATACCGGCGCTGTTCGAGGATCTGCGCGCCACGGCGCCGGGTGTCCGGCTGCGCGTTGCCGAAGGGTTCAGCGGACAACTCGACGAGGAGCTGGAATCGGGCCACCTGGACCTGGCGGTCATCAACCGCTATGGCCCCGGCCCGCGCCAGGACGAAGACGTGCTCGCCCAGGTCGCCACTTACCTGATCTGCGCGCCCGGGCATCCGCTCGCCGGGATGCCGACGGTGCCGTTCCGCAAGCTCGACGGCCTCCCACTCGTCCTGCCGCCGGCCCCCAACGGGCTGCGATCGATTCTCGACCAGCACGCGCGCCAGCTCGGCATCTCGCTGGATGTCGCGCTGGAAGTGGAATCGCTGAATACGATGAAGGAGGTTGCGCTTGCGGGTGGCGCTTTGACGATACTGCCGATCCTCGCGGTGGATCACGAAGTTGCCAGCGGACGCTTGTCCGCAGTCGAGATTGTCGAGCCGCGCTTAACGCGGACCATTGCCATGGGCGTCACGCGACATCATCCACTGTCCCGGGCGGCGCGGCTCGTTCTGTCCCGGCTTCACGACCTGGTGCCGGAAGTCGCAAGGGGCACCTAGTTGCGGCGGGCTGTCATTTGGCGAGAAATACCCGCGCGGCAGTGTGATTGCCAACAGTGGCACCTGCGGTCAAGGCAATATCGTATGCTTGGTTGCGTAGCCCTATCCCTTTCCGATCATGGACAAGAATGCCTCCGCAGAAGCCGGCTTGCCGTTCCACATGACCTTGCGCGACGGGCGGCAAGTGGTGCTGCGCCCGATCCGGGTGCAGGACAAGGCCGGCCTGCTGGCAGCCTTTCACCGCCTGTCCGAGGATTCGCGTTATACGCGCTTCATGGCTTCGATGCGCGAGTTGCCCGACGCCATGCTCGAGTCGGCAACGCACCCGGTGGCGGGACGAGAGTTCGCGCTGGTCGCCGTGGCCGACGACGGGGAAGCCGGGACCATCGTCGGCGGCGCACGCTACGCCGCAGGTCCGGGTAGCGATACCTGCGAGTTTGCCGTGACGGTCGCCGACGACTGGCATGGCGTCGGGTTGGCAAAGTGCCTGATGCAGAGCCTGATCGGCGTTGCCCGTGCTGCCGGCTACCGGAACATGGAGGGCTTTGTGCTCGCCTCGAATACTTCGATGCGAGGGCTTGCCCGCAAGCTGGGCTTCGTCGATACCGTCTGCCCCGATGACGGCACACTGCGCGTGGTCACGCTTGGCCTGGCTGAGGTGCCGGGGCCTGCGTGAGTCGGGGACAGATAAGGGACGCCGGCATCGCAAGGTCGAGGGAGTCCTCGCGAGCAACGATGGTGATATCGTGCCAGGCTCGGTGCTCGATACCACCGGCCGGCGCAAGACGCGCGTGGCCTTTCCCGCAAACCCATCGTGACCTGCATCTTCCGCTTCGCTTGTTACTGCCTGGCAGCCGCCGGCCTCGCCTTCCTGAACACCGCACATGCCACCGACATCGACTGCGATCCCTCGGCCACACCTGCCGCACCCACGCAGGCGCGGCGGCTGATCTGCGAATCCGCGCTGTTTTCCATGGGCTACCAACGCATCTATGCCGACCAGCAGCGGCTGCTCAAGGCAGGATCGATTACCGAGGCAGACATCGCAGCGTTCCGGAGGAAACGGGACAGTTGCGATTCCGCATCGTGCCTGGACACCGTCTTCCGGGAATGGAGAGCATTCGCGAGCCAGGCCCAACGCAAGCAGTAATTCAAGCACCTCGGCAATCCGCGGCTTGCCTTCAGGACCAGAAGGTTGGCAGTGTCCACGAACCTGAATGGTTCACGTCAAAGCCGCCAGCAGCACGTTTTGCGCAGCCTCGCCGTCATGCGGTGACCGGCGCTCGTATTTTCCGTCCGGCATCATCTGCCAGGCGTCGCAGCGGTCCGACAAATACGCTGTCAAGCCTTCCGCGATCACGCGCTGCTTCAGCCTGGTGTCGAGGATGGGAAAGCAGATCTCTATCCGCCGGGAGAGGCTCCGTTCCATCCATTCGCCGCTGGAGAGCAAGACCTTCTCTGCCCCGCCATCGTGAAAATAGAAGATGCGCGAGTGCTCGAGAAACCGGCCCATGATCGATTTCACCTCGATATTCGTCGACAGGCCCGCCACGCCGGGGCGCAGCGCACAGGCGCCTCTGATAATCAGGTCGATACGCACCCCGTCACGTGAAGCATCGTACAGGGCCTGAATCAGGTCCGGCTCCAGCAATGCATTCATCTTGGCGATGATCAACCCCTTGCCGCCGGATCTGGCGTGCTCGGCCTCGCACCGGATCGCGGCAAGCAATGCCTTCTTCATGGTGAACGGTGATTGCCAGATATGGGTCAGGCTGTTGGTCTGGCCAAGACCGGTCAACTGGCTGAATACCTGGGCCACATCCTGCGTCAGCGACTCGTTGCAGGTCAGCAGGCCAAAGTCCGTATAGGTGCGCGTTGTCTGGCTGTGATAGTTCCCTGTGCCGAGATGCGCATAGCGCCTGAGTTTTCCGCCTTCGCGCCGTAATACCAGCACCATCTTGGCGTGTGCCTTGAAGCCAACGACCCCGTAGATGACATGCGCGCCGACTGCCTCCAGTTGCGCAGCCCAACCGATATTGGCCTCTTCATCGAAGCGGGCCAGCAGTTCCACCACGACAGTGACTTCCTTGCCGTTGCGCGCCGCCTCGATCAGTGCCGACAGCAGGACCGAGTCATGGCCCGCCCGATAGACCGTCTGGCGGATTGCCACCACATCGGGATCCTGCGCCGCCTGCCTGACAAAATCCACCACCGGTGCAAAGGACTGGAAGGGATGATGCAGCAGGATGTCGCTTTCGCGGATGGCGTGGAAGATGTCCGCATGCTCCTGCAAGGCCTTGGGCACGCCGGGCCGGAAAGGCTTGTACTTCAGTTCCGGACGATCGACCTGATCCGGCACCTGCAGCAGGCGCACCAGGTTGACCGGCCCGTTGACCGAGAACACCTCGCTGGTCGACAAGCCGAATTGTTCCTGCAGGAACGCAGTCATCGCCGGGGTGCAGTTGTCGGCCACCTCAAGCCTGACCGCATCTCCGAGATGACGGTGCGGTAGTTCGCCTTGCAGCGCCTCGCGCAGATTCTTGACTTCTTCCTCGTCGACAAACAGCTCGCTGTTGCGGGTCACGCGAAACTGATAGCAGCCGCGAACCGTCATGCCACTGAACAATTCTCCGACGTGGGCATGAAGGATGGACGAAAGGAAAACAAAGCCATGCTGGCACTCGGAAACATCAGATGGCAGTGCAATGACACGCGGCAGCGCCCGCGGCGCCTGCACGATGGCATAGCCCGAGTTGCGCCCGAACGCATCCTTGCCCTCCAGTTCGACGGCAAAATTCAGGCTCTTGTTCAGGACGCGCGGAAACGGATGCGCCGGGTCCAGGCCGATGGGGGTAAGCACCGGCATCAGCTCGGCAAAGAAAAAGTCCCGGATCCATGCCGCCTGCACTGGATTCCACGAGGGGCGCCGCAGGAAACAGATCTCCTGCCCGGCCATGGCGGGAATCAGCACGTCATTGAACAGGCAGTACTGCTGATCGACCAGTTCGCGAACCCGTTCGTTGAGCCGTGCGTAGACCTCTTGCGGTGTGAGCCCGTCCGGGCCGGCAACCGGAGACTGGAGCAGGCACTGCTCTTTCAGGGCCGCGACGCGGATCTCATAGAACTCATCCAGGTTGCTGCTGAAGGTACACAGCGCACGCAGGCGCTCAAGCAGCGGCACGGCGGAATCGGCAGCCTGCTGCAAGACGCGGTCGAAAAACTCCAGCTGGCTGAGTTCGCGGTTGATGTAGAGTTCATTGCCATTCAGCATGCCAGCTCGCAGGCGTATTTGTGCGTGGGATGGGATTCATGTTCCATGATATGCGTGCCCACGACGGTCGGCGCGCCGCCGTCGGCAATTCCACATGTGACAGCACCAATCTGTGTGTGCAGCATGAATAACTTGTCATCCACGTTTGGGACGGAGATTCGTCCCGCCAGGCGCATCCACTGCCTAAAATGGTCTGGGCGTGCCCACTGGAGTAAGCAATGACACATGAAATGCCGCCGTTTACCGAGACCACCCCGGCAGGACTGAGGAGCTTGATCGATCATATCGAAGCTGCCGCCGCGGCCGGTCACCTTGACCCGGAGTTTGTGCGCAAGCTGGGCAAGCGCATTGCGAAGGAGCTGGAGGAGATGAGAGCCACCAAGCTACGTAGCGACAGCGAACTTGCAGGGCTGGAAGCGAGCGTAGCGGCCCTGACTCATGCCGCCGACAGTAAGGACGGCGCCAGGCTGACCAGGTCGCTGCAGAGGCTGCGGGAGCACGAGATACCCGCCGGTGAGGGGAAACCTAACTGAAAGGCCTTCGATAGCCCCTGATTTCTTTGCTCCTCTCGTCAGGCAGCAATACTGGATCCGACGAGGAGCAGGCGAGGTTGGCGGATTCCCTGTCCGCTCCATGCCACTTGCCGAAATCAAAATTATTAAGTAAATAGCCCATTCTCTCTCGTGGACGCTTTCGTGGAAAAAAGCGACCACCGGTTTCATATGGCACGCGCACGAGACCTCGCAACCGTGATCCGCAAACTCCTTCGACAGGCATCGTATTGAGCGATCTGACCGGCAACAGGGAAGACACCGCCATGGCGCCTGAACGGCTGAAGCAGGCGCGCCTGACCCGCATGCGGATCACCGCCACTTGCCTGCTGGCCGCCATGATCGGCTTGCTGATCGTCAGCGTCATGTTGCAGCGCGACTATCCTGCCCTGGCATGGCTGCGCGCCTTTGCCGAGGCGGGCACCGTCGGCGCCATCGCCGACTGGTACGCCGTAGTGGCACTGTTCCGGCATCCTTTCGGCATTCCGGTCCCGCACACCGCCATCATTGCGCGGAACCAGGAGCGGATTGCCAAAGGACTGGGCAGTTTCGTCGAGCAGAATTTCCTGACACCGGCAATCGTGGTCGACAGGCTCCGCAGCCAGAACACGGCCGCAGCGGTTGCCGCCTGGCTGGCCAGGCCGGAGAACAGCCGAATCATCGCCGATTCCGTCGCAAGTTCGGTTCCCGCATTGCTGGGCAGCCTCAACGACAAGCAAGTTGCGCGGCTCTTCGAACGCACGGTGGTGCCGCAACTGCGCACGCTGGATGTGTCCCGCCTTGCCGGCAATGTCCTGACGATCCTGACTGAAGGCGGCCGCCACCAGCCGTTGTTGAATCACGGGCTGCGGGCGCTGGAGCGCTGGCTCGTGGCGAACTCGGATGTGGTCAAGGCAAAGTTCGGCGAGGCGTCCAGGTACACGCCTGCCCTGCTCGACCGGTATATCGTCAACAAGTTTGTGGAAGGCATCATTGCGCTGCTGCATGAAGTCGTGGCGCATCCTCATCACGAGCTGCGCCAGCAGTTCGACGCCGCCATCCAGGACATGATCGGCAAGCTGCAGACCTCCGACGATTACCGGCGCGTTGGCAAGACCTGGATGCGGGACTGCATCCGGTATCTCAGGCGCGAGGACTACTACCGGATTCTCTGGGAGCGAGTCCGGGCCCGCCTGAACGCCGATATCGCCAGCGAGCGGTCATTGAGCCGCGACACGATCGCCGGCACGCTGGCCTCGCTCGGCAAATCCGTCTCGGAGGATCCAGCCATCCAGCAGAAACTCAATGCATGGTGGCTGGATCTCGTTCGCACCGTGGTGCTTCGCTACGGCCGCCATATCTCCGCGCTGATCACCGAAGTGGTGCAGAGCTGGAACGCCCAAGAAGTCAGCCGGAAGATCGAGGCGGAGATCGGGCCGGACCTCCAGTACATACGGATCAACGGCACCTTCGTCGGTGGCGCCGTTGGCGTACTGCTCCATGCGGGAGCGCTGCTGCTGGCTTAGGACGCCGCCAGGCATGTCTATCGGGGCCGTTCGACGCGACGGAAGCGCTTCCAGAGCTGCTTCTGCCTTGGCCGGTCCGCTTCGCGCTGGGCGGCCAGGAACCCTCGCGCATAGGCCGCGCCCGCCGCCACCGCCTCGTGCCTGTGCTGAAGCTTGCTGAGCAGGCCATCGGCCACCGCGATATCGTTGCCCCAGCCCAGGTCGTCTTGCAGCCGAGACAACGCCTTGTGATACCCGCGCAATGACTTCTGCGGCAGCAGGGACGCAAAGAACTCGGTTGCGTACCGCAGCTTCTTTGCCGCGATACGGGCCCGATGTCGACGCTGCGCGTCCAGCTTGTGCAGTCCCCGGCCCCTGCGCACCAGCTTGCGATGCCGCTTGCGCAGCGTATCGCGCGCGAATTTGGTCACGGGCGCCGCCATTGCCTTCGACGGCTCCTGTTCATTGCGCCACGCTGCCGAAGCCACCCACCGGTTCAGCTCGATGGCGAGCTTCGCGTAACGGGCTGAAGAGACCGCTTCCGCGGCGGCCTGGCGCCGCTGCGCTGCGATGTCCTGGGCACGCTGCCGCACACGGCCCAGGTCGGCCTGTGTACTTTCCTCCGCCACGATCTTCGGGAGCGTCGAGTGGGCAAGGACTTCCCAGTCCCTGGACTCGCCAAGCTCCCCGGCGATCCATTGGATCTCGTCCTGGAGTGCATCCGGACATGCCAGCACCGGCGAGAACATGTCTAGAGCGGAGCGAAGCCGCCGCAGCCCCACACGCATCTGGTGCACGCCCTCGGCCGAACGTCCCGATGCCACGGCAGCTTCGTTGCCGTGTACCTGCGCCAGGCAATTCTCTGCAATGCTGCGGAAGGCGGCTTCCACGCTGTCTTTCGGATCCAGTTCGAGCGGCGACGCGCGTACGGCCGCCAGCTTCTCGCAAACCAGCAGCCCATAGCCACGATCGCCCTTGCTCATGAAGCTCAGGCGCAGCGGAACCACTTGAAGGATCTGCGCGGCCAGCGCATAGAGCTGGGCGGGATCGCCCTCCTTGAGTTCCATTTCGAACTCGAGCACGGGTTGGCTGGCTTCGCCCGCACTGACCACGCCCCGGTCGATCGCCAGCTCGACTTCGTCTCCTTCTGGCAGTTTCAGCGGGACGACGGTGCGACTGATGTCCGCCGAGAACACCGGCGCCAGCCGCTCGTCCAGCCCGTTTGCGTCAAAGATCCTTCGGACACAGGCGTCCTTCGGCACCAGCTTGTGCAATTTCGTCGTATCGGGCTGCCAGCCGGCGACTTGCGATTCATATTCCTCGCGCTGGAACAAGCCGGCACCACGCTCGCCCACGGACTTCAGTGTCTGGACCAGGTGGTCACCGTCGTTACGCACGCGCAGGGAAGCATGGCGGCGACGCAGATCCAGTTCCGGCGTGTCGAAGTACTGGCTTTTCAGCGCCGCCTCGTGCCGTTGCCCGCCCTGCATGGACTGCAGCAGCGGCAGATCCCGTACGCGACCGGCCTGGTCGGCCGACAGTTCAAACTTCAGTTCCCGCTCCATGGTGTCACCTCCATGAAGCTATGTTAGGCGTCGTGGGCCCAGGGCGCGCGACCCGCGTTCAGACCCTTGCCCGATGCGACGCCGCCGTCGCCATCGCGCTATGGTGTGCAGCATCAGGAACAGGCGTCGCTACATCACCAGCTTGTTGAAGCTTTCTTCCAGCATCGGAACACCGATCAACGCGCCGTGGATCCCGATGGATCTCCAGCACCTCCATGATCTCGTGTTGCGTAGCGCCATGACGAATGGCATTGCGCATATGTGTCTTTATGCCGGGCTTGTACAAATGCGTTGCTGCAGCACCCAGTGCACAGAGCACGAGTTCTGGATGATGTCCCCGATCAGCTGGACCCGACGCTCCTGCGTCAGGCCGGCTTTAATGTGGCATTCAATGAACGGCAAGATTGTCTCCTCGAATCCATTATTTCAGGCGGCTGATCAATGCTTTGTCGTTGGCCGCGCCTTCGACGTATTCCGGAAGATGCTCGCCGTGCTCGACGAAGTTGATGCCACGGCCTTCACGAATCACGAAGAAAATGTCGTCCTTCGTCTCTCCGGTCGCCTCACTGACCACACGTAGCAGGCCCGCCGCAAGCTGCCGCTTCTGCTCGTCGGTCCTGCCAAATCGCATATCACAAGAAATAAGGGCCATCTGTCTCTCCTGAGCCTGTGTCGTTACTGGATTCCCCGGTGTTTCGCCGGGAACTTTGGTGTCGGACTCACCTTCGCCATGAGTTGCATCAACTCAGAAATCGAATGCTCATCCAATGTCGAGACCAGATGAATGATCTGGCCTCGAAGCGCTTCATCGGCATATGGCTCGCTCAGCCAATGGAATTTCTCGACCGCGCGCTCCCAGCTGAGCGGATTGCCGAGACCGCCTTCAAAACCGACGTGCTCGGCAGACAACTCGCGGCCGTCCTTGCACCGGATCGTCACCCTGGTGTTCAGCGCCTGGGGATACTGGGCGGTGAATGCCGGATCGGGACGCACGGTGACCTTTTTCAGCAGTGCCTGCGCATCGGCTGCCTGCACGCGCTCGGGCTCCAGCTGGGCAGCCCTACCTGGTCGTCGAGCAGGGCGGCTGCGATCAGGTATTTGAGGTTGTAGTCCGCTTGCTCTTTGGTCTGCGGATGATCCTTGGGACCGAAGGCGCCACCGCCCGCGATGTCGAAGCCCGTCTGGAAGATGTCACACACCACTTGCTCGACGTCTTCACTTTTCACGTTGTTCTTGCGCTTGAGCGCAAGCGTGGCCTCGAGCACTGGCTGGCCGTGGATCAGCGAGCAGTACTTCTTCATCACGGACTGGAAGATGATCTCGAGCCGCTGATCCTCCCAATCGACGTCAATTGGCTGGTCGAACATCCGGACCAGGCCGTTGGGCCCTTCAAACAGGCGAAGCGGACCGGTGAACCCGCGCTTTGCAAGCGACACCGCATAGACCGCGCGCATGCCAGTGATGCCCGGGGAGAATCCCTTCCATTGCGAGACCGGCTCGGAATGAACGCAGGTCAACGAAATGTTGTCCACGGTGGCGATCGCTATCGCATGGGCGAGTTGCTCCTGATCCAGGCCAAACAGCTTGCCCGACCCGGCCGCCGCTGAAACTGCGAGCTGGATAGCGTGATTGAAGCCCTTTGCCATCACCGGAACGACTGCCGTAATACGCCCCTGGATCTCATACGCTACCGCCAGCGCGAGCATGAAGTCCTCGCCGCTCGCGGACACATGCACTGCCGCCGCCAGGATGGCGCCGAAATTGTCGCTGGGGTGGCAAAGCCCGCCCGGCGACATGTAGCTGTCCAACAGATCGACGTAGCGGACTAGGCCGGAGTTGTACAAGGCGGCCTGGTCAGGCGATGTCTTGCCGCCGCCGATCAGCGAGCACGAACCCGAGCCACGGTATTCATCGAACTGCTCTCGCAGTGCCTTGAACGGGGTGCCAGGAAGCGCCGCAATCGCACAGCCGAGACTGTCGAGGATATTGCGCTTGAACAGATGGCGAGCCTGCGGGGTGAGTTGATTCGCTCGCGCGTTCGAAGCGAACGTTCCAATACGTTGAACCGTGGTGGGTGCAGTCATGTCTGGAAGCTGTCTCTTTAGGAGTGTCCAATCGCAACAAGTGTGATTGCTCTGGCAACAAAGCGTCACGCCTTGGAGACGAAGTTTGGACCGTTCCAGAAGAGAAGCAAGCGAGGATATTGCATAGGGTTATCTATCGCGCAGATAGCCCCTCTGCTCCCCGATATGTCGGGTCGGAATGCGATGCTGCGCGCCGCCGGCAAGGGCCGGCCGCGCGCATTACCTCCAGACTGCATTGCAAAACAACCTTATTGAATCTTCAGGGAAGGCCTTTTCAGTTGTGCAAATTTGTCCGGTTTAATCGATATTCCCGGACGCAAGGCGTGAGCGGCACCGGGCATGTACGCCGCGCGCCTGCACGAAGAAATCCGTCCCAAGTTGCTTGAGACCGTCCGGGAAATCGAGCGCAGCCTCGGGCAAGGCGCGCGCGAGCCGCAAGCCGAACGAGCGGCACTGAGTCAGTCGCTCTGACGCGGACGTCAGAACAACTGCTTGTTCGCGTCGTAGTGGACCACGATCTCGTTCATGGCGGCGAGCAGCGCCTCCGCGCCACCGGGAAGCGCCTGCTCGACCGCGCGCATATAGCCCAGTAGCTGGTTCTTGGCCATCTCGGCGACTTCCATCGTGATGCCTTCGTCGTCGTGAAGAATCACATAGGAACGCGCGAACCCATACACCAGGAAGTAGGCGGCCGCATGCGACGGATCGCTTTTCATCAGTGTCGGCATGCTCTCCTTGACCCTGAGGAAGGCATCGGTGCCCGGTACGCTTGCATTGAACTGCTCGGTGACAGTGCTGAACGTCATGGTGGTCATCGCTGGTTTTGAAGAAGGAGGATGGAACGAACTGAATTCAAACCTGCTGGAGCATGCGCCGCAGCAGCGCCGCACCGTCAGCCCCCTTGTAGGCTCGCTGCCACAGGGACTCAACCATGTGCGTGTACAGGGCAACGGCTTCGGGCGCGGCGGTCACGGAAGCGATGCCGGATGAGATGTTCGGGAACTCGCCGAAGCGGAACGGGCTGACCGCCACATAGGATCCGCTCGGGCGCTCGAAGACCTGAAAGGTCGCGTTCGGCATGCTCTCGTCGACGATGCCGATCTGCATCCCGATGGGCTGCTTCTCCAGCAGTTCGGCAATGCGCTCGACCTCCGCACGCGCCGCGAGCGACCGCTCCATCCTGGTGGCAGGCGGCAGGTCCATTTTGCCGACAAGTCCGAAATGGACGAAGCGCTCCAGTTCGCGCAGCCCGATCAGGCTGACGATGGGCGCAGGACTCGACACGAACGAGCGCTTGCGCTCCTGCAGCAGCTCCATCATGGCCCGGATGCGCTTGTCATCGAGGTGGTCGCCGCTTTCCCGCAGCATCTGCTCCAGATAGCGGTCGTAGTCGGGAGAAGTGAGCAGGAAGGAAATGGGCTCGAAGTGCGCCAGAATCCGGGTCGCGCCCTGTTCCAGCTGGCGCATGCGCTCGATATAGGCCAGCGCCGACGGATAGTATTCCGTCCCCGCCCCCAAAAGCGACGCGAGCGAGGTGTCAAGGATGCCCGCCAGCTTCTCCAGCGTCTCAATTTTTACAATCTCGCCCTTTTCCATGCGGTAGACCGCGGCGCGCGAGATCCCCAGCACTTCGGCAATTTGCTCGGCACGCAGCTCCGCGCCCAGGCGATAAGCCCGCAGGCGGGCGCCAATGGCCTCGAAATCGATCATTCCGGCTGCGGTGGCACGACGATCCATCACTGTCTCAATAATTAGATTGCTGTCACTATAGCACGCTGGCGCGGGACAGCAATGGCCTCTTTTTGCGGACTCGGGAGATACCCTGATCCCATCAGAAATTCCTTGCCATGGCTATCGGGGACGAATAGTCTAAAAAAAAAGATTTCCACTGCATGACGCCCGGTTGTACGCCCCAGGTCGGCTACCGGACGCAGGTGCAGTGGTTTTTTAGATGCCATCGGTCTAAAAAAGGAGACAGACATGACAAAGCATCCGCCTTCCGCGCCAGCACCCCACTCCCCAGGCGCCCGATAAGCCCCAGCCGCAGCAAGTCACGACTACGATATCCAGAGGACTGTTCCCCATGGAAGCAAACGCCAAAGCATCGATGGCCCCCGCCGGTGCAATTCCTGAAGAAAAGACGTCGCCCTATGCCTGGAAGGCCCTGGCCGGGTCTGCCATTGGCTACGCAATGGACGGCTTCGACCTGCTCATCCTGGGCTTCATGCTGCCCGCCATCAGCGCAGCGCTGCTGCTGAACACCAGCCAGTCCGGCGCGCTGGTGACCTGGACGCTGGTAGGCGCCGTCGCCGGCGGCATCATCTTCGGCTCGCTCAGCGACCGGTACGGCCGCGTGCGCGTGCTGACCTGGACCATCGTGCTGTTTGCGGTGTTCACCGGCATGTGTGCGTTTGCGCAAGGATTCTGGGACCTGCTGATCTACCGGACCATCGCCGGTATCGGCCTCGGCGGGGAGTTCGGCATCGGCATGGCGCTGGCGGCCGAAGCGTGGCCGGCCAGCAAACGGGCACGCGTCTCGTCCTATGTCGCGCTGGGATGGCAGGCGGGGGTGCTGATGGCGGCACTGCTGACGCCGCTGCTGCTGCCGGTCGTCGGCTGGCGCGGTATGTTCCTGATCGGCGTGCTGCCGGCCTTCGTTGCCTGGTTTGTGCGCAACCGCCTGCACGAGCCGGAAGTCTTCGTGCGCAGCACAAGAACCGAGAAGAAAGCCAACGCCTTCAGGCTGCTGGTCGCGGACAGGCGCACCACGCGGACCAGCCTGGGCATCGTCATCCTCTGCTCGGTCCAGAACTTCGGCTACTACGGGATCATGATCTGGCTGCCGACATACCTGTCGAAGGCGCTTGGTTTCTCGCTGACCAAGTCCGCGTTGTGGACCTCGGTGACCATCGTCGGCATGATGATCGGCGTCTATATCTTCGGGCACCTGGCCGACCGCATCGGCCGCAAGCCCACCTTCCTGATCTTCCAGGCGGGTGCCGTGGCCATGGTCCTCACTTACGCAAAGCTGTCGGACCCGACGACGATGTTGTGGGCAGGCGCCGTCATGGGCATGTTCGTCAACGGCATGATCGGCGGATACGGCGCGCTGATCTCCGAGGCGTACCCGACCGCCGCCCGCGCTACAGCCCAGAACGTGCTGTTCAACATCGGCCGGGCCGTTGGCGGCCTGGGCCCCATCGTGGTCGGCGCGCTCGCTGCCACCTACTCGTTCCAGGTCGCGATCGCCTTGCTCGCCAGCATCTATGTGCTGGACATGCTTGCGACCTTCTTCCTTATCCCTGAACTCAAGGGCGTCGAGCTGGAATAACAGCACGCAATGCCGCGCTCCCATTGCGCGAGCGCGGCGGTTTCAAATCAGCAGGAGTCATCATGTCAGCAACCGTGTGCGGTGGGCGCAGCAGCGCCACCGTCGCTTCCTATCGCTGCCGGGTAGTCGAGCACTACTGGGTCAACCAGCGCTACAAGTACATTCGCCTGGCGTCGGACGCGCCGATCGCCACCATGACCAGGCCCGGGCAGTTCTATCAGCTCAAATGCCCCAGCACCGGTGACGAGGAACCGTTCCTGCTCCGGCCCATGAGCGTGTACGGCGCCGGCCCGGCCGACGGCACCATCGAATTCCTCTACAACGTGACCGGCGTCGGCACGCGCGCCATGTCGACCCTGCTGGTCGATGGCGAGATGGATATCGTGGGCCCGCTGGGCAATACCTTTACTTTCGCCCCGTCCTTCCGGCGCATCCTGGTCGTGGCCCGCGGTGTCGGCCTGGCCACGATGGCACCGCTGATCCGGCAAGCCGCGGACGCAGGCGTCGCCATCACTGCGGTGATGTCGGCGCGCAGCCGCGACGACCTGATGGAGAAAGAGTTCCTGCGCGGCGCTGCCGCCGAGGTCCACACCGTCTTCGACGCCGACGGTACGTCTTCGGTCGAAACCGTTGCAGTGCTGCTGCGCGAGCTGATCGACGCACAGCGGCCCGATGCGGTCTACACATGTGGCTCGCATAGACTGTTGATGCTGCTCCAGCGCATCCTCGGCGACTACCCCGCCGTCAGGGGAGAGGTGGCCATGGAGCAACGGATGGCCTGTGGCATGGGCGTATGCCTGTCCTGCGTGCGCCTGTTCGACTGCGAGGGCGACAAGCAGTTTCTCAGGGTCTGCCGTGAAGGCCCGGTGTTTCCGATTCGCGAAGTGGTTGGGGAGGTGGATTTTGGCTAATCTGACTGTACGGGTCGGCGACCTGACGCTGCGCAATCCCGTGATGCCCGCCTCCGGCTGCTTCGCGATCGAGTACCGCGAAGCGATGGACCTCAACCAGCTTGGCGCCCTGGTGATCAAGAGCGTTTCGCCGAAGTCCCGCGCCGGGAATCCCACGCCCCGCGTTGCGGAAGTCCACAGCGGCATGCTGAATTCCATCGGCATTCCAAGCAAGGGACTCGACTACTACCGCGGCAGCGTGCTGCCGCCCTACACGCAATACGACACACCGGTCGTGGTCTCGATCTCCGCCGACACGGCGGAAGAGTTCGCGCTGGCTTGCGAGGAGATGTCGCTGCCGGAAGTCGCGGCCATCGAGGCCAATATCTCCTGCCCCAACCTCGAGGCCGACGGCATGGCCTTTGCCATGCTGCCGGAGACCACCTACAAGGCAGTCTCCGCGATCCGCCGCCGCACCAGGCATCCGTTCTGGGTCAAGCTGACCCCGAACGCCAGCAATATCGCCGCCGTGGCGCGGGCCGCCGAGGACGCTGGCGCCGACGCCATCGTCATGGGCAACACCGTGCTCGGGATGGCGATCGACATCCGCACGCGCAAGCCCAGGCTTGGCAACGTCATGGGCGGCATGTCGGGCCCAGCGATCAAGCCGATTGCGCTGCGGCTGGTCCATCAGTGCTATCGCGCGGTGCGCATTCCCATCATCGGCTGCGGGGGCATCCAGAACGCGGACGACGCCGTCGAGTTCATGCTTGCCGGTGCCAGCGCGGTCCAGGTGGGCACCGCCTCGTTCCGTGACCCTGGCGTGATGCAGAAGATCATCGACGGGCTCCATGCCTATTGCGAAGAGACGGGCACCGCGGCGATCCGTGACCTCACCGGACAGGTGAAGCTCGACCGTCAACTGAGCGACCGCTGGTTGCGCTTCGCGCAGCAGTCGGGCTGAGCCGGCAGCCATCCTCCCGGACCAGGCCGCGTCACGCTCTCGCGTGGCGCCACCAATCATGCTGGACATGTCATGGATATTCTGGAACTAAAGCCCGTCGCGGAACAGCTCTTCCGGGACATACGCGAGCTATCGTTTGACGGCGTTGGCGTGACGCGCGACAGCTACGGCGCGGGGGAAACGGCAGTGGCCGAATACCTGCGGCGTTTCGCCGAAGGTCATGGCCTGCGCGTAGAGGCCGACCGCGCGGCCAACCTCGTATTCCGACTCCCGGAGTCGGAGGCGAGCGCGCCCGCGGCCTGGGTTGGGTCTCACATGGACTCCGTGCCCAGGGGCGGCAACTACGATGGCCTCGCGGGCATCGTGGCCGGGTTGCTCTGCCTGCTCGGCCAGAAGCAAAGCGGGACGTACTCGCCGGTACCACTGAAGGTGATTGCTTTCCGCGGGGAAGAAAGCGCCTGGTTCGGCAAGGCCTATATGGGCTCGGGCGCTGCGCTAGGCAAGCTGACGGCTGACGACCTGGCACTGGGACATCGCCAGACCGGCCAGACGCTCGGCGCAGCCATGGCTGCCGCAGGCGCAGATGTTCAAGCGGTCACGAACCAGGAGGTGCTGTTCGATAAATCCGCCGCCGCGGCCTATCTCGAGTTGCATATCGAGCAGGGTCCGGTCATGGTGGCGCGCCAGCTGCCGCTTGCCGTGGTCCCCGGCATCCGCGGCAATGTGCGGCACAACCGGGTCACCTGCGTCGGTGAGCCGGGGCACTCCGGCGCAGTGCCGCGCTGGCTGCGCAAGGACGCGATGTTCGCGGTGGCGGACCTGATCACGCGCCTGGACGAACACTGGAAGGCGCTGCTGGAACGCGGCATCGACCTGGTAGTGACGACCGGCATCGTGTCCACCAGCCCGGAAGAGCATTCCATTTCCCGCATCCCCGACACCGTGCACTTCAGCTTCGAAGCCCGCAGCAAGAGCGCCGAGACGCTCGAAGGCTTCTATCAGTTGTTCCGCACCGAATGCAAGGCGATCGCGCGGGACCGGGGCGTTCGCTTCGAGTTTGACCGACGTATCGATGCCGCGCCCGCCGTGATGGACGGCCGGCTCTCCGACCTGCTGACCGAGCAATGCAAGCGGGAGAACCTCCCCACCGAACTGGTACCGAGCGGCGCCGGCCACGACGCGTCATTGTTCGCGAACGCCGGCATCCCCACCGGCATGCTGTTCGTGCGCAACGAGCATGGCTCGCACAACCCGGACGAAGCCATGGACATCGACGACTTCATGCTGGGCGTCAAGGTCCTGTCCAACACCATTTCGAGCCTGTAAGGCCCACGAAGTCCCGGATATCCCCAATGCCTGAGACCCTGACCATCCGCCGCCCCGACGACTGGCACCTCCACCTGCGCGACGGCGACACGCTTGCCGCGGTGCTGCCGCATACGGCACGGCAGTTCGCCCGCGCCGTCGTGATGCCTAACCTGAAGCCGCCGGTGACAACGATCGCGGCTGCCATTGCCTATCGCGAACGTATCCTCGCGGCACTGCCGCCGGGCGCACGCTTTACGCCGTTGATGACCTGCTACCTCTGCGACAGCACCCGCCCTGCGGAGATCCGCGAGGGCTTCGAGGCAGGCGTCTTTAGCGCCGTGAAACTGTACCCCGCCGGGGCCACGACCCACTCGGAGTACGGCGTGACCTCGATCGAGCGCGTGTCCGCCGTGCTCGCCATCATGCAGGAGCTTGGAATGCCTCTGCTGGTCCATGGCGAGAGCACCGACCCGGCGGTGGATGTATTCGACCGGGAAGCCGTGTTTATCCGCCGCACCTTGCGCCCGCTGCTGGCGGCGTTTCCACGCCTGAAGGTCGTGCTGGAACATATCACCACCGAAGACGCGGCCGACCTCGTCATGCGCGATGACAGCGCAAGGCTGGCAGCAACCATCACGCCCCAGCACCTGATGCTGAACCGTAATGCCATGTTCACCGGGGGCATTCGCCCGCACTATTACTGCCTGCCTGTGCTCAAGCGCGAGCAACACCGCCTCGCGCTGCGGCGGGCAGCGACATCAGGGTCCCCGTCCTTCTTCCTCGGCACGGATTCGGCGCCCCACGACACTTCCGCCAAGGAGGCCGCCTGCGGCTGTGCCGGGATCTTCAGTGCGCCAACCGCGTTGGAGGCCTATCTCACCGTGTTCGAGGAGGAGAACGCCATGGCACGGTTCGAAGGCTTCGCCAGCGAGCACGGCGCACGCTTCTATGGCCTCCCGCTCAACGAAGGCACCGTCATCCTGCACCGGACCCGTACCCGCGTCGCCGGATCGGTATCCCTTCCCGACGGCAAGCGCATCCAGCCCTTCCTGGCGGGCGAGACGCTGGAATGGACACTGGCATCGCCTAGTCTGTAGATATCACCAAGCTGCAGGGAGCCCCTGATGAACACCCCCACATTCCGCATCGAATCCGACCTGCTAGGCGAGCGCGACGTGCCCGCCGACGCCTACTACGGCGTCCACACGCTCCGGGCCGTCGAGAACTTCCAGATCTCCGGTACGCCGATCTCGGCCTACCCCAACCTGATCCTCGCACTGGCAGCGGTCAAGCAGGCCGCGGCGGAGGCCAATGCCGAGCTTGGGCTGCTGCCGGTCCCACTCAGGGATGCGATCATCGCGGCCTGCCAGGAAGTGCGGGAAGGCAAGTTCCACGACCAGTTCGTTGTCGACACCATCCAGGGCGGGGCCGGGACCTCGACCAACATGAACGCCAACGAGGTCATCTGCAACCGTGCCCTGGAGATTCTGGGCCATAAGCGCGGCGAGTACGCTTACCTGCACCCCAACGAGCACGTCAACATGGCGCAGAGCACCAATGACGTGTATCCCACCGCGCTGCGCATCGCGACGTTCTTCGCCATCGGGCATCTGCTCGAAGCGATGGAAGTCCTGCGGGCCGCCTTCCACGACAAGGCAGTGGAGTTCGCCGGCCTGCTCAAGCTCGGCCGCACGCAACTCCAGGACGCCGTGCCCATGACCCTGGGCCAGGAGTTCTCCACTTACGCCGTGATGCTGGAAGAGGACATGGCGCGTCTGCGTGAAGCCTCCGCGCTGATTCGCGAAGTCAATCTCGGCGCCACCGCCATCGGCACCGGCATTACCGCCCACCCGGATTACGCCGCCAAGGCCACCGCGGCCTTGAGCCGGATCACGGGCATCGAGCTGCTCACCGCCCCGAACCTGGTGGAGGCAACCCAGGACTGTGGCGCCTTCGTGCAGATTTCCGGGGTACTGAAGCGCATCGCCGTGAAGCTGTCCAAGACGTGCAACGACCTGCGCCTGTTGTCGAGCGGGCCGCGCGCGGGCTTTGGCGAGATCAACCTGCCACCGATGCAAGCCGGCTCCTCCATCATGCCGGGCAAGGTAAATCCGGTGATCCCGGAGGTTGTGAACCAGATTGCCTTCGAGGTCTTCGGCAACGATACGGTCGTGACGTTCGCCGCGGAAGCCGGGCAACTGCAGCTCAACGCCTTCGAGCCCGTGATTGCCGCGAGCCTGTTCCGCAGCTTCAAGCATCTCACCAATGGCTGCTTCACCCTCGCGGAGAAATGCATCAAGGGCATTACCGCGAACCCTGAGCGGCTGCGGGAAACGATCGAGCGCTCGATCGCGCTCGTCACGGCGCTGAACCCCATCATCGGCTACAAGAACGCCACCGCGGTGGCCGCAGAGGCGTTTGCCAACAACACCAACATCCGCGATGTGGTGCTGCGCCGCAAGCTGATGACAGCAGCCGAGCTCGATGAAGCCCTGCGCCCCGAGGCATTGACACAGCCCCGGGTCTATCCGTCCAACCCTCCGCGCGAGGGCGGTCCAGCCAGATGAATTGGAATTGCCATATGTCATTGAGTCGCAATGAACTGACCCTGGGCACCTCCGTCGCCCAGGCCTTGCTGGATGCCGGCTGCATTGCACGAGCTGGCGTCGTTCCTTGCCAACCCCGCCGGCTGGTCCCAGGCGCATGGGGGGCATCGGCGCGACATAACGCCACCGGTCTCCTGAAGGCACTGACGGTAGCCGTCTGAAGGGAAGAAGTACACCGCGCGGCAATCTCGTGGGCGTCATCAGCACGGTCCGCGGCCACCGCTTGCCGCTGCCCCGGCAGTGATCTAGCGCCTTTTTACACCCATCCCCGTCGCTGTGGCTGGCGGCCATCTCATGGCCGCCACGGGCTCCCTTTTCCTTATTTCAACCAACTACATATCAATACGAGGAGACATCATGGCCAAAAGACCGCGCAACGCTGCACTGTGCACCGCCCTGCTGACAGCGGGACTAGGCTTCAATGCCAATGCGCAATCGAGCGTGACGCTGTACGGGCAAGTCGATTCCTACATCGGCAGCACACGCGCCGCGGGCGGGGAACGCGCCTTGGTCGTCGGTGCAGGCGGTATGCAGACGTCCTACTGGGGGATGAAGGGCGTCGAGGATCTTGGGAGCGGCATGCGTGCCATCTTCGACCTGAACGGGTTCTACCGCGTCGATACGGGGCGATCCGGCAGATCGGATACTGACGGCTTCTTCACCCGCAGCGCCTTCGTGGGCCTGCAGAGCAATCGCTACGGTACGGTCAAGCTGGGCCGCAACACCACGCCATACTTCCTGTCGACGATCCTGTTCAACCCGCTGGTCGATTCGTACGCGTTCGGGCCATCGATCTTTCATACCTACAAGGCCGCCACCAACGGACAGGTCTACGACCCCGGCATCATTGGCGACTCCGGCTGGTCGAACTCCGTCGTGTACTCGACGCCGACGTTCGGCGGCCTGACCGCCAACCTCATCTACGCCTTCGGCGAGCAGGCCGGCAGTACCGGCCAGAGCAAGTGGGGCGGAAACCTGACCTATTTCAACGGCGCATTCGGAGCCACGGCAGCGTTCCAGCAAGTCAAGTTCAATGCGACACCAGGAGACGTCACCGCTCCCAGCGCCCTGGTTGGCTTCAACAAGCAGAATGCGGCCCAGGTCGGACTGTCTTACGATTTCAAGGTGGTCAAGATGTTTGCCCAGGGTCAGTACATCAAGACCGATATCAATGGGGGCGCGGGCGACATCAGACACACGAACGCCCAGCTCGGCGCCTCGGTTCCCCTTGGCGCTGGCAGCGTCTTGCTGTCATACGCGTACGGCCGGACCAGGCATGGCACTAACGACTTCAGCAGGAATACCGCGGCAATCGCCTATGACTACAACCTGTCAAAGCGCACCGACTTGTACGCGGCCTACTTTTACGACAAGCTGACTTCCCAATCCCATGGCGATGCGTTCGGGGTGGGGATGCGGCATCGCTTCTGAGCCTTGCGTTCCTAAGCCAGCGCCACCTCCCCCGTCATCGCCAACTGCCAGCTAGGCGGGCTGCCAATGCTCGCCGTCAGGTGCGTGCAGAAGGCCTTGACCTTGGCGCTGGCGTGCTGCGTCGCGCGCAGCAGGTAGATGCCCCCCTGCGCTTGCGGCAACAGCCCGTCTAGCGTGAGTTCCACCAGGCGGCCCGCGCCGATATCCGGGCCCACCGACCAGTCTGGCATCAGCGCGATGCCGAGCCCCTGGAGCACAGACAGCCGGCGCGCGTCACAGTCATCGCACTCGAGCGCAAAGGTTGCCTGTGCGCTGTGCGCCGGTGTCAGCAATTCCCGCCAGCCGCGCATGCTGGTGCTGTGGCCACGATCGATGAGGCGGTGCCGCCTGAGTTCATCCGCATGGACGGGGCGTCCATGTTGCGCCAGGTAGGCGGGGGTCGCACAGATGATGTAGCGCTGATCGGATATGCATCGTGCAATCAGCGAGCTGTCGGCCTGCTGGCCGACACGTATCACAACGTCGAAGCGTTCCACCACGGGATCCACCACGCGCTCGGTCAGCGCCAGCTCCACGGTCAGGCGCGGGTATTGCGCGTAGAGCGCGCCCAGGTGCGGCACCACGTGGCGCCGGCCGAAGGCGGGAAGGCACGCTACCCGCACCAGGCCACTGACGCCCTGCTCCAGCGCGGTGACGGCGTCGCGCGTATCGCTGAGTTCATGCAGGATGCGCGTGGCCCGCGCGAACAGCAGGTCGCCGGCGTCGGTGCGGACCAGCGCCCGGGTGGACCGCGTGAACAGCGGCACGCCGAGCTCCCGCTCCAGCGTGTCGATCTGGCGGGCGACCGACGACGCGACCATGCCGCGCTGGCGAGCCACGGCCGAGAAGCTGCCAGACTGCGCGACTTCGACAAAGATGGCCAGGTTTTCGGCGAAGCGAGCGGATTCCATTTTTGCGATCCTCGCAAAGGCGTTGCGCGAGCACATCAGCTTCCCGCGTGTATGGCGGCGAGTTTAACATTCGACTGGCCAACGCAACCGGCGAGCTTTGGCGAAATAAGCAAAAGTGAAGCGCCGGACATATCAAGACCGACAACGGAGCCGATCCCGATGGAGACAACTGCAAAGATGACGATGCCCCACGTCCGGCGACGCCTGACGGCCGCTGGCATGCTCGCCGCGATCGCCGTGGCGATGGCCGCGCCCGCCAGCGCTCGCGCCGAGAGCTGGCCCGCCAAACCCGTGACGCTGATCGTGCCCTATGCGGCAGGTGGCACGGTCGACAAGGTCGCCCGCCAGGTCCAGGACGGACTGCGCAAGCGGCTGGCGCAGCCCGTGATGATCGACAACCGCGCTGGCGCAGGCGGCACCATCGGCACCGGGCAGATCGCGCGCAGTGCTGCGGACGGCTACACCATCGGCATGGTGTTCGATGCCTTCGCCACCGAGCCTTATATCTATCCCAAACTGCCGTACGCCTCGCACAAGGACCTGACCGGCGTCTCGTACATGGTGCGCTCGCCGATGGTGCTGGTCGTCCCTGCCAGTTCGCCTTACAAGACGCTGCAAGACTACGTGGCGGCGGCGAAGAAGCCAAACGCCGTGTCTTACGCGTCGGTGGGTGCGGGCAGTTCCAACCAGCTGGTGGCCGAACTGTTCCATGAAGCGGCCGGCACCAGCGGGATCCATACCCCGTACAAGGGCGGCGGTCCGGCGATCAATGACCTGCTCGGCAGCCACGTCGATTCGATGATCGCCAGCCTGCCGCTGGTGTTGCCGTACGTACAGGCCGGCAAGCTGCGCGCGCTGGCCGTGACCGCGCGGCAACGCGATGCGCGACTGCCAGCCGTACCGGCAGTGGCCGAAGCCTACAAGGGGTTCGAGGCCTATTCCTGGGTGGCGATGATCGCGCCGGCAAAGACGCCGCCGAACGTGGTCGGCAAGCTCGCGGCCGAGGTCAACGCCACGCTGCGCGATCCCGCGATTGCCAAGCTACTTGCGGACGGCGGCTTCGAAGTCATTGCGGGGGATGCCGCGCAGGCCAACAAGCTGATCCAGGAAGAATCCGCACGCTGGGGCCGGCTGATCAAGGCTCGCCATATCGCAACGGAATAGGTGCTCGCCCATCATGCAACCGTTTATCTACCAGACTCACCCGCAACGCATCGTTTTCCGTCCCGGCGCGCTCGCGGCGCTGGGCGAAGAGGTCGACACCCTCGGTGCCGGCAAGGTGCTGGTGCTTTGCACACCGGCGCAACGCGACCTGGCCGAACGTGCGGCGGCGGTGCTGGGCGCGCGCTGCGCCGGCATCTTCGACGGCGCGGTCATGCATGTGCCGGTGGAACAGGCGCGCCTGGCGCGCTCGACCGCGGCTGAACTTGGCGCCGATTGCGTGGTGGCGATCGGCGGCGGCTCGACCATCGGACTGGGCAAGGCCATCGCCCTCGAATCGGCGCTGCCGATCGTTGCCGTGCCGACGACCTATGCCGGATCGGAGATGACGCCGATCTACGGCATGACCGAGGGCGGGCTCAAGCGCACGGGCCGCAATGCGCGGGTGCTGCCGCGCACTGTGATCTACGATCCCGACCTGTCTCTCGGCCTGCCGGTTCCGGTCAGCGTGACCAGCGGGATCAACGCCATCGCCCATGCCGCCGAAGGGCTGTACGCCGCGGACCGCAACCCGGTCAGCGAATGGATGTGCCGCGACGGCATCGCGGCGCTGGGCCGCGCCCTGCCCGTCATCGCACGGGGCAGCGGGCAGGATGACGCAGAGGTGCTGGCGGCGCGCGGCGATGCGCTCTATGGGGCCTGGCTCTGTGGCGCCGTGCTGGGCAGCGTCGGGGTAGGCCTGCACCACAAGCTTTGCCACACGCTTGGAGGCACCTACAACCTGCCCCATGCCGAGGTGCACACGATCGTGCTGCCGCATGCACTGGGCTACAACGCGCCGGCGGCGCCGGAAGCCATGGCGGCCGTCGCGGCCGCGCTGGGACGCGACAGCGTCAGCGGTGCGCAGGCGGTGTTTGACCTGGCGGCTTCGCTGGGCGCACCCGTTGCGCTGCGCGATATCGGCATGCGCGAGGAAGATCTCGATCGTGCATGCGAGCTGGCGCTGCGTGAACAGTATCCCAATCCACGCCCGCTGGACGCTGCCGGCATCCGGCAGCTGCTGGATGATGCCTTTCATGGGCGGCGACCCGGCTGATGCCGGTCACACCCGGCCTGCGGCAAGGCGGCGGGCCGGCGCCCATTAACAATCGATTACATATACCCGGATCTGTTTGCACTATCCTCCGCAGCCAAAATGACGCCGCGGCCAAACCCTTGCTGCCGGGCGCCCAATGACACGGATGGAGGAGAACGCATGAAAACGATCCACTCGCTTTCCCTGATGGCAATGGCCATGATGGCTGCCGCCTCGGGAACCGCTCACGCGCAGCATGTTGTCGGCGGGATGGGCGAGGAAGTCAGGATTGGCGCTTTTTCCGGCCCGGCGCACGGCAACGGGAATCGGGGCCTGTCGGATAGTCGCGCATTCAATGCGGCGAAGCGGGACAAGGGACGCACGCGGAGCACCGAGCGCCATGATGCGCGCCCGGGCACCGTGCGCGCACCGGCATCCTCGCTGCCGGGCAGGCATTTGCCCTAGCCGACCGGAGACGAGCGCCCGCCGGTTCGGGCGTCATGCCCCGGGCCTGCCCTTCTCCGTCTTTTCCCGCTTCTCGCCTCCCAACGTCATTCGGGCTTCACGCCCGCATCCTGGATAACCTTCTCCCAGCGCACCTTCTCCGCCTGTACGAAGCGCGCGCTCTGTTCCCGGCCTTGCGCCATCGGATACGTGCCCAGGTCCTTCAAGCGCTCGATGAAGGCAGGCTGCGCCAGACTGCTGCTCACCGCCCTGTTGATCTCGTCGAGCACGGCAACCGGCGTGCCCTTGGGCGCAAACATCGCGAACCAGCCCTTGGCGACCAGTCCGGGTGCCACGTCCTTCGCCAGCGGAATGCCATCCAGTCCAGGCAGTGCGGTGTCGGAGGTGACCGCCAGCGCCTTCAGCCGGCCGCTGCGCACCAGCGGCACCAATGGTGCGATACCGTCGACATAGACCGGCACATCGCCCTTCACCACGGCCTGGATCGCCTGGGTGGTGCCGCTGAAACTGACCTGCCGAAACTTCGTCTTCTGCAACTGGCCCATCATCTCGGCGGTCAGGTGCGGCACGGAGCCGCGGGTCGGGCTGCCAATGGTGATGTCGTCCGGGCGCGCCTTGCCTGCCTTGAGCACATCGGCAAGGCTCTGGTACCCGGCCTTGGGGTCGGCGACGAACATCATCGGCGTGTAGGCCAGGGTGGCGGCCACCTCCGTGTCGCGCTGGATGTCGAACTTCGCTTCCTTGTACATCATCGGCGTGATGACGGCGGCGGCGGCATGGAACAGGCCCAGCGTGTAGCCGTCGGGGGCCGATTGCCGCAGCGCGCTCATCGCCACGATGCCGTTGCCGCCGGGGCGGTTCTCGACGATGACCTGTTGCTTCCAGGTTGCCGTCAGCCGCTCGGCCACCTGCCGGGCAATGATGTCGGGGGCGCTGCCCGCGATCGATGGCACGACGATGCGCACCATCTTGCCCGGATAGCCGGCAGCATTGGCAGTGGCTGCGGCACTGAACCCGGCCAGAAGAAGCAGCCCGAGGCAGGCGCGACGTTTCATGTTGTCTCCCGTATGTAGCACATCGTCGCCGGGGGCGTCATTGGCGATGCATATTTGATATAGCGTCAATTAATTCTAATTTAATTGGTGTCATCTCAAATAAGGACTTACCACTACCGGACCTCGCTGCATGCGAGCAAAGTCAGGGCGGCGTCACGAACGACGCGCCCTGGCGGAATGGGACAACGAGGAAAGGGAGATCAGGCGGCCTTGCTGCGCGGCTTGCGTGCCGGCTGGCGGTTCTGCTGCTTCCACGCTTCTATGCCGTCGAGCGTGATGCGCAAGCCCTCCTCGAAGGCGATATCGGAGGAGAGCCGGGAAAAAGCCTTGCTGACAAAGCGCGCGCCAGGATATTGCAGCTCGGACGCGGAATCGAGCTTCTTCTCGATAAAGCCCTGGTGGTATACGGGCAGCTGGCGCGATGCTTCCGCCATGCTGGCGGAGACCAGATACTGCGCGATCAGGTGGTAACCCAGCGCCACCTGCTCCGCGGTAAAGCCGCCCTGCATGATCGCCGACGTCATGCGATTGAAGAGCTCCATGCCGTAGTCGGTCTCACCCGGTGCCACGTCCTGGAACAGGCGGAAGCGGTTGTGCGACGCGACATAGATGCTGACGCCGGGATTCTCCACCGCCACTTCGAAGCTCAGCCGCGCGATGGCTTCGACATCGGCGCGCCAGTCCCCGGTCAGCGACGGCAGGCGCCCTACCCGCTGGCGGTAGTAGTCGTTGAGCACGCCGGAAACCAGCTGGTCCCGGCCGCCGAGGTAATAGTGGATCAGGCCGGGTGCCACGCCGAAGTCCTTGGCCAGCTGCACCATGGAAATCTGGTCCAGCGGCATGGTCTTGGTCAGCTTGATCGCGTGCTGCAGGATGGCCACGCGGCTGAGCATCGGCTCGGCGCCGATGGGCGAGTCGGTCTTGGGCGGCCGCCCACGGCGGCGCGGCGCAGAGGGCACCTCGGGAGCTTTGGGCGCCTTGCTGGCGGCGTCGGCGGAAGACTTGCGGGCGGCGGGCATCCTGGATTTACCGGTCGATGGCACACGGCCGCAGAAAAATTGCGGCCCTGGGAATTCTACCCCGGCGCACCCGCATTCGAAAAATCAGGCGCCGGCCGGCTCCGGCATGCTGCCGGCATGCGCGCAGGACCGCCGATACCTGCCGAGCGACAACGTCAGCACACCCGCCACCAGCAGCATGTAGGGCAGCACCACGAAGGGCACGCCGTAGCTGCCGTGCCGGTCGAACCAGGCACCCAGCCCGATGGGCCCGATCACCGCGCCAAACCCGTAGCCGGAGAACGCGACGCCGAACAGCGCACCGAACGACCGCAGCCCGAAGTACGACCGGACCAGGTAGGAGATCAGGTCGCCTTCCGCCCCGATCGTCAGGCCGATCAGCGTCGCCGCCACCAGCAGCATCTGGTAGTCGTTGCTCGAACCGAGCAGGTAGATGCCGGCCGCGCCGCCGATAAAGAAGACACAGGCAACGAACGGCGCATGGATGCGGTCGATCAGGATACCGGTCAGGATCCGGCCGATCAGCAGGCCGACACCGACCATCGAGGCACTGCGTGCGGCGTCGGCGGGATTGAAGCCCTTGTCCGCAAACATGGCTGGCAGGTGCGGGCCCAGCGACAGCGTGGCCGAAGAGCCGAGCACGAACACACCCCAGATGGCCCAAAGGCGGTAGCTGCGCAGGGCCTGCCTGAGCGGCACGCCTTCCGCCAGCGCTGCCTGCGCTTTCGGTTGGCCAACTCCGGCGGCGCGCCGCTCGCGCAGCAGCGCACAGGCAAGCAGGGACAGCATGATCGAGCCGATGCCCAGCGCCACATAGGCCGTGCGCCAGCCGTACCCGGTCACAAGGTACTGCGCGGTCGCGGGCATCAGCACCGTGCCGGCGCCCAGCCCGCACATCGCAATGCCCAGCGCCAGCCCCAGGCGCCGGTCGAACCATTGCGGGAGCACAGCCAGGTAGCCCAGCACGGATGTCGCCGCACCGAACACCCCCACCACCACCGACAGGCTGACCCACAGCGCCTTGCTGCCGTTCTGCAGCGCCATGCATGCGGTGGCGAGGCCGAACACCAGCGCCGAGACCGAGATCACCTTGCGGATGCCGTAGCGGTCCATCATGGTCCCGACCAGCGGACTGACCACGGCCAGCCCGAACATCGACGCGGCATAGGACAGCGAGGCTTCCGAGCGGCCCCAGCCGAACTCCGCCGCCAGCGGCTTCACGAACACGCCGGCAGTGGCATTGAACAGGGGCGCGTAGCCCGCGAGCATCCCCAGTGCGGCGCCGAGTATGACCGCGACATAGGTCCAGCGCCCGGCCGGGGGCGCCGGTTGGAGGGCAGGCTGCATGGTGGTTGTCTCCGTTTATGGTGTGGCGCCGCCTCTGCGGGCGGCGGCGGGAAAGCCTGGGTACCGCTAGGCGAGGCCGGTCTTGCTGCCGAGGTAGGCGCCGGCGTTGGGCGCCTCGGCCAGGATCCCGAGCCGGCGCATCATCTGCCGCGCCGTGCAGACTGCGGTCGACGTGACCGGGATGCCGAGCGCCAGTTGCGCCTGCTCGATCGCCGGCAACGAGGGCATCTGCACGCAGGCGGACAGCACTACGGTGTCCACGCCGGCCGAGTCCAGCCGTTTGACGTCTTCAAGCAACTGCATCGGGTCGCGCGCGCCGACATCCAGGTTGTCGAGAATCGAGAAATTGATGGCGTCCTTCACCACGATCCCTTCGCTTTCGATGTACTCGACCACGGTGCGCGTCAACGCGTCGCTGTAAGGGGCGAGCAGCGCAATGCTTTTGGCGCCGAAGTCCCTGAGCTCCTCCACCAGCGCGCCGGCGGAGGTCATGATCGCCGGCTGGTAAGGCACACCGTCGATGGCGGCGTTCAGGTCTTCGATCACCTGCCGGTGATATCCCTTGCCCATGCACATGGTGGCCACCAGGCAGGCGGTACTCATGATGTCGACGCGCGCGTCGGCAAGCTCCTGCGCGCAGCGGCCCATGTCGCGGTTCATCTTCTCGAGCTCTTCCGCCACCACCCGGTGCATGCGCACGCGGCTCGAATGGAAAGAGAAGCGCTCGGGAAGCACCTGCATGCGGCCGGCGAAAATGGCCGGCACTTCGCGCTCCATCGTGATATTGGAGCTGGGAACGATTTGTCCGATTCTGTATTGCATGATGGTTGCGAGATAAGGCGGTGCTATGCGGCTGCGGCGGGTCGCAGGAAGGCCGACAGCGCCGCGCGCAGCGAGTCGGGGATGGGCGTGCCGACGCGCTCGTCCAGCCGTACGCAGATCGGGGAGAAGGTGGCGTCGAACACTGCCGCGCCCTCGGGCCGCCGCGCCATGCAGCGGATATCGTAGGAGCGCGTGCGGATGGCTTCCACCCAGCACTCGATGTCGATCACATCATCCGGCCACAGCGTGCCGATGAACTCGAAGCGCATGGCCTTGCACGGGGTGCCCACGCCATGCACGGCGCCGAGCCGGCCGGCGCCGCCGGCGATATGGTCCGAGAACAGGCCGACCGCGCCGAGCAGGTAGTCCGTGAAGCGGCCGGTGTAGACCACGCCGGCCGGGTCGCAGTCGCTCCAGCGCACCGTGCGGCGCACCACGAAGGGCTGGTCGCTCAAGACGTACTCGGTCGCGCGGATCATGGCTGCTGCCCTGCTTCCACGGAGACGCCGGCTGCCGTAAGCTCTGCCAGCAGGTTCGGGTATTGCTCCTTGAGCCGGTTCAGGTCGACCCGCCCGGTGCGGGTCATGAAGCGGAAGACAAACTCATGCGGCGTGGGCAGGTCCATCCATTCGCGGATGCGCTCATACCAGTAGTACGAGGCCTCCGACGCGCGGATCAGCTTGGCCTTCTCGGGGCGGCGCACTTCGTCGTAGCGCTGCAGCGCGGCCTGGACGTCATCAGGAAAGGCGACGATGGCATCCGCCAGTGCGATCGCATCCTCCATGGCGATACGCGTGCCGGAGCCGATCGAGAAGTGCGCGCTGGTCAGCGCATCGCCAATCAGCACCTGGTTGCCGACATGCCAGGTATCGTTGATCACGACCGGGAACTGGCGCCAGACAGAGTTGTTGGACACCAGCTTGTCCCCACCCAGCTCCGCAGCAAAGATCTTCTCGAACAGCGCCTGGCGCTCTTCCTGCGTCATCGTCTCCATGCCGAAGTCGATCCAGGTCTGGTGGTCGCACTCGGCAACGAAGGTGCTCATCGAGTCCGAATACGGATAGTAGTGCGCGACGAAATACCCGCCCTTGTACTTGCGGAACACCAGCGCCGGGTTGGGAAAGGCTTTCTCCACGCCATACCAGGCGAAATGGTTGGTCAGGCTGCGGCGTCTGGTGCCGAACCCCTCCTCGTTCGCGGCGCGCAGCAGTGAATTGACCCCGTCCGCACCGACAACGAGGTCGGCATCGAGCGCCGCGAAGTCGCTGATGCGCTTGTTGTAGGTGATCCGCACACCCAGTTCCCGCGCCTGCGCCTGCAGGATCGACAGCAGCCGGATGCGCGGGATCGCGCCGCCTCCCGCGCCCGGGCGCTTCATCGTGATCGGGAACTCATGGCTGACGATCGAATGGCGGTCGCTGAAGCGCATTGCCTTGGCCAGTTCGTCGACCACGGTCGGTGAAGCGGCACGCAGGTTCGACAGGCCGGTATCGGCCAGCACCACGCCGAAACCGAAGGTGGCGTCTTCCGGGTTTTGCTCGTAGATATCGATGTCGACCGAAACCAGCCGCTCCTTCAGCAGGATCGACAGGAACAGGCCGGAGGGGCCACCGCCGATGATGACGATCTTCATTTTGCGTCCCCGGGTGAGATGACCAGTGCATCCATGTCGAACTGCTCGATGCGGCCTGCCAGGCCGCCGGTCAGCGCGCCGTACCAGACTGCCGGCTTGAAGCCCAGCGCCTTGCGCCGGAAGCTGATGGTGGGATTGCCGTCGATGCGCACGTAGCCATTGCCGAGCGCGGTAGTGGCGTAGCCCTCGGTCTTGCCGGCGACATCGATCAGCGCCGCGAACTCCGGCACGTCCAGCACGAACACCGATGCCTTGCCAGCGGATTCGGCCGGCGCGGCGATCTGGCCGGCCTTGCGCTGCCACACCGGCTCGATCGATCCGAAGGGCTTGCCGTCCTTGGCCTCGTTCTCCAGTTCGATGGCAGCTTCGATCGTCAGCTTCGCGTCCAGTGCGTCGGCCTCGCTGAACGGGCGCACCTGCCACGTGATCTCGATCGGGTAGCCGTTCGGGTCGTTGAAGTAGATCGACTCGATCACCTCGTGGCGGATCTGGTAGCGCAGCGGGATACCGACCGCCTCCACGCGCTGGCGCCACAGCAGCAGCTCGGCCTCGTCGCGCACGCGCCAGGCGGTATGCGTGGCGCGGTCCTGGTAGTGCTCGCGCACGGTCAGCCAGTCCGGGCGCTCGGTGCCGATGTAGTAGAAGAAGGCGATGGTGCTGCCGTTGCCGCTGTCGAAGAAGAAGTGCAGGAAGTCGGCATGGTTGTCCGGGCCCCAGCCCTTGGCCGAGATTGCGTGTACCAGCGGCAGGCCCAGCAAGTCGCGGTAGAAATGCACGGTCTCGGCCAGCTTCCAGGTGGGACGCGCCGTGTGGTGAACGCCATGCAGCTGCACGGACGGCGCTGCGCCAGGGTTAGTCGCTTCGGTCATATCACGTCCCTTCGGTGGTGGTGCTGCGAGCCGCTTCGGTCTCGAGCGTCTGGGTGATCTGCTGGCGCAGCAGGACCTTGCTCAGCTTGCCGGAGGCGGTCAGCGGGAATTCGCCGATCACTTCGAGACGCTCCGGCCATTTGAACTTGGCCAAGCCCGCTTCCTGCAAGTACTGGGTAAGCTGCGACAGGGTCAGGCTGGTGGCGGGCGGCTTGGGCACGACAAAGGCGCACACGCGCTCGCCGTAGATACGGTCCGGCATGCCCACCACCGCGCTGGCGAGCACGGCGGGATGCTGGTTGATGACGTTCTCCAGCTCCTCGGCGTTGATCTTCTCGCCGCCGCGGTCGACCACGTCCTTGATGCGCCCGCAGAAGAAGTAGTAGCGCTTGCCGTCGACGACGCGCGACGACATCAGGTCGCCGGAACGGTAGAAGCCATCGGCCGTGAAGCGCGTGACGTCTTCCTGCTCGGACTTGTAGTAGCCGCGGATGGTGTAGGGGCCGCGGCACAGCGCCTCGCCGGTTTCGCCGTCGGCAACCAGCTCTTCGGTGCCAGGGCGGACGATCTTCACTTCGTCATAGGCGGAAACAGGGCTGCCAATCGAAGTGTTGCGAATCTCCTGCGGGTCATCGCGGCGCGCGAACATGATCACGCCTTCGGTCATGCCGAAGATATGGTGCGTCGGCGAACCGGTGAGCCGGGTCAGGCCAGGACCGTTCTTCGGCGAGATGAAATTGCGGCGCGCGCGTTCCGCAGGGCCGGCCTTGGCCAGCTCCGGCGCGATCCGGGTAAGGATCGGACCGGCCACGCCGAACCAGGTTGGACGATAGTCCCGCACCAGCCGCTGCAGGTTCTCTTCGCCGATATCGGGTGTGACGGTCACGGTGGCGCCGGTCAGCAGGAACGGGCCGAAGAAGCAGCCCATGTTCAGGTTGTGCATGTACGGCGTGGGGAAGAACAGCGCGTCGTCCTGCGTGTAGCCGTTGCATGCCGCGACCGCGCGCATGTTGTACAGGTACTCGTTCTGGAAGCGCGGGATGATCTTGGGCACGCCGGTGGTACCGCCAGAGAGCTGGAAGACGGCGACCTGGAAGGGATCGAGGCTGACTTCGCGCAGCAGCCCGCGCGCCTTGTCCAGCGGCATGTCGCGAATCAGGTGCGCCACCAGGACCGCGTTGCCGCGACGCTCGCCGCGCGCTTGCAGGATGTAGTCGAAGCTTGGTACTTCCGCCTGCATCTCCTCGGCGAAAGCAACGTCGTCAAACTTGGGATCATCGCCCTGCACGAGATGCAGGCGCGCCTCGCACAGCTTGCCCAGGTAGCCAATCTCCAGCTTGCGGAAGGCCTGCAGCGAGCACAGCGGAATGATGCCGGCCTTCAGGCAGCCGAAGAACGCCAGCAACAACTCATTGCAGTTGCCGCACTGGAATACCGCGCGGTCCAGCGGCTTCATGCCGAGCGCCAGCAGGGCCGCGCCCAGGCGATCGGTCTGTTCGTCGAGGTCCCGATACGTCAGTTCGCCTTCCGGACCGGCCAGCGCCAGCCGGTCGGCATGGCGCCGGAACGATTCCTGGAACGCGCCTGCCAGCGTTTCGCTGGTCAGCACGCCTTCGGCAACATAGCGCCGCAGGCGCTCTTCGTCCGGATATCTGACGCCGTCCAGCAACTGCGGGGGGCGTACGGTGTGGATCTGCAGCATGTCTCTCTACCCTTGTTGTCGTTGGAGCGGGCGCCTGCATGTCGGGGGGGGGGGTGGCGCCCTGCTCTGTTGGATTCGCTCGGCTTACACCATCTTCTCGCGCAGCCACTCGACGATGTGCCGGCCGGCGATGCACTGGCCGGCCTCTTCGTCCCGGCTCAGGGCCATGCCGTGGTGATTGCCGCGCACGCGAATGTGCTGCTTCTGCTCGCTGGGGATCTGGCGGTAGATCGCCTCGATATCCGCCGGGAACGTGCATTGGTCGCCGGTGTATTCGAGCAGCAAGGTCGGCTGGTGAAGCGCGCCGATGGTCTTGTCCAGCGCGGCGTTCGACGACAGCCCGGACCAGGTCGACAGCCACGATTCCGGCGTCACCACTCGCCCGAAGCCCACGCTGCCCCAGTTCGATACAAACGGATCCTTGCCCCACAGCGAACCTGTCTTGCGGTCGGAAGGATCAAGCAAGATGTCCCACGAACGCAGGTCCGCATCCGTGCGCCAAACCTGGAAGATCGGCGCATGCGCGGCAACGCGGCGGTCCGCGTCGGAGCCGGTGCCCGTCTTGATGCGTTGCCGCGCTTCGTGCTTGGCCTTTATCATCTGCCTGGCACGCGCATCGATACGCGCCACGCGCTCGACTTGTGCGGCACGGTAGCGCTCAACGAATGCCGGCTCATACTTGCCGCGCCCGCTCGCGGCGTCAAAGCCGTTGGCCGCGGAGAACGGGTCCAGCGACGGGTCGGTCTGCATGGGAGCGTCCTCGTCGGTCACGGAAGGATCGACGCCGCTCATCAGCAGCTTGCCCTGGCCGGGATGCGGCGATACCAGGATCATGCCGTCTACCTCAGGCATCTGCACTTCAGCGAGATTGGTGGGCCGTCCGCCCGGGGACCGCGCGATACGTTGTTCGGGCGGCGTCAGTGCCTGTTGGTTGTAGAACGCATAGAGCCCCGCGCCGCCGGAGTTGCCCAGCAACACGATACGCTCGTAGCCCAACTCGCGCAGGTGCGTCATGCCGGCCGCCACGTCGAGCAGCGCGATCTCGTGCTCCAGCCGCAGATCGCTGCCGATCGAACGCGGACCCTGAACCCAGCAGGCACAGCCGGCATCCAGCACGAATGGCACTAGGTAGTGGGTGATGGCCATTTCACGCGGATGCATCAGCGAGACGACTGTCTTTTCCTGGCCGTTCACCGTGAACAGGAAGCCGAGTGTGCGTTGCCCGTCTGCCGTGCCAAGTGCATAGGGAACCATCTGGTACGGACGAGACATCAGCCGCGCGTCCCATGATGCACCTCGCATGCCCGCCGTCACCTGCGCCTTGTGTTGATCAGTCACGATGTCTCCTGTGATAAATGCCACGGTCTCAATAATGTAGGTTTTATTTGATAGCGTGTCAAATAATAGTAAACCTTTGCCTCGTCGCAGCTCATCCGGAACGAAGGCGGCACGCGCCGCAGGCGCATGCCGCCAAAGTGCGGCCATGCCTCACCCAGAAATATTGATATTGTGTCAAATAATGGTTTTTCCCGAGCCCCGAGTCAAATCGCACCGCCTTAGCGCAAGAATCTCCATCTCGACCGCCGTCGTCTTGAATCAGACTGAAATAGCCACAATGCGCCGCAATGGCCTGCGTCTGGAAGGCCCGCCGTATTGACGACCATGAATTGGGGCTACGAGTCAAGATCAGTCGTGGATCGAACCATCGAGGTGCGCAGCGCGCGTCTCCCTTCTTCATCATGTGCCATTCCTTCGGCTATTCGGCGGGGGCGGCTCAGAGCGGCGCTGACAAGCGTGGAACTTGACCCTTCAACCTACAGGCGGATGTAGGCAGACTTTGGCGTGGCGAATAGCTTGGGTTCCTTGCCGAGCGGAAACCCGATCACGTACAGGACGTTAGCTGGCATTGGCCTGTCCGGTTCCGAGGCACCCTTCAGCAGCACTTTGCGCTCGACATAGCGTAGCGAAACGCCAAGGGTCTTGAGCACATCGATGTTGGCTTGCATCGTGTCAGACGCCTCGCGCTTCTGTGCTTCGGTATAGGCGCCCTGGCCATCCCGGTAGTTGCCGAAATATTCCATCAGCGCGGCGAAGCGCTTATCCGCTTCGCGGCCCATCTCGAAGGCCAGTTCCGACATGTCCATCGTGCTGGTCTGCGCCAGCTCGGCCAATTGCTTACCTGTAGTCAGCGGAATCGCCGCCAAGGTGACGTGCTCCTGGTCGAACTGTTCTTGCGCAGCCTTGAGTTCGTCTTCGGGGGGAATGGCGAATGGCTTGTTGAGCGCGTCGATGTCCGCGAAATCGAACGCGCTGGCAAGGGCGCGGCAGGTGTCGGGGCCGGCGGGCCAACCGTGCTCGACGCGCTGAACGGTTCGCACGTTGAGCCCGGATATTGCGGCCAACTGCTCCTGTGACCATTGCCGCGCATCGCGGAACACCGTGATGCACACAGCCAGCTCGGCGGGCGTCAGCAGGCGGGCTTGTTGCGTGTTGTCAGTCGCATTCATTTCGTCGCTCCATCGTTATCGACTGACGTGGCCGCCCGTGTTGGCCGCGCCATTGCGCATGGCATGGCCGCATTTGGCTAGTGGCCAGAGCGCAAGCGAAAACCCGACAGCGGCCAGTACTGCCACGTAGTGAGCAGGCGCCATGGTGTCGTGCTGTAGCCACAGCGTGAGGATCATCGGCGTGAGGCCGCCAAAGACCGCGTAAGACATGTTGTAGGCAAACGAGAGACCCGTGAAGCGCACCGGTGCGGGAAAGGCGCGCACGCCGGCAATCGGCACGGTGGCGATGGTGCCGACGAACAGGCCCAGCAGCCCATAATGCCAGAACAGCGTGGCAGGCGTGCCGGGCAGGCTGCCGTAGAAGAGGTAAGCCGTCATGAACAGTCCGCCCCAGCCGATCAGCATGACGGCACGGATGCCGATGCGGTCGCACGCCCATCCGACGATCACGCAGCCGACGGTCAGCGTGAGGGTGGCGAAAGCATTGGTCTCGAGGGCGAGCGCGGCCGGAATGTGGTGGACCTTCTGCAGGTAGGCGGGCGTGTAGAGCACCACTACGACGATAGAGGTAGAAAGTACCCAGGTCAGCAGTGCAACGAACATGCTGGCCGAGCGGTGATCGCGCAGCACGGTGCGGATCGGCAGTTCGCGCGCGAGGTTGCTGCGCTCAGCCAACTCGCGGAACACGGGGGTCTCATGCAGAAACCGGCGCAGGTACACGGACACAAGTCCGAAGACGCCGCCCAGGATGAAGGGGATGCGCCAGGCGAAATCGTTCACCTGCTCCGGTGAGTAATGGCGATTGATGGTGACGGCAACGAGCGAACCCAGCAGGATGCCGCCAGTGATGCCCGAGGTCAGGGTCCCGATGCCGAACCCGTAATGCCGGCTCGGCACGTGTTCGCCGACAAACACCCAGGCACCGGGCATCTCGCCACCGATGGCCGCGCCCTGCAGCACCCGCATCGCCAGCAGCAACAGCGGCGCCGCGACGCCGATGCTGGCGTAGATGGGCAGCAGGCCGATCATCAGCGTGGGCGCTGCCATCAGCAAGATCGACAGCGTGAACATGCGCTTGCGGCCAAGCCGGTCACCAAAGTGTGCGATCACGATGCCGCCCAGCGGGCGTGCCAGGTAGCCCGCGGCGAAAATGCCGAACGTCTGCAGTTGTCGCAGCCAGTCTGGCATGTTGGCCGGGAAGAATAGCGCGCCCAGCACCGTGACGAAGAAGACGTAGATGACGAAGTCATAGAATTCGAGCGTGCCGCCAAGGGCCGCCAAGGCCAAGGTCCTATAGTCGCGAGCACTCAGCGGGCGTGCCGGTGCGGGCGAGACGCCCCCAGCTGCGCTCACGGGATTCACAGGTAGTTCTTGTTGTGGATTCACGGTCGGTCCTCGTCAGGTAGTGATCAATGGACTTCGGTCAGGGCTGGTCCTTTTGAGACCAAGACCCCAGCGGTTACGCGTGTGCGATGCCGATCAGGCATCGTCGGGTGCGCCACGCCCGCATGGAAATGCACAGTTGGCGCGCGGATATCAAGTCGTGCGCACCGTCTTTCCATACGGGTCGCACTGTGCGACACCGACCGGCCCTGCAGCCTTCAATTGGGCGCAGCAGAGGCTGTCGGGCCAGCCTACCGGGATGGCCTGCGGCCTCGGTCAGTCGGGGATCGAGCCGTCAAGCTGCGCCAGCTGCGCGTACGCAGATAGCGATCGCGTTGGCTGGAAGTACAGGTCGCGAAGAATCGGCCTTTTGAGCGGCCCAACGATGGATGCCAGGTCGGACAGCTTTACATGGCCCAGTTCGGGCATGCCGATACCCACGTCGCACAAACCGTAGGCGGTATCCCCATCGGCCGGGTCGAGCGCGGCCAGTAGCCAGGTCGCATGCGCATCCGGCGTGAACAGTCGCACCACCGGCAGAAGATCGCTAGCGTAGCCGGCGGCGTACGCTTGGCCGTTTGCGAGCAGTTGCGCGCGTTGTTCAGCGGTGATAAGCCTTTGCATCATAGTCGTGAACTCCTTTAAAAGACTTCCCTTCGAAACCAACACGAATCAACACCGACTGCAATCATCAGCGTGTGTCGTCGTGCTTCAGCGCAGGCGTCGCGTTCAAAGACGCGCGTGCGCAAGGTGTGGTCGACGACCTGCTTCCGTCGCGGGTGCCGCAGCAGATCGATGTACAGTCCAGCCTGACATGCACGGCGATGCAGCGCGCGCATCGTCCAGAGCAACCAGACGCTCACTCAGGAAGCGAGCATCGACGCCACGCGCCACCCTGGGGAGCAGCCCATGCTGCGCAGAAGTATTGGCCGACGTTCAGGAGCATGTGGACCGTGGACCTGATCCTTGCAGGCGCCCTGTGAAGGCGACTCACGCAAACCTCCCTGCCCTGCTCGGTGCGGACGACACGTGGCACACGGCACTGAAATTGGCAGCATCGCGACAACCGGCCGGACCGTCGAAGCCAATGCAATCGGTTGTGTTTGACGTTGGGTCATCCGCCAGTCAGTCATCGCGAATAGAAAGCCCATGTGCGGGGACGCACGGCGAAAGCCGTCTGCGGATCATTCAAGCGGTCGGGTAACGGGGGAAATAGGCACGGTTATGCCGCTGCCATCTGGTGAGAATCAGCGGCGGCTTGCCTCTTGCCACTTGGCCTGCGTGCCGATCCGGAAGTCATGTCGGCAAACAGGTCATCAATCGTCATCTCGCTGGGAAGCAGAACCACTAGTCGCTGGAAGTGCTTCGGCGCGGCGTAGCCCCGCTTCACCCAGCGCTGAACCTCCTGATAGGCGACAACGTCGTTTAGCGCCCTCGCCACAGCGACGGGCCCACCGTTCACCTCAACCAATCTTTCAATAGCGCTCATTGCGTAAGCTCCAGTTTGATCAGGAGCGTACAACAAAAACGTGCATGTCACAACAAATTAGTGTGATGTCGATCACAACATAAAGTTGTATCCTTCGCGCATGGAAACGATCGGCTCCAGAATCCGTAGCGCATTGACGCGCCTCGACAAATCGCCAAAGTGGCTGGCGGACGAGGCGGGCGTCAGCTATGAGACGGTAAGAAAGTGGCTCGCCGATGAGATCGCGCCAAAGCGCGCGCGAGTGGCCGCAGTGGCTCAGATACTTGAGCTATCCGAGGAAGCATTGATGTTTGGCGCGGAGCGCGCCTCAGCACCGGCTGCCGGAACCCAGCGAACAGTTGCATCGCCGCTGAAAGCGTCCTGGCCGTTCTCCGTTCCGCGAGAAGAATTCGATAGGATTGGCCCTGCAGAGAAGGCCAATCTGGACGCCGTTGTGACCAAATTCATTGCCGGGTGCCTAGCTGAGCAGCCGGTATCCGCGCGCAAGAACAAGGTGATTGAGTTCACCGGTCACCCTCTGAGCACAACAGCCAAAAAGCGTGGAACTAAATAGGAATCCGCTGTGACCAGCACCCACGAAACCCGCCAAACCAGGCGGGTTTTTTGAGTGCCCCCGGCCAGCCCTCAAAAAAACCCGGACAACTTGGCTGCATCAGGCCAGCACCACCGCTCCACGGGCAACCCCAAAAACTGACCAAGAAAAGTTGAAGACTCACCGGACATTTCAACGGGTCTTCCGCAATTTGTGTGACGACGGCGAACTCGCGTGGAGGGCCTTGCCGTCGTCTCCCCCGCCCCACTACCACCATTCTTCTGCTTGTTGACAAACGTAAGCGCCCGCCAGCCTCGTGTCGGCCGCACGAGCTCACCCGCCTGCGATGGCGATCGGACTCGCGAGTCCAGCGAGACAAGGCAGGCCGGTGTTCATTCAGGCGAAAGTCCGGTAGAACTGTGCAAAAGTCCAATCCCGCAACACAGATGGAGCAATGTGCCTACGGCTCCGCCCCGGAGGGGCCAACAAGTGGTAAAGGCCCCTCCGGGCCGGGTCAGGCTTTGAGCCGGCGCATACCCTCGGCCAGCAGCCACAGGGCACGGTTCAGGCGGATGCCATTGTCGATATGACTGACTTTGGCTTATTCATTGCACCTGCCGTAGTCGCCGCCATTGCCCATATTTTCGTGATCGTGAAATTACCGAATCATCTGCAGGGACTCTTCGAGGCCGTGACGGGGTACTTCGCCAACGGCGTCGCGGTCGACGAATTCGATGCGGCGACGCAGACCTTCCTGTCGGTGCAGGACAATATCCAGCGCATTCTCAACAGCCGCCGCGGCGGCCTGGCGCACCTGCCGGACTATGGGTTGGGCGATCTGTCCCGGATCTACCGCCATCTGCCGGCCTCGGCTCACACGCTCAAGCACGAGATCGAAACCACGCTGCTGCGCTATGAGCCGAGGCTGAAGGCGATCGACATCACCATCGAAGAGACCGAGCCCGGCATGCTGCTCAGTTTCACCATGAGTTGCCATCTGCATCGGGTGGGGTTGGTGCGGTTCGGGACGCATTTCACGCCCGATGGGCAGACGCGGCTCAAGCTGCTGAAGGCGGACCGTGAACGCGAGTGACGTCGCAGCGCGCTAGACTTCCGCCATCCCCAGGAACTGCTGAAGTTCCGCCGTCTGCGGCCGCGCAAACACCTCCTCGGGCCGCCCCGCCTCGCGCACCTTGCCTTGGTGCATGAAGACCACGCGGTCGCACACCTCGCGCGCGAAGCGCATCTCGTGCGTGACCATCAGCAACGTCATGCCGTCCGCGGCCAGGCCGCGCACCACCTGCAGGACCTCATTGACCAGCTCCGGATCCAGCGCTGAAGTAATCTCGTCGCACAGCAGCGCCGCGGGTTGCATGGCCAGCGCGCGTGCGATCGCCACACGCTGCTGCTGGCCACCCGAGAGCTGGTCGGGATAGGCATCGAACCTGGCCGACAAGCCCACGCGCGCCAGGTTCACTTCGGCAAGCAAGCGTGCCTCGGACTCTGGCACGCCCTTGACGATCATCGGCGCCAGCATCACGTTGCGTCCCGCGCTCAGGTGCGGAAACAGGTTGAACTGCTGGAAGATCATCCCGACCTTGAGCCGCAACGCACGCAACTGCAGTTCGCTGTCGGCAAGGTGCGCACCGGCAACGGTGATGGCGCCGGAGTCGATGGTTTCCAGGCCATTGATGCAGCGAAGCAAGGTGCTCTTGCCCGAGCCGCTCTTGCCGATGATGGCAATCACTTCTCCCGGCTCCACGTTGAGCGATACGCCCTTCAGCACCTGGTTGCTGCCAAAGGACTTGTGGACCTGGTCAATGGCGATGAGCGGCATTGAATTTCCTCTCCAGCGATTTGCTGTATTGCGATAGCGGCCAGCACAGCGCGAAGTAGATCAGCGCGACGGCGGCATACACGGTGAACGGTTGGAAGCTGGCGTTGACGATCATGGTGCCGGCCTTGGACAGCTCGGTGAAGCCGATGATCGATGCCAGCGCGGTGCCCTTGACGATCTGCACGCTAAAGCCGACCGTGGGCGCCACGGCGATGCGCAGGGCTTGCGGCAGGATCACATAGCGCATCTGCTGGAGATAGCTCATGGCCAGGCTGCCGGAGGACTCCCACTGCCCGCGCGGGATCGCCTCGACGCAGCCGCGCCAGATCTCCGCGAGGAATGCGGCGCTCCATAGCGTCAGCGCCAGCCCGGCGGCGAGCCATGCGGGCACTTCGATGCCGAACAGCGCCAGGCCGAAGAAAGCCAGGAACAGCTGCATCAGCAACGGTGTGCCCTGGAACAGCTCGATATAAATACCAGCCGCGCGCCGCAGCAGTGGCCGCTTGCTGGTGCGCAGCAGCAGCACCAGCGTCGCCACCATGCCGCCGCCGACGAAGGCCACCAGCGACAGCACCACGGTCCAGCGCGCCGCCAGCAGCAGGTTGCGCAGGATGTCCCAGAAGGTGAACTCGATCATCAGGACCTCCGCACAAAGAGCTGGTGGCCGATGCCGCGCAGCAGCTGGCGCAGCAGCAGCGCCAGCAACAGGTAGACCCCGGTACTGACCAGGTACACCTCGAAGGCGCGGAAATTGCGGCCCTGGATGAAGTTCGCGGCGTAGGTAAGGTCTTGCGCCGCGATCTGCGAGCACACCGCGGAACCCAGCATCACGATGACAATCTGGCTCGACAGCGCCGGCCAGATTCTCTGCAGCGCGGGGCGCAGGACCACATGGCGAAACACCTGCAGCGGCGACATGGCCAGACTGCCGCCGGCCTCGAACTGCCCGCGCGGCGTGGCGGCCACGCCAGCGCGCACGATCTCGGTGCCGTAGGCGCCCAGGTTGATCACCATGGCCAGCGATGCGGCCACCATTTCGGGCAGGTGCACGCCCAGGCTAGGCAAGCCGAAGAAGATAAAGAAGAGCTGGATCAGGAAAGGCGTGTTGCGGATCAGCTCCACGTAGGCGCTGACGCACGCGCGCAGCCAGGCCGGCCCTTGCGTCCTGGCCCACGCGCCGAAGATGGCCAGCGCCACGCCCAGCACCCCACCGGTGAGCGTGAGCTGGGCCGTCACCGCAATGCCCTTTAGCAGGACGTCGGTGTAGTCGAACACCGACGTGAAATCAAACTGGTATGCCATGACGAAGGACCGGTCCCTACGCCATCAAAGCTGCGCCGGCAGCGGCCGCAGCAGCCACTTGATCGACAGCGAATTGAGCGAACCGTCCTTCTTCGACTCAGCCAGGATGGCATTGACCTTGGCCTGCAGCGCCGTCTCGCCCTTGTTCATGCCGATAAAGCAAGGTGAGTTCTTGATCAGGAATTTTGTCTCCGGCGCCTTGGGCGGATGCTTGGCGATAAGCGCCGACGCCACCACGTTGCCGGTCGCGATCAGCTGGACCTGGCCGGACAGGAAGGCGGCGATGGTGGCGTTGTTGTCCTCGTAGCGCTTGATGACCGCGCTGGCGGGGGCGATCTTGGACAGTTCCAGGTCCTCCACTGCGCCGCGGGTCACGCCAACGGTCTTGCCCGCCAGGTCGGCCGCGGCCTTCACGGGCAGGTCCGCCGGTCCGAACACGCCGTTGAAGAACGGGGCATATGGCTCGGAGAAGTCCAATACTTTTTCGCGCTCCGGGTTCTTCCCAAGGCTGGAGATGATCAGGTCGACCTTGCGAGTCTGAAGGTAAGGCACGCGGTTGGTGCTGGACACCGGCACCAGTTGCAGTTTCACGCCCATCTTCTTAGCCATCAGCGTGGCGACATCGATATCCAGTCCCTGCGCAGCCATATCGGCACCGATCGAACCGAACGGCGGGAAATCCTGCGGCACCGCCACGCGCAGCACGCCGGCCTTGGTGATATCGGACAGGGTGTCCGCCTGCGCAGTCACCGGCACGGCCGTCATGTAAACGCCGGCAAACAGGCCGAGCAGCAAGGCGCGGCGGCCGGCCGAAGCGGTATCGCGCACGCGGGCGATCATGGCGGAACAAGGGTTGTGGACCATCTGGGCTTTCCTCTTTTGCCGAAGGTTGGACTTCTGTCGAAGCCACCTTCCTCGCAAGTCGTATGCCCGCCTTGTATGCAAAATTTGCGAGCAATAAATGAGGGGAGCGCCACTGCGTGGCACCGGTAGGCGTGCGGGATATCACCACACAGGTGCAGCGCAGGGCTGACGTTGGTGCATGCCCGGCGTCGACGACCGATCCTGGGGCAGAGTGAAAGGCGGGATGACGCTGGGCGTGCCGCAGAAGGACGCGCAGCGTATTGCCTTCGCCCCGCTGGAACCGGTCGCCATGCCGGAAGACTCGCTGGTGGCGCGGGCCACGGCGCGCGCCGTGGCGCAGGACCCGTAGCGTCAGCCCGCGCCGGGGGCATCGCCCGCCGGCCGGCGAGCAGCCATGGTGCTGGCGATCCGGGCAGCAACGCTCGCCAGCGGTGCCACGAACTTTGCTTCCGCCTCCGCCGGCTTCAGCGCGCGCGACAGGTACACCACGTTCAGGCTGCCCAGCACGCGTTCGCCCACGCATAGCGGCACGGCGACCGCGCTGATATTGCGCTGCTCGGTCCAGTCGCCATGGTTGGTGCTGAAGCCGTCCTCGCGCACCCGCCGGATCAGGTTGCGGATATAGGTGGCATCGGCCGCGAGCGCGGCCTGCCCTTCACCACCGGCGCCGGACCGCAGCACCGACAGGATGTTCTCCTGTTCGGTCTCAGGGCAATTGGTGAAATAGGCGCGGCCCGCCGCCGTCAGCAGCATCGGCAAGCGGCGCCCGACCATGGCGCGATGGAAAGACAGCGGGCTGAAGCGGTGCGTGGTCTCGCGAATGATCATCGCGTCGCCATCGGGCGTGGTCAGGTCCGAAGGCCATACCACCTGCTGCAGCAACTCACCCATCAACGGCGCCGCGATCGTCGAAATCCATTCGTCGTCGGTAAAGCCTTCGCTGAGCGCGCGCACCTGCAGCGTCAGCCTGAAGGTGTCGTCAGACTCGCTGCGGCGCACAAATCCCTCGGCCACCAGCGTCTCCAGCAAACGCCTGACGGTGGTGCGGTGCAGGCCCGTCTCCACCGCCAGTTGCTGGGCGGTGGCGCGGCCGCTCTCCATGCGGTTCAGCGCGCGCAGCACATCCAGGCCCCGTGTCAGCCCCCTGACGTTGGCGTAGACGGCATCCCGGTCCAGGGGCATAAAAAGTCCTTTTAAATCAACGTTGTGCACTCCTTGCACAGTTTGCACATTTTTTTTGCCGGTGACAACGCGGTCTCTAGACTTCCGTCCAAGCAAGTCCTCATTCCAAGACCCCAGGAGACCAGTATGTCGACCCAAGCCGCCCCCGCCCTCGCCGCCACTTCCCAATCGCCCGCCGCAGCGCATCCGTTCCAGAGCATCTGGGCCGAGCTGCGCGGCGTCACCTTCACCCAGGGCTGGCTCGATGCCGGCGGCATCAGCACCCGCTACCTGCACGCCGGCGAACGCGGCAAGCCGGCGCTGATCCTCCTACACGGCGTGGGCGGCCACGCCGAGGCCTATGTGCGCAACCTGAAGGCGCACGCCGAACACTTCGACGTCTGGGCCATCGACATGATCGGCCACGGCTGGACCGACAAGCCCGCCGGCCCGCGCGACGTCTCGGCCTATGTCGACCATGTGGTCCGCGTGCTGGATGCGCTGGGCATCGAACGCGCCTCGTTCAGCGGCGAGTCGCTGGGCGGCTGGGTGGCATCGCGCCTGGCCATTGACCACCCCGAACGCGTGGATCGGCTGGTGCTGAACACCGCCGGCGGCTCGCAGGCCGATCCCGTGGTGATGGAGCGACTCAAGACGCTGTCGATGCGCGCGGTCGAAGACCCGGGCTGGGACTTCATCAAGGCCCGCGTCGAATGGCTGATGGCCGACAAGGCCAAGGTGTTCGACGACCTGGTCGCCACGCGCCAGGCCATCTACGCGCAACCCGGCATGGTCGAGGCGCAGCGCGACAACATCGTGCTGCAGGACATGGAGACGCGCCAGCGCAATATCCTGCGCGCGGCCGACTATGGCCGCATCCAGGCACCAACGCTGGTGCTGTGGACCTCCGACGATCCCACCGCCGATGTATCCGAAGGCCGCCGCATCGCCACCATGATTCCCGGCGCGCTCTTCACCGTGATGGACGGTTGCGGCCACTGGCCGCAGTTCGAGGACGCCGACACCTTCAACCGGATCCACCTGAACTTCCTGCTCGGCAAGCCGGTGCCCGAGGCGACGACGGTCTGAGCCGCCGCGCCGCTAGAGAAGACCGGAACACATAACATTCAACGGAGACAGACATGACCCACGCCATCGCAATGGCGGGCGGTGACGCTCGTCCTGAAATTGTCGATTGCGACGTTGCCATCATCGGCGCCGGGCCGGTCGGCCTGACGCTCGCCAATATCCTGGGCCTGCAGGGCGTGCGCGTGGTGCTGGTGGAGAAACTGCCGCAGATCATCGACTATCCGCGCGCCATCGGCCTGGACGACGAGGCGCTGCGGGTGTTCCAGTCGGTGGGCCTGGCGCAGGCGCTGCTGCCGCACACCACGCCGTACCACTGGATGCGCTTCGTCACGCCGGGCGGGCGCTGCTTTGCCTCGATCGAGCCGCGCACCGACGAGTTCGGCTGGCCGCGCCGCAATGCCTTTATCCAGCCTCTGGCGGACCGCATCCTGTTCGATGGCTTGCAGCGCTTTGACCATGTGCGCACGCTGCTCGGCCACAGCGTGGCATCGTTCACGCAGGATGAGCACGGCGTACAGGTCGATGCCGCCGACGAAGCGGGCCGCCTTGTGCAGATCCGCGCCGCATACATGGTGGGCGCGGACGGAGGCAACAGCTTCGTGCGCCGCGCCCTCGACCTGCCCTTCGAAGGCCGCACCAAACCCAACCAGTGGATCGTGGTGGACGTGCGCAACGACCCCATCGGCACGCCGCATATCTACATGCATTGCGACCCGGAAAGGCCCTACGTGTCAGCGGCGCTGCCGCACGGCATCCGGCGCTTCGAGTTCATGGTGATGCCCGGCGAGACCGAGGAAGAACTGTCCCGGCCCGAGAACATGGCCGCGCTGATGCGCAAGGTGGTGGCCGAGCCGGACCAGGTCGACTACATCCGCAAGCGCGTCTATACCCACAACGCGCGCCTGGCGCGCGACTTCCGCGCCGGCCGCGTGCTGCTGGCCGGCGATGCCGCCCATATCATGCCGGTGTGGCAGGGCCAGGGTTACAACAGCGGCATCCGCGATGCCGCCAACCTCGGCTGGAAACTGGCGATGGTCGTCAAGGGCCAGGCTGGCGACGCGCTGCTCGACACCTATACGGCGGAACGCCGTGCCCATGCGCGGGCGATGATCCACCTGTCCGAGGTGGCGGGCGACATCTTCGCCCCGTCCAGCCGCGCGGGCGCGGCAATGCGCGACGGGTTGACCAAGGTGCTGAACGCTTTCCCTTCGGTGAAGCGGTACTTTGTCGAAATGCGTTTCAAACCCATGCCGCGCTATGAGCAAGGCGTGGTACTGCTGCCCGAAGCGCAGCGCCGCGCAGGTCTGCTGGCACGCTGGCTGGAACGCTCCGGCCACTCCGCCCTGGGCCGCCTCCTCGGCCTGATGAGCGAGAAGCGCGAATCGCTGGTGGGCCGGCTGGTGCATGGCCGCGATCCGGCCGGCAACTCGCCGGTGGGCCGGATGTTTATCCAGCCCATGGTGCGTACCGAGGCCAAATCCGTGGAACGCCTGGACGATGTGATCGGCAACCGCTTCGCGATCCTGGGCTGGGGCACCGATCCGACCTTCGGCCTGTCGGCGCAGGCACGCGCCGCATGGCGCCAGCTGGGCGGCGTATTCGTGATCGCCAAGCCGGATCCGCAGCTGGACTATCGCGACGACGTGCCGGACGGCGTGATCGCGGTGGGCGACGTGCATGGGCGACTCAAGGACTGGTTTGGCAGCCAGCCCCACTCGGTGGTGCTGCTGCGGCCCGACCGGTTTGTCGCGGGCATGTGTTCGCCGCAGCAGGTCTCGGGCGCCGTGCTGGCGCTGGCGCAAAAGCTGGCGCTGCGCTGCCCGGCCGCGAATGACGCCGACACCCGCGCAGCCGCCCGCGCCAGCGCGGCACGGGACACGCACGCCGCCTCCGTGCAACAGCTTGCCGCGGGAGCCTGACATGCCGATGCACCTGGAATGCCTGTCGCACACGCCGCTGCATGGCTACTACGACCCCGCGCCCGAGATCGTGGCCGAGGTCGAACGGGTCCACGCCGCCGCACGTGCCCGCGTGGAAGCGTTCGATCCCGAGCTGGTGGTGGTGTTCGCCCCCGACCACTACAACGGTTTTTTCTATGACGTGATGCCGCCGTTCTGCATCGGCGTCGCGGCCAGCGCCATCGGCGACTTCAACAGCCTGGCCGGCCCGCTCGACGTGCCGCGCGAACTCGCGCTCGGCATGGCCGAAGCAGTGATGGCGCAGGACCTAGACGTGTCGGTGTCCTACCGCATGCAGGTCGACCACGGCTGCGCGCAAGCGCTGGAAGTGCTGACCGGCGCGCTGGACCGCTATCCGGTGATCCCGGTCTTCATCAACTCGGTGGCGCCACCGATGGCGACCTGCCGGCGCGCGCGGCTGCTGGGCGATGCGATCGGCCGCTACCTGTCGCGGCTGGACCGCCGCGTGCTGGTGGTCGGCTCCGGTGGCATTTCGCACGAGCCGCCGGTGCCGGAGATCGACGGCGCCAGCGAGGAAGTGGCAGAACGGCTGATCGCCGGCCGCAATCCCCCGCCGGCTTCGCGCGAAGCGCGCCAGGCGCGCACCGTGGCCGCCGCGCGCGCCTTCGCCGCCGGGGACAGCCACCTGCATCCGCTCAACCCCGAGTGGGACCGCGAGTTCCTGGCCATGCTGGCCGACGGCGAACTGCCGCGCGTGGACGGCATGACCAACGACGCGATCTCGCGCGACGCGGGCAAGTCCGCCCACGAGGTGCGCACCTGGATCGCTGCCTTTGCCGCGCTCGCTGCCAACGGGCCGTATCGCGCCCAAATCGAGTACTACCGGCCGATACTCGAATGGATCGCCGGCTTCGCCGTGATGCAGGCAGACACCGTTGCCTGACCGCGCACTGACAACGACTTCACCGACAAGGACACCCATGCCCGATCAGGAAACCATCCTCGCCCTGGCCGCGCGCCTGCGCGAAGCCGAACGCAAGCGCGAACCCATGGCCCCACTGCGCGGCGAGATCGCCGCCGGCGATGCCACCACCGCCTATGCCGTGCAGCGCGCCAACGTCGCTGTCTGGCAGGCCGCAGGCCGGCGCGTGGTCGGCCGCAAGATCGGCCTGACCTCGCCCGCCGTGCAGCGCCAGCTCGGCGTCGACCAGCCCGACTTCGGCACGCTGTTCGCCGACATGGTCTACGGCGACGACGAACCTATCCCGATGGCGCGCACGCTGCAGCCCAAGGTCGAGGCGGAAATCGCGCTGGTCCTGCGGCGCGATATCGACACAGCCGATGCCACCGTGCTCGATGTGCTCAACGCCGTGGACTACGTGCTGCCCGCCATCGAGGTGGTTGGCAGCCGCATCGCCAACTGGGACATCTCGTATGTCGACACCGTGGCCGACAACGCCTCCAGCGGGCTGGTGGTGCTGGGCGCGGTGCCGGTGCCGCTGGCCGGCCTCGACCTGAAGACCGTGGAGATGGCAATGACCCGCGGCGACGAGCGTGTCTCGCATGGCAACGGCGCTGCCTGCCTGGGCCATCCGCTCAACGCGGCAGTGTGGCTGGCACGCAAGCTCGCCAGCCTGCGCGAGCCACTGCGCGCGGGCGACCTCGTGCTGACCGGTGCGCTCGGCCCGATGGTGCCCGCGCAGCCCGGCCAGACCTATGAGGCGCGCATCTCCGGTGTCGGCACCGTGCGCGCGAAGTTCGCCAGCGACTGACGCGGCGGCCCGAACGATTTACAGAACATAACGACAGAGCAAACGGAGACAAAGCATGCAACAGCCCCATCGCCCCCATCGCCTTCTGGCATCCCTGATCGCGCCGCTCGCCGCGGCCGCCACCCTCATCGGCACCGGGAGCGCCCTCGCTGCGCCGGCCTCGGCTCAAGCGCCGGCGTTCCCCACCCGCCCCGTCACCATCGTCGTGCCGTTCCCCGCGGGCGGCATCACCGACATGATCGCGCGCCAGGTCGCGCTGCAGATGCAGACCGACCTCGGCAAGCCGGTGATCGTCGAGAACCGCCCCGGCGGCGGTGGCCAGATCGCCGCGCTGGCGGTCAAGCGCGCCGAACCCGACGGGCACACCGTATTCGTCGCGGCCACCGAGATGTTCGCGATCAACCCCGGGCTGTACCGCAATTTCTCGTATGATCCGCTCAAGGACTTCAAGCCGGTGACGGCGCTGGCGGCCTCGCCGCTGGTGCTGGTCGTGCCGCAGGGAAGCCCGGCCAACTCGGTCAAAGAACTGGTGGCGATGGCCAAGTCGCGCGCGGACGGCGTCAACTACGCCTCGCAAGGCATCGGCTCGATCGGGCACCTGCTCGGCGGGCTGTTCGCCGACAGTAGCGGTGGCAAGTTCACCCATGTCGCCTACAAGGGCTCGGCGCCCGCGCTGCAGGATGTGATGGCGGGCCAGGTCGACATGATGTTCGACCCGGTGATCACCACCTCCCCGCTGATCAAGGGCGGCAAGGTCAAGCCGCTGGCGATCGCCGCCAGCAAGCGTTCACCGAGCCTGCCCGATGTGCGCACGCTGGCGGAACTGGGGGTGCCGGGGC